>CAWELA010000004.1:0-777500 GCA_963809885.1 uncultured Acidimicrobiia bacterium | reverse complement strand
CCGAGGTCGAGCACGTGCTCGGGGACCTCCGCCGGGGGCGCATGGTCCTTGAAGACCCGGTCGAACTCGGCTTCGGCAGCCGTGCCCGCGCCGTCGCCGTGGTACAGGTCGACCACCGTGCGGGCGAGCAGGCGCTTCGCCTCGTTGGGCGCCAGCGTCCCGTCGGCGAGGGCCGTCGTCACCTCGGCGATCCGGTCGGGGTGCCAGCCGGTCGTGAGGGTGAAGTACCGGCCCATCAGGTCGTCGGGGAGCGACATCAGCTTCCCGAACTGCTCTCCCGCCGGCTCCGCGATGCCGATGAAGTTCCCGAGGGATTTCGACATCTTGTTGATCCCGTCGAGGCCCTCCAGGAGCGGTGTGGTGAGCACCACCTGGGGCTCCTGACCCTCCTGGCCCTGCAGCGTGCGCCCGACGAGGTTGTTGAAGAGCTGGTCGGTGCCGCCGAGCTCGACGTCTGCCTGCACCACGACCGAGTCCCAGCCCTGCAGCAGCGGGTACAGGAACTCGAGGACCGAGATCGGCTTGCCGGCGCGGTAGCGGTTCGCGAAGTCGTCGCGCTCGAGCATCTGCGCGACGGTCATGCGGGCAGTGAGGCGCAACACCTCCTCGATGCCCATCGCCCCGAGCCACTCCGAGTTCCGACGCACCTCGAGCCGGGCGGGATCGAGGATCCGCTGCACCTGCTCCACGTAGGTGGCCGCGTGCAGGTCGACCTCGTCCCTCGAGAGCCGGGGCCGGGTGGCCGAGCGTCCCGACGGGTCACCGACCATCGCGGTGAAGTCGCCGAGGATCAGCACCGCGGTGTGCCCGAGGTCCTGGAACGCTCGGAGCTTGCGGAGCACGACCGCGAAGCCGAGGTGGATGTCGGAGGCCGTGGGGTCGATCCCCAGCTTCACCCGGAGTGGTGTCCCGCGCTGCAGCTTCCGGACCAGGTCGGCCTCGGTGACCACGTCGACCGCGCCGGACGCGATGACCTGCAGCTGCTCCGCGATCTCGCTGCTCACCTCGGTTGCTCCGTCATCGCCGCATCGACGCTAGCCCTGGGAGGACCGCGATCTGCTGACGTTCTCGTCGTCGGGCACGAACCACCGCCAGGGGTGCTCGTCGCCGCGACCCGATCGCAGCCCGATGCGGGTGCTCACCCCCGGCGCTGCCGGCGGCGGTGACCCGTCGTCGAGCAGCCGGAGCGGGCCGCGCGTCAGGTCGGTCCCGTCGAAGTCGTGGGCGATGCCGAGCGCCTGGGTGAGCCGGGCCGGGCCCGAGCAGAGGTCGCGGTCGCGCCGCGCCGCCGGACGCCGGGCCCGCATCGCCTCGATCCCCTCGACGGGCGTCCCGGCTCGCAGCAGCACCGCGCTCGCCATGCCCTTCGGGCCGGCGACCACGTTCATGCACCAGTGCATGCCGTAGGTGAAGTACACGTACAGGTGGCCGGGTGCGCCGAACATCGTCTCGGTGCGCGGAGTCGGACCTCGGTACGCGTGGCTGCCGGCGTCCTCGCTCCCCGCGTAGGCCTCGACCTCGACGATGCGCACGGCGAGACGCCCGACCTCGGGGTCGTCGTGGACGAGCAGCTTGTTGAGGAGGTCAGGGGCGAGGGCGCGAGCGTCCCGGGCGTAGAACGCCCGCGTCAGGCGTCGAGCCACGCGCGCTGCTCGGTGAGACACGCCGTGGGCTGCTGCCACCTGCGCGTCGAGCGCTTCCGGACCGGCGCCGCCGGGGGTCGTGCGCCGGCGCACCGCTGCGCCCGGCTCGAGCAGCGAGAGCGCGTCAGGCCCGAGCCGCGGCTCGGTGAGCACCAGCTCGTCGAGCGGGATCCCGCGGTCGGTGGCCTGGCGGACCAGGTTGCCGACGATGGCGTGCGCCTCTCGGAACGGTGTCCCGTTGCGGACGAGGTACTCGGCGAGGTCGGTTGCCGCCGTCGCAGGGGCGTCGGCGGCGGCGCGCATCGCGTCGGCGTCGAAGGTGGCGGTCGCCAGCAGACCCTCCAGCGCGCTCAGGCTGAGTGCACAGGTCTCGACCGCGTCGAACAGCGGCTCCTTGTCCTCCTGCAGGTCGCGGTTGTACGCGAGCGGGAGACCCTTCAGCGTCGCGAGGAAGCCCGTCAGGTCACCGAGCACGCGACCTGCCTTGCCCCGGGCGAGCTCGGCGATGTCGGGGTTCTTCTTGTTCGGCAGCATCGAGGAGCCGGTGCTGTGCGAGTCCGCGAGGCCGAGGAACCCGAACTCGTCACTGGCCCAGAGCACGATCTCCTCGCCCAGGCGCGACAGGTGCACCTGCTCGAGCGCGAGCACGAACAGCGCCTCGGCGACGAAGTCGCGGTCCGAGACTGCATCGAGCGAGTTCTCGAACCGCCGGGCGAACCCGAGAGCCGCGGCCGTGTGGTCGGGATCGATGGGCAGGCTCGACCCGGCGAGCGCGCCGGCCCCGAGGGGTGAGACGTCCGCACGCGCGAGCGCGTCGCGCCAGCGGTCCACATCGCGGGCCAACGACCAGAAGTGCGCCAACAGGTGGTGCGCGAGCAGCACCGGCTGGGCACGCTGGAGGTGGGTGTAGCCGGGCAGGTACGCATCGCCGTCGCACTCCTCGGCGAGGCGGAGGAGTGTCTCCTGGAAGCTGTGGGTGCGGGCCGCGACGTCGTGGCCGGCCCGGCGCATCCAGAGGCGCAGGTCGGTGGCGACCTGGTCGTTGCGGCTCCGGCCGGTGTGGAGGCGCGCGCCGGCGTCGCCGGCGATCTCGGTGACCCGACGCTCGATGGCGGTGTGGATGTCCTCGTCGGACGGGACGAACACGAACGAGCCATCGGCCACCTCCGCGCCGACGGTGTCGAGCGCGGCGAGGACCGCGGCGACATCATCGTCACCCAGGAGCCCGACCGCGCCGAGCATCCGGACGTGCGCGCGCGAGCCCTCGAGATCGTCGGCCGCGAGGCGACGATCGAAGCCGACGCTGACCGTGAACGCGAGGAGCTCGTCGCTCGGACCGTCCGCGAAGCGTCCGTGCCAGAGCGGCTGACCACCGTCATCGGGCGTTCCGAGGTCATCCATTCGGAGGACCCTGCCTGCGCGCGATGGTCTCGAGGCCGAGACCCCAGAGGCGCACGAAGCCGGCCGCGTCCTCGTGGCGGAACGCGTCGGCGGCGTCGTAGGTCGCCAGCTCGTAGTCGTAGAGCCCCGCGTCGGCCCGCCGGCCGGTGACGAAGCAACGGCCGGGCTCGAGCCGCAGTCGCACCTCGCCCGTCACCGGACGCTGGGACTCGTCGACGAACGCGTCGAGCGCGCTGCGCAGCGGCGAGAACCAGAGGCCGTCGTACACGAGCTCGGCGTAGCGGGGTTCGAGTCGGGCCTTCTCCCGCATGAGGTCGCGTTCGAGCGTGATCGACTCGAGGTCCGCGTGCGCCAGGATCAGCGCGAGCGCGCCCGGGCACTCGTAGACCTCGCGGCTCTTGATGCCGACCCGCCGGTTCTCGACCATGTCCAGACGGCCCCAGCCATAGCTCCCGACCTTCGCGCCGACCGCGCCGACGAGCTCGTGGAGCGGCATCGTCGTCCCGTCGAGCGAGACCGGGACACCATGCTCGAAGCGCAGCACGATCTCCCACGGGTCCCTGGGCGCCTGGCTCGGGTCGGTCGTGAGCGCGTAGGGCTCGGCGGGTGGCGCGACCCACGGGTCCTCGATGGCACCACACTCGATGGCGCGGCCCCAGAGGTTCTCGTCGATGGAATACGGGTTGTCCTTGCGCACCGTGATCGGGATCCCGAACTTCGCCGCGTAGTCGATGGAGTCCTCACGGGTGAACCCCCACACCCGGGTCGGTGCCAGGACGTCGAGGTCCGGCGCGAGCGCGCGGGTCGACACCTCGAAGCGCACCTGGTCGTTCCCCTTGCCGGTGCATCCGTGCGCGACGGCGTCCGCCCGGAACTCTCGCGCGGCGGCCACGAGGTGCTTCACGATGACGGGACGCGACAGCGCCGAGACCAGCGGGTACTTGCCCTCGTAGAGCGCGTTGCGCGCGGAGCGCCGGGAGGCAGTAGTCCTGCGCGAACTCGGCCTTCGCGTCGACCACGACGGCCTCGATCGCCCCCGCACCGAGCGCGCGCTGCCGGATCGTCTCCCAATCGTCGTCCGCGCTCTGGCCGACGTCGACCGCGAGCGCGACGACCTCCATCCCCCACTCTTCCTGGATCCACTTCACGGCCACGGAGGTGTCGAGGCCACCGCTGTATGCCAGTACGACTCGCTTCGGCATGATCTCCTCGCTTCTCTACAGACCGGCCAGTGCCGCGAGGTCGGCGGCGACCTTCGCGCCCCCGGCCTCCTCGGTGCACACCAGCACGAGCGTGTCGTCGCCGGCGACGGTGCCGAGCACGTCCGGCAGCCCGGCGCGATCGAGCGCCGAACCGATGACGTGGGCCGACCCGGGCGGCGTGCGCAGCACGACGAGGTTGGCGCTGTGCCCGACCTCCACCACGAACTCCCCCATCACCCGGCGCAGGTGGTCGTCGGGCGCGGGGCGTTCCTTGGCATGCTCGGGGATCGCGTAGGCCATCGCCCCACCGGGGATGCGCACCTTCACCGCACCGAGCTCCTCGAGGTCGCGGCTCACGGTGGCCTGCGTGGCGATCACGCCGTCGGCCGCGAGCAGCTCCACCAGCTGGGCCTGGCTCGAGACCGCCTGGTCCTCCAGGAGCCGCGCGATGCGGTGCTGGCGCTGTGGCTTGCCGAGCGTCGACACCTCAGGCTCCTCTCCAGCGAGCTGCGCGAACCATGCAGGGCGCGGACCGCGTGCATCCGGTTCTCGGCCTGCTGCCAGACCACCGAACGGGGGCCGTCGAGCACCTCGGCCGAGACCTCCTCGCCCCGGTGCGCGGGGAGGCAGTGCAGCAGCACCGCACGCTCCCCCGCCGCGGCCATGAGCTCCTCGTCGACGCAGTAGCCGACGAACGCCACCCGTCGGGCCGCGGTCTCGTCCTCCTGGCCCATCGAGGTCCAGACGTCGGTGTACACGGCGTCGGCACCCCGTACGCCTTCGTGGGGGTCGGTCACCAGCTCGATCGCACCACCGAGGTTGCGGGCCCGGGCCACGACGTCGTCCTCGAGCTCGAAGCCGACCGGCGAGCTGACGACGAGCTCGAGGCCCGACAGCGCTGCCGCGAACGCCAGGGACGCGGCGACGTTGTTGCCGTCGCCGACGTACGCGACACGCCGACCCTCCAGCCCACCGAGCACCTCCTGCAGCGTGAGGAGGTCGGCGAGCGCCTGGCACGGGTGCGCTCGATCCGAGAGCAGGTTCACCACGGGGACCGACACGGCGCCGTGCATCGCCTCGAGCGTTGCGTGGTCGAAGACCCGCGCCGCGATCAGCGCACAGTACGACGCGAGCGTGCGCCCGACGTCCTCGACGGTCTCCCGCGTGCCGATGCCGATCTCCTCGCCACGCACGTAGATCGGATGCCCGCCCAGGGTGTGGACCGCCATCTCGGTGGACGTGCGGGTGCGGGCGCTGGGCTTCTCGAAGACGAGGGCGATGCCCTGGTTGAGGAGCGGGTGGGGCACCTCGTCGGGGTGCGCCTTCCATTCGGCGGCGCGGGCCAGCACCGCCGCGAGCTGCGCAGGGTCGAGGTCGTCGACCTCGAGGAAGCGGGGCGCGGTCGGTGCGCTCATGCTTGCCCCTCCACCGTCACATGGTCCGACACGAGCGGCGCCAGGGACGCGGTGAGGATCGCCACTGCCTCGTCGATCTCGGCGTCGCTCACGAGCAGCGACGGTGCGAAGCGCAGCGCCGTCGGAGTGACCGCGTTCACGACCAGACCCGCGTCGAGACAGCCGCGCGCCAGCGGACCCGACTCGATCCCCGGCACGAGCTCCGCGGCCAGGAGGAGGCCCAGGCCGCGGACCGCGGAGATCCCGGGCACGGCTTCGAGCGCGGCGGTGAGGCGCGCGCCGGCCGCGGTGGCGAGGGCGGGCACGTCGGCCGCCTCCATCACGTCGAGGACGGCGAGCGCGGCGCGGGCTGCGAGTGGCTGGCCGCCGAACGTCGTCGCGTGGTCGCCGGGGCGCAGGGCCGGGGCGACCTCGTCGCGCGCCCAGCAGGCCCCGATCGGGACTCCGTTGCCGAGCGCCTTGGCCATCGTCACGACGTCGGGCCGGATCCCACCGTGCTCGAACCCGAACCAGCGGCCGGTCCGCCCGAGCCCGGTCTGGACCTCGTCCACGATCAGGAGGGCCTCCCGCTCGTCGCAGAGGGCCCGCACGGCCTGCAGGTAGCCATCGGGAGCGGCGTTCACCCCGCCCTCCCCCTGCACGGACTCGAGGAGCACCGCGCAGGCGCGGTCGTCGAGCGCCGCGGCGAGGATGTCCACATCCCCGAAGGGCACGTGGCGGAAGCCGGGCGGCAGCGGCTGGAACGTCTCGTGCTTCTGGGGCTGCCCGGTCGCCGCGAGCGACGCAAGCGTGCGCCCGTGGAACGAGCCGTAGGCCGCGAGGATCTCGTGGCGGGCGGGGCCACCGTTGGTCTGGCCGTGCCGGCGGGCGAGCTTGATCGCGCACTCGTTGGCCTCGGCACCGGAGTTCGGCGAAGAACACGCGTCCGCCACCGCCGACGAGCGCGTCGAGGCGCGCGGCGAGCCGGGGCTGCAGATCGTTGTAGTAGAGGTTCGACACGTGCAGCAGCGTGCGCGCCTGGTCGGCGAGCGCGTCGGCGACCGCCGGGTGCGCGTGCCCGAGCGAGGTGACGGCGAGCCCTCCGAGGAAGTCGAGGTACCGGCGGCCCTGGCTGTCCCACAGGATCGTTCCTTCGCCGCGTACGAACGCGACCGGCTGACGGGTGTACGTCTGCATCCCGTGCTCGGCGTCGAGCGCGACGAGATCGTCGAACGTGCTCATGCGGCGGCTCCCGCCCGCTGGTCGATCACGGTCCCGACGCCCTCCCGGGTGAAGAACTCGAGGAGCAGCGCGTGGGGGACACGGCCGTCCAGGATGTGGGCGCGATGGACTCCGGCCTCGAGCGCCTCGATGCACGAGCGCACCTTCGGGATCATCCCCTCCCCTACGTTCCCCGCGGCGAGCAGCCCTTCGAGGCCGCCGACGTCGGTCTGGGAGATCAGCGAGCCCTCGTCGCCGAAGTCCTCGTAGATCCCGGCGACGTCGGTGAGGTAGACGAGCTTCTCGGCGTGCAGCGCGGCCGCGATCGCGCTCGCGACCGCGTCGGCGTTCACGTTGTAGGCCTGCCCCGCGTCGTCGACCCCGATCGTGGCGATGACCGGGATCAGCTCCTCCCGGAGCACACGCTCCAGCACCGCGGGATCGACGTGGCTGACGTCGCCGACGAAGCCCAGACCGCGGGTCACGGACCACGACGCGGAGCAGTCCGGCGTCTTCACCGGAGAGTCCCATCGCGTACGAGCCGTGCTGGTTCAGTGACGTCACGATCTCCCGGTTGACCTTCCCCACCAGCGCCATCCTGGCGATGTCGACCGTCTCGGCGTCGGTGACGCGCAACCCGTCGACGAACTCGGGCTCCTTGCCGAGACGCCGCATGAGGTCGGTGATCTGGGGACCGCCGCCGTGCACGACGACCGGGTTCATCCCGACCAGGCGCATGAGCACGACGTCCTGGGCGAAGGTCTCCGCGAGCGCCGGGATCGTCCATCGCGTGCCCGCCGTACTTGACCACGACGGTCTTGCCGGAGAACTCGCGGATGTACGGCAGGGCCTCGGCCAGGATCGCCGGCCTTGACGTGCGCGTCCTCGAGGCGCCGGTTCGTCGGCGGTGACGACCGGCGGGGCCGAGCCGGCGTCGGAGCTCACGACGTCCCCATGTTCTCGTCGACGTACGCGTGGGTGAGGTCGGTGAACCGCACCGCGGCACGACCCATGCCCTGGTGCAGGTCGCAGGTGATCGTGATCTCGCGGCCGGCCATCGCGTCCTCGATCGTCGCGCTCGTCGTGGAGCAGCGCGACGCCGTCGCGGCACACGGTGATGCCGTTGTACGCGATGTCGACGTGCTCGGGGTCGAACCAGATGCCGCTCGCCCCGAGCTCCGAGAGCACGCGGCCCCAGTAGGGGTCGGCGCCGTAGAGCGAGCACTGGACGAGCTGGCTGCCGGCCACGGCGCGGGCCGCCTGGCGGGCGTCGTCGGACGAGCGGGCGCCCTCGACCACGACGGTGGCGAGCTTCGTCGCGCCCTCGGCGTCGGAGGCCATCGCGAGGGCGAGGTCGTCGCACACCTCGGTGACCGCCTCGACGAGCGCGTGGAAGGCGTGGCCCTCCGGACCGATCACCGGGTTGCCGGCCGCGCCGCCCGCGAGGAGCAGGACGGTGTCGTTGGTCGAACGCGAGCCGTCGACGAGCAGGCCGTTGAAGGTGTCGCGCACCGCCTGCTCGAGCGCGCCGTGGAGCGCCGCGGGCTCGGCCGCGGCGTCGGTGACGAGCACGGCGAGCATGGTGGCCATCGCAGGCGAGAGCATCGCGGCACCCTTGGCCATGCCACCGACCCGGATCGACGGTCCGCCCGCGATCTCCGCGATCGCGAGCGCCTCCTTGCGGACGGTGTCGGTGGTGAGGATCGCGTCCGCGGCACGCTGCCCTGCCGCCTCGTCGGCGCCGAGCGCGCCGACGACCTCGGGGATGCCGGTCTCGAGGGGGTCCATCGGGAGCGGGATGCCGATGAGTCCGGTCGAGCACACGAGCACGTCGGAGGTCGTCGCAGCCGAGCCCGTTCGCGGCGAGCTCGCACATCCGCAGCGCATCGCGGCCGGCCGGGTGCCCCGGTGGCGGCGTTCGCGTTCCCCGAGTTGAGGACGACCGCAGCGGCCTTCCCGTCCTGGAGGTGGGCACGCGACACGAGCACAGGCGCAGCGCGCACGATGTTGGTGGTGAACACGCCCGCGGCCGCGACGGGCACCCGGTCCGCGGTCGCGACCAACGCGAGGTCGGGATCGCCCGGACGGCTTGACGCCGCACGCGACGCCTGCGGCCTCGAACCCGGAGACGGCGGTGATGCTCACGGCATGATCCCGAGGACGGGCAGGCCGGTGGGCTCGGGGAGGTCCAGGACGCGGTTCAGCGCCTGGATGGCCTGGCCGGCCGCACCCTTCACCAGGTTGTCGATCGCGGCGAGCGCGAGCACGGAGTCGGTCCTCCCGTCGTAGCGAACGGTCACGTGGCACGCGTTGGAGCCAAACGTGCTCTTGGTGCGCGGCGAGCGCTCGTCGACGACGACGAACGGCTCCTGCGGCGTAGTACTCGCGGTAGAGGTCGAGGAGACGCTCGGTCGTGAGGTCGCCGACCGCCGGTCGCGCGTGGCACGTCGCGAGGATCCCGCGTGCCATGGGGACGAGGTGCGGCGTGAAGAGCACCTGGACCGGACGGCCGTGGACGTGCTCGAGCGCGTGCTCGATCTCACCGGTGTGGCGATGCGTGAGGAGCCCGTAGGCCACGCACGTCGTCGTTGACCTCGGCGAACAGCTGCTCGGCGGCGGGCTTGCGTCCCGCGCCCGAGGTCCCCGACATCGCGTCGACGACGATCCCCGTCGGCTCGACGATGCCCACCGGCGAGCAGCGGCGCGAGGGCGAGCGCCGAGGCCGTCGGGTAGCAGCCCGGGGCGGCGACGTGGCTCTCGGGTGCGAGATGGCTGCGGAAGAGCTCGGGCAGCCCGTACGCGAAGGAGCCGAGCAGACCTCGGGCGCCGCGTGCGGCTCGCCGTACCACTCCTCGTACCGCTCGGCCGACAAGCGGAAGTCCGCCGCGAGGTCGACGACGTGCGCCACGCGTCCCGAGCACCTCGGGGACGAGGCGCTGGGACTCGCCGTGCGGCAGGGCACAGAACGCGAGGTCGATGCCGTCGAGGTCGGACGGGTCGAAGGTCGCGTACTCCAGGTGCGGGTACGCCGGCGCCAGCGACGGGTAGAGGGCGCGCACCGGCTGCCCCGCGTTCGAGGCCGCGCTCACCGAGACGACGTCGATCTCGGGGTGCCCGGCCAGGAGACGGAGCAGCTCCGCCCCGGCGTAGCCGGACCCGCCCAGCACGGTCGCTCGGTAGGCCATCGAGAGAGTATACACAGATCTGCATACTCATGCGATCCGAGGGACCTCCAGCTTTGCCGCCGGCAGTGGGCGTCGGACGCCGTCTGCGGCGATCGACGCCGGCGGAGGCGTCAGGCGCGGAGGGTGGCGGCGTGGGCGGCGGTGACCGCGTCGATGGCCTGCCGGCGCAGGGTGCCGACCTCGGCGTCGGTGAGGGTGCGGTCGGGCGCCCGGAACCGGAGGGCGAACGCGACGCTCTTGCGGCCCGCGCCGAGCGCCTCGGAGCGGAACTCGTCGAAGGCACGGACGTCCTCGAGCAGCTCGCCCGCCGGCGGCGCGGAGCGTCGCGGTGACCGAGCCGGCCGCCACGGCGTCGTCGACGAGGAACGCCAGGTCGATGTTCGAGGGCGGGAACGGCGACGGTGCGCGGAAGCCCAGGACGTGGCGGGGCGAGGTCGCGAGCGCCCCGAGGTCGAGCTCGAACGCGACGACCGGGCCTTCGAGCCCTGCACGCGGCGCGCGACCGACGGCGCGAGCTCCCCCACCGCGCCGATCTCCACGCCGCCGGCGACGATGCGGGCCGAACGCAACGGGTGCCAGCCCGGGTCCGCCACCCCGCGCGAACGCGAGGTCCTCGCACCCGAGCGCATCGGCGACGACGTGCACCAGGTCGGTCGCGTCGTAGCGTCGACCGGGCGGTCCGGCTCGATCGGCCGACGGGGCTGCACGCCGGCCAGCACCGCGGCCGACGTGCTCGCGCTCGTCCGGCAGCACGTCACCCGCGGGCGGGGTGAGGAAGACCGTTGCCCGAGCTCGAACAGCGCGACGGCCGACTGTCCACGTGCGATGTTGAACGCGGTCGACGCCAGCAGACCCGGCAGGAGCGTCGTGCGGAGCACCGACTCCTCGGCGCGCAGCGGGTTGGCCGCGACCACCGGTGCGGTGGTGCCGAACGCGTCCAGGGCGCCCGGCGCGACCAGCGGCACGCAGTATCGCCTCGGAGACCCCAGCGCCGACCAGCGCGTCCGCCACGGCGCGGCGGTCCCGTTGTGCATGGGTGAGCGCGCCGACCTGGTCGACGGGCTTCGGGACGGTGCGACCGATCGCCTCGAAGCCGATCCGACGGGCGACCTCCTCGACGAGGTCGATCTCACGCTCCAGGTCCGGCCGGAAGCTCGGCGGAACCGCGACGACCTCGTCGCCACCGCCCGATACCTCGATGCCGAGGGGCGCGAGCGCGTCGAGCACGGCCCGGTCGGTGAGGTCGGTGCCCAGCACGCCGTTGACCTTGCTCGTGCGCAGCGTGATCCGGGGCCGCGTGACGGGTGCGGGGTACTCGTCCTGGGCCTCGGGCGCGACGCTGTGCACCGGCGACCTCGCCGCAGCAGCTCCATCGCACGCGCCGCGTTCACCCCGACGGCGTCGGGGTCGATGCCGCGCTCGAAGCGCGCGCTCGCCTCCGAACGGAGCTTCAGGCGCTTCGAGCTGCGGGCGATGCCCATCCGCTCGAAGTACGCCGACTCCAGGAGGATCTCCGTCGTCGCGTCGCCGACCTCGGCGGTCGCGCCGCCCATGATCCCGGCGATGGCCTGGGGCGTGCGCTCGGCGTCGCAGATCAGTAGGTCGGACGGGTCGAGCCCGCGCTCGACGTCGTCGAGGGTCGTCATCCGCTCCCCCGCGGCCGCGAGCCGCACGACGATTCCCGGACCGGCGAGCCTGCCGAGGTCGAAGGCGTGGAGCGGCTGGTTGCGCTCGAGGAGCACGTAGTTGGTGACATCGACGACGTTGCTGATCGGCCGCATGCCGGCCTTCACGAGCCGCTGCTGCAGCCAGGCGGGCGACGGGCCGAGCGTCACCTGCGCCGTCCACGCGAGGTAGCGCGGGCAGCGGTCGGGCGCCTCGATGACCACCGAGACGTCGGCCGTTGCCGACGCATCGGTCGCGGCGCCGGGCCCGGGAAGCGGGGGCTCCGGGACCGTCAGCGGCTGGCCGAGATGGGCGGCGAGCTCCCGCGCGACTCCCACGACGCACATGGCGTCCGGGCGGTTCGGGGTGATCGAGAGGTCGAACACCACGTCGTCGAGACCGAGCAGCTCGCGGACGTCGGTGCCGAGCTGCGCCGCGGCGTCGAGCTCCAGGATCCCGGCGTGGTCCTCGCCCAGACCGAGCTCCTTGGCCGAGCAGAGCATCCCGTCGGACTCCTGGCCGCGGATCTTGCGGCGTTCGAGCGTGAAGCCCCCGGGCAGCGACGCGCCGCTCGGCGCGAACGGCACGACCATCCCCGGCGCGATGTTCGGCGCGCCGCACACGACCCGAGTGGTGCCCTCCCCGAAGTCCACGTCGGCGAGCTGGAGCCGATCGGCATCGGGGTGCGGCAGCACCTCGAGGATGCGCGCGACGCGCACCCCGAGCACCTCCGTCCCGGGCGCCTCGACGCCCTCGACCTCGAGCCCGAGCTGGTTCAGCGCCGCGACGAGCTCGTCGACCGGCGCATCGGCCGGCGTGAAGTCACGGATCCAGGAGAGCGGTACGCGCATCGGTCCGTCGTTCTCAGTACTGGGCCAGGAATCGGAGGTCGTTGTCGAAGAACGTGCGGATCTCGTCGATCCCGCAGCGGATCATCGCGATCCGTTCCAGCCCGAAGCCGAACGCGAAGCCCTGCCACTCCTCGGGGTCGAGCCCGACCGCGGTGAACACGCTCGGGGTCGACCATGCCGCAGCCGCCGAGCTCGATCCATCCGGTGTGCGAGCACACGCGACAGCCCTCGCCGTGGCAGAACACGCAGCTCACCGCGAGCTCGGCCGACGGCTCGGTGTACGGGAAGAAGTCGGAGCGGAACCGCGTCCGCACCGCTCTCGTCGTCGAACAGCCGCTTCGCGAACGCCTCGATCGTGCCGAAGAGGTCGGCCATCGTGAGGCCGCGGTCGACCGCGAGGCACTCCATCTGGTGGAAGACCGGCGAGTGGCGCGCGTCGAGCGTCTCGTTGCGGTACGTGCGCCCGGGCGCGACGACGTAGATCGGCGGGGCCTGCGTCTCCATCGTGCGGATCTGCACCGGCGAGGTGTGCGTGCGGAGCATCACCTGCTCCTCGTCGCCGAGCGCGACGTAGAGCGTGTCCTGCATCGATCGCGCCGGATGCGCCTTCGGGAATGTTGAGCGCCTCGAAGTTGTGCCAGTCGTCCTCGACCTCGGGTCCCTCGGCGACGCGGTAGCCCAGGCCCACGAAGATGTCCTCGAGCTCGCGTTGGACCTGTGTGATGAGGTGCAGGTGGCCGTGTACCCGACCGTGGCCGCCGAGCGTCAGGTCGAGGACGTCGCCGTCGAGGACCGCGGCGTCGGCCAGCTCGGCCCGTGCGGGCCTCGACGAGCGCGGCGACCTCGCTGCCGAACGCACCGAGTGCCTGACCCGCGGCGGGGCGCTCGTCGCCGGGCAGCCCCTTGATCGCCTCCTTCGCGGTCGCCGCGGCTGACCGCTTGCCCGTGAGGGAGCGTTGCAGCTCGTCGAGCGCGTCGGGGTCGGGCGCGGCCGGGTACCTCGGCGCGCGCCCGGGCGAGCGCGGTCGTCGAGCTCGGCGCGCAGCTCGTCGAGCGTCACGAGGCCGTCCGGCCCCCGGCCCGGCGTTGCCGTGCTGCCTCGAAGCACAGCACCGTCGCGGCCATGGCGACGTTGAGCGACTCGGCCGGCTGCGCGCAGCGGGATCGTGACCGTGCCGTCGAGCCGCTGGTCGATGCCGCCGGCGAGCCCGTGCGCCTCGTTGCCCACCACGAGCGCAACCGCGCCCGTGAGGTCGACCTCGTCGTAGGCATCGCCGCCGAGCGCACGCGTCCCCAAGCGGCGCCAACCGCGACGCCCCAGGTCGTCGAGTGTCGTCATCGGGTCACCCTGCTCCACGACGGTCATGCCGAACATCGCTCCCGCGCTCG
This sequence comes from uncultured Acidimicrobiia bacterium, assembly GCA_963809885.1. Classification (GTDB taxonomy): domain Bacteria; phylum Actinomycetota; class Acidimicrobiia; order IMCC26256; family PALSA-555; genus JALHSW01. The sequence goes on along the minus strand of CAWELA010000004.1, from coordinate 763,549 downwards.
ACCGTACGACCTTGGGGTTGTGCAGGTCGACCGACTTGCCGCACGCGACGACCCCGGTAGCCCCCGATGCCTCTGCGCTGCGGATGATGGTGCCGAGGTTCCCGGGATCGCCGACGTCGACGGTGACGAGGAGGATCCCGGCGGACCCGCTCCCGACTCGGGATGAGGTCATCGAGCGTGGCGGTCTGCATGGTCGCGACCGCGAGGACGGGTTGGGGCGTTCGGGTGGTGCCCACCTTCTCGAGCACCCCCTCCTTCAGCTCCGCGACCCGGGCGCCGGTGGCCACCGCCCGCTGCACGAGCGGCGCGAACGCCCGCATGGCACCGCTGCCGAGGTAGATCGCGTCGACTCGCGCACCCCGGTCCAGGGCACCGCTGAGCACGCGCGGACCTTCGAGCACGAAGGCCTGCTCGGCGCTGCGCGTGCGTCGGTCGCGCAGGAGGGCCCGTAAGCGCTGGACCTCTGCGTTGCGCGGGCCCAGGACGTCGGTCAAGCGGCCTCGAGGGCCTCGCGCGCGGCCGTGACGAGTGCGCCGAAGGCCGCCTGGTCGCGCACCGCGAGGTCGGCCAGGATCTTGCGGTCGACCTCGATGTCGGCTTCCTTGAGCCCCGCGACGAAGCGTGAGTACGACATGTCGTGCTCACGACACGCGGCGTTGATGCGCACGATCCAGAGCCGACGGAACTCACCCTTGCGGGCCCGCCGGTCGCGGTAGGCGTAGTTGCCCGAGTGCATGAGCTGCTCGTTGGCCTTGCGGATGTGCCGGCTCCGGGAACCGGAGTAGCCCTCCGCGGCCTCGAGGATGCGCGCGACGACGCTTCTTGGAATGGACGGAACGCTTCACGCGTGCCATGGCAACGTGCTCCTGGTCTGTCTGTCGATGAGATCAACGCGGGCCGGAGGGCCCGAAGAAACTTCGGTCGGGACTCAGGCGCGGCCGAGCAGGCGCTCGACGCGCTTCTTGTCCTTGCCGACCACCTCGGAACCGCGAGCAAGACGACGGGTGCGCTTGCTCGGCTTCTTCTCGAGCAGGTGGGAGCGGTACTGCTTGCGACGACGGATCTTCCCGGTGCCCGTCACCTTGAAGCGCTTCGCGGCGCCCCGGTGGGTCTTCATCTTCGGCATCAGTTGGCTCCAGTCGGTTCGCTCCCGCCGGCCGGCGCCGCCGTCTCCGCGGGCTTCGGCTTGCGGGCGCTCTTCTTGAGTGGGTGCAGCACCATCGTCATGTTGCGGCCGTCCTGTCGGGGCGCGGACTCGACGATGGCGATCTCGCCGACCTCTTCGGCGATCCGCTCGAGGATCCGCAAACCCAGCTCCGGGTGGGCCATCTCCCGACCACGGAACATGATCGTGAGCTTGACCTTGTGTCCCTCGGCGAGGAAGCGCTCGACGTGGCGCATCTTGGTCGTGTAGTCGTGCACGTCGATCTTGGGCCGGAACTTCATCTCCTTGATGACGACCTGCGTCGCCTTCTTACGCGACTCCTTCTTGCGTTGCTGCTCCTCGTACTTGTGCCGGTTGTGGTCCATGATCCGGCACACGGGAGGACTGGCATCGGGGGCGACCTCGACCAGGTCGAGCTCGCGGTCCCGGGCGGCCGCGAGGGCGTCGGGCAGAGCCACGACGCCCATCTGGCCACCGTTCTCGTCGATCAGTCGGACCTCGCGGGATCGGATCCGATCGTTGATCCGGACTTCATCGGTGGCGATCAGTGCACCTCTTGGCTCGGCAATGCCGCCCCCGGGGTTCCCGGACGCGAAGATGGCGGACGCGGGAAGCGTCCGCCATCGGTGCAGCACCGCCACCCAAGTCGGGGGCACCGGTACCTGCGTTGGTGACGGACCCGGACGCGGTGTCGGTTGCCCGAGGTGCCGGCCGGGTGGGAGTCGTACCATCGGGCTCGCGCCCGGGGGTCCGACCCCGCTTCCCACATTCGATTGTCGAAGGCGAGGATACCGCGTGAGCAATCTCTGGACACCCTCCGGCGGCGACCCCGAGACGGGGCCCGACGCCGACTTCGACGAGGCCCTCGATGCCGGGCTGGACGACGGCACGTCCACCGAGCCCGACGAGCAGCAGGTCGCGGAGGAGCTGCGACGGGTGCGGGCCGAGCTGGCCTCGACCTCGGTGGCCGACCTGGTCGCCAACCACGCCATCGGGCTCTGGCAGCTGGCGGTCCTGCACCTGACCCCCGAGGAGGGCGCCCCGCTGCGCCTCGACGAGGCCGGCCTGGCGATCGACGCGATGTCCGCCCTGGTCGACGGCCTGGGCGACCGCCTCGGTGAGAACGCCGGAGCCGCTGCGGGACGCCCTCTCCCAGCTGCGGATGGCCTTCGTGCAGGTCTCGACCGGCGCCGCCGGCGACCCCGACTCCTAGGGCCCCAGCGCCGTGGCGGGACGGATGGCTCGAGCGCCTCCCACCGGCCGAGGTTCCCCGCCGCCACCTCGTAGCGCACCGGCACCCCGGTGGGGATCGTGCGGGTGCCGTCCGCGATGCGGGTGCAGTGGAAGTCGTAGCCGGGTGCCGTCCGCGTCCTCGATCACCCCGAGGCCCCGATGAGCGTCGAACTCGACGACCGTGCCGCGGCTCATCGGGCCCGGCACCTCAATGGACGATCTTCGCGATCGGGAGCTCGATGATCCCCGTCGCCCCCAGCTCCTTGAGGGCCGGGATCAGGATGTTGATCTCGCGCTTCGCCACGACGGTCTCGACGGCGAAGCCCTCGCCACCGAACAGCTCCGACACCGTGGGTGAACGCAGCGCCGGGAGCAGGCCGATGACCTCCTCGAGGTTGGCGCCGTCGACGTTCAGCTTCAACAGCACCCGTCCGCGTGCCTCGAGCGCGCCGGTGAGGAGCACCTGCAGCTGCTCCATCGCGAGCCGCTTCTCCGGGTCGGCGTACGCCGCGGGGTTCGCGACCAGCTCGGTGTAGGACACGTGCATCGTCTCGAGGATCTTGAGGCCGGCGGCGTGCAGCGCGCGACCGGTCTCGGTGATCTCGACGATCGCGTCGGCGATGTCGGGGATCTTGGCCTCCGTCGCGCCGTAGGAGAGCTGGACGTCGGCGTCGATCCCGTGCTCGGCGAAGTACCGCTTCGTGAGCTCGGGGTACTCGGTGTGGACCCGCAGCCCCGACGGCAGGTCCGTGATCGAAGTCGCCGGTGAGTCCGCGGCGACCGCGAGCACGACGCGGATCGGGCGACTGGTGGCCTTCGAGTAGTGGAGCTCGGTGAGCGACACGACCTCGGCCCCGGTCTCCTCGATCCAGTCGCGACCGGTCACGCCGAGGTCGAAGCGGCCCTCGGACACGTACACGGGGATCTCCTGGGGCCGCAGGATCCGGACGTCGGCGACGCGCGGGTCCTCGATCGACGCCGCGGTAGTCGACCTCCGACGACCGCTGCACCGCGAGGTCGGCGTCCTCGAACAGCTGGAGTGTCGCGGCCTCGAGCGAACCCTTGGGGAGGACGATCGTCAGCACGAGGTCACGCCCCGGCCCCGCGCGACGAGCCGCCGCAGCAAGGTCACCATCTCGACCGCGGTCGTCGCTGCCTCTGCGCCCTTGTTGCCCTCGCGGCCGCCGCAGCGGTCGAGGGCCTGCTGCTCGTCGTTCGTGGTGAGGACGCCGAACGCCACCGGGACCCCGGTGTCGAGCGCGACCCGGGCGCACCCGTCGGCGCAGGGGCCGGACACGTACTCGAAGTGCGGGGTGTCGCCCCGCACGACCGCCCCCACGCAGATCACCGCGTCGACGGTCCCCGACGACGCGAAGCGCTCGGCGACGAGCGGGATCTCGAACGCCCCCGGGACCCAGTGGACGTCGAGGTCGCCGCGGTACCCGAAGCGGCCCAGTGCCTCGGCGACGCCGTCGACGAGGCGCGTCGTGATGTGGGCGTTGAAGCGCCCGGCGACGACGGCGAGGCGCATGTCGCTCGCGTCGAGCTCCACGTCGGTCGGCGCGTAGTCACCCATCGTGGATCCCCTGGAAGCCTTTCGTGCGACTCGGTCGTCGGATGGGGCGGACCCTGCGTCAGACCTGGGCCTCGCCCAGGTCGAGCAGGTGTCCCATCTTGTCCTGCTTGGCGCGCAGGTACGAGATGTTCTCCTCGGTTGGGCTCGACGTGCAGCGGCACCCGCTCGACGATCTCCAGACCGTAGCCCTCGAGGCCCCCGTACTTGGAGGGATTGTTCGTCATCAGGCGCATCGTGCTGACCCCGAGGTCGACCAGGATCTGGGAGCCGATGCCGTACTCCCGGGAGTCGGCCGGGAACCCCAGCTCGACGTTGGCCTCCACGGTGTCGCGGCCCTCGTCCTGGAGCGTGTACGCCCGGAGCTTGTGGCCGAGGCCGATGCCGCGCCCCTCGTGGCCTCGGAGGTACACCACGACGCCGCGGCCCGTCGCGTGCGACCCGCTCGAGCGCGTTGTCGAGCTGCACGCCGCAGTCGCAGCGCAGCGACCCGAAGACGTCGCCGGTGAGGCACTCGGAGTGGACGCGGACCAGCACGTCCTCGTTGCCCGAGATGTCGCCCCGGACGAAGGCCAGGTGCTCCACTCCGTCGAGCAGGCTCTCGAAGACGTACGCGGTGAAGTCGCCGTGGCGGGTCGGGATGCGCGCCTCGGACACGCGCCGCACGAGCTTCTCGCGGTGCCGGCGGTAGCGGATGAGGTCCGCGATCGAGATGAGCTGCAGGCCGTGCTCGGCGGCGAACTGCTCCAGCTCGGGCATCCGGGCCATCGTGCCGTCGTCGTTGGTGATCTCGCGAGAGCACGCCCGACGGGTACAGCGCCGGCCAGCCGGGCGAGGTCGACGGCCGCCTCGGTGTGGCCGGCCCGCTTGAGCACGCCGCCCTCCCGGTAGCGGAGCGGGAAGATGTGGCCCGGGCGGGCGAGGTCGTCGGGACGGGTCGCGGGGTCGATCAGCGCGTGCACGGTGGCGGCGCGGTCCGCGGCCGAGATGCCGGTGGAGGTGCCGTCGCGCGCGTCGACGGACACGGTGAACGCGGTGCGCTGCGCCTCGGTGTTGTTGGCGACCATCAGGGGCAGCTGGAGCGCGTCGCAGCGGTCGCCCTCGAGCGGGAGACAGATCACGCCGCTGGTGTGGCGGATCATGAAGGCCATCGCCTCGGGCGTGACCTTCTCGGCCGCCATGATGAGGTCGCCCTCGTTCTCGCGGTCGGCGTCGTCGACCACGATCACGAACTCGCCCCGCTCGATGGCGGCGATCGCGTTCTCGATGTTGGTGAAGGGCATCAGGAGTCCTGCTCTCTGGGCATCTGGTTGCCGATGGTCGGTGTGCTGGGGGTGAGGAGTCGTTCCACGTACTTGGCGAGGACGTCGACCTCGAGGTTCACGCCGTCGCCGGGGCTCGCGCACGCCGAGCGTGGTGACCGCGAGGGTGTGCGGCACGAGCGCGACGCCGAAGCGTCGGCCGCTCGGTCGGCCCGCCCCACGGCCGGTGACGGTGAGGCTGACGCCGTCGACGGTGACCGAGCCCTTCTCGACCAGGTAGCGGCCGAGGCCGTCGGGCAGCCGCACGGTCAGTCGGGTCGAGCCGTCGGGCTCCGGGGTGCGCGCGACCACGGTGCCGACGCCGTCGACGTGGCCCTGCACGATGTGGCCGCCGAGCCGGTCGGCGAGGCGGACCGGGCGCTCGAGGTTCACCGGGTCACCGGCGGTCGAGGCCGCCGATGCGTGGTGCGGTCGAGGGTCTCGGCCTGGGCGTCGGCGGCCCACCAGCCGTCGCCCTGCTCGACGACGGTGAGGCAGCAGCCGTTGACCGCGATGGACGCGCCGAGTGCGGCGTCCTCCAGCACGACGCGCGGCGTCGATCTCGATGCGTGCGCCGCCGTCGTGGTGCGTCCACCGCGCGGACCGCGCCGAGCTCCTCGACGATGCCCGTGAACATCAGGCGCTCCCGTCCGCGCCGGCGCGGCGCGTACTCGAGGCGCACGTCGGCGCCGAGCACGCGGGCGTCGAGGAGGTCGAAGCGGGGCGCGTCGGCCGACGCGTCGCCGGACCCGGCCCGTCGAAGACCGGGACGCCCGGTCGGCGCCGAGCACCGCGCCGGCGACGTACGCGACGAGCCGGTCGACGAGCCCCGCGCGCAGGAGCGACCCGTGCAGCGTCGGCCCTCCCTCGACCATGGCCTGCAGGACCCCGTCACGCCCGAGCAGCGCGAGCACCGCGGCGAGGTCGACGCCGGTGCCGTCGGTCGCCGGGTCGACCAGCTCGACCTTGGCGCCGGACGCCTGCCACGCGTCGAGGGCCGCGGGCGGGGCCGCGGGCGTCGTGAGGACGAGCGTCGGTGCGAGCTCGGTGTCGAACAGTGGACCGTCCGGCGGGACGCGGCCGCGACCGTCGAGGAGCACGCGCAGTGGCTGCCGGTCGGCGCGGTTCGCCTCGGCGTCCGCGCCACGCCGCACCGTGAGAGCAGGCCGATCGGCGAGCGCGGTGCCGGCTCCTACGACGACCGCCTGCGAGTCGGCCCGCAGCTCGTGTGCGTCGGCCCGGGCTGCATCGCCGGTGATCCACTGCGAGGAGCCGTCGGCGGCGGCGACCCGCCCGTCGAGGCTCGCGGCGGTCTTGACGAGGCAGCTCGCCCGGCCGGTGCGGCGGTGGTGGAGGTACGGCGCGAGCGGCGCGAGTGGCCGCGTCGGCGCCGGTCCCCACCTCGACGGCGACCCCGGCGGCGCGCAGTCGGGCGATCCCCTCGCCCGCGACCTTCGGGATCGGGATCCTCGACGGCGACGACGACCCGCTCGACCCCGGCGCCGAGGAGGGCATCGGCGCAGGGACCGGTGCGGCCGTGGTGGCTGCAGGGCTCGAGGGTGACGTAGGCGGTGGCGCCCCGGGCCCGTTCGCCCGGCGGCCGCGAGCGCGACGACCTCGGCGTGGGGTCCACCCGGCGGCTCGGTGGCGCCCTCGCCCACGATCTCGCCGTCGCGGGCGATGACGCAGCCGACCCAGGGGTTGGGGCGCGTGCGGCGACGGGCGCGGGCGCCGAGCGCGAGCGCCCGCTCCATCAGCGCTTCCGCAGTCGTGTCCGCCATGGGGGCCGTCCCTGTCGGGGAAGCCCTCGGGAGACACGTGCACACGCTCGTGGCGCGCGCCGCGCGGCGCGCACATCGAGCGCCCTCTCCCATCCGGACTCTCACCGTCGGCTCCGACATCGCATCGGATCAACCACACGGCCGGCTGCCGTGGGCTCGCGGGCTCCCAGCCTGAGCTGGTTACCGCCGGTCGGGACTTGCACCCATACCCCGAGGGCTCACTCGTGGTCGGTGCCATGGTACAAGATTCGACACCGAAATGGAACCTGTTCTAGAAATCTCCGACATCCGAGCGGTGGGCGCTAGTGGGGACGGCCGCCGGCGAGGAGGTCGAGCGCATGGGGCACGACGCCGAGGACGGCCTCCAGGCACTCCACGGCACCCGACGCCGATCCCGGCAGGTTGCAGACCAGGGCCGCGCCCACGGTGCCGCAGACCCCCCGGGACAGGGCCCCGAAGCCCCGCCCGTCGGCGTCGCTGGCCCGGCGCATCGCCTCGGCCAGGCCGGGCGCCTCGCGCTCGAGGACGGCCCGGGTGCCCTCGGGCGTGAGGTCGCGCGGCCCGAACCCCGTGCCCCCGGTCGTGACGACAAGTCCGGCGAACCCGGCGGTGAGCTCCCGGAGCGCGCCCGCGACTGCCTCGATGCCGTCGGCACTCACCCGCCGCTCGACCACCTCGTACCCCGCCGCACCGAGTCGATCGGCGAGCGCGACGCCGGACCTGTCCTCACGGGTGCCCTCGGCGACGCCGTCCGACACGGTGAGCACCTTGGCCCGGAGCGAGGCGGAAGCTGCGTCAGGCATCCGGCCAGGCCGCGGCACGGATGCCGCGCGCGGCCGCGGCCGGGTCGTCGGCGTGGAACACCGCACTGCCCGGCGACGAGGATGTCGACGCCCGCGATCGGCCGCGCTCGGGGCGGTCTCGACGTTGATCCCCCCGTCGATCTCGATCTCGACCGGAAGGCCCTGCTCGTCGATCGCCGTGCGCGCGGCGCGCACCTTGTCGAGCACCTCCGGGATGAACGACTGCCCGCCGAACCCCGGGTGCACGCTCATGACGAGCAGCAGGTCGATCTCGGTGAGGTACGGGAGCACCGCGTCGACCCCGCGTCTCGGGGTTCAGCGTGAGTCCGACCCCGACCTCCATCCTGCGTAGCTCGTCGAACAGCGGACGCGGGTCCCCGAGCTCGACGTGGACGATGCAGCGGTCCGCGCCTGCCTTCGCGAAGTCCGCGAGGAGCACGCCGGGGTTGTCGACCATCAAGTGGCAGTCCAGGAACAGGTCGGTGCGCTTGCGCAGGGACTTCACGATCGGCGGTCCGAGGGTGAGGTTCGGGACGAAGTGCCCGTCCATCACGTCGACGTGGAGGAGATCGGCTTCCTCCGCCACGCGGGCGACCTCGTCACCGAGCGACGCGAAGTCGGCGGACAGGATGGACGGAGCGATCTTCCGGCTGGTCGCCGCTGGGGAGGTCATCGCACCCGACGCTATCCGCCGATCCCCTCAGGCCGACGCGATGGAGCTTCAGGACGAACATCCCGTCCGTGCCCGCGGTGCTCGGGAGCAGGAGTGCGCCGGCACCCCACGGGCGCCAGGGCGCGCCCGGCGGGTCGAGCACGGCGAACCCGTCGAGCCGGTCGAGCACCCGCTCTGCCACCGCGCTGGTCTCGGCCCTCGTCAGGGTGCAGACCGCGTAGACGAGCACTCCGCCGGGGCGCACGACCGGCGCTGCGGCGAGGAGGAGCTCGACCTGCAGGTCGGCCAGGACGGGAATCGTCTCGGGATCGATCCGCCAGCGCGCCTCCGGGCGGCGGCGGAGCACACCGAGTCCGCTGCACGGTGCGTCCACGAGCACCCGGTCGCACGACGAGTCGCGCAGCGGGGGGTGGCGGCCATCGGCCACCAACAGGTCGACGGTCGAGAGCTTGAGCCGACGGGCAGCCCGACCGACGAGCCCGAGACGTCCCGATTGGGTGTCCGCGGCAAGCACACGTCCCTTCGACCCGACCAGCTCGGCCACCGCGGTCGCCTTGCCGCCAGGCGCGGCGGCGACGTCGAGGACGCGGTCGCCGGGCTGAGGATCGAGGCACGCCACGACGGCCTGACTGCCCTGGTCCTGCGGGGTGGCGCGTCCCTTCGCGACCGCCGGCAGCGTGGCCGGGTCGCCCGCGGCGCGCACGATCAGCGCATCGGCGACCAGCGTGCCGCGCTGCACCTGGGCGCCCCCCGACACGAGCTCGGCCTCGAGCGTGGTCGCGTCGGTCTTCCGCCGGTTCGGCCGCAGCGTGAGCGCACCGCGCTCGTTCCCGGCGACGAGCGCGGCGCGCGCGTCCTCCGCTCCGAGGTCGTCGGTGAGGCGCTCGACCAGCCAGTCGGGGTACGAGAGCGCGACCGCCTCGCTCTCGGGTTCCGGCCAGGGCGGGCCGAGCCGCGTGAGCGAACGCAGCACACCGTTGACGTACCCGCGGGCACGCGTCGGCGCCGCGTTCACGGTCTCCCCCACTGCCGCGTGCGCCGGCACCCCGGAGACGAGCTGCTGCGCGCCGAGGCGCAGCACCGCGCGGACCGGCGGGTCGAGCTTCGCGATGCGGCGGTTGCTGCGCGCGCGCGATCAGGTCGTCGAGCCGACGCTGTTGGCGCAACGTGCTGTAGACGAGATCCGTGACCTGGGCGCGCTCCCGTGGTGGGAGCCCCGAGCCCCGCAGCATCGCCGGCACCGCGACGTGCGAGTAGGCGCCTCCCTCGACCTTCACGAGCGCGTCGCGCGCCACCATCCGACTGCTGCTCGTCACGACGACCACGTCCGGACGCTCGAAGGTCGGATGAGGTGCGCCGTCGGGGCTCCGCCAACCCGCGAGCCATGCGCCCGCCGGCATCGGCGCCTTGCCCTCCGGCTGCACCTCTTCGAGCTGCAGCACGCCGTCACCGCTCACCAGGCCCCCGTCGCGATCGACCGTGCCGACGCCGTGGTCCGTCGGAGGACGGGGTGCATCGGCGGCGACGTGCATGGGCGCGCCAGACCTTCAGACGGCGGCCGTCGACGATCCCCCACGCCCCCGGCCGCGGGTTCCCCGCACGCACGAGGCCCGCGAGCGCGTCGACCGACGAGGACGGGTCGAGGCGGAACTCGTCGACCGTGAGCTTGGCCGCGTGCGTCACCTCGCCGACCTGCGCCTCGGGGACGGCGTCGGGGACGTCGGGCAGCGTCTCCACCAGGAGGTCGGTGCCGAGCTCGACGAGGCGCGCGCGCGCAGCTCACCGGCAGTCTCCTCCGGTGTGATCGGGGTCGCGGCTCGCGCGTACACCGGACCGGTGTCGAGCCCTTCCTCCAGCCGCATCACACAGACACCGGTCTGTGCGTCGCCCGCGAGCATCGCCCGCTCGACGGGCGCGGCCCCGCGCCAGCGCGGCAGCAGCGAGAAGTGCACGTTCACGAACCCGTACCGGGTCGCGTCGAGCAGCGCGAACGGGCAACAGCTGCCCGAAGGCGACCACGACGCCCAGATCGGCCTCGAGCGCGCGCACCTCGTCCGTGATCTCCCGGGCCCGCTCGGGCGTCCGCACGAGCAGGTCGAGCTCCATCGCCGCGGCCTTGACCGGACTCGGTGTGGGCTCTGCGCCCCGGCCGCGTCGACGGTCGGGCTGGGTGACCACGAGCACGACGTCGTGGCCGGCCGCGACGATCGCCCGGAGCGCGGGGACCGCGTCGTCCGGCGTGCCGCAGTAGACGATGCGCATGGATCCCGGCCGTTCGGGATGCGGCCGTTCGGGAAGCAGGTTCGTCAGAGCCGCCGGCCGGTGTCGCTCGCGTCGGGACCGGCCCCGACCCGCGCCGCACCTGCGTCGTCGAACTGCATCCGCCGCATCTCGCGCAGGGCCGCCTTGCGTTGGTCGGGCTCGAGCCGATCGAGCATCAGCACGCCGTCGAGGTGATCGATCTCGTGCTGGATGAGGCGGCCCATGAGCTCGTCACCCTCGAAGACGACCTCCTTGCCGTCGAGGTCGATGCCCCGGACGGTGACGACCTTGGGACGGACGATCTCGACGTGGAGGTCAGGGATCGAGAGGCACCCCTCGTCATACGTCCACGCACCGTGGGCATCGACGATCTCCGGGTTGATGAGCACTGCGGGCCCGTCACCGATGTCGTAGGTGTACATGCGCTTCAGCACGCCGACCTGCGGCGCCGCGAGGCCCAGCCCGATCGCCTCGTACATGGTGTCGATCATGGTGCCGGCCAGGCGCGCGAGATCCCCGTCGAGGTCTTCGACCTCGGTGCTGCGCTGCCGCAGCACTGGGTCACCGAAGGTTCGGACCGGGAACGTACCCACGAACCCCATCGTACCGGTCCTCAGACGCGGATCGGATCGACGTCGACGCGCAGCCGACCCAGCGCCCGGGCCGGGGCCGAGGTCGACCCCGGCCAGTGCGTCGCAGAGCGCCGCCACGCTCGGAGCCCGCAGCAGCGCGGCGCCCCCCGACGGACCGAGCACGGTCACGTGGTCACGGAGCGCGTCGCATGCCGCCGCGACCGCTTCCTCGGCCCCCCGCAGCTCCGCGAGCCCACCGAAGGGCGGGAAGCCCAGATCACGCCGACGCGCCACCTCAGCGTCGAGCGACGGGATCGGGTCCAGCGTCGCGCACGCCGCGCAACACCTCGTGCTCGGGGATGCGCGGTCTGCACCAGCAGCGCTCCCCCGTCCGCACGCGGGCCCAGGACGCGCGCTGCACGCACGAGGAGCCAGAGTGCCTGCTCGGCGGCCCGGAACCGCGGTGCGAGCAGCTCCTGGTCCAGGTCGAGGAATGCGACGAGCCGGACCGGCCGGCCGCGGATCATCGGAACGATGCGGTGCAGCACCGCCTCGGTGCCGACGGCGACGTCGAACGCGGGCAGTGGCGCGCTCGACGCGTCGACCGCGATCACCCGGTGCCGGGGCACGAGGCCGGCGAGCTGCTCCCGGAGCCTCACGACGCCGGGCCGCAGCCCCCGGAAGCGCCCACCGCCACAGTGCCGGCAGCGCTCCTCGTCGACGGTGCCGCATCGGCGGCACACGAGCCCACCGGGCTGCCTCGGCGACGGTCGCATCGCACCTCGAGCAGCGTGCCGGCTCGCCGCACGTGCGACACAGCAGCAGGTGCGCCCCTCCCCGTCGGTTGAGCACGCACACCGCCCGACCACCGTCGGCCAGCGCACGGTGGAGGGCCGGACCCAGCGCCGCCCGACAGCAGCCCGAGACCGGGCGGATCCTCACGACGGTCGACCACCTCGAGGCGGGGCCAGCCCCGCCGACCCACCTCGGCTGGGCGCAACCAGGGCCGGGCCCGCCAGCTCGACGGCTTCGACCGTCGGCGCGGGCGTCACGACGTCGACGCGCGCGCCGATGCGTCGGGCGCGCTCCGCCGCCAGGTCACGCGCGTTCCAGGCCGGCGCCCGCTCCTCCGAGAGTGCCTCGTCCGCGTCGTCGAGCACGATCGACCGCCCGCAGGTCCGGCACGGGAGCGAACACCGCGATGCGTCCTCCGACCACGACGCACGCGCCGCGGCGCGCTGTCGTCCCACGCCGCGGTGCGCTCCGCAGCCGATCGGTCGCCGCGCAGCACCACGACGTGGCGGCCCCCGGCCTCCAGGTGCGCGGCGAGCGCGTCCGCCTCCGAAGCGTCCGGCGCGAGCACGACGGTCGAGCCCTCGGGATCGACGAGCGACGCGAGGAGCGGCCCGCGGTCCACGGCCGGCGGCCACACGACGAGGCGGTTGCCCGTCCGCCGGCAGCTCCATCGGTCCGTCACCCGGCGGGAACACGGCGACGTCCGGATCGGGTGGCGCAGTCGCCGCGACGTTGTTGGGCGCCGACGCTGGCGCGGAGGAACCCGACACGCGGCCCGGCCCAGCGCCAGGCCGCGAACTCCGTGAGCTCGACGACGTCAGCGGGCGGCCCGGCGGACACCACGGCCCGCACCGGCAGCAGCCGGTCCGGCGGGCCTCCGAGGCTCGACGTCCCGCAGCCAGGACCCAGCCACGCACGCGCCGTCCGTGCAAGGGACACCCGCACGAGGGTCCCCACCTCGACGCCGTCCGCCATCGCCTCGGGGACCGCGTAGTCGAACGCGCGGTCGACCGCCGGGACGTCCGGGAGCACCCGGTCGACGCGTCGCGCTAGGCGCGTCGACCACCTCAGCCCGGGAGGTGCCGGACCGCCGGCGGCGTCGGTTCGCATCAGGCCAGGGACTCGGCGGCCTTCCGGAAGCCCTCCGCGTGGTCGGTGTGCTCCCACGAGAACGTGGGCTCGGGCCGCCCGAAGTGCCCGTACGCCGCGGTCTTGCGGAAGATCGGACGGCGCAGCTCCAGCCGGTCGATGATCGCCGCGGGCCGGAGGTCGAAGTGCTCCTGTACGAGCCCGGCGAGCTTCTCGGGGTCGATCTCGGACGTGCCGAAGGTGTCGACCATCACCGAGACGGGGTGCGCGACCCCGATCGCGTACGCGACCTGCACCTCGCAGCGCTCGGCGACGCCCGACGCCACCACGTTCTTGGCCGCGTGCCGCACCGCGTACGCAGCGGAGCGGTCGACCTTCGTCGGGTCCTTGCCGCTGAACGCACCGCCGCCGTGGCGGGCCATGCCCGCCGTACGTGTCGACGATGATCTTCCGACCGGTGAGGCCGCAGTCGGCGTGCGGACCACCCAGCTCGAAGTTGCCGGTCGGGTTGCAGAGCAGCTCGAACTCGTCGTCGCGGAACTGCTCAGGAACGAGCGGGCCGACAACGTGCTCGAGGAGGTCGGGCTTCAGCGTCGAGTCGGGGTCGATGCCCGGCCCGGTCTGCGTCGAGATCAGCACCGTCGAGAGGCGCGCGGGCTTGCCGTCCACGTACTCGATGGTGACCTGGGTCTTGCCGTCGGGACGCAGGTAGTCGAGCGTGCCGTCCTTCCGGACCTGTGAGAGCCGCTCGGCGAGACGGTGCGCGAGCCAGATCGGCATCGGCATGAGGTCCTCGGTGTCGTTGCACGCGTAGCCGAACATCATCCCCTGGTCACCGGCGCCGATCTCGTCGTAGAGGTCGCTGCCGCCAGCCCGCTGTTCCGCAGCCTTGTCGACGCCCATCGCGATGTCGGGCGACTGGCGGTCGATCGACGTGATGACGCTGCAGGTGTTGCCGTCGAACCCGTACGAGCTGTGGTTGTACCCGATGCTGTTCACCGTGTCGCGCACGACCCGCTGGTAGTCGATGTGCGCCTTCGTGCTGATCTCACCCGCCACGATCGACCAGCCCGGTCGTCGCGAGCGTCTCGCAGGCGACGCGGCTCTCCGGGTCCTCCTCGAAGATCGCGTCGAGGATCGAGTCACTGACCTGGTCGCACATCTTGTCGGGATGGCCCTCGGTCACGGACTCCGAAGTGAAGGTGAAACGGCTCACGGTGCTCCTACTCGCTCTCTGCGCGTTCGGCCGGCGGTCGGGCTGTCAAGTGTGCTCGGGCAGCGCCGATACGGATCCGATCGAGGATCACGTCCGCGAGGGCGAGCTTGGAGAGGAGGGGGACCTCCTCGACGCCGCCGCTCGCGTCGAGCAGCAGGGCGCGGTTGGTGTCGACCTCGAACCCCGCGTCGGGCGCCGAGACGTCGTTGGCAACCATCAGGTCGAGGCGCTTGGCGGCGAGCTTGGCCGCGGCGTTCTCGCGGAGCTGCTGCGTCTCTGCCGCGAACCCCACGAGCACCTGGTGCTCCTTGCGCTCGCCGAGGGCGGCGAGGACGTCGACCGTGGGTTCGAGGTGCAGCTCGGGGATCCCGTCGTGCTTCTTGATCTTCTGCGTCGACGACTGCCTTCGGGCGGAAGTCGGCGACCGCAGCCGCCATCACGACGACGTCCTGCTCGGCGAACCGCCCGAGCACTGCGTCATGCAGCTCGTCGGCGGTGGTCACGCGCACGACCTGCCACACCCGGTGGCGTCGGCCGGTCGGTCGTCGTGACGAGCGTGACCGCGGCGCCGCGACGAGCACGCGGCGTCCGCGATCGCGTGCCCCATCTTCCCGGACGAACGGTTGCCGATGAAGCGCACCGGGTCGATCGCCTCGCGCGTGCCGCCCGCGGTGACGAGCACCCGCACACCCGCGAGGTCTCCCCACGCGACAGCACGTCGGCCGCGGAGGCCACGACGTCGGCCGGCTCGGCCAGCCGGCCTTCGCCCACGTCGCCGCCGGCGAGCCGACCGCTCGCGGGCTCGACCACGTGCACGCCGCGCCGCCGGAGCGTGGCGAGGTTCTCCTGGACCGCCGCGTGCTCCCACATCTCGGTGTGCATCGCGGGTGCGACGAGCACCGGCGCGCGGGTCGCCAGCAGCGTCGCGGTGAGCAGGTCGTCGCGAGATGCCGGCCGCGTACTTCCCGAGCAGCTTCGCGGTCGACGGGTGCGACGATGATCAGGTCAGCCGTCTGGCCGAGGTTCGTGTGCGGGATGGCCTCGCCGACCCTCGGGGCCGGTGAAGAGCGAGGTGCGGGCCGGCTCCGACGCGAGGGCCGAGAACGTGAGCGCGCCCACGAAGCGCTGCGCATCGTCGGTGAGCACCGGGCTGACGTGCGCGCCGGCGTCGACGAGGCGACGGCAGATCTCGACGGCCTTGTAGGCCGCGATGCCCCCGGTGACGCCGAGGACGATGCGGCGACCGCGCAGCGCGGCGAGCTCGGGGACGGGTTCCATGGGATCCGGTGGCGCGGCGATCCGGCGGGAGGCGCCGAGCGGGCTACTCGGCGGCGGGCTGGTCCGCAGCCGCCTCGACCAGGTCGCCGGTCTCGGCGCTCGCCTCCGCACCGTCCTCGGCACCGGGCTCGGGCTCGTCGGGCAATGGCACGGCCTCGATCTTGCCGACCTCGATCTCCTCGAGGGAGATGGTGAGGGGCTTGCGGGACACCGACGTCACCTGCGGCGGGACGATCTTGCCGAGGCCCTCGCCGAGCTGGTTGTAGTAGTCGTTGATCTCACGGGCGCGCATGGCCGCCAGCGTGACGAGCGTGAACTTGGAGTCGACGCGGTCGAGCAGGTGCTCCATGCGGGGGTCCATGAGCGAGGCGCGGCGTTCAGCCATCTGGGAGCGGTTCCTTTGGTGGGCGGCCCGTCCAGGATATCCGAGTCGGGCCGCGGAGCCGGACCTCGCCTGACGGCAGCTCGAGCCTCAGGTGTCCGCCCCGGTCCGCTCCGCTGGCCGTGCAGCGCCGACCGCAGCGCTTCGACCAGGCGCTGGATCTCGCTCACCGCCTGCTCGAGGTCGTCGTTCACCACGACGGCGTCGAACTCGGCCGCCCGGGCCTCCTCGGCGTCGGCCTCGGCCAGGCGCCGCTCGAGGTCGTCGGCGTCGGCCTCGGGGTCCCGATCCAGCAGCCGGGCCCGCTGGACCTCCCGTGAGGGCGGCCGCAGGAAGATCAGGAGCGCCGTCCGGGAGCGCCTCGCGCACGGCGAGCGCACCCTGCACGTCGACCTCGAGGAGCACGTCGTCGCCGGCCGCCAGATGCTCCTCGACCGGTGCCCGGGGCGTGCCCTTCATGTCCCCGTAGACGTCGAACCACTCGAGGAATCCGCCGCCGTCGCGGAGCCGTCGGAACTCCTCGGGGCTCACGAACCGGTAGTCCCTGCCGTCGATCTCGCCGGGGCGCGGGGCACGGTCGGTGGCCGAGACCGAGAACCAGAGGTTCGGCTCGCGGGCGAGCAGCTCCTTGAGCACCGTGCCCTTCCCGGTGCCGGACGGGCCCGCGACGACGACCAGGACGCTCAGGGTCGGGAACCGAAGTGCTCGAGCAGCTTCTTGCGCTGGTTCGGGCCGAGCCCCCGGAGGCGGCGGCTCTCACTGATGTCGAGCTCGCGCATGAGCCGGCGGGCCTTCACCTTGCCCGTGTTGGGCATGGACTCCAGCATGCTGACCACCTTGAGCTTGGCCAGCACGTCGTCGGAGTCCGAGCGGTCGAGCAGCTCGCCCAGGGAGAGCTCGCTCCGCCTTGAGCTGCTCCTTCACCTCGGCCCGCACCCGGCGCGCCATCGCCGCCTTCTCCAGCGCGGCGCGGCGCTGATCGGGGGTGAGGGCCGGCGGCAGGGGCATCGGGCGCAGCATACCGACGGGTCGGGTTCGCGACACGGGCCGTGTCAGGCGTCGAGCGCGACGGCGACCTCGGCCGAGACCTGCGCGGCGGCGGCTTCGGGATCCTCGGCCGCGGTCACCGTGCGGCCGATCACGAGCCAGTCGGCGCCACGCGCGGTCGCATCGCCCGGTGTCGCGACGCGCGCCTGGTCGTTCGCGTCGCTCCCGGCGAGTCGGAGTCCCGGGACCATCGTGCGCAGACCACCCGCTCGCGCGTCGCCGATCTCGAAGGCTGAGCACACGACGCCGTCGCAACCCGACTCCTTCGCAGCGTCGAGGCGGGATGCGAACTGGCTCGTGTCGACCTCGCTCGTGAGCACAGTGACGCCGAGCGCGATCGGCGCGGCGTGCCCGGACGCCGCCGCGCCCTCGCGCAGACCGTCGACCCCGGCGCGCAGCATGTCGACGCCCCCCGCGGCATGGAAGTTCAGGAAGTCCACGCCACGTCGGCCGAGGGTGCGCGCGGCGCGCCCGACGGTGTTCGGGATGTCGTGGAGCTTCAGGTCGGCGAACACGCGCAACCCCGCTTCGTGCACTGCGTCGAACGCAGCCGGCCCGGCCTCGGCGTACAGCTCGAACCCGACCTTCGCGGTCGCGAACCACGGAGCCAACCGGCGTGCGAGCGGCAGCGCCTGCTCGAGACCTCCGACGTCGAGCCCGAGCACGAGCCGGTCCCGCACCCGCGCTTCGACGGCCTCGGGGCTCACGCCTCGTCCCACTGCAGCGCACCCGTGAGGGACGCGACCCGGTCGACGTCGTGCTTGGCGCACCAGCGCACGAGCTCGTCGAGGATCCGAAGGGTCGCCCGCGGCTCCAGGAAGGTCGCCGTGCCGACCCCGACTGCGGTCGCACCGGCCAGGAGCATCCGGACCGCGTCGACGCCGGTGCTGACGCCGCCGGTGCCGATGATCGGGACGCCCGGATGGGCGCGGCTGCACGTCGTGCACGGCCCGGAGCGCGATCGGTGCGATGGCCGGACCCGAGAGCCCGCCGCCCGAGCTTCCCAGCACCGGGCGCCGCGCCTCGGGGTCGACCAGGAACGCCCGCACGGTGTTGACGAGCGTGAGGCCGTCGGCGCCGGCGTCCAGTGCGGCGCCGGCGATCACGGGGAGATCACCCACGCCGGCGCTCAGCTTCGCGAGCACCGGGACAGCCCGAGCGTCGGTCTGCGCGACCGCACGCACGACCTCGGCCGTCGCGTCGGCCTCGTGGGCGAAGATCACGCTGTCGTGCTTGGTGTTCGGGCAGCTCAGATTCACCTCGACGGCTGCGAGCTCGCCGACCGCCGGCGCCAGCAGCGCGGCCGCCGCGGCGTAGTCGTCGACCGTGTGCCCCCAGATCGACGCGATCACCGTCGCGCCGCGTGCGCGGAGCGGCGGGAGGTCGTGCGCGACCCAGTGCGCGACGCCGTGGCCCTGGAGCCCGACCGCGTTCACCATGCCGGCCGTCGCCGGGTGCAGACGCGGGGGCGGGTTCCCGGCCCACTCGAAGGCCGCCTGTGACTTCGTCGTGACCGCGCCGAGCCGACTCGGGTCGCAGAGCCGCGCGACCTCGTCGCCGTGGCCGAACGTGCCCGACGCCGCGACGATCGGGTTGGCGAGCTCGAGGTCGCCGAGCGTGATCCGGCAGATCCGATCGGTCGCGACAGGCGCCCCGTCAGATCCCGAGCCCGAGCTGCGCGTCGCGGTGGTACTCCTGCAGCGGACGCACCGTCGGCTCCTCCGCGGCCCGCGCGGCGATCCCGCCGGCGGCCGCGAGCGCGGCCGCGACGGTGGTGATGCACGGCACGTGGTGACGGGTCGCGGCACGGCGGATGTGCGCTCCGTCGGCACGCGGACCGCGGCCACGCGGCGTGTTGACCACGAGGTCGACCTTGCCCGAGGAGATGAGATCGACCGCGTCGACTCCGCTGCCCTCCCCCACCTTCGCGATGGTCGTCCCGACCGGGAGCCCTTCGGCCTCGAGCATCGCGGCGGTGCCCTGCCGTCGCCGCGATGGTGAAGCCCAGCTCGACGAAGCGCCGGGCCGCGTCGAGGCCCGGCGCGCTTGTCGCGGTCGGCGAGCGAGAAGAACACCGTGCCCGCAGCCGGGAGCAGGTTCCCCGCCGCGGCCTGGCTCTTGGCGAACGCCAGCCCGAACGAGCGGTCGATCCCCATCACCTCGCCGGTGGAGCGCATCTCGGGGCCGAGGATCGTGTCGACGTCGGGGAAGCGGTCGAAGGGCAGCACCGCCTCCTTCACCGCGACGTGCCCGCCGGTGGCCGGTGGCCGGAGCAGCCCCTCGCCGCGGAGCTCGGCGAGCGTGGCGCCGAGCATCACCCGGGCCGCGACCTTGGCGAGCGGGACGCCGGTCGCCTTGCTGACGAACGGCACCGTGCGGCTCGCCCGGGGGTTCGCCTCGATCACGAACACCTGGCCGTCCTTCACCGCGTACTGGACGTTGAGCAGCCCTCGGACGTCGAGCGCCTCGGCGAGCTGTCGGGTGTGCGCCTCGATCGTCGCGATGACCTCACCGCTGAGGGTCGGCGGCGGGATCGCGCAGGCGGAGTCGCCCGAGTGCACGCCCGGCCTCCTCGATGTGCTCCATCACCCCGCCGACGAGCACCTCGCCCGTCGACGTCGCGGATCGCGTCGACGTCGACCTCGACCGCGTCCTCGAGGAAGCGGTCGATCAGCGCCGGTCGCTCCGCCGACAGATCCGCCCTCACGCCCGAGGCTGCCCTCGTGCGCGAGCTCGGCCATCGCGTCGTCGAGCGCACCGTCGTCGTAGACGATCTGCATCGCGCGTCCACCGAGCACGTACGACGGCCGCACCAGCACCGGGTAGCCGATCCCGGCAGCGATCGCGCGCGCCTCGTCGGGACCGGTCGCCATGCCGCCGGCGGGCTGCGGGATGCCGAGCCGCTCGCACAGCGCATTGAAGCTCTCGCGGTCCTCGGCGAGGTCGATCGACCCCGGGCTCGTGCCGAGGATCGGGATGCCGGCCACCTGGAGCGCGTGCGCGAGCTTCAGCGGCGTCTGGCCGCCGAGGGCGACGATCACCCCGGCGAAGCCGCCGCCCTCGCCACCGGCGTCGGCCGCGCGAACCAGCGCGTCGCACACGTTGCGCACGCCCTCGACGGAGAGCGGCTCGAAGAAGAGCCGGTCGCTCGTGTCGTAGTCGGTCGAGACGGTCTCCGGATTGCAGTTGACCATCACCGTCTCGAAACCGGCTTCCGAGAGCGCGAACGCAGCGTGCACGCAGCAGTAGTCGAACTCGACGCCCTTGCCCGATGCGGTTCGGCCCGCTCCCGAGGATGACGACCGCCTGCTTGTCGAGCGGCGTGACCTCGTCCTCGTCCTCGTAGGTGCCGTAGTGGTACGGCGTGTTCGCCGCGAACTCGGCCGCGCAGGTGTCGACGGTCTTGTAGGTGATCGCCGACCCCGGCCGCGAGCCGCGCGTCGCGCACGTCGTCCGCGTCCATGCCCCAGAGGTATCCGAGCTGCGCGTCCCCGAAGCCCGAGCCGCTTGGCCCGGCGCCAGTCGGCCCGGTCGAGCTCGCCGGGGCCGCGGCCGGTCAGCTCGGCGCGCGCCTCGACGATCTGGAGCAGCTGGTCGAGGAACCACGGGTCGACGCCGGTCGCCTCGTGCAGGCGCTCGACGGACACGCCTCGCCGCAGCGCGGCCTCGAGCTGGAACATGCCGATCCGGCGTGGGCGTGGCCGCGGTGCCGGACGAGCTCGTCGAGGCTCGACCCGGTCGAGCGGCACCTCGGCCGGGTCCGCGTTGAGCCCGAACCGGCCGGACTCGAGGCTGCGCAGGGCCTTCTGGAGCGACTCGGTGAAGGTGCGGCCGATCGCCATGACCTCGCCGACCGACTGCATCTGCGTTCCCAGGATCGGCCTGCGCCCCAGGGAGCTTCTCGAACGCCCACCGCGGCACCTTGGTGACCACGTAGTCGATCGTCGGCTCGAACGACGCGGGCGTCTCGCCCGTGATGTCGTTCATGATCTCGTCGAGCCGGTAGCCGACCGCGAGGCACGCCGCGATCTTCGCGATCGGGAACCCCGTCGCCTTGCTGGCGAGCGCGCTCGAGCGCGAGACGCGTGGGTTCATCTCGATCACCACGAGGTCGCCGTTGGCCGGGTTGACCGCGAACTGGACGTTGGAGCCGCCCGGTGTCGACGCCGATGCGGCGGATGCATGCGAACGCGGCGTCGCGCATCCGCTGGTACTCGACGTCGGTGAGCGTCTGCGCGGGCGCGACCGTGATCGAGTCGCCCGTGTGCACGCCCATGGGGTCGAAGTTCTCGATCGAGCAGACCACGACGACGTTGTCGGCGTGGTCACGCATCACCTCGAGCTCGTACTCCTTCCACCCGAGCACCGACTGCTCGATCGAGGATCTCGTCGACCGGGCTGGCGTCGAGGCCCCGGGTCGCGATCTCGACCATCTCGTCGGCGTCCTGCGCGAAGCCGGTGCCGCCACCGCCGAGGATGAACGAGGGGCGGATGATGACCGGGTACCCCACCGACTCCCCCACGATCAGCGCCTCGTCGACGCTGTACGCGAGGCCCGACTTCGGGACGGCGAGGCCGATCTCCTGCATCGCCTCCTTGAACCGCGAGCGGTCCTCCGCGGTGTGGATCGCGTCGACCTTGGCGCCGATCAGCTCGACGCCGTACCGGTCGAGGACGCCCGCGTCGTGGAGCCCGATCGCGAGGTTCAGCGCGGTCTGCCCACCGATCGTCGGGAGCAGCGCGTCGGGACGCTCGCGCTCGATGATGCGCGTCGACCGTCTCGACGTCGAGCGGCTCGACGTAGGTCGCGTCGGCGAACTCGGGGTCGGTCATGATCGTCGCGGGGTTCGAGTTCACCAGCACGACGCGGTAGCCCTCGCCGCGCGAGCACCCGGCACGCCTGCGTGCCGGAGTAGTCGAACTCGCATGCCTGGCCGATGATGATCGGCCCGCTGCCGAGCACGAGGATCGAGTCGGAGGTCGGTGCGCTTCGGCACGGCAGCGGCCTCCGTCTCGTCGGCGCACCTGACATCTGGCCACCCGACATGAGGCCGGTGAAGTCCTCGAACAGGTACGACGCGTCGTGCGGTCCGGGCCCGGCCTCGGGATGGTGCTGCACGCCGAACGCGGGGCGCGTCGAGGAGCCGGAAGCCCTCGACCACGCCGTCGTTGAGGTTCACGTGCGTGAGCTCGGCCCGCTCGAGGGAGTCGATCGCGATCGCGTAGTTGTGGTTCTGGCTCGTGATCTCGACGTGCCCGGTCGCCTCGTGCCGGACCGGGTGGTTGGCGCCGTGGTGGCCGAAGAGGAGCCGCTGCTTCTCGGCGCCGACCGCGAGCCCGAGGATCTGGTGCCCGAGGCAGATGCCGAACACCGGCACCTCGCCGACGAGGCCGCCGATGGCGTCGATCGCGCCGGTGACCGCCTCGGGGTCGCCGGGACCGTTGGAGAGGAACACGCCGTCGGGCCGGCGGGCCAGCACGTCGGCCGCGGTCGTGCTCGCGGGCACGACCTCGACGCGGCAGCCGCTCCCGACGAGGTGGCGCAGGATCGTGCGCTTGATGCCGAAGTCGTAGGCGACCACCGAGAACGGGGCGTCCGCGTCCCCGACCGTGTACGGCGCGTCGATCGTGACCTCGGCGACGAGGTCGACCCCCTCGGTGCCGGTCGCGCTCGACGCTGCGGCTCGCGCCGGCGCCTCGTCGGCCCCGAACGCGCCGGGGAGCGCACCCGAGGTCGCGCAGGTGGCGCGTGAGGCGGCGGGTGTCGATCCCGGTGATGCCGGGGACGCCGTGGCGCACGAGCAGGTCCTCGAGGTCACCGCGCGGCGCGCCAGCTGCTCGGACGCCGCGCGAGGTCGCGCACGATCACACCCGCGGCAGAACGGACGCCGGCTCTCGTCGTCGTCGTCGTTGACGCCGTAGTTGCCGATGTGCGGGTAGGTGAACGTGATGATCTGGCCGGCGTACGACGGGTCGGTGATGATCTCCTGGTAGCCCGACAGCGCGGTGTTGAACACGACCTCGCCGACCGCGACGCGCGTGCCTCGGCCCCGACGAGCTCGCCCTCGAACGTCGCGCCGTCGGACAGCACGAGGACGCCGGCGCGCCTCATCGGCAGGCCTCCCCGTCGGTGACCACCGGTTCGCCCCGCAGGATCGTGTGGCGCACGCCGGCCGTGCAGCGTGCGCCCGTCGTAGGGCGTGTTGCTCGCCCGGCTCGCGAGCCTCGTGGCGTCGACCGTCCACTCGAGGCCGGGGTCGAACACGCAGAGGTTCGCCACCGCGCCGGCCGCGATCGGCTGCCCGTGGTCGGACGAGCCCGGCGATCGCGCGCAGGGCCCCACGAGAGCCGCGCGAGCGCGTCCTCGAGGTCGAGCACGCCCGGGCTCGACGAGCTCGGTGATCGCGAGCGCGAGCGCGGTCTCCACCCCGAGCATCCCCGGCGGCGCCTCCTCGAAGGTGCGCTCCTTCGCCTCGGTGGGGTGCGGGGCGTGGTCGGTGGCGATCGCGTCGATCGTGCCGTCGGCGAGGCCGGCCTTGACCGCGGCGACGTCGTCGGCGGTGCGCAGCGGCGGGTTCACCTTGAAGCGGGGGTCGAACGTCTCGCATGCGGCGTCGGTGAGCGTGAAGTGGTGCGGCGCGGCCTCGGCGCGTCACCCGCACGCCCCGCGCCTTCGCGGCCCGGACGAGCTCGATCGCGCCGGCGGTCGAGAGGTGGAGGAAGTGGACCGGGGTGCCGGTGAGCTCGGCGAGGAGGCAGTCGCGCGCGACGACGATCTCCTCGGCCGCGGCCGGGCGCCCGGGGATACCGAGGCGGCTCGACCACTCCCCTTCGTGCATGTGGCCGGTCGCGAGCGTCTCGTCCTCGGCGTGCTGGGCGATCACGGCGCCCGGGAGCGAGCGGGCGTACTCGAGCGCGGCGCGCATCACGCCGGCGCTCGCGACGCACGCCCCGTCGTCGGTGAAGATCCGCACCCCGAGCGCGTGCAGCTCGCCCATCGGCGCGAGGGCCTCGCCGGCGCGCCCGACCGTGATCGCGCCCGCCGCGTGGACGTCGCAGAGCGAGCGGGCGCCCTTGGCGAGCACCGAGCTGACGACCGCCGGATCGTCCTGCGGCGGTTCGGTGTTCGGCATCGCGACCACGGCGGTGAACCCGCCGAGCGCGGCGGCGCGGGCGCCGGTCTCGATCGTCTCGGCCTCCTCGCCGCCGGGCTCGCGCAGGTGCACGTGGAGGTCGACGAGCCCCGGCGCGACACGACCGCGCCGGACGCGTCGAGCGTGGTGTCGCCCCGCAGGTTCGCGCCCACCTCGGCGACATGCCCGTCCTCGATCAGGACGTCGGCCTCGCGCGAGCCGGTGGCGTCGACGACCCGCCCGCCCTTCATCGACCAGCGACTCAGGCAATCGACGCTCCGGCTACAGGGGCTCCGGCTCCGGGTGCGCTCCCGAGGCTGCCGGAGCCCAGCATCGAGTACAGCACGGCCATGCGGATCGCGACGCCGTTGGCCACCTGCTCGGTGATCACCGACGCGGGGCCCTCGGCGACCTCGGGCGCGATCTCGACGCCGCGGTTCATCGGGCCGGGGTGCATGACGAGCGTGTCGGGCGCGAGGCGGGCCGCGCGCTCGACCGTGAGGCCGTAGCGCGTCGTGTACTCGCGCAGCGACGGGAAGTGCGTAGCGTCCGAGCGCTCGTGCTGGATGCGCAGGAGGTAGATCGACGTCGAGCTTCTCGATGACGTCGTCGAGGTCGGTGACCGCGGTAGCGGGCCAGCCCTCGAGCGACTCGGGCAGCATCGTCGGCGGACCGACGAGGGTGACGTCGGCACCGAGCGCGGCCAGTGCCTTCGCGCCGCTGCGCGCGACGCGGGACCGGCGCACGTCGCCGACGATGGCGACCCGTGCCCCGTCGAGGTCGGCGCCGCGGTGCTGGCGGATCGTGAAGACGTCGAGCAGCGCCTGCGTCGGGTGCTCGTGGCGCCCGTCGCCCGCGTTGACGACCGCGGCGTCGACCCATGTCGCGACCCGGTGCGGCGCGCCGGCCGAGGAGTGGCGCACGACCATCGCGTCGACACCCATCGCCTCGATCGTCTGCACGGTGTCGCGCAGCGACTCGCCCTTCTTCACCGAGGAGGTGCTGACGCTGAACGTCATCGTGTCGGCCGAGAGCCGCTTCGCCGCGGTCTCGAACGAGAGGCGGGTGCGTGTGGAGTCCTCGTAGAAGACCGACGCCACGGTCTTGCCGCGCAGCGCCGGCACCTTCGGGATCTCGCGCTGGGTCACCTCGAGGAACGACGCGGCCAGGTCGCAGACCTCCTCGATGCCGTCGCGCCCGAGATCGTCGATCGAGAGCAGGTGCTTCATCCCTGCGTCTCCCCCGGCGTCCGCCCGGAGCCACTCGTCTGCGGGACCCCAGAGCTCGATGCCGTCGGTGCCGCCGTCGGTCTCGGTGAGCTGCACGCGCACGTCCTCGGCCCGCTTCGTCGGGAGGTTCTTCCCGACGAAGTCGGCCCGGATCGGCAGCTCGCGGTGGCCCCGGTCGACCAGCACCGCCAGCTGCACCGCCGTCGGGCGACCGAGCTCGGTGAGGGCGTCGAGCGCGGCCCGGACCGTGCGGCCGGTGAAGAGGACGTCGTCGACGAGGACCACCGTGCGGCCGGTCACGTCGACCGGCACCTCGGTGGGCCCGAGTGGCTGGACCGGGCGCAGGGCGATGTCGTCCCGGTAGAAGGCGACGTCGAGCGCGCCCACCGGCACCTGGACGCCCTCGAAGGACTCGATCGCCGCGGCCAGGCGCTGGGCCACAGCGGTGCCCCGGGTGTAGAGGCCGATCAGGACGAGCTGCTCGGCGCCGTGGTTGCGCTCGACGATCTCGTGGGCGATGCGGGTGTGGGCCCGGCGGAGGTCGTCGGCGTCGAGCACGTCGGCCCGGAACACGAAACGGCCGCCTCCCGAGCTGTCGGGGGCGGCCGTGGCCTCGTTCGGTTGTCCGGCGCGTGGTGCGGCGGGCATGCAGTCCTCGGTTTCCGTAGACGCCTCGCAGGACGCCCTTCACGGTCAAGCCATTGTATACCACCTCGGTGGCAGCGAAGAACGCCTCAAGAAAGGCGAGAGGTGACTCGAGCCTGCCGGCCATCAACCTCACGACGTGCCATCCGGCCAAGTCCAGCACGTGAACACGAAGTGCGTTCGCACCCTGCAGACCTGCGGAAACGCGCGCGTTCGTAACCGTCACACCCCCCTGTCATGGTGGGCACATGAAGTTGGACGATCTCGCCGCCGAGCTGCGCCAGGCCGTGCGTGACCTCGACGCGCGCCGCGTCGGGGGACGTGACGCGCTGGGCAAAGTGCGCGTCGCCGCGGAGATCGCCAAGCTCGGCGCCACGATGACCGCGCTCTACGCGCAGCGGTGCGTCGAGACCGGCGTCTGGGCCAACGACCGCGCCACGCGCACTCCCGCGGTCACGGCGGCCGAGTGGCTCGCCGATGTCACCGACACCGGCATCGGCACCGCACGCGACGCCCTTGCGGTCACCGAGGCGCTCCCCGACTGCGGAGCGACCGACGACGCGCTGCGATCCGGCACGCTGTCGCTCACGGCCGCACGCGAGGTCACCGCAGCCGCCGACCGCGGGTGGCGAAGCAGCCGAGCGACGAGTGCTCGCCACCGCACAGCGCGAAGGGCTCCGCAGCGCTCGCGACGAGACGCGCCGCGTGCTCGCGACCGCAGCCGACGCCGAGGCCCGCGCCGCGAAGATCCACCACGACCGAAGCCGCCGCCGATGGGTCACCAGGGACGGCATCTGGAACCTCCAGCTGCAGGGTCCGGTCGCGTTCGGCGCCGAGATCGAAGCCTGCCTCGCGCCCTTCGACGACGCCGCCTGGGATCGCGCAACGCAGCAGCCGAAGGAGGCCCGGGACACGCCCGACGCCATCGCCTTCGACGGTCTGCTCGGCATGGCCCGGGCCGCACGAGACGGCTCCGCGCCCGCAGCCGGGAAGCCGCGCGGTCGGGCCAAGACCCGCGACCACGTGGTGCTGCACGTCGACGCCACTGCATTCGTCTCGGGTGAGGTCGCCGACGGCGAGCGCTGCGAGATCCCCGGCGTCGGCTCGGTGCCCGTCGCCCACGCCCGTGAGCTGCTCGGCGAAGGGATCCTCTCGATCCTGGTGCAGGACGGCCACGACGTCCGCACCTTCGCCCGCCCCCGCCGCGACGTCACCCGGCGGCTCGCCCAGGTGCTCGAGGCCCGCGACACCACCTGCATCATCCGCGGCTGCGGCCGGAGCACCCGGCTCGAGCTCGACCACGAACGACCGGTTGCCGGCGGCGGCGACGCCGACGTCGACAACCTCCACGGCCTGTGCCGCCAGCACCACCGTCGGAAGACCAGCGGCTGGGCGCTCCGTCGAGGGAAGGACGGCACCTGGGTGCTCGAGCCGCCCGACTCGGAACGGCAGTCGAGGGATCGACGATCCGACGCGGCGTGAGGCCGCTCGCCCCGATCACCCGGGGAGCACGACTCCTCGGCGAGAGAGCTACTGGTTGGGCTTGTCGCCGCTCGCCGCGGCCTGGGCCATCGCCTCGAGGCGATCCAGCATGCCCATCCGCTCCTGGCCGACCTCGTCGAAGCGTTCGGCGATCTCCTCGGGCGTCCAACGGCCGTCCTTGGACATCTCGCGCACCTCGACCGGCTGGTTCCAGACAGCGATCTTGCCGCCGTTCGCCGTGTACACCTGGCCCGTGACGTTGCGGGCCGCGGGACCGAGCAGGAAGACGACCATCGGCGCGACGTCCTCGGGTTCCCCCATCTCGATGCCGAAGGGCACGTTGCCCGACATGCGGCTCTTGGCGACGGGCGCGATCACGTTCGCGGTGACGCCGTACTTGTGCATGCCGACCGCGGCGCTGCGGGTGAGCGAGACGATGCCGCCCTTCGCCGCGCTGTAGTTCGCCTGGGCGACGGAGCCGGCGAACGCGCCGGACGTGAAGCCGATCATCGTGCCGGACTTCTGCGCGCGCATCCGGGGGGCCGCGGCGCGGAACACGGTGAAGGTGCCCTTGAGGTGGGTCTCGATGACCGGGTCCCACTCCTCCTCGCTCATGTTGAACAGCATCCGCTCCCGGAGGATCCCGGCGACGCAGACGACGCCATCGATCTTGCCGAAGGTGTCGACGGCCGTCTGCACGATGCGCTCGCCGCCCTCCATCGTGGTGACGGTGTCGGCGACGGCAACGGCGTTGCCGCCGGCGGCCTGGATCTCCGCGACGACCTCGTCGGCGACCTCGCTGCTGGGATCGTTGCCGTCGATGCTGACACCGAAGTCGTTCACGACGACGTTGGCGCCGGCCTCGGCGCACGCCAGGGCCACGGCCCGACCGATCCCCCGGCCCGCACCGGTGATCGCGATCGTCATCCCGTCGAGATACGCCATTGCTGCTCCTGATGCTCGAAGAGGCCGGGTTTGACCCTACCCGGGCGCCGCGAGCCGGGCAGCTAGCCGGGCAGCTCTCCGAGCAGCGTCTCGACGAGCTCGCCCTGCAGGTACGTGAGCCAGTCGTACGCCGCGTACGCCGCGAAGGCCGGGTCGCTCGGGTCGAGCGAGATGGGGTCCCGGTCCTCGCTGATCGCGAGGGTCGTGCCGAGCGCGAGGCGCGCATCGTTGATGACGCCGAGCAGCGCAGCGACGTCGTCGTCGGTCAGGTCGGCGACCAGCTGGCCGCGACGACCGGCTTCGGCCGCGTCGAGGGCCGAGATCACCAGCTCGAGCGCGGCGAGCTTCTCGCGCAGCAGCTCGGGGCGCACGAGCGCCTCCCACTCCCGCTCGTTGTCCTCCTCGGTGGGATCGAGGTACGCGCGCGGGAACAGACGGGCGGCCACCGCGTCATCGGGGTCGTCGGAGGCGTACGTGCTGCGCAGCTCATCGGGGAGGCGACGCAGCAGCTCGCGCTCGGGCTCGGCGAGCGTGAGCCGGATCACGTCACCCTTCCGGGAGAAACGCTTCGCCATCAGGTCCTCCCCGGCGTGCAGTCGATCACGCAGGGTGCTCCATGGTCGCCCAGAGCCCGCGGCCGTGGAGACGGGCGACGTCGGCCTCGCACTTCTCGCGCGTCCCCTCGGACACCGCGGCCTTGCCCTCGTGGTGGACCTGGAGCATCAGGCGCGTCGCCTTCTCGCGCGAGTACCCGAACACCTGCTGGAGGACGAGCACGACGTACGACATGAGGTTCACCGGGTCGTTCCAGACGATCACGATCCACGGCCGGTCGGTGACGCGGAACTCCTCGAAGTCCGGAAGGCCCAGCCCTTCGGGCTCCTCCTCCACCTCGGGGACGACGGGCGCTTCGACCGGCGCGGTCGTCAGCCACGCGCCTCCGGTCCCGGTCGCCGTCCCGGCTGCCGCCAGGAGCGTCAAGGCCGCAGCTCCTCCGCCATGCGCGAGAGCAGCGCGTTCACGAAACGTCCCGAGTCCTTGGTGGAGTAGCGCCCGGCGAGGTCGACCGCCTCGTCGATGACGACAGCGGTCGGCAGCGCTGGTTCCCAGCCGAGCTCGTAGCCACCCATACGCAGGAGCGCGCGGTCGACCGCGGGCATGCGCTCCAGTGCCCAGTGCTCGGAGAA
The DNA here is from genome assembly GCA_963809885.1 of uncultured Acidimicrobiia bacterium. Taxonomy (GTDB): domain Bacteria; phylum Actinomycetota; class Acidimicrobiia; order IMCC26256; family PALSA-555; genus JALHSW01. The sequence continues at coordinate 733,758 of CAWELA010000004.1, read as the reverse complement.
CTTGCGGAGCAGCACATCGAGGTCTTCGCGGTGCGCGTCGACCCCGCGCACGACCTGTTCGGCGTACGCGTCGGGTGCGACCGGCAGGCCGGCGAGCAGGGTGTCGGCGTCGAGTCCCCTGGCCTCGAGCTCGTAGCAGAGCTCGAGAGCCCGCTCACGTGCTTCATGTCGCGTGGCCACTCGAACCTCCGACGCGCCTCACGCGCGGGCGAGGTACTCCCCCGTGCGGGTGTCGACCTTGATGCTCTCGCCGGGCTCGATGAAGAGCGGGACCTGCACGACGAGGCCGGTCTCGAGCGTGGCCGGCTTGCGGGCACCCGACACGCGGTCGCCCTGCACGCCCGGCTCGGTCTGGGCGACGGCGAGCTCGACGGCGGCCGGCAGATCCACTCCGACGACCTGGTCGTTGTAGATCGGCAGGACCGCCGAGTCCCCCTCCTTGAGGTAGCGCACGGCGTCGCCGAGGTCGGAGGTGTCGACGTGGAGCTGGTCGTAGGTCTCGGCGTCCATGAAGACGAGCGCCGGGCCTTCCCGGTAGAGGTACTGCATCTCGCGCTTGTCGATGACTGCGAGCGGGACCTTCTCGTCGGCGCGGAACGTCCGCTCGATGACCGCTCCGGAGCGGAAGTTCTTCAGCTTCGTGCGGACGAACGCCCCTCCTTTGCCGGGCTTCACGTGCTGGAACTCGACGACGGTCATGAGCCCCTCGGGGAGGTTCAGGGCCATGCCGTTCTTCAGGTCGTTCGTGGAGATGCTCATCGGCTCTCTGGGCCTTCTTGGCTACGCATCCACTTGCAGATGCTTGGGAAAGCAAGTCAGGGCGTCGTGGCCGGTCGGGGTGACGACCACCGTGTCCTCGAGGCGCACACCGCCGACACCGGGGAGATAGACGCCGGGCTCGACGGTCACGACCACGCCTGCGTCCAAGGTACCAGAGGAGGTCCTCGCGACCCGAGGCGCCTCGTGGATCTCCAGCCCGACCCCGTGCCCGGTGCCGTGCGAGAACAGCTCGCCCCACCCCGCCGCGTCGATGACGTCGCGGCTCGCCCGGTCGACCGCCGCGCATTCGACGCCGACGGCGACTGTGGCACGACCCGCTTCCTGGCTGGCGCGCACGACGTCCCACAAGTGGCGCGCGTCAGGACCGGGGTCGCCGACACTCACGGTACGGGTCATGTCGGAGCAGTAGCCGCCCACGATGCAGCCGAAGTCGATGACGACGAGCTCCCCGCGCTCGACCCGTCGGTCCCCCGGCCGGACGTGTGGCTTCGCTCCGTTCGGTCCCGACGCGACGATCGTGTCGAAGCTCGTGCCCGACGCGCCGCGCTCGCGCATGGCTACCTCGAGGTCGAGCGCGAACTGCCGCTCGGTCGGGCCGTCGGCGAGCGATGCCAGCACCGAGCCCAGGGCGTCGTCGGCGATGGCGCACGCGGCGCGGATCCGGGCGACCTCGCCCGGATCCTTGATCCGGCGCAGGTCCTCCACCAGGTCCTCGGTGGGAACCAGCTCCCCGCGTTCCCCCGTGAGCGCTGTACCCCATGTGCGCTGCTGAGCCCAGGTGACGCCGTGGGCCTCGAGTCCGAGGCGAGCGAAGGGGCGGGTGAGGTCCGCCAGCACCGCTTGCTGGGCCGCGGCTGTCGCACCGATCTCGACCCGCGCGTCCACCCCGGCTGCGTCGAGCTGCTCGCGCGACTGTGTCGTGTAGCGCCCGTCGGTGAACAGCACGAGCTCGTCGGGCATGACGAGCACCATGCCCGCGGAGCCGCTGAAGCCGGTGAGGTAGCACACGTTGGGGAGCCGGGTGACGAGCAGTGCGTCGCACCCCGCCCCGTCGAGGCGTGCCCGCAGACGGTCGACGCGCGTGCCCACGTCCATCGCGGGCAGGTCCCAGGGCGCGAGACCGTTCACGCCGATGCCAGCAGTGCGGCGACCGCTTCCATGGCGAGCCGGTACCCGGTGCGCCCGAAGCCGGCGATCGTGCCGGTGACATACGGGGTGACGACCGAGCGGCGACGCCACTCCTCGCGTGAGGACGGGTTGGAGAGGTGCAGCTCGACCTTCACACCGTCGTAGGCCGCCAACGCGTCGGCGAGCGCGTACGACGAGTGCGTGAGCGCGCCCGGGTTGATCACGACGGCCGCGCACCGGTCCCGCGCACCCTGCACGGCGTCGACGAGGTCGCCCTCGTGGTTCGACTGCGCGTCCTCGAGCACATGGCCGGTCGCCTCGGCGACGGCACGCGCCTCCGCGACGCAGTCGGCGAGGGTGTCGGTACCGTAGATGTCCGGCTCACGGGTGCCGAGCAGGTTCAGGTTCGGACCCGACAGGAGGAGGACGGTCGCCATCGCCTCAGCCTCCCACGCGGTCAGGCTCCGACGCCGACGGACGCGAACGCGACATCGAGCGCACGAGCCGGCGGGTCCTCGACGACCGTCAGCGTGCCGTCGGACGCGGGCAGGACGAACGTGAGCCCGCCGCGGCCCTTCTTGTCACGCAGCATCAGCGAGAGGAGCTCGGCACGATCGGTCGCGGTCTGCCGGGAGTCCGCCGGCACGGCCACGGGAAGACCGAGGCCGGCAACCACACCGTGCACCCGGTCGACGACGTCGAGGCCGACCCGTTCCAGCGCGTGGGCGAGGTGGGCGTCGAAGATCAGCCCGATCGCGACGGCCTCACCGTGGGCCAGGGCGCCCCCGCTCCTCTCGTTCGCGGAGCTGATCTCGAGCGCGTGGGCGAACGTGTGGCCGAAGTTGAGGGTCGCGCGCAGGCCGGTGCGCTCGAGCGGGTCGGCGGCGACAACGGCCGCCTTGATCCCGGAGCACACGGAGACGAGCTCCGCGAGGACTTCCGGGTCCCGCGCGAGCACCTGGTCGAGCTGCATCCGAAGCAGCTCGACCAGCGCGGCGCCCTCGGGCATGAGCGCGTACTTTGCGACCTCTCCCAGCCCGCAGCGGAACTCCGCATCGGGCAGAGTCGCCAGCGTCGCCGTGTCGGCGACCACCGCGACCGGCTGGTGGAACGCGCCGACGAGGTTCTTGCCCTCGGGGAGGTTCACCGCGGTCTTCCCACCGATCGCCGAGTCGACCTGAGCGAGCAGCGTCGTCGGGACCTGGATGGCCGCGACGCCGCGGTGGTAGACCGCAGCCGCGAAGCCCGCCGTGTCGCCCACGATGCCGCCCCCAACCGCCAGGACGACGTCGCCGCGCAGCAACCCGCCGGCCGCGAACGCACGACACAGCGACTCGACCGTCGCAAACGACTTCGATGCCTCGCCGTCGCCCATCAGCTCGACCCACGGTGCTCCGACCGCGGCGTCGAGCGCCGGGCCGTACAGCTCCTGGAGCCGAGGCTGGGTCACGACCACCGCCCGTCGATACGCCGCGACCAGGCCGCCGAGCTCGGCCAGCGCGCCCGCCCCGACGGTGACGTCGTAGGCCGGGTCCAGAGCGACGGTCACGCGCTGCATCAGGTACTCGTTCCCATCAGGCGCACGCTGCCATCAGGCCGACTGCTCCGCGAGCGCCGCGACGACTGCATCCGCGACCTGCTCGACCGTGCGGTCGTCGGTCACCACCATGGCGTCTGCCACCGACGCGTACGCGTCGGCCCGCAGGACGGAGAGACGTTCGAGCGTCGCCACCGGGTCGCTGCTCGCGAGCAGCGGCCGCGAGGCGGCGTCGCCGTGCTCGGCCGCGACCCGAGCCGCGAGGGCTCCCGGATCGGCCTGGAGCCACACGACGGTCGCGCCACGGGTCGCGGTCCGACGATTCTCCGGGTCCGACATCGCTCCCCCGCCGGTGGCGATCACGAGCGGCGCCGGCGAGGCACAGACGTCGGCGAGCGCCGTGCGCTCCATCGCGCGGAACGCTTCCTCCCCGTCGATCGCGAAGATCTCGGCGACGGGACGCCCGGCGGTGGCCGCGACCACGTCGTCGACGTCGACGAAGGTGCGCTCGAGCCGTTCGGCAAGCAGCGCGCCCACCGTCGACTTGCCCGCGCCCATCATGCCCACCAGCAACACGTGTCGACCCGAAGGATCGAGCCGCTGGGTCATCCGAGCGATGCGAGGTACGCGTCGTGGTTGCGCACGAACTCACTGAGCGAGTCGCCGCCGAACTTGCGCAGCGCCTCGTCTGCGAGCACGAGGGCGACCATCGTCTCGGCCACGACGCCCGCCGCGGGGACCGCAGTGACGTCGGTGCGCTCCTTGAACGAGACGCCGGCTTCCTTCGTCTCGACGTCGACGGTCTGGAGCACCGGACGGTTCAGCGTCGCGAGGGGCTTCATCGCCGCGCGCGCGACGAGCAGATCACCCGTCGTCATGCCACCCTCGGTGCCACCGGCGCGTGTCGACTCGCGACGGTACGAACCGGGCGCACCGTCGGTACCGGCGTCCCAGAAGATCTCGTCGTGGGCCTCGCTCCCCGGGCGGCGCCGCGACGTCGAAGCCGTCGCCGATCTCCACGCCCTTCATGGCCTGGATGCTCATCAGTGCCTGGGCGAGGAGCCCGTCGATGCGACGGTCCCAGTGCACGTGCGACCCGAGCCCGGTGGGCACTCCGTAGCCGAGCACCTCGAGCACACCACCCAGCGAGTCGCCCGCCTTCGCGGCAGCCTCGACCGCGGCGATCATCGCAGCCTCGGCCGACGGGTCGAAGCACCGCACCGGCGACGCGTCGACCGCTTCGAGGTCGGAGGGCTTCGGCCGCAGCTCGGTGCCGGCGCGGACCGGCCCGAGCTGCAGCACGTGGCTGATCACCTCGACGCCCAGGTGCGAGAGGAGGCGCTTGGCGATCGCACCGGCCGCGACCCGCGCCGCGGTCTCCCGGGCGCTGGCCCGCTCCAGCACGTCGCGCGCGTCGTCGAAGCCGTACTTCTGCATGCCGACGAGGTCGGCGTGACCGGGGCGCGGCTGCTTCAGCGGCTTCTCGGTGGTCCCGGGGGCCGGCGACATCTCGTCGACCCACTTGGGCCACTCCGAGTTGCGGATGAGCACCGCGATCGGCGAGCCGAGCGTGCGGCCGTGGCGGACACCGCCGAGGAGCTCGAGCTCGTCGGCCTCGAAGCGCATACGCGGGCCGCGCCCGAAGCCGAGGCGCCGTCGGGCCAGCTCCGAGGCGATGTCGTCGAGCAGGATCGGCAGCCCGGCGGGGACACCTTCGACGATCACGACCAGGGCGGGTCCGTGGGACTCGCCCGCGGTCAGGTATCGCAGCACGGGTTCCAGGATACCGGCGGGTGCTTCGGACGCCCCGGCCCATTGACCGGTCCGTTCGCCCGACGAGCTGGATCAGCCGCGGTACCAGTCGAGGATCGCGGTGCCGACGAGCACCGCCGTGAGCGCGCCGGCAGCGAGGAACGGGCCGAAGGGGATGTGGTCCTTGCGGCCGCGCGCACGAGTTGCAAGCAGGACGAGCCCGACCACCGCGCCGTACACGAACCCGAGGAGGAGTCCGAGCACCGTCTCCCCGGCGCCGAGCCAACCGAGGTAGAGGCCGAGGATGAACGACAGCTTGACGTCACCGAAGCCCATCGAGCGCGGCGACACGAGGTGGAGCACGGTGAAGACGACGAACGCGCCGAAGGCGCAGCCGAGCGACCGCACGAAGGCGTCGCCGTCGGATTCGGCGACGGCCACGAAGGCGAGCAGCACCGGCGACACGACCGCGAGCGGGAAGATGATCCGGTTCGGCAGCAGCTGCAGGCGGAGGTCGATGATCGACAGCGCCACCAATGCCGCGCTGAACAGCAGGAACGGCGGGAGCACCCACGACTCGCCGAACCGCAACGCCATGCCGGCGAAGAGCGACCCGGTGAGGAGGACCATGATCCAGCCGACCGGCGTCCGCAGCGCGGGACGGATCTCGGGGTAGGGAGCAGGGCGGACCGGGCGCTTCTCGGGGACGCGCGCGATGACGACGGGCAGCCACGCGCCCACCAGCAGGCCGGCGACGCCACACACGGCGGCGAGCGCAGCGTCGCTCATGCGCGCTCGGCCGCTCGGCGCATCGCCTCCAGGGGCGCGTGCACTCCGGTGAACGTCTCGAACGAGATGGCAGCCTGGTGCACGAGCATCCCGAGCCCGTTCGCCACTGCCACCGACCGAGCGCGCGCCGCGGCGAGCAACGGCGTCTCGAGCTGGGTGGTACACCGTGTCGAGCACCAGCCGTCGCCCCACGAGCAGGTCGGGATCGAACGGCGGCCCCTCCCCGCTGCATGCCCAACGGCGTCGCGTTGATCACGACGTCCGCCGAGGCGAGGACCGAGGCGACCCTCGCGAGCTCCACCGCGCGGCCGTCCGGGGCGAGTGTCGCCGCGTCGTCGGCGGCACCCTGGCGACGCGCCGCGACGGTGACGTCGGCGCCGTGCAGCCCGAGGCCGTGCACGATCGCCCGTCCCGCGCCGCCGGCTCCCAGGACGACGACGTGAGCTCCGGCCGGATCGATGCCCTCGTCGCGCAAGGACCGGACGAGCCCCTCGCCGTCGGTCGAGTCCCCGACGAGCCCGCGCTCGGTGGGGTGCACGGAGTTGACGGCGTCGAGGGCACGCGCCGTCTCCGAGAGCTCGTCGCAAGCGTGGGCAGCATCGGTCTTGTGCGGCATCGTGACGCTCAGGCCTGCGATGTCGAGCGCGCGGACGCCTGCGACCGCGGCGGCCGCACCGCCCGTCGCGGACGGGGAACGCGACGAAGACCCAGTCGAGGCCGACGGCGTCGTAGCCCGCGTTGTGAATCGCCGGTGAGCGGGAATGGGCGACGGGATCACCGATGATGCCGGCGACCCGAGTCGAACCCCGGATCTCGGGCATCAGGCCGGACTCACAGCAGGCCCTTGGCCCGCGCCGCCGCGACGTTGCGGTTGTGCTCCTCGAGGGTCGCCGCGAACGCGTGCTTCCCGTTCGCGTCGGCCACCACGTAGAACTTGTATGGCACGTCGGCCGGGTTGAGCGCAGCGACCAGTGACGCCTCGGTCACGCTCGCGATCGGCGTGGGAGGCAACCCCGCGACCTTGTAGGTGTTGTACGGCGAGTCGAGCGCCTTGTCGGCGTCGGTGGGCGCGAGGCGGACAGCCGCCCTTCGCGTAGCAGAGCGTCGAATCGATCTGGAGCTGCATGCCGTCGGCGATGCGGTTGCGGATGACCGCCGAGATCAGTGGTGCGTCCTCGGCGAGCTTCGCCTCCGTCTGGATCAGCGATGCCGCGATCACCGTCTGGTACGGCGTGAGACCCTGGGCGTTCCCGAGCCCGATCTTGTCGCCGATCTCGTCGAAGCGTGCGACCAGCCGCTGCGCGATCGCATCCTCGGACTCAGTCGCACCGATGAAGTAGGTGTCGGGGAACATGAGCCCCTCGAGCGACGTCACGTCGGGTGGCTGGTACTTGGAGCGGATCGTGTTCGAGTTCACGACCTGCAGGAACTTCTCGGCGCTGCGCCCGGGCAGCTGCCCGACCCGTTCGGCGATCTGCGCGTTCGTGAGCCCCGGGGGCAGGAGCAGCTTTTCGTCGGGCGCGGTCGTGACCTCCTGACCCGCCTTCAGCAGGCTGAGCGCGGAGCGGATGCCCTGCCCCTGATGCATCGGGTAGTTCCCCGCGTCGTACGGGCCCGAACCGGTGATCGTCGCCCAGACCTTGAACGCGAGCGCCGAGTCGATGACACCCTTCTTGACCAGCAGGTCCGCGACGTCACCGGTCGGCATGTCCTTCGTGAGCGTCACCGGTGACGGGCTTGCCTTCGGAGCCCGGACGCAGCTGGTACGCGAACCAGGCCAGCCCGAGGAGGAACGGCAGGGCGAGCAGCCCCAGCACGAGGAGGACGCGCAAGCCCTTCCGCGGTGCGCCGCCGTGCCGCCCGTTGCCGTTGCCGTTGCCCGCCCGCGACCGCGGCGCCGACCGCCGCGGCCCGCGGCCGCGGCCTCCTGACGCTCCCGCCGCGTCCCCCGCCTGCCGGCGCCGGGCGCTCCGACGGTGTCCCGTCCACGGCGGCGATGGGCTCGGTCGGGGCGTCCCCCTCGTGGCCGGCGCGTCCGCGGCGGCGGACCCGCCGGCGCGCGTCGCTCGCGGCCGCGGGCTGCGACCCCGCAGGAGGCCGGCCCCGGGGGGCCGGCCGGACGCCGGACGCCGTTCGGCGGACGACCGGACGGCGGGCGCCCGTTCGGCGGCGGCTCCTGGCTCACGCATCCCTCCCGGGTGCATCGAGGTACGACTGCAGGATCACGGCCGCGGCCGCGGCGTCGATCGAGTCGCGTTGCTTCTTGCGCCCAGCAGGACCTCGTCGGCCGGCCTCGCGCAGGTGCCGGGCGGCCGTCACGGTGCTGAACCGCTCGTCGTAGAGCTCCACCGGCAGGTCGGCGCCGGCCGCGGCGCGCAGCTCCTCCACCTCGTCGCGCACCGACCGTGCCGCCGGTCCGTCGGCCCCGGACAGTGAGCGGGGCCATCCCACGACGATCCGCTCGCGCCTCTTCCTCACGCGCGGTGGCGAGGATCGCAGCATGGTCGGCGGCATGGTCGGCGCCTCGCGGCACCACCGGGAGTGGCGTCGCGAGGGTCGCGGTCGTGTCCGAGATCGCGAGGCCGATGCGTCGCGATCCGAGGTCGACACCGAGCACGCGCGCCACCGTCCGCGATCAGTGGGCGTCCGGCGAACCGCCGGCCGCTTCCTTCGCGCGCTGCGTCGAGCAGCGCGAGCGCCTCGTCGACCGCACCGGCGTTCGGGCCTCCCCCGACCGCGACGTCGGCTTGCTTGCCCGTCCCTCCGCCCAGCGCGCGTGCCGCGTCGCCGGCGACGGCACCCGCGGTCGTGCCCCGCTCGATCAGGTCCTTGCTCACCGCGACCGCTACTGCAGCCTTGCCACCGTCGGGGGTGACACCCACCAACCCGACGATGCCGGAGCCGAGGGCCTCGCGGGTCGCGATCGGCAAGGCGACGCAGCCCGTCGTTCGCGAGCCCGTCCCGGCGCGCGACGACCACACCGTCGACCGCCTCTGCGGCGAGCGTGCCCGCCTCCGCGACCGCCTGCCGCGCACGCTCGGTGTCGAGGTCGTCGCGGAGGCTCTTCGCCTCGATGAGGAGCCTCTCGATCCGGTCCCCCACCTCACCGGGCGCGACCTTGAGCTTCGCGGCGGCGTCGCGCAGTGCGTGCTCCTCCTCGCGGATGTGCTCGAGCGCACCAGTGCCGGTCACGGCTTCGATGCGCCGCAGGTTCGCACCCACGGAACCCTCGCTCAGGATCTTGATCGGCCCGATGAAGCCGAGCGCGTGCACGTGCGTCCCGCCGCAGAGCTCGAGCGAGTGCTCGCCCGGCCTCGAGCACGCGAACGAGGTCGCCGTACTTGTCGCCGAAGAACGCGATCGCGCCGAGCGCCTCGGCGTGATCCTTGGTCGTCTCGTAGTGGCGGACCGGCGCATCGGTGATCACCTCGGCGTTCGCGAGCGTCTCGATCCTCTCCAGCTCTTCGGGGGTCACCGCCTCGAAGTGGCTGAAGTCGAACCGGAGCCGGTCCGGCGCGACCATCGACCCCGCCTGTTGCACATGGGTACCCAGCACCTCGCGCAACGCCCAGTGCAGGAGATGCGTCGCCGTGTGGTTCCGGCGGATCGCGTCCCTCCGGTCCGCATCGATCTCCGCGGTCACCTCGTCGCCGTCGGCGATCGAGCCCGCCTCGACCACCGCATGGTGCACGACCAGCTCCGGCAAGCCGTACTGCGTGTCGACCACGCGGAGCACCGCGCCGTCGGCGCGTCGTCAGCCGTGCCGGCGTCGCCGACCTGGCCACCGGACTCCGCGTAGAACGGCGTGCGGTCGAGCACGACCTCGACCGGTCCCGACGAGGCCGCGCGCGACGCGTTCGCCACCCGCGACCAGCCCGCGCACCTTTGCACCTTCGGTGACGTACTCCTGACGTCCGGTGAAATCGACCGCGCCGAGCTCCTCGACCAGCTCCCGGTACACCTCGACGGGTGCGGTCGCGCGCCCGCCGGCGGCCTTGTGCGCTTCCAGGGCGCGCGTCCGCTGCTCGGCCATCCGCTCGGTGAACCCGTCGAGGTCGACCGATCGGCCACGCTCGCCTGCGATCTCCCGGGTCAGGTCGATCGGGAACCCGAGGGTGTCGTGGAGGAAGAACGCGTCCTCGCCCGAGATGTCGCCCTGCTGCACGAGATCGTCGAGCAGATCGATGCCCCGTTCGAGCGTCTGGCGGAACCGCTCCTCCTCGCGCTGCACCGTGCGTCGCACGAGCTCGTGGGCGCGCTCGATCTCCGGATAGGCGGCGCCCATGACTGCGACGGTCGCGTCGACCAGCGATCGGCGTGACGAGCTCGGAGCAGCCGAGCAGGTACGCGCGCAGCACCGCCCGGCGGATGATCCGCCGCAGCACGTAGCCGCGCTCCTCGTTCGAGGGCACGACGCCGTCGGCGACGAGGAAGGTCATCGTGCGGGCGTGCTCGGCGAGGATCCGCAACGAGACGTCGCGCTCGAGCGTCGCCGCCGTAGGTCGACGCCCGGTGACGCGCTCGGCCGCGTCCACGAGCGGGCGGAACACGTCGATGTCGAAGATGGACTGGACACCCTGGAGCGCCATCAGCATCCGCTCGAGCCCGGCACCGGTGTCGATGCTCGGCTTCGGCAGCGGCACCTGTGCCGTCGGCCCGCTGGTCGTACTGCATGAAGACCAGGTTCCAGATCTCGATGAAGCGGTCCGGGTCACCGCGCGCGGGACCGCCGTCGGCGCCGAACTCGTCACCGAGGTCCCAGAAGATCTCCGAGGACGGACCGCACGGACCGGTGTCGGCCATGCGCCAGAAGTTGTCGTCGTCGAGGCGCTGGATGCGCTCCGCCGGGAGTCCGACACCGTCACGCCAGATCGGACGCGGCCTCGTCGTCGGAGACGTGCACCGTCACCCACAGGCGTTCGGGGTCGAGCCCGAGCACGTCGGTCACGAACTCCCATGCCCAGGGGATCGCCTCGGCCTTGAAGTAGTCGCCGAAGCTGAAGTTGCCGAGCATCTCGAAGAACGTGAAGTGGCGGTTGGTGCGCCCGATGTCGTCGAGGTCGTTGTGCTTGCCGCCGGCGCGGACGCACTTCTGGATCGACGCGGCCCGGGACCAAGGCGGCGTCTCGTCGCCGACGAAGTACGGCTTGAACGGGACCATCCCGGCGACCGTGAACAGGATCGTCGGGTCGTGCGGGATCAGGCTCGCGGAGGGCACCCGCGTGTGGTCGCGAGCGAGGAAGAACTCGAGGAACGCAGCACGGAGCTCGTCAGCGGTGCGCGGGGCCACATCGCAGGCTACCGCTTGGTGTGGTCGGTTCCCCTGCCGGTTGGGTCGTGCAGCACGTCGGTCCCGAACGCCTCACGGAACCGGACCTCTTGCTGGGCCATCTCGGCGCGGCCTTCGGCGATGGCGTCGCCGAAGCCCCGGCGCACCCGCGCCGCGATCCCGTTCGCGGCCCCCACCAATGCCGGCTGGGTGCCGCCGGCGGTCATCCGGTGCGCGACCGCGACGCCGAGCCCGAACCCCGCGACGAGCCAGCTCGAGTCGACGCATCACGCGGCCCTGCTCGTGCGACCGCGCGCCCGACGCGGCGCCGTCAGGCGCACCAGCGTGCGCCGCGCTCCGGCGCCGAACGCCGCGACGCGCACCACCGGTCCGGTGATCGGCTCGAACGGCAGTCGACGGGGCGGCTCGTCGACCCCGGCGGCGGTCGCGGCCCGGCGCGCCGTCAGGCGGGCGGCGCGGGCCTCGCTGTGGGCGTCTCGCGATCGCGGGCTCGACTCGCCGTCGAGCCGGGCCTCGAGCGGCGCGGGTGCGCGCCTCGACCCGCACGAGACGGGACCGCGTGCGCACCAGGGTCGCTGCCAAGCACGACGATCGCCGCCCGCCCGCCGCCACCCACGCTGCCGTGCTCATCCCGCTCCTCCCCCTCTGTCGTCATCCGTCGTCATCCGTCGTTCAGGCGTCGTCACTCGCCTTCGACCCGTCGCTCACCGGTCCCCGGCGTTCGGGGCACGTCGTCGCCTCGCCCGCTCGGCTCGTAGTAGCGCCGCGTGCCGCAGCTCCTCCGGTCGGTGCTCCTGGTCCACCCATCCGCCCGGTGCGTCGTGGGGGTACTGGTACCCCTCGCCGTGACCGAGCGACTGGGCGCCAGGGTAATGAGCGTCCCGGAGATGGGGTGGGACCCTCCCGGCACCGAGCTCGTGCACGTCGCCGATCGCGGCACCGAGCGCAGTCGTCACCGAGTTCGACTTCGGGGCGCGGGCCAGGTACAGCACCGCGTGGGCGAGGTTCAGCTTCGCCTCCGGCATCCCGACGAACTCCACGGCGCGCGCGGCGGCGTCGGCGACCACGCATGCCCTGCGAGTCGGCCAGCCCGACGTCCTCCGACGCCAGGATCACGAGTCGGCGCGCGAGCAGACGAGGATCCTCGCCGGCCTCGAGCATCCGCGCGAGCCAGTACAGGCCGGCGTCGGGGTCCGAGCCCCTGATGCTCTTGATGAACGCCGAGAGCACGTCGTAATGCTCGTCGTCGCCGTACCGGAGCGCACGCATCGCGAGTGCGGCTTCGGTGTCCTCGAGCGTCACCCTCGAGCGTCCCGACTCGGCCGCGAGCGCCGTGGCGACCTCGAGCGACGTGAGGGCGTGACGGGCGTCGCCCTCCGCATGGTCGACGAGGTGCTCCAGCGCCTCGTCGTCGAGCGTGAGCCCCTCGTCGGCCAACCCACGCGGATCGGCCATCGCGCGCAGCAGCAGAGCTCGCATCGCCTCCGGTCCGAGCGGCTCGAGGCGGAAGAGCGTGGAGCGCGAGAGCAGCGGGCCGGTCAATGAGAAGAACGGGTTCTCGGTCGTCGCGCCGACGAGCACGAGCAGCCCCTCTTCGACGTGCGGCAGCAGCGCGTCCTGCTGCGCCTTGTTGAACCGGTGCACCTCGTCCAGGAACAGGATCGTGCCCTGCCCGCGCTCGCCGAGGCGCTCCCGCGCGACGATCCGCGACTTCGCGCACGTCCTTCACCCCGGCCGTCACCGCGGAGAGCGGCTCGAATGCCTTCGCTGTGTCTCCCGCGATGAGGCGCGCGACTGTGGTCTTGCCCGTTCCGGGCGGGCCCCACAGGACGAGCGACGAGAGTCGGTCGGCCTGGATCAGCGTGCGCAGCGGTTGGCCGGCTCCGAGCAGGTGTTCCTGGCCGACGACCTCGTCGAGCGTGCGGGGCCGTAGCCGGGCGGCGAGCGGTGCCGCGCTGGCGGAGCCGATCGTCGAGCGCCGCGCTGAACAGGTCGGCCATGCGCGCTCCTGGGGCTAGGAAGGTGGTGCGGCCTGCGGCTTCGACTGCTCGCTGGGCTGCGTGGTCCCCCGCTTCGTGAGGGACAGACCGAGCTCGCGCAGCTGCATCGGGTCCACCGGGTTGGGCGCGCCGGTGAGCGGGTCCGCTCCGGACTGGGTCTTGGGGAACGCGATGACCTCGCGGATGTTCTCCTCTCCCGCGAGCAGCGCCACGAGGCGGTCGATACCGAACGCGAACCCTGCATGCGGCGGTGCGCCGTACTTGAACGCTTCGAGGAGGAACCCGAACCGCGAGCGCGCGACCTCGGGCTCGATGCCGAGGAGCGTGAAGATCCGCTCCTGCATCGCGGGTGTGTGGATCCGGACACTCCCGGACCCGAGCTCCCAACCGTTGAGCACCAAGTCGTAGGCAAGCGACCGCACATCGAGCAGGTCCGCGCCCTGGCCGTGCTCCAGCAGCTCGAGGTCATCCGGGTGCGGCATCGTGAACGGGTGATGCGCGGGGATCGGGCGACCCTCGTCGTCGATCGCCTCGAACAGGGGGAAGTCGACGATCCACACGAGGCGTCGGCCTCCTTCGTCGACCGGTGGCCGACCGAGGTCGAGTCGGATCGCCCCGAGCACGTGATCGGCCATGCGACGCGCGCCGGCGGCGAGGAGGAGCAGGTCGCCGGGCGCCGCGCCGGTCGCGTCGACGAGGCCGATCAGCTCCGCCTCCGACAGGAACTTTGCGACGGGTGCTTCGAGCACGCCGTGCTCCTGGACCCGCATCCACACCAGGCCGGGGGCCCCGAGCTGCTTCGCCGCGCTCGATCAGCGCATCGAGACGCGATCGGCCGAGGTCGCCCTGGCCCGGGACACGAAGCGCCTTCACCGCCTCGCCCTGGAACGCTCGGAACTCGGTCGCCGCGAAGACCTCGGTGACGTCGACGAGTTCCAGCCCGAACCGGAGATCGGGCTTGTCGCTCCCGAAGCGTGCCATGGCCTCGTGCCAGGTGAGGCGCTCGATCGCCGGAGCGTCGTCCCCGGTGACGGCCTCGATCGCGTTGACGACCACCTCGCCGATGACACCCATCACGTCGTCGGCATCCGCGAAGCTCATCTCCGCGTCGAGCTGCGTGAACTCGAACTGACGGTCCGCGCGCGGATCCTCGTCGCGGAGGCACCGGGCGATCTGGTAGTAGCGGTCGATGCCGCCGACCATCAGCAGCTGCTTGAAGAGCTGCGGGCTCTGCGGCAGCGCGTAGAAGCTCCCCGGCGAGAGCCGACTCGGCACGACGAAGTCGCGGGCACCCTCGGGAGTCGACGCGATGAGCGTGGGCGTCTCGACCTCCAGGAACCCGTGCGCGTCCATGGTGGTGCGCACCGACGCGTTGCAGCCGGGCACGGAGTCGGAGGTTCGCCTGGAGGCGGCGGCCGCGCAGGTCGAGGTACCGGTACTTGAGCCGCAGCATCTCGTCGGCCTCGACGCGGTCGTCGATCGGGATCGGGGAAGGCTCCGCTGCGTTCAAGATCTCGACGGTCGCGGCCGCGACCTCGAGCGCGCCCGTCGGCAAATCCGTGTTCACCGTGCCCTCCGGACGGTCCCGCACCACGCCCTCGACACGCAGCACGTACTCCGCGCGGATCGCGTGGGGATCGGCGCCGGTGGTCGTCTCGGGATCGATGACCACCTGCACGATCCCTCCGACGTCGCGGATGTCGAGGAAGACCACACCGCCGTGGTCGCGCCGGCTCGCGACCCAGCCGCAGACCACGACCGGCTCGCCCCGCAGCGCCGGGCTGATCGCCCCGGCCAGATGTGTGCGCATCATGCGCGGGACCCCGGCGCGCCCGATCCCGGGCCGGCCGCTTCCTCTCGTCGGGTCCGGATCCAGCCGGCCACCTGCTCCCGGGGCACCTCGATCTGCTCCCCCGTCCGGAGGTTCTTCACCGCCACCGCCGCACGCTCCGACTCGTCTCGTCCCACCATCACGCCGTATGCCGCACGAGCGCGGTCGGCGAGCTTCCACTGGGCCTTCACGGACCGGCCACCGTAGGCCCGGTCGGCGCGCAGGCCCGACTCGCGGAGCGCCGAGACCAGGACCGCCGCGGTGCCGTCACCCGTCCCGTCGACCACGAACGCGTCGAGTACAGCACCCGTGTCGGCGAGCACACCCTCGGCCTCGCAGGAGATCAGCACCCGCTCGATGCCGATGCCGAAGCCGATGCCCGGGGTCGGCGGCCCACCCATCTCCTCGGCGAGCTGGTCGTACCGACCGCCACCCCCGATCGCGTTCTGCGCCGCGTCCAGCGCGTCGCTCGCGAACTCGAAGGTCGTGGACGTGTAGTAGTCGAAGCCGCGCACCAGCCGCGGGTCCAGCTCGTAGGCGATCCCCGAGCGCGTCGAGACCGCGTTGCACCCGCTCGAAGTGCTCGAGGGCCTCGTCGCTCAGATGTTCGGTGAGCTGGGGCGCGCGCTCGATGACGTCCTGCCACGCCTCCTGCTTCGCATCGAGGACGCGCAGCGGGTGCTCCTCCGCCCGTTCTCGGAACTCGTCGCCCAGCTCGTCGCCGTGCGCCAGCAGGTACTGCCGCAGGACGGTCACGTACCGGCCGCGATCCTCCGGGGAACCCATCGAGTTCAGGACGAGGCGGACCCTTCGGAGACCGAGGTCGGCGTAGAACCCGTACGCCAGCGCGATGACCTCCACGTCGACGTCCGGGTCGTCGACGCCGAGCACCTCCGCGCCGAGCTGCCAGTGCTGGCGATACCGGCCCTTCTGCGGCCGCTCGTAGCGGAAGTTCGGAGCGAGGTACCAGGCCTTCCATGGTGGCGTGGGCCGGTGCTGCACGTAGGCCCGGACGATCGGTGCGGTCCCCTCGGGCCGCAACGCGAGGGAGCGTCCACCGCGGTCGCTGAGCTCGTACATCTCCTTGCGCACGACGTCGGTCGACGCCCCGACGCGCTGGAAGACCTCGACGTGCTCGAACACCGGCGTGATGGTGAGGCCGTACCCGAAGCGAGCGGCCCGCTCGGCGAACGTGGCGACGACCCGGATCCACCGGTCGGACTCCGGCGCGAGGACGTCGTGGGTCCCTACCGGCGCGCGATAGATCGACGCGTCGTCGCGGTCGCTCATGCCCGCGTGGCAGCACCGGGGAGCACACGGTACGCGTCGTACACCGAGTCGACCCGCTGGATCGCCTTGAGCAGCGAGTCGAGGTGGCCCGGGTCGGCGAGCTCGAACTCGAACCGGAACCGCGCCACGCGGTCGCTCGAGGTCTGCGACGTGCTCGTGAGGATGTTGACGTGCCCCTCGGCGAGCACCTCGGCGACGTCGCGCAGCAGGCGGGACCGGTCGAGCGCCTCGATCTCGACCGAGACGACGAACGTCGCGGTCTCGTCGTGGTCCCACTCGACCTCGATGACACGTTGCGCCTGGGTCGCGAGCGACACCGCGTTCGCGCAGTCGCTGCGGTGCACCGACACCCCGCGGCCCCGGGTCACGAAGCCCATGATCTCGTCGCCCGGCACCGGCGTGCAGCACCGCGACAGGCGGACCATCACGTCGTCGAGGCCCTCCACGTGCACCCCGGCGGCCCGTCGGCCGCGCGAGCGGGCACGCGGTGGTCGCTGTGTGGTGACCGGGAGCTGCTCCTCCCCGCCCCGCAGCTCGCGCTGCACCCGCTGGGCCACCGACTGGGCCGAGACGTGCCCCTCGCCGATCGCCACGTGGAGCGCGTCGAGGTCGGCGTAGTGCATCGTCTCGGCCACGCTCGTGAGCACCGCGGCCTGCGCGACCCGCTGGACCGGCAGACCCTCCTTGCGGAGCGCCTTCAGCAGCTCGTCGCGCCCGGTGTCCATGGCGTCGACCCGCCGCTCGCGCGAGAACCACTGGCGGATCTTCGAGCGGGCACGAGGCGTGCGCACGAACTGGAGCCAGTCCTGGCTCGGGCCCGCGCCCGCCACCTTGCTGGTGAAGATCTCCACCGTCGATCCCGACTCCAGCGTGCCGTCGAGTGGGATCAGACGACCGTTCACCCGGGCGCCGATGCAACGGTGCCCGACCTCGGTGTGGATCGCGTACGCGAAGTCGACCGGAGTCGCACCGGTCGGCAACGTGATGATCTTGCCCTTCGGCGTGAAGACGAACAGCTCGTCCTGCTCGAGATCGATCTTCAGCGTGTCGAGGAACTCCGTCGGGTCGTTCGTGTCGTGCTGCCAGTCGACCATGCGCTGGAGCCACGCGAGATCCTCGGCACGCGACCGCTCCTTGTATCCCCAGTGCGCCGCGATGCCGTACTCCGCGCGCCGGTGCATCTCGGTCGTACGGATCTGCACCTCGACGGGCTTGCCCTGCGGGCCGACGACCGTCGTGTGCAGCGACTGGTAGAGGTTGAACTTCGGCATCGCGATGTAGTCCTTGAACCGGCCCTGCACCGGCGACCACAAGGAGTGGATCGAGCCGAGTGCGCCGTAGCAGTCCTTCACCGAGTCGACGATGACCCGCACGCCGACGAGATCCTGCACCTGGTCGAACTCGCGACCGCGCACGATCATCTTCTCGTAGATGGACCAGTAGTGCTTCGGGCGACCCTGCACCTGCGCCTCGATGTGCACGTCGGCGAGGCGGTCCTTCACCTGCGACAGCACGATCTGCAGGTGCTCCTCGCGCTCGGGCTCCCGCGTCGCGACCATCTGCTCGATCTCCGCGTAGCGCTTCGGGTGCAGCACCGCGAAGGAGAGGTCCTCGAGCTGCCACTTCACGTCGGCGATGCCGAGCCGGTGCGCGAGCGGCGCGTACACGTCGAGCGTCTCCTGTGCGATGCGAACCTGCTTGGCCTCCGGGAGCGAGGCGATCGTCCGCATGTTGTGGAGCCGGTCGGCGAGCTTGATCAGGAGGACGCGGATGTCGCTCGCCATCGCGACGAGCATCTTGCGAAGCGTCGCGGCCTGCTGCTGCTCCTTGGAGTCGAACTGGAGACGGTCGAGCTTGGTGACACCGTCGACGATCCGGGCGATCTCGGTGCCGAACCGGTCCTCGAGCCCCGAGACCGTGAGCGCGGTGTCCTCCACCGAGTCGTGCAGGAGGGCTGCGGCGATCGTGACGTCGTCGAGACCGAGGTCGGCGAGCACGGTCGCGACACCCAGCGGGTGCGCGATGTACGGCTCGCCGGAGCGCCGGACCTGCTCGGCGTGGGCGTCGCGGGCGACCGCGAACGCCTCCTCGATCAGCGCGGTGTCCGCCCGCCGGTGGCGCTTCTGGTATGCGCTGAGCAGCGGTGCGAGGTCGTCGTCGACCTGGTGCCGTCGCCACGGCAGTGGGAGGCCGGACCGCCGGTCCGGGCGCTCGGGGCGCAGCTCGAGGGTGCTCATCTCCCCCACCATCGTAGGCGGGGGCGCGCCGCGATCCCGTGCCCTACAGGCGCGGAACGGCGCGGGCTCGGGTTCAGCGCCGCTTGCGCCGGCGCTGTTGCCGGGGACGCGGATCGATCGGGTCCGTCCGGTGCACGGCGGCGCGGCGCGAGGGATCGAGCCCGGGTCGGGCGACCCATCGGCGGATCCGTCCTCCTCCGGTGCCGCGGGGCCAGGGAGTCGCGTCCTCCGGCTCGGACGATCCTGCCGCAGACGCTCGCGGACCGGACGAGGCCGGCGCGATCGTCGCGCCGGCCGGGCTCGCGGCGGCGTCGCGGACCAGCTGCGATGCCGCCCGCTCGCGCAGGGCCTGGTTGCGCGGCTCGCGCTCCTTGAGCTTCGCCAGGATCGGGGTGGCGACGAAGATCGACGAGTACGCGCCGACGAGCAGCCCGACGAAGAGCGCGAGGGCGAAGTCACGCAGCGTGACCGCGCCCAGGATGCCGCTACCGACCACGAGGAGCGACGCGACCGGGAGCAACGCGACGAACGTGGTGTTCAGCGACCGCATGAGCACCTGGTTCATCGAGCGGTTGACCATCATCGAGTACGTGTCGCCCCGTTCGGTACCGAGGCTCGGAGTGTTCTCGTCGATCTTGTCGAACACGACGACGGTGTCGTAGAGCGAGAACCCCAGGATGGTGAGGAACGCGACCACCGTGCCGGGAGTGACCTCGAAGCCGAAGATCGCGTACACGCCGATCGTGATGATGATGTCGTGGAGCACCGCCACGATCGCCGACAGTGCCATCTTCCACTGGAAGCGGAACGTCAGGTACGCCGCGATCAGGACGAAGAAGAAGATCAGTGCGGTCAGCGCCTTGCGACTGACCTGGTCTCCCCACGTGGGGCCCACGTTGACGAGCGACACCGCCGAGTCCTGGATCCCCGCGTACTTCGCCAGCGCCGCGGTGATCGCGGCCTGCTGTGCGGGTTTGAACTCTTCGGTCTGCACCCGCACACCGTCGTTCCCGAGGACGAGGATCTTCGCGTCGGTCGCGGCCGTCGACGACGAGCGCGTCTCGCACGTCGGCCGTGGACGCGCTCCCGTTGGCGACCTTCACCTCCCACTGCGTGCCGCCCTCGAAGTCGATCCCCAGGTTCAGGCCCGAGAACGCGAGCGCGAAGCAGCGAGACGAGCACCGCCGTGCCCGAGACCGCCAACCAGACGCGCGACCGACCGATGAAGTCGAAGTTCGTGCGCTCGTGGTAGATGTCGGCGAGCGTCCCGCGCAGCCCGCGACGCCGGGCCGGGGCCATGGCCACGGTCATGCCTGCACCTCCGACGCGTCGAGGCCCGCACCGATGCCCAGGCCGCGCATGCGGACGAGCGTCGGACGGCGGGCCATGAGCGAGACGAGCGGATGCATGAAGAAGTACGAGACGACCAGGTCGAGGATGGTGGAGATCCCGAGGAAGAACGCGAACCCGCGCACCGACCCGATGGCGAGGAAGTAGAGGACCGCCGCACCGATCAGCGAGACGAGGTCGGCCGCGATGATCGTGCGGAACGACCGCTTGAACCCGCGGTCCACCGACGAACGGACCGTACGGCCCGTTCGGACCTCGTCCTTGAGCCGCTCGAAGTACACGACATAGGAGTCGACCGTCACGCCAACGGACACGATGAGACCCGTGACCCCGGCGAGCGTCAGCGTCAGACCGATCGTCGTCCCCAGGTACGCGATCAACGAGTACACGAGCGCCGCCGTCATCAGGAGGCCGGCGACGACGACCAGGCCGAGCAGGCGGTAGTACACGACCATGTACAGGGCGACGAGGAGGAGGCCGATGAGCCCGGCCGCGATCCCGGCGTCCAGCTGGTCCTGGCCCAGCGAGGGCGACACGTTCTGCACGGTGAGCTGCTTGAGCTGCACCGGCAGCGCGCCGTAGTTGATGATCGTCGCGAGGTCGCTCGCCTCGGACGGCGAGAAGCTGCCGGTGATCTGCACGTCACCGGAGAACGACGACGTGCGGAACGCCGGCGCCGATTGCACCTCGCCGTCGAGCACGATCGCGACCTGGTTCTCCGGCGGCGACTTCGGGAAGGACTCCGCCGCGAGCGCGTCGAACTTCTGGGCGCCGGAATCGTTGAACTTCACCGTGACCGCGTACCCCTGCCCCTGGGAGAACTGCGACTTCGCCGAGTCGACTCCCTTCCCGGTGAGCGACGTCGGACCGAGCATCAGGCGCGGCGCGACCCCCTGCTGCTTGCGGACCGGGAGCACGACGCACACGTCGCGCTTGTCGTCGGCCGTCGTCGTGCTCGGGACGGACGTGCCGGCCTGGAGCAGTGCCTCGACCTGGGTCGGGTCACACGACGCGATCGCAGCCTTCGCCGCCTCGTCGGACGCAGCGACCGTCGTGGTGGTCGTGCTCTCCGGCGCCCCGGCGACCGTCGTCGTGGTCTGCCCCGCCACGGTCGTGGTCGTCGTCGCGCTCGGTGTCGCTCGCGGCCGGCAGCTCCGCGAGCACGGGCCGGAAGCGGAGCTCCGCAGTCCGGCCGACGACTCGGCGGGCCTTGTCGCGGTCCTTCACCCCCGGCAGGTCGACGACGATGTTGTCGCCCTGCCGGCTGATCTCGGGCTCCGCGACGCCCGAGACCGTCGACCCGGTTCCGGATGATGTCAACGGCCACGTCGACGGCGCCCGGCTTGACGTCACCGACGGGCGCGAGGACGACCGAGATCCCGCCCTGGAGGTCGAGGCCGAGCACCGGCTCGTTGCCGCTCGCGAGCGTCGCGCCGAGCGCGAGCACCACGACCAGGATCGAGCCGACGAGGTAGGTCTGCATGCGTCGGACGGACACGGGTCAGGCGGCCTCGCCGTCGTCGGCCGCGACCGGAGCGACCTTGGCCGAGATCGCGCCGCGTGCGATCTTCACCACCACGCCCGGAGCGATCTCCAGCTCGACGACCGTGTCGTCGAGCGACCGGATCGTCCCGTGCAACCCACCGTTGTTGACGACCTCGTCGCCGACCGCCAGCGCGGCGATCAGGGCTCGGTGGGCCTGCATCCGCCGCCGCTGGGGCAGCACGATGAACAGGAAGAACGCCCCGAGGAGGACGAGCATGTAGATGATGACGACGCCCATGGGGGACCTCTCCGGAGCCGGGGGCGATCGTAGCGGAGCCGCTCCGGGACTCCGGAGCGCGGACAGCCCGTCAGCCGCGCGATCCGACCGGGAACCCGCGTGGAGTTCACTCGGTGAAGAGCTCGGGTGCACCGCCTGCGGGTGCGGTGAGACCGAGGTGCGCGAACGCGGCCGGGGTGGCCACCCGACCCCGGGGCGTGCGCAGGAGCAACCCCTGCTTCAGGAGGAACGGCTCGTAGACGTCCTCGACGGTCTCGGTCTCCTCGGCCACCGCGACGGCGAGCGTGCCCAGTCCCACCGGCTGGCCGTGGAACGTCTCGCACAGCGCGCGCAGGACCGCCCGGTCGACCTTGTCGAGACCGATCTCGTCGACCTCGAAGAGCGTGAGCGCCGCACGCGCCGTCGCCGCGTCGACGCGGCCGTCGCTGCGCACCTCGGCGTAGTCACGCACCCGCTTGAGCAAGCGGTTCGCGATGCGCGGCGTCCCGCGCGCTCGGCGGGCGACCTCGGCCGCGCCGTCGGGGGTGACCGGCACCCCGAGGATCCCGGCGGCGCGGTGCAGAATCGTGACGAGCTCGTCGGGTTCGTAGTAGTCGAGGCGGGCGACGAACCCGAAGCGATCGCGGAGCGGACCGGTGATCATGCCGCTGCGCGTGGTCGCGCCGACGAGCGTGAATCGCGGCAGATCGAGTCGGATCGAGCGCGCCGAGGGACCCTTGCCGATGACGATGTCGAGCTGGAAGTCCTCCATCGCCGGGTAGAGCACCTCTTCGACCGTGCGCGGCAGGCGGTGGATCTCGTCGATGAAGAGGACGTCGCCGTCGTCCAGGTTGGTGAGGATCGCGGCGAGATCACCTGCCCGCTCGAGGGCCGGACCGCTCGTGACGCGCATCGCGACGTCGAGCTCGGCCGCGATGATCCCCGCCAGGCTCGTCTTGCCGAGCCCGGGCGGACCCGCGAGGAGCACGTGGTCGAGCGCCTGCCCGCGTCGTCGGGAGGCGCCCAGCATGATCTCGAGGTGCTCGCGCAGCCGGGGCTGGCCGACGAACTCGTCGAGGCGCCGGGGCCGCAGCGACGTCTCCTCGGCACGCTCGGTCGGGTCGGCTGCCGCACTGAGCAGCTCGTCCCTCATGACGTCGTCCTCACCTGGCGACCGCGAGCATCTTCAGTGCTTCCCGCAGGAGGTCCTCGACCGAGCCGTCGTCGGGCAGGCGGGCCAGCGTCTCACGCACCTCGTCGGGTGCGTACCCGAGCCCGGCGAGCGCGTCGCGCACCTCGGCGCGCGCCGGCGTCACGCCGTCGGCACCGACCTCGCCCGCGGTACCGATCGGGACGTCGAGGCGGGCGCGGAGCTCGACCAGCAGGCGCTCGGCGGTGCGCTTGCCCACCCCGGGGACCAGGGTGAGCGCCGCGAGGTCCTGGTCGGCGACCGCGCGCTGGAGCGCCAGCGGGCCGTGGACCGAGAGGATCTTCGAGCGCGAGGGTCGGGCCGACACCCGCCGCGCCGAGGAGCACCTCGTACGTGTCACGCTCCTCGCGCGTGGGGAACCCGTAGAGCACCATCGCGTCGTCCCGGACGTGGAGGTGCGTGAAGAGGAACGCCGGCCCACCGGGCTCGAGCGCCGGGAGCGCGCCGAGCGGGACCAGCACGCGGTACCCGACGCCACCCACCTCGAGCAGCGCCTCGCCGGTCGGTGACCGCTCGAGCACCGTGCCCCGCACCGAGCCGATCACGAAGTGTCCTCGCGCGCGAGCGCGTGCGCGACCGCGCGGCGAGCCCCGGGGCCTCGCCGACCTCACCGGCCGCGGCGCGCACCGGGGCCGACCAGCCGTGGCACAGGGCGAGCGCGAGCGCGTCCGCCGCGTCCGGTGGGCTCGGCGGGGTCGCCAGCCGGAGCAGCCGGGCGACCATGTCCTGCACCTGGGCCTTGTCGGCCGTGCCGGACCCGGTGACCGCGAGCTTCACCTCGTTGGGGCTGTAGTGCGTGACCGGGACGTGTGCCCGGGCTGCGACGGCGAGCGCGATGCCGCTCGCCTGGCCGACCGAGATCGCAGTGCGCACGTTCGCCTGGAAGAGGATCCGCTCGACCGCCAACGCGCTCGGCCCGACCTCGGCGATCAGCGCCTCGAGGTCGGCCTCCAAC
Organism: uncultured Acidimicrobiia bacterium; assembly: GCA_963809885.1. Classification (GTDB taxonomy): domain Bacteria; phylum Actinomycetota; class Acidimicrobiia; order IMCC26256; family PALSA-555; genus JALHSW01. The sequence goes on along the minus strand of CAWELA010000004.1, from coordinate 709,847 downwards.
GCAGCGAGCCGTTCTGGGCAGCGGCGTCGCCCGGGTCGGTGCGCATCACGCCGCACGCCACCGCGACCAGCTGGTTGCCCGGCGCACCGGCGACCTTCGCGCGCCGCACCGCGCCGTACCCGCACCGCGAGAGGCCGGGATCGATGCCGAGCACTGGCCCGTCCGGATCGAACACGGGTTCGATGGTAGGTCCCGCCACCCCGGAATCGGCGGACCCCCGCCCGGTCCGGCTCCCGGCGCCGGGGCCTACTTCGTGACGAGCCAGACCACGAGCCCGATCAGCACGATCGCCCCGATCGCCAGCGGCACCAGCCGTTTCGCCACTGCTCCGCCCGCGACCCGCCCCAGATCAACCGGCGCAGCCTCGGGAGCATCGATCTTCCGCACCTGCGACGAGGCCGGCGTGTCCGCCGGCTCCGCGTCGGACGTGCGCACCGGTTCGGCGACGGAGCGTGCCGGCGACGTCCGGCTGGGAGACGGGGCCGATGGTGGCGATGACGACGACCGGGCTTCGGAGGAGGAGTCGGTGCCGGCGAGCCCCCGTCTCCCGTCACTCGAAGACCTTGCCGTGGAGACACTCGACGAACTGCGCCAGCAGCTTCGAGGACACGTCGGCCATGACACCCCGGCCGAACTGCGCGACCTTGCCCGTCACGTGCAGGTCGGTGTCGATACCGACCTCGGTGCCGGTGGCATCGTCGGAGAAGCTCGCGGTGACGGTGGCCGACGCGTTGCCCTGGCCGCGCGTGTCGCGACCCTCAGCCTTGATGACGATGGTGCGCGTCTCGATGTTCGCCTCGGTGATCCGGGCGACACCCTTGTACTGCGCGGTGATCGGGCCCACCTTCACCTTCACGATCCCGCGGTACTCGTCGCCCTCGACCTCTTGGAGCTGCGCGCCCGGCATGCACGGCGCGATGCGCTCCACGTCGAGCAGGACGTCCCACGCCTGCTCGACCGGGACGTCGACGTGGAAGGTGTCAGTGATCTGCATCGTCATCCTCTTCACGGTCGGCTGGTGCGCGGCCTGGTGCAACGTGTCCATCGAGCGCCTCGAGCGCCCGCAGGTCGTCGAGCGTATCGACATCCGCCGGCGAACCCGTGTCCGAGCAGTCGACCTCCACGACCTCGTGGTCGGCCATCAGCGTCCGGGCCCCGACGTCGCCGCTGAGGGCCCGGGCCGCCTCCCAGAGAGGTCGCCCGAGCAGGACGGGGTTTGCTCGTCGCCCGTCGTAGGTCGCGACCGCGAACGTCGGCGCCGTCCGCGTGGGCCGAAGCGAGGCGACGGTAGGCGTCCGGGCCGACCAACGGCTGGTCCGCGAGACCGATGCAGACCGCCTGCACCTGGACGTAGCCGTCGAGTGCGTCCAGCGCCGCGTGCAACGAGTGCGCGATCCCCTTGCGGAAGCCGCGGGCGTGGATGGCCATGACGCCCGGTGGCGCGGCGGCGATCACGTCGTCGCTCCGCCGACCGACGACGAGCAGGACGGGGTGCAGGTCGGTCGACCGTGCGGCTTCCAACGCCCAAGTGACGAGCGGTCGCCCCCGGAAGGGCAGCGAGCGGCTTGGGGGTGTCGGCGCCCAGACGCGAACCGAGGCCCGCCGCGAGGATCGCTGCGGCGACGCTCAGGCGGACGCCTCGTCGAGCGCGCGGCGCACCAGCACCCGTGCGAGGTGCTCCCGGTACGCCGACGACGCATTGAGGTCATCCGGCGCGTCGGTCCCCTCGGCCGCGTGCGACGCCGCTTCCTCCGCCGAGGCGCCCCCGGCGAGCGCGGCCTCGACCCCGGCGGCCCGGATGGGCGTCGCACCCATGTTCACGAGCGAGACCCGCGTCGTCGCCGCCGGCCGCGACGGCGAGCGCACCGACGATCGCCCAGTCCTGGGCGCGGCGGTTGAACTTCTCGTAGGCCCAGCCCTTCGGGCCGGTCTTCGGGACGCGGATCTCGGTGAGGAGCTCGTCGGGAGCGAGCGCGGTCTCGAGAAAGCCCCGGAAGAACTCGCCGGCACCCAGCTCGCGCGTCCCGGCGGGCCCCTGCGCGACGAACGTCGCGTCGAGGGCGAGGAGCACCGCGGGCAGGTCGGACGCCGGGTCGCCGTGGGCGACTGATCCACCGAGCGTCCCCCGGTGCCGCACCTGGTTGTCGCCGACCTCGGCGGCGACGCCGCGCAGCACACCGCACGACTCGGCCAGCAGGTCGCTCGTCTCGAGCTCGCGATGCCGCGTCAACGCACCGATCGCGACATCGTCCCCGGCGTCACGGACATAGGAGAGGTCGCCGAGTCGTCCGGCGTCGACGAGCACGGTCGGGGTGGCGAGCCGTAGCTTCATCAGGGGGAGCAGCGACATCCCGCCGGCGAGGATCTTCGCCTCGTCGCCGTGCTCGCCGAGCGCGGCGACGACCTCCTCCGCGGTGCCGGCGCGGACGTACTCGAACGCGGCGGGGATCACTTCGACCCCGCGGCCGAGAGCACTGCTTGCACGATGTTGTGGTAGCCGGTGCAGCGGCAGAGGTTGCCCTCCAGGCCGAGTCGGACGTCGGACTCGGTCGGGTTCGGCACCTCCTCGAGCAGCGAGACGGCGGCCATCACCATGCCGGCGGTGCAGAACCCGCACTGCAGCGCGTGGTGCTCCTGGAAGGCGCGCTGCACGGCGTGCGGCTCGTCGCCGGCGGCGAGGCCCTCGATCGTGGTGACCGCACGACCGTCGGCCTGTGCGGCCAGCATCGTGCAGGACTTCACCGACTCACCCTCGACCAGCACCGTGCAGGCGCCGCACGACGACGTGTCGCACCCGACTTTCGTCCCGGTGAGCTCGCACGCCTCCCGCAGGTACTGCACGAGCAGTGTGCGCGGCTCGACGTCGTGGCGCTCGTCGCGCCCGTTGACGGTGATCGAGATGTCCAACGACGTCCCCTGGTTCGGTTCGTGTCTCGGGTGGCGGCTCCGGCTGCGCCGGAGGCCGGATCCGGTCGCGGACTCTAGCGGCTCACGCTTCGACGGCCTGGAGCACGTCGTCGGGGATGTCGAAGTTCGCGAACACGTTCTGCACGTCGTCGTGCTCCTCGAGCCCGTCGAGCACCCGGAGCACGGTCTTGGCCGCCGAGGCGTCGGCGAGCGGGACCGTCTGGGTGGGCAGCATCGTGAGATCGATCGAAGCGACCGGGATGCCGCCGGCCTCGATGGCGTCCCGAACGGTGTGCAGGTCCGAGGGACCCGTCGTGACCTGCCAGTGCTCCCCGAGATCAGCGATGTCCTCGGCCCCGGCCTCGAGCGCCGCCACCATCAGGTCGTCCTCCGTCGCGGCGGGCTTCTCGACGAGCACGACGCCCTTGCGCTCGAACTGCCACGCGACCGCGCCGGGCTCTGCCAGCGAGCCACCGTTGCGCGTGAAGACGTTCTTGATCTCGGACCCGGTGCGATTGCGGTTGTCGGTCAGGCACTCGCACAGCACCGCGACCCCGTTGGGGGCGTAGCCCTCGTAGGTGATCGACTCGTACGTGACCCCTTCGAGCTCGCCGGTCCCCCGTTTGATCGCCCGCTCGATGTTGTCCTTCGGCATCGACGCGTCTCGTGCCTTCTGCACCATCGTGCGCAATGTGGGGTTCGCGTCGATGTCACCACCCCCGGAGCGCGCCGCCACCTCGATCTGACGGGCGAGGCGGGCGAAGAGCTTTCCGCGCGCGGCGTCGGCAGCGCCTTTGGCGTGCTTGATCGAGTGCCACTTGGAATGTCCGCTCACAGGAACTCCTCCCGATGTTGCTGCTCCAGGAACAGCTGATGGATGCGCAGGTCCCCGGAGAGCTCGGGGTGGAACGTGGCACCCCACACCGTGCCCGAGCGCACCAGGACCGGATGCTCGTCGTGGCGCGCCAGCACCTCGACGTCGGGCCCCACCCGCTCGACGACCGGCGCGCGGATGAACACCCCCGGGAACGCGGCGCCGGCAAGCGTCGGCACGTCGAGCGGCGCCTCGAACGACTGGAGCTGCGAGCCGTACGCGTTGCGGCGCACACCGACGTCGAGCCGATCGAACGTCCGCTGGTCGGCGCGGCCGTCGAGGACGTCGCGCGCCACCAGGATCAGCCCGGCGCAGGTTGCCAGCGCGGGCATGCCGTCGTGGAGCAACGCCCGGATCGGTTCGAACAGCCCCGACGTGACGAGCAGCTTGCTCATCGTCGTGGACTCACCGCCGGGAAGGATCAGTGCGTCGATCCCCGCGAGATCCTCGGGCACGCGCACCTCGACGGCCTCGACGTCGAAGCCGTCGAGCAGCTCAACGTGCTCCCGGAACGCTCCCTGCAACGCGAGCACACCAGGTTTCACCTGGGGGCCTCGCCACGCTCACCAGCCCCGTTCTGCGAGCTTCACGTCGAGGGTGTCGATCTCCTCGCCGCGCATCGCCTCGCCCAGGCCTCGCGAGACCTTGGCCACGATCGACGCATCGCGGAAGTGCGTCGTCGCCTCCACGATCGCCTTGGCACGCGACGCCGGGTCGGTGCTCTTGAAGATGCCGCTCCCGACGAACACGGACTGTGCGCCGAGCTGCATCACCAGGGCGGCGTCGGCGGGCGTGGCGATCCCACCCGCGCAGAACATCGGCACGGGCAGCTCGCCGCGCTCGGCGACCTCCTGCACGAGCTCGACCGGGGCGCGGAGCTCCTTGGCCCACCCGAAGAGCTCCGCATCGTCGGCGACGGTGAGCCGACGGATGTCGCCGAGGATCGACCGGAGGTGCCGCACCGCTTCGACGATGTTGCCGGTGCCGGCCTCGCCCTTGGAGCGGATGAGGCACGCACCCTCGGAGATGCGGCGCAGCGCCTCCCCGAGATTGGTGGCGCCGCAGACGAACGGGACGGTGAAGTCCCACTTGTCGACGTGGTGCGCCTCGTCGGCCGGGGTCAGCACCTCGCTCTCGTCGATGTAGTCGACCGCGAGGGCCTCGAGCACCTGGGCCTCCGCGAAATGGCCGATCCGGCACTTCGCCATGACCGGGATCGTGACGACCTGCTGGATGCCCTCGATCATCGCCGGGTCGCTCATGCGCGCGACTCCACCATCGCGGCGGATGTCGGCCGGGACGCGCTCGAGCGCCATCACCGCGACCGCACCCGCGTCCTCGGCGATGCGGGCCTGCTCGGCGTCGACCACGTCCATGATCACCCCGCCGCGCAGCATCTCGGCGAGCCCGCGCTTGACCCTCGCGGTCCCGGTGGTGCGCCCGGTCGTGGAAGCGGAGTCAGAGGCGCCGGCCATGGAGCCAGTGTACCGAGCGACGCGCCGGGAGCCTCCAGCCAGTTCCCGCCCGGGCGGCTCGCTCCTACTTGTGCGTCGTCGTGGTGGTGGTCGGTGCCGCGGTGGGTGGCGGGGCCGGCGGAGCGGGCGGTTGCACGAGGTCGACGGTCTTGCCGACCGGGACCAGCTCGACCCAGGTGCGGCCCGGGGTCAGCAGGATCGGCGCACCGGCGGCGTCCTTGTACTCGGTGATCGAGCCGATGAAGCCCTTGACCCAGGTGCCCCGGACGAGCTGGCCGTTCGAGAACACCCACGCCTCGCCGGTGCCGATGAGGTTGCCCTCGCCGAAGCCCTCGTAGGGCACGAACTGCACGATGACGTTCGTCGCGTTCACCTGCGCCGGAACGAGTCCGGCCGCGAGGAACGGCTCGTCGGTCCGCTGGAAGCGCATCCACCCGGCGACATTCGCGTCCCACACGTAGCTGACGTCGTAGCCGAGCTCGTAGTTCGCGTGGAACGACGTGACGGGCTCGCCGGCGAACGCCTGGCCCTGCTCTGTGTCGACGTACTGGAACAGCGGCACCGGCGGCACCGGGACCCCGCCCCGCTCCCACAGCAAGGCGGACCGCGCGAAGAGGTTGTGCGGCGCGTTGCGTGTCGGCTCCCGGAAGAACGCGTCCCCGGCATTGTTCTCGTCGACCCACACGAGCCCGGTCGCGCGGATCGCCGCGACGTTCGGCTCCGTCCCGCCGGAGTAGGCCACGACGCCGCCCAGCGGGGTCACGATCTGCGGATCCATCGCCCGCACCGAGCGCACCGGACCGATGTTCTCGGGTGCGTTGGAGTTGAACACGGCCCAGAACCGGGTGATCCCGCCGTCGACCACCTCTTCGTAGACCACGTCGGCCGTGTCGAGCCCGGACTGCGGGCGCGCCTCGGGTGTGTTCTCGATCTTCACTGCGACGCTCGAGCGGGTGAGTGAGACACCGCTCGGGTCCGGCAGGCCCGTGAAGGGTGCGATCGGGATCGGGATCGTGGTGGTGGTCGTCGACGACGACGTCGACGTCGTTTTCGCGGCCGAGTCCTCGCCGCCACCGCACGCCGCCGCGACGAGACCGCCGACCAGCACCGCGGTGAGGACGAGGCCGACGCGACGGGTCACATGGACTCCAGGATCTGGATGCGCTCGTCGAGCGGCGGGTGCGTGTCGAACATGCGGTTCAGCCACGAACCCTTCTTTCCCTCGGTGCGGTCGAGCGGCGATTCGATCCACAGCTGCGCCGTCGCCCGGGTCGCGTGGTGGACGACCGCCTTGTCGGTCTGCAGCTTCTTGAGCGCGGACGCGAGGCCGGGCGGGTACCGGGTGAGCTGGACCCCGGTGGCGTCGGCGAGCAGCTCCCGCTTGCGACTCATCGAGAACTGCATCATGTAGGCCGCGAGCGGGGCGAGGACGAGCAGCGCCATCGCGGCGATCGCGATCACCACGCCGATCGCCCCGGAATCACCCTTGTTGTCTCGGTCACCGAAGATCCAGAAGCGGAGCCCGAGGTCCGAGAGCAGCGCGATCGTGCCCACCGCGGTCACCGCGACGGTCGCGGCGAGGATGTCGTAGTTCTTCACGTGCGACAGCTCGTGGGCGATCACACCCTCGAGCTCGGTGCGGTTCATCAGCTGGAGCAGCCCGGTCGTCACTGCGAGCGCGGAGTGCTTCGGGTTGCGGCCCGTTGCGAAGGCGTTCGGCGCGGAGTCGTTGATGACGTAGAGCCGAGGCTTGGGCAGACCGGCCGCGATGCAGAGACCCTCGACAAGGTTGTGGTAGCGCTGGTACTCGGGTCCGTCGGCCGGCTTCGCTCCCGTGACTGCCAGCGCCACCTTGTCGGAGTTGAAGTACGAGAAGCACGCCATGCCGACCGCGATCAGGAACGCGATGGCGACGCCCACGAAGCCGAAGCCCAACAGGATGTCGACGGCGAGGCCGGCGAGCACGATGAGCACGACGAACGCGAGCAGGATCACGATCGTCCGCCACTTGTTGCGGCGGATCTCGCGGTAGAAGTCCGTGCGCGCAACAGGCTGCGGTGTCGTCTCGCTCATGGGTGCCTAGGCCGGTTCGATCGTGCGCAGGATCAGAACTGCACCTTGACGGGCCCGGTCTCCTCGGGAGCGGTCTCGAAGAACTCCCGCTTCTCGAAGCTGAACATCCCGGCGAGGATGTTCTTCGGGAACGTCTGGATCGAGTTGTTGTAGCCCAGCACGCTGTCGTTGTAGAACTGCCGCGCGTAGGAGATGCGGTCCTCGGTCGAGGTCAGCTCCTCCTGGAGCTGCAGGAAGTTCTGGTTCGCCTTGAGGTCCGGGTAGGCCTCGGACACGGCGAACAGGCTCTTCAGCGCACCCGACAGCTGGTTCTCGGCCTGGGCCTGCTGCGCGACGTCGCCACCCTGCTGCGCGTTGATCGCGTTCGGCGTGCGCGGCTGGTGACCGCCTCGAGCGTGCCCTTCTCGTGCGCCGCGTAGCCCTTGACGGTCTCGACCAGGTTCGGGATCAGGTCGTAACGCCGCTTGAGCTGGACGTCGATCTGGCTCCACGAGTTGTCGACGCGGTTCCGGGACCGGACGAGCGAGTTGTACGCCAGCGCCACGAAGAGCAGCAGCAGGACGACGACGACGACGATGACGATCACGGCGACGGACACGGGCAGGCTCCCCGATGCAGGTGGGTGACTCGATGTGGACTGGCGCTCATTGTAGGGGGGTCGACGCGGAACGGGGCGCACGCGCCGCCGACGCACCCGGCCCCCCGCTGCGAGCCTGCTCGTAGCGCTCCAGAAACGCCTCGGCCAGGCTCGTCATCGAGAACTCCGCTGCTCGGCGGGTCCCGGCTGCCACGAGATCGGCCCGCAGCCCCGGCTCGTCGAGGACCTTGCGGAGGCCGGCCCGCAGCGACGCCGGGTCGCCGGGCTCGACCAGCACCGCCTCCCGGCCACCCCGCGCGACGTGCCGGTACCCGGTGAGATCGGACGCGACCACCGGCACCCCCGAAGCCATCGCCTCGAGGAGCACGATCCCGAACGACTCGCCCTCGATCGACGGGAAGCAGGCGACGGTCGCGCCGCGCAGCCGGCGGGCCTTGTCGGCCTCGGACAGCCGGCCCAGCCACTCGACGTCCGGCACGCGCCGCGCCCGCAGCTCTGCGGTCTGCGGGCCCTCCCCCGCGGCCCAGAGCTCGGCGTCGCGCTCGAGGCCCGGCGAACGCGTCGAGCAGCATCCCGAGGCCCTTGCGCGGCTCGTGGCGACCGACGAACACGATCGCCGGGCGGGGCGCGGGCCAGGGCGCCGCGCTCGTGAACGCGGCGAGGTCGACGCCGTTGGGCAGGATGTCGCACACGCCACCGAACGCGCCTTCCACGTTGCGCTGTGCCTCTGCTGACACCGCGGTCCTGACCGCCAACCGGTCGACCATGCGCGCGAGCGGTTTCCGGAACGCGTCGTACCATGCGTTGCGGCCCGGGTGCGCGGCGTGGAAGGTGCCGACCGCGGGGATGTCGGTGCCGAGGAGCGCCGTGTGGTTGGCGCCGGGCTGCAGCGGCTCGTGCAGGTGCACGATGTCGGGTCGGAAGGCGCGCAATCCCTCCAGCGTCCTGCTCACCGCGGCCTTGCCCGCGGTGATCGGTGCGATCGACCCGTTCGACGGGAAGCGGTGCGTCGGACCGAGGCTGACGATGCCCGGTGCAGGTGGGGGTCCGTCGGTCGGCGCGAGGACGCGGGCGTCGACCCCGAGGTCGCGCAGCGCGGCCGCGAGCCCGAGCACCTGCAGCTGCACCCCGCCGTCGACCGACAGCGAGTACGGGCAGATGATCGCGACGCGCAGAGCGCCGGCCGTCGTCGCTGGCTCATGACTCGATCTCGTCGGACGGCCAGTTCGGCTGCATCAGCAGCCACTGCTCGGGTGCTTCCCTGATGAGCACCTCGAAGCGCCGTGCGAGCTCCTGGGTGACGCGAGCGACGTCGTCGCGGAGGCGTCCGGCCCGCACGACCGGCACCGGGGGGTCGAACCGCATCCGGTGGCCGCGCTCGCCGTCGAAGTACGTGCCGACCGGGAGCAGTGCGGCACCGCTGCGGAACGCGAGCGTGGCGGGCCCGCCGGGCAGGCGTGTCCGCTCGCCGAAGAACTCGACCTGCACGCCGTCACCGCTGAGGTCGCGGTCGCAGAGGAGGCCCACCACCCGGCCGGCACCGAGCGCACGGAGCACCGCGCTGCCCGCGTCCGGCCCGAGCGGGACCACCTCGAGGCCGAGCACCCGGCGCGTCTCGACGAACCAGTCGAACAGCTCGGGCGGCTCGACCGGCTCGGCGACGACCGTGATGACGCCGACCTGGCCCGAGAGCCAGGCGCCGGCGGCGTCCCAGTTCCCGAGGTGCGGGAGGCAGAGCAGCACACCCCGACCCGCTGCGTACGCCGCGTCGAAGTGCTCGCGACCGTCGGCATGGACCGTCGCCTGGAGCGCGGTGCGGTCGTCGGGGCCGAGCCGGAACAGCTCGTACCAGTAGCGCGCGTAGTTCTCGAAGACCTCGCGGTCGCCTGCTTGAGCGCGGGACCGTCGAGCGCATCGTCGGTCACCCGGCGGAGGTTCCGCTCCACCTGGTGACGTCGCGTCGGGGACGCGATCGCCATGCCACGCGGATGCGAATCGGGCGAGCGGGCGTCCGGCCGGCGCGGGGAGGCGCCGGGCCGTCTCAGCGCCGGCCCGATACGCGAGATAGGCGGCGCGGGCGCCGGGCACGGTGACTCCGCGCGATGCGGGACTTCCCGCCGCGCGACCAGGTGCCACGGGGCTTCTGCGGTGGTGCCGTCCGGCGACGGGGTGGCCTGGCGCCACACCATCACGAAGCGGTGCACCGCGGTGATCGCGGTCAGCACCAGCATGATCCAGAGCACCGGCACGAGGATGTCGAACGCGAGCCCGATCCCGAGGAGGATCGTCCGCTCGAGCCGCTCCATCAGCCCGCCCCGCGCCGAGTAGCCGAGCGACTCGGCCCGGGCTCGCTCGTAGGTGATGAGCATCGAGAGTGCGAGCACGGCCATCGCGAGCACGGCGAGGTCCGAACCCTCGGCGGTGAGGTGCCACGCGACGCCGACGAAGATGAACCCGTCGGCGACCCGGTCGCAGACGGAGTCGAAGAACGCGCCCCGGTTGCCCGCGGTGCCGACTGGCGGGCCACGGACCCGTCGAGGATGTCGGGCAGGCCGGTGAGGATCAGGCCGAAGACCGCGAGGAGGAGGTTGCCGTTCGCGATCAGCGCCGCGGTGACGACGGCCGCGCAGAGTCCGAAGATCGTGAGCGCGTCCGCGGTCACGCCGATCGAGTGCAGGCCCTTGCCGACCGGCTCCAGGCCCTCTTCGACCTTGCCGCGCCAGCGTCCGTCGAGCATGTTGGAAGCGCCTCCCGGAGAGGTCCGGCTCCGCCGGAGAGGTGGCGGAAGCAGGTGCGCCGAGGGTACCAGGCGATCGCCCGGACGCCGCTCCCCGGCATCCGGTCGGGCGATTTCGCCCGGCCGCCCCGCTCCCTAGACTCCGGGGCGCTCGCCTCCCCCGGTCTTCAGTGGGCCGGGGGCACCCGGAGCAGGTGTCGACCAGGCGGTCAGGGCGGGCCGGGGGGTGGCCATGATCCCTGTCCCGTCGGAGAAGATCCGCAACGTCGCGCTGGTCGGCCACGGGGGCGCCGGCAAGACGTCGCTCGCGGAGGCGCTCCTCTACGTCGCCGGTGCGATCCCACGGGTCGGGCGGGTCGAGGACGGCACCGCGGTCTGCGACTTCGATCCCGAGGAGCACAAGCGGACCATCTCGGTCTCGCTCGCGCCTCGCGCCGTTCGAGTGGGAGGGCCACAAGGTCAACGTCATCGACACCCCCGGCTACGCGGACTTCGTCGGTGACGTCGCGGCCGGGCTCCGCGCGGCCGACCTCGCGATCTTCGTGGTGTCCGCGGTCGAGGGCGTCGAGGTCCAGACCGAGGTGGCGTGGCGTCTCGCCGAGGAGCGCGGCATCCCGCGTGCGATCTTCGTGAACAAGCTCGACCGCGAGCGTGCGTCGTTCGAGCGCACGCTCCAGCAGCTCAAGGAGCGGTTCGGCAACGGCGTCGCTCCCTGCGAGCTCCCCATCGGCGAGGAGGGCGAGTTCCGCGGTGTGGTCGACCTCCTCAGCGACGAGGCGATCGTGTACCCGGTCGACGGGAAGGAGACGACCGACGGGAAGGAGACGACCGACGGACTCGGCACGACCGGGCCCGTGCCCCGAGGACATGGAGACGGAGGAGCACGAGGTCCACGACGCGCTCATCGAGGGCATCGTGGTGGCCGACGACGCGCTGATGGAGCGCTACCTCGACGACGACCCGATCTCGGTCCCCGAGCTCGAGCACGCGCTCGCGAGCGGCATCGCGGCGGCCAGCGTGTTCCCGGTGCTGTGCGGCAGCGCCACGAAGCTCGTCGGCATCGACCGCCTCGCGCACTTCATCGCCGAGGAGGGTCCGGCGCCCGAGGTCGGCGACGGCGCCACTGCGGCCTTCGTCTTCAAGACGATCGTCGATCCCTACGTCGGGCGGGTGAACCTCTTCAAAGTGCTCCAGGGGACCGTGAAGTCCGACGCGCACCTGCTCAACGGGCGCACGCTCACCGACGAGCGGCTCCACCAGCTCTCCACGATGCGAGGCAAGGAGCAGGAGTCGACGGGCGAGATCGTCGCCGGCGACCTCGGTGCAGTGGCCAAGCTCGCCGACACGACGACGGGCGACGTGCTCGGCACGCGCGGGCGACGCGATCGACGTGGAACCCCTGGCGTCGTTCGAGCCGACGCTGGCCGTCGCCATCACCGCGGCATCGAAGGGCGACGAGGACAAGCTCGCCAACGCCCTGCACCGCCTCCAGGACGAGGATCCGGCGATCCGCGTCGAGCGCAACGACGAGACGCACCAGACGCTGCTGTGGGGCATGGGCGAGACCCACCTCGGCATCGCGCTCGAGCGGCTGGAGCGGAAGTTCGGCGTCCGCGTGCGCGACCGAGGACGTGCAGGTCGCGTACCGCGAGACGATCACCGACACCGCGGAGGGCGAGGGGCGCTACAAGAAGCAGACCGGCGGGCACGGCCAGTTCGGGATCGCGTTCGTGCGGGTCGAGCCGCTCGAGCGCGGGGCGGGGCTGGAGTTCGTCGACAAGATCGTCGGCGGAGCCATCCCCCGCCAGTTCATCCCCGCGGTCGAGAAGGGCGTCGTCGAGGCGATGCAATCCGGCGGCGTCCACGGCTTCCCCGTCGTCGACGTGCAGGTGACGCTCTTCGACGGCAAGTTCCACGCCGTCGACTCGTCCGAGATGAGCTTCAAGATGGCCGGCTCGCTCGCCTTCAAGGAGGCGATGGCCCAGGCCGGCCCGATCCTCCTGGAGCCGATCAGCGAGCTCGTCGTCACCGCACCCGAGGCCAACCACGGCGACGTGATGGGCGACCTCAACGCCAAGCGCGGCCGGATCCAGGGCTCGAGCTCGGTCGGGAACGGCGAGTTCGAGATCGTCGCGTTCGTCCCGACGTCGGAGGTGCTGCGCTACTCGATCGACCTGCGCTCACTCACCGCCGGGCGCGGGCGCTTCACCATCAGCCACTCGCACTACGACCCGGTGCCCGCGCACCTGGCCGAGCGCATCTCGACGCTCGCCCACGCGTAGCTCGAGGCCCCCGTCGGGAGCACCCAGGTCGAACAGCCGGAGGTGTGGGCTAGCCGGTGAACTTGACCACGGTCTCGATCGGTACCGCTGCGGTCGGCGCCGCTGCGCAGCCGACACCCGGTGCCGCCGCAGTGATCCGCACCTCGCCGCCAGGACCCTGCAGGAATCCGGGGTCGGTGACGTTCGTCGCGCTGGGGCTGACCGCGTTCCCGCCGCCGCCGCCGCCTTCGCCCTGGACCCCGCCTGCGCCCGGGGCCGCTCCGGCGCCGCCGCCCCCGCCGTCGATCGAGCCGCCACCACCGTCACCCGGGGAGCCCTGGGCCGCGCCGCCTGCTCCCGAGGAAGCGCCGCCGTTGCTGCCGTCGTTCAGTGCGATGCCGCCATCGCCGCCGTTGGTCTGGAGGTCGCCGCCACCGCCGGCACCCGCGCCGATGATCAGTGGCGCACCGCTCAGCTCCACCGCCGACGATCCGCCACCTCTCCCGCCGTCACCGTTGGGGGCGCCGCCGTCGTTGTACCCGGAGCCGCCCGAAGCACCGCGCTCGCCGACGGTGTAGCTGAGCACATCGAGCGGGCTCACCGGGAAGTCGGCCTGGATCCGGCCGCTGTCTCCACCGTTCGTCTCGACACCGTCGTCGCCCGAGCCGCCCCATGCGGCGATGGTCACCTGACAGACGCCAAGCGGGACGGTGAACGTCCCGGTCTCACCTGGACCGAAGGTGTCGGCCCCGACCCCGGGCGCCGCGACCAGGAGCCCCGCTCCGGCCAGCGCCATGGCGCCGAACACGCCCACCATCCGACGACCCGTTCGTGACCGCATCTGTCCTGCTTCCGCCCTCGGCGCCGCAAGGTGCGAACGCGTTCCGGCGGGGACGCTACACGTTCAGCGGTGCCAGCCGACCATGCGGACGGAGCTCCGACGCAAGGCTTGCTCGAGCCGAACTCGCGGTGGCAGGACCTGCGGGGCCGGTCGATGCCTACGGCTCGAGCAGGTCGCTCCAGTCCTCGGGGTTCGGCTCGGTGTACTCGCCGATCACCTCGGCATCGACGGCGTCGAGCTCCACGAGCCCGCGCATCGAGGGCGGCGCGTCGGCCGAGTAGACGAGGACGCGCCACGACGGGCGCGATCGCAGGCCGCGCCACCCGAGTTGCGCGGACGCGTGTCCCACGGGGAACCCGACGGTGCGACTCGCGACGGCGAGCGCCTCGGTCTGGTCGATCTTCAGCGGCCACGCGGCGAGGAAGTGGTACCCGGCGACGAGGAGCAGGAAGATGCCCGCGCCGATCAGGCCCGCGTTCGCGCTGTCGAGACCTCCCGCGAGTGCGAGCCCGCCGATGACCACGTGGATCCAGCCGGCGATGCGCCGGCGGCGGATGTCCGGGAAGAGGTAGGGCCCGACGTACGCGGTGACGTCGAGCTCCGCGGGCAGCTCGTCGCCGACCGCCGGTGACGACGCTTCGGGGTCGGTGGGTTCCTCGGCCACGCCGCCGAGGCTAGGCCGTCGCGCGGCTCGGGCCCCGACCCGGTGACCCGGCTGGGTCCCCGCCGAGAATTAGGGTGCCCCCGTGCCTCGGGGGGAGACCGGTGTCCGACACGGCTCGGTGCCGCGCGGTGCGGTGGTCGACGTACGCGGGGCTCTTCATGGTCACGCTCGCGACCCTGATGTACGAGATCGGGTTGACGCGCATCTTCAGCGTCACGACCTTCTACCACTTCGCGTTCGTGGCGATCTCGCTCGCGTTGTTCGGGCTCACCGCCGGCGCGCTGCTCGTCTACCTCGCACCGAAGCTGTTCCCCGACGACCGGGTGCCGCAACGGATGTGGCTCGCGACGATCCTGTTCGCGATCTCGATCCCGGTCTGCCTCGCGATCCAGCTCTCGATCCGCTTCGACGTGACCTGGTCGTTCAACGGCGTGCTCTCGGTCGTCGGTACCTGCGCGATCGCCTCGGTACCCTTCGTCCTGAGCGGGATCGTCGTGTGCCTCGCGCTCACACGCTTCCCCGACCGCATCAACCGCCTCTATGCGGTCGACCTGCTCGGTGCCGGCATCGGCTGCCTCCTGCTCGCCGTGGTCTTCAACACGATCGATGGCCCGAGCGCGCTCATCGCCGTGGCCGCGCTCGCCGGGGTCGGCAGCCTCTTCTTCGCGCTGCGCGCCGGCCAGGCACGCGCGGTCGGCGCCGCTGTTCTCGTCATCGTGCTCCTCGGTGGTCTGGCGGTGTTCAACGCCCTCCGGGCCCGTGACGGCGTCGCGCCGATCGCGATCGTCTGGACCAAGGGGGTCGAGGACTCGAGCTACGTCTACGAGACGTGGAACTCGTTCTCTCGGGTGACGATCGCGGGCAACCCCGACCTGCCGTCCACACCGTTCGGCTGGGGTCTCAGCACGAAGCTCCCCGCCGTCGGAACGTGTCCGCCAGCTCGAGATCGGGATCGACAGCATCGCCGGGACCAACCTCACCGGGTACTCGGGCGACGACCACGAGAGCGACTTCCTCCGCTACGACATCACCAACCTCGTCCACTACCTCCGACCCCACTCGAAGGTGCTCGTCATCGGGGTCGGCGGCGGCCGCGACGTGCTGTCGGCACTCGAGTTCAAGCAGAAGTCCGTGACCGGCGTGGAGATCAACGGGAAGATCCTCGAGCTCATCAAGGGCCCGTTCGCCGACTTCACCGGCCATATCGCCACGGATCCCCGCGTCACGCTCGTCAACGACGAGGCCCGCAGCTACCTCACCCGCACCGACAGCAAGTACGACGTCATCGAGATCTCCCTCATCGACACCTTCGCCGCCACCACCGCCGGCGCCTTCGCGCTCTCCGAGAACTCCCTCTACACCACCGAGGCGTGGAACACGTTCTTCGACCGCCTCAGCGGCGACGGCGTGCTGTCCGTGTCGCGCTGGTACCAGCTGGGAGACCTCAAGCCTCTCGAGACCTACCGGACGGTCGCCCTGGCCTCGCAGGCGCTCACCGAGCGCGGCGTCGACGAACCCACGCGACCACATCCTCGTGTACCACTCGCCGCTCGCGAAGGGCTTCACCGTCGCCACGGTGCTCGTGTCCCCCAACAAGCCCTTCACCCCGGCCGACCTCGCGAAGATGTCGGAGGTCACCGGTGATCTCGAGTTCCCGGCGGTGCTCACCCCCGACACCGCGATCGGGCCGGAGTGGGCAGGGCTCGTCCGCCCCGGTGGCCCGGCCAAGGGTCTCGAGGCGTTCGACGAGGACATCGCGCCACCGACCGACAACCGCCCGTTCTTCTTCCAGATGGCGAACTTCGACAACCTCGTCCAGGGCAAGGGGCTCGACGACCCACGCGTGACACGGCCGGTGAAGGTCCTCGGCCTGCTCGCCCTCGCGGTCCTCCTGCTCACGATCCTCTTCATCGGCGTCCCGCTGCTGATGACGACACGACGCGACGCCCACAAGGGGATGACCCCCTTCTACGTCTACTTCGCGGCGATCGGGCTCGGCTTCCTGCTCGTCGAGTTCTCGCAGGTGCTGCGACTCAGCGTCTTCCTGGGCCATCCGATCTACGCGCTGGTCATCGTGCTGTTCTCGATCCTGCTCTTCTCGGGGATCGGCTCGATGCTGAGCGAGCGCCTGGTGGACGTCCAGCGCACTCGCACCCTCCTCGGTCCACTCGCCGCGCTGCTCGCGGTGATCGCGGTCTTCGGGTTCGCGACCGTCCTCGTCACCGATGCGGCGGCGAGTGCGACGACGCCCGTCCGGATCCTCGTCGCGGTCGCGCTCCTGATGCCGATCGGTCTCGTGATGGGCATGCCGCTGGCGATCGGGATGCGCATGGCGTCGACCCGCCCGAACGCCCCTACCTCGTTCCTGTGGGGGATCAACGGTGCGATGTCGGTGTGTGCCTCGGTGTTCGGGATGGCGATCGCGCTGTTCTTCGGGATCGCGGCTGCGTTCTGGACCGGTTGGGTCGCGTACGGCATCGCGGCGCTCGCCATGGTTGTCGCGGTCAGGCGGAGCGGTCGCTCGATCGGGGACGGTGCGGACGCCGGTTCGGGAACCGAGACCGATCCCGATCCGGACGACGTCGAGCCCGCCCTAGCGACGAGGTAGCACCCCTGCGGTGAGGTGGTCGCTGAGTCGGAGCGCGAGCGCGACGATCGTCAGCGTCGGCGGGTTCGCGCCGTACGTCGGGAACACCGCGCTGCCGGCGACATAGAGATTGCTGGTGTCGTGCACCCGACAGTGCTCGTCCACGACCCCGTGCCGGGGGCTCGGGTGCATCCGCGCGGTCCCCATGTGGTGGTAGTTGATGTTCACCGGGAAGTCGTTCGCCCCGTCCTCGGAGTCCGGTTCGCCGGTGAACGACCGCGTCCCGTCCGAGCCAGTCAGGGCGACCCGAACCCGCCCGAGGCCGTTCCGGCCGATCTCGTCTCCGAAACGACGCAGGGCGCGAATCGTGCGGCGCCGGTCGTCGTCCGACAAGCGCCAGTCGAGTCGTGCGCGCGGGAGACCGAGCGCGTCACGCTCCTCGGACAAGGTCACACGGCTGGCGCGGTTGGGCTCCTGCTCGAAGTTGATCAAGAACGGTGCGGCGCGCAACGGTCCCGCCCCCTGACCGGAGAGGAGTGCCTGCGCCGCGTCGAACCGGGCGCCGAACATCGTCGGATAGTCGTCGCGATCGATGCCGGCGAAGACGTCCGGGTCGAGCACGTTGATCTGCATGCTCAGGAGCTCGTCCGCCAGCAAGGCCTCGCGCACCATGGTGAACCACGGCGCGACGACGACCTCGAAGGTCGACCCGTCCGACCGGGCGCCCGAGTACGGCACCACGCCCTGGAACAGGTCGGGCGTGTCCGTGAGCACGAGGCCGCCGAGCGCTCCGGGGTGCTCGGCGAAGTAGCGACCGACGAGATCGTGCGAGTTCCCCAGCCCCTTCGGCGTCCGGGACCGTGTCGCGAGCAGGAGCCGGGGGACTGCGATGCCGCCGGTCGCCAGCACGAATGTGCCCGCCCGCACCCGGAAGGTGCGCCCATCGAGGGTCCCGACCCGGACCGAGGCGATCGTGCGGTCGTCGTCCCCGAGCTCGAGGTCGACGACGCTCGACCACAGCAGCACCCGGACCGCGTTCGAGTCGGCGATCGTTCTCCGGTGCACCTCGCCCAGTCGGGCGGCGGCAGTGATCTGCCGTGCGCTCGCCGCGAAGACGTCGCTCTCGAACGTGAGTGGTGCCAGGAGGCCGGTGTCGGCCCAGGACTGCCGGTCGAACCGGCCCGGTCCCAGGCCCACGACACGGAAGGCCCGCTCGTAGAACGGTGCCATCTCGTCGACTCCGAACGGCCAGCCCGAGTCCCGGAGGTAGGGCTTCGCCTCGAAGTCCACGGGGTCGAGCGGTCGGCACTCGCCCGCCCAGTGGTTCGTCGTCCCGCCGAAGTACCGCAGGTGCGTCGTGCCGAGCGGCACACCGATCGGGAGTCCGACGACCTCGCCGTCGGAGAGCGCCTGCACCTCGTCGGAAGGGGCCAGACCGCCGCTCTCCACCAGGATCACGTCGTGCGGCCCGCCGACGAGCTCGCGCGCGATCGTGATCCCGGCTGCGCCCGCACCGATCACGCAGAGATCGGCATCCATCGTGGACCCGTCCGCGACGGTCCGCCCGTCGATCATCATCGAGCGGCGCCCCGGTGCCGACGCAACCGGCTCATCGACCGAGTGCGCTCAACGCGGCGATCCTCGCCTCGGTCCGAGACAGGCGCCACCCGTCGACGCTGACGGTGCGACCGTGGCCAAGTTCGGCGTCGACGACCGGCTGCAAGTCGGCCAGCTGTGCCGCAGCCTTCCGCCCGGCGTCGAATCCCGGGACGAGCGCGATCAGGCGCGACTTCGAGCGTTCGCGGGAAACAGCTCGAGGTACTGCTCACCGAGCGGCGCGATCGGCGGGAGGGTCCCGTTCCCGAGCGGCGTCACCCGTCGCGCCCCGGGTCGCACGCTCGCTCCAGCGCGACCCGTCAGGTACGCACCGAAGCCCGAGCCCACTGCTGCGGCGAGGAACGTGCGACGGTCGAGCACCGTCCGCATCCTGTCGCCCCGCCTCTCCATCGGGAGACGCTACCGCCGCCCCGTCGCCACCCGGACGCGGGCTCAGCTGCCCGCGGGCCATGCGGCGCGGAGCCTTGCGAGCGTCGCCGCGAGCGGCTCGGGGAGGACGCGGGTCTCCGCGACCGAGGTCATGAAGTTCGTGTCGCCCGACCAGCGTGGCAGCACGTGCACGTGGAGGTGGCCCGGGACGCCGGCGCCGCCGGCGCGGCCGATGTTGACGCCGATGTTCATCCCCTCGGGGGCGTACGCGGCACGAACCGCGGTCGTCGCCCACTGCATCATCGTCATGAGCGAACCTGCCTCGGCGTGGTCGAGCCCGTCGAGCTCGGCCTCGTGCCGCACGCGGCGCGACCATCACGTGCCCCGACGTGTACGGGTAGGCGTTCAGGACCGCGAACGTCGCCGCGTCGCGGGCCACGACGAGTGCCTCGTCGTCCGGTGCGGCTGCGAGCGCGCAGAACAGGCACTCGTCACGCGGCGGCGCGGCGACGACCTCGTCGATGTACGACGCGCGCCAACCCGCCCAGAGCCGGTCGAGCGTCATCCGGCGCCCGTCATCTGGCGCCCGTCACGTGCGACCGGCGACCTCGGCCGCGAGGCGGTCGAGGAAGTCGTCGGCCGTGACGCCCCGCTCGGGCGAGTCGCTCCCCCGCTGGTTCACCCCGACCGTCCCGGCCTCGGCGTCCTCGTCGCCGACCACGAGCACGTAGGGGAGCTTCTCGGTCTTGGCCCGCCGCACCCGTGCACCAAGGGTGTCCGCGTGCGCGTCGTACAGCTCCACCCGGTAGCCCTCGGCCTGCATCCGGTCGGTGAGCCGTGCCGCGTAGGCGTGGTGCCGGTCCGCGACGGGGAGCACGACGACCTGGACGGGCGCGAGCCAGGTCGGGAACGCCCCCGCGTAGTGCTCCACCAGGATGCCGAAGAACCGCTCGATCGAACCGAAGAGCGCTCGGTGGATCACGCAGGGGCGTGCCCGTGTGTTCTCGGGGGTGATGTACTCGAGGTCGAAGCGTTCGGGGAGCTGGAAGTCGACCTGCAGGGTCGAGAGCTGCCAGCGCCGCCCGATCGCGTCGCGCACATGCACATCGATCTTCGGCGCGTAGAACGCGCCTTCACCCTCGGCCACGACGTACGGGATCTCCGCGGCGCCGAGCGCACGGCGCAGCGCGTCCTCGGCCTGGTCCCACGCCGCCGGGTCGCCGACGAACTTCTCGGGCCGCGTCGCGAGCTCCGCCTCGAACTCGCCGAGCCCGAAGGTCCGCAGCAGGCGCAGCACGAATCCCAGGAGGCTCGCCAGCTCCTCACCGAGCTGGTCGGGTGTGCAGAAGATGTGGCTGTCGTCCTGGGTGATGCCGCGGACCCGCGTGAGGCCGTGGATCACCCCGGACCGTTCGAAGCGGTACACGGTGCCGAACTCGAAGAGCCGGAGCGGCAGGTCGCGGTACGAGCGCTGGCGCGACTTGTAGATGAGCATGTGGCCGGGGCAGTTCATGGGCTTCGGGTAGTAGGTCGCACCCTCCATCTCCATCGGGGGGTACATGCCCTCCGCGTACCACTCGAGATGGCCGGAGGTCTCGTAGAGCGTCGACTTCGCGAGGTGCGGGGTCCAGACGAACTCGTACCCGCCGGCCTCGTGCTCGGCCCGGGAGTAGTCCTCCATCAGCTTGCGGACCATCGCGCCCTTGGGGTGGAAGACCGGGAGGCCACCGCCGATCTCGGGTGGGAACGAGAACAGGTCGAGCTCGGCACCGAGTCGGCGGTGGTCGCGCCGCTCGGCCTCCTCGAGGCGGTGGAGGTGCTCCGCGAGCGCCTTCGGCGACTCCCATGCCGTGCCGTAGACGCGCTGGAGCATCGGGCCGTGCTCGTCGCCGCGCCAGTAGGCGCCGGCGACCTTCGTCAGCTTGAACGCGCCGAGCCGCTTCGTGGAAGGCACATGGGGACCCCGGCACAGGTCGACGAACGAGCCGCCGTCGGACCGTGGGTTCCGGTACAGACTGACGATCGTGCCGTCGCCGACCTCCGACGCGTCGACCTTCTCGATGATGTCCTGCTTGTACGGCTGGTCGGCGAAGACCTCGAGCCCGGCCTCACGCCCGACCTCGTCACGCACGAAGGGCTGGTCCTCGGCGACGATCTCGCGCATCCTGGCCTCGATGCGCGCGAGGTCCTCGTCGCTGAAGTGCGCGTCGTCGGGCAGCTCGAAGTCGTAGTAGAAGCCGTCCTCGATCGCAGGTCCGATGGCGTAGCGCGCGCCCGGGAACAGGTCGGTGACCGCCTGGGCCATGACGTGCGCCGTCGAGTGCCGCAGCACCTCGCGGCCGTCGTCCGACGCCGGCACGACGATCTCGACCAGACCGTCGCTGTCGAGCGGATGTCCGAGATCGACCCACTCGCCGTCGAGCTTGGCGGCGAGCGCGTCCTTCCCCAGGCGCTTGCCGATCGACGTGGCGAGGTCGCCGGGCGTCGATCCCTTGGGGACCGGACGCGTCGAGCCGTCGGGCAGCGTGATCGTGACGGCGGACTGATCGGAGTCGCTCACTGCACCGCAGGATACCTGGGACACCCCGTCGGCTTCCGCCTACTTCTCGACGCGCCGTCGGCCCGAGCTCGGCGTGCCGTCAGCGGGGATCGAGACCCACGCCGATGAGCTCGCCGAGCTCCCGCAACGCGGTGGGCGCACCCGGATCGTCGCCACCGGAGAGGATCGCGCTCGCGAGGTCGTCGAGCGCCTCCAGTGCGCGCGGTGCGTCGAGATCGTCGTCGAGCGCGTCCCGGACACGCGCCGCGAAGGGCGTCGGGTCCGGCCCGGATGGGCGCGCCGTCGCCGCGACCAAGCGGTGCAACAGCGCGGTGCCCTCCTCGAGGTCGGTGTCGTACCACTCGAAGCCGGCGCGATAGTGGTGCCGCATCGAGCGCGAGCCGGATCGCGCGCGGGTCGGCGGACCCGAGCAGATCGCTGACGAACACGAGGTTGCCCAGCGACTTGCTCATCTTCTCGCCCTCGTAGCTCACCATCGCCGAGTGCATCCAGTGCCGGGCGAAGGGCTTGCCGGTGATGCTCTCGCTCTGTGCGATCTCACACTCGTGGTGCGGGAAGATCAGGTCGGTCCCGCCGCCGTGGAGGTCGAGGGTCGGACCGAAGGCTCGCATCGCCATCACGGAGCACTCGACGTGCCACCCGGGGCGCCCCACCCCGAACGGGGCGCGCCAAGCCGGCTCGTCGCTCAGTGACTGCTGCCAGAGGACGAAGTCGAGTGGGGCGCGCCGGTGCGGGTCGTCGGGCTCTGCCCCCGCGGGCGCGAGCGAGCTTGACCATGTAGTCGGGTGAGTAGTGCGAGAGCTCGCCGAACCGGTCGAAGGTCGACACGTCGAAGTAGACGGTCCCGTGAGTGAGGTACGCGTGGTCCGAGTCGAGGAGCTGCTTGATCATGTCGATCATGCCGTCGATCGACTCCGTTGCACGTGGCTCCGCCGACGGCGGACGCATGCCCAGAGCCTCCATGTCGGACCGGAATCGCGCGAGCTCGGA
The DNA here is from genome assembly GCA_963809885.1 of uncultured Acidimicrobiia bacterium. Taxonomy (GTDB): domain Bacteria; phylum Actinomycetota; class Acidimicrobiia; order IMCC26256; family PALSA-555; genus JALHSW01. Next base: position 687,294 of record CAWELA010000004.1, on the reverse strand, counting down.
TGCCGCGAGGTCGAGGTACGGGATGCCGAGCTCCCGCGCCTTGGGGAGGATCGAGTCGTCGACGTCGGTCACGTTGCGCACCATCCGCACCTCGTGACCCAGCTCCTCGAGCCGACGGATGAGCAGGTCGTACGCGAGGTAGGTCGCAGCATGTCCCAGGTGTGTCGAGTCGTACGGCGTGATGCCGCACACGTACATGCTGACCACGGGGCCGGGCTCGAAGGGCACGACCTTGCGCTGCGCGGTGTCGAAGATGCGTACACTCATCGCGTCGGGCCGGTCGGTGGGACGCCGCTCTCGACGCCCGTGAGGTGCAGTGTGCCCTTGCCCTTGTAGCGGACGTTGATCGACAGCAGCAGCGCGGCGAAGGTCTCGATGCCGACCGCGTTGGCCGAGGAGCCACCGTCGAAGCCACGGAGGTCGGGCATCCCGCGGATGAGGTCGAGGACGGTGTCACGCGCGGCGAGGTCGTCGCCACAGACGATGACGTCGGTGTCGAGGGGCTGGTCGAGCGCCGCGAACGCGGCTGCCGGAACGTGCTGGAAGGCCGCGACGACCCGGGCGTCGGGCGCCGCCGCCTGCATCGCGGCGGCCAGGGACCCCTCCGGGGGCAGCACCGGGTGGAACTCCTTGCCGACGCGCTCGAGCCCGTTCGCGATCGAGACCACGACCTTGCCCGCGAACGCGTCCGCGTGTTCGCGGGCGGTGGCGACCGCAGCATCCCAGACGGTGGCGATGACCACGAGGTCGGGAGCCGCAGCGGCGTCGGCGTTGGTGCCGGCGCCGAGCGTCGCGACCTGGTCGCCCCAGCGCCCCCAGAGCTCCTCCACGGCGTTCGCACTCCGCTCCGCGTCACGCGAACCCGCGACGACGTCATGGCCCAAGCTCGCGAGCCTGGCCGCAAGGCCCTTCCCGGCCGGACCCGTCGCACCCAACACCCCGATCTCCACGGCGGGAAGCATGGCACGCCTCTGTGGGTCCGCTCCCCGTCGGGCCCGCGGCACCCCCTCGGCCAGGATGCTGGGTACGCTCGATCGATGCCCGACGACACGCGTGCGCCGTGGGCCTTCCGCGCCGTGGCGATCGCCGCGGTCGTGGTGGTGGCATGGGTGCTGCTCTGGCCCGTGCTGAGCCTGGCCCGCTCCCTCGTGGCGATCGCCCTCTACGTCATCGTCGGTGTGATCGCCTACCAGGTCGGCAAGGTCGCCGGCCGCGCGTCCAGGACGTCACGCGACTGCACGCGCCGCGGCGCCCGCAGCCCGAGCACCCCGGGCCGCAGGGAGCGAGCGAGGGCGAATCAGAGCAGGCAGTCGGCACCAAGGAGCTCGCGGAGCTCGGCGTAGAGGCCGTTGCTCGCCTCGACCCGGAACTCCTCGCCGAGGCGGATGACCGTCGTCTTCTCCGGTCGGTCGAGGTGCACGAACACGGGGCGGTTCCCGGGGTGCCGCACGAGGACATCCTTGAAGGCGGCGACGCGCGTGTCCGAGAACACCGCGAGGCGGGCGCGCACCCGCACCGGGGCGTCACTGTCGTCGACGGTGAGCTCGGGGCTCGTGACCTCGAGGGCGATGATCTTCGCCCGGTCGTCCCGCTGGTCGACGCGCCCACGGATGGTGACGATCGCATCATCCTCGAGCACGTGGCCGTGCTCCGCCATCACCCGGGGGAACACCATGACCTCGACGACCGCCCCGAGGTCCTCGAGGAGGAAGGTCGCCATCAGGTCGCCCTTCTTCGTGTACTTGCGCGAGAGCCCGGTGACGATCCCCCCGACGGTGCAGACGTCGCCCTCCCCCTTCTCGTGCAGGTCGGCGAGCGGGCCGTCGACGAGGCGGCGGAGCGCGTGCTCGACGCCGAGCAACGGGTGGTCGCTCACGTACAGACCGAGCATCTCCTTCTCGAACGCGAGGCGCTGCGGCTTCGGGTACTCGGTCTGGGGAATGTCGAAGCGCTGGTGGTCGATGCCGTCACCCGAGCCGAGGGCGTTCTCTTCGAGGTCGAACAGGCTGAAGTTGCCCTGGTCGCGTCGACGACGGCGCGCCACCGCGTCCTCGACGATCTGCTCGTGCACGTCGACGAGCCCCTTGCGCGGGTGGCCGAGGGAGTCGAAGCCCCCAGCCTTCGCGAGCGACTCGACCATGCGCTTGTTCAGCGCGGTGGGATCGACCCGGTCGCAGAAGTCGTGGAAGTCGGTGAACGGTCCTTCCTCGCTCAGTGCGGGCCCGGACGATGTGCTCGACCACACCCGTTCCCGACGTTGCGCACCGCGGAGAGCCCGTAGCGGATCGCCTGGCGTCCGTCGTGCTTGCGCACGGTGAAGTCCTGCTCGGACTCGTTCACGTCGGGAACCAGGACGGGGATGTCGAGCTGCCGACACTCGTTGAGGAAGACCGCGGTCTGGTCCTTGTTGCTCTTCACGCTCGTGAGCAGCGCGGCGAGGTACTCGACCGGGTAGTTCGCCTTCAGGTAGGCGGTCTGGTACGCGAGATAGCCGTAGCCGACGGAGTGCGACTTGTTGAAGGAGTAGTCGGCGAACGGCTCGATCGTGTCGAAGATCTTCTCGCCGAACGCCCGGTCGTGACCTTGCGCGACGCACCCGTCGACGAACTTCGTGCGCTCCTTCGCGATGAGCTCGCGGATCTTCTTGCCTGTCGCTTTGCGCAGGTTGTCGGCCTCTTCGAGCGAGTACCCGGCGAGCCGCTGCGCGACGCGCATCAGCTGCTCCTGGTAGATCATCAGCCCGTAGGTCGGGCGCGAGGATCTCCTCGAGGTCGGGATGCGGGTAGTCGACGGGCTTGCGGCCGTTCTTCCGGTCGGCGTACTCGTTGTGCCAGTTCTGGGCCATCGGCCCGGGGCGGTAGAGCGCGACGAGCGCGGCGATGTCCTCGAAGCGCGGTCGGCGCGAGCGACCGCAGCAGCGCGCGGACCGGCCCGCCCTCGAGCTGGAACACGCCCGACCGTGTCGCCCCGGCGGAGCATCTCGAACGTGGTCTCGTCCTCGAGGTCGACGCGGTCGATGTCGGGGCGCGTGCCGGTGGACGACTCGATGAGATCGAGCGCGATCTCGAGCACGTCGAGGTTGCGCAGGCCGAGGAAGTCCATCTTGAGGAGCCCGAGATCCTCGACGCCGTGCATCTCGTACTGCGTGACGATCGGCGCGTCGGCGAGCTCCCCGCCCGGCAGTGGCTTGCGCTGGATCGGCAGGTACTCGGTGAGCGGCTCGCGGGTGATCACGACGGCGGCCGCGTGGATGCCGTCCTGGCGGCGGAGCCCCTCGAGGCCCGCGGGCGACGTCGACGACCCGCTTCGCCTCCGGATCGGACTCGTACAGCTCCCGCAGCTCCGACGCCATCTTGTAGCCGTCCTCGTGCTTGGGCTGCTTCTCGAGGCACGCAGCGAGCGGCGTGTCCCGACCCATGATGAGCGGCGGCATCAGCTTCGCGATCTTGTCGCCCATCAGGTACGGGTACCCGAGCACGCGGGCTGCGTCGCGCACGGCGGCCCGGGCCTTGATCGTCGAGAACGTGATGATCTGCGCGACATGGTCCTCGCCGTACCGCTCGGCCGCGTACTTGATCATGTCGCCGCGGAAGCGCGAGTCGAAGTCCATGTCGATGTCGGGCATCTGCTTGCGACCCGGGTTCAGGAACCGCTCGAAAAGCAGGTCGTAGCGGATCGGGTCGATGTCGACGATCTTCAGGCAGTACGCGACGCACGAGCCCGCCGCGCTCCCGCGCCCGGGCCCGACGCGGATGCCCGCCTCGCGCGCGTACCGCACGAGGTCCCAGACCACGAGGAAGTAGGCCGAGAACCCCATCGTCTTGATGACGCCGAGCTCGTACTCGATGCGCTCGGAGACGTGCGGGGCGAGCGTGCCGCCGTAGCGATCGCGTGCACCGCTCGAGCGTCAGCTCGCGCAGGTAGGAGTCCTCGTCGTGCCCCTCGGGCGTGGGGAAGGTCGGGAGCACCGCGTTCCCGAACTCGAGCTCGACGTCGGCACGCTCCGCGATCAGCAGCGTGTTGTCGCAGGACTCGGGGTAGTCGCCGAAGAGCGACCGCATCTCGGCCGCGGTCTTCAGGTAGAACTCCTCGGTCTCGAACCGGAGCCGGTTGGGGTCGTCCCGGGTGCGTCCCGTCTGCACGCAGAGCAGCGCGTCGTGCGCCTCGGCATCCTTGCGGTGCGTGTAGTGGCTGTCGTTGGTCGCGAGCAGGCCGATCCCCAGCTCGCGCGCGATGCGGAGCAGCCCGATGTTCACCCGGTGCTGCTCGGGGAGCCCGTGATCCTGCAGCTCGATGAAGAAGTTGTCGCGCCCGAGCACGTCGCGGAAGCGACCCGCGAGCGCTCGGGCACCGTCGTCGTCGCCGCGCAGCAGCGCCTGGCACACCGCGCTGCCCGAGACAGCCGCTCGTCGCGACGATCCCCTCGCCGTGGCGCTCGAGCAGCTCGAAGTCCATGCGCGGCTTGTAGAAGTACCCGTCGATGTACGCGGACGACGACAGCTTGATGAGGTTGTGGTAGCCGGTCGCGTCGAGCGCGAGCAGCGTGAGGTGGAAGATCTCGTGCTCGGCGCGGCGAGGGCGGTCGAACCGGCTCGTCGTGACGAAGTACGCCTCGGTGCCGATGACGGGCTTGATGCCCGCGTCCCGCGCTGCGCGCGAGAACTCGAGGACGCCGTACATGTTGCCGTGGTCCGTGATGCCGACCGCCGGCTGCCCGTCGGCGACCGCCGTGGCGATCACCTCCGGGACCCGGGCCGCGCCGTCGAGCATCGAGTACTCGGTGTGCAGGTGCAGGTGCACGAACGACTTGCTCACGTCGCCACGCACTCCCCCATGCTCGATGCTGCCGCTCTGACCCGGACCGTCGTCCACCGCCGAGTTCTCCACAGGCCTGTGGACAAATCACATCGGTGTAGTTCGAACTTAGCGCGTCGAGCGTGCCGCGCGGTCCCCCGTGCGCCCAGGAGCGGGACCTCCATCTCCGCCGCGGTCAGCGAGCCGTGGGCCGAGCGGAGCTTGGTCTCGCGTGGTAGCGTCCGGGTCGACGAAGGCCACCGCGTCGCGGGCCGCGAGCACGACGTCGCCGAGCCTGCGCCGGACGACCGTCGGCGGCTCGGGGCCGAGCCAGCCGTCGGCGAGGAGCTCGTCACGCGATCGGACCCATGCGCAGGAACCGAACCGCGCACGGGCACCCGCGACGAGCTCCTCGGCCGCGCCGCGGCACGCGTGCAGGTACCGGAACCGGCCGTCACCGGAACACACGTCCACGACCTCGGCGAGCTCGCCGAGGTCCAGCCACGACTCCGGGGTGAGGTGCACCTGGCCGTGGTCGGCGGTCACGAGCAGCGCGGTGTCGGCGGGCAGCACAGCGAGGAGATCGCCGACGAGCCGGTCGACGAAGCGCACCTCGGCGTCGAAGAAGCCGTCTTCGAGCCCGTGTGCGTGCGCGACCTCGTCGATCCCCGGGTAGTACGCGTAGACGAAGGGCTCGCCGGCGACGACGAGCCGTCGGCACTGCTCGACGAGCGACGAGACCGCGCGCCACCCCTCGAGCCGCCCGCCGCGCAGATGCGCTTCGGTGAATCCCGTCTTGCGGAACTCGCTCTTGGTGACGACCGGGATCTTCCGCCCCCGGAAGGGCGCGTGACGCTGCACGGCACGCGGGTCGGGCGGATGCGCCCCTCCATGTGCCACGAGAGCGCGTTCAGCACCGCGCCGTCGACCCGGACGCGGTATCCGATCAGCCCGTGCTGGGAGGGCGCGACGCCGGTCGTGATCGACGTCAGCGCCGCCGAGGTCGTCGACGGCGCCACCGAGGTGATCGCGGCTCCCGACATTGCGGCGAGCGTGGGGAGCGCAGCCCCACGGGCCTGGATCTCGTCCCAGCCCAGCCCGTCGACGACGAGCAGCACCACGCTCCGGGCGTCGGCGACGGGCCCCGGCAGCCAGTCCACCTGGGTGGCGCCGAGCAGGCGCCGGCATGAGGGAGGCGAGTCCGGGCCCGTCGTAGCTGGGGACGACGGGGGCCTCGATCACCCGCGCAGGCTACACAGCCCTTCGCCGTGCTCCCGTGAGGCGCACCGGGGACGGCCCCGCCCGAGCGTGTCGCCGGAAGGCTCGTTCGTGCGCGACCATGGCCTCGTCATGAAGGTGTCCACTCGCGGCGACTACGCGGCCCGGGCGCTCCTCTCCCTCGCGCTGCACGAATCCGACCGACCGACGTCGGTCAAGGAGATCGCGGAGCGCACCACGCTCCCGCAGCCCTACCTCGAGCAGATCCTGCTCGCGGTGAAAGGCGCCGGGCTCGTGCGCTCCAAGCGGGGTGTCGGCGGTGGCTACGTCCTGGCCCGCCCGGCGTCGGAGATCACCCTCGCGGAGATCCTCGGCGCGGTCGAAGGCCCGCTCGTGACCGTCGTCGGCGAGCACGACCACTGCGAGGGGCACTGTGTCCTCCAGGAGGTGTGGTTCGGCGTGTCCGAGGAGATGCGGCTCGTGCTCGAGCGCGTGACCCTCGCCGACCTCGTCGAGCAGACCCGCGTGGGGCACCCGATCGCCGCCGTCCCCACCACCTGACCGCCGTCGTGCCCACGCACGAGATCACCGCCCGCGCCATGGGCACCGACGTCCACGTCATCGTCGTCGTCGACGACGCGTCGGATGCGGAGCTCGCCGCCGAGCTGGGCGACCGGGCGTTCGTGCGACTCGAACAGCTCGAAGCCCGGTGGAGCCGGTTCCGGCCCGACAGCGAGCTGTGCCGCCTGAACGCCGCCGCCGGCGCGCCGGTCGTGGTCGCGCCGATCACCTTCGAGCTCCTCCGTCACGCGGTCGGGGCCTGGCAGCGCACGGACGGCGCGTGCGACCCGACGGTCGCGCCGGCGGTGGTCGCCGCGGGCTACGACCGCGACTTCGGCACGGTCCCGAGCGAGGGCCCGCCGCTCGACGCACCGAGCGTGGGGCCCGCGCCGGGCTGCGCGAACATCATCCTCGACCCGATCGTGCGGTCCGTGCGACTCCCCCGAGGCGTGTCGCTCGATCTCGGCGGCGTGGCGAAGGGCTTCGCCGCCGACGTGGTCGCCGAGGAGCTCGCCGCCGCCGGCGCCACCGGGGTCTGCGTGAACCTCGGCGGCGACCTCCGCGTGATCGGCACGCCGCCGCGTGCCGACGCCGGAGCCGTCGGTTGGGTCGTGGAGGTCGAGGAGGCCGACGATCGCCCGCGCCTCGCGATCGCGCAGGGCGCGATCGCCACGACCAGCCGCCGTCGACGTACCTGGCAGCGTGGCGACCGCGCCGTATCACCACGTGATCGACCCCAGAACCGGCATGCCCGCCGCGGTGCCGTGGCTCGCGGCCACGGTCGTCGCCGGCCGAGCCCGCGACGCCGAAGCCCTCGCGAAGGCGGTGTTCCTCGCGCCGGACGCCGATGCCGCGAGCGCCGTGCTCCGCCGCAACGACGCGACCGGGTTGCTGGTCGGCGCCGACGGCCGGAGTGTGCCGCTGGCTGGGATCGAGCCCTACCGCTGCTGACGCCTGCCTCCCCGCTGCGCCCGAGGAGTGGTCAGGCGTTGACCGCGACCGGGCCGAGCGGGATGCTCGCAGGCGCCGCGGGGAGGCGCAGCACCACGCCGAGGCCGCCCAGCGGGGCATCGGTCAGCTCGACCGTCCCGCCGTCGGCCGCGACCAGGCGACCGACGATCGCGAGCCCGAGCCCGAAGCCCCCACGGTCGCGCCGGCTCGGCTCGGCCCGCCAGAAGCGGTCGAACGCCCGGGCACGCTGCTCGGGCGTCATCCCGGGTCCGGCATCGGCGACCTCCAGGCGGACCTGCGCGCCGTCGCGTCGTGCGTGGACGGTGACCGCGGTGCCTGCCGGGGCGACGTCGAGGGCGTTGCTGATCAGGTTGTCGAGGATCTGCTCCAGCCGACCCGGCACGCTGCGCACGTCGGGTGCTTCGTCGGTCCACCTCGAGCTGCACATCCCGCTCCGTGGCGACCGGCTCCCACGCGTCGCGCCGCCCCGCGAGCACGGCCGCGACGTCGACGTCCGCCGTCGGCGCGGTCGCGTCCTCGGCGCGGGCGAGCGTCGAGCAGACCGTCGACCAGCCGGGTGAGACGCTGCACCTCGGTGCGCGCGCCCTGGAGGTCCTCGACCCGGAAGTCCGAGCCTTCCTCCTCGAGGTTCTCGAGCCGGAGGCTCAGCGCGGTGAGTGGCGTGCGGAGCTGATGGGACGCATCGGCCACGAACGCCTGCTGCGCGAGCACCAGCGTCTCGAGGCGCGCCACGGTCGCGTTGAACGACCGTGCGAGCCCGTGGAGCTCGGGCGGGTCGTCGGGGACCGCGACCGCGCGCCGCGAGATCACCCTCTCCGAGACGGGCGGCACTCGAGCCGAGCTCGGCGAGCGGGCGCGTGAACGAGCGCGCCAGCAGGATGCTCACGAGCAGGACGACCATCGCGACGACACCACCGAGACCGGCGAGCAACAGCCAGTGCGCGCGGGTGCGCTCGGCGACGACCGAGAGCGAGGCGGAGACGCGCACCGCGCCCACGGCACTCTTGCTCGAGACGACCGGCACCGTCGTGCTCAGGACGTCCTCGGAGTCCAGCACCCGGTCCGCCGTCGTCTGGCGACCCCGCGACGCCGCGACGATCTCGACCGAGGTGCTCAGATCGGTGCCGACCGTCGGCTCGTGCGGACCTGACGGTCGCGACCGCACTCCCTGCGGCGTCGACGACGACGGCGCGGAGGCCCGTCTGGCGGTGGAACGTGTCGGCGAGGTGCTGCAGCGCGTCGGGCGCGGTCGGCGCGGCCATGGCCTCGCCGACACGGAGCGCGAGCGCGTACGCGTCGGTCTGCACCTGACTCGTGAGGCGACGGTGCTCGGCGTTCGCGAACGAGAGGCCGAGCGGGAGCTCGAGCGCGAGCAGCACGAACACCGTCAAGGAGAGGTACGAGATGAGGAGGCGCCGCCTCACACCCGGGCTCCGTCCTCACGCAACCGGTAGCCCGACGCCGCGCACGGTCTCGATCCACCGCGGGTCGCCGAGCTTGCGTCGAAGGCTGCCGATGTGGACGTCGAGCGTCTTCGTCGGTCCGTACCAGTGGGGGTCCCACACCTCGTCGAGGATCTGCTGCCGGCTGCACACCGCGCCCGGATCCTGGGCGAGCAGCGCCAGCAGGTCGAACTCCTTCGGGGTGAGGGAAACCTCGCCCCCGTCGACGACGACGCGGCGCGTCCTCCGGTCCACCTGGAGGCGCAGCGCGCCGTCCGTCGGGCGCGTCGGCCTCGACGGGGTGGTCGTCGCCGTCCGAACGACCCGACGCTCGTCGCGTCACCGCACGGACCCGCGCCACGAGCTCACGGAGCCCGAACGGCTTCACGACGTAGTCGTCCGCCCCCAGCTCGAGACCGACGACGCGATCGATCTCGTCGCCGCGCGCGGTGACCACGATGATCGGGATGTCCGAGCGTGCACGGAGCTCCCGGCACAGGTCGAACCCGTCGATGTCGGGCAGGCCGAGATCCAGCAGGACGACGTCGCCGGCGTCCTCCTCGAAGGCCGCGAGGGCGTCCTCGCCGCGCTCGCAGTGGCGCACCGCGAACCCTTCGCGCTCGAGCCCTCGCACCAGGGGTGACGCGATGGCCTGATCGTCCTCGACGAGGAGCACCCGCATATCTCAAGGGGTCGGCATGCCGTGGGGGGCCCTTGACCCGGAAAACCTTTACCTGCTGCTGGGGAACGCCTCGACTGGTCCTGGGGTGCCCGGGCCTAGGCTCTTGGGCGTACCGAATCCGTTTCGGTGCCCCAAAGAAGCCCAGACTTGCGACGGCCCGTCGGTGGGATCACTCCCCCGGCGGGCCGAGCGTTGTCAGGACGTCCGCCAGGTCCGCCGGCAGGGGGTCCTCGAAGGCCAGCGGCGCCCCGGTGACCGGATGGGCGAAGGCCAGGACATGGGCGTGCAGGAACGGCCGCTCCGGGCCCTGGGGCAGGCCACGGCCCCCGTAGGCAGCGTCCGCCACGACCGGGTGCCCGATCGCCGCGAGGTGGACCCGGATCTGGTGGGTGCGACCGGTCTCCAGGCGGCACTCCACCAGTGAGACCTCGGGGTCGACCCACCCGGCGCGGACCTCGTACCCGGTGCGGGCGGGCCGTCCCGCCTCCCGCACGGCCATGCGCGTGCGCTGGCGAGTGGACCGACCGATCGGCGCGTCCACGACCCCACGCGGCGCGTCGAAGCTCCCTGCGACCAGCGCGAGGTAGCGGCGCTCGACGTCACGGGCCGCGAGCGCTTCCACGAGCCCATCGGCGGCGCGCTCGGTGCGAGCGACCACCATGAGCCCACTCGTGTCCCGGTCGAGGCGGTGGACGATCCCGGGACGGGCCGGGTCACCGACCGTGGCGATCTCCGGGTAGCGGTCGAGCAGGCCGTGCACGAGGGTGCCGTGGGCGTGGCCAGGCCCGGGATGCACCACCAGTCCGGGTGGCTTGGCGAGGACGACGACGTGGTCATCCTCGTAGCGCACGTCGAGCACCATCGACTCGGGGCCCGGGAGCTCCGGCGGTGTCGGCGCGCCGAGCAGCTCCACGACCTCCCCCGCGACGAGCCGGTGACTCTTCAGCGCGGGCTGGCCCCCGACGAGCACGGCCTCATCGGCGATCAGGTGCTGGACCTCGGCTCGGCTCCATCCGGTGAGCAGCGACACCGCTCGGTCGAGCCGCTCGCCCGCGAGTGCCTCCGGCACCACGATCGGCTCCTGGTCGCGCGCCGGCATGCTCATGTCGCGTCTGCCCCCGCGGTCGGACCGAGCGCCGAAGAGGCTCCAGCCGATCAGCAGGATCGCACCCACCGTGATCGCGCTGTCGGCAACGTTGAACGTCGGGAAGCGACCGATGCGCACGAAGTCGACGACCGCGCCCTCGAGGAAGCCGGGCGAGCGGAAGACCCGGTCGCACAGGTTCCCCAGCGCCCCGCCGAGCACCAGCGCCAGCGCCACGACGGCCAGCGCGTTGTCGGCGCGCCGCGCGGCACGCACCAGGTAGATGACGAGCACGATCGCCAGCACCGCGAGGATCGGGGTCGCGCCCTGGAACAGGCTGAACGCCCCTCCGGTGTTGCGGCTCAGCTGGAGCCGGACGTCCGTACCGACGACGGACGTCGGTCCATCGGCCAGCGCCTCGACCGCCCAGATCTTCGTGAGCTGATCGAGGACCACCACCCCCACGACGATGGCGGCGACCAGCAGCGCCCGCCGTCGCCCCGCGTCGGCCCGGTCGGGCGGGGGGACGTCGTCCGGCGGGTCAGCGTCGTCGTTCGGCACGCGCCTTGCAGTCGACGCACACGTTCGCCCACGGGATCGCCTCGAGCCGCTCGAGCGGGAGGCGGCGGCCGGCCGGCGTGCACACGCCGTACGTGCCCTTCTTCATCCGCGCGAGCGCGTCGGTGATCTCGTCGACGACCTGGCGTGCCGATGCGGAGAGCATCAGGTCGCGCTCGCGCTCGACGTTGACGGTGTCGCCGTCGCCGGACTCCTCGTCGAACTGCGTGTCACCACCTTCGCGGTCGCGGGCGAGCTGGTCGGCCTCGGCCGCGAGCTCGTCGGCCTGGCCCTGGATGCGCGCCTGCTCCTCGAGCAGCTTCTTGCGGAGCCGGTCGAGGGTCTTGTCGGAGAGGATCGGGGTCGCCGGCGTGACCTCGAAGCCCGAGAGCGGACACGTCACGGTCGTCTTCTTCTTCGCTGCCGTTGCCTTCGCAGGCGCGACCTTGGCGGCCTTGGCGGGCGCCTGCTTGGCCTTGGTCGGCACCTTCTTGGTCGGCGCCTTCTTGGCCTTGGTCGGCGCCTTCTTGGCCTTGGTCGGCGCCTTCTTGGTGGGCGCCTTCTTGGCCTTGGTCGGCGCCTTCTTGGTGGGCGCCTTCTTGGCCTTGGTCGGCGCCTTCTTGGTCGGCGCCTTCTTGGCCTTGGTCGGCGCCTTCTTGGTGAGCGCCTTCTTGGCCTTGGTCGGCGCCTTCTTGGTCGGCGCCTTCTTGGCCTTGGCGGGCGCCTTCGCAGCCTTCGCGGGAGCCTTGGCGCGCGTCGACGACGCGGTCTTCCTGGTGGCCTTCGAGCCGGCGCGCGCGCCGGAGGACTTGCTGGTGGCCCCGGCCATGGTCGTCCCTCCGAGTCTCGGGGCCGGGCACGGGGGGCCCGGGGAGCGTCGGATCGTACAGCCCCCGCACACCCGGTTCCAACGGCACCCGCGCGGCGCCGCGCCCGCCGCGACGGGCAATGGGTGCCGCCGCTCGGAGCTTCACCACGTACGCTCGCAGCCGTGCCGTTCGCTCCGGTCGAGAAGGACCTCGATCTCGTCGCGCTCGAAGCGCAGGTGCTCCGTCGCTGGGCGGACGACGACGTCTTCCGCGAGAGCCTGCACCGCCGCGAGGGTGCACCCGAGTGGGTCTTCTACGAGGGCCCGCCGACCGCCAACGGGCGCCCGGGCATCCACCATGCGTGGGCGCGGGTCTTCAAGGACCTCTACCCGCGCTTCCACACCATGCGGGGCCGCCACGTCACCCGGAAGGGAGGATGGGACTGCCACGGCCTCCCGGTCGAGCTCGAGGTCGAGAAGGAGCTCGGGTTCAGCGGGAAGCAGCAGATCGAGGAGTACGGCATCGCGGCGTTCAACGAGCGGTGCCGCGAGTCGGTGCATCGGTACGTCGACGACTTCGAGGCACTCAGCGCGCGGATCGGCATGTGGATCGACACCGACGACGCGTACTGGACGCTCGACAACACGTTCATCGAGAGCGTCTGGTGGCACGTCCGTACGATGTGGGACAAGGGCCTGCTCTACGAAGGCTTCCGCGTCGTGCCCTACTGCGGTCGCTGCGGCACCGCGCTCTCGAGCCACGAGGTCGCGCAGGGCTACCAGGACGTGACCGAGGCCTCGGTCTACGTGCGGTTCCCCGTGGCGGATGCGGACTTCGACCTCCTCGTCTGGACCACCACGCCATGGACGCTGGTGTCGAACGTCGCCGCCGCGGTCGGTCCCGACGTCCGGTACGTGCGGGTGCGCGGACGGGACGGACGCCGAGACCTCGTCCTCGCCGCCGACCGGGTGGAAGCGGTGCTCGGCGACGATGCCGCGGTCGTCGGCGAGGTCTCCGTCGCCGACCTCGTCGGCCGTCACTACGAGCGGCCCTTCGGCATGCTGCCGATCGCGCCGGACGCGAACCACGTGGTGCTCGCCGAGTTCGTGACCGTCGACGACGGCTCCGGCATCGTCCACCTGGCGCCGGCCTTCGGTGAGATCGACCGCGAGATCGGCGAGCGCGAGGGTCTCCCGGTGCTCAACCCGGTGGACGCGGCCGCCCGCTTCGACGCGTCGGTGCCCGAGTACGAGGGGCAGTTCGTCAAGGACGCCGACGCCGCGATCATCGACTCGCTGCGCGACGCCGGGATCCTCGAGCGCGTCGTCGACTACACGCACTCGTACCCGCACTGCTGGCGGTGCTCGACACCCCTGATCTACTGGGCCAAGCCCACGTGGTTCGCCGCGCACGTCGGACCGGCGCGCCGAGCTGCTTCGTGAGAACGAGCGCATCGGCTGGCATCCGGAGCACATCAAGCACGGTCGCTTCGGCGACTGGCTCGAGAACAACGTGGATTGGGCACTCTCGCGCGACCGGTTCTGGGGGACCCCCCTGCCCATCTGGCGCTGCACCGCGTGCGATCACGACACCTGCGTCGGATCGGTCGCCGAGCTCGCCGAGCTCGCCGGCCGGGATCTGACCGACCTCGACTTGCACCGGCCCGCGGTCGACGAGATCACCATCGACTGCCCCGAGTGCGGCGAGCGCGCGCGAGCGCGTCCTGCCCGTGCTCGACGCGTGGTTCGACTCCGGGGCCATGCCCGCATCGCAGCTCCACTACCCGTTCGAGCACGAGCAACGGTTCGCCGACGCGCTTCCCCGCCGACTTCATCTGCGAGGCGATCGACCAGACGCGCGGCTGGTTCTACTCGCTGCTCGCGGTGAACACCCTCGTCTTCGACGAGTCGCCGTACCGAAACGTCGTGTGCCTCGCGCACGTCGTCGACCGCGACGGCCAGAAGATGTCGAAGTCGCGCGGCAACGTCATCGACCCGTGGACGATCCTCGACACGCGCGGCGCCGACGCGCTGCGCTGGTACTTCTTCTCGGCCGGCTCGCCCTGGACGAACCGTCGCGTCGACGAGCGCATGATCGACGAGGCGACCCGCCGGTTCCTGCTCACGCTCTGGAACACCTACTCGTTCTTCGTCACCTACGCGTCGCTCGACGGCTGGGAACCCGGTCCGTCGGGCACGCCGACCGCGGCGCCCGCCCACGTCCTGGACCGGTGGGCCCGGTCGCGCGTCCACGGCACCGTGCGCGAGGTCACCGAGGCGCTCGAGAACTTCGACGCCCTGCGGTGCCGCCCAGGCGCTGGAGCGACCTCGTCGACGACCTCTCCAACTGGTACGTCCGCCGGTCGCGCCCGCGGTTCTGGAAGTCGTCGGACCCCGCTGCACACGCCACGCTCCACGAGGCCCTCGCGACGGTCTCGCTGCTCCTCGCGCCGCTGTGCCCGTTCGTCGCCGACGAGCTGTGGGGCAACCTCGGCGGCACCGGGGAGTCCGTGCACCTCGCGGACTGGCCCGACGCCGACGACGGGGCGGTCGACCCCGAGCTCGACACCGCGGTGGCCACAGTCCGCCAGGTCGTCACGCTGGGCCGCGCCGCCCGCACCGACGCCAGGCTCCGTGTGCGCCAGCCCCTCCGGCGGGCCCTGGTGCTCCTCCCCGACGCCACCGCCCTCCCCGACGCCCTCGTGGCCGAGGTCGCCGACGAGCTGAACGTCAAGGAGGTGGAGGCGATCCGGGACCTCACCGGCCTCCTCGACTACGACGTCGTCCCGAACTTCCGGGCGCTCGGCCCCCGGGTCGGCCCGCTCATGCCGCGGGTGAAAGCGGCGCTCGCCGACGCCGACGGACGGACCGTGTCGGACGCGCTGGAGGCCGAGGGGGTCTACCGGCTCGAGCTCGACGGAGACATGATCGAGATCGGACCCGACGACATCGAGGTGCGCGCCGTCGCCCACGAGGAGCTCGTGCTCGCCGAGGAGGGCGGCTACGCGGTCGCGCTCGACATCACCTTGGACGACGACCTCCGTCGCGAAGGACTGGCGCCGCGAGCTCGTCCGAGCGATCAACGACCACCGCAAGGCACTCGACCTCGAGCTCTCGGACCGCATCCGGGTGACGTTGCACGCCGACGGCGCGTTGGCGGAAGCGGCAACCGAGCACGCTGACGTGATCGCCGGCGAAGTCCTCGCCACCGATTGGACGGTGCTCCCACTCACCGACGCGCCGGGTGGGGCGGCCGACCTCGACGTCGACGGCCAGCGGTTCGCGGTCGCGCTCGCCGTCGTCTGAGCGAACCCGACGAGGTGGCGGCCTGACGCTCGGTGCGGTCGGCGTCGGTGACGCGTCGGTGACGCGTCGGGACGCGTCTCGGGCTAGCGGCGACGCTTGAAGAGGCGGCGGTGCTCGTCGGTGTCGTCCTGGTCGAAGAACGCCGAGTCGTCGTCGCCCACACCCGCGACACCACCGTCGCTGAGCGGGGCGTCGTCGCGGACCGCCTCGCGCAGCGACGCGAAGAACGCGTCGTCGTCGAGGCTGTCGCCGTGCTGCTCGCCGCCGTCGATCACCGCGATGTCACCGGAGTCGTCGACCACACCCGCGGTCGGCGCGTCCTCCCAGCCGCCGGCCGGAGCCGGATCCCACGCGGCGTCGCCGGCCGGGACGGCCTCGATGTGCACGGTCGGCGCACGCCGGCGTTCGGGGGCGCGGCGGCGGTCGGAGGCGACGCCGGGGACGCGACCACGCCCTCCTGCGATGCGGACCACGAGCCCTCGGGCTCGGCTGGCGCCGCGGCGGGTGCCGCCGACCAGCTCGTGGTGGTCGCAGCCGGCAGCTCGACCTCGTGGATCGCGGGACGCTCGAGCGCGCCCGCCGACGTCTGGCCGAGGAGATCGAGCTCGGCCTCGATCGCGCGGCGGAGCCGGTCGCGGTACTCCTGCTCGAAGCGCTCCAACGCGTCGACGTCGGCGTTGAGGGTGTCGCGCGCGTTCTGGAGGCGGTTGATGTCTTCCTCGAGCTTGCGGCGCTCGCTCTCGGCGATCTCGGCGGCGCGGGCCTCGGCCCGGTTCACGAGCTCCTTCGAGTGCGCCTCGGCGTCGCCCACGATGCGCTGCGCCTGGGTGCGAGCGTCGGCGACGGCCTCGTCGGCGGCCTTCTGGGCGAGCACCAGGGTGCGCTGGATGACGTCGGTGTCGGCCATGCGCGCCGGGTGCCGCGGCGGCGGGTGCGGGCGCGGGGACCGGCGCCGGGGCCGGGGCCGCGACGACGGGTGCGGGAGCCGGGGCCGGCATCGGTGCGCGCGGCGGTCCGCCCTGGGAGACGCGAGCGCGCAGCTGCTGGTTCTCCGCCTCGAGATGCTCGATCGTCGCTGCCGCACGCTCGAGGAGCTCGTCGACGTCGTCGCGGTGATACCCGCGCCACGCCTCACGGATCTCGATGTCGCGCAGCTCTTGCGGGGACACGTCCATGGAAGCCATGGCGTCCAATGCTAGCGACCCGAGGCTCCGCGCCTGAAGGCCTGGACCGGACCGGCTAGCAGATTGCGTTGCTGAGGATGAACAGGCCGAAGATGAGCACCATGAACGAGAGGTCGAACATGCCGGCGGGCGGGATGAGGGCCCGGAGCGGGCGCAGCGCCCAGTCGGTCAGGACGATGAGGAACTGGCTCAGCTGAGCCATGAAGCCGCCGGGCCGGAGCGGGAACCACGACAGGATCGCTCGGGCGAAGAGCACCACGATGAACCCGTTGATGACGTAGCAGACGATGCTCACTCGAAGAGATCAGTCGCGTCGGTAGAGGCCGCGTGTCTCGAGGCGTTCCTTCTCGTCCTCGGACAGCTCGACGTTGACCGGTGAGATGAGGAACACCGCGTCCGCGACCCGCGACATGGAGCCGCCGACCGCGTACGCGAGCCCGCTCGCGAAGTCGATGAGCCGACGCCGCAGCTCCTTGGTGCTGCCCTGCAGGTTGAGGATCACGGGCTGGTTCGCCTTGACCCGGTCGCCCACCTCCTGGGCGTCGTTGAACCCGCGCGGCTCGACCACGTGGACCTTGCCCGCCGTGGTGGGCACGGCGCGGACCACGCCGGGCCGGCTCACGCTGACGCCACTCGGCTGCTCGTCGCGGGGCAGGGCTCGCACCGTGGGCTCCCCCATGGTCCCCACCATCGGACGGTCACGCACGGCGACGGATCGCTGGTCGGGGGTGCCACCCAGCGTGCGGACGTCGACGCCGTGCGGACCCTCGGGGCCACGTGGGGCGGCGTAGGGATCCTCGGGACCGCCCTCGGGGCCGTATCCGGGACCGCCGCGGCCCACCGGGGCGCCGGGACCACCCATGGGGCCACCGCCCTGGACGCCCCCCTGACCGGGGCCACTCGGGCCCATGGGGCCCTGGGGGTAGCTCGAATCGTCGTAGTGCGCGTCGTAGCTGTCGTAGCCGTACTCGTCGTCGTCCTGGAGACCCAGGTACACCATGGTCCGACGCCAAAGAGAAGCCACTGACACGCTGCGCGTCGGCTGCTCGAGACCGGGGAACGACACGCCCTCCGGGGAGTAAGCCTACCGCCCCGCCTCCGGGGAGTGGTGCCGCGGACCGAACAGCGCTCGGCCCACTCGGACCACCGTGGCCCCCTCCTCGACAGCCACCTCGTAGTCGTCGGTCATGCCCATCGAGAGGGCCGGGAGCGCCAGACCCTCCGCCAGGGACCGGAGACGGGCGAACCAAGGCCGGGGATCCTCCCCGTGCGGCGGCACGGTCATGAGCCCGTCGACCGCCAGCCCCTCGCCCCGGAGCGTGTCCACCAGCCCGGGGAGGTCGTGAGGGGCGCAGCCCGCCTTCTGGGGCTCGGAGGCGAGGTTGACCTCGACGAGGACGTGGGCGCCCGGGGCGTTGCGGGCGATGACCGGACCGAGCACCGCCCGGTCGACGGACTGCCAGCAGCGCACCCAGGGTGCGAGTGCCTTGACCTTGTTGCGCTGGAGCGCCCCGAGGAAGTGCCACCGTGGCTCGGCGCCCGGGGAGCCGCGGCGCAAGTGCGGGCGCCTTCGCGAGGAGCTCCTGGGCCGCGGTTCTCCCCCAGGTTGCGCACGCCGGCCTCGACGGCCTCGACGACCCGCTGCACGTCGACGGTCTTGGTCGCGGCGACCAGGGTGATCGTGCGCCGGGTCACGGCCCGCCCTCGCCGCCGCGGCCGCGATGTTGGTCGCGGACCGTCGCCGACGTTCGCGGCGACGTCGCCCGTGGCTCCCGGATCGTCGGGCGCGCTCGCTCACGGGCCAGGACCACGACCAGGCCCTGCCGCCCGTCGTGCCGTCGCGGCGGTGCGAGAAGTGGTCAGGTGATGCCGATGTGCAGACGTCGACGTCGACGAGGTCGGTCACGCCGGCGCGCCCGAGTGCGACCCGCACCGCCGCGGGCACGTCGAGGGCCGGGGTGCCGGCCGCGGTCCGACCCTCGACCGAGGGGCCGAGCGCGCCCACCATCCGATCGAGGTCGGCCCGTCCGAACTCGTAGC
Source organism: uncultured Acidimicrobiia bacterium (assembly GCA_963809885.1). Taxonomy (GTDB): domain Bacteria; phylum Actinomycetota; class Acidimicrobiia; order IMCC26256; family PALSA-555; genus JALHSW01. The sequence continues at coordinate 668,645 of CAWELA010000004.1, read as the reverse complement.
GCTCGGGGTGCACGCACGGACCGAGCGCGGCCCGCACTGTCGCCCGTCCCGATGCCCGCGGAGCCGCTCGACGGTGGCTTCGAGCACGCCGGCGAGCAGGCCCGGCCAGCCCGGCGTGGGCCACCGCGACCGCGTCGTCGCAGGCGAGCGCGACCGGCGCGCAGTCCGCGGTCGAGGACGACCAGCGGGAGCCCCGCCGTCGCGGTGACCGCCGCCGTCGGCATCGGGAGGCGGCGCGGCGCCGGCGTGCTCGTCGGCGGTCACGACGACGCTCTGCCGTGCACCTGACGGAGCCAGCACCAGCCGGCGGGGTCGCGCGAGCCCGAGCCGCTCGGCCAGGGCCCGACGGTTCGCGACGACGGCATCGAGACGGTCCCCCACGCTCGCGCCGAGGTTCGCGGTGTCGTAGGGCGCTGCGGAGACCCCGCCGTGCCGATCGCTCCAGGCGACCTCGCGCCGGGCCGAGGTCGAGCTGGATCAGCGCAGGAACTCGGGGACGTCGAACTCGTCGTCGTCGCCGTCGTCGCCGAAGTCCTCGCGGCCGAACGCGCTGTCGGCCGCGGAGCGCGGGCCGGTCGAGTCGCCGAGCCCGAGCGACGAGCTCGACGTCGTCGCGGTCGAGCGGCGCAGGTCGGGACGCTTCACCCTCGAAGCGATCGAAGCCCGCGGCGATCACCGTGATGCGCACCTCGTCGCCGAGGGAGTCGTCGATCGTCGCGCCGAAGATGATGTTGGCGTCGGGGTGCGCGGTCTCCTTGACCACCTCGGCTGCTTCGTTCACCTCGAACAGGCCGAGGTCGGACGGTCCCGCCACGTTCAGCAGGAGCCCGCGCGCGCCCTCGATGCTCGCCTCGAGCAGCGCGCTCGAGATCGCGTTGCGCGCCGAGTTGAGCGCGCGTCCCTCACCCGAGGCCTGGCCGACACCCATGAGCGCGGTGCCGGCGTCCTGCATGATCATGCGCACGTCGGCGAAGTCGGTGTTGATGAGCCCCGGCGTCGTGATGAGGTCGGTGATGCCCTGCACCCCCTGGAGGAGCACGTCGTCGGCCATCTTGAACGCGGAGAGCAGCGACGACTTCTCATCGGCGACGTCGAGCAGCCGGTCGTTCGGGATGACGATGAGCGTGTCGACCTTCTCGCGCAGGCGCTGGAGCCCGGCGTCCGCCTGCACCGAGCGACGACGACCCTCGAAGCTGAACGGGCGGGTCACGATCGCGATCGTGAGCGCGCCGAGGCTGCGCGCGATCTCCGCGACGATCGGGGCGCCACCCGTGCCGGTGCCACCGCCCTCGCCGGCGGTGATGAACACCATGTCGGCGCCCTTGAGCACCTCTTCGATCTCGTCGCGGTGGTCCTCGGCGGCCTGCCGGCCGACCTCGGGGTCAGAGCCGGCGCCGAGCCCGCGCGTCGAGCTGCCGGCCGATGTCGAGCTTCACGTCGGCGTCGCTGATGAGGAGTGCCTGCGCGTCGGTGTTGACCGCGACGAACTCGACACCCTTCAAGCCCGCGTCGATCATGCGGTTGACGGCGTTGCCGCCCCCACCGCCGACGCCGGCGACCTTGATGACCGCGAGGTAGTTCTGCGGGTCGCCCAGCATGTCGGTCGTGCCTCCCCTCCCGGTCACCCGTTCCGCCGGGGCGGAACCTGCCGGTCGCGGCTCGGTCGTTCGTGGTGGCGGCGCCTCGGACCCGGACGGCCCGATCACCGATGCTTCGTGTGGTTCATTCTCGCCGTTGGGAGCCCTCATCGGGGGGATCGCGCCCGGATCGCCTCCCCAGTCTGTCCCCACCTCTGCCAGGTCCGGCGTGCCCGGACGAGGAGGTGGTGGTGCCGCGGTCACCGACCCAGGATAGGGCCTCGATCCCCCGGTTCCACGGGGTCCCGATGGCTCCCGGGCACGCGGTCCGTCATCCCGTCACCGGGGCGCTCGGGACGCGGACGTCGATGTAGGTGAGCGTGGCCGAAGCCGTGGCAGCGAGGACGGCATCGGCGGCGCGGGCCTTCTCCGCGACCCGATGCAGCGCCCCCAGCCGGACCTCCGGACCGCTCACGACGGTGAGGGACGCCTGGCCGTCGGCGACCGTGATCGTCGCAACCCGACCGGCGAGCGGACCGAGCGCGGCCGCGACCCGGGCCGCGTCGATCGCGTCGACGCGGCCCCCGAGCGGCGGGACGTCGGCGACCCCCACGAGCGCGGGGAGCCCGGGCGGGGGTGACGGCGCGGTGGCCAGCACGACGCCCCGGCCGTCGACGAGCCCGAACCCACCGTCGGCAGCGCCGGCGTACGCGACCGGGACCCGGGGCGTGACCGTGACCCGGACGGTGTTGGGCAGCTCACGCTCCACCTGCGCGCGGGCGACCCATGACAAGGTCTCGACCCGGTCCGCGACCGCACCGGTGTCGAGCAGCAGCAGCGCGGATCCCCGGTCGTCCTCGACGATGGCGCGCACCTCGCGGGCGCGGTCCCCCGCGCCGGTGATCGCGATGTCGTCGATCGCGAGCAGCGGCGACAGCACGACGCCGACCGCGGCGCTCAGCACGGCGAGGACGGCGAGCGCGACCAGGAGTCGGCGGAGACGGCGCCGGCCGGCGTCGCGCTGGACCGCGACGCGGCGCTCCCGGATGCGAGGGTCGAGCGCGACTTTCCCGGTCGCGCCCTGCGTACCTTTGGCCGGCTTCGCCCCCGTCTTCGGCCTCCGGCCCTTGGCCGCCTGGCCCTTGGCGGCACGGCGGGGCGCGGCGGCCGGCGCACGGGCGCTCACGAGGACACCTCGTCGAAGCCGACCATGCGCAGCTCGGGCTCGAGGCAGACCCCGGACGCGTCGGCCACCCGGGCCTGCACCTCGCGCACCAGCGCTCGCACGTCCGCGGCGGTGGCGTCGGGGCCGGCCTGGAAGAAGTTGGCGTGCTTGTCGGAGACCGACGCACCCCCGACCGACAGGCCCTTCAGCCCGGCCGCGTCGACGAGGCGCCCCGCAGAGTCACCCGGCGGGTTGCGGAACACCGAACCGGCGTTCGCGCCACCGGGCTGGTGCTCGCGACGCCAGCGCACGACCTCGTCGATGCGCGCCGCACATCGGTCGGGATCATCGGCGACGCCGTGCAGCTCGGCGCGCACGACGACGTCGGTCGGTGTCACGCCGGAGTGCCGGTACGAGAGGTCGAGCTCCTCCGGCGTGCGCGCCACCGCGCGCGCCTCGGCACCGGCCGCCAGGTCCAGCAGCCACGCGCGCGTGAGCACGTCGCGGGTCTCCCGGCCGTGACCGCCGGCGTTCATCCGGACCGCGCCGCCGACCGATCCCGGGATGCCCACGAAGAACTCGAGGCCCCCGAGCCCGGCGGCCGCGGTGCGTCGGGCCAGCACCGGGAGCGCGACCGCGCCGCCGGCGAGCACCGAGCCGGTCCCGATGTCGACCTGCACCGACTCGAACGTGCCGCCCAGCACCACGCCGAGCCCCTGGAAGCCCGCATCGGCCACGAGCAGGTTGGACCCGCGCCCCACGACCAGCACCGGGACGGGTGCACCGGCCAGCACCTCGGCGACGGCCGTGAGCCCGGCCTCGTCGAGCACGCGCACCGCGACCGCGAGTGGGCCACCGAGCCGGTAGGTCGTGAGGTCGGACACGAGCTGGTCGCGTGCCACCGCTCCCGGCAGCCGTGCCTCCATCGCCGAGGCGCACGCGTCGAGCCGGTCGGGGGCGGTCATCCCTCGGCCCGGCCACCCGCGAGCGCGAGCCACTCGTCGGGCACGGTCGTGAGATCGCCCGCACCGAGGGTGAGGACGACGTCGCCCGGCTTGGCGCCGCGGAGCGCGTGGTGCACCAGGTCGGTTCGCCGAGGGAGGTACGTGAGGGCGGTCTCCGGGTGCGCGTCGAGCACCGCACGGACCACGAGGCGGCCCGACACGCCGGGACGCGGCGTCTCCCCCGCCGAGTACACATCGGTGAGGATCACGGTGTCGGCATCGACGAACGCATCGGCGAAGTCTTGCCAGAGACGCTCGGTGCGCGAGTAGCGGTGTGGCTGGAAGACCGCGATGACCCGCCGCCACCCTCCCTCGCGCGCGGCGCGCAGCATCGCCGAGACCTCGGTTGGCAGGTGCGCGTAGTCGTCGACGAGCGTGACGCCGTCGATCTCGCCGCGGAACTGGAACCGGCGGGCGACACCGCCGAAGCCACCCAGCGCGCTGGTGACCGCGTCGAACGGCACGCCGACCTCGAGGGCGAGCGCGGCGGCGCCCACCGCGTTGAGCACGTTGTGACGGCCGGGCACGGGCAGCTCCACGACGCCGAGGGTCTCGTCACCGCGCCGGAGCGTGAACCGGCTCCCGCGGCGGTCGCCGGCGTAGTCGACGACCCGGTAGTCGGCGCGCTCGTCCCAGCCGTAGGTGCGGGTTCCCGGGACCGCGGTGGCGAGCTCGGCCACGATCGGATCGTCAGCACAGACCACGCGCACGCCCGGGACCTCGTGGAGGAACTGCGAGAACGCGGCCACGAGCGCGTCGAAGCCGCCATAGTGCTCGAGGTGATCGGGCTCGACGTTCGTCACGATGGCGGCATCGGGCGCGAGCTCGAGGAACGTGCCATCGCTCTCGTCGGCCTCGACGACGAGCCACTCGCCGTCGTCGTAGGCCGCGTTCGTCCCGACCTCGTTCAGGTCGCCACCGATGAGAAAGCTCGGGTGCCAGCCCGCGGCGCGCAGCACGAGTGCGAGCATCGAGGACGTCGTGGTCTTGCCGTGGCTGCCCGCGACCGCGATGGACCGCTTCGTGGCGACCAGCGCGCGTAGCGCTTCGGCGCGCCGCAGGACCACGATCCCCCGCTCGGCTGCCGCGGCGACCTCCGGATTGGACGCCGGGATCGCGGTCGATGCCACGACGGCGTCGACGTCGCCCGGCAGGTGCGACGCGACGTGCCCGACTCGCGCGTCGATGTCGAGGAGGCGGAGCCGCTCGAGCGCGGGCGAGTCCTTGAGGTCCGAGCCGCTGACCCGGTGCCCCATGCGTGCCAGCACGGTCGCGATGGCGCTCATCCCCGCGCCGCCGATGCCCACGACGTGGACGGTGCGGGGGGCGCTGAGGTCGAGGTCCGGCGTCATCGGCCGTCCGCTCCCGGGTCGTCGCCGGACGCCGTGGGCGGCGAAGGGGGGGACGGGGATGACGCGGGACCCGGCCGGGCCGCCTGCTCGACGAGCTCGGCCACGCGCACCGCCGCGTCGGGGCGGCCGAGCGACCGCGCCGCGTCGCTCATCGCGTCGAGCCGGGTCGGCGCGTCGAGGAGCGTCCGGAGCTCGGTCCCGAGCCGGTCGCCGTCGAGCTCGCGGTCGGCGACGAGCACCGCGGCACCGGCGTCGGCCAGCGCCTCGGCGTTGCGCGTCTGATGGTCGCCGGGCGCGCCGGGCAGCGGCACGAGCACCGCGGGCGTCCCGGTGACCGCGAGCTCGGCACAGGTGACGGCACCGGCCCGGCCGACGAGCACCGCGCTGCGGCCGTACAGGCCCGGCATGTCGTCCTCGTAGCGTACGAGGTCGTACGCGAGCGCGTCCGTGGGAGCACGCAGCCCCGTCAGCCGTTCCATGCACCCGTCGTAGCCGCGCGGGCCTGCCACATGGTGGATCGAGACGTCGGCACGGTCGCGCCAGAGGTCGTAGAGCCCGAGCGCGGCGTCGTTCAGCCGCCCGGCCCCGAGGCTCCCCCCGACCACCGCGACGAGCGGCGGCGCCGTGTCCGGCCGCCGCACGACCCTGGTCATGGCCGCCCGCACCGGGTTCCCGGTGGTGATCGCGCCGGGGAGCGGGGTCCCGGGGAGCGAGACCGCGGCCCGGGCGCCGAGACGGACTGCCCAGCGGTTGGCGAGGCCGGGCGCGGCGTTCTGCTCGTGGACGACGAGCGGGACGCGGCGGAGCCGCGCGGCCAGGAGGCACGGGAACGATGCGTAGCCGCCGACTCCGAGCACGACGCGGGGCCGGTGGCGGCCGACGAGGTGGAAGGCGCGTGCGAACGCGCCGATGAACCCGAACACCGCGCCGAGGTTCGCAACGATCGCCCGCGGTCGCAGGCTGCGCTGCAGACCGCGACCGCCGAGGAGCTCGACCGTGTACCCCGCCTCCGGGACTGCCGTGGCCTCGAGGCCGCGGCGCGCGCCCACGAAGCGGATCGCCGCTCTCGGGTGCCCGCGCTCGACCAGCGCGTCGGCGACGGCCAGCGCGGGGTACACGTGGCCGCCAGTGCCGCCGCCCGTCACGAACGCGAACGTGTCACCGGACATGGCTGGGGACACGGCCCGCCGAATGCCGCGAGGGGCGCCCGGTCGACCGACTCGATGCACGCGCGGCCGCACGGCCGCTCGTCCGGTTGGTCTGGCGCGCGATGTTCGCGAGGATGCCCGCCGCGATCATGGTGAACACGAGTGACGATCCGCCGAACGACACGAAGGGCAACGGGATCCCGGAGACCGGCAGGAGTCCGATCACCCCGCCGATGTTCACCGCGGCCTGTGCGACCACCCACACCGTGACGCCGGTCGCAAGCAGCATCCCGAAACGATCGGGTGCACGCTGCGCGGTGCGGATGCCCAGGAACGCGAACGCGACGAACAACCCGAGGACGGTGAGCGTGCCCACCAGCCCGAGCTCCTCACCGATCACGGCGAAGATGAAGTCGGTGTGCGCGTTGGGAAGGAACAGCCACTTCGAACGACCGGCGCCGAGTCCGACCCCTTCGATCCCCCCGCTCCCGAGCGCGATGAGTGACTGCACGATCTGGTAGCCGGTGTTGGACGCATCAGCGGTCGGGTTGAGGAAGGTGAACACCCTGGCGCGGCGGTAGGGCGCCGCAACGGCGAGGATTGCCGAGGCGACGACGCCGGTACCGGCGAGCATCGCCAGGTACCGAACACCGATCCCGCCGGCAACCATCACCGAGCCGACGATCAGCGCGAGGAGCACGGTCGAGTCGAGGTCGGGCTCCAGGCACACGAGCGCGGCGATGCCGAACGTCACGAACAGCAGCGGCTTGAGCACGCGCCGGGTGTCGTAGAGCTCACCCTCCCGCCGCGTGAGGAGGTCGGCCGCGAAGAGGAGGAGCGCGAGCTTGGCGATCTCGCTCGGCTGGAAGCGCCACGCGCCTACCCCGAGCCATCGGCGTGAGCCGCCGACGTAGACGCCGATGCCGGGTACGAGCACCGCGACGAGCAGGACGGAGGTGGCGACGAGCAGGGGCCGGACCGCGTCCTGCCAGCGGTGGTAGTCGATCCTGACGATGACCGCGAACGCGACGACGCCGAGCAGCGTCCAGATGAGCTGGCGCTGGAAGAAGTACCAGGCCGAGCCGTAGCTGGTGAGTGACAGCACCGACGACGCGGAGAGCACCATCACGACGCCGATGACGACGAGCACCGCGATGACACCGAGCAGCAACAGGTACGTCCCCGGCACGTCGTTCGTGTGCTGGTGCTTGCTTCGAGTCTTGGCCCGGATCATCGCTCCACCCCCACGAGGGCGCGGACCTCGCGCGCGAAGTCGTCACCCCGCTCCGCGTACGACGCGTACCAGTCGAAGGAGGCGCAGCCCGGGCTCAGCAGCACCGTGTCGCCCGTCCTCGCGAGCGTCGCGCGCGGCAACGACGGCCGCGCCCATGGAGGTGGCCGTGACGACGGAGGTGATGCCGGCGAACGCGTCCTCGACCTCCGCAGCGGCCTCGCCGATCGCGACCACCCCGCGCAGCTCTGGCGCCAACACCCGCAGCTCACCGAGGTCGAGTCCCTTGTTGCGGCCGCCTGCGAGGAGCACCACTCCGTCGATGCCGCGGACCGCGGCGATCGTCGCGTGCACGTTCGTGGCCTTCGAGTCGTCGACCCACCGCACGCCGCCGCGCTCGGCGACCAGCTGCATCCGGTGGGCCAGCCCCGTGAACCCCGCGAGCATGCGGCGAGCCGCGTCGAGCGCCGCCACCGCGTCGGGGGCCACGTCGAGAGCCAGTGCGGTCGCGGCCAGCGCGTTCGCCACGTCGCTCGGGCGAGACCGAGCGAGCTCGTCGAGCGGGATGATCTCGGTGCCGTCGGGCGTCACCAGCAGGCTCCCCGTCGCCGTGTGTGCCACCCGGTAGCCGCCCGCGGCACCCGGCGCGACCGAGAACGAGACCCGCCGTCCCGGCGCGTCCGCGGCGAGCCCGGCGACGACCGGATCGTCGGCGTTGAACACGAGCAGGTCGTCGGCACCCTGGTGCACGAAGAGGTTGGCCTTCGCGTGCGCGTAGGCGTCGAAGGTCCGGTGCCAGTCGAGGTGGTCGGCCCCGAGGTTCAGGAGCGCGGCGGCGTCGGGCCGGAAGCGCTCGGTGAACGCGAGCTGGAACGACGACACCTCGGCCACGACGACATCGGCGTCGTCGTGCACGGCGTCGAGCAGCGGGCGCCCGATGTTCCCGGCCGCCGCGACCCGGAGGCCGGCCGCGCCGAGGATCTCCGCGGTGAGGGTCGTGACGGTCGTCTTGCCGTTGGTGCCGGTGACCGCGACGAGCCGTGGTGCGTCGGTGCCGGCGAGCGCGACCGCCTCACCGGCGAGGTCGATCTCCGAGCGCACGGGGACGTCGGCGAGGAGCGCGGACGCGATCGCGGGGTGACGCTCGGGAACGCCAGGGCTCGGGACGACGAGGTCGGCGTCGGCGGCGAGCTCGGCGGCGCGACCGACGTCGGGCCGCTCGAGCACCGTGACACCGAGCGCGCGCATCTCGGCGAGTCGGGCATCCCACGCGGGCGACGCGTCGGGGCGGTCATCGATCACCACCACGGTGTCGCCCGCGGCGACGCGGCGGCGCGCCACGGCTTCACCGGTGACTGCGAGCCCGATCACGAGAACCCGCTGCGTGCCGTCGACGAGCCGGGTCATCAGTCGATCACCCCTGGAATGTTGATGAAGTCCGCGTAGAAGAACCCGAGCCCGAGGAGGGCGCACGCGCCGGCGAACAGCCAGAAGCGGACGATCACCGTGAACTCCGGCCAGCCGCTCACCTCGAAGTGGTGGTGGATGGGTGCCATGCGCAGCACGCGCCGGTGGAAGATCCGGAACGAGATCACCTGCGCGATCACGCTGAGCGTCTCGATCACGTAGAGCCCGCCGAGGATCGGGAGGAGCAGCACGGTGTTCGAGAGCAACGCCAGGCCCGCCATCGCGCCGCCGAGCGCGAGCGAGCCCGTGTCCCCCATGAAGATCTGGGCCGGCGCCGCGTTCCACCACAGGAACCCGCCGCACCCTCCCGCGAACGCAGCCGCGATGATCGCGAGCTCGATGGCCGACGCTGCCCCGAGGCCGTACACCTCCGGGTGCCGGAACTGCCAGAAGCAGATCACCATGAACGCGCCGAACACCAGGGTCGCCGAGCCCGCGGCGAGTCCGTCCATCCCGTCGGTGAGGTTCACCGCGTTCGAAGTGCCGTAGACCACGACGATGGCCAGCAGGAACCAGACCCCGGTGCCGAGGTTCAGGTCGAGCGACCGCGTGAACGACAGATCGGTCGAGGCGTGGGCCCACTCCAGGGCCAACAGGGCGAACCCGGATCCGACGAGGAGCTCGCCGGCCGTCTTCCCGCGCTTGCGCAGGCCGAGGTTCCGACCCTTGCGGACGCCGAGGTAGTCGTCGACGAAGCCCACGAGTGCGAGCCCGACGATGACGAACATGAGCGTGAGCCCGGTGCGGGCGAACTTGAGCTGCTCAGTGCGGACGTGCGCGACGGCGTAGCCCAGCACCACGCCACCGATGATCGCGATGCCGCCCATGGTGGGGGTCCCGGCCTTCCCGGCATGGGGGTGGGTGAACGGTCCGTCGTCGCGGATCAGCTGCCCGATGCCGCGAGAGCGCAGCACGCGGATCAGCGCCGGCGTACCGAGCACGGTCGTGGCGAACGCGATGCCGCCTGCGATGAGCAGCGCGATCACGCGGAGACTCCCCGCACGAGCGCATCGGCCACGGACTCGAGGCCCACCGCGCGACTCGCCTTCACGAGCACGGCGTCACCGGCCCGCGCTTCACCGAGCACGAAGTCGGCCGCTGCGGCAGCATCAGGAACGGTGACGACGGCGAGGTCGGCCCCCGTGCCCGGATGCCTGGTCGCCGCCGCGCGTGCACCCTCGGCGACCGGTTCGGCACCCGACCCGACCGCGACCACCAGGTCGACGCCGCTCTCGGCCGCGAGCGCTCCCAGCGCCGCGTGCTCCCGCTCGGCGTGGCTCCCGAGCTCGAGCATCGGCCCGAGGACCGCGACGCGCCGACCACCGACCGGCAGGTGCGCGAGCGAGCGCACCGCGGCAGCCGCGGAGGTGGGGCTGGAGTTGTAGGCGTCATTGATCACTGTGATGCCTGCCGCGGTGCGAACCAGCTCCATGCGTCGGGTCGCGGAGCGGGCGATCTCGAGCCCGCTGGCCACCGCGTCGAGCGGTGCGCCGAGCTCGAGCGCGACCGCGGCCGCCATTGCGGCGTTGTCCACCTGGTGCTCGCCCCGGAGCGAGAGTGCGATCGGCGCGCTCCCCCACGGGCTGTCGAGGACGAAGCGGGCGCGCAGCTCGTCGTCGAGCACGATGTCGCGCGCCACGACGTCGGCGTCCGCGGCGCGGCCGACGAGGAGCACTCGGGCCACGGTGCGCGCCGCGAGCCCGGGCGTCTCGTCGCAGGTGGCGTTGAGGACCGCCAGGCCGTCGGCCGGCAGTGCCTCGACCAGCTCGCCTTTCACCCGGGCGATGCCGGCGCGACCGCCGAGGTGCTCGGCGTGGGCCATGCCGATGTGGGTGATGACCCCGATCCGGGGCCGGGCCACCTCGACGAGCTCGGTGATGTTCCCGGCGAAGCGCGCGCCCATCTCCGCGATCAGCACCTCGGTGTCGTCGGGCGCCGACAGCACGGTGAGCGGGAGCCCCGACTCGTTGTTGAACGAGAGCGGGCTCGCGTGCACTCGTCGGCTCGTGGCCAGCGCGGCAGCGGTGAGGTCCTTGGTCGCGGTCTTCCCTGCCGATCCGGTGACGGCCACGACCGTCGCGCCCGGCAAGCGGTCGCGCGCCGTGCGCGCCAGCACGGCCAGCGCTTCGAGCGGATCGGCCACCCGCACGAGCGTCGCCCCCGCCGGCGCGTCGACCTCGTCGCGCACGAGGGCCATCGCGGCGCCTCGAACGAACGCGTCGGCGACGAAGTGGTGTCCGTCGCGATCGGCCTGCAGCGCCACGAAGCAGTCGCCCGGCACGAGCGTGCGCGAATCGATCGAGTAGGTGCCGACCGGCGTCTCGGGATCCCCGCCGGCGACGGCGCCGCCCGTGAGCATGGCGAGCTCACGCGCGGTCAGCTCCACGTCCGCACCCCCAGCTCCTCACGGACGACGACGCGGTCGTCGAACGGGACCGACCGGCCGTGCGTCGTCTGGGTGGTCTCGTGCCCCTTGCCCGCGAGCAGGACGACGTCGCCGGCGCCGGCGGCGTCGAGCGCCCGACCGATCGCGGCGCGTCGGTCGAGCTCGAGCGCGACCTCGGCGCGGCCACCGTGCATCCCCCCGAGGACCTCGGCCGCGATCGCCTCGGGGTCCTCGGAGCGCGGGTTGTCGTTCGTGATGATCGCGACATTGGCACCGGATGCGGCGACCCGGCCCATGGGCGCGCGCTTCTCGAGGTCGCGGTCCCCGCCGCACCCGAAGACGACCACCACCCGTCGATCGGCGCCGGCGGCGTCGGCGACGGCCCGTGCCGCGGCCAGCGCCTGCTCGAGCGCGTCGGGCGTGTGGGCGTAGTCGACGAGGACCGTGAAAGGCTGGCCACCGTCGACCGGCTCGAGCCGACCGGGCACCACGAGGTCGGCGTCGAGCCCCGCGACGATCGCGTCTGCGGGGAGCCCCGCGACGCGGGCGGTCGCCGCGGCGGCGAGCGCGTTCGACACGTTGAAGGCACCGAGGAGCGGACTGGTCACCGGCAGCGGGACGCCGTCGATCCCGTCGTGCAGCACGAAGGTGGTGTGGGTCGCTTCGAGCACCACGTCGGTGGCGCGCACATCGGCATCAGGTGCGTCGATCCCGTAGGTCACGACCGGCAGCCCGGCGGCGCGCGCCCGGTCCGCGAGCACGCGCCCGTGCTCGTCGTCGAGGTTCGTGACGACGGCGTCGGCGAATGCTGCAGAGAACGCGCGCGCCTTGGCCTCGAAGTAGGAGTCCACGTCACCGTGGAAGTCGAGGTGATCGTGCGAGAGGTTGGTGAAGCAGATCACCGTGAAGTGGGTCCCGTCGACGCGGTGGTGTGCGAGCGCGTGCGACGAGACCTCCATGGCGACCAGCGCGACATCCGCGTCGCGCATCCGCGCGAGCAGCGCCTGCAGATCCGGTGCTTCGGGCGTCGTGTGGTCGAGCGGCACCGGGTCGCCGTCGAGGCGGGCGCCGGTGGTGCCCACGACCCCGACCCGCTCGCCGGCTGCGCGGCGATCGACTCCAGCAGGTAGGTCGTGGTCGTCTTGCCGTTCGTGCCGGTGACCCCGAGGCAGCGCATCGACCGGGAGGGCACGCCGTAGAAGCGGGACGCGACGGGGCCGAGTGCGACCCGGGTGCTCGCGACGCGTGCTTCGGTCACGCCGAGGGCGAGCGGTCGCTCGACCAGGAGGGCCACGGCGCCCGCGGACACCGCAGCCGCGGCGTGGTCGTGGCCATCGGAGCGGGCTCCGGGGATGCACGCGAAGAGGGCTCCGGGCGCGACACCACGGCTCTCGTGGGTCACCGAGGTCACCTCGACGTCCCCGTCACCGACGAGCTCCAGGACGTCGACGTCCTCCAGGAGCGCCTGCATGCGCACGCGCGCGTTCCTCCCCTTCGGTCACGGAACCATCGACTCACGCCGACGGATCAGGGTATCGGCCGGGTCCGGCGACCCCGCCACGGTGCCCATCATCCGCTCGCGGGCACCCGGTCGACGGCAAGGGCGTACTGCATGATGCGGGAGAAGGTGGGTGCGGCGATCTGGCCACCGGTCGCGTTCACCTGGGGCTCGTCGAGGACCACGATCGCGGCGAGGTGCGGGTTGTCGGCAGGCGCGAACCCCACGAAGTCGGCGACGTACTTGTACGGCGGCTTCTCGTACGGGGGCTTCCGGGCAGTCCCGGTCTTCCCGGCGACGCGGTAGCCGGAGATCTGGGCCTTGGTCCCGGTCCCATCGGCAACCACGCCCTCGAGCATGGTGCGGATCGCCGCGGCGGTCTCCGGCGACACGACCCGTCGGGAGGCACCGAGGGGCGCCTCGTGGCGCCGACCCTGTGCGTCGATGGTCGCGCTGACGAGCCGCGGCGCGCGCGCGACACCGTCGTTGGCGATGGTGAGGTAGACGTCGAGGAGCTGCATCGCGGTCACGGCGATCCCGCTCCCGACCGGCATCGAGGCAAGGCTCGTGTCGTTGTAGTCAGCGAGGGGTAGCAGGATGCCCGGCGCCTCCCCGGGGAAGTCGAGGCCGGTCGGCGCGCCGAACCCGAAGGAGCGGAGCGCCGCATCGAACCGGGCCTTGCCCAGCTGGCGGGCGATGAGGATCGTCCCGACGTTCGATGAGAGCCGCACGATATCGGCGACGCTCAGCTCACCGCCGTGGGTGTGCACGTCAGCGTACTTCTGGCCGTCGACGACGAGCTGGTTGGGGACCTGCAGCTTCGTGCTCGGGTTCACCAGCCCCGCCTCGAGCGCGGCCGCGATCGTCACCACCTTGTTCGTCGATCCGGGCTCGAACACATCGCTGAGCGGCCGGTTCGGCGTGCCCGACGACGCGGGCTTCGCCGCCAGGTACGGCGTGGCGCCCTCGACGGTGGCCATCGCGAGAATGTCGCCGGTTCGGACGTCGGCGAGGACCGCGGTCCCACCCTTCGCCTTCGCGGTGCCGACCTCCTCCGCCAGCACGCGCTCGACCTCGTATTGCAACGACTGGTCGATGGTCAGGAGCAGGTCGTCGCCCGACTTCGGTTCGCGCACCCGCCGCTCACCGTCGGGCAGCTCGCGGCCCTGCGGGTCGCGCTCGACCTCCATGCGGCCGGGTCTGCCCGCGAGCGCCCGGTCCTGACCCGCTTCGAGCCCTGCGAGTCCGTCGTTGTCGATGCCGACGAAGCCGAGGAGCGGTGCGGCGAGGTCGCCGGCCGGGTAGTAGCGCTTCGTCTCGGGTACGAACCCGATCCCCGGCAGCGCGAGCGCCTTCACCTTCGCGGCCACGCCCCGCTCGACCTTGCGCGCGACGTACACGAAGGCTCGGTCCTTCTGCCCCAGGTCGTTCGCGAGCGACATCGAGTCGACGCCGAGGATCGGTGCGAGCTTCGCGGCGTAGGTGTCGGGGTCGTGGATGACGCGCGGGTCGGCCCAGATGCTCGAGCGCGCGACGGAGACCGCGAGATCGTTGCCGTTGCGATCGAAGATGCTCCCACGCTCTGCGGGCAGCGCCACCGAGTGCACACGCTGGTGGATGCCGAGGGACCGGTAATACGTGCTGTCGCGTGCCTGCACGTCGACGAGTCGCAGACCGAGCACGCCATAGACGAGCGCGATCGCTACGAAGATCGCGATCAGCCGCGCCTTGGAGCGCGGGGCCGCGCGCGCGACGACGCGGCGCTCACCATGTCGGTGGCGCCGCGTGGCGGGTGGGGCCACCGCGAGCTTGCCGAGGTCACGCGGGCGACCTGGCGACGCGCGCCCCGGGGCACGGGAGCGAACCGGCGCCGCGTCGCGGGCACGCGACCGCGTCTCCGCGGCCCGGGGGTCACGGGGAGGTGCCAAGAGTTGCCTTCACCTCGGCCGCGCCGCGCAGGGTGCTCGAGGTCGCGTCGGGTGGCGCGGGGGCCTCGTCGACCGTGATCGCCGTCGGCGGGACGGCGGGAGCGACCAGGCCGAGCGCCCGGGCGCGCTCGATGATCCGCTCGGGTGCCGAGAGGCGGGCGTGCTCGTAGCGGGCTTCCTCGTAGGCGTGCTCGGCGGCGACCGTCTTGCGCTCGAGGTCGTCGATCGCCACCTGGCTCTGGGCGAGGAAGGCGTGGAACGCCACGATCGTGAAGAGGGCGAGGACGACGACGCCCCCGATCAGGATGACGGTCCGCCGCCGCCGACGCGCGACGCGACCCGGCGCCTCGACGACCCGCAGGTGCGGGCGACGAGTCGGGGCGTCGCGACGCGGGACCCCACGATGGGGCGAGGTGCGCGCGGGCGCGGAGCGCGAGCGCGCCGGGGCCGCGGCACGGGACCGTACGGCGGTGGCGGCAGGGCTCATGACCCGGTCGGTGTCGGCAGCTTCTCGGCCGCACGAAGACGCGCGCTGCGTGCCCGCGGGTTGACCTCGACCTCGGCCGCGTTGGGACGCATGGCGCGGCGCGTCAGCAGGCGGACCAAGCCTTTGGGCTCCGGCTCGACCGGGAAGCCTGGCGGCTGCTGCTCACGCGTGCCGGCCCACTTCGCGAAGCGCTCCTTCACGATGCGGTCCTCGAGCGAGTGGTACGCGAGCACGAGCACCCGACCACCCGGCGCGAGGAGGTGCACCGACTCGTCGAGCCCGTCGGCCAGGTTCGGCAGCTCGCGGTTGACCTCCATGCGAATCGCCTGGAAGGCGCGGCGCGCGGGGTGCCCCCCACGGCGACGGCTGCCGCGGGCACCGCCTCCTTCACCGCGTCGACCAGGTCCGCGGTCGTGTGCAGGGGTCGGTTGGCCACGATCCGCGCCGCGATCTGACGCGCGAAGTGCTCCTCACCGTTGCGACGGATCAGGTCCGCGAGGTCGCGCTCGGAGTACTCGTTCACCACCTGCTCGGCCGTGAGCTCCTGCGCGGAGTCCATGCGCATGTCGAGTGGTGCGTCGCCCCAGTAGCTGAACCCACGCTCGGGCCGGTCCAGCTGCGGGCTGCTCGTCCCCAGGTCAAAGAGGATTCCCATGATGTTCCCCTCGCTCTTCACCCCACCGAGGTGGGTCCCACTCGTCACCGAGTGGACGATGGCGGCCACGTCTTCGAAGCCGCCGTGCACGATCCGGGCCCGGTCGCCGAACGGCGCCAGGCTCGCCCGGGCCGCTGCCACCGCATCCGCATCACGGTCGATGCCGACGAGCGCACAGTCCGGACGGGCCTCGAGGAACAGGCGGGCGTGCCCACCTCCTCCGACCGTCGCATCCACGACGATCCCCGTCGGTACCGAGGCGAGGAGCTCGATCACCTCCCGGTGCATGACCGGCAGGTGCTGGAAGCCACCCATCACGTCCCCTCGCCGACCCTGCCGGAGCGGGGCCACTGCCTTCCGTGGCCTCGCCCTGACCTGTTGCGAGCCTCCCGGACGAACGAGTGCCGTCGGGTTGTCTCTCCCGATCGGCTCGGCGGAAGCGGGCGGAGTAGGGGCTTCACCGTGTCGACCGGGAGGCTCGCAACAGACCCGACCGGGGCCTGTGCAACGTGTGTGTGCGAGGTGCTCCTTTCTCTTGCTCGATTGCTCGCTAGATCCCGAACCCGGGGAGGGACGCCGCTGCGGCGAGGGTCGCCTGACCGCTGCTCCTGCGCTCGTTCCAGCGCTCGGCGTCCCAGATCTCGATGCGGCTGTAGGCGCCGGACACGACGACCTCACGGCTGAGGCCGGCGTAGTCACGCTGGTCGGACGCGATCGGCACCCGACCCTGGGCGTCGGGGGTCACCTTGCGGGCGCCCGCGAAGAAGGCCTGGGCCGCGGCGAGCTCGGTGTCGCCCTGCCTCGACATCTCCCGGATCCGCTCGGCCACCTGCTCCCACTCCTCCGGCGTGTACACGACCAGGCAGTTGCCCTGCCCGATCCCCACCACTGCTCCACTCGCGAGGGGGCCCCGGAAGTCGGCCGGAAGGATCAACCGACCCTTCGCGTCGAGGGAGTGCTGGTGCTCCCCGAGAAAGTCCTTCATGTCCCCTCGCTGGGGAGTCGCCCCACCGGGACACCACGCTGGATGGCGGTCACTCCCCTATTCACCACTACGCGCCACCCTAAGCGCCTCTCCCCCCACCGTCAACCCCCTCATTCCCCACTTCCCCCCTCAGGAGCCCCGCGAACCACATCGGCCTCCCCCACTTCGACCCCCGCCAGACGCGTCACACCCCTCCGGGTGGCGCGTCTGCCCAGACAGAACCGAACGAGTGTTCGATCCCCGGGACGCCGAGACCCAGCAACGGCGCCGTTCCACGCGCAGCGTCGCTGTCACACCCCGTGCGAAGGTGCGGGCGAGGAGGCCGCGGCGCGGTGCGAGGCACGGGAGCTGCGCTGCTGGACCGAGCCCGAGGCCGGGATGGTCGCGGGGCGCTTCCGCCTGCCCGACGTCGACGGCGTCCTCGTCACACACGTCCTGGAGGAGATGGCCGGCCGCAAGCGCCCGCCGAAGGGCCAGCCCTGGGATCGCCTCGAGAGGACCCGGATGCGTCCCTCACCCGCCACGACGGGAGTGAGCTACGCACACTCGAACGCGTCGGGTCAGGCGGGGACGGCCTCGACGCCGGGGAGGTAGCACGTCCAGATGGGGTCGACGCTGCCGGCGGTCGCGATCAGCCAGAGGTGCGCGTGCGGGGCGACGGGCGCGTGGCGCAGCCGGAGACCGGCCTCCTGCGGGAGACGGTCCTCCTTCTTCGCGTTGCACGGCCGACAGGACGCGACGACGTTCTCCCAGCTGTGGGGGCCGCCGCGGGAGCGCGGCAGCACGTGGTCGAGGTTCTCGGCGGTCCGGCCGCAGTACTGACAGCGGTGGCCGTCACGCGCGAAGACGGCGCGACGCGACAGCGGGACGCGCGAGCGGAACGGCACCCGCACGAAGTGCACGAGGCGGATCACCGAGGGAGCCGGCATCGACGCACGCTCGGAGCGGAACTCCGCGCCGTTCCGCTCGATGATCTCCGCCTTCTCCTTCAGCACGAGCACGACGGCTCGCCGGGCCGAGACGACGCAGAGGGGCTCGAAGGTGGCGTTGAGCAACAGCGCTCTTCCCAAGCCGCCCCTCCCGAGTCCTCTGGCTCCTGGGCTGGAGGCAGTCTACGGCCGGGGCGGCACACGAGCGGTCCAGATCCCCGCCGCCACGGCCTCACCGGCGTCGAGCCGTCTCCGCGCGGCACCAGGCCAGGTAGGTGACGAGGTCCCGGGCCGCGGGCGCACCGCCCGTCCCGTACTGGGTCTCGAGTCGGAACGCGAGGTAGGCCCGGTCCGGCAGCGGGAGGAAGGGCGGTCGCCGCCACCAGCGGGGACGCGAGAGCCGGGAGGCGGTGCGCAGCGCCGTGGGCCAGAGGTCGGGGCGCACGAGCACCCGGGCGACCGCGCCCGACCAGGAACGCCGACGGGAACGGCGGGGTGGCCCGGTGACGTGCGGGCGTGTCGCCGGCTCGGCCATCCCCGCCAAGGTACCGCCGCGGCCCGCTGCTACCGTCGCCGCGCCGGACGAAGGGCGATCCGGCACCGCCGCGGCGGGCGCCGCGGTCCGGTTCCGGCAAGGCAGGAGCATCCGTGGCGCAACCCGTGCTTGGGAACCAGGCGCCTGGACGTCGGGTCGACGTCGCCGCACTGTTCGAGGCGCTGCTGCACAACGTGGAGCGCGTCATCCAGGGCAAGCGCGAGCAGATCCGGCTCGCGCTGGTGTGCCTGTTCGCCGAGGGGCACCTCCTCATCGAAGACGTCCCCGGCGTCGGCAAGACGGTCCTCGCGAAGTCGATCGCCCGGTCGATCGCCGCGACCGCGAACCGCATCCAGTTCACTCCCGACCTCCTCCCGTCCGACGTGCTCGGGGTATCGGTGTGGAACCGGGCGAACAACGAGTTCGAGTACCGGCCGGGCGGGGTATTCGCGCACATCGTGCTCGCCGACGAGATCAACCGAGCGTCGCCCAAGACCCAGTCCGCGCTGCTCGAGGCGATGGAGGAACGGCAGGTGACGGTCGACGCGCGCACGTACGCGCTCCCCCGCCCCTTCCTCGTCATCGCGACGCAGAACCCGATCGAGCTCGAGGGGACGTACCCGCTCCCGGAGGCGCAGCTCGACCGCTTCCTCATGCGGCTCCCGATGGGATACCCGAGCCGCGACGCGGAGCTCGCGATCCTGGAGACACACGGCGTCGGCCAGGTGCGCGCCGAGTCGCTCGAACCGGTCACCACCGCGGTGGACGTCGCGGCCGCGGCCGACGCGATCATGGGCGTGCACGTCGCCACCGCGCTCCAGCACTACATCCTCGACCTCGTCCAGGGGACCCGCGGCAACCCCGACCTCACCCTGGGCGTCAGCCCGCGTGGCGCGCTCGCGCTGCAGCGCGCCGCCCGGTCCCTCGCGGCGGTGTCCGGGCGCGACTACGTCATCCCCGACGACGTGAAGCTGCTCGCGCCGTCGGTGCTCGAGCACCGGCTCATCGTCTCCCCCGAAGCCGCGCTCCGCGGCATCTCCGGCGTCGACATCATTCGCGCGGTGACCGCCGCGGTGCCGGTCCCCGGCGCCTCCGGCTGAGCATGCCGACGCCGCTCGGCCGTCCGGTCCCCACCCGACGCGGCTGGACGCTCGCCGGCGCGTCGGTCTCCCTGGTCCTCGGCAGCCGGGTGCTCGGCGCCGGGGCGCTCGCCGGTCTCGGCTTCAGCGGGCTCCTCCTGCTCCTCTTCGCGCTCGCGTACGTCGTGCGGGGCCGACCGGCGCTCGAGGTCCGCCGGCACGCCCGCCCGTCGCGAGTGCACGTCGGCGGCGAGGGGCGCGTGGTCCTCGAGGGCGAGACGACGGCACGCACGCCGCTCGTCGCGCTCACGGAGATGGTCGACGGTGGCGTCCGCTCCGCCCGCTTCGTCCTGTCGCCGTCGGGGCCGGGCACGCCGATCGAGGCGACGTACCGCGTCGCGACCAACCACCGCGGCCGGCACGAGCTCGGCCCCCTCCTGGCGATCGTCACCGATCCGCTGGGGCTCGCCCGTCGCGCCTGGGAGGTCACGGGCGTCAGCGACATCATCGTGCGGCCCCGCGTGCACCCCGTGCTCGGTCCGCGACGCGCCGGTGGTGGCGATCAGAACCCGCGCGCCGAGGGTGCGCGGGTTCCTGCGTTCGAGCCGGCCGGCGAGTTCCTCGCGCTGCGCGACTACGAGCCGGGTGACGACCCTCGACGCGTCCACTGGCGTTCGAGCGCCCGGCTCGGTGAGCTCGTGGTGCGCCAGGACGAGGCTGCCGCGCCGGGCCGGGTCGTGCTGCTGCTCGATACCGCGGCCCTCGGCCCACGACGAGGCGTCGTTCGAGAACGCGGTCGAGGCGATCGCGTCGCTCGCGATCCGGCTGCGCCAGGACAACGCACCGGTCGAGGTCCTCACCACCGCCGGCGACATCCTCGGCCGCCCCGGGCCCGGGACCCTGGAGCTGCTGCTCGACCGACTCGCGGTGGTCGACGTCGGTGAGCCCGACATGCTCACCGCAGTGGGTGCGCGCCTGTCGACCCGACTGGGCCTCGGTGCGTTCGTCGCCGTCACCGGCACTCCCGATCGTGCGCTGCTCGAGACGCTGGCGCCGCTCGGCATGCCGAGCGGTGGTGACGGTCGTCGCGACGCGGGCCGGCGCGGCGGTGGGCCGAATCCCGGGCATCACTGTGGTCGACGCCACGGCGACCCCGTTCCCCGTCGCCTGGAACCGCGAGCACGCCCGCCGCGGCTCGCAGCGCCGCGCAGGATGACGGGCACGATGACGCCGCCGGCCCCGCCGCCCCGGTCGGCCGCCCGGCCGCCGGCGCCCGCTGCGGGGCGCGGGCCGGCGCTGGACCCGCGGGAGCTACCGGCCGTCGTCGCGCTCATGGCCGTGAGCGTCACCGTCGCGCTCGCGTTCGCCCGTGTCTTCGCGACCGACCGGTACGTCGTATCCACTCGTCGTCGCGGCGGTCCTCGCCCATCTCGTCGGGCTCGCCTGCCGTGCCCTGCGGTGGGGGCCCGGTGCTGGAGGGCGTGGTCTCCGCCCTGACGCTCGGCGTGTACGCCGTGTTCCTGCTCCCCGGCATGGGCGGGCCGGGCACGGTCCTCGACCAGGTCTCGGCGGGCTGGAACGTGGTGCGCACCGACCCCGCGCCCATCCGCGCCACCGACGGTGCGGTCCTCCTCGCCGTCGTGGTCGTGTGGGCCGCGGCCGCCGTCGCCGACCAGCTCGCATTCCGCCGCGGCGCGGCGCTCGGAGCGATCAGCCCCGGTGTGCTCGTCGTCATCTGGTGCACCGCGCTCGGCACGCACGACGGCCAGTGGATCACGATCGTGTCGTTCGGCGCCGCCTCGGTCGTCTTCGTCGCGCTGCAGCACCAGGTCCTGCTCGACCACCGCCGCACCCGCATCGGGCCGCGCCGTCTCGTCGACGCGCCCGGCCTCGTCGTGATCGGCACGGTCGTCGGTCTGCTCGCGGTGGGCCTCGGCGTCGCCGGGGCGTCCGCGCTCCCCGACGCCGACACGCCCCTCATCCACGTCGCGGGCCTCGGCGAGCGACGTCGGCAACCGCACCTACCGCACGTCGGTCCCACCCCTGCTCGATGTCGGCGCGAAGCTCGAGCAGCCCGACACCCAGGACCTGTTCACGGTCCGCGCCGGTCGACCTGCGTACTGGCGCATCACCGCCCTCGACGACTACCGCTCCGACGGCGGCGGCCAGTGGACCCTGACCGCGGCCGGCGACGACGCCGTCGGCGAGGGCCTCGACGGCGACGTGCCCGCGGACCCGCTGGTCCAGCAGTACGACATCGGACCTCTCGGCGAGCGATGGATGCCCGCCGCGTTCGAACCGGTGCGCGTCAGCCGTGACGACACGCTCGTCGTCCGGGCGTCGACCACACTCGTCACCGGCCGGGAGTCGGTCAGCGACCTGCGCTACCGCGTCACGTCGGACACCCCTCCCGACGCGCTGAGCGTGGCGCAACACGATGCGGCCACCGGAGCGGTCCCCGGCGATCTGCGGCAGTACACGACGCTCCCCGCCGATGTCCCGCCCGAGGTGGGCTCGATCGCACAGCAGGTCCTCGCCGGCATCGACAACCCGGCGGACCGGGCCACGGCGCTGCGCGACTACTTCCGTGGCGGCTCCTTCACCTACGACCCGACCGTCGACCTCACCGACGGCGTCGAGCGCGACGCGGCCAGTTCCTCGTCGACCGCCGCGGGTTCTGCGTGCAGTTCGCGAGCACGTTCGCGCTCATGGCCCGGTCGGTCGGCATCCCCGCGCGCGTCGCGGTGGGCTTCACCCCCGGCACCAAGGACCCGACGACCGGCCGCTACGTCGTGACCAACCACGACGCGCACGCGTGGCCCGAGGTGTGGCTGCACGGCGTCGGCTGGACCAATCTCTACGATCCCACGCCACCGAGCGACCTCCCGGGTGGGAGCGACCTCCCTGGCGAGACGCCACCCCTCGCGCAGGCGCCGGCAAACCCCGACCCGGGCACGACCGCAGCCCGCGCCCGACAGCCCGCCGGTCACCGTGCCCGCGCCGAACACGTCGCCCGCGTCCTCGCCGCAGGCGACGCCGCAGCCCTCACCGACGCCCGCCGGCGGAGTGAACATCGCCGCCGACGATCCGAGTACGTCGTCGATCGCCATGGGCCCTCGTGCTCGTCGTCGCCGGGTTGCTCGCTGCTCCTTGCGCCGCTGGTCGTCGGTCCTCGTGCTGAAGGCCCGTCGCCGGGGTCGCCGTCGCCGCCGACCCGACCCGGCCGACGCGATCACCGGTGCGTGGCGCGAGGCGATGGACTCGCTCGCTGACCACCGCGTGCTCTCGTCACCCGCAGAGACCCCCCTCGAGCTCGCGCGGCGCGTCCCGGATGTCGCGGGTGACGAGACGGGGCCGCCGCTCCAGGTCCTCGCCCGCGCGTACACCGCGACCCGCTACGGCGATTCGGTGCCACCGACCGACAGCGCAGCCACGGCGTGGTCTGCAGTCGACGCGCTGCGCCGCGCACTCGATGCGTCGGGCTCCGCGCGGGATCGTCTGCGTGCACGTTTCGCGCCCGGCACGCTGCGGCGCGAGCCCCACACCGAGCACGAGAGCATGACCTCGGAAACGTCTGCCTAGGAGCGGCCGGCTAGCCCGACCCGGCCGGGTGGTCGGGGCGGCGCCGCAGGTCGTCGACGAACGACTGCCGCTCCCGGGAGAAGGCGCGCACCTCGGTCTCGAGGTCGGTGGCGAGACGGTCGACGTCGACGAAGAGTGCGAGCTGTCCGTGCCGCAGCGCGTCGAGGATCTGGCCGTCGTCGCGACATGCCCACACATGCTCGCCGTCCGTGACCAGCCGAAGCTCTGCGATGTCTTCGCCGCCCCGCGTCAGCTCGGTGACCGCGCGCCGGATCCGGGTGAGCGGCAGGCCCGCGTCGAGCAGCGAGCGGACCATGCGAAGGGCGACGAGATCCCGAAAGGTGTACTGCGTCATCGACGTCAGGTTCGGGGGCGACGAGCCCGCACCGCTGCCAGTAGTCGAGCTGTGCCTCGGTGCATCCCGCGAGGCGCGCGGCTTGTGGCGGCGTGAACCCCGCCACGCTCACGCCCATGGGCTGTGGATCAAGGGGTGTCGTCGTCGCGCTGGAAGCGCTCACGCCAGCGCTGCCCGGCGTCGCCGAACATGCCCTTGAGCGCGCCGCCGGGCATGGAGCCGGTCAGGCTCTCGAGCCCCGCCCGACCCATCTTGCGGACGTTGCGCTCGATCACGAGCAGGCAGAAGAGCATCACGAGAAAGCCCGACGACGCCGAGCGCGAGGACGCTCGTGAAGGTCGTGATCAGGAGCACCAGCCCGGCGACGAACCCGAGGGCGGCCCACTTGATCATGCGGGCCGCGTGCCGGTACAGGGTGGTGTCCGAGACCTGCTGCACCAGCTTGGGGTCCGTGACCGAGAGGTTGGCCTCGATCTCGTGCAGGATCCGCTGTTCGTCTTCGGAGAGCGGCATGGCGGTTCGGTGATCCCCGTTCTGCTCGGGCTGGTCGCCCGGATGCGAGCCATTGTCGCGCAGCACCGACCTCGCCTCAACGCGCGGGGCCCGGAGGGGGCCGGCCGGATCCGGGCCCGCCCGGGGTCAGGCGCCGGACGTCGGGAGCGGGACGCCGCCGGCGGCCGCGGATCGGTAGGCCAGGTCCACCAGGCGGTGCGCCGTCAGGGCCGTCGCCGCGCTCGGGGACCCCGGGGGTGCCTGCCGCGAGCGCGTCGAGGAACGCCTTGGCGGCGACCGCGTACGGGGCCAGCAGCGCCGCCAGGTCGTCGGCGAGGCCGAGGCGGCTGCTCCACCCGGGCAGGGACCCGGCCACGATCGACCCGCCGGAGCCGGTCTCGACGTGCAGCGGGCCGAGGTGGTCGTCGTCGGTCCAGAGCAGCGCGTCCTCGCAGAACACCTCGAGGCGTCGCGTCGAGGGCCGCGTCATGACCTGGTGCCAGATGCTGACGAGCGTGGCCACCGATCCGTCCGGATACCCGAACGTCACGTCGGCGACGTCGTCGATCCCCGGATGCTCGAACCGGCTCGCGACGCGCGCCGACACCTCCGACGGTGCGCCCAGGACCCACCCGAGGACGTCGACGTCGTGGATCGAGTGCTCGAGCAACGTGCCGCCCCCGGCGAGCGCGACGTCGGCGCGCCAGGCCGACTCGTACATGCCCTGGTTCGGGAAGTACTGGTCGTCGCGGAAGACGGTCGCGAGCGGTCGACCGTGATCGCCCGAGGCGACGGCCGCCGCGAGGTCGCGGAACACCGGGACGTGTCGGAGCACGAGACCGACCTGGTGCGGCACGGTCTCGAGCAGCGCGCCGACCTCCTCGCACTCGGCCAAGGTCGGTGCGAGGGGCTTCTCGCAGAAGATCGCGTGCCCGCGGGCGGCAGCCGCCCGGACGACGGGGAGATGCGCCGCTGTCCAGGTGCACACCCACACCACGTCGCACGCATCCAGCAGCGCGTCGAGCTCGGTCACCACGGCCGCGTCGTGCGGAGCGGCGAGCTTCCCGGCGCGCTCCGGGTCGGCATCGAACGCAGCCACGACCCGGGCGTCGACCAGGCCCCCGTGCGAGAGCCCCCGGAGCGCGAACGAGTGCACCGTCGCGATGTGCCCGCAGCCAGCGAAACCGATCCGGGCCGTCATGCGTCGTCGAGCGGAGACCCGCCGGGCCGCGGCGACGCGAAGCGCGCCGCGACCACCGCGTCGGACCCGAACCGAGCCCGGATGGCGTCGACCGACCGCTCCAGCCGACCGCGCTCCTCGCGGGCATCGATCGACGCTCCACCGTCGACCTCGTCGAACGGCAGCGCGCCCTGCACCGCGTCCGCGACCTCGAGCTGCTGGGCCGAGACGCCGAGCAGCCGAACGCCGTCACCGAGATCGACCGCGTCGAGCAGCACCGTCGCGGTGCGCGCCAGCTCACGCGCGAGGTCGGTCGGCTCGGCCAGTGTGCGTGACCGGGTGATCGTGGAGAAATCCGCGTAGCGGACCTTGAGCTGCACGGTCCGAGTGATACGGCCGGCGTCCCGTAGGCGGCCGGCCACCTTGTCGGAGAGCCGCACGATCTCGTGCTCGAGCACGGAGCGGTCCAGCACGTCGGTCGGGAAGGTCTCCTCGTTGCCGACGGACTTCACGATCCGGCCCGGCTCGACACCGCGATCATCGCGGTTCCACGCGAGCTCGGCGAGGTGATGCCCCTGTGCAGTGCCCAGCGAGCTGACGAGCGTCGCCTCCGGAAGTGCCGCGAGCTCACCGATGGTGCGTACGCCGTAGCGCGCCAGACGCTTGCGCGTCGCGGGCCCGACACCCGACAGGCGCTCCACCGGCAGCGGGTGCAGGTACGCGAGCTCCCCACCCAACGCCACGACACGGAGTCCGTCGGGCTTCGCGTCATCGCTCGCGATCTTGGCGAGCATCTTCGTGCTCGCGACGCCGACCGACGCGGTGAGCCCCGTCTCGCCGCGCACCCGTCGCCGGATCGTCGCGGCGATCTCGGGACCGGTCCCCGACAGTCGCAGGGCCCCCGTCACGTCGAGGAACGCCTCGTCCATCGAGATCGGCTCGACCAGCGGCGTGATCGACTCCAGGATGGCCATCACCTCGCGGCTCTTCGCCGAGTACACGTCGAAGCGCGGAGCGAGGAACACGGCCTCGGGGCACGCGCGTCTTGCCCGCGCCATCGGCGTCGCCGAGTACACGCCGAACCGTCGCGCCTCGTAGCTGGCCGCCGCGACGACGCCACGGGGTCCGAGCCCACCCACGACCACCGGTCGGCCGCGCAGGCTCGGATCCTCGAGCTCCTCCACCGACGCGAAGAACGCATCGAGATCGACGTGCAGGATCGCGGGTGCCGGACGCGCTCGGGGGGATCGGTGCTCACGGATCGGCTCGGCGCACGTCGAGCGTCTCACGCCGGGTGCCGTGCACGTCGTAGTGGAACCCGCGCGGCGCATCGGGACCCCAAGGGTCGGCGAGCCACGTGCAGAGCGGTTCGTGCACCCACGGGGCCCCCTCGGCCAGGAGCGCGGTGCACTCGCTCGGGGGCAGGAACGCGGCCTCCACGACGATGCCGTCCGGGTCCTCCACGCGCAGCTCACCTTCGTAGGCCAGCGCACGGTGCACCTCGACCCGCAGCACCCAGCCGAGGTCGTTCGCGACCGCCCGGACCTCGTAGATGGGACCCTCCCAGCTCGTGACCCGGAGCCCGGTCTCCTCCTCGACCTCGCGGGTGAGGCCCGCGAGGAGCGAGGCGTCGGTCGCGTCGATCACCCCGCCGGGGGTGCTCCAGTCGGTCGCTCCGCCACGTCGGCGGTTGCGGACGAGCAGCACTCCGGCGGGCGCCTCGACGAGCGCGCCGGCCACGAGCCATTCCCGCACCCGAGCGAGCCTACCGGCCACCCTTGGCCGTACCATCGAGCCGTGCCCGACCACGAGCCGCCGACCGATCCCGCCGCGGCGCCCGACGCGGGTTCGCGTGAGGCGCCACCCCAGATGCCGACGCGCACCGCATATCTCCTCGCGTTCGCGAGCGTCGTGATCGCCGGCGTCTTCGGTGGCATCATCGGCTACGGCCTCGCAGACGTCGGCTGCACCGGTGACTGCGAGGGATCGAAGCTGCTCGGCACGGTGATCGGTGCGACCGCCGCCGCCGGCGGCGTCGGCATCGTCGCAGTGCTGGTGCTCCGCGCGATGGCCGAGTGGCGGGTCAAGACCCGCCGAGGGTGATCCGCCGGAAGGCCTCGGCGTAGCGGACCTCTGCCGCGCGCCCTGCTTCCTCCGCGCTCTGCCGGAGGAAGTCGCGGAACCACTCCCCCACGTCGGACGACGCCTGCCCCGCTCAGCCGGCTCGCGTGACAGAAGAGCGCGTCGATCTTGGCCTCGAGCGTCCCGCTGATGTCGACCCAGCAGTTCGGCTCGAGTGTGCCGGAGAGGAACACCGACTGCACGTGGTGCACCTCCAGCCCCTCGGCGCGGTGCTCGGGGAAGTAGTGCGGGTTGCCCGCCGACGGTGCGACCGCGTCGAGGGTCGCCCACCCCGTGACGCGATGGTCGCGGTGGTTGAAGTAGGTGTCCCCGAAGAACACCGCGGTGGGGTCCGGGCACAGCACGACCTCGGGTCGCAGCTCGCGCACGTACCGCACCATCGAGCCACGCAACGCCGAGTCATCGACGAGCTCGCCGTCGTCGTGGTCGAGGTGGAAGTGCCCGGCGAGGCCGAGCCGCTCCACCGCTGCTGCAGTCTCTGCGACCCGAAGCCGGGCCAGCGCGTCGAGGTCGGCATCGGGATCCGACGTGCCCTTGTCGCCGCGCGTGGTGATGAGCACCCAGACCTGGGCGCCTTCGGCCGCCCACCGGGCGAGGCTGCCACCGGCCGAGATCTCGGGGTCGTCGGGGTGCGCGTAGATCGCGAGCACGCTCGCCGGCGTCTCGGTGACGAGCGGGCTCACGGACGCGTCACCACTCCAGGCCGAGCGTGCTGCGCATCCGCACCTCGAACTCCTCGTCGCTCGGGCACGAAGCGCGCACCGCGACGACCATCTCCGCGTCGGCGCCCACGGGCCAGCGCAGGCGCGGCTCGGTGGACTCGACGGCGTCTGCGATGGCGACCGCGACCGCTTCCGGTCCGGGCGCCGCCGCACCGCCGCTGAGGCGGTCCCGGGCACCATCCCACTCACGGTCGAGCTCGTCGTAGGGAGCCGCATCCAGCCCGTAGCGCCTGACGTTGCCGCGGAACGCGGTCTCGAAGACGCCGGGCTCGACCAGACGCACCCGGACCCCGAAGTGCGCGACCTCGTAGTGGAGCGCTTCGGACAGCCCTTCCACCGCGAACTTGCTCGCCGAGTAGAAGCCGTCGAGCGGTGGAGCGACGCGGCCGGCGAGCGACGTGACGTTCACGATCGTTCCGCTCCCCCGCTCGCGCATCGCCGGGAGCACCGCCTGGATCATGCGGACGGTCCCGAAGAAGTTCGTCTCCATCCCGCGCCGCCCCTCGGCGAGGGGCACCAGCTCGACCGGTCCGATCACCCCGAAGCCCGCGTTGTTCACGACCGCGTCGATCGGCCCCGCGGCCTCCACGGCGGCCACGACCGACAGATGGTCGTCGACGTCCAGTGCCAGCCGCGCCGCGACGTCGAGGTCGTCGAGCACCTCGGGCTTGCGTGCGGTCGCGACGACCTCGTGTCCTCGCTGGGTGAGCTCGACGGCGGCCGCCCGCCCGAAGCCGGTGGAGCAGCCGGTGATGAGGACTCGGGCCATGGTCAGTCTCCCCCTGCAGCAATCTCGTCGAGCGCCGTCAGCGCCCGCGCGAGCGCGTCGTCGTCGACGTCCTTGTGCGTGACGAATCGTACGGTTCGCGCGTCGATGGTGCCGCAGCGCACCCCGCGTCGATCGAGCCGCTCGACGAACCCGTCCGGGCAGCGGTCGAGCGCGGCACAGACGACGTTCGTGCGCACGGAGCCGGGGTCGACACTTCCCGGGAAACGGTCGGCCAGGGCGACGGCGAGCCGGGCGGCGCGTTCGTGGTCGTCGACCAGACGCTCGACCATCGTCTCGAGCGCGACGATGCCGGCCGCCGCGAGCACGCCGGCTTGACGCATCCCGCCACCGAAGCGCCCCCGCTCGTCCCGCGCCGCCGCGATGACCGCTGCCGTCCCGCAGAGCAGCGACCCGACCGGTGCGGCGAGCCCCTTGGAGAGGCAGAACATCACGGTGTCGGCCGGACCGGCGAGCTCGCTCGGGGGCGCCCCGAGCGCGACGGCCGCGTTCCAGATCCGGGCCCCGTCGACGTGGAGCGCGAGCCCGTGCCGGGCGGCCGCGCCCGCGACTGCCCGCGTCTGTGCCGCGGTGACCGGTCGGCCGCACGCGGGCATATGGGTGTTCTCGATCGAGACCGCGGAGATCGGTGCGACGTGGTGCGCCTGGTCGGCAGCCGCGCTCGTCGACCGCTGCAGGGTCCAGGAGCCCGTCGTCGTCGGGGAGCGGGTGCAGCTGCACGCCGGCGTTCGTCGACGTCGCGGCCTGCTCGTACCGGAACACGTGCGAGCGGACGCTGCAGAGCACCTCGGTCCCGCGGCGGCCGAGCACTCGGAGCGCCAGCTGGTTGGCCATGCGACCGGACGGGGTCATCACCGCGGCCTCGGTCCCGACGAGCGCCGCTGCGAGCGACTCGAGTCGGTTGACCGTCGGGTCTTCGCCGTAACCGTCGTCGCCCACCTCCGCGTCGGCCATCGCACGACGCATCTTCGGGGTGGGGGTGGTGACCGTGTCCGACCGCAGGTCGACCGCGGCGGCTCATGACGCGGGTTCGGGAGCCCGCGTGATCCTCCGCCCGCCCCCCTCGACCGGCCGGATGAGCCCCTCCTGCATGACGGTGATCGCGAGCGTGCCGTCGTGGGTGAAGACGTGGCCGAGCGCGAGCCCGCGCGCGCCGGATGCCGACGGGCTCATCTGGTGGTACAGGAGCCACGCGTCCGCACGGAACGGCCGGTGGAACCACATCGCGTGGTCGAGGCTGGCCATCTGGTAGTGCCCGTCGTACCCGACGGCGTGCGGCAGCGTCGCAGTGTCGAGGAGCGAGAGGTCCGACGCGTACGCGACCACGCACGCGTGCAGCAGCGGGTCGTCGGGCAACGTGCCGTTGGTGCGGATCCAGACGTCCTGCTCTGGTGGGCGGGGCCCAGGCTCCAACCAGTGCGGATCCTGGACCGGACGCGAGTCGATCGGTCGCTCGCGCGTGAGCCAGTCCACCATCTCGTCGCCGAGCCGCGGCAGATAGGGCTCGAGGCGTTCGCGGTAGGTCGGCAACGTGTCGGGCACCGGAACCGCGGGCATCTCCATCGCGTGGTCGGGCCCGGACTCGACGACCTGGAACGACGCGGAGAGGTTGAAGATCACCTTGCCGTGCTGGATCGCGATGACCCTCCGCGTCGTGAACGAACGACCGTCGCGGATGCGGTCGACCTCGTAGACGATCGGGACGTTCGGATCCCCGGGTCGCAGGAAGTACGAATGCAGCGAGTGCACGGGCCGATCGGCGTCGACGGTGCGTCCCGCGGCGACGAGCGCCTGCGCGGCGACCTGGCCTCCGAACACACGCTGCTGGTCCTCGTCCGGGCTGACGCCCCGAAAGAGGTTGACCTCGAGGGGTTCGAGCTCCAGGAGCTCGAGGAGATCGTCGAGGGCATCGGTGCTCGCCTGCGTACGCGTCATGCGAAGAACACCTCGGCCTCCTCGAACCGCGCCTTCGGCACCGTCTTCGTGACGCCCACGGCGTCAGCCAGGGGCACGAGGGCGATGTCCGTACCGCGCAGCGCGACCATCTGGTCCGCCTCGCCGGAGTGGACTGCGTCGACCGCGTGGAGCCCGAATCGAGTCGCGAGCACCCGGTCGAACGCCGTGGGTGTCCCGCCCCGCAGGAGGTGGCCGAGCACCACGACGCGCGTCTCGAAGCCCGTGCGCGACTCGATCTCGGGAGCCAGGCGTCCCGCGATCCCGCCGAGGCGCGGGTGCCCGAACGCGTCGAGCTCCGCATCCTGCGTGACCATCGTGCCCTCGCGCGGGACGGCCCCCTCGGCCGACGACCACGATCGACGACGCCGACCCCTGGGCGTGGCGGTGGACGAGCCGCTCGCACACCGCGTCGATGTCGAAGGGCTCCTCGGGAACGAGAATGAGGTGAGCCCCGCCCGCGAGACCGGCGTGCAGCGCGATCCACCCGGCATGACGACCCATGACCTCGACGACGAGCACGCGGTCGTGGCTCTCGGCGGTCGTGTGGAGACGGTCGAGCGCATCGCTGGCGATCTGGACAGCCGTGTTGAACCCGAACGTCACATCGGTCGCCGACAGGTCGTTGTCGATCGTCTTCGGCACGCCGACGCACTGCACGCCCTCCTCCGCGAGGCGGTGCGCGACGCCGAGCGTGTCGTCGCCACCGATCGGGATCAGCGCGTCGATCCGATCCTGTTCGAGCGTCCGGAGCATCTTCGCGACGTCGCCGTCCTGCTGGTAGGGGTTCGTGCGCGAGGTCCCGATCACAGTGCCGCCCTGACGCAGCAGCCCTCGGGTCGCCGCGATCGTGAGCTCGACGCTCTCGGCCTCGATGACGCCGCGCCAACCGCGGCGGTATCCGACGATCTGGTGTCCGTAGGTGCCTTCACCCTTGCGAACGACCGCGCGGATCACCGCGTTCAGCCCCGGACAGTCGCCCCCACCCGTCAGGATCCCGATGCGCATCGACTCCATCTTCGCAGGCTTCCGTCGGCGGGCGCGCTCCTGGCGCGAGCGTGGGGTCCTCCGTGTCCGGGGTGACCGGTAGCCTCGGGGCCATGTCGAACGCGAAGCGCCGGGCACGCGCCGCCGCCGAGGCCGTGGCCGTCCACGACGAGCACGTGCTCGATGCCGGGGTCGTCTGGGCCGCCCCGGTCACGCCGGGGGCGGGCCTCCTCTTCCGTGCCCGCCACCAGTATCTGATCGCGCTCACCGACCGCCGACTGCTCGTCTTCGAACGGCGCGCCAAGCGGCGACGCGACCCCTTGGGCGCGGCCGATCTCGTGATGGGGAAGCGCTACGAGTTCTTCACGGTCGACCGTCGACGCCGCTCCCCTACCCTCCTCCAGATAGTGGTGCGGGGTGAGAACGACACCGGCCTGGTGCTCGAGTTCCGACCCCGGCACCAGGCCCTCGGCCGGACGCTCGAGCAGCACCTCACCGCTCCCTCCGCGGCCACCGTGCCGGCGAGCGTCGGCGGGCGGGGCGCCGCGTCGTCCGACGCCCCCATGTCGCCCGACGATGCCGAGCGGGCCGCGGCCGAGGCGTTCTGGGGAAACCGCTAGATGGCGGTGGTGCTGGCGATCGACGCCGGCACGACCGGGGTCCGGACGCTCGCGGTCGACGAAACCGGAGCCAAGCGAGCGTGGTCGTACCGGGAGTTTCCGCAGCACTTCCCCGAGCCGGGGTGGATCGAGCACGACGCCGAGGAGATCTGGGCCGCGACGGTTGCGACCCTCGGCGAGGTCGTCGACGACCTCGAGCGCGACCGGGTGCCGATCGCGGCGATCGGCATCACCAACCAGCGCGAGACCACCGTCGTCTGGGACCGCGCGACCGGCGCGCTCCCGCACCGCGCCATCGTCTGGCAGGACCGTCGCACCGCGGCGCGCTGCGACGCGCTGCGCGAGCAGGGCCTCGAGCCGCTCGTGCGGGCAGCGCACCGGGCTCGTCCTCGATCCGTACTTCTCCGGCACCAAGCTCGAGTGGCTGTTGGGCACCGGTGGCGTCGCGGTGCATCCCGACCTCGCGTTCGGGACGGTCGACTCGTGGATCCTGTGGCGTCTCACCGGCGGCTCCGACGGCGGGGTGCACGCGACCGATCCGTCGAACGCGAGCCGCACGATGCTGCTCGACCTCGCGACGCTGGAATGGTCCGAGGAGCTCCTCGAGATCTTCGGCGTCCCGCGTTCGTGCCTTCCCGCAGTGCTCCCGAGCAGCGGCCGCTTCGGGGTGACCCGGCCCGACTGCGCGGCCGGGCTCACGGTGCCGGTGTCGGGGATCGCCGGCGACCAGCAGGCCGCGTTGTTCGGGCAGGCATGCTTCGAGCCGGGCATGACCAAGAACACCTACGGCACCGGTTCGTTCGTGCTCATGAACCTCGGAGACACGTTGCCGGCTCCCGTCGAGGGCCTGCTCACGTCCGTCGCCTGGCAGATCGGCGATGCCGTCACCTACGCGCTCGAGGGCGCGATCTTCGTCACCGGCGCCGCCGTGCAGTGGCTGCGCGACGGATTGGGGATCATCGCGGACGCGGCCGAGATCGGGCCGCTCGCGGCCAGCGTCCCCGACACCGGCGGCGTCGTGTTCGTTCCCGCGTTCACCGGGCTCGGCGCACCCTGGTGGGACCCGTACGCGCGAGGCGCGGTCCTCGGTCTGACCCGCGGCACCGGCCGCGCGCACCTCGCGCGCGCGGTCGTCGAGGCGATGGCGTGGCAGACCCGCGACGTCGTCGACGCGATGACGGCTGCTTCGGGCCGGCCGGTCGTCGAGCTGCGCGCCGACGGCGGGGCGAGTGTGATGGACGTGCTCTGCCAGCTCCAGGCGGACGTGCTCGACGTCACCGTGCGGCGGCCGGTCGTGCAGGAGACGACGGCGCTGGGCGCGGCGTACCTCGCGGGGCTCGCGGAGGGTGTGTGGGCGTCACCCACCGACGCCGCGGCCGCGTGGGTCGAGCAGGCGAGCTACCGGCCCGAGATGTCGGCCGATGAGGTCGCGCTCCGGCACGCCGAGTGGTTGCGCGGCGTCGAGCGCTCGCGCGGCTGGGCTCGCTAGGCGGCGTTCGCGGCAAGCGTCGGGAGGTGCGCGGTATCGGTCGGGAGATCCTCCGCGCGCTTGGTGGCGTAGGTGTCGCGGTACTCGTACACCCCGCAGAGCTGCACGATCTCGAACATCACCTCGTCGGTGATCTGCCGGAGTGCGAGCCCGTCGTCACCCGATGCGTACCGCTGCGGCGCGATGGGGGCACCGAAGCGGATCGAGACGTCGCGGAACGGGCGGGGCAGCTTCGCGTCGGTCGGCTGGCACTCCTCGGTGCCGACCAGCCCGACCGGGATGATCGGAGCACCGGTGCGGCGCGCGAGCCGTGCCACGCCGGTGTGCCCCCGGTGCGTGTAGCCGTCGCGCGTGCGTGTCCCTTCGGGGTAGATCCCGAACACACCGCCGCTTGCGAGCACCTCGGTCGCGGCTTCGAGCGCGTCCTCGCTCGCGCTGCCCCCTGACCGACGGATCGGGATCTGACCCACGCCGCGGAAGAACCATGCGGTCTTGCGGTCGTCGAAGTACTCGGCCTTGGCCACGAAGGTGACGCGCCGCCCGACGACGAGTGGGATGAAGATCGAGTCGAGGAACGAACGGTGGTTCGCCGCGAGGATCACCGGACCGCGCCGAGGGAGGTGCTCCTTCCCCTCGACACGGACCCGGTAGGTCACGCGCAGCAACGGGGCCATCACGACCTTGAGCGTCCAGTAGAGCATCCGTGCGTCAGACTACGGCCGCGCGACAGAAGTTACGAGTGGTCCGCCGGTCCCCCGTCAGGCGGCGTGCGCGCGCCGGGGGACTAGCCGAGCTTCGTGAGCGCGCGCTTGATGTTGAGGGTGGCCTGACCGATGCGTTGCTCGTTCTCGACCAGCGCGAACCGCACGTAGCCCTCGCCTCCGGGCCCGAAACCCATGCCGGGCGAGACCGCGACGTGGGCGTCCTGCACGAGGAGCTTCGCGAAGTCGAGGCTCCCCAGCTCCTCGTACGCAGTGGGGATCGGCGCCCAGACGAACATCGTGCCCCGCGGCGCCTCGACCTCCCACCCCGCCCGGGTGAGCCCGTCGATCAGCGCATCGCGCCGGCTCCGATAGATCGCGTTGACCTCGCGGGGAAGTCGGGAGTCTCGTTCATCGCGACCGTGGCGGCGATCTGGATCGGCTGGAAGGTCCCGTAGTCGAGGTAGCTCTTGAGCTTTGCGAGGGCGGCGACGACCTCCGCGTTCCCGAGCAGGAAGCCCATGCGCCACCCCGCCATCGAGAAGGACTTCGTGAGGGTGTACAGCTCGACGGCGACCTCGTCGGCCCCGGGCACCTGGAGGATCGACGGCGGCTCGTAGCCGTCGAAGCCGAGATCTGCGTAAGCGAAGTCGTGGACCAGGAGCACGTCGTGCTCTCGGGCGAAGTCGACCATCCGCTGCATGAACGGCAGGTCGACGCAGGCCGTCGTCGGGTTGTGCGGGAACGAGAGCACGATCACCTTCGGACGGGGCCAGGAGTCCTCCCATGCCTCGAGCAGGTTCTCGAAGAAGTCGTGCTCGCCACCGAGCCGCACGTGGCGCACCTCGGCACCCGCGAACAACGGCCCCCAGATGTGGATCGGGTACGAAGGGCTCGGCACCATGGCGGCGTCTCCGGGACCGAGCAGCACCCACATCAGGTGGGAGAACCCCTCCTTCGCCCCGATGGTCGTGCACGCCTGGGTCTCGGGGTCGAGCTCGACACCGAACTTGCGGCGGTAGAGGTCGGTGATCGCGAGTCGGAGCTTTGGGATCCCTCGGCTCGCCGAGTAGCGGTGGTTCCGGGGGTTGCGCACGGCCTCGCACAGCTTGTCGAGCGCGATGTCCGATGGCGGGAGATCCGGGTTGCCGAACCCGAGGTCGACGACGTCGGTACCCGCGCGGCGCGCCGCCATCTTGAGGGCGTCAATGGTCGCGAACACGTAGGGCGGCAGCGCGTTGATCCTGCGGAACTCCACGCCTCGAACGTACCAGCGGGCGCCGCAGCGGCCCCGACGCGTTGGGCGCCTGGCCCACTCGGGCCGCCGCTAGCGTGCCGGACGATGGACGACGTCGACGCGGTGCTCCTCGACCTCGGTGGCGTGTTCTACCTGCCCGACCACGAGCGGATGCTCGGTGCGCTGGCCCGGCTGGGGGTATCGGCCGATCCTGGCGACCTCGACCGGGCGCACTACGCCGGCATCGCCGCGCTCGGCAACCCGTCGATCGTCGGCCACCACGGCGACGGCTCCAACCTCTGGCACTCCTACAACCGCGCCTACGCGAGTGTGTGCGGCGTCCCCGCCGACCGCCTCGACGAGGGCACCGCGACGCTCCTGGCGGAGTTCGGCCGCGGCGACGTGTGGATCCGCCGGATCCCCGGAGCCCGCGACGCGCTGCGGGCCCTCGCGGACCGCGGGCTGCGCCTCGCGATCGTCTCGAACGCGGACGGCACCGTCGAGGAGCAGCTCCGGCTCGACGGCACCTGCCAGGTCGGCCCCGGTGCCGGTGTCGAAGTCCGCGCCGTGCTCGACTCGGGTGTCGTCGGCGTCTCGAAGCCCGATCCGGCGATCTTCCACCTTGCCCTCGAGCGGCTCGACGTCGCGCCCGAGCGGACGATCCACGTCGGCGACACCCCGGCCGCGGACGTCGCCGGCGCGCTCGCGGCGGGGGTCCGCCCGGTGCTCGTGGATCCGTACGACCTCCACCTCGACGCCCCGTGCCCACGCGTGGCGAGCCTCGCCGGGGTGGTCGAGCTGCTCGCGGTCCCCTCGTAGGATCGCTCCGCCCGCGAACACTCCCCCATCTGCCTGGAGGGCACGGTGCCGGAACAGCTCCCGATCTCCAACGACGACTGCATCGTCGAGCGCGACGGTGGCGTCGTCATCATCACGATGAACCGTCCCGAGAAGAAGAACTCCCTGAGCGCGACGATGCTCGTGGGGCTGGCCGACGCGTACACCTACGTCGACGAGACCGATGACGTCCGCTGTGCGATCCTCACCGGCGCGGGCGGATCGTTCTCCTCGGGCATGGATCTCGTCTCGATGAATGCCCCGCGCAGCGAGTACGTCGAGCAGCGCATGACCGAGGAGCCGAACCTCCACTGGAAGGGCCTGCTCCGCGACTACCGGTGTTCGAAGCCGATGATCGCCGCGGTCGAGGGCTACGCGGTCGCCGGCGGTACCGAGATGCTGCAGGGCACCGACATCCGCATCGCCGGCGAAGGCGCGATCTTCGGGGTGTGGGAGGCGCGACGCGCGCTGTTCCCGCTCGGCGGCTCGGCCTGTCGGCTCCCCAAGCAGATCCCGTACACCGTCGCCATGGACATCCTCCTGTCGGCTCGCGCCGTCACCGCGCTCGAGGCCCAGCAGATCGGCCTCATCGGGCGCGTCGTCCCCGACGGGCAGGCCCTGCCGGTGGCGCTCGCGGTCGCCGCACAGGTCGCCGAGTGCGGCCCGCTCTCCACCAAGGCGATCCTGCGCGCCTGGCGCGAGACCGAGCACCTCTCCGACTTCGAGGCGATGCAGGTCCAGGACAAGATCGGATGGGAGGTGTTCGCCAGCGAGGACGCCCAGGAAGGTCCCCGCGCGTTCGCCGAGAAGCGCCCGCCCGTCTTCAAGGGCCGCTAGGGGACTCCATGCCGTCCGCTCGACGTCGCCGGCTTCGTCAGTCCGGC
Source organism: uncultured Acidimicrobiia bacterium (assembly GCA_963809885.1). Taxonomy (GTDB): domain Bacteria; phylum Actinomycetota; class Acidimicrobiia; order IMCC26256; family PALSA-555; genus JALHSW01. The sequence goes on along the minus strand of CAWELA010000004.1, from coordinate 631,251 downwards.
GCGCGAACGCCTCGCTGCTGCGACGCGACACCTGATCGATGCGGTCCTCACTGCCGAGGACGCGACGGATGACGACCTCGACGCCGCCGCGGACGCCACCGAGCTCGTCGTCGGCCGGCTCGTCGGCCGGACTCCGGACACGTCCCGTCGCCCGGACGGCGCGCGAGCTCGTCTCGAGCAACGGCACGAGGAGTACCTGCCGCGCAGCCCGCTCGTGGGCTCGATCCATCCCATCGCACCACCCCTCGAGTACGAGCCGCGCGGTGACCACATGGTCGGGCGCGGCGCGTTCGGCGCCGCGTACGAGGGTCCGCCGGGATACGTGCACGGCGGCTGGGTCGCGCTCGCGTTCGACGAGGCACTCGGGCATGGCCAATGTGGTGAGCGGACACGGGGGGATGACCGCACGCCTCACCGTTCGGTACCGCCGCCCCACCCCGCTCCACACAGAGCTCCAGCTGCACGCCCGCACCGAGCGCATCGAGGGGCGCCGCATCACGACGTCGGCGACCCTGCGCGCGCGGGACGTCGTGACCGCCGAAGCCGAGGGGCTCTTCGTGGTCATCGGCGCGGAGCGCTCCCTGGAGTACTTCGGGGAACGACCCTCCATCCCCGAGCCGAACGATCCCCTCCCCCCATCGAGGCGCCTGCGACTCCCCCTAGGCGCCTGCGACCCGCGAGCGCACCTCACCACCGAGACGCACCGCATTCTCGGGGTCACGGGCGTCGACCGGCGGCGACGATCACCCAGTCGGCACCGGCGCGGCCGTACTCGCCGATCGCCCGGCCCACCGTCTCGGGACCGCCGACGATCGTGCCCGCACCCGCACCGAGCCGCTCGGCCTTGGCCAGCGCGGAGGCGTCATCGGCGCCGAGCACGAACAGCCCGCCCCACGAGCACCCGAACGATGCCCGCGCCGCGCCCGCTCGCACCGTCGGCGGCGCGTGGTGCGAACCACTCGGCAGACCCGGCCCAGGCGTTCCAGCCGTCGGCCTCGGCCGCGGCGACGTCGCGGACCTCCCGCGCCCGCCCGCCGACCCACACCGGAGCGCCCTGGTCGCGGGTTGCGCTGCACGGCCCCCACCAGCCGGTCGATCCGCTCTTCCATCGTCCCGAAGCCAAGCCCGAAGCGTCTCGTTCTCCTCGCGGCTCTCGGAGTCACCCGCACCAATGGTCGCGATGATCCGGTCGGGCGCGATCCGTGCCGCGGTGGCGACTGCGGCTGCGAGCGACGCCGGCGGACGGAGCCACGCCCGGAAGACGAGCGCGCCCACGGCCGTGCGCGCTCGTCGCCGCCGCGACCGCACCCATGAGCCCGACGCCCTCGAGCGCCGGGCGGCGGGTGCCATCGGCCGCGGTCCGGAACAGGTGGTCGTAGACGAACACTCCGTCGACGCCTGCATCGTCCGCGGCACGAGCGACACTCAGCGGCACCTCGGGATCGTCGACGAACGACGGGAGCGCGAGCCCGAGCTTCACGCGACGAGCCCACGGGCCAGCGCACCGGCACCGATGAGGCCGGCGGCGTCGCCCAGCGCGCCGCGACCACCGGAACCTCCGGCCGGTGCGCCGAGCCCTCGAGGTGTTCCGCGAACACGGCCCGCAACGGCTCGAGCAGCACGTCACCGAGCCGCACCAGTCCACCGGAGACCACGATGAGCTCGGGGTCCAGGATGTTCGCCAACCCGGCGAACCCGAGCGCGACCTGCTCGCGCGTACACCGCGACGATGGCGACGCCGTCCGCCTCCCCGGCAGTCGCCGAAGCGCCCACGAGCTCACCCCCTACTGCCTCGAAGTCACCGCCGGCGCGAGCGAGCACACCCGGCGCGTCGCCGCGCTCGGCCCACGCTCGCGCCCGAGGTGCCCGAGCGCGGTGCCCGACGCGAGCGCCTCCCAGTGCCCGACCTCCCCGCACGCGCACTTCGGGCCGCTCGGATCGAACTGCCAGTGGCCGACCTCGGCCGCGAACCCGTGCGCGCCCCGGAAGAGTCGACCGCCCTCGATGATCCCACCCCCGACCCCTGTCCCGAGCGTGATGACGAGGGCCTGCGAGGCACCTTGCGCGCGGCGCCGTGGCAGTACTCACCCCAGGCCGCGACGTTCGCGTCGTTCTCGACGAGCACCGGCCGGTCGATCCGCTCCGCGAGCAGGGCACGGAACGGGACGTCGACGAACATCGGGAGGTTCGGCGCGTAGTGCACCGCGCCGTCGGCACTGACCATCCCTGCCGTGCCCACGCCGACCGCGCCGGCGTCGTGGTGCGTCGAGCAGGTCGTTCACGCCGTGTGCCAGCGTGTCGACCAGTCGAGTCCAGCTCCGACGGTGCTGGACGTCGGACCTCGTCGACGACGGTCCCGGCCGCGTCGACGACGCCCAGCCGCAGATTGGTACCGCCGAGGTCGACGCCGACCGACGGCGCGGATGCGGGTTCCGTCACTCGCCGAGGTCGAGGTGGTGCACAGTGGCGTCGTCGTCAACCGGCGCCGCGTCGGGCACCGTCGGCGCGGGCCTGGTCGCGCACGGCCTGCTGCTCCTGCACCGCTTGCTCCGCGGCGTCGACGATCGTCTGGGCCGCGAGCAGCAGCTCCTGCGCCGCGCGCACGACGTGCTCGGCGACCTCCGGTCCGGCCTCGAGGAGCGCGCCCACCAGCGACTCGGTGGCGGTCGGCGGCGGCATGCCGGGACCCGGGCCGTCGGGGTCGTGACGGTGCTCCTCGGCCGCGCTCGGGTCGGGACCTCCGGGAACGTCGTCGCGCACTGGCTCGGTCATTTCTCCGCCTCCTTCTTGAGCTCCCGCAGCGCGGTGCCCATGATCATCCCTGCTGCCCGGCGCTTGAGCATGCCGGGCAGCGGGATCGAGATGTCGACCACCAGGTCGTACGTGACCGCGCGTCCCGTCACCGTCGGGTTCGAACCCGTAGCGCCCGTCGAGGCGGCGGAGCACGTCGCCCTCCACCAGGTGCCACGAGAACGCGTCCGGTGCCTCCGAGTAGTCGTACTCGAGGACGTAGCGGATGCTCCGGCCGAGGCCGGCGACCCGGTACTCCACCTTCGCGCCGCGACCCTGCTCGTCTCGCTCGAGCAAGGCGACGTGCTTCACGTCACGGGCCCACTCGGGGTACGACTCGTAGTCGGTCGCCACGCCCCAGCACTTCCCGGGCGTCGCCGCGACGAGGGTGTGCTCGTGAGCTTCGTCGGCCATCGAACCCATCGAATCAACCCGACGGGCCGCACGCAACCTGACCGTGACCGAGGGTGACGGGCCGCTCAGCGAGGCGGCGGTGCGGGCGAGCGGCGCGGCGGGAAGGTGCCGTACCGGCGCGGCCCAGAGGCCGACGAATCCGAGCGGCAACATCGGGACCAGGACCCCGAACGGGTCGGCCGCCGCGGTCACGACCGTGATCACGAGGCACACTCCGAGGGCACCGAAGAGGTGGCGGCGCACCGCGCCGGACGCCCCGCCGATCGTGCCGAACAGGTTGGCCACGACGATGTCGTCACCCCGGGCGCTCCGGCTCAACGCCACGACGAACGTCCACGTCCACACGCCGAGGGACACGAAGAAGAGGACGAGCGCCGCCGCGATCGCCGGCGCGTCGAGCGCCTCGACGCCGAGGGTCGCGGGGATCGCGGTGACGGCGAACACGAGGTCACCGACCCACGACGCCACGATGATGCCGCGCCCCGGCAGTCCCTCGATCCCCAGCACGATCCGCAGCGTACGCGTCGCTTTCCCGGGTCCCGCTGCGCGGCGCGTCAGGCCCCGCGAGTCCCTGCGCCGAGCACGGAGAGATCGCCGCGCGCGAGCGGGGCGAGCGTGGTCGCCAATGCGTCGTAGGAGAAGGTCGTCGCCGCCCGGACCCGGGCCGCGGCGCCCAGTCGGGCGCGGAGCCCGTCGTCGTCGAGGATGCGCACGAGCGCGGCACGCACCGCGTCGACGTCCCGGGGCTCGACGACGTACCCGGTCGCACCGTCGACGACCGCCTCGTGCGCACCGCCGCTCCGGCCGGCGACCGCGGGGATGCCGCAGGCTGCGGCCTCGAGGAACACGATGCCGAAGCCCTCGGCCTCGAGCCCGCCCCACCGGTCGTGGCAGAGCATCGCGAAGACGTCGGCCGAGGCGTACAGCGCAGGGAGATCGTCCTCGGCGACCCGACCGAGGAGCCGCGCCCGGTCGCCGAGCTGCGCCGCCGCGGCGTTCGAGCCGGGCGTGTTCGCGACCCGACCCCGCGATCGCGACCTGCACGCCGTCGAGCCCCGCGACCGCATCCAACAGCACGTCGAACCCCTTGCGCGGCACCAGTCGGCTGCACCCGAACACCAGAGGCGCATCGGGATCGAGACCGAAGCGGACGCGTGTCGCGCGTCGGACCTCGGCGTCGGCCGGGTGGAAGCGCTCCGGGTCGACCCCGGGTGGCACCGCCAACGTCGCCAGGTGGCGACGGGCGACCTGGTCGACGATGCGGCTCGAGTACTCGCCCGCGACCACGACGCCGGCCGCTCGCCGGAGCACGCGCCGCCCGAGCGCGCCCGTCCCCGGGATGCCGCCGTAGACGGTGACCTCGGCACCGTGCGCGATCACGACGTACGGCGCGTGGCGCAGACGTGGTCCGACCAGACCCACGGGCAGCATCGGGTCGAGGAACACGACGCGCGCATCGACCTCGCGAGCGAGCGCGTCGATGCGAGACGCGAGGCCCGGCGTCGGGAGGAGGAAGCGCTCCCGACTGCGGACGATCCGGAACGGCTGGGCCGCGTCCCACTCGTCGGCGCCCCCGTACGGCGTCGTGAACACCGTCACCTGGTCGGGCGGCAGACGGCGCCAGAGCTCGTAGAGGTACGTCTGGATCCCGCCGACCTTCGGGGGGAAGTCGTTCGTGACGAGGAGCGAGGTCACGGGGACGGGTGCTCGGTTGCCAGCACACCGAGCTCGGCATCGTCGACGCGCCGGGCCCTGCGACCCGAGTGCACGGCGAGGCCGACGCAGCCCGTCGCGGCGAAGATCGCGCCCGCGCCAAACGCACCCTGGTAGCCGGCACCGGCCGCGACGAGGCCGACGATGAGCGAGCCGAGCCCCTGCGAGAGGTCGAAGAAGCTGCTGAACGTCCCGACCACGGAGCCTCGCTCGGTCTCGGGGGCGCCACCGAGCGCGAGCAGGAGGAGCGCCGGGTAGAGCAACGACGCGCCGACCGCGAAGAAGACCGTCCCGACGAGCAACCCCGCGGTCGTCCCCCACACCGCCATCACCGTCATGCCCGTCGTGGTCGCTGCGAGGGCGAGCACACCGGACCGCCGGCCGCCGAGCGCGTCGGGGAGCCGGGCGCCGAAGATCCGGACGACGAGCACCAGTCCGCCGTACAACAAGAAGACGACGTCCGCGCTGCCGAGCCCCACGTCGTCGACGTACAGCGGCACGAACGCGGTGAACGCGGCGAGGGCGATCAGCCCCGAGAACAGGACCGTGCCCGGGCCCACCGCGGCACGGTTGATCAGGTGCTCTCTGCCTGAGGTGGCGACGACGACCGGTCGTTCGACCTCGCGCGTCAGGAACCCGAGGACCGCGGCCACGATCGCCAGCCCGCCCGCGACCCACCAGACGCTCGCGAACCCCACGTCGATGAGCTGCTCACCGAGCACCGGGCCGAAGGCGAGCCCGCCGTACACCGCAACCGACCAGTAGCTGATCGCCTCACCCCGTCGTTCGGGCGGCGCGAGGTCGGTCACCATCGTCGCCGCCCCGACGAAGAACGCAGCCTCCCCGAGCCCGGTGAGCACCCGCGCCCCGATGAGGAAGCCGAGCGACTCGACCGCGCCATAGAGGAGGATCGACACCGCGACGATCGAGGCTCCGGAGACGATCAGGACCCGTCGTCCGACCCGGTCGCCGATGCGGCCCACCCAGGGCCGCAGGAGCACCGCCCCGACGAAGAGGACACCGACGGCCACACCGACCGCGAAGCTGCCACCACCGAGCCGATGCTCCACGTACTGCGGGATCGCCGGGAGCACCACGCCGAGCGCGAGGAAGTAGGCCACACCGGAGCAGACGACGAGCGCGAAGCGGGGCGTCACCAGCGCGGGGCGCTCGGGGGGCTCGGATGCCATGGGCGCCATCGTCGCCGTGGAGGCCCCCGACGCGCCACACGGTTGCGGGTGCACCGTGAACCCGCCCGACGCGTCGGCGCGCGTCCGGCGCCTCGCGTCAGAGGTCCAGCGTTGCGCCGGGCACGATCCCGGCACGACGACGGATCTTCGCGACCATCTCGAGCAGGATCTCTCGGGGCGCGAGCGCGATCTCACCGGCCACCGCACGGGCCGCGGCCGCCAGCTCGTCGTCGGCGACCACGCGGGACACAAGCCCGAGCGCCAACGCCTCCGAGGCCTCGACGCGTCGCCCGGTGAGCGCGAGGTCGCGTGCCACCGCACCACCGACCAGGTCGTGGAGCGGTCCGTACACCACCTGCGAGAACGAGTGCTCCGGGTGCGCGAATCGCGCCGAGGCCGCGGCGATGCGCACGTCGCACATCACCGCGAGGTCGAACCCGCCGCCGTACGCCGGCCCGTTGACCGCGGCCACCAGTGGCAGGGGGAACTCGAGCAGCGTCCGGTGCCAGCGGTCGCTGGAGGCCCACAGCTCGTCGGTCAGCTCGGGCACGGTGAACTCGTCGAGGTCGAAGCCGGCCGAGAACGCGTTGCCGCTCCCCGAGACCAGGACGACCCGCACGCCAGGGTCGTCCCGGAACCCGTCGAGCGCGTCGCTCATCGCGTCCCGCAGCGCGATCGAGAGCGCGTTCTTGCGCTCCGGTCGGCTGAGCATCGAGCGCGGCGATGCCATCGTCACCGACCTCGACCGAGATCAGCGCGTCGCTCACGACTCGCTCGCCGCCGCAAGGGCATCCGACCACGAGGTGCGCTCGGCGACGAGCCGCCGGTACTGCATCAGCACCCGTGGTCGGTTGAACGCGACGGCCCCGACGAGACGATCGCCCCGCCCGACCGCCGCCACGAACTTCCGCTCCTCGAGCGACCCGTCGACGATCTCGATCCGGTCGTCGCCGCGCACGTGGCCCGCGACCTGGATCTTGACGTCGTACTGGTCGGACCACACGAACGGCACCGGTGCGAACGGCACCGCGGGAGCGTCGGCGTCCGCCACGAGGCGCACCCCGGCCGCGATCCCCTGCTCGGCGGCGTTCGTCCAGTGCTCGAGCCGCATGAGCTCACCGTCGAACAGCGGGTTGGGCCAGCGGCAGACGTCGCCCGCCGCCACGATCCCGGGCGCGGCCAGGAGCGTCTCGTCGCACACGACGCCGTTGTCGATCAGCAGCCCCGAGCCATCGAGCCACCCGGTCGACGGTGCGACCCCGACCCCGACCACGACGACGTCGGCCTCGACCGTCGAGCCGTCCGCCAGGCGCACGCGCTCGACGCTCGCCACCCCGTCGACCCCGTCGACCCCGACACCGGTCCGCAGGTCCACTCCGTGGTCGCGGTGAAGCCCCGCGAGCACCTCGCCCAGCACCGGGCCGAGGCCGCGCACCATCGGGGCCGACAGGGCCTCGAGCACGGTCACGTCGAGGTGCCGGGCGCGGCACGTCGCCGCCACCTCGGCACCGATGAAGCCTGCGCCCACGACGACGACCCGCCGTGGCCCGGCGTCGAGGTCGGCACGGATCGCCAGGCAGTCGTCGAGCGATCGGAGCTCGTGGATGCCGGCGAGCGCGGGCAGGCCCGGGAGCCGCCGGGGTGCAGCGCCGGTCGCGAGCACGACCCCGCGGTCGCCGACCAGGCGCTCACCGTCGTCGAGCTCGACCGTGCGCGCGGCCACGTCGAGTCCGACGGCACGCCGCCCGAGACGCCACTCGACGTCGAGGTCGTCGTCGGACTGGCGGCGGAGCGCGATGTCCTCGACGCCGGCCTCGCCGGCCAGCACCGCCTTGGAGAGGGGCGGACGGTCGTAGGGCAGGTGGGCCTCGGCGCCGACGAGCACGAGCCGGCCGTCGAAGCCGAGGCGTCGGAGCTCCTCGGCGGCCCGGAGCCCGGCGAGGGACGCGCCCACGACGACGACGCTCCCGGGCCCAGGCACGGCGCCGACGATAGCGCCGGGGAGTCGCCTCAACCCTGACGTCCGTGTCATCCTTGGCCGTGCCTCGGAGCTCCCCACGCGCGGCCTCGCCGCGCCCGCGTCGCGCCGCAGGGTCGCCGCAGCTCGACGTCAGCGGTCGGCCACTCACGCTGCGCGACGTCGACCTCGACACGTTCCTGCACCCGAGATCGGTCGCGGTCATCGGTGCGTCCGAGACCCCGAAGAAGCCCAACACCGCCATGACGGCGCGCCTCGCGGCCTGGGCCCGGACCAACGACGCGGCCTTCTTCCCGGTGCACCCCGTCTACGAGACCGTCCAGGGCGCGAAGTGCTACCCGTCGATCCAGGACGTGCCCGGGGACATCGACCTCGCGGTGATCCTCACCGGCCGGGCCGTCGACACGTTCGAGGAGGTCGTCGCGCGGAAGGCGAAGTTCGCGGTGATCTTCGCGGCAGGGTTCTCCGAGGCGGGCCGCGACGGCGAGCAGCTCGAAGCGCGCCTCGAGCGGCTCGTTCGGTCCGGCGACACGCGGCTCCTCGGCCCGAACACGAACCTCAACGCGTTCGAGGACTTTCGGGACGATCTCGAGGGACCGGCGATCGCGCTCATCACCCAGAGCGGCCACCAAGGTCGCCCGGTCTTCCAGGGCCAGGAGCTCGGCATCCGGCTCACCCAGTGGGCGCCGACCGGGAACGAAGTCGACCTCGAGTTCGCCGACTTCGCCCGGTACTTCGCGGACCAGCCCGAGGTCGGCGTGATCGCTGCGTACATCGAGGGCTTCAAGGACGGCCGCACTCTCATGCTCGCTGCGGACCACGCGGCCCGGCTCCACAAGCCGCTCGTCGTCGTGAAGGTCGGGCGGACCGACGAGGGCCGCTCGATGGCGAAGGCCCACACCGGGCACCTCACGGGATCCGACGCGGTGGTCTCCGCGGTGTTCCGCCAGCTCGGCGTCACCCGCGTCGACGGGCTCGACGAGCTGCTCGACACGTCGGCCGCGTTCGCGCGCACACAGCCGGCGACGCCACCGAAGTGGGGTCCCAAGGGACCAGGCGCGTGCGTCTACGCGGTGTCGGGCGGCACCGGCGCGCACATGGCCGACATGCTGTCGACGGCGGGGCTCCGCCTCCCGCCGCTCACGAAGGCGACCCAGGACGCGCTCCACGACGGGCTCATCCCCGCGTACCTGCGCGTCTCCAACCCGGTGGACTGCGGTGGGCCGCCCGTCGCCGACCAGCGCGGCCGCGAGATCCTGGACCGCGTCCTCGCCGACCCGAACGTCGACCTCCTGATCGTCCCGATCACCGGCGCGGTCGAGATGTTCAGCAAGCCCCTGACCCGCGATCTCGTCGAGGTCGCGGGGACGACCGACAAGCCGATCTTCGTGGTCTGGGGTGCGCCGGCGGGCACGGACGACACCTATCCCCGCCGGCTGCTCGACGGCGGGCTCCCCGTCTTCCGCACCTTCGGGAACTGCGTCGGCGCGGTCCGGGCCTACGTCGACTACTGGCAGTTCGTCCGCCGGTACCGATCCGCGTTCCCCACCGCGCCGACGGCGCCGTCCGCGGCCGCGGCGCGGGCGCGCAGGCTCCTCGCGGCGGCCGAACCGGGTCGGGCTCTCTCCGAGCACGCGTCGAAGGCCGTCCTGAAGCTCTACGGGATCCGGCCGAGCCGCGACGAGCTCTGCACCACCCCCGCCGCCGCGGTGCGCGCCGCCAGAGCACTGGGCTACCCGGTCGTGATGAAGGTTTCGTCCCCCGAGCTGCTCCACAAGAGCGACCTCGGGCTCGTCCGCGTCGGTGTCGACTCCGACCGTGCCGTGCGCACCGCGTTCGAGGAGCTGATGAGGCGGCGCACGAAGGGCAGCAGGCCGCCACGGCCGGATCGAGGGTGTGCTCGTCTGCGAGCAGCTCTCGGGCGGTGTCGAGATGGTGGTCGGGGTCTCCCAGGACGAGCTGTTCGGCCCGGTCGTGATGGTCGGGCTCGGCGGCGTGTTCGTCGAGGTCCTGGGCGATGTCACCTTCCGCGTGCCGCCGTTCGGCCGCCCGGAGGCGGCGCGGATGCTGCACGAGCTCGCCGGGTTCGCGATGCTCGAAGGCGTCCGCGGCGCGAAGGCGGTCGATGTCGATGCGTTCGTCGACGTGATCATGAACGTGCAGCGCCTGGCGATGGACCTGGCGAGCCCGGAGTTCGCCGAGCAGCTCGGCGAGCTCGATGTGAATCCGGTACTGGTACGGCCCCGCGGTGCGGTGGCCCTCGATGCGTTGGTGGTACGCAAGTGACCGAGCCTGAAGGGACCAAAGTGGACGTCGACGTCGACCAGGAGCTGCTCGCGGAGATCCGTGACCACGTGCTGTGGCTCACGATCAACCGGCCCGACGCCGGGAACGCGATCACGCCGGCGCTGCGCAACCGCATGATCGAGCACCTGAACGACGCGAGCGGCTCCTTCGACGTGCGCGCCATCGTCCTGACCGCGGCGGGCGAGAAGCACTTCTGCACGGGCGCCGATCTGCGCACCGGTCGCGCCACGCCACCCCCCAAGCCCGAAGGTGCGCCCGAGCGTCCGGCCGGTGCGGCCGCCCGCATGATCAAGACGGGCATCCAGCGGCTCATCGGCGCGTTCCTCGACTGCGAGAAGCCGATCGTGTGCGCGCTCAACGGCACTGCGGCCGGCGGCGGCGCGGCGATGGTCCTCGCGTCGGACCTGGTGATCGCGGCCGAGAACGCGCGCATCATCCAGGTGTTCGTGCGCCGCGGCCTGATCCCCGACGGGGGCGGCACCTACCTGCTCCCCCGCCTGGTCGGGCTGCAGAAGGCGAAGGAGCTCGTGTTCTTCGGCGACGACCTCGGCGCCGCCGACGCCGAGCGGATCGGTCTGGTGAACAAGGTGGTCCCGGCCGGTGAGCTCACCGCGACGGCAACCGAGTGGTCGGCGCGGCTCGCGAACGGGCCGACGAAGACGATCGGTTTCGCGAAGCGCCTCCTGAACCACTCGCTCGACACCGACCGAGCCACGATGTTCGAGGAGGAGGCGCTCTTCGTCGAGATGGTCACGGGCACCGAGGACTCCAAGGAGGGCATGGCGAGCTTCATCGAGCGCAGCCCCACCGAGTTCAAAGGCTGGTAGCCGGATGGCGTCCTGGTCGACGCGGAGCGAGCGGAGCGAATGATGCGCAGCAGAAGCGGCGCAGCGGGAGCGGATCAGTGCTGAAGGACAAGGTCGCGATCGTCGGCCTCGGGCAGACGGCCTTCGGGAAGGGGATCCCCGACAGCGAGCTGTCGCTCGCGTGCCAGGCCGTCTCGCTCGCGCTCGACGACGCCGGCATCGCCCCGGGCGAGGTCGACGGGCTCGCGTCCTTCACCATGGAGCCCAACCGTGAGATCGATGTCGCGCGCAACGTCGGGCTCGGCGACATCACGGCGTTCTCCCAGGTCGGGTACGGCGGCGGCGCGGCCTGCGGCGTCGTGATGCAGGCCGCGATGGCCATCGCCACGGGCCAGTGCACGACCGCGGTGGCGTGGCGTGCCCGCAAGCGGGCATCGAAGGCAAGCCGGCCCGTGGGCCCAGGTGCCGCAGCGCCTCCGGGACCACTGGCAGTGGAGCCGGCCGTTCGGGTTGCTGCGACCGGTCGACGAGGTGGCGATGCTCACCCGTCGGTACATGCACGAGTTCGGAGCGACGCCGCGACCACTTGGCGAACGTGGCGCTCGCGTTCCGCAAGCACGCCAACCGGAATCCGCACGCCACGATGTTCGACAAGCCGTTGACCCGCGACGACTACATGGACGCGCGCTGGATCTCCGAACCGCTCTGCCTCTTCGACAACTGCCTCGAGACCGACGGTGCGCTCGCGATCGTGCTCGTCGCGGCCGAGCGGGCCGCCGATCTCGCGCAGCCGCCTGTCTACGTGCACGCAGGCGCACAGGGCCTCCCCCGCCAGCACCAGACCATGATCAACTACTTCAACGACGACCCACTCCTCGGTCCGTCCTGGGCCGCGGCCGGGCGCCTCTGGGCCGACTCGGACTTCACGCCGGCCGACGTGAAGGTCGCGCAGATCTACGACGCGTTCAGCCCGCTCATCCCGCTGTCGCTCGAGGGCTACGGCTTCTGCGAGCGGGGCGAGGGAGCCGCGTTCACCGAGGACGGTGCCCTCGAGTGGCCGCACGGTCGCCTCCCGACGAACACCGCGGGCGGTGGCATGTCCGAGGCCTACGTCCACGGCTTCAACCTGGTGCTCGAGGGCGTCCGGCAGATGCGCGGCACCTCGACGTCCCAGGTCGAGGGCGCGGACAGCTGCCTCGTCACGAGCGGTGAGGGCGTGCCCACGAGCGCGCTCCTCCTCCGGAGCTAGGAGGTCGAACGCGCATGTCCGAGAAGACGGGGGCCGACGCCATGGCGTCCGGGATGCTGCTCCCCGACCTCGAGGGAGAGGACGGCGCCGAGTTCTGGGCCGGCGCGGCACGCGGCGAGCTGTTGGTGCAGGCGTGCGGGCACTGCGGCGCCTGGCGGTTCCCGCCGCGGCCCATGTGCCCGCGGTGCCGGTCCCTCGAGATCCGGTGGGAGCGGGCCTCGGGCAACGCCACGATCTGGTCCTACGTCGTGTCACACCCGCCGCTGCTCCCTGCGTACGCCGCACTCGCGCCCTACAACGTGATCGTCGTCTCGCTCGACGAGGACCCGACGATCCGCATGGTCGGCAACCTGCTCGCGAGCCCCGACGGGTCGATCGACGAGATCGATCCCGCGACGATCGTGATCGGTGAGCCGGTGCGGGTCGTGTTCCAGCAGGTCGACGACGTGACGCTGCCCCGCTGGGTCCGCACCGGCTGAGCCCACGCGAGCACAGCACGAGACCCGGTCCGGGGGGCGGACCGGGTCTCGTGTGGGACACCTTGGCGGCGACGGGACGGGGGGAGACCCGTCGCGCCGGTGGCGTCGTCCTGGGATCCAGCCGTTCCGGCTGGATCGATCGGGATGGGTCAGGCGGCCTGACTCGCGACGACGACCTCACCCCGACGGAGATCGGTGAGTGTGCGCTCCCAGCGCAGCTGCCGTGCGATCCACGCCAATGCCCGCTCACGCTCGATGCTCGTGGTGGTACCCATGGCGTCCTTCCCTTGTGAACTCGTGAGCCCGGCTCCTTGTGACCTGAAGCACAACCTCTGGTCTCTTGACTCTCCGAGTATTCACTCTTAAGGTAGGTGCTGTCAATCTCAGTGACCGAAGTCACAGGGCGTCGCCCTGTCGGACGGCGCAAGATGGCGGCCGCACCCCGCGCCTCCTCAGCACCGCCTCGACACCACAACGACGACCGGAAGACCGGACTGCACCCACGATGGACACCGCGACTCCCGACCCGGCGAGCGGCGCCTGCTGGCGGATCGACGCCCTGGCCCAGCGAGCCGAGCTGACCGTCGACACGATCCGCTACTACCAACGCGAGGAGCTGCTGCCGCCGGCCACGCGGCACGGACGCACGAAGCTCTACGGGCCCGAGCACCTCGAGCGCCTCGAGCGCATCAAGGACCTCCAGGCCCGGCGGTTCTCCCTGGCCGCGATCCGCGCGCTCCTCGACGAGGACCGCGAGGACCTGCTGGACGGGATCTTCGCCGGTGGCGGGGACCGCACCTACTCCCTCGACGAGCTCACCGAGCGTGCGGGCATCGAACCCGAGCTCGTCGACGCGCTCCGCACGTCCGGGCTGCTCCGGGAGCCGGCCGAGTACGGGCGCGACGCGTACGACACCGAGGATCTCGAGCTCCTGAAGACCATGGCCGAGATGCACCGACTCGGCCTCGACGCGAAGGCGCTCGTCGAGATCGGCCACATCTATGCCGAAGGCATCGAGGCCACCCAGCGGCGGATCATCGACCTCTTCGCGACCGGCGGGTCGCTGGCGTGGGCCGACGACGACCTGGCGCACTTCCAGGACGCGGCCGCCACCAACGTGACGACGATCCTCCCCCTGGCGCGACGGATCGTCGACTACACGCACCACCGAACGATCCAACGCCTCGCGCTCGGCGCGATCGAGCGCGGCGGCGCCGAGCCCCCGGCCTGATCGAGCACGAGCCGGACGCGACGCGACCCCGGGCCGGAGCCCGGGGCCGAGTGCGTGAGGCTGATGCCGGCGGTGGGCCGGCTGGTGATCAGGCCTCGAGACCGTGCACGTCGTGGCGCTTGCGAACGAGCAGGACCAGCAAGGCCCCGCCGATGACCAGGACGATGCCGACCGGGAGCTTCCAGTCGATGCCGCCGCCGGTGAAGGGCAGCTGGCCAGCGGCGCTGGACACGCTCACACCCGCAACGGTGACCGTCGGGTCGTTCACCACGGTGATGTCGGCCGCGTCGCGGTCGATGTCGAGCACCACCGTCGAGTCCGGGCCGGTCGCACCCTGGTCGATCCGGTAGCCGAGGAGCGTCGCACCACCGGTGTCGGTCTCGGTGACGGTGCAGGACAGCGCCTCGTCGCTCGGGATCTGCTCGGTGAGCGCCTGCGTACCGAGCCCGTCCGGGTAGGTGAACGTCAGGGTCTCGTCGACGTCCAGGGCGCCCTCGCACACCACGTGCACGGTGTACGTGGTGCCCGCCGCGGGGGTGGCCGAGCCGACGACCTCCTTGGCCACGTTCAGGGTGACGAGGATCTCTCCGCCCACGTTGGGGTAGGAGTTCGTGACCGTCACCGCGACGGTCGTCCCGTCACCCACCGTGATCTGCGGTGGGGTCGTGGCACTGCCGCCGTTCGGGACGTACGAGACCAACGTCGCCGCGGCCGGCTTGGCCGTCTCCGTGACCGTGCACTGGGTGTCGGTCGGGATCGCCGTGGACGACTTCGGTCCCAGGTCGCCCGGGGCCGTCAGCGTGATGTCCTGGTCGAACTCGTCACCGGTGCAGTCGATCTGCATCACGAACTGGTCACCGTCCGTCGCCGGACCGCCGCTCGGGTCGATCACCTTCTCCACGCTGATGTAGCCCGTGTTCGCCGCGGGCGTGCCCGAGCACACGTGGCTCAGCTGGAAGTGGCCGCCGGGCAGATCGGCGTCCACGACCGCCGTCGCACCGGTGAGCGTGTCGCCCTCGCCCGTGAAGAGGAAGAGGTGCGACGCGTCCGGCGCCGAGTTGCCGGCGTTGGGAGTCACCGGACCGATCGTGCCTGCGTTCTGGAACGTTGCGGTCAGGGAGATGAAGTTGTGGTTCCCCGGTGCGACGAAGTGCCAGGCCCAGTTGTCCGGTCCGGCGGGCTGCGTCAGCCCGTTCAGGCAGGTGCTCAGCGGCGTGACCGTGCTGAAGCCCGGGTTGGTGGCGTTGGCGTTGCCCGGGTTGAGCGGGCAGGTGAAGGTGCCGCCGCCGTTGTCGGTGCATCCGGCCTGGTCGGTGACGTCGCTCTGCGCGGCGCGACCGGCGGTCTCCGGCGCTTGGCGCGACTCCTCGGGCGTGACCTCGTCGGAGGGTGTCTCCGGCGTCTCGGTCTGCTGGTCGACCGTCTGCTGGTCGACCGTCTGCTGGTCGACCGTCTGCTGGTCGACGACCTGGGTCTCCGCCGGCGTCTCGCTCGACGGGTCATCAGTGCTGGCGAACGCCGTTCCGACAGCTGTTCCCAGCAGTCCCACGACAAGTGCCAGCAGTGCGAGTTGTGCCACGAGTCGGGGGACGCGTGTGTGCTTCTTGGCCTGGCTCACCGGACCACTCCCAGCCGCCCGCTTCCTACGAGGAAGCAGAGCGATTCCTGGAACGGGTCGGTCTCACCATTGCTCGCCCCGCCGTGGTGGTGACCGGATCGCCGGTCGGGGGTCGTCGCTCCCATTCGCCCTGATACCACTCTTGGTGGCGTTCGACCACTTTAGGTGGCCAAGGTCAGCCGGCGCAAGTCGCAGCCCAGCGGATCTTCGGGAGCTCGGGTCCGGCCGAGCTCGATCGCCGCTCAGTCGTCGAAGTGCCAGATGCGGGCAGCGTTGCCGCCGACGATCTTCGCCTGCTCCTCGGTGGGGATGTGGCCCATCGTGTCCTCGATGACCTTTCGCGAGTACGGCCAGTCGTTCCCGTGGTGCGGGTAGTCGCTCGACCACATCAGGTTGTCGATGCCGACCGCGTGGCGCAGCGCGATGCCCGAGCGGTCGGTGATGAACGAAGCCGCGTTGTTGCGGTGCCAGTACACCGACGGCGGGTGCAGCATCGAGAGCCGGCCCCACGAGCGGTTGCGCCAGTAGCGGTCGTCGATCGACTCCAGCATGTGCGGCAGCCAGCCCGACGCCGGTCTCGATCCAGCAGACCTGCAGCTCCGGGAACCGGTCGAACACGCCGCTGAACAGCAGCTGCGTCATCGACCCTGCGGCCATCGAGAACACATGGCTCATCGAGCCGATGGCCTTCGCCCGCGCCGCCTCGGAGCTCATGTCGTACCGCAGCGTGCCACTGGCTGCCTGGGCGCGACGACCCGCCGCGCGCTGCGTCGCGGCTGATGATGTTGATGTGGATGGACACCGGGATGCCCTCGTCGACCGCAGCGGCCCAGAACGGGTCGTCGTCGGTCGACAGGGCGTCGCCCCCCGCCGGCCAGTTCGAGATGATCACGCCCTTCGCGCCGCGCGCCGTGGCCTTGCGCAGTGCGTCGACGGCGGTGTCGATCCCGATGGACGGGATCTGTGCCAGCCCGACCAACCGTTTCGGATCGGGCGCGCAGAACTCCTCGAACAGGAAGTTGTTGTACGCCTCGACGCCGGCGAGGACGAAGTCCTCGTCGTCGTCACCGAGGAAGTGGCTCATGGTGCGCTGCGGCGGGAACAGCAGCTCGGCGTCGACGCCGTCGAGATCCATGTCCGCAAGGCGCGCCTCCCCGTTGTAGCAACCGGCTCGCGCCTCCTCGTAGGTGACCCCGTGCCACCGGAACTCGTCGAACGGCATCCCCGGTGTCGCGACCAGGCCGATCGGGTCGGGCTCGCCTCCGACCGCGGTCTGCCACGCGTCGCCGCCCTTGGGGTCCTTGACGAGCTTCGGCGCCTTGTCCTGGTGCTTCGCGGCCAACCAGTTGGACCAGATGTCCGGGGGCTCGAGGATGTGGCAGTCGGCGTCGATGATTCGGTGCTGCACCATGTCGTGGCTCCCCCGTCGCCGTTCGGCGTGGCGGCCCGGCGGCGGGTCGCGGGGCCAAGGGTACGCTGACGCCGACGTCAGCAACAGGGCCGTTCGGCCTTGTCGGAGTGGGCGCGGGACCCGAGAGACCGGTGGGCCCGGAGCCGTGCGGAGGGAGAGCGTCGGTGACGAGCAGGCTGCTGGAGGGCGTGCGGGTCCTCGACCTGGCCGGCGAGGCCGGAGCCATCGCAGGCCGGGTGCTCGGCGATCTCGGTGCCGACGTCGTGCTCGTGGAGCCGCCCGGTGGGCATCCTCTCCGGGCCCAGCCGCACCGGTGGACGGCGTGGGCGGCGGGCAAGACGTCCGTGGCGGTCGACGGCCCCGAGGACGCTGCCCTCGACGAGCTGCTCGCCGCCGCCGACGTGGTCATCGACACTCCGGGGGCGCCCGGCGTCCTCACCCTGGACCCGGGGCGCGCGCCCGAGGCGGTGTGGGTCAGCGTCACGCCCTTCGGGCTCAGGGGACCGCGCGCGGCCTGGCGGGCGTCGGACCTCGGTGTGCTCGCAGCGAGCGGGAACATGTACGCGACCGGTGACCCCGACCGACCCCCGGTGCGGTGCAGCGAGCCGTCGGGCTACACCCACTCGGGCGGTGAGGCCGCGTACGCCGCGCTGACCGCGCTGTGGACCGGCGACCCCCAACGGGTCGACCTGTCGATGTCGGAGTGCGTGAACACCGCGAACATGGCCGCGCCCGCACGCTACGCACGCGAGCACCAGCGCGGGCGGCGGGCCGGAGCGATGATCGGGAAGACGCAGGAGATCTGGCCGGCCAAGGACGGCTGGGTCAGCTTCGGCCTCCGCGGTGGCAAGGCGCGCATCCCGAGCCTCGAGCTCATCACCAAGACGGTCGCCGCCGACGGCATCGACGCGAGCGCGCTCGAGACCCAGGACTGGTCGACATGGTCCAACGTCCACGCGACGGACGACGTCCTGCGTGCGGTCGAGGCTCCCATCCGTGAGTACTTCGCCCGCCACACGATGCAGGAGCTCTACGACCTCGCGTGCGAGACCAACCTGATGCTCGCCCCCGCGAACTCCCCGAGAGAGATCCTGGCCAGCACCCAGCTCGAGAGCAGAGGCTTCTTCGACCGGCTCGGATCGATCGAGAAGTTCCCGGTCCAATTCGTCCAGGCGCGTTCGAGCGACGGCCGAGCCGCACCGGTCCGCCCCAGTGCGCCGGCGCCCGAGCATCCCGGCAAGGACGCACCCACATGGGATGGGGGCGCCGACGGCCGCCGCGGACGCACTGGGGTCTCGGAGGGAGCGGTGGTCGGCGGCGTCCCCACCCCGTCCCGGCGCAGAGGTGAGCCCGCGTGGAAGGGCGTGAACATCATCGAGTTCGGATCCGGTGCGGCGGGACCGATCGCGACCCGGTACTTCGTCGAGCACGGCGCCACCGTGCTGCGCATCGAGTCCCGGGCGCGCCCCGACTTCCTGCGCACCATGGCGCTGGGCCCGGACAACCCGCACGGCCTCGAGGGTGGCGGCATGTACGACGGGCTCAACGTCGGGAAGCGCCACCTCACGCTCAACCTCAAGCACCCGGACGCGGTGGCGCTGGTGCACCGACTCGTGCTCGAGTGGGCCGACGCGGTGGCCGAGAACTACGCACCCCGCGCGATGAAGGGGTTCGGTCTCGACTACGACTCGCTCGCGCAGGTGGATCCCGGGCTCGTGATGATCAGTGCCTGCCTCAACGGTCAGACCGGACCGCACAAGGACTACCCGGGGTTCGGCGGCCAGGGCGCCGCGCTCTCCGGGTACAACCAGCTGACCGGCTGGCCCGACCGTGCGCCGCTCGGACCGTTCGGCACCATCACCGACTCGTTGGCACCGCGCTACGTCGCCACCGCGCTCGCGGCCGGGCTCCACTACCGGCGCCGCACGGGACGGGGCGTCTACCTCGACCTCTCACAGGTCGAGTCCGGGACCTGGACCCTGGCGCCCTGGCTCGTCCGGGCCCAGGTCGACGGCGTGCTCGGCGAGCGCATGGGCAACCGTTCGGCTCGGGCCGTGCCGCACGGCGCGTTCCCCTGCCTCGACGAGACGAGCCCGGACGGCAAGATCGTGCGCGACCGCTGGGTTGCCGTCGCGTGTTGGGACGACGAGGAGTGGACGCGGCTCGCCGCGGTCATCGGGCTCGACGACCCGGGTCTCGCCACGTTCGAGGACCGCCGGGCCCGCGTCGACGAGGTGGAGGAGGAGATCGCGGCCTGGACCGCGACCCGGACGCGTGCCGACGTCGCGGAGACGCTCCAGGAACTCGGGCTCGAGGCGGTGCCGGTGCAGGACTTCGCCGACGTGCACGGCGATCCGCAGCTCGCCGCCCGCGACCACTTCGTCGAGCTCGAGCACCCGTTCCTCGGGCCCGGCCTCTACGAGAAGGACGGGTTCCGCCTGTCCGACGCGGCCTGCGGCTACGACCGCGCCGGCCCGACGCTCGGGCAGGACAACTCGTGGGTGCTCGGCGAGGTCCTCGGCCTCGACGACGCCGAGCAGCAGCGCCTCGTGGAGGCCGGCGCCGTCGACTGACGAGAGATCCCTAGGCGGGCATCGCGAGGCCGCCGTCGATCACGAGGGTCTGGCCGGTGCAGAACTTCGCGTCGTCGCTGGCGAAGAACACTGCAGCCCCGGCGAGGTCCTCGGGCTCGAGCTTCTGCTTCATCGCCGTCATCATCGTCATGCCCTCGAGGAACATCTCGGGCACCACCTTCTTGGTCGCCTCGGTCATCGTGACGCCCGGCGCGATGCAGTTCACCGTGATGTTGTACTGGCCGAGCTGGGCGGCCATGAACTTCGTGAGGCCCACGATCCCCCACTTGGTGATGCTGTAGCTGAAGTTGCCGAGGCCCGTGAACTCGTCCATCGGCGGGAACATGTACGAGTACGCGGCGCCCGACGACTGGTTGACGATCCGCCCGCGGCGCTGCTCGACCATGGTCGGCGCCACGGCCCGGCTCATCAGCCAGGTGCCGTGCTGGTTCACACTCATGATCTTCTGCAGGTACTCGTAGCTCGCGTTCGCGTTGTCGATGTCGTGGTAGATCGCCGCGTTGTTCAGGAGGATGTCGATGCTGCCGAAGGCCTCCTTCGTCTTCGCGGCGCAGGCCTCCGCGGAGTCGGGATCGGAGATGTCGGTCTTGACGAACTCCACCTCGCCCTTGCCCGCGAGCGTCGACATCGCGGCCGCCGCTCGCTCCTCGCTCAGCTCGGCGACGACGACCTTCGCCCCCTCGGCGAGGAACCGGTCGGCGTACGCGAGCCCGATCCCCTGCCCTGCTCCGGTGATGATCGCGACACGGCCCTGGAGACGGTCTGACGCCATCGGTCCCCCTTCTTCTCGGTGAGGCGCCTACTTGCTCAGGCGCCTACTTGCTCAGGCGCCTACTTGCTGAGGCGGTGGATGAGGTTGAACTTCTCGGTGACGACGGGCTCGTTCGTCGCCTCGTCGCGCCACACCGTCTCCATGACGATGAACGTCATCGTCGAGGTGTCGCTGTCCTTCTCGTACAGGTCGGTGATCGTCCCCTCGCCCACCAGCACGTCGCCCACGACGATCGGGCGGTGGAACTGGAACTCCTCTTCGCCGTGCAGCACGAGGCCGCCCTTGGCGAACAGCGAGCCCATCACCTCGTGCATCGGGTTCTTCCCGCCGGTCGGGTCGGCGGGTTGCTCCTCGGCGAACCTCCCCATGTGCTGCATCGCGAAGGAGAACGTGGGGGGCGCGGGGATCGCGTCGAACCCGGCCGCCTTCGCCGCGGTCTCGTCCCGGTAGATCGGGTTGTCATCCTTGACCGCGGCGGCGAAGAAGCTCACCGGACCCCGCTCGACCCGCACCTTGTAGGCACCGGTCGACTTCCCGATGACGCTCGTGTCGACTGCCACTCGGTTCCCCCTGCTCCTGGATCCCGACCCCTCCGGGTCGGGCGTCTCGCGTCCGCCTGTTCTTGACGCCTGCCGCGGGGCCCGCGGTACCGTGACGCCAACGTCAGGTTTCTCGCCCCGAGTCTGGGGTCTCCTCGGAAGGACGCGCAAATGGGCATGCTCGACGGCAAGGTGGCGATCGTCACCGGAGCGGGCAACGGAGTGGGTCGGGGCGAGGCGGTCATGCTCGCCGATCACGGGGCCAAGGTCGTCGTCAACGACCTCGGTAGTTCCGTCACCGGCGAGGGCGCCGACGCCAAGGTTGCCGACCAGGTCGTCGAGGTCATCACGGGTCGGGGTGGCGAAGCCGTCGCCAACTACGACAGCGTCTCGGACTTCGACGGTGCCGCCAACATCGTCAAGACGGCGATCGACGCGTTCGGTCGCCTCGACGTGCTGGTGAACAACGCCGGCGTGCTCCGCGACCGCATGATGTTCTCGATGGACCCGGCCGACTTCGACACGGTCGTGAAGGTCCACATGTACGGCGCGTTCAACACGATGCACCACGCGTCGGCGTACTGGCGCAACGAGTCGAAGGAAGGCCGTCAGCCCAGCGCCTCGATCATCAACACGGTGTCGAGCGCCGGCCTCCAGGGCCAGGCGAGCCAGATCAACTACGGCGCGGCCAAGGCCGGGATCGCGGCGATGACGATCATCGCCGGGCTCGAGCTCTCCCGCTACGGGGTGCGCGCCAACTGCATCGGGCCGGGCGGCTTCACCCGGATGGTCGGTCAGGCGATGAAGGACATCGAGATCAAGAACCCCGAGGACTACACGGAGTTCGACCGGATGAACCCGGGCAACTCGGCGCCGGCGGTCGTGTGGCTCGCGTCCGACGACTCCAAGCCGGTCTCGGGGCAGGTGGTCCGGATGGTGGGCAACTCACTGTGCATCTACCAGCCCTGGCAGATGGGCGAGGAGTTCTTCGCCACCGACAAGGAGGGGAACGCCACGCAGTGGGACCCGGCCCAGGTCGGACACATCCTCAACCGATACGCGTTCCGTACCACCAACCCGGGCATCGACGCGCAGGCCCGGAAGTAGGTTCCCGGGCATGTTCCCCGACTACGAGACGATCGCCTACGACGAGCGCGATGGCGTCGCCTGGGTCACGCTCAACCGACCCGATCGGCTCAACTCCTTCAACTCGCTCATGCAGCGCGAGCTGCACGACTGCTGGCGCAAGCTGCGTCGCCACGACGACGTGCGCTGCATCGTGCTCACCGGTGCCGGCGAGAAGGCGTTCTGCACCGGCATCGACCGCATGGAGCAGATGGGAGGAGACACCGACGAGACCACCGACGAGGACGTCGTCGGCTCCGGGAGCACGCCGTTCCACTTCAACGACCCCGGCGACAACATCGGGCCGAAGAGCTCGGACCTGTGGAAGCCGGTGATCGCCGCCGTCAACGGCATGGCCTGCGGCGGCGCGTTCTACATGCTCGGCGAGGTCGAGTTCATCGTCGCCGCCGAACACGCAACCTTCTTCGACCCGCACGTCACCTACGGCATGACGGCATCGTTCGAGCCCATCCATATGGCCGACCGCATGCCCTTCGGCGAGATCATGCGTCTGTCGCTGCTCGGCAACTACGAGCGCCTCTCGGCGCAGCGCGCGCACGAGGTCGGCCTCGTGTCCGAGGTCGTGCCGAAGGAGCAGCTCCACGACACCGCACAGTGGGCCGCAGACGCGATCGCGGCGCAGCCCCAGCTCGCGATCCAGGGCACGGTCCGCGCGATCTGGGCGGCCCGTGAGCTCTCCAACCGTCAGGCTGTCGCGCTCGGCTACGCGTTCGTGGGGCTCGGCACCGACCAGGACTCGATCGCCGAGGGTCAGCAGCTCTTCGAGTCCGGCAAGAGGATCGACTGGAAGCTGCGCTAGTGGCAGGACCCCGCGGCGTCGCCCTCGTGGGGGCGGCGCTCTCGGACTGCGGGCGCGTCGACGTCAAGACCCCGTTCGAGCTCCACTTCCAGGCGGCGAGCCGCGCCATCGCCGACGCGGGCCTCACGAAGGCCGACATCGACGGCTTCGGCTCCTGCGGCACCGGGCTCCTCTCCCCCATCGAGGTGGCGGAGTACTGCGGGGTGCGCCCCGACTGGGTCGACGGCACGTCGGTCGGCGGGAGCTCGTGGGAGTTCATGGTCGAGCACGCGAGCGCGGCGATCGAGGCGGGCCACGCCGAGGTCGTGGTGCTGGCGTACGGCTCCACCGCCCGCGCCGACCTCAAGAAGCGCAAGCGCGCGACCTCGAACCTCTCCATGGGGTCGCGCGGGCCGGTGCAGTTCGATGCACCGTTCGGACACTCGCTGATCGCGAAGTACGCGATGGCGGCCCGTCGGCACATGCACGACTTCGGCACCACGATCGAGCAGCTCGCTGAGATCTCGGTGTCCACGCGCTACAACGCCGGTTTCAACCCCGACGCGTTCTACCGGGACCCGATCACCATCGACGACGTGCAGAGCTCCCGGATGATGGCCGATCCGCTCACCAAGCTGCACTGCTGCATCCGCTCCGACGGTGGCGGGGCGGTCGTGCTCACGTCGATGGATCGCGCCCGGGACCTCGCCAAGCGTCCGGTACGCGTCCTCGGGTCCGGCGAAGCCGTCTCGCACACGACGATGAGCGAGTGGACCGACTTCACCGAGTCGCCCGCAGCACGCTCGGGCCCCGCGGCGTTCGCCCGGGCGGGGGTGACGCCCGCCGACATCGACTGCGCGCAGATCTACGATGCGTTCACGCCCATGGTGCTGCTCTCCCTCGAGGGCCTCGGGTTCTGCGGCAAGGGCGAGGGCGGGGCGTTCGTCGAGAACGGGACCCTGCGCCTCGGCGGGTCGCTGCCGACCAACACCGATGGCGGCGGATTGTCGGCGTGCCACCCGGGGATGCGTGGCATGTTCCTGCTCGTGGAGGCCGTACGCCAGCTCCGCGGCGAGGCCGGCGACCGTCAGGTGCCCGACGCCGAGCTGTGCTGCGTGAACGGGACCGGCGGATGGTTCTCCTCCGCCAGCACCATCATCCTCGGCATCGACTGAGCACGTCCCCTCCGCGCGCCCGGCGCAGCTGCGCTCCCGGTCATCCGGGGGCGCCTCCTGCACCGGAGATCCACCATGACCACCGCGACCGACCCCCCGTCGGACCCCCCGACCGACCCGGCGACCGACACGGCGCCGGCCCGCTCGCTGCCGGGCTGGGCCTCGTGGCTCCCGACGATCGCGCTGGTGGTGGCGTTCGGGGTGAAGGCCATCGCGAGCCCGAACGCGGTGCGGGACGTGTTCAACAGCACGCAGGCGTTCGTGATCACGGCCGTGCTGATCGCCGGCTGGATCCTCCTCGCGTTCGTCCTCCTGCCCCGCCTGATCCGGAGCGATCGGCTGCGCCTCGGCGTCCTGAGCGCGGTGGCGGTGGTCGGCGTCGTGCTCCTCGTCGTGCCGAGCTTCCGCAACACCGAGGTGATCGAGGCGTTCCCGACCGTGACCGCACCGCCTGCGTCGGTCGGTGACCCCGAGCCGGCCGTCGAGCCCGTCGCGGAGCCCACGGAACCCGTCCGACTCGGCACTGCGCCGCTCGCCGGGATCGACCACGACGCGACCGGCACCGCCACGATCTCCCGACAGCCCGACGGGTCGTACGTCGTCGGGCTCGAGGAGATCGAGATCGAGCCGGGCCCCGACTACTTCGTCTACGTGGTGTCCGGCCGCGACCGGCAGGAACCGGGCAACGGCGTTCGCCTCGACGCGCTCAAGGGCAACCAGGGCACGCAGTTCTACCCGGTGCCCACCGGCCCCGACCTCGCGTCCGGCGACTGGACCGTGCTCGTGTGGTGCCGTGCGTTCGCGGTACCGATCGCGAACGCGACGCCGGTCACCTGAGCCGCGGGACGGCGCGCGACACACCTGCGCTGATGGCGTGATCCGATGACGGCGCGAAAAGACTTCTCGGGACTTCTTCGCGCTGAGACCCCGATCCAGGGGGTGAGTGTCACACCCCCGTGTTGGGATGGGGACATGAGCAGCACGCCCATGTCGCATGACCGGCAGGACCGGTCGCTCGAGGAGAGGTTCGACTACTCCGCGCGCGTCGACGAGTTCCGCAGCCACTCAACGAAGGCACTCCGCTCGATCGTGGCCGACGCCCGGCGGGAGCAGCAGCGGTGGTACCTCGAGGAGCTCGCGGCCACTCGGGTGCTCGAGGACCGCCAGGCGCTCGATGCTGTGCCCGACACCTCGGTGTCGGCCCGCACCGCGAAGACGAACCGTGAGGTCGCCCGCTCGCTCGAGTCGCTGCCCGAAGTCGCCGCGGCCGCGTGGGACGGCATGCTCTCCAAGGACCAGCTCGCGCCGGTCACCGAGGTGGCGACACCGGAGACGGATGCCGAGTGGGCACAGCGGGGTGCGCGGACCGCGCCCGTCGACCTGCAGCGCCATGCCCGGGCGGCATGCCGGGTCACCGCGGCCGACGCGGCCGCACGTCGACAGGCCCGGTACCTCACGACCTGGCGCGATGCGGAGCAGGGGATGGTGTTCGGTCGTTGGGCGCTGCCCGACGTCGACGGCGTTCTGGTCGAGAAGGTCCTCGACCACATGGCCGAGCGGATGCGGCCGGCGAAGGGGATGGCGTGGGACTCGCTCGCGCACCGCAAGGCCGACGCGCTCGTCGAGCTGTGTCAGGCGGACGGGCCGCGCGGCAAGCGGTCGAAGCCACTGCTGGTGGTCCACACGAGCGCCGACCGACCGGGCGGCGAGGTCGAGGGCATGCCGATCGCCGAAGAGACCGTGCAGGCGATCGGCCACGATCCGCAGCGTCGTGGTCGAACACGACGACGCCCAGCCGGTGGACCACGGTCCGGGCCGCAAGCCGTTGCCGGTCGCCCTCGAGCGCGAGCTGCACCGCCGCGACCTTCACTGCCGCTACCCGGGCTGCGAGCGCGCCCGCGGGCTCCAGGCACATCACCTGGTGCCGGTCACCTGGGGCGGGCACACGCACCGCAAGCAGGTCGTGTACCTCTGCCCTCGTCACCACCGCCTCATGGAGCCTCACGGCACCCAACGGTTGGTCGGCGACCCCGATCTCCCCGACGGCCTGCGGGTCATCCATGTCGGCGCCCAGGCCCCGCCGGTCCGGCACCCTGAGCCCGCCGATCGAAAGGACTGACGCCCCCGGACCGAGCGGTGGTTCAGCGCGCCGCGCCGAAGAAGCCCCGGTGGATGATCGTGGTGAGCGTGTCGAGGAGCGCGTCGTCGTCGGCGACGAGGCGACGTGACGCCACCCCGTAGCTGACCCGCTCGAGCATCGCCATGAGCGCGCCGACGGCTGCCTCCTCGCTGGCGGCGTAGTGGACGCCCGCCTCGCGCATGCGCCGACCGAGCACGTCGCCGATCGCGGTGAACGCCTTCACGCCGAGCCGGTCGACGTCACGGTCACCGACCTGGTCCTCCATCCATGCCGCGGATGACCGGTCCGTAGCGGCGGTAGGTGGTCAGGAACTTGCCGAGGAACGCGCGCAGCTCGGCGCGTCCCGCCTCGTCGGGCGTGATCTGCCCGACGGTCTCGGCCATGTCCGTGAGCTCCTGCGCGCAGTCGACGGCGAGCGCGCGGAGCAGGTCCTCCTTATTGGCGAAGTACAGGTAGAAGGTGCCGTGCGACGTGCGCGCGGCCCGGACGATGTCGTCGACTCGGGCCGCGTGGTAGCCGCGCTGGGCGAACACCCGCAGCCCCGCGTCGAGGAGCCGCCGCATGGTCCGGCGCCCCTGGGCCCGCAGCTCCCGCCGCTGGGCCGGCGTGCCGGACGGCTCGCCCTTGGGATCCGGCTTCGCGTCGCCCTCCGGCGTGGTCTTGGCCGCGCCCTTGGCGGCACCGGAGAGGCGGTCCCCGCCCGACTTGTACGATGCCGCCACTGCTGAACCCCCGGCTCCCGGCCCCGACCGCGACCCCGTCGCGGCCCGACCCCGAAAGCTCTGGCCAATGCTCGGCGCAACCCTACGCGAGGCGGCCGCTCGATTCGACGGCTCTCCGGCCTACGTCGCCCCGGCGGGCTGGCCCATCTCCTACGCCGACCTCGACCGGCTGAGCGACGGGGCCGCCCGAGGGATCGCCGCCCGGGGGATCGCACCGGGCGACGTCGTGGCGCTGGTGCTGCCGCCCGGGCCCGAGTACCTCGTCCTGTATCTCGCGGCCGCCAAGCTCGGCGCGGTGACGGCGGGGGTCAACGACCGCCTCACGGAGCGCGAGCGCATCGGCGTGCTCGAGCGGGCGACGCCCCGCCTCGTCATCGGCGCACCGGGCGTCGTCCCGCCCGGCTTCGACGGCCTCGAGCTGGAGCCGGCCGCGTCCGTCGACGAGCTGCTCGCGCCCCTCCGCATCGCCGGGGATCCCCCGCCCCCGCTCCCGGACGATCCGGACCGCCCCGTCGCGATCATCTTCACCTCGGGGACGACCGGCGCCCCGAAGGGCGCGCTCTACTGCAACCGTCAGCTCGAGTTCATCACCAGCAACGACGTCGGCGACACGTGGGGCGGCGGCGGACGCGGCTTCACCGGCACGTCGTTCGCGCACCTCGGGTTCATGACGAAGCTCCCCGGCAACCTCCGTCGGGGCGGCGTGAACTTCATCATGACGAGGTGGAGCGCGAAGGGCTCGCTCCAGCTGCTCGAGCGCGAGCGCATGAACACCGTCGCCGGCGTTCCCGCGCAGCTCGCGCTCATGCTGCGCCAACCGGACTTCGACGACTACGACCTCGACAGCGTCCAGTACATCGTCGTCGGGGGCGGCCCCGTGACGCCTGGTCTCGCCGAGGAGTCACGTGCTCGCTTCGGCGCGAGGCTCGCGACCCGCTACTCCTGCACCGAGGCCGGGATCGGTCTCGGCACCGCCTTCGACGACCCCGAGGAGGATGCGATCGTCAGCGTCGGCCGTCCGCACGCGGCCGTCGAGCTCCGGCTCCTCGACGAGGCCGACGTCGCAGGTCCCCCCGGGCGAGGTCGGCGCGGTGTGCCTGCGGTCGTCGGCGACGATGACGGGCTACTGGGGCGACCCCGAGGGCACGCGCGCCGCGTTCACCGCCGACGGGTTCGTGCGGACCGGCGACCTCGGCTGGGTCGACGACCAGGGTCGGCTCCGCCTCGTCGGGCGGAGCAAGGAGATGTACGTGCGTGGCGGCTACAACGTGTACCCGGTCGAGGTGGAGGCGGTGCTGTCCACCCACCCCGACGTTGCGTCCGTGGCAGTCGTCCCCCGCGCCGACCCGGTGATGGGCGAGGTCGGCGTGGCGTGCGTGGTTCCACGCGATCCGGCCCGCCCGCCGACCCTGCCGGGGCTGCGGGCGCACGCCACCGAGCGCCTGGCGGCCTACAAGCTCCCCGAGGACCTCCGCCTGCTCGATGCCCTCCCGCTGACGCCGGGCGAGAAGGTGGACCGCGCCACTCTGCGGGCCGAAGCCTGACGCGTCCGTCAGATAGGTTGCGCCTCGCCGCGGCGAGCGCGTCGGGCGCGGACGCGGACCGTGCGCAGCGGATGAGCCGAGCGCACGACGCACCTGCGAACCCGAACGAGGCGGATGGAGCGAGCTCACCACACGTGCGGAGCGAGCACAGCGGATGAGGCGAAGCCGAAGTAGCGGAGCGGAAGCGGAGCAGTAGACATGGAGCTGGAGCTCTCGGAAGAGCAGGAAGAGCTGCAGGACGGTGTCCGGGCGATGCTTGCCCGCGAGTGCCCGATCAGCGTCGTGCGAGCGCTCGTCGAGGACGGCACCCCGGTCGACGGGCTCTGGACCCAGATGGTCGAGCTCGGATGGCCCGCTCTGACGATCCCCGAAGAGCACGGCGGGCTCGGCCTGGGGCCCATCGAGCTCGCGGTGGTCGTCGAGGAGCTCGGGCGGGTGATCGCCCCGGGACCGTTCGTCCCCACGGTCAGCCAGTTCGTCCCCGCGATGCTCGAGCTCGGCTCCCCCGAGCAGCAGGCCCGCTTCCTCCCCGGCGTCGCCGAGGGCACGCAGACGGGCACGCTCGCCATCACCGAGCCCGGAGCGGGTGTCGATCCCGCCTCGACCCGGGCGACCGCCACCCGCGACGGCGACGCCTGGGTGCTCGAGGGCGTCAAGGACGGCGTCCTCGGTGCGCCCGCGGTCGACGACGTCGTCGTGATCGCGCGCGTCGTCGGCACCGAGGGTGACGACGGGATCATCGCCGCAGTCGTGCCGACCGCAGACCTCGACGTGCACACGGTCGCAGGTCTCGACGCGAGCCGACCGCTCGCGACCCTCACCCTCGCCGGCACCCGCGTCGCGGCCGACCGGGTGCTCGGCGAACCGGGCCCCGACACCGCCGAGCGGGTGCGCCGCTCGGTCCAGCACGGCGTGATGGCGCTCGCGCTTGAAGCGATCGGCGCCTGTCAGACGATCTTCGACATCACCCTCGAGTACGCGAAGCAGCGCGAGCAGTTCGGCGTGCCCATCGGGTCGTTCCAGGCCATCAAGCACAAGCTGGCGAACATGCTCGTCGCGCTCGAGCGCGCCCGCGCCACCGGGTACTTCGCGGCGCTCACCCTCGCCGAGGACGACCACCGTCGGGCGATCGCCGTGTCGACCGCCAAGGTGGCCGCGAGCGAGTGTCAGCGGCTGCTCGCACAGGACGGCATCCAGATCCTCGGCGGGATCGGGTACACGTGGGAGCACGACATGCACCTGTACGCGCGCCGGGTGAAGACCGACGCGCAGCTCCTCGGCACGATCGCCGAGCACCGGGCGCGCATCGGCGACCTGCTCGGGGTCTGAACGCGACACCGCCCGGCCGGAGCCGGGCGGTGCACGTCGATCAGGCGGGACGTCCCCTAGAAGACGATCTCCCACAGTGCGTACCAGACCACGACGAGGACGAGTCCGGCGCCGATGGAGCGCTTGTGGTCCTCGAAGATCCAGTTCGTGACGTTCTTGCCGGTGCCGCCGATCACACCGAGGCTGCTCAGCTCGAGCACCAACCAGATGATGCCGGTGACGGCCCAGTAGATCGCCCGGTTGTCCGCGGTGTCGAAGGTGCCGAGCGTGAAGAAGTGCGCGGCGCCGATCATGAAGAACAGCATCGCGAACGAGAAGATCGTGTTCATGCGCGAGGCGAGCAGGGCCTTGCGCCCGGCCTCCGCCGCGTTCGGGTCGGCCTCACCGCCGGCGAGCACGTTGCGGGCGTTCGCGATCACGACCTTCTGGTTGCGCCAGATGATCCCCCAGACGTTCAGGAACATCGTGATGCCGAGCAGCATGCCCGTGGCGATGGCGATGCCCTGCGGGGACTTGAAGTAGTCCGTGACCGTGAAGATGCCGTCGCCGCCGCTGACCTCGGGGATGAACCCGAGCATGAGCCCGAACAGGAAGGTCGCCAGCGCGGCCCAGCGGAACCACCAGAGGGCCCGAGACGCCAGCTTGTCGGTGACCTGGTTGCGAGCCCCACCGTCGAGGTCGGCGAAGGCGGGCACCTGGACGAAGTTGAAGTAGTACAGCAGGCCGATCCAGGTGATGCCCACGAGCACGTGGGCCCAGCGGGTCAGGAAGTTCAAGCCGTCGTTGTCGAAGATCTCGAGCGCGAGCCTCATGGCGTCGTATTCCCCCGTGGAGTAGCCGGACGAGCGGCAACGTAGCACCGGTCGCCGATCCGGTGCTGGATCTCCCGGGTGCCCGACGACGATCCGGTGGTTCGAGACCCGGCGGGCCTAGAGGTCCGGGACCTTGTGGTCGGTTGCGGTTCCCTGCGGAAGCGGGTCCCGGCGGCCGACGATCATCGACGAGAAGTCGGCGAACGCCACCAGGTTCTGCTCCGTGCCCGTGGCCCGGGAGCCCGGGACCGGGGCGTCCACGACCCGCACCTCGACCACGATCAGCATCCGTCCGGCCCGCATCAGCCGCGCCTCGCCTCGCACCATCTCGGTCTTGGGACGACCGAGGTAGCGGACGTGCAGGTCGGCGGTGACGAGGCTCTGGGTCATCGGGTCGAAGCCCGACGCCCGGGCCGCACACGACCCGGCGGCGACGTCGATGAGGGTCGCCAGGGCCCCTCCGTGCAGGTTCCCGGACCCGTTGAAGGCCTGCGGACGCACGGGCATCTCGACGATGACGGTGTCGCCCTCCATCTCGATGAATCGGAAGTCGAGCAGCTTGTGGAGCGGGACCTGCAGGAACGCGTTGCGCAGGTAGTCGAGGTACTCGGGGCGCGATGTTGCCGTCGGCATCGTTGCGATCCATCGCTCGACCCTACCCAGGTCGGCATCGAGATCGTGGTCGTGGCCTCGTCGCCGAGCGCGACGACGCGCAGGCGACCGTGCTCCACGGCGAGCTCGGTGACCGACGCGTGGCCCGGCGCGAACGAGATCAGCCGCTCGTCGCCGGTCGCCGCGCCCACGGCGACGTTGATCGCGACGTAGTGGCTCACCACGACGGTCGGCTCGCGCATCGCGACGAGTGCGTCGAGGAGCGCGGCACGCCACGCCAGCAGCTCGGCGGACAGGTCGCGCCACCGCCCGTCCAGGACCTCACGCAGCCAGCACCCCGCGCCCGGCGAGGTCGTCGACCGGAGACGGGATCTCCCCGACCGCCGACTCCACCCGCGGTTCGGCCCGCCAGTGCGCGGCGAGCGGCGCCGCGGTCTCGCGGGTGCGTCGCATCGGCGAGGTGACGATCGGGAGCGGCCCCGTCGGGCCGAGACCGGCGACGAGGCCGCGCGCCTGGAGGACGCCGACGTCGTCGAGCCCCGCGTCCAGGTCACGGTCCCAGTTCGCGCTCGGCCGCGCGTGACGGACGAGCAGGAGTCGGGTCATCGGCCCGCACCGTACCCACCCGACCAGTGACCACGACCAGCCCTCTCAAGGACCAGCCCCAAGGACCAGCCCCAAGGACCAGGAGGAACCGCCATGCCCCGTCCCACCGCCAGGACCGCCACGCTCGCCGCCGCCGTCGCCGCCGAGCTCGCGGTCGGCACGCTGCTCGTCGCCCCGGCCGCGCTCGCCGAGGACCAGCCCGCACCGGCCCCCGACCCGGGCACCTCGACGGGTGCGCCGACCATCCGCACCGGGCGGACGGACGAGGCGCCGCCCGCGCCCGAGGCGCCCGTCGAGGTCCCCGCCGACCCCGGACCGGTGCGCACGGGTCGGGTCGGTGATGTGCCCGCGCTGGTGGGTGGCGAGCCCACCGACGGGCCGAACGGCGAGCTGCCCCCTGCAACGCCGACGGTGCCTGCAGCCGAACCCTCGAGCCCGTCCGCGGCACCCGAGCGCGACGAGCGGCACGGCGGGCAGACGGGCGGACAGGACGGTGGACCGACGGGCGGGCAGTCGCGCCCGGCGTCGGGTGACCCCGCGACCGCGGACACGGGAACCGCGGACCCGCCGCCGGCCGCAGCGGCCGCTCCCCCGCCGCTCCCGGCGGCGCACACGGTCGTGCCCGGCGACAACCT
The DNA here is from genome assembly GCA_963809885.1 of uncultured Acidimicrobiia bacterium. Lineage (GTDB taxonomy): Bacteria > Actinomycetota > Acidimicrobiia > IMCC26256 > PALSA-555 > JALHSW01. Next base: position 598,661 of record CAWELA010000004.1, on the reverse strand, counting down.
CTGGGAGATCGCAGCGGCCCACCTCGCCCTCGCGACCGCTCGGGCGCGCACCGACCTCCGCGCACTCGACATCGCGCCGTACTGGACTCGCGTCTGCCTGCTGAACCGGGAGCACTTGCGCTCCGGCGACGTGAGCCTGATCTACGCCGGCGAGGTGATCGACCTGCCCGCGCCCTGAACCCTCCACCGGGGAGATCGGAGCCTCACGGGTCGCGGGGCAGGCCGAGCACGCGCTCACCGATGATGTTGCGCTGGATCTCGCTCGTGCCGCCCGCGATCGTGAGGTTGCGGTTGAAGAGGAAGCCGCGGCTCCACCTGAGCCCCTCGCCCGTCGGCCACCGCTCCGTCCGCGCCCAGCAGCCCGAGCCCGACCTCCTGCACGTGCTGGTCGTGGACGACACCGAGCAGCTTGCGCACCGACGCCTCCGAGCCGCTCGGGTCCGCACCGGCGAGCGCGGCGAGCGTCAGACGGAAGCCGAGGCACGCGAGGCCGTGCGCGGTCGAGACGAGCCCGCCCGACCTCGTCGAGCACGAGCGGGTCGGTTGCGAGCCCGCGCCGATCGATCGCCTTGAGGATCTGCTCGGGTCCCGAACCGAAGCTCATCCCGCTCCCCATGAACACCCGCTCGTTGGCGAGCGTCGTGCGCGCCGGCGCGCCAACCGTCGTGCTCCTGGCCGACGAGCGAGTCGTCCGGGACGAACGCGTCGTTGAAGAAGACCTCGTTGAACATCGCGTCGCCCGTGAGCTCGCGCAGCGGACGGATCTCCATCCCCTCAGTCGCCTTCATGTCGATCATGAAGCACGAGATCCCGTCGTGCTTGGGTGCTTCGGGGTTCGTGCGGGCCAGGAGGATCCCCCAGTCGGCCTGGCGCGCCATCGACGTCCAGACCTTCTGGCCGTTGACCAGCCAGCCACCCTCGACCCGCGTCGCCCTCGTGGTGAGGCTCGCGAGGTCAGACCCCGCGCCGGGCTCGCTGAAGAGCTGACACCAGCTGATCTCGCCCCGCAGCGTCGGCGGGATCCACCGCTCCTGCTGCTCCGCCGTGCCGTACATGATCACGGGCGGCAGGGCCCAGCCGCCGATCATGATCCCGGGCCGCGCCACCCCCGCGGCGCGGAACTCCTCCTCGATCACCACCTGCTCGACCGCCTTGGCACCGCGGCCGTAGGGCACCGGCCACGTCGGGACGATGAAGCCCGCCATCGGCGACCCGCCGGCGCTGCTCGTCGGCGGGGAGGTCCTTGACCGTCGTCGAGGAACGCGCGCACCTCGGCACGCGCCGCGTCGCCGGCGGGACCGAGGTCGACCGTCAGGCCGCGCCGTGTCCCACCGAGCGCGAGCTCGCACACGCGTCGCGCCACGCAGACGACGGGCCGAGGAGCGCGCGCATCGCCATCGCCCGTCGGAGGTACACGTGCGCGTCGTGCTCCCAGGTGAACCCGATCCCCCCGAGCACCTGGATGCAGTCCTTCGCGTTCGCGAACGCGGCATCGAGCGCAAGCGAGATCGCGGCCGACGCGGCGAGCGCACCCTCGTCGTCGCCGGCCTCGATCGCGCGCGCCTGCGTCCCACGCCGCGGCGCGGGCCAGCTCGACCCGCCCGACCATGTCGGCGCACTTGTGCTTGATGCCCTGGAACTGCCCGATCGGCCGACCGAACTGCACCCGATCCTTCGCGTACTCGGCCGCGGTGTCGACGCACCACTGCGCGACCCCGACGAGCTCGGCGGCGTACAACGCGGCCGAGAGGTCCCCGACGTGCCGGTGATCGACGCCCGTCGAGCTGACGATCCGACGGGACCGTCACCGCGTCGACCGTGATCGACGCAACCCGGCGCGTCGGATCGACGCTCGGGAGCTCCTCGCGGATCGAGGCTTCGAGCGGCGAGGGCGACCCACACGAGGGTCTCGTCCACGCTGCACGGGTGCCACCAGCACGTCGGCGAGGGCGCCCCCGAGGACGGGGCGCGCGGTGCCGCGCACGACGAGGTCGGGCCCGACGCGCTCCGCGGTGAGCGCGCATCCGGGGCCGGCGCCCACTGCGGCGACGACCTCGCCCGAGGCGAGCCCGGGCAGGAGCGCCTGCTTCGCGGCGTCGTTGGTGCCGGAGGCGACGATCGCCGCGGCGAGCACGGTGGGCACGAAGGGACCCGGGGCGATGCTCCGCCCCAGCTCCTCGAGCACCACCACGAGCTCACCGATCCCGTAGCCGGAGCCCCCGTACGTCTCGTCGACGTGGAGCCCGAGCCAGCCCTGGGCCGCGAGCTCGCGCCAGAACGGCGGCAGCTCCTCGGCCTCGGCCTCGAGCGCGGCCCGCGGCACCGCGGGCGGGCAGTGGCGGTCGATCCACCCGTGCACGGTTTCGTGCAGCGCGACGTGCTCGTCCGTGATCCCGATCGGCATGGCGGGGATCCTACGAAGAGCCTGACGCGGACGTCAGGTCGAGCCGAGCGCGCCCAGGACGTCGGCGAGGCGCTCCGGCGCGCTGATCATCACGTCGTGTCCCGTGTCGAGCTCGACCACCTGCACGTCGAGGCCGGGGGACGCCCGCAGGTTCGCGATCTGGGCGTCCTGGTCGTCGGGTGCCAGTGCCTGGTCCCGCAGCAGCCGCACATAGGTGGTCGGGAGGTCCGCCGGCACCCCGACCCGGGTGACCCGGTCCGAGAACGCCCCGGCCGCCTCCACGCCGGTGTGATCGAGCACGTACCGGGTCTGCACCTCGTCCATGTCGTTGCAGAACATGCGGCGGATCGAGTCCTCGTCGAGGCCGCCCATCGGGTTGTCGCCGCCGGCCTTCGCCGCCTCGACCGCGGTCCGCGTCATGTCGCGCACCTCCCCGGGCAGCGTGTCGATCACGTCGCCGCCCTCGGGTGGGACGATGCAGCTCACGAACGCGAGGTGGGTCACTCGACCGGGGATGCGACGCGCGACCTCCGCGATCGTGAGGCCACCCATCGAGTGGCCGACGAGCACGAAGCGGTCGAGCCCCGCGGCGTCGATGTCGGCGATGGCGCTGCTCGCGAAGTCGTCGACACCGATCGAGCTGCAGCTCCGGCGGCTGCTCCGAGAGGTCTCCCGCCGGCACCCCGCGGACCGCCTTGGGTGGCAGGTCGATGCGCGAGGACCTGCCCGTCGAGATGCGCGCGCAGCGGCTCCCAGCACCACGCCCCGTGCGCACCGCCGTGGACGAGCACGAACGACGGGCTCACGGCATCAGACGATCTGGTCGTCGTCCCGCCAGACCGAGATCGCACCGGTGGGGCATCCCTTCGCGCCGAGGACGATCTTGTCCTCGGCGTCACCCTCGGCGTCGATCACGCGTGCGAGGCCGTCGTCCCCCAGCTCGAAGGTGGCCGGGGCCCAGTAGAGGCACTGCCCCTGGCCCATGCACTTCTCGTGGTCGATCTCGATCCGGAGTGCCACGCCGCCAAGGTAGCGCCCGCCGTCGATGCCCGGCGTTCGTCAGCCGGCGACGTCGAGGAACCGCTGGTAGCGCGCCTCGACCGGTCCGGTCCACGACGGGTCGGCCTCGACTGTCCGTCCGGTCCTCGCCCAGCGTCGGCCCTCGGTCATCGCCATCGGCTCCTCGAACCCCGCCGCGATGCGCGCCAGCCACGCCGATCCGAGGGCACCGCCCTCGGGCACGGCCACGCAGTCGACCGGAAGCTGCGTCGCGTCGGCGAGCGCCTGGACCCACTCGTCGACGCGCACGCCACCGCCCGTCGCGACGATCCGCCGGGGTGAACCACCGGCGTGCTCGCGCATCGCGTCGAGCGTGCGGCGGACGACGAAGCCCGACGCCTCGAACGCGGCGCGGCGCAGCGCCGGCGCATCGTGGGTCAGGTCGAGATCGACGAGCCGGGCGCGCCGGTGCGGGTCGTGCAGGGGCGTGCGCTCGCCGCGCGGGTACGGCGCCCAGACCGGCACGCTCGCCGGGTCGGCCGCGGCGCCACCGGTGTCGCCGAGCCAGCCGGTCGCCCAGTTGCAGAACAGGCCACCGGCGTTCGACGGTCCGCCGACGAGCAGCTTCCCTGGTGCGGTGTGCGGGATGGTCCAGTAGCCGGGCACCGGGCGTCTCGTCGGGCGTGACCGCCCAGACGATGAGCGTGGTCCCGAGGATGACGAGGACGTCCCCGTCGTCGTCGGCACCCGCCACGAGCTGCTCGGCGAAGGCGTCGATGCACCCGGCCGCGAGTGGCGGGCCGTTCCCGTCGACGCGTGCCGCTTCCATCCCGGTGGGAGCGAGGCGGGGCATCTGCTCGACGCGCGACACCGTGCTGCGCGGCGATCTCGGGATCCCACTGCACCCAGTCGAACAACGGAAACGCGGTCGAGGCGGTCGCGGTGTCGAGGATCCCCTCGCCGCACAGCGCGTGGTTGGCAACCGCCTGCGCCGGCCAGAAGCCGGCGGCGTCGGGGGCTTCGTCCGCGCACCAGTCGAGGAAGCCGAGCAGCTCGCCGCTCTCGGCCGGGTTGCCCGCGCGCTCTCGCCGCCGCTCGCCCGCCCGCGCTCGTCGCCGTACAGCAGCCCGGGCAACAGTGGCACGCCGTCCGCGTCGACCGCGGTGAGCGACGGGACCATCGCGGCGACGCTCACGCCGCGCACGTCGAGGTCGGTCGCGACCGCGGAGAGCGCTTCGCGCGGGCCGCGTCGCCAGGCGACCTCCGCGTCGTGCTCGAAGCGTTCGGGTGAGGGAACGCCGACCGGGTGCGGGACGCGCGCCGTGGCGACGACGTTCCCGTCGTGGTCCGCGGCGATGGCCTTGACCGACGACGTGCCGATGTCGAGCCCGACCGTGACCTCCGGTCGGCTCACTCGCCGCCTCCGAGAGCCGCGAGCACGTCGTGCGTGCAGGCGTCCGTTCGTCGTGATGCACCCACCGGGGCCCGTGGCGGGCGTCCCGTCGAGCGTCGTGCACCGGCCGCCGGCCTCCTCCACGATCGGACGGAGGGCCGCGATGTCCCAGAGCGCGAGCTCGGGCTCGATCATCACGTCGGCCGCGCCCTCGGCGACGAGCATGTGGCCCCAGAAGTCCCCGAAGCCGACCGCGCGCCAGACGGTCCGGCTGAGCGCGAGCATCGCGTCGCCGAGAGCCTGGCGGCTCCCAGTCCCGGAAGTTCGCGAAGCACAGCTGCGCGTCCTCGAGCCGGTGCACTTCGGACACCCGGATGGGGTCGCCGTCGGCGAAGGCGCCGCTCCCCCGCACCGCCCACCAGCGGCGGCCGAGCGCCGGGGCGGAGACCGCGCCGAGCACGAGGTCGCCGTCGACCTCGAGGCCGAGCAGCGTCGCCCAGACGGGCACGCCCCGCACGTAGCTCTTGGTCCCGTCGATGGGATCGACGATCCAGCGTGCGCCGGCCCCGTCGCTCCGAGCCCGGGGACTCCGTCGTCCCGAACTCCTCGCCGAGGATCCCGTCCCCGGGACGCTCGATCGCGAGCCGGTCGCGGATCGCGACCTCCACCGCCCGGTCGGCCTCGCTGACCGGGGTCAGGTCCGGCTTGGTCTCGACGTGCAGGTCGTGCGCACGGAAGCGCGGCACGGTGAGCGCGTCGGCCGCGTCGCACAGCTCGAGTGCGAGCGCGAGGTCGGAGTCGAGGTCGCGTGCGATGCGCCGGAATGTAGCGCCAAAGCTCCGCTTGGTTGGAAGACTCAGCGACCGTGGAGGTGGCTCAGCCTGCCAATGCGGCCGAGAGGGTTCGCGACCTGGGCTACGCCGGAACCTCGATGACCGTGGCGCAGCCCATGCCGCCACCGGCACACATGCTCGCGACCCCGATGCCCCCGCCACGACGCTTCAGCTCGAACGCCAGCGTCGTGATCATCCGCGCGCCGGTCGCCGCCACCGGGTGCCCGAGCGAGCAGCCGCTGCCGCTCACGTTCACCTGCTCGTGGTCGAAGCCCAGGATGCGGCTCGACGCCACCGCCATGGACGCGAACGCCTCGTTGATCTCGACCAGCTTCACGTCGGAGACCGTCAGGCCTGCGCGGTCGAGCGCCTTCGGGATGGCGAGCGTCGGCCCGAGACCGGTGTCGGCCGGCGGGAGGCCGGCGGACGCCCACGACCGCACGATCGCCAGCGTCTCGAGCTGGTTGGCGGCCGCGTAGTCGGAGTCGCAGAGGACCATCGCGCAGCCGGCGTCGTTGAGCCCGGACGAGTTCCCCGCGGTGATCGAGAACCCCGGGATCTCGGGGTGCAGCGGCCGCAGACCGGCGAGCCGCTCCAGCGTCGTGTCCCGGCGCGGGTGCTCGTCGGTGTCGAACACCCGGGTCTCGCCCTTCCCCACCGGGACGTCGACCGGGAAGATCTCTTCCTTCAGCCGCCCCTCGTCGATCGCCGCGATCGCGCGCATGTGCGAGTGGTAGGCCCAGTGGTCCATCTCTTCACGCGTGACGTTCGCCTTCTGTGCGGTGTTCCATCCGACCGTGATCGACATGTCCATCGCCGGCGCGTCGGGCGTCTCGGGATGGCTCGGCGACAGCCACTGCTGCACGCCCGAGTAGGAGCCAGGGAGCTTCTTGAACACGGCCGGCGACTGGGTGACCGACTCCGCGCCGCCGGCGATGACGACGCGGTCCATGCCGGCGCGGATGCTGCCCGCCGCAGTCTGCACCGCGGCCATGCCCGACGCGCAGTGGCGGTTGTGCGCGACCCCGGGCACGTGCTCCATGCCGAGCTCGATCGCCGCATAGCGCGCGATGTCGCCGCCGCCCTGGAGGACCTCGCCCATGACGATGTCATCGACGTCCTCGGCCGGGATCCCGGCGCGGTGGAACGCCTCCCCGATGGCCATGCGCGCCAGGTCGAACGCCGTGAAGTCCATGAGGGACCCCTTGCGGGCCGTCCCGATCGGCGTGCGGGCGGCGGAGACGATGACGGCATCACCCATGGGTGCGCTCCCTCGAGCAGCTGGTCCCGTTCGCCACCCCCTGTTCGGTCGACAGCTGGGGGGTCGGCTTTGCGGGCTGGTCCCGGGATCGTACCCTGACACGCCCGTCAGGTCCCCCGGCCGCTGGACTAGGTTCCGAGCCGATGCCGGACTGGGGTGAACTCCAGGAGGACCAGCTGCGCTTCCTCGCGCGGACCCTCCCCGATGAGCTCGCATATCGCAACCTGGATGCCGGGACGTCCTTGACGTTCGCCGAGTGGGACGCCGCGTCCAACCGGCTCGCCCGCGGCCTGGTGGCCATCGGCGTGGAGCGGGGCGACCGGGTGTCGATCTACCTCCCCGCCGACGAGGTGCTGCGCTGGGTCGTGGCCTACGCCGCCGTCCACAAGGCCGGCGCGGTCGTGGTCCCCACCAACACCCGCCAGACGATCCCCGAGCTCACCACCATCCTCGGTCACGCCGAGGTCGTCGCGATGCTCACGTGCGAGTCGTTGCTTCCCAACGCGCTCGAGGTCCGACCGCACCTGCCGAGCCTGCGCACGATCGTCACCGCGGGGGTGCGCCGGGCCGCGACCCAGCGCCGGAGAGCACGTGCTGGATTGGGAGGCCGTCCTCGCCGACGACGCCTCCGACTTCCAGGTGCCGATCGCCCTCACCGACCTCGCCGACATCATGTACACGTCGGGGACGACCGGCCTGCCGAAGGGCATCGCGGTCCGCCACGACAACGTCGCGATGATCCCGAACAACGAGCCCAACTGGACCGGCGGTGGCTGGCTGCACGGTGCGCCGATGTTCACGTTCGCCGGCATCGCGTTCATCTACAACCCGATGAAGATGGGCCTCACCGCGTACTACCAACCGAAGTTCGACGCCGGCCGATGGCTCGAGTACGTCGCAACCGAGCGCCCCACGCACACGATGCTCGTGCCATCGTTCGCGGAGCTGCTCGTCGCGCACCCCGAGTTCGCGACCGCGGACCTCTCGAGCCTCGTGCAGGTGTCGATCGGCAGCGCACCCATCGCGCCGCACACCCACCGCACCCTCATCGAACGTCTGCCCGAACGCGAGCGTCGGCAACTCGTTCGGCATGAGCGAAGCCGGCCCCGCGTACATCATCATGCCGAAGGAAGAGATCGCACGACGCGTCGGTTCGGTCGGGAAGCCGGTCGGTCCGATGGAGATCCGGATCGTCGATGACGACGGCGCGGACCTGGCGGCGACCGAGGTCGGCGAGCTGCTCATGCGCATGCAGGGCAAGCAACGCGAGTACTACAAGGACGACGCCGCGACCGCGAGCACCTGGACCGACGACGGCTGGCTGCGCACCGGCGACCTCGCGTACCTCGACGAGGACGGCTACCTGTACATCTGCGGCCGCAAGAAGGACATGATCATCCGCGGCGGCAACAACATCTACGCGACCGACGTCGAGGCCGTGCTCCTCGAGCACCCCGACGTCCAGGAGGCCGCGGTGGCCGGCGTCGAGCACCCGGTCCTCGGCGAGGACGTCGCTGCCTGGGTCGTGCTGCGCGCGGGCACCACGCTCGACGCCGACGAGCTGTCCGCGTTCTGCGCCGAGCGGCTCGCCGACTACAAGCGACCGCGGCGGCTCTTCTTCGTCGACGAGCTGCCGCGCAACGCCACCGGCAAGGTCATGAAGCACCGGCTGCGCCAGCCCGCCAACTCCTAGCCGGCACGCTTTCCGAACCGGCACTTCTCTCGAACAGGAGCACCACCCATGGCACTCACCGAGCTCAAGGGACAGAGCACCGGCACCCAGACCGTCGTCATCGAGCGCGGGCCGGTGAAGGTCTTCGCCGAAGCGCTGATGGACGACGACGCCGTCTACCGGGGCGAGGCCGCCCCGGTGCCGCCGACGTTCCCGTTCGTCATGTCGTACTGGGGCTCGATGGGCGAGGGCGGCGCGGCGGGCCTGCCGATCGAGAAGCTCCGCGGCCCCGGCCGGGCGATCCTCCACGGCGAGCAGGCGTTCGAGTACTACCGCTGGCCGAAGGTCGGCGACGTGCTGGAAGGCACGGGCACGATCAGCGACGTCTACGAGAAGGAGAAGTCGAGCGGCGGCAAGCTCGAGTTCTACGTCACCGAGACGGAGTGGAAGGACAAGGCGACCGGCGAGCCGGTCTGCAAGGCGATCTTCACGCTCGCCATCAACGTCCGCCCGCCGAAGGACTGACCGCCCGCCGCCGCGACGGCGTCGGAGAGCTCGTGGGTTCCGCGTTCAACCACCTCGGGCAGTGCGTCGTCGACCTGGCAGCGCGCGCGTCGCTTCTACGTCGAGGCGCTCGGTTTCGAGGTCGAGCGCGAGATCCAGCCACCCGACGACTCGTCGGCGAAGCTGCTGGGTCTGGCGGCGCCGATCGGCATGACCGCGTGCTACCTGACCCGCGACGGGCTCGTGCTCGAGCTGCTGCACTTCGCCGCCGACGGCGCGGTCGCGCCCTACCGGGAGCGGGCGATGAACGAACCCGGACTGACGCACATCTCGGTCAGCGTCGACGACATCCCTGCCACCTGCGAGCGGGTGCGCGACCTCGGCGGCACGGTCCTCGACGACACCGACATCGGTGCGGCGATCTTCGTGCGCGACCCGGACGGCCAGCTCATCGAGCTCCTCCCGATGAGCTACCGCGAGCACCTCGATGCCGCGGGCAACGCGCTAGGCACCCGACGAGCATGGACTCCGCTGCACTCCACGACCCTCGCGGACGTGCTGCGCGAGCACCGGCGGAGCCGCCCGCAGCGACTCGCGGTCGTCGACGGCGACGTCCGCCGCACGTTCCCCGAGCTCGACGAACGGGTGAACCGACTCGCGCACGCGCTCGCCGCCGAGGGCGTCGGGTCGGGCGACCGCGTGCTGTGGCTCGGCCAGAACTCGGCGCGGATCATCGAGCTGCTGCTCGCCGCCGCCAAGCTCGGGGCGATGTGCTGTCCCGCGAACTGGCGCCAGACCGCCGACGAGCTCGCCTTCGTGGTCGAGGACCTCGAGCCCGAGGTGATCGTCTGGCAGGACGAGGAGGTCGGTGAGACGGTGCGCGCCGCACGCGGGTCGGCTCGCATCGAGCGCACGCTGGCTGCAGCACGACGCGCCCGGAGACCTCCGACGGGGACACGTACGAGGCGTTCCTGGCCACCGGCGAGCCCCGACGACGACTTCGGCGACGTCGACCCCGACGCGTCGCTGCTCCTCATCTACACCGCCGCGTTCGGCGGTCGACCCAACGCGGCGATGCTGTCGCACCGGGCCTGCATCGAGCAGGGCATCGTCTACGGCCACTTCACCGGCACGACCGGCGACGACGTGTACCTGAACAGCGGCCCGATGTTCCATCTCGGCACGCTGATGCACACGCTCGCGACGTTCGTGTTCGGCGGGACGAATGTGTTCGTGCCCCGCGTCGAGGGCGAGCTCCTCTGCCGGGTCATCGAGGCCGAGCGGATGCACGGGCGCGTTCCTCGTCGGCCCGATCTTCGAGCAGATCCTCGAGGCCGACGCCGACCGGCGCTTCGACCTCACGACGCCTGCGCACGGCGCACGGGAGCCAAGGAGTGGAACGAGCGCACGAGCCGCGACACGAGCCCGTGGGCCTCGGCTCCCGGCGGCTACGGGCAGAGCGAGGTCGTCGGCATGATGACGTACTCGTGCCTCGCCCTCGGCGCGACCGGCACGCACGGCCGCACGTCGCCCCTGCTCCAGATCCGCGTCGTCGACCCCGACGGCAACGACGTCCCCGACGGGGAGCCGGGCGAGATCGTGGCCCGCGGGCCCGACCGTCATGAACGGGTACTGGAACCGCCCCGAGCTCAACGCCGAGCGCTCGCGCGGCGGTTGGCACCACACGAACGACCTCGGGCGGCGTGAGGCCGACGGCTCGATCACCTTCGTCGGACCGAAGACGCGGATGATCAAGTCGGCCGCGGAGAACATCTACCCGGTCGAGGTCGAGCAGTGCATCGCCGCGCACGACGCGGTCGAAGGAGTGCGCCATCATCGGCGTCCCCGACGAACGCTGGGTGCAGAGCGTGAAGGCGATCGTCGTGCTGCAGGACGGCGCGACGGCCACTCCCGACGACCTGATCGAGCACTGCCGGGCGCGCATCGCCTCCTACAAGAAGCCGCGCTTCGTCGAGTTCGTCGACACGCTCCCCCGCGACGGCTGGGCCGTCGACTACGACGCGCTCGACGCGGCGTTCGGTGGCGGCAACTACCCCGGCGGGAACGTGCGCAGCGCATGACGCGCGCACTCCCGAGCGCGGCTCCGAGGGCGCGCCGTTCCCGGACGGTGCGTACCGTCGTCGGCTCCGCATGATCGTGACCGAGTCCGACGCTTCGGGCGGTGTGGCCGAAGGCGGGCTCGAGGACGACTTCCACTACTTCACCGTACGCGTGGCGCACGACGGCGCGGTCGTCACCGAGGTCACCGCGGACGCGTACCGGTGGCCCTGGACGACATGCTCCGACGCGGCCGCCCCGCTCCGCGCACTGGAGGGGATGGAGCTCTCGACCCGACCGCTCGCCGCGGGCGACTCGGCCGACCCCAAGCAGAACTGCACCCACATGTTCGACCTCGCGAGCCTGACGATCTCGCATGCCGCGCGGGGTGGCCCGGTCGGCACGGTGCGCCAGTACGACATCGTCATCCCCGCCGCCGCGCAGCACGGCGGCGAGGCCGTCGTCGAGTGCGCGCGCGACGGCGAGCCGCTGCTCGCCTGGACGCTCGACGGGCGCCGGATCATCGCCCCACCCGAGTTCGCGGCGGCACCGTTCCGCGGCGGGTTCTTCCGGTGGGCCGAGGAGACCCTCGGAGAGCCCGGCCACGACTGGGACGCCGCCGAGGCGGCCATCGTCCTGCGCCGAGCGTGCGACATCGGCATGGGCCGCGGCATGGACCTCGACGCGGTCGAGGTCGCCGACGAGCTGGGGCACCAGATGGCCGGCGTCTGCTTCACCATGCAGCCCGAGCAGATCCACGTCGCCTTGCGGAACAAGGGCACCATCAAGGACTTCGACGACGCGCCCGACACCGCGCTCGGCCACGGTCCGTTCCTGCCCTAGCTGTCCGGATTGCACCGCTCACCCGGCGCCGCGGGACGAGCAGCCCTCAGTCGCCGGTGCCGATCTGCTCGGCGAAGCGCTGCATGCCCTCGATGGCTTCCTTCGAGCGGCGCCACGGGGAGATGATGAGCCGGGTGACGCCGATCTCGGTCCAGCGGGCGACGTCGGCAGCGGAGTCGACCGGGCCCCCGAGGCAGTACTGGAACGCGTCGGGATCCCGATCCTCGGCGTGCAGGAGCTCCCGCAGCTTCGCGATCTGCGCCGCACCCGACTCGAAGTCATGGGCCATCCCGATCCAACCGTCACCGGCCCGTGCGGCCCGTCGGAGCGCGGCTCCGCTCTCGCCCCCGACCAGGATCGGCGGGTACGGCTCCTGGACGCACTTCGGCACGAACACCGCGCCGTCGAAGCTGAAGAACTCGCCGTGGTGCGACACGTCGTCCTGGGTCCACAACGCCTTGCAGACCCCGAGCGCCTCGTCGACGCGGCGGCCGCGCGTCGTGAAGTCGAGCTCCGCCGCGACCCACTCCTCCTCGAGCCAGCTCGCACCGATACCGAACTCGACCCGACCCCCCGAGACGATGTCGAGCGTCTGGACGGCGCGCGCGGCGATGAACGGGTGGCGCAGCCCGAGGTTGTAGACGTGCGTTCCGAGCCGGACGCGCTCGGTCTTGCCCGCGAGGAATGCCAGATACGCGAACGCGTCGAAGATCGGGGTGTCGGGCGGCACCGGCGGGTGCGTCTCGCCGGGATGCGGCGAGCGGCTCATCTTCGACGTGAACATGAGGTGCTCGGGGAGCCAGACCGACTCGAAGCCGAGGCGTTCCGTCTCGAGGGCGACCTCGACGAAGAACGCCGGGTTGAGACGCCCGAGGGCGATGCCGAGCTTCATTGACCTCTACTCCTTCGGACGGAGCTGCGCGGGCGGGAGGTCGCCGGCGCTCGGGTGCAGCGCGTAGCTGCCGTCCTGAGTGCGCATCCAACCGCCGGACGCCCAGTTCCCGCCGTCGACGTGCACCGTGGTGCCGGTCACGAACCGACTCAGGTCGCCTGCGAGGTAGATCACGGCCGCCGCGACGTCGTCGACGTGCCCTTCGATCGGGAGCGGCGTGTGCACCGCGTGCTCCATCCCGATCCCCGGCGTCGGGATGACATCGGGTGCGATGCAGTTCACCCGCACCCGCCGCGGCCCGAGCTCGAGCGCCAGGCTCTTGGTGAGGCTCGCCACCGCGGCCTTCATGGCCGAGTAGACCGCGAAGCCCGGGGCGGCACGATGAGCCTCGATCGACGTGATGTTCACGATGGAGCCGCCACGCTCGGGCATCCGGGGCACCGCGGCCCGCACGAAGTTGGTGACGCTGGTGAAGTTCTCGCGGATCAGCGAGTCCTGACCCTTGTCGCTGACGTCGAGGAAGCCGGCGAAGAACCCGCCGCCGGCGTTGTTGACGACGACGTCGATCGAGCCCAGCTCGGCGGCGACGGTGGCGACGAACTCCTCGACACCGTCACCGTCGCGCACGTCGAGCTCCGAGGCCACGACCCGGCGACCGGCTGCCTCGACGGCGTCCGCGGTGGCGTCGAGGTTCGGCACGTCCCGGTCGCAGATGGCGACGTGGGCGCCGAAGCGGGCCAGGGCCAGAGCCGTCGCCTCGCCGATTCCGACCGCGGCGCCGGTCACGACGGCGACGCGGTCGGTGAGGAGGGGCGTGTTCGGATCGAGCGTCACGGCGGCGCAGGCTAGCCCTCACCTGACGCGAACGTCAGGGATGCGCGAAGGTGGCGCCATGACGCTACGACCTGCACGACAAGAAGCGTCCTCGTCACCGGGGCGTCCACCGGCATCGGCGCTGCACTGGCCGAGGGCTTCGCCGTCCGCGGCGCGACCGTCGGCATCTGCGCCCGCCGGGAGGACCGGCTCGCCGAGGTGCTCGCCCGGCTCCAGGAGCACTCGCCCGAGTCGCGGTCCTGGACCGTGGACCTCGCCGACCTCGACGGCATCGAGGGCTTCGCCAAGCAGGCCGAGTCCGAGCTCGGTGGCATCGACGTGCTGGTGAACAACGCCGGGATCCCGAAGCGTCGGCACGTCATCCGGATGGACCCGGAGACCGTCGAGTCGGTCATGGCGATCAACTACTTCTCCCCCGTCCGCCTGACGCTCGCGCTGCTCCCGGGCCTGATCGAGCGCGGCGGCCACATCGTCAACCTGTCGTCGGTCGCGGCTCGGCTCGGACCGCCGATCGAGTCCGCGTACGCCGCGAGCAAGGCCGCGATCACCGCGTTCTCCGAGTGCATGGCGGTCGACCTGCGCGACACGGGCGTGCAGATCCACATCGTGAACCCCGGCGTGATCGACACCGAGCTGTTCCACCTGCCCGGCAACGAGGACGGGTTCCACAGCTCGGTCGACGCGCTGCCCGTCGACGCGATGGTCGAGCCCGTGCTCGCGATGCTCGAGTCGGGTGCGATCGAGAGCTACGTCCCCGAGTGGTTCCAGGACGTCGTCGCCGGGAAGTTCGCCGACCCCGACGCGTTCATCGCCGGCACGAAGGCCTACGCCACCGAGGTCGAGAGCAAGCGCACCTGAACCCGCAGAAGCGGTTCGTCGTCACTTCCGGGCGCATCCCGCACATAGCTCGACGCAAGACCCGCGCGTCAGTCGAAGAGGTCGGGCTGGTCCTGGGTGATCTTGGCGTAGAGCGGGGCGAAGCTGAAGTAGCCCGCGACGTGCGAGCCGACCTGCGTCGCAGTCAGCGCGGCCTGCGGCGCGTCGATCAGCACCGGGGTGCCGGCCGACTCCGCGAGGATCTGCGCCTGGCAGGTGCGCTCCATCGTGATGAACCACCACGCGGCCTCGTCGACCGAGTGGCCCACCGTGAGCAGCCCGTGGTTGCTGAGGATCGCCGCCTTGTTGTCGCCGAGGGCGTGCGCGATGCGCTTGCCCTCCTCGAGGTCGAGCACGACGCCGGTGTAGTCGTCGAACACCGCGTGGTCGTCGTAGAACGCGCATGCGTCCTGGGTGAGCGGGTCGAGCGGCTTGCGCAGCGACGACCACGCCTTGCCGTGCACGGAGTGGGCGTGCGCCGCGGCGATCACGTCGGGACGGGCCGCGTGGATCTGCGAGTGGATCGCGAACGCGGCGCCGTTCACCATCGCGTCGCCCTCGACGACCTGACCCTCGTGGTTGACGAGGATGAGGTCCGAGACGCTGATCATCGAGAAGCTCATCCCGAAGCGGGTTGACCCAGAAGTGGTCGAGCAGCTCGGGGTCGCGGGCGGTGATGTGCCCGGCCACCCCCTCGTCGAAGCCGAAGCGCCCGAACAGGCGGAAGGCAGCCGCCAGCCGCTGCTTGCGGTGGAGCCGCTCCTCCTCGACGGTCTCGAAGGTCGGCAGGTACTCGAGGGAGCTCGATCGTGGCCATCCCCGAATTGTCGCACGGCCGACGGGGTGAGGCGAGCGCAGCCGGGCCGCCCGCAGACGGTCAGGCGTCGACGGGCAGCCCGATCGTCTTCGTCTCGAGGTACTCCTCGAAGCCCTCGCGCCCGTGCTCGCGCCCGATGCCGCTCTCCTTGTACCCACCGAACGGCGAGTCGGGGGCGAACCACCCTCCCCCGTTCACCGCGACGGTCCCTGTCCGGATGCGCTTCGCGACGCCCAGCGCCGCGATCGAGCGACGCGGACGTCACTCCGCCCGACAGGCCGTACCTGGAGTTGTTCGCGATGCGCACGGCGTCGTCGTCGTCCTCGTAGCGCAGGACCGCCAGCACCGGGCCGAAGATCTCCTCCTGCGCGATGGTCGCGTCCGGATCGACGTCGACGAAGAGCGTCGGCTCGACGTAGTACCCCTTGGGGAACTGCTCCGGCCGGCCGCCGCCGACGAGGAGTCGCGCTCCCTCGGCCTTGCCCTGCTCGATGTAGCCGAGCACGCGATCACGCTGGCGAGCGTTGATGAGCGGGCCCATCATGTTGGAGAGATCGGTGGGGTCGCCGTACGGGAAGGCCTCGAAGGCGCCCTTGAGCAGGTCGACGCCCTCGTCGTACCGCGACGCCGGGAGCAGCATCCGCGTCGTGATCGCACAACCCTGACCGCCCATCACGCAGGTCATCGAGCCCGACGGGACGACCGAGGGGAAGTCCGCGTCGTCGAGGATGATGTTGGCCGACTTGCCGCCGAGCTCGAGGAAGACGCGCTTGAGCGTGGGGGCGCCGCGCTCCATGATCCGCTTCCCGACGACCGACGACCCGGTGAAGCTGATCAGGTCGACCCGAGGATCGGCCGTGAGCATCTCGCCGACCGCAGCCTTGTCGCCCGACGTGACGATGTTGAGCACTCCGGGCGGGAGGTCGGTCTCCTCCACTGCGATCTTCGCGATCGCGGTGGCGCTCCAGGGCGTGTCCGGCGCCGGCTTGAGCACGACCGTGTTGCCGGCCGCGAGCGCAGGCCCGATCTTCGTGAGGTTGAGCATGAACGGGACGTTCCACGGCGTGATCAGGCCGCACACACCGATCGGCTCGTGCACGACCCGGCGGATGCTCTGCATGCCCATGAAGTCGAAGACCGGGAGGTCGTGCTCCCACTCGTACGTCCCGATCAGGTCGATCTCGTACTGGAAGGCGTCGATGGAGGAGTCGAGCTGGACCGCGTAGGTCATCGCGATCGGTGTCCCCACCTCGGCGACGATCTGCGGGCGCAGGTCCTCTCGGTGCCGGTCGAGCGCGTCCTTCAGCTGCTGGAGGCACCGCGTGCGCAGCTCCTGGTTCGTGGACCAGTCGGTGTCGTCGAACGCACGGCGAGCCGCGGCGATCGCCTCCTCCATCTCCTCGGGGCCGCCGTCGGCCACCTGACCGATGACCTCCTCGGTCGCCGGGTTCACGTTGGCGAAGGTCTTCCCCGACGCCGCGTCGACGAGCTTCCCGTCGATCAGCATCCGGTGACTCGGCCTGCAGGTCCACCATGGTCGTCGTCCTCCCTCACGTGGCGGCGTCCACCGCCCTCACGGCGTCCACCGCCCTCACGTGGCGGCGTCCACCGCGCCACGCCGTTCGTCGATCGCCGGGTATTCCGATCGGCCCCGAGCGTACCGCTACCCTCGAATCGTGCGGATCGCCGCCCTCGACCTGGGCACGAACTCCTTCCACCTCCTGTCGCCGACGCGCACCCCGACGGCGGCTTCGAGAAGATCACCACCGAGAAGGCGATGATCCGCCTCGGCGACGTGGTCAGCCGCCACGGCCGCATCACCGACGCGGCCCTCGAGGTCGCCGTCGCGACGGTCCGCCGCTTCGCCCTGCTCGCCGAGGCCGCCGGCGCCACCGAGATCCACGCCTGCGCAACGAGCGCGATCCGCTCCGCGGCCAACGGGGCCGCGGTCGTCGACCGCATCGAGGCCGAGACCGGCGTCGTCGTCGAGGTCATCAGCGGTCGACGGGAGGCGGAGCTGATCTTCGGGGCCGTGCGCGCCAGCGTGCTGCTCGAGCCCTCCCCGCGCTCTGCTTCGACCTCGGCGGCGGGAGCGTCGAGATCATGGTCGGCGACGCCGGCGAGCTGCTCTGGGCGACGAGCGAGCACCTCGGGGTCGGTCGACTCACCGCGGAGTTCGTGAGCACCGACCCGATCTCGAAGGACGAGCACCGGCGGCTCCGCGCGCACCTCGTCGAGGTGCTCGAACCGGTCGCGGCGCAGGTCGCCCGGTACGAGCCGAAGCGCTTCGTGGGCAGCAGCGGCACGCTCGAGGACCTCGCCCACATGGTCGCGGCCCGCCGCAAGGAGAACGTGCCCGACTCGCTCAACCAGCTCGAGTTCACACGCGACGAGTTCCTGTCCCTCCACAAGCTGCTCCTCGCCTCGTCCGCCGACGAGCGACTGCGCCTCGACGGCCTCGAGGCACGCCGGGTCGATCTCATCACCGCCGGCTCGCTCTTCCTCGCCACCGCGATGGACCTGTTCGGGATCGAGGACATGGTGATCAGCGAGTGGGCCCTCCGCGAGGGGATCGTCCTCGACGCGATCGCCCGCCGCGACCCGGCCGAGTGGTCCGACGACCCGCGCGCGATCCGGCGTGCGTCGGTCGAGGCGCTGGCGCGGCGCTGCAACGTCGCGGACGACCACGCCCGCCACGTCGCCACGCTCGCGTGCGAGCTGTTCGACGGCACCCAGGAGCTGCACGGCCTCGGGTCGGACGATCGCGAGCTCCTCGAGTACGGCGCGCTGCTCCACGACATCGGCGAGCACGTCGCGTCGCAGGGCCACCACAAGCACGGCGCGTACCTCATCCGGCACGGCCAGCTGCGCGGCTTCACCCCCGAGGAGGTGCAGCTCCTCGCCGGCCTCGCACGCTGGCACCGCCGCGGGCAGCCCAAGGCCACCGGAGGAGCTCCCGCTCCTCGACGAGTCCCGCCTGCGCGCGCTCACGGCGCTGCTCCGGATCGCCGACGGGCTCGACCGGAGCCGGAGCGCGACCGTCGAGCACGTCGACGTCCGCGTCGGCCCGTCGCTCGCGGTCATCCGGATCACGGCCGACGACGACTGCGAGCTCGAGCTCTGGGGCGCGCGCAGAAAGCGCGAGCTGTTCGAGAAGGTCTTCGGGCGCGATCTCGAGCTGGTCGTGAGCCCGGGCCCGGCGGGTCGCGGCTACCCCGCCTGACCGTTTCGGTCTGCCCGGTCACGGTCTGCCCGGTCACGGCCTGACCGGTCACTGTCTGGTGCACGATGCGGGCCGTCGTCTCGACGAGGTCGCTCCGGCCGACGCCGAGCGGCTCGAGGTCGGCGTGGAATGCGGCCATGCGCTCCATCATCGACGGCGAGCGCGGACGCCGCGGCGATGGGCGTGAAGCCGCACGTCGACCCGACCGGCCGCCTGGGCGTCGGTCACCTTCGCGGCCAGGCCCTCGAGCAGCGGTCGGAGGGACTCGATGCGCACCGCACGGAAGCGCTGGTCACCCTCCTGCGCAGCGAGGTTGCGGGTCCGGAGGATCGCCCGGTGCGCGTCCCAGTACGCGATGAACGCATCGACCAGCTCGCGGGCGCACTCGAGCCCCGATCGACCCGACCAGTCGAGCCCGAGCAGCTCGCCGAGGGGCGCGAGATCCTCGCCCACCTCCTCCGCGAGCACGAGGACGGCTTCTTCGACGTCGCGGAAGTACTGGTAGAAGGTCGCGGGCGAGGTCCCGACCTCGCGGGCGATGTCGACGACCCGGAGGTCGCGCACCCCTCGGTCCTCGAGCAGTCGCGCCGTCGCGTCGAGCAGGCGCCGCCGGGTCAGGGCACCCCGCTTGCCGAGCGCCCGCCCGTCGAGCGCCACCGCCGCCATGTCGGCACGTCGCCGGACGTCGGAGCCGGGCCCCAGGTCGACCGGCTCGGTGCTCACGACGCTGGAGGTTACGACGCCGGACGTCAGAGGGTGTCGCCGGCGGACAGGAGGGTGCCCGGATACGGCGTCATCAGCTCTTCACGCCACTCGGTCAGGAACTCGCGGGCCCGGGACCGCCACCGAGCGATGCGGTCGTCGGTCGCCTCGGTCGCCGCGGCCATGAGGTCGCAATGGGTCTGCGGGCTCGCCGCCCAGATCGTCATGACCTCGGTGTCGGTGAGGAGCACCTCGTAGAGCCCGACCGGCACGTGCCCGTAGTCCTCCGCGATCGGCACCCACTCGTCGCGCACGGCACCCAGGTAGTCGAGCGCGGCGCCCGGCTTGCACCGCGACAGCTCGTGGACGAACACGCTGGCTCGCAGACCTCCGGCCTGAAGGTCGGCGAGCGCCGGGGAGCCCGGTGCACCCGGCCATCAGTCGGTCGAACCCACCGGTGCGCACTTCGTATGCCTCGCGCCACCACTGCTCGAGCTCCGGCGTGGAGGTGCGACGCAGGTTCGTGCGCTCCATCAGGTCGCGCCAGCCGTTCCAGCCGTCGACGCACTCCCACAGGTTGATCACCTGGGGCCAGCGCCCGGTGGAACCCATCGTGTACCACGTGCCCACGAGCGCGAGCGTGCCGCCCGACGCGTCGCCCGCGCCGCGCGCCGCGGTGAGCTCCATGTAGCGCATCGCGCCTTCGCCGACGATGTCGATGATCTCGTGGAGGTACACCGGACGGCCGTCGGACACGGGCGGATCGTAGACGGCATGGCACGATGACCGCGTGGAGACGTTGACGCCGCAGACCTCCTCGCCGTGGTCCCGCGTACCCGACTCGTGGTCCTCGCGGGACCGGCCGTCCTCGACACCGGTTCGCTGACCGGCCTGCGCGACCTCGCCACCGCCGGGTCGCTCGGCGTCGCGAACACCTGGGGCGCCAAGGGCGTCTTCAGCTGGGACAGCCCGCACCACCTCGGCACCTGTGGGCTCCAGGCGCGCGACTTCGAGCTCCTGGGCTGGGCCGATGCCGAGGTGATCGTCGCGACGGGCATCGACGACGCCGAGTCGCCTCGGGCGCACTTCGGGCTCGCGCCCGATCGTGGACGTCGAGCCCACCCGGCTCGCGGACCTGGCGAAAGGGCCGTTGGGGACCGACGACGCGCGCCCGCCGCTGCAGAACGAGCTCTACCCGCGGCTCGCTGCGGTCGCGCAGCCCGGGTACGTCGACGAGAAGGTGCCCCTGCACCCTGCCCGCGCGGTCGCCGACCTCGGCGCGGTGCTCCCGCCAGGCGGCCTCGTCACCGCGGAACCCGGCATCGCGGGACTGTGGGTCGCGCGCACCTTCCCCACCCCCGCGCTCGCACCGGGCGAGGCCCGGCGCGTGGTCGTGCCCGCCCGCCGCGAGCCCGGGTGGCGGTCCGGCTCGCCGCCGACGCCGCGCGCGCGGGACGACCCGCGGTTGCCGTCACGACCGGGCCCCTGGATCCCGCCACCGCCGACGCGATCGACGCGGCCGCGGCCTCGGGACTCGACCTCGTGGTCGTCGTGTGGGGTCCCCGCGGTGCGATCAGCGCAGCGGCGGACCACCGGGTGCGCCTCTCCGACGCGCTCGCCGCGCCGGGGGCGTCGATCCTCGAGATCCCCGTCGCAGTCGGGGACACCGACCTCCTGGTCGAGGCCGCCGGCGCCGTGGTCGCGTGGGGCGGGCTCGCCTGACCCCCTACTGTCGGGAGGCGATCCCGACCCGGGATCGGACGAGCACGGGAGCGCGAGAGACGTGAACGAGCAACGGACGGCACTGGTCACCGGCGCATCGTCGGGGATCGGCGCCGCCATCGCGGTCGAGCTCGGCCGGCTCGGCTGGAAGGTCGGCCTCGGCGCCCGCCGGACCGACCGCCTCGAGGACACGGCGGAGGCAGTCCGTGTGGCCGGTGGGACGGCGTGCCCCGCCGCGCTCGACGTCACCGATCCCGGGTCCATCGAGGCCTGCTTCGCGACGGTCGAGGCGGAGCTCGGGCCGATCGACGCCCTCGTCAACAACGCCGGCATGGCCGTCCCGGGATGGCTGCACCGTCAGACTCCCGAAGACGTGCAGCAGGAGGTCGCGACGAACCTCGTCGGGCCGATCCTCACGAGCCGCATCGCGATCGCCGGATGGCGCGAGCGCGGCGTGCGGGGCGACATCGTGTTCATCACCTCCGACGCGACGCGACACGCGCGACCGCGGATGGCCACCTACACCGCGACGAAGGCCGGGCTCGAGGCGCTGGCGCACTCGGTCGCCCTCGAGTGCGAGGGCAGCGGCATCCGCTCCACCGTCGTGCGCGTCGGCCCCACGATCAGCGAGTTCGGTTTCGGATGGCCGATGGACGAGCTCGAGGACCTGATGACGTACTGGCCGCGCTACGGGCTCCAGCGACACGCCGGCTACCTCGAGCCCGAGGCCATCGCGCGTGCGGTCGCGATGGTGCTCACGGCGCCCCCCGGCGTCCTCCTCGACACTGTCGAGGTCCAGCCCGAAGCGCCGATGGACGACCAGAGCCCCGCCCCGATCATCGAACGGCCCGGCGAATGACCCGATCGGGCGAGACGAGGATCGCGCGCATGGTCGCGGTGGCGTTCGCCGGGCTGCTGCTGTTCGCCGCCTGCTCGGGCAACGACGTCGAGACAGGGAAGATCAAGGGGGTCGCCGGCGGTACCCCGAAGGCCGGCGCGCAGCCGTTGCGCGTGCAGGCCAGCAACTTCAGCTTCGACCCCGACACGCTGAGGATCCGTGCCGGCGAGGAGGTCGCGCTGCGGCTGCAGTCCGAGGACTCGTCGCACGACTTCGCCATCGACGGGCTCGGGACCGTGGCCGACGTGAGCGGTGGCGAGACGACGACCGCTCGCCTGCGCATCGACGAGCCGGGGAAGTACACGTTCTTCTGCACGGTGCCCGGCCACCGCGACGGCGGCATGGAAGGCACGATCACCGTCACCAAGCCCTGACCTCTGGATGCGTCGGTCAGTCGCGTCCCGGCGCGGTGCCGAAGTACGCCGAGGTGACCGCCACGGCCGTCCCCAGGAAGGCGGCGGCAAGGCTCCGCAGGATCGCGGTCGACGTGCCCAGCCGCACGAGACACACGAACAGGGCCGTCGCACCCGCGACCACGTAGGTGAGGAGGTAGGCGCTCGCGAAGAAGCGGCGGAGCGGGTCGGTCTTCGGCGTCGCGCCGCACGGCTCGGCCCGCGCCCATCCCGAGCGCGAACACCGCGCCGACCACGCCGGTGAGCGAGACGGCGAAGAGCTGGTAGGAGTCGCCGTGCCCGCCGTCGACGAGGTCGAGCGTCGCACCGATCTCGCGCGCGACCACGAGCACGAAGCCGACGAGGAGGGTCGTCAGCACCGCGCCGAGCGCGACGCCGTAGCCCTCGGATCGGCGGCGCGCTGCGGTACGGCGTGTGGTCGCCATCGAGTCCCCCTTCGCTCGCGAACGATCGACAGGTGACACGGGGTCGCGCGCGAGGTGACGCAAACAGTGCCCGAGAGATCTCGAAGAAGTCTCCGCAGGACGGCCCGAACCGGGGGTGAGTGTCACACCCCCCTGTCATCGTGATGGCATGTTCAAGATCGAGCAGGTCCGAGATCTGGCACGCGATGCCGTCGCCGAGCTCGACCCCGCGCGCCTCGACGGCCGCGACGCGGCGCGACTCGCCGAAGCCGCCGCGGAGAGCGCCAAGCTCCTCGACACCGCCACCGCGATGCTCGCCAAGCGCGCCGCCGACACGAACGCGTGGCGAGGCCGCTCGCACGCGGCGTCACCCGAGCAGTGGCTCGCGGAGGCGACGGGATCGTCCGAATGTGCAGCCCGCGAGACGTTCGCCACTGCTGACCCGCCTGACCGACCTGCCGGCGACCGAGGAGCAGCTCCGCTCCGGCGAGCTTTCCCTCCAGCAGGCCGCGCAGGTCACGGCCGGCGCCGCGGCCGACCCCTCGGCGGAGAAGCGGCTGTTGGCAACCGCCCGCCGTTCGGGGATGCGCGAGCTGCGCGCCGAGCGCGAACGGGTGATCGCCGCAGCATGCGACGAGGCCGAGGCGCGCCGACGCGCCAAGCGCGAACGGCACCTCCGCACCTTCACCGAGGGCTTCGCCACCAGGGGGACCTTCTCCGGGCCCGACCGAGGAGGTCGCGAAGCTCCTCCACGCCCTCGAGCCGCTCGAGCAGGCCCGGTTCGCAGGGAGCCCGCCGCTCCGGTGACCACGAGGCCCGTGAGGCCTACCGCTTCGACGCCATGATCGACCTCGCCGAGTCGCGATCGAACGGCGCACCGGCGAAGACCAACCCGGCCGGCACCGTCATGGTCGGCCTCGGGTCACTCCTCGACGGCAAGGTCCGACCCGGTGAGACGTGCGAGATCCCCGGCGTCGGCCCCGTCCCCGTCGCCCACGCCCGCGAGGTGCTCTCCCACGGGCTCCTCCAGCTGGTCATCACCGACGGCGTCGACGTCCAGACGGTGCTGAGCCCGACCCGCCACGTCCCGAAGGCGTTGAAGATCGCGATCGCGGTGCGGGACCGCACCTGCAAGATCCGCGGGTGTGACCGCACCATCGGCCTGCACCGCCACCACACCGAGCCCTACGGCCAGGCCCACCACACCACCTACACCGAGCTCGGCAACGTCTGCGACCAACACCACCACCTGATCCACGACCGCGACCACACGGTCGAGGACCACCACGACGGCACCTGGAGCCTCCGCGCCCCGGCCAACGACCCACCGGACGAGGCGGCGGCCTGACGCTCCGAGATCCGGGCGGCGGTAGCCTGACGCGAGCGTCGGCGCGCCTGGCCAGACGTCGCGCGGCCCGCTCGGGGAGCGCACCCCGGGGCGCGTCCAGGGAGGAGGTCCGCCATGCAGATGGACGACATGATCATCGTGAGCGTCGACGACCACGTGGTCGAGCCGCCCGACATGTTCGAACGGCACCTGCCGGCGAAGTACCGGGACCTCGCGCCGCACGTCGTCCAGAAGGAGGACGGCACCGACGTCTGGAACTTCTCGGGGAGCGAGATCCCCAACATCGGCCTCAACGCGGTCGCCGGGCGTCCGCCGGAGGAGTACGGCATCGACCCGACGTCCTTCGACGAGATCCGCGCCGGTTGCTTCGACGTCGAGAAGCGTGTGCTCGACATGAGTGCGAACGGCGTCCTCGGCTCGATGAACTTCCCGAGCCTCCCCGGCTTCGCGGGTCGTGTGTTCGGACAGCTCGACGACAAGGACGCGGCCCGGGTCCTCACCGAGGCCTACAACGACTGGCACATCGACGAGTGGTGCGGGTTCGCGCCCGAGCGGTTCATCCCGCTGGCGATCCCGGCGATCTGGGATCCGGAGGTCACGGCCCAGGAGATCCGCCGGGTCGCGAAGAAGGGCTGCCACGCGATCACGTTCCCGGAGAACCCGGTGCCCCTCGGGCTCCCGAGCCTGCACTCCGACACGTGGGACCCGGTGTGGAGGGCATGCTCGGACACCGGCACCGTGGTGTGCATGCACATCGGGTCGTCGAGCCAGCTCGTCGTCACCGCGCCCGACGCGCCGATGGACGTGATGATCGTCCTGCAGCCGATGGCGCTGGTGCAGTGTGCGGCCGACCTCGCCCATTCGCCCATCTGGCGCAAGTTCCCCGACGTGAAGGTCGCGCTGTCCGAGGGTGGGATCGGTTGGGTGCCCTACTTCCTCGAGCGGCTCGAGCACTCGTACCAGACGCACAAGGCATGGACGGGCGCCGACTTCGGCTCGCAGTCCGCAGCCGAGTTCTTCATGGACCACGTCATCCTGTGCTTCATCTCCGACAAGGTGGGCCTGCAGCTCGTGCGGGACCACATCGGCGTCGACCACGTCACCGTCGAGACCGACTACCCGCACTCCGACGCCAACTGGCCCGACCGCGCCCGAAGCCCTCGCGGCTGAGTTCGCCGAGACGGATCTCACCGACGCCGAGATCGACGCGATGACGCATCGCAACGCGATGCGCGAGTTCCGGTACGACCCGTTCTCGGTCCGCCCGCGGGAGCAGTGCACCGTCGGCGCCCTGCGGGCCGAAGCGGTCGGCGTCGACACCGCGCCGGTCGCGAAGGGCCGCCGCTTCGCACACCGCAAGGGCGTGAAGATCAACGAGCTGCACCCCACCGCGTGAGCGACGCGTCGGGCAACGGCCGCGTCGACGGCCCGGGGGCCCGTCCGCTGCGCACGGAGCCCCGGCCCTTACATCGTCCACGTCGCGGTCGATGCACTCATCGCGTTCTGCTCGGTCGCGTTCCTCATGTGGCTCTATGGCGTCGAGCTCTGGGCGATGATCCTCACCGCCTGGGTGGTGGGGTTCGCCGCGGCACCGTTCACCCGACGGTGGGAGCAGCGACAGCTCGACGAGCGCAAGGCTGCCTCGTGACCGCGACGGTCGTCCTCGTCCACGGCGCGTGGCACGGGGCGTGGTGCTGGGAACCGGTCACGGCCCGGCTCGACGCAGCCGGCGTGCCGAACGTCGCCATCGACCTGCCGGGACACGGGGAGAGCACCGAGCCCCTCGGCGACCTCGCGGCCGACGCCCAGGCCCTCGCTCGCACCCTCGCGGCGATCGAGGGCCCGACCGTCGTGTGCGGCCATTCCTACGGTGGCGCGGTGGTGAGCGAGGGCGCAGCCGACAACCGCGACGTGCGGCACCTCGTGTTCATCTCGGCGTTCTGCCTCGACGTCGGGGAGTCCTGCACCAACGCCGCGCCCGGAGCGCTGCCCGACGTCGAGGGCGCGAGCCTGCTCGCGGACGCGCTGCGGTTCGCCGACGACGGCACGATCACCCTCGACCTCGACTCGGCGATCCCGGCGCTGTACCACGACTGTGGGGCCGACGACGCCGCGACGGCGGTGGCGCGTCTCGACGCCCAGGCGATGGCGTGAGCTGGCCGGCGTCGCGACCGCCGCCGCATGGCGAGACGTCCCGTCGACGTACGCGGTCTGCACCGCCGACCAGGCGGTCGCGCCCGCGCTCCAACACGTGCTCGCGCGGCGATGCACACGTACCGTGGAGTGGGACACCGGACACTCCCCGTTCCTCGCTCGACCCGACCTCGTCGCCGACCTGCTCATCGACCTCGCCCGATCGACAACCTGACGACCGACACCGACCCACCGCATTCGACAGAGGAGACACCGATGGCCGACGAACCACAGAGCGCACGTGACCGCTACCAGGCCCAGGCCCGCAGCGCCCTCGACAAGCTCAAGGGCCAGATCGACGAGCTGCGCGTGCAGGCCGACCTCGCGCAGGCAGAGGCCCGCGACCGCCTGCAGCAAGGCGTCGAGGGGCTCCGCGGCCGCGAGGGCAAGGCGAAGGTGAAGCTCGACGAGGCCCAGGAGGCCGGCGCCGACGCGTGGAAGTCGGTCGCGAAGCAGGCCGAGCAGGTCGTCGACGACCTGGGTGACGCGTTCTCGAAGCTCGCGTCCGAGGTGCAGGCCGCGATGGGCAAGGCCGGTGCCGCCGCCTCCAAAGGGCGCGACGCCTTCCTCGAGGAGTGGAAGAAGGACCGCGACGCCCGGGAGAAGCTCCTCGACGAGAGCCGCGTGACCGACCCGTCCGGCCGGGCGCCCGACGCGTCGGATCACGAGCGTCGCAACCGCGAGTTCTGGGACGCGGATGCCGACGCCTACCAAGAGGTGCACGGCGAACAGCTCGCCCGCGGGCGCACCTGGGGCGTGTGGGGCATCGCCGAGGACGCGGTTGCGCGCGCTCGGCGAGACCCGCGGGCAGGACGTGCTCGAGCTGGGGTGTGGCGGCGCACAGTGGTCGGTCGCGCTCCAGCGTGACGGCGCCTGCTGCGTCGGTCTCGACCAGTCGCGCGGCCAGCTCCGGCACGCGGCCCGCGCTCGCCGCGACGCCGGGCTCAGCTTCCCGCTGCTGTGTGCGAGCGGCGAGTCGCTCCCCTTCCGCGACGGGTCGTTCGACCTGGTGTTCTGCGACCACGGTGCGATGTCGTTCTGCGACCCGGCAGCGCTCGGTCCCCGAGGCCGCGCGCGTGCTGCGGCCCGGTGGCCGGCTCGTGTTCAACAAGTCGTCGATCCTGCAGTACCTGTCTGGAACGAGCGCAAGGACCGGCTGAGCCGGAAGCTCCACGCGCCGTACTTCGACAGCGGGCGCTACGAGTCCGAAGGCACGATCGACTTCCAGATCCCCTACGGCGAGTGGATCCGGCTGTTCGGACGGCACGGCCTCGTCGTCGAGGACCTGATCGAGCTGCGCGCGCCAGAGGGTGCGACCACCACCTACGAGGGATGGGACGCCGAGTGGGCGCGGCAGTGGCCGGCGGAGGAGATCTGGCGAGTGCGCAAGGCCTAGCTTCGAGCGCGGTAGCGGCGCTCGAAGGTGACGTCGGACGCCTCGCGGTCCCACGTCGTCGCGGTGACCCCGTCGTCACGCAGCTCGTACTTCAGCACCCGCCCGACCGGGTTGCGCGGGAGGTCCGTGCGGAACTCGATGAACCGCGGCACCGCGAAGTACGGCACGTGGTCGATCGCCCACCGGCACAGGTCCTCCTCGGTGAGGTCCGCGCCGGTCGTGACGATGGCGGTGACCTTCACCTCGTCTTCGCCGAGGTCGCTCGGTACCGAGTGCACCGCGACGTCCTCGAGATCGGCGTGGCCGTGGAAGATCTTCTCCATCTCGAAGCTCGAGATGTTCTCGCCGCGGCGGCGCAGGTAGTCCTTCTTGCGGTCGACGAAGTACAGGAAGCCGTCCTCGTCGAGCCGGCCGAGGTCGCCGGTGTGGAACCAGAGGTTGCGCAGCACCGCGAGCGTGTCCTCGGGCCGGCCCCAGTACCCGGTGAACATCAGGTTCGGGCGTCATGGGGCGGGCGACGATCTCGCCGATCTCCCCGACCGCCACCTCGCCGTCCTCGTCGTCGACGAGCCGCACCTCGAAGTCGTGCGTGTTGGGCTTCCCGGCGGCGCCCGGCTTGTTCGTCTCGCCCGCCGGGAGCATCCCGATGAGCGATGCCTCGGTGAGCCCGTACCCGCCGCTGAACGTCGCGCAGCCGAACCGCTCGCGCCAGATCTCGTCGGTCGACGGCGGGATCGGCGCAGCCGCGCAGAGGCGGAGCTCGTGGCCCGCCTGGTCCGGGTGGTCGGCGGCGTCCGCGATCAGGATCGCGAGCGAGCCGAGCAGCGACACCATGGTCGCACCCGGTGCGGCGCACCTCGGGCCAGAACTTCGACACCGAGAAGCGCCGGGCGATTGCGGCGCTGCCGCCCACGACCAGCGTCCCGACCACGCAGATCGAGATCGCGTTGAAGTGGAAGAGCGGCAGGGGCGTGAGCACCACGTCGTCGGGACGGCGCTGCCAGGCTCGCGCGATCTGGTCGGAGAGGGCGACGATGTAGTGCTGCGGGAGCATGCAGCCCTTCGACGGACCGGTCGTCCCGGCCGTGTAGATGAAGCACGCGAGGTCGCTCGGGCCGACGCCGGCATCGGGCACCGGGCCGTCGTCGAGCGCCGCGTCGAGCACCCCGTCCCAGTCGTGGGTCGTCACCCCGGCCACGGGCTCGTCGGGCGATCCCGACCACGATGCACGCGGCCAGGTCGGGCAGGCCGGCGTCGGCGACGATGCTCACCCGGCTCGCGAAGTCGCCCTGCACCACCAGCACACGGGACGCGGAGTCGGCGAGCTGGTGGCGGAGGAACTCCCCCTTGTACGCGGTGTTGATCGGCACCTGGATGGCGCCGAGCTTGAGCGCACCGAAGAAGGAGATGACCTGGGCCGGGGCGTTCTCGAGCAGCGTCGCGACTCGATCGCCACGCCCGACCCCGAGGTCGGCGAGGGCGTGGGCGAGACGGTTGCTGGCGAGGTCGATCGCGCGCGCGGTGTAGGTGTCACCCTCGAAGTCCAGGTACGGGCCGTCGGGGTCGTTGCGCGAGGCGGTGCGCGAGCGCGTCGAGCACCGTGCTGCGGTCACCGAGGGAGCTCACGGCGCCTGACACTAGTGTCAGGTTCGTGGCCGGGACGACGCACCGCTACCGGACCGAGTGCTCCTGGAGAGGCTCCACCGCCGACGGGTACGACGCCTACGACCGGACGCACCGAGGATCCGCGGACCCAGCCGAGCCGATGCTCACCCTCAGCGGCGACCCGGCGTTCCGTGGCGACGCCCGGCGACTCAACCCCGAGCAGCTCGTGGTGCTGGCGGCATCCTCCTGCCAGCTGCTCTCGTTCCTGGCCGTCGCGGCCCGCGCCCGGATCGACGTGACCGGCTACCGGGACGAGGCGGAGGGTGTCATGCCCGAGGACGATCCCCCGCTGCGCATCACCCGGATCGTCCTGCACCCGGTCATCACGGTGCGCGGCGAGGTCGCCGTGTCCCGTCTCGAGCACCTCTGCGAGGTCGCGCACCGCGAGTGCTTCATCGCCGGCAGCCTGACGACCGAGATCCTCGTGGAGCCGACGTTCGAGATCCGCCCCAACCTCGAGGGACCGACCTGAGGCGCCGCTACGGCAGGATGCCGTGGTGCGCGGCGGGCGCCACGGGGTGCCGGCGGCGCGTGGCGCTCAGCTCGAGCGCGTCGAGCAGCGCGTCGCGCAGCTCGGCCGGCTCCACCACCTCGTCGTAGCTCATCGTGTCGGCCGACGAGTACGCACCACCCAGCTCCGCATGGGTGAGCACGTCGCGCTCCGTCGCGTCGAGCCGGGCCGCGTCGGCGCCGCTCTCCGCAGGCATCGCGCCGAGGCGCGCGCCGGGGAGCGCGAGGGTGACGGTCTGATCGTCGAACGGGTTCATCGCCATCAGCGACGAGCCGAACCCGTACGCCTTGCGAAGCGTCACGTGCAGCTTGGGTGAGCGGACCCGGTGCTGGGCCGCGAACATGCGCGCCGCGTGGCGCAGGATCCCGCTGCGCTCCGATGCGGTGCCCGCGAGCACACCCGGGTTGTCGGCGAGGAACACCACTGGTAAGTGGAACGCGTCGGCGACCCCGAGGAAGTGCGCGGCCTTGTCGGCCGACTCGGCGTCGATCGAACCGGCCTTCGCCGCGGGTTGGTTCGCGACGACGGCTACGGCGGTGCCGCCCAGCCGCGCGAGCGCGGTGACGATCGGTCGACCGTGGGCGGGCTGCACCTCGAACACCGAACCGCCGTCCAGCACGGCGTCGAGCACCGCGCGGACGTCGTATCCCCGACGCGGGTCCGCCGGGATGAGATCGAGGAGCTCGGGGACGGCGCGCCGCGCGGCGGCGTCGGCGGGTCCACCCGCGCCCGGTGACGCCGCCGCCCCCGGCGGATGCTCCCAGGCGTTCGACGGGAGATAGGAGAGGTACGTGCGCACGAGGTCGAGCGCAGCGCGGTCGTCGGGCGCGGCGTTGTGCACGACACCACTCACGGTCGAGTGGATCGGTGCGCCGCCGAGCTCGAACTTGTCGACGTCCTCACCCATCGACGCCTTCACCAGCGGCGGCCCGGCCGAGAAGATCGCGGCCTGCTCGGTCATCACGACGAAGTCCATGAGTGGCGCGGTCGAGCGCGCCGTGCCCGGCCGACGCGCCCATCACCACGCAGACCGTGGGGACCAGGCCCGACAGGCCGGCGAGCGTCTGGAGGTCGTTCGGGGCGCGGCCGCGACGCTCGAACGCGTTCTGGGTCCGCTCTCCCGCGCCCTCCAGGAGCATGACGAGCGGCAGGCGCTCCTGACGCGCGAGCTCGGCGAGGCGCTGACGCTTGGCGGTGGTGCCGAGCCCGATCGAGCCACCCATGACGGTGAAGTCCTCGGCGCCGACGAGCACGGGACGCCCGTCGATCCGGCCGTGGCCGGCGACGAGTGCGTCGGCCGGCGCCATCGGCGAGGCGCCGCGCTGCACGGATCCCGCGAGGGTGCCGAGCTCGACGAACGAGCCTTCGTCGAGCAGGTGGTCGACCCGGGCCCGCGCGTCGAGACGACCACCCTCGTGCTGACGCTCGAGACGCTCGGCACCGCCCATCGCGCGGGCCGCGGCGCGCCGCGTCGCGAGGTCGTCGAGGATCGGCTGCCAGCCGTCGCGGGTCACGAGATCACGCGGGTCATGGGATCAGGCGCTCACAGCGCAGGAGCGAGTGTGGCGGCGAGGGCGTCGGCGTGCTCGGTCGGCGTGCCGAACACCGTGTTCAGCACCCAGGCGCGCTTGAGGTAGAGGTGGACGTCGACCTCCCACGTGAAGCCCATCCCCCCGTGCACCTGCATCGAGGCCTTCGCGTTCTTCAGCGCGGCCTCCGCGGCGAGCAGCCGGGCACCCGAGACGGCGCGCTCGAGATCACCGATCTCGGGGTCGTCGAGCGTCACCGCGGCGGCGTCGACCGCGGCGCGGGCGATCTCGGCCCGGACCGTCATGTCCGCGAGGATGTGCTTCACGGCCTGGAACGAACCGATCGGGCGGTCGAACTGGACGCGCTCGAGCGCGTACGCGTTGGCCGCGCCGACGCACGCTTCCGCCATGCCGACCTGGTACGCCGCGGTGAGGACGGCCCCGCCGACGCGGGCAACGGCGACGCGCTCCGCGCTCCCGACGCGCTCGCCTGCCGGAAGCGGCTCGAGCTGATGGATCGGCGTGAGCGGGTCGAGCGGCCAGTCGAGCGGCTCGGCCTCCAGCGAGCTCCGCCGCGGGGATCGCGCTGATCCCGTCGGGCTCCCACACGACGACCGTGTCGGCCGCGGCCAGGTGCTCGATACCGAGCCGGCCCGCCGGCCCCCGGGCGGGCGAGCCCCGTGACGACACCGTCCAACCCGTTCCCTGCGAGACCGTTGACGAGGTGCGACACGACCAGCGGGCCGGGCACGAGCGCGCGCCCCAGCTCCTGGAACGCGATCGACGTGTCGGCCCAGCCGAACCCGTCGCTGCGCAGCGAGAACACCCCGGTCGCGGCGAGCTCGTCGAACATCGCGCGGTCGAAGCCCTCGCGCACACGCGTCCATGCCGAAACGACCGTCGCACAGTGCGCGGATCCCGCCGCGCAGCGCCTCCTGGTCTTCGGTCAGATCGAAGTTCATCGTGTCTCGCTCGCTCCCTGCGGGCCGGAGCACCCGGCCCGCAGACGTTCGCCCGCCGGCGAGCTCCGATCGCCCTGCTCCCTGCGCCGCGTCATCTCCAGCGCCCTCAGGTCCATCGCTTCTCCTTCGGGAGGCCGAGGAGTCGCTCGCCGATGATGTTGCGCTGGATCTGCGAGGTGCCGGCCGCGATCGGCAGCGACAGGGTCCGCAGACGCTCCTCCACGACTTCGTCGTGCACGTCGAAGATCCCTCGCTCCAGCACCCGCATGCTCAGCTCACCGAGGCGGTCACGCGCCTCGGAGTACCCGAGCTTCAGCATCATGGCCCCCGGTCCGGGCACGCCCGTGCGCCCGGCCTGCGACACGTTGCGCTTGGTCAGCGCCCAGAGCGCGTCGAGCTCGGCGATCACGTGTGCGAGCTCGCGACGTTCCGCGGTGTCGTGCACCGACGGAGCGAGCTCCTCGGCCATGCGGAGCGCGTCGACCATCTCGCTCACGAACGCCGTGCCGCGCTCGAACGAGAGGGTGACGTTGGTGACGCGCCAGCCGTCGTTCTCGGCGCCCACGCGGTTGGCGACCGGGACCCGCACCTCGTCGAGGAACACCTCGCAGAACTCCGATGAGCCGAGGAGCGTCTCGATCGGGCGCACCTCGATGCCGGGGAGGTCCATCGGCAGGATCAACCACGTGATGCCGCGGTGCTTCGGCGCGTCCGGGTCGGTCCGGACGAGCAGCTCGCCGAACTCCCCCACGTGACCGAAGGAGCACCAGATCTTGCGGCCCGTGACCACGTAGTGGTCGCCGTCGAGCACCGCCCGCGTCTGCAGGCCCGCGAGGTCGGAGCCGGCGTCTGGCTCGGAGAAGCACTGGCACCACACCTCGTCGCCCCGCAGGATCTTCGGCAGGTGGGCCGACTTCTGCTCGTCGGAGCCCTCGGCGACGAGCGTCGGGCCGGCATGGAGCGTGCCGACGAAGTTCACGCCGACGTACGGCGCCTTGGCGCGCGTCGTCTCCTCGTGGAACACGAGCTGCTCACTCGGGGAGGCGTCACGACCGCCGTATGCCTTGGGCCAGTTGATGCCGGCGTAGCCGGCGTCGAACAGGCGGCGCTGCCAGTCGGTGTCGTAGCGCACCCGCGCCGGCCAGTCGTCGCGGGCCGGCGGCGCGGGCAGCTCGGCCAGCGTGGTGGTGAGCCAGGAGCGCAGCTCGGCGCGGAACGCCTCGTCGGCGTCGGAGTAGCGAAGGTCCATGCGGGCGGCGAGCCTACCCGTCGCTTCTGACGAACCGTCAGGTCGAAAGCCCGCCCGCGCGGCGGACCGGCTGCGCCTAGCAGCGCCTGCCGCGCTTCGGCGACGACGTCGTCCACGAGGTACCGGACCACGATGCCGTCGACGCAGGAGTTCCCGGACGCGAACGCCGTGTGGCGGGCGCCGCTCACGG
The DNA here is from genome assembly GCA_963809885.1 of uncultured Acidimicrobiia bacterium. Lineage (GTDB taxonomy): Bacteria > Actinomycetota > Acidimicrobiia > IMCC26256 > PALSA-555 > JALHSW01. The sequence goes on along the minus strand of CAWELA010000004.1, from coordinate 564,870 downwards.
TGACGAGCACCGCGGACTCGAGCTCCTTGGTGAGGCCCTTGGCCCACGACAGGGGCGTCGCCGGGTCGTTGCGCGTCCCGAGGACCAGGAGCGGCGGCGCGGTCGGCGCGTGCAGTGCTGCAGGCGGTTGCGACAGGACCGGCCAGAACGCGCAGGCGAGCGAGTTGTTCACGACCGATCGCCCGAGTCGCGGCGCGACCCTCGCCGCCTCGTCCTCGATCGCCCGGAGCCCGGCGACCCCGCCGACGTCGGGACCGTCGACGCACCCGACCGCGAAGAACGCCTCCTGGAGGTCGTCGTACTGCCCGTCGCCCTGGCGGCCGGTGTACGTGTCGGCTTCGGCCACGAGATCGCTGCCGTTGCCCTCGTCGGCCGCGGCGAGTGCGGCGGCGAGCGTCGACCAGCTGTCCTCACCGGAGTAGAGGAGCTCGGTGACCCCGATGTCGAAGAGCGTCGTGTTCAGCGAACGCCGTTCCCCGGCGTCGGGGGCGGGGATTGGCATCTCGTCGATGCGGGCCCGCAATGCGTCGTACGCCTTGGCCGGGTCGCCGTCGTGGTGGAAACCGCAGTCGGAGTCCTTCGCACAGTCGGCGAGGAAGAGGTCGAGCGAGTGCTCGAACGCGACCGCCTGCTGGATCTGCACGGCCTCGGCATCGAGGGCTGGATCGACCGCGCCGTCGAGCACGAGCGCGCGCACACGATCCGGGAACTGCGCCGCGTACTGCGCCCCGAGGTACGTGCCGTACGAGAAGCCGACATACGAGAGCTTGTCGTCGCCGAGCGCGGCGCGGACGAGGTCCATGTCGCGTGCGGCGCGATCGGTGCCGAGGTACGGGAGGAGGTCGCCGTCGGCCGCGACGCACGCGTCGACGATCCTGCGGACGCCCGTCTCGAGCGCAGCCCGCTCCGCGTCGGTCTGCGGCGTCCAATCGAGCGCGTAGTAGGGATCGAGGTCGTCGGTGCAGTCGACCCCCTCGCTCCCACCGACCCCGCGAGGATCGAAGCCGACGATGTCGAAGCGGTCCTGGATCTCCCCCGGGAGGCTCGGAGCGATCGACGCGGCGAAGTCCCTTGCCGGTGCACCCGGGCCGCCAGGGTTGATCAGCAGCGAGCCGATGCGCCGCTCGGGGTCACGGGCGGGCACCCGCGCGAGGGCCAGGCTGATCGTCGGGCCGTCGGCCACCGTGTCGTCGAGCGGGACCGCGAGCCGGGCGCACTGCACGGTCCCGCCGCCGCAGTCCTTCCAGCCGAGCTTCGCAGCGGCTGTCGTCGCACCGGCTGTCGTCGCACCGGCCCCGGCGACCCCGGTGGTCCCGACGAGCGAGACGGGGATCGTCCACGCGGCGAGCACCGCGAGCGCGACGAAGGAACGACGACGGTGACGAGGGGGAAGCACCGGTCGAGCGTAGGCGGCGGCCGCCCCGATCCGGATTCAGGCCGAGGCGGTCACCCGCCGGCGATCACGCGCGCGACTCGGCCGAGAAGTACACGTTCTTCACCTCGGTGTAGTGGTCCATCGCGTGCATGCCCAGCTCACGACCCAGACCCGAGCGCTTGTACCCACCGAACGGCGTCTCGGTGCGAACGCTCGAGTGCGAGTTCACCGAGAGCACGCCGCTGCGGATGCCCTTCGCGACCCGGATCGCCCGGCCGACGTCCCCGGTCCACACCGACCCCGAGAGCCCGTAGTCGTTGTCGTTCGAGATCCGGATCGCCTCGGCCTCGTCGTCGAAGGGGATGACGCAGGCAACGGGTCCGAAGATCTCTTCGCGCGCGACGCGCATCGAGTTGTCGACGTCGGCCAGCACCGAGGGTGTGAGGTACCAGCCGCCCCGCCCTTCCGGTCCGGCGCGCGGCTCGCCACCCGTGGTGCGCCGAGCACCTTCACCGGTTCCGATCTCGAGATACTCGAGCGAGCTCGCGCGCTGGGCCTCCGAGATCATCGGTCCCATCTCGGTCGTCGGCTCGAGCGGGTCGCCGAGGCGCACCGCCTCCGTCGCGCGCGAGAACCCGTCGACGAAGTCCGCGTACACGCTGCGCTCGACGAGGATCCGACTCCGGGCGCAGCAGTCCTGGCCGGCGTTCGCGAACACCGACATCGGTGTCTCGGCGATGCAGCGCTCCAGATCGGCGTCCGCGAACACGACGCTCGCCGACTTGCCACCGAGCTCGAGCGAGCAGCGGGTGATGTTGTCGGCCGACGCGGTGAGGATCGCCGCACCGGTCGCGGTCTCACCGGTGAACCCGATCTTGGACACCCGGCGGTCCGCGACCAGTGCGTTCCCGAGGACGCGTCCCGGTCCGACGAGCACCGAGACGGCTGCCGGTGGGATGCCGGCTTCGACCAGCACTTCGCCGAGCATGAGGGCCGTCAGCGGCGTCAGCGACGCGGGCTTCAGCACGACGGGGTTCCCGCAGGCCAGCGCCGGCGCGACCTTCCACGTCGCGATGAGCAGCGGGAAGTTCCAGGGGACGATGAGGCGCACAGACCCCGATCGGTTCCCGCAGCACCACATCGAGGCCGGGCTGCTGCACCGGCACCACCTCGCCGAAGTGCTTGTTGGCCGCGCCCGGCGTAGTACTCGAAGACGTCGGCGGCGGTGTTCGCCTCCCACCGGGCGTCGCCGATCGGGTGCCCGGCACCCCGGGCCTCGGCCACCGCGAACTCCTCGGCGCGGGAGCGCAGGAGCTGCGCCACCTCCAGGAGCGCCTTCCCCCGGGCGGTCGCACTCGTGCGGGGCCACTCCCCCCGCTCGAACTCGCCGAGTGCGGCGTTGAGGGCGTCGTCGAGGTCGGCCGGGCTCGCCTGGGACACCTCTGCGAGCGGCTCGCCGGTCGACGGCTCGGCGACGACGGCGGTGCCCCCGCGGCCGGCGCGAGCGCTCGCCCCCGACGAGGAGGCGCCAGTCCCGGTCCATCCGCGGCAGCATACGGGCATGACTCGACTGGCAGGCAAGGTCGCACTCATCACCGGCGCCGGCAATGGCATGGGACGCGCCGCCGCGCTGCTGTTCGCGAGCGAGGGCGCACGCGTCGTGGTCGCGGACGCCGTCGAGGAGAGCGGGAACGCGACGGTCGATGCCGTGCGCGCCGCGGGCGGCGACGCGTCGTTCGTCCGCGTCGACGTGTCCGACGAGGCCCAGGTCGAGGCGATGGTCGCGTTCGCGACCGACACGTACGGCGCGCTGCATGTCGTCTACAACAACGCGGGGATCTTCCCCGCCGACGACGGCGGCGACCACCCGAGACGCCGGTCGCGACGTGGGACCGCGTCATGGACGTCAACCTCAAGGGTGTGTGGCTCGGCTGCAAGCACGCGATCCCCGCGATGATCGCGTCCGGCGGCGGCTCGATCGTGAACGTCGCGTCGTTCGTCGCGCTGATGGGCGCGGCGACTGCGCAGATCGCGTACACCGCGAGCAAGGGCGGCGTGCTCTCGATGACGCGGGAGATCGCGGTCGAACACGCGCGCCGGGGCATCCGCGCGAACGCGCTGTGTCCGGGACCCATCGAGACGCCGATGCTCGCGCAGCTGATGAGCGACCCCGAGTGGGCCCGTCGGCGCCTGGCCCACATCCCGATGGGCCGGCCCGGACGGGCCGAGGAGCTCGCGAAGGCCGCGCTCTTCCTCGCGTCCGACGACGTCCTCCTACATGACCGGCTCGGCGATGGTCGTCGACGGCGGCATCACCGCGGCCTACGTGACGCCCGAGGGCTGAGCGACGCCCGTCCCCGGCGCACCGCCGCATGGGAGGATGCGGAGCGCGACGAGGGGATGTCATGGCCGACACGCAGGGTTTGATCGACGCAGCCACGATCGAGCGTCTCGTCACCGAGGACGAGATCGACACGGTGCTGGTGTGCTTCCCGGACCTGCAGGGCCGACTGATGGGGAAGCGGGTGACCGGCCACTTCTTCCGCGACCACGTGCTCGGAGACGGGGTCGAGGCGTGCAACTACCTGCTCGCCGCTCGACGTCGACATGACACCGCTGCCCGGCTACGAGTTCGCCAGCTGGGAGCACGGGCTACGGCGACTTCGTCTGCACGCCCGACCTCGCGACCATGCGCGTCGTGCCCTGGCTCGACGAAGACCGCGCTCGTGCTCTGCGACCTGTTCGACGAGCGCACCGGCGAGCCGGTGGAGGTCGCGCCCCGCCAGATCCTGAAACGCCAGATCGAACGGGCGGCCGCGGCCGGCTACCTCGTGAACTGCGGCTCGGAGCTCGAGTTCTACCTGTTCCGCGACTCCTACGAGGAGGCGCAGGCGAAGGGCTACGCGAACCTCGACGCACACTCTGCGGTCATCGAGGACTACCACATCCTCCAGACGACCCGCGACGAGTACGTGATCCGCGCGATCCGCAACGGGATCGACGGCGCGGGCATCCCGGTCGAGTTCTCGAAGGGCGAGGCCGGCCGCGGGCAGCACGAGATCAACCTGCGCTACGCCGACGCGCTGACCATGGCCGACAACCACACCATCTACAAGAACGGGGCCAAGGAGATCGCGGGGCTCCTCGGGCGGTCGCTCACCTTCATGGCGAAGTACGACATGGGCGAATCGGGCTCGTCGTGCCACGTGCACTCGAGCGTGTGGTCGGTCGACGGTGAGCAGCCGCTGATGCACGACGCCGACGGGCCGGAGCACATGAGCCCGGTGTTCCGCGGCTGGCTCGGCGGCCAGCTGGCGCATGCTCGCGAGCTGTCGTACCTGTTCGCACCGACCCTCAACTCGTACAAGCGGTACCAGCCCGAGTCCTGGGCGCCGACCGCGATCGCCTGGGGCAGGGACAACCGGACCTGTGGGTTCCGGGTCGTCGGTCACGAGGGCGCGAGCTTCCGGGTGGAGAACCGGATCCCCGGCGCCGACTGCAACCCGTATCTCGCGTTCGCCGCGACGATCGCCGCGGGGATGCACGGCATCGAGCACGGGGAGGAGCCGAGCGCGCGGTTCGACGGCAACGCGTACGAGGCAGACGACGTCGGCCGCGTGCCGTGGAACATCGTGGACGCGATCGGTGAGCTCGAGCGGAGCGAGATGGCCGTGGCCGCGTTCGGCGCCGAGGTGCACGCGCACCTCGTGAACACCGCGAAGCAGGAGTGGATGGCGTTCAGCCGGGTCGTGACCGACTGGGAGCGGCGGCGATGCTTCGAACAGTTCTGAACCCGATCGTCGTGGCCGGCGGATCGTGACCGGGCGACCGCTGATCGCGGTCCCGTCGTACCCCCGCGTCACCCACGACCGCATCGAGGGCTGGCACACCGACCTGCTCGGTGTGCCCGTGCGCTACATCGAGTCGTTGCGGCGTGCCGGCGGCCGTCGAAGCCGTCGTGACCACCGAGGGCCTCACGGAGCAGGACGTCGAGGAGATCCTCGCACCGCGTCGACGGGCTGATGCTCCTCGGTGGCGACGACCTCTCCCCCGCCGCGTACGGCCAGGAGCCGCACCCGAAGACGTACGGCGTCAACGACCACCGCGACGACGCCGAGCTGCTGTTCGCGCGGGCCGCCATCGCGTTCGGGACGCCGACGCTCGCGATCTGCCGCGGCCACCAGATCCTCAACGTCGCGCTCGGCGGGACGCTCGACCAACACATCGCGTCCGCCGACGACCCCGACGGTGAGCACGGGACGCCCGAGTGTCGCCGGCGGCGACTCGCTCCACGAGGTGGCGATCGACCCCGGGCACCCGCCTCGCGGCCGCGCTCGCCGTGCCGCGCCCCACGTGCCTGTGCCACCACCACCAGGCGGTCGCCGAGTCGGGAGCAGGCCTCATGGTCGTCGCCCGTGCTGATGACGGCGTGATCGAGGCGAGTGAGCTCGCGGATCCCGACGGCCCGTGGATCGTGAGCGTGCAGTGGCACCCCGAGGACACCGCGGAGACGGACCCGACCCAGCAGCGCCTCTTCGACACCTTCGTGACGGAGACCCGACGTTCAGTCGGAGTAGCGCTCCCGGAGCTCGTGCTTGAGGACCTTGCCACCCGGGTTCCTCGGCAGCTCGTCGACGATCTCGAGCTGCTCGGGCACCTTCTGCTTCGCGAGCCCGGCATCGGTCAGGAACTCGAACAGCTCGGGCAGCGTCGGGAGCTCCTCCGCGTTCGTCGCGACGACCACGGCGCACGCGCGCTCGCCGGTCTTCGGGTCGGGCAGACCGATGACTGCGGCGTCCGCGATCTTCGGGTGCGTGAACAGGACGTCCTCGACCTCCTTGGCGGAGATGTTCTCACCGTGACGGATGATGATGTCCTTCACCCGCCCGGTGATCCGCACGTGCCGGTCGGCCGGATCCATCACCCCGAGGTCGCCCGTCTTGAACCAACCGTCCTCGTCGAAGGCTCCCGCGTCGAGCGACGAGTCGAGGTAGCCGCGACACACCTGCGGACCCTTGGCGCGGATCTCGCCTTCCTCGCCGATGGGGACCTCGACGCCGTCGAGGCTCACGAAGCGCAGCTCGACGCCCGGTGTCGGGTAGCCCTCGGTCTCGGCGAGCTGCACGTCGTCGTCGCGCACCGAGTTCATGGTGAGGATCGGCGCCTCGGTGAGTCCGTACCCCGACACGATCCCGACGCCTCCGAGCTCCTCGCGCACCTCGTAGTGCAGCTGCGGCGGCTTCGGAGCGCCGCCCCCCGGGTAGGCGCGCACCCCGGGGAACAGCGGCGTGTCGGGATGCACCCGTTGCGCCGCGAGGTACGCCATGTGGAACGGCGTGCCCGCGCCGGCCAGGGTCAGGTGCTCGCGCTGCAGGACGGGGATCGTGGTGGCCGGCACGAACGCCTCGACGAACACGCACACGCATCCCGTCATCAGCATCGTGTACAGCCAGCCGATCCCACCGATGTGCGTGAACGGGAACACCATCGCGGCGCGGTCGTCGCCGGTGATCTCGAGCGCCTCGATCATGCCGACGGCCGACGCCTTCACCGTCAGGTCGGTGTGCCGTGCCCCCTTCGGGTCCGCGGTCGTCCCCGACGTGTAGAAGATCCACCGCACCGGCGCGTCGGCCGCGTTCGTGGGGCCGGGTGGCGGCGGGAGCGTCGACGGGTCCCCTTCCGGCAGCGTCCGGTCCGCGATCAGCACCTCGAGCCCGGGCAGCTCCGCCGCGACCGTCGCGCGCGCCTCGTCGCCGAACGCCCGACCGCGCCACTCGTTCGGGACGATCAGCAGCTTGGCGCCGGTCTGCCCGGTGATGAATCGCATCTCGCGCGGCCCGAGGATCGGGAGCATCGGGTTCTGCACCGCGCCGAGCCGGGCGAGCGCCGCGACCAACACGGCCGACTCCAGCCAGGTCGGCAGCATCCACGAGACCGCGACGTCGGGTCCGACACCGAGCGCGTACAGACCGGCAGCCGCGCGCTCGCGCCGCGTCGCGGAACTCGCGACCCGTGATCGTGCGCTCGTCCTCGTCGACCGCGATCGCCACGTCGGGCGCGGCCGCGGCGCGCGCCTCGACGAGCTCCCACAGACCCTGATCGCTCATGCCCGCACTCCCGTCGTCACATCCGGCCTTGCCGTCATCCGGCACGGTGCGACTCACCCGCAGGTGATGCCGCCGTCCATGCTCACGATCTGACCGATCATGTAGCGCCCCTCGTCGGACGCCACGAACGCGATCAACCCGGCGATCTCCTCCGGCTCCGCGTACCCGAGCGGGGAGGTGATCGCGGCGAAGTCCTCGACCGTGGCGCCTTCGGGCATTCCGAAGGTCGAGAGCATGTTCGTGTTCATCCCGCCCGGCGCCACCGCGTTCACCCGTACGCCCCGCGCCTTGTACTCCACCGCGAGCGCCCGCGTGAGGTTCACGACGCCACCCTTCGACGCGCAGTACGCGGCCGAGTACGGCTGCCCCATCAGGCCGGCGTTCGACGCGATGTTCACGATCGACCCACCACCACCGAGCATGTGGCCGAGCACGCCGCGGCACATGAGGAACGTGCCGGTGAGGTTCACGCTCGAGGATGCGGTGCCAACCCTCCGGCGTCTCCTCCTCGCTGCGGGTGAACTTCCCGACGCCCGCGCAGTTCACGAGGACCTCGGGCCTCCCGAGATCGTTGGCGACCTTCGGCCACGGCCGGCTCCACCGAGCCCCAGTCGCTCACGTCGACGCCGTAGGCCCGTGCCGTCCTGCCCGACGCCTCGATACCCTTGGCGGTCTCCGCCGCGGCGGCCTCGTCGAGGTCGAACACCGCGACCAACGCCTCTTCGTCGGCGAGCCGACGAGCCGTCGCCCGGCCGAGGCCGGAGCCGCTCCCCGTCACGATCGCAACCCGGTCGGTGAAGCGCGCCATTCGATGTCCCCCGTGGTGGCCGACGCGTCCGGACGGACATGTCCGGACAGCGGCGGCAATCTAACAACCCGTCAGATCGGGCACCACCAGCCGATACCATCGCCCGCCGTGGCCAAGACGCGGCTGGTTGCCGACCTGCTGCGCGACGCCGCCGGCGCCTTCCCCGAGCGCGACGCCTACGTCCACGGCGAGAAGCGGGCCACCTACGCCTGGCTCGATCGAGCCGCCGACGGGTTCGCCGCCACGCTCCTCGAGCACGGGGTCGGGCGGGGTGAGGTCGTCGTGCTCCTCCTTCCCTCGTCGATCAAGCTCGCGGTCTGCTACCTCGGTGCGCTTCGCGTCGGGGCGATCACGTCCGCGGTGAACCTCCGACTCGGCCCACGCGAGCAGCGCAGCATCCTCGAGCGCACCCGGCCCCGGGTCACGGTCGTGGGCGACGGTGCGTCGGTGCCCGACGAGGTCGACGCCGGCGTCGTGCTCCCGGTCGACGCGCTCAAGGACGCTTTCGCCGCAGCACCGCCGGCGAGGCTCCCCACCCTCGATCCGTCCGATCCCGACCTGCATCGTCTGGACGAGCGGTACGACCGGCGTGCCGAAGGGCGCGGTGTACGACCACGAGCGGCAGGCCGCGATCTCCCGCAACGTCGGCGAGCTCACCGCACCCGGTGACCGCCGACTCGTGGTGCTCCCGTTCCCCCACGTCGGGTACATGACGCGGATGTGGGACGAGCTCGCGAACGCGACGACGATCGTGCTCGCCGGCGAGCCGTGGAGTGCGTCCGAGACGCTGCGCATCATCCGCGACGAGGCGATCACGATGGGCACCGGCGTGCCGACGCAGTGGTCACTCGTCCTCGACCACCCCGACGTCGCGCACACCGACTTCAGGGGGCTCCGTGTCGCCGCGATCGGCGGCGCGTCGATCCCGCCCGACCTCGTGCGGCGCATGCGCGAGACGTTCGGGTGCCCCGTGATCACCCGCTACACGAGCACCGAGGCCGGCGTCACCACGAGCACCCTCGTCACCGACACTGCCGACGTGATCGCGAACACGGTCGGACGACCGACCCCCGAGGTCGAGCTGCGGGTCATCGACCCTGCCGCCGGCACCGAGCTCCCGACCGGCGAAGTCGGCGAGGTGATCTGCCGGTCCCCCGCGATGATGCGCGAGTACTGGCACGACCCGGAGCAGACCGCGGCCGTCATCGACCCCGACGGCTGGCTCCACACCGGCGACCTCGGATTCGTCGGCGACGACGGCAACCTGCGCCTCGTGGGCCGCCTGAAGGAGATGTACATCCGCGGCGGGTACAACGTGTACCCAGCCGAGGTCGAGGCGGTGCTGTCCGAGCACCCGGCCGTCGCCGCCGTGGCGGTCATCGGCGCCCCCGATCCCGTGCTGGGCGAGATCGGCGTCGCCTTCGTCGCCCCGGCACCCGACTGCGCCGGGGCGCTCGAACGGGGTGAGGTGCGGGCCTGGTGCCGCGAGCGTCTCGCCGACTACAAGTCTCCCGACCGGATCGTGCTCGTCGACGAGCTCCCGGTCACCGCGATGATGAAGCTCGACAAGCGTGCCCTGCTCGACCGTCTCGCCGATGAAGAGGGAGCAACACGATGAGTGCATCCGAGGATCGCTACCAGACGCCCGCCGTGCCGCGTGAGGAACGCCCCATCCGCGTCGGTTCGCTGCTCTTCACGCTGGTCGAGCCCCACAAGGGGCACGAGGTCGCGTACAACCGCTGGTACGAGCGCGACCACTTCTACGCGGGGTGCATGGTCGGCAAGTGGCAGTTCGCCGGCGCGCGGTACGTCGCGACGCGCGAGTGCAAGGAGCGCCGCTACCCCGCCGACTCGCCGATCGCGCCGGATCCGATGGTGGGCTCGTACCTCGCGGTCTACTGGGTGCTCGACGGCCAGCACGACGAGTGGAACGAGTGGGGCGTCGAGCAGGTGAACTGGCTCCACGCCGGCGACCGCATGTTCCCCGAGCGCGACCACGTCCACACCGCGCTCTACGAGTACGCGGGCGAGGCCAACGCGCCGGGGAGCCACATGCCCATCGAGCTCGCGCTGGACCGCGCCTACGCGGGGCTCGTGGTCTTCATCGGGGAGATGGCCGACGGCGTCGACGCGACCACCGTGACCGCGTGGCTCCGGGACATGCCGAGCACCGCCGACGTCGCCCTCGTCGGCACGCCCCTCCCCCTGCGCTCGGACCGCCCGGCTGACGTGCCCGACACCCAGGCCGACAACCGGGTGCTGATCATCGGGTTCGTCGAGCAGGACCCCCTTGCGACGTGGGACGCCCGGTTCACCGGGATCGGTGCGGACTTCGCGGCAGCCGGCCTCGGCGAGATCGTGTTCGCCTCCCCGTTCCTGGCAACGGTCCCCGGGACCGACACCTACACCGACCAGCTCTGGTAGCGGCTCCCCGCGGGTGGTGGCGTCAGGGTTTCGGGTACGGGCAGTGGCGACACCCGGAACCGCAGCACTCCCCGCGCGCGAGCAGGGAGGCACTCGTGAACACGAAGAACCCGGTCCGCGGGTCAACGTAGCCGTCCTCGGCGGCGCGCACCGCGGCGTCGTGGGCTTCGACGACCTCCGGCGGCAGTCCCGAGTCCACCAACGAAGCGTACGGGCCGCGAGCGCCCTCTAGCCTGCTTGCCGTGCGCCTCGCTCGGTTCCGTCGCGGTGAGCGAATCCAGGACGTCGGCACGGATCCCGACGTCCGCTACACCTACGCGAACGAGCGCACCTTCCTGGCCTGGAGCCGCACCTCGCTCGCGCTCGTCGTGACCGGCATCGCCGCCACGCAGCTGCTGCCCAAGTTCGACATCGAGTTCGGACGGCGCCTGATCGGGATCCCGCTCATCGTCCTCGGCGCGGTGCTCGAGGTCGCGAGCTATCGCGAGTGGGCCGCCAACGAGCGTGCGATGCGCCTCGGCGAGCCGCTGCCGCGCGACCCGCATGGCCACCGTGCTCTCGATCGGAATCGTGATCGTGGCTGCCGTCGCCACCGTCGTCGCGATCGTCGGATGAGCGAGGACGGCATCCACCGCTTCGACCAGGAGTCGTACGAGCAGCGCACCGACTTCGCCTGGACCCGCAGCGGGATCGCCCTCCTCGGCGCAACGGCCGTCTTCGTCCGACATGTGATGGTGCACGGCTTCCGGCTCGGCCACGCGCTCGCGTTCGCCCTGCTCGCACTCGCCGCGACCGGTTGGGGCATCGGGGTCCTCGGCTGGGGCCTGGCACACCGCCAGTCGCAACCGTCGACGCCCCGCATCGCCGGGGAGCTCGCCGCGGTGAGCGTCGGTACGGTGGCCCTCGCCGTCGCCGGGCTCGTCGTCACGTTCGTGAGCTGAGCCTCCCGACGCCCGACCCTCGCGTCGAGTGGTCGGGCTAACGTCCGCGACCCATGCGGATCGACCACTACCTGCGCGGCGACCTCCCGGCGGCTGGCGAGCTCGCCCACGACCTCGAGGCGATCGGATTCGACGGCCTGTACACGGCTGAGGGACCGCACGAGCCGTTCTTCCCACTGCTCCTCGCGGCGGAGCGCACGACGACCTCCACGCTGTTCACCAACATCGCCGTCGCGTTCGCCCGCAGCCCCATGGACCTCGCCCAGATGGCGAACGACCTGCAGCAGGCGTCGGCCGGACGCTTCGTGCTCGGACTCGGCTCGCAGATCCGGCCCCACATCGAGCGCCGGTTCTCGATGACGTGGAGCCGTCCGGTCGCCCGGATGCGGGAGATGGTGGAGGCCATCAAGGCGATCCAGACCGCGTGGAACGACCGCACGAAGCTCGCGTACCGGGGCGAGCTCTACCGGCACACCTTGATGACGCCGTTCTTCGACCCGGGGCCGAACCCCTACGGTCCCCCGCCGGTCTGGGTCGCGGCGCTCGGCCCGAAGATGACCGTGGGCGCGGCGGAGATCGGCGACGGCCTGCTCGTGCACCCGTTCCACACCGGGATGTTCGTGCAGGAGCATGTCGCACCATCGGTCGCCGAGGGGCTGGAGCGTTCCGGACGCACGCGTGCCGTGTTCACGGTCTCGGCGACGCCCATCGTCTGCACCGGCAGCACCGACGAGGAGCTGGAGCTTGCCACCACGCACGTGCGCGGGTTGCTCGGCTTCTACGGATCGACGCCCGCGTACCGCGTGACGCTCGACGCGCACGGGTGGGGCGACCTCCAGACCGAGCTCAACCTGCTCACCAAGCAGGGCCGATGGGACGAGATCGGTCGGGTCATCCCCCTGGAGGTCTTGGACACGATCGCGGTGCGCGGCAAGCCCGAAGAGATCGCCGGGCTGCTCGCGGCCCGTTACGGCGACGCAGTCGACCGCGTCGGGCTCTCGATGCCATACGACGCGAGCCGCGAGACGCTCGAAGGCATCGTCTCCGGCTTCCGTGCTGCCGGGGGCGTTGCGTGAGCCCCGCGGCGAACGCCCTCGCGGGCCGGGTTGCGTTGGTGACCGGCGCCGGCCAGGGATCGGCGAGGGCATCGCGCACGAGCTGGCGCGCCAGGGCGCCGCCGTCGCGGTGAACGACTACCACCCGGACCGCGCCGAGCGCGTCGCCGGCGAGATCATCGGCGCCGGTGGCCGCGCGGCTGCGGCCCCGGCCGACGTCACGAGCCTCGACGCCGTCGTGGCCATGGTCACCGCGGTCGAGACCGAGCTCGGTCCCGTCGACGTGCTCGTGAACAACGCCGGCATCCCTGCTGACGGGTTCGTCCCGCGCACCTTCCGAGAGATGCCCCCCGAGGACTGGGACAAGTTCCTCCGCCTGAACGTGTACGGCGTGCTCAACGGCTGCAAGGCCGTGGTCGACGGGATGTGCGAGCGCGGGTTCGGCCGCATCATCACCGTGTCCTCCGAGGGCGGGCGCATCGGCATGCCGACGGGCATCTCGCTCTACGGCGCCGGCAAGGCGGGAGCGCTGGGGTTCTCGCGCCACCTGGCCGCCGAGCTCGTCGACGCCGGCGTGACGGTGAACTCCGTCGCGCTCGGGCTCATGGCCAAGGGACCCGGAGACGACCGCCGACCGCCGTGGCCGACCGCGCGCCTCGGCACCGCGGCGGACGTCGCGGGTGCCGTGTGCTTCCTCGCTTCCGACGCCGCGTCGTGGATCACCGGCCAGGTGCTCGGGGTCAACGGCGGCGGCGCCATGATCTGAACCAGATCCACCGGACTCGACAGGAAGGCAACGACATGCCCAAGGGAGTGTTCCTCGCACTGGCGAACGCCGCGAGCGACGACGTCCACGACGGACTTCAACCAGTGGTACGACGACGTGCACATGCAGGAGGTGCTCGCGCTCCCCGGCGTGAAGTCGGCGAGACGCTTCAAGCTCGCGGACACGCAGATCATGCCGGGCGATGACGCGGCCGGGCGCCAGTACCTCGCGCTCTACGAGGTCGAGGTCGACGACTGGCAGGACTTCGCGGAGGCGAACGGCACCGCCTTCGCCGAGGGCCGCATCACGATCGACCCGAACCTGCTCCAGCTCGACCCGATGGTGCATGACCATGATCTTCGAGGAGATCACGCCCGAGACGAAGCCCAAGGGCTAGGACCCGGGCGGCGGCTGCAGGCTGAGCATCACCGCCATCATCCGGACCCGCGCGCCGCTGCGGTTGCGCCACGCGTGACGCGTGGCGCGCTGCACGACGCAGTCACCCGGACCGAGCAGCACCTCGCCGTCGTCGAGCTCGAGCGCGATCTCGCCCTCGAGCACCATGACGAGGTCGACGGTCGCGGTCGTGTGGAAGCCGTCGGCCTCCACCCCGTCCATGTAGCCCGACCGCGGCGCCCATCTGCTCGCGCATCACCTCGTCTGGCGGCACCTCGAACACGCGCCAGGCCGTGCCGCCCGCAGGCGGCTCGAGGACCATCGGCCCGTCGTGCGGATCCACCACCGCGTCGAGCCCGAGCACCGGGTCGGTCACCCACACCTCGGCCCACTGGGCCGAGCCGAAGGCCGGGCCGTCGGACAGGAACACGGACCGTCCGTCGGCGTCGACGCCGGTGACGACTCGCCGCACACCACCCTCACGTCGCTCGCTCATGTGTGCCATCGTCGCACCTCATGCGCATCGGCATCTTCATCAGCGACACGAGCGGCGCCTCGACCGGCGTGACCGCCCTGCGGGACGCTGCGGCCGCGGCCGAACGGTCCGGCTTCCGCACGGCATGGGTCCCGCACATCCCGTGGAGCTTCGACGCGCTCACCGCCATCACGATGGCGGCGGCGGTCACCGACCGCATCGAGCTCGGGACCGCGGTCGTGCCCACCTACTCGCGGCACCCGCTCGGGATGGCCCAGCAGGCGCTCTCGACCCAGGCCGTGACGAACGGACGCCTCACCCTCGGCATCGGCCCGTCGCACCAGGTCGTGGTCGAGGGCATGTACGGCCTGTCGTACGAGCGCCCGATCCACCACGTGCGCGAGTACGTGGAGGTGCTCGACCAGGCCCTGGGCGGGAGCGAGCAGCTCGACTTCGACGGACAGCAGTACCGCGTGCACGCGCCGCTGCGCGTCCCCGACGCCGCACCCGTCCCGATCCTGCTCTCGGCCCTCGCGCCGCTGATGCTCCGGCTCGCCGGTGAGCGCACCACCGGCACGATCACGTGGATGGCCGACGAGCGCGCGCACGCGGAGCACGTCGTGCCGCGCATCACGGCCGCGGCAGAGTCCGCCGGCCGCCCCGCGCCGCGCATCGTGGCCGGACTGCCCGTAGCGGTGCACGACGACCCCGACGAGGCCCGCGCGCGCGCCACGCGCATCTTCGCGGTGTACGAGCACATCGCGACCTACCAGCGGATCCTCGACCGCGGCGACGCGGCCGGCCCCGCAGAGGTGTGCATCGTCGGCGACGAGGCGACCGTCGAGCGGCGGTTGCGGGCCTACGCCGACGCGGGCGTCACCGATCTCGCTGCGACCGTGTTCGGCGTGGGCGCTGATCGCGAGGCGTCGAAGCGGCGCACCCGCGACCTCCTCGCGTCCCTCACCTGACCCCGTCCGCGAGTCTTCAGCCGGTCGTGCCCTGCAGGTCGGCGATCGGCCGGGATGATCGACTCGCGGAAGATCTCGAGGTTGGCGAGGATCTCCGAGCGGGCCTCCCCCGGCACGCTCGTCGTCACGTAGGTCACGCCGACCTCGGCGAGCGCCCGGATGCTGTGGACGACGTCGTCGGGCACGACGGGCGCGTTGGTGAACATGTCGAGCCCGAGGGGCATGAACACGATCTCGAGCGGAGCCGTCCGGCCCGCAGTCGCCGCGACCTCGTGCGCCTCGATGATCCGCGCGTGCAGGTCGTCGAGCGTCTCGAGCGCCGGAGTCCGGCGCCGCGCGGCCGACTTCGCCGGGTTCGGCATGGGCACCCACCCGTCGGCCAGCTCGACGGCCCGACGGATCGCCCGCTTGGCATTGCCGCCGATCCAGATCGGTGGTCCCCCCGACTGCACAGGCTTCGGCAGCATCGTGTTTCCCGCGGCGTCGAAGTGTGCGCCATCCATCACGACGGACTCGCCGCTCCACGCCGCGCGCATCGCTCGGATCGCCTCGTCGGTGCGGTCGTTCCGCTCGTCGAAGGGCGCGCCCAGCGCCGCGAACTCGCCCTCGAGGTAGCCGGCCCCGATGCCGAGGATCGTCCGCCCGCCCGACAGCGCGTCGAGCGTCGCGACCGCTTTCGCGAGGAGGAACGGGTTCCGATACGCCGCGATGCAGAGGTTCGTCTCCAACCGGAGCCGTGCTCGTGGCCGCGGCCGCGAAGCGCGAGCGCGACGAAGGGATCGAGTGCGTGGTGCCCGCCCTTCGCGAGCCACCGGTCGTCGGGGAACGGGTGCTCGGTGACGAACGCTGCGTCGAAGCCTGCCTCCTCCGCCGCCTGCGAGAGCTCCCGGATCGCGTCGGCGCTCGCGAGCTCGTCGAACCGGTCGATCCGGTGCGTCGGAAGGCCGACCGAGATCCTCACCTCTCGCCTCCATCCGTCGGCGTGCTCACTCCAGGCCTCCATCCGCCGGGGCGCTCACGGGATGATCGCCCCTTCCAGCGCGACCGCGAGGTCGTCGCCCGCGGTCTCCTCCTCGCCGACGTGCTCCCGCAGCGGGATGCCCTTCAGGAAGAACGCGAGCACCAACGCGGCGAGCGCGACCGGGATGCACCACAGGAACACGGTGTGCAGCGACCGCGCGAAGGCGTCCGCGACGGCGTCGCGCACGACGGGTGAGAGGTCGGCGAGCGTCTCGGGGCGGCCGCGCAGACGGCTCGGGTCGAGATTGGCGCTCGCGGGAACCAGCTCGACGATCCACTGCTTGAGCTGACTGTTGAACACGCTGCCGAGGAGCGCGAGCCCGACTGCACCGCCGAGCTGACCGCGTGAACATCGACGTCGACGTGGCGACGCCGAGGTCGCGCGGCTCGACCGCGTTCTGGATCGCGAGGATCAGGACCTGCATCGACAGGCCCAGGCCGAAACCGAGGACCGCGGCTCCCAGGAGCACCTCGTAGGCCGGGCTCGAGTCGTCGAGCCGCACGAGCATGAGCGACGCCGGCCATGGCCACGAACCCGCCGATGATCGGGTAGGCGCGGTAGCGGCCGGTGCGGACGACGAGGCGGCCGACGAGCACCGTGCCGCACACCGCCCCGCCCATCAGCGGGATGAGGTAGAGGCCGGAGTCGGTCGGGTCGACACCGTCGACGAACTGGAGGAACGCGGAGAGGAAGTACAGCCCGGCGAAGAACAGGAGCCCCACCAGCAGGTTGAGGACGAGCGTGACCCGGGCGATCCCGATGCGGAACAGGCGCGGCGGGAAGATCGGTTCCGGGGCGCGTCGCTCCCAGAGCACGAGCGCGACGGTGAAGCACAGCCGCGGCAGCACCCAGCCCGAGGATCACCGGCGAACCCCAGGGCTCTCGCGATCCGCCCCAGCTCGCGACGAAGACCGCACAGGTCACCGCGCCGATCACGAGCGCGACGCCGGGCCAGTCGATGCGGAGCTGCGTGCGCTTCGGCGGGAGGTGCAGGCCGCGGGCCACGATCACGAACGCGAGGATCGCCGAGCGGCACGTTCACGAGGAACGCCCAGCGCCACGACAGGTGCTGTGAGAACAGTCCGCCGAAGAACGGGCCGGCGATGCTCGAGAATGCGAAGACGAACCCTGCGTACCCGAGCCAACGACCCAGGTCCCGTGCCGGAAACAGATCGGCGAGCATCGCCATCGGCAGCGCGACGAAGCCCGCGGCGCCGACGCCCTGCACCGCACGGAAGAAGATCAGCTGGGTCATCGACTGCCGCGAGGCCACAGAGGACCGAACCGGTGAGGAAGATCACGATCGCACCCAGGAAGATCCGCTTGCGGCCGTAGAGATCGCCGAGCTTCCCGTACAGCGGCATGCACGCGAGGCTCGTCAGCATGTAGGCCGTCGCCACCCACGACAGGTCGCGCAGCCCCCCGAGGTCGCCGACGATCGTCGGGAGCGCGGTGGCGACGAGCGTCGTGTCGAGCGCGGCGAGCGCGTTCCCGAGCATCAGCCCGAAGAAGACGATGACCACACGCCGATCGGTCGTCACCCTCCCCCGCTCCCTTCGACGGCCGTCGAGTGCGTCTCGACGGCTCGAGGCGGTGATGCTAGAACGCGTTCCAGCATGCCGTCGGTGGCTGCGATCCAGGGGGAGCTCAGGTGGGCGATTCGAGTCGGAGCCGGTTTCAGTCGGGACGAGATCGAGGCCGCGTTCGCGCGGTTCCAGGAGACCGCCGCCGAGTGCGGCAAGAGCGGCGACTGGTCGTCCTGGTCGGAGTGCTTCACCGAGGATGCGGAGTACTACGAGCACCACTACGGCCGGATGTACGGCCGCAAGGCGATCCTCGACTGGATCAACGCGTGCATGGCCGAGCCCGTCAACGCGGACATGAGCTCGTTCCCCATCGACTGGTACGTCATCGACGAGGCCCGCGGCTGGGTCATCTGCCAGGTCGCCAACGTGATGGACGACCCCGGCGACGGGAGCGACCACCGTGAGTACAACTGGACGCTCCTCAAGTACGCCGGCGAACGGCCAGTTCTCCTACGAGGAGGACATGTACAACCCGGTCGAGTTCGGCCAGATGATCAAGGGCTGGCTCGAGGCCAAGCGGGCCGTCACCGGCGGCTGACCACCGCCCACCACCGCCCCGGCCGGAAACTAGAACCTGTTGCACTTTCCGGGGTCCTTCGGTACGCTGCGGCCCGTCCCGACCTCCTTCCACTGCGCCTCACAGGAGCCCTCATGGAGTTCTCGCTCTTCAACAGCCTCTACACGCCCCACCAGGCCTACGAGGGCGTCGACGACCAGTGGTCGGTCGAGGCCCAGCGCCTGAAGAACGAGATCGCCTGGACGGTCGCCGCCGACAAGGCCGGCTTCAAGTACACGTGGGCGACCGAGCACCACTTCCTCACCGAGTACTCGCACCTCTCCTCGAACGAGGCGTTCCTCGGCGTACCTCGCCGGCGTGACCGAGCGCATCCACCTCGGCAGCGGCATCTTCAACATCACGCCGCCGGTCTCGCACCCCGCGCGGGTCGCCGAGAAGGTCGCGATGCTCGACCACCTCTCCCAGGGTCGCTTCGAGTTCGGCATGGGCCGCGGCTCGTCGAGCACCGAGCAGCGCGGGTTCGGCATCACCGACCCCGAGGTCACCAAGGCGATGGTCGACGAGGTGATGCCCGAGTTCAAGAAGATGTGGTCGTCGAACGAGTACCACGTTCGACGGCAAGTACTTCTCCCTCCCGCCGCGCAACGTGCTGCCCAAGCCGCTACTCCGACCCGCACCCGCCGATGTGGATCGCGGCGGGCAACCCGGGCACGTTCGAGAAGGCCGCGCGCCTCGGGCTCGGCGTGCTCTGCTTCACGACCGGGTCGCCGGAGACGCTCAAGCCGCTGATCGAGGTCTACAAGACGCAACATCGACAAGGCCGAGCCGGTCGGTGAGTACGTGAACGACAACGTCATGGTGACGAGTCAGATGCTGTGCCTCGAGGACGGGCAGCGGGCACGGGACATCGCGTGCAACATGACGTCCGGCTACCAGAACACGCTCGTGTTCCACTACCTCGACACGTTCCCGAAGCCCGAGGGCATCCCGGACTGGCCGACGCTGATCCCCGAGCCGACGCCCGAGATGCTCGACCAGGCGATCGCGGCGAAGCTCGTGATGGTGGGGACACCCGACGAGGTGTCGAAGTCGGTCAAGGAGTACGAGGACGCCGGCGCCGACCAGGTGTGCTTCGGCATGCTGTCGACGACGATGCCGATCGACGTCGCCGTCGAGGCCGTCGAGACGTTCGGCAAGCACGTGATCCCGCAGTTCGACAAGGACCCGGTGCACCGCAGCACGCGGATGCGCGAGGCCTACGTCGCCGAGCGTGGACCCCTCCCGAAGCGGTCCCTGGGCCGCGTCCAGGACGAGCTCCCGGTCCTGTAGCCGAGGCTGCGCTCGGGCACCGCTCGGCGGTGCGTCAGATGTTGCGCTCGAGGTGCCAGCGCTCGGTCATCCAGAGCCGGTGGCGCGGCCCGGGCGCGCCGAGCGACTCGTCGTCGACCGTCTCGACCGTGTACCCGACGTCACCCGCCCACATCGCCACCATCCCCGACCTCGCCCTTTCCGAAGCGCGTCTCGTAGAAGAACGGCTCCCGGGCGGCCGCGTCGGCCATGAGACTACGCGAGGTCGTCGAACTCGGCGAGATAGTGCAGGGTCATCCACGTCGGCGGCGCGAGCTCGATCTCGAGTGCGTCCCGACGGGTGAGCGCGTCGAGAGGCCGCATCCAGTCCGACTCGTGGATCTCGCCACCGTCGATCGTCACGTCGCCCGTCGGGTGCCGGCGCGACGAAGAACCAGGTCGCGAACCGCTTCGGCGCCAACGCGGGCGGGAGCCAGTGCGAGATGAACGCCAGCGAACCCTCGTCGACGATCAGCCCGGCCTCCTCGGCCGCCTCCCGCACCGCGGCCCGGCGCGCCGCGGTCGCCACGTCGGGCGCGCCCAGGCGGTCTTCGTCGTCGATGCGCCCACCCGGGAACACCCACATCCCTCCGAACGCGAGCTTCGAGTTCTTGCGCAGCATCAGCGTCTCGAGCGCGCCGTGGTGCTCGCGGACCAGGACGACGGTCGCCGCGGGGATCGCGTCACCCTCGACTCGCTCCGCCTCACGAAACCAACGCTCGAGCCGCTTGTCGTCGGGCACGTTCGGCCTCCTGACCTACCGTGAACGCCGAGTCAACCACACCCCCGGGAGCCGCTCCGATGCCCGCCTGATCCACGATGCCCTCGCCGCGCCTCCTCGCGCAGACGGCCGCGCACGCGAGCACGCTTCTACGCCGGGCTGCCCGACCGGCCTGTGCGCGCCGAGGCCGACGTCGACACGCTCCGCACCACGCTCGGCGGTCCACTCCCCGACGGCCCCTCGGAACCGGCCCAGGTGCTCGACCGTCTCGTCGCGGCCGCGGACCCGGGCATCGTCGCGACCGCCGGACCCCGCTTCCACGGCTTCGTCATCGGCGGATCGCTGCCCGCTGCGCTCGCGGCCGAGTGGATGACGGCCACCTGGGACCAGAACGCGGGCCTCGTCGTCGCGAGCCCCGCGGCCGCGGTCGTCGAAGAGGTCGCCGGCGCCTGGCTCCTCGACCTGCTCCGCCTGCCACCCAACGCGCCTCGT
The DNA here is from genome assembly GCA_963809885.1 of uncultured Acidimicrobiia bacterium. Classification (GTDB taxonomy): domain Bacteria; phylum Actinomycetota; class Acidimicrobiia; order IMCC26256; family PALSA-555; genus JALHSW01. The sequence continues at coordinate 543,871 of CAWELA010000004.1, read as the reverse complement.
GCGCGTTCGTCAGCGGTGCGCAGATGGCCAACTTCGTCGGCCTCGCCGCGGCTCGGCACCACGTGCTCGACCACATCGGCTGGGACGTCGAGGCCGACGGCCTCTTCGGCGCCCCACCGGTGCACGTCGTGGTCGGCCAGCGGCGCCACGCCACCATCGACACCGCGCTGCGCATGCTCGGGTTCGGCGCCGCACGGACGACGGTCGTCCCGGCCGACGCCGCCGGGCGCATGCGCCCCGGCGACCTGGCCGACGCGATCGCCGGCGAGCAGGGGCCGCTGATCGTCTGCGCCCAGGCCGGCGAGATCAACACCGGCGCGTTCGACCCCTTCCCCGAGATCTGCGCCCGGGTCCACGACGTGGACGGATGGGTGCACGTCGACGGTGCGTTCGGTCTCTGGGCCGGTGCCAGCCCCGCCTCCAGCACCTCGTCGCCGGCGTCGAGGAGGCCGACTCGTGGTCGACCGACGGCCACAAGTGGCTCAACGTGCCGTACGACTCCGGGTTCGCGTTCACCGCCCACCCGGCGTCGCACCGCGCCGCGTTCGCGTGCGCAGGCGAGCTACCTCGATCCAGGCCGAAGCCGGTGGACCACGGGAACCCGGCGACTTCGTCCCGGAGCTGTCTCGCCGCGCCCGCGGCTTCTCGGTCTGGGCCGCGCTCCAGTCGCTCGGTCGCTTCGGCGTGGCCGATCTCGTCGAACGGTGCTGCGACCACGCGCAACGGTTCGCGACCGAGCTCGGGAAGGCCAAGGGCGTCGCGATCCTCAACGAGATCGAGCTCAACCAGGTGCTCGTGCGCTTCGGCGACTCCGACGACCACACCCGGGCCGTCATCGAGCGCGTGCAGGCACGACGGGACCTGCTGGCTCGGGGGCACGGAGTGGCACGGCGAGGCCGCGATGCGGATCTCGGTGTCGAACTGGTCGACGACCGCGGCCGATGTGGACCGGTCCGTGGACGCCATCCTGCGCGCCCACGCGACGCCTAGCTCCGAGCACCTCGGACCTACGGCAGCGAGCACCTCGACGAGGAAGTCGCGTGCTGACCGTGCTGGCCTGCTCGAACCCGGCGCCGTCGATACACGACGAAGTGGTCGCCGACGACCGTCTCGAGCCGCTTCGGCTCCCCGGCCCGAGCGAACGCCGCGAGCTCGGCCTCGGTGTCGGCGACCCGGTCGTCGGTGGCCACGATCATCAGCAACGGGGTCGGCTGGAGACGTGCTGCCGCGAGTGCCGGCTCGAACGGGCGCCGGCGCGCCGTCGAGCAGCAGCGTCACCTCGTTCTGCCAGGTCGGCGCGTCCGCGACGAAGGTCTGGAACCACGCCACGACTCGGGCTGCGGCAGCATCGCGGCGCCGTCGGGATCCTCGGTCACCACGGGCATCGGTCCGATGCGCTGCTCCGCCGGCCCCGCGCGTGTCGCCGAGCGCGGCCTTGCACATCGCCTCGAACATGGTGCCATCGGCGTCGAGCAGCTCGGCGTCACCGACGTAGGGCACCTGGGCCACGACCGCACGCACGCGGCGATCGGCCGCACCGACCACGAGCGCCTCACCGCCGCTGAAGCTCGTGCCCCACAGCGCGAGGCGCTCGTCGTCGACCTCGGGCTGCGCGGCGAGCCAGTCGAGCGCACGCCGACAGTCGCGGATCTGGGCCCAGGCGTCGACGAGCTGCCGCGGCTCCCCGTCGCTCGCCCCGAGCCCGCGGTGGTCGTACACGAGCACCGCGAGCCCCGCAGCAGCGAAGACCTCGGCGAAGCGGTCGAGCACCATCTCCTTCACGCAGGAGAAGCCGTGCGAGAGCACGACGCCGGGCACGGGCGGGCGCCGACGGTCGGGTGCGTAGTACCACCCGCGGAGCGTCACGCCGCCGACGCCCGCGACCTCGACGTCGCGGCGCAGGGAAGGCCGGGACGGGCTCACGCAGTCGGTTCGCGAGGCTCGAGACCGGCGGCGCGGTACACGGCGTCGATCACCCGCATGTTCGCGATCGAGTCGCTGGGGGGTGTGAGCACCGGGCCGCCCTCGCGGACCGCCTTCGTGAAGGCCTCGAGCTGGTAGCGGTAGGTCGCGTCGCCCTTGACCTTCTCGGTCGTCCGGGTCTTCACTCCCGAGCTGCGGGTCCTGCGTCTTCACCGAGACGCGGTGGTAGTACTGCGGGCCGGTGAGGTTCAGGACCTTCATCTCGCCACGCTCACCGGTGACGCGCGCGCCCAGGCTGAACAGCTTCCCGGAGAGCAGCGCGCACTCGATGCTGCCGGTTCGGCCGTCGGCGAACGCCATCTCGGCGCTTGCCCAACGGTCGATGCCCGGCGCTGATCGTCTTCGCCTCGGCCGAAACCACCTCGGGCTCGGCGCTCGCGAGCGTGCGGAGCTGGTGGATCGCGTAGCACCCGACGTCCATCATGGCGCCGCCCGCCAGCGCCGGGTCGTAGCGGATGTCCTTGCGCATCGGCAGCGGGATGCACATCCGCGTCTCGACCCGCTGCACCGACCCGAGATCCTCGGCGGATGATCTCGAGGAGCCGCGGGATGAGCGGGTGGTACCGGTAGTGGAACGCCTCCATCACCACGAGCCCGGAGGCCGACGCCGCGGCGGCGACCCGCTCGGCCTCGTCGGCGTTCGCCGTGAACGGCTTCTCGCACAGCACGTGCTTGCCCGCGGCGAGGGCGGCCAGCGTCCAGCGACCGTGCAGACCGTTCGGCGTCGGGTTGTAGACCGCCTCGACCTTCGGGTCGGCGATGAGCGCCTCGTAGGTATCGTGCACCGTCGCGATGCCGTGCTTCTTCGCGAACTTCTCCGCCCGCTCGCGATCGCGGGCCGCGACGGCGACGACGTCGACGCCCGGGACGTCCTTCGCGGGCTTGAGCAGGGCGGTCGGCGTGATGCGCGCCGCGCCGAGGGTGCCGATCCTGAGAGGTTCCACGGATCCCGAGCCTACGGCCCCTCACCGCCATGCCCTCATGGTCGTGGCGACCCCGCTGCGGGGTGTGCCAGGCTGCGTCGCTCCCGCCACTCCGCCCGGAAGGACCCGCACGCGTGCTCGACGGCATGCGGGTCGTCGATCTCTCCTCCGAGATCGCCGGCCCCTACTGCACCAAGCTCCTCGCCGACGCCGGGGCGGACGTGGTGAAGGTCGAGCCGCCGAGCGGCGATTCGCTCCGCACCTGGCGCTCCGGCGCACTCTTCGAGTTCCTCAACACCTCGCACCGCAGCGTGCTCGGCGCACCCGACGACGCCCACGTGCTCGATCTGTGTGCCGCCGCCGACGTGGTGGTCGAGAACGGCCCGGCCGGCTGGTTCCGCTCGCGGGTTCTCCCGGCACTGCGCGAGCGAAACCCGGGCGTGATCGTCGTGTCGATCACCCCGTTCGGCCAGGACGGGCCGTGGGCCGACTGGGCCGCGTCCGAGTTCACCCTGCAGGCCTGGTGCGGCTCCACGTCGACGCGCGGGCTCCCCGAGGCGCCACCGGTCGCGGCCGGCGGGCGGATCGGCGAATGGGTCGCGGGCACCTACGCCGCGGTGGCCGCCCTCGGTGCCTGGCTCCAGGGAACGCGCACCGGCGTCGGCGAGCACGTCGACGTCGCGCTGCTCGACTGCATGGCGCTCACGATGAACACCTACACCGCGGTCTTCGCCGAGTTCCTCGGCTGGCCGCCGATGAGGCGCCCGATCCGGTCCATCGAGATCCCCTCGATCGAGCCGACGTCGGACGGCTACGTGGGCGTGACGACCAACAGCGCACAGCAGTTCGCCGACTTCCTCCTCCTCATCGACCGACCCGACATGCTCGAGGACGAGGATCTCACCATGTCGATGTCGCGTTTCAAGCGGCGCGACGAGGTGCACGAGATGACGTACGCGTACACGCTCCGGCACACGACGGCCGAGGTGCTCGACAAGGCCACGCTGCTGCGCATCCCCAACGGCCCGGTCGGCAACGGTGAGCTCACGCCGCAGTTCGACCACTTCCGCGGCGACCGGCACGTTCGTCGAGAACCCGCGCGGCCGCTTCGTGCAGCCGCGCGTCCCCTACCGGATCTCGGGGCTCGAACCCCGTCCGTTCACCGCGTCGCCCGACATCGGTGCCGACGACGGCACCATCGACTGGGAACCGAGGGAGCGCGCCCGATCGAGCTCCGGGCGCGGCGCGACTCGCACCGCACCCGAGGCCGCGGACCCGCGCCCCCTCTCAGGTCTGCGCGTCCTCGACTGCACCGCATGGTGGGCCGGACCGGCCGCGACCCACATGCTCTCGTGCCTCGGTGCCGACGTCATCAAGGTCGAGTCGGTCACGCGACCCGACCACATGCGGTACACCTCGACGAAACGGCCACCCGCGGAGCAGTGGTGGGAATGGGGACCGCTGTTCCACGGCGCGAACAACGGCAAGCGTGGGATCACGCTCGACCTCACCCGATCCGAGGGGCGCGACCTCTTCCTCCGGCTGACCGAGACCGCCGACGTGCTGCTCGAGAACTTCAGCCCCCGGGTCATGGAGCAGTTCGACCTCGGCTGGGAGGTGGTCCAGGACTGCAACCCCGAGCTCGTGATGGTCCGCCTGCCCGCCTACGGGCTGAGCGGGCCCTGGCGCGACCGCACCGGTTTCGCCCAGACGATGGAGGCGATCACCGGGATGGCGTGGGTCACCGGCTGGCCCGACGGCCTGCCGCTCCTCCCGCGCGGTGCGTGCGACCCGTTGGCGGCGATGCACGCGGTCTTCGCGACGATGCTGGCGCTGCGTGACCGCGCCGAGACCGGCGAGGGGCACCTCGTCGAGGTGACGATGATCGAGGCCGCGCTCAACGCCGCTGCCGAGCAGGTCGTCGAGTACGGCGCGAGCGGCACGCTGCTGGGGCGCAACGGCAACCGCGGCCCGCTCGCCGCACCCCAGAACCTGTACGCGTGCGCCGGCACCGAGGAATGGCTCGCGCTGGCCATCGGCACCGACGAGCAGTGGACGGCACTCCGCAAGGTGCTCGACGACCCCGGCTGGGCCGCTGACCCCGCGCTGGAGTCCGCCGCGGGGCGGTTCGCTGCGCACGACGAGATCGACGACCACCTCGGACGGTGGTGCGCGGCGCGTGACGCGCGTGAGCTCGCCGAGACGCTCGCAGGCAACGGGATCCCCGCCGGCTACGTGGAGGACGCGCGCGACATCGCGCACAACCCGCAGCTGCACGCGCGCGGGTTCCTCGAGGTCGAGGATCACCACATCACCGGCTCGAACCGGATCCCCATGGTCCCCTTCCGCTTCGTGGGACGCGGCGACCGGCCCTGGATGCAGCGCCCGTCACCGAGCCTGGGCGAGCACAACGACGAGCTCCTCGGCGGCGAGCTCGGGCTGACCGCCGAGGAGCTCGCGCACCTCCGGGAGATCGCGATCATCGGCGACCGACCGGTGGGCGCGTGAGCAACCGCACCACGACGAGAGCAGGACGATGACGAGCGACGACTGGGGCTGGGCGACCGAGTACGCGGACGTCAGCGGCGCCGTGGCGATCTGCGGGGTCGGTGAGTCCGACCACACGAAGGCGTCGGGCCGCACCGTCGCCGAGATCGTGGGCTCGGCGGTGGAACGCGCCATCGCCGACGCCGGGCTTGAGCCGACCGATGTCGACGGGCTGATGCACATCCCACTGCCCGAGCAGTTCGACGTCGCCGCGTTCCACGAGCACTTCGGCACGAGCCACGACATCTGGGAGTCGAAGGCAGGTGGCGGCATGCGCTGGGCCGCGACCGCTCCCTACGAGGCGGCGCAGGCGTTGCGCGACGGCAAGGCCACGACGATCCTCAACACCTTCGGCGTCGCCTGGGCCACACAGCGTTCGAACATGGTCGGCGGGCCCGGCGAGTCGCACGCGCAGGAGCTGTTCAAGCAGAACGTCGAGATCCCGATGGGGTGGTTCCCCCAGCCCGTCTACTTCGCGACGGTCGCCCGTCGGCACATGTTCGAGTTCGGCACGACCCAGGAACAGCTCGGTGCGGTGGCGGTCACCTGCCGTCGCCACGCCAACCTCACTCCCGGCGCCGTGATGCACGAGAAGCCGCTGACGCTCGAGCAGTACCTCGCGGCACCCCCGATCGTGGAACCGTTCCGCAAGGAGGACTGCTGCCTCATCTCCGACGGCGGCGGCGCGTACCTCATGACCACCCCCGAGCGTGCCCGCGACCTCGCGAAGCCGGTCATCGAGGTCGCCGGCGTCGGGCTCGGCAACTCCGCCACCGGTGGGCACTGGGCCCAGCAGGAGGCGTTCACCTCGACGCCCCAGGTGTTCGCCGCGCCGGTCGCGTTCCGCATGGCCGGCCTGACGCCGGACGATGTCGACGTGTACACGTGCTACGACCCGTTCACGATCCACACACTGATGCAGATCGAGGACAGCGGGTTCTGCGAGAAGGGCGGGGCGGGCGCGATGGCCGAACGGGGCGACCTGGCGTACGACTCGGGCGTCCTCCCGACCAACACCCACGGCGGACTCCTCTCGCACGCGTACGTGCTCGGCATCGCGCACGTCGTCGAGGTCGTCCGCCAGCTCCGTGGCGAGGCTGCGGCGCAGGTGCCCGACGCGCAGGTGGGCATCTACGGGGGCTACACCGGCCCGCAAGCCTCGACCCTCATCCTGAAGCAGGCCTGACATGGACGTCCGACCCGAGTTCCCGCTTCCCGACACGACGTGGGAGCCCACCGCGGAGTTCTGGGCGGGCGCAGCGCGTGACGAGCTGCGCATCCCGCGCTGCGACACGTGCGGTCGCCTGTGCTGGTACCCACGCGCCACCTGCCGTCGCTGCAAGGGCGAGGCGTTCACCTGGGAGACGATGAGCGGCAACGGCAGCCTGTTCTCGTGGGTGGTCGTCACCCACCCGTTCCTCCCGCAGTTCGCGGGCCTGGTGCCGTTCGTCCCCGCGCTCGTCGCGCTCGAGGAGGATGCGTCGGTGCGCATCCCGACCCGCATGGTCGACTGCTCGCCCGACGACCTCGACTTCGAGATGCCGGTGCGGGTCGCGTTCCGTCCCCTGTCGTTCGAGGGCGTCCCCGGCGAGGTCCCCGCTCCCCTCTTCGTGCCGGCATGACCCGCACGAGTCGAGTCACTCCCACCCCCTACGGTGGTGGGCATGAACGGTGAGACGGATCGACGCGAGACGTTCGTCGCGGTCGCACCCGCCTGGTACGCGAGCAACCTCGGTTCGCTGCTCGCGACCGGGCTCGTGGGCCGACTCACGGGCCGTCGCCTGATGCGCGGCTTGTTCTGGGGAGGCGTCGCCGTGCACGTCGGAGAGGCCGCGTACGCGAACCATGCGGCGCGCAAGGCCGGGTTCACCAACAGCGCCTGGAAGTGGGGACTGCAGACCCTCGCGGTCGGGTTCCCATCGCTCCTCGCGCTGCGCGACGCGACGGCGGCCGAACCGACGGTGTCAGCCGAGCTCGGGCCAGAGCGCTAGCGAGGTCCCCGCCAGGTAGGCCCACCGGTCCTCGTCACCGAGCGTCGACGCCGCGTGGCGCGCCAGCTCGGCGAGATCGGGGTACGGCTCGTCATGGGTCTGGGAGTAGTCCGAGCCCCACATGAGGCGGTCGGCCCCGAAGTGCGCGACCAGCTCGGCCAGCCCATCGCGCACGTCGCCGTGCTCGGCCAGCAGCCGCAGCGCGATCGTCGACACCTTCAGGTGCAGGTTCGGGAAGGCGGCCAGCGCACCCAGGTCGTCCGGGACACCGCGCGAGAAGTCGGCGAACGCGCAGTGGTCGAGCGCGAGTGGCATGGACGACGGGAGCGACGGGATCGCGGTGGCCAGCTCGCCGAGCTTCTCGGCCAGCAGCGTCACGACGACGGGGATCCCGAGCACCGCGGCCTGCGCCCACAGCGCGGCGGGTTCGGCCACGCCCTGCTCGCCGAACGCGACCCATCGGAGCCCACGCACCCCCCGGTCCCGGACGAGCGCCCCGAGCGCCTCGACTGCGCCGGCCGAGCCCTGGTCGAGGTGCACGACGCTCGCGGTGTGCTGCGGGAACCGCTCCTGGCTGTCGAGGACGTAGCGGTTGTCGAACCCGTAGGCACTGATGCCCTGGACGAGCACGGCGCGGTCGACCTCCGCCTCCTGCATGAGCGCGAGCAGCCGCTCGACCGAGCACGGGTCGTCGCGGTACCACTCCTCGGTCATGCCGCTCGGCTGGAGCGGGTACGCAGCTTCGTCGTCGGCGACGATGTGCGTGTGCGTGTCGACCAGGCGGATGGCCGACCGGCCGATGCTCACGACGGTTCCGGGAACCGGCGCCCGGCAGTGAGCCCACCGTCGACGACGAGCGCGGCGCCGTGCACGAACGAGGCGTCGTCGGACGCCAGGAACAGCGCCGCGGCGGCGACTTCCTCGGGCTGCCCGGCGCGGCCGAGCAGGTGCCAGTCGACGAACGCGTCGTGGATCGTCGTGAGCGCCGGGTCCTGGAGGATCTCCGTCATCGGCGTCTCGATGAGCCCCGGGCACAGGCAGTTGATCCGCACTCCCGGCCGGCCGAAGTCGGCCGCCATGTTGCGGGTCAGGAGCACCACGCCGCCCTTCGAGACGTTGTAGGCGGTCTGCCCGGAGAAGCCCTCGAGCCCTTCCACGCTGGCGAGGTTGATGATGCTTCCGGACCCCGCCGCCACCATGTGGGGCACGACGTGCTTCGACACGAGCCATGTCCCCTTCAGGTTCACGCCGATGACACGCTCCCACTCGGCCATGTCGAGCACGTCGGCGCCCCCGACGCTCAGCACACCCGCTGCGTTCACGAGCACGTCGACGCCGCCGAGCCCGGTCGAGCACCTCCGCCACGGCCGCGGCGACCGCGGCCTCGTCGGCGACGTCGGCCTGCACCCACTCGGTGCACGGGGAGCCTGCCCGGCTCGGCCGTCAGGTCGAGACCCGCGACCGTCGCGCCCTCGTCGGCGAAACGGCGCGCGCACGCCGCGCCGATCCCCGATGCCGCGCCGGTCACGAGCGCGCGCTTCCCCGACAAGTCGGTCTCCCATGTCGCCCCTCCCTCGCTCGGTCCCTGGTCGGTGCCGGGTCTCAGTCCGTGCCGGCCATGGACGGCGGCGACCCGAACACCAGGTCCGGCCCGGTGCCGGTCTCGTCCTCCAGGGCCTCGTCCAGTGGACGGAACCAGGAGAAGCGGAGCACCCCGGCCACCACGCAGAGCGCGAGCAGCACAGCAGATCCGATCACGGTCGCCCGGAGCCCGACCAGCGACGCGACGAACCCCTGCAGCAGGGCGCCCAGTGGCACGCCCGCGAGGAGACCCATCAGGTAGATCGACACCGCCCGCCCGCGGTGCACCTCGTCGACACGCGCCTGGATCGACGTGTTGAGCGCTGTCGCGATCAGCACGTACGCGCACCCCATGACGAGCATCCCGACCATGCCGACCGCGTAGCTCGGCGCGCCCCCGAACACGATCTCCCCCGTGGCGAAGAGCCACACGCCGAACACCGCGACGCGGGAGCGGAGGTACCGATCGGCCCAGAACGCGACGACGAAGGAACCCGTGACGGCACCGATCCCGAAGGTGGCGACGAGGAACCCGTATGCGCCCTTGCCCACGCCGAACACGTCCTCGGCGAAGGCCGGCACCAGCTGCACCATGCTGCTGCCGAAGAACGACACCGTGGCGATCGTGAGCACCGGGAGGTAGACCGCGGGCCGTGCCCGCACGTAGGTCAGCGCTTCCTTGAAGTGCGCGAGCACCTTGCCCGCGCCGGCGTCCACCGGCACCTGTCGTGGCCGGATGGCCAGCAGGGCACCCAGCACGAAGAGGAAGGACACCGCGTTGATCAGGAACGCGGTACCCGCTCCCCACACCTGGAGCACGAGCCCCGCGAGGGCCGGGCCGAAGGCCCGACCAGCGACGAACTGCATCGAGTTCACCCGAACCGCGTGGAGCAGCTCGCTCCGCGGGACGAGCTGGGGGACGAACGACTGCCACGCGGTGATGTTGAGCCCCGACGCGACCCCCGAGAGCATCAGGAGCAGGACGATCACCTCGGGCGTTGCGATGCCTGCGACCCAGACCGCCCAGAGCCCGAACGCGACGATCATCATGCCGGTCTGGGTGCACAGCAGGATCGTCTTGCGTGGGAACCGGTCCGCGAGTGATCCGGCCAGCGGGCCCATGAGCAACGAGGGGAAGAACGCCATGAACGCGGCCACGCCCAGCCAGGTGGTCGAGCGTGTGAGCTGGTAGATCACGAACGGCGCCGCGATCATCTGCATCCACGTGCCGGTGTTGGAGACCAGCGCGGCGCTCCAGAAGATCGCGTAGTCGCGGTAGCGCAGGACGCTCAACGAGTTGCGCGGTACCCCCGCGACGGATGGCGTCGTCACGGCGCGAAGCCGTCGAGGACCCGGTCGAGGTCGCCGCTCCCAGCAGTCAGGCCGGTCCAAGGTCCGTCGCTCATCACCGCATCCCACTGGTCGCGGACGGCCTTCGGGCGTCATCGGCCGCTCCCAGCGCTGCCCGTCGTTCACCGCCACGCTCACCCGTCCGACGTAGCCGCCACCCACGGTGAAGCACTCCCCCGAGACGAGGCAGTCCTCGTGGACGAGCCAGGTCGCGACGGGCGCGACGACGTCCAGCGAGAGCCAGGCGAAGAGCTCGGGCGACTCGGGGATCGGCCCGAACCCACCCGGGCGAGTCTTCGCGCACGGGCGCGATCGCGTTCACGGTGATGCCGTGTGGCTCCCCCTCCTGTGCGAGCGCCCGGGTGAGGCCGACGATCGCCATCTTGGCGGCCGAGTAGCCAGTCATCGTGGGCACGCCCCACAGGCCCGCGCCCGACGAGAGGTTCAGCACGCGTCCGTAGCCCTGGGCCTGCATGGCCCGCCACGCGGGTCGGGTGACGTGGAAGTGCCCACCGATCTGGCTCTCGAGCACGGGCCAGAGCAGCTCGTCGGCGTAGTCCTCGAACGGCGACTGGCGCACGACCCCCGCGTTGTTGACCAGCGCGTCGACGCGCCCGTAGGTGTCGAGTGCCGTCGCGATGATCGCCTCGCCGCCCGCTTCGGTCGCCACGCTGTCGGTGTTCGCGACCGCCTCCCCACCCGCGGCCACGATCGCGGCCACCACCTCGTGCGCGGGGTTCTCGGCCGGCGCGTCACCGGAGCCGTCGGTGTCGCTGATCGCGACCCCGAGGTCGTTCACGATCACCTTCGCGCCGCGCGCCGCGAGCAGGAGTGCGTAGGCACGACCCAGGTTGCGTCCGGCGCCCGTGATCACGACGACCCGGTCGTCCCACCGCAGCTCGTCGGCCGCACCTGACCCCATCAGGCGTGCCCCATCTTCCCCGAGTTGGAAGGCTGAGCGACCGCAGAGGTGGCTGAGCCTGCCAACGCGGCGAGGTGGAGACGGGGCATCAGGCGTCGGTCCCGAGGGCGTTGAACGGCCCGGCGAGATAGCCGCCGTCGATGACGAACTCCGACCCCGTGCAGTAGGCACTCGCGTCCGAAGCGAGCCAGCACACCAGCTCTGCGACCTCTTCGGGTGTCCCGATCCGTCCGAGCGGGTTCGACGACGCCAGCGCCGGGCGCATGTCGAAGCCCCCCCAGGACTCCGGTTGCACCATCGGCGTGTCGATCGGCCCCGGATGCACGGAGTTCACCCGGATCGCCTGCCGTCCGAGCTCCAGCGCCGCGACCTTCGCCAGGCCGCGGACCGCGAACTTGCTCGACACGTATCCGGCGATCCCACCCGCACCGACGAAGCCGTTCACCGACGAGACGAGCACGATGGAGCCACCGCCCGCCTCGGCGATGGCGGGCGCGGCGAAGTGGATGCCGAGGAACATGCCGACCTGGTTGACCTCGATCACGGTCCGGTACTGCTCGGGCTTCGTGTCGACGATCGAGCGGGGCATGGGCGAGATGCCGGCGTTGCTCACGAGCACGTGGAGTCCACCGAAGCGTCCGACGGCGGTCTCCACCGCGGACACCCAGTCGGCCTCGCTCGTCACGTCGAGGTGGCGGTAGATCGCGGCGTCACCGAGCTCCGCGGCCACTGCACCACCGTCGTCGTCGAGCACGTCCCCGAGGACGACCCGCGCGCCCTCGGCCACGAACTGCCGCGCCTCCGCCGCCCCCTGACCCCGGGCCGCGCCGGTGATCAGCGCGACCCTGCCCTCGAGCCGGCCGTCACCCACGTCGAGTGCTCAAGCGATCGTCTCGGGCACGTGGTCGAGCTTGTAGAGCGCTCGGCAGTTGTCGTGCAGCATCTTCTTGACCGTCTCCTGCTCGACGCCGCGGAAGTTCCGCTCGATCGACACCCGGTTGTTCGGCCAGTCCGTCCCCGTGTGGGGGTAGTCGGTCGACCACATGAGGTGGTCGACGTTCATGCGGTGACGCAGCTCGATGCCCACCGTGTCGACCATGAAGGTCGCGTAGAAGTTCCGGTGGAACGTCCGGCTCGGCATCGTCGGCATCTGCTCGACGCCGTTGGTGAACCACCGATAGCGCAGATACATGTCGTCGACCTGCTCGAGCACGGTCGGGATCCACCCGATGTTCGCCTCGACCAGCAGCAGCTTCAGGCGGGGAAAGCGCTCGAAGATCCCCGAGAAGATCAGGTCGCACACGACCGGGATCGTGTACGAACCGGCCTTGCTCGCTCCGGCGACGCCCATGAACGCGAGCGAGTCCAACGGCGGGATCACGGCGGACGACCCCTTGAGGAAGCTGCCGATGTGCACGGCGACGGGGATGTCGGCCTCCTGCACGAACGACCAGAAGCGGTCGTCCTCGGGGAGCGAGTCGAGCGTGCCGTTCGGGAACGCCGAGATCACCACGCCGCGATGCCCGAGTGCGAGCGCACGCTCGGTCTCGACGATCGCGTCGTCGACGCCGGTGGTCGAGAGGATCGCCTGCGGGACCAGCCGGCCGTCGGAGCCGTCGCAGAACTCGACGATCCAGTCGTTGTACGCGCGTACGCACACCTGTTGGAGCTCGGGCTCGGTGCCGTAGACCTTGGCTCCCGCGAGGGTGACGCTCGGGTAGAGCACCTGGAGCCAGATCCCGTCGGCGTCCATGTCCGCGAGCCGGGCCTTGGTGTCGAACGACCCGGCCCGGATCGACTCGTAGCGCAGACCGCCCGGCCGGTACTGCAGGTACGAGAGCCCGGCGGTGGCCGTCAGGCCGACCGGGCGCATCGTCTTGCCGTCGTCGAAGCTCCAGAGGTCGCCCGCCTCGGCGTGCACCACCTTGGGCGCCCGGTCCCGCCACTTGGCCGGGACCCGGTCCTGCCAGGTCTCGGGTGGCTCGTTGACGTGCGCATCGGCATCGAGGATCGGGTAGTCGATCGCCGCGACCTCGGTGAAGTGGTCCCCCGGTGCGCTCCCCCCTGGCATCGCCCCATCCGACCACCTTGCGGGCTGAACCCGCAACTGCCAGGGTCCTGGCGATGGCGGGCGTCGAGGGGGACTGCGACCCGAGGTTCTCCGGGGTCCGCGACGCCTTCGCGGCCGGCTTCGCGCCCGGCCCGGACGGCGCGCTCGAGCTCGGGGCGTCCCTCGCGGTCGAGGTCGACGGGCGGCTCGTCGTCGACTGCTGGGGTGGATGGGCCGACGCCGCCCGGACCCGACCCTGGGAGCGGGACACCATCGCCTGCGTCTTCTCGTGCACCAAAGGGCTCGCCGCGATGGCGCTCCTCCGGTTGGTCGACGCGGGGCGGGTCGACCTCGACGCCCCGGTCGCGACGTACTGGCCCGAGTTCGCGACCGCCGGCAAGGCCGACCTCCCGGTCCGCTACCTCCTCACCCACGAAGCAGGGCTGTCGGCGATCAGCCGGCCGATGCCGTTCGGATCGCTGTCGGACTGGGACGCGATGGTCGATGCGCTCGCCGCCCAGGAACCGTGGTGGGAGCCGGGCTCGGGGCACGGGTACCACGGCGTGACGTTCGGACACCTCGTCGGCGAGGTCGTGCGCCGCGTCGAGCACCGCACCGTCGGACGCGTGCTCGGCGACGACATCGTCGCGCCACTCGGCGTCGACTGCTTCCTGGGTCTCCCGGCGTCGGAGGACGCGCGCACCGCCGAGATGTCGATCGAGCTCGATCCCGGCCGCGACGACGTTCTTCTCGCACTGGGGTCCTGACGACCTCGGGCCGAGAGTCGTTCGCGAACCCGCCCGACTGCAACGTGATCGAGCACACCAATACCGCGAGCGTTCCGGGAGGCCGAGATCCCCGCGGCCAACGCGCACGCGAACGCCCGCGCGCTCGCCCGCATCTACGGCGCGTACGGACGCGGCGAGGTGCTCTCGGCGGCGCTCGCCGAGGAGGCGGGTCGCATCCACGTCGACGGGCCCGACCTGGTGATGGGGCTCCCCACCCGCTTCGGTCTCGGGTTCGAGATCACCATGCCCGAGGGCGAGTTCTCGTTCGGGCCCGGCGCGCGGACCTTCGGCCACAACGGCTCGGGCGGGTCGCTCGGGTTCCTCGACCCCGACGCCGGCGTGGCGTTCGGGTACGCGATGAACCGGATGGAGTGGCGGGAGCGGCGCGACGACCGTCGATGGTTCCCGATCCTCGACGCGCTCTACGAGGCCCTCTGATGGAGCGGGCGTGAAGCTCTCGGTCCTGTTCCCGGAGACCCGTTCGGTCACGAACGTCGCCGCGCTCGCGGCGCGCGCCGAACGCCTCGGCTTCCACGGCCTGTTCCTCGGCAGCGCATTCGGCTTCGACCCGGTGATGGCCCTCGCCCTCGCGGGCGCGTCCACCGACCGGATCCTGCTCGGCACGGCAGTGGTCCCGACCTGGCCGCGCCATCCGGTCGTCGCTGCGCAGCAAGCCGCGACCGGCGAACGCCGCGTGCGACGGCCGCTTCCGCTTCGGCGTCGGCCCCTCGCACCCGCCGGTGATGGGGATGTACGGCATCGAGTACGACCGTCCCATCGGCCACGTGCGCGAGTGGCTCGAGATCGTCCAGGCGCTCCTGCACGAGGGAACGGTCGCCCACCAGGGCGAGCGCTTCCGGGTCACGGCGTTCCTCGACGTCGAGATGCCGGCGCCCCCACCCGTGATGCTGGGCGTGCTCCACCCGCAGCTGGCGCGGGTCGCCGGCGCGCACGCGGACGGCGCGCTCCCCTGGCTCGCACCGCCGAGCTGGGTCGCCGACGTGGTCGTGCCGAACGTCCGCGCCGGCGCCGAGGCGGCGGGCCGTGCCGCGCCGCCGGTGATCGCCGAGATCCCCTGCTACGTGACCGACGACCCCACCGCGGCACGTGAGGCAGCCAAGGCCGATCTCGGGATCTACGTCCACATGCCGGCGTACGCCGACGTGCTGGCCCGGGTGCTCGGCTGCGAGCCGTCCGAGATCGGCGCCGGCGGCTGGACCGACGCCTGCACCGACGCCGTCGTCCCCTTCGGCGACCGTGACGCGATCGCCGGGCGCGTCGCGGAGTACCTCGACGCCGGCGCGGACGAGGTCGTCCTCTCTCCCTACGGCTGTGGCACGGACCCGGACCGCAACCTCGACGAGGCCCTGGAGGTGCTCGGTGACATCGCACGAAGCTGACGAGCAGGTGGTGCGGACGCTCTTCGAGCGGCTCTCCGCACGCGACTTCGACGCCATGGCCGCACATGCTGGCCGACGACGTCGAGTTCGACCTCGCGTACGCGCCCGAGTTCCTGCCCATGCCCACCAGCGGGCGTGACAGGCGTCCGCGAGCTCGTCGGGAACGTGATCGGCGGCATGTTCGAGCCGTTCGCGATCGAGGTGACGACGGTGTACCCGGGAGCCGAGCCGGGCGTGCTCGTCGCCGAGTACGCGAGCGACGCCGTCGTGAAGCACACCGGGAAGCGAGTACCTGAACCGCTACGTCGGGATCTTCCGCGTCGCCGACGGGCACGTCACGTTCTGGCGGGAGTACCACAACCCCGAGGCCGCGACCGAGGCCATGACCGCCGGACTGACCGAGGAGTGTCCGAGGTCGAACCCATGCCGCCCCGCCGGCCCACGGCGGCGCGCTCAGGCCGGGACCGGCACCTCGACGCGGTACAGGTCCGCCGAGTTCTCCCAGAGCACCTTGCGCCGGACCTCGTCGGGCAGGTCGGCGAAGGTCGCGTCGATCATCTCGCGGACGTTGCCGTAGAGGCAGATCGGGTGCGGGTAGTCGGTCTCGAACAGCAGGTGGTCGGCGCCGATCGCGTCGACGACGCGCCCGAGCCCGTCGGCCTCGAAGAACGTGCACCCGTAGACCTGGCGGTGGAAGTACTCGCTCGGCAGCCCGTCGTTCGGGCGCTCCTTGCGCATGGCCGACTGGCCGTAGGCGTAGTCGGCGGCCTCGAGCACGAACGGGAGGAACCCGACGCCGCTCTCGACCGAGACGAACTTCAGGTCGGGGAATCGTGCGAGCAGGCCCGAGGTGAGGAGGTCGACGATCTGGAGCCCGTTCCCGAGGAACAGCGCCACCGAGGTCGACACGTGCACCGCACCCATCCCGTGGGCCTTGATGCGCGCCGGCGCGAAGTCGCCGAGGAAGTCGCCGCCACCGATGTGGAAGCTGATCGGGAGCGCGGCCTCCTGCGCGACGGACCAGAGCGGGTCCCAGTGCGCGTCACCGAGGTACGGCAGACCGAAGCGCTGTGGCTCACCGGTGAACAGCACGCCCCGGTGGCCGAGCTCCGCGCAGCGGGTCACCTCGGCGACCGCGGCGTCGACGTCCCAGAACGGCGTCGCGCTGATCGCCAGCAGCCGACGCGCGTCGGTCGAGCACCAGTCGGTGAGCCAGTCGTTGAACGCACGCACGCACGCGAGCTGGAGCTCGGCGTCGCCCATCTTCAGGAAGCCCTGGCTGCCGAACCCACCGACGTTCGGGTACATGACCTGGGACCAGATCCCGACCTCGTCCATGTACGCGAGCCGGGCGGAGGGGTCGTACGCGGCCGCGGGGACCTCGTCCATGTTCTTGGGCGACGAGGGGAACGGCTCGGGCCACCCGCCACCGCGGTGTGGCCGACCGACGCGATCGCGGTGTCGCCGACGTACCACGCGTCGCGACCGGAGTCGTCGCGCCGCAGCCGGGGTCCCGCATTCGACGAACTTCGCCGGGAGGCGGCTCGTCCACAGGTCGCCTGGCTCGGTGATGTGCGCGTCCGCATCGATCACCCACTCCATGCTCCGTCCTCCTCCCGCCATTTTTGGCGTCAGTATTGGGTGTCTGAGACACCCGTGCTGACGCCAAAGCCGTTGGGCGGACGGTACCCGGGTCGGGGTGCCTGGGGTAGAAACTCCACCGGCCCTCAGGGTGAGCGGTCAGAGGATCCAATGGGGTGGACTGACGAGATGCCCGCAACGCCGACGCCCGAGGTCACAGAGCTCGCGACCGGGCTGCGCTTCCCGGAGGGACCGGTGGTGCTCGCCGACGGGTCGCTCCTCGTGGTGGAGATCCGCCGGGCCACCCTCACCCGGGTCCCGGCCGGCGGGGGGACCCCCGAGGTGGTCGCCGACCTGGGCGGTGGGCCCAACGGCGCCGCGATCGGCCCCGACGGCGCCTGCTACGTCGTGAACAACGGCGGGTTCCTCTGGACGGAGCTCGACGGCATGGAGATCCCGTTCGAGCTCTCCACCATGAGCAACCAGCCCGCCGACTTCACCGGCGGCTGGGTGAACCGGGTCGACCTCGACACCGGCGAGCACACCGTCCTCTACTCCGAGTGCGACGGCCACCGCTTCCTGCGGACCCAACGACATCGTGTTCGACGCCGCGGGCGGCTTCTGGTTCACCGACTTCGGCAAGATCGCGCGAGCGCACCGAAGACCGGGGGTCGCTCTACTACGCGCTCGTCGACGGCTCGAAGGTCGTCGAGACGGCCCGAGGGCTCCACGGCCCCAACGGCGTCGGCCTCTCCCCCGCCGGCGACAAGGTCTACGTCGCCGAGAGCTACACCGGCCGCCTGCTGTCCTGGGACGTCGCCGAGCCCGGCACGCTCGCCAGCCCGATGGCGACCGTCGTCGAGGCGACCAAGGGCCACTTCGACTCCCTCGCCGTCGAGGAGAGCGGCGCCGTGGTGGTCGCCGCCATCGGCGAGGGCCTCTGCGTCGTGCAGCCGGACGGTTCGGGCCACGAGTACGTCGCCGTGCCCGACCGGTTCACCACCAACGTCGCCTTCGGCGGCGAGGGTGACCGCACCGCCTACGTGACGCCATCGGGCGGCGGTCGCCTCCTGTCCCTCGACTGGCCCCGCCCGGGCCTGGAGCTCGCCTACTCGCTCATGACCAGCATCGCCGAGCACATCAAGGCCCGCGCCGCGGACCGCGATCGCACCGCGATCCGATTCGAGGACCAGACCTACACCTGGGGCGAGTACCTCGACGCGTGCGCGACACGCGCCGCGTGCCTGCAGGCGACCCTCGACCCGGACGCGCCGACGCACGTCGGCCTGCTCTTCGACAACATCCCCGAGTTCGCGATGTGGCTCGGTGCGGCCGCGCTCACCGACACCGTCGTCGTCGGCATCAACCCGACACGCCGTGGCGCCGAGCTCGCCCGCGACATCACCCACACCGACTGCCAGCTCATCGTCACCGAAGGCCGCCACGCGCACCTGCTCGACGGCCTCGACCTCGGCGCTGCGAACGGGAGGATCCTCGACGTCGACAGCCCCGACTACGCCGCAATGCTCGCACCCTACGAGGGCGCCCCCATCCCCGACGTGGAGATCGACGAGCGGGGCATCTACCTCCTTCTGTTCACCTCGGGCACGAGCGGCGCGCCGAAGGCGTGCATCCTGTCGCAGGGCCGGCTCGAGGGCGCGAGCAGCCGCCTCGTCGAGATGATGCACATCACGCATGACGACGTGATGTACCAGGTGATGCCGCTCTTCCACTCCAACGCGATCATCACCGCGTACGCGCCGTGGCTCGTGTCAGGGGCGACCGCGGCGATGCGCCGACGGTTCTCGGCGTCGGGCTTCCTCCCCGACGTGCGCGAGTACGGGGCGACCTACTTCAACTACGTCGGCAAGCCCCTGTCCTACATCCTCGCGACGCCCGAGCAGCCCGACGACGCCGACAACACGCTGACCCGCGTCTTCGGCAACGAGGCCGCCGACCTCGACATCACCCGGTTCTCCGAGCGCTTCGGCACACCCGTGATCGACGGGTACGGGAGCACCGAGGGCGGCGCCAACATCAACCGCACCCCCGACATGCCCAAGGGCGCGCTCGGCGTCGGCGCCGAGGGCACGGTGATCATCGACGCCGAGACGGGCGAGGAGCGGCCCGCGCGCGAAGTTCGACGACGCCGGCCACCTCCTGAACCCCGAGGAGTGCATCGGCGAGATCGTCAACAAGAAGGGCGCGTCGAGCTTCGAGGGGTACTACAAGAACGAGGAAGCCAATGCCCAACGGGTGCGCGACGGCTGGTACTGGACCGGCGACCTCGGCTACCGCGACGACGCCGGGTACTTCTACTTCGCGGGGCGCGACTTCGAGTGGCTACGGGTCGACGGCGAGAACTTCGCGGCCGCGCCCGTCGAGCGGATCCTCGCCCGTCATCCCGACGTCGTGCTCGCCGCGGTGTTCGCGGTCCCCGACGAGGAGGTCGGCGACCAGGTGATGGCCGCGCTCGAGCTCCGACCGGGTGCGACGTTCGATCCGGGCGACTTCGACGAGTTCCTCTCGGAGCAGCCCGATCTCGGCACCAAGTGGTCGCCGCGGTACGTGCGGGTCACCGAGCAGCTGCCGACCACCGAGACCCAGAAGGTGCTGAAGCGCCAGCTGCGCAGGGAGCGGTGGGACGTCGCCGACCCGGTGTGGTGGCGCTCCGAGAAGGGAGCACGCCTCACGGCGATGGACGACGCCTGCCCGGGCCGAGCTGCTCGGACGGTTCGAGGCCCGCGGCCGCACCGCACGCCCTCGAGCTCGCTGATGACGGACGAGGTACTGCGAGGTGCTCGAAGGGCGGGTCGCCGTCGTCACCGGGAGCGGGCGCGGGATCGGGCGGGCCGAGGCGCTGCGCCTTGCCGCGTACGGCGCCAAGGTCGTCGTGAACGACCTCGGGGTCGCCACCGACGGGAGCGAGACGGGCGAGACGCCGGCCGAGGAGGTCGCGGGCGAGATCCGGGCCGCGGGCGGCGAGGCGGTGGCCGACCGCTCCGACATCGCCACGATCGAGGGCGGTGAGACGGTCGTGCAGCGCGCGCTCGACGAGTGGGGTCGCATCGACATCGTCGTGAACAACGCGGGGTTCGGGCGCCCGCGCATGGCGTTCAACCTGGCACCCGAGGAGTGGGACGACGTGGTCCGCGTGCACCTGCGGGGAACGTTCGCGGTGACTGCACCCGCGTGCCGGTGGTGGCGCAGCGAGTCGAAGGCCGGGCATGCGGTGAGCGGCCGGGTCGTGAACACGTCGACCGGGCTGCTGCTGTACGGCGGCGCCGGGCAGTCGAACTACGTCGCGGCCAAGGCCGGCGTGCTCGCCTTCACCGAGGCGATCGCGACCGAGATGGCGCCGTACGACGTGACCGCGAACTGCATCATGCCGTCGGCCGCGACGCGGCTCGCGAACATCGGGTGGCGCACCGCACGCAACGCGGCTCGGTCGGAGACCGACTTCGACCCGACCGACCCGAACCACGTGGCGGAGATGATCTGCTACCTGGCTTCCGAGGGCTCCGGATGGCTCAACGGCCAGACGTTCCAGGTGCGCGGCGGGATGGTCGAGCACGTGCAGACGTTCGTGGTCGACAAGATGGTCGAGCGCAGCGATGCTGGTTGGACGGCGGCGGACCTCGCGGGCGAGCTGCCGCGGCTGTTCGGCGCCGGCGCCCGCCGGGCCGACCCACCCCCGAAGGAGTGGCAGGACCAGTACCGAGCCAAGGGCAACGCCAGCACGACTCCCTGACCAACCGCGGGATGCGTCTCGCACCTTCGGTCGGCGAGGGTGCGAGACGCAGACCCGAGATTGCGAGGCCGACATGGAGCTCGAACGACTCCAGCAGACGCTCGCCGACGCACGCGACGCCATCAGCGTGAGCCGGGTGTACGGCGACCCGATCGAGCGCGACGGCACGACGGTCATCCCGGCCGCGGCCGTGCGCGGCGGTGGTGGCGGTGGCGGCGGCGAGGGCCCGAACGGCGAGGGGGCCGGGTCGGGTTCCGGCTTCGGGATGGACGCCCGCCCCGTCGGAGCGTTCGTGGTGCGAGACGGGAACGTGCACTGGGAGCCCGCTGTCGACCGCAACCGCCAGATCGCGACGGTGGGCGCCGTCCTGATCGTCGGGCTCTTGACGGTCCGAACCCTCGTCAAGCGCCGACGGAGGTAGCCGTGGTGCAGCCCGAGCAGAGCGAGGCCGGGTGAAGGACTTCCCGGTCTTCGACGTCGACTCCCACTTCATGGAACCGCCCGACCTCTGGGCGGAGCACATCGAGCCCGCGTTCGCAGGACGGGAGCCGGTGGGTTCGACGGACCGCGGCGCGACCGTCGTCGACGGCGATCGCCGCGCACCCACCGTGCGCTGGCGCAGCCGCGCCGGCGGCCTCACCACGCTCAACGAGACGTGGGCAACGGACTACCAGCGCTATGACGAACGCGGCTGGGACCCCGAGGCGTACGTCCTCGCGATGGACGACCAGGGCATCGACCGCATGGCGCTCTACCCGAGCCGTGGGCTCATGCAGGTCGCGGCGTGGGGCCTCGACCCCCACCTCGCTTCGGCGATCGTGCGCGCCTACAACGACTGGGCCGCGAAGTTCGTCGCCAACGTGCCCGATCGGCTCACTGCGGTCGGGCAGCTCGCGCTCAACGACGTCGACGCCGCAGTCGCCGAGGCCCGTCGCTGCGTCGACGAGCTGGGCGTGCGAGCGTTCTTCGTGCTCCCCGAGCCGCCGCTCCCGGGCGTCACCCTCGAGCGCGCCTACTACGACCCGCTCTGGGCGACGCTCGCCGAGCTCGGCACCCCGCTCGCGCTGCACAACGTCGCGGGCACCGGGCTCGGCCAGATCGGCGCCGACCGATTCGGTGACTGGGCCCTCCCCCGCATCGCCGCCGCGTTCCCGCTCGAGGCGCAGCTCACCCTGTTCTCGTTCCTCGTGGGCGGCATCTGCGACCGCCACCCCTCCTTGCGCGTCGTCGTCCTCGAGGCGGGCGCGGGCTGGCTCCCGTTCTGGCTCTGGTGGCTCGACGAGCTCTACGAGCGCTACGAAGGTCTGGACTGCGACTCGCTCTCGGCCGATCCGAGCGACCTCTTCCGCCGACAGTGCTTCGTCTCGGCCGAGGTCGAGGAGCCGCACCTGCGCCACGTGCTCGACGCCCTGGGCGCCGACTGCATCGTCACCGCGTCGGACTTCCCCCACCCGGAAGGCTCGTTCCCGAACGGCATCCGCGACTTCGAGGCGCGCGACGACCTCACCGAGGCGGAGAAGCGCAAGATCCTCTGGGACAACCCCCACCGCCTCTACGGCATCACGCCTTAGCCCGAGGCGTTTCGCGTCAGCCGAAGAGCACCGGCAGGCTGGTCGGGGCGCGGAACGCGAGGCCGCTGATCCGGGAATCGGCCGCGAGCTCGGGGTCGAGGCGCACGTCGGGCAGGCGGTCGAGCACGCGGTTGATCACGACGGTGGTCTCCATGCGCGCGAGGTGGATGCCCAGGCACATGTGCACACCGAACGCGAACGACATGTGCTGCTGCACGTCGCGGTGGATGTCGAACTCGTCGGGGTTCTCCCAGCGGGCCGGGTCGCGGTTCGCACACCCCATCTCCACCGCTACGGGCGAGCCGGCCGGGATGACGACGCCTTCGAGCTCGACGTCCTTGCTCGCAGTGCGTCCGATGCCGGTGAGCGGCGGTTCCCACCGCAGCCCCTCCTCGATGGTCTGCTGCATGAGCGACCGGTCAGCACGCAGCTCGTCGAGCTGGTCGGGGTGTGTGAGCAGCGCGTACATCAGGTTGCTGGAGGACCGGTACGTCGTCTCCGCGCCTGCCGGGAGCAGCAGCCGGAGGAACGCGATGATCTCGTCGTCGGTGAGGCGCTGCCCGTCGAGCTCGGCCTGGGTGAGCACACTGATGACGTCTTCCTGCGGCTCGACGCGTCGCTCGGAGATCACCGCGGCGAAGTAGTCGTAGAGCCACTGCGACGCCTCGAGCCCGGTCTCGACGTTGTCGATGATCGTGATGAGCTGCACGGCCTTCTCGTGGAACTGCGCGAGGTCCGAGCGCGGCAGGCCGAGCATCCCGGCGATCACGTGCACCGGGAACGGGAAGAACAGACCTTTCACGAGCTCGGCGCGCCCGTCGTCGATGAACCCGTCGATCAACCCGTCGACGATCGGCGTGACGAGGTCGACTTCCCACCGGTCCATCGCCTTCTTCGTGAACGCCTGCTGGACGAGCGCCCGGTACTTGTGGTGCTCGGGCTCGTCCATCTCGAGGATCGAGTGGCCCATCACCAGCCCGATGCTGTCCGCGTAGCCCGACGACGAGAAGGTCTCGCCGTCCTTGAGCACCTGCTGCACCGCGTCGAACGACAGCGCCGCGTACGGCGTGACGTCGTCGGACATCAGCGCGGCCTCCATGCCCGGCTCGATCCCGAACCGCTGGTGGAAGGCCCCGGTGTGCACGGGGCACTCCGCCCGCAGCGCGTGGAAGGTCGGATGGATGTCGTCGACCGACCCGACCCCGGCGGCGGCGTCGAATGCGGCGAATGCGTCCTGCTCTTCGGCGGTCATGCGCCCAGGTTGCCACAGGCACACCGACTCGGTGACGGCAGTGCGCTCAGTCGGGGGGTAGCTCGGCGAGGATGCCGTCGACCTCGCGCAGGATGACGCTCCGGAACTCCTCGTGCGGCATCGCAACCCCCTCGGCCGCGCAGCGATCGAAAACCTCCTCGCCGAGCGCCTCCCGCGCCCGCTCCACGGCTTCGACGTGATACCGGACGTAGTGGTTGCCTGGGAGCGCTGCTTCGTAAATCCGCAGCGCCTCGGCCTGCTGCCCGTGGCACGTCGCCACCAGGTCCGGCCGCCCCACCCGGTTGAAGACTTCCAGAGCGATGTACATGTTCGTCGCGATGATGAACCCGGCCTGGGGCGGGCTGCTGATCTGCTCCTGCATCGCCTCGAGGCTTCGCCGGATGTCGCCGTGCCGCGCTTCGAGTGCCGCGAGGAGCCCGAGCGCCGTGAGGTGCTCGGAATCGATGCCGAGCTCCCCGGTGCGAGCCAGCGACTCGTGGAGCACGCTCATCGCACGCTCGGGATCACTCGTGCTGAGCGTGAGGGCCACGACGTAGAGCGCCGCGGCCTCGAGCGTGGGCTGACGGAGGCGACGGGCATCCGCCAGCGCCCGCTCGGCGATCTCCCGAGCGGCTTGTTCACGCCCGGTCATCATCGACTGGCCCGCCATCGCGATCCGGAGGCCGATCGTGCCGAGCTCGTCGCCCGCGGCCTCGGCCATCTCGAGGCCCTCCTCGGCGAAGGCGTAGTACCCCGCGTAGTCCCCTCGCCCCCCGCCGTACATGAGCCGGTAGGTGAACCCGGCCGCGGCGTAGCGGGCGCCGGCGCGCATCGCCTCGACGGACTGCACGAGGAGCCGTTCGGACGAATCGGAATCGCCGCGGATCACCTTCGCCCATGCAGCCTCGGCGAGCACGCGTGCCCGTAGCGGATGCTCGCTCGCACCCGTGACGAGCATCGCCTGCTCGGCCAGGAACCCGGTGCCGAGGAGCGGCCGGGAACCCGCCTGACGCGGGAACGCTCCGCCGATGCGCATCGCGAGCTCGGTCTCCCCGGCCGCGACCGCCCAGGCGACGGCGACCTCGAGGTTGTCGATCTCCGCGCGAACCCGGTCGAGCCACTGGAGCTCCTCGGGCGAGTAGAGACCGCGGCCCGCGGCGCGGCGAAGTTGGTGTACCAGGTCGCGTGCCGTGCGCGGGTCGCGTCGGCGTCACCGAGGTCCACCAGGCGGTCCTGCGCGTACTGGCGGACCGACTCGAGCATGTCGTACCGGGTCTCGACGCGGTCGCGGTCGACGACGACGAGCGACTTGGCGACCAGTTCCGACAGCACGTCGACGACCAGATCTCCCGGTACCTCGGCGTCGCTGAGGACCGCCTCCGCCGCATCGAGCGTGCAGCCACCAGCGAAGACCGAGAACCTTGCGAACGCAGCACGCTCCGTGGCACTGAGCAGGTCGAACGACCAGTCGATCGCCGCGCGCAACGTCTGGTGCCGCTCGACCCCGCCGCGGCCACCGGTCAGGAGCCGGAATCGTTGGTCGAGGCGGCCCGCGAGATCCCGAGGCTGAACATCGGCACGCGCGCCGCAGCGAGCTCGATCGCGAGCGGCATCCCGTCGAGGCGAGCGCACAGGTCGGCGACCGTCCCGGCGTCACCTGCACCAAGGGTGAACGAAGGATCGACCGCGTCGCGCGCGCTCGACGAAGAGCGCCACCGCGGCCTCGTCGTCGAGCGACGGCACGGCGTAGATCTGCTCACCCCCGACCCGCAGACCTTCGCGACTCGTGACGAGGACCCGCACGCCCGGCGCCTCCCGCAGGATCAGCTCCACCACCCGGCGGACCTCACGGACGATGTGCTCGCAGTTGTCGAGCACGATGAGGACCTCGCGGTTGCGAAGCCCGTCGACGAGCGATGCTTCGAGTCCCAACTGCGCGTTGCCTTCGATGCCCAGCGCGCCCGCGATGACGGCACCCACCCGACCGGACTCGACCGAGGCGAGCTCCACGAACCAGACACCGTCGGCGTACTGACCGAGGGACTCCGCAGCGACCTGGAGCGCGAGCCGGGTCTTGCCGACGCCGCCGACGCCGGTCAGCGTCACCGCCCGTTCGTCGCCGAGGAGCGCTTCGATCGCCTGCACGTCGTCGGCGCGACCGACGAAGCTCGTGAGCTGGACGGGCAGGTTCGTCGAGCGCGCGTCGATCGACCGGAGCGGCGAGAACGTCGCGGTCAAGCCCGGGGCGACGACCTGGAACACGCGCTCGGGCTTCGAGAGGTCGCGCAGACGATGCTCCCCGAGATCGAGGAGGGTGACCCCGTCGGCCAGCGAGTCGATGACGAGCTCCGCGGTGACGTGCGAGACCACCACCTGCCCACCGTGGGCGATCGCCATGAGGCGGGCAGCGCGGTTCGTCGCGGTCCCGTAGTAGTCGCCGTCCCGTAGCTCCGTGGCCCCCGTGTGCAGACCCATGCGGGCCCTCAGCGGCTCGAGGTCGCCCCAGTCCGCCGCATCGAGTGCCCGCTGTGCAGCGAGCGCGGCCGCGACCGCTTCGGGCGCCGTCGCGAACACCGCGTGCACGCCGTCGCCGGTCGTCTTGACGATCGACCCACCGTGTGACCGGACGGCGTCGCGCAGGACCGCGTCGTGCTGCGCCAGGGCGGGCTTCATCGACTCCGGATGGTCGTCCCAGAGGCGGGTCGAGCGCTCGAGGTCGGTGAAGAGGAACGTGACCGTGCCCGTCGGCAGTCCGCTCGGCTCCGACATCGGTGTCACCCCCTCCGCGCGGGACCGAGGATCGTGCCGCGCAGTCTGCCGCACGCGCCGGGGCGTCGCCCGGGCATCTGTGGCAACCTCCCGGCATGGCGCACGAGAGGCTCTTCGAGCCGTTGCAGGTCGGGCCGGTCGAGCTGCGCAACCGGGTGATCTTCGGGGCGCACTTCACGATGTTCACCGAGCCCAACCCGGTGTGGGGCGAGCCCGGCTTCTACGGCCGCCGCTACGGCAAGTACCTCTCGGAGCGGGCGCGGGGAGGGGTCGCCGCGGTGATCGCCGGCGAGACGGCCGTCCACCCCAACACGGCGTACAAGATGCCGAACAACGCCAACGGCTGGGACCCCGAGTCGATCCCCCACTACGAGGCGCTCACCAGCCAGGTGCACGAGCACGGCGCGCACGCCTTCATCCAGCTCACGCACTCCGGGGCGATGATGCTCGGGAACTGGTCGAAGCAGGTGGCGATCGGCCCGTCGGTGTCGCCCGACCACATGGAGCCGCCCAGGGCGATGGACGCGGCCGACATCGCCGAGTGCATCGACTACCACGTGCGCTGCGCGAAGAACGCCGTCGCCGGTGGCTTCGACGGGATCGAGCTGCAGAGCGCGCACGGATACCTGCTGCACCAATTCCTCACACCGAAGTACAACCAGCGCGACGACGCCTACGGCGGGAGCCTCGAGAACCGGATGCGATTCGGCGTGGAGGTGATCTCCGCGATCCGCGAGGCGGTCGGCGACCAGGTCGCGGTCGGGCTTCGTCTCGCCGGCGACGACGAGCAGACCCACGGGCCCGGCCTCACCGCGGACGACTGCGCCGAGGTCGCCGCCCGCTACGAGGAGCTCGGGCTCGTCGACTTCCTCAACGTGAGCATCGGGATCGGCGGCATCGGGATGGTGCGCACCAACTACTCGCCCCACCTGCTCGGCGTGTACGCCGCGCACGCGATCAAGAAGGCGGTGCGCGACACGCCCGTCTTCACCGTGCACCGCATCCTCACCCCCGACGAGGCCGAGTCGATCATCGAGCACCACGAGGCCGACGGCATCACGCTCGTGCGGGCCCTCATCGCGGATCCCGAGTGGGTGAACAAGGCCCGGGAGGACCGCGGCGACGAGATCCGCCGCTGCACCGGCATCAACCAGTCCTGCTACGGCAACCTGCTCCAGTCCATGCCCATCAACTGCGTCCAGAACCCGGCCGTCGGTCGGGAGGACGACCTGGGGCTCGGCACGCTCGAGCCCGCCGCGACCCCCAAGACGGTGGTCGTGGTCGGCGGCGGCCCCGGCGGGATGGAGGCCGCGGCGGTGGCCGCGGCCCGGGGGCACGACGTGACATTGCTCGAGCGCGAGGACGAGCTGGGCGGCAACCTGCGTTGGGCCGCGAAGCTGCCCGGCCGCGAGGAGATCTGGGAGATCGCCGCGTGGCGCATCGGTGAGTGCGAGCGCCGTGGCGTCGACGTGCGGACCGGCGTCGCGGCGACCGCCGACACGGTGCTCGCCCTGGCCCCCGACGCGGTGATCGTGGCGACGGGCGGTCGGGCGAACAAGCTCGGGAACGCCGCGTACCACCCGATGCCGGTCCCCGGCGCGGAGCAGGACAACGTGTTCGACCACGTCGACGCGCTCCAGCGCTTCCTGGCCGACCCGGACGCGCTCGGGCGCCAGATCGTGCTCCTCGACGCGGTCGGACACGCGCAGGCGATCGGGCTCGGCGAGCTGCTCGCGGCCGCCGGCAAGGCGGCGACGTGCGTGACGCCCCTGCCGATGCCGATGGCCCTCGACGGGGAGTCGGCCGCGGCGATCCTCCCCCGAGCGGTGCACGCGGGGATGGTTTGGCGGCCCAACACCGCGATGGCGTTCATCGGAGACCACGAGGTGACGGTGGTCGACGTCCTGTCGCGGGAGATGGAGACGCTGCCGGTCGACACGGTGGTGATCCGCACGCACGGGCTCCCGAACAACGCGTTGACGCACGAACTGGCCGGGAAGGTCACCGAGCTCGTGACGATCGGCGACGCGGTCGCGGTGCGCATGGTCGACCGCGCCGTCTACGACGGCCACGTCGCCGCCCGCGCCCTCTAGGAGGTCGCCGGCTCAGCAACCCGTGTCCCGGATCAACCTCCCCGTCGCGGGAACGCCGAACCCGTCCGAGTGCGACGACCGCCGCGCGTCAGCCGGTGAACGTCGGCTGGAGCGTGATGGCGGGCACGACCTCGACCGCGCCGATGTCGCATCCACCCGCCTGCGGCCGCGTCACGCCCCGCTGGTCGGTCGTGATGCCCGCGGCACCATCGGCTTGGCACGCGGCGACGGGGATCGTGTCGATCAGCGGGCTCCCGGTGTCGGGGAGCTGCGTCGGCGTCGGCCCCCCGTTCGCCGCGAGTGCCCCGAGGCCGGGGGGTGGCGCGTTCTCACGGTCCGTCGACTGAGTGAAGTTGCACGAGTCGTCGTCGCTGTAGTTGTACCCGTTGGACACGCTGCCCCCACCGAGGCAGTTGCTCGGGCTCCCCGCGACGGTGCCGCCGGTGACCACGGACCCGAAGGTCTGCAGCTGCTGGCTGAAGATGCTCCCGAACGCGTTGAGCGCGCTGTTGTCGGTGATGGTCGCGTAGACGAGCGTGGTCAAGCCCCCGTTGCTGATCCCACCACCTTGCCCGGCCGCGCTGTTCTTGGTGATGGTCGAGTTGACGACCAGCAGGTTCGCCTGCGGGTCGGGGAGGGTAGTGACGCCGCCGCCGAGGTTGTTGCTGACGGTCGAGTTCGTGAGGGTCGCCTGGAGGTCGGCGGCGATGCCACCTCCACCCTGGGCCGCGTTGTTGTGATCGACCAGCGTCGTGTCGAGTTGGAGGATCCCCAGCGTCGCCAGCCCGCCGCCGAAGTCGTTGGCATGGTTGTCGCGCAGGGTCGAATTGACGACGGTGAGGTCGCCCTGGGCGAAGATCGCGCCGCCGCTCCCAGACGCATCCCCACCGGTGATCGTGATGTTTCGCACGGTCATGAGCCCGGCGCTGGCGGTCTCCTGTACCACGGCGTTGTCGGCACAGGTCTGCGTGAGGGTGTGACCCTGCCCGTCGAGCACGACGGGGTCCGTGGTCGTGCGCTCGACCGCGCCACCACCGGTGCAGTCGATCAGGGTGATGTCGTTCGCGAGCTCGACCGACGCGTCGGCAGCGAAGGCGGCGCGCAGCTGCGCCTCGGTCGACACGAGCGTCGCCCCCGCCGGTGCGGAGGTGACGACCCCGACGCCAAGCATGCCCACCACGAGCACCGCGGCGGAGACGCCACGGCGGATCCGAACGACTGAACCGAGCATCTCGTCTCCCCTGCGCTGCGAAGCCAGGACCCTAACCCGGGGCCGGGAGGTCTGCCGACGACGGTGGCTCCGTGCGGCCCGCAGTTCGGGGACGTCAGGCCGGGGCCCCGCCGGCGACGAGGATCGACTGGCCGCTCACGAACGACGCGGCGTCGCTCGCCAGGAACACGATCACGTTCGCGGTCTCCTCGGGTGCCTGCAGCCGCCCGAGTGGGATGCGCGCCTTCGCCCAGTCCTCGAGTGACCTGCCGCCCGCGGTCGCGCCCGGCGACCAGCCCCGGGTTTGCGCTCCCCGCGGGCGACACCCCGAGCGGGCAGACCGCGTTCACCCGGATGCCCGACGGCCCGAGCTCGCGCGCCATCCCCTCGGTCATGCGCACCAGCCCAGCCCGCGCCGCGGCGAACGCGCCGAACCCAGGCTCGGCGACCAGCGCGGCCGACGACGCCAGGCTCACGATCGCGCCGCCGCTCCCCTGCTCGATCATCGCCTTCGCGCACGCGCGCGTCCCGAGGAACGCGGCAGTCAGGTTCGCGTCGAGCGCGGCCTGCCATCCGCGCGACGTCGAGGTCGATCATCGGTCCGTTCCCGAGTGACGGCCCGGTCCCGCCCGACAGGTTGCACCCGACGTCGAGGCGCCCGAGCTCCGCGACCGTCTGCGGCCACCGACGCGTCCACTGCGTCCGCGTCGGTCACGTCGACGGGCAGCGCCAGCGCCCGTCGACCCTCGGCGCGCACGGCCTCGGCCGTCGACTCCAGCGCCGCGGCGCTCACCCGGAACGACTGCTCCGCGCCGGCGGCGTCGTCGACGATGTCGACGCACGCGATGTCGGCGCCGAGCCGCGCCAGCGCGACGGCCGTCGCCCGCCCCATCCCCGGTGGACGGGCCGCGCCCGCGACCCACGCCACCTTCCCGGTGAAGTCGATCACGACGCAGCGCCGGCGCCGGCGCTGCCCGGACGCCCCAGCTCGTCCACCAGCGATGCCAGGTCGAGCTCGACCTCGCGCGTCTGCCCGCCCTGCTCGAGGAACTTCCGCATCAGCTCCCGCGCGACCGGGTCGGCCAGCGCCCGCCGGAACGCCGCGGCCTCCGCGATGTAGCCCTCGGTCGGGTCGCCCGCCGCGACGTCGACCGCTTCCTTCGCGCCCGCCACCGCCTCGGGCGGCATCGCCGCGATCCGCAGCGCGAGCGCGTGCACGAAGTCGTCGATCTCGTCGTCGGGCAGCACCCGGTTCACGTAGCCCATCGCCGCGGCCTCGGTACCGGTCACGTCCCCGCACCCGAGCACGATCTCCAACGCCCGCGCCCGCCCGACCAGCCGCGTCAGCCGCTGCGTCCCGCCCGGCGCCCGGGATGATCCCCAGCGCGACCTCGGGCTGCCCGAGCCGCGCCTCCGCCGTGGCGAACCGCAGGTCGCACGCCAACGCCAGCTCCGACCCGCCGCCACGCGCGATCCCCCGCACCAGCGCGATCGACACCTTCGGGCACGTCCGCAGCCGGTCGAAGAGCACGTTGATCGGCGCGGGCGCGTCGCCACCGCCCTGCGCGTCGGGCGACATGTCCAGGATCATCTGGACGTCGGCGTGCGCGACGAAGAACTCCGGATCGGCGCTGGTGATCACGAGCACCCGGGTCGCGTCGTCGCTCTCGAACCCGTGGAACAGCCCCACCAGGTCGGGCACGAGCGCCTGGTCCCACAGGTTGATCGGCGGGTGGTCGATCACCGCCCACGCGACGCCGTCGGCCACCTCGACCGCGATGTGCTCCAACCGCTCGTACGCCATCGTCCGGCCGACCCCTCAGTCGGGCATCGGCGGATCCCACTGCACGCCGTTGATGTGGCTCCCGCCGTCCGCGAACATCGTCATCCCGGTGATGTAGTCGCTGTCCTCCGACGCGAGGAACAGCGCGACACCCCCGATGTCGTGCTCGGGGTCGCCCATGCGCCCCATCGGGTTCTCCTTCAGCATCTCCTTGGCGTTCTCCGGCGCGGCCTCGGCGAACGCGACGTACGCGGGCGACGCCGCCGCCGGCGCGATGCAGTTCGCGTTGATGCCGTGCTTCGCCCACTCCCGCGCCGCGGTGCGCGTGATCGCCAGGATCCCGAGCTTCGCCGCGTTGTAGTCGACGGAGTACTGGTGCGCGTTGATGCCGTTCAGCGACACGAAGTTGATGATGCGCCCCCAGCCCACGTCCTTCATGTACGGGAAGACGGCCTGCATCGCCCGGAACGTGTGCATCGGCCCGCCGAGGAACGCGAGCTCGAGGTCGGAGTCGGGCTTGCGCTCGAAGCGGTTGAACCCGCCGGCGACGTAGGCGTTGTTGACGAGGATGTCGGCGCCACCGAGCTCCGACAGCGCGGTGTCGACCATCGCCGCGATCTGTGCCTTGTCGAGCACGTCGGTCTGCACGAACTTCGCCGTCCCGCCGAGCTCGTCGACGATCTCCCGCTCGACGGCCGCTCCCGTCTCCGGGTTCACCTCGGCGACGAGCACCTTCGCGCCCTCACGGGCGAAGCGCCGGGAGATCCCCCGGCCGATGCCCTGGCCGGCGCCGGTCACGATCGCCACCCGTCCGTCGAGCCGTCCCATCGAGCGCTCCCCTCCTGCACCGCGCGAGCCGCCGACGCTACCCGAGCGCCGGAACGGGCTCGGGGGAGGGGACCCGGCGGGCGCCCGGTACGCTCCGGCGCCATGAGCCCAGACCCCACCGAGGAAGCGCGGCACGAGATCCAGCACGACATCCGGGACGGCGTGGCGTGGATCACGCTGAACCGGCCCGACTCGGGCAACGCCCTCACCCCCGACCAGCGCAACACGATCATCGGCCACCTCGAGGACGCGTCCGGCAACCTCGCCGTGCGGGCCGTCGTCATCACCGCCGCGGGCGAGAAGGCCTTCTGCACCGGCGCCGACCTGCGCATCGACCGGCCCGAGCAGTTCGAGCGCCCCGAGGGCGCGCCCGAGCGCCCGGCCGGCGCGGTCGCCCGCACCTGCATCGGCGCGCAGCGCCTCATCGCCGCGATCCAGGACTGCGAGAAGCCGGTCATCGCCGCGGTCAACGGCACCGCAGCGGGCATCGGCGCGCACATCGCCTTCGCGTGCGACCTCGTCATCGCGGCCGACACCGCCCGCTTCATCGAGGTGTTCGTGCGCCGCGGCATCATCCCCGACGGCGGCGGCGCCTACCTCCTCACCCGCCTCGTCGGTCCGCAGAAGGCCAAGGAGCTGATCTTCTTCGGCGACGACCTCGCCGCGGCCGACGCCGCCGGCCTCGGCCTGGTCAACAAGGTGGTCCCGGCCGCCGAGCTGCACGACGCCGCGGCCGAGTGGGCCGGACGCCTCGCCCAGGGCCCGACGCCGGCGATCGGCCTCTCGAAGTGGCTCGTGAACCGGGCCATGGAGTCCGACCGGGTCACCGCCTTCGGCGACGAGCGCTGGGCCCAGGAGATCGCCATGGCCAGCGTGGACGCCAGCCGAAGGCCTCGCCAGCTTCGGCGAGCGCCGCAAGCCGGTCTTCAAGGGCTGGTGAGCATGAGCTCCCGACGCGAGCGGTACCGCGCCCGGTCCTCGACGCGATCGAGGCCGGCTTCGACGACGCCCGCCTCGCGCTCGAGGACCTCGTGCGCATCGCTTCGATCTCGGCCGACGAGGACCGCACCGCCGACGTGCAGCGCAGCGCAGATGCGACCGCGTCCTACCTGGAGGCGTGCGGGCTGGAGCATGTGCGCACCGCGGCTGCCGCGGGTTCGCCCCCGGCCGTCATCGGCGAGTGGCTCCACGCCGAAGGACGCTCCGACCGTCCTCCTCTATGCGCACCACGACGTGCAGCCCCCGGGCTACGAGGACCGCTGGACGTCGGATCCCTTCGAGCCCGTCGCCCGCGACGGACGCCTCTACGGCCGCGGCAGCGCCGACGACAAGGCCGGGGCGGTGGCCCACGCCGCGATGGTGAGGGCCTGGCTCGACACCACGCGCGCGCTCCCCTGCAACGTGAAGATCTTCGTGGAGGGCGAAGAAGAGATCGGCTCCCCGCACCTCGCCGAGTTCCTCGCCGAGTACGCGGACGACCTCGCGGCCGACGTCCTCCTTCTTGCCGATGCCGGCAACTGGAGCGTCGGCACTCCGGGGCTCACCTACTCCCTGCGCGGCCTCGCCGGTGGCGACGTGACGGTGCGCGCCGCTCGGCGGCCCGGTGCACTCGGGCATGGCCGGCGGCGCGGTCCCCGACCCGACCATCGCGCTCGCCCGGCTGCTCGACTCGCTCGTCGACGAGCACGGCGATCTCGCCGTCGACGGGTTCTGGGACGACGTGCGCCCGCTCACCGCGAACGAGCGCCGCCGCCTCGACGCGCTCACCGTCGACCTTCCCCGCCTCGGCGCGGCATGGGGCCTGCTCCCCGGCGTCGAGCTCGCCGGCGACCCGGACGTCTCGGTGTTCGAGCGCCTCTGGTTCCGCCCCGCGCTCACCGTGACCGGCTTCGACTCGCACCCGATCGAGGGCTCGTCGAACCAGGTCGTGTCCAAGGCCTCGGCGCGCCTGAGCATCCGCGTCGCACCGGGCCAGGACCCCGACCGCTGCAACGAGCTCGTCCGCAAGCACCTCGAAGCGCACGTCCCGTGGCACCTCGAGTGCACGTTCGAGACCGACGAGACCGCGCCCGCCTGGACCTGCGAGCCCGAGGGCTGGGCGTTCGACGCCGCGGAGCGCGCGCTCGAGGCGGGGTTCGGGAAGGCGCCCGTCTTCATGGGCGTCGGCGGCAGCATCCCGTTCGTGAAGCCGTTCGCCGAGGCGTTCGGCGGCATCCCGGCGCTGCTCCTCGGCCCCGCCGATCCCGGCAGCCGCATCCACGGCGAGGACGAGAGCCTGCACCTCGCCGACTGGCAGAGCCTCATGAAGAGCGAAGCGCTGCTCCTGGCCGAGCTCGCGACCGGGCGGAGGGGAGGCACGACGTGAGGAAGCTCCTCTTCATGATGGGGGTGTCGCTCGACGGGTACTTCGAGGGACCGAACCGGGAGATCGACTGGCACCGGGTGGACGAGGAGCTGCACGAGTACCTCAACGACGAGCTGCGAACGATGGGCGTGTTCCTCGAGGGACGCGTCACCTACGAGCTGATGGAGGAGTACTGGCCGACGGCTGATCAGGATCCGTCGGCCGAGCCGGCGATCGTCGACTTCGCGGGCATCTGGCGGAGCATCCCCAAGATCGTGTTCTCCCGCACGCTCGAGCACGCCGGCGAGAACGCCGTCGTCGTGCGCGAGGTCGATCCGGCCGAGATCGCCGAGCTCAAGGCGCAGCCCGGAGGCGACCTGATGCTCGGCGGCGCGGACGTCGCCCGGACGTTCCTCCGTCTCGGACTGATCGACGAGCTCCGGATCTACGTGCACCCGATCATCCTCGGTCGGGGTCGGCCGCTCTTCGAGCCCTCGGACCACGACGTCGCGCTGGAGCTGGTGGAGCACCGCGCGTTCGGCAACGGCGTCGTGCTGCTCCGCTATCGGCCGGTCGACGCCTGAGCCCTAGCTCGGGACAGCGGGCGTGAGCCCGTGCGCGCGCGCATGACGCCGACGAGCGCGCCGATGTCCGGCGGCCCGCCCGCTGCGGCGACGAGCACCTCGCGGATCTCCTCGAAGTAGCGCGGACCGAAGAGGCCCGGCGTCGCGACCGACAGGAACGTCGCGTCCGCGCCGCTGCGGTTCACGAACTCGTGCACCTGACCGCGGCGGATGCAGATCGACTCCCCCGCGCCGACCTCGCGGGTGTCCCCGTCGACGGTGAAGGTCATGACGCCCGCGAGCCCGTAGACGGTCTCGTCGAAGCCGTCGTGGCTGTGCGGCGCGGGCACCTTGGCGTCGGCGGCCACGTCGCACTCGAACACCGTCGCGGCGCCGTCGGAGTCCCCGGGCTCCACCAGGAACCGGACCTCGATGTCGCCCAGCTGGATGGTGGTCTTCGATGCGGTCTGCACAGCTTCGCCTCCTCGATCGGGCTCTTCTCCTTAGAGTTGTATTCTGCTCAGATTAGTGATCTATTGTCAAGGCGTGGCGAAGACCCCAGTGAGCGGATCCAAGCGGCCGTATGACGCCCGCCGCCGGCGGGAGCGGGCCGAGGAGGAGCGGCGAGCCACGCGACGGCGGGTCGTCGACGCAGCCCGCGACCTCTTCCTCACCCGCGGCTACGTGGCGACCACCATGGCCGACATCGCGGCCGAGGCCGGCGTCGCCTTGCAGTCCGTCTACAACGCGGGGCAGAGCAAGGCCGACCTGCTCCACCTGGTGACCGACCTGGCCGTCGCGGGCGACGACGAGGACGTGATGCTGGTCGAGCGCCCCGGCATCGCGGCGATCGCGACCGAACCGAGCGCGCTGCGCCAGGTGGAGCTGCTGGCGGACACCATCGCCGGGACCCTCGAGCGGCTGGCCCCGGTCTGGGTCGCCTATCGGGAGGCCGCCGCGGTCGACGCCAAGGCGGCCGAGAACCTCGCCGCCGCGCACGGCCGGCGCCACCAGACCTTCGCCGAGATCATCGCCAACATCCCCGAGGCTCGCCTGCGCCGGTCACACGCGGAGAGCACCGACACCGCATGGGCGATCGGCAGCATCGACGTGTTCCTCCTGCTGCGCTCCCTCCGGGCGTGGGACCAACCGCGGTACACGCAGTGGCTGCGCCGGACGTTGATCGACGAACTGCTCGCGCCCGAATGAACCGACCGACCGCTCAGGCGAAATGCGGGATGACCTTCTCACCCCACTGGCGGATCGTCTCCATGCACGCGGCCTGGGGCACCGTCCCCATCTGGATCAGACACATGATCTCGTCGGCGCCGGCGTCGCGCAGCCGCTCCGCGTAGGCGATCGCGTCCCGCCAGTCGCCGTACGCGTGCTCCACGAGGTTGAACGTCGCGGTCGAGTTCGGCCGCACCGGGATGTCCATCTCGTGCAGCTTCGCGACCATCCGGTCCTTCGACGTCTCGATCGCGGCGAGATGGTCGTCGTCCGCCGCTCCCGCGGTCGGCTCGGGCCCGCTGCCGTACCAGTGCGAGATCGCCTCGGCGAAGAACCGCTGGCCCCGCGCCCCGACCTGGAGCGCCTCGGCCGCGTCGTCGAGCACGATCGTGGGGCAGAGCGCGGAGAAGTGGTCGTTCGCGACCGATGACACGAACCGCTTCCCACTGCGGGACTCGATCGTCTCCCGGTAGATCTTGTTGAGCCCGGCGACGTCGTCGGGCCCCGAGAACCCGAGCACCAGCGCGCCGATCCCGTACTCGGCGGCGAGCGCGACCGTGTCGCGCTTCGTGCACGCGAGGTACAGGGGCGGGTGCGGCATCTGGACGGGCCGCGGCAGGATCGGATGGTCGGCCACCTGCAGCAGCTCGCCGTGCCAGTGGAACCCTTCGCCGTCCTTCCCGCGCCACATGCTGCCGATCATGCGGAGCGCTTCCTCGACCTCCGCGTAGGTGCGGTCGGGGTCGACACCCATCGCCGACATCTCCTGGAGGGTCGCGCCCCGCGCCCGCGCCGAGGTCCACCCGGCCGCCGGAGAGGACGTCGAGCATCGCGGCGCGCTCCCCCACCCGGATCGGGTGGTTGTAGTGGAACGGCATGCACACGACGCCGTGCCCGATGCGGATGCGCGACGTGCGCGCCGCCACCCAGGTCAGGAAGATCTCCGGTGCGCTCATGTGCGCGTACCACTTCAACGAGTGGTGCTCGACGGCCCAGATGCGGTCGAACCCCATCGCTTCGGCGTGGACGGCCTGCTCCACGCAGTCCCGGATCACCTGCTGCTCGTGCGCCGGGGTCGCTTCGGCCATCTGTGCTTCGAAGATCATCGAGAACTGCATGTCCGAATCCTGCCTCAGGCCGGCTCGGCGACCGGGTCGACGCGGACCCAGGCGGTGTTGAACGCCGTGGTCTGGGACAGCGGATCGGCGTCGGTGTTGCTCACCAGCAGGTTCCGGTTCGCGCCGGGGGCCTCCGGCGCGGCGCCGTTGGTGGGATCGAACGTGCGTGACCCCCAGCCGTGCTCGACGCACACGACGCCCTCACGGACCACGTCGGACACCACCACGGGGAGCTCGATCGCGCCGCTCGGCGACGAGACGAGGGCGCGGTCACCTGCGTCGAGCCCGAGCCGGGCCGCGTCGGCGGGATGGAGCTCGACCTCGTTGCCCTGCCTGCCTCGGTGCAGTCCGGGCAGGTCGTTGAGCCAGGAGTTCATGGAGTCGCGGCGGCGGCGGTTCGTGAGCACCAACGGGTACTGCTCGGGCGCGGCCGGGGCCGGGGCCGCGAGCAATCGTCGCGCCTCGGCGACGAACTCGGGCGGGGCCAGGTGCACGGTGTGGTCGGAAGTCCGCAGGGCGCCGGCGAGGTTCCCGTACTCCTTCTCCGCGAAGATCCACCCGTGGGGGTGCGCCACGATGTCGCGCCAGCGGATCCGTCCCCCGAGGCGCACGAGCAGTCGTTCGATCCAGCGGGGCGAGAACGCCAGACCCGGCCGCCCCGTCACCCGCGCGGTCACCCGGCTCGCGCGCACCATGCTGTTCACCCCGCGCCGACCGAAGAGGGGGCGGCCCATCGCGAGGGCGAGGTCCGTGCAGAACTCCCACTCCTCCTTGACGCCTGGAGGCGGATCGACGGCTCGGGCCCCGAGGTGCGCGTACGGGCGGTCCTGCACACCGTTGATGAGCACGTGCAGCTCGTCGCGCTCGAGCCAGTGCGCACCGGGGATGAGCCAGTGCGCATGGCGGTGGCTCTCGCGCTGCACGAGGTCGATCGCGACGTACAGCTCCAGCTCGGCCATGGCCCGGTCGAGCGCGCCGCCGTCGGGCCCGGACACGACGGGGTTGCCGCTGTTGACCAGCAGTGCCCGGACCCGGCCGGGGCCCGGGGTGGTGATCTCGTCGGGCAGCTCGGCGATGCCGTGGTGACCCGCGATCGGGGCGAGGTCGCGCACACGGGTCCGGTGCTCGATCGGCGGCGCGAAGAGCGGGAACAGCTTGGCCACGTCCACATACCCGCGCTCGAAGCGGCGGCCGCCGGGCCGGTCGGTGCGGTCGGTGATCCCGTTCAGCACGTGGCCGAGCCACTCGCCGAGCGTCCCCGACTGGGTCTGCGACACGCCCGTGCGGGTGAGGCACATCGCCGCCGGCGCGTCCGCAAACCGACGGGCGACGTCGCGGATCGTGTCCGCGGGCACGTCGCAGCGGGCAGCCAGGTCGGCGAGGTCCGCTTCGCCGGCGAGCGCCCGCACGTCCTCCAGGCCCGAGACCCGGACCGCCGTCGCGGGACGGTCCCGGGCTTCGTCGAGGATCACCTTGACCAGGCCCAGGAGGAGCGCCCAGTCGGCGCCGGGGCGGATGGCGATGTGCGTGTCGGCGCGCTCGGCGGTCGGCGTCCGGCGCGGGTCGACCACGATCAGGTCGGCACCCTGCTCCTGGGCCGCCAGCACCCGACGCCACCCGTCGGGCACGCTGTCGGTCCAGTTCATCGCGCTCTCGGCCGGGTTCATCCCGACGAGGAGGAAGCACCGGCACTCGTCCACGTCGGGCGACAGCGTGAAGATCGGGCTGCCGTACATGGCCTCGAAGACGACGTGCATGTTGTTCTGGTCGATCGAGCCGTACCAGAACCGGTTGCGGGTCCCGATCGCGTCGAGCAACCCGGAGAAGAACACGCTGTTGGCCATGGTGAAGCCGCTCGGGTTGCCATGGTACGAGCCGATCGCGTCGGGACCGTGGCGCTCGATGATCCGGGTCAGCCGCGCCGAGATGTCGGCGATCGCCTCCTCGTAGGTCGCAGGCACGTACCGGTCGCCGACACGCTTGAGTGGCGTGCGGATCCGCCTCGGGTGCTCCACGAGCTCACGCCCGGTGCGGGCCTTCGCGCAGAAGTCGCGCCAGGTGTAGGGGTTCTGCTTGTCGGGGGCGATGTGCAGCACCCGGTTGGCGTCGGTGTCGACGGTGACGTCGAGCCCGCACGAGGCGAGGCAGATCCGGCAATGGGTGTGGACGACACGCTCCATGACGACGATCCCCCCTGGCGACTCACGGGCATCCAATCGTCTCACTGATTCGAGGTCAATGCCCCCGGTCCGCCCGCCACGCCTCCATGGTGTCGCGCTCCAGCCGCAACGCCTCGTCCCGCGGCAACCCCGCCCCGCGCCGGGAGAGCTCCAGCAGCGTTCGCACCGAGACGGGATCCGCGGCGCGAATCGCGCCCGCCGTCACCCGCGCGGCACTCAGCAGCTCGTCGTGCGGGACGACGTGGTTGACGAGCCCGATGCGCAGGGCCTCGGTCGCGTCGACGAACGCGCCGGTGACCGACAGCTCGAGCGCCTTGCGCCGGCCGACCGCCTCGGGCAGCAGGGCACTCATCCCCCACGCCGGCACGAGCCCCACCTTGGCGTGGGTGTCGGCGAACGTCGCCCGCTCCGACGCCAGGATGATGTGGCACGAGAGCGCGATCTCGAGCGCGCCGGTCACGCACACCCCGTTCACCGCGGCGATCACCGGCGTCGTCGAGTCGCGGATCACCGCGGCGGGGTCGGTGACCGGCGGGCGTGGCGCATCAGGATCGGGGTTCGCCGGCCGGGCTCGCAGCTCCTTGAGGTCGACCCCGGCCGAGAACGCCGGATCGACTCCGGTGAGGATGACGACGCCCACCGAGTCGTCGGCATCCGCGTCGGCGAAGAGTCCGCGCAGGTCCTCGCGCATCGCGGCGGTCAGCGCGTTGCGCGCCTCGGGCCGGTCGATGGTGATCGTGCGGATCCCGTCCGCCGTCTCCGCGCACAGCGGCTCCGTCATGCTCAGGACCGCGCCGAAGCCCGAACGAGCATGAACCCGACGACCACGCCCAGCACGAGGCCCACGACCACGACGGCCACGTCGCCTGCAGCCACGTAGGCGATCGCGAGCAGCAGGAGCGCGGCCAGCACCGCGACGGCGATGCGTGCGGCGTTCTCGTACTGTCCCATCAGCGCGCCAACGTAGAGCACCCGGCCTTCGGATGTGCTGCTCCTCGCTCATTCCTTCCCGGGGAACACGTCGGTCTCGGACTGGTGCCAGACCGGGCTGTCGCCCGCGGTCTCCACGTTGAACCCGTACTCGTACACCAGTGCACCGCCGTAGGTCGCGCCGTACGCCACCAGCGTGGCCGCCACGAGCGAGAGGACGAGCACGACCGTGCTCACCGACGGGTTGTCGTACTCGACGAGGCGGATCACCACGTCGGCGATCACGATCGACGCGACGAACAGCATCACCGTCATGTGCCAGTTCGCGGTGCGACGGGCCTGCGTGCCCACCTCGGTCGATCGCAACCAGTCCCAGAACCCGGTCAGCGCGGTGAGCAGCGACACCGCGAGCCCGCCGATGATGACGTAGGTGCCGGCGACGAAGAAGTTGCGACCGGCCTCCGTCCCCGCACCGGCGACGTACGAGACCACGTCGAACACCGCCACGAACACGTACGCGGCGATCGGGATGTCGGTCAACGGCGGATGCGTCGGCTTGCCGGAGAACCCCCGCAGCCCCTTGAAGGTCCGCCCCTTGATCGTCATCGTCGGCTTGATCGAGAAACGCTTGGGCATGGGGTGCTCCTCCCGCTGGACTCGTCGGAACCTTCATACCCGTCCCCACGGGCCCAAACCACGAGAAGATGCGTCAGGGCCCGGCAGCGCCGCGGAGCCCTCCGGCCACACTGCTGAGCTGCTCGCTACGGTGGGCAGCATGACCGGGGGGTGGAGACGCGGGAGCAGGCCGAGCGCGATGCGCCGGTCGCTCCTCGGATCCGTCGGAGCACTCGCGCTGGTCCTCGCGAGCAGCTCGCCGGGCATCGCCGGCGCAGCTCCGACGCCGGAGCACGGCGTCGGCATCGTCACGAAGACGTTCGTCGACCGGAGCCGTCCCACGCCCCGGAGCGACGACCGGCCCAAGCACCCCGAGCGCACCCTCGAGACGACGATCTGGTATCCCGCGACCGGGGTCGCCGTC
This sequence comes from uncultured Acidimicrobiia bacterium, assembly GCA_963809885.1. Classification (GTDB taxonomy): domain Bacteria; phylum Actinomycetota; class Acidimicrobiia; order IMCC26256; family PALSA-555; genus JALHSW01. The sequence goes on along the minus strand of CAWELA010000004.1, from coordinate 502,094 downwards.
GGCGACGCGCCGGTCGAGGATGCGACGCCCGACGTCACCAACGGGCCGTACCCCCTCGTCGTGTTCGCGCACGGCCTCGGCGCCACACCCGCGACCTACGAACCGCTGCTCACGCAGCTCGCGGCCGCGGGGTACGTCGTGGCCGCACCGCGCTTCCCACTCTCGAGCGGCGGTGGCGCCGGAGCACCCGACGCGGGCGACATCGCCAACCAGCCCGCCGACGTGAGCTTCCTGATCGACGAGCTGCTGGCGGACACGCGCGCTGCGGACGGTCCCATCGCGGGCCTGATCGCGCCGAAGGCGATCGGCGTCGCCGGGCATTCCAACGGTGGCATCACCTCCCTCGGGGTCACGGCTCATACGTGCTGTCGTGATCCGCGGGTCAAGGCGGTCGCGGTGCTCTCCGGGACTCCGGCGCCCTTCCCCGACGGGCGCTACCGGTTCACCGATCTCCCGGCGTTCCTCGCGGTGCACGGGACCGACGACGAGCTGGTCCCCTACGACGAGATCGTCCGGACGTTCAACAAGGCGCGGGGTCCGAAGGTGCTGCTGACCGTCGAGGGCGGCGACCACGGTTCGTCCGCATCCCTCTCGCCGCCGGCCGGCCCGAGCGTGCTCGCGACGATCACCGACTTCTTCGACGGCTACCTCGGCGGCGACCAGGCCGCGATCGCCCAGCTCCCCGACGACGGCCTGCCCGGCGCGACCACGATCGTCGCGGCGACGGAGCCCGGGTCGCGACAGAAGATCCCGATCGCACCCAAGCAGCAGTACGACCGCAGCATCACCGTCACGCCGCGCACCGGCCTCGTCGACGGTCAGGTGGTGACCGTGCACTGGTCGGGGTTCTCACCGGGCGGCGTCGTCAACATCCTGCAGTGCGGCCCGGATCGCAGCTCGGGAGCCGCGGGGTGCGACCTCACCAAGGGTGCGATCCTCCATCCCGACCCGACGGGCGAGGGTGAGGTCGAGATCACGATCATCGCAGGACCGGTGGGCAACACGATCTGCGATGCGAAGCATCCCGGCTGCGTGATCATCGCCAACGACGACTCGTCGCTCGCCCCCGACGACATGGTGCAGGTCCCGATCCGCTTCGCCAAGTAGCGAACCATCGCCGCGGACCCTCCGGGCGCGGCGAGGGCGGCGGATCGGAGGGGATCCGCCGCCCTCACCGTGGTACCCCGGCGCTACGCGTCGGCAGGCGGTGCGAACGTCTTGTCCTTCGGGGTCCGGAAGGCGTGGACGAACCCGGCGATGGACAGGATGAAGAGCAGCCCGGCGACGATGTAGCAGACGGTTGCCGCGTCGCCACCCTTCACGCCGAACACGGAGAAGCCGTACGACGTGAGCAGCAGGCCTCGCAAGGTCTCGCCCTTGAAGAGGGTCTCGCGCTGACCGGTGATCTTGTCGAGCTTGGACTGCAGCGCCGCCGGGACCGGGTCGCCGGCCTTCTCGGCTGCATCGACCTTGGCCTGCAGCTCGCGCTGTGGCGTGCCGAGGTCGGCGTAGGTCTTGCCCCCGGCCACCTCGCTCAGGTGGAGCGCGATGTACTCGTTGGCGTAGCACTCCGCCTGCTTGCCGGTGACGAGCGGCTCGCCGGCGTTCTCGACGAGGCAGTCCGCCTTCTCCTCCGGCGCCAGGAACTTCTCCTGCGTGAACACGATGTTCTGCTCACTGAGCTGGTCGTGGACGTAGTCCTTGGCGAAGTTGGCGTTGCTGGTCAGGACGAGGCCGAGCACCAGCAGCAACGCTGCAAGTGCCATGCCGCCGATGCTGAAGAGGATGTCGAGCGTTCTGCGTTGCATGGATGCGCCCCCAAACCGTTCCGACTGTTCGGTGTCGCGGGACGCGACGACTTGTCCAGGATCGGCCTCGCGGCGCGGTGATGCCAGGGACCTAGGTCCCGAAAGCGCGGCCATTGGTAGGGCTACCCCCACCCCGGAGACACCAGCGCGCCGGATTCACCGAGCATCGTCGCCTCCGTAGGTTCCGCGGTACCCCCACACGAACCGACGCCGAGGTGACCGATGCTGTCCCGACTCGCCCGCACCACGTACCGCCGTCGACACCTCGTCGTCGCCTCCTGGATCGTCCTCTTCGTCGCGGCCTTCGCCGCCGCCAGTGCGGCGGGCGGGGCGTTCCGCACCGACTTCGAGCTCCCCGGCTCCGAGAGCCAGGCCGCGGTCGACCTGCTCCAGCGCTCGGGGTTCGGGAACCGGGCCGGTGAGACCGCCCAGGTCGTCTTCGAGAGCAGGCGGGGCGCCGACGACCCGGCGGTCCGGGCCCGGGTCGAGCAGCTCCTGACCGACCTCGACCGCCAGGTCCCCCGCGCCGACGTCGTCAGCCCGTTCGCGCCCGGGGGCGAACGCCAGATCGCCGAGGACGGCCACGTCTTCTACGCCGAGGTGAACCTCGCCGAACGCACCGAGGAGGGCGACACGGCCGCCGGCGAGCAGATCGCCGCGATCACCGACCGCGCCGACCTCGACGGCATCCGGGTCTCGCTCGGCGGCGACATCTTCGCCGCCGAGGACGTCGGCGGCTCGAGCGAGATGGTCGGTGTCCTCGCCGCGATGGTCATCCTCCTCCTCGCGTTCGGCTCCGTCCTCGCGATGGGCCTCCCGATCGTCACCGCGCTCTTCGGCATCGGGTGCGGCGCCGCGGTCGTGATGATCGCCCGGACCCTCATCGACATGCCCGACTTCACCATGGCCGCCATCGCCATGGTCGGCATCGGCGTCGGCATCGACTACGCGCTGTTCATCGTCACCCGCTACCGGGAGGGCCTGCACGCCGGCCTCGAGCCCGAGCGTGCCGTGGTGCGCGCCATCGACACCGCGGGGCGCGCCGTGCTCTTCGCCGGTACCACCGTCATGATCTCGGTGCTCGGCCTGCTGCTGACCGAGCTCTCCTCCACCCAGGGCGTCGCCATCGCGATCTCCATCGGCGTGCTGATGACGATGCTCGCCGCGCTCACGCTGCTCCCCGCGCTGCTCGGCTTCGTCGGCACCAACATCGACCGCCTCGGGCTGCCGCACCGGACGCGCAAGCAGCGTCCGGGACGCAGGACGTTCTGGTACCGGTGGAGCCGTACGCTCCAGCGCCGTCCGGGGTCGCGGCCGCGACCGGCCTGGTGATCCTGCTCGTGCTCGCCGCGCCCGCACTCTCGATGCGCCTGGGCATCGGCGACGCCGGCAACCTGCCGACGACCGACACCACCCGCGTCGCCTACGACACGCTCGCCCGGGGCTTCGGGCCCGGCTTCAACGGCCCGTTCGTGCTCGCGATCGAGACGCCGTCGGGTGCGGCCGACGACGGCGTGCTCGCCCGCCTCGACGCCGAGCTGGCGGCCACCCCGGGCGTCGCGGCCACCACGCCCGCCCAGTCCAACGCGGCCGGGACCGCAGCCGTCCTCCAGGTGTTCCCCACCAGCGCGCCCCAGGACGCAGCGACGGCGGACCTGGTGCAGCACCTCCGCGACGACGTGATCCCGCCGGTCACGGCCGACTCCGACGTGCGCGTCCACGTGGGCGGCGCGACGGCCGCCGTCGAGGACATCTCCCGGTCCACCGCGGAGGACCTGCCGGTCTTCATCGGCGCGGTGCTGCTGCTCAGCTTCGGCCTGCTGATGGTCGTGTTCCGCAGCGTCCTCGTGCCGCTCAAGGCCGTGGTGATGAACCTGCTCTCGATCGGCGCGGCGTACGGAGTCGTCGTGGCCGTGTACCAGTGGGGCTGGGCCGGCGACCTCTTCGGCGTGGCCAAGCCCGGCCCGATCGAGGTGTGGGCGCCGGTGTTCCTCTTCGCCGTCGTGTTCGGCCTCTCGATGGACTACGAGGTGTTCCTGCTCTCGCGCATCCGCGAGGAGTACGACCGCACCGGTGACAACGGCACCGCGGTCGCCGACGGCCTGGCGTCGACGGCCCGGGTCATCACCGCGGCCGCCGCGATCATGGTGTGCGTGTTCGGGTCCTTCGTGTTCGGCCCCGAGCGGGGCCTGGCGCTCTTCGGCCTCGGCCTCGCGGTCGCGGTGTTCGTCGACGCCACCGTCGTCCGGCTCGTGCTCGTGCCCGCCACGATGGAGCTGCTGGGGAAGGCCAACTGGTGGATGCCCCGCTGGCTCGACCGGGTCCTGCCGCAGGTACACGTGGAAGGAGGACACGTGGAAGGAGGACACGTGGAAGGAGGACACGTGGAAGCCGGACCCTTGGACGCGGGACTCGCGGATCGCGATCGGCCGGGACCGCTCGCTCCTGCGGCTCAGGGATCGATGTCGAGGAGCGGGATCGCCATGGCCGGCGCCCAGCTCGGCCAGAGCACGGCCCGGCGCCGCGCGGACCGCAGCTCGCAGCGCACGAGCGCGGCCGGGTCGACGGCACCCGCCGCGACCGCGTCGTCGAGCGCCACGAGCCCCTCGTCGTAGGACGCCTGGCGTCCACCGATGAGGGACTCGATGTCGTCGAGGTCGGCCGCGTCCACCGCGCGGCCGAACCTGGCGATGGCCTCGAGATGCGCGACGAGCTCGGCGGGGCCCGCCCCGAGGACCGCATCCTGGGCCGCGGGGATCTTCGCCACCTCGTCACGGAGCGCGGCGAGGCCTTCGAGCGTGGCCGCATCCGCGTCGTCGTCGGGTGGCGGCGGGTCCTCGACCTCGAGGTCCAGCAGCTGGGCCAGCGAGGTGGCGAGCAGGAGGCGCAGGGTCGGGACGAGGTGCATGAAGAGCGGGACCTGGATGCGCAGCTCGGCCGCACGGTCGAGCTGCATGACCGAGGTGGTCAGCCCCAGCACGAGGGCGACCGCGCGGTAGTACGCGACCGCGGCGCCGTCGACCTCCAGCCCGCTCGCCGCCGCGTAGTGGCGCAGGTCCTCGTTGAGGTCCCCGAACCCGTTGAGCTGGTGCCCCCGCAGCGCGAGCATCCCGAGGTCGTCGTGCGGATCCCCGAGGTGGCAGAGCTCCCAGTCGAGGACGCCGGTCACCCGTTCACCTTCGAAGAGGAAGTTGCCCGGCCCCACGTCGCCGTGGCACAGGACAGCACGCCGGCCGCTCGTCGGCGCGTGGTCGTCGAGCCACGCGAACGCGCCGCGCAGGAGGGGCACCGGCCGCCGGACCATCGATTCGTAGAGGTCGCGCCAGACGCCGACCCACGCGCGGGTCCGGTCCCGGGCATCGCCGGGCGCGGCGAGATCGCCCAGGTCGAGCGACGCGGCATCGAGGCTGTGGAGGCGGGCCAGGCACTCCAGGAAGTCACGGCGGACCGCGGCCTTCGCGTCCGGGTGCTCGATCGCGTGGAAGTCGATCGAGCCGGGGACCCGCGTCGCGACCATCGTGCGCCCGTCGTCGCTGACGCCGATGAGCTCGGGCATCGGGATGCCGTGGCCCGCGAGTGCGCGATACGCGGTCGCCTCCCGCGCGAGCGACCCGAGCACGGTGCCCGATTACGGGCCCGCCCCCTGGTCGCGCCGGACCACGAGCTCCATCGTGCCGTCGGCCGTCGCGACGTCGAGGCTGAACATGGCGCGCGAGCCACCGCCGGCCATCGGCTCGAGGCTGACGATCGTCCCCCCGGTCACTGCCTCGAGCCAGGCCCGATCGAGCTCGGCACCGCTCACGCGAGCACGTCCTCGACCGCCGGCACGCCGTAGTGCGAGAGGTCGCCCACCGCCACGACCGTGAGGTCGCCCACGCCGGGCCGGCCGTTCACGACCAGGCTGACGGGCTGCTCGGTCTGCATCGCGCGCACCGGCCCCAGATCGGGCAGGAGGCGCGGTGCGCCGTCGTTCGCGAGGTCGTACGCGTCGATCTCGACGTGCTCCGCACCCCGGTGCGCACCGAGCCCGGCGCCGTCGTCGAAGCCGTTGTCGTACCCGGCGCCGCGCATCACGATCGGGAGGCTGAGCCGCTCGCACTCGATGTCGTAGGTGCTGCCCTGGTCGTCGGTGACGCGCATCGAGGCGCGTCGGTACCAGCGCGACCTGGCCGGGAACTCGAGGTCCAGCTCGACGGCGCGCACGATGCGGTCCTCGCGGCCGTCGTCGTGGCGGAGTCGTCCGTCGAGGAACATCTCGTTCCCGAACGCATCGCGGTTGAGCTGCACGTACCCGCCGAGGCCCTCGGTGCGGAACAGGAGCCAGGTCACGAGGAAGCCGCCGGTGGACGGCGACGATCCGGTCACCGGCTCGAAGCCACCCACGCCCCCGCGCACGCCCACGAGTGGTCACGGGCGCCGAACCACCGCTCGACCTCGATGCGCTCGTCGCCGAAGTCGATCCAGCCGTCGACGGTGCCGGTCTGGTCGTAGCGCTGCACGTCGGTGGCGACGCGTCCGTCGATCTCGGTCACCGTGGGACGCTCGAAGAACGGCGGGAGCGTCGCGCGCCAGTCCAGCGAACAGCTGACCCCGTCGTGGTGGGCGTCGAGCTCGACCCGCACGTGGCGGTACGGCTCGACGACCTCGTAGCGGAGCGGCCCGACCGCTGTCTCGTCGAGCCTCGGCCGCAGCGATCGCGAGACGCGGAGGTTGCGCTGCGTCCTCCCGCGCACGACGCAGCAGAACCCGTCCGCGACGTTCATGTTCTTGTACACGCCGAGGCCCATGTTCAGCGCGGTGCCCCCGGACGGGTCGTACGCGGCGACCCAGCACCGGTCGTAGAAGCGGTGGTCGCTGGTCGTCGCCGCCGAGAACGGGGCTGGCGCCTGGTGCAGCAGCGCCTCGTCGAGCCGGGTGAGCACGGACCGCAGTGTGGGACGGCCGCCCGGAGTTTGTCAAGGTCACTTCGATGAATGGGCCCCGGCCAGCACCACCTCGAGGAGCAGGTCGGCGATCGCGGCCGGGTCGAGGTCGGCGTCGACCGCGCGCATCAGGTAGAGGCCGGCGAGACACGCCCGCAGGAGATCCGTCAGGGTCCGCTGCTCGGCCGCGGGACGATCCGGGAACATGCGGACCACGACGTCGCCGAACAGGCCCTCGGCGTGGCCGAGCGCGGCCGACGCGGCCACGCGCAGGTCGTCGTCGTCGGCGACGAGCAGCGACCGCAGCACGAGCGCGAGCGTCGGCGGCCGCGTCGACGTCAGGCATTCGGCTTGCCGCTCGAAGAAGACGCGCAGCCGCGCCTCGGGCGACTCCGCGAGCTCCGCGGGAACCGCGACGGTGTCGAGCAGCTCGGCGACCTCGGCCCGGAGCGCCGAGAGGATCAGGTCGTGACGGTCCCGGAAGTAGTGGTAGAGCGTCGGGACCGTGAGATCGGCTGCCTCGGCGACGTCGGCGAGCGCGACGGCGTCGACGCCGCGCTCGGCGATCGCGTCTCGGGTGATCCTGAGCAGGCGCTCGCGCGTCGGTGCGTACCCTGTCGCCGGCCGGCCCATGTGCCCATCATGCCGCGCCTTCGCCGGTGACCGAGGCCTGCGGCGACCGCACCCCGGAGCGCCGTGCAGGGAGCGCTCCCTTCAGCGGCCCTCGAACCGGGGCGGGCGCTTCTCGAGGAACGCCATCATCCCCTCGACCTGGTCGGCCGACTCGCTGCATCGCCGCACCGCGTCGCGCTCGAGGGCGAACGCCTCCTCGAGCGGGAGCTGCTCGCCCCCGACCACCGCGCGCAGCACGCCGGCGACCGCGATCGGCGGCTGCGCGGCCAGCTCCTCGGCGAGCTCGACCGCCCGGGCCTTCAGCTCACCGACCGGGTACAGCTCGTGCACGAGGCCGATCCCCAGCGCGGTCGGCCCGTCGATCTTCTTCGCCGCGCAGGATCAGGTCAAGAGCGTGCGCCCGACCGACCGTGCGGGTGAGGCGCGCGGTGCCACCCCAGGCCGGGACGGTGCCGAGGTCCAGCTCGGGCAGCCCGATGCGCGCGCCCTCGGTGGCCGCGAGGCGGAAGTGGCACGCGAGCGGCAGCTCGAGTCCGCCACCGAGGCAGTAGCCGAACATCGTCGCGATGACCGGCTTGTCGAGCTGCTCGATCATCGAGAGCACGCGCAGCCGCTGGTCGAGCACGGCCTCGAACCCGCCGCGCTCCCCGCGCCCGCCACGAGCTGCTTGAGGTCCATGCCGACGCTGAAGTGCTCGTCACCCGCCGAAGTGACGACGACCGCGCGCGCCTCGCCGTCGTCGGCGCAGCGCGACCACCGCCGCCTCGAGCTCGTCCATGTACTCGAAGGTCATGCGGTTCCGCGGTGGATCCTGGTTCTCCAGGATCACCACGGCACCGCGGCGTTCGACCCGCAGCGCGTCGGCCATGCCGGGCGCTAGGCGTTCGCCAGGACGCCTCGGAACTCGACGCTCGAGACCTTGACGCCTTCACCCATGTCGGTGCCGACCGGCGGGGCCGCAGCCTTGGCCGAGGCCTCGTCCTCGAAGAGGATGAACGCGAGGCCGTGGTCGTCTGCCTCGTCGAGCCAGTAGCCGGCGACGAACCCAGGAGCCGAGCTCACCATCGGGACAACGTTCTCGCGCAGGTTCTTGAGCCTGGCGTCGTTGACGCCACCCTTGATGTCCACCTTGACCATGGCTGCGTGCATCGGTCCTCCTCGAGATCGTCGAATGTCAGCAGCGGGAGCCTACGGCGGGTCGGTCACCCTCGAGGGGCCGCGCACGCGTCGGTTCCGAGGTGGGGCTAGCCCCACCTCGGAGACACCGGCCCGCCGGATTCCGGGAAACGGCGGAGTTCCGTAGGTTCGCCACCATGAGCATCACAATGGAACCCGTGGACACCGCCGCCCCGCCCGTCGTCGCACCGCCGGCGAAGGCCTCCTGGTGGCGGCGCCTCCTGCGCCCCTACACCCAGCAGCAGACGGCCAAGGAGAACCTGCACCTCCTCCTCGACCTGCCCGTCGGCGTCGCGGTCTTCGCCGTGCTGGTGACGCTGATCTCGACCGGCTTCGGGTCGCTGGTCACCCTCATCGGGATCCCCGTCCTCCTGCTTGCGGTCGTGCTGGTGCGGGTGATCGCCAACTGGGAGCGCGCCCGCGCCCGGGGGCTGCTCGACCTCACCGATCTGCACGCCGCACCGTCGCTGCTGCAGTTCGAGCGCGGCGCCGACGGGGGCTGGCAGGAGGGCGTCCGCAGCTGGTTCCGCTACCTCGTCGCCAACCTCAAGCAGGCCACGTACTGGAAGGAGCTGCTCTACGAGGCGCTGATCATGCCGTGGGGCATCGCGACCTTCACCGTCGTCGTCACGGTCTGGAGCGTGGCCATCGGATTGGTGACCACTCCCCTCTGGGGCTGGTCGCTCCCGACCAGCGACTGGACCGGCGCGTGGTGGCAGACCGCGGTCTGGACGGTCCTCGGCCTGGTCGCCCTGGTGCTCGCACCCTGGATCATCCGCGGCGTCGCGAACCTCACCCGCATGGCGACGCGCGGCCTCCTCGGCCACAGCGCCGCGGAGTACGAGGCGCAGATCGAGCACCTCAGCGAGAGCCGCGCCCGCTCCGTCGACTCGGCCACCGCCGAACGCCAGCGCATCGAGCGCGCGCTGCACGACGGCGCGCAGATGCGCCTCACGTCGCTCGCCATGGAGCTGGGCCGCGCCAAGGAGAAGATGGCGAGCGACCCCGAGGGTGCGGCGACGCTCATCGACGAGGCCCACGCCGACGCCAAGCTCGCGCTCGTCGAGCTGCGCGACCTCGCCCGGGGCATCCACCCCTCGGTGCTCACCGACCGCGGGCTCGACGCCGCGGTGCACGCCCTCGCGGCGCGCGCCCCGGTCCCGGTGGACGTGACCGTGGACGCTCCCGAAGCGCCCGACCCCCGCGGTCGAGGCCACCGCGTACTACGTGGTCGCCGAGAGCCTCACCAACGTGAGCCGCCACGCCGAGGCGAGCCGGGCCACCGTCAGCATCCGCCAGGTCGACGACGACCTCGTGGTCGAGGTGCAGGACGACGGGCACGGCGGCGCGGCCATCGGCGAGCACGACGACCTCGTCCCCACCGGCCTGCGCGGCCTGAGCGATCGTGTGGCCGGCGTCGACGGCGAGCTGCGCGTCACCAGTCCCCCCGGCGGCCCGACGGTGATCCGCGCGACGGTGCCGTGCCCGTAGCCGTCGCCCGCGTCTCGCCCGGTACGTCAGTCGGGCGAGACGGCCGTCCCGAGGGAGTCGGCACCGAGGATCTTCGGGCGCCTTCTCCTCGTAGAACTCGTCGACCTCGGCGATGGTGAAGCCGGCGTTCGTCAGCAGGTCGACGGTCTGCCGGGTGAGGTGACAGCCGCCGAAGAGGCGCTTCTGCATCGGCTCGAGTCGGTGCTGCCAGCGCTGCACCGACTCGTCGGGGGCGAGGCCGTGCTCGATGAAGTGCAGCTCCCCGCCCGGCTTGAGGACCCGGCGCACCTCGGCCAACGCGGCGTCGACGTCGGGGATCGTGCACATCGTCCACGTCGAGAGCGCGGCGTCGAAGCTGTCGTCGGGGAACGGCAGCTGCTGCCCGTCGAGCCCGGACCGCTCGATCGGGACGCTCGTGCCCGCGAGCCGCTTCTCCGCGAGCTTCCAGCCCAGGTCGGCGGGTTCCACCGCCGCGACGCGGGTGACGGCCTCCGGATAGAAGGGGATGTTGTGGCCCGACCCGAAGCCGATCTCGACGACCTCCCCGCTGAGGCCGGCACAGACCCGCTCTCGCAATGGGTTGGTCGCCTTCAGGCCACACGCGAAGTTGATGATGTGTGGGAGTACGTGGTCGCCGTAGACACCCATTGCCGCCTCCTGTCTCGGGACGTACCGCGGAGCCTACGAGGTGCCACGCGGGCCTGCGCCTGATGCGCCGCGGCGGAGCGCCGTTATGCTCCCGAACGCAGCGCACCCCCGACACCGAGGAGGACACACATGGCGGACCTCAGAGGATTGGCCCGGCAGCTCGTCGAAGAGGTCATCGGACAGGGCAAGGTCGAGCTCGTCGACGAGCTCCTCGCCGACGACTTCGTCGAGCACGAGACCATGCCCGGCATGCCCGAGGGCCAGGACGCCCTCAAGGCTCTCGTCGCGATGTTCCGGGCGCGTTCCCCGACCTCACGGCGAAGGTCATCGCGACGGCGGTCGACGGCGACGAGGTCTGGATCCAATCGACCGCGACCGGCACCCACAAGGGCGACTTCAACGGCATCCCACCGACGGGCAAGAAGGTCGAGATCGAGATCTTCGACCGGATCCGCACGCGCGACGGCAAGGGCGTCGAGCACTGGGGCCAGAGCGACGACATGAAGATGATGGTCCAGCTCGGCGTCGTCCCCGAGCCGGGCTAGTCCACCGCCGTCACCGTGTGCGCGACGAGGCAGGGATCTGCTGCATCGTCAGGCGCGTGCACCGTGCGACGCGCGGCTGCGTCCGAGCGGCTCAGGGGCCTTCGTCGAAGAAGAAGTCGCCCACGTGCGTGTTCTTGAGCGTGATGCTGTCGGCGAGGTTCTTGGCCACCCAGTCGGCCGCCGCCTTGTTCGCGGCCTCCGCCTCGTCGTGACTCTCCCAGACGCTGATCGACGCGACGGTGCCGTCGTCCAGCATCGCCAGCCCGTAGCGGACGAAGCCCTCCTGGGCCTGGAAGATCGGCAGCATGCCGCCCTTCGCCCTGTCTGCGAGCTCCTGGGGCACCGCCCCCTGCTTCAGCTCGTAGACCGCGACGCGCACGTGCTCTTCCATCGGTTCCTCCGGCTCCCTGGTGGGCCACCGCGAGCCGGATCGCCTGCTGGGCGGCGACCCTAGGCGGCACCCTGCGAACGGGCAACTGGACGGTGCCATGCGCGTCGTGATCGCCGAGGACTCGGTGCTCCTGCGCGCCGGCCTCGAGCGGCTGCTCGAAGACGAGGGCATCGACGTCGTCGCCTCCGCGGGCGACGGCGTCGAGCTCCTCGCGGTCGTCGCGGAGCACCACCCCGACCTCGCGATCGTCGACGTGCGCATGCCGCCCACGTTCACCGACGAGGGCCTGCGCGCCGCGCACGAGGCCCGCCAGGCCCAGCCCGGCCTCGCCGTGCTCGTGCTGAGCCAGTACGTGGAGGACACCTACGCCCGCGAGCTCTTCGCCGGCGACGCCACCGGCCTCGGCTACCTCCTCAAGGACCGCGTCGCCGACGTGCGCGAGTTCGTGGAGGCGGTGCAGCGCGTCGGCGCGGGCGGCACCGCGCTCGACCCCGACGTCGTCGCCCAGCTCCTCGGCCGCCACAGCAAGGACTCCGCGCTGGACGCACTGACGCCCCGCGAGCGCGAGGTGCTGTCACTGATGGCGGAGGGTCGCTCGAACCGAGCGATCGCCGAGAAGCTCGTGATCAGCGCGGGAGCCGTGGAGAAGCACATCGGCAACGTCTTCGCGAAGCTCGGGCTGGAGCCCGACGAGGGTGATCACCGGCGGGTGTTGGCAGTTCTGCGGCATCTCGACTGATTGCGACCGTCCGATGAGGATGGTCCCCCTCGTCGGATCCCGGCCCACCCGACGAAGGAAGGTTGCGAGCATTACTCGGGGTAGACGCGTCACCGGCGCAAGAGCCAATCTGACCTTTGTCGCAAATAGTTTCGCTTGTTGGCTGTTGGCGTTCGAAGCCGCCCCGTGTCGGACGTCCGCGGTCTGCCCGTGGTCAGCTTTAGGCGCTTCCGGCTGCTGAGCAACCGCCATCTTGCGCAGAGGAGACGGGCAGAATGGTTCGGTGACTTCGGCTGACGTGACGTGTCCTTCCTGCCGCGTGCGCTTCCCGCATCCTGGCGGCTCGCTCGTGATGTGTCCCCACTGCGGATCGCAGACACTCCCCCGAAGCAGCGACGCTCGGAAGTTCGTCCTTGACTCAATGGTCTACGACGCCGTCTGCGAGGCAGAGTTGGACGCTGCCGTGTCGGCGGCGTGCAACGACGGCACCATTGAACTTCTCATGACGCATATTCAGCAGGATCAACTGCTGGCGATTCCCAACGACAGCTTGCGGTCTCGGGTGCTGACAATCCCGTTCGTGATTGCCCCGACATACGGTGTCGTCCTCGGTACGTCCAAGAATGGGCTCGCCCGCTGGGGAGAGGCCGAGAAGATCGAGGCGATTCGCAGTCCCTCCGGTGGCCACACGGAGGATGCGCTCCTCGCAGTGACCGCTCAATACGACGGAGCGACACTCGTGACGAACGACAAGCGGCTGCGAAACTTCGCCAAGCGAGCTGACATCCCCGTCTGGAGCCCGCCTCAGTTCTGTGAGTTCATCAAGACCATCGCCTGCTGACGCGGGGGACTGCTTCTCTAGTGCAGGCGACGAGCTACGCGGCTTTGCCCGAGCACCAGTGCGCTCGTGGGGACCATCGTCCCGGCGGTCACCAGGACGTGCTCCACGCCCTCGGGCTGGTTCGTCGACGTGCCCCGGATCAGGCGCGCGCCTTCGGCCACGCCGTTCATGCCGTGGATGTACGCCTCGCCGAGCTGCCCGCCGTTGGTGTTGATCGGGAGGCGGCCGCCGAGCTCGATGTTGCCGTCCTTGATGAAGTCCTTCGCCTCGCCGCGCTCGCAGAACCCGAACTCCTCGAGCTGCGGGAGCGCCAACGGCGTGAAGTGGTCGTAGATGATCGCGGCCTGGATGTCGTCGGCGCTGAGGCCCGTCGTGTTCCAGAGCTGCCGAGCGATGAGGCCCATCTCGGGGAGGCCGCTCATCGGGTCGCGGTAGTAGCTCGTCATCATCTCCTGGTTGTCGCCGGCACCCTGCGCGGAGGCCTTGATGATGACGGGCGGGTTGCGCAGGTCACGCGCCCGCTCGGGCGTGGTGACGACGATCGCCTGTCCCCCGTCGCTCTCCTGGCAGCAGTCGAGCAGGTGCAGCGGCTCGACGATCCAGCGGCTCTGCTGGTGGTCCTCGAGCGTGATCGGCTTCTCGTAGAACCACGCCTTCGGGTTGTTCGCCGCGTGCTTGCGGTCGGCGACGGCGATGCGGCCGTAGTCCTCGCTCGTCGCGCCGAACTCGTGCATGTAGCGCGTCGCGAACATCGCGACCCACTGCGCGGGCGTGAGCAGGCCGTGCGGTGCGTACCAGGCGAAGTGCGCGCTCTCGGCCGTCGCCATCGCCGGGCGGTCCTGCACGCCGGTGCCGAAGCGGTGCCCGGAGCGCTCGTTGAACGCCCGGTAGCAGACGACGTAGTCGGCGACGCCCGCGTTCACCGCGAGCACCGCCTGCTGGATCGTGCCGCACGCCGCGCCGCCACCGTGGTGGATGCGCGAGAAGAAGCTCAGCTCACCGATGCCGAGGTTCTTGGCGATCTCGATCTCGGGGTTGGTGTCGGCGGTGAACGTCACCATGCCGTCGACCTGGCTCGGCTTGATCCCCGCGTCGTCGATGGCGGCCTCGCACGCCTCGATCGCGAGCTGCAGGTCGGAGCGGCCCGACTCCTTGGAGAACTCGGTGGCGCCGATCCCGACGATCGCGCCGGCGTCGAGCAGACGATGCTTCTCGCTCACTTGGCACCCTTCTTCTTGCGCTTCTCCGCCTTCTTGTGCTTCTTGTCCTTCTTCTGCGCGCTTGGCGCCCGGCGCCTTCCACGAGACCGGCCCGTCGGGCAGCTCGAGCGTGACCGTGCCGGTCACGTGGTCGCCGAGGCTGTTCGAGCCCTTGAGCGCGACGGTGATCTCACCGTCGGCCTTCTCGGTGACCGCACCCGTCATCACCATCGTGTCGCCCGGGTAGTTCGGCGCGCCGAGGCGGATCTTCACGCTCTTGAACACCGCGTTCGGGCCGGCCCAGTCGGTGATGAAGCGGCCGACGAACCCGTTGGTCGTCAGGATGTTCATGAAGATGTCCTTCGACCCGCGCTCCTGCGCGAGGCCCGGGTCGTGGTGGACGTCCTGGTAGTCGCGCGACGCGATCGCGGTGGACACGATCAGCGTGCGCGTCGAGCGGGATGTCGAGCTGCGGCAGCTGGTCGCCCACCTGCACGTCGTCGTAACGCAGGCTCTTCGTGCCGGCCTCGGTCGCGGTCATCGTGCGTGCTCCCGTGCTCGTGAGCTCGGCGCCGAGCCGTGCGAGCGTCGCACCGGCCCCACCGAGCGTGTCCTCGATCTGCTTGCCCCACAGGAAGTACCGGTGGACGGGGTAGTCGATGTCGGCGCCCATCCCCCCGTGCAGGTGCTGGGTCATGTGCACCGCGTGCTGACCCGCCTCGCTCGCCCACCACTTCGCCACCAGCACGTCGGCCGACGCGTCGCGGCCCTCGTCGAGCTTCCACGCGGCCTGCTGGGTCGTCACCCGGATGCACTCGGTGTCGATGTACGCGTCGGCCGCCTTGATCTGCGCGCCCTGGAAGCGTGGACAGCGGCTTGCCGAACTGCTCCCTGCCGTTGGTGTACTCGGCGGCCATGCGCACGGCCTCCTCGCACACGCCGACCGAGATCGCCGCGAGCCCGAGCAGCGCCCGGTCGAGGATCCAGCGCGTGGACGCGCTCCCCCTCCGCCAGATCACCCAGCGGCTCGGCCGGCGCGTCGGTGAAGGTGACGTGCCCGACGAGCGAGCGGTCGGTGGTGACCGCGGTCGTGTGCACGACCGAGTCGGGGCTCGTGTCCACCAGGAACACGCCGATGCCGTCGGGGGTCATCGCCGGCACGACGAGCGCGTCGGCGATCGGTGCCGCGGGCACCGAGATCTTGACGCCGTTCAGCAGCCACGGCGCACCATCCGCGCCGTCGTCGGCCTGCGCGGCCTGGAGCTGCGGGTGCAGCGGGTCGTTCACACCGATCTCGGCGAGCGCGGCCGAGAGGATCGACGTCGCCCTGCAACACCGCGGGCAGCCACCGCTCCCGCTGATCGGGCGTGCCGAACTCGGCGATCGGGAGCGCCCCGCACACGACCGTCGCCCAGTACGGGACGGGGGCGACGACGCGGCCCTGCTGCTCGAGCACGAGCGTGAGCTCGGTGAACCCGAGGCCGCTGCCGCCGACGTCCTCGGGCAGCGAGATGCCGAGCAGGTTCGCGTCGGCGAGCGCGCCGCCAGAGGTCGCGGTCGATGCGGTCGTCGCTCGCCTCGACGGCCTTGACCCGCTCGACGGTGACCGAGCCCTGGAAGATCTGCTCGGCCAGGTCGCGGACGGCCTGCTGCTCTTCGCTCAACCCGAAATCCATCTCTATTGCTTCGCTTCCGCTGCGCTACTTCGGCTTCGCCTCATCCGCTGCGCTCGCTCCGCATCGGTGCTCACGTCGCCGGGTGGAAGGCGGGGAGCGACAGGTCCTCGTCGTGGTCCTGCCACTCGACCTCGACGGGCATGCCCACCGTCACGTCGCCGGGGTCGACGCCCACGATGTCGGCGACGAGGCGCGTCCCCTCCTCGAGCTCGATGAGCCCGATGGCGAGCGGGTAGTCGAACGCGGGCACCTGCGGGTAGTGCACCACCACGAAGCGAGTAGACGGTGCCCTTGCCGCTCGCCTCGACCGTGTCCCAGTCGTACGAGCCGCACTTGTCGCAGCGCGGGCGGGGTGGGTGGCGCAGCGTGCCGCACGACTCGCACCGCTGGATGACCAGCTTGTGCTCCTTGGCGGCCTCGAACCAGAACTGGTTGTCGATGCGTGATCGCGGGACGCGGCCGCTTGGGGCGGGGCTGCTCCTCGGGCTCGGCGGCGGGCGGGGCGCCGCGCCCGGTGCCGGGCTTGAACTTGAGGATGCGGAACAGCATCTTGGCGACCGGCTCGCCGTCGGTCGTCGTGTACTCGATGCGCGTCGTCACGAAGTGGCCGATGCCCAGGCCGGTCTGCTTCTCCTCCGACACGCTCTCGAGCACCGAGCGCGTCTGGAGGTGGTCGCCGAGGTGGAGCATCCGCGAGTACTCCTGCTCGCAGTTCGTCGCGACCACCGATCGAGTAGCCCGCGCCGTCGAGCAGGTCCATCAGGGTGTCCTGGGGCGACGGGCCGTCGGCGCCGCGGGGCTTGAGGCCGCTCATCACCCACGCCTGGAGGCTCACCGCCGGCGCGATCACCTCGCCGTGCACGGTGCCGGCCGCGAACTCCGGGTCGGTGTACACCGGGTTCTTGTCGCCCATCGCCTCGACCCAGTGGCGGATCATCGGCTGGTTCACCGGGTCGGGCCCGACCTGGCTGGCCGTCTCCATCCCCTCGAACTCGCGGAGCTTGGCCAGGAACGCGGCCTTGTCGGCGTCGGTCATCTCGCCCGTCTTCCGGTCGGCAGCAGCCACTAGCGCGAGCTCCTCGTCATGCCCAGGCCGACGGTCGCCACGATCTCGCGCAGCACCTCGACGACACCTCCACCGAACGTGTTGATCTGCGCGGCCCGGGCCGCACGCTCCACCTCACCGTGCAGCACCGCACCCGGCGAACCGGCCGGCCAGGTACCCGGCGGCACCGAGGATGTCGAGGAAGATCCGGTACACCTCGATCTGCGTCTCGACGCCGAACACCTTGCTCGCCGACGCGTCGCTCGGGGTGAGCGTGTCGTTCGCGACCGCGGTCGCCATGCGCCAGTTGAGCAGCTTCATCGCCTCGAGCTTGGCGTGCGCCCGGGCGAGGTCCATCTGCACCCACGGCACCTCGGCCATCGTGCGCCCGTCGGCCTCGCCCGAGGGCGCGGTCGCGACCCACTCGAGCATGGCGTCGTAGAGGCGGTGCGTGAGCCCGGCGAGCGCGGCGAGGCCGACGCGCTCGTGGTTGAGCTGGTTGGTGATGAGGCGCCAGCCCGCGTTCACGTCGCCGACGACGTTCTCCTTCGGGGCGCGCACGTCGTCGTAGTAGGTGGCGGTGGTCACCACGCTGCCGACCGTCACGATCGGCGTGACCTTGAAGCCCGGCGAGTCGGTCGGGACGATGATCATCGAGATGCCCTTGTGCTTCTTGGCCTCGGGATCCGTCCGGCACGCGAGCCAGATGTAGTCGGCCTGGTTCGCGCCGCTGGTGAACACCTTGTTGCCGTTGATCACCCACTCGTCGCCGTCGAGCTCGGCCTTGGTCTTGAGCGACGCGAGGTCGGTGCCGGCCTCGGGCTCGGTGTAGCCGATCGCGAAGTTGATGTCGCCGCTGAGGATGCCGGGCAGGAACTGCTGCTTCTGCGCCTCGGTGCCGTAGCTCATGATCGTGGGGCCGACGGTGTTGATCGTCACGAACGGGAACGGCGCCGCGGCGCGCTGGACCTCGTCGAAGAAGATGAACTGGTCGAACGCGTCGCGGCCCTGGCCGCCGTACTCCTTGGGCCAGCCGATGCCGAGCCACCCGTCGGCACCGATCTTGCGCACGACGGTGCGAAAGGCCGCGGTGCCCTCCCCGGCGGCACCCAGCTCCGCTCGGAGCTCCGGCGTCAGCAGGTTGGCGAAGTACTCGCGCAGCTCCTTGCGGAGGGCGCGCTGCTCGTCCGTGTAGTCGAGAAACATAGAACGCGTTGCAACTTACCGGTGGCGGGCTGGGGCGGCAAAGTCTGGCCGACGGGGATCGAGGCGGTGACGGGGACGGTCGATACGATCCCCCGATGGGCGGTGGGCGGGGAAGGAAGTGGGCCGCGGTGCTCGCCATCGCCACCGTGGGCGCGGTGGCCGCCGCGTGCTCGTCGGGCGACGGCGATTCGGGCAGCCAGGGCACGACCACGTCGTCGAGCTCGGCGGCCGCCGAGGCCGGCGACGTCCCGTCGCTCTTCGCGGCCGACGCCCTCGCCGAGGACATCTCGAAGCTCGACTGCACCCTCGAGAACGGGAGCGCGAGCACCTGCTACTCGATCACCGTGCACAGCGACCCCACGACCGTCGACCCGGGGCCCTTCTGCCCCGCGACCGTCGACAGCAACGACAGCGGCATCTTCACGTGGGATGGCGACGACCCCGGCCTCTATGCGCTGAACCGGGCGTTCTGGGAGATGCTCGCCGGGCAGGGCTACTCGTTCGTGAACAGCGACGGGACCGTCAACGTGGCCGACCCGGCGGGGGCCCGCCCGAGCGCCGACTCGTGCCTCCAGGCGACGGCCGACGACTCCTACACGCTCACCGCGCTCGTCCCCGTGACGCCCGAGATGCTCGACACCCCGACCGAGCTCGACACGGTCGCCCAGGTGGGCATCGCGCTCGACGGCGTGACGGTGTTCGGCGACGCGCCCAGCGGCACCAGCGGCGCGATCCCGGCCCTCGACCCGTGCGGGGGCCACCACGACCCGTCGGGCTACTACCACTGGCACTTCGGGTTCGTGTCGATCCAGACGAACCTCGACGACGCCGGCGTGGCCCGCACGTGCAACGAGCTCCAGGACGCCGAGGCGCTCTTCGGCTTCGCGTACGACGGCTACGCGATCTACGGGCCGCAGGAAGGCGGCACGACCCCGACCGACCTCGACGCGTGCAACGGGCACACGAGCGACACCGCCGACCTGGGTGCCGTGTACCACTACCACCTCAGCTTCGAGTCGCCGAACCTCCCGCCGTGTCGGGTCGGCGCGACGGCCGACGGCAAGCTGACGAGCCGCGACAACCCGGAGGTGTCGCTTCCCGACAGTGGCGGACCCGGCGGTGGCGGCGGTCCACCCGGCGGTGCGCCGGGCGGTCCACCGGGTGGACCGCCCGGCCCGTGAGCGCCCGTCACGACACCCCCGGCCCCCCCGAGCAGCCGAAGCTCCCGCCGGCATGGTTCAAGCACGCGTTCTGGCGCGTCGCACCGAGCCCTCAACCGGATCAGCGGCGGCCGCTTCCTGTGGACGCCCGCGAGCAAGCGGGGCTGGGGCGCGATGCGCCTCACCGCCGTCGGGTGGAGGTCGGGTCAGGAGCGCACCGTCATCGTCGGCTACCTCGAGGACGGCCCGAACCTCGTCGTGCTGGCGATGAACGGCTGGGACGAGGGCCACCCCGCGTGGTGGCGCAACGTCGAGGCGCATCCGGACGTCGTCGTCCGTCTGGCCGGTCAGGAGCCGCGGCCGATGCACGCGGTCGAGGCCACCGGCGCCGAGCGGGACCGACTGTGGCAGCGCTGGGCCGAGGTCGACCACGACCTCGACGGGTACGCCGCCACGCGCACCGCCGTGACGCCGGTGGTCGTCTTCGAGCCCCGCACCGACGAGGCCGGGTGACCGGCCGCGCACCCGGAACTCGGCCTCGGGCGCCGTCCGGATCCGGCGGATCTCGTAGCCCCGACGCTCCAGGGCCTCGCTCACCGAGCGCTTGATCCGGCCCATCGCGCGGACCGTAGATCCGGGGCCCACGCGCTCTCGGGCCTGGGCCCTCTGACCTGCGGAAACGCGCTCGGGCGTAGCTGTCACACCCCCCTGTCAGGTGGGGGCATGGACCGGTGGGAGCGAACCGTCGCCGAGCTGCGAGAAGTCGTGGCCGACCTCGACGCCAGGTGCGTCGAGGGGCGCGACGCGCTCCGCCGCGTCCACCAGGCCGCTGAGGTCGAGCGCCTCGCGGCGGCGGCCAAGGCGCTGTACGCACAGCGGTGCGTGGAGACGGGCGTGTGGCAGTCCGACGCCGACGCCCGCGTCTCGGCGCTCACCCCGGCCGAGTGGCTGGCCGACGTGTCCGGCTCGGGGATCGGGCCCGCACGCGACGCGCTGGCGGTCGCCGAGGCACTGCCCGAGCGTGGGAACACGGACGCGGCGTTGCGGAGCGGGCAGGTCTCGTTGTCGGTGGCCCGGGAGGTCACCGCTGCGGCGGAGGTGGGCGGCGAGCTCGCCGAGCAGCGGGTGCTGGGCACCGCGCAGCGTGAAGGCCTGCGGGCCGCGCGCGACGAGACCCGCCGCGTCCTCGCCCACGCAGCCGACGCGGCCGAGCGGGCCGCGAAGATCCACCGGGATCGGAGCCGCCGGCGGTGGATCACCCGCGACGGCGTCTGGAACCTCCACCTCGCGGGCCCGGTCGCGCTCGGCGCCGAGATCGAGGCGTGCCTGGCCCCGTTCGACGACGCCGCCTGGGACGCGCGCCGCCGAAGCAGGCGCCGCACTCGCAAGGGTGACGAGCGCGACACGCCCGACGCGATCGCGTTCGACGGGTTCCTCGGCGCGTTGCGCTGCCGCCCGCGACGGATCCGGTGCCGGGGCGGCCAAGCCGCGGGGTCGGGCGAAGACCCGCGACCACGTGGTCGTCCACGTCGACGTCGAGCGCCTCGTGCACGGCAACGACGATCAGGCCGACACCCGAGCCGAAGGTCGGGGCGAGCGCTGCGAGATCCCCGGCGTCGGCCCGGTGGCCGTCGAGCACGCCCGTGGACTGCTGGGCGACGCGATCCTCACGGTGCTGGTCGAGGACGGCCGCGACGTGAAGACGTTCGCCCGCCCCGGCCGCAAGATGGTGGCGGCATTGCACCAGCTCCTCGACGCCCGCGACCCGGTCTGCACGATCACCGCCTGCGGGCGGGCCCAACGCCTCGAGCACGACCACACCCTCGCCGTCGCCGAGGGCGGCGACTCCACCGCCGAGAACACCGACGGCCTCTGCAAGCACCATCACACCCTCAAGACCAAGGGCTGGCACCTCCACGAGGACGAGCACGGCACCCGCCGCCTCGATCCCCCCGACGGGGATCACCCGAGGCCCGATCACCCCAAGGACGCCGAAGGTCCGCCGCGGCGTGAGGCCGCGGCCGCTGTTCCCGGAGCCCGGGCTCAGCCGGGTGTCTGCATGCGTCGTGCCGATGATGCCTTGCTCGGCAAGCGCGTCGACCTCGTCGTCGGTCAGCTCGAGGTCCTCGGTGAGGACCTCGCGGTTGTGCTGGCCGAGGGTGGGCGCGCCGCGGCGATGGTGCGCCGTCGGCGAACGAGAACTGGGCAGGCCAGCCCGGGTAGCGGCGGACGCCGACCCGTTCGTGGTCGAGCTCCTGGTAGTAGCCGCGGGCGACGAGCTGCGGGTCGTCGTACATCCTCGGCACCGAGAGCACCGGAGCGACGGCGAGGCCGGCGAGGCGCAGCGCGACCACAACCTCGGCCGGTGACCGGCCCGCGGTCCACTCGGCGATGCCGGCGTCGAGCTCGTCGTGGCGGTCGCGACGGCCCGCGAGCGCGGCGAGTCCGGGATCGTCGGCCCAGTCGGCGCGCTCCATCACGTCGCACAGCGCGCGCCACTGCTCGTCGGTCTGCACCGACAGCGCGATCCAGTCCTGCCCTCCAGGCCCGCCCCCGCTGCCGGAGGCCGCGGCTTCGCCTCCGGAAGCAGAGGGATAGACGCCCTGCGGCGCGAGGCGGGGATCGCGGTTGCCCTGCCGCTCGATCCGGCGGCCGTGCACCGACCACTCGAGCACGAGCTCGGCCGTGAGGTTCGCCCCGGTCTCGAGCTGGGCGACCTCGATCAGCTGGCCCTCGCCGGTGCGCTCACGGTGCGCGATCGCGGCCTGCACCGCGACCGCGGCGTGCATGCCGATCACCGGGTCGGCGAGGCCACCGGGGTGCATCGGGTGCTCGGGCGGCCCGGTCACGCTCGCCATGCCCGTCGCCTGCTCGATCACCATCGCCCAGCCGACGTAGTCGCGCCACGGGCCCTCGAGCCCGAACCCGGGCATGCGCACCATGATGATGTTCGGCCTGACCTCGCGGAGCTCTTCGTACCCGATACCGAACTGCTCGACGACCCGCGCCGAGTAGTTCTCGAGGACGACATCGGCCTGGGCGACGAGCCGCAGCAGCAGCGCCTTGCCCTGCTCGGTCGAGAGCTCGAGCGTCACGTCGCGCTTGTCGAGGTTGGTCGACGCGAACACGCCGCCGCGCTCGTACCAGTCCTCCCCCATCTCGGGCACCGCGCCCGAGAAGCGGAAGCCGTCGGGGCGGCGGGTGGACTCGACCTTGATCACGTCGGCCCCGAACACGCCGAGGTACATCGTGCAGTAGGGCCCGGCCCAGAACGACCCGAGGTCGAGCACCCGCAGCCCGGCGAACGGCAGCTCACCCGGCGCGACAGGATCGCCGAGGAGCGCGCCCCGCGGCGGGGCGGGGGGACCGACCTCCCCCACCGCGGGCGCCGGCCCGCGCCGCTCCGCGCCCGTCGCGCTCAACCGGTACGGCGCGCCCGGCATCACGGCTTCCCGGTCTCCATCCGGTCGATCAGCGTGCAGGTGCTCGCGCAGGAAGAAGCCCCGGGAGCGGAACTGCGCGTAGTCGAGCATCATCGGCCCGTCACCCACGGGCGCGGCGGGCACACGGAACGCCTGGCTCAGCTCGACGATGTCCTGCGCGTCACGCGCGGCCAACCAGGGGCGCACCTTCGCGAAGAACTCCTCCAGCAGCGGGCCGCCGACCGCGAGCTCCGGCTGGCGCTCCGCGTACTCCTCGACCTCGAGCATGACGCACGCGTCCTGGAAGTGCTGGCCGGTGAGCGCGTTGATGCCGACCCACCCGTCACGGCAGCGCTGGATGCCCGGCAGCGGGAAGTGCCGGGCGGTCGGTGGCGGCAGGCCCGCGCCGAGCATGTCCTCGATCACGAGCATCGGGTAGGCCAGCGTGCCGATGAGGCACTCCTGCACCGAGAGGTCGACGTCGACCGGCTCGCCACCGCGGATCGCGGCGCGCACCGCGGTGAGCGCGGCCGCGGCGGCGAAGGTTCCGGCTGTCAGCTCGTGGAGGTGGCCACCGACCTGGACCGGCTCGAGCCCGGGGACGCCGTGGGGGCTGACCCAGCCGCCGGTGGCCTGGAGGGTGAGGCCGCTCATCCGCAGCTCGGCGTAGGGCCCCCACTGGCCGAAGTCGGAGATGCGGACAAGAGAGAGGACGGGCTGCTCGATCCGGAGCCGGGCCGGGTCGATCCCGATGCGTTCCAGTCCCCGGGCGCCCAGGCTCTCGACGATCACGTCGGCGTCGGCCACCGCGCGGTGCAGCCAGGCCCGGCCGGGCTCGGTCGCCAGGTCGACCGCGGCGCTGCGCTTGCCGCCGTTGAGGAAGTGGAACAGCAGCCCTCCGGAGGTGAGCTCGTCGTGACGGAGCGGATCGCCCCCCGGCGGCTCCACCTTGCAGACGTCGGCGCCCAGGTCGGCCAGGAGCTTGGTGGCGTAGGCCGCGCCCACGCCCCCGCCGATCTCGATGACCCGCAGCTCCCGGAGCGCACTCACTCCTCTCCAACGTAGAGCCCGCGTGGCCCGGCGTCGGGGCTCTTGCCGCCCGCATCGGCCGCCGGCGCATGGACCCGGTGGTCGGCTTCAGCAACGCGTGCATGCTGCCGATATGTGGTTCGTGAGCGTGCACGTGGCAGAAGTGACCTGGCGGTTCGACGGCGAGCCGGCCTACGTGACTCGGGGTGGCGCGTGGATCGGTGCGGTGCAGACGGCGTGGCCGCTGGTCGAGCTGCGCGTCGCGTCGCGGGCGGCCCTGCTGCGCAGCCGACCCGGGGGGCTCTTCGACGACTACGAGGTGCACCGCGAGCACGTGTCCTCGATCGTCGTGCGGCGCGGTGCGCTCGGGAACGGCATCTCGTTCCTCGAGGGTGACGAGCGGGGCGACGACCTCGTGTTCTGGCCGACCGACGCCACCGTCGTGCTCGACGCGCTGCGCGACCGCGGCTGGCCGGTCGCCAGCTGATGCCCTGAGCCCGAGCGGCCCGGTGCCGCAGGCACCAGGAGCGGGAAGCTGCGGCCCGAGCGGCCCGGTGCCGCAGGCACCAGGAGCGGGAAGCTGCGGCCCGAGCGGCCCGGTGCTGCAGGCACCGGGAGCGGGAAAGCCGGACTAGGCGTTCTTCGGGATGTCCCGGAAGGGTTCGGTCTTGTCGGGCCGGGCCTCGGGCGGGAGCCCGAGCATCCGCTCCCCGAGGATGTTGCGCTGCACCTGCTCGGTGCCGCCGCCGATGCGGATCCCCCACTGGCCGAGGAACTGCTGCTGCCAGAACCCGTCCTCGAACGCGTCGTCGGCGTAGAGCATCCCGTCCGCGCCCTCGATCGCGAGCGCGAGGTTCCCGTTCTCGAACACCTGCCGGGAGATCGCGAGCTTCGCGACCGAGCTCTCGGGTCCCATCGGCTTGCCCGCCTTGATCGCGGCGCGCGCCCGCTCCCCGAGCCAGCGCAGCAGCTCGCCACGGGTGTACGACTTCGCGAGCTCCTGGCGGATCTGCGGGTCGCCGGTGCGGTCGTAGTGGCGGGCGAGCTCCACGAAGTCGCGAAAGCCGAGCCCCATGCCGCCACCGATGAGCACGCGCTCGGACATCAGCGTCACCTGGGTGACGCCCCAGCCGCCGTTCACCTCGCCGAGGACGTTCTCGACCGGGATGTGCACGTCGGTGAGGAACGTCTCGTTGAAGTCCGCGACGCCGGTGATCTGGCGCAACGGGCGTACGTCGATGCCCTCGGAGCGCATGTCGACGAGGAAGTAGGTGATGCCGCGGTGCTTGGGGACGTCCCAGTCGGTGCGGGCGAGGAGGATCCCCCAGTCGGCGACGTGCGCGAAGGAGTTCCAGACCTTCTGGCCGTTGACGATCCAGGACTCGCCATCCAGCTCGGCGCGGGTGGTCAGGCCCGCGAGGTCCGACCCCGCGCCGGGCTCGCTGAAGAGCTGGCACCACACGTTCTCGCCGCGCAGCATCGCGGGGATGTGCGCGAGCTTCTGCTCCTCGGTGCCGTACGCGAGCAGCGTGGGCACGACCATCGCGAGACCGACGGAGAACACCCCGGTGTCGACCTCGTCGCGCGCCGCCTCCTGCTGGAAGACGCGCGCCTCGCGCCGGGGTGCCACCGCGCCCGCCGTACTCGGTGGGCACCGCGATGCCGGCGAACCCCGCGTCGTGGATCTTGCGCTGCCACTCCTTGCACGCTTCGACGTGCTCGAGCTCGTCGTCGCGCGACTGGCTCGTCGCCGAGACCCGCTTCTTGAACTCGCTGGTGTCGTGACGCCGGCGGTTCGCGTTGGCCTCGAGCCAGGTGTGCGCCTCTTCGCGGAACGCCTCGAGCCGGGGCGTGGTGTCGTCGAGCGTCGTCGTCACTTCTTGGCGGCGACGGCGTCGAGCGACGACCCGACGAGCCACATCGCGAAGTACTGCGCAGCGCCACCGTAGGCGTGGCCCAGGCCGACCGTCGCACCTTCGACCTGGTGCTCGCCCGCCTCACCCCGCACCTGCAGCGCGGCCTCGGCGAAGCGGATCATCCCCGACGCACCGATCGGGTTCGAGGAGAGCACACCCCCCGACGCGTTCACCGGGAAGTCGCCGGTGATCTCCGTCGCGCCGGAGTCGGTCATCTTCCAGCCTTCACCCGGACCGGCGATGTCGTGACCCTCGAGCCACATCGGCTCGTACCACGAGAACGGCACGTAGATCTCGGCGACGTCGATCTGCTCGCGCGGCTTGGTGATGCCGGCCGCGTCGTAGAGCGCGTGTGCGCACTCGACACCGGCCTGCGGGCGCACCGTGTCGCGACCGGGGAACGTGACCGAGCTCGCTGCGCATCGCGGTCGCGAGCACCCATGCCGGCGGCTTCGGCGCCTGCTTCGCGCCGGCCTCGTTGGTGAGCACCATCGCGCACGCGCCGTCGGACGACGGGCACGACTCGAGGAAGTGCACCGGCTCCCACAACATGGGGGATTCCTTGACCTTCTCGATCGTGATGTCCTTGAGCTGCAGGTGCGCGTACGGGTTCTTGCACGCGTTCTGTCGGTCCTTGACCGCGACCTTCCAACCGATGTCCTCGGGGGAGCCGGAGCGCTTGATGTAGGTCTTCATCCACGGGGCGAAGATCCCCCCCGCGCCCATGCCGCCGGAGCGGCCGCCGGCGAGGCCCCATTGCGCGTTGCCCTCGGCCTGCTTCTCGTAGGCGACGGTGAGGACGCGGTCGTGGATGCCCATCTCGATCAGGTGCGCGGCAACGATCGCGGTCGAGCCGCCCACGCTGCCCGCGGTGTGCACGCGCATCATCGGCTTGCCGGCACCACCGAGCGCGTCGGCCATGCTCAGCTCCGGCATCATCACGCCCTCGAACGGGTCGGGCGCCTTGCCGAGCACGACGGCGTCGATGTCGGTCCAGGTCAACCCCGCATCGTCGAGTGCACGCTGCGCGGCCTCACGCACGAGGCCGGGAAGCGACACATCGTCGCGCCGCTTCTTGTACTTCGTCTGACCGATGCCGACGATCGCACACGGCTGTGAGCTCATCCTGATGCCTTCGCTTCCACTGCGCTGCTTCCGTTCCCTACGGACAGCACTCAATCACCCTCCAGCACGGCGACGAGGTTCTGCTGCAGACACTGCCCGGAGGTGGCGTGCGCCACGGCGCGGTGCTTGCCGTGCTCCGCGATCTGACGGGCGGCCTCGGCGAAGCGGGCCAAACCGACCGCCATCATCGGGTTCGCGGCGAGCGCACCACCCGACGGGTTGATCTCGACGTCGTCGCCCAGTCCGAGCGCCTCGGTGAGGAGCTTCTCCTGGTGGCTGAACGAGGCCGACAGCTCGGCGACGTCCACCTTGGCCTTCCCCACCCCGGCCTTCTCCCCCGCGAGCCTCGTGGAGGTCGACACCGTGAGATCGCGCATCCCGGGCTGGTGCACCTCGATGCGGTGGTCGATGCCCCGGATCCACACCGGGTTCTTGCAGACCGCCTTGGCCTTGTCGGCCGTCGCGAGCACCACGGCCGACGCGCCGTCGGAGATCGGCGGGAGGTCGTGCTTGCGGAGCGGCGCCGTGAGGTACGGCTCGGCGAGGAGCGTGTCGGCGTCGGCGTCACCGGTGACCTGCGCGTACGGGTTGCCGATGGCGGCCTTGCGGCTCCGCGCCGCGATCTCCGCCATCTCGCGCTCGGTGATCCTGCCCGCGTCGAGCATGGCGCGGGCCTGCAGGGCCGCGAGCGAGACCGGGTCGACGCCGAGCGGCGTCAAGGTGTACGGGTCCATCTGGAGCGGGTAGATCTCCGAGGGCGCGCCCGGCGAGGACTTGCCCGAGCCGAACACGAGCGCGGTGTCGATGTCGCCGTGCTGCAGACGGACCCACGCCTCGTACAGCGCCCAGGCGCCGTCCATCTCGACGTGCGACTCAGAGATCGGGGGCCATGCGCCGACGGCCTCGAGGTTCATCACGAACGCGAAGGTCTGGCCCGAGAGGTAGTCGCAGGAGCCGGCGCAGGTGAAGCCGAGCTCGCGCCGCTCGATGGCGGCCCGCTCGATCGCCTCGCTGATGACCGGGAAGAGGAACTGCGGCTCGGTGAGCTGGGCCTGACGCCACGACGGCGACTGCGCGTACCCGATGATCGCGATGTCCTGGGCCATCAGAACGCACTCTCGGGGAGCTGGTCGGCCGGGACGTCGGGCTCACCGGTCGGGCGCCAGCCGAGGATGCAGCCCTCGGCGCTCCCCCATGAGCGGTTGCCGATCTCGTCGACGTTGCGCTCGCCCTCGGGCACCCACACCGCTGCGACCCGCATGCCGACGCGCACGTCGTCGACCGCGAGGTCGATCACGTCCTGGAGGCTCAGCGAGCCACCCGGCTCGTCGAGCTGCACCGACACCTTCGCGAAGGGTTCGGTCTCCTCCTGGCCGTAGTAGGCGACCGGGGTGACGACCGTGAAGTTGGTGATGACGCCGTGGTCGGTGAGCTCCACCTCGTCGGCATCGGTCGTCTCGATGACGTCGATCGGGCAGTAGCCCCGCGGCGGGGCGTACACGAGGCCGCACTTCGGGCACCGGTGCCCGATGAGCTTCCCCTCGAGCAGCGCCGCGGAGTACCGCAGCACCACCGGGCAGATCAGCTCGTGGTACTCGAGCTGCATGAAGTAGTCCATGCCGACGACCGGTGCGTTCGGGTCGACGACGTCTTCCTTGGCGTCGCTCATGCGCTTCCCTCGGGGACGAAGGCGTCGAGGTCGGTGATGTAGCCGATGCGCTCGGGCTTCCAGCGGGCCGTCACGCGCATGCCGGTGTGCATCGCGTCGATGCTGCCGGCGTCGACGGCGTGCACCATCGCGGTGTCGGCACCGTCGAGCTTCACGAGCGCGAAGGCGAAGGGCTTGTCGAGTGGATGCTTGCGAGTCGGGGTGCTCACCCACGCCCAGGTCTCGACGGTGCCACCCGGCCCGACCTCGACGAAGCTCGGCTCGAGCGCTTCACCCGTCTGCGGGTCCCACTCGGTCGGCGGGCACAGCACCGAACCGTCACGGCTCGTGATGCCGAGGACCTTGGCGTCGCGGAGTCCGGTCAGGAAGGCGCTGTAGACCGGACCGAGGGTCCGGGTGTACGGGAACTCGATCTTGTGGGTGCTGGTGCGCTGCTCGGCCACGGTCGGGAGTAGAACAGGTTCCGCTTTGCCGGGTCAAGCCAGGTCCGGCCCGATGGGCCGGCCTCCGTGGGGCATCGGGCGCGGAGCGCGCCGAAGTGCCGGATCAGTCGAGCAGGAGCCGGGCGGCCGTCTCGAGCTGGCGGTTCACCGTGGCGGCGTCGTTCCAGCCGTTGACCCAGCCGAGCAGCCACGCGAACCAGACCTGCCGCAGGGTCACGGCGATGGCCTCGCGGCGCTCGGGCTCGACCTCGGCCATGGCGTCGGCGAGCACGTCGTCCATGATCGCCATCATCTCGGCCTGGCACTCGCGCACCGCGGGGTCGGGCGAGGCCGAGGCGGTGATCAGAGCCGCGGTGCGCTCGGGCTCGGAGAGCGCGCCACGCATCGAGCGGCCGAGGAGCGCGACGACGCGATCGGCGGGCGTGGCGCCCGCGGGCGGACGCTGGACGAGCGCCGCGGCCTGGATCCGCCACATCTCGACCTGGCCGGCCGCGAGCAGGTGATCCTTCGACGAGAAGTAGCGGTAGATCGTGCCGAGCGCGACCTGCGCGCGGGCAGCGACATCGCGCATCTGCACCGCGTCGTATCCGCCCTCGGACGCGAGCTCGAGCGCGGCGTCGAGGACCCGGGCCCGTCGTGCCGCCTGGTTCGGGGTGAGCGTCTCGGTGTTGACGCTCACCCGGGCTCCGCCGCGGTCGTCTCGGGTGCGGGGAGGGCACCGACGATGCGCTCCTCCGAGACCGCGGTGTCATCGCGGACCAGGTCGAGCACGGCTTGGGCGACGTCGTCGGGGTCGATGAGCCCCATGTGCTCCTTCGCCATGACCGCCCAGTCGGCCCACCGCTCACCGTCCCCGGACTTCGGGAGCAGCGGGGTGTCGACGAGGCCGGGGAGGACGGAGTTCACGCGGATCCCCTCGTCCGCGAGCGGCTTGCAGGCACGGGTGAACATCGTGACGCCGGCCTTCGTGGCCGAGTAGATCGGGTCGACCTCCATGGGGAAGAGCGCGGCCATCGACGCGGTGTTGACGATCGCGCCGCCCCCGCGCCGTCGCATCGCGTCGATCACGAGGCGGGTGCCGAGCACCACACCACCGAGGTTCACGTTCATCACGCGCAGCAACGTCTCGGGCGTGATGTCGGGCCAGAGCGGCTCGCCGCTCACGAGACCTGCGTTGTTGTGGAGGATGTCGATGCCGCCGTGCTCGGCCTCGACCGCGGCGAAGCACGCCTCGAGCGAACGGGGCTCGGTGACGTCGGTGCGCACGTACCCGGCGTCGGCGCGGTGGGCGCCCTCCCCGCCCTCGGTGGGCAGGTCGTGGATCAGGCCGACGGTCTCGTTGCCCCCGACGTCGTCGACGTCGGCGACGACGACCTTCGCTCCCGCCCGGGCCAGCGCGAGGACCGTGGCCCGACCGATGCCCGACCCGGCGCCGGTGACGATCGCGACCTTGCCCGAGATCTCCATGCCGGGTCACTCTCGCACGCGATGAGAACACGTTCCACTCCCTGACCGGGCGTCAGGAGCCGGGGACGAGGAGCCGGGCGAGGGCACGTGCGTCGCGGTCGAGGCGAGCGGCGGTCGCGCGGTAGACGTGGACGGGCTCCCCCACCGGGTCGGCGACCTCGTCACCGACCTGTCCGATGGGGCGCCCGTCGACCCGCTCGAGTGCGACGCGGGCGGCCCAGTCGCGGACCGACTCGCCGTCGGCCCGGGGGCCGACCCGCGCGCCGAGCCGGACGAGCTCGCCGATGACGAACGAGCGGTCGGTCGCGCCCGCGTCGAGGAGCGTCGCGCGCCACACGTGGTCGCGCGTCATGCCGAGCACGAGGTCGGCCGGGGCGACGAGCTCCGCGGTGAGCTGCCGGCTGAGGCGCCCGCGCAGGTCGACGCCGAGCTCGTCGACGGCGATGCACGCGTTCGCGGTGGCCGGGCCGC
This sequence comes from uncultured Acidimicrobiia bacterium, assembly GCA_963809885.1. Lineage (GTDB taxonomy): Bacteria > Actinomycetota > Acidimicrobiia > IMCC26256 > PALSA-555 > JALHSW01. Next base: position 471,093 of record CAWELA010000004.1, on the reverse strand, counting down.
CCCACGCGAGCGTGCCGGCGGAGGTCACGTGCGCGTCGACACCTCGCTCGGTCAGCCGGGTGCGCAGCAGCACCTCGGCCATCGGCGAGCGACAGATGTTGCCCGTGCACACCACGAGGAGGTCGATGGTCCCGATCGTACGGGTGATCGCTCCGAGCGACGCACGCGGTCTCCGTCGCGTGGCCGGATCTACACTCCGCCGCATGACGGGACCACTCGAGGGCATCCGCGTCGTCGAGCTGGGCGTCTGGGTCGCCGGACCCGCGGCCGGCGGCATCCTCGCCGACTGGGGTGCCGACGTCGTGAAGATCGAACCGCCCGAGGGTGACCCCGCGCGCGGGTTCGCCAAGATGCTCGGCGGTGACGTGCCGTTCAACCCGCCGTTCGAGATGGACAACCGCTCGAAGCGGAGCATCGTCATCGACTTCGCGTGGCCCGGCGGCGTCGACCTCGCACTCGAGCTCCTCGACACCGCCGACGTGTTCGTCACCAACATCCGGCTCGACGCGCTCGAGCGCCTCGGACTCGACCCCGACACGCTGCGGGCACGCACTCCCGGGCTCGTCTACGGGATCATCACCGGGTTCGGGCTCGACGGGCCCGAGCGTGACCGCGCTGCGTACGACATCGGCGCGTTCTGGGCGCGCAGCGGCATCGCGCACCTGCTGACCGCGCCCGGCGGCGACCCCCCGTTCCAACGCGGCGGCCAGGGCGACCACAACGCGGGGATGACGCTCGCGGGCGGCATCAGCGCGGCACTCGTCGCCCGGGCTCGGACCGGCGAGGGGCAGCTCGTCCACACGTCGCTGTTGCGACACGGGATGTACACGATCAGCTTCGACCTGAACACCGCGCTGCGCTTCGGCGTGCAGATCGGCACCGCCACGCACGACACGATGGCGAATCCGATGATCAACGACTATCGCGACAGCGAGGGGCGGTGGTTCTGGCTGATCGGGCTCGACGGCGACCGGCACTGGCCGGACGTCTGCCGGTCCGTCGACCGTCCCGAGTGGATCGAGGACGAGCGCTTCGCGACCGCGGCGCTGCGTCGCGAGAACATCGCCACCCTGATCCCGCTGCTCGACGAGCGGTTCGCCACGCGCACTCGGGAGGACTGGGGCATCGCGTTCGACCGCGAGAACGTGTGGTGGGCGCCCGTCCAGAACACCGACGAGGTGCTGGCCGACCCGCAGGCCTGGGCGGGCGGCGCGTTCGTCGAGGTGCCCGAGGGTCGGGGCACCGTGACGATGATCAACTCCCCCGTCGACTTCGTCGGCACGCCCGGCGGCCCGTCCGCGATGCCCCCGGGCCTGGGCGAGCACACCGACGAGCTCCTGAGCGCCCTGGGCCGTGACGCGGACGCCATCACGAGCCTCCGGGCCGCCGGCACCGTCGCGTGACCGCCCCACGGAGGCAGGCCGGTACGGACGGGAACCTTTCGGGGCTCCGGAGCGTGAGACCAACGTGACCTCCTCACGGCAGTCCCCCGGGGTCGCGTCGCGCCTGGGCATCGTCGCCGTCGCGACGCTCGCCCTCGTGGGCGCGATCGGCGGACCCCTCATCGGCGTCGCGCCGGCGTCGGTCTCCCGGCAGCCTGCCACCCACAAGCCCGCCGACCCGGCGACACTCGACCCGCCCGACCCGTACTACCCCGCGCTGGGCAACCGCGGGTACGACGTCGCGCACTACGACCTCGCGCTCTCGTACGACCCGAAGACGAACGAGGTACGCGGCGACACCACGATCACCGCCACCGCGACCCAGCGCCTGCGCCGCTTCGACCTCGACCTCATCGGGTTCGACGTCCCGAGCGTGAAGGTCGACGGGAAGCCGGCGAAGTTCGAGCACTCGGGCGAGGAGCTGCAGGTCGTCTCGAACCGGCCGATCAAGCAGGGCACGAAGTTCACGACGCAGGTCCGCTACTCGGGCGTGCCCACGCCCGGTGACATCCCCGGCATCGGCGCGCAGAACGGGTGGCTCACCACCGACGACGGTGCGACCACGCTCGGCGAGCCCGACGGCGCGCGCCGATGGTTCCCCGGCAACGACCATCCGACCGACAAGGCGTCGTTCACCTTCCACCTCGACGTGCCGAACCCGTTGACCGCGGTGGCCAACGGCGACCTCGTCGACAAGGTCGCGGATGGCGACCGCACGGTCTGGAGCTGGGACGAGACCGCGCCGATGACCACCTACCTCGCGCAGGTGACCATCGGGAACCTCGCGCTGGCGGAGGAGGCGTCTGTCGACGGCGTGAAGATCCGCAACGCGATCACCCCGGCGATGGCCGACCGGGCCGGGAAGGCCGCGTCCGAGACGCCGGCCCAGCTGGCGTTCCTGTCGAGCTGGTTCGGGAAGTACCCGTTCTCGACCTACGGGATCATGGTGCCCGACGGCGGTCCGCACGGGCTCGCGTTCGAGGCGCAGACCTTCTCGCTCATCGCGTCGGACCTGTTCGCCGACCCCCGGATCTCCAGCGCGATTCTCGCCCACGAGCTCACGCACCAGTGGTTCGGCGACTCCGTGAGCCCCGCCGACTGGTCCGAGACATGGCTCAACGAAGGCTTCGCGACCTACGGCGAGTGGCTGTGGGAGGACCACGCCCTCGGCGTGCCCCTCGCGGGTGAGGTCGAGCGTGCGTACCAAGCGGTCGGGCGATCCCCGGGCATCGCCGCCGACGACCCGGGCATCGACGGGATGTTCGGCACTGCGGCATACGAGCGCGGCGGACTGACGCTGCACGCGTTGCGTCTCGAGGTCGGCGACACCGTGTTCGCGCAGATCTTGCAGACCTACGCGGCCGACTACGCGGGGAATACCGCGACCACCGAGGACTTCGTCGCGGTGGTGAACGAGGTCGCCGGCAAGGACCTCACCGACTTCCTGCACTCCTGGCTCGGACCGGGCCCGCTACCCCACCTTCCCGAGACGGCCGCGCCGCTCGGGTCCGATGCGCCGCTCACCCGGACCGTCGCCGCCCGCTAGGCCGGGTGCGCCCCCGGCTCCTGCGATCCGCCCGGGGACGCCGACCAGAACTGTTGCCACGTCGGCCAGGCGTCGGGCAGATCACCCGTCCCCGTGTGGTGCGCGGGCCAGTCGGCCGGCGCGAGCCCCAGCGGCGACGTGCCGACCTCGCGTCCGTACCAGAGGAGGTGGCGGCGCCGGCTGAAGTACCAGTGGGCGTCCCGCTGCACGTAGTCGTCGCGGTACTGGATCGCCTGGACGACCCACTGGTTCCCGACCTGGATCTCACCGCGGCAGTACACGATGCCGTGCGCGTGCCTGTCGTCGAGGAAGTCGATCATGTGCGTGCCGGTGTTCAGAATCGTGATGCCGACGTCACGCAACGACCGGTCGAAGAACGCGTGCAGGGCAACGCGTCCCCGGTCGGAACGACCGACCTGCACGTCGTCGACGAAGAGCGCGACCAGGGCATCGAGGTCGCGCGCGTCAGTGGCGACGGCGTACCGCGCGACGAGCTGCCGAATCTCCTCGTACGCGAGAAGGCGCTCGATGCGTGCGTCGTCGACCATCGCCTGAGGCTACGCCGCGAGGTGTTTCCGGATGAGTACCTCGGCCCGCGTGGTGTCCTCCTGCACGAAGAAGTGCCCGCCCGGCACGACGACGGCCGGTGCATCGATCTGTGCGGCCTGCGCGCGGAACCACGGCGCCGGGAGCATCGACTCGTCACCGTGCGCCACGACGATCTCGGTCGTCGTCCGGCCGAGGCGCTCCCACGCCCCGAGCACGCCCTGCCGGCCACCGGACACCTCGAAGATCGTCGCCTCGGTCTCCGGCGCGCACGCGAGCTCGACCTGGCCGTCGGGCCGGTCGTGGAAGCCCCACCGCACGTACGCGTCGAGGACCTCGGGTGCGAGCGCGTCCAGGGGCGGTCGAGCGCCGTACGACGCCCGCACGCTCGCTCGATCCGGCCACACCGCCCGGCGCTTGCGAGCGGTGACGGCCATGAAGTTCGGGCGGTCGTCCGCCGCAGTCGCCGGCCGATCGGCAGCGAGCACCGAGGGGTCGAACGCGATCGCCTCGCACAAGAGCAGGCGCCGGATCGCGCCGGGCCGCAGCGCATCGAGCATCGTGGCGACGCCGCCACCGAGCGACTCCCCCAGCGCGACGAACCGCTCGACGCCGAGGTGATCCAGCACCGCGGCGACGTCGGCGGCCATGCGGTCGAACGCGAAGCCCTCGGGGACGTCGGCCGGCGCATCCGTGCCACCGTGGCCGCGCAGGTCGACGCCGATCGGCCGGAAGCGGTCGGTCAGGCGGCGCGCGAGGGGGTCGAAGAGGCCGGCGCAGAACCCGTTCGGGTGCAGCAGCACCAACGGCTCGCCGTCGCCACCCCAGTCGAGGGCGGCGACGCGCAGGCCGTCGCGCGTGACCGCGAGCTCAGCCGGATCGTTCCCAGGCGCGCTCAGGCGGGAACGGGCTCCTCGGCGAGGTGCTTCCCGATCGTGAGCAGCTGACGCGTCGCGCCGCCGAGCGAGAGCTCGATCCACTTCGCCCACAGGAAGTACCGGTGCAGCGGGTAGTCCTTGTCGACGCCCATGCCACCGTGCAGGTGCTGCGCGGCGTGCACGACCCGCTGGCCGCCGTCGGCCGCCCAGAACTTCGCGACCGCGACCTCGGTGGTCGCCGGCAGCCCCTCGGAGAGGCGCCACACCGCCTGCCACGTCGTGAGTCGGACACCCTCGGTGTCGATGTACGCGTCGGCGGCGCGCTGGCCGACCGCCTGGAAGGTCGCGATCGCGCGACCGAACTGCTCGCGGGTCTTGGTGTACTCGGCGGTCATCGCTACGGCCTCTTCGCAGACACCGACGGCGATCGCGCCGAGCGCCGCGGTCGCCCGCTCGACGATCCACCGGAGGATCTCGGCGCCGTCGTCAGCCGAGCCGAGCACGTCGTCCGCCGTGACCCTGACGCCCTCGAACGTGAGGCGCGACTCGGGGTGACTGTTCGTGGTCTGCTGGCGCTCACTCGTGACACCCGACGCCTTCGGGTCGACGGTCGCGATGATCACCTTGCCGTCGGGCGTCGACGCCGGCACGAGCACCGTGTCGGCGAGCGGCCCGGCCGCCACGCAGTCCTTCACGCCGTCGAGCGAGTAGCCGTCGCCGTCGGGCTTCGCGGTCGTGGTGGGTGTGAGCGGGTCGGCCCCGGCCTCGAACAGCGCGGCCGTGACGATCGACGCACCGGACGCGATCCCCGGGAGCAGCGCGGCCTGCTGCGCGTCGGAGCCGAACTGCGCGATCGGCAACGCGCCGAGCACGGTGGCCGCGTAGTACGGCACGGGAGCGACCGTGCGGCCGATCTGCTCGAGCACGAGCGCGGTCTCGAGGAACCCATAGCCCCCGCCGCCGTGGGCTTCGGGCACGGCGATGCCGAGCACGCCGGCGTCGGCCAGCTTCACCCACAGCTCGCGGTCGAAGTTGTCCTCGCCGCCCTCGACCTCCTTGAGGCGCTCGTTGGTGAGCTCCCCCTCGAGGATCTGCTTGGCGAGACCCTTGAGGTCTTCCTGCTCTTCGCTGAAGCTGAAGTCCATCTCTATTGCTCCACTTCCACTGCGCTACTTCCGCGTGCGTCCCGCACGCTCCATCCGCTTCGTTCGTTCCGCATCGACCGGGTCACCTCGATCGGGGCATGCCGAGGCCGAACGCGCCGATGAGCTCGCGCTGGACCTCGTTCGTGCCGCCGCCGAACGTGAGGATGATGAGACCGCGGTACGACTGCTCGAGCCGCGCGCCGAGCACGGCTCCGGGCGCGTCGTCGGTCAGGTACGCGTGCTGCCCGAGGATCTCCATGAGCGCCTTGAACGCCTCGAGGTAGAACTCGGTGCCGAACACCTTGGTGGCCGACGCGTCGGCCGGCGCCAGTGTGCCCTTGGTGGACGCCCAGGCGATCTTCCAGTTCATGAGGCGCAGGAACTCGAGCCGGGCGTGCACCCGCGCCAGGCTGACCTGCACCCATTCCTGGTCGATGACGCGCGTGCCGTCGGCGAGCTCCGTCTCCTGGGCCCAGCCGCGTACCTCGTTGAGGCCGCGTTCGACGATCCCCGACGAGCAGAGCGTGACCCGCTCGTGGTTGAGCTGGTTGGTGATGAGGTTGACGCCGTCGTTCTCCTCGCCGACGCGGGTCGTCGCGGGGACCCGCACGTCCTCGAAGAACGTCTGGTTGATGTCGGACTCACCCATCACCTGGATCGGGAGCACCTTGATGCCGGGGGTGTCCATCGGGAGGATGAACATCGAGATTCCTTTGTGCTTCTTGACGTTCGGGTCTGTGCGCGCCGCGAGCCAGATGTAGTCGGCGTCGCTCGCGAGGCTCGTCCACATCTTCTGGCCGTTGATGACGTACTCGTCGCCGTCACGCTCGGCCTTCGTGCGCAACGCGAAGAGGTCGGTGCCCGCGCCCGGCTCGGAGTAACCGATGCAGAAGTGGATCTCGCCCTTCAGGATCTTCGGGACGAAGAACTCCTTCTGCTCGTCGGAGCCGTGGTTCATGATCGTCGGGCCGACCGTGTTGATCGTCAGCATCGGCACCGGCGCGCCGGCGCGCATCGACTCGTCGAACCAGATGAACTGCTCGACGGGCGTGAAGCCGCGCCCACCCCACTCCTTCGGCCACCCGACCCCGAGCCAGCCGTCCGAGCCCATCTGGCGCACGACCTTGCGCATCTCCGGGCCGACACCGTGGCTGTGCGCGATCGAGGCGCGGACCTCGGGCGTGAGGAGCTGCTGGTAGTAGTCGCGGACCTCGAGCTGGAGCTTGCGCTGCTCGTCCGTCAGACCGATGTACATGGGCGGGACCCCCTACGCGGACCTGGCTGTCGCGAAATCTGGAACACGTTACAGAGCGGAGGGACCCCCCGTCGCCTCGCCTGCCCCGGCCACGGCCCGCACCCGACGGCCGGGAGGACTTCTCCACCTCCATCCCGACTCATGCCCCGGACGCACGACTCCAGACCGATCACTCCAGACCCATGAGGCTGGACAGCCCCGTCCGCATGCCCGCGGTGTAGCCGCCGTCGACGAGGAGCGCGTGCCCGGTGATGAAGGACGCTTCGTCGGACGCCAGGAACGCCACCGCCGAGGCGATCTCGCTCGGCTCCCCGAACCGGCCGAGCTTGTGGTGCTCGCGGTACTCGTCGCGGTACTGCGCCATGTTCTCGCTGCCCATGACCTCCCGGAACAACGGCGTGTCGATGAACCCCGGGCACACCGCGTTGACGCGGATGCCGAGGCGTCCGTAGTCGATCGCCATGTTCTTGGTGAGCAGCACGACCCCGCCCTTCGAGGCGTTGTACGAGCTGCCGCCCTCGGTCCCCTCGACGCCCTCGACGCTCGCGACCGTCACGATGCGCCCCGAGCGGTGCTTGACCATGTGCCGGAGCGCGTGCTTGCACGAGATCGCCGTACCGGTGAGGTTGACACCGACGACGCGCGCCCAGTCGGACATGTCGACGGTGTGCATCGGGCCGCCGCCGATGACCCCGGCGAACGTCGCAAGCACGTCGAGGTGGTCGTATGCCGCGGCGACCGCGTCCATCGCACCGCCGACCGCGTCCTCGTCGGTGACGTCGACCCGATGGAACGCCGTCAGCGGCGCGGCCGGCTCGGTCACGTCGAGGCCGACGACGACGGCGCCCTCCTCGGCGAGCCGGTGGCACGTCGCCTCGCCGAGCCCCGACGCCGCACCCGTGACCACCGCGATCTTGCCGTCCAGTCCCCTCATCCCCGTATGCTCCCCCGAAACGCGCCTGCTCCACCACTGCCCAGAGGGGAACCTGACATGAAGTTCGCGCTGTTCTACGAGATCCCCGTCCCGAAGCCGTGGACGCCGGGCAAGGAGCACGAGGCGTACCAGAACACCCTCGCCCAGGCCGTCCTCGGCGACCAGGTCGGGTTCGACGCCTTCTGGACGGTGGAGCACCACTTCCTCGAGGAGTATTCGCACTGCTCCAACCCCGAGGTGCTCTACGGCGCGGTCGCTGCGCTCACCAAGAACATCCGCATCGGGTACGGCGTGCGCCTGCTGCCCCAGCCCTACAACCACCCGATCCGCACCGCCGAGTCGGTGGCAGTCCTCGACCTCATCTCGAACGGCCGGGTCGACTTCGGGACGGGGCGCTCGTCGAGCCGCATGGAGCTCGAGGGGTTCAACGTCGACCCCGACACCGCGCGCGAGCAGTGGCGCGAGGCGCTCCGGCACATCGTCGGCGCGTGGACGAACGAGTACTACCAAGCCGACGGCGAGTTCTGGAAGATGGGCGGACCCCGGCGCGTGCAGCCGAAGCCGTTGCAGCAGCCGCACCCGCCGATCTTCGGTGCGACCAGCTCCCCGGCCGGCCACGAGGAGGTGGGCCGTCAGGGCATCGGACTCTGCTCGTTCACGGTGGGCCTCCCACCCGAGGAGCTGACCAAGAGCCTCGACCTCTACCGCAAGGGGCTCTCGGAGTGCGTCGAGCCGGTCGGCGCGTTCAAGAACGAGACCGCGGCGACGTTCACGATGGTGCACTGCGCGCCGACGAAGGACGAGGCCTACGCGGTCGCGAAGGAGTCCTTCGAGTGGTACCCGAAGGCCGGCGGGGCGATCATCGCCTCGGTCGCCGAGTGGATGGAAGAGAAGAAGATGGCGCTCGGCACGTACGAGTACACGGGCTCGTCACTCGAGCACAAGCGATCCGGTGACTTCGAGCACCTCACGTTCGACTACATCCACGACTCGGGCTCGGGTGTCGTCGGCGACCCCGCCGAGTGCATCGACACGCTGAAGCGCTACGAGGCAGCCGGCTGCGACCTCATGCTGTGCCTGGTGAACCCGTACAACATCCCGCACGACAAGGTGATGACGTCCATCGAGCTGATGGGCAAGGAGGTCATCCCCGCCTTCCGCTGAGCCGAGAAAGTCATCCCGACCTTCTGCCGAGGAAGAGCGACGACGTGCCACCGGATTGGTTGACGATCGTCGCGTGGGTGTCGCTGGTCTCGGCCGCGCTCTGTGCGCTGGCCATCGCCGTCGACGTACGCCGATACCGCCAGCCGATGGGGGTGATGGAGCTCGTCTGGCCGATCACCGCGCTGTACCTCGGCGTGTTCGGCCTCGTGCTCTACTGGCGGATCGGACGCACCGCGTCGCCGCGCTACGTCGAGGAGCACGGGACCCACGATCACCCACACTGGGTCCGGGTCCTCGTGTCGTCGACGCACTGCGGTGGCGGCTGCACCCTGGGCGACATCGTGGCCGAGACGCTCATCTTCGCAGTCGGCATCACGTTGTTCGGCTCCGCGCTCGTCGCCTCCTACGTGTTCGACTACGGCTTCGCCCTTGCCTTCGGGATCGCCTTCCAGTTCGCCGCCATCCACGCCATGAGCAAGATGTCGTTCTCCCGGACGCTGGGCCGGGCGGCCAAAGCCGACGTGTGGTCGCTCTCGGCGTTCGAGGTCGGGCTGTTCTCGTGGATGGCCGTGATGTTCTTCGTGCTGTTCCCCGACCCGCACCTGACACCGGCCTTCGCGGCCTACTGGTTCCTGATGCAGGTCGGGATGGCCATCGGCCTCGCCACCTCGTACCCGATGAACGTGCTCCTGATCCGCCGCGGGATCAAGGAGGCCATGTAGTGGGGCCTGATGAGCCGTCAGGTACATTGGCCGCCATGGCGCTGTCTGACATCAACCTCTGGGACAAGGACCGCTTCGTCGAGGGTGTGCCCCACGACTGGTTCACCGAGCTGCGGCGGGAGGCACCCGTCTTCTGGCACGAAGGCGATCCGACCTTCTCCGGCCCGCAGGGCCACGCCGGCCCGTTCTGGTGCGTGACCGACTATGACGACGTCGTCACCGTCAACCGGGACAACGCGACGTTCTCGTCCGCCGAACGCCTCGTGTTCATGTGGGATCCCGACGACGAGAACCTCGCCCAGCAACGGCTCCTGATGCTCAACATGGACCCGCCGATGCACACGCGCTACCGGCGCCTCATCAACAAGGGCTTCACCCCGCGGATGGTCGCCGAGCTCGAGTCGACGATGCGGAAGCGCACCGCCGACATCGTCGATCGCATCGCGGACCGCGGCGAGTGCGACTTCGTCGTCGACGTCGCCTCCGAGCTTCCCTTGCAGGTGATCGCCGACCTCATGGGCGTCCCGCAGGACGACCGCCACAAGCTGTTCGACTGGAGCAACCAGATGATCGGGGCGGACGACCCCGAGTACGGCATCACCGAGGAGATCACGCAGCACGCGTCGATGGCGCTGTACGCGTACGCGGCCGACCTCGCCGAGAAGAAGCGCGCGAACCCCAAGGACGACCTCATCTCGGTGCTCACGCACTCGTCCGTCGACGGCGAGCAGCTCAGCGGCCTCGAGCTCGACATGTTCTTCCTCCTGCTCACGGTGGCCGGCAACGAGACCACCCGGAACCTGATCTCGCACGGCATGGTGGCGTTGCTCGAGCACCCCGACCAGCTGGCGAAGGTGCGCGAGAACCGGGAGCTGCTCCCCGGCACTGTCGAGGAGATGCTCCGCTGGGCCAGCCCGGTCATGAACTTCCGGCGTACCGCGATGGCCGACGTCGAGCTCGGAGGCAAGCAGATCAAGGCCGGCGACAAGATCGTGATCTGGTACATCTCGGCCAACCGTGACGAGAAGGCGTTCGACGACCCGTTCACCTTCGACGTCGAGCGCACACCGAACGAGCACGTGGCCTTCGGTGGTGGCGGCCCGCACTTCTGCCTCGGGGCGAACCTCGCCCGCATGGAGATCAACGTGATGTTCGACGAGATCCTCAACCGGCTCGACGACATCGAGATGACCGCGCCCCCGGCCCGACTGCGCTCGAACTTCATCAATGGGCTCAAGCACGTCCCGCTGAAGTTCTCCGCCAAGTAGGTGCTCGGCTCGACTCAGCGGTAGAGGTTCGGCGGCGGCGGCAGCGTCGCGATCTGCTCGTCGACGAACGCGTCCATGTCGGCACCGCGGCGGGCGATCTGCGGGCGGATGTCCTCGGGATCCGTGAGCACGAGGTACCGCTCGTCACGGATCGCGTCGGCGACCAACGTCCCGACCCCTTCGGCCGTCATCGCCTCCGAGAGCGGCATCGGCGCGATCCACCGCCCGATGTCGTCGACCCCGCCCATGCGCGCGGTCTCACCGATGTTGGTGTCGACCAGGCTCGGGCACACGACCGAGACCCCGACGCCGAGCGGCTTCAGGTAGATCGCGAGCGCCTCGGTCAGCCCGAGCACACCGTGCTTCGCGGTGATGTACGCCGGGTGGTCCCACGAGTAGGCGAACAGACCCGCGACGGACGCGGTGTTCACGACGTACCCGCTCCCCCGCTCGAGCAGGTGCGGCACGAACGCCCGCACCATGCGGATCACGCCGTAGAGGTTGGTCTGGAGGATCCAGTCCCACTCCTCCATCGAGCAGACCTTCGGCCGGCCCGAGCATCGCGACGCCCGCGTTGCTCATGACGACGTCGACCTGGCCCATGGTCGAGAGCGCCGCGTCGCGCAGGCGCTCGACGTCGGTGTCGTCGGTGACGTCGGTGTGCACGCCCAGGTAGCGGCGCCCGAGCGCCTCGACCTCAGCCTGGACCTCGGCGATCCGCTCATCGTGGATGTCGGCGACCACGACGTCGGCGCCCCGGCGCGCGAGCTCGAGCGCGGTGGCGCGCCCGATGCCGCTCGCACCACCGGTGATCACGGCGACCTTGTCGACGACGTCCATCAGGCCTGTTCCTCCACCACGAAGCTCCACCCGGGCTCGGAACCGTACGCGCCCTCGGCGAAGAACCCGTAGTCCGCACCCTTCCGGACCGACTGGCCACCGTCGATGCTGATGTTCTGCCCGGTGATGTACGAGGACTCCGGGCCGACGAGGAAGCGGGCCAACGCGCCGACCTCGTCGACCGTGCCCGCCCGGTGCAGTGGGATCTCTGCGAGGTAGCTGTCCATCACCGGGCCACCCTGGGTGATCGCGCTCATGAGCTCGTTGTCGATGATCCCGGGCTGGATCGAGTTGACCCGGACGCGCGACGGCCCGAGCTCGTCGGCCGCAACCTTGACGAGGTGGTCGAGTCCCGCCTTCGCGGCGCCGTACGCGCCCATGAACCGGAAGCTGTCGAGGCCGGCGTGCGACGACACCCCGACGAACGAGCCCTGCGACTGCACGAGCGCGGGCGTCGCGCACTTCAGCGTGAGGAACGTGCCGATGACGTTGAGGTCGAGGGTGGCGCGGACCGCTTCGACCGGGGCGAGGTGCAACGGCCCGAGGTGCAGCGAACCACCGGCGGACGCGACCACGCCGTGCAACCCGCCGGCCTCCGTGACGGCCTTGGCCACCGCCGCAGCGACCTGGTCCTCCTCGGTGACGTCGGCGCCGATCGTGTGCACGCCGGCGCCGGGGACGACGTCGCGGATGCGCGCCGCGGCGGCCTCGAGCTTCTCGACGGTGCGTCCGCAGATCGTCACGACCGCGCCGTCTCGGGCGAGCGCGGTCGCACACCCCTCACCGATCCCGCTCCCGCCGCCGGTCACGAGCACGCCGTAGCCCTCGAGTGCCGCCATGTCCTGTGCTCCGTTCGCACCTGGTCCCGGGCGCCGACCGCCGGGGGGCCGATAGGTTCGCACGCATGAGCCTGGTGCTGCACCGAGAAGCGCACACCCCACTTCGGCTGAGACCGCCTCACCACCCACCCCTCGAGTGTTGGCAGGCTTGACGACCACAGCGGTGGCTGAGCCTTCCAACAACCGGAGGTGGTTCAGCGGCTCGCGACAAGGTCGGCGACGAGGTCGAGGCAGCGCACGTCGGTCGTGGCCGGCACGAGGATCAGCTCGTCGCACCCCAGCGCCTCGATCTCGTCGAGGCCCTGGCGCACCCGGTCCGGCGTGAACGCGGTCATCATGTCGCCGACCATCTTCCCCACGTCGCTACCGAACACGTCGAGATACTCCGACGTGAACGTGCGCAGCCGCGACTCGGCGTCGTCACCGAGGGCGAAGAAGAACCCCGAGACGAGCCGAGGCTTCTCGGTGCGACCGGCCGCAGCCCAGGCCGCCTCCGTCCCCCGGAACAGCGCGTCGGCCTCCGACGCGGTCGCGGTGACCGTGAACCCCGAGACGCCGTCGGCCCACTGCGCCGCGCGGGCGAGCGCCTTCGGTCCCATCGCGCCGGCGAGCACCCGCGGGTTGGGTTGCACCGGCGAGGGCCCGAGCGGCACCCCGTCGGCGAACGTGCCGCCGGACCACAGCCGGCGGATCTCGGCCATCGCGTCGTCGAGTCGCTGGTGACGGTGCTCGAACGGCGATCCGAGTGCGTCGTAGTCCTGCACCCGTCCGCCGACCCCGACCCCGATCTCGAGGCGACCGTTGGAGATCAGGTCGATCGTGAGGAGCTCCTTGGTGACCATCGCGGGCGAGTGCCACGGCAGCACCACGAGGTTCGCGAACACGCGCACCCGCTCCGTGAGCGCGGCAGCGGCCGCACAGGCGGTGAGCCCTTCGACGTTGTGGTACGTGATCCGCTCGCCCGCCGACACCGACGAGAACGGGCCGTCGTCGATCCCCCGGCACCATGCCATGAAGGAGTCGTGATCCAACCCCTTCGCCATCTGCGGCAGCGCGACGCCGATCTCCATGGCGTGACTCAGCGGGGCGCGCGGGGCATGCCGAGTCCGGCCATCTGGATGATCTCGCGCTGCACCTCGTTCACCCCACCACCGAAGGTGCCGACGGGTGCCGACCGGTACGCCTGCTCGAGCTGCCCGTGGAGGATGGCGCCCGGCGAGCCGTCAGGAAGGTAGGCAGCCGAGCCGAGCACCTCCATGAGCATGCGGTCGCACACCGTCTGCTGCTCGGTCCCGAGCACCTTCATGGCGGACGCGTCCGCCGGGTTCAGCGTCGCCGCTGCCCGACGCCACCTTCCAGTTCATGAGCTTGAGTGCCTCGACGATTGCGTGGACGCGGGCGAGGGTGACCTGCACCCACTCCTCGTCGGCGACGAGCCGGCCGTCGGCGCGGCGCGTCTCCTGCGCCCACCCGCGGACCGCCTGCAGCTGCCGGTCGATGCGCCCGGCCGGGCCCAGCGCGACGCGCTCGTGGTTGAGCTGGTTGGTGATCAGCTTCCAGCCCTGGTTCTCGCCGAGCACGACGTTGGTGACCGGGACGCGCACGTCCTCGTAGAACGTCGCGTTGGTGTGGCCGCCCCCGAGCACCCAGATCGGCGAGTGCTTGAACCCCGGCGACGTCGTCGGCACCAGGATGATCGAGATCCCCTTGTGCTTCGGCGCCTCGGGGTCGGTGCGGCACGCGAGCCAGACCCAGTCGGCGTCGTGACCGCCGGTGGTCCAGATCTTCTGACCGTTGATGACGTACTCCTCGCCGTCACGCACCGCACGCGTGCGGAGCGACGCGAGGTCGGTCCCGGCGCCGGGCTCGCTGTACCCGATCGCGAAGTGCAGCTCCCCGGCGAGGATGCGCGGGAGGAAGTAGTCCTTCTGCTCGTCGGTGCCGTAGTGCATGAGCGTCGGACCGACGGTGTTGAGCGTGACGAGCGGGAGCGGGACACCCATCGTGTTCGCCTCGTCGAAGAACAGGTACTGCTCGAACGGGGTGAAGCCGCGCCCGCCGTACTCCTTCGGCCAGCCGACACCGAGCCAGCCGTCCTTCCCGATCTCCTTGATGAGCTCGCGGAACGCGGGGCCGCCGCCCTCGTTGCCGGCCAGGGCTGCCCGCCGCTCGTCGGTCATGATCCCGGAGAAGTAGGCGCGGATCTCCTCGTGGAGCGTTCGCTGCTCGGGCGTCAGGTCGATGTGCACGCGTCTCGCTCCTCACCTGATGGGCCGCGCAGCGGTACGGTCGCGGCACTCGGGGGCACTTCTGCAACACGTTCTCGTTGGGCAGCGTACCGGGTGGGCTGGCCGTGGACCGAGGAGGGGACCACCCATGGCAGGGACGCCGGTCATCATCGAGGCCGCCATCAACGGCACGACCACCAAGGAGCGCAACCCCAACACGCCCCGCCTCCCCGAGGAGATCGCCGCCGACGCGCTCGCGTGCCTCGAGGCGGGCGCCGCGGTGGTCCACAACCACGTCGACGTGGTGGCGGTCCCCGGCGAGGAGTCCGCGGCACGCTACCTGGAGGGCTGGCGTGCGGTCTTCGAGGCACGGGCCGACGCACTCCTCTACCCCACCACGAACTTCGGACCCGGCGTCGAGGGCGCGTACGCGCACATGGCGCCGCTCGCGGCCACGGGCTGGCTGCGCATCGGCATCATCGACCCGGGCTCGGTGAACCTCGGGGGCGTCGACGAGGATGGTCTCCCCGCGGCACCGGGTTTCGTGTATGCGAACTCCTTCGGCGACATCCGCCACCAGGCCGCGGTGTGCGCCGGCTCGCGGCTCGGCCCGTCGATGGCGATCTTCGAGCCGGGCTGGCTGCGCACGGCGCTGCAGTGGCACGAAGCCGGCCGGCTGCCTCAGGGCGCGATGGTGAAGCTCTACTTCGGGGGCGACGCCGGGTACGTCACCAGCGCGGGCCAGGTGCACGGCGGCGCGAGGTTCGGTCTCCCGCCCACCGTGAAGGCTCTCGACGCGTACTGCGAGCTGCTCGAAGGATGCAGCCTGCCGTGGTCCGTCGCGGTGATCGGCGGCGACCTGTTCGCCTCGCCCGTCGCGAAGCTCGCGCTCGAGCGGGGCGCCCACCTGCATCTCGGCCTCGAGGACTACGCGGGGACGCGCAGCCGACGAACGTCGAGCTCGTGGAGCGGGGCGTCGCCCTGTGCGCGGAGGTCGGCCGCCCGGTCGCGACGTGCGACGAGGCCACCCAGATCATGGACCTTCCCCGCCGGGGCCCCGAACCCCCCGACCACGGCGACGTCGACGCCTGACGCACTCGCCCGTCGGGGCGTCCGACCTCAGACGCCGGGACGAGCCTCGATCCGGCCGTCGGCGATGGCCTGCTGGTGGGCGGCGAAGTCGAGCTCGTTCCGGTCGGCGTAGCGCGTCGAGAACTCGGCGATCGCGTCGTCGAAGACCGTCCCCTTCCCCAGGTACGCGGCGATGGCCCCGGGAGATCCGGACCGAGCGTGCGCGCGGGCAAGGGTCCACGCGCAGGTCGCGGCATAGAACTCGAGTGACCGGGGCGTCATGCGTTCGGGGTCGGCCGAGCCCTTGCCGTCACGGAGCTGGCGCCAGTAGAAGTGCCGATCTTCGATCGCCGCATCGCTCCAGCCGAGGAAGATGTCGCTCGCAGCCTGCATGAGGCGCTGGCCCTCGACGACGCGCTGACCGTGGTGTGGATACAGGCTCGGGGGCAGCCAGCGCTCGAGCACCGACGCGTTCGCCTCCTTCAGCTGCAGGAAGAGCGGGTCGCCGTGCTCGCGGCCCAGCAGCAGGCCGATGTAGCAGCGCGTCCCGACGCTGCCGACGCCGACGATCTTGCGGGCGGTGTCGGCCACCTCGTAGCGGTCGAGCAGCACGTGCAGCTCGTCGGACACCGAGTCGCGGTAGCTCCGGAAGACCAGCGTCGACGGCATGCGCGATCGTCTCGGCATCGAGCTCCCCGGACAGCTCGGCCAGTCGCACCACACCCGGTGGTGTCGCTCACGATGCGGTACCCGGTGTCGGTCGGGGTCGCGAGCTTCTCGAGGGCCTGCTCGCTGTCGCGACCCAGTGCCTTGGCGGCGATCTTCTGCGCCCGCTTCGCTTGGGCCCCTCGGTCGACCTCCTCGATCTGACGGAGCAGCCGGTCGGCGTCGAGCCGTTCGTACCAGATGTCGAGTGCGCCCTCGACCGCGAAACCCGCCATCGCCTCCCGATAGCGCCGCGCGCACCCGACGGCGGCGCTGCGGCCGGCATCCTCCGGGAACCCCCGGTCGCGCGCCGCCACGACGACGCTCGCGGCAAGTCGCTTGACGTCCCACTCCCACGGACCGGGCAACGTCTCGTCGAAGTCGTTGACGTCGAAGACGAGCCGGCGGTCCGGCGACTTGTAGAGGCCGAAGTTCATGAGGTGGGCATCGCCACAGGCCTGCACCGTGATGCCCGTCGACGGGGTGCCCGCGAGGTCGGCCGCCATGATCGCGGCAGCACCCCGGTAGAACGAGAAGGCGCTGACCGACATTCGGCCGTGCCGGATCGGGACGAGGTCGGGCTCGCGCGGCGCGTCCTGCTCGAGGAGGATGCCGACCGGGTCGGGCCGGTCGGGGCTCGGGGTCCACTCCCCGTGGCTGCTCCGGGGCGTCCGCTTGCGACCCTCGCGGCCGACCTCTGCCGGGGTCATGGTCGGCACGCTACGGCCGCTGCAGGTGCGGGACGCCCTCGGGGAAGTTGAACTCGATCCAGCCGCGACCGCTGCGGCCGTCGGGGGTCTCGAACCGGCACGTGGCACGCGGGAACCGAGACCGCTTGCCCTCCGGGGAGACGAGGAGCAGCGGTGCCTGGAGCTCGGCCTCCCACGTGAGGTCGAGGTCCCCGATGCGCAGCGTTCCCCGTTGCGGTAGCTCCTCGGCGTCGAGGTCGTAGTCGAGGCCGACCTGCTCCACGGGGTGCACGGCCATGTCGGGCGTGATGACGTAGCCGGTCTGGAAGATGTCGACCTTCGGCACGATCGAGCGCGCGGTGTGCCACCACGTGTCGTCGTCGAGACGTCCCGAGCACCACACCCACCCGAACTGCCACCAGTCGCGCACGCCCCACGAGTGGTCGCGCTGCCCGGGGCAGTGCACCTCGATGCGCTCCCCGTCGATCGTCAGCTCGCCCGTCACCCAGGCCGACTGCTCGAACCGTGTGGTCGCGGTGTACAGGAACGGCGCGGCGACGCCCTCCCAGGTGAGGTCGAGGCTCACCGCGACCTCGGGACCCCGCTCGTCGTGGAACGCGGACGCGGGGTCGGCGAGCACGATCCCTGTCCCCTCCGTCGTGATGCGGTACACGCGGAGCGGCTCGACCGGCGTCCACGTGCCCCGCACCCGGTCGGACGCGACCTCCACCGGGCCCTCCATCGCGGTCGGGCCCGGAACCGTGTGGTCGCGGATGAGCACGAGCGGCTCGCCGCGTCGTACGACGTACACCCAGTACCAGGCGAGCTGCTGGTTCGGGTAGAGCCCGAGACGCAGGTAGCCGCCGAGGCTGCCGTCGGACGCCGCGAAGTCGTGGTACCAGGACTCGCCCCACAGCGCGTCGGTGCCAGGCAGATGCCGCCCCTCGTCGGTGGGCTTCAGGGCCATGATCTCGCTCCCTCTACAACCGGTCGGGGTTCAGGAGTGCGTCGGTGCCGCCGTCGACGAACAGCACGGAGCCGGTGGTCCACGACGACTGCGGCGAGAGGAGGAACCAGACCGCCTCGGCGATCTCGTCCCGCTCGCCCCAGCGGTCGAGGGGTACCGGGAAGCCCCTGATCAGGTCGCCGGTGACGGGGTGCTCGAGCGCCGCGGCCGTGAGCGCGGTGTGCACGGGGCCGGGCGCAACGCCGTTGATGCGGACCCCAGGGGCCCACTCGACCGCGAGGCGGCGGAGCTTGCGACCCAGCGCCAGCTTCGCGTGCGCGTAGACGGTCTCCCCGTCGAGCGGCTCGGCGGCGGCGACCGCCGCGGCCTCGTCGCCGGCAAGGCAGGCGTCGACCAACGTGGTGTCGGTGACAAGCATCGCGGTGGCGGCGTTCGACACGATCGCGACCGCGGCGCGCAGCTCGCCGTCGCCGAGCCGGTCGTGCAGACCCTCCAACAGCTCGACCGCGCCGAAGTAGTTGATCCGGGCGACCATCTCCGGCGGCGCGCTCGTGCTCCCGCCGATGCCCGCGGCGACGACGAGGCCGTCGAGAGTCCCGCTGGCCTGCTCGATCACCGCGGCACACGCGGCGGCGCGGCCCTCGGCATCGGAGAGGTCGGCGACGATCTCCTCGTCGCGCACGTCGACCCCGAGCACCCGGTGGCCCGCGGCCTCGATCCGGCGCCGGATCGCCCCGCCGATGCCGCCGGCCGATCCCGTGACCGCCACCACACCCATGTCCGTCCCCCTGCTCCCGTCGCGCGACGCCGGCGTCCCCGAGCCGGTGCCCCGGAAGGGTGGCCGACGCTACCCTGACGAGGCGTCAGACGGCGCGGAGGGGGACGTTGCAGATGTTGGACCTGGTGATCCGCGGTGCGGAGGTCGTCGACGGCACCGGAGCGCCCCGCCGACGCGCCGACGTCGGCGTCCGGGCCGGGCGCATCGTCGCCATCCGACCGGCCGAGGAAGGGGCCATCGACGAGGACGCCGAGCGCGTCATCGAGGCGGACGGCCTCGTCGTCGCCCCCGGGTTCGTCGACATCCACACCCACTACGACGCGCAGGTCCTGTGGGATCCGGCGGTCACCCCGTCGCCGTTCCATGGCGTGACCACCGTGATCGGCGGCAACTGCGGGTTCACGATCGCGCCCGTCGAGGCCAGCGAGACCGACTACCTCACGAAGCTGCTGTCGCGCGTGGAGGGGATCCCGCTCGAGTCGCTCGTCGCGGGCGTGCCCTACAACTGGCGCACCTTCGGCGAGTACCTCGACCGCATCGACGGGACGACCGTCGTGAACACCGGGTTCCTCGTCGGCCACTCCGCCATCCGCCGGGTGGTCATGGGCGACGACGCGGTCGGCAACGAGGCCACGCCCGACCAGATCGCGGAGATGGGCCGGATCCTCGGCGAGTCACTCGCGGCAGGTGGCCTGGGCTTCTCCTCGTCGCACGCACCCACGCACAACGACGGCAACGGCGACCCGGTGCCGTCACGCTCGGCCAACTCGGACGAGCTCGTCGCACTCTCGAAGGTGACCGGCGAGCACGAGGGCACCACGCTCGAGTTCATCCCCGCAGTCGGGGGCTTCGAAGAGCGGCACATGCTCCTCATGACCGAGATGTCGAAGGCAGCGGATCGCCCGCTGAACTGGAACGTGCTCGTACCGAACGCGGGTCGGGCCGAGATCGCGTGGGAGATGCTGCGCGCCGGCGACTACGCGGCCGAGCGCGGCGGCAAGGTGCTCGCGCTCGACGATGCCCGACGTCATGCGGACGCACCTCACCTTCAAGGCCGGGTTCGTGCTCGACGCGCTCCCGGGGTGGCGCAAGCCGATGTCGCTCCCCGTCCCGGAGAAGATGGCGCTGCTGGCTGATCCGGCAGAGCGGGCCAGGCTCCTCGAGGGGGCGAACTCGCCCGAGGCGGGTGTGCTGCGCGGCATCGCCCGGTGGGAGCTGCTCACGATCGTCGAGACGTTCTCACCGGAGAACGAGGGGCTCGCGGGGCGGCTGGTCGGCGACGTCGCGAAGGAGCGCGGACAGGAGCCGTTCGACGCGCTGTGCGACATCGTGATCCTCGACGAGCTGCGCACCGTGTTGATGCCCCCGCTCGCGGGCGACGACCAGGAGAGCTGGGAGCTGCGCCGCGACGTGTGGCGCGACCCGCGTGCGGTCGTCGGCGCGTCCGATGCCGGTGCGCATCTCGACATGCTCTCCACGTTCAGCTTCGCGACCGCGATGCTGCGCTCGTGCCGCGACCGCGACCTGATCGGGCTCGAGGAGGCTGTCCACTTCCTCACCGACGTCCCGGCGCGGCTGTACGGGTTGCGCGAGCGCGGGCGGATCGCCGAGGGCTGGCACGCCGACCTCGTGGTGTTCGATCCCGCGACGATCGGCCCGGGTCCGGTGACGTGGCGCACCGACATGCCCGCGGGTGCGGGACGGCTCTACGGCGAGGCCGAGGGGATCTCGCACGTCATCGTGAACGGCGTCGAAGTCGTGCGCGACAACGTGCTGACCGGTGCGGCGGGCGGCGCGCTCCTGCGCAGCGGGCGCGACACCGAGACCGTCACCGCTTCCGAACCGGTCAGCCGCTGACGAAGAAGCGGTAGCCCAGGTCGAGCTCCTCGCGATCGAGCAGGTCGGCGTGGCGCTCGTGCCAGGCACCCGAGGCCAGGTCGGCCGCGAGGCGGGTGACACCGGGCTCGACGTCGGCCTGGTCGAGCTGGGCCAGCGACGAGATCGACGCCCGCACGTCGGGGTCGAGGTACGCCTCGGGCCGGCGCCAGTACGCACCGAGGAAGCCGTCGGAGCAGTCGTGCGGGATCGGGACGGGCTCGACGCGGGCGCCGTCGAGCCGCTCGGCCACGTACGCGACGCCCGGCGCTCGTCCGGTCTCGAACGCAGCGGACGCCGGGACGTACTCGGCGGTGAACCAGAGGTCGAGCTGGCGGTCCGGATCGAAGCCCAACACGACCCGGCGACGGGCGACCCGTCGGAGCTCGGCGAGGCCGGCCTCGAGGTCGGCCCAGTGGTGCACGGTGAGCACGGCCAGCACGGCGTCGAACGCGTCGTCGGGCACCGGCAGCGCCTCCGCCACGCCCCGGATCCCAGCCGCGGCACTCACGGGACGCTGGGCCAGCATCACGGCGGACGGCTCGACGGCGACGACCGTCCGGTCCGTCGGCTCGTACGAGCCGGCGCCGGCGCCGACGTTCACGACCGTCCGGGCATCACCCAACGCAGCGTGGATCCGAGCCGCGAGCCGCCGATCGGGCACCCGCCGCCCCGCGTACCCCACGCCGATCGTCTCGTACGCAGCTCGCCCGCTCACCCGACGAGCATCGCACCCGAGGGTCCGCGGCTCGCGGGGATTCCGTCGAGATCCCGTGCAGATCCGGGCGCTCCGGATGCGGCTACTTCGTCGCGTCGGTGGACATGTCGGGGAGGCCGAGCTTGCGGTGGTCCCACGTCACGTACTTCTCGACGTTGATCTTCACGACGACCCGCTTGTTGATCATCGCCTCGACCCCGGCGCGCATGTCCTCGGTGTACGTCGCGCCGGTCGTCCGCTCGAACACGCTGATCCCGAGCTCGAAGATCCGGTCAGGATCCTCGATGATCTCCCCGGTCCCGACCATCTCGACGCCGCGCAGCTGGTCGTAGGAGTCGCCTTCCTCCACCAGGCACGTGATCTGCGGGTTCCGACGCAGGTTCTGGACCTTCTGGCTCTTGGCCTTCGTCTCCAGGGCGCAGCAGCCCTCGAGGAACCCGTACCACATGGCCACGAGGTGAATCGTGCCGTCGTGGTTGATCGTCGCGCAGTTCATCGTGTGCCAGCCGCCGAGGAACTCGTCGATCTCGTCCTGGCTCATCTTGATGAGGTCGCGCTGCTTGACGCCCTTCCCGAACGGCGTCCCGGCTGCGTCGGTCATGTGCACGCTCCTGGTACTTCGGGCGTCATGCCGTGACACCCATGTCGATGGGGACGATCGTCCCGTTGATGTAGCTCGCCTCGTCGGACGCGAGGTAGGCCATGAGCGACGCCACCATCTCGGGCGTCCCCATCTCCCCGGTCGGGGGCATCATCTTGGCGTACTCGCGGCGGTCGGTACCCTCGACGAACGCGAAGTCGTGCGCGATCGGTGTGTCGATGCCCGCCGGTGCCACCGCGTTCACGCGGACCCCGCGTCGCGTGTACTCCGTCGCCATCGCCTTGGTCATCAGCGACACGCCACCCTTCGACGCGCAGTACGCGGCGTTGTAGGGCTGGCCGAAGATGCCGGCGCTCGACGAGACGTTCACGATGTTGCCGCGCGTCTCCAGCAGGTGCGGCAGGCACGCCCGCGACACTGCGAACGCGCCGATCAGGTTCACCTCGATGATCTCGCGGAACTCCTCGACCGGCTGCTCCTCGGACCGCGCGAACTTGCCGATGCCCGCGATGTTGGCGAGCACCGACGGGCGCCCCAGCCGTTCTGCCACCTCGGCGATCACACGGTCGACGGACGCAGCGTCGGTCACGTCGAGCCCCCAGGCCTGCGCCTTCCCCCCGGCGGCGACGATCGCTGCCGCGGTGGCGCCGGCGGCCCCCTCGTTGACGTCGAGGCAGGCGATCACCCCACCCTCGGAACCGAACCTGGTTGCCGTCGCCTTGCCGATGCCCGAACCGGCACCGGTCACCACGACCACTCGACCTTCGAAGCGCTCCACGGCCCGGGAACCTACTCGCCCGCGTCCGAGTGCGACGGCGTGAGGTGCTCGCGCACCTTGGCGAGGAACCCGTTCGGATCGGAGCGCTTCGCCTGCGACGTCGCCGCGTGCGCGCCGCTCGCGAACCCTTCGAAGTCGTCCGAGCGCAAGAGCGCGAGCAGCGCCGCGGCGACCTCGGCCGGCTCCTGGGCGTTCGGGTCGGGCGGGAACGGGGGCTCGTTGTCGGGCGTGGGTGCCGAGAACTCCGTCTTCGTCGTGCCGGGGACGAGCAGCTGGGCCCGCACGCCGGTCCCCAACAGGTCGAGCATCAGGCCCTCGGTCCACGACTCCAGCGCTGCCTTCGACGCCGCGTACGCACCGACGCGCAACGCCGCGCTGCGCGTCCCCATGGAGGAGACGTTGACGATCCGGCCGTGCCCGCGCTCGAGCATGCCCGGCAGCACCGCCCCGGTGAGCACGACCGGCGCGTAGAAGTTGATGCGCATCACCGCGTCGAGCTCGGCCACGGTCAGGTCCTGCATGCGCCGGCGCTTCGCGATGCCCGCGTTGTTCACGAGGAGGTCGATCGGGCCGACCTCGCGCTGGACCCGCTCGACGAACCGACCCAGCGCGTCGAGGTCGACCAGGTCGACCGGGAACATCGCGGACGCCGGCGCATGCGCGCGGCACCGCTCCAGGACCTCACCGAGGCGGTCCTCGCGACGGGCGCAGACCACGACCGCAGCCGCACCCGCCTCGGCCAGCGCGACCGCGCTCGCCGCGCCGATCCCCGACGACGCGCCGGTGACGAGCGCGACCTGTCCGACGATCGGGTTGGGGTCGTGCGAGCGCCTCGCCACGGCGCTACTTGATGACAATCGGGTTCACCGGCGAGCCAACCGCTCCGGTGAAGGGCATCGGCGACGCGTCGAGGAAGAACGAGTATCGTCCGTCGGCCGCGCAGTCCTTCGCCAGCTCCTCCAGGTTCCAGTTCTGCCCCTGGGTCATGCCCATGTCGACGAGGTGGAGGAGGTGCACCGGGAGCATGGCGTCCTCACGCTCCGACGGGAAGCACTCGAACACGATGTTGTCGGTGGCCACTGCCGCCACGTCGTGCGAGTGGAACCACTCGACGGTCCGGAGCGACGGCCCCGAGCACGGGGTGCCGTACGCCGCCCGGTCCCCCGCGAAGAACAGCTGCATCTGGCCGGTGCGGATGAGCACGATGTCGCCGGCGCGCACCTCGACCTTGCCGAGCTCACACGCGGCGTCGAGGTCGGCACCCGTCAGCGGGTAGTTCCCCTCGATCCGGTCGACGCCCTTCGCCTTCGCGACATCGAGCAGCACGCCGCGCGAGACGAGCGACTTGATCTTGTCGATGCCCATCTTCGCCGCCCCTGCGGCGGAGATCACGTCCTGGGACTTCACGCCGTTGTAGAGGTTGCCCTCGTAGCTGACGTGCGCGAGCGCGTCCCAGTGCGTCGCCGACTGGATGCCCATCGTGACCTTGTCGTCGCTCGTGGTGAAGTCCGACGGGTCCCCGGTGAGCGGCGTGTCGACCATGATCATCTCGCGCACCGGGTTGTCGCGGCCCGGGATCGCGCCGCTCTGCGGACCGTTCTCGTCGAGCGGTAGCCCCAGCGCGAGTCGCTTCCCGGTCGTGATCTCTCTGGCCGCCGCCTTCACCACGTCGTCGGTGATGAGGTTCAGCGTGCCGATCTCGTCGTCGTCGCCCCAGCGGCCCCAGTTGCGGACCTTCGCCGCGAGCTCCTTCACCTCGGGTGGCATGGCCATGTCAGCTCCCCTTCTTCCCGGCGTTCTCGGCGAACGTTCCGGGGTCCACTTCGATCCACGTCGCGCGCGCGACCGCCTGCACGTCGCCCATGTCGGTGCACAGGGCCGCGGCGGTGTGGAACTTGCGCCCGTCGTGCTGCTCGAGCCACGACGTGACGATGTAGCGGTACCCGACCTCGACGGGGCCGCGCGGCTCGACCGCCAGACGCCCGAGCACACAGACGCGGCCGGGGAGCATGGCCGGTGCCGCGCTCGGGCAGTCGAGCGCGGCCCACACGAACACGGGCGCGATCTCGGTACGCCCGCGCTCCACCAGACTCGCATCGGGCACGAACGGCGCGGCGAACAGGTCGTCCCGGCCGGGGACCGGGCCGAAGAACTCGCGCAGCCCGTCGCCGGGCGCACGCTCGATCCCGCACCCGAAGCAGGTCCGGAACGGGTGGAGCCCGTCGTGCTCCCGGTACCACTCGGCCGCGGCCTCGGCGTCGGCCCAGCGCGCGACCCCGGGCGGGGTGACGTCGAGCGGCGCGATCCTTCGTGCCTCGGCCACGACCGAGTCGCCGTCGCGGAGCGTCGCGGTCCCGTCGGCGACCTCGAGCTCCATCGGCGTCGCCATGGGCGGCGGGCGACGCAGCGTGACCTCGGCCGGGTTCCCGATCGCGCCCGCCACGAGGCCGGCGACGTAGCCACCCTGCCCCGAGTCCGGCGGACCGCAGAAGCGGGCGGCGATCTCGACCTGCTCCATCAGCGTGGTCGCATCTGAGCGGACGGACCCGGGCTCAGGGCTTCGACAGGGTGAGGACACCACGGGCGAGCTTGCCGTCGTGCAGGTCGTGCACGGCGTGCTCCCAGTCGTCGAGCGGGTAGCGCTCGCTGACGAGCTCGTCGAGCTTGATGAGCCCGCGTTGGTAGGCGTCGACGATCAGGGGGATGTCCCAGTGCGGTCGGTGCGACCCGGCGCGTGAGCCGGTCAGGGTGCGCTCGACGTGGGTGAAGTTCGTGACTCGGGCCGGCACGGTGGCCGTGGGTGCGGGGACGCCGACCGCGACGGCCTCACCGCCCCAGTCGAGCATCTCGAGGCACTGGTTGAGGATGTCGGGGTGGCCGACACAGTCGAACGCGTAGTCGACGCCGCCCTCGCCGAAGGATCCGACGATGTTCGCGATCTCGGTCGGGAACAATTCCCGCACGATCGCGACGACGTCGACGCCCTCCCCCGTCAGGATGAAGTCGGTGGCCCCGAACGCGCGCGCCGCGCCTTCCTTCGATGCGACCGTGTCCACCGCGATGATCCGCTTCGCGCCCTTCACCTTCGCGGCCTGGATGACGTTGAGGCCGACGCCGCCGACGCCGAAGACGACGCACGTGTCGCCGATCGTCAGGTTCGTGCGGTTCCACACCGAGCCGATGCCGGTGAGCACGCCACACCCGATGAGGCACGCCACCGACAGGTCGATCTCGGGGTCGATCTTCACGGCCTGCACGCCCGAGACCACGGTGTACTCCGAGAGGCACGACGTCGCCGCAAAGTTCCACGCGGCCTCGCCGCCGACGGTGAACGGCTGCGACGCGTTCGCGATGCTCTTGCGGCAGTAGGCGGGGCGGCCGGTGTTGCACCACTTGCACACGCCGCAGAACGCCATCGTCTGGAGCACGACATGGTCGCCCGGCGCGACGTGGTGCACCGCCTCCCCGACCGCGTCGACGACCCCCGCGCCCTCGTGCCCGAGGACCGCGGGTGGCGGCCACGGGATCGTGCCGTCGAGCACGCTGAGGTCGCTGTGGCACAGACCGGCCGACGTCACCCGCACCTTGACCTCGGTCGGTCCCGGCGGGCGGACCTCGACGTCTTGGCGGATCCGCGCCTCCTTGCCGTCGTACACCAGTGCTCTCATGAACCCACTGCCTTCATGAACTCGGTTCTCCTGTCACCCGGGCCAGACGATGCTCTGCAGCTCGGTGTACGCGTGGAGACCGAAGTCGCCACCGTCGCGCCCGATGCCGCTCATCTTGAAGCCACCGAACGGCGACTCGTGGTTGCGCTGTGCAGTGTTGATGCCGACGTTGCCACACTCGAGCTGCTTCGCGATGCCGTAGGCACGTGCCGTGTCCTCGGAGAACACATAGTCGTAGAGGCCGTAGTCGGAGTCGTTCGCGATCGCGATCGCCTCCTCCTCGGTGTCGTAGGGCACCACGACGATCACGGGACCGAAGATCTCCTCGCGCACGACCTCCATGTCGTTGGTGCAGTTCGCGAGCAGCGTGGGGCCGACGTAGAAGCCCGTGTCGAAGCCGTCCGGGCGGCGGCCGTCGATCACGAGCTCGCCACCCTCCTTCGAACCGGACTCGATGAAGGACTCGACCCGGTCGCGGTGCGCACCGGTGATCACCGGGCCGACCAGCGTGTCGGCAGCCTCGGGCGGACCGATCTTCAAGTTCGGCGCGGCGGCCTGCAGCCCGGCAACGAGCTGGTCGTGGAGCGAGCGGTGCACGACCGCGCGCGTCGGGGCGGTGCAGATCTGCCCCGAGTGGAAGCCCCACACGCTGACGAGTGCGGCGATGGCCTTGGTGAGGTCGGCATCCTCGCAGATGACCGCGGCGCCCTTGCCGCCGAGCTCGAGGAGCAGGCGCTTCATGGTCTTCGCACCCGACTCGTAGATGCGGACGCCGACCCCGGTCGAACCGGTGAAGCTGACCATGTTCACGGCGCGCGAGTCGACGAGTGCCGAGCCGGCATCGGGCTTCGAACCGGTGACGACGTTGATGACGCCGGGCGGGAAGCCCACGGACTCGCAGATCTCCGCGAACTCGATGATCGCGAGCGGATCCTGGGGCGCGGGCTTCATCACGATGGTGTTGCCGGTGGCGAGCGCCGGGCCGACCTTTCCGGCCATGTTCACGAGCGGGAAGTTGTACGGCGAGATGCACGCCACGACCCCGACGGGCGCGCGCACGCCGATGCCGCCGATGACGCCACCCGCCGCGAGCGGTGTGGTCGGCATGATCGACGGCGGGAGCGGGACGTCGATCTCCTGGAGCGCACCCCGCGCATACCGTTCGAACCTGGCGACCGCCTGGGGTACCTGGAGCGCGGAGCCGACCGAGAGGGTCGCGCCCGTCTCCGCCATGATGAGCGGGAGCAGGTCGTCGCTGCGGCGCTTGATCTCGAGCGCGAGCGCGTCGAGCAGGTTGGCCCGCTCCTCGGGCGTCGTGCGCTTCCACGCCGGCAGCGCGTCGGCGGCGGCCCGGGCCGCAGCCTCGGCGTCGGCCGCGGACGCCTCGGGCGCCTCACCCACGATCTCCTCGGTGGCCGGGTTCACGATCCCGTAGGTCCCGTCGGAGCCGTCGACCCACTCGCCGCCGATCAGCAGCTTGTAGTGCTTCGCCATCCAGAACCCTCGCTCGCTCTCTGCGGGCCGGGTACCCGGCCCACGGGCGTTCGCCCGTTCACCGCGTGACCTGACACCTCGTCAGGTCGGGGACACTAACGCGGTCATGCCCCGGCGGGGACCGTGACCGTGCGCGTGTCGCGCCCCGATCGCAGTACGGTGCCGGCGAGGTCGCCGGTGAGCTCGCCGTCGATCGCGACGGCACGCCCGTTCACGTACACCCGGCGTACCCCCACCGCTGCGGCGAACAAGCGGGCCGTGCCACCGGGGAGGTCGTGCACCATCGACACGTCGCCCGACCCGACCGTCTCGGGGTCGAGCACCACGACGTCGGCGTGGGCGCCCTCGGACAGCACGCCACGGTCCCGCAGCCCGAACAGCTCGGCCGGCTCCTGGGTGAGCATCTGGACCGCCCGCTCGAGCGGCACGAGCTTGCGGCCGCGCAGGCAGTCGCCCAGGAACTGGGTCGTGTACGGCGCTCCGCACATCCGGTCGAGGTGCGCGCCGGCGTCCGAACCGCCGAGGAGCACGTCGTCGCGGCCCCAAGCCTCGACGCGGAGCTTCCAGGAGTCGGCGTCGTCGTCGGTCGGGAGCGGCCAGAGCACCGTCCGCAGCTCGTCGGCGATCACGATGTCGAGCAGCGCGTCGAACGGCTCCTGCTCGCGCTCCTTCGCGAGGTCGCCGACGAGCCGACCCTTCAAGCCCTCGTTCGCCTCCGAGTACGTATCGCCGATCTGGTACTTGTCCCACTCCGTCAGCCGGGTGAACACGCCGGCGTCCGACGACCGGGACCGCTCGAGCAGGTGGGCGCGGACCGCCGGGTCGCCCAGCTTCGCGATGCGCTCGGGCACCGGCAGGCTCATCACCTCGGACCAGTCGGGCAGCATGAACAACGCGCAGTAGGTGCCGAAGCTCATGTTCATCTCGACGAGCACGGGCATCGTGAGTGCGACGGCCTTGCCCCCCTGCGCCGCCGCGTGCTCGCACGCCGCGAGCTGGGCCCGGTAGCGCTCCGGTTCCTTCGAGTCGACGGTGAGCACGTTCCAGTTCAGTGGCCGGCGCCCCGCGAGGCTCATGGCGGCCATCAGGTCGACCTCGTCGTCGGTGAACCCGCGCATGCAGCCGTCGGTCACGTACTCGAGCGTCGTGCCCTCGTGATCGCGGACCGCGGCGCACAGCGCGAGGACCTCGTCGTGGGACGCCCAGCGCGACGCGACGGGTTGCCCGTCACCGTCGGAGTGCGTGAACGCGAGCGTGGTCGAGAAGCCGAGGCCGCCGGCCTCGATCGCCTCGTGGAGCACGACCGCCATCGCCTCGACCTGCTCGGGGCTCGCCTCGTTCCCGACCGCGTCGGCACCCATCACGTTGCGGCGCAGCGCGCAGTGCCCGACGAGGAAGCCCGCGTTCACCCCGATCCCGCCGTCGAGCCGGTCGAGGTACTCCGAGAAGCTCGACCAGCCCCACGGCACCCCCTGCTCGAGCGCCGCGAGCGGCATGCCCTCGACCTTCGCCATCATTCGGCGCGTGTAGTCGGCGTCACCGTCGGCGAGCGGCGCGAGGGTGAACCCGCAGTTGCCCGCCATGATCGTCGTGACGCCGTGCAGGCTCGACGACGAGGCGGCCGGATCCCAGAACAGCTGCGCGTCGTAGTGCGTGTGCGGGTCGACGAACCCGGGGGTGACGACCATGCCGGTGGCATCGAGCACCTCGCCGGCGTCCTCGTCGACGCTGCCCGGCGCCGCGACCGCCACGATGCGCCCGTCGCGGATCCCGACGTCTGCCGCCCGGGCCGGGACACCGGTCCCGTCGACGACCGTGCCGCCACGGATGAGCAGGTCGAGCATGCAGGCTCCAAGATCTCGGAATGCGGTGACTCCGGGCGCGGGCTGGAACAGGTTCCAGTGTCTCCGAGCCGGCGACCCCGAGACAAGCCTGCGACCGGTCGTCCCGGGGCCTCGTCGGTACTGTGGCATGTCCCCCGGAACGCCCCCGGCCCAGGAGTGCACGATGCGGCCTCGCCGGCTGCTCACGTCGGTCTCGATCGCGACCCTGTGCTGCCTGGGCGCGACGAGCGCTCCCGTCGGGGCCCAGACTCCCGGCTCGGGCGCCACGCCGGCGAAGCAAGCCGACGCCAAGGGGAAGCTCGTCATCGCGAACCTGGCGCCCGAGACCGGCGACCTGGCTCCCCTCCTCGACGCGCTGCGCACCCCCGTGCAGGTCGCCGTCGACGAGATCAACGCCGCAGGTGGCGTGAACGGAGCGCCGGTGACCCTCGTGACCGGCGACGACGGTGCGGACCTCGGGACCGTCACCCAGACGGTGGACCGGCTGCTCGCGACGGACGGGGCCCGCGTCATCATCGGACCGGCCGCTTCGCCCACGGCTGCGGCGATCCTCGGCCACATCAAGGGCAAGGCCCTGACGTGCTCGGGATCCAACAGCGCCGCCGCCCTCGACCACGGCGGGCCCGAGCAGTCCGGCGGGCGCTACTTCCGCACGGCGTCCCCCGACTCGCTCCAGGGCCCGGCGCTCGCCGAGCTGCTGCTCAGCGACGGTCGCTCCAAGGTCGCCGTGCTGGCCGTCGAAGGCTCCTGGCTCACCGACGTCGGGGAGTCCCTCGCCGACGAGCTCGAGCAGGGCGGCGCGAAGGTCGTCGCGTCCCGCACGTACGCCGCCGACGCCGGGAATGCCTTGTCCGTCGTGGCCAAGGCGCTCGCCAGGAAGCCCGACTCGGTCGTGGTCCTCGGCCGGCAGGACGACGGCGCCAAGGTCGTCCAGGCACTGATCGCCGCCGGCGCGGGCCCCGCGACCCTCCCGACCTACACGGCGAACGGCATGCAGAGCACGACCTTCGCGGCCGCGGTCGACCCCGCGAACCCGGGGGCCGTGGCAGGCATCCGCGGCACCGCACCCGCGGCGGCGCCGGCCGGGGTCGACAGCCCGTTCCAGGCGGCGTTCGCGGCGACAAACATCGAACCGGTCTTCTCGGCGCAGACCTACGACTGCACGATGCTCGCCGCGCTGGCGGCCGTGAAGGCGAAGTCGACCGATCCCGGCAAGCTCGCGAGGGCCTTCAGCGCCAACCTCCGTGGTGACGAGGACTGCAACACCTTCGCGACGTGTCAGGCGCTGCTCGCCGCCGGCACGTCGATCCACTGGCGTGGTGCGTCATCGAAGTTCGACACCTTCGGCAAGTTCCAGCCCGACGAGGGCGTCTATGACGTGTGGGGCTACGACGCCACCGGTGCGGTCGTGACCGACCCGCCGTCCTCGCAGATCACGATCCGCTGACCTGCTCCCCGCCGCTCGGGCCTGTGGCCGCAGCGCGGGCACGCAGCTCGAACTTCAGCACCTTGCCACTGGCGTTCAGCGGGAGCTCGTCGACGACCTCGACACGGCGCGGCACCTTGTAGTTCGCCATCTGGTCGCGGGCCCACGCGATGAGCTCGTCCGGCTCGACGGTCGCGCCGGGGCGGGGCACGACGTACGCCATGCCGACCTCGCCCATGCGCTCGTCGGGGACGCCGATCACCGCGACCTGGGCGAGCGCTTCGTTGCGCAGCAGGAGGTTCTCGATCTCGGCCGGATAGGCATTGAAGCCACCGACGATGAACATGTCCTTCTTCCGGTCGGTGATCCTGATGTAGCCGCGCTCGTCCATCACCCCGATGTCGCCGGTGTGGAGCCAGCCGTCAGGGTCGATCGTGGCCTTCGTCTCCTCGGGCTCCTCGAAGTAGCCCCGCATCACGTGGTAGCCGCGCGTGACGACCTCGCCCGGCTGCCCGCGCTCGACCTCGTTGCCGTCGTCGTCGACCACACGCAGCTCGGTGTCGGGGATGGCGCGGCCCGACCAGTTCGCGATGGTCTCGGGATCATCGTCGTGTCGGCACATCGCAGTCGTGCCGGTGGTCTCCGTGAGCCCGTACCCGGTGATGATCGTCTCGAAGCTCATCTCGTCGCGCAGCCGCTCGATCAAGGTGACGGGCACCGCGGCCGCGCCCGTCACGGTGAGCCGCAGCGTCGAGAGGTCGAACTTCTCGCGGTCGGGGTAGTCGAGCACCCCCTGCAGCAGTGTCGGCGGACCCGGCAGCACCGAGATCCGCTCCTTCGCGACCATCTCGAGGACACGGGGCAGGTCGAACACGGCGAACGGCACGATCGTCGCCCCGCGGAGGATGCACGACATCCAGCCCGCCTTGTACCCGAACGTGTGGAAGAACGGGTTCACGATGAGGTAGCGGTCGCCCTCGCGGAGACCGATGACGTCGGTCCAGGCCTCATAGACCCGCAGCGACTGCCCGTGCGTGACCATCACGCCCTTCGGCCGACCGGTCGTGCCCGAGGTGAAGATCAGGTCGGAGAGATCGTCGCTGTGCACGGCGTCGATGCGCGCGTTCGCGTCGGCGTCGCTGACCGACTCCCCCGCGGCCAGGAATTCGAGATGGCTGACGGTGCCGGCCGGTGCGTCGCCCCGGAGCACGATCGTCTGGGTGAGGTCGGGCAGGTCGGCCTCCGCGTGACGCAGGAGCGCCACGTAGTCGGTGTCGAGGAAGTCGGTCACGGTGAACAGCAGGCGGGCACGCGCCTTGCCGAGCACGTACGCGGCCTCGGGACCCTTGAACCGGGTGTTGATCGGGACGAGGACGCCGCCCGCGCCCAGGATGCCCAGGGCGGCTCCGATCCACTGGTGCACGTTCGGCGCCCACACCGCGGCCCGGTCGCCCGGCTGGAGCCCCGCGGCCATCGCGGCGCGCGTCGAGCGCACCATGAGGGCCTCGAGGTCACGGAAGGTCATCCGAACGGCGCCGTCGTCGTCGACGAGCGCCTCCGCGTCGCCGAACTCCCGCGCCGCTCTGCGCACGAGACCGGGGATGCTCACCCAATCGCCCGGCTCGGTCGGCGATCCCGTCGGCGTCCCGCTCCCTGGTCTGCTCCGCGGATCGTGTGCAGCTCCCACGGCTGCGCAGGGTATCTGACGCCCCCTCAGACGGCCCGGTAGCGTGGCGCACCGTGCCGATCGACCCTGCCGCTGCCGCGATCATCGAGATCCTCGAGCAGTACTTCCCCGCCGTCGACGAGGTCGACGACGCGGTGCGCTCGCGTGAGATCCAGGCCGCCACGCCCGCGGCCCCGGTCGGCGACGAGGTCGCCTCGATCGAGGACCGCACGATCCCGGGCCCGGCCGGCGAGATCCCGATCCGGATCTACACGCCCCTGGAGCCCGCTGCGAGCCCCACCGGCGCGGGCGTGCCGGGCATCGCCTACTTCCACGGCGGCGGGTGGACCATCTGCGGCCTCGACACCCACGACGGCGGGTGCCGCCGGCTCGCCAACGCGATCGGCGCGGTCGTCGTCTCGGTCGACTACCGCCTGGCGCCCGAGCACCCGTACCCGGCGGCCGCCGACGACTCCTATGCCGCCACCGAGTGGGTCGCGGCGCACGCATCCGAGCTCGGCATCGATCCCGCGCGCCTCGCCGTCGCCGGCGACAGTGCCGGCGGGAACCTCGCCGCCGTCGTCGCGCTCATGGCACGCGACCGCGGCGGTCCCCCGCTCGCGTTCCAGCTGCTCGTCTACCCCGTCATCGACTCGTCCGACGCGCGCAACGAACACCCGTCGCGCTCGGAGAACGCGGTCGGCTACTTCCTCACGCTCTCCCAGATGGAGTGGTACCGGGCGCAGTACGTGCCCGAGGATGCAGGACACGATCCGTACGTGTCGCCGCACCTCGCCGAGTCGCATGCCGACCTGGCGCCGGCATGCATCGTGACCGCGGAGATGGACCTCCTGCGCGACGAGGGCGAGGCCTACGGCGCACTGCTCGAGGCGGCCGGCGTCCCGGTGACCGTGCACCGGGCGCCCGGCATGTTCCACGGCTTCTTCAACATGGATGCCGCGCTCACCGGCGCAGCCGACGCCCAGGATGTCGCGTTCGACGCGATCGCGCGACGTCCTCCACCATCCGGAGAGGTAGGACCCGTGCCTTCCATCGTGCCCGCCGGCCAGCTCGTCTACGGGATGCAGCTGCAGGTCCAGGCGAAGTCGAAGACCTTCGTCGAGGAGTGGGAGGCCGACGCGGGCGCCGCCGAGCTGCGGGCGATCGTGCAGAAGGCCGACGAGACGGGATTCTTCTACCTCGCGGTCTGCGACCACCTCGCGGTCACGAAGCCCTTCGACGACTTCATGCGGACGACCTGGTACGACACGGTCGCGACCCTCGGGTGGATCGCCGCGCTGACCGAGCGGGTCAGGATCATGTCGCACGTGTACGTGCTGAGCTACCGGCACCCGCTCCACACGGCCAAGTCGTTCATGACGCTCGACGAGCTCTCCGGTGGTCGGGCGATCCTCGGTGTCGGCGCCGGGCACCTCGAGGGCGAGTTCGACCTGCTCGGGTTCGACTTCGGCGAGCGGGGTCGGGTCACCGACGCCGCGATCGACGTGGTCCGCGAGGCCTTCGCGAACGAGTACCCCGACATCGACACGCCGTACTGGGGCCACCTGCACGACGCCGGCATGGCCCCGCGCCCTCGCCAGTCGCCGCTGCCGATCTGGGTCGGCGGCTCGTCGAAGCCGGCGCTGCGGCGCGCGGCCGAGCGCGGCGACGGCTGGCTCCCCCAGGGCACGCCCCGCGCCGAGATGCCGGCGCAGGTCGCGTACCTGCTCGAGCACCGCAAGCAGACGCGCGGCGACGAGCCGATCGACCTGGGCACGATCAGCGAGTTCCTCTACGTGGGCGACCCGGGCTGGGACGTCGGCGAGCAGACGCTCTCCGGGTCACCCGAGATGCTCGCCGAGAAGCTCAACGAGTTCGGCGCGATGGGCGTGAACCACCTGCAGGTGCGGTTCCGCAACCGTTCCCTGCAGGAGCTCCTCGACCAGATGGACGCGTTCGGTCGAGACGTCGCGCCCCTCCTGTCGCGGTAGCACCCGACCGCTCAGTGCCCGAGCCGGTGGACTTCACCACGCCGCTCGATCTGGAGCGGATGCGTGCGGACCGACATGGGAGGCTCGTCGACGCGATGCGCGCGAACGGGCTCGACACGGTCCTGCTGCTCGCCCAGGGGAACGTCGGGTACGCAACCGGCGCCCGGGTGCCCACAGCCGACCAGGGCCTGGCGGTCCACCATCGCCCGGTCGCGCTCCTCAGGGCGGACGGCGCGGCCGCACATCTCTGGACGTGGTGTCCCGGGGGTGCGCCCGCCGAGCTGCCGCCCGACCACGTGCATCCCGGCCCCGACCTCGAGACCGAAGCGGGCGCGCAGGCGTTCGTGCACGAGCTCCAGGCGGTGCTGTCCGACCGGTCGGTCGCCGTCGACGAGCTCACCATGCCGCTGCGTGCTGCCCTGCTCGACGGCGGGGTGTCGGTCGGCGACGCCAGTCCCGCGATCGCCGCCGCGAAGGTGCGCAAGACCGCTGACGAGCTGGAGTGCATCCGTCGGGCCCAGGCGATCAACGAGGCGGCCATCGCCCTCGTCGCACCGCTCGTCGCACCCGGGATCCCCGCGACCGCGCTCACCGCGCGGTTCCTCGAGGTGATCTTTCCGCTCGGTGCCACGCACAACCACGTCGACCCCATCTGGCAGGTCATGGCGCCGGCCCGGGCCGATGGCCCGTTCTCGACGACAGGTGACGTCGTGTTCCCGACGGTGACGACCGGTCGTCGCCTCGCCGAGGGCGACGTCGTGTGGGTCGACACCGGACTCTCCTACGAGGGCTACATGTCGGACTACGGCCACACGTGGGTCGTCGGCCGCGACCCCGACGCGCGCCAGCGCGACCAGGCACGTCGGTGGCGTGAGCTCGTCGACGCGGTGCTGGCCGAGACGCGCGCCGGGGTCACCGGACGCGCGCTCACCCGGGTCGCCGAGGCGGTCGGCGGGGACGACCGGAAGCCGTGGCTCGCCCACCTCTATCTCGGTCACGGCACGGGGACCGAGAGCGCAGAGGCACCCTTCATCGGCAGCGATCTCGGGGAGGCCTTCGACGAGCACGTGGTCCTGGAACCGGGCAACGTCGTCGTGCTCGAGCCCGTGATCTGGGACGACGGGTACGCGGGCGTTCGCGCCGAGCAGATCGTGGCCGTCACCGAGACCGGGTACGAGCCGCTGTCCCGGCTGACGTGGGACGGCTGGCAGTGAGCGCCGCGCACTCCGGGGGGCCGGACCACCTGGAGCGAGCCCGCGCGGCGATGGACGACGCCGGCATCGACGTGCTGCTGCTCTGCCGCGAGGGCAACACCCGCTTCGTGTCGGGCGCGGACCGGCTCTGGTTGTCGGGCACCAGGGCAGTCGCCCCGGGCTGCATCGTCGTCGCCGAGACCGGTGCGGTGCACCTGCTGTCGACCACCGACGACGGGATCCCCGGCGACGACGCGCGCGAACGCCTCGTCCCGACATCGTGGAACCCGATGCACCTCATCGAGCACATCGCCCGCCTCCCGCGCGTCGGTGCCGCCCGCCGAGTGGGACTCGACGCCGTCACCCCGATGTTCGAGGGTCTCCTCACCACCGTGCTGCCCGACGCCGAGCTCGTCGACGGCGAGGTGCTGCTTCGCCGCGTTCGCCGGCACAAGTCCGCCTCGGACGTCGAGCGGATCCGCGGCGCGTGCGACGTCGCCCGCGCCGCGCTCCGGGCGACGCAGGAAGCGCTGGCCCCGGGCATCACCGAGCGCGCGCTCCAGGGCGTCTTCGAGCGGCGCATGGCCGAGCTCGGCGCGACGACGCCCGCGCTCGAGGCTTCCTGCTGCGTCGTGGACCACGACGCACCACCCGGGGACTTCCCGACCGACCGCGCGGCGGTCGACGGCGACGTGGTGCGCGTGCGCGCCGGCGTCCTACGCGACGGCTGGGAGGGCCCCGTGCGCGCCACCCTCGTCTGCGGCGGACCGCCACGTGCAGCCGTCGGGCGCGACGAGGTGGTCGCGCGCTGCCGCTCCGGCACCGCAGTCGGCGACCTGCGCACGCCCGGCGTGCTCGTCGACGGCACCGGGATGGGCCACGAGGCACTCAGCGACGACGACCACCTCGAGCCCGGCATGGTCGTGTCGGTCGAGTGCTCCGACGGCGTGCTGCTGGGTGGGGCGGTGGTCCACGTCACCCCGGGTGACCCCGAGACGCTGCTCCGCACCTGACCGCCCCGCGCAGGGCGTGCTCAGGCCTCCCACTCGACGTGCGCCCGGATCGCGTGGCCCGCTTCGTCGAACCAGCCCTTGGAGCGCGCGTAGCCGAGCATCGCCTCGAAGTCGGCGTCCCACGAGTCGCCGACCCGGCCGGCTGCCAGCCGACGGATGGCATCGACGCCGATCCAGGCGTGCTCGGCCTCGAGCCGACCGGCAGCCGCGTCGACCAGTGCTCCGTACACCATCGCGGCGTCGGTCCCGCCGACGACCGTGAGGTGGAACTGCTTGGTGTTGTCCGGCTCCTCGAGCGTCACGAGCGGCGGTGTCGGTGCGAGGTCCACACGTACGAACATCCGCGCAGCGTACGCCGCGTAGGGTGAGCAGGTGCCGAGCTACGACACGATCCTCTACGACGTGGCCGACGGCGTGGCGACCGTCACGCTCAACCGACCCGATCGGCTGAACTCCTTCGACACCGTCCTCACCCGCGAGCTCCACGGGATCTGGCGCGACCTCCGCTTCGACGACGACGTCCGCGCCATCGTGCTCACCGGTGCCGGTGACCGGGCGTTCTGCACCGGCATCGACCGCGGCGACACGATCCCCCAGCCGAGCGGGCCGTGGATGATGGACGATCCCGGCCTCTCGCTCGGCCCGAAGTCGGCCGATCTGTGGAAGCCGGTGATCGCCGCGGTGAACGGCATCGCGTGCGGTGGCGCGTTCTACATGCTCGGCGAGGTGGAGACGATCATCGCCGCCGACACCGCGACGTTCTTCGATCCGCACGTCACGTACGGGATGACCGCCGCGTTCGAGCCCATGCTCATGCTGGCGCGCATGCCGTTCGGCGAGATCATGCGACTCACGCTGCTCGGCAACCACGAGCGCATGTCCGCGGCCCGGGCGTGTCAGATCGGGCTCGTGCAGGAAGTCGTGCCCGCGGCCGACCTCCCGGACCGAGCCCGGACGCTGGCCCGGGAGATCGCCGAGGGTGAGCCGGTCCCCGTGCAGGGCACGGTGAAGTCCGTGTGGCTCGCCAAAGAGCTCGGGCGCACGCAAGCGCTCCGCCTCGCCGACGTGTTCGTGGGTCTGGGCAACGACGCCGACCTCATCGCCGAGGGCCAGGAACGGTTCGCGGCGGGCCGGCGCGTCGACTGGAGGGTGCGGTGATCGACACCGGAGCTGTCTCGCTCGCGGGCAAGGTCGCCCTGGTGACAGGCGCGGCCCAGGGCATCGGCGCAGCCGCAGCCGGCGCGCTCGCGCGCTTCGGCGCAGACCTCGCGATCTGTGACCGTGACGCGGAGGGCATGCGCGTCACCGCCGCCGACGTCGAGCAGACCGGCCGCCGGTGCGAGACCGCGCAGCTCGACGTGCGCGACACCGAGGCCGTCGAGGCCTGGGTGTCGCGGCTGGGCGGCGCGCTCGGACACATCGACCTGCTGGTGAACAACGCCGGGGGCGGGTTCTACGCGCCGGTCCTCGCCGTCAACGCGAAGGGTCAACAGTCACTCATCCACGAGAACTACACGAGCGTCACGAACTTCGTCCGCGCGTGCGTGCCACTGATGTCGGCGGGCAGCTCCATCGTGAACGTGACCTCCATCGAGGCGTTCCGGGCTGCGCCCGGCTTCGGTATCTACGCCTCGATGAAGGCCGCGGTCGAGAGCCTGTCGAAGACCCTGGCGCTCGAGCTCGCGCCCGGGGGATCCGGGTCAACACCTTGGCGCCCGACGCGATCCCGACACCGGGCGACGAAGGGCTCGGCGACGCGGTGAGCCAGGGGCAGCGCGAGGCATATGACCGCAAGGTGCCGATGGGTTGGGGCCACGTCGACGACTGCGCCGGGCCGATCGTCTTCCTGGCGTCGGGGCTCTCCCGGTACGTGACCGGGACAACGCTCCACGTCGACGGCGGCAGCCTCGCGGCGTCGGGCTGGACGCGCCGCGACGACGGCACCTACTCCCCGTGATCAGCTGCCCGATGACCGGCCCCTGTGACCGATCAGCTCTCGTCGATCCCGCCGCTCTCGGAGGACGAGGCCGGCCTCCCCGGCCCGGCGGTCGGCGAGACGCCCGTCACGCTCGACCGGCACCAGCCGTTCCGGGCGCTGCGCCACCGCGAGTTCAAGCTGCTCTTCACCGCGTACGGCATCGGCGACCTCGGCTTCTGGATCTCGCACATCTCGCTGCAGTCCGAGATGGCGCGCGTCACCGACAACTCGTCGATCTGGCTCGGCGTGCTCTTCTTCGGCACGTTCATCCCGATGTTGCTCTTCGCCCCGTTCGCGGGCGTCGTCGCGGATCGGGTCGACCGCAAGAAGATGCTGATCACCACTCGCGCCGCGGTCGGCGTGGTCGCGGCCTGCCTCAGCATCTCGGTGCTCGCCGGCTTCAGCTCCCCCGGCATCCTGACCTTCTTCGGCTTCTGCATCGGCACGTTGTTCGCGTTCATGGCGCCCGGCCCAGCAGGCCGCCACGGCCAACGCGGTGCCGGTGGCCGACCTCTCGAGCGCGATCTCGCTCGAGAGCGCCGGGAGCAACATCTCGCGCATCGCCGGCCCCGCGCTCGCCGCGCCGATCCTCGCGGCCTGGGGCGCGGGTTGGTCGTTCGCGGTCTACGCCCTCAGCAACGTGCTCATGCTGCTCGCGCTCTGGCCCGTGCGCCTGAAGAGTCGGATCGACAAGGACGAGCCCGGCAACGCGTGGCAGCGGTGGAAGGAGGGCCTGCGCTTCGCGCGGGAGACACCGCCCGCCGTCGCCGCCCTCGTCACGATGGCGGTGTTCTCGGTGTTCGGTGCCGCGCACGTCGTGCTGCTGCCGGTCTTCGCGACCGAGGTGCTGCACCACGCCCGCGACGACTTCACGCTCCTCGTCGTGGCGAGCGGCGTCGGCGCGGTGGTCGGCGCACTCACGACCGGGTTCCGTCGGTCGGTCCCGACCCTTCGCACGGCGGCGATCTGGGTGGTCTGCTTCTCGATCGCCGCGGCCGGGTTCGCCCTGTCGAGGTCGTGGATCCTGTCGCTGGCCCTGATCGCCTTCGTCGGCTTCTGCTACTTCTCGACCACGACCTCGCTCAACACGCTCCTGCAGCACCTCGCCGACGACGAGAAGCGCGGGCGCCTCATGGGGCTCTTCGCGGTGGCGTGGGCCGGCCTCATCCCACTCGGCGGGATCTGGATGGGCACGGTGGCGACTGCGAGCAGCGCGCCGGTCGCCGTCGGGATCGGTGCGGCGGTGTGCGGGATCTACGCGATGTTCCTGATCGTCCGCCGCGTCGGCAGCAGCGCCCTCCGTCGGGCGGATGACGGACGCCGAGGGGACGCTCAGCCGGCGATCGAACCACCCAGGTAGGCGCGATCGAGCGCGGGGCCGACCTCGGTGGGGGCGCCGGTGAACTCGACCTTCCCGTGCAGCATGATCGCGGCGACGTCGGCGACCCCGAGCACCTCGTGCGCGAACTGCTCGACGATGAGGATCGAGACGTCTTCGGCGGCGATGCGCTTCACGACGTCGTACAGCTCCTCGACGATCAGCGGTGCGAGGCCCATCGAGAGCTCGTCGAGGAGCAGCACCTTCGGATCGGTCGCGAGCGCACGCGCCATGGAGAGCATCTGCTGCTCCCCGCCCGAGAGGGTCCCCGCGACCTGCTTGCGACGCTCCTTGAGGCGTGGGAACCGGTCGAACGAGCGCTCCAAGACGCTCTTGAGCGGGACGCCCGTGTAGGTCGCCATGCGCAGGTTCTCGGTCACCGTGAGGTTCGGGAAGATGCCCCGACCCTCGGGCACCAGACAGACGCCGTTCCGGGCGAGCGTGTCGGGCGGGGTGCCGGTGACGTCCTGGCCGAGGATCTCGACCTTCCCGCTCGTCGGCTTCAGCTGGCCGCTGACGCGACCTTGAGCGTCGTCGACTTCCCGGCGCCGTTCGGGCCGAGGAGTGCGAAGACGTGGCCGGTCGGCACGACCAGGTCGAGCCCGTGGATCACCTCGATCGTCCCGTACGCGGCGCGCACGTCCTGGAGGACGAGGGCGGGCGTGCCCTCGGCCTCGACCTCCGCGATCGCGTCCCCCGCCTCGTTGGCCACCGCGATCAGCGACGGCGCGGCTTCCGCGGCCTCCTGCTCCCGTTCGCCGCCGAGATAGGCGGCGCGCACGTCGGGGCTCGCCTGCACCTCCATCGGGGTCCCGACCGAGATGATCCGGCCGAAGTCGAGCACGTGGATCTGCTGACACGTCCCCATGACGAAGCTCATGTCGTGCTCGACGAGCAGCACGCCGAGGCCCTCGCCCGCGAGCTCGCGCAGCAACGCGCCGAGCGCAGTGGTCTCGGACTCGTTCAGCCCCGAGGAGGGCTCGTCGAGCAGCAGGACGCGTGGCTTGCTCGCGAGCGCGCCGGGCGACCTCGACCAGCCGCGCGGTGCCGGTCGGCAGCGCGTCGACACGCTCGTCGGCGACGCGCTCGAGGCCGACCTGCTCGATGACCTGGTCGGTGAGCGTGCCCGGGTCGAACTTCTCGCGCGACCACCCCTTGCGCATCTCCGCGGCGACGAGGATGTTGTCGCGCGCGCTCAACGTGCCGAACGTCTCGAGACGCTGGAACGTGCGACCGATCCCCTTCCGCGCACGCTGATGCGGCTTCGCGATGGTGAGGTCCTCACCGTCGACCAGGATCCTCCCGCTGGTCGGGGGCTGGAGGCCGGTGATGACGTTGAACAGTGTCGTCTTGCCGGCGCCGTTGGGCCCGATCAGCCCGGTCACCTCACCGGCTTCGACGCCGACCGACACCTCGTCGAGCGCCTGCAGCCCGCCGAAGCGGACCGACACGTGGTTGACGTCGAGCAGCGCCACGTCACGCACCCCGGCTCGGGGTCGCGCTCGGCTCGGGGGTGGCAGGTGTGGGTCCACCGGCACTCGGTTCGTCGGGCCCACCGATCGCCGGCGTCGGACTCACCGCGCTGCTCGAACTTCTCCTGCCAGGCGATGCTGACCTCGGTGACCGCGCCCTCGGGGTTGCGCCCGATCCCGATGCCCGCGAGACCCGGGCCGATCTTGCTCTGGAGCGCGACCGCGTCGATGTCGACGAGCGGGATCTTCAGCCCGTTCGGGAACAGCACGGTGACCCAGGTGAACACCTGGAGGAGGACGCCACCGACGATCGCGCCGGATACCACCGAGGCGCCGCCGACCACCAGCAGCAGCAGGTACGGCAGGCCCTGGAGCATCTGGAAGTCCATCGTGCTCGCGGTGCCGCGCGCGACGCCGAGCAGCGCGCCTGCGAAGCCCGGCGACCGCCGCCGAGATCGTGAACACCGAGCAGCTTGGTGCGCAGCAAGTTGACGCCGAGCGTCGCGCACGCCGCCGGGCTGTCGCGCATGGCGATGAGGCGCCGTCCGAACGTCCCCTTGCGCATCGCCACGATCATCATGCCGACGACGCCGAGCAGGAACGCGACGACGATCAGGAAGCCGGAGTCCTGTGGGAAGTCGATGCCGAGGAACGTGAACGGCGCGCTGATGTTGGTGCCGAACGTGCTGGATCTCGGCGATGCGCCGACCCTGCCCGCCGAAGATCTCGGGCTGGTCGAAGAACACGAACTCCGCCATGCGCGCGAACGCCATGGTGGCCAACGCGAGATAGAGCCCCCTGAGCCTGAGCGCGGGTAATGCCATCAGCACCCCGAAGGGCACCGCGACGAGCGCACCCACCAGCAAGAGCAACGGATTGCCCGGATGGAACAGCTCGAGGCCGAAGAGCTCCCCGCCGGCCGTGGAGAACTCGAACGTCGCCCAGGCCCCGATCCCCACGAAGGTGATCGCGGCGAGCGAGATCTGGCCCGCCCACCCGGTGAGTGGGACGAGCGACACCATGATCAGCGCGGTCACGAGCGCGAGCGTGAGCCGGCGGATGTTCGGACGATCGAGGGCGCCCGCGAGGATCGCCACCCCGACGAACACCACGACGAACCCGAACAGCGCCCGCTTGAAGC
The DNA here is from genome assembly GCA_963809885.1 of uncultured Acidimicrobiia bacterium. GTDB lineage: Bacteria > Actinomycetota > Acidimicrobiia > IMCC26256 > PALSA-555 > JALHSW01. The sequence continues at coordinate 427,840 of CAWELA010000004.1, read as the reverse complement.
TGATCAGCCGAGGCGTCTTGATCGTGGACGAGCGGCGTCCCTCGATGCGGTCCTGCGGGAGGAAGAGCAGGGCCAGGAACAGGATGATCGTCGGGATGGCGAAGCTCGCGGAGCTCCAACGTCCCGACCACGTGAGGAAGTTCTGCTGGAACGAGAGCGACAGCCCGATGATCATGCCGCCCACGTAGGTCATCGGCAGGCTCTTGAGCCGCCCGATGATCGCCGCCGCGAACGCGTCGACGATGAGCAACGTGAGCGTCTCGATGCTCAGGCTGCTGAGCTCCTCGGCGAGGAAGATGCCGGCGATCGCGGCCATCGAGGACCCGAGCGCCCAGGAGAACGCCGAGACACGGCCCGGCTTCACACCGTTCAGCGCAGCGAGATCGCGGTTGTCGACGACGGCGCGCATCGCGACGCCGAGTCGGGTGCGGTACAGCACGAACCGAAGCACGACGGCGATCAGGATTCCGGCGACGATCGTGATGAGCCGGTAGTACGGCATGAACGTCGATCCGATGTCGAAGCCCTCGGACCCGAAGAACGTGCCGACCGCGCGGGACTCCGTCGGGTCCCAGATGAACGCGGCGAGGCCGATGAGGGCGAGCATCAGACCGATCGTTACGACGAGCTGCGCGACCAGCGGCGCGGTCGCGAGTCGGCGCATCAGCAGGCGCTCGATCCCCGCTCCGAACAGCGGCGCGGCGATCAGCACCGTGATCAGGAGGGCGACGAGCGTCTGGACGCCGAGGTTGATCTTCAGCTCCCAGTAGATGAACGCCATGAACATGCCGATGGCACCCTGGGCGAAGTTGAAGATCCCCGAGGTCGTGTAGGTGACCACGAGACCGCTCGCGGCGACCGCGTAGATCGAGCCGAGCGTGATACCGACGATCAGGAAGAACAGCAGCGAGTCACCGGTGACCTCCCGACCTGCCCACGACTCCTGCACGATGAAGCCGACGAACAGCGCGACCCCGATCGCCGACAGCAACGTCGCGCGGTGCTGCCGGCTCGCGAGCCGCTCGGTCACTGTTGCCACAGCTCTCCTCTCCTACCGGTCCTGCAGTCGAATCACTTGATGAGGTCGAGCTTCAGCGTCACCAGATCCTTCGGATTGCAGGTGAAGGTCCCCTTCTTGGACGGAGTCACCCGCACGAACTTGCCGTTCTTGACCTGGAGGATGGCATAACAGGTCGATGGGATCCGCTTGCCGACGTCGGTCTTGCCGATCATCCCCTCGGCGGTGAACCCGTTGATGCCGTCCGCCGCCTCGAGGAGCCGGGCCCGGGTGAGCGCGTTGTTGCCGCCATCCTTCACGATCGCGTTGACCGCGTCGCGGAAGTAGATGGACGCGGCCCAGGCCTGCGCGCCGAACCCGTCGGCCTTGTCCTTACCGACGGACTTCACGTAGCTCGCGAGCATCTTGTTGGACCCGGCCTCCTCGAAGGGCACGAAGCCGAGGTAGACGTACTGGTCCTCGACGTCGGCACCGCCCTGCTCGAGGAGTGCGCCGTTGTAGCACTGCACGGAGCAGTCCCACACCTTGACGTCGGTCAGGCCCTGGAGCTTGGCCTCCTTGCGCAGCGAGACCGTGCTGTCCGACCCGAGCCCGCTACGGGCGTACGTGGACCCGGCGTCCTTCATCTGCTGCACGATGGGCGTGTACACCGTCTGCGGCGCGCGAGCCGAGACGTCGGCATCGACGTCGGCCTTGATCCCGGCCTCCTGCTGCGCCGTGAACCCCGGCACCTGCGAGTCCTTCGCGGCCTTGAGGTCGGACGGGTACAGGAACGCGCCCGAGAGCTTCTTGAACTTCTTCAGGTAGTACTTCGTCGGCCCGACGCCGGACAGGTACGTCTGCGGGTGCTGGTCGATCGTGTCGCACACGAGCGTCGGTGGGTTGATCGGGTGCGACACCGGCGAGCACTGGTGCACGGGCTCCGTGGTCACCACCGGGAAGTCGGGCAGCCCGGTGGCCGCCCCCGCGCGGTCGACACATCCCGCGAGGTCGTCGACGTTGTTCACGAACAGGGCCGAGGTCCCGACGATCGCGAAGTCCTCGGAGCACGCCTTGATGATCGCGTTGCGGGTCTCATCCGCGTTCAGGTGCGAGTCGATGAAGTCGACCACGACCTTCCGCCCGGCCAGCTTCCCGTTGGCGTTGATCCACTTCCCGAACGCCGCCACCGAGTCGGCCGATCCCTGGAACAGCCCGGCTTGGAACGGGTTGTCCACGTCCGCGATGACCGCGATGCGGATCTCGTCGCTCGTGATGCCGACGTCCGTGGCCTCGAGCGACTCCTTGCCACCGCTCTGCTTCGGGGCACCGGCACTCGCCACCGCCGTCGTCAGACCGATCAGCATCGCCACCGTGGCGCCGAGCGCCACCATGCGCATCCACCTCACCGTGTCCCCCCTCGGTTCGGCGAGCCCACCACGACGGGCCCAGAAATGATCGACGGGGCGCCGCAGCAGGTGCCGCGGCGCCCCGTCATCTCGCGTGCGTTCCCCTACTTGATGAGGTCCAGCTTGATGTCGATCAGGTTGCGCGTCTTGCAGTCGAACGTCCCCTTCTTCGAAGGAGTGACCCGGACGAACTTCCCGTTCTTGACCTGGGAGAGCACGTAGCAGGGACTCGGCGTGCGCTCGCCGATGTTCGTCGTACCGATCATGCCGCCGGCATCGAAGTCGGAGATGGCATTCAGCTTGTCGAACAGCGCCTGTCGGGTGACCCCGTTGACCCCGTCGGACTTCACGATCTCCTCGATCCCCTGCTGCATCAGCAGCCCCGACGCGTACGCCTGGAGCCCGAAGCCGTCGGCCTTGTCCTTCCCCGTGTACTTGAGGAACTGCGAGAGCGTCTTGTTGGCGCTCGCCTCGTCGAAGGGAAGGAAGAGCGTCGAGACGTACTGGCCCTCGACGTCGGCGCCACCCTGCTCGAGGAAGTTCTTGTCGTAGCACTGCAGGGTGCAGTCCCAGATGAAGTCGGGGTTGTTGACCCCCTGGAGCTTCGCCTCCTTGCGGAGCAGCACCGTCGAGTTGAACGACGAACCACTCTGGGCGTAGTTGGAGTCGTTGTCCTTGAGCTGCTGGACGATCGGCGTGTACGTCGGCTGGGTCGAGCTGCCCGAGACCAGCGCCTCGAAGTCCTGCTTGATCCCCGAGCCCGCGTCCTGCATCTCGGTCATCGAAGCGCGGTTCGCGTTCTCCGCCGACTTGAGGTCGGACGAGAAGATGTACGCACCGTGCAGGTCCTTGCCGAACTTCTTCTCGTAGTAGAACGCCCGTCCCGCGTTGCCGTGGTACGTCTGCGGGTGCTCGTCCTTGGTGGAACAGACGAGCGTCGGCGGGTTCACCGCGAACGTCGTGTCCGAGCACTGCTGTGCGACCTCGGTCGTGACCACCGCGATGTCGGGGATGCCGACCGCCTGGCCCGCCTGGTCGACGCAGCTCTCGATGTCGTCGACGTTGTTCAGGAACAACGCCGAGGTCCCGACCAGTGCGAAGTCCTCGGAGCACGCCTTGATGACCGCGTTGCGGGCCTCGTCGGCGTTGAGCTTCGAGTCGAGGAAGTCGACCACGACCTTGCGACCGGCGAGCCCGCCGTTGGCGTTGACCGCCTTGGCCCAGCCCTTCACCCCGTTGACCGAGCCCTGGAAGAGGCCCGGCGCGAGCGAGGTGTCGACGTCGGCGATGACCGCGACGCGGATCTCGTAGTCGGTGACCCCGACGTCGGTCGCAGTCGGCTTGTCGCCGCTGCTCCCCTGCGCGAACGCGACTGCCGTGGTGCCTGCAGCCACGAGAACGATGGTGGCAACGAATGCCACCCAGCGAGTGTGCCTCACCGAGTCCCCCCTAGGAATCCGTGAACGTTGTGTGTGCAACGTCGTTGTCGCCGACACGGTATGCCGTCGTGCGGGGAGTCTGCCCGCGACTGGAACGCGTTTCAAGACTGGATCGCGTACAAGCTCCGCAGTGTTCCGCCACAGGATCCGGGCCCGCTGCTCGTCGCTCATGTGCGCCGTCTGCTCCTCGAGGAGCGCCTGGGAGCGGGGCCACGTCGAGTCCGAGTGCGGGTGGTCGTTCGCCCACAGCAGGCGTTCGTCGTTGACGAGGTCGAGCATCTTGAACGCGACCCAGTCGTCCTGGAACGTCAGGTAGACGTGCTCGCGGAAGAACTCCGAGGGCAGGCGCGACAGCTCGGCCGAGCCCAGCCAGTTGCGGTGGCGACCGAACGCGTGGTCGGCGCGGTACATCCAGTGCGGCGCCCAGCCCGCGTCGGCCTCGACGCACACGATGCGGAGGTCGGGATGCCGCTCGAACACGCCGCCGAAGATCAGCGTGCCGACGAGGTCCTGGTTCCCGCGGATGATGCCGAGGAACGAGTTCATCTTCGGCCCGCGGTAGCCGTCGCTCGCGATCCCGCCCGCGCCACCCGTGAGGATGTGGAACGACACCGGGAGCCCGATGTCGACCGCCGCCTCCCAGAACGCGTCGTACGCCGGATGGTCGTAGTCCTCGACGGCCGGGATGCCCGGGCAACATCACCCCGCGCAGCCCGAGCGCGGCGATCGACTCGAGATCGGTGATGCCCTCCTCGGGGTTGCGCATGGCGGTCTGGCCGACACCGAGGAGCCGGTTCGGCGCGGTCGCGCACCACGGCGCGAGCCAGCGGTTGTACGCGTCGAAGCAGGCCTTCTTGTAGTCGAAGTCGGGGTTGTTGCAGAGCAGCATGCCGACCGACGGGTACAGCACCTCGGACGACACCCCGTCGAGATCCTGCTCCTCGAGTCGTGCGGCCGCGTCGTACCCACCGCGGTGCAGCTCCTCCCAAGGCTTGCCCTGCGAGTAGCCGAGCTCCTCGGCGGGGACCCCGGCACCCGCGATCATCGAGAACGGCACGTAGCCCTGGCGGGGGCTGTCCGGGTCCGTGATCATCGTCGCGCCCATGTCGTCGAGGTGGACGAGCTTCGGTGCCCGGTCCGCGAACTTCGGGTCGATGTCGGCGTACGCCTCGGGCGGCTCGGTGACGTGCGAGTCCGCCGAGATCGTGCGCCCGACGGCCGGCAGGACCCGAGTCACGGCGCGGCCTCCAGCAGCTTGCCGAGCGCCTCGCCGACCTCGTCGACCGTCCCGCGGCCCTCGTGCGGCCACGTCCGGGTGTAGTGCCAGCCCTCGACCAGGCGCACCTCGCCGCCGCGTACGTAGAGGACGCGCCCCGTCACCGGACACGACGCGCGTCGCCAGCCACGCCACGACAGGCGACACGTTCGCGGGATGGAACGTGTCGAACTCGCCCGGATCATCCGGCGCGCGCACCATGTCGGCGATCCCCGCGACCTCCTCGGTCATGCGTGTGCGCGCGACGGGCACGATCGCGTTCACGCGAACGCCGTAGCGACCGAGCTCCTCGGAGAGGATCACGCTCATCGCGGCGATCCCCGCCTTGGCCGCGCCGTAGTTGCTCTGCCCCACCGCGCCGAGCAGCCCCGACGTCGACGACACGTTCACCACGGACGCCTCGACCTCGTCCCCGACCTTCGTGCGGTCCCGCCAGTGGCCCGCCGCGAACGCGGGTGGTGCAGAAGGTCGACCGGAGGTGGCCCCGAACGACGGCGTCCCACTCGTCCTCGGTCATGTTCACGAACATCCGGTCGCGCAGGATCCCGGCGTTGTTCACGAGGACGTCGAGCCGCCCGTACGCCTCGAGTGCGAGATCGATCGCCGCCTGCGCACCGTCCATCGAGGCGACGTCGTGATCGCTCGCGACCACCTCGGCACCGGCGTCGCGCAGCTCGTCCGCGATCGCGGCGACGACGGAAGGATCGGCGCCGGTGCCGTCGGCGTTCGTGCCGGTGTCGTTCACGACGAGACGCGCGCCCTCGGCGGCGAACAGCCGCGCGTGCTCGCGTCCCATCCCCCGCCCGGCACCGGTGATGAGCGCGCTGCGGCCCGCGAGTGCAGGTCATACGCGAGAGCCTAGGGTTGTGGCGTGAGCCGCATCCGAGACGCTGCACCCGGGGGCCCGAAGTACGCCGGCGAGGTCACCGACGAGGCGCCGGTCGGCAGCACGATCGGCGACGTCGGCCCCCGCCGCACACCTGTACGCGTCCCCGCCTCCCGTTACATCGATCCGGACTGGGCCCACCTCGAGGCCGAGCGCCTCTGGCCCCACGTCTGGCAGCTCGCATGCACCGTCGACCATGTGCGCGACCCCGGCGACTGGTTCGAGTACACCTGCGGACCGCTCTCGGTGCTCATCGTGCGCGGCGACGACGGCGACCTGCGCGCGTTCCAGAACGTCTGCCTGCACCGGGGCAACGAGCTGTGCAACGGCTCGGGCACGGGCCTCGAGGAGATCCGCTGCGTGTACCACCGCTGGTGCTGGGGCCTCGACGGCCGCCTCCGCGAGGTCCCGTCGCGCAAGGGCTTCGGGGTGCTCCAGAACGACGACTACGCCCTCAACGCGGTGCAGGTCGACACGTGGGGCTCCCTCGTCTTCGTCAACCTCGACCTCGCCGCCGAGCCACTGGACGCGTTCCTCGCGCCGGTCGTCGAGGAGACCGCGTGGCTGCGGCCCGAGGAGTACGCGGCCCAGGCGATCGTGACGATCCCGCTCCCCTGCAACTGGAAGACCGGCATCGACGCGTTCAGCGAGACGTACCACGTGCAGGGCATCCATCGGCAGATGATCCCGTCGACCGACGACGTGAACGGCCCGCAGGAGGTGTGGGAGCGGCACGGCCGCCTCGGCCAGCCGTACGGCATCCCGAGCCCGCGGCTGCGCAACGGCGCGACCGACCAGGAGATCTGGGAGTCGTTCGTCGCGACGCAGGGCGAGCGCGTCGGCCGACCCGGTCGCGAGGATCCGGGCCCGGTGCCCGAGCGTCAGGGCGACGAGTCGGTGCGGGCGATGCTCGCCCGTCTCATCAGACGACGCGGTGCCGAATCGGGCATCGACCTCGACGCGTTCGACGACGCGCAGGTCACCGACCTGCACCAGTACAACTGCTTCCCGAACATCTCACCGGTGTTCCTCGTCGAGAGCCTCGCGATCGTGCGCACCCGCCCGGGTGTCACTCCGGACGACTGCCTCCTCGACCTGCTGTTCCTGCAGCGGGTCGCTCCCGACGCCCCGCGCGCCCGCCCGGCCGACGTGACGATGGATGCCGAGACCGCCGACGTCGGCACCGTCTTCAACCAGGACATCGCCAACCTGCAGCGCGCCCAGCGCGGCCTGCACCAGCCCGGCTTCACCCATCTCACGCTCTCGCGCGAGGAGATGCGGATCGAGAACCTCCACCGCAACCTCGAGCGCTACCTCGGGATCGACCCCACCGAGATCACCGGCGGCTGACCACCCGGTGCGGTCAGCCGTGGACGAGGGACACGTGGACGGAGTCCCTCCCGGGGAGTGACCTCGCGAGGAGGGCGATGCCTTCGTCGAGGGTGTCGAGGGTCACGACGTCGCCGACGAGGACGGAGCGGTCGAAGCGGTCGGACGCGACGAGGTCGACCGCGACGCGCATCGAGGCGGGCGTGAAGCCGGCGCCGCCCACCAGCGTGAGCTGGCGCAGGACGATCAAGTCGGTGATCAGCCCTTCGACCGGCTGGAAGTGCTTCAGCCCCGCGAGCAGCACCGTGCCGCGGTTGCGGACGAGCGAGACCGCGAGCGGGATCGTCGCGGTCGCCACGGCCGCGAGGTCCATCACGACGTCGGCCATGCGGCCGCCGGTGAGCTCACCGAGCCGGGCGACCGGGTCCTCGGTCTCGACGTCGATCGTCGCGTCGGCGCCGAGCGCCCGCGCGGCCTCGAGTCGGGCGGCGTCGCCACTGGTCCCGGTCACGACCACGGTCGATGCGCCCGCGGCTCGTGCCGCGACGAGGCAGGCGAGTCCCTGGTGGCCCGGTCCCTGCACGACGACGGTGTCGCCGAGCTGCACGCCGGCGCGCTCGACCCAGTACACCGCGTTCGCGAGCGGCTCGAACATCGTGAGCTCCTCGGCGCGCGACGTCGGCCGGGCAGCGTGTGCACGTTGGTGCCCGGGAGCAGCGCCATGCGCTCCGCGTACCCACCCCAGCAGCCGCTGTCGCGCTCGAGCCCGAGCGTGTAGCCGTAGACGTGCATGCCCGAGCACTCCGGATCGCCGGAGCGGCACGCCGCGCATGCTCCGCAGCGCAGGATCTCGTCGACGCAGACGCGATCGCCCTCGGCGACGCCCCACGCGTCGGCTGCCTCCGGCGTGATCGCGTGGATGCGCCCGACGATCTCGTGACCCGGGCACGACGGGGAACGTCTCCCCGGGCACACCGATCCCACCGTGGAGCTGCGCGAGGTCGCTCCCGCAGAGACCGACCGCCTCGACCTGCAGCACCGCACCGCCGGCCGGCGGCTCCGGCGCCGGCAGGTCGCGCACGTCCCACGTGCCGTCGCCGGCGAACACGCCGGCTCGAACGGTCGCACCCATCAGCTGGCCTCCATCAGTCCGCCGCCGTCATCGTCGCCTCGACCACGTGGCCGTCGCGGCGCACCGGCATCCAGTGGTACGGCGACTCCTCGTCGCCCGGCTTCGGCCGCGGCCTTCACCTCGTCGGGCATCTCGCCCATCGCGTCCTGCTGCTCGCGGAGCCGCTGCGTACGTGTGGTCGACGGTGCCCGCGCGTGCGTAGTGGTACACCATCGCCGCGCGGCGCCCGTCCGAGACGTTGTCCGACGAGCAGTGCATCAGGTGGCTGTCGAACACGAGAAGATCACCGGCGTCCATCAGCACCCGCTCGGCACCCGAGAAGTCCATGTCGACGATCTCGGTGTACCCGAGGTTCGCGTCGGGCCGCTGGTCGGGCGACGTGCGCGTGCACCGGCTCACGCATGCGAACCCGGCAGCACCGACAAGCGGCCCGTTCGTCGCGGTGGCTGGCCGTCACCGCGAGCCAGATGCCCACCTGGTCGGCCGGCTCGAACGGGAAGTAGAGGGAGTCCTGGTGCCACGGCTGCCCGATGGCCCCGGGGTTCTTGAAGATGAACTGCGAGAGGAAGCAGTCGATGTCGGGACCGAGCAGCTCACCGAGCACCGCGACCAGGCGCGGGTCGCGAGCGAACGGCCCGAACACCGGATCCCAGTCGTGGAGGATGAACACCTTCGACACCCGGTCCTCGGGTTCGCGCGCGTCGGCCCACGGGTTGCGCTCGGGATCGACGAGCGAATGCCGGATCGACTCCCCGGCCGCATCCTTGCGGCACAGCTCGACCGCGCGCTCGTGCATCGCGGCGCAGGTCGCAGCGTCGGCGAACCCCGGGAGGACGAAGTAGCCGCGCGTCGCCCACGACTCGCGCTGCGCGTCGGTGAGCGGTCCGCCGACACTCGTCCCGTCGCTCATCCGGCGCACCCCCCGTACACTCGCGAGCCGGGGGGATCATGACACTTCGAGCAACGACCGGCGCCTGACGTGCGCGGCGTCCGCAACACCGAGCGGGGCATCGAGGTCGTCGACGTCCCCGAACCCGAAGGCGACGGGGAGCTGCTGCGCATCCGGAGCGCGAGCATCTGCGGCTCGGACCTCCACCTCGCGGGCTTCGGACCGCTGCCCCACACGCTGGGGCACGAGTTCGCCGGCCTGACGGCCGACGGCACCGCGGTCACGGTCGATCCGAACGTCCCGTGCGGCGAGTGCGACCAGTGCCTCGGAGGCGCTGCACACCGCTGCCGTACCGGCGCGCAGCGCGTCCTCGGGGTCGGCGCCGACGGAGGCATGGCCGACGCGGTGCGTGCCCGGCCGGCGTCGCTGCTCCCGCTGCCCGACGGGCTCGGCGTCGACGATGCGTGCCTCGTCGAACCCCTCGGTGTCGCGACGCACGGCGTGCGGCTCGCCGGCATCACCGGCGGCGAACGCGTGGCGGTCGTCGGCGCCGGAAGCATCGGCCTCGCCGCGGTCGCGGCCGCGCGCCCGCTCGCCGGCGACCTGGGCCTCGTCGCGCGCCACGACGCGCAGCGCGCCGCCGGCGAGCGGCTCGGTGCCGGACCAGCGCGAGCGGCGAGTACGACGTGGTGCTCGAGTGTGCAGGCACCGAGTCGGCGCTCGCGACCGCGGTCGAGCTCTGCCGGCCGGGCGGGCTCGTGCTGTTCCTCTCCACGCCGTGGGACCCGGTCCCGATGCCCGGGTTCGCCGCGGCGATGCAGGAGCTCGGCTTCCGGTGGTCGTTCACGTACGGCACCCACGAGCACGGCACCGACCTCGGCGACGCGGCCGCGCTCCTTGCGGCCGATCCCGAGATCGCCGCGACCCTGGTCACCCACCGCTTCCCGCTCGACGACGCCGCCGAGGCGTTCCGCGTCGCGGCCGATCGGGCGTCGGGCGCGATCAAGGTCGTCCTGTGGTCGAGTGACGGACGTCGAATGACGGAGCGCACGTGATCGACCTCGGGCTCGCCGGACGCCGCGCGCTCGTCACCGGCGCGGGCGCCGGCATCGGACGGGCGATCGCGACCTGGCTCGCGCGCGCCGGATGCGACGTCGCCATCGCGGACAAGGACGCCGGCCGGCCTCCGGGCGACGGCCGACGCGATCCGGGGGCTCGACGACGGCGGCGCCGCCACCGCGGCGGAGATCGTCGTCGACCTGCGCGCCGACGGCGCGGCGACGCAGCTGGTCGAGCAGACGCTGGCCGCACCTCGGCGGCCTCGACGTCGCCGTCAACAACGTGGGGATGCTGGGCGGACGGATGCCGGCGCCGTTCCTCGAGCAGGACGACGACGTACGTGCGCGACGTCGTCGCCCAGAACCTGCTGCTCACCGCCGCGTGCTGCCGCGCCGAGGCGCGCGCCATGGTCGCCGCCGGGTGCCGGCGGCGTGATCCTGAACGTCACCTCGGGAGAGACCACCCGCCCCGCGCTCGACCTCGCCGCGTACGGCGCGGCCAAGGCCGGCGTGAACCACCTGAGCCAGACCCTCGCCGCCGAGCTCGGACCCCACGGGATCCGGGTGAACGCGATCGCGCCGGGGACCACGCTCACGACCGAGGTCCGCGCCGCGCTGAGCGACGAGTACGTCGACGCGCTCACGGCGTCGATCCCGCTGCAGCGCATGAACGAGCCCGACGACCTCGCCCGCCTCGCCGTCGCGCTGGCGTCCGACCTCGGGCGCGGCGTCACCGGGCAGGTCGTCCTCGCGGACAACGGCGCCCACCTCTCCCGGAACCGACCGCCAGCGGCGACCGGAGTAGCGTCCGCGCGATGGGCCGGTTCGACGGCAAGACCGCGGTCGTGACGGGAGCCGCGTCGGGTGTGGGCGCCGCGAGCGCGCGGCGGCTCTCCGAGGACGGCGCCCGGGTCGTCGTCGTCGACATCGACGAGCGGGGCGACGCGATCGCTCGCGAGGTCGGCGGTCGGTTCGTCCACCTCGACGTCGGCGACGCCGGACGCATGGAGCGCGCTGGCCGAGGAGCTGCGGGGTGGCGACGGCGTGCATCTCGCGCACCTGAACGCCGGGATCCTCGCCGCGCCGCAGCCCGAGCGTTCCTCGACACCAGCATCGACCGCGCCAGGACGATGGTCGGGCGTGAACCTCTTCGGGGTGCTCTTCGGCATCCACGAGCTCGCACCGGCGATGATCGCCTCGGGCGGCGGGTCGATCGTCGCCACGGCCTCGGTCGCCGGGCTCCTCCCCTACGGGGGCGACCCCGTGTACGCAGCGACGAAGCACGGCGTCGTCGGGCTCGTCACGAGCGTCGCACCCCAGCTCGGGCGCGCGGGCGTGCGCGTGCACGCGATCTGCCCCGGCGGGATCGACACCCCGATGGTGACCGAGCGGCAGAAGTCCGAGATGGCCGGGGCAGCACCGGTCGATGCTCGACCCGTCCGAGGTCGCTGCCGCGGTCGCCGCGCTGCTCGCGCGCGACGACAGCGGCGTCGTGCAGACGATCACGAAGGAGGCCGGGGTCCGCCCGGTCGACATCGCGACGGTCCTGGGCTGATCGGCCTCGCATGGCGGACCGAACCGAGTGCGCAGAAGGTCGTGTGCGTCGTGCGCGGACCGCTCGCGACCGACCGTGCGCCCGACGATGCGTCGGTCCTGGCCTTCGCCGTCCACGTGCCGTGTGCAGACGAACCGGCCGAGCACCCGCCCGGGGTCACCGCGCTCGCGACGGCCTGGACTCGCGGAGGCACCCGACGCCGCCGCCGTGGCCGGCTGGTTCCCGGGCGCCGACCTGGACGCGTACCTGGTCGACGAGCGCGTGCGCATCGACTACGAGCGCGACTGGCCGGACGGCACGGAGTCGCCCGGCGTGCGCCGCATCTCCTTCGTGCGCGCCGCCCCCGGCCTGAGCCGCGACGAGATGGCCCGCCACTGGCACGAGGTGCACTGGCCCATCGCGCGGGTGCACCACCCGGCCCTGTGGCGCTACGTGCAGAACGTGGTCGTCGAGCCGCTCACGCCTGCGGCGCCCGAGGTCGACGGCATCGCCGAGCTCCACTTCCGTTCGATCGCCGACCTGCGTGAGCGGTTCTACGACTCCGAGGCGGGACAGCAGGTCGTCGCCGACGACGTCCGGCTGTTCCTCGAGCGGGGCGCGGGCTGGCGTGTGCTCGCACGGGAGACCTGGCTGCGCTCGTGAATCGACCCGAGCGTCGGACGCGGCTCTAGGCTCGCATCCCGTGCCACTGCCCCCCGAAGCCCGTTCCACCTACGACGGGCACGATCCCGTCGAGAACGCGCCCCGAGCCACGAAGCACGCGCTCGTCCGCGAGGTGAAGCGGCTCATCGAGCTGACTGCGCACGTCGACGTCGCCGAGGCCGACCTCGACGCAGGTGCGCGCGGTCACCGAGTCGGTGCGCGCGGTCGCCGACCAGCTCGACCCGCTCCCGAGCCTGCACGCCAAGGGTGGGCTCGGGAGCGTGGGCGGCGATGACGGCGCACTCCTCGAGCGCAGCGGCATCGCCGGGTCGCTCGAACCCGCTCGCGGCACCCTTGCAGTGGGAGTTCCGCGACGATCGTCTCGTCGGGTGGGCGACCTACTCCCCTGCGTACGAGGGACCCGATCGGACACGTGCACGGCGGGTTCGTCGCGGCCGCGTTCGACGACCTGCTCGGGACCGCGCAGACGCTGTCGGGATCGGCGGGCTTCACCGGCACGCTCACCGTGAAGATGATCCGTCCGACACCGCTGAACAAGCGGATCGACTACGAGGCCGGCGTCGAGGGCGTCGAGGGCCGGAAGATCCACGTGTGGGGGACGTCGTCGTGCGAGGGCGATCTCCTCGCCGAGGCGGCCATCGTCTTCATCGCGCCCAAGGGCGGGGCAGCGCCCTCGCTGAGACAGCCGTCCGGCCGCCGCCTCAGTTGCCGAGGTCCGGCAGCGTGATGTCGGGCACCGTGATGTTCGTGGTGACGCACTTCAACGACGCGACCGCGAACTGCCCGGCCGCCGTGATGTAGTCGACGCTGGCCAGGCTGGTGGGCGAGTCGCCGTCGGCGACGTCCTGGAACGCGCTCGGCCAAAGTCCTCGTCGCCTTCCGCGTGGTCCCCCTGGCCGAGCGCGAGAGCTTGCGAAACGCCTTGGCCGCCTTGGCCGCCGACTTCTCCGTGACGTTCTCGGTGCTGTCACCGGTCGGGAGCGACGTGTCGAGCTTCTTCAGCTGCTTGCAGAAGCGCGACGTCTTGGCGGGTGCGCTCGCTCCCGCGGGCGACGCCAGCGCCACCGCGCCGAGCACCAGTCCCACGGTCATGAGCACTGCTGCGATCTTGCGCATCTTGTCGACTCCGTTCGAGGTGGTGTGCCGCCCATCGGCCAGCAGTACGCTACCCCGACCCGGGGGCCTCCCCGGACGCGGGGCGCCAGCTCGCAACCCCCACGTCGTCGGCGGCCTTGGTGAACCAGACCTCGACCGGCATCCCGATCGCGACGTCGTCGACGTCGCAGTCGGTGACGTCGCCGAAGACCCGCGGGCCCTCCTCGAGGTCGATCATCGCGATCACGTACGGGAGGGCGTCGCGGAACGGCTTCATGCCGAACTGGCGGATCACCGTGAACGTGTGGACCGTGCCGCGGCCCGAGCACTCGAGCCAGTCCGGGTCCGCGGCGCAGGCCGTGCACAGCGCGCGCGGGTACCACTGGCGATGCCCGCATGCCGGGCACTCCTGGACCAGGAGGCGACCGTCGGCCGCGGCTCTGCCAGTACTCACCGTTCACGAAGTCGGGCTTGGGGAGCGGCTTGGACCACTCCTCCACCGTCTTCACCTCGTGCGTCGTCGTGCGCCCACTGGATGGTGGGGTCATGAGGGTGCGTCCTTCCCGAGGATGGCGACACCGATACAGCTGAGCCAGCCGCCGGAGCCGGCCGCGAGCGCGACGTTGCAGTCGGGGACCTGGGCTCTCGCCGCCCTGGCCGCGCAGCTGTCGGACCGCTTCGATGATGAGGAAGATGCCGCGCATGCCGGGGTGGCAGGACGACAGCCCGCCACCGTCGGTGTTCAGCGGCCATTTGCCACCTCGCTTGAGGTTCCCTTCCGCGACGAAGGGGCCTCCTTCGCCCTTCGGCACGAACCCGAGGCTCTCGAGCAGGATCAGGCACGTGATCGTGAACGAGTCGTAGAACATCAGCATGTCGACGTCGTCGTGCGTGAGGCCCTGCCTGCTCGAACGCGATGGGACCTGCCAGCGCGCCCGCCGAAGACGTGAAGTCGGTCTGCTGCGAGACGTTCCAGTGGGTCTGCGCACCGGCTGCACCGAGCACGTAGACCGGTGGGTTCCGGAGGTCCTTCGCGCGCTCGGCCGTCGTCATGATGAACGCGCCGCCGCCGTCGGTGATCGCGCAACAGTCGAGCTTGTGGAGCGGGTCCGCGACCATGCGGCTGTTCACGACGTCGTCGACCGTGATCGGGTCCCGGTAGATCGCGTTCGGGTTGAGGGAGGCGAACTCGCGGACGCCGACCGCGATCTCCGGCGAGCTGCTCCGACGTGGTCCCGAACTCGTGCATGTGCCGCTGCGCGTGCATCGCGTACGAGCCGACGAGCGAGTTGCCGTACGGCACCTCGTACTGGACGGGACCGCCGACGCGCCGGCCGGCCCGCTGGAAACCCCCGGTGCCGAGGCTCCGACCCATCCTCGAGAGCTGGTCGGACCCGTAGGTGACGAGCGCAATGTCGCACGCACCGTCACGGATCGCGCTCGCGAGATGCTGGACGTGGAACTCGAACGAGGAGCCGCCGGTCATCGTGCCGTCGATATACCGGTGGTCGATGCGGAGGTACTCCGCCATCGTCACCGCGTCGTCGATCATCATCCCGCCGCCGCCGCCGGCGTTGACGTAGCCGTCGAGGTCCGCCTTCGCGACGCCGGAGTCCGCGAGCGCCCGCTGCGCGGCGAGGACGTGGTGCTGGACGCCGTCGAGGTCGGGAGCCTTCGGGTAGTCGGACAACCCGATCCCGACGATGACGGGCGTGCGATCTCCTGCTGCCATGGCCTTCGGGTACCCCTTCCTGACGAGGGCGTCAGTCAATCAGGCACCGACCCGCGACACGCCCAGACGGGGCCGGAGCGGCTCGTATGCTCCTGCGCATGAAGCTGGGACTGCAGTTCGGGTACTGGACCGCGCAGCCGCGCCCGGCGCGCGAGCTCGTCGCCGCGGCCACCGCGGCCGAGGACGTCGGGTTCGACTCGATCTGGACCGGCGAGTCCTGGAGCTCCGATGCGTTCTCGCCCCTTGCGGCCGTCGCCGCTGCGACGAGCCGGGTGAGGCTGTGCACCGGCATCGCGCAGATCTCCGCCGCGCACCCCCACTGCCATGGCGATGCACGCCATGACGCTCGACGGACTCTCCGAGGGACGGCGCGTGCCTCGGCATCGGCGTCAGCGGCCCGCAGGTGGTCGAGGGCTGGTACGGCAGGCCGTTCTCGAAACCGCTCGCACGCACGAGGGAGTACGTGCAGATCGTCCGCGACGCGGTCGCGCCGCGCGGAGCCGGTGGAGAACGACGGGCCGCACTACCCGCTGCCCTACCACGGCGAGGGCGCGCTCGGGTTCGGGAAGCCGCTGAAGATGATCACGCACCCGCTCCGCACCGAGATCCCGATCTTCCTCGGCGCCGAGGGCCCGAAGAACGTCGCGCTCGCGTTCGAGATCGCCGACGGCTGGGTGCCGCTCTACTACTCCCCGTACCGCGCCGACGTGTACGAGGCGAACCTCGCAACCATCACACCGCGGCTTCGAGATCGCGGTGAACGTGTTCGTGAACGTCAACGACGACGTCGCGGAAGCCCTCTGGCCGGTCAAGGCGACCCTCGGCTTCTACATCGGCGGCATGGGTGCGAGGACCAAGAACTTCCACACCGAGCTCATGGCCCGGATGGGCTTCGAGGAGGAGGCGCACCGGATCCAGGACCTCTTCTTCGAGGGCAAGCGCGAGGAGGCGATCCTCGCGGTGCCCGACGCGTTCGCCGACGAGATCTCCCTCGTCGGGCCGAAGGAGCGCATCGCCGAGCGGCTCGAGGCCTGGCGCGACACCCCGGTCACGACCATGCTCGTCGGCGGGACCGACCCCGACACGATGCGACTGCTCGCCGACCTGACCCGGTGACCCCCGGGGGCTCGTGGCGAGCCCGCTTCTGACGGGGCGTCAGGTCGTCACCTACATTGACGTCCGTGGCCGTGGGCGGGAGCGGCCCGAACCGGCGTCGAGAGTGGAGCTGATGGAGTTCAACCTCGCCGATCTGTTCGAGAACGCCGTCGACCACTTCGGCGAACGCGAGTACCTCGTCTGCGACGGCAAGCGCCGCACCTACGCCGAGATGGAGGAGCGGGCCAACCGTCTCGCCCACCACCTCGCCGACCACGGCGTCGGGCCCGGCGACCACGTCGGCATCTACGCGCAGAACTCCGTCGAGTGGGTCGAGACCCTGTGGGCCGTGTTCAAGCTGCGCGCGGTGTGGGTGAACATCAACTATCGCTACGTCGAGGACGAGCTCGCGCTACCTCTTCGACAACGCGGACCTCAAGGCCCTCGTGTACCAGCGCGAGTACGCACCGAGGGTCGCGGGGCGTGCTCGACCGCCTGCCGCTGCTCACGCACTCGATCGTCATCGACGACGGCATCGGGCGCCGACCTCGACGGGCTGCAGTCGGTCGACTACGAGGAAGCCATGGCGAGCGGATCACCCGAGCGCGACTTCGCGCCGCGCTCGGGCGACGACCGCTACATCCTCTACACGGGCGGCACGACCGGCATGCCGAAGGGTGTCGTGTGGCGCCACGAGGACGTGTTCTTCGCGCTCGGGGGCGGCATCGACCCGGTCACGAACACGCGGATCGAACGCCCCGAGGCGATGGCCGAGAAGGGCCTCGCGAACCCCGCACAGGCGGTGATGATGCCGATCGCCCCGCTCATGCACGGCGCGACGCAATGGGGCGTCATGGGCGGCAGCTTCGTCGGCAACAAGATCGTGCTCGTCCCGCAGTTCGACCCGAGCACCGTGTTCGAGCTGATCTCCGACGAGGGCGTGCACGCGATCATGATCACCGGTGACGCGATGGCGCGCCCGCTGCTCGAGGCGCTCGAAGACCCCGACGCGCCGGCTCGCGACCTCTCCACGTGGGTCTCGCTGTCGAGCACCGCGGCGCTGTTCTCGCCTGCGGTCAAGGACCAGTTCATGGAGCGGTTCCCGAACCTCATCGTCACCGAGGCCATCGGGTCGTCGGAGAGCGGCTCGAACGGCTACACGATGGTGCAGAAGGGCAAGACCGCCATGAAGGGCGGGCCGACCGTGACACCGATCATGGACACGGTCGTGCTCGACGAGAACCTCGAGGTCGTGCCGGTCGGCTCCGACGTGATCGGCAAGGTCGCGCGACGCGGCAACATCCCGCTCGAGTACTACAAGGACCCGGTCAAGACCGCCGAGACCTTCGTCACCGACCAGGCGGGCGTCCGGTACGCGATGCCGGGCGACTTCGCGACCTACGAGCCCGACGGCACGATCACGCTGCTCGGCCGCGGCTCGGTGTCGATCAACTCGGGCGGCGAGAAGATCTACCCCGAGGAGGTCGAGGGTGCGGTCAAGGCCCACCCTGACGTCTACGACTGCGTCGTCGTCGGCGTCCCCGACGAACGCTGGGGTCAGCGGGTCGTCGCGGTGGTGCAGCCGCGCGACGACGAAGCGCGCCCGACGCTCGAGTCCGTGCAGGAGCACTGCCGCACGCACATCGCCGGCTACAAGCTCCCGCGCGAGCTGCACTTCGTCGACGCGATCGTCCGCTCGCCGAGCGGCAAGCCCGACTACCGATGGGCCAAGGAAGTCGCCAACGAGCACGTGAGGTGCCTGTCATGAAGACCCGGGCATGCGAGATGTTCGGGATCGATCTGCCGATCTTCGCCTTCAGCCACTGCCGCGACGTCGTCGCGGCCGTGAGCAAGGCGGGAGGCATGGGCGTACTCGGCGCGCTCGGCGTTCACGCCCGAGGAGCTCGAGATGGAGCTCAACTGGATCGACGAGCACGTCGACGGCAAGCCGTACGGCGTCGACGTGGTCATGCCCGCGAACTACGCGGGCAAGGGCGGCGACCTCGACCCCGAGCACATGGACGAGCAGCTCGCGGCGATGATCCCGCAGGAGCACAAGGACTTCATCGAGAAGGTGCTCGCGGAGCACGACGTCCCGCCCCTGCCCGCGGATGAGGACGCGGGGAGCGGGCTGCTCGGCTGGACCTACGAGGGCGCGCGACCCCAGGTCGACATCGCGTTCGCCCACCCGATCAAGCTGTTGGTCAACGCGCTCGGACCGCCTCCGCCCGACATCATCGACGAGGCGCACGAGCACGGCGTGAAGGTCGCCGCACTCGTCGGCACGGTCGCGCAGGCCGAGCGACAGGTGCAGCAGGGCGTCGACATGATCATGGCGCAGGGCTACGAAGCCGGTGGTCACACCGGCGACGTGGGCGTCATGATCCTGGTTCCCGACGTCGTCGACGCGGTCGGTGACCGCGTGCCGGTGCTCGCGGCCGGTGGCGTCGGCAGCGGTCGGCAGATGGCCGCCTCCATGGCTCTCGGTGCCGAAGGTGTGTGGACCGGCTCGATCTGGCTCACCACGGCCGAGGGCGGCACGTCGCCCTTCGTGCTGGACAAGCTCCTCGCCGCCGGCGCGCGCGACACCGTCCGCTCGCGCGTGATCTCGGGCAAGCCGGCGCGGCAGCTGCGAACGGCTTGGACCGAGGCGTGGGAGCGCGAGGACTCGCCCGGCTACCTGCCGATGCCCCTGCAGTACATGGCCACCTCGGACGCGACGCGTCGCATCGCGAAGTACCAGGTGCAGGAGCTCCAGGGGATGCCGGTCGGCCAGATCGTCGGTCGCATGAACGACGTCCGGCCCGTCCGCGACGTCGTCTTCGACCTCGTCGAGGAGTTCGTCGAGGCCACCGAGCGTCTCGACCGCCTGCGCGACGAGGAGTAGTCCGATCCCGGGAGGGACCATGCCCATCGTCTTCGTCCACGGGGTTCCCGACACCGCTGCGGAGTGGGATCCGCTCACGGCTGCCCTCGGAGCGCGCGGCGTCGCCGACGCCGACATGCTGCGGCTCGCCCTCCCCGGCTTCGCGACGCCGGTGCCCGACGGCTTCGGGTGCACCAAGGACGAGTACGCGGCCTGGATCGTCGAACAGCTCCAGGCCATCGGCACCCCCGTCGACCTCGTCGGCCACGACTGGGGCGCCCTGCTCGTCGAGTACGTCGGGTCGGGCAACCCCGAGCTCGTGCGGTCCTGGGCGGCGTTCGACGCGGCCATCGCCCGAGACTTCGTGTGGCACGACCTCGCCCAGATGTGGCAGACGCCCGAGGTGGGCGAGCAGGTCATGGAGGCCATGGTGGGCGACGCCCTGGTCGCCGGTCTGCGCGACGGGGGCCACCCCGACCCCGAGGGCGCGGCCCGGTTCGTCGACGACCGGATGAAGGCCGCGATCCTCGCGCTGTACCGATCCGCGATCGACGTCGGCCCCGAGTGGCACCCGACGGTCGCCGGGAACACCCGTCCCGCGATCCTCGGCTGGGGCGAGCTCGACCCGTACGCGACGGTCGAGCGGGCGCAGACGGTCGCCAGGGAGGCGAACGCGGAGTTCGTGCTGCTTGCCGGCGCCGGTCACTGGGCGCCGATCGAGCAGCCCGAGGAGTGCGCCGGGGCGCTGACGCAGCTCTGGAGCTCGATCGCCTGAGCCGCGAACGGTCCGCGGACGCCGATCGTCTGCGTGGCATGCTCCTCGGCCCATGCCGCTCGATCCCGCCCTCGCCGAGTACCTCGCCCCCATCAACGCGATGGACAACCCCGGCATCGAGACGATGCCGATCGAGACCGCACGTCGGCTCGGCAACGCGGCGGTCGAGCTCGGTGCCGGTGCACCCGTGCCGGTCGACGACGTCCACGACCGCACGATCCCCGGTCCCGCGGGCGAGATCCCGGTGCGGATCTACGTTCCCGAGGGCGACGCGCCGCACCCGGTGCTCGCGTACTTCCACGGCGGCGGCTTCGTGCTCGGGAACCTCGAGACCCACGACCGCATCGTCCGGCGGCTCTGCCGGGCGTCCGGCGCGCTCGTCGTGAGCGTCGACTACCGCCTCGCCCCCGAGCACCGCTTCCCCGCTGCGCTCGACGACTGCATGGCCGTCACGCACTGGCTCACCGACCACGCGGCCGAGCTGGGCGGCGACCCCACCCGCATCGCGGTCGGCGGCGACAGCGCCGGAGGGAACCTCGCCGCAGCCGTCGCGCTCGCCTCGCGCGCCGACGACGGTCCGGGGCTGGCCGCGCAGGTGCTCCTGTACCCGGTCATCGACGCCGCCTGTGCGACGCCGTCCTTCGTCCAGAACGCGGACGGCTACCTGCTCTCGGCCTCGTCCATGCGCTGGTTCTGGGAGCAGTACCTCGGTCCCGAGGGAGACCCCGACAGCGGCTACGCCTCGGTCCTGCGAGCCCCCGACCTCTCGGGCCTCCCAACGGCGCTGGTCGTCACCGCCGAGTTCGACCCGCTGCGCGACGAGGGCGAGGCCTACGCCGAGCACCTGCGCGCCGCGGGCAACGAGGTCACGGGCGCGCCGCTACGACGGCATGGTCCACGGCTTCGTCGGGATGGACGACCTCGTCCCGGCCGCCGACGCGGCGATGAACGAGATCGGTGCGTTCCTGTCCGAGCACCTCGGCTCGGCGAACGCGGCGTCGCGCTAGAGGCGCTGCAGGATGCTCGCCGTGCCGAGCGACCCGCCGCAGCACATCGTGACGAACGCGAGCTCACCGTCGGTGCGCTCGAGCTCGTGCAGTGCCGTGGTGATGAGCCGCGACCCGGTCGAGCCGACCGGGTGGCCCAGCGCGATCGCCCCACCGTTGACGTTCACGCGGTCGAGGTCGGGCTTGTGCACCTGCGCCCAGCTCAGGACGACCGCGGCGAACGCCTCGTTGATCTCGAACACGTCGAAGTCGGCCATCGCCATCCCCGAGCGGTCGAGCACCTTGCGGGTCGCGTCGACGGGACCGTCGAGCAGGTAGTACGGGTCGGTGCCGGTGACGAGCTGGTGGAGCAGCTTGGCGCGCGGCTTCAGGCCGAGCTCCTTCGCCTTGTCCTCGCTCATCCAGAGCACCGCGGCCGCGCCGTCGGAGAGCTGCGACGACGTGCCGGCCGTGTGCTTGTAGCCCTCGACGACGGGCTTCAGCTTGGCAAGGCCCTCCATCGTGGTCTCACGGAGGCCCTGGTCGCGCGAGATCAGCTGGGTCTCGCCGGTCGGCTTGCCGTCGTCGCCGAGCACCGGCGTCTCGATCGGCGCGATCTCGCGCTCGAACCGGCCCTCGTCCCATGCCACCTTCGCCTTGCGCTGCGAGTGGAAGCCCCACTCGTCGAGGTCCTCGCGGGTGATGCCGCGATTGTCGGCGATGCGCTCCGCGGCACCGAACTGGCCCTCGGGCGGGTCGTCCCACGGCCACGGCTCGGTCTTCGGCGTATCCGGGACCGTTGTAGACGTTCGCGCCGAGGGGCACGTGGCTCATCTGCTCGACGCCGCACGCGATCCCGACCTCCATGCCGCCGGCGGCGATGAGCCCGGCGACCAGGTGGTTCGCCTGCTGCGCCGAGCCGCACTGGGCATCGACGGTGGTGCAGGCGGCCTGGTAGGGCAGCTTGTCCTGGCCGGCGCTCAGCCACGCATTGCGGGTGATGTTCGAGCCCTGCTCCCCCGCCTGGGTGACGCACCCCCCGATGACCTCTTCGACGAGCATCGGGTCGATGCCGGCGCGCTCGATCACCGCGAGCTGCGTGTGTCGGAGGGTCTCGGCAGCCTTCAGCCCGGACAGCCATCCGTTGCGCTTCCCGATCGGGGTGCGGACGGCTTCGACGATCACGGGCTGGGACATGGCGGAGGCCTCCGGTCTGGGCGCTGCGGCCCGATGTGACGAGGTGCCAGGACCTTCCCTGGCCGATGCGGGGACCAGTTTAGGATCGCCGCTCACCCCCATGACCGGTCCGGACGCCACCCCCATGACCCTCCCGGAGGAGGGCCTGCCCGAGAGCGTCGTCGCGTCCCGGCGCGCCGGTGCCGCGGCGCGGTCCTTGATCTGCAACCTCGTGGGGAGCCGGGCACCGGCCGGGGACCTCACCGCCGCCGCCGAGGTGCTCGAGGACCTCAACGCCCGCCTCGAGCCCTCCGCCGTCACCAGCCGCTTCGCGGACGGTGACCTGTTCCACACCGCGCCGACCGGCACCCAGGCGATCTTCGAGCACCACCCGTTCGTCGGGCCGTCGAACCCGCTCTCGCCACCCCTCGAGCTGCGGCGCGGGCCCGACGGCTCGGTCGCAACCGTCACGTACGACCATCGGGCCGAAGGGATGCCGGGCATCGTCCACGGCGGGGTGCTCGCGGCGGCGTTCGATCTGGTGCTCGCCGCCGCCGCGGCCGCCGCCGCGACGCGCCCGGCACCGACCGGCACGCTGACGATCCGGTACCGCCGCCCGACCCCGCTGCACGTGCCGCTGCGCTACGAGGCCCACGTCACCCGGACCGGCGGGCGGACCCTTCGCGTCGACGGCACGGTCTCGGACGCCGACGGTGTGACCGCCGAGGCCGAGGGTGTGTTCGTCATGGCGCGCCCCGACCAAGCGCGTGCCATGGGGATCGGCGACGCGTGAGCGGTCCCCTCGAGGGTGTGCGCGGTCGTCGAGCTCGTCGGCCTCGGACCGGGGCCCTTCTGTGGGATGCTGCTCGCCGACCTGGGCGCCGAGGTGCTCACCGTCGACCGCGCGGACGCCGCCCGGGCCGTCGACCGCTCGCGGCCCGCGACGAGCGCCATGACGCGCTCGAAGCACGCCATCGGGCTCGACCTCAAGGCCGCCGAGGGCGTCGACACCTTCCTGCGCCTCTGCGACCGCGCCGACGTCGCATTCGAGGTGTTCCGGCCGGGCGTCGCCGAGCGCCTCGGCATCGGTCCCGACGTCGCGTGCGCGCGCAACCCTCGCCTCGTCTACGGCCGCCTCACCGGCTACGGCCAGACCGGCCCGCTCGCGGACAAAGCGGGGCACGACATCGACTATCTCGCGATCGCCGGCGCGCTGGAGCCGCTCGGACGCGCCGGGTCGCCGCCGACCCCGCCGATCAACGTCCTGGCCGACTTCGCCGGCGGCGGGATGCTGCTCGCGTACGGCATCGTCGCCGCACTGCTCGCGCGTGAGCACACCGGGGTGGGACAGGTCGTGGACGCAGCCATGGTCGACGGCGCGGCCACGATGCTCACGCCGTTCTACGCCGCGCGCGCGTCGGGCTTCTGGGGCGAGCGCGGCACGAACATGCTCGACACCGGAGCACCCTGGTACGACTCGTACGAGACCCAGCGACGGCAGGTGGCTCGCCCTCGGCGCGATCGAGCCGCAGTTCTACGCGCAGCTGCTCATCGGCCTCGGGCTCGACGAGGACGAGCTCCCCGACCAGCACGACACCACCGGGTGGCCGGAGCTCCGTGAGCGGTTCGCCGCGGCGATCGCGGCCCGCACCCGTGACGAGTGGGAGGCCCACTTCGCCGATCTCGACGCGTGTGTCGCCCCGGCGCTGACGCCGCTCGAGGCGCCGGCACACCCGCACAACGCCGCACGCCACGGCTTCCTCGAGATCCGCGGCGTCCCCCAGCCCGCGCCGGCCCCACGGTTCTCGGGCACGCCGGCCTCCACTCCCCGCCCGCCCGAGCACCCGGGCGCGCGCACCACCGAGGTCCTCGCCGAATGGGGCTTCGCCGCCGACGAGGTCGCAGGCCTGCTCGAGCACGGCACCCTCGTCTGACCGCCCATCCGACACCGACCAGGAGCACCGGACATGCCGATCCCCGAACAGCGCGATCTCGAAGCGGCGCGCGGCATCATCGCGGCATGGCTCGCCGGCGTGCTGCCAGGTGCCTCCGACGTCGAGGTCGGCCCGATCAGCGGGCCCGCGTTCACCGGGTTCTCGAACGAGACGCTGCTCTTCGACGCGTCGTGGGTCCCCGCGGGCGGCGGCGAGCGCCTCACCGAGTCGCTCGTGCTGCGCGTCGAGCCCACCCTCCACACCGTGTTCATGGAGGCCGACTTCGAGAACCAGTACAAGGTGCTCCGGGCGCTCGGCGAGCACACCGACGTCCCCGTGCCGGCCATGCGCTGGTTCGAACCCGACGCCTCCTTCCTGGGCGCCGCGTTCTTCGTGATGGGTGCCGTTGACGGCCGCGCGCCCACGGACACGCCCCCGTACACCCTCGGGGGCTGGTTCTTCGAGGAGACCACCCCGGCGCAGCGTCGCAAGGTGGTCGAGCACGGGCTCGAGGCGATGGGCAAGGTCCACGCGGTCGACTGGAAGGCCCTCGGCCTCGACTACCTCGACAAGCCACAGTACGGCGCGCTGGGCTTCGAACAGCAGCTCCGCTACTACGAGGCCGCGTTCGAGTGGGCGAGCCCCGACCGAGAGCCGCCCCCGATCGCGCTCGCTGCCCTCGAGTGGGTGCGAGAACACGCTCCGGCGAAGGACCCCGAGCTCACGCTCTGCTGGGGTGACGCGCGCATCAACAACCAGCTGTTCGACGCGGACTACGACGTCGCCGCGGTTCTCGACTGGGAGATGGTGACGATCGCGGACCCGATGATGGACCTCGGCTGGTGGCTCTTCCTCGACCGCCACTTCCATGAGGGCATGCCCGCGCCGCGCCTGGAGGGCTTCCCGACGCGCGAGGAGATGGTCGCCCACTACGAGCAGTGCACCGGCCGAACCGCGCGCGACCTCGAGTTCTACGAGGTCTTCGGCGGCTTGCGGTTCGCCGTCGTGATGATGCGTCTCGGCACGCTGCTGGTCGACTTCGAGCTCCTGCCGGCCGACACCGACATGGCGATCAACAACGCGGTCACCCGAGTGCTCGCTGACATGCTCGGGCTGCCCCAGCCCGGCCCGGCGCCCGAACCCACCTGGTGAGCAACCCACTCGGGATCCGCGTGGTCGACACGATGGTCGCGCTCCCACCCGCGCCGGGCGACGAGTCCTGGCGCGACCAGCTCCGCCCACTCCTGAAGGACCGCGAATCACTCGAGGGCTTCGCGCACCCGGCGTCCTACATGTTCAAGAACCTCCCCGAAGCCCGGTTCGCGGACGACCCGATCGCGGCCGTGCTGTCGGAGATGGACCGCTTCGACATCGAGCACGCGCTGGTCGGGGTCTCAGCGGCCAACGAACCCGGGCTCGCGGCGCTACGCGCCCATCCGGACCGGCTCTCCGGCACGGTCGACGTCGACCCGAACGCGATCACTGCGTCGGTCGCGCGCGCTGCGCCAGGCCGTCGACGAGTGGGGTGTGGTCGGCGCGATGTCCTTCGGTGCCGGTACGTTCCCCCAGCGTGCCTACGACGACCCGGCGTGGTTCCCGATCTACGCGGCGTGCGTGGAGCTCGACATCCCCATCCTGCTGACCGTCGGCATCCCGGGCCCGCGCGTGCCGTTCGCGCCCCAGCGCGTCGAGTGCCTCGACACGGTCTGCTACGAGTTCCCCGACCTCACGGTCGTCATGCGCCACGGTGCCGAGCCGTGGGCCGACCTCGCCGTGAAGCTCATGCTGAAGTGGCCGGGCCTCTACTACTCCACGAGCGCGTTCGCCCCGAAGTACTACCCCCGGGAGATCGTCGACTACGCGAACACGCGCGGCGCCGAGAAGGTGATCTTCGCGGGCTACTTCCCGATGGGACTGTCGTACGACACGATCTTCGAGCAGCTCCCCGCGGTCGCGTTCCGCGCACAGGTCTGGCCGAAGTTCCTCCGCGAGAACGCGGCACGCGTGTTCAAGCTCCACAGCGCTGAACCCTCGGAGTGAGGCCAGTCCCGCGTCGGGCTGAGCGTCCACTGGGGCGGACGCCGTTCGAGATACGCGAGCACACCTTCCTGCGCGTCCTCCCGGCCCATCACGACCCGGTGGTACTCGGTCTCGAGCCGGTCGGTCTCCTCTGCGGTGAGCGGAGGGTCCGACCAGAGGATCCGCTTGCTCAGCGCCACCGACAGCGGAGCAGTGTTGAGGGCGATGTCGTCGGCGACGGCAAGCGCCGCATCGAGCACCGCGTCGGGGGGAAGCGCCTGCTTCGCGATCCCCATCGCGACCGCCTCCTCCGCCGTGAAGTGCCGGCCGGTGAGGAGGATGTCGGCCGCATGCGCGAAACCGGCGACGCGCGGCAGCGTCCAGTGCGAGTGCGCGTCGCCGAGCACGCCGCGTCGCACCTGCACGATCCCGTACTTCGCGCCGGTCGCCATGATCCGCAGATCGCAGTGCAACGCGAGCGTCATGCCGATGCCGATCGCGTGCCCGTTCATGGCCGCGATCACCGGCTTGCGGATCTCCCAAGCCCGCGGGCGCACGGGTGACGACGTGAACGGCGGCCGCTCCGGGGGTCGTCGCCGACCGCCCCGAAGGTGTCCCCACCGCCTCCGAGATCGGCGCCGGCGCAGAACGCGTCGCCCGCGCCGGTCAGCACGACGGCGCGGATCTCGTCGTCGAGGTCGCAGCGCTCGTAGGCCCGACCGAGCGAGTCGCCCATCGCGCCGGTGAAGGCGTTGCGCCGGTCCGGGCGGTCGAGGGTGACCACGGCCACCCGGTCGCGGACGACCATCCTCAGGTCGCGCAGCTCCGGGTCCCGCGGGCCGGGATCTTCGGGAGGACCGGTGCGCGAGGTCATTTCGCTAGTCTGACCGACATGTCACCTACCGCTGTGGGCGCACGCCTGCAATGTTCGAAGTGCGGGACCGAGATCATCGTCGTGAAGGCCACCGACGCCGAGCTGTCGTGCTGCGGCGAGCCTCTCGCCCCGCGGGAGACCTGAGCACCATGGCCAACCTCCTGGGCAAGCGCTACCAGTGCAGCGAGTGCGAGGTCACCGTGCTCGTCACCAAGGCCGGCGACGGCGAGCTCGTCTGCCACGGGCAGCCGATGGAGATCGCCACCGCGAAGCCGCTGCCGTCCTCGGACTGAGCTTCGGGATGGGCGTCGTCGAGCTCGACGCCCGGCTCCTCGGTGCGGGGCCGGCGGCGATCGAGGCGGCCACCGGGCTCCACGCCGGCGAGCCGATCCTGCTGCGGGTCGAGGGCGACTGGCGCGCCGCGCCGGACCCCGACGCCGTGCGGGCGGCGCTCCGTGGCACTCCGGCGCTCACGCTCTCGGTCGGTGCACCCGCGCCCGTCGCGGCGGCGTTCGACCTCGAGACCGACGACCCGCCCACGGCCGAGCGGTGGTCCGCGCCTTCGACGGCGCCGCCGCACGCCGCGGTGACCGCGGCGCTCCTGCTGCGCGGCCCGAGCCCGGGCACCGATCCCGACGACGATGTCTGGGCCGGACTCACGAACGAGTCCGCCGCGTACTCGATGCTGCTCGGCGAGCCCGGAGTTCCTGCGCTGGCGGGCAGCACATCCCGCCGCGGCCGGTCGACGCCGACGGAGGCCACAGCACCGCGCGTCGACCTCGTGCAGCGACGGCGGGGTACCCAGCATCACATTGACCCGTCCGGCGGCCGCCACAACGCGCTCGACGCCCGGATGCGCGACGAGCTGCATGTCGCGCTCGTCGAGGCCGTGGCCCACCCGGGGCCCGTCGTGCTCCGAGGCGACGGCCCGTCGTTCTGCTCGGGGGGCGACCTCGACACCTTCGGCTCGTCCCCCGACCCGGCGACCGCCCACCTCGTGCGCCTCACGCGCTCCGTCGCCTGGCAGCTCCACCGGCTCGCACCGCGGCTCGTGGTCGGCGCTCCACGGCGCCTGCCTCGGCGCGGGCATCGAGCTGCCGGCGTTCGCGGGCATACGTCGTGGCCGCCGACGACGTCCGCATCGGGCTCCCCGAGCTCGGGCTCGGCCTCATCCCCGGTGCCGGCGGGACGGTGTCGATCGCCCGCCGCGCCGCTCCGGCACGGGTGCTGGAGCTCCTGCTCGCCGACGGTACGATCCCGGCGGCCACGGCCCGCGTCTGGGGCCTCGCCGACGACGTCGTCCCCCGCGCCGAGCTCGACGCGCGGCTCCAGGAGATCGCAGAGTCCCTCGGATGAGCCAGCACCCATGAGCCGCTCCGGATGAGCCGCCGGCGATGAACGTGGCGATGCTCCTCGACATGGCCGCCGACGGCCTCGACGACCGGATCGCCTTCGGCGCACGGCAGACGACGGCGTCTCCTTCGCCCGCATGCGTGACCGCGCCACGGCGATCGGCGCCCGGCTCGGCGACAGCGAACCGCACACGCTCGCCCTGGTGTCCGAGACCGGCCCGATCGTGCCGGCCGCGCTCTTCGGTGCGGCCTGGGCCGGCGTGTCCTACGCGCCGCTGAACTACCGCCTGCCCGAGGCGGCGCGGCTGGAGCTCCTCCACCGCCTCCGCCCGGCCGAGGTCGGGGACGCCTCGTGGCTCGAGCTCCCCGCGACACCGGGACTGGCGTTCGTGGACGCTCCCGAGCGGCCCGGCCGTGCTGCTGTTCACGAGCGGCACGTCGGCGGAGCCGAAGGCTGCCGTGCTCGAGCACTCGCAGCTGCTGGCCTACCAGTTCAACACGATGGAGTTCGCGTCCGCCGGCGAGGACGAGGCCGTGCTGGTCGCGGTTCCGCCGTTCCACATCGCCGGCGTGACGGCCGTCCTCACCAGCACGTACGCGGGTCGACGCATCGTGCCGCTCCCCCGCTTCGACGCCGCCGAGTGGCTCCGCGTCGCGCGTGAGGAGCAGATCACCCACGCATTCCTCGTGCCGACGATGCTCGCCCGCATCATCGCCGTCCTCGAGGAGGATCCCGAGTGCTGCGCCGGCGTCGCTGCGCGCCCTCTCCTACGGTGGCGCCCGTCTGCCCGCGCCGGTGTTGGAGCGCGCGCTGCGGCTGCTCCCCACGACCGGCTTCGTCAACGCCTACGGCCTCACCGAGACCAGCAGCACCGTCACCGTGCTCGGTCCCGACGACCATCGCACCGCGTTCGAGAGCACCGACCCCGCTGTGCGAGCGCGGCTCGCCTCCGCGGGTCGCCCGGTCCCGGGGATCGAGGTGCGCGTCGTCGACGAGGACGGGCGCGAGTGCGCCACCGGCGAGACCGGCGAGGTGCTCGTCCGCGGCGACCAGGTCTCGGGCGAGTACGTCGGACGGGGCTCGCAGCGGCACGGCGACGGCTGGTTGCCGACCGGTGACCGGGGTCGCGTCGACGGCGACGGCTTCGTGTTCATCGAGGGACGGGGCGACGACACCATCATCCGCGGCGGCGAGAACATCGCTCCCGCCGAGATCGAGGACACGCTGCTCGAACACCCGGCGGTCGACTCGGCCGCGGCAGTCGGCATCCCCGACGAGGAGTGGGGCGAGCGCATCGGGGCGATGATCTCGTTGCGACCGGGCGCGTGGGTCGATGCCGGCGAGCTGCAGGCCTGGGTGAAGGAACGGCTCGGCTCACTGAAGACCCCTGACGTCATCCGGGTGAGTGACGAGCTCCCCCAGACCGCGACCGGCAAGATCCTGCGCCGTCAGGTGAAGGTCGATCTGCTCCGCGACGCGGGCTGATCCCCGCGGCGAGCGCCCGACTCAGCCGCGGGGCGGCCAGTCGGGGGTGGGGACGACGGTCGTCGGCATCTCGGGCGGCGGACCGAGCGCGACGGCGATCTTCGAGAAGCCCATGAACAGCGCCACGCCCGCCGCGAGCTCCACCAGCTCGCCGGCGTCGAAGTGCGCCAGCAAGGCGGCGCGCTCCTCGTCGGTCAGGGCTGCCGGCTCTCGGAGGAAGCGGTCGGTGAAGCCGATCGCGACCTTCTCGCGCTCGGTGAGCTCGGCCGACGACGCGTAGTCGTCGTCGATGCGCGCGACCCGGTCCTCGGTGAGGCCGTCGGTCACCGCGCCCTCGAAGCGGACGTTCCGGCAGTACGCACAGTCGGTCACCCTGCGCGTTGCGGAGGCGGGCAACCTCCTTCACCGACTGCGGCAGACGCCCGTGACTCCACAGCGTGCCGTAGAGCTCGAGGAACCGCATGAGCGCCTCGGGCTGCTCGGCCAGCACGCTCCCGCTGATCGCGTCGTCGGGTCGCCCGGGGCGCCCTGGTCGGACCGGGCGGCTGCCATGGGGTCAGGCTAGCGGCGTGTCGGGTTTCGAGGGATCGACGGTGCTCGCGCCTACCGACCCGGCTCGGCACCGTCGACACCCAGGATCAGTCGAAAGCGGGTGAAGCCGTCGAACAGCGCGAGCGCCTCCGTGAGCGCCACGACCTCCGGGAGCGTGAACCGTGCGCGCGCAGCTCGTCGCGCACCGGCCCCCGGATCCCCTTCGGATCGATCACGAACTGCTCCGCGAACGCGAGCGCGGCGCGTTGGGGAGCATCGAACCGGTCCGACGTGGGCCATTGCGACAGCGCGCCAACCTGCTCCTCGGTAACGGGCGCCACGCCCTCGGGTGCGTACCGCACGGCGAGCTCGCTCTCGCAGCCGAGCAGCTGGCCGACCCGCAGCCGGCACAGCTCGAGCACGACGGGATCGACGAGTCGGTCACGCCAGAACACCGCGTAGAACTCGCGGAACGGTCCGTACAGGTCGGGCCGCAGCCCGAACACACGGTCGAACCCGGTCGCGCCCGGCGAATCCGGAGCCAGCTCCGGGTGCCAGGTCATTCGGTCCCATCGGCTCAGCGACCTCGGCTCACAGACCCATGAAGCTGCCGCCGTCGCAGACGATCGTCTGCCCGGTGACGTAGCCCGCATCGTCGCTCGCAAGGAAGCGGGCGACCACTCCGATGTCGTGCTCGGGATCGCCGATGCGACGCAACGACGTGCGCGCCTCGATGCGCTCCTTCAGCACCGGGTTCCGCTCGAACGCTCGAGGCAAGTGCAGGGGTCTCCGCGACGGGCGCGACACAGTTCACGGTGATGCCGTGCTCACCCCACTCCCGCGACAGGCTCTTCGCGATCGCTCGCTGCGCGGCCTTCACCGGCGAGTAGATCGGGATGTTCACGCTGCCCTCGACGCCGGACGGCGACGTGATGAGGATCAGCCGCCCCTTCGTACCGGCGGTTCGCAGATGCGGAAAGGCCAGCACCGCGCTGTAGTACGAACCCCACACCGCGGTGCGTGAGTTCTGCTCCCACAGCTCCTGCGAGAGCTCCTCGAGCCGGTGGTTCGTGCCGCCGCGGAACGCGTTGTGCACCATGATCTCGAGGCCGCCGTAGCGACGCCACGGTCTCCTCGACGCAGCTCGCCATCGACTCGCGCTTCGTGACATCAGTGACGATGCAGACCGCTTCCTCGCCCCGCGTCCCGGATCGCGGCCGCCACCGGCTCCCCGGTCTCCGGCGCGCCGGGCTGCGACGACGACGTTCGCGCCACCGGCAGCGAGCGCCCGGGCGATGCCCTCACCCACGCCCTGCCCCGCGCCGGTGATGATCGCGGTACGCCCGGCCAGGGGCTCGGCCGGGACGACTCACGGGGCCATCCAGACGCCACCGTCCGCGCACAAGCGTCGCACCGGTGAGCGCATGCGATGCGTCGCTCGCGAGGAAGACCGCGACCGGACCGAGATCGACCTCCGCGTCGCCCGGACCGCCGAGGGCTGCAGGCGCCAACGAGACATCGGTGCTCACGACTCCGATCGGCACGTGCTCCGGTGCGGGCGCGAGGCAGTTGATGGTGATCCCGTCGGGGCCCCACTGCCGGGCGGCCGACTTGGCGAGCAGGCGCACACCCTCGACCGCCGTCGTGTAGGGGACCAGCCGCGCCGCGCCCGACATCGACACGGTCGGGGTCACGAACACGAACCGGCCGCCGCGCCCACGCATCTGCTCGAAGCCGAGCTGCAGCACGTGGATGGCCGCGCCCATCGTCGCCTCCCACACCGCGTCCCAGCGGGCGTCGTCGACCTGCTCGAAGTCGATCGCTTCGAAGGCGACCTCCGGCATCGCCGCGTGCACCACGATGTCGATCGGTCCTCCCAGCCCCTGCACCGCCGTCGCGAACGCACGCTCGGCGAGGTCGCGCGCGTGCAGGTCGTCGCTCGACACCTCGGCGACGGCCGCGCCCGCGGTACGCAGTGCCGCGGCGAGACCTGCGGCCAGCGGGCGCTCCGCCCCCGTGACGACCGCGACCTTCCCCTCCAACGTCCGGCTCGCAGGGCTGAGCACGGCGGCGAACCTACTATTCGCATCGACGGGATCGTGCGGCGCCCACCACACCCCGACCGCGGGCAGGGCGACTCAGCCGACCCGAACCGGGAGCGACTTGATCCCGTTGATGAAGTTCGAGCCGAGGCGACGCACCGGGCCGGCCGGCGTGAGGGTCGGCATCCGCGTCAAGAGCTCCTCGAACATCACGCGTGCCTCGAGGCGGGCGAGGCTCGCGCCGAGACAGAAGTGCGGTCCCCCCGCACCGAAGGCCACGTGCTCGTTCGGGGTGCGGCCGACGTCGAACCTGCCCGCGTGCGGGAACGCCCGATCGTCGCGGTTCGCGGACGTGTACCAGAGCACGACCTTGTCGCCGGCCTGGATCTGCCGCCCTGCGAGCTCGACATCGCGGCCGCGGTGCGGCGGAAGTGCATGACCGGCGTGACCCAACGCAGCATCTCCTCGATCGCGGTGGGAAGGAGTGCCGGATCGGCGGCGAGCCGGGACCGCTCCTCTGCGTGGTCGAAGAGCGTGAGCATCCCGCCGGTGATGAGGTTGCGTGTGGTCTCGCTCCCCGCGTTCATCAGGAGCATGAAGAAGAAGTCGGTCTCGATCGGTGTGAGTGCCTCGCCGTCGACATCTGCCTTCAGGATCAGGGAGAAGAGGTCCTCGCCGGGACTTACCCGGCGCTCCTGGGCCATCGCGTCGACGTACGTGAACATCTCAGTGATCGCGGCGCGTGCATCCTCCACCGTGTGACCGAGGTCCGGGTCCCCGATGCTCATCATGATCTCGGTGAGGGCGAAGATCCGGTGGCGGTCCTCGTGCGGGACGCCGACCAGCTCCGCGATCACCTGCAGCGGCAGCTCGACCGAGACGTCGGTCACGAGGTCGAACTCGCCGCGCGCTCTGGCGTCCTCGAGCAGCCCGACCACGATCTCGCGGACGCGCGGCTCGAGCACCGCGACCTGACGTGGTGTGAACCCCCGGTTGACGATCTTGCGGAGCTTCGTGTGGCGCGGTGGGTCGATGTTGATCAGGAGGTGCTCGTCACCGACGGCGTCGTCGGGATCGGCGATGAAGACGCGCGGCGCCGACGTGAACGTCGTGGCGTCGCGCGAGACGGCGACGACGTCCTCGTAGCGGGTGACGGCCCAGAACCCCGGGCCGTCGGGCTCGGGCAGGAAGCAGACCGGGGACTCGTCCCGCAGCCGTTGGAACAGCTCGTGCGGCGGTCCGTCGGCGAAGAGGTCGAGATCGAAGAGATCGATCTCGCTCGTCTTCATGCGCCCGGTCTGCTCCGGCGACTCGTCGTGCGCAGAGTCATCGTGCTCACAGTCATCGTGCTCACGTGGTCGCGCGGAGGCGGATCTCGCACGCCTCGTCGAGGTCGAGGAGCATCGTGAGTCGGCCGAACGCCACCCAGTTCCCGATGCAGATCGTGAGGTCGAGGATCTCGGGATCGGTGAAGTGCTCCTTGAGGCGGGCGTAGAACGCGTCGTCGATCGAGCGGTGGTCGAGTGCGAACCTCTCGGCGTACTCGACCGCGAGCCGTTCCTGCTCGGAGTACTGCGGGTCGTTCGCGACGTCCTCGACTCCCGCGTACAGCTCCTCGGTGACGCCCTGCGCGGCGAGCTCGGGGATGCGCCACCCCATGCACACGACGCAGCCGTTGATCTGCGCGATGCGCATCCGCGCGACTTCCCTGACCCGCGCCGGGAGGATGCTCTGCGAGTAGACGGCGTGTGACAGACCGGCCACGGCGGCACCCATCTCGGGGCGGAGGCTCCAGATCTTCACGATCTCGGGCTGGTCGGCGACCTCGGGTCCATCGGGGAGTGCGAGACGGGCCATGGCGATGCTGCTCCTCGGACGTGCTCGGACGGTCACGCCAGCGTAGCGGTGGCACGCGCGACGGCGTCGCCCACGGCGGCGCACATCGAGGCGTCGAGGAACGCCCCCCGCTGCTGCTCCAGGCACTCGAGGACCGCGCCCGCCGCGTGCAGCCCGGCAAGGGGATCGGCCGGAGCGTCACCGACGAACACCGGAGCGTGGAGCCCACCGGCGGCGACGGCGAGTCCGCCCGCGACGGCGGCGTCGTCGCCGAAGGCCACCCGTTCGTGCCACGCGCCCGCGTAGCCGTAGCCCGTGATCGATGCCCAGATCAGGCCGTGTGCCCGCACCCGGCGCTCGAGATCCAGCCCGAGCTGCTGCACCGCACGCGGACGCGCGCCGGTGACGACGACGTCGGCGGCGTCGAGCAGGGCCTCCAGCGCGGCGGCCTGGTCGGTGTCGGCGCGATCGAGCGTGACGAGCTCCTTCCCGGCGTTCAGGTGCTCCCAGAACCGCGGGTCGCCGCGGCGAGCGCCGTCGGGCCGCCCGGCGAGCTCGACCTTCACGACACGCGCCCCGTGGAGCCGGAGCAGGTGTGTGCACAGTGGGCCGGCCCAGAGGGCCGAGAGGTCGATCACGAGCGGAGCGCGGGAGCGACCGGCCCGCGTCCGCCGGACCGCTCCACGGACCCGCACCGGTGTGGCCCGGCCCGGTTCCGGGGCGGCGACGGCGCGCGCGGCAGGGATCCCGAGGAGCTGGGCGCGCTCCACCGCCGGGGTCGAGTCCGCCGCCCGGAGGTGCGCGGCCACCACGTCCCACGGTGCACCGTCCCAGTCGTGCTCCACCCAGGCGGCGAGCAGGTCGACGTCGCTGCGACGCGCGAGGTTGACCGCGACCCACGTGCCATCGCCGGCGAGGAGCAGCCGGGCGCTCCCCCCAGCCGACACCGTCCCCTGCGGCGCGATCCCCAGGATCGCCGAGCGTTCACGCAGGATCCCCGGACCGTCGACCCCGAGGCGCGCGCCGAGCCGGTCGGCCGCGGCATCGAGCGCCGCCTCGGCCCCGGCGTACGCCGAGCACGAGATCAGGCCATGGGTCGTCCGCCATCGACGGCTAGTGGAAGACCTCGCCACCGTTGACGTCGAGGGACTGACCGGTGATCACCCGCGACATGTCGGACGCGAAGAACAGCGCTGCGTTCGCACAGTCGCCGTCGGGCGGGATCTCGCCCAGCGTGATCTGCGACGCGACCTCGTCATAGGACTCCTGATGCGTCTTGCCGGTCTGGCTCTCCATCATCTGGAAGTACATCTCGACCGACGGGCCCATCATCCACCCCGGCACGATCGAGTTCACGCGGATCTTGTGGGGACCGAGCTCCTTGGCCAGCACCTGGGCCGCGGTCATCAGCGCGCCCTTCGAGGTCGCGTAGCCACCCTGCAGGGGCAGCACCTTCCGCATGATCATCGAGTTGACGAAGATGATCGAGCCACCCTGTGCTGTGCCCGCGGCGTGGGCGCCCTGCTCCTTCATGGTCGGGAGCACGGACTTGGTGAGCTGCAGGCTGCCGAAGAGGTTGACGTCCATGATCTGACGCCACGCCGCGAGGTCGACGTCCTCGAAGAGCTGGAACACGTCACCCGCGAACGCGTTGTGGACCAACGCGTCGATCCCACCGAACGCGTCGACACACGCCTGCGCGAGCCCGTCGCACTGCGCCTGGTCCGTGATGTCGGTTCGTGCAATCACCGCCTTGCGACCGAGTGCCTCGATCTCGCCCTTCACCTCTTCGAGGTACGACTCGGTGCGGGCACCGAGGGCGACGTCGGCGCCTTCACGTGCGAACAGCAGTGCGATCTCCTTGCCGAGTCCGGGGCCCACGCCCGAGACGATGCAACGCTTGCCTTCCAGGAGCATGTGCTCGTCCTGCTTTCTCGTAGGGGTCGGAATCAGTCGAACGTGCGGCCGCAGTTGACGTCGAGGGTCTGGCCGGTGATCACCCGCGACAGGTCGGACGCGAAGAAGAGCACGGCGGGCGCGATCTCCTCCGGGCTGGCGAGGTGGTGGATCGCGTTCTGGGCTGCGATCTCGTCGGCGACAGCTTCGGGGGTGATGCCGCGCTGCTCGGCGATCCAGTCGAAGTACTCGTCGAGCGAGGCGCCGCGGATGTGACCGGGGGCCACGCAGTTCACACGGATCTTCGCCGAACCCAGCTCCTTCGCGAGCACCTGCGCGGCCGTCGTGAGGGCGCGCTTGGACGCGGCGTAGCCGGCGAGCAGCGGGATCGGGTTCCGCACGGACAGGGTGGTGATCATCACGATCGAACCGCCACCGACGGCGCGCAGGTGCGGCACGGTCGCCTGGCAGAGCGCCAAGGTGCCGAACACGTTGAC
This sequence comes from uncultured Acidimicrobiia bacterium, assembly GCA_963809885.1. GTDB lineage: Bacteria > Actinomycetota > Acidimicrobiia > IMCC26256 > PALSA-555 > JALHSW01. The sequence continues at coordinate 391,015 of CAWELA010000004.1, read as the reverse complement.
GTCGATCGGTCGGCGCCAGCGGCCCGGGTCGAACCCGGCGAACGGCTCGTGCCAGTCCTCCTCGGCGAACGCGTTGTTGACGAGCACGTCGACCCGGCCGAGCTCGGCGGCCGCGGTGTCCGCGAGGCGGCGGCACTGATCCGCGTCGGTGATGTCGGTGGAGATCCCGATGGCGCGTCGTCCGAGCGCCTCGACCGCCTCGACGACCGGGCCCCACGACGCCTCCCGCCGGGCGCCGAGTGCGACGTCGGCACCCGCGCCGGCGAGCTCGAGCGCGATCGCCCGGCCCATCCCGGGCCCGGCGCCCGAGACGATCGCCACCCGGCCCTCCAGGATCCCTGGTTCCATCCCCGCCTCTCCGTCGCCACCGCTCGCCCGTCTCCCGCGACGGGCGTCACCGCTCACGCCCGACCCTCGCTGCATCCTGGGACGGCTGGGACCGCCTTGCCGGGCCTGACAAGAACGTGTTCTACTCGATTCCCGTGGAGTTCAACCTGGCCGACCTCTTCGAGATCGTCGCCGACACGGTCCCGGACCGCCTCGCCCTGGTCGCGGGGGACGTCCGGCTGACCTACCGGCAGCTCGACGAGCGGGCCAACCGGCTGGCCCATCACCTCCTCGACGTCGGGGTCGGACCCGGCGACCACGTGGCGGTCTACTCCTGGAACCGGTCGGAGTGGATCGAGGCGGAGCTCGGGATCTACAAGGCCCGGGCGTCGGTGATCAACGTCAACTACCGCTACGTCGCCGAGGAGCTCGCCTACCTCCTCGAGAACTCCGACGCCGTAGCGGTGGTCTTCGAGCGGACCGTTCGCCCCGCTCGTCGCCGAGGTGCACGCCGACACCCCCGGGCTCCGCCACTTCGTGGTGCATCGAGGATCCGGTGCCGGGCGCCGGGGCCGCAGGCGAGACGCCGGCCGAGACCGACGCGATCGACAAGGCACTCGCGACGCTCGGCGCGGTGTCGTACGAGGACGCCGTGGCCGCGGCGAGCCCGGCGCGTGACTTCGCGCCGCGCTCCCCGGACGACCTCTACGTGCTCTACACCGGCGGCACGACCGGGATGCCGAAGGGCGTCCTGTGGCGGCAGGAGGACATCTTCTTCGCCGCCCTGGGTGGTGGCGGGTTCGGCCTTCCCCCGATCACGACACCCGAGGAGCTGGCGACTCGCGTCACATCAGCCGCCGAGCCGACGGTCGGCATCGTCAACGCCCCGATCATGCACGGCGGCGGGCAGTGGACCAGCTTCATCAGCTTCTTCGGCGGGAACACCGTCGTGCTCAACACCTCGCACCACTACGACGGTGCCGACGTGCTGCGCCTCGCCGAGCGCGAGGGCGCGCACTCGATCATGGTCGTGGGCGACGCGATGGCCCGGCCGCTCACCGACGCGCTCGCCGCGCCCGACGCACACTACGACCTCTCGAACCTCGCGGTCATCGGGTCCGGCGGGGCGATCATGTCGAAACCCGTCAAGGAAGAGCTGCGGAAGCACTTCCCGAACGCGTTCATCGCCGACTCGTTCGGCGCGACGGAGACCGGCGCCGCGGGCACCGTGATGGACTCGGACGGCCCCGCCGCCGGTCCGAGGTTCACCATCAGCGACGTCGTCAACGTGCTCGGCGCGGACGGGCGCCCGGTCACCCCCGGATCGGGCGAGGTCGGGATGCTGGCCCGCCGCGGGCACATCCCGCTCGGCTACTACAAGGACGAGGAGAAGACCGCGGCCACGTTCCTGGTGGATCCCGACGGCGTGCGCTGGGTCGTGCCTGGTGACTTCGCGACCATCAACGCGGACGGCACCCTCGAGCTGCTGGGCCGCGGCTCGGTGTGCATCAACACCGGTGGCGAGAAGGTGTACGTCGAGGAGGTCGAAGCCGTCCTCAAGGGCCATCCCGAGGTCTTCGACGCCGTCGTCGTCGGCGTGCCCGACGAGCGCTTCGGCCAGCGCGTCGCGGCGATCGTCACACCCCGACCGGGGACCATGCCGACGCTCGCGGACATGAGCACCTACTGCCGCAAGCACCTGGCCCGCTACAAGGTCCCCAGACAGGTGCACCTCACCGACGAGATCCCGCGGACCCCCGTGGGCAAGCCCGACTACCGCTGGGCCGAGCGCCTGGCCACCGGCTCCACCGACGAGACAGAGAGCGAGGAGCACCTGATGGCAGACACGCCGCCGACCCTGGGCTTCTGGACGATCGCCGAGGCGAACCCGGACCATCTCGCATTGGTCGATCCCGACGAGCGGGAGATCCCGGCGGGTGAGCTGCTCGCGTCCTGCAACCAGCTCGTGCACGGGCTGCGCGCGATGGGCTTCGCAGCCCGGCGACGCGATCGCCATGCTGCTGCCGAACTGCGCGGAGGTCTTCGAGCTCTTCCTCGCGGTCACCCAGGCCGGGTTCTACCTGATCCCGATCAACTGGCACCTCGTCGGCCCCGAGATCGCGTACATCGTCGACGACTGCGAGGCGAAGGTCTTCGTCGCCCACGCCCGCTTCGCCGACGACGCGAAGGCCGCGGCCGACGAGATCGACTTCCCCGAGGAGGGTCGGTTCGTCGTCGGTGGCGAGATCCCGACGTTCCGCCCGTACTCGGATCTCAAGGAGGGTCAGCCGACCACCACGCCCGAGGACCGCACGGCCGGGATGATCATGAACTACACGTCGGGCACGACCGGCAAGCCCAAGGGTGTCCGCCGCGCGCTGCCCGGTCTCGATCCCGAGACCGCCGGGAACGGGTTCGGCGGGATGCTCTACATGTTCCGACTGCAGCCGTTCGATGACAACGTCCACATCGTCGGCTCGCCGCTGTACCACACGGCGGTGCTCAACTTCTCGGGCTCCGCGATCAACATCGGACACACCGTCGTGCTGATGGACAAGTGGACCGCGCCACAGATGCTGCACCTCATCGACAAGTACAAGGTGACGAGCACCCACATGGTGCCGACGCAGTTCGTCCGGCTCCTCGGCGTGCCCGAAGAGGAGCGCGAGAAGTACGACGTGTCGTCACTCCGGCACATGGTGCACGCCGCAGCACCGTGCCCGCCCGAGGTCAAGCGTCAGATGATCGAGTGGTGGGGCCCGGTGATCGACGAGTACTACGCGGCCAGCGAAGGGGGCGGGACGATCGTGTTCGCCGACGAGTGGCTCGAGCACCCGGGAACCGTCGGACGGGCGTGGCCGATCTCGGAGGTCGTGATCCTCGACGACGACGGGAACGAGCTGCCGGCGAACGAGATCGGCACCGTCTACATGCACATGATGACGGGCAACTTCGAGTACTACAAGGACAAGGACAAGACCGACAAGTCCCGCCAGGGCAAGTACTTCACCGTCGGCGACGTCGGCTTCCTCGACGACGACGGCTGGCTGTTCCTCTCCGACCGCAAGATCGACATGATCATCTCCGGCGGCGCCAACATCTACCCCGCCGAGATCGAGAGCGAGCTGATCATGCACCCGAAGGTCGCCGACGTCGCGGTGTTCGGGATCCCCCACCCCGACTGGGGCGAAGAGGTGAAGGCGGTCGTCGAGCCCGTGGAGGGCGTCGAGGGCGACGAGCGAGCTCGAGGAGGAGATCCTCGCCTGGTCCACCGAGCGCCTCGCGAAGTTCAAGCGCCCGAAGTCGATCGACTTCACGACCGAGATGCCGCGCGACCCCAACGGGAAGCTCTACAAGCGCAAGCTCCGCGACCCGTACTGGGAAGGCAAGGAGCGCGCGATCTGAGCGAGATCCCATGAGCGCGCGACCACTGGGACGAGTACGCGGTCGCCGGGTTCACGTACTGGCCCGGCGACGGCGGCGCCCGTCTCGGTTGCGCCGCGCGCCGACGGCCGGGTCGAGGGCGTCCTTCCCCTTCGTCGTGCCGGCCTGCTTCGTGACCGCGCACAACCCCGGCGGCCCCGTGATCGACCGTGCCGAGAACGACCTCCGCCACCTGGCGTTCCTCGACGACGTCGCCGCACACGGCTGGGCGTGGTTCCCCGCGGTCGGTGGTGATCCGGCCGGCTCGCACACCGAGGACGGCGTCCTCCTCCTCGACGCCGACCCGGCCGACGCGCTCGCGCTCGCGGCCCGCTTCGACCAGGACGCCATCTACGTGTGGCGGGCCGACGACTTCGAGCTCATCGCCTGCGACGGCTCCCGCCACGACCACCTCGGCTGGACCGCCGAGGTCGGCGTGACCGCCCTCCCCCACCCCGGCTACCGCTGACCGGGCACGTCGGACCAGCGGACCTCCGTGGTCAAGGATCGGTCGGGGAGCGCAACGCAGGGCTCGGCACGTGGCCGCGCCATCAGGGCGCCGGGCCGGCTCGGTCGGTGGGATCCGCGCGGGAGTCCTTGACGGTGAGGCCGTCGGGGAGGTCGGGGTCGCCGATGAGGCGTTCGGTGCCGTGGGGCTCCATGCGGTGGTGGTGCTCGGGGCAGAGGCGGGCGAGCTGCTTGCGGCTGGTCCGGCCGCCCCAGGCGACCGGGTCGAGGTGGTGCCGTTCGAGCCCACGGGTGTTCTCGCACCCCGGGTAGCGGCAGTGCGGGTCGCGCCGCTCCAGCTCCCGCTCGAGCGCGACCGGGATCGCGATGCGCCCGGCACCGTGGTCGACCACCGGCGCGGCATCGTCCTGGACGACCACCCGCGCGTCGACGGCCGAGCGTCCTGCACGGTCTCCTCGGCGATCGGGATCCCGTCGACCTCACCACCCGGCGTGCCCGCGTTCGTGTGCACCACGACCAGCGGCTTCGACGCGCCGGCGCCGGGCTTCGGGTCATGTTCGTTCCGGCACAGCTCGACCAGCGCGTCGGCCTTGCGGTGGGCGAGCGAGTCCCAGGGCTGCCCCTTCGCCGGGCGCATCTGCTCCGCCATCGACGTCGAGCACCTTCTCGACCAGCACCCCGTCGACGTCGGGCAGCGCCCAGCGACCGAACACCATCCCCTGCTCCGCATCACGCCACGTGGTGAGGTACCGCGCCTGACGTCGTGCCTCGGCATCCGCCGCAGTCACCCGCCGGGCCGAGCGGGCCATCCGCTGCAGATCCACCGGCGCCATCCGCGACCCGCGCACCGACCACTCGGCGTCCGTCGACTCGGCGGCGCCACCTCCGCGACCGGCTGCAGCTGGTCCCACGTCAGGTCGCCGGCCCAGGCCGCCGACGCGACCTTCGGGAGCGACTCCAAGCGACCGCGCGACCTCCCGCTCGCACTTCGCCGTGCGCGCCGACACCTTCGGATCCGGCGCAGCGTCGAGTGCGCCGAGCTCCTCCAGTGCACGCGTGACCGCGAGCGCTTCGAGCTTCCACCGGGCTTGCTCGACGACGCACCTCGCGCATCCGCGACGCGCAACCCGGCAACTCCCAAGCACCGCAGCTCGTCGACACGCGCGCGGAAGTCGAACTCCTCCTCCGGCGACGGCGAGACGGGTCGGGTGCTCATGCTCCGATCCAAGCAGGGGGGTGTGACACTTACCCCCCGAATCGCGGCCCTCACGCGAAGAAATCTCAGGAGCTCCTTCGCGGGCGCGACACGTCACATGCTCCACGTGCGCGTGTCACAGACCGGCCGACTCGACGTCGTAGAGATGATGGATCGGGTCGTGCACGAAGTACCTGGCGAACGATTCGATCGTGAAGCTGGCGCCGTCGCTGCGCCGACCGACGCGCTCCCACTGCGGTCCCTCCACCGCCCCGAAGCCGCCCGCGATCGCCTCGCCGGCGACCGCCAGCTCGTCGGCGACGGCCGCGGGATCTTGCGCCGGGTAGTCGTCCTCGACCGCGGTCGCGTCCTGGTCCCAATTCTCGAACATCGGGTCGTCCTCCAGGAGCATCCGCGCGAGGCGCTGGTCGAAGATGCGGAACACGTCGCGCACATGGCAGGCGTACTCGAGCGTCGACCATCGGTCGTCCGACGGTCGGGTCGTCGCGTCGTCGTAGGTCAGGACACGTCGCCATGCCTCCACGTTGGCCCGCACCATGTCGGCGACGTCGTCGCGGTCGAAGGCCGAAGCATCGAACCCGCACTCGGGACACGGGCGTTCGAGCACCCACGTCCAGTCCTTCGTGTCGGGCTCGATCGGCATGTCGGCCGCTCCCGCGGCAGCCCTACGGCTGCCGACCGGACGACGCGACGAGGCGTTCCCACACCGGCGCGTCGTCGCGCACCGCGACCGCGGCGGCGAAACCGGGACGGGGTCCGTCGCCGAGGTTGCGCTCCACGAAACCGAGGACCTCGGCCCCCGCGGCATCCGGGATCCTGGCGTCCTGGCCGGTGGCCGTCGCCAGGTCCCACCCGTGCAGGAGCGCGTCGCCGGCACACGGGAACACGAGCACCGAGACCGACACCTCCCGCGGCCCGATCGAGACCATGCGGTCGAAGGCTCCGGACGCACCGAACGCCTGCAGCGCGTGCGCCACCGCCGCGTCGTAGGCGGCCACGGGATCACCCGTGTACGGCGTCTCGGACCACGACTCCACGTCGAACTCGGCAACCGACCCGTCGACGATCGCGGCGAACCCGTCGGCGCTCGCGATCGTGTGGTTGAGGAGCTGCTGGATCGTCCACTCCGAGCAGGGCGTGGGCGCATCGGGCGACGCGTCCCGGGTCCCCTCGATCTTCGAGCGAGCGAACCCGAACGACGCCTCCAGGAGCTCGAGCGGGGTCACGCGAAGCTCTTCGTCAGCAGCGCACCGGCGCGCCGCACGATCGCCGCGTCCTGGAACGGCATGTTGAAGATCGGCTCCTGGATCCCCGCGTCGAGGATCGCGGCGACCTGCTCGAGGACCTCGTCGTCGGTCCCGATCGTGCACGCCGCGGCGAACTCCTCCCCCGCCATGCCGACGACCATCTCGCGGGTCTCCGTGGAGGCCTGCGCGCTGTCGACCAGGAACAGCGCGCCGAGCCGGGTGGTCGTGACCTCGGCCGGGTCACGGCCGACGTCGCTGCAGTGATTCCGCAGCACCTCGATCTTGTGGCGGACGGTGTCGAGATCGCCGGCCACGTTGCACTGGTCGGCGTACTGCGCGACCAGCCGGAGGGTGCGCTTCTCGCCGCCGCCGCCGATCATGATCGGGATGCCGCCCGGGCGGATCGGCCGGGGCAGGTTCTTGACCGCCTCGACCCGGTAGTGGGTGCCGGTGAAGGTGGTCGACGTCCTCGGTGAACATCCCCTTGCAGATCCGGACGGCCTCCTCGAGGCGGTCCAGCCGCTCACGGTCGGACGGGTAGTCGAAGCCGAACGCCACGTGCTCGATGTCGTGCCAGGCCGCACCGATCCCGAGGATCGCGCGCCCGCCGCTGATGATGTCGAGGGTCGTGACCTCCTTGGCGAGCAGCGCCGGGTTCCGATAGGTGACGCCCGTGACGAGCGTGCCGAGCTGCGCCGAGCCGGTGCGCGCGGCGAGGGCACCGAGCAGCGTGTACGCCTCCAGCATCGGCTGGTCCGCACCGCCCAGTGCCGGCAGCTGGTTCAGGTGGTCCATCACCCAGAGCGACGAGAACCCGCTCTCCTCACCGGCCACGGCCAGGTCGACGACGGCGTCGAAGAGCGCGTCGTCGGGCACGCCGAGGCTGAAGTTGGGGAGCTGGAGCCCGAAGCGAGTCATGCCCCGACCCTACGACGCTCCGGAACCCCGATCATCTGCTCCGCCGGCCCCCGCGAAGCACTTCGTGAAGAAGTCGGTGACCGGCTTCGTCATGACCGGGTCGGTCGTCGAACCGATGAGGCGATTCACGTCCCCGTGCGTGTAGCCGCTCGCGTCGATCACCTGGACGTCGACGCCCGCCGCCCGCAGCTCGTCCGCGAAGGCCTGCATCTGCGCGACCCGTCCCGGCAGCCCGCGCCGGGTGAGCAGCATGGGCGGGATGCCCTTGCCCGGCTCGACGTGGTTCGTCGGGCGACGCCTCGGCCCACGCCGCAGGGTCGGTGCCGAACGCGTTCTCGTACATCCGAGCAGCTCGTCCGCCGTCGGCGATACGTGCCGCGACGTCGAAGCCCTCGGTGTCGTCGGGGAACGCGCACCGGAGCGTGTCCAGGCCGACACCGGCGTCCTCCAGATACCGCTCGTCGGTCGCGATCGCGGCGACGATGCCCGCGCCCGCCGAGTGTCCGAGGATGCCGATCCGGTCGGGGTCGATGCCGTACTGCTTCCCGTGATCCACGAGGAAGCCGACCGCGTTCGCAACGTCCTGATTGTGGGTCGGGTACGTGACCCGCGGCGAGGATGCAGGCCGGCTCAGGCGGTAGTTGACGGTCGCGAACGCCCAGCCCTGGTCGTTGAAGAGCCTGGCCTTGTCGCCGGTGAACCCGCGCTTGTCGCCGACCGCCCAGCCACCACCGTGGACACCGATCACGAGCGGCACGGGATCGCACCCCTTCCCCGTGGTCGGGAGGTGCAGGTCGAGCGACAGGAGGTTCGGGTCGACCCCGTCGACCGTGTCGTAGCGGAGGTTGCGCACGACGCGGGGGGTGTCCGTGCAGTCGTCGTCGGTCTTCCCCCTCGCGGCGGCACCGGCGGCCGGCGCTCCGACGCCTGCGGCCAGGGCAACGATCAGGACCAAGACGGCGAGGAGGCGTCGGGTGCTCATGGACGAGAGCATGCCCGACCTGCCACCTGCGACCGTGAGCGGCGGGTCAAGATCCTGTGAAGCGACCCGTGGCTCCGCCCGCGGTCAGGGTCGCGGCTCGAGCAGCGCGGCGCGGACGCGGTCGACGACCTCGGGCTGCACGCCGATGTCGGCGACGAACGCGTCCCAGCCCCCCCAGTGCTCGCGAACGGCCGCGAGCATCGCCACCATGGTCTCGCCCTCCGCCCCGATCAGCGCCTTCGGGAGCTCGGGCCACGAGTCCGCCGCGTCGGGATAGTCCCGGCGAGCGCGCGCTCGTGGATCGCCCCGATGACGTCGTCCGTCAGCACGTAGTCCGCGACGATGTCGGCGTCGCTCACACCGAGCAGGCCCAGCACCACGGCAGAGAAGATGCCGGTGCGGTCCTTCCCGGCCATGCAGAAGTACACCGCTGGGAGCGTCCCCGGCTCGGCCAGCGTTCGCAGGGTCGCGCCGTAGGCGCCCGAACCGCTGCGCAGCATCTGCACGTACACCTCGCCGGCGGACTTCGGGACTTCCCAGCCCGGATGGTTGACGGTGTGCAGCGCCTTGTCGACCGTCGGAACGTGCAGGTGGTGGATGTCGAGCTCGCCCAGCCGCCCGATGCCGATGCGATCCATCTCGTCAGTGGCACGAAAATCGATCGCGGTGGCGATCCCGAGATCACGGAGCAGCGGACCGTCGGACTCCTCGAGTCGGTGCAGCGAGTCGCTGCGGTAGAGCCGACCCCAGGCGACCGTCCGACCGTCGGCCGCCGGGTACCCGCCGAGGTCGCGGAAGTTGACCGGGCCCCCGAGCGCGACCCGTCGACGATCTGCGCTGCCGCTCTCGGGCTGAGGACTCATGCAGAGGAGCCGGCCGCGCCGTGGCGCCTGGTCTCGTCGGTGAACCGCTTGCGGTCCACGAGGATGAAGATGCCGCTCGCCTCCGCACACAGGCGCTCGCCGGCATGCACCGTGCCCACCGTGTGCACCTTTCGACCGTCGATGCGCTCGGTGCGGGCCGCGAAGCGCAGCTCGGTGTGGAGCGGCGTCGGGGTCCGGTAGACGATCGTCAGCGTCCCGGTCATGGCACCGACGCCGGCCGCGATGTTGGCGATCCCCAGGAGCTCGTCGAAGAGCCCTGCGAGGATGCCGCCGTGCACACAGCCAGGTGGGCCCTCGTAGGCAGCGCCCAGCGTGCCGTGCCCGACGACCGCCCCGTCACGGAACTCGACCGAGACCGGCGCCGACAGCGGGCTGTACCACCCGATCATGGGGCTGAAGGGGAAGAAGTCGTGGGGGTCGGTCTCGGTCAGCGGCGCAGCGGGCATCGACGGTGCCCATGGTGGCGAGACCGGGTCGAGGAGCGCCACGGCCTCCTCGACCGCCGCGGCTGCGGCATCGAGGGTTGCCGGGTCGGCGTTGGTGCGAACCATCCGGTCGGTCACGCCGCGCATCGCGTCCGCGAGGCGACGGAGCTCGGGTCCGGGAGGATGGGCGGCGTCCGGTCCGTGACCGTCGACGATGCCCGGTTCGGTGGTGCGTGGCGGAGGACCCTCGGCGGGGGCGCTCACTCCTCGACGATCGAGATCGCCTGCTTGGGGCACTGGCGAACTGCCTGCTCGACCTTGGGGCGCAGCTCGTCGGCCGGGTGCTCCTGGAGGATGTACAGGAAGTCGTCGTCGCGCACCTCGAAGACCTCGGGCGCGACGCCCATGCAGATCGCGTTGCTCTCGCAGACGTCGAAATCGACAACGACCTTCCAGGACATCACGCCTCCTCGGGGAAACCGGTAGTGATCTTACTCATGCGGAAGATTCGTGAAGTCGGCCTCACGCTTCTCCAGGAAGGCGGCGATCGCCTCTCGGTTCGCCGGGGCCCCGGTGACGCGTGAGAACACCTCCTCCTCCCGCGTCCGGGCGGAGCGAGCGGCGTCGAGACGGGTGGCCATGAGCAGCCGCTTCGTCTCGACCAGCGAGATGATCGGCATCTTCGCGATCTTCCCCGCCACCTCCAATGCATCGCTCAGCAGCGCCTCCGGCTCCACGACCTTCCAGACCAACCCGCACTCGAGGGCAGCCGCTGCTGCGAGCCACTCTGCGGTGAACAGCACGTGCGCAGCGGCCTGCCAGCCCATGACCGCCGGGAGCGTCCAGCTGCTCCCGGCCTCGGGGACGACGCCCAGGCTCGCGAACGGAAGTCGGAAGCGGGCGTCGCTCGAGGCCAGCACCAGGTCGCAGTACGGGAGCATCGTCGTGCCCACTCCGACCGCCACGCCGTTCACCGCGGCGACGATCGGCTTCGGGAAGGTCTCCATCGCCTTGATGAACTTGACGAACCCGTACTCGCCCGCATCCTGCTGCTCCTCGGCCCGCGTCGACGGCTCGCCCAGGCGACCCATCTCGGCGAGGTCCTGGCCGGCCGAGTAGGCGCTGCCCTCACCGGTGAGCACGGCGACCGCGAGCTCGTCGCTCTCGCCGGCCTCCTCGAGCGCGTCGGCGACCGCCCCGTACAGCTCGGAGTCGAACGCGTTGCGCGCCTCGGGTCGATCGAACGTGATGAGACGGACGCGCTCCGTGCCATCCGGGTGGTCCTCGATGCGCAGCATCAGGAGCCTGCGAACGGGTCGACGGTGAGGTGACGCGAGAGGTCGCCGACGAGGTCGCAGAAGATGACCCGCTCGGTGAGGCACCACCGCCCGTCGACGCGGGCGAACGTGTCGTGGTAGCGCCCGGCGATGATCGGCTGCAGGGGTGTGCCCGCAACCTGTTGGAACACGGTGTAGTAGCAGCGCGACGTCGCGGCCCCTGCATCGTCGTCGGCGTCGATGACCAGGTTCGTCGTGACGTGCTTGGTGCGCGGCGTGCCGTCGTCGTACCTGCGCACCATCGTCTCGAGGATCTGCAGGACCAACGCCGCGCCCCGCACCCCGGGGTCGTCCGGACCGCCCCCCTTGTAGAGCGCGTCGGCGAACAGCTCGGCGACGCCCGCGAGGTCGCCAGCGTCGATCCGCTCCGCGTAGCCGTAGACGATGTGCTCGATCGCGGTTCGGGCGTCGCCGGTGAGGTCGAGCTCCGGGGTCTTCGGATGGTTGGTCCCCGGTCTGCTGGTGTCAGGCACGGGCGCACGTTACCGTCCCGCCCCGATGCCGACTCGGCGCCTCACAGGTCTTCCACCTCAACGTGAACTGCTCCGACCTCGACCGGTCACTGGCCTTCTACCGGGATGCCATCGGCCTCACGGCGGGCGCCCACACGGCCCCACCCGCCCAGCCCGGTGCCGCGTTCGGGCTCGACGTGGCCCGATGGGACGCCTGGATCCTCAACGACGACCGCGGCGTCGGTGCCGGCGTCGCGGTCGACCTGCTCCAGTGGCTGCAGCCGGAGTCCGTCGGAACGCCACCGCTCCCGAACCAGCTCGGCTTCGCCGCGGCTCGGGTTCACCACGGCCGACCTCGACGCGACCCATGCCCGGGTCGCGGCCGCCGCCGAGCAGCTCGGCGGTGCGACCCGCGTCAGCAAGCCGCACGGCGTCACGATGGAGGGCGCGCCCACGATGCGCACCTTCGTGGGCACCGACCCCGACGGCACCGCGTTCGAGTTCGTCAGCGGCGACGCCGAACGCTTCTCGTTCGTGGCGATCAACTGCTCGGACCTGGACCGCTCGGTCACCTTCTACGCCGACGTCCTGGGCTTCCGTCCCCGCGTCCGCTTCGCACCGGGACCACGCGACGAGACCGGGCTCGGCCTCGGCAGCCATGCCGAGTGGGAGATGGCCTACCTCGACGACCCGCGTGGCGACGGCATGTTCGCCATCGATCTCGTCGAGTGGAAGCGCCCGCTCCCGACCGGCCACCCGTCGAACGAGGCGAACCGGCTCGGCCCGTTCCGCCTCGCGCTGATGACCGCCGACATCGACCGCGACGATGCCGAGCTCCGGTCACTCGGGATCGAACCGATCACCCCGCCCGCGGAGCTCGACATGGGCCCGGGGCTCCCGCGCCTGCGCGCGCTGCTGTTCCCCGACCCCGACGGCACGATCCTCGAGCTGATCGAGACCCCGACCCTCTAGGGCCGCTGCGTCCGGTTCACACACCCAGGCCGAAGGGGAGGGTACGGCCGAGGCGGGTGCGCTTCTCCGCGTGCTCCGGATCGTGCTCGGCGCTCAGGTCGCTGTACTCCTTGGCCGCCCGCATCGCGCCCTGCACGTCCCACCAGTCGTCCTCGCGGGAGAACATGCCGTCGCCGGCGTACTGCAGGATGGTGACCCCCGCGAAGTCGATCGGTGGACCACCGAGCTGCGGGTTGTCGCGCCGGTTGTTCGCGTCGAACACCACCCGGTCCCCGTCGATGACGTACCAGTCGACCGAGTTGTAGATCTCGGGGAACTGCTCCATGAGGGGCGTGATCCACGCGAGCACGGTGTCGCGCCCCTGCATGAAACCCAGCTGGTGCTCGAGGTACTGCACGTCGGGCGTGAAGCAGCGCGCCCACGCGTCCCAGTCCTCCTCGACGATCCCGCACACGAGGTAGTTCCGGAACGCGCTCTCGACCTCGGCGCGGGTGAACGACCCGTCCGCCATCAGAGTGCGCCCTTGGCCGCCTTGACGGGAACGAGGAACGCGAGGTCGACGTTCTCGACGTAGTCGCCGAGCGACGCACCGAACGCGGCCATCGCGTCGCTCCCGGAGTGCGCGTCGAGCGCGGCCTGGTCGGTGTAGACCTCGGTCACGTAGAACACGTTCGGCTCGGTGATCGAGCGGTGCAGCACGTAGTGCTCGGTCCCCGGTTCGTTCGCATCGATGTGCGCGAGGAATTCGTCCACGCGGGACGGGAACTCGTCTGCCTTCTCAGGCTTGATCGTCAGCTTCGCGACTGCGGACACCTTGCTCATGTCACTCCTCGGTCGGACGGATCGGAACGCTCGGCTCGGGTCACGCTCAGCGCGTCCGGCCTCCGCGCACCAGGGCACCCGGTCGGGCGCCGGTGTCGACGCCGTCCTGCATCACCACGGTCCCTGCGACGATCGTGGCGTCGTACCCGGAGGCGTGCTGCAGGAGTCGGCGTGCCCCACCCGGGAGGTCGTAGACCATCTCGGGTCGATGCAACGTCAGGCCGTCGAAGTCGATGACGTTGACGTCACCGCGGTAGCCGGTGCCGATGACACCCCGGTCGCCGAGCCCGTACAGGGACGCGGTGTCGCTCGTCATCTTCCGTACGACGAGCTCGATCGGCAGGCGCTCGCCACGGCTGCGGTCGCGCACCCAGTGCGTGAGCATGGTCGTCTCGATGCTCGCGTCGCAGATCGCGCCCACGTGTGCCCCACCGTCACCGAGACCGAGCGCGGTCGTGGGGTGCAGCAGCATCTCGCGGATCGGCTCGAGGCTGAAGTTCGAGTAGCCGAGCAGCGGGCGGAGCAGCAGCTCGCGCCCGTCGTCCGCGAGCAGGAGGTCGTAGAGCAGCTCCTGAGGATCACGTCCCTCACGCTCGGCTCGGGCCGCGATGCTCTGGTCCTCCGCCGGCTCGTAGTCCGGCGGCTCACCGATCGGGAACGTGCGGTCGAGTCCCATGCCGATGAACGCCATCCGCGGGTCGCTCACCGGCTGCTCGCCGAGGATCGCGGCTCGCAGCGCCGGGTCGCGCATCCGCTCGACCCGCTCCCCGAGCGGGACCTCGGCGATCGCCTGGTAGCTCGGCCGGTCGCGGAACGCGTGGAACGTCTGGAGCCCGAGCAGCAACCCCGTCGGACGCCCCGCGATCTGGGGACGGATCGGGATCCCGGCCTCCCACGCCTCGAGCGCGAGCTCGAGCTGCGCCTTCCACTGGTCGGGCGCGAGGTCGTGCTGCGACATCGCGAACGTCACCGGGCGTCCGGTGGCCTCGGCCAGCCGACGCATCCAGTCCATCTCGCGAGCAGGCGCCGCCAGGTCCTCACCCATGACCCCGGCCGGCGCGAGCTCGAACACCCCGGCGCCCACGTCGCCCAGCGCGCGGCCGAGCCCGAAGAGCTCGTCCTCCGCGGCGAAGGTGCCGGGCACCGGCTCGCCGTCGATCGCCCGATGCGCGATCGTCCGCGACGTCGAGACGCCCAGCGCACCGGCCTCGATGCCGCCCCGGACGATCCGAGCCATCGCCTCGATGTCGTCCGCGGTCGCGGGCTCGTTGCGAGCGCCCCGCTCCCCCATGACGTAGCCCCGCACCGCACCGTGCGGCACCTGCGTGCCGATGTCGATCGCGAGCGGCTGGTCGTCGAGGAAGTCGAGGAACTCGGGGAACGACTCCCAGCCCCACCGCATGCCCTCGGACAACGCGGCGCCGGGGATGTCCTCGACACCCTCCATGAGCCCGATCAGCCACTCGTGCTCGTCGGGCTTTGCCGGTGCGAACCCGACGCCGCAGTTGCCCATGACGACGGTCGTGACCCCGTGCCAGGAGGACGGGGTCAGCAACGGGTCCCAGGTGACCTGGCCGTCGTAGTGGGTGTGGACGTCGACGAACCCCGGGGTCACGAGCTTGCCGGTGGCGTCGAGCTCCTCGATGCCCGCCGATCCGCCACCTGGCCGACCTGGGTGATGACGCCGGCGTCGATCGCCACGTCGGCGGCGACGGGTGCCGCCCCCGTGCCGTCGACGACCGTGCCGCCGCGGATGACCAGATCGTGCACGGGACCCCCCTCACCCTTTTCCTCACTCGCTCAGCGGCGGGATGCCCGCCACTGCCAGCGGCCGCCGTTTCGGCCCTGGCGTGAGGTCGTCGCCGAATCGTAACGTGTTCCAGTCTCGGGCATTCAGGGCCCGGGACGCCCGACGCAAGAGCCAGGGGGAACCGTGCCACTGACGATCGCCGACGTCGATCTGACCGACCTCGACACGTTCGTGCAGGGCGTGCCCCACGACCAGTTCGACGCCCTCCGGCGCGAGGCGCCCGTGTACTTCCACCCCGAGACCGAGGGCGCCGGCTTCTGGTGCATCACGCGCGCCGACGACCTCGCCACGATCAGCCACGACTGGGAGCGCAACTCCAGCGAGTGGGGCATCACGTTGCACGAGCTCCCCGAGGCACAGCTCGAGCAGCAGCGGATGATGATGCTGCAGATGGACCCGCCGCGACACACGAAGCTGCGGCTGCTCGTCAACAAGGGCTTCACCCCGCGCATGATCGGCCGGCTGCACGACTCCGTGCGCGAGATCGCGCGCGACATCGTCGACGGCATCGCCGAGCGCGGCGAGTGCGACTTCGTCGTTGACGTCGCGGCAGAGCTCCCGCTCCAGGTCATCGCGGAGATGATGGGCGTGCCGAAGGAGGACCGCGAGAAGCTGTTCGACTGGAGCAACCGGATGATCGGGTCGGAGGACCCGGAGTACGCGGTCTCCGAGGAGGACGCGATGGCAGCCGCGACCGAGATGTTCCTGTACGCGAACGACCTCGCCGCGAAGAAGCGTGCCGAACCCGGGCGACGACATCATCAGCGTGCTGCTGCAGGCCGAGGTCGAGGGCGAGACGCTCTCCGAGATGGAGTTCGACCTCTTCTTCGAGCTCCTGGCGGTCGCCGGCAACGAGACGACCCGCAACCTGATCTCGCACGGGATGCTCGCACTGCTCGAGAACCCCGACCAGCGCGACAAGCTGCTGGCGGAACCCGGAGCTGCTCCCCGGTGCGGTCGACGAGATGCTGCGCTACGCATCGCCGGTGATGTACATGCGACGCACCGCGCGTGGCGACACGGAAGTGCGTGGCCAGACGATCCACGAGGGCGACAAGGTCGCGCTCTGGTACATCGCCGCGAACCACGACCCCGAGGTCTTCGAGAACCCGCACGCCTTCGACGTGACCCGCGACGCCAAGGACCACGAGGCCTTCGGTGGTGGCGGCCCGCACTTCTGCCTCGGCACGCACCTCGCCAAGCTCGAGATCCGCGTGATGTTCGAGGAGCTGTTGGCGCGCGTGCCCGCACATGGAGCTCGCCGGCGACGTCGAGCGCCTGCGGTCCAACTTCATCAACGGCATCAAGCACATGCCGGTGCGCTTCGACGCGGTGCCTCGCCCCACCTCGTGACTGCACCGCACCGCGGCGACTCCTCCGATGGGTGAGCACCCGGGCCTCGATCCCGGGGCCGTCACGCCGTGGCTGCGTGACCACGTCGACGGGATCGACGGCGCCCTCACATACTCGCTGGTGGCGGCGGGCGGCTCGAACCTGACGTACCGGGTCGAGGACGCGGCCGGCCACGCCTGGGCCCTGCGCCGTCCACCAGTCACCGCTGTCCTCGCCACTGCCCACGACATGGACCGCGAGTGGAAGATCCTCTCGGCGCTCGCACCCACGCCCGTGCCCGTCCCCGCACCGGTCGCGCGCTGCGATGACGTCGAGGTGACCGACGGTCCCTTCTACGTGATGGCGTTCGTCGACGGGACGATCCTCCGCACCGAGGCAGACGGCGCGCAGCTGGACGCCGCGGCGGCCGAGGTCGCCACCGATTCGCTGCTCGACGTGCAGATCGCGATGCACGCGCTCGATCCCGTGGAGATCGGGCTCGGCGACCTCACCCGGAACCACACCGGATATGTCGAGCGCCAGCTCCGGCGTTGGCAGACCCAGGTCGAACGAGCGAAGGTTCGCGAGCTCCCCGTGCTCGACGACCTCCACGATCGGCTCGCGAAGACGGTGCCTGCGGAGCAGGGCGTGCCGTCGATCGTGCACGGCGACTACCGGTTCGACAACGTCGTGCTCGGTGCCGACCACCGAGTCGCCGCCGTCCTCGACTGGGAGCTCTGCACGGTCGGTGACGCCGTGGCCGACGCGTGCTGGTCGCTCCTCTACTGGATCGACCCCGGTGACCCCCGTCCGTTCCTGGAGTCGGCGCCGACGCTCGCTCCGGTCTTCCCGCGCCGCGAGGAGGCTGCGGCCCGGTACGCCGCGCGTTCGGGTCGTGACCTCGAGAACCTCGGATGGTTCACCGTCTTCGGCTACTGGAAGATGGCGTGCATCGTCGAGGGCGTGTACGCACGTCGGCTCCAGGGCGCCCGCGGCGGTGCCGCGCAACAGGATCCGTCGTCGATCGCCGACCGCGTCGACGCCTACCTCGCCTACGCTGCCGACGCAGCAGTCGGCGTCCTCTGAACCGAGAGCTCTGCCAGCAGGTGCGACCGACCACTTCGAAGGAGACCCAGATGGCGTTCTCGTACGACGGCAAGCGCGTGATCGTGACCGGCGCGGCGTCGGGCATGGGCGCCGCGACGGTCGCGATGCTCACGGAGTGCGGTGCCGAGGTCCATGCGCTCGACATCGCTCCGGTCGACGCCGACGGTCGCGGGCTCGCACGAGACCGACTGCGGCGACCCGGCCTCGATCGATGCGACCCTCGAGAAGATCGGCGGGACGATCGACTGCCTCTTCAACGTGGCCGGTGTCCCGCAGACCCACCCGCCGGACCGGGTCTTCGGCGTCAACTTCCTCGGACTCCGCTACATCACCGAGGCGGTGCTCGACGGCCACATGGAAGAGGGCGGCGCGATCGCGAACGTCGCGTCCAAAGCCGGCTCGGGCTGGCGTGACCACCTCCCCGCGATCCTCGACGTGCTCGCGACCGATGGGGTCGCGAGCGGCGCCGCGTGGGCGAGCGCGAACCTCGCCGAGCAGGGCGACCCCTACTTCTTCTCGAAGGAGTGCGTCGTCGTGTACACGATGCAGCGGGCCCACCAGCTGCTCGCACGCGGGATCCGGATGAACTGCCTGAGCCCGGGACCGGTCGAGTCGCCGATGATGCCGGCCTTCAAGGAGGCGCTCGGCTCCGAGCTCCTCGACTGGTCGGCCGCTCAGGTCGGTCGGATGGGCCGCCCCGACGAGATGGCAGGCCCGCTCGTGTTCCTCAACAGCGACGAGGCTTCGTACGTGAACGGCTTCGACCTCATGGCCGACGGTGGGTTCACCGCCGCGATGGAGCTCGGCCTCGTCGACTTCAGCACGCTGCCGACCGGCTGACCCGAACGGCCGGCGCGATGCACGTGGCGCGTCGGGCGGCACGGGTCCTGCTGCTCGCCGACGACGCGGTGCTGCTCGTCCGCGGGTTCGATCCGGGGCGACCCGAGGAGGGGACCTGGTGGCAGACGCCGGGCGGCGGCCTCGAGGCCGACGAGTCGCTCGAAGCAGCCGCGGTGCGCGAGATCCTCGAGGAGACCGGCCTCGTGCTCACGCCGGCCGCCCTCGGCCCGGTCGTCGCGCGAGCGTTGGACCGAGTACGAGTTCGAGGGGGTCTCCTACCGGCAGGAGGAGTGGTTCTTCGCCGTGTCCGTACCCCGGTTCGCACCCGTGTCGGACCACTGGGACACGGTCGAGCAGCGTTCGCTCCTCGAGCACCGTTGGTGGACGGCCGACGAGCTCGACACGACCGACGACACGGTGTACCCCCGGGAGATCGGCCAGGTCGTGCGAGCCCTGCTCGACGGTCGCGTCGACGAGGTGATGGTCCTCGATCCGGACTGAGGCTACGTGGCAGGCAAGGACGACCGCGTGACGCGATCGGCGCGCGGGTCGCGTCTGGCGCCGGTCGACCTGCAGCGCACCGACGCGCCTGGAGTCAGGCCGCGGTGTCGACCCAGTCCAGCTCGCCACCGTGGAAGCCCGTCGTCGCGAGGAGCCGCTCCGGGGGCTCCGGGGTGCTCCCGTCCCACACCGTGACCCGCAGCTCGGCCGGGACGTAGGTCTCGACGTTGGGCTCCAGGCGAACCCAGGCGACCGGCGAAGCCGCCGTGGCCGCCCGCCCGGCCCCGGTGATGCTCGCCCGGATCGATGCCTGGGTCTCGGGCGGGAGGTACTGCCACATCACCGAGTGCATGACGACGAAGGCGGTGCCCGCAGGCCGGCTCGCGAGCTGCTCGGGCAGCCAGACGCGCGCGTCGGCACGGTCGATCGTGACCGGCTCGTCCCGGGCGATGGCGATCGCTGCACGCGCCCGGTCGAACCGCTCGGGCGGCTGGGGCCAGATGTAGGACAACAACGCGAGGGATCCCTCGTCCGCGGAGGCGTCGATGGGGTCGGGGTCGCACCCTCGCCGGTCGACCACCTCCAGGCCGGCGCCGAACGGCGGGGCGCCGCCGTGCCACAGGTCGACGAAGCGAACGTTCGACGAAGCGTCCCCGCACCCGGCACCGTCCTGCTCGTACCGGTAGTGGTCGAGGCGGAGGTTGAGCCCGGCGCTCGAACCGATCTCCCGCAGCGAGATCGGCAGGCCGACCTCGTCGGCGACGACCAGGAGCCCGGACATCAGCGCCGCGGAACGACCGACCTCGTTCGTCTGCGGGGGGCGGGCCGACCAGTCCCCGAGCGCGTCGGGCGTCGAGCCGAGCAGGGCGCGCAGGGACTCGACCGCGGCGGAGGCGTCGCCATCGCCCGCGGTCGACGGGAAGTGTGCCGCGACGGCCGGGACCGATCCGGTCAGCGCCAAGCGGTGCACGGCGCCGAGCAGTCGGATCAGGTAGGCGCCTTCGAACGGCTCGAACGCGAACGGCTCGAGCAGCGTGCCGATCGGACCTCCGTCCTCGACGTCCGCCGCGAGCAGACCCCCGATCTCGTCGTAGAAGGGGCAACCGTGCGACGTGAACGCGACCCGACTGAGCTCGATCGTCTCCAGCAGGGCGTCACTGGCAGCCGCGTCCATCATCGACGTGGCTCCGTGCCTACGGGCGAGGGCGGCGCCGCGCCGCCGGCGCGAGCCCGGGCGGCTGCCACGGGTCGCCGCCACTGACGTCGGTGCCGGGGGCGACGATCTCGTCGATGGCGTCGAGCGTGGCCGGGTCGAGGCGCACGTCCACGCCCGCGAGCGCGTCCACGAGCTGCTCCATCGTGCGTGGCCCGATGATCGCGGAGGTGACTGCGGGGTGCTCCAGCACGAACGCGTGCGCGAGATGGGTCAGGCTGATGCCCGCCTTGTCGGCCACGACGACGAGCTGCTCGACGAGATCGAGCCGGTGCTCGTGCACGAGGCGCTGGCGCTCGCTCTGGTGTTGGGACCCGAACCCGCGAGCCATGCGCGAGTCGGCCGGGGTCGGTTGGCCTTTCCGGTGGCGCCCGGTGAGGAGGCCACCCGCGAGGGGGCTCCACGGGATCACCCCGATGCCGAACCGAGCGCACGTCGGGAGCACCGCCTTCTCGATCCCTCGCATGAAGATCGAGTACGGCGGCTGCTCGCACCGGAACCGCTCGCGGTTGCGGCGCTCCGACACCCACTGGGCCTCGGTGATCATCTCGGCCGGCCAGGTCGAGTGCCCGAAGTACCGGATCTTTCCCTGGTGCACGAGATCGGAGAGCGCGCCCAGCGTCTCGTCGAGGTCGGTGTCGTCGGCCGGACGGTGGATCTGGTACAGGTCGATGTGGTCGACGGCGAGCCGCTCGAGGCTGGCTTCCACCTCTCGCATGATCCAGCGGCGTGACCCACCGCGCTGGTTGGGGTCGGAGCCCATCGGCGCGAAGAACTTGGTCGCGATGACCACGTCGTCGCGACGACCCTGCAGGGCCTTGCCGACGATCACCTCCGACTCCCCCGCCGAGTACACGTCGGCGGTGTCGATGAAGTTGATGCCGGCATCCAGCGCGTGGTGGATGATCCGGATCGAGTCGTCGTGGTCGGGGTTGCCCCACTGTCCGAACATCATGGCGCCGAGGCAGTACTCGCTGACCTGGACGCCCGTCTTCCCGAGCGGTCGCATCTCCATGCTGCGTACCCTATTCGCCATGAGCGACGCCCTCCCCGTCCCCTCCGCCGCGGCATTGCAAGACCTCCTGGACCAGCAGGCGATCCGTGACGTGCTCATCCGATACACGCGAGGGATCGATCGCATGGACGTCGAGCTCGTGCGCTCCACCTACCACCCGGACGCGCACGACGACCACGGCGCGTACCAGGGCGACCTCGAGGGGTTCCTCACCTGGGTCCAGGAAGCCCTCTCGTACTTCGACTCGACGATGCACTTCATCGGCAACCAGCTCGTCGAGGTCGATGGTGACACCGCGCACGCCGAGTCGTACTGCGTCGCGTACCATCGCCGGCGCGCTCGCTCCGGCGGGGATGGCGAGCCGGGACACGACCTCGTCACCGCCCTGCGCTACGTCGACCGGATGGAGCGACGCGACGGCGAGTGGCGCATCGCGGACCGCAAGTGCGTGTTCGACTGGACGCGGCGCGACCCGATCGTCGGCGAGTGGGCGCTCGGCCCCGAGGTGCTCCAGGGCACTCGCGACCGTTCGGACCCGGTCTACGAGCGCTCGCCGGAGCGCCCGGTAGAACGTCCGGACGTCGTCGACGAACAGATCGGGCACCTCCATCGCCGCGAAATGGCCGCCGCGCGGCGGCTGGGTCCAGTGCACGACCTCGTAACGCGCCTCGACCCACGCACGCGGCATCTTGGTGATCTCGGCCGGGAAGTTCGCGACGCCGGTCGGCACCCGCACGAACTCCTGCGGGATCGCGGCCTTGCCCGCCTGGCGCATCTCCCAGTAGATCCGGCACGACGACGTGCCCGTACCCGTGACCCAGTAGAGCGTGATGTTGTCGAGCAGGCGGTCCTTCGTGAACGAGCGCAGCACGTCGCCGTCGCAGTCGGACCAGGCCCGGAACTTCTCGACGATCCACCCCGCGAGGCCGGCCGGCGAGTCGTCCAACCCGTACCCGAGCGACTGCGGACGGGTGCCCTGGATCTCCTGGTACCCCGCGCCTTCTCGGCGCCACTCGAGGAGATCCGCGAACCCGGCCTCCTCCTCGGGCGTGAGCGGGGGGCCACCCCCCTCCCTCCGGGATCGGGGCCGCGCGACCGTCACGAAGTTCAGGTGCAACCCGACCACTCGATCAGGGACGAGGTCTGCCACGTTGGCCGCGACGATCGAGCCCCAGTCGCCGCCCTGCGCGCCATAGCGGTCGAATCCGAGCGCGCCCATGAGCTCGACACATGCCTCGGCGATCCGCCGCGGGTGCCAGCCCGGCGCCGCGGTCGGGCCGGACAACCCGAAGCCCGGGAGGGACGGGCACACCACGTGGAACGCGTCCGCCGGGTCACCGCCGTGCGCGGCCGGGTCGGTGAGCGGGCCGAGCACGTCGAGGAACTCCGTCAACCGAGCCCGGCCACCCATGGACCATGAGCAACGGTGTGGCGTCGGGGACCGGCGAGCGGGCCACGATCGCGTGGAGCCGCTGCCCGCCGACCTCGGTGACCACCTGGTCGTACGCGTTCAGGCGCGCCTCGCACGCGCGCCAGTCGTACGAGTCGTCGCCAGTGCGACAGCAGCTCGCGCAGGAACCCGAGCTCGGTTCCCTGCTCCCACCCGATGCCCGCGACCTGGTTCGGCAGGCGCACGTGCGCCAGCCGGCCGCGTAGATCGTCAAGGACGGCGTCGTCGATCGCGACCCGGAACGGTTCGACCTCGAGCGTCATCCGACCTCCACGTCAAGAGGGACCGGTTCAGGAGAACCCGGTCGACGGCGGCAGCTGGTGGTCGAGCAGCGCGTCGTACCGCCCGCGGACCAGCGCCTGGTAGCCGTCCTCGTCCATGGTCGTGATCCAGAACTGCCCCGAGCGCACGCCGGCGAACACGATGTCGGCGGCGGCGTCGGGCGGCCGCCCGGTGGTCGACGTCATGTCCTGCAGTGCCTGACGCACGAAGTAGTGGTCGGGCGCCTGGGACTCCACCGGGCGCCTCGGTGCCGGTCGTCGCCTGGCGGTTCCGCTCCGACCAGCCGATCTGCGTGTCGACCGCGCCGGGCACGAGGCACGAGACGCCCACGTCCGAGCCCTGCGCCCGGAGGTCGTGCGCGACGCACTCCGCGACCGCGGCGGCGCCGAACTTCGACACGACGTACGGACCCGAGTACGCGACCGTCATCATCCCGGCCATCGATGACGTGATCACGACGTGCGCGGGACCGCCCTGCTCGACCAGGCGGGGCACGAACGAGCGGATCCCGTGGATCGGGCCCCCAGAGGTTCACGCCGAGCACCCACGCCCAGTCGGCCTCCGTGCGCTGCCACGACACGCCGGCCTGGAACACGCCGGCGTTGAGACAGACCAGGTGCACCGCGCCGAAGCGCTCGAACGCAGCCTCGGCGAGTGCTTCCACTGCGGCCGCGTCGCTCACGTCGGTCGGCACGGCAAGGACCTCGGCGCCCATGAGGGCGATCTCCTCCTCGGCCTCGGTGAGCGCGGCGGGCTCGACGTCCCCCAGCACGACGTGCATGCCCTCGCTCGCGGCCTTGCGCGCGAGCCCGCGGCCGATGCCGCTCGCCGCGCCCGTGACCACCGCGACCTTGCCGGAGAGGTCGTCGAGCACGTTCAGCCCTTTCGGAGCGGACGGAAGCAGTCGCGGACGTCGGGAACGTACAGCTCCGGCACCTCGAAAGCGGCGAAATGCCCGCCCCGAGGTTGGTCCACGAGGTGGACGATGTTGTACCCCTCCTCCGCCCAGCGACGCGAGGTGCGCATGATCTCGCGCGGGATAGCGCGTATACCCCGTGGGAACGTCGACACGGCTGAAGATGTCGAGGTCACCCGACCGCAGTCCTCGGGAGAACTCGTAGTACATGCGCCGCGGACGACGTCGCGGTGCTGGTGACCCAGTACATCATGAGGTTGTCGATCAGCTGGTCCTTGGTGAACGACCGCTCGACGTCGCCGTCGCAGTCGGACCACTCCCGGAACTTCTCGACGATCCACGCCGCGAGTCCCGAAGGTGAGTCCTCGAGCGCGTATCCGACCGTGTGCGGACGCGTGCCTTGGATCTGCATGTAGCCGGCGCCATCGGCCATGTAGGCCTGGTTGAACTGCTCCATGAACGCCTGCTCCTCCGGCGTCCACAGGTCCGCGGCGGTCGTGGGGAGCGGCGAGATCATGTTGAGGTGGATCGCGGCGCAGTGCTCGGGGTCGAGCCAGCGCGAGCAGCGACGTCACGAACGAGCCCCAGTCGCCGCCCTGGGCGAAGTACCGCTCGTAGCCGAGCGCGCTCATGAGCCGGGCCCACATGCGCGCCACCTTCCCGAGGTGGACGCCCGTCTGGCGCGTCGGCCCCGAGAATGCATACCCCGGGAGCGATGGGAGCACGACGTCGAACGCGTCCGCGGCGTCACCCCCGTGCGCGACCGGATCGGTGAGCGGCCCGATGACCGCGAGGAACTCGACGAACGAGCCCGGCCACCCGTGCGTGATCACGATCGGTCTGGCGTCGGGCTCCGGCGACCGGGCGTGGACGAAGTGGATCCGCTCCCCGTCGATCTCGGTCACGAAATGCGGGAGCTCGTTGAGCGAGGCTTCGCGGGCACGCCAGTCGTACGCCTCGGACCAGTACGCGACGAGTGAACGCAGGTACTCGCGGTCGGTCCCGTACTCCCAACCCGCCCCCGACGGCAGTTGCGGGAACCGCGTCCGCCGCAGCCGCTCCCGAAGATCGAGGAGCGTCGCGTCGGAGACGTCGATGGTGAACGGCTCGATCTTGAGCGATTCGGTCGCTGCGCTCGGAGCCACCGTTCAGTACTTCATCAGCATGCCGTCGCGCAGCGGGGTCCGGCCGTCGTAGAAGGGCGTGAGCGCGGCGCTGACGTTGTCGGGCGTCCACTTGTCGGTGACCTCGAACTGCTCGTCGGCCGTCGGCCCCGCCAGCACCGTGATCTGACGCCCGTAGACGATGAAGCACTGGCCCGTGACCTTCGCGGCCTGCGGCGAGCCGAGGTAGCACACGAGCGGTGAGACGTTGTCGGTGGCGAAGACCTCGAAGTCGCCTTCCTTGGCGTCGAAGCCGCCGAGGCTCTCGGTCATCTGCGTGTGGGCGCGGGTGCGATCGCGTTCGCGTTGACGCCGTAGCGGCCGAGGCCCTGCGCGGCGACCAGCGTGAGCTGGATGATGCCGCCCTTCGCGGCCGAGTAGTTCGCCTGCCCGGCGCTCCCGAGCAGACCAGCCTCGGACGAGGTGTTGATGATGCGGCCGTACACCGGTCCGTCGGCGGCCTTCGACTTGTCGCGCCAGTACTCGCCGGCGTGGCGCATCGTGCAGAAGTGCCCCTTGAGGTGGACCCGGATGACCGCGTCCCACTCCTCCTCGCTCATGTTGAAGAGCATGCGGTCGCGGAGGATCCCGGCGTTGTTCACCAGGATGTCGAGGGAGCCGTAGGTGTCGACGGCGAGCTGGACCATCGCCTTGGCGGTGTCCCAGTCGGCGACGTCGCCCGTGTGCGCGGTGGCGTCACCGCCGGCGCTGCGGATCTCGTCGACCACCGCGTCGGCCGGGCTCGGCGCGCCGGGGGGCGCGAAGTCGTTGACGATCACCCGAGCCCCCTGCCGCGCGTACTCCAGGGCCTCGGAGCGTCCCAGCCCCTGTCCGGCGCCGGTGACGATCGCGACCTTGCCTTCCAAGCCTTCGAGCACGCTGCTTCTCTCCCTCGGATCCAGGATCGGGTGGCTCCGCCGTCTCGGACGGTCGCCGTGAAAGTGGAATACGTTCTACTTCATGGCACCCCAGAAGCGCGTGGCCGTGGTCACCGGCGCGAGCCGTGGCATCGGCAAGGCCACCGCCCTCGCCCTCGCAGATGCCGGGCTCGACGTGGTCATCACGGCCCGGACGGTCCACGAGGGCGAAGGCGTCGACGACTCCGACACCGCCGGGCGCCCGATGCCGGGCAGCCTCGACACGACGCTGGCCGAGATCGAGGCCCGTGGTGGGCGGGCGCTCGCCGTCCCGATGAGCCTCCTCGACCGTGGCTCGCTGACCGGCGCGATCCAGACCGTCCTCGACGAGTGGGGTCGGATCGACGTGCTCGTGAACAACGCGGTCCACACCGGGCCGGGCAGCATGCTGCGCTTCGACGACACGACGATCGACATGATCGAGACCAAGCTCGAGGCGAACGTCGTCTCGCAGGTGATCCTCATCAAGGCCGTGCTCCCCCACATGGTGGAGCGGGGTGACGGCATCATCGTGAACGTGACGTCTGCCGTCGCGATCACCGACCCGCCCGCGCCCGCCGGTGAGGGTGGCTGGGGCTCCGCGTACGCGATGTCGAAGGGCGCGTTCCACCGCCTCGCGGGCATCCTCGCGGTCGAGTACCCCACGCTGCGGTTCCACAACGTGGAGCCCGGGTACGTCGTCACCGAGCGCATGGAGGTGAATGCCAAGAACCTCGGGCTCGACGGCGTCTACCCGGGCGCACCGCCGAGCGTCCCCGCGGCCGTCATCGCGTGGTGCGCGACGTCACCCGATGCGGCCGAGCTCAACGGCCAGATGATCTCGGCGCAGCGCTTCGCGAAGCAGCGCGCCCTCGCACCCCGCCTGGAACCGCGGCTGACGCGGACCGCTACTTCAGCGCCATGGCGTTCGGCGGTGAGCCGATGCCGCCGGGGATGCCGAGAGGCTTGCTCGTGAACAGGAACTCGTAGACGCCGTCGGCCGCGCAGTCCTCCGCGAGCGCGTCGAGGTCGAAGAACTCCCCCAGCGGGATGCCGAGCTCAACCATGACCTTCACGTGCACGATGTCGTCCATGGTGAAGGCCTCGTCGACGCCGAAGCTCGGGGGCATCGGCTCGACCGTGGGGTTGTCCGCGGCGAGCGCGGCGACACCGTGGTCCCAACACCACTCGGCGACCTGTGGGCCCGGCCCCACCCCCGGGATCTCGAACCCGACGAACGTCCGGCTGCGCTCCGCGAGCGCGGCCCGTCCCTCGGCGCCGATCGATCGGTACCACGACAGCCACCCCGTCCGGACGCAGAGCACGTCGCCCGTCTGGAACCCGACACCCTGGGCCGCGGCGGTCTCCTCGAGCAGGTCGGGCGTGATCGTGAACGCACGATCGCCGGCGACGTCGACGCGTCGCGCGACGTCGAGCAGCACGCCGCGCCCCGCGATCCCGACCTCGGCCCATGCCTCGATCCCCGGCGCGCTCCCCTGCACCTCGGCCGCGTCCCGGCCCATGAAGTAGCCGTCGGCCGAGTGGGCGTAGTGGCCGAAGCTGTCCCACTGCGTGGAGCCCTGGGGGAAGAAGTTGTCCAGCCTGTCGTCGAGGACGTGTTCGAGGATGTGGAACACCTCGTGCCGCATCGGCTCGCGCCCGAACATCGGCGGATCGGGCTGGTCGAGCGGGAGGTCGAGCGCGAAGCGCTTCCCGGTGCGTACGAGCTTCGCCGCCGCCGCGACGCGCTCGGGCGTCAGCAGGGCGAGGGATCCGAGCCGCGGGTCGAGATGTCCCCACGCGCGCCCGCCGGGCAGGTCGCGGTACGCGGGTCGACTCATCGAAGTGGCTTCACGAACCCGCGCCGGAGAGCTCGTCGACGTTGTGCACCTGGCCGTCGCGCTCGAACAGCACGTCGTTGTACCCGTGGCCCTCACCGACGAAGGCGCGGGTCTCCGGCCGCACGAAGCCCACGTAGAGCGTCCGTCGTCCGCTCGGAGCCCGCGGGTGGCGGCGCAGCGTGCAGCACGTGCCCGTAGTGCACCGTGACGTCGCCCGGCTCGGTGGTGATCGCGACGACGGGTTGCGACGCCTCCGAGCCCGGACGGAGGGGGTGCGACGATCCGAGGTGGGTGCCGGCGTGGAAGTGCAGCTGGCCCGTCTCGGCGGTCGCGGCGTCCAGCTGCACGCCGACGTTGAAGCCGGGGCAGATGACCGGGTGCCCGCCGAGCCCGCAGTCCCGGTGCCAGGGCAGGTCCGACAGTCCGGCGGTGACGTCGGGGTGCTTGAGCACGACCCCGAACCCGTCGAGGCACTCCGGCGCGGCCTCGAGCGCGTCCTCGGTGTGCAGCGCCGCGAGCCGGACGAGCCGCGGATCCTCGCCGAGGCCCCGGATGGGCTCCGAACGCAGGCTCGTGTAGATCAGCCGGCAGCAGACCTCGGTGCCGTCGGCCTGGGTGGCCCACCACGACTGGCCGTCGTCGGGACGGGCGTCGGCGCGCAACCGCTCCACCTCGCCGCCGAGCACGGCGATCTCCCCGGGCGTGAACACGCCGCGGAGGTGCAGGAAGCCGGTCTCGCGGAGGAACGTGCGCAGCTCGTCATCGGGGTCGTCGAGGGTGAACGTGCGATCGAGGTCGGGGCGCATGCCGCTCGACCCGGGGTCGACGATCGCCCGGCCGTGGTACAGCGCCCGAAGCCCCGGCTCCCACCGCTCGAACGTCGCGAAGTCGCCTCGTGTCACCTCGGCCAGGTCGGCGTAGAGCAGGCCGAAGCAGGTGCGCAGCTCGTTGGCGAAGTCCGAGAACGCCTCCCGCGAGAGCTCGACGACCGTGTCGGCAGCGACGTCGGTCGACCAGAGCTCGACGGTGTCCGGCCCGGGGACGTAGGAGTACGAGGCGCCGTCAGGGACCTTGAACGCGATCGGGCCGATGCCCTGCAGGTCGGGCGCGGCGAGGGCGCCGTTCCCGCCGTCGATCAGCTTCGGCAGCGCGATCTGGTGGAAGTCCTCGAAGTCGACCGGTGGGAAGTTCATTGCGCCCTGATGCGCGGCAGGACGCGCTGCTCGAACAGCTCGAGCGACTCCCACGCGAGGTCGGGCGTGATCCCGCCCATCAGCGGGTGCAGGTGGAACCCGCCGGAGTCCTGACCGAGCTTCACCGCCTCGTCGGGGGTGAGCACCTGGTAGATCCCGCTCGCTCGTACGTCCTCCCACGTCTCCGCGTCCGGGACGTCGGTGGCATGCCCACGCGTCGCGGCCGACTGCCACGAGGCGTACGTCTGCGCGTCGAACAGTGCGTTCTCGCCGATCTTCGCCCACGTCGCGTCGGGATCCTCGGAGATCATCACGAACCCCGGGCCCGACGGCAGCGCGTAGAAGCCCTCCGTGAACCCGACTCGCTTGGCCTCGTCCTCGTAGGCCTCGCCCAGCTCGGCGTGGCCGGCCGACGGGAAGAACCCACACCGCAGGCGGGCGGCGCGACGGGCCGCGGCCACGCTGCCACCACCGATCATGAGCAGGGGTCCGCCCGGCGTCGCCGGCTTGGGGGTCACGACGATCTCCCGACCCCTCCACTGGAACGGCTCGCCGGTCCACGCCTGACGCAGGACGCCGACGTACTCCTCCAGCAGGTCGCCGCGCCCACGCTTCTCGACACCGGCCATCGTGAACTCGGCGTCGCGATAGCCGATGCCTCCGACGATGCTCAGCCGGCCCGGCGCCGCGTTGTCGAGCACCGCGGTCTGCT
This sequence comes from uncultured Acidimicrobiia bacterium, assembly GCA_963809885.1. Lineage (GTDB taxonomy): Bacteria > Actinomycetota > Acidimicrobiia > IMCC26256 > PALSA-555 > JALHSW01. Next base: position 361,271 of record CAWELA010000004.1, on the reverse strand, counting down.
CGGCGAGCCGGATGGGGTCGTGCAGCGGCACGAGCGCCGCGGCGATGTTCACGCCGATGGAATTCGTCCGGCCCAGGACGACGCCCGCGAGCGCGAGCGGCGCGGGCAGGTAGCCGTCGTCGGTCCCGTGGTGCTCGGAGAGGACGATCGTGTCGAAACCGAGGCGCTCGGCCCACTCACACATCTCCAGGCACGCCCGGTACTGGTCGGCGTGCGTCGTCGCCGCGAAGTCCGGGACGCGCAGGTCGAAGCGGAGCATCAGCATCGGATCTCGTCCCCCGGGATTCAGGCGGTCGGCGGCGGGCCCACCGTGCAGGGCGAGATTGTCACACGCTCCCGGTGCGGGCGAACGCGACCATGTCCGCATACACCTTCAGCACCTTGGCGGAGTAGTTCCTGTCGGTCGCCCAGTTGCCGTGCCCCATGTCGTTCCACGTCGGCGCCCAGCCCTTCGCGAAGAAGGTGTCGAACTTGCGGGCCGCGACGATCGGGTCCGCGCTGTACCAGTAGGGCGACGGCGGGTGCGCGAGACCGGCCGCGGTCGAGGTCGAGTCGGCGTAGTTCTTGAGGTGCTGCACCTGGGCCCGGACGGCGTCGCGGGGCGTGGGGAAGCGAGTGCCCTGGGAGCAGCTGTCGCACCAGCCCATCCCGGCGTAGTTGTTGTCGGGCGACGCCGCGAAGCCGCCGGTCTCGATCACCGATTGGGCGAAGGCGAGGTCGCCGCGGAGTCCCTCGTCGTTGGCCTCCTCGACGTAGATGTTCGCGAGATCCTCGATCGAGGTCTGCAGCCGGGGCTTGTACCCCTTCGCGTGGATCCACGCCGCCATCTGCGCCCCCGTCAGGACGGTCGGTCCGAGCACCGGTTCACCACGCGCACGCAGCGCGCCGAGCAGCTTGGCGCGCTCGAGCGCGGCGTTGGCGGCCGCGACCCGACGGTCGACTTCGGTCTGCTGGGCCTGCAGCTGAGCCTGCAGCTGCACGAGCTCGGCCTGCTGCTTGGCGAGGTCGGCCTGCTCGGCCTGGAGCTGCTGCTCTGCGGCGTCGAGCTGCGTCGCGGTGTTCTCGAGGTCGGTCACCATGTCGTCGTCGTGGCGGGCCGCGGCGTCCGCGAGGACCTTGCGGCGTGCGTGCTGGAGCGACGGAACGACCGACAGCGGCCCGTAGACCGCGGCCGGGCCGCCGCTCGAGTACAGGGCCGCGGCCCGTTCGCGCAGCACGCCGCGGACCTGGGCCGCATGCGCACGCAGCGCCGGGATCTTGATCTGCAGATCGGCCACCTGCGCCTGGACGTCGGTGATCCGCGCCTGGACCGCGCCACTCTGCTCTTCGGTGGCGGCGAGCCGGCCGGCCGCGGCGTGCGCGGCGGCCTGCGCCGACTCGAGCTCGACCCGCGCCTGCTCGATCTCGGCGTCGAACGGGTCGGTCTGCGCCGCGGCCGGCGGCGCGACCGCGACCGCGAGCGGCGCGGCGAGCGCGAGGCCCGCAGCGACGGTCAGGATCGCGCCGAGCGCGACGAGACGAGCGGCCCGGGGGGCCCTGGTCGACATGAAGGAACCAGGCTAGGCAACACAGGCCACACCGACAACATCGCCCCTCCCCGGCCCCGTCCGGGCTCCCGCGACGTCGGCCGTCTCCCACACCGGCCCCGGCCGGGTGCTCCCGGCGCCCGTGCGTAACCTCTCGCCATGCACCCCGAGGCTGCCCGGACCCTGGATCAGGTCCGTCAGGCGCTCGACGGTCGGTTCGGCGGCGAGGTTCTCGCCGGCATGATCGTGGGCGCCGCGAGCGCTCGCACCGTCCGGCAGGTCGGCCTGGGTGCCGGCTCGTCACCGCGGCTGCGGGGGTTCCTCCTCCTCGCCGCCACGCCCACCCGGCTGGCGCTGTTCGAGTCGAAGTCCGACCGCACAGAGAAGTTCGTGGCCCCGACCAGGCTCGTGGGCGACTGGGCCCTCGACCTGGTGACCGTGGACGCGCTGCCGCTCCGAGCGCTCGGCTCCCGGGCCCCGAAGATGTGGGCGATCCGGTTGACCGTCCCGTCGGAGGATCTCGAGATCGTGCTCGACTGCGCTCGGGTCCCGGCGGTCGACGAGCTCCTCGCCGCGATCGTCACCTCGACCGGCGGGACGCTCACGAGCTGATCCCCGTCCCCCGCCCGGTGCCCGGGCGCGGTCTTCGGCGCCGCTGATCCCCTAGCCGCGGGGGATCTCCTTGAGGTCGTAGGTCTCGATGACGTCGCCCGGCTTGAGGTCCTGGAAGTCCGAGAGGCCGATGCCGCACTCGAAGCCGGCCTGCACCTCGCGCACGTCGTCCTTGAAGCGCTTCAGCGAGCTGATCGCGCCGTTCCAGATGACCACACCCTCACGCAGGAAGCGCACCTTCGAGCCGCGCGTGATGACGCCGTTGAGCACGAAGCAGCCGGCGACCTTCCCGATGCGCGGCACACCGAAGACCTCGCGCACCTCGGCGTCGCCGGTGACGACCTCTTCGAACTCGGGCTGCAGCATGCCGAGCAGCGCTGAGTTGACGTCCTCGAGCACCTTGTAGATGACCTCGTAGAGGCGCAGCTCCACCTTCTCGGCGTGTGCACGCTCACGGGCCTTGCGGTCGGGGCGCACGTTGAAGCCGATGATCGTCGCGTTCGCGACCGCCGCGAGGTCGACATCGGACTCCGTGATCCCGCCGACCGCGCGGTGCACGAACGACAGGCGCACCTCTTCGTGATCCTGATCGAGCTTGCGGAGCGCGTCGGTGACGGCTTCCAGGGAGCCGTGCACGTCGGCCTTGAGCACGATGTTGAGGGTCGCGACCTCGCCGCGCTGGACCATCGCGAAGATGTCCTCGAGGCGGGTCCCGCCCGCGAGCGACATCGGGTGCGACAGGTTGGCAGCCCGCCGGCGCCGGGCGCGCGCCTCGGCCACCGTGCGGGCGACCTTGTCGTCGGGGGCGACCCGCAGCTCGTCGCCCGCGAGGGGCACGTCGTCGAGCCCGAGCACCTCGACCGGGGTGGACGGGCCGGCTTCCTTGATCGACTCGCCCCGGTCGTTGAACAGCGCGCGCACCCGGCCCCAGCCGCCACCGGCGACCACGGACTCGCCCACCCGCAGGGTGCCGCGCTCGACGAGCGCGGTCACCACCGGACCACGACCCGCGTCGAGGTTCGACTCGAGCACGAACGCCCGGGCCGGAGCGCCCGGGTTGCTCGCGAGCTCCTCGACCTCGGCGATCAGGAGGATCGCCTCGAGCAGCTCGTCGACGCCGCGACCCTCGGGCGCGGCGACCTCGACGACCATCGTGTCGCCGCCCCACTCCTCGGGCACGAGCTCACGTTCCACCATCTGCTGGCGGACGCGGTCGGGGTTGGAGTCTTCGCGGTCGACCTTCGTGATCGCCACGATGATCGGCACCTCGGCCGCGCACGCGTGGTTCAGCGCCTCGACCGTCTGGGGCATCATGCCGTCGTCGGCCGCGACCACGAGGATGGCGAGGTCGGTGGCCTGCGCGCCGCGGGCCCGCATGGCGGTGAACGCCTCGTGGCCCGGGGTGTCGATGAACGTGATCGGTTTGCCGTTGCGGACCGCCTGGTATGCACCGATGTGCTGGGTGATCCCGCCGGCCTCTCCCTCGACGACGTTCGCCTCGCGGATCCGGTCGAGAAGGGTCGTCTTCCCGTGGTCGACATGGCCCATGACCGTGACGATCGGCGCGCGGGGGACGAGCAGCGACTCGTCCTCTTCCTCTTCCTCGTTGTCACCGAGCAGCGCCTGGAGCTCGAGCTCCTGCTCCTGCCCCGGCTCGACGAGCAGCACCTCCGCACCGAGGGTCTCGGCGATGAGCTCGATCATCTCGTCGGCCAGCGACTGGGTACCGGTGACCATCTCGCCCGCATCGAAGAGCAGGCGCACGAGGTCGGCGCTGTTGCGGTTGAACTTGGGTGCCAGCTCCTGGATCGTGATGCCGCGCGGCACGACGATCTCACCCTCGGGGACGGGCGCGTCGAGCGGCGTCAGGATCGGCGCGGACGCCGGCCCGAGCTCCTCGAGGTTGCGACGACGGCGCTTCTTGCGTCGGGGGCGTTGCCCCTGCGGACCGGGACGGCCGCGGCCACCCGGGCCACCGCCACCGGGACGGCCGCCGGGACCACCGCCCGGACCACCGCCACCACCGGGACGGCCGGCGAAGCCGCCGCCACCGCCACCACCGGGACCACCGCCGGGACGACGCTGGAACCCACCGCCGGCGCCGGGACCGCTCGGACCGCCGCCGGGGCGCGGACCCGCGCCACCGCCGGTGCCCGGCGTGAAGGAACGTCCGCCACCCGGGGGCGGCGGGAGGCGCCGCTGACCGGGCGGGGGCGGGATCGGCTTGCCGGTCGCGGACCGCAGCGGGTCGGGCGGCTCCGGCGCGGCCTCGGGGGCCGGCGCTTCGGCCGGAGGTGCCTCGGGGGCCGGTGCCGAGGCTGCCGGTGCACCGGCCGCGGCTGCGGCCGGGCGGGCCGGCTGGCGCGGGGGCATCGGCGGACGGCGCGGGCTCGGCCGGGGGTGCCTCAGGGATGCCCCCGGTGGAGCGCACGACGCGGTGGGGCGTCTCGGGCTCGGGGAACGGCTCGGGCTCGGGGAGCCCACCGGTGGAGCGGACGACGCGGTGCGGTGCCTCGGGCGCGGCGGGCGCCTCGGGCTCGGCGGTCACGGCCGGTGCCGGTGCGGCACCCTCGTCGGCGGACGCGGCGGCCGCCTCCGGCGGCGTCTTCGCGGTCGACTTCTTCGCGGTCGACTTCTTCGCGGTCGACTTCTTCGCGGGCTTGGGCGACTCGGGTTCGTCGACGATCGGCTCGCGACGGATCCCCTTCGAGTCGGCCAGACGGCGGACGCGGTCCGCCATCGGGTCCTCGATGCTCGAGGAGTGGCTCTTGACGCCGATCTTGAGCTCGGTCGTGAGCTCGAGCACGTCCTCGTTGGAGATGCCCAACTCACGTGCCAGCTCGTAGATCCGGATCTTCTTGACTGCCAAGTTCTGCCGTTCCGCCTAGACGATGTGCTCGTGCCCCGGACGGATCATCGTCAGGGGTGGTGCCGGTTCAGGGGTGTTCCAGTTTCGCGCGCACGGCCTCGAGCTCCGCTTCGGACACGGTCGTGCGCAGCGCCTTGTCGAGGACCCGCCGCTTGATCGCCTGGTCGAGGCAGACCAGCCCGTCGGGCGGGGCGCAGAGCCACGCTCCCCGGCCCGTGCCCGGACCGACGTGCACGGAGCCGTCGGGCGCACACGAGAGCCGCACGAGCTCGTCGACCGGCGCGTTGCGCCGGCAGCCGATGCACATGCGAGCCGGGAGCTGACCGTGATCACGCGTCGGTCTCCTCCTCGGCGATCTCCTCCGCCACCGCGGCAACGATCTCGGCCGCGGCGGCCTCCTCGATCGCCTCCTCGGCGACGACCTCCGCCACCACCGCTTCGGCGACCGCCTCCTCGGCCACCGCTTCGGCGCCCGCGGCCAGCCCGGGGTCGCCGATCGCCTCGGCCTCGAGCGCCTCGGCGACCGCCTTCTCGGCCACGGTCTCGGCGATCACTGCTTCGGTCACCGCAACCTCCGCGACGGCCTCGGCGACCTCGGCGACGGCGACCGGCCTCGGCCGCCACCTCAGCAGCCTCCTCCGCACCGACCGGCGAGGCGTACCCGGCCTCGGCCGCGGAGATCGCGTCACCGCCACCGGCAGGCTGGAACACCAGCTCGCCGGAATCGCTCTTGACCCACTCGCCCTCGGCGTAGTCGACCTCGCCGGCTTCCTCTTCGGCAAGCTGGGTCTCGCTCTTGATGTCGACGCGCCAACCGCTCAGACGGGCGGCGAGGCGGGCGTTCTGGCCTTCCTTGCCGATCGCGAGCGACAGCTGGAAGTCGGGGACGATGACCTCGGCGGTACCGGTGTCCTCGTGGATCCGCACCTCGCGCACCGCGCCGGCGCGAGCGCCTTCTGCACGAACTCGGACGGGTTGTCGCTGTAGGGAACGATGTCGACCTTCTCGCCCCGCAGCTCGTTGACGACCATGCGGACAGCGCGAGCCGCGCGCCCCGACGCACGCGCCGACCGGGTCGACGTGCGAGTCGTTCGACGCGACGGCGATCTTCGTACGGTGGCCCGGCTCGCGGGCGATGGCCTTCAGCTCGACGACGCCGTCGACGATCTCGGGGACCTCGAGCTCGAACAGCCGCTTCACGAGGCCCGGGTGCGTGCGCGACACGACGATCTGGGGGCCCTTCGCCGTCTTGCGGACCTCGACGATGTAGGCCTTCAGCCGGCTGCCGTGCTCGTACCGCTCGTTCTGGACCTGCTCGGCCTGCGGCAGCAACGCCTCGACCCGCCCCAGGTCGAGCAGCGTGTAACGCTGGTCGGTCTGCTGGATGATCCCGGTGACGATGTCGCCCTCGCGGCCGGCGTACTCCTCGTACTTCATCTCGCGCTCGGCGTCGCGGATCCGCTGGAGGATGACCTGCTTCGCGGTCTGCGCCGCGATGCGGCCGAAGTCGCCGGGCGTGTCGTCCCACTCGCGGACGACGTTGCCCTCCTCGTCGAGCTCCTGGGCGATGACTTGGATGTCGCCGGTCTCGACGTCGATCTCGACGAGCGCCTCCTCGGCGGAGTCGGGCATGCGCTTGTACGCGGTGACGAGCGCGTTCGCGAGCGCCTCCAACATGATCTCGACGGAGATGCCCTTCTCGCGCTCGATGTTCTCGAGCGCTTCCATCATCTCGGAATTCATTGCGTCACCTTCTCGCGCTTGCTCCGGCCGCGCTTTCCCGTGCCGGCGCTCGGCTTGGCCTGAGCGCCCCACTCGAACACGGTGCGGGCCTGGACGATGTCGGTGTACGCGACGTGTTCACGTGCACCGTCGAACTCGAGGTCGACCCCGTCGTCGTCCGACGGCGATCACGACGCCGTGCCGACGGACGGTCGCGTCCGCGGCGTCGTCTGCGGCGGGCGCGGTCGACTTCACGGAGGCGGTGTCGCCGATCGCGCCACGCCAGTGCTCCGGGCGGCGCAGCGGTCGCTCGAGCCCGGGGCTGCTCACCTCGAGCGTGTACTGGCTGCGCAGCACCGCGGCGGCGGGACCACCGGCCGCCTCGATGCGATCGAGCTCGGTGGAGACGACCCGAGTGGCCTCGGTGATGGTGTCGAGGTCGAGCGGCGTGGCGTCCTCGCCGTTCCCCTCGGTGGCGGCGGGGGCGGCCCGGCGATCGACGAGGACGCGCAGCGCCCGCGACTTCCCGGCCGTGCCGACGAGCTCGAGGTCGTAGAGGCCCAGGCCGAGTGCACCCAGGACGGGCTCGATGGCGGCCACCAGCGCCTCAGGGGCTTCACTCACGACCGCTCACCTCCTCCACTGTCGGGCCTCCTCACTCGTGGCCCGTGCGGGCCCTTGCCTGCGCCTGTCAAGAAAAAGACGTGGGCATGAAGCCCACGTCGAGGGCGGTCACCGGAATCCCCCGAAAACGGTGGAAACCGGGCCGCTCGCCAACGAACGAACGGCTTGCATGGTACCAGATCAAGACCCTCTTTCCCCCGGTCGGTGGAGTGTGGGGCTCGTGGGGCTGGTGAGGTTCACGGAGGCTTGAGAGATCTGGAGAGAAATCTTCGCCAGAGGCACCCGATCGAGACGTAGCTGTCACACCCTCCTGTCATCGTGAGGCCATGTTCGAGATCGAGCGCATCGAAGCAGATCTGGCACGCGATGCCGTCGCCGCGCTCGACCCCGCGCGTCTCGACGGCCGCGACGCCGCCCGGCTCACCGAAGCCGCGGCGGAGAGCGCCAAGCTCCTCGGCACTGCGACTGCGCTCCTCGCCAAGCGCGCCGCCGACACCAACGCTTGGCGCAGTCGCTCCCACGCCGCGAGTCCCGGAGCAGTGGCTCGCCGAGGCCACCGGCACCATCCGAGGACGCGGCGCGCGACACCTTCGCCGACCGCGACCCGCCTCGCCGAGCTCCCCGCGACCGAGGAGCAGCTCCGCAACGGTGAGCTCTCCCTCCAGCAGGCCGCGCACGTCACCGCCGGCGCCGCGGCCGACCCCGCCGCCGAGCAACGGCTCCTTGCCACCGCGAAGCGCTCGGGGATGCGCGCGTTGCGCAACGAACGCGACCGCGTCATCGCCGGCGCCAGCGACGAGACCGAGGCCCACCGCCGAGCGCACCGCGACCGGCACCTCCGCATCTTCACCGAGGGCTTTGCCACCCGCGGCACCTTCTCGGGCCCGACCGAGGAGGTCGCCAAGCTCCTCGGTGCGCTCGAGCCCCTCGAGCAGGCCCGCTTCGAGGAAGCCCGCCGCTCGGGGGACCACGAATCACGCGAGGCCTTCCGCTTCGACGCCATGATCGACCTCGTCGACCAGGGCCCCACGGCCGCCGCGAGGACGAACCCGACCGGCACGGTCATCGTCGGCCTCGAGTCACTCCTCGACGGGAAGGTGCGCCCCGGCGAGACGTGCGAGATCCCGGGCGTCGGGCCTGGTCCCCGTCGCCCATGCCCGCGACGTCCTCTCGCACGGGTTGCTCCAGCTCGTCATCACCGACGGTGTCGACGTCCAGACCGTCGTCAGCCCCACCCGCCACGTCCCCAAGCCACTGGCGATCGCCATCGCGATCCGTGACCGCACCTGCAAGATCCGCGGCTGCGACCGCACCATCGGCCTGCACCGCCACCACACCGAGCCCTACGGCCAGACCCACCACACCACGTCTCGGGAGCTGGGCAACGTCTGCGACCAGCACCACCACCTCATCCACGACCGCGGCCACACGATCGACGACCACCGCGACGGCACGTGGAGCCTGCGCGCCCCACCTGGCGAGGCGGCGGCCTGACGCACCGGTCCCCCAGCGGGTGGCGCCCCTCGGCTAGACCCCGAAGACCTCGCGGAGCTCGACGGGCACCGGCACATCGAGCTGAGCGTAGGTGCACGACGACGGGTCGCGGTCGGGACGCCACCGGACGAACCGCGCGTTGTGGCGGAACCGGTCGGCTTGCATGTGCTCGAACGCGACCTCCGCCACGCGCTCGATGCGCAGCGGCACCCACGACATGTCCTTGTCGGCATTCCAGCGGTTGAGGCCACCCGGCATCCGCCCGGACGCCTCCCCCCGCTCCTGCCACTCGCGCCAGGGGTGCGTGTCGGCCGCATCCTTCTCGAGCGGCTTCAGCTCCTTCGCGAGCGCGGCACGCTCGGGCGCCTTGAAGTTGCTCGCCACACCGACGTGGTGCAGCGTGCCCGCGTCGTCGTAGAGGCCGAGCAGGAACGACCCGACCCCGTTGCCGTCCTTGTGCACCCGGTAGCCGGCGAGGACGACATCGGCAGTGCGCTGGTGCTTGACCTTCTGCATCGTGCGTTTGCCTTCGCGGTACGGCTCACCGAGCGGCTTCGCCACGACGCCGTCGAGTCCCGCGCCCTCGAAGCGGTCGAACCAATCGCGGGCGATGTCGGGCTCGGTGGTGACGGGCGTGAGGTGCACGGGTGGCTTCGCCTTGCCGAGCGCCTTCTCGAGCAGCTTGCGACGATCGGCGAACGGCATGGGCCGCAGGTCGGTGTCCATGAGCGCGAGCAGGTCGAAGGCGACGTACGAGACCGGGGTCTCACCGGCGAGCATCTCGACCCGGCTCGCGGCGGGGTGGATCCGATTCGACAGAGCGTCGAAGTCGAGGCCGTGGTCGGTGGCGATCACCAGCTCGCCGTCGAGCACAGCCTGCTCGGGCAGCTGCTTGCGCAGCGGCTCGAGGATCTCCGGGAAGTAGCGAGTGAGCGACTTCTCGTTCCGGCTGCCGAGCTCCACGTCGTCTCCGTCGCGGTAGACGATGCAGCGGAAGCCGTCCCACTTCGGTTCGTAGAGCCAGCCGTCGCCGGTCGGGAGCTCTCGGGCGAGCTTGGCGAGCATCGGCGAGACGGGGGGCCGCACGGGCAGCGTCACGCAGGCACCCTGCCACACGCGCGGGGCTCGGCACGCGAGACTCCCCCGGTGCTGGAAGCGGGCCTGTGGGCAGCACTCGGGCAATCGGCGCTCATCGTCGGCGCGTTGCTCGTCGCTCGTTTCCCCGGGCTGAAGGAGCCGCGACGCCTCGGGCTCGTCATGGCGTTCGGCGCCGGCGCGCTCATCAGCGCGATCACCACCGACCTGGTGGTCCAGGCCTACGAAGAGGCCGGTCGAGCCCCGGCCGGCGTCGGGCTCGCCATCGGCGCGCTCGGCTACTACGTGCTCACCGAGTGGCTCGACCGTCGCAGCCGGCGCGAGGACCCGAGGAGCCCGAGGAGCTCGAGCTCGACGAGGAGGACCAGATCGGCCAGCAGACCGTCGAGCCCGAGCCGGCGGTCGTGGCCGCCGACGCGGCGACGGCCCGCAACCTCACCGTCGGCATGGTCCTCGACGGGATCCCGGAGTCGATCGCGATCGGGCTGACGCTCCTCGGCGGGGGCTCGATCTCCGTCGCACTCGTCGGCGCCGTCTTCCTCGCCAACCTGCCCGAGTCCATCGGCGTCGCGGCCGCCATGCTGGCCGGCAAGCGGTCGCTCCGGTCGGTGCTCGTGCTCTTCGCCGGCATCGTCGCCGCCGGAGGCATCGCCGGTGCGATCGGCTACGGCGTGCTCAACGAGTCGGAGAACGACCTGATCGCGATCATCCAGTGCATCGCGGCCGGGGCGATGATCGTCGTGGTCGTCAACGAGATGATCCCGCTGGCGGTGCGCGGAGCGAAGCGCCACGCCGGGCTCGCTGCTGCGGCCGGCTTCGCCGCCGCGGCGTTCCTCTCCACGCTCAGCTGAGGGCGCTCACCCCAGCACGTTGCGCGACCGGCGCGCTCGGGCGACGCGCCGAGCAGGTCGTCGTCGCAGCGCCAGCTCGGTCTGGTCGCCGCCGGACCGGAGCTTCCGCTCGACGACGCCGCGCTGGAAGCCCTTCGCACCGAGCGTGAGGCGGACCGGCATGCCGAGCAGGTCGGCGTCGGCGAACTTCACGCCGGCCGACGCGTCCCGGTCGTCGTAGAGCACCGATACCCCGGCCGCGGCCATCGCCTCGTAGAGCCCGTCGGCGGCCGCGGCGACCTCCGCCGCCGCGTCGCCCCGACCGGCGAGCACCACGAGGTGCACGTCGTACGGCGCGAGGCCGAGCGGCCACGAGATGCCGTCGTCGTCGTGGTGCTCCTCGACGATCGCGGCGACGATCCGGGAGATCCCGATGCCGTAGCAGCCCATCACCATCGGGTGCTGCGCGCCTCCCTCGTCGGTGTAGCAGCGCGTCGAGGCTCTCGGAGTACTTCGTGCCGACCTGGAAGACGTGGCCGACCTCGATCCCGCGGTCGACCGCGAGCTCCTTGCCGCACCGGGGGCACGGGTCGCCCGGCACGACGGTGACGAGATCGGCCCAGAGCCCGACGGAGAAGTCGCGCCCCACCACTGCGTGGCGGACGTGGTGATCGACCTCGTTCGCACCGGTGATCCACTCCGGGCGCTCACCCAGCAGCGGGTCGGCGACGACGAGCGTGGCGCCGGCGAAGTCCGGGCCGAGGTAGCCGCGGGGAAGATCGCGTGCCGTTCGCGAAGTCCTCGTCGTCGTAGAGGCGCGCGCTGACGCGGTGCGACGGCCTGGCGCGAGCGCGTACTCGTTGACCTCGCGGTCACCCGGCACCAGGGCGAGGGCGAGCTCGCCGTCGAGGTCGAACGCGATGCACTTGATGAGCTCGGATCGGCTTGGCCCCGAGGTGCTCGGCAACGCCCTGGATACCCGGGAGGTCGGGCGTGTGCACCTTCTCGCGCGTCCGGTGCGTCCGAGGCGACCGGGCCTTCGGGCTCGCCCGTCGACTTCCGGCGGCGCGCGCCTCGACGTTCGCGGCGTAGTCGCACGACGGGCACCACACGAAGTCGTCCTCGCCGACCGCGGCGACTGCCATGAACTCGTGGTTCACCTCGCCGCCGATGTCGCCGGCCTGCGCCTCGACCGGACGGAACGTGAGGCGGCATCGCTCGAAGACCCGGTGGTAGGCGTCGTACATCTCCTGGTACGTGACCCGGAGATCGTCGGTGTCGGCGTGGAAGGAGTACGCGTCCTTCATCAGGAACTCGCGCGAGCGCAGCAGCCCGAACCGCGGGCGCAGCTCGTCGCGGTACTTCCAGTTGATCTGGTACAGGTTCACCGGCAGGTCGCGGTAGCTCTCGTACTCGCTCGCGAGCAGGCTGGTGATCGCCTCCTCCGCGGTCGGCGACAGGCAGAAGCCGGTGTCCTTGCGGTCCTGCAGCCGGAACATCAGCGGCCCGTACGCCTCGTCGCGGCCGGAGCGCGACCACAGCTCGAGGGGCTGGGTGATCGGGAGCGTGACCTCCTGGGCACCGGCAGCGTCCATCTCCTCCCGCACGACCCGCTCGACGTTGGCGAGGACCCGCTGCCCCAATGGCAGCCAGGCGTAGATGCCGCTGGCCATCCGCCGGATGTACCCACCCCGCACGAGCAGCCGGTGGCTGTCGATGTCGGCGTCGGCCGGGTCGTCGCGCAGGGTTCGGGCGAAGAGGCGCGACATCCGCATCCGGCCAACCTAGATGCCGATCGCGCTCACGCTGCGCCCGGTACCGGTCGCGCGCAACAGAAATATGACTCTTCCGCTGGTATTTCCCGACCGATTCCCGTACAGTGACGTCGTGATTCGGGACCGGGGCGCACCCTCCATCGCGATGGGCATCACGCCTCACGAGATGTACGACGAGATGTGTCGTACGGCTCACCCGGGTCGCGCCGCGTAACCCCTCCGGCGCCCCGACCCCTCCCGCGGCCCCACTCCGGGCCGACGCCGTTCGAGGGACGCGCGCTGTGTCCCTCCCGCACCCCGAGGCTTCCGCCTCCGAGGTCCGAAGATGACGATCGACCTTGCATCGCTGAAGGTGCGCCCGCTCGACCCCGAGATCGCCGACGAGCTCGACCGCTTCGAGGACGGCGTGGCGCGCTACCTCGCCGGTGAGATCGAGGACGACGCGTTCCGCGTCTTCCGCCTGAGCCAGGGCATCTACGGGCAGCGCCAGGGTGGCTACAACCAGATGGTCCGGGTGCGCGTACCCCACGGCAAGATCGAGGCCGACCACCTCGAGATGATCGCCTACGTGGTCGACAACTACTCGCGCGGCTGGGCGCACTTCACGACGCGTCAGAACATCCAGTTCCATTTCGTGCAGCTGCAGGAGATCGGCGAGGTGCTGCGACTCCTCGCGTCGGTCGGACTGACGAGCCGTGAGGCGTGCGGCGACACCGTACGCAACGTCGCCGGCTGTCACCTCGCCGGGGCGTGCCCGTTCGAGGTCCTCGACATCAGCGCGTGGGCGCAGGCCACGAACGACTGGTTCATCCGCAACCCGATCAACCAGCGGATGCCGCGCAAGTTCAAGATCAACTTCTCCGGCTGCGCGACCGACTGCGGCCAGGCGATGTTCAACGACGTCGGTGTGATCGCCGTCAGCCGGCCGCTCCCCGACGGCACCGTCGAGCCCGGCTTCCGCGTCTTCGTCGCCGGGGGCCTCGGTGCGAACCCGCACCCAGCGCAGGCGATCGAGGAGTTCACACCTCGCTCGGAGCTGCTGGCGACGATCGAGGCCGCCCTGCGGGTCTTCGACCATCACGGCAACCGCGACAACAAGATCCGGGCCCGCATGAAGTGGCTCGTCGACACCATGGGCATGGACGAGCTGCGCGAGCGCATCCTCAAGGAGCGCCGCTTCCTCATCGCCTCGGCGACGTACCCGGGCGGCGTGCCCGAGATCGTCGAGGCGCTGGGCGACGTGCCGGCCGGTGCCGGCGAGGTCGTCTCCGGCGCTCCCGGCGTCTCGGTCTCGCTGAACGGGGCCAAGGGCTTCGCGGCATGGGATCTCGCCAACGTGGTGCGAGGTCGGTCCAACGGCACGGTGAGCGCCTACGCGCACTGCAAGCTCGGCGACATCACCTCGGACCAGCTCCGCGGACTCGCCGACCTCCAGCACGAGTTCGCGGTCGAGCTGCGGGTGACGAACCGCCAGAACATCGTCATCCGAAACCTCACCGAGGACCAGCTCGCGGCACTCCATGAGCGGCTGGCCGAGCTCGACATGGCGACACCGGGTGCCGAGCTGGTGCGCGACGTCGTGTCGTGTCCCGGTGCCGACACCTGCAACCTCGCGGTCACCCAGTCCCGAGGGTTGGCGGCCGACATCGACCGTGCGCTCGACGAAGCCGGGCTCGCGGACGTGAACGGCATCCGCATCAACATCTCTGGCTGCACGAACAGCTGCGGCCAGCACCACACCGCCGACATCGGGTTCTTCGGGCTCGAGCGCCGTGCACACGACCGCACGGCACCCGGGTACCAGATGCTCCTCGGTGGCCACGTCGGCGCCATGGAGATCGCGTTCGGCGCAGAAGGCCACCAAGCTCCCGGCCAGGGTCGCGTCGCAAGCGGTCGTCCGGGTCGTCGGGCGCTACGCCACCGAACGAGAGCCCGGCGAGCTGTTCCAGGACTGGCTCGCCCGGTCGGGTGGTGCCGCCGAGGTCGGCAAGGGCCTCCGGGATCTCGACGCGTTCCCGACCCCCGACGAGGGACCGGAGTTCTACGTCGACTTCGACGAGACCGGCCCGTACGCGGCGTCCGTGGGCGAGAGCGAGTGCGCGACGTGACCCTCCTGTCCGAGACGCTCGCTGCGTCCGGGGACATCCCGGACGCGGACGCTCCCTCCGGCTCGGTCCCGGACCTCGCCGAGCTCCAGGCCGTCAACGCCGATCTCGAGCACCGTCCCGCGACCGCGGCCATCGAATGGGCCGCCGACCGCTTCGGCGACGGCCTCGTGCTCGCGGCGTCGTTCCAGGACTCCGTGCTCATCGATCTCGCGTCGCGGGTCACGCCGGACATCGAGGTCGTGTTCCTCGACACCCAGTACCACTTCGCCGAGACCCTCTGGTACGTCGAGGCGGTGCGGGCGCGCTACGACCTGAACGTCCGCACGCTCGAGCCCGACGTCCCGCGCGACGACCGCTGGCTCGCCGACCCGGATGCCTGCTGCCGCGTGCGCAAGGTCGAGCCGATGGCCCGCGCGCTCGAGGGCAAGGACGCGTGGATGACCGGCCTGCGTCGCGCCGAGACCGCGACACGCGTGGCGACCCCCGTCGTCCACTACGACATCGCACGCGACCTCGTGAAGGTCAACCCGATCGCCACGTGGACCGACGCCGATGTCTCCGGGTACACCGCGGAGCGCGAGCTGCCCGTGCACCCCCTCGCGGGCAAGGGCTACGCGTCCATCGGGTGCTGGCCGTGCACGCGCCCGGTCGAGGAGGGCGAGGACCCGCGTGCCGGTCGCTGGTCCGACTTCGACAAGCGCGAGTGCGGCCTCCACGGTTGACACGGTGAGCCGGTTCCCCGCCCGGGGCCTCACCCGGCGGCGGGATCGTTGCCGGGCGCGGGGTGCCGTGCCACGCTCGTGGGGTCGTGATCCGTCGTCGGGTGCCCCCCACCCGCGCCGCCACCCGAGCGGTGCTCACCGTCCTGGCGCTGGTCGCGGTCGGCTGCGTCCCGATCTCGCCGACCTCGTCCAGTTCCACGTCCACGTCCAGCTCGTCAAGCACGAGCACGAGCACCACGACCACCACCGCGACCGGCCCAGCCGTCGACGAGGTCGGGGTCGCGGTCGTGGGGGACGCAGGCAATGCGAGCGTCACCCAGCAGCAGGTGGCCGACCAGATCACGAGCTGGGCCACGTCCCACCGCGTCGACGCCCTCCTCACCGCGGGCGACAACGTGTACCCCGACGGCGACCCGGCGGACTACACGGCCACGATCGACACGCCGTACGCCGCGCTCGCACCGCGACCGCTCTGGCCGGCGCTCGGGAACCACGACGTGCAGACGGGGCACGGGGCCGACGAGCTCGCACACCTCGGCATCACCGCCGACGTGCCGGGAACGGGCGCCTACGAGCGCGAGCTCATCCAGGGCACGGTCACGGTGCAGCTGCTCTTCGCGGACTCGAATGCGATCACGCAGGCCCAGACGACGTGGCTCGCCGACCGACTGGTCGCCGGGACCTTCGACTGGCGCGTCGTGCTGTTCCACCACCCGGCCTGGTCGTGCGGTCCCCACGGCAACAACGCCACGGTCATCGCCCAGTGGGTCCCCGTGCTCGACGCCCACGCCGACCTCGTGCTCCAGGGCCACGACCACCTCTACGAGCACTTCGACCGCTCGACGGGGGGCCGCACCGTGCCGTACCTCGTCACCGGCGGTGGCGGCGCGTCGCTCTACGACAGTGGCACCTGCACCGCGACGCCGACCCGGACCGCGTGGGCGAAGCGCCACCACTTCCTCTGGATCGATGCCACCGACACCGGGCTGAGCGTGACGGTCGTGGCCCGCACCGGCGACGTCCTCGACCAGCTCACCCTCGCCGTCTGACGGCGCCCGAGCCGCTGCCGCGTCGTGGCAACATCGGACCGATGGGAGCCTCCGACACGACGGTGCACGACGTCGCGCAGCGCGGCTTCGACGCGGGCGCGAGCGCGTACGCGCGGGCGCGTCCGTCGTACCCGTCCGACGCGGTCTCCTGGCTCGTCGAGCACTGCGGGATCCGGCTCGGCGCGCGCGTCTGCGACCTCGCCGCGGGCACCGGGATCTTCACCCGGCTCCTCGCGCCGACCGGTGCGTCTCTCCTCGCGGTCGAACCCGTCGATGGCATGCGCGAGGAGCTTGAGCGCACGCTCCCCGACGTCCCGACCCTCGCCGCGACCGCAGAGGCGCTGCCCTTCACCGACGCGTCGCTCGACGCCGTGACCGTCGCCCAGGCATTCCACTGGTTCGACGCCGACCGGGCGTTCAGCGAGCTCGCACGGGTCCTGCGGCCCGGCGGCCACGTCGGGCTCATCTGGAACGCGCGGATGCGGTCGCCCGAATGGGTCGACGAGCTGTGGTCGATCATGGACCGCGTCGAGAAGCGGGCACCGTGGCGCGACCACGAGCGATGGAGCGACACCGCACTCGGCGAACGCCGCGGCTTCGGCACCCTCCACGAGGGCACCTTCCACCACGAGCAGGTGCTCTCCCCCGAGGACGTCATCGCCCGGTTCGCCTCGGTCAGCCACGTCGCCGTGCTCCCCGAAGCGGAGCGCGACCCGGTGCTGCAGGAGATCCGCGACCTGCTCGCCACGAACCCGGCGACGGCCGGGCGGACGCACCTCGCGATCCCCTACCGGGTCGACGCGTACTGGTGCGAGCGTCGCCCGTGAGCCGAGGCTCGGCACGAACACGACTGGCGGTCGGCGCAGGGCGCGCCGCGGGGCTCGCGTCCCGCCTGACCGGCCGGGGCCAGGGCGCGACGATCAGCGGACGCGTCATGAACCTGATCGCGCCCGACCTCCTCGCCGAGGTCGCGGCCGACCAGCGCGTCGCGATCGTCTCGGCGACGAACGGGAAGACCACGACCACGCGGCCTGCTCACCGTCGCGCTCGAAGCCGCGGCGCGGCGCGGCGGGCCCCCGGTGGTGAGCAACTCGACCGGCGCCAACCTCACCTCCGGCATCGCACCCACGCTGGCCGCAGCGGACGAACCGGGCATCGCCGTGCTCGAGGTCGACGAGCGCGTCCTCCCCCGCGTCGTCGACCCCCTGAGCGCCGAGGTGCTGGTCCTGGGCAACCTCAGCCGTGACCAGCTCGACCGCTACGGCGAGGTGCACGCGGTGGGCGAACATGTGGCGCGGCGTGGCCGAGGCCCATCCGAACCTCGCGATCGTCGCCAACTCGTCGGACCCGCAATGTCGTGTGGGCCGCAAGCCCGGCGAAGGTCACCTGGGTCGAGCTCGGGCTGCGGTGGCGCCAGGACGCGGTGACGTGCCCGTCCTGCGGCGCGCTGCTCGACTGGTCCGAGGCGCGATTCCACTGCCCGGCGTGCGGCTTCACGCAACCCGAAGCCACCCACCGCCTCACCGACGACGGCGTGGTGGTCGACGGTCGGCTCGTGCCGATCGAGCTCGCGCTCCCCGGCGAGTGGAACCGCGACAACGCCGCGCTCGCCCTCATCGCGGCCAGCTCGCACTTCGGCATCGACCCCGCCGACGCGGCCGCGGCCATGTCCGAGGTCCGCTCCGTCGCCGGACGCTTCATGCGCGTCCCCCTCGGAGGCGTGCGCGAGGCGACGGTCATCCTCGCCAAGAACCCGGCGGGCTGGGCCGAAGCGCTCCGGCACGTCGCCGCGCGTCCTGACTGCGGCGTCGTGATCGCGGTGAACGCGCACATCGCCGACGGGAAGGATCCCTCGTGGCTGTGGGACGTGCCCTACGAGTGGCTGGCCGGCCATCCCACGGCGGCCGCCGGTGAGCGCCGGCTCGACGTCGCCGTGCGTCTGCGGTACGCGGGCCTCGAGCACATCGTGGATCCCGACCCGCTCGCCGCGGCGCGCGCGACTGGACCGCGACGACGTGACCATCATCGCGTCGTACACCCAGTTCTCCGCGCTGTACCGGAAGCACCGATGACCGCCGCGTCCCCGCACCTCCGCCGTGCGCATCGGTCTCGTGTACCCCGAGCTCCTCGGTACCTACGGTGACCGCGGGAACGCGGTCGTGCTCGTGCAGCGCTGCACGTGGCGCGGCATCCCCGCCGAGCTCGTGGAGGTCCGCGCCGATGAACCGATCCCCGACTCGCTCGACGTGTACCTCTTCGGGGGTGGCGAGGACGACTCGCAGCTGATGGCCGCCGACGGCATGCGCGCGTCACGCGATGCGATCGTGCGGGCGCACGAAGGGGGTGCGGTCGTGCTCGCCGTGTGCGCCGGCTTCCAGCTCGTCGGGCACCGCTACGAGGCGGCCGACGGCGCGGTGCTCGAGGGCATCGGGCTCGTCGACATGGTCACGCGCCCCGGACCCGACCGCCTGATCGGTGAGGTCGTCGTCGAGCCGGGGCCCTCGGTGCACTGGGGCGCTGTCGGGGCCCCCGCCCACCCTCACCGGCTTCGAGAACCACGGCGGCCGCACGACCCTCGGCCCCGGCGTCGAGCCGCTCGGCCGAGTGCGTGGCCGGCGGCGGCAACGGTGACGGCTCCGGGATCGACGGTGCGCTCGCCGAGCGATTCGTCGGCACCTACCTCCACGGGCCCCGTGCTCCCGATGGAACCCCGCGCTGGCCGATCGGCTCCTCGCGTGGGTGCTCGCCGCCGACCGAAGGTCGGTCTGCCGGAGCTCCCGTCACCGCTCGAGGACGCCCTGCACGCCGAGCGGCTCGACGCAGGGACGAGCACGGGCCTGAGCGCCTGGTACCGACGCCGCCGACTCGCACGCGGCTGACGAGAGGTCGAGGATCCGGACCATGAGCGGCGACGCCTGGTTCACGCTGGTCGTGGTGATCGTGACGATCGCGCTCCTGGTGAGCGAGCGCATACAACCGTCGGTGGTCATGGTCGGAGCCGTGATCGTGTTGCTCGTCGGCGACGTCATCACCCCGGATGCCGCGTTCTCCGGGTTCTCGAACGAAGCACCGATCATCGTCGCCGCGCTCTACGTCCTCGCCGGCGCCACCGAGACCACCGGCGCTCTCTCCGGGCTGACCGAGCGGATCCTCGGAGCGCGCCGCTCCGAGGAATCGTCGGGCGAGCGGCGCGACCTGACCCGAGTGGCGCTCCCGGGCACTCTCGCTTCCGGGTTCATCGCGAACACGCCGCTGGTGAGCATGATCGCTCCCCGTCTCGTCGCATGGTGCCGACGGACCGGTCGTTCGCCGTCGCGCTTCCTCATGCCGTTCTCGTTCGCGGCGGTCTTCGGCGGCGTGATCACGGTCATCGGCACCTCGACCAACGTCACCGTTTCGGGCCTGCTCAAGGAAGCCGGGCGACCGCAGCTCGAGCTCTTCGAGATCACGCCGGTGGGCCTGCCCGTCGCCATCGTGGGTGTGGTGGCCTTGATCCTCCTGACCCCGCTCCTGCTGCCCCGGCGTGAGTCGCCCGGCGACAGCGACTCCGGCGGAGAGCGTTCCTACACCGTCGAGATGCTCGTCGCGGCAGGCTCCTCGTTGATCGGCCGGACGGTCGCGGACGCGGGGCTCCGGAACCTCGATGGCGTGTACCTCGTCGAGATCGAGCGGGCGGGCCAGGTCATCGCCCCCGTCGGGCCCGACGAGACGCTGGTCGCCGAGGACCAGCTGACCTTCGCGGGCAACGTCTCTCGCGTCCTCGACCTCCAGCGCATCTCCGGGCTGGTCTCGGCCGAGCATCGGCACTTCTCGTTGGCTGCGAGCAGCGGCGAGTCGCGGACGTTCGAGGTCGTGGTGGCCGAGGGTTCCCCACTCGTCGGCATGAACCTGAAGGAGGTCGACTTCCGCGCCCGCTACGGCGCGGCGGTGATGGCGATCCACCGTGCCGGTGAGCGACTGACCGCCAAGCTGGGTGAGGTCCGGCTCCGTCCCGGCGACCTGCTGCTGGTTCTGGCCGACGCGGACTTCGGGCGGCGGTGGCAAGGGCGCGACGACTTCCTGCTCGTCTCTGCCGTGGAGGGCGGCATCCCGCCCCGCCGGAACCGCGCGCGGGCTGTCGAGCTGATCACCCTCGCGCTCATCGTGCTCTCGGGAGCGGGTGTCCTCACACTGCTGAAGGCGTCACTGCTCGCAGTGCTCGCCTGCCTCTCGATCGGTGCGATCACACCGGGCGAGGCACGTCGGGCAATCAACTTCGACATCATCGTCCTGATCGCCGCCAGCTTCGGGCTCGGCGCCGCGATGGAGGCCAGCGGGCTCGCGGCCGAGATCGGCAAGCTCCTCGTCGACGGCTTCGGGCCGCTCGGCGATGTCGGGATCCTCGCCGGGGTGCTGCTCGCGACGATGGTCCTGACCGAGCTGCTGTCGAACAATGCCGCGGCCGTGCTCATGTTCCCCGTCGCGTTGGCGACCGCGGGCGACGCCGGGCTCAACTTCCGCCCGTTCGCGATCGCGATCCTCATTGGCGCGTCGTGCTCGTTCCTGACTCCGATCGGGTACCAGACGAATCTGCTCGTGTTCGGGATGGGTGGTTACCGGTTCCGCGACTTCACCCGGCTCGGGGCACCGCTCACCCTGCTGACGATCGTGCTGTCGCTGCTTGCGATCCCGATCGTCTTCCCCCTGCACTAGTCGGTCGGGGTCTCCACCACGGCGGGGTCCGTGTCGTTGCTGATCGCGAGGAACGCCTCCGCCGCCGGCGACACCGGACCGGGGCGCGCCACGATCGCCACGCGGCGCGTGATCGGTGGGGCGATCGCCCGCACCACTGCTCCCTGGGCCGCGGCACCGGCGGCGAGGTGGGCCGGCAGGACGGACACTCCCGCCCCCGCGAGCACCAACGGAACGATGACGTCGCGATGGCTCGTCTCCACCGCGATCGTGACGGACCGGTCCGCCGCGGCGAAGGCAGCGTCGACGAGTCCGCGCGTCGACGTACCGCTCGGCGTGGTGACGATCGCCATCTCGGCGAGCTCGTCGACCGGGATCGCCCGGCCCGCACGTCCGACGCCGGTCGTGCCCGGCGGCAGCACGGCGACATAGTCCTGGACGGTCAGCTCGCGCGCGACGAGGTCGTCCGGGGCCGAGCGCACCGCCTCGGTGACGCCGAGCTCGCACGTGCCACTCCGCACGAGCGACTGCAGGGCCTCGGGCTCCTCGGGCGCGTGGAGACGCACGGTCACACTCGGCGCGGCACGGCGGAACGCGCCGACCAGCTCGGCCGTGGGATCGATGGCCAGCGTCGGGAGGCAGGCGACGTCGAGGCGACCCGCCCTGAGCCCGAGCACCGCCGCAGTGGCCGCCCGAGCGGTCTCGGCCGCGCGCAGCGCCTGCCGCGCCGGCTCGACGATCGCCGCGCCCGCCGCCGTGAGCACCACGCCGCGCCCGACCCGGTCGAACAGCCGCACGCCGAGCTCGCGCTCGAGCCGGGCGATGGTCTGGGAGAGCGACGGCTGGGCCACGTGGAGCTCGGCCGCAGCCTTGGTGAAGGACCCCGCCTCCACCACCGCCACCACGGCCCGGAGCTCGCGGAGATCCATAGGTAGTACCTATGATACTCAGTCATACTTGGTCTTGGACATATGGCTTGGACATCGGTCCAATGGAGTCATGGACGCCTCCGCCATCGGGATCATCGGGCTGGTGGTCGGGCTCGTCTACGGCCTCTTCGGCGTCGGCTCCGCCTTCGCCACCCCGGCGCTCGCCCTGCTCGGGATCCCGGGCATGGCCGCGGTCGTCGGACCGCTGCCCGCGCTGGTCCCGGGCGCGGCGGCGGGCGCCTGGTCGTACTCGCGCTCGGGAAGCGTGAACTGGCGCATCGCCCGTCGCACGATCGCCGCCGCCGTCCCCGCCGCGGTGCTCGGTGCGTTCGCCAGCGGCTTCGTCGGTGGGCCCGCGCTCCTCGTGCTCTCGGGTCTGATGCTCCTCGTCATCGGCATCCGCGTCCTGCGCAGCCGTGGCGCGACGGCGGCGACCGCGGTGCAGGACCGCCGGCGCGAGTCCTTCGCATTCGTGGTCGTCGCCGCGTTCGCGATCGGCTTCGTCTCCGGCTTGCTCTCCAACGGCGGCGGGTTCCTGCTGGTTCCGCTGTTCCTGCTCGCGCTCGGGCTCGACATGCGGGTCGCGACCGGCACGAGCCTCGTCGTCGCGTCGGCGCTCGCCATCCCGACGCTCGCCACGCACGCGCTCCTCGGTGACGTCGACTGGGCGGTTTCGGGCCTGTTCGCCCTCGGCCTGGTCCCCGGCGCCCTCCTCGGTGCCCGCCTCGCGCACGCGCTCCCTACCGCGCGGCTGCGTACGCTGTTCGGACTGCTGCTGACCGGCTTCGCCGCCTGGTTCCTCGTGCGGCAGCTCGGAGTGCTGGGCTAGCCGGCGGCGAGGCGCTCCTCGAGCCGGTGCCGCACGCTGGGCCACTCGGCGTCGACGATCGAGAAGTACACGCTGTCGCGCCACGTGCCGTCAGGCAGGAGCATGTGCTTGCGGAACGTCCCTTCCTCCGTCGCACCCAGGCGGGCGATCGCGTCGCGTGATCGCTGGTTGCGCGCGTCGGTCTTCAGCTCGACGCGCGCGCAACCCAGCACTTCGAACGCATGCGCGAGCTGCAGCAGCTTCGCCTCGGTGTTGGCCGCCGATCGCTGGTGTGCAGGCGTGATCCACGTCGCGCCGATCTCGAGCCGGCGGTTGCCCTCGTCCGCGGCGAGGAACGCCGTGCTCCCGATCGGAGTGTCGGTTGCACGCAGCACCGTCGCGAAGCCCTGCCCGATCGCGTCGACGTACTCGACCATGAACGCGAGCTCGTCCCGGGTTCGCACCGGGAACGGGATGTAGCGCCAGATCTCCGGATCCTGGGCGACGGTCCAGAGCGCCTCGACGTGACCGGCGGTCAGCGGCTCGAGGCGGACGTGCTCGCCCTCGAGGACGACGGGCGCTGGCCAGCTCACGTGCCGTCGGCCACGTCCGCGACCTGGCGGATCTTGGCGATCTTCTCCGCGGAGTGGTTGGCGTCGGTGCCCTGGATCTGGAGCAGCTCGTCGCGGGTCTCGGCCGCGATGCGCTCGGCGTCGACGTCGCGGTCCGCGAGCACCGCGTCGATGCCTTCCTCCACGATCCGCTCGGCGGCCTCCACCAGCGCGGCGACCATCTCGGCCTCCGGGACGACGCGGACGACCTGACCCTTGACGAACAGGTGACCCTTGCCGCGGCCCGCGGCAATCCCGAGATCGGCTTCGCGCGCCTCCCCCGGCCCGTTCACCACGCAGCCCATGACCGCGACCTGGATCGGGATGTTCATCGACTCGAGCGCGGCCTGCGCCTCGCCCGCGACCGCGATCACGTCGACCTCGGCACGGCCACAGCTCGGGCACGCGATGAGATCGAGGCCCTTGCGCTCGCGCAGCCCGAGCGCCTCGAGCAGCGTGCGTCCGGCGCGGGCCTCCTCGACCGGGTCCGCGGTGAGCGAGTACCGGATCGTGTCGCCGATGCCCTCGGCGAGCAGCGTGCCGATCCCCGCCGTCGACTTCACGAGCCCGGCCGGCGGCGGGCCGGCCTCGGTGACGCCGAGGTGGAGCGGGTGGTCGACCGTCTCCGAGAGCAACCGGTAGGCGTCGATCATGAGCGCCACGTTCGACGCCTTCACCGAGATCTTCACGTCCTCGAAGTCGACCTCGCGGAAGTACGCGAGCTCGCGCACCGCGGACTCCACCAGCGCCGCGGGCGTCGCGCCGCCGTGGCGCTCCGCGATCTCGGGGTCGAGGCTCCCGGCGTTCACCCCGATGCGGATCGGGAGGCCGCGGTCGCGCGCCTCGCTCGCCACCGCCTTGATGTGCTCGGGCTTGCGGATGTTCCCGGGGTTGAGCCGCAGCCCGTTGACCCCCGCCTCCATCGCGGCGAGGGCGAGGCGGTACTGGAAGTGGATGTCGGCGATGATCGGCACCGGTGAGCGGGGCACGATGCGGGCCAGCCCCTCCGCGGCAGCCTCCTCGTTGCACGTGCAGCGCACGATGTCGCAGCCGGCCGCGGCGAGGGCGTAGATCTGGCTGAGGGTGCGTCGACGTCGGCAGTCTTGGTCGTCGTCATCGACTGGATCGACACCGGCGCGTCCCCGCCGACGGCGACCTTGCCGACGTGCACCTGACGGGTCTGCTTCCGCGCGGTCATCGCTCACAGCCTACGGGCGGTGCCGCGGCGGCTCAGCCCGGTGGTGTGGAGATGTGGTGCAGGACCGCGAGGCCCCGTGGGGAGATCCGGTAACCCGTCTGCAGGCTCTCGGTCAGCCCGAGGTTCTTGAGCTTGCGCACGTCGAGCTTGAACGAGTCGCGGTCGCGGCCGATCGACTCGGCGAGCGTGGCGGCGACCGATGCGCACCCGGCCCGCCGCGCGTCGTCAGGCGTGAGCGTCGCCGCGTCGACGACTTCGACGCCCAGGACCTCGAGCACCCCGACCGCGGTCCGCATCGTCCCCCCGACCTTGGCCATCGGACGCTGCCACCGACGGAACTGCAGGTCGACCGAGCCGTCGACGATGCCGTCGAGGAAGCGGCGCTTGATCAGCATCGGCGCACGGTCCCGTCGGAGCGACGGTCTACTTGCCGACCGCCTGCTTGATGTCGAGGAACATCGCGCTGAGCCCGAGTGTCAGGAAGATCGCGAGCACGACCGCGGTGACGGGCATCAGCTTGCGGAAATCGACCCGCACCGTGCGACCCCTGATCTTCGACGCCGCCGCACTCGTAGATCACGACCGCGGCGTGGCCACCGTCGAACGGCAGGAGCGGGATCGTGTTGAACAGCGCGAGCACGAGACTGATCGCACCGAGCATCCACAGCAGCGCCCAGACGTTCCCGTCGATGATGCTGGAACCCTCGTCGACGATGCCGATGAGCGACCGCGGCCGCGCGTCCGACGCCGGGGTGCCGGCCTTGGGTGCCGCGGACGTGAAGTTCTTCGAGTAGTCGGACGACGCCCGACGGCGAGAAGAGGCGGCCGATGCCCTCGGCGGTGCCAACCGTGATGTCGCCCATCGCACGGAACGACTCGGGCACCGCGGCGAGGAGCGCCGACGTCGCGGAACACCGTGGTCGGCGAGACCCCGAGGAAGCCCTGGCCCCCCTGCTCCTCGAGCGTCGCCGGCACGTCGATGGCGAGACCGTCGCGCTCGACGCCGAACGTGACCTCGTTGCCCCCGTTCCGCTCGATCGCGGCCTTCAGCTGGTCCCAGATCCTCGATGGCGCGCCCGTCCACCGAGAGGACCTTGTCGTCGGGCTTGAGCCCGGCGTCGGCCGCGGCCGAGCCGGCGACGACGCTCGAGATCGTGGTGCTCGGACCGTCGGCCACGCGGCCCTGGCCCGCGATGACGATGAAGAAGAGGAGGAACGCGATGATCGCGTTCACGGTGACGCCGGCCATCACCGTGATGAGTCGGTTCTTGGTGGAGCCCTGCCGGAACGTGCGCGACTCGTCGGCCGGATCGACGTCCTCGAGGTTGCTCATCCCGAGGATGCGCACGTAGCCCCCGGCTGGGATCGCCTTCACGCCGTACTCGGTCTCGCCGCGCCGGAACGACCACAGCCGGGGCCCGAAGCCGACGAAGAACTCCGACGCCTTCATGCCGGAGCGGCGGGCGGCGATGAAGTGGCCGGCCTCGTGGAGCATGACCATGAGGATGATGCCGACGACGAGCGCGAGCGCGTCCTGGCTCGCCGGGCGGACGATCGCGAGGAGCGCCAGCCCCGCGAGCACGGCGACGAGGATGGCCGTCGCGCCTCGGCGGTTGACGTCGACCGATGCTTCTTCCAGCGGATCCTTCACGCGGCCTTTCCGACCCGATCGACGACGAGCACGAGCCCGCTCGCGCGCGAGCCCGTCAGCTTCGAGAACGTCTGCGACGTCCCGAACGTTCCCGGCGTGGCCGCCGCCCACCACGTCGCCGACCACCTCGCCGTTGACGTCCGCCGATCGTGACCCAGGGGATCCGCCGGTCCAGGAAGGCCTCCACCGCCACCTCGTTGGCGCCCGAGAGCACGGCCGGGGCGCCGGCGCCCGTCCGGCCGGCCTCGTAGGCCAGGGCCAGGCAGGGGAAGGCCGCCAGATCCGGGGTCTCGAAGGTCGAGTGACCCGAGCGTCGACCAGTCGATCGCGCCGAACGGCTCGTCGAGGCGGCCCGGGGCACCGAGGGCGAGGCCGATCGGGAGGCGCATGTCGGGCATCGAGAGCTGGGCGATCACCGCGCCGTCGCAGAACTCGACCATCCCGTGGACGACGGACTGCGGATGCACCACCACGGACACCTGGTCGTAGTCGACGTCGAAGAGCTCGTGCGCCTCGATCACCTCGAGGCCCTTGTTCATCAGCGTCGACGAGTCGATGGTGATCTTCGCACCCATGGTCCACGTCGGGTGCTGAGCGCGTCCTCGACCGTGACACCGGGCGAGCTGCGTCGCGGGTCCGGCCGCGGAACGGGCCGCCGCTGGCGGTGAGGACGAGGTTGCGCACCTCGCGGCGCTCCCCGCTGCGCAGGCACTGGTAGAGCGCAGAGTGCTCGGAGTCGACCGGGACGATCTCGCCGCCGCCGCGCTTCGCGCGCCGCGCGCACCACCGGCCCTCCGGCGATGAGGCTCTCCTTGTTCGCCAGCGCGAGGCGCTTGCCGGCCTCGAGCGCCGCGATGGTGGCGGGGAGACCCGCGAACCCGACGACGGCGTTGAGCACGACATCGGCGTCCGGGAGCGCGGCCAGCTCGGCGAGAGCACCGACGTCGTCGAGCCCGGAGCGGGCCCGCTCGGCCGGGACGCCGAACTCGGCGGCCTGGGCCGCGAGCAGCTCGGTGTTGCGACCTGCAGCGAGCGCGACCACCTCGTAGTCGTCGCGGTGGGTGCGGACGACATCGAGCGCCTGCGTGCCGACCGACCCGGTCGACCCGAGGACGGCGATGCGCCGTCGGCTCACGAGAAGATCTGCAGCGCCAGGTAGTACGCCGCCGGCAGGGTCAGCAGGATCGCGTCGAAGCGATCGATGAACCCGCCGTGGCCGGGCAGGAAGGTCCCCATGTCCTTCACACCCAGGTCACGCTTCACCAGGGACTCGGCGAGGTCACCGAGCGGTGACAAGACCGCGACGACGATGCCGAGCCCGATGCCGGCGATCACACCCTGGTCGGCCCAGGGGTGCAACGCGCCGCCCGACGATGCCGCCCAGCACCACCGCGGCGATCGCGCCACCGATCGCGCCTTCGACCGTCTTGCCCGGAGACACGTTCGGCATCAGCGGCGTGTTCCCGATCGCGCGACCGGCGAAGTACGCGACGACGTCGGCGCCGACGACGCAGATCACGACGCCGAGCAGCAGGCCGGTGCCGCCCGGATCGGGCAGAGAGCAGCAGCCCCGCGAACGACCCGAGGAAGCCGACCCAGCAGAACACGAGCAGCGTGAGCGCGATGTTCACGGTCGGGACGCGCGTGCACGACCTCGAACAGGTACCAGAAGAACGTGAACACGATCACGAGCACCGAGACCATGACGATCCCGCGCTCGCCCTGGTTGTACGCGATCGGGACCGCGGCGACGCACCCGAGCAGCCCGATCACCGTGGCCGTGTGGTACCCGGCGCGGCGGAACGCCTCGTAGAGCTCGAACGCGCAGACCCCGACGATCACGGTGACCAGGAAGGTCGCCGCGGCGCGCCCCGCAGCGAACGCCGCGAGCCCGACGACCGCGATGATGACGCGCGGTGACGAGGCGGCCGCCGAGGTCGTTGCGGCGCCCCCCGTCGTACGTGCCTCGTCGGCCGTACCCCCCGTCGCCCCCCTCGAGCCCACCCGGGTCGTGCGCCATCTCCTCCACCGGCGCGCCGCGACCACGCCCGCGTCCACGCCGACCGCGCTCGGGCGGCGCGTACGCCTCGTGGTCTCCGAACTCGTCATCGGCGAGCGCGCCGACCGACGTGCTGTCGTCCTTGCGGAGCTCGCCGCCCGCGAAGTCCTCGTCGCCCCAGTCGGACTCACCGACCCGGAAGCGCGGACCGGGCAGCGCTGGACCAGGAGTCGAAGTCGTCGCCGGCGCCGGCGCCACCGCCACCGCCGAGCACGCCCGGGACCTCACCGGTCGCCGGCTCGGTCCAGTGCTGCAGCTCGGGGCTCCTCGGCGGGCGCGGCCGGCTCCTCCCACCCACCGACCTCGGCGGGCCACGCCTCGCCCTCACCGGGGAGCGGGAAGCGACCGGTGGCGTCCGCGTCGCCGTACTGGGGATCCGCGTGCTGACCCTCACCCCACTGGCCCTCGCCCCACTGGCCCTCACCCCACTGGCCCTCACCCCACTGGCCGGCGCCGGGCTCGGCTGCCCACTGGCTGTCATCGCCCGCGCCGGCGCCCATGATCCGGACGCCCTCGCCCGCGGGTGCGGGCCGGTCGTCGAACTCGTTCTCGCCGAACTCGTCGTCGCGCCAGTCGGACACGCCACTCCCCTCACATCCGCCACAGCCGTGACAGACCCGTAGCCCCTCCAGGGTAGACCCCCGAGCCCCCGATGGGGACCCCTCCTCGCCCTGGACATGCCCCTCCACGGTCCATATCGCTTCAGGGACGGCGATGCCAGGGAGCCTCAGACGGAGAGGAGCTCCTGCTCCTTGTGGCCGAGCATCTCGTCGATCTCGGCGATCACCTCGTGGGTGTGCTTCTCGAGGTCCTTCTCCACCCGGGTCGAGGTCGTCCTCGGAGATGTCGCCGTCCTTGCGGAGCGCCTCGAGCTCGGAACGGGCCTGCCGGCGCACGTTGCGCACCGCCACCCGGGCCTCCTCGGCCCGGTGCTTCACGACCTTCACGAACTCCTTGCGGCGCTCCTCGGTGAGCTCGGGGAATGCGAGCCGGATCACGGCACCGTCGTTGTTCGGGTTCACGCCGAGCTCGGAGCCCTGGATGGCCTTCTCGATCGCCTTGATCTGGCTCTTGTCGTAGGGGTTGATCACCAGCAGCCGCGCCTCGGGGACGGAGATCCCCGCGAGCTGCTGGAGCATCGTCGGCTGGCCGTAGGCGTCGACCATCAGCTTCTCGACCAGCGCCGGGTTCGCGCGGCCGGTGCGCACCGCGCCGAACTCACCCTTGAGGTGCTCGATCGCCTTGCGCATCTTCTCGTGGGTGTCCTCGACGACCATGTCGCGCATCTCGGCGCCTTGGTCACTCATCGCTGCACCTTTCCGTTCGCGGTCGTCGTCACGCGGTGCTCACCAGGGTGCCGATCGGCTCCCCGACGAGCGCGCGGTTGATGTTGCCGGGCTCCATCACGTCGAAGACGATGATCGGCAGCCGGTTGTCCATGCAGAACGTGATCGCGGTCGAGTCCATCACCTGCAGGCGTCGGTTGAGCACCTCGAAGTGCGTGACCTCGATGAGCTTCACCGCGTCGGGCTCGAGCTTCGGGTCCGCGCTGTACACACCGTCGACGCCCGAGTGCGTCCCCTTCAGGATCGCCCCGGCGCCGATCTCAGCCGGCGCGCAGCGCAGCCGTGGTGTCGGTCGTGAAGTAGGGGTTGCCGGTGCCGGCCGCGAACACGACGACCCGGCCCTTCTCGAGGTGTCGGATCGCGCGACGCGGGATGAACGGCTCGGCCACCTGCGCCATCGCGATCGCGGTCTGGACGCGCACCTCCTGGTTCACCGACTCGAGCGCGTCCTGGAGGGCGAGCGCGTTGATGACCGTGGCGAGCATCCCCATGTAGTCCGCGCGGGCGCGGTCCATGCCGCGCGTCGCGCCGCTCATCCCCCGCCAGATGTTGCCGCCACCGACGACGACAGCGATCTCGACGTCGAGCTCGGCGCGCGCGACCGCGATCTCCTCGGCGATCCGCTGGACCACCGCGGCGTCGATGCCGTACCCGATCGTGGTGTCGGCGAACGCCTCACCCGAGAGCTTGAGCACCACTCGTCGGTACTGGCTCTGCGCCATGTCGGCGTGTCCTCCACTCCCCGGCCGGGATCCCCGCTCTGGCCGGTCGACCGGCTGGCCTATTCCTCGCCGATCTTGACCCGCGCGAAGCGCCGGACGGTGACACCCTCGCCGAGCCCCTTCAGGAGATCGCCGACCGAGGTCTTGGGCTCCCGGACGAACCCCTGCTCCAGCAGGCAGTTGTCCTTGAAGAAGCCGTTCATCCGGCCCTCGATGATCTTCGGGAGCGCCGCCTCCGGCTTGCCCTCGTTGCGGCTGCAGCTCCTCGAGGACCCCGCGCTCCTTCTCGACCACGTCGGCGGGCACGTCGTCACGCGACACGTACCGCGGCGCCGCCGAAGCGACGTGGAGCGCGATGTCGTGCGCGACCTCCTGGGCCTTGGCATTCGAGGCGTCGACTCCGCCGACCTCCACCAGGACGCCGATGGTGCCCCGGTCGAACTGGATGTGACGGTAGCCGTCGAGCAGCCCGTCGGACGTCTCGTACACGACGACCCGGCCGAGGCCCACGTTCTCGCCGACCTTCGAAGCGAACTGGGTGACCCACTCCGCGACCGTTCCGCCCTCGAACGGGGCGTCCGCCGATCGCGTCGCTCTTCTGGTCGACCGCGAGCTGCGCGAGCCGCCCGACGGCCTCGGTGAACTCCGCGCTCTTCGCGACGAAGTCGGTCTCGGCCGTGAGCTCGAGGACCGCGCCGACACCACCGTCGACGACGACGTCGACCGCACCGTTCTCGGCTTCGCGACCTGCGCGCTTGCTCGCGCCAGCGAGGCCCTTCTTGCGCAACCAGTCCTTGGCCGCGTCCATGTCGCCGTCGTTCTCCGCGAGCGCCGTCTTGCAGTCCATCATCCCGGCGCCGGTCGCCTTCCGGAGCGCGGCGACGTCGGCAGCCTTCACCTCAGCCACGGTCACTCTCCTGCACCTCCGCCTCGGCCGCCTGCTCGCCCTCGACCTCGGCCTCCACGGCCGCGGCCGCTTCGACCTTCTCGTCCTTCGTCTCGCTCGCCGCTGCACTCTTGGCTGCGGACTCTGCCGCGCGCCTCGGGCTTCGGCTCGTCCTTGGCCGCGAGCAGGCGCTCCTCGCGCTCCTTCTGCTGACGCGCGGCCTCGTTCCGGGCCTTCTGCTGCTCCTCGGCGCGCGCCTCTGGCCTCCTCCGGGCTCAACGCCTTCGGCGCCGGCTTCGGCTCGGCCGGCTCGGCGAGAACCTTGCCCTTCTTCTTCGCGAGCAGACGGCCCTCGTCGACCGCGTCCCCGATGATCCGGCACATCAGGTTCGCCGAGCGGATCGCGTCGTCGTTGCCCGGGATCACGTAGTCGATGACGTCCGGGTCGCAGTTCGTGTCGACGACCGCGATCACCGGGATGCCGAGACGGTTCGCCTCGGTCACCGCGATGTGCTCCTTCTTCGTGTCGATCACGAAGACGACGCTCGGGATCTTCTCGAGCTTGCCGGATGCCCCCGAGGTTGCGCTCGAGCTTGTCGCGCTCGCGCCGCATCTTGAGGCCTTCCTTCTTGATCATCTGGTCGGCTTCGCCGGAGCTGATCATGCGGTCGAACTCGGTGAGCTTCCCGACGCGCGCGTGCACGGTCTGGAAGTTGGTGAGCATCCCGCCCAGCCAGCGGTAGTTCACGTACGGCATGTTGCACCGCTGCGACTCGCGCTGGATCGGCTCCTGGGACTGCTTCTTGGTCCCGACGAACAGCACCGTGCCCCCGTCCTCCACCGTGCGGCGGACGAAGCGGTAGGCGGTGTCGATCCGCTCCAGCGTCTGCTGGAGGTCGATGATGTAGATCCCGTTGCGTTCCCCGAAGATGAATCGCTTCATCTTGGGGTTCCAACGGCGCGTCTGGTGGCCGAAGTGCACGCCGGCCTCCAGCAGCTGCTTCATGGTGACGACAGCCACAGGTTCTCCCTCAGGTTGTACTTCCGCCCGCCATTGCGTGGTTGAAGAGCGACCACGACCCTGGGTGTGCCCCCGTTGGCGGGGGCGTGCGGGCGTGTGAGATCCCGAGTCGAGACTCGAGTCGGGGCCCAGTGTAGTGGGCGCCTTCCGGGCGACCTCCGGCCGGAGATCTGGCGACGGAGAGCGGTCGGACGACCCCGCTAAGGAGGTCGAGAGCATCCAGATCTCGCCGGCACCCCGGCTCCGCCCGGCGACCAGGTAGAGGCGACCCCCCACCGCGGCGGAGCCCGGGAACGTCACGCGGTACTGGACCGGGCCCGGGGCGTCGTTGGCGACCGTTGCCCCGTCTCGGAGGGCGAGCGCCACCAACCCCGTGCCGTAGGTGAGCATCGCGACCGCCCGACCAACGGGGCGCGGCACCGCGTCGTACTGCTCTCGCCGCGTCCGCACCCGCCAGCGAACCGTCCCGTCGTCGAGGTCGAGACCCGTCATCCGACCGGGCCGGTCCAGCACGATCGCGACCCCATGGGAGACCGCGGCGCGGACCTCCGGGATGAACGGCCCATCGACCGCACGGCTCCACATCTCCGCGCCGGTCCGCAGATCGAGCCTTCGGACCCGACCTTCGACGTTCCGCTTCCCACCGATCGCCGTGTTCTCGGCGACCACGACCGACGAGCTCAGGACCGCCGGCGTCCCGGCGAACAACGGCGCAACGCTCTGCCAGAGCACTTGCCCCGTCGCCGGATCGAACGCCTCGACGTGCATCCCCCCTCGGTCCGCCCAGCCGGTGACGATCGCCGCCTTCCGCACCTCCACCGGGGAGGGATACGCCGCTTCGCCGAACGCGAGCGTCGCCGACCACCGCGTCGCGCCGTCCTGGCCTGCGAGCAGCTCGACCTCACCGCCGTACCCGACGACGGCCACCGAACCTCCGTCGTCGGCGACGTCGATTGCGTATGGATCGTGTGCCGCGGCGCTCCAGCGCATGGCACCGGACGGCCGATCGACTGCCACGACCCGCCCGGGGCTGAGGGCGAGGGCCGCGAGGTCACCCCCGACCGCGGGAGCGGTCAGCACCTGCTCGCCCGAGTGTGCGTACGTCTGGGTCCATCTCTCGCGCCCGTCGAGATCGACCGCTGCGACGTCGCCGTAGCGACCGACCGCGATCGCACCGAGACGATCCGCGGCGATCCCGGTCGGCTGATCGGGACCCGGAGCGACCCAGCGGCGATCGAGCGCTCGGGGCGAGGGCGCGCGTTCGGACGACGCGCCCGACGGCGACCTCGCGCTCGTGGTGGCACAGCCGCCGATGACGACGAGCGACACGAGAACGACGACGAACGTCCGAAGCTTCGCCGGTACACGTGTCATCCCAGTCCCTCCTGGAGTCGCATCGGGGTCGGAAGCTGTTCCGGCGCCAACACGCCACCGGGACCGAACGGGCCGAAGGGACCCAACGGACCCGCTCCGGTGACCACATTCGTCACGGTGTTCTCGGCCGCGGCGATGACCATCCCGGGGACGTCGGCAAGCGGACCGCACGACCCGCGAGGTGAACCACCAGACAGGTGGGCCTGCGCGGCGCTGAGGGCGTCGGAGTCACGCAGGATCCCGGAGTGATCGTCGAGAGGCGAGAACGCGGAACCGACCGGCACCGCGACCTTCTGCTTGTCCGGAACGTCGCCGAATACGGACGGCACCCACGGGTCCAGGGACCCCATGATCGAGAGGTACCGGATCTCACGGGACGGGCCACCTTCTCGCCAGAGGTTCCTCGTGAGCGTCGAGCCGCTCGCCAGCTGCTCCATCGCGTCCGAGTCGAGCTCGATCTCCGAAGCCGACTTCACGGGCGGCGAAACGAGCGGACCCGTTGCGCCCGTGCCGGCCTCGTGACCGAGGCGCGCCCCCGAGGATCCTTGATGTGGTGACGCGAACGTGACGACGTTCTCGATGGGCGGAAACTCCGCCTCGTGACCGCGAAGCACCTCGGTGAGGAACAGATCGATCACCACGCCGCCCTGCGAGTGGCCGACGAGATCGAAGCGGCGTCCGGGCTGGGTTGCAGCAGCAGCGCGCGAGCTGCTCGCCCAGGAGACGCGCCTTCTCGTGCAGGTCGCCGAACGTCGCGTGCTTCGTGTACGTCTCGGAATGCGCCTCGTAGGAGAAGTACGAGGCGTCCCCGTCGTGGTAGCCGAGCACGTGGGCCTCGAAGTGCATGCTCGCCGAGACGCTGCCGTCGGCGCGCCGCGTCCGCGAGCTCGACTGGCCGGCGACGACCATGACCGCGTTGCCCGAGCCCTTCGGGTGGGCCACCGGATCCGGCTGCGGGCACGAGGAGAGCGCCTCGAACACCTTGATCCCGAGCTCGTAGACGAAGGCGAACGTGTCGGTGAGCGCGTTCGCCGCGAGCTCGGCGGCCTCGGCCGACGCGGCGAGCGCGCTCAGCGAAGCATCTGCGACAGCACGCGCCGCCTCGGCGACGGTCTCTCCGGCCTCTTCCATCCGGGCGAGCACCGCGTGGATGGCCGGCCCAACGGCCTTGGCCGCCTCGGCCGCCGCACCTCCGGCTCGGTCGAGGAGGTCCAGCCCGTGCTCGAGCGCCTTGCCGACCGCCTCACAGGCCGAATCAGCGAGACCGCCGAGGCCGAGCACGCCCGCGACGTCACCGATGAGGTCACCACACGAGGAGTCGCCCGGATCGGGATCTTCCCGGTGCAGCCACCTGGCGAGCTCCCAGCCGTCGCCCGCGGGATCGACCTTCCCCGCGGCGTCACGCCCATCGACCGGCACGAGCCGAACCAGCTGGGTGAGGTCGTCGGGCTCGAACAGCAACATCGGGTCGACGTAGCGCTCGCCGACCCGGACCCCGAAGTGCAGGACGCCGCTGGTGTGCCCATCACCGGACCCACCCGCGGCACCGACGATCTGGCCGCGCTCGACCTGCTCGCCCACGTGGACGTCGACTCGCTGGAGGAAGGAGTAGGAGGTCCGGATCCCGCCGCCGTGCGCGACGACGACGTGCAACGAGCCGGCGACGGTACCGGCGAACGACACCACCCCCGAGTTCGCGGCCCGCACCGGTGTGCCGGCCGCGGCCGAGAAGTCGACGCCCCGGTGCCCGGCCGCGTAGACCGCGAGCGGCTCCTGGAACGGGCGCACGACACCACCGGGGACCGGCGGCATCCACTCGGGACCTGCGGCGCAGACGGGCGCGCTCGCCACGACCTGGCCGACGAGCACCGCGACGCTCAGCGACACGAGCAAGCGATCGCCGGGAAGGGCTGGGCGACAGCACGGGCTTCCCCCGGGGCTCGAGGAGCGGCCGGGGAAGGCGGGCGCGTGCGGCGGAGTGCGCGGATCAGGGGAACGTGCTGATGAGGGACCGAAGCGTCGGTCCCCGGTGACGGCTCGCGATCAGGAGGACTCGACGAGCCGAGACCGGAGCTGGAGGATCGCCTTCGTGTGGATCTGGCACACACGGCTCTCGGTCACCCCGAGCACCTGGCCGATCTCCGCGAGGGTGAGCGCCTCGTAGTAGTAGAGCGTGAGCACGAAGCGCTCCCGGTCGGGCATGCGGTTGATCATGTCGGCGAGGAGGTGCTTCATCTCGTCGACCTCGAAGGCCTCGACGGGATCGTGCGCGCGGTCCGACACGTTGTCGCCGACCGTGGAGCCGCCGTCGCCGTCGCTTCCCCGCCCGATCAGCTCGTCGAGCGCGACGAGACCGGTGAACGACACCTGGGACAGGGTGTGATCGAGCTCCTCCTGCGTGACACCGAGCTCGGCCGCGACCTCCTTGTCATCCGGGCTCCGCTTCAGCTCGTTCTCGAGCTTCGAGTATGCCGCGCTCGATCGCACGTGCCTTCGCTCGCACGGAGCGGGGCACCCAGTCGATGGAGCGGAGCTCGTCGATGATCGCACCCTTGATGCGCGAGATCGCGTACGTCTCGAACTTGAACCCGCGCTCGGGATCGAACTTGTCGATCGCGTCGATGAGCCCGAAGATGCCGTAGCTCACGAGGTCGGTCTGCTCGACGTTCTGCGGCAACCCCGCCGCGACGCGTCCGGCCACGAACTTCACGAGCGGCGAGTAGTGCAGGATCAAGCGCTCACGGACCTCCTGCGTCTCGTTCGCCTTGTACTCGTCCCAGAGCGCGGCGACGGCCGCGGCAGCCGCGGCCTTCTCGGTGGCGTCGATCTCGTCAGGCACGGGGATGCGTCGCGTCGTAGACCGCCTGGAGGCGGTCGCGGGTGAGATGGGTGTAGATCTGCGTCGTCGCCAGGTCCGCGTGGCCGAGCAGCTCCTGGACGGCACGGAGGTCGGCGCCTCCCTCGAGGAGGTGGGTCGCGTACGCGTGGCGGAGCGCGTGTGGGTGGAGGGTCCGCCCGTCGGGGAGCGGGTGCGCCCGCACGACCCGGTGCGCCTCACGCGGACGACATGGCCCCACCGCGACGGGCGAGGAAGACCAGGTCGGGCGGCGACTCCGGCGTCGCCAGCACCGGACGACCCACCCGCAGCCAGTCGGCGATGGCTCGGAGGGCGGGTTCGCCGACCGGCACGCGTCGGATCTTCGAACCCTTCCCGAGCACGGTGAGGAGCCCACGATCCAGGTCGCAGTCGGCGATCCGCAGCCCGGCGCACTCGCTCACGCGCAGCCCGGCGCCGTAGAGGACCTCGAGCACGGCGAGGTCGCGTCGGGCGAGCGCACCGGCGACCCGGTCGTCGCCCTCCCCGGGCAGCGCCGCGACCTGCGCCACCGCGTCGTCGAGGAGCGCAGCGGCGTCGCGTGACCGGGGCACCCGGGGCAGCCGGGCGTCGCCCTTGGGCGTGCGGAGCGCCCGACCCGGGTCGGTCGGGATGATGCCGCGTCGGTGGAGATGGCGCAGGTACCCGCGTACCGCCGCGCCCTTGCGTGCGATCGACCGGCGGGAGAACCCGCGGGTCGTGAGGTACGCGAGATACCGGCGCAGGGTCCGATGGTCGATGGTCGCCGGTTCGCTGCAACCACCACGCTCGGCCCACGCCACGAACTCGCGCACGTCGTGCTCGTAGGCGCGGACGCGTGTGCCCGCTGTAGCGGCCCAGCGACGCGAGGTAGCCCTCGACGCCCCACGTCATGTCCCCGAGGCTACCCGTCCCGGAGGGCACGAACGCGCAACCCACCGGTCGACGGCGGTAGCCGTCACACCCCCACGCGACACTCCTGTCACCGTCGAGGTCGCCGCGGCACGGCCCTTCCGAATCAGAGCTCGGCGCCCCACCGGCGCTCGGCTCCCGCTGCAGGGAGGTTTCCGTGCTCGCGTCCGTCACCAGTGCAACGCTGCTCGGCGTCGACGGCCAGGTCGTCATCGTCGAGGTCCACATCGCCTCGGGCCTCCCCGGCTACCACGTCGTCGGACTGCCCGACGCCGCGGTGCGCGAATCCCGTGAACGCGTGCGCGCCGCGGTGCAGTCGTCCGGCCTGAAGTGGCCCTCCACGCGCATCACGGTGAACCTCGCGCCCGGCGCGATCCGCAAGGCCGGCGCGGGACTCGACCTCGCGGTCGGGATCGGCGTGCTGCTCGCGTCCGACGAGCTCCCGCCTGCCGTGCTCGACGGCGTCGCGGTCCTCGGCGAGCTCGGCCTCGACGGTACGGTTCGCCACGTTCCGGGGACACTCGCCCTCGTCGACGCGGTGACGCGGGCGGGCTGCACCACGGTGATCGTCCCGCCGACCGACGCCGCCGAGGCCGCGCTGGTACCCGGCGTCGTCGTTCGGGTCGCACGCGACCTCGGGGAGCTCCGCGCCTGCCTCAAGGGCGAGGCACCGTGGCCCGATCCGCCCGCGCCGCCGTGCGACGAGCGAGCCGACGAGCCCTTCGACGAGCCGCTCGACCTCGCCGAGGTCCGAGGTCTCGCGTGGGCACGCCGCGCGCTCGAAGCCGCCGCCGCCGGTGGGCATCACCTGCTGTTCGCCGGTCCGCCCGGTGTCGGCAAGACGATGCTGGCGCGCCGGCTCGCGACGATCATGCCGTCGCTGACCGACGTCGAGGCGCTCGACGTCACCCGCGTCCACTCTGCCGCGGGACGCGCCAGCACCACCCTGGTGCGCCGCCCGCCGTTCCGTTCGCCACACCACACCGCGTCCGTTGCAGCGCTGGTCGGCGGGGGCAGCGGCCGCCCGAACCCGGGCGAGGTGACGCTCGCGCACCACGGGACCTTGTTCCTCGACGAGCTCGGCGAGTTCCCGCCCCGCGCCCTCGACGCGCTGCGGCAACCGCTCGAGGAACGCGCGGTGTGGATCGCGCGGCAACCGGTCACGCTCTGCTTCCCCGCCGACTTCGTCCTGGTCGCGTGCACCAACCCGTGCCCGTGCGGACTCGGCCCGCCGGCGTGCATCTGCGGGGAAGCGGCACGGGCCAGATATCGACGCCGGCTGTCGGCTCCACTGCTCGACCGCTTCGACCTTCGTTGCTCGGTGGGCCCGCCGGAGCCGGAGGATCCGCCCGGCGACTCCTCGGCAAGCGTCCGACGAGCGCGTCGACACCGCGGTCGCACGACAGCGCGCCCGTCTCTCGACAACGCCGTGGCGCCGCAACGCGCACGTACCGGCGGGCGCACTCGAGCGCCTGCTGCCGCTCTCGACCGAGGCGCTGGCGGCGCTCCGGGACGAGACCGAGGCTCGGCTCCTGACCGGTCGGGGTGCGGCGCGCATCCGCCGCGTGGCGCGGACGCTCGCCGACCTCGACGACGCGACCGAGATGTCGGCTGCACACATCGCACTCGCGGCGCTGCTCCGCGAGGACGTGCCGTGAGCACGATGCGCGGCACCGACGAGGTGGCCGCAGCGGCCCTGGCATGTCTCCCCCAGATGACGACGCCGCGGTTGCGGGCGCTGCTCGCGCGCTTCGGGAGTCCGACCCGCGCGCTCCAGGCCGTCGCGGCCGGACGCCTCGACGACGATGCGTGCGACGTCTCGGCGCGGACTCGTCGCACCTGGCAGACGCACGCCGATGTCGACGCGATCCGGCGTCGGATCGACGAGCGCGGGACCCGAGTGTGGATCGAGGGGACCTCCGACTACCCCGTCGAGGACGCGCTCCCGGATCTCGCGCCGGTGTTGCTCGGCGAAGGGCGTTGCCCCGGCGCGTTGGACGCACCCCGGGTGGCGGTCGTCGGGACCCGCGCCGCGACCCCCCACGGACTCGCCGACGCGCACGAGCTCGGGGGCTACCTCTCCGGCGAGCACGTCACCGTCGTCAGCGGGATGGCCATCGGGATCGACGGTGCTGCACACCAGGGCGTGCTCGACGCGGGCGGTTCGGCGCTCGGCGTCGTGGCGACGGGGCTCGACATCACGTACCCGCGCCGTCACACCGTCCTCTACGAACGTGTACGCGCCAATGGGATGATCATCACGGAACAGGCCTTCGGCGTCGGTCCGCGACCCGGGCTCTTCCCCGTCCGGAACCGGATCATCGCCGCGCTCGCCGACCTCGTCGTGGTCGTCGAAGCAACCGAGCGCGGCGGCGCTCGCATCACCGCCCAGTACGCCCTCGAGTACGGGCGACCAGTGCTCGCGGTCCCGGGTTCACGACGCAACCCCTCCGCGGCCGGGACGAATGCGCTCATCGCCGACGGGGCACACCCGCTGGTCGACTGGACCGACGTCGTCCTGGCACTGGGGATGACGCCGGCAAGGGCACGGCAGACGCCGGAGCGCCGACCGACGCCAAGCCCCGGCGGCCGCGCCGTGCTCCACGCCCTCGGTGGTGAGTCCGCGAACCCGGACCAGCTTGCGAGCCGGACCGGGCTCACTCCCGAGGCCGTCGCGGTCGCGATCGTCGAGCTCGAACGCGTGGGATGGGTCGAACGCGCACGCGGCGCGGTCTGGGCGCGCTGACCGCCGACGACGCGCAGCGCGCGCCGGGTGCTCGCGACGGCACGTCGTCACGGAGCGCGTGAGG
The DNA here is from genome assembly GCA_963809885.1 of uncultured Acidimicrobiia bacterium. Taxonomy (GTDB): domain Bacteria; phylum Actinomycetota; class Acidimicrobiia; order IMCC26256; family PALSA-555; genus JALHSW01. The sequence goes on along the minus strand of CAWELA010000004.1, from coordinate 320,993 downwards.
TCACGTGAGGTGCGGGGGACCCTGCCGGTCTGCGGAGTTCGAGACACCTCCGAGCACGACGAGTGCGCGGCCCGGGCACAGCTACTCCCCGGTGAAATTCGGGCTCGCGCTTCTCGACGAACGCGAGCATCGCCTCGGCAGTGTCGCTCGACGAGAACGCGAGCGACTGCGCGACGTCCTCGAACTCGACCGCCTCGGCCATCGACACCGACAGCGACTGGTTGAGCATCTTCTTCGTGATCGAGATCTGGACCGGAGGCTGCTTGGCGATGCGCCGGGCGAGCGTGGCGACCTCGTCGTCGAGGTCCGCCGCCGGGACCACCCGGTTCACGATCCCGTACTCCGCCGCCTCCTCCGCGGAGATCACCTCAGCCAGGAAGGCGAGCTCCTTTGCCTTGTGCAGGCCGATGAGCCGCGGGAGCACCCAGGAACCCCCGAAATCGAGGGAGAGGCCGCGGCGGGCGAAGATCTCGGAGAAGCGCGCCGTGTCGGAGGCAATGATCAGATCGCAGCCGAGCGCCAGGTTGCAGCCCGCGCCGACGGCCACGCCGTTGACCTTCGCGATCGTCGGCTTGGGCAGGTCGTGGAGGCGCAGCGCACAGCGTCCGACGAGGCGCATCGAGTGCAGCGCGGCGCCGGCGCCCTGGGTGACGTCCTCAGGGGTCATCGGCGTGAGGTCGGCGCCCGAGGTGAACGCGTCGCCGGCACCGGTGATCACCAGCACCCGGTCGTCGCGGGACTCGGCGACCTCGTCGAACACCGCGAGGATCTCGTGCCACATCCGCGTGTCGATCGCGTTCTTCTTCTCCGGCCGGTTCAGCGTCAACGTCACGACGCCGTCCTGGTCCCGCCCCACCGTCACTGCGCTTCGAGAGCTGGTCGCCATGCCGGTACCGTATCGCTGTGGGCCTCAACCCCTTCCGGGAGCAAGTGAAGCGACGCAGCGACGTCTTCCTCGTCGCGGCCGCGCTCGTCGTGGTGGCGCTGCTCGTCGCCTGGGCCCTCTTCTCCTAGGCGGCCGCGACGCCGTGCCCGATCACGACTGGTCCCCCGATCCCTGGGAGCGCGAGCAGGCCGCGGGAGAGATCGATGTGCGCCACGTGCAGCCCTATGAGGCGGTGAAGCCGTACCGCTGCCCGGAGTGCGACCACGAGATCCGCGTCGGCGAAGGGCACGAGGTCGTCGTGCCCCGCCACGACCCCGACGAGCGCCGCCACTGGCACTCCGCGTGCTGGCGACGCTTCTCCACGCGCGACACGGGCGGGGCGCGCCGCAAGCAGCGCTGATCGGCCTCCCCGCACACACATCAGAACGCCGCTTCGAGCACCGCGATCACGGGTGCGTGACCCCGCTGCTGCAGAACGGCGGCGACGTCGAAGCGCAGCGATCGGGCGCGGGCACCGCGTGCACCGAGCCACTGGATCGCGAGGCGGCGGATGCGCCGCTGCTTCTCGCGCGTCACCGCTTCGGCGGGCACCCCGAACGCATCACTGCGCCGGGTCTTGACCTCGCAGAACACGACCACGCCGGGGCGGGCGACCACGAGGTCGAGCTCGCCGTCGCGGCACCGCCAGTTGCGATCGAGCACCTCGTAGCCAGCAGCGGTGTACCAGGCCGCGACGGCGTCCTCACCCGCCGCGCCCAGCGCGCGACGGCGACCGGACATCTCAGCGGTCCTGCGCCACTACAGGCCCGTGCCGGCGAGCTCCTCGATGTTCACGTCACGGAATGTCAGGACCTGCACGTTCGTGACGAACCGAGCCGGGCGGTACATGTCCCACACCCAGGCATCGTTCAGGGTCAAGCGGAAGAACTTCTGCCCGCCCTCGTGCTCGACCTGCACGTCGACCTCGTTGGCGAGGTAGAAGCGGCGCTCGGTCTCGACGACGTAGCGGAACATCGGGAGCACATCTCGGTACTCCCGGTAGAGCTGGAGCTCGATCTCGGTCTCGTAGCGCTCCAGATCCTCTGCGCTCACGGGCTAGTCCCGCTTCTCCTTGATCTTCGCCGCCTTCCCGACGCGGTCGCGCAGGTAGTACAGCTTCGCCCGGCGCACGTCACCGCGGGTGACGACCTCGATCTTGGCGATGATCGGCGAGTGGACCGGGAACGTCCGCTCCACACCGACCCCGAAGCTCACCTTGCGAACGGTGAACGTCTCGCGGATCCCGCTCCCCTTCCGACGCGTGACCGCACCCTGGAACACCTGCACCCGCTCGCGGTTCCCCTCGACGACGCGGACGTGCACCTTGAGGGTGTCGCCGGGGGCGAAGTCGGGGACGTCGTCGCGGAGACTCGCGCGGTCGACGAGGTCGGTGGCGTTCATGAGGGGGCTCCCGAAGCGGTTCGAGGTGGAGCAGGTAGGCCTCTCATCGTAGTTGCCGTACCCCGGGCCGATCCTCTCGTGGTGGAGCGGTCAGGGCTCAGGCGGGAACTCGTCGAGCAGGCGTCGGTCGGCGTCGGAGAGCGTCGCCTCGGAGACGAGGTCGGGGCGACGCTCGAGGGTCCGGCGCAGGGCCTGGGCCCGACGCCAGCGCTCGACGCGGCCGTGGTCGCCCGAGCGCAGGACCTCGGGCACCGCCCACCCCCGGAACTCCGCCGGCCTGGTGTACTGCGGGTACTCGAGCAGCCCCGCGGTGAAGGACTCCTCGGTCGCCGAGGCGTCGTTGCCGAGCACTCCGGGCACGAGGCGGCTGACGGCCTCGATCACCGCGAGGGCGGCGGCCTCACCACCGTTCAGCACGAAGTCGCCGATCGACAGCTCGGCGTCGCAGAGGTGGTCGGCCACGCGCTGGTCGACGCCCTCGTAGCGGCCGCAGATGAGCGAGAAGCCGTCGCCCGCGGCGAGCTCGGCCGCGAGCGCATGATCGAGCCTGCGCCCCCCGGCCGCGAGCAGGAACAGCGGCCGCGGCGGGTCGTGGGCCTCGACCGCCGCGAACAGCGGCCCCGGGGTCATCACCATGCCCGGTCCGCCACCGGCCGGGACATCGTCGACGCTTCGGTGCCGGTCGGTGGTGAAGTCGCGCGGGTCGTAGACGCGCACCTCGAGCAGGCCCGACGCGCGCGCTCGTCCGATCAACGAGATCCCGAGGGGCCCCTCGAGGTAGTCGGGGAAGATCGAGAAGACGTCGACGCGCACGTCAGAGCTCGAGCAGGCCGTCGGGGAGATCGACGACGACGCGGCCCGCGTCGTGCTCGACCACGAACGCGACGGGGATGAGCAGGCCGTCGGCGAGGACGAGGAGATCGTGCGCGGGGTTCGCCTGCACCGCGGTCACCTCGCCGATCGTCTCGCCCGCGCCATCGACGACAGTGGCGCCGACGAGCTCGTGCACCCAGAGCTCGTCGGCCGCGCTCGGCAGCTCGTCGGCACTGAGCACCGCGCCGCGGAGGGCTTCGGCGGTGGTGCGGTCCTCGACACCCGCGAAGCCGAGCAGCCAACGGTCCTGGTGCGGGCGCGCGGTCTCGAGCACGAGGGTCTGCTCGGTGCCGTCGGGGCCTGGCACGAAGAACACCGCACCTGGGACGACGCGTTCCTCGCGGTCGCTCACGAACGTCACGGCGACCTCACCGCGGAGGCCGTGCGCACGTCCCACGCGGCCGACCTCGAGTCGACGCGGGGGTCCGTCGGGCACGGGTGCCTCCCTGGATGTCGGGGCGGCTACTCCGCGACGTCGACGCCGGCCTTGACGCCCTCGGCCGCACCCGCGGCGCGTGTGACCTGACGCATGGCCTGGATGACGCGTCCGCGGCGGCCGATCAGGCGGCCCATGTCGGAGGGGCTGGCGTGCACGAGGAGGAACACCTCGTCGCCGCCCTTCTCCTGGACGTCGACGTCGACCGCGTCGGGCTCCTCGGCGAGCGCGCGGGCGATGTGCTCGACCACGGCCTTGGCGCGACCACCGACGATGCGGTTGCCCTCGCCGCCGATCTCGTCGCCGATCTCGTTGTCGAACTCCGCGACCGGCGCATCGTCGATGCGGTTGCCCTCGGCCGCGATCTCGTCCTCGAAGTCGTCATCGGCGAGATCGGCACCCACGTCGCTCATTCCGCGGTCTCCTCGGTGGCGGTCTCCTCGGCGGCCGGCGCGTCGTCGGCCGGCGCGTTCTCCGCAGCCGGTGCGTCGGCCGGTGCCTCGGCAGCGGGGGCCGCCTCGGGCTGGGCCCTCTTCTTGGTCTTGGCGGTGAAGCCACGGCCGGTGGAGTACGCCCGGCGGTTGAGCTTGGTGACGATCGGACCGCTCTTCTCGGCCTCGAACGTGGCCCAGACCCCCGAGATGGTGAGCAGCTTCTGGACCGACTCGCTCGGCTGGGCGCCCTTGCGCAGCCAGTCGAGGGCGCGGTCCCCGTTGATGTCGAGCTGCGACGGCTCGTTGCGGGGGCCGTAGTGGCCGATGGTCTCGATGATGCGACCGTCGCGGGCGCTGCGCGAATCGGCGACGACGACGCGGTAGGTGGGCTGCTTGCGCTTGCCCACGCGCATCAGGCGGATCTTCACGGACACGTCGGTGGGTCCTCTCGGGGTTGCTGAGTCGGGAGTGCTCGAAACGTGGCGCACGCCCGGCGAACGGGCGGCACGGAGCAACCAGGGTAGCGGGCCGGGGCCTCCGGTCGCGAGCCGCGGCAGGTGTCCCTAGCCGGGGAGGCCGGAGATCCCGCCGCCGCCCGGCATGCCGGGAAGGCCGCCGAGCGCGCCGGGGTCCATCCCTGGCGGGAGCTGCATGCGACCCTTCTTGCCCCGCTTCCCCGGCTTGTTCATCGACTTCATCATCTGCTGGATCATCTTGAACTGCTTCAGCAGCGCGTTCACCTGCTGGGTGCTGGTACCGCTGCCGTTGGCGATCCGCAGGCGCCGGGAGCCGTTGATCTTCGACGGGTCGCGCCGCTCCTCGGGCGTCATCGAGCAGATGATCGCCTCGACCCGGCCGAGCTCCCCGTCGTCGATCTCGGCCTGCTTCAGCTCCTTGGGCATCCCCGGGAGCATGCCGACGATGTTGGAGAGCGGGCCCATCTTCTTCATCTGGCGCATCTGGTCGAGGAAGTCCTCGAGGGTGAACTGGCCCTTGGCCAGCTTCTCCTGGGCTTTCGCCGCCTCCTGGACGTCGAACGCGGCCTCGGCCTTCTCGATGAGGGTGAGCACGTCGCCCATGCCGAGGATGCGGCTGGCCATGCGATCCGGGTGGAACGGCTCGAAGTCCTCGAGCTTCTCGCCGACGCCGGCGAAGAGGATCGGCAGGCCGGTGACCTCCTTCACCGAGAGCGCAGCACCGCCGCGCGCATCGCCGTCGAGCTTGGTGAGCACGAGGCCGGTGAGCGACACGGTCGCGCCGAAAGCCTCGGCGACCGCGAGTGCCTCCTGGCCGGTCATCGCGTCGACGACGAGCAGGGTGTCGTCGGGCTGCACCGCGTCGTGGACGCGCCCCAGCTCCCCCATCATCTCGTCGTCGATCTGCAGCCGGCCGGCGGTGTCGACGATGACGGTGTTCAGACCCAGGCGCTCGGCCTCGCGCACGCCGGCCTTCGCGACGGACACGGGGTCCGACGCCTCGGAGAACACCGACACACCGGCGCGCTCGCCGAGCACGCGCAGCTGCTCGACCGCCGCGGGGCGTTGGAGGTCGGCGGCGACCAGCAGGACGCGCTTGCCCTGGTGGTGCTCGAGCAGCCGGGCGAGCTTTGCCGCGGCAGTGGTCTTGCCGGAACCCTGGAGGCCGGCGAGGACGATCACGGTCGGCGGCTTCGACGCGACGGTGAGCTTGCCGGTCGCGCCACCCAGCGTCGCGACGAGCTCCTCGTGCACGATCTTGACGACCTGCTGCGCCGGCCCGAGGCTCTCGGCCACCTCCGCGCCGGTGGCGCGCTCCTTGATGCGCGCGATGAAGCTCTTCACGACGCGCACGTTCACGTCGGCCTCGAGCAGCGCGAGGCGGATCTCGCGGGCGACCTCGTCGACGTCGGCCGGGGTCAGCTTCCCGCGCGTGCGGAGGCGCTTGAAGATCCCGTCGAAGCGGTCGGCCAGAGCATCGAACACGGCGCTCAGCCCACCAATGCGGCCGCGAACTCGGCCGGGTCGAAGTCGATCAGGTCGTCCGCGCTCTCACCCACGCCGACGAGCTTCACGGGCACGTCGAGCTCCGCCTCGATCGCGAGGACGACACCGCCCTTCGCGCTGCCGTCGAGCTTCGTGAGCACGACGCCAGTGACCCCCACGGCGTCGGCGAACTCACGTGCCTGGGCCAGCCCGTTCTGCCCCGTCGTGGCATCGAGCACCAGGAGGACCTCCTGCAACGCGTCGGGGGTGCGCTCGACCACGCGGCGGATCTTCTTGAGCTCCTCCATGAGGTTGACCTTGGTGTGGAGCCGACCCGCGGTGTCGACGAGCACGAGGTCGATGCCCCGCGCGCCGGCGGCCTGCACCGCGTCGAAGGCGATCGCACCCGGGTCGCCGCCCTCCTGGCCGCGGATCACCTCGAGGCCCAACCGGTCGCCCCACGCGGCGAGCTGGTCGGCCGCCGCGGCGCGGAACGTGTCGCTCGCGGCGAACAGCACCGAGTGGCCGTCGTCCAGCTCACGCGTCGCGAGCTTGGCGGCGGTGGTCGTCTTCCCGACGCCGTTCACCCCGACGAGGATCCACGCGTTCGGTCGCCCGGGCACGAGGTGCAGGGCGCGGTCCGACGTGCGTGTCGAGCTGGGAGGCGATCTCGGCCTCGAGGAGCGTGGGAAGGCCCTCGGCGTCCGACAGACCTTCGGCGCGGGCGCGGGCGCGCACCCCCGCGAGCAGGCTCGTGGTGGTCGCCACGCCGATGTCGGCCAGCAGCAGCGTCTCCTCGAGGTCGTCCCACGCCTCGTCGTCGAGCTTGCGGGCCTTGAGCCGTCCGCGCATCCCGGAGAACGGCGCGCGGCTCTTCCCGAGCCGGTCGCGGAAGCGGCGCCTGGTCGGGGCCTCCGGCGCGGCCCCTTCGGCCGCGTCCGGCGGTCGATGCGACGACGGGCTCCTCGGTCACCGCGTCGTCGAGGACGGCCGCTCCTTCGAGGCGCTCGGCCTCCTCGGCCGCGCGGCGGCGCTTCTCGCGACGGTTCAGCATCCGGGGCAGGGCGATCAGCAGTCCGGCGAGGACGAAGATCCCCAGGAAGAGGATGGTCTCGAGGGTGTCCACACGAAACCCCGAGGCTACTGGCCGCCTCCGGTGCTTCCGTCGTCGGGGTCGGCGTCCCTGGCGATGTCGACCGGCGGCGGGACCGCGCCGTCGACCTCATAGGTGATGCGCTGGAGCTGCACCGGGAGCTTCACGCCGGCCGCGTCGAGCGCGGTCTTGATGCGGGCGCGCAGCTCGCGCGCGACGTCCCACTGCTGCGAGCGGGACCGTCTTCACGACGAGCCGTAGCAGGATTCCCCCGGATCCGATGTCCTCGACACCCCAGACGTCGGGCTGGTCCAGCATCCGGCTGTGCCATTCGGGAACGCGCCACATCGCGTCGGCCGCCTCCTGGATCACCTCCGTCGCCGTCGGGATGTCGGTGTCTGGCGCCACCGCGATGTCGAGGAGTGCCCGTGACCACTGTTGCGACTGGTTGCCAACTCGGTTGACCTCACCGTTCGGGACCCACCACACGACGCCCTCGATGTCACGGAGGCGGGTCACGCGCAGGCTCACCCACTCGACGGTTCCGGTCGCCTCACCCATGTCGATGCAGTCGCCGACGCCGTACTGGTCCTCCATGAGCATGAACAGCCCGGCGAGGAAGTCGCGTACGACCTGCTGGGCACCGAACCCGATCACGATGCCGGCGACACCGGCGCCGGCGAGCAGCGGCGCCAGGTCGATCCCGAGGTCGCCGAGGACGATCAACCCGGCGATCGACCAGATCGTCACGGTCGAGACGTTGCGGAACACCGACGCGAGCGTGTCGACGCGCTGCTCGCGGCGACGCTTCTCGAGCTCGCTCGGCGGTGGGAGCGCGCCGGTGTCCCGGAACGGTGTGATCGTGGGGCCCGAGCGCATGTGGTGCGCGACACGGGTGACGAACCGCCGGGCGAAGTGGGCGGCGATCCACGCGATCAGCAGGATGAGGACGATGCGCAGCGGATTGGCCAGCGTGTCCGCGACTTCGGCGGCGTTCTGGTTGCCGGTGACCCGGAACACGGTCCGGCAGAGCCAGTCCTGGCTGTCGGCACGGCCCGCACGCGGCGATCTGCTGCGGATCCAGCGCCATCACGTCACCCGAGCCCGACTCAGCCGACGACGTCGGCCACGCGCTGGCTGATGACACGCGTCGAGCCGCCGGGCGGCATCGACACGCCGTACAGCGCGTCGCCGGCCTCCATCGTCCGCTTCTGGTGCGTGACGATGAGCAGCTGCGCCTCGCCGCGGAACTCGTGGACGAGATCGAGGAACCGGTGCAGGTTGAGGTCGTCGAGCGCGGCCTCGACCTCGTCGAGCAGGTAGAAGGGCGACGGGCGGGCCCGGAACACCGCGAAGAGGAACGCCAGCGCGGTGAGCGACCGCTCACCGCCGGAGAGCAGCGAGAGCCGGCGGACGTTCTTCCCCGACGGCCGGGCCTCGATCTCGATGCCGGTCTCGAGCATGTCGTCGGGGTCGATGAGCGAGAGCTCGACCGGTAGCCGCCCGGGAACAAGGTGACGAACAGCTGGCCGAAGTGCTCGGCGACGTCCTGGAACGCCTGCGCGAAGACGGTGATGATCTCGTGGTCGACGGCGCGGATGACGCGGTTCAGCTCGCGGCGGGTCGAACGCACGTCGTCGAGCTGGCCCTGCAGGAACTCGGCCCGCTCCTGCAGCGTGCGGTGCTCCTCGAGCGCGAGCGGGTTGATCGGCCCCATCAGCCGCAGGTCGCGCTCGAGCTCGCGCGCCCGGCCCGCGAGGGTCGTGCCCTCGGGGACCGGCGGAGCCGGCGCGTCGAGTGCGACCGACGCCTCGACGTCGAACTCGGCCCGCAGCCCCTCGATCGAGGCCTCGAGCTTCATCCGCGACTCGGCGTCCTGGATCTCGGCGCGCGAAGAGCGCTCCCGCACCTCCAGCAACCCCTGCTCGAGCTGGGCACGCTCACCCCGGAGCTCGTCGAGCTGCTCGGCGGACGCGCGGGCCGCCTCGGTCTCCCGACGGCGCCGGTCGCGCAGCCGGTCGTGCAGCGCGTCGACGCCCTGGCGGTGCTCGGTGAGGCGTGCCGACCATCGCCGCGAACACGGCGTCGCGCTCCAGCAGGGTCCGTCGCTGCTCCTCGGCCACGTGCTGGGTCTCCGGGTCGCGCGCGGCGAGGCGGACCTCGACCTGCTCGAGCCGGGCCGCGAGCACCGCCCGGCGCTCCTCGCTCGCCGCGCGACGGACCTCGGCCTCCCGGGCCGCACCGAGCGCAGCCCGGGCCGCCTCGACCGTGCGCTCGGCCTCGGCGCGGGCGACCTCCGCGCTGGTGGCCCGCTCCTGCGCCTCGTCGAGCGCGGCCTGGGTGACCGCGGCGTCGTGCGCGCCGCCGACGTTCCACGGCCCGTCGCCACCGAGGCGATCGCCCTCGGGGGTGACCGCGACGAGGTCGGGGTGCGCGAGCACCAGGTCGAGCGCGACCTGCCAGTCGGCGACGAGGACGGCACGCGCCAGCAGCCGGGTGAGGGTGTCGTCGAGCCCGGGAACGCGCGAGCGCACGACCTCGGCGAGCGGGCGCGCGCCGGGCGGGACCGAGAGCCCGGTGAAGGGCATCGTGCGGGCCGGATCGACGACCAGCACCAGCGCGTGCGCGTCGCCCCGCCGCAGCCGCTCGACCGCGTTGCGGGCCGCGCCGTCGCCGCTGACGACGACCGCGCGCACCGCCTCACCCAGGGCGGACGCCACCGCTGCCTCGGCGCCGGGCTCGATCTCGAGGTGGTCGACGAGCGGTCCCATGACACCGTCGATGCCCTCGAGCTCGTCGGCCGCGGCATCCGCACGCGCCATGCGCAGCTGGGCCTCGAGTGCGTCCGCGCGGGCACGGGCGCGCGCCGCGTCACCCTCCGCACCACGCCACCGCTCCTCGGCCGCGTGCATCGCGGTCTCCGCGACCTCGACCGCGAGCACCGCGTCGGTCCCGGGAAGCGTGAGGCCTTCGGTCTCCGCGTCGAGCAGTGCGAGCTCGTTGCGGAGTGCGCCGGCGTCGGCGACGAGCGTCTCCACGACGCCCTCGTCGGCCGCGGCGTTGAGCTCGCGCTCGAGCCCGCGTCGCTTCTCGTCGAGGAGCGCTCCGAGGCCACGGCCGCGCTCACGGAGCGCCTCGACGCGCACCATCCAGTCGGCGAGGCCCTCGTCGCCGAGCGCGGTGAGCGAGTGCTCGGCGTCGATGACCGCGTCGTCGAGCCGGCGCAGCTGCTCGCGGAGGTCTGTGCTCGCGACCGTCGTAGTCGGCGCGTTCGTCGCGCAGTCGCTCGAGGCGCGTCTGCAGCCCGGCGATCTGGTGCCCAGCGAGATAGAGGCGGATCGCGCGCAGCTCGTCGACCACGGAGCCGTGGCGTTCCGCGGCCTCGGCCTGACGCTGCAGCGGGCGCGAGCTGGCGCCGGACCTCCCGCAGCAGGTCGTTGAGTCGGAGCAGGTTGCCCTCCGTCGCGACCAGGCGACGCTCGGCGCGCTCCTTGCGCTTGCGGTACTTGAGGATCCCGGCGGCCTCCTCGACGATCGCCCGCCGCTGCGCCGGCCGACGCGTTCAGGATCGTGTCGAGCTGCCCCTGCCCGACGATGACGTGCTGCTCACGGCCGATGCCTGAGTCAGACAGCAGCTCCTGGATGTCGAGCAGCCGGCACGGCACCTCGTTGAGCTGGTACTCGGACTCCCCCGTGCGGAACAGCGTCCGCGTGATCGTGACCTCGGAGAAGTCGATCGGGAGCAGCCCGGCGCTGTTGTCGATCGTGAGCGCGACCTCGGCGCGGCCCGAGCGCCTGACGCTGCGCGGTGCCCGCGAAGATGACGTCGTCCATCTTCCCGCCGCGCAGCGAGCGCGCGCCCTGCGCTCCCAGCACCCAGGCAACCGCGTCGACGAGGTTCGACTTGCCCGAGCCGTTCGGGCCGACGACCACCGTGACCCCTGGCTCGAAGTCGAGCGAGGTCTTCTCCGCGAACGACTTGAAGCCCTTGATCGTCAACGACTTCAGGAACAACCGCTTGGCTCCTCATCCCGGGCGGGTCCCGGTCCACCGCGACCCCGTGCAACGGATCGTAGCGACGACGGCCGCCGAGCCCCGCGGAAGGGGGACGTCCGGGCCTGGTCAGCGGGTCGGTCCGACGAGCGGACGTCGTCAGCGAACGGTGAAGCCCCGCTCGTCGGTCGGGAGCTCCTCGCGCACCTCGACCCGGTGCACCCGGGCCCGAGGAGGGCCCTCGTGGCACCACCGGACGAGGCGTGCGACCGAGTCCGGGGCACCCTCGAAGGCGGCCTCGACCCGACCGTCCGGGAGGTTCCGGACCCACCCGTCGACGCCCGGCGCGCGCGCGCCTCGGTCGCGCAGCCGTCCCGGAACCACACGTTCTGCACACGCCCCGACACCCAGAGGTGTCGCCGAACCCTCAGACCTGGCACGCCGGGCAGTAGTAGGTGGATCGCCCGCCGACCCGCTCGCGCACGATGATCTGCCGACAGCGTCGACACGTCTCGCCCTCACGCGCGTACACCTTGTGGTGGAGCTGGTACTCGCCCGGCTTCCCGAACAAGTCGACGTACTGCTCGTCGGCCAAGGACGAGCCGCGGTACTTCACGGCGTCCTGGAGCACCTCGACCATCGACCGGTAGAGCCGGCGCACCTCCTGCGCGGAGAGCGAGTCGCTCATGCGGTCCCAGCGCAGCCCGGCACCCCACAGGATCTCGTCGCTGTAGATGTTGCCGATGCCGGCCATGAACTTCTGGTCCATCAGGAGCGTCTTGAGCTTGGCGTGCTTCTGTGTGATGAGCGACCAGAACTCCTCCCACGACACCGCGTGCTCGAGCGGATCGATGCCGAGGTGCGACAGCTCGCTCACCTTCGACAGCTCGTCGACCTGGGTCACGAACATCTCGCCGAAGGTGCGCGGGTCGACGAAGCGGAGCTGCCCGCCCTGCTGGAACGTGATGATCACGTGCAGGTGCTTGGGCTTCGTCTCGCGCGACGTCTTCGCACGCAGCAGCTGCCCCGACATCCCGAGATGGATCACCAGCACGTCGTTGCCCTCGAGGCGCAGGAGGAGGTACTTCCCCCGACGCTCGACCCCGGTGATCTTCTTGCCCTCGAGCCGGCTGATGAACTGCTTTCGGTTGTGGTGTCGACGCACGGAACGCATGGCGTCGACCTCCACTGCCTTCACGCGACGCCCCACGACGTCGCGCTCGAGGTCGCGTCGGACAACCTCGACTTCCGGAAGCTCAGGCATGCGTGTCCTCTCCCCCTGCACCGACCCGTTGGGGCGTCGGAGCTTCGTCGTCGTCGGACACCTCAGGAACCAGGTGCTGCCACGCGTCGCGAGCCGCTGCCTGCTCCGCGTGCTTCTTCGATCGCCCTTCGCCGTCGCCCCGCGGGGTACCCGCGATGCTGACCGTGGCAAAGAAGCGCTTCGAGTGGTCAGGACCCTCCGCGCGCACCTGATAGCGCGGGAGCTGGTCGAACCGGCGCGCCGCGAGCTCCTGCAGGCGCGTCTTGTAGTCGTCACCGCCGGGTCCGGTGGCTCCGTCGCGGATGCGATCGCCGAGGATCCGGAGCACGAGCACGTCGGCCGCGTCCCAGCCGCTGTCGAGGTACACCGCGGCGATCACCGCCTCCATCGCGTCGGCGAGGATCGACGGCTTGGAGCGTCCGCCGGACGCGTCCTCACCCTTGCCGAGCACCAGTGCGGCACCGAGCTCGACCTCGACGGCGACCTCGGCCAGCGCCTCGGCGTTCACCACCGACGCCCGCAGCTTGGCCAGCTCGCCCTCGGGAAGCTCCGGGTAGGCGTGGAACACGTGGACCGTCACGGACAGGCCGAGCACTGCGTCGCCGAGGAACTCCATCCGCTCGTTGGACTCGGTCTCGGGGTGCTCCGCGCAGAAGGAGCGGTGGACCAGGGCGTGCTCGAGGTGCTGGCGGTCGGTGAACTCGTGGTCGAGGGCTGCCTCGAGGCGAGCGAGCGCCTCGTCCCGGGTCATCCGTCCCCAGCTCCGTCGGTCCCGGCGCCGGACGCGTCGAGTCGCGCGACGACGTAGTCGACCGCCTCGCCCACGGTGTGCAGCTCGGCGAGATCCTCGTCGTCGACGCTGAACCCGACGGTGCGCTCCCCCAGCTCGGCCTCGATGACCTCGACCAGCTCGATGAGCGCGAGCGAGTCGGCGTCGAGGTCGTCACGGAAGCTCGCCGTCCGCGTGACGTCGGCCTCGTCGATCTCGAGGATCTCCGCGAGCCGTTCGCGCACCAGCGCGAACACCTCGTCGGGGCCGAGGGGCTGCTGCTCGACGTGCGTCTCAGCCGGCACCGGTCACCGCCTCGCGCACCCGGTCGACCATCCGGCGGTCCGCGCAGTCGGCCGCGATCCCCACGGCGTTCGCAATCGCGATCGCCGTCGACGCACCGTGCGAGATCACCGTGAGCCCCTTGACACCCAGCAGCACCGCGCCACCGATGTGGTCAGGGCTGAAGCCGGACGCGGCCTCGAGCAGCGGGCCCATCATCACCTTCGCCGCTTCGCGCGCCTCGGGGCTCTGCTCGAACACACCGAAGATCACGGTGGACGCTGCGCGCAGCGCGCCCTCGAGCGACTTCGAGCGCGACGTTGCCGGTGAATCCGTCGGTGACGATCACGTCGACGGCGTCGCTGTGCATGAAGTCGCTGCCCTCGACGTTGCCGACGAACCCCGGCACCGACTCGAGCATCGGGTACGCGCTCTTCCGCAGCTCGTCGCCCTTCCCGGTCTCTTCGCCGTTCGACAGCAGACCGACGCGTGGCTCGGCGATGTCCCAGCGGGCCTGGGCGTACTCGCGACCCATGAGCGCGTACTGGACGAGCCGCTCGGGGGGCGGGTCGACGACGGCGCCGCCGTCGACGAGGAGCTGGGGATGATGGCCGGGGACCGGGATGGGGACAGCGATCGCGGGGCTCGGTACGCCTTTGAAGCGGCCGAGTCGCAATACCGCACCGGTCGTGACCGCACCGGTGTTGCCGGCACTCACCATCGCGTCGGCGCGACCGTCGCGTACCGCGTCGAACGCCCGCATGATGGACGAGTCCTTGAGCTGCCGCACCGACGCGAGCGGCTCGGCGTCCATCTCGATGACCTCACTCGCGTCGACGAGCTCCACGCCGTCGGGCACGGCACCGTCGGGGAGCAGCGCCGTGATCACGTCACGTCGGCCGACGAGCAGCACCTGGACGTCGCTCTCGCGCGCGGCCTGGAGCGCCCCGGCGACGATCGCGTCCGGGGCACTGTCGCCGCCCATCGCGTCGACGGCGATCGTGCGGCGCCGCGCGGAGTCGCCGTTCTGGTGTGCCGTGGTCATGGAGCGGCTCAGTCGACCTCGACGGCCTGACGTCCCTTGTACCAACCGCAGTTCGGGCACACGACGTGCGGGAGCTTGGCGTTGCCGCAGTTCGGGCAGTCCGAGCGCGACGGCGGGACGAGCTTCCGGTTCGCCGAGCGGCGACTATGGGTGCGGGATCGTGGGGTCTTGCGCTTCGGGACTGCCATCGTGGCTCCTGCTGTCGTCTGGATCGAAGGTTCGGGGTCGAGCGGTCGGACGGTGGCGCGATCAGAGCTCGAGGTCGGAGAGCGCGGCCCACCGGGGATCGCGGGGCCCGGCGGACTCCGCCTCCTCGACGTCGGCTGCCGTGGTGAGCGCCACGCCGTCGGGGACCACCGCGGGCGCGCACTCGACGGCGCAGTGCGGTGCGATCGGCAGCTCCAGCAGCAGCGCGTCGCGCGTGAGCTGCTCGAGGTCGAGCTCGACGCCCTCGATCGGGTACGTCTCGCCCTCCACCGGATCGCTCTCGAAGAGCTCGTCCACCTCGACGCGGATCGGCTGCTCGAGGTCGATGAGGCACACGCTGCACTCGGCCTGCCAGACCGCATCCATCGCGCCGCGGGCGACGATGCCGTCGGGGATGCGCTCGAGCACGAGCGCCACGTGGACGGGCCCCTCGATGCGCGCCGAGGACCCGCGCAGGTCCTCGAGCACTTGATCGATGGTGACCTCACGACGTGCCCCCGAGTTGGCGAGCAGGTCGGTGACGTCGATGCGGAGTCCGGACATGGTGAGAGGTGCCGGAGCCGACGCAGCAGCGGCGGTAGCCCGGTTGGCCCCGCAACGCCCGCGGACGGGCGACAGGTCAGGATAGCGCAGGCACCGTGAAACCCCCGTCCTCTGGGGGTTTCACGGTGCTCGCGCCGCTCGCGCCCTACGACTGGTCCTGGTCGAAGAACTCGCGCTCGGGTGGTGGCGGCTCCGGGGTCCCGGCGCCGGTGCCACCGGGCTCGGCGTCGGGCTGGAGTCGGTCGCGGCCGCGGCGCACCGCCTCCAGTGTGCCCTCGAGCGTCTCCTGGAACGTCTGGAGCCGGGCGTCGATGAAGTCGTCGGCCTCGTGGCTCAGGCGCCGCGCGTCGGCCTCCGCGTCGGCGATGACACGCTCCGCCATGCGGCGCGCCTCCCGGGCGATCTCGGTGCGCTCGACCATGCGCTCTGCCTGGGTGCGTGCCGCGTCGACGATGACCGCGGCGTCGCGGCGCGCCTCGGCGAGGAACTCGTCGCGCTCCTTGAGCAGCCACCGCGCCCGGCGCAGCTCCTCGGGCATGTGTGCGAGCGTGTCCTCGACGATCGCGAGGGCCTCGTCGCGGTTCACCAGGACCGACGCCGACATCGGCATCATCCGCGCCTGCTCGATCAGCTCGCGGAGATCGAACAGGAGGTCCTCGAGAGCGCGGGCCTCCTGCTCACTCATGCGAGGGGCCGCTCATACCTCGCCGGACTCGTCCCCGTAGCGCTCGGCGAGCCGCTCGGCAACGATCGGTGGAACCATGCTCGACACGTCACCACCGAAGCGCGCGACCTCGCGCACGAGGCTCGACGACAGGAACGAGTGCTGTGGGGTCGTCGAGATGAAGAAGGTGTCGATGCCGGACAGGCGCTGGTTCATCTGCGCCATCTGGAGCTCGTAGTCGAAGTCGGAGATCGCGCGCAGCCCCTTCACGATGGACTCGGCGCCGTGGTCACGCGCGAACTCGACCAGAAGACCCTTGAAGAACTCGATGCGCACGTTGGGGAGGTGCGCGGTGACCTCGAAGAGCATCGACTGGCGTTCTTCGAGCGTGAACAGCGACTGCGACTTCTGCGGGTTGCGGATGACCGCGACGATGACCTCGTCGAAGTGACGCGCAGTCCGCTCGATGATGTCGAGGTGTCCGAGGGTCACCGGGTCGAATGACCCCGGACACAGCGCGATGGCCACTTCGGCGTTCTCCTTGTCAGCGCGCCTGCGACGGACGCAGGACCGTCACGAGCGTATCGCCGTACCCACGCTCCCACCCCACGACCCACGCCGGGCCGAACGGCGGACCGGGCGCCGGTCCCGGGGTCCTCCGGCGCCGCGTGCGGCGCTCGAGCACGATCCGGGCGTCCTCGCCCACCCAGCCCGGGCCGGCGAGCCCGGCGAGGACCTCGTCGAGCTCGGATGCCTCGAGCCCGTAGGGCGGGTCGCAGCAGACGAGGTCGAACGGCGCTTCGCCCGGCGCCGGGCCCGCGAGGAAGGCGGCGACCGGGCGCGTGACGACCCGGGCCCGATCGACCAGCCCCGTGGTGACGAGGTTCTGGCGGCACGCTTCGGCCGCGGCACGGTCGCGGTCGACGAGGACCGCTCGCTCGGCGCCCCGCGAGAGCGCCTCGATCGCGAGCGCACCGCTTCCCGCGAACAGGTCGAGGATGCTGAGCCCCGCAACCTCGCCGAGCGACGAGAAGAGGGCCTCGCGCACCCGTCCCGACGTCGGACGGGCGTCCCGGGGCGCGACCAGGGTCAGCCCCCGGGCCTCCCCCGCGATCACGCGCATCCGACCGGCCATGGCGGACCTCAGCTCTTGAAGAGGAAGTCGACCGCGTCGCCGAGGAGGTCCTCGACCTCTTCCCGAAGCTGGTGGTGCACCTCGAGCCCGGGGTCGTCGTCGAGCAGCCGCTCCGCCACGGCGCGTGCGTCCATCACGATCGGCTCGTCGCGCGGCAACCGACCGAGCTTGAGATCGCTGAAGCCCGACTGGCGTTCCCCGAACACCTCGCCCGCCCCACGGATCTCGAGGTCACGCTCGGCGAGCTCGAAGCCGTCGGTGCTGTCACGCATCGCCTCGAGGCGGGCCCGGCCCTCGGCGGTCGACGGATCCGCCAGCAGGAAGCAGTACGGACGCGTGCGCGCCGCGCCCGATCCGGCCGCGGAGCTGGTGCAGCTGGAGCAACCCGAATCGGTCGGCATCCTCGACGATCATCACCGTCGCGTTCGGCACGTCGACCCCCACCTCGATGACGGTCGTGGCGACGAGCACGTCGAGGTCGCCGGCCCGGAAGCGCGTCATGATCGCCTCCTTGTCGGCCGAGGGCATCTGCCCGTGCAGCATCCCCAGCCGGAGCCCCGCGAGCTCCTCGTGGCCGAGCCGCTCGAACTCCTCCGTTGCCGCCTTCGCCTCGAGCTTCGTGGACCCCTCGACGAGCGGACACACGACGTACGCCTGGCGGCCCGCCTGCACCTCGGTGCGGAGCCGCTCGTACACCGCAACGCGCTCGAGCGCGCTCGGGCCGACCACCTCGGTGGTGATCGGGGACCGTCCCGCGGGCAACGAGCGGAGCTCGGACTTGTCGAGATCGCCATAGATGAGCATCGCCGCAGTGCGCGGGATCGGAGTCGCGGTCATCACGAGCACGTCGGGCTCGTGGCCCTTGCCGCGCAGGAGGTCGCGCTGCTCGACGCCGAAGCGGTGCTGCTCGTCGATGACGACGAGTCCGAGGTTCGCGAACTCGACGCTCTCGTAGATCAGCGTGTGCGTGCCCACGATGATGTCGATCTGCCCGCCGCGGAGGCCCGCCGCGATGCGGCGACGCCCCGCCGCGTTCGTACGGTTGGTGAGGAGTGCCACGCCGATCGGGCGCTCCCCGAGCAGGGAGCCCTCCTCGCGCACGGTCAGGCCGGAGAGCAACGCGCGCAGTGTGAGCTCGTGCTGCTCGGCGAGCACCTCGGTGGGCGCCATGAACGCACCCTGGTACCCGCCCTGGACGGCTACGAGCAGCGCCGTCAGCGCGACCACCGTCTTCCCCGAGCCGACCTCACCCTGCAGGAGACGGTGCATGGGCGCGGGCGAGGCGAGGTCACGCTCGATCTCGCCGATCACCCGGGCCTGGTCCGCGGTCAGCGGGAACGGGAGGCTCGCGAGGAACGCGGGAGTGAGGTCGCCGTCGACGCGGTGCTCGATGCCGCTGCGGTCGCGCTCGATCGCCCGCTTGCGTGCCACGAGCCCGACCTGCATCCGGAGGAACTCGTCGAACGTGAGCCGGGCCCGCGCGGTCGCGGCGTCGTCCATCGTCTCGGGTCGGTGGATCGCCGTGTACGCGGTCGTCCTGTCGACGAGGTGCTGCGCGCGCAGAACCGCGTCGTCGAGCGGATCGGCGAAGCCGCGTGGCTGCGAGCGCTTCAGCATCTCGGCGGCGACCTTGCGGATCTCCCAGCTGTTCACCCCGGCCTTGCCCGACTGCGGGTACACGGGCAGGAGGACCCCGGTCGTCGGCTCGGCGACCGTGTCGAGGACGTCGATGGCGGGATTCACCATCTGGCGGCGACCGCGGTACAGGTCGACCTTGCCGAACACCGAGACCTCGGTGCCCTCGCTGATCTTCGCCCGGTACTCCTGGTTGAAGAACGTGAGCTTCAGGTACGACGTGCCGTCGTACAGCTCCATCTCCACGATCGGGCGACCCTTGCGCGGGCGCCGCACCGCCACCTTCTTCACCTCACCCGCCACGGTCGCCTGCTCGTCGACCGCGAGCTCCGCGATGTCGGTGGTGCTCGTGCGGTCGTGGTAGCGGCGGGGGTAGTGCTCGAGGAGGTCGAGCACGCTCTCGATCCCCATCGTCGTCAGGCGCTCGGCCAGCTTGGGCCCGACGGTCCGCAGGTCGGAGATCGGTCGGTCGCGCAGCTCGCGGAGGGTGAGGCCGGGTGCCACCCCGGCTACTCCACCCCGATGAGATACGGGTACAGCGGCTGGTTGCCCTCGTGCACCTCGACCTCGAGGTGCCCGTGCTCGAGACCGAGGTGCTCGCGCAACCGCGCGGTGTCGGCCGGTCGCGCGTCGCTCCCGAGGAGCACGGTGACGAGCTCGCTGTCCTCACCGACCAAGCGGTCGACCAGCGCGATCGCTGCGTCGGCCGCCGTGGCAGTGGACGCAGCGATCCCCTCACGCGTGATCGCGATCCAGTCGCCGGTCTTGATCTCGCCGCACTCGGCGACGCTGTCGCGGACGGCCTGCGTGACCTCGCCGGCGCGCACGCGCGCCGCGGCATCGGCCATCGCGGCGACGTTGACCTCGAGCGCCGCGTCAGGGTCGTAGACCACGAGTGACGCCAGAGCCTCGACGACTGCGTGAGTGGGGACGACGTCGACATCGCGGTCGGTCAGCTCGCCGACCTGCTGGGCGACGGCGACGATGTTCTTGTTGTTCGGCAGGACGAGCACCGACTCCGATGGCGCACTCTCCACGGCTTCGAGGATCTGGGCGGTCGACGGGTTCATCGACTGTCCGCCCGCGACCACCCCGTGCACCCCGACGGAGCGCAGCAGTCGGCTCAGACCGCTGCCGACCGCGACCGCGACGACGGCCGTCGTGATGCGCTCGTCCGGTGGGGCGGCGCCGCTGCCTGCCCGAACCCACTGCTCCTCCTCGACCTGCTCGATCAGGTCGGTGACCCTGATCTCTCGGGGGCGACCGGCCTGGATCCCTGCCTCGATGGCCCCGCCGATGTCGTTGGTGTGCACGTGGCAGTTCCACAGGCCCTCGCCGCCGACGACCACGATCGAGTCGCCGAGGGCACCCCAGGTTTCCTTGAACGCGGGGATCGTGGTGTCGGGCGCGTCGAGGAGGTACATCACCTCGTAGCGCAACGACGACACGTCGCCTTCACGCTGGTGCGCCTCGACCGCGGCGGGTGTCGCGACCGCCTCGGGCTCCGGCAGGGGGCGGCCGTCGACGACGTGCAGGAAGGCGTCGAGCAGCAGCGTGAAGCCGCGCCCGCCGGCGTCGACGACACCCGCTTCCTTGAGCACCGGGAGGAGCTCGGGGGTGCGGGCGACCGCGTCGTGCGCGGCGTCGACCGTGCGCTCCAGGAGCGACTCCAGCGTGCTGGCGCCGGTGTCATGGGCGGCCTCGGCCGCCTCCGCCGCGCTGCGCACCACGGTG
This sequence comes from uncultured Acidimicrobiia bacterium, assembly GCA_963809885.1. Lineage (GTDB taxonomy): Bacteria > Actinomycetota > Acidimicrobiia > IMCC26256 > PALSA-555 > JALHSW01. Next base: position 300,599 of record CAWELA010000004.1, on the reverse strand, counting down.
AGGATCGTCCCTTCGACGGGCCGCATCACCGCCTGGTAGGCCGCGTCCGACGCCCGGCGCAGCCCGGTGGCGACGTCGGCGGCCCCGATGGCGTCGAGGGGCGTGAAGGTGTCGGCGAGACCCCGAAGGATCTGCGAAAGGATCACGCCCGAGTTGCCGCGCGCACCCATCAGGGACCCGTGGGCGAGCGCCGTACAGACGTCGTCCATCCGCGTGGCGTCCCCGACCTCGGTGCAGACGGACTCGATCGTGAGCGCCATGTTCGTGCCCGTGTCCCCATCGGGGACCGGGTACACGTTGAGGAGGTTCAGCTCCTCCTGGTGCGCTCGGAGAGCGTCCCGAAAGATGCCGACGACCCGGGCCAGGGCCTCACCATCGATCGTGGTCAGGGTGCTCATGTGCGGGAGGATCGTAGTGGCGCTCGCCTTCGGTCCGGGCGAGGACCGCTGCTACCATCGCCTGTCCGGGAAGCGCCAGTTGCCCGTTCGACCCAGGAGCGCGGCGAGCGCCGCACGAGGAGCGCGGCGAGCGCCGCACGAGGAGAAGGTCCCCATGGCGTCGGTCTGCGAGGTGTGCGGCAAGAAGCCGCAGTTCGGCATGCGCCTCAGCCACTCGCACCGCCGCACCAAGCGGCGTTGGAACCCCAACGTGCAGAAGGTGCGCGCCATCGTCGACGGCACGCCCAAGCGGCTGCACGTCTGCACGTCGTGCCTCAAGGCCGGCAAGGTCCAGAAGCCGTAGCGCCGGGATGCAGGGCGTCGTTCGGACCTTCGATCCCCGCACCGGTGAGGGTGTCGTCGTCAGCGACACCGACCGGGGCGAATACGTGCTCACTGCGACCGCGCTCGAGGGCTCGCTCTTCCGGGCGCTCCGGCAGGGCCAGCGCGTCAACTTCCAGCTCGACGGCGAGGGCCGGGCCACGCGGATCCGCATCGGGTCCGAGCCCGACATGGGACTTCCCACCGCCGAGGTGTAGCGGCGCCCGAGGGCGACGTCAGTCGCGCTTGGAGATCAGGCTCCAGCCGAAGAGCAGGATCGTCGCGCCGACGAACGCGACGAGCATCGAGCGGATGCTGAAGTCGTTGATCCCCTCGTCCCCGGCCGCGGTGAAGAGTGCGCCGCCGAGCAGTCCGCCGAGGATCCCGACGAGGATCGTGCCGAGGCAGCCCGGCTTGTCCTGACCGGTGACGAGCTTGGCGAGCAGTCCGGCGACGAACCCGACGACGATCCACGAGAACCAGCTCATGTCCTCACGGTACCGGGCCGTCCGCCATTCGGCCCGTCCGCAGGCTCGTCGGTACACTCGGCGCCACCGTTCCCGGTGCCTCGATGCGCGCCGGACCAGCCGACTGGCGGAGGGAACCCGTGTCGCTCGAGACGGAAGCACCCACCAAGCACGCGGGACTGCTGGCGTGGGTCCAGGACATGGTCGAGCTCTGTGAGCCCGACGCCGTCCACTGGGTCGACGGGTCCGACGCCGAGCACGAGCTCCTCTGCAAGCAGCTGGTCGAGGCCGGGACCTTCCAGGAGCTGAACCCCGACAAGCGTCCGGGCTCCTACTGGGCCACCAGCGACCCGAGCGACGTCGCCCGGGTCGAGGACCGCACCTTCATCTGCTCCGAGCAGGAGTCCGACGCCGGGCCCACGAACAACTGGATGGCCCCGGCCGAGATGCGCACCAAGCTCCAGGACCTGTTCCGCGGCTCCATGCGCGGCCGCACGATGTACGTGATCCCCTTCTCCATGGGTCCGCTCGGGTCGCCGCTGTCGTACATCGGCGTCGAGCTCACCGACTCGCCCTACGTCGCCGTGAGCATGCGGGCGATGACCCGGGCCGGCAGCAAGGCCCTCGACGTGCTCGGGACCGACGGCGACTTCGTGCCGTGCGTCCACTCGATCGGTGCGCCGCTGGCGCCCGGCGAGGAGGACGCCGTCTGGCCCTGCAACCCGGACGAGAAGTGGATCGTGCACTTCCCCGAGACTCGGCAGATCTGGTCGTACGGCTCGGGCTACGGCGGCAACGCCCTCCTGGGCAAGAAGTGCTTCGCGCTGCGCATCGCGTCGGTGATCGCGCGCGACGAGGGCTGGCTCGCCGAGCACATGCTCATCCTGAAGCTCACCTCGCCGAAGGGCCGCGTGTTCTACGTCGGCGCCGCGTTCCCGTCCGCGTGCGGCAAGACCAACCTCGCCATGCTCATCCCGACCATCCCGGGCTGGAAGGCCGAGTGCGTCGGCGACGACATCTCCTGGATGAAGATCGGCGACGACGGTCGCCTCCACGCGATCAACCCCGAGAACGGGTTCTTCGGCGTCGCGCCGGGCACGAACCTCGAGACCAACCCGAACGCGATGCACACGGTCGAGCGCAACACGGTGTTCACCAACACCGCGCTCACCGACGACGGCGACGTGTGGTGGGAGGGCATCGACGGCAACCTGCCGGCGCACCTCACCGACTGGAAGCGTCGCGACTGGACGCCGGACTCCGACGAGCCGGCCGCGCATCCGAACTCGCGCTTCTGCGTCCCGCTGACCCAGTGCCCGATCCTCGCGCCCGAATACGAGGACACCGCGGGTGTGCCGATCTCGGCGTTCCTCTTCGGCGGCCGGCGCGCCACGACAGTCCCGCTCGTCTACGAGTCGCGCGACTGGCGCCACGGCGTCTTCGTCGCCGCGACCATGGGCTCGGAGAAGACGGCCGCCGCGACGGGCGGGCTCGGTGAGCTCCGGCGTGACCCCTTCGCCATGCTCCCGTTCTGCGGGTACCACATGGGCGACTACTTCTCCCACTGGCTCACGATGCCCGAGCGCACCGACGAGTCGAAGCTGCCGAAGATCTACGGCGTGAACTGGTTCCGCAAGGACGCGGACGGCAAGTTCCTGTGGCCGGGCTTCGGCGACAACTCCCGGGTCCTCGACTGGATCTGCCGCCGCCTCGAGGACGACGCCGACGGCGTCGAGACCGCGATCGGCACCGTGCCCCGCCCCGAGGACCTCAACCTCGAGGGCCTCGACGAGAGCGACCGCGTCAAGACCGCCGCCGCGCTCGAGGTGAAGCCCGAGGAGTGGCAGCGCGAGCTCCCCACGACGCAGGAGCACTTCGAGCGCTTCGGCGACAAGCTGCCGGCGGCGTTGCGCGAGGAGCTCACCGCGCTCGAGGCGCGCCTCGACGCCTGACGCGCGGGTCGACCTGCGACAACCGCGTGCGCGCGGCGTGACGCGAAGTCGACCGCGAGAGAACTTCGGAAGTTTCTTCGCGAGCTGCCCCGATTCGGGGGGTAAGTGTCACACCCCCCTGTCATCGTGAGGGCATGTTCAAGATCGAGCAGGTCCGAGATCTGGCACGCGAAGCCGTCGCCGAGCTCGACCCTGCGCGCCTCGACGGCCGCGACGCGGCGCGACTCGCCGAAGCCGCCGCGGAGAGCGCCAAGCTGCTCGACACCGCCACCGCGATGCTCGCCAAGCGCGCCGCCGACACGAACGTGTGGCGGAGCCGCTCGCATGCGGCGTCGCCGGAGCAGTGGCTCGCCGAGGCCACCGGATCCTCGGAGGGCGCGGCGCGCGAGACGTTCGCCACCGCGACCCGCCTGACCGAGCTCCCTGCGACGGAGGGCAAGCTCCGGTCCGGCGAACTCTCCCTCCAGCAGGCGGCGCACGTCACCGCCGGCGCGTTGGCCGACCCGTCCGCGGAGCGACGCCTTCTGGCGACGGCGCGACGTTCGGGGATGCGGGAGCTGCGCGCCGAGCGCGAGCGCGTGATCGCCGCGGCGTGCGACGAGGTCGAAGCACGCCGCCGGGCCAAGCGGGAGCGACACCTCCGCACCTTCACCGAAGGCTTCGCCACCCGCGGCACCTTCTCCGGGCCGACCGAAGAGGTCGCCAAGCTCCTCCACGCCCTCGAGCCGCTCGAGCAGGCCCGGTTCGAAGCGGCCCGCCGCTCCGGTGACCACGAGGCCCGTGAGGCCTACCGCTTCGACGCCATGATCGACCTCGCCGAGTCGCGATCGAACGGCGCACCGGCGAAGACCAACCCGGCCGGCACGGTCATGGTCGGCCTCGGGTCACTCCTCGACGGCAAGGTCCGACCCGGCGAGACGTGCGAGATCCCCGGCGTCGGCCCCGTCCCCGTCGCCCACGCCCGCGAGGTGCTCTCCCACGGGCTCCTCCAGCTGGTCATCACCGACGGCGTCGACGTCCAGACGGTGCTGAGCCCCACCCGCCACGTCCCCAAGGCCCTGAAGATCGCGATCGCGATGCGCGACCGCACCTGCAAGACCCGCGGCTGCGACCGCACCATCGGCCTCCACCGCCACCACACCCAACCGTTCGGCCAGACCCACCACACCACCTACACCGAGCTCGGCAACGTCTGCGACCAGCACCACCACCTGATCCACGACCGCGACCACACGGTCGAGGACCACCACGACGGCACCTGGAGCCTGCGCGCCCCACCCGACGAGGCGGCGGCCTGACGCATCGGTTGATCCAGGAGCGTGCTCGGGCGAACGCGGCCGTCGCCCGCCGCCGCTACGCTCCGCGCACCCGCAACCACCCGTCCGGGTGGTGCCCTGGGGACAGGAGGTACGGGATGGCCATCAGTGCCTACGTGCTCATCCAGACCGAGGTCGGCAAGGCCGCACAGGTCGCCGGGTCGGTGCGAGCGATCACCGGGGTCGTCGCGGCCGACGACGTGACCGGCCCCTACGACGTCATCGTGCAGACCGAGGCACCGAGCCTCGACGACCTCGGCAAGCTGGTCGTGAGCCAGATCCAGTCCGTCGAGGGCATCACCCGCACGTTCACCTGCCCGGTCGTGAACCTCTAGGCGCGACCGGGGCTCATGCGTCGCGCTGCCGCCCGGCTCGTCGGGCCCGGCGTTCGTGGCGGGCGAGCGCCAGCGCGATGAGGCGATCGAGCAGCTCGGGGTACGGCACGCCCGACTCCGCCCACAGCCGCGGGTACATCGAGATCGGCGTGAAGCCGGGGATCGTGTTGACCTCGTTGATCAGGAACCCGCGCCCGGGTCCGCCGTCGGAGGCGGTCTCCTCGAAGAAGAAGTCGACGCGCGCCATCGCCTCGCATCGACACGCTTCGAACGCACGCACCGCGAGCCCACGCACGGCCGCGGCCTCCTCCTCGGCCAACGGTGCCGGCGCGAGGAGCTGCGCGGCGTCGCTCTCGTACTTGTCGGCGTAGGAGTAGAAGTCCGCGCCGGGCACGATCTCGCCCGGGACCGACGCGAGAGGCGGATCGTCGCCGAGGATGCCCACCTCGACCTCGCGGCCGACGATCGCCTCCTCCACCACGACCCACTCGTCGAAGGCGAGCGCCACGTCGACCGCGGCGCGCAGCTCGTCGCGGTGTCGGGCCTTCGACACGCCGACGGACGAGCCGAGGTTGGCGGGTTTCACGAAGCACGGGTACCCGAGGTGCTCCTCGGCCGCAGTGCACAGTGCGTCGAGGTCGTGACCCTCGCGGTGCGCGACCCACGCGGCCTGCTCGAGGCCGCTGGCCGCGAACGCGTGCTTCATCATCACCTTGTCCATCGCGACCGCCGAGCCGAGGACCCCCGCGCCGACGTACGGGACGCCGGCGAGCTCGAAGAGCCCCTGCACCGTGCCGTCCTCGCCGTAGGGCCCATGGAGCAAGGGCAGCACGACGTCGAATGGTGTGGGCGCGTCCGACGCGGCCAGGCTCGACGGCCCGGCGTCGAGCGCGACGAGCGCGCGGCTCCCGGGCTCGGGGAGCTCCGCGACCGGGCTCCCCTCGACTCGGAACGCGCCGGGCAGGGCGTCGCGGGCACCCGCAAGCTGCGCCCGCGCCTCACCGGCCAGCAACCAGCGACCGTCCTTGGTGATCGCGACCGGCACGACCTCGTAGCGCGCCGGGTCCAGTGCTTTCGCGACCGCCACCGCACTCACCCGCGACACGTCGTGCTCGGCCGAGCGCCCGCCGAAGAGCACCAGGACACGCAGCCGGTGGGGGGACACGTCATCGGCCATCAGGACACCTGCAGCACCGCGCGGATGCCGAGCCCCATGATGAAGAGCCCGACGAGTCCGTACAGCATCTCGCGTCGGCCGCGCATCTGCCCGCGGTACTGGTACGCCAGCCCGACGGTCAGGAACGCGAGGAACCCGTAGAACATGTGGAACCGCGGGACGGTGTAGTCCTTGCTCGCGATCAGGATCACACCGACGAGGACCTGCAGCATCATCGCCGACTCGGCGACGATCGTCGCGATCCACAACCACCGACCCCGGACCTTGGTGACCTGCCACGCGAGGAGCGCGGCCAGGCCGACCAGCCCGTTCGCAACGATCGCGACGTAGCCCCACCATGAGTGGAACGAGTGCAGCACGCTCACTCGGCGGCGGGCGCTTCCTCGTGCTGCACGACGTCGAATGCCCACAGCGCGCTCTGGTTGCTCACCGGACCCTGGCTCGTGTGCGCCGCATGGCCCTTGCCGAACGCCGCGCTGCTCACCCAGGCGTCGAAGTCGGCTTCGGAGCGCCAGCGGGTGTACACGAGGAACTCCTCGCGCTCGTCGGTCGGCCGGAGCAGCTCGAACGCCTCGAAGCCCGGGGACTTCGACACCTCGCCGGCCCGGGCCGCGAACCGCCGCTCCAGCTCGTCGGCGGAGTCCTTGGGGACGGTGATGGCGTTGATCCGCACGATGCTCACGATGCGCTCCTCGATTCGGCCAGCGTTCCGGCCGTTGTTCTACCCGCTCGGGACGTTCGACCTTGAGGTGGAGCGGCGACGGCGCGAGTGTGGTCGGTGGAGGCCGACCACTTCGGGACGCCTCTGGTCGTGGCGATGCCCCGCACGCGTCACCGCGACCTGCCGGGCTCGGCGATGGGCCGACCTGCCCCGGCCCATCGCCGCCCCGGCGCGCGGTGCGGGCGTCACGGTCGGGGCTACTGCTCGCGCAGGAACTGCTCGATCTCCGCGGCGAGCTCGTCGCCGCTGACGTCCTCGGCGCTCTCCTCCTCGATCGCGTCCACGAGCTCGGCCACGTCAGGACGCTCCGCGAGCCCTTCCTCGACCTTCTCGGTGTAGGCGACGATCTCCTCGTCGAGATCGTCGAGCTCCACCTGGAGTCCGCCGTACTCGCGGAGACGCTCGAGGAGCGCCCGGACCGCAGGCGGCGACGGGTTGCCGGCGACGTAGTGCGGGATCTGGGCCCAGAGCCCGACCGCCGGGATGCCGGCCTCACCGAGTGCGACCTGCAGGACCGTCTGGACCCCGGTGGGACCCTCGTAGTCGGCGCGGACCGCACCGATCTCCTGGGCGACCGAGTGCGCGGTCGCGGTCGCCAGCACCGGGACGGGGCGGCGGTGCGACACCATCGCGGGCATGCCACCGAGCGTGAACGCCTGTGTGGCACCGAGCCGCGTCGCGACGTCGACGAGGTCGCTGGGTGAAGGTCGGCCACCGCAGCGACGGCTCGGGCCCGGCGATCACGACGACGTCGCGCTCGGCGCGTCCCGCGGTGAGGTCGAGCTGCGGCCACGAGATGTGACGTGTGACGCCCTCGACGAGCTCGACGGTCGGGCGCGTCTGCTGGAGGTCGACGATCTCGTCGAGTGCGTAGCGGCCGAACGAGCGGGCCCCCTCGAGCTGGTCGATCAGCGTCGATGCGGTCAGCTCACCGGCTTCGCCCGCGTCGACCCAGCCGGCGATCGCCACGACGAGCACCGGCTCGCGGAGGCGAGGCCACGCTTCGATCTCGAGCATCTGACAACGGTATCGGGCGCGCCCCGCCCGCCTGGATGCGAAAGCCCCCACGGCCGCGATCCGCCCAGAGGGCAGCATCTAGCCTGCGAACCATGCGGATCGGCGTGCACACCGGCCTCCAGAGCACCTCGACCGACGAGCTGCTCCCCCTCTGGCGGCGGATCGAGGACCACGGCTTCGAGTGGATCTCGATCTGGGACCACTTCTATGCGGCCGACGCCACGGTGCGGGACGGGGTCACCAGCTCGGGGTCCGTCTGCCTGGAGGCCGTCGCCAGCCACACCGCGCTGGCCTGCACGACGTCGTCGGTCCGGTGCGGCAGCCTCGTCTACTCGGTCGGATACCGGCACCCGGCGGTGCTCGCCAACGCGATCGCCACCATCGACCAGCTGTCGGGTGGGCGGGCCGTCCTCGGCCTCGGCGCGGGATGGCACCAGGGCGAGTACGCCGCGTACGGCATCCCCTTCCCGCCCGCCCCCGTCCGACTCCGCCAGCTCGAGGAGGGCATCCAGTGCATCCGCCTCCTGCTCACCCGGGACGTGGCGGACTTCGAGGGCGAGTTCTTCCGACTCGAAGCCGCGCGCTGCGACCCGAAGCCGGTCCAGGAGCGGCTCCCGCTGTGGATCGGTGGGGGCGGCGAGAAGGTCACGCTGCGCATCGCGGCCCGGCACGCCGACGGCTGGAACATCCCCTTCGTCCCTCCCGACGGCGTACCGCCACAAGGTCGAGGTGCTGCGCGGGCACTGCGAGCGCGAGGGTCGAGACCCGGACGAGATCACGAAGTCGGTGAACCTCACGCTCGCTTGGCGCGAGGAGGATCTTCGCGCGCAGTTCGGCGGCATGACCGACTGGGTCCGACCCAGCGCGCTGACCGGGAGCGTGCAGGAGGTCGTCGACCGCATCGGCGAGTACGGGGACGCCGGCGCCGAGTGGATCAACCTCGCGCTGCGTGCGCCGTTCGACGTCGACGGCCTCGACCGGTTCGCCGCCGACGTCCTGCCGCAGCTGCGCACCCGCTGAGGCCGGCGTTGCGAGGGGCACGATGAGCGGACCCGAGCTGCGGTTCGACCCGCTCACCCGTGAGTGGGTGATGGTCGTGGGTGACCGGCAGGAACGACCGAATCTGCCTGAGGTCGGGTGCCCGTTCTGCGTGGGCGGACTCGAAGCGCCCGAGCCGTACGAGGTGCGCGCGTTCACGAACCGCTGGCCCGCGCTCGTGCCGGGTGACGCCGTGCCGCTGGGTGCGGGCGGCCCTCACGGTGACCTCGTGCCGGCGCGTGGCGCGGCCGAGGTCGTGCTGTACACCTCCGACCACGACTCGTCGCTCGGCGCGCTCGGCCGCACGGGCATCCGCGCCGTCGTCGACCTCTGGGCCGCCCGCACCACAGACCTGCTGGCCCGACCCGAGGTCGCGTACGTGCTCGTCTTCGAGAACCGCGGGCGCGACGTCGGCGCCACGATCGATCATCCGCACGGCCAGATCTACGCGTTCGGGTTCGTCCCACCTGTCCCGCGTCGTGAGCTCGATGTCGCCGAAGCGCACGGGTGTCCGCTCTGCACGCTCGTGCCCAGGGAGGTCGCGATCGGCGACCGCGTGGTCACCGACGACACCGAGGACGGCGGCTGGCTGGCGTGGGTCCCCGCCGCGAGCCCGTGGCCCTACGGGACGCTGCTGGCACCCCGCACCCACGTCGACGGGCTCGCCGCGCTCGACGACGCTGGTCGCGACGGCTTCGCGGCGGTGCTCGCCGACGTGCTCGCCCGCTACGACCGGCTGTACGCCCGCCCGTTCCCGTACATGCTCTGGATCCACCAGCAGCCCGACGACCCGCACGCACACCTGCACGTGCACCTCGCGCCACCCCGCCGAACCGCGGACACCTTGCGCTTCGTCGCCGCGGCCGAGGTCGGGAGCGGGACGTACTCGAACCCCGTCGTGCCCGAGCGCGCCGCCCAGGAGCTGCGCGACGCCTGAGCCGGGCGCGTGTCCTAGTTGGCGGAGGGCTTGCGCGGCCCGAACGCGCCGCCGAGGTCGGCCTGGGCGAACGCACCGGGGGCCTGCCCGTCGACCGCGAAGCGGTACAGCGCGATGCGGAAGATCCCGCTCATCGCTGCGATCAGCACGGACACGATCAGGATCCAGATCACGCCGATCGCGCCGAGCCCGACGATCGCCACGAGCTCGTTGGTGGCGATGCCGAGCGCGATCAGCGCGGCGCCCGGGAGGCTCGCGAGCATCGCGAAGATCCCGAACCCGGCCTGCGCGGCGAGGTTCTCGCCCCAGGTCTGCTTGAGGAGGGTGCCCGAGCGCTTCAGCGCGTTCCAGGGACCGAGGTCCTCCATCATGATGATCGGGACCGTGAGGAACGTCACGATCGCCCACGCCGCGCCGATGAGACGGACGATGATCTGGCCGACGAAGCCGGCCCGCTCCTCGATCGCGGAGATGATCACCGACACGGTGCCCTGGACGATCGCCCACGGCAGGATGCGATGCAGCTTCGCGTTCGCAGCGCCGATCGACCCGCCGAGTGACGCGTCACGACCCTCGAGTCGTTCGTTCGCGGCGTGCACGAGCGCCGCGAGGAAGTAGGTCGCTACGAACGCGAGGACGATGTAGCCGAGGACGACGAACACGTACCCGATCGCCTCGAGGCTCTCCTGCCCCTTGGTCGTGTCGACGCCGGTCGTCCAGACCAGGCCGGCGAACAGCGCGAGCACCCCGAGCGACACCAGCCCCGAGAGGACCGGGAACCAGGCCAGGGTACGGTCCGAGCGCAGCACCGACCACGAGATCTTGAAGAGCTCCCAGGAGTTCCGGATCCGTTGCATGGCAAAGCAGTATGGCGCGTCCGGGAGCGGCGCGTCGCGCACCCGGCACCCCTACGATCCGGGCGTGGTCGACGGAGTGCGGGAGCGGGTCGTGCGCGCACCCGGCCGTGTGAACCTCATCGGCGACCACACCGACTACGCCGAGGGCTTCGTGCTCCCGATGGCGATCGACCGCGCATGCACGGTGCGGTACAAGGCCGCCGGCGGGCACCGGGTGCACGCGACGTCCGAGCAGCTCGCCGGTGTCGTCGACGTCGCGGCTGACGGGAGCGACGACCCGCGCTCGGTCGATCCGCGCTGGGGCGGCTTCGTGGCCGGTGCCGTCCGCACGGTCGGTGGCCGCGGTGGGGCGCCCCTCCCCGGCCTCGACCTGGACGTGACCTCGACCGTCCCGTCGGGCTCGGGGTTGTCGTCGAGCTCGGCGCTGGCCGTGGCGCTCACGATGGCGCTCGCCGGCGCGGCGGGTGTCGCACTCGCGCCTGACGACGTCGCCCGCTCGGCCCTCGACGCCGAGGTGCAGGCCACCGGCGTGCCCGGCGGCCTGATGGATCAGCTCGCCTCGGTGCACGGCGTTGCGGACCATGCACTGCTGATCGACTGCCGCACGCTCGAGGTCGAGCCGATCCCACTCCCCCGGGAGCTCGCGGTCCTGGTCGTGCACTCCGGGCTCCCCCGCACCCTCGCGGGGAGCGCGTACGCGGAGCGGCGGGCCGCCACCGTGGCCGCTGCCGCCCGCCTCGGGCTGCCGACGCTGCGCGACGCGACGCTCGAGCAGGTCGACGGCGATCCGTTCGCGCGCCACGTCGTCACGGAGAACGCCCGGGTGCTGGCGTTCGCCGACGCGCTGCGTGACCACGACCTCGACGCGCTCGGGCCCCTGCTGCTCGGGAGCCACGCGAGCCTGCGCGACGACTTCGCGGTCTCGACGCCGGAGCTCGACCTGCTCGTGGACCTGCTCGTCGAGCACGGCGCCCGCGGCGCCCGGCTCACCGGCGCGGGCTTCGGGGGTTGCGTCGTCGCACTCGTGCAGCGCAACCATGCGGACGACCTCGCCGCGAAGGTCGTGCCGCGCTACGGCGCGGCGACGGGACTCGAAGCGCTCGCCTTCACGGCCCGTGCCACCGACGGTGCGTCCTTCGTCGCCTGAGACACCTCAGGCGAGAACCCTCCGCAGACGCTCGAGCGCGTCCGGCGTCCGGGTTCCCCACCAGAACAGGTCACGACCGTCGACGAGCCGCACGTCGGCGCCGGGCACCTCGCGCGACGACCTCGGCGCGGTGACGTTCGGTGAACGCGTACGGCTCGTCGGGGAGCAGCACGAGCGACGGCGATGCCGCGGCGACCTCGCGCGAGCGTCGTCTCCGGGTACCGGTCGAGCGCGCCGAGCGGGATCTGGTCGTACCCGAGCGTCGCCAGCAGCGACGCCGCATAGGTGTCGGCCGCGAGCGTCATCCAGGGCCGCCGCCAGACGAAGACCACGATCGACCGGTGCAGGTCGGGGCCGACCGGTGGGTCCCGCTCCGGTGGCGCGATGGCCCCGACCGCGTCGGCGAGCGCGCGGACCGCAGGTGCGACGTCGACGACCGACCTCGGCGACATCGGGTGGAGCGTGAGCCCGGCGGCCACCAGCGCGTCGGCGTCCTCGCGTCGGTTCTCCTCGTCGTTGACGACGACGAGGTCCGGTCCGAGCCCGACGATCGCCGCCGACATCGGGGTTCTTGGTGCCGCCCACGACGGGGATCCCCGGCGCGTCGCAGAACCGGGTGCACCCGATCGGGCGGCACGCCGAGCGTGAGGAGGCTCTCCGTAGCGGACGGAACGAGGGAGACGACCCGCACCGCTCCTGCCTACATCTTCTCGAGCAGCTCGCTCTTCTTCTTGTCGAACTCGGCCGGCGTGATGTGCCCCAGGTCGCGCAGCTTCGCGAGCGCCTCGATCTGCTCGGGGATGGTCTGGCCACCGCCCGCCGCCACCCTGCGCCTTCACCGCGTCGGCAACTGCCTTGCCGATCTCCTGCGCACCGCGACCCGCGTCACGCGTCGCGTCGCCCTCCATCTGACGGTAGATCTCCTGCTGCACACCGTCGGGGTGGCGCACGTTCTCGAACAGCGTCGTGCCCTGCTCCCCCGCCGACTGGACCTCGAGGTCCCCGGCCCCGATCATCCGCTCGAAGAGGCGCTGGTGGAAGTTCAGGTTGTTGATCCGCTCGAGCGGGATCTCCACGCCGTGCCGGGCGATCACGCCAGTGCGGTACACGACGCGCTGGTCGGTGACGACGAAGTACGTGCGCGTCCAGGAGATGAACTTCAGCAGGAGCCAGATCCCCCAGCCGATCGTGATGATCCCGACGATCGCACCGGCGACGCTCTTGAGCGTGTCGTCGTCGATCTGGAAGACGATGACGACGAGGATCAGCAGCGGGATTCCGGTGAGGATGTGCTTGGAGAAGTACCACCAGTGGGGACGGAGGTCGAGCGCGACGTTCTCTCCGTCGTTGATCAGGTTGCGGGGGTACGGCATGGGCGGGACTCTATTCCGTCGTCCCCGTCGCGCCCTCTTCCCGGCTCGCCCGGACGGCGCTTCGCGCACGCCCAGGATCGTCGAGCCCCTCAGCCCAGCCGAGCTCGTGGAGCCGCTGGTCGCTCATGCCGAAGTGGTGCCCGACCTCGTGCAGCACGGTGACCCGGACCTGGGCGGCCAGCTCGCCGTGCGTGCGCGCCCGCTGCGCTGATCGTGCCCTGGAAGATCGTGATGCGGTCGGGCGCCACGCCCGCGTAGGTGATCGGATCCCGCTTGGTGAGGGGCACACCCTCGTAGAGACCGAGCAACGTGCCGTCGCGGCCCGCGAGCTGCGCGTCGGTGGGCCACTCCTCGACGACGACCGCGACGTTGTTCATCTCGGAGGCGAGGACGGACGGGATCTCGTCGAGCGCGTCGGCGACGAGCGACTCGAAGACGTCTCGCGACACCTGCACCTGCCGACCGTAACGCGTTCCGAAAATTCTCCTTGACCGCGGGACGGAGCTGAGTAGATTCGCTCGTGCTGGCGATGTGACGGCAACGGGACCGAGAGCGACACGCTCGACCGAACCGCAAGGGGAGGACGGGCGAGGCGCACCCGGAAGACGGTGCTGATGCAGCGGCAGTCGGTGAGCGACCCTCCCCCTCACGGGGGCGGGACCCGAGCACCGGGATCGTGGCCGACGGGGCCCGGGTTTCTCACCCGGACCACGGATGCGGCGGCGGTCGGGCCCGCGAGGGCGCGGCGGTCGTTGCGGGAGGTGCGAGACGAAGAGAACGGGCCCCGAGGAGTCCGGACGTTTCGGCGTTCGGCTACTCGGGGCCCACCCTTTTGAAGTGCGTCCGTCCGGCGTCGGCAGGTCCGACGGCGCCTCGGACACGGCCTTCCTGTGCTATGGGGTCGTCGGGGATCCCCGTCGGTGTCGTACCCCGTCGGTACGTTCGATGGATGGACGACGCTGCACGCGGCCTTTGGCGAGCCTGTTGGAGGGGCTGGACGAGGCGCAGGCGGCGGCGGTCACGACCGACCAGATGCCGCTGGCGATCCTCGCGGGGCCCGGCGCGGGCAAGACCCGGGTGCTCACCCGGCGCATCGCCTGGCGCGTCGCGACGGGGCGGGCCGACGCCACCAAGGTCCTGGCGGTCACCTTCACCCGCAAGGCGGCCGGTGAGCTCACCGCCCGCCTCGCGTCGCTGGGCGTAGGCCGGAACGGAGGTCCCGGGGTCACTGCCGGCACCCTGCACGCGGTCGCGCTCGCGCAGCTGCGGCGGCGGGCGGCCGACGCCGACCGGGCCATGCCGGCGCTGCTCGAGCGGAAGGTGCGCCTCCTCCTCCCCCTCGTCGGCGGCCGGGGTCCCGGCGCCCTCGTGGCCGCGGCCGACCTGGCGAGCGAGATCGAGTGGGCCAAGGCGCGGTTGATCGCACCCGAGGGGTACGTGCCGGCCGCGGCCCGCGCCGGTCGCGAGCCCTCCCGCCCGGCCACCGAGGTCGCCGACCTGTACGCGCGGTACGAGGCCGCGAAGCGCCAGAAGCGCGTGGTCGACTTCGACGACCTGCTCTGGTGGTGCGGCGACGCGCTCGAGACACGACGAGGAGTTCGCGGCCACGCAGCGCTGGCGCTTCCGGCACCTGTTCGTCGACGAGTTCCAGGACGTCAGCCCTGCCCAGCTGCGCCTGCTGCGGGGCTGGCTGGGTGACCGCACCGACCTCACGGTGGTCGGCGACCCCGACCAGGCGATCTTCGCGTTCACCGGCGCCGACCCGGGCGCGCTCACCGGCTTCGCGCAAGAGTTCCGGGGCGCCCGCACCGTGCGGCTCGACACCAACTACCGCTCGACGCCCCAGGTCGTGGCCGCGGCCGAGGCCCTGCTCGCCGACGCCGGACGACCCCGCCCGGTGCGCACCGCGACCCGGGCCGCCGGGCCGGTCCCGACGGTCACCGACTACGACGACGACACCGCGGAGGCCGAGGCCGTCGCGCAACGCCTGCGCGGGCTGCGCACCCCGAGCCTCGGCTGGTCGGCCTTCGCGGTGCTCTACCGCACGAACGCGCAGTCGGCCGCGTTCGAAGCCGCGCTCGGGGCCGCCGGGATCCCGACGCGGGTCCGGGGCGACGCCCGGTTCCTCGACCGACCCGAGGTGCGCGCCGCCTTCGACCAGCTGCGGGCGGCGGCCGAGGCGGCGCCCGGAGCGACGCTCGGGGACCACCTCGGCGATCTCGACGACCTCGACGACGAGCACGACGCCGCCGACGAGTCGCGCCGCGAGCACGCCGCGGCCGTGGCCCGGCTCGGGCGCGAGTACCTCGCCGCCGAGGGCGGCACCGGATCCGTCGACGGCTTCCTCGCGTGGGTCGCCACCGCGCTGCGCGGCGACAACCCCTCGGTCGGCGGCGACGCGGTCGAGCTGCTCACGTTCCACCGGTCCAAGGGCCTCGAGTTCCACACCGTGTTCGTCACCGGCCTCGAGCGCGGGCTGGTCCCCATCTCGCATGCCGACACGCCGCTCGAGCGCGCCGAGGAGCGTCGCCTCCTCTACGTCGCGCTCACCCGCGCCGAGGAGGGCCTGCACCTGTCGTGGTCCCGGCGCCGGGCCCTGGGCACGCGAGTCGTCGGCCGGGCGCCGAGCCCGTGGCTCGCACCGATCGAGCCGCGTGCTCCCCGACCGGGGCCGGCGCGCACGACGCAGCCGGCACCGCGCCGCGCCGCGGGCCGGGCCCGCTCCCGGCTCGACGAAGCGCGCGATCGACTGGCACGCGCACGAGTCCGGCCGACGACGACGGGCCCGAACCCGACCCGGCACTCCTCGAGGCGCTCGTCGAGTGGCGCCGCAACCTCGCCCGGGCGTCGAGCGTCCCCGCCTACGTGATCTTCCACGACTCGACGCTCCGCGCCGTCGCCGGCGTCCGGCCGACGACGCGCCCGGGCCTCCTCGACCTCGCCGGCATCGGCCCGGTGAAGGTCGAGCGCTACGGCGACGCGGTGCTCGAGCTGGTGCGCAAGCACGCGGCCAAGCCCGTCGTCGCCCCGGTCTGACGCTCCTGGTTCTGACAAGGACCGGTGCTGACGCTCCGCTCGGCGAGTCGCTACGGTCGGCCCCCGTGCACCACTTCGACGAGACTGCCGAGCGCGCCGCGCAGGCCTGTCTCGACTACGCGCTCGAGCGGCTCCGCCTCGACCCCGCGCCCCTCGACCACCCGGTGCCCTTCGCCGAGCTGCACGCACGCGCCGGCGACACCATCACCGCCGGCGGGCGGGACCCCGAGGCGGTGCTGCGACGTCTTCGCCGACGTCCTCGCCCCGGCCTGCCTCTCCACCGACAGCCCACGGTTCCTCGCGTTCATCCCCGCGGCGCCCGACCAAGGCGTCGCTCGTCTTCGACGCCGTGGTCGGCGCTTCGTCGATCTGCGCGACCTCGTGGCTCGAGGCCTGCGGGCGCGGTGTACGCCGAGAACGAGGTCCTGCGGTACCTCGCCGACCTCGCCGGGCTCCCCCCGGCCGCGGGTGGCTGCTTCGTGTCCGGTGGCTCGGCCGGGAACCTCTCGGCACTCTTCGCCGCGCGGGAGGCCGCGGCCGCCCGCCGCGGCAGCCGGCCCGACCGGTGGCGGGTCGTGGTCGGCGAGGAGGCACACTCGTCCATCTCGAGCACGCTCCGCATCCTCGACTGCGAGCCGGTCGTCGTCCGCTCCGGCGCCGACGACCGCTTCACCGGCGACGCGCTCGAAGCCGTGCTGACGAACGACCCCGATCCCTCCTCCATCTGTGCGATCGCAGCGACGGCCGGGACCACGAACGCCGGCATCGTCGACGACCTCGCGGGGATCGCCGGCGTCGCCCGGGCGAGACGAGATCTGGCTGCACGTGGACGCCGCGTACGGCGGCGCTGCGCTCTGCGCGCCGAGCTGCGCGGCCGCGCTTCGCTGGCATCGAGCACGCAGACTCCCTCGTCGTCGACCCGCACAAGTGGCTGCTACGCACCGTTCGACTCCTGCGCGCTCCTCTACCGCGAGCCGTCACTTGCACGTGCCGCGCACGCACAGCAGGCCTCGTACCTCGACCCGATGCGTGACCCGTCGAGGGCGAGGGCGCATGGAACCCGGCCGACTACGCGTACCACCTGAGTCGGCGTGCACGCGGGCTCCCGCTGTGGTTCTCCCTCGCCGTGTACGGCACCGACGCGTACACCGAGGCGATCGAGTCGGTGCTGACCATCGACGCGCGCGGCGGCAGCAGCGCGTCCGGAACGCGCCCCACGTCGCCCTCGTCCGCGAACCCGAGCTGTCGGTCGTGCTGTTCCGGCGACCGGGCTGGGCGGACGACGACTACAGCGTCGTGGTCACGACGCATGCTGCGCGAGCAGATCGCGTTCGTGCTGCCCACGCGCTGGCGCGGCGAGACGGTCGGTCGAGCCGTCTTCCTCCATCCCGGACACCACCATCGACGTGTTCGACGACGTGCTCGACGCGATGCGCTGACGCGGTGCGACCGATGAGCTGGGTCCCGACCGCCGACCGACGATCGTTCGCGCCGCCGCTTCTACCTCGCGCTCGCGCTGATCGCGGTCGGCGCGCTCGTCCTCCGCCTCGTCTACGTCCTCGCGGTCAAGCACGGCGGCCCGCTCCTCGGCGACGAGCCCTACTACCACGTGCAGAGTGATCGCCTCGCGGACGGCATCGGGTACAAGACCGGGCCCGGTCCGCACGGCGCCGAAGCGGCGACGCACCCACCGCTCACCACGATGGTGCTGTCGATCGCCTCACGGTTCGCGTCCGGCGACTCGGTGCTCGAGCAGCGACTCGCGCTCGTCGTGCTCGGCGTCACCGCCGTCGTCCTGCTCGGGCTGCTCGCACGGGACCTCGCCGGGCCCCGCGCCGGGCTCATCACCGCCGGGCTCGCGGCACTCACCCCCATGCTGTGGCAGTACGACGGCGTGCTGCTCTCGGAGCCTCTCGCAGCGGTGCTGATCGTCGTCACGCTCTGGTGCGCGTACCGCTACCTGCGTGCACCCCACGTGCTGTGGGCCGCGCTGCTCGGCCTCGCGTGCGGACTCGCGATGCTGACGCGCGGCGAGCTCGCGTTCCTCGTGCCGTTCGTGCTGCTGCCCGCGCTGATCTTCGGGCATCCTGCGACGGTCGGACAACGGATCGGGCGGATCGCCGCCGCGGGCGCTGGCCGCGCTGCTCGTCGTCGGTCCGTGGGTCGGGTACAACCTCTCGCGCTTCGAGAAGCCCGTCTACCTGTCCGTGACCGTCGGCGGCGCGATCTGCGGCGCGTACAACGACGCCGCGTTCTCCGGTCCGCGCATCGGGCTGTGGGTCCCCGAGGACTGCCCGCTCCCGACCAAGCGCCAGGTGCCACCGGGCAGCGACCAGTCGGTGATCGGGTCCTACTGGTCCGAGGTCGGGCTCGACTACTTCACGGGGCACCTCACCGACCTGCCACCCGTCGTGGCCGCCCGGCTCGGGCGCGTCCTCGGCGTCTACGCCCCGGGGCAGACCAACGACGAGGCAGTGCGCGAGGGCGTGCCCGAGAAGGTGGCATGGGCGGCGTACGCGTCGTTCTTCGTCTTCGCCGCCTTCGGCGTGTACGGCGCGGTCGTGCTGCGGCGCCGCCGCGTCCCCATCTACCCGCTGTTGGGGGCGATCGCCGTCGTCATCGCCGCGACCGGCGGCTTCTACGGGTTGTTCCGGTACCGCCTCACGCTCGACCTCGTGCTGGTGATCCTCACCGGCGTCGCCGTCGACGCGCTGTGGAGCGGGTTCGTGGCGCGTCGACCTGGCTCACCCGGCCGGCACGCCGCGCCCACTCCCCTCGGCACGGATGCGGAACACCACGAGGACGTGGAAGGCAGCCCAGCGGCGCCACCAGCGTGACCCGCCCTCGAGGCGCGCCAGTGCCAGGAGCGCGCGCTGCGGGAGGAGACCACGCGACGAGATGCCCCCGGAGAGCGCGTAGCTCGGCCCGTTGAGCGGCCCGACCTCGATGATCTCGATCTCGGGGAAGAGGCGCTCGAACCGGTCGCGATCGCGCCGCAACAGCAGGTAGGGCAACGCCTGGTTCGACGTCTCCAGCGGGTCGTCGCTCGTGAACGACCACGACTCGGCACGGTCGTCGTAGTCCTCGGGGTGCAGGTGGCGGTAGATGGCGCGCGCGACCGGGCTCCAGAACGGCTCGTAGCAGACGACCCCGCCGCCAGGCACGCAGACGCGGCGCACCTCGTCGAAGAACGACTCGACGTCGGGGATGTGGTGGAGGCAGTCCTTCGCGAACACGGTGGCGACCGCCCGGGAGCGGAACGGCAGGCGCTCGCTCGTCGCCAGGAGCGCGACGTCCGGGCCGGGACGCACGTCGGTGCACACGATCGTGCGGTCGAGGTCGTGGAGGAACCCGCCCGCCGAACCGATCTCGACGCGGACGGTCGATCTCCCCGACCCACCGGTCAGGTGCTGACGCTCGGCGTCGAGCATCGCTCCGTATGCGGCGCGGTAGGCCGACGACAGGTAGGGGTCGGTCGAGACGATGTCGCGCTGCTCGCCCGGGTCGTGCACCCGGTTCGCCCTGCCGACCGATCCCATTCCGGGGGCCTCAGACCGCCTTGAACTTGCGGTGCGCCACGAGGACCATCTTGGCGAGCAGCAGCCCGTGGCGGAACCGGGAGATCTGGGTGGTGCCGTAGACGCGGGCGCGGTAGCGCACCGGGATCTCGAGGATCTTGAAGTTGAGCTTCGCCGCCCCGAAGATCAGGTCGAAGTCGCCGAACGGGTCGAAGTCGCCGAAGTACTCCCGACCTTCCTTGATGCGCTCCCAGTGCTCCCGACGCAGCACCTTCGTGCCGCACAACGTGTCGGTGATCGGTTGGTTGAGCAGCCAGGTGAACAGCCACGAGAAGACCTTGTTCCCCCACATGTTGAGGAACCGCATCGCGTCGTCTTCCATCGGGTACACGAGCCGCGTCCCCATGACGAGATCACCGCGCCGTTCGCGGATCGCCTCGTAGAACTTCGGGAGGTCCTCCGGCGGCATCGTCAGGTCAGCGTCGAGGATCATCAGCACCTCGCCACGCGCGAGGTCGAACCCCTTGCGCACGGCATCGGCCTTCCCCACGCCGTCCTGACGCACGACCTTGATGTCGAGCTCGGGGTTCGCCGCGATGACGCGCTCGACCTCTTCGTACGTGCCGTCGCTGCTGTGACCCTCGACGAAGACGAACTCGATGTCATCGCAGAACGCAGGCGTGCGCTCGATCGCGCCGACGATGTTGCCGGCCTCGTTGCGGCACGGCACCACGATGCTCACCGACGGCGCGGAGCCGCCGGTCGGGTCCGGGCGGGCCACGGTGTAGCTGCGCAGACCGAGCGACGCCACGAGCGGCAGCGTCCCGACGTAACGGTTCACGACACCACCGACGCCGCCGAGCCGCTTCGGCAGCAGCTGGCGGTGCTCGCTCGACACGACCTCGAAGTCGGCGAGGCCGAGCAGGTTGGCGAGGTCCCGATCGGTGAGCCAGTTCTGCTCGACCTGCGGCATACGGAGCCCGAACTCCTCCGCGAGCACGAGGACCGGCTCCCAGAGCGGCGAGGAGCTGGCGATGACGATCCGCGTCTCGGGATGGCAGAGCCGGTGGAGCCCCTCCAGCAACGCCTGACAGTCCTCGAGCGCGGCGAGCGTGTCGGCGATCAGGATGACGTCGAACGGTCCTTCGAGCGGCGCAAGCGTGGCCGGGTCCTCGATGTCACCGCAGACGAACTCGAGCTCGGGGTGCGCGCGGCGGGCGGTCTCGATGGTGACCTCACTGAAGTCCACACCGACGCCGCGCCGTGGCTGCAGGCCTGCCAGCGTCCGCCCGATCCCGCAGCCGAGGTCGAGCACCGCGAGTCCCGGCGGGATCAGGAACTCCAGGTAGCGGAGGTCCTCCGTCGTGGAAGAACGCGTTGCGGGCGATCCAGCGCTCCCGCTCCGGCGCGAGCCGGTCGAACAGGGCTCGGATCGAGCCGCTTGCGGCGCGTGTCGACGAGGTGGGAGGGACCGGTCCGGGCGCGCACGGAGGAATACTACGGGTCCGACCTCATGCGCAGCGGTCCCAGAGACCCCGGCGGGCCCGGCGCGCCTCGAGCTCGGCGTCGAGCAGCTCGCGTCCGTGCGCCCGGTTCGGGGCGATCACCAGGAGCCGGGCGTATCCGAGGCGGAGCAGCTCGTCGTTGAACCGATGGCCGTCGACGAGCACGTAGGCGAGGCGTCTTCCGTAGATGTCGCGCGGCTCGACGTCGCCCTCGAGCACCACGAGGGCGCCCGCGAGGCGTCGGCGGGTATACGCCGCGGCCTCGGGCCCATAGCACTGCACCGGCTTGGTCGGATGATGCGTCTCGGGCGTGTCGACGCCGAGCAATCGGATCACGTCGGTGTCGGTCCCCCGTTGCACCTCGATCGTGTCGCCGTCGTCGACTCGCGTGACCCGCCACGGGCGCCGCCGCGTCACGGTGCGCCGTTCCGAGCCACCACCCGGCAACCGACCCGGCCGCCAGGACCGCGACGACCAGCGCGAGCGTTCGTGGGCGCATGGCCATGGGGACGCCCTGCGACAGCCATGGTCACGACCTGTCCGCCAACTGGACGACCCACGCGCCGCTAGCGTCGGAATGCCCATGCGCCGCCTCAAGTGGATCGTCCTCGCACTCGTCCTGCTACTCGTCGCCGCCGTCGTGGCCGCGGCGCTGCTCGTGCGCCCCGACCTCGTCGACACCCAGGCCGCCGCCGACGCCCGCTGGACGCCACTCCGCGCCCCGCTCGCGGCCCGGTACACCGCGCTCGGCGGCGTCGCCGACGCGCTCGTCGCGGCAGGCGAAGGCGACCGCGCAGTCACCAAGGAGCTCCAGGCCGAGCTGCAGCGCTGGGACGCATTCGCGCTCCGCGGCCCGAAGCACACCGATCCCGCGGCGGAGACGGCGTCGGCCGACCAGCTCGAGGCCCTCGCCCGCCGAGCCCGCGCGAACGTCTTCGCCTCCGCACGCCTCGCGGCCGACCCGGCGATCGTCGCCGCGTTCACGGCCTTCGACCAGGCCGTGGTGCCACCCGCCGCCGTGAAGACCTACAACCGTGCCGTGCGCGCCTACCAGGACGCCCGCGAGGGCACGATCAACGCGCTGGTCGCCAAGGTGCTCGGCTACGACGCCCGGCCCGAGCTGCTCGTCGGCACGTAGGCGCCGCGCTCAGCGCGCGTTGCCGAGCACACCCTCGTTGGCTCGCTCGATCCGCGCCACCTCGCCGACGGGCGCGACCCGCCAGAACGAGTGCAGGGTCTCGCCCCAGTCGGCGAGCAGCGTTCCCGCGGCCTCCGAACCCGTGAGCTCGCGGTGCGCGGCGAGGAGGAACTCGAGCTCGGCGGCCTGCGCGTCGTCGACGATCGCCGCGTCGACGAGCTGTCGGTTCAGGCGTGTCGCGAGCGTCTGCGTCGGGGTCGTACACGTACGCCTGGCCGCCGGTCATGCCTGCGCCGAGGTTGTAGCCGAAGGGCCCGAGGATCACCACGGTGCCACCGGTCATGTACTCGCACGCGTGGTCGCCCGTCCCCTCGACGACTGCGGTCGCGCCGCTGTTGCGGACGCAGAACCGCTCGCCCACCCGACCCGCCACGAACAGCTGCCCGCCCGTCGCGCCGTACAGGACGGTGTTCCCGGCGAGCACGGGGTCGCCCGCGTCGTCGGCCGGCGGCCGTACGACGATGTGGCCGCCGCCGAGTGCCTTGCCGACGTAGTCCTGCGCCTCGCCGACGAGCTCGAGCGTCACGCCCGCGGGGAGGAAGGCGCCGAAGCTCTGTCCCGCCGAGCCGGTGAAGCGGGCGGTGACCGAGCCGGGCGGGAGCAGCTGCCCGAACTCGAGCCCGATGGCGCCACCGAGGGACGCGCCCACAGTGCGGTCCGCGGTCGTGATCTCGTACTCGAGCGTCTCGTCGCCCCCACCCCAGACCGTCCAGAACGCGTCCTCGAGCAGCTCGGGCGTCGAGCGCGGAGCGCGGGCGCTGGATCGGCACGTGCGCAACGAACCGGCGCGGTGCCTCCGGATCGCCGGGGACACCCAGGAGCGGCGTGAGGTCGAGCGAGTCCGCACGCGGGTCTTCGGTGACCCGCTGGGTGAGGCACTCGACGCGGCCGATCGCCTCGTCGAGTGACCGGAAGCCGAGCGACGCGAGCAGCATGCGCACCTCATCGGCGATGTAGAGCATGTACGTCGCGACGCCTTCGGCGGTCCCGGCGAACTTCGCGCGGAGACCGGGCCGCTGTGTCGCGATGCCGGTCGGGCACGTGTCGCGGTGGCACGCCCGCACCATGATGCAGCCTTCCGCGAGCATCGCAGCGGTGCCGAACGAGTACTCGTCGGCACCGAGCAGCGCGGCGATCATCACGTCGCGGCCGGTCTTGAAGCCGCCGTCGACGCGCACGCGCACGCGGTCACGGAGATCGTTGACGATGAGGGCCGCCTGCGCGTCGGCGAGCCCGAGCTCCCACGGGAGGCCCGCGTGCTTGATCGACGACAGCGGCGACGCGCCGGTGCCGCCGTTCGCACCCGAGATCTGCACGACCTCGGCCAGCGCCTTCGTGACGCCCGCGGCGATCGTGCCGACGTTGTCCTCGGCGACGAGCTTCACCGACACCTCGGCAGCAGGGTTGACCTGCTTCAGGTCGTAGATGAGCTGGGCGAGGTCCTCGATCGAGTAGATGTCGTGGTGCGGCGGCGGGGAGATGAGCCCGACGTTGGGCTGCGTGAACCGCAGCCGCGCGATCTCGGCGCTCACCTTGTGGCCCGGGAGCTGGCCCCCCTCGCCGGGCTTGGAGCCCTGGGCCATCTTGATGTTCAGCTCGTCGGCGTACGCGCAGTACTCCGGCGTGACGCCGAACCGGCCCGACGCGATCTGCTTGATCCGCGAGTTGCGATCGCGCGCGGTCCCGCGGCTCCGGAACCGTGCCGGGTCCTCGCCCACCCTCGCCGCAGTTGCTCTTGCCGCCCACCATGTTCATCGCGATGGCCAGCGTCTCGTGCGCCTCAGCGGAGAGCGCGCCGTGCGACATCGCACCCGTGGAGAACCGCTGCGTGATCGCCTCCACGGGCTCGACCTCGTCGAGCGGCACGGGGTTCGGTGACGCTACGAAGTCCAGGAGGTCGTGCAGCTCCGTGACGGGTCTGTCGTGAACCATCTGACGGAAGCGGTCGTAGAGGTCGGCGCGCCCGAGGTCGACCGCACTCTTCAGCAGGTGTGCCGCGCGCACGTCGAGCGGATCCGGCTTCGGCAACGGCTCGGCTCGATCGCCCTCGAGGATGATCACCCGGCCCTGCTCCTCGGGGGGTGCGGTCGGCACGGAGGCGAACTTCCCACCGTCTTCGACCTTCACGCGCCGCGCGCGCTTCGATGCCGGCTCGTCGGAGTCCTCGACACTCAAACCGATCGACGCGTGCAGCGCCTTGATCAGGTCGGGGTTGTTCCCGTGGTACTCGCCGCCCCGCTTGCGGAAGCGGATGATTCCGGGCTCGTCGAGCGCCGGCTCGTCGGAGAACGCGACGGCGTGACGCGCGAGCACGTCGGCACCCAACGCCGCGAAGCCCAGGCCGCCCACGGTCGACGTCGTGCCGCGCAGGCACGTCGTCGATCACCTCGGGGCCGAGGCCCGAGCGCCTCGAAGATCTGGGCGCCGCGATACCCGTCGACGGTCGAGATCCCCATCTTCGACAGGATCTTCAGGACCCCGTCCTCGATGGCAGCCTGGAGCTTCGCCTGGGCGTCGGCGGAGTGCACCTCGCCGAACTGGCCGTCGTCGGCCATGGCCGCGACGGAGGCGAGCGCCACGCGCGGGCAGATCGCGTCTGCGCCGTACCCGAGCAGGCATGCGACCGCGTGCGTGTCGCGTGCGTCGCCGCTGTCGACGACGAGCGATGCGTCCTGACGCACGCGCGCCTCGACGAGCGCGTGGTGCACCGCGCCGAGAGCGAGCAGGGACGGGATCGGCGCACGGTCAGGACCGATCGCCTCGTCCGAGATGATCAGGATCGCCGCACCGTCGCGCACCGCCATGAGACCCGCGTGCACGAGCGCGTCGATGCCGGCGCCGAGCCCGGCGTCGCCGTCGGCGACCGCGAAGGTGGCGTCGAGGCGTTGGGCACGGAACGGCGAGCGGGCCGGGTCGAGAAGACCGAGCACCGCGTCCGGGTAGAGGAAGAACGTCCGCAGCTCGAGGAGCCGCGCCGCGGCCGGATCCTCCGTGAGGAGGGGCTGCTTCGGGCCGAGGCACGTGCGCAGCGACATCACGAGCCGCTCGCGGAGGTGGTCGATCGGCGGGTTGCTCACCTGCGCGAACCGCTGCTTCAGGAAGCCGTAGACCGGGCGTGCGCGGGTCGCCACCGCAGCGAACGGCGTGTCGTCGCCCATCGAGAAGGTCGGCTCCTTGGCGTCGGTGGCCATGGGCTTGAGCACCATCGCCACCTCCTCACGGTTGCAGCCGAACGCGGCCTGCTGCGCCAGCAGGTCCTCGGGTGCCGGCGGCATCTCGATCGGGGCGACGATTGTCGGGTACGGGAGCAGGCCGTCGCGCGCCCAGTCACCGTACGGCGCCCGGCTCGCCAGCCAGCACTTCACCCGTGTGTCGTCCTGCAGCGGCGCGTCGGCGTCGGGATCGACGCACAGCATCTCGCCGGGACCGAGCCGACCGCGCCGCACCTGACCGTGACCGCTGATCGGCACCGCGCCGGCCTCCGAGCAGACGACGACGAGACCGTCCTCGGTGCGCTGCCAACGCAGCGGACGCAGCCCGTTGCGGTCGAGCGTCGCTCCGACGCGTCGACCGTCGCTGAACACGACTCCCGCGGGGCCGTCCCAGGGCTCCGCGAGCGACGCGTGGTACCGGAAGTAGTCGCGTACGTCCGGGTCGAGGTCGCGGGAACCCTCCCATGCCTCGGGGACGAGCATCGACGCGACGTGACGGAGATCACGACCACCGCGCAGCAGCAGCTCGAACGCGCTGTCGAGCTTTCCCGAGTCGGAGTCGAGCGGTTCCAACACCGGCCGGTACAGCGGGTCCGGGCCGAGGCCGACCTCCTCGGTTCCGAGGATCCCGCGCGCGCGCATGCGGTTCTCGTTGCCCTGGATCGTGTTGATCTCACCGTTGTGGCAGAGGTGGCGGAACGGCTGCGCGCGCTCCCAGGCCGGGGCCGTGTTCGTGGAGAAGCGGCTGTGGAACACCGCGTGGGGCGCGGCGAAGTCCTCGGCGCCGAGGTCGGGGAAGAACCCGTCGAGACGATCACTGATGACCAGCGCCTTGTAGGTGACCAGGCTGAACGAACAGCTCGCGAGGTAGCAGCGGACACCTTCGTCGCGGCAGATCGCCTCCGCACGCCGACGGACGCGGAAGCATCCGGCGCTCCGCCTCGTCGACGTCGACGTCGAACGGGCGGAGCACGAGCGCCTGCAGCATCGCAGGGAGATCGGAGCGGGCCGCGCCGCCGATCTGGGACTCGTCGACCGGGACCGCACGCCAGCCCGCGAGCTCGAGGAGCTCGGCGGCGCACGCGGCGGCGACCGCGTCCTGCGCCGTCTTGCGCGCCAGCGGGTCGTCGAGGTCGAAGTAGCCGAACACCACACCGAGGCGGTCGGCGTCCAACGGACGTCCGATCTCGCCCTCTCCGACACGGGCGAAGAACGCCTGCGGGAGCGGCACCAGGATCCCCGCACCGTCGCCCGACAGCCCGTCGGCGGCGATCGCGCCACGGTGTCGCACACAGGCGAGGCCCTTGAGCGCCAGCTCCACGATCTCGCGACTGGACCGACCCTGCTCGTCGGCGACGAAGCCGATCCCACAGGCGTCCAGCTCGAGGCGCTCGCGACGTTCGGTGTGCTGCTGGGACACTGACGCTCCTCGTTGGGACGGGCGGCGTCCGCGAGCGGGGCGAGAGCACCACGAAGGGCGTCGCCGGCGACCCGGAGCACCGACCGGGCTGCTGCGGCAGCCGGCTTGCGGTTGGTTGGACGCAACTGGGGCGACGACGCTGTCGCGCCCACCAGAATAGGCGGCCGCGCGTCGCGAGGCGACATCGTTCTCGCCGCCGCGCCCGATCCGACCGACCCGGCCCCTGCATGCACTAGACCTGCTGCCGTGCGCGACGGCGACGACACGACCGGTCCGCTCGTCGCGGTCCTCGGCGGCGGACAGCTCGGTCGGATGCTCGGGCTCGCGGGCCTCCCGCTCGGGGTCCGGTTCCGGTTCCTGGACCCGACGGCGGCGGCACCGGCGCAGGCCGTGGGACCGCTCGTCGTCGGCGAGCTCGACGACGAGGACGCGCTCGACGAGACGATCCGCGATGCGACGGTCGTCACCTTCGAGTGGGAGGGCGTGCCCGCGGACGCCGCCCGCGCACGTCGAGCGTCGAACGCCCATCCACCCCTCCCCACGTGCGCTCGAGGTCTCCCAGGACCGGCTCATGGAGAAGGCGCTGTTCCTCGCGCTCGGCATCGAGGTCGCCCGCTTCGCCGCCGTCGACGACCGCGTCGACGCTCAGCCCCGCAGTCGCCGAGCTCGGCTTCCCCGCGGTGCTCAAGACGCGCCGGGGCGGGTACGACGGGAAGGGCCAGCAGGTGCTGCGCACCGACGCGGACCTCGATGTCGCGTGGTCGAAGCTCGGCGGTGTCCCGCTGATCCTCGAGTCGCTGGTGCCCTTCGACCGCGAGCTCTCCGTGCTGGCCGCTGCGCGGCAGCGACGGGACGACCGCTGTGCTACCCGCTCGTGCAGAACACGCACGCGGACGGGATCCTGCGAGTCAGCCAGGCCCCGGCGCCCGAGCTCACCGCCCGAGCTCCAGGCCCAGGGCGCGCGCGATCGCCACGACAGCTGCTCGACGAGCTCGACTACGTCGGCGTGCTCGCTGTGGAGCTGTTCGAGCTGGAGGGCCGCTCCTCGCGAACGAGCTCGCGCCGCGCGTGCACAACTCGGGACACTGGACGATCGAGGGCGCCGAGACGAGCCAGTTCGAGAACCATGTCCGCGCGGTCCTCGGATGGCCGCTCGGATCCGTCGCCACCCGCGGGCCCACCACGATGGTGAACTGCCTCGGCGCGATGCCCGATGCAGCACGCGTGCTCGCCATCCCGGGCACGCACCTCCACGACTACGGCAAAGACGGTGCGCCCCGGCCGCAAAGTCGGCCACGTGACCGTCACCGCACCCGACGACGACGGGCTCGACGACCGCATGGCGCAGCTCCGCGCCGCCGCACCCGCCCTGTTCGACTGAGGCCTGTTCGACTGAGGCCTGTTCGACTGAGGCCGGTTCTCCCGGGGCCGGCTAGCGGATCGCGCCGACCTCGCGCAGCTTCGCGACGTCGTCGGCCGCGAAGCCCCACTCGTGCAGCACCTCGTCGGTGTGCTGCCCCGGCGTCGGCGCGGCGGAGCGGATCTCGGCCCTCGTACGCGAGAAGCGGGGCGCGGGTGCCGGCTGGAGCACGCCGTCGAACTCCACGATCGTGCCGCGCGCCTTGATGTGCGGGTGCTCCGACGCCTCGCTGATCGGGAGCACGGGCGCGAAGCACGCGTCGCTCCCTTCGAGGAGGTCGCACCACTCGTCTCGGGTCTTCGAGGCGAACAATGCCGTGAACCGTTCCTTGAGCGCGGGCCACGACGCCTGGTCACTCACGTCGGGCAGTCCCTCGCCGGCGAGCCCGGTCTTCTCCAGGAACTCCGCGTAGAACTGCTCCTCGAGCGCGCCGAGCGAGACGTACTTGCCGTCGGACGTCTCGTACGTGTCGTAGTGGGGAGCGCCCGTGTCCAGGAGGTTCGTCCCCAGCTCCTCCCGGAAGGCACCGAGGGTGTGGATCCCCCACACGAACGACATCAGCGTCGCCGCGCCGTCGACCATCGCCGCGTCGACGACCTGACCCTGCCCGGAGGACCGGGCCTCGAGGACGGCGCACACGATCCCGAAGGCGAGGAACATCCCGCCGCCCCCGAAGTCACCGATGAGGTTCAGGGGCGGCGTGGGCTTCTGACCGGCCCGACCGAAGTGCGCGAGCGCTCCGGCGAGTGCGATGTAGTTGATGTCGTGGCCCGCAGCGCTCGCCATCGGACCGTCCTGGCCCCAGCCGGTCATGCGTCCGTACACGAGCTTCGGGTTGCGCTCGAGGCAGACGTCGGGTCCGATCCCGAGCCGCTCGGTGACGCCGGGGCGGTATCCCTCGAGGAGCGCGTCGGCGCGCTCGACCAGGCGCAGCACGGTCTCCACGCCCTCGGGGTGCTTGAGGTCGACACCGATCGAGCGTCGGTTGCGGTCCATGATCGGGACGCCACCGGGGTCGAAACCCCGCTCGACCGACTGTGCCCGGTGGACGCGCACGACGTCGGCGCCCATGTCCGCGAGCAGCATCGCCGCGAACGGGCCCGGCCCGATCCCGACGAGCTCGACGATCTTCACTCCCGACAACGGTCCCGGCACACGCCCCTCCTCGGCTGCTTCTCGCGGATCGGCGAGAGAACCTAGTGTCGCCGCATGCGCCTGCGCCTGGAGCCCTCGGACGAGCTCATGCACCCGGTCGAGGACGCAGCCAACTTCAACGAGAGCATGTACTGCAACATCTTCGACCCGACGCGAGCGCATCGGCGGGTTCCTCCGGCTCGGGAACCGCGTCAACGAGGGACACGCCGAGATGACGACGTGCCTCTACCTCCCCGACGGACGGGTCGCGTTCACGTACCACCGCCCGGAGATCGCGGACAACGACGCCTTCGACGCGGGCGGGATTGCGGTTCGAGGTGGTCGAACCGTTCGAGCACCTCCGCGTGGCTTACGAGGGCAAGATCTGCCTGCTCGAACGGCCGCTCGAGATGGCCGACCCCCGCCGCGCGTTCACCGAGAACCCGTGGGCGGAGTGCTCCGTCCTGCTCGACTACCACGCCCGCTCTCCCATGTTGGGCGGCGAACCGGTCGAGGACGACGGTTCGCCCGTCGTCGAGGCCTCCGAGGAAGGGTTCGCGCGCGGCCACTACGAGCAGCACGTACACGCCGAAGGCGTGGTGCGGGTCGGTGGCGACGAGTGGTCCGTCGAGGGCATGGGACTGCGCGACCACTCCTGGGGACCGCGGTTCTGGCAGTCGCCGTGGTGGTACCGGTGGCTCACCGGCAACCTCGGTGACGACAGCGGCTTCGTGCTCTCGGTCGTGACGCGTCGTGACGGGAGACGCAGGGTCGGCGGCGTGTGGCTCGATGCCGGGGTGTACGAGCCGCTCGTCGACGTCGAGATCGACACCGAGTGGCGCACCGACGACTGCTACCACGACCGCATCCACGCGGTCGCCCGGACGCGTGATGCCGAGCACGTCATCGAGGGCACCGTGCTCTCGCTCATCCCGCTGCGCAACCGCCGCACGACGCCCGACGGCGAGCAGCTGGTCACCCGGATCTCCGAGGGCATGACCGAGTGGCGGGTCGACGACGACCGCGTCGGTCACGGGCTGTCGGAGTACCTCGACCAGATCGTCGACGGCCGTCCCGTCGGCGCGGTCGCCTGACGTCTAGGCGGGCGCGGTTCGGGGAGGCGCGCCGGATCCGCCCGCGCGGCGCTCGACCATGCGTCGATCGAGCGAGAGTCGTCCGGGTCCGGCCCAGAGCAGGAACAACATCAGGAGGATCAGGATCGGCGGGTACACGAGGTGGAACGAGCCGCCCTCGACGCGCCCCGCGGTCAACAGCGCGACGACCATGTTCCCGATGAGCGCGAGCGCCGCCGGTCGGGTCAGGAGACCGACGATCAGGAGAAGACCGCCGACGACCTCGATCGTGCCGGCCATCGGGACGGCGACCTCGGGCCACGGCACCTCGAAGCCGCGGAAGTCGTCGACCTCCTTCGAGTAGTCGAGGAACTTCCCCGCCCCGGTCGACACGAAGAACAGGCCCGCGACGAGCCGCACGACGGTGGGGGCCCACGCCGCCACGCCGACGGCGCGCGTCTCCTGGAGTCGTTCGATCACGTCGTTCATGTGGCCTTCTCCGGAGCCGATCCGCCCGCCGGATGGCGGATCACCAGGACCCGCCGCCCCCGCCGCCGCCGCCACCACCGGAGAACCCGCCTCCAGAGGAGAATCCGCTCGACCCCGAGGTCGAGGGCGGCGTCGAGGTGAGGGTCCCCGAGGTGGTGACGGTGAACCCGTGGATCGCGCTCGAGAACGCCATGTACTCGAACGGCGTGCTCGACCGGTACCACGAGCTGGTGTCCGGGGGCTCGCCGTCGAGCCCCGCGAACGTGCGGGCCCACTTCTCGGTGGCGCCGAACACGACCGCATACGGGAGGTACTCGGAGAAGAGGTTCTTCTTCTCCGCGAACTGCGCGCGGTCCTTCTCGGACTCCTCGATGAACCGCCGGAACCCGTTGACCCGCCGCAGCACGCCCGATCCCTTCGCCGTGCGCGCCGGGGCCCACCGGGCGCTCACCATGACCACGATCCCCAGGATGATGATCGGGATGCCGAGGAGCGCGGCGTGCGTCCACGACGGCCAGCGCGATGGTGATCCCGATCCCGGCGAGCAGCAGGACCAGGCCGAGGCAACCCGCGCCGAGGCGGGCGCCGTCGGGCCGGCGCGTGAACCAGCCCTGCTCCATCGCGTCGTCCATGAGCGCCTTCTGCACCTTCGACATGCGGGTCGCGAAGTGCTGCTTGAGGTCGGACAGCTGCACCTCGTTGCCGTCGCGGAACAGCCCGTCGAGCAGCTCCTGCTCGTACGGCTTCAGCGACCCGGCCTTCGACCCGGACGGAGGATCGAGCTTCGTGAGCTTCCAGTCATTGCGCAGCCAGCGCGACTCGGTCTCGACCTCGTCGATCACGAGGAACTTGCGCACGGCGAGATCGATGATCGTCGCGGTCACGTCCAGCGGGTGCGCGGTGAAGTCCACGAGCGTCCCGACCTGCCCGGGCCGGAGGTCGTCGGGCGGCACGAACTCGACCGGCGTCTCGGTGTGCCCCGCGAACACCGGCGTGACTTCTTCGGCGCCACCCTCGGCACCGAAGGTCTGGTCGACCGCGCCCCGCGGTAGCGGCGGTCGCGGGCCCCGCGGCTGAAGACCGCCAGGTACCCGAGCACACCGCCGAGCAGGAGCGCCCCCGCGACACCGCCGGTGACCGGCGTCACGGCGAACGCGCGTCCGACGGTCCAGCGGTCCTCGAGGATCGGTTTCGGCGCCGGTTCGACGACACCCTTCGGGATCGCGACGACGACCGTCAGGCCGCTGTACGGGAAGAGCTCGGCCTGCGAGAAGCTCGCGGTCTCGGCGCTCGACGACGCGCTGTCGCACGGCAGCGTGGATCCGAAGCTGCCCTGGAAGCACGCGACCTGGGTGATGTCGGCCGGGGCCTCGACGGTGACCACGGCCTGCCGGATGACCGTCGACCAGTCGGGACCGATCGCGTTCCAGTAGAGCTCGTCGTGGTCGCGGAACGCGTTGAGCGCGCCGCGCACGTCGTAGGTGATCTCGTAGGTGTGCTCGCCGGTGATCGTCGTGTCGGGATCGCCGACCTTGATGCGCTGGTAGCCGATGCCGTTCTCGGAGAAGTCCTCGAGCTCGTAGTCGGCGGGGGTCCCCTCGGAGGCTCGTACCGACACGACGTCGAGCGGATACACCCGGTTGGTGTCGGCCTTCTTCGGGTAGTCGAACTTCACGGGGATGTCCCGGAAGATGCCGTGCTTCGGCACGACGCCGAAGTCGTACCGGATGACCTCCTGGATGTGGAGGTCGCCGTTGGGCTGGATGGTGATCTTGACCTCGTACCGGTTGATCTGCTCCGTGCCGCTCTGCGCCCCCGCGGTGCCGCCGAGCAGCAGCACCGGGGTGAGCGCGAGCACGAGCAGCGCAAAGGCTCGACGCAGGGTCACGGCCGAGCACGCTACTAGCCTTCGCCCTCGTGCCGATTCGGATCGTGATCGCCGAGGACGACTCCCCGCTCGGCGCGGTGTGGTGACCGGCACGCTCGACGAGACGTCACTCGCGGCCGCGGTGGCGCGTCGGCTCGACGGTCCCATCGCCATCGAGGACGTTCGACGCCTCTCGGGCGGCGCATCGCGCGAGACCTGGTCGTTCGACGCCGTCGACGCGGGCGGGACTCGCCACGAGCTCGTCCTGCGCCGCGACCCCGATGACTCGGTCGGCGCGTCGGCACGCACCACCGAGTTCGAGCTGGTGCGTGCGGCCGAGGCCGGTGGTGTCGCGGTCCCGAGCCCCACCTTCGTCCTGGACGCGGACGACGCACTCGGTGCCGGCTTCGTCATGGCGCGGATCGAGGGCGAGACCATCCCCCGTCGCATCCTCCGCGACGAGGAGCTCGCCGCCGCACGCGAGCGGCTCGCGGCACAGTGCGGCGAGCAGGCCGCGCGCATCCACGCGCTCCCCGTCGCCGACCTGCCGGCGCTGCCGACGCTCGGTGCCGTCGAGCAGGTGGAGCAGTACCGCGGCCTCCTCGACGCCATCGGGGAGCCACACCCGGCGTTCGAGCTCGGGTTGCGGTGGCTCGCCGAGCACGCACCCGAGCCCGGTCGCGCCGCACCTCGTGCACGGCGACTTCCGCAACGGCAACCTCGTGGTCGGCCCCGAAGGCCTCCGCGCGGTGCTCGACTGGGAGCTCGCGCACCTCGGCGACCCGGTGGAGGACCTCGGCTGGTGCTGCGTGCGGTCCTGGCGCTTCGGCGTCGACGACCTGCGGGTAGGTGGCTTCGGCGGGGTCGACGACCTGCTCGACGCGTACGCCGCCGCCGGCGGTGACGCGGTCGACGCCGAGCACCTCCACTACTGGGAGGTCTTCGGGACGCTGAAGTGGGGGGTGATCTGCGGCGTGCAGGCTCGGACGCACCTCACCGGGGCGGTGCGGTCGGTGGAGCTCGCGACCCTCGGACGCCGCATCGCCGAGACGGAGTGGGACCTGCTGCGGCTGCTCGACGACCGCGCCGACGGTGACGACGAGACCGGGACGACCGCACGCGCGGCGCCCCCGCGCACCTCCCTGCAGGACCGGCCCACCGCGGCCGAGCTGCTCGAAGCGGTGCGCGAGTTCCTGGAGCACGACGTGATGACCGCGACCGAGGGCCGGACTGCGTTCCACGCCCGGGTCGCGATGAACGCGCTCGGGATCGTCGAGCGCGAGCTCGTGCTCGGGCCGTCGATCGATGCGCCGGTGGTGGCACGGATCCGGGAGCTCCTCGACGCCTCGGGTGCCACACTCGACGGCCCCGGCCTGGTGGCCGAGCTCGCGGCCCGCGTCCGCGACGGCACGCTCGAAGGGCCCGACGTGAGCGCTGTGGCGCGCGACCTCGTGCGGGCGAAGCTCGCCGTGGCAAATCCCCGCTACCGGTAACGTGCCCGCGATGAAGTCGCTCGTCGCCTCGTCGAGGCTGAGCGTGGCCGTCGCCGTGCTCGCGGCATCGCTGACCGCCGTGGTGCTCGTCGCCGCGTGGGACACGCCGCGCGCGTCGGCCTCGGTCACCCGCGACCAGGTCGAGCCCTGCGCCGACGGCAAGCCGCCCGCCCCGGGCGAGCGCTGCAAGGGTCCCGTCGACAACGAGTCGGGCGGTGGCGGTGGCGCGCTCACGATCATCGTGTCGGTGGTCGTCGGACTCGCGATCGCCGGCGTCGCGTTCGTCGTGCTGCGGCGCCAGCTGCGGTCACCCCCGCCTCCTCCCACGCCCCCGCTCGACCCCCGGAACCGGAGCAGGATCCTGATGCGGATCGCGACCTGGAACGTCAACTCGCTCAAGGCGCGCCTGCCACGCGTCGAGGAGTGGCTCGACTACGCCGCACCCGACGTGCTGTGCCTGCAGGAGACCAAGCTCGCCGACGACGCGTTCCCCCAGCTCACGTTCGAGGCACTCGGCTACGAGGCCGCGCACCACGGGCAGGGGCGATGGAACGGCGTGGCGATCCTGTCGAAGGTCGGGCTGAGCGACGTGTCGTCGGGGTTCGGCGACCTCGAGGACCCCTACGAGGGGGAAGCCCGCCTGCTCGCCGCGACCTGCGGCGGCGTCCGCATCGTGAACGTGTACGTGCCGAACGGGCGCGAGGTCGACACCGACCACTACGCCCGCAAGCTGGTCTGGCTCGAGCGCCTGCGCGAGTGGCTCGACGCGACCGCGAAGCCGTCCGACCCGCTCGCGC
Organism: uncultured Acidimicrobiia bacterium; assembly: GCA_963809885.1. Lineage (GTDB taxonomy): Bacteria > Actinomycetota > Acidimicrobiia > IMCC26256 > PALSA-555 > JALHSW01. The sequence continues at coordinate 265,342 of CAWELA010000004.1, read as the reverse complement.
TGCTCGGCGACTTCAACGTCGCACCCGAGGACCGCGATGTCTGGTCGGTCAAGGCGTTCGAGGGTTCCACCCACGTCACCCCGCCGGAGCGGGCGGCGGTGGCCGCGCTGGAGGACTGGGGCCTCGTCGACGCGTTCCGCTCCGTGTACGACCAGGACCAGCTCTACTCGTACTGGGACTACCGACGCGGCGACTTCCACCAACACCGCGGGATGCGCATCGACCTCGTGCTCGTCACCAAGCCGGTCGCGGACCGCATCACGTGGGCGATCATCGACCGCAACGCGCGCAAGGGTCAGCAACCGTCGGACCACACCCCCGTCGTCATCGACCTCGCGGACTGAGCCGGCTCAACCCCGACGACTCCTCCGCGGTCGCGAACCGCGCGTCGAGGTGGTGCTGCAGCTCCTGGCCGACCGCGGCCATGTCGAGCGACCACGCGCAGGTCGTCACCGTCGAGCCACAGCTCGCGGCGGACCGCGGTGATCGACTTCGCGGTCGGCGTGGTGACGACGGTCGTGCTGGTGAGCTCCAGGTGCGAGCCGATCGAGCGTGCCGGCGTACACCTCGACGGCACCGAGCGGTTCCGCGACCACTGCTTCGACACCACGGTCCCGAGGCCGGAGGTAGCCGGTCTCCGAGTGGAGCGGGCTGCCGTCGGGCGCCCACGTGCGCTGCGAGTACGCGACGAACGGCTTGCCCGGGCACATGAAGGTGCTCTCCTCGCGGTAGGCGAAGTCGTCGACGGTCGGGTAGACGCCGCGGCCCTCGCCCACCCACGTGCCGAGCAGCCAGCGCAGCGGTTCGACCTCGGGTGGCAGGGGATCCATCGCGCCAGCCTCCCACCCCGACGGGAGCGTGGCCGCGTCGAGTCCCGGAGGTCCGAGGCGCCTTCGCGAACGCCACTACCGTCTCGCCCATGGCTCACGTGCACCACGAGACCCCGGAGCAGCGGAAGCGCAGCCTGAACCTCTGGCTGATCCTCCTCGTCGTGCTCGTCCTGATCGCTGCCGCTGCGCTCGCCCTCGTCCTGATCCTCCGGGACGACGATGCGGGCGGCGGCTCCTCGACCACGACCACCACCCAGGCCGCGGCTCCGACGACGCCCGAGGAGTACGCGAAGGCGCTCTACGCGGACTGGCAGGCCGGCAACCGCGACGATGCCGCGACGTACGCGTCGCCCGAGGCGGTCGACCAGCTGTTCCAGTTCCCCTACGAGCCACTGAACACGGTCGACGGCCCCAAGGATCCGTACACGTTCCAGAGCTGTGAGGGGGCCGCGGGCTCCGAGTTCTGCACGTGGACCGGCGCGAACGACGCGCAGATCGTCATGACGGTCCGCAACACGACCGGCGGTCTCCCCGTCCTCGTCGTGAACGTGACGCGCCAGGGCTTCTGAACGCGGCGACGCGGCGCACACCCACGTACCGAACCCGAGAGCTTGGTCCACCAGAACTGAGCTCTCTGCGCGACGTAGCTGTCACACCCGGGTGCGAAGGTGCGGGCATGGACGAGCGCGACGAAGTGCGGACCCACACCACCGAGTGGCTGCGGGCGGAGCACGGGTCGGTGGTGCGCGCCCAGCAGCGGCTCGAGGCCCGGGAGCTGGCGATCGTGGCGGTCCTCGACGAGCGCCGCGCGCTCCCCGACCCGACACCGGGCATGACCGCGCGGCCGCGCGCGACACCGTCGAGGTCGCCCGGTCCCTGGAGACTCTCCCGGCGATCGCGGCCCGGGTCCGGGCGGGCGATCTCTCGTGGGAACAGATCAAGCCGCTCGTCGAGGTCGCGACACCGGCCACCGATGCCGAGTGGGCACAGCGGGCGCCGAACACCGCGCCCACGGACCTGCAGCGCCAGGCCCGCGCCGCGAAGACCGTCACGCCCGAGGACGCCGCCGCACGTCGGGAGGCGCGTGAGCTGCGCTGCTGGAGCGAGCCCGAGGCCGGGATGGTCGCAGGTCGCTTCCTGCTGCCCGACGTCGACGGCGTCCTCGTCAAGGGCGTCTTCGAGGAGATGGCCGGCCGCATGCGACCCGCCAAGGGCCGGCCCTGGGCTCGGCTCGAGCACCGGATGGCCGACTCACTGGTCGACTTGTGCCAGACCTACGCCGATGCCACCCCGACCCGCCGCTCACGCCCGCTCGTCGTCGTCCACACCGACGGCTCGTCTGCCGAAGCCGACGGCATCCCGCTCTCGCTCGACACTGTCGACGCCATGCGCGACGAGGCCCGAATCGTGGACCAGCACGACGACGTCGTGATCGACCACGGCACCGAACGCCTCATCGGCGACCCCGACCACCACGACGGCCTGAAGCTGATCAAGGTCAGTGCCCGCGCCCGCGCTGGGCCCGCTCCCTGAGCCGGTCGATCATCTGCGTCACCCCTCCACTCCCCCGCGCTTCCCCTGACCTGTGCCCACGCGGGCGCGAGCTGTGGGAGGAGCAACGATGGGAACCACCCGAGGGTGCACGCGACCGGTCGACGATCCGACACCCAGCGCACCCGGGCGCGTGCTGCGGCCGAGCGATACGATCGCACTCGTCCGCGCGATCGTCACCGACCACCCGGAGCCGACCGGTGAGCTGGTGATCGGCCTCGACGCCGAGCGGCGACTCACCGGGATGGGCGTCCGGCCGACACCCGAGGCGCATGACGCGGTCGACGCGGAGCAGCTGACCGCCCTCGCACAGGAGCTCGACGCCGAAGCGCTGGTGCTCGTGTCGCTCCTCGCCGACGAGCGAGAGCTCCGGGCGGAAGCCGACGTCGAGGGCTTCCTCACTCTCGCCCGGGCGTGCCTCCAGGAGCACGTGCTGCTGCTCGATCACGTGCTCTTCGCGGGATCGACCTGGTGCTCGTTGTGGGACGCGGTCGTCGGCGAAGGAGCCGCTGGCGACGACGCGGGCGGCGGGATCAGCCGTGCGCCTTGAGGGCCTCGATGAGCTTCGGGACGACCTTGTGCACGTCACCGACGATGCCGAGGTCGGCCACGGAGAAGATCGGCGCCTCGCTGTCCTTGTTGATCGCGAGGATCGTGTCCGAGCCCTTCATGCCCACGAGGTGCTGCGTGGCACCCGAGATGCCGAGCGCGACGTAGAGCTTCGGCTTCACGGTCTTGCCGGTCTGGCCGACCTGCTTCGAGTACGGCACCCAGCCGGCGTCGACGATCGCACGCGAAGCACCCGACGCGCCCTTGAGCAGCTTCGCGAGCTCCTCCACGAGCGGCTCGTATGCCTCCGCGCTGCCGATGCCGCGGCCACCCGAGACGACCACGGTCGCTTCCTCCAGCTTCGGCCCCTCGCGCTCCTCGACGTGGCGCTCGAGGACCTTCGCCTCGGCGGCCCGGCCGGCGTCACCGGCGTCGGCGGCGACGACCTCGGCCGCACCACCACCGCTGGGCTCCGCGGCGAACGACTTCGGACGGATCGCGGCCAGATAGGGCTTCTCGCCCGTGAACACGGTGTCGACGAGCGTGTTGCCGCCGAAGATCGCGGTGCCGACCACGGCCTTGTCGCCGTCGACCTTGAGGTCGGTGCCGTTGGTGAGCACCGGACGGTCGAGCTTCACCGACAGGCGCGCGAGCGCGTCGCGGCCGTCGTAGCTCTGCGCGAACAGCACGAGGTCCGGCTGCTCGGACGCGATCAGCGACGCGAGCGCAGCCGCGCCCGACCACACCCTTCAGCGCGTCGCCGCCGTCGACCGCATGCACCTTCGTGGCACCGTGCTCGCCCAACGCGCCGGCGAGTGCGGCGGCGTTGTCGCCGACGAACACGCACTCGACGGTGTCGCCCAGCTCGCGTGCCTTGGTGAGCAGCTCGAGCGTGGCCGTCGCGGGCTTGTCACCCTCGGCCTCCGCGTACACCCAGATCTTCGGAATGCCCATCTCTTCGTGTCCTGTCCGTTCGAAGGAAAGCGGTCGGGAAAGTGGCGGTTGCGGCTCAGATGACCTTCAGCTGCTCGAGGAACTCGACGACGCGTTCGTGCGCGGTGCCGTCGTCCTCGATCTTCTCGCCGGCCTCGCGTGCGGGGGCCGCCTCGACGTTCACGATCTCCTGGCGCGCACCCGCCCAGCCGACCTGGTCGGCAGAGAGGCCGAGGTCGGCCACCTTGACCTCGTCGACCGGCTTGTTCTTGGCCGCCATGATCCCCTTGAAGGACGGGTACCGAGGCTCGACCACACCGGCCGTCACGCTCACGACCGCGGGGAGCGCTGCCTCCACGACGTCGTAGCCGGCCTCGGTCTGCCGCTGGATCGTGGCCTTGCCGTCCGCGATCTCGATGTGCTTCGCGAACGTGAGCGACGGCCAGCCGAGCAGCTCGGCGACCTGCCCGGGGATCGTGCCGGTGTAGCCGTCGGTCGACTCGGTCGCAGTCAGCACGAGGTCGATGCCGCCCACGCGCTCGATCGCCTTGGCCAGCACCTTCGCCGTGGAGAGCGCGTCGCTGCCGGCGAGCGCGTCGTCGGAGACGAGGATCGCCTTCGCGGCACCCATGGCGAGCGCGGTGCGCAGGCCCGATACCTCGTTGTTCGGGGCCATCGAGACGAGCGTGACCTCACCGCCACCCGCGGCGTCGGCCAGCTGCAGGGCCATCTCCACGCCGTAGCTGTCGGACTCGTCGAGGATCAGCTTGCCCTCACGCTTGAGGGTCTTGGATCCGGCGTCGAGCTCGCCCGGCGTGGCCGGGTCGGGGATCTGCTTCACGCAGACGGCGATGTTCATGGCTCTCCCGTTGGAAAGTGTCGGAATCTGCGGAGATTCTGGCCGCCCGACGCCCCTGACGTCGAAACCGGCCGCGTAGCGTCCAGGCCATGGACCAGGCCGGACACCGGACCAGGGGCGAGGGCTCGGGAAGCCTGGACCTGCTCGTCGTGGGTGCCGGCCCCGCCGGGATCGCCGCCGCCCTCACGGCCCACAACCGGGGCCTGGCGGTCCGGGTCGTCGACCGGGCCGTGTTCCCCCGGGACAAGACCTGCGGCGACGGCCTCACCGCCCAGGCGCTGCGCCTGCTCGAACGCCTCAAGGTCGAGGTGACCGCGCTCCCCGGCTACGAGGCGGTGCACGACACGGTGTGCGTCTCCCCATCCGGGCGCCGGACCGTGCTCCCCCTGCCCACAGGTGGTGCGTACTCCGGGGTCGTGACCCGCCTCGAGCTCGACGCTGCGCTCGTGGCCCGGGCCCGGGCCGCCGGGATCGAGGTCCTGGAGGGCACCGAGCTCGTGGGGCTGCGCGAGAGTACGGCGGGACTCCACGCGCAGCTCGGCGACGGCACGACCGTCGACACCGCGTCGCTGATCGCCGCCGACGGGCACTGGTCACGCGTCCGCCGGCTCCGCGAGCCCGACGCGCCCGCCGACCTCGGCACCTGGCACGCCTTCCGCCAGTACTTCTCCCGCGTGTCCGAGCGCCGCCAGGTCGTCCTCTTCGAGCGCGACCTCCTCCCCGGGTACGCGTGGGTGTTCCCCCTGCCCGACGGGCGCGCCAACGTCGGCTTCGGCGTGCTGCGCGACGGCGGGGTCACCGGCAAGCAGCTCAGGGCGCTCTGGCCCGACCTGCTCGCACGGCCGTCGCTGCGCGCCGTGCTCGGGCCCGACGCGGAGCCGGAAGACACCCACCGCGCGTGGCCGATCCCCGCGTCGTACGACCCCGCGCGCCTCACCGACGGGCGCGTCCTCTATGTCGGCGACGCCGCGAGCGTCGTGGACCCGATGACCGGCGAAGGCATCGCCCAGGCGTTGGAGACGGGGATGCTCGCCGCCAACGCCGTCGCGAACGGTGGCGATCCCGACTCGGTGGGTGCCGCGTACCGACGCGCCGTCGGTCGGGCACTGGGACGCGATCTCCGCTTCGCGCGCGTCCTCCAGCACGTGCTCCGCACGGACCTCGGCGCGCGGCTCGCGGTGCGCGCCGCCGACCTCACCCCGTGGACGCGTCGCAACTTCGCGCGCTGGCTGTTCGAGGACTACCCGCGCGCCCTGGTGCTCACCCCCGATCGGTGGCACCGCAAGATGTTCACCGCTCCCGGCGCCTTCCGATCCGGCTCGTGACCGGAGCCGCGCCCGACGGCGCCGTCGCAGAAGCCCGGCTGCTCGACGAGATCGCGGCCAATGCGATGCCGCCCACCTCGAGCCGACTCCTCGACGGCTGGGTGCTGCGGCACACCCCGGACGTGCCGATGCGTCGCGCCAACTCGGTCCTCACCCTCGCCGCAGGCGACGCTCTCGACCTCGAGGCGCGTCTCGCGATCGTGGAGGACCACTACCGGCGCGTCGGCCGTCCGGTCCGCCTCCAGGTCGGCGACGCATCCACTCCGGCGAGACTGGACGATGCGCTCGCGGCGCGGGGCTACGAGATCGAAGCCCCCGTCGACGTCTGCACCGCACCGACCGCCACCGTGCTCGAACGGTGTGCAGGCATCGCCGATCCGACCGTCCTGCCCGGGCTCGAACGGCATCCGGTCCCCGACGAGCGCTGGCTCGCGACCTGGCGCGACTGCGACACGAGTGACCGGCCCGTCGAGCTCTACGGCGAGGCGTACCGTGCGCTGCTCGGACGGGTCGGTCCGGATCTCCTCGCCCTCACCGTGCCCGGGGTCGGCGTGGCCCTCGGCGTCCGTGAGCGCGGTCGGGTCGGCATCTTCTCCATGAAGACCCATCCCGACGACCGACGCCGCGGCGTCGGTCGCGCGCTGCTCCAAGAGCTCGCCCGCTGGGCGGACGGCGATCACGCCCCCACGATGTACCTCCAGGTCGAGACCGACAACCTCACGGCGCAGGCGCTGTACCACGGCGTCGGGTTCACCCGGCATCACGGCTACCGGTACCGGACCGTACGCTGAGCTCGTGGCCCGAGTCGTGATCTTCACCCGCCTGACCGCGCAGCCCGGACGTCGCGACGACCTCGTCGCCGCACTCGAGGAGCTCGGCGCCGCAACCCGGGACGAGCCGGGTTCGGAGATCTTCGTACTCCACCCGGCGCGCGACGAACCCGACGTCGTGCTCGGCTACGAGGTGTTCGCCGACGACGAAGCGCTGGCCGCGCACCGTGCGTCGGAGCATGTCGCCGCGATCGGCCCGAAGCTCCAAGCGCTCCTCGTCACACCACCCGAGATCAGCTACGCAACCTGAGTCGGTGCGCCTCGAGGCCTTTCCTCGGCGCCGCGTGCTCGAGCCGCTACGCCACGTCGGTGAGCAGCGCGTCGACGTGCACGACCGCGCGTCGGATCGACGAGTCGTAGCCCTCGGTCTCGATCCGGGGGCCGACCTGCTCGAGCTCGAAGGCACCTTGGTACCCCGTGGCCACGACCTCGGCGATGATGCGCGCGAGGTCGATGTCGCCGTCACCCGGCACGACCCGATCCGGTGTGCACAGGCTGCCGATGACGAAGTCACTCAGCTGCACGTGGCCGAGAGTTGCGCCAGAGTCGGCGATGCTCGTCGCGAGACCGCGCTCCGCGAAGCAGCTGTTCACCTCCATGCACACCTGCACGCCGAGCCGGCGGGCCAGATCGACGCCGTCGCGAAACGTCGTGACGAAGCTCAGGTCGAGGCGCAGCGCTCCGGTGTGCTCGATCGTCAGTGGCACCCCGGCTGCGTCTGCAGCTGCGGTGACCGGCACGAGCGCCTCCCCGAGCGCGTCGGCAGCCGCGTCCCACTCGAGCGACCCGGCCGGCCCGGTCGTGAGCACCAGACAACCGCCGAGCTCGCTCGCCACGTGCACTGCGGCCAGCAACCGGTCCTGCTGGGAGGGCCAGGTCGATCGCGCGTCGAGGTCCCACCACCCCAGCTCGACGATGTCCGACACGCGCAGCCCGGCGTCGCGGATCCGGCCGACCACGCGGTCGACACCCGCCTCCTCGAGCTTGCGGAACGAGAGGCCGACGTGCTCGATCCCCGCGTCACCCCAGAACTCCAGGTCTTCCTCGAGCGACCACTGCCAGCTGGACACCGCGCTCACGGAAAGTCGGGGATCCACGGCCGTCCGTCTACTGCGCGCTCCGGGGGGAGGCAAGGAGCGCGCGCTCCGATCTGACGGTTCGGATGCCCCTCAGCCCAGGTCGACGTCGGCGGCCGAGAGGTCGGGGACGGGCATTCGTGCCGTCACGCCCCCGTCGACCGGCAGGATCGCGCCGGTCACGAACGCGGCTTCGTCGGACGCCAGGTACAGCGCGGCGTTCGCGATGTCCTCGGGCAGGCCGAGTCGGGTCAGGTGCATCGCCCGCGTCGCACCGCCGATCACCGGGTCCTCCATCATCTGGAACGCACCCTCACTCGTGAGGACCATTCCCGCGACGATGCAGTTCGACCGGACGTTGTCGGGGGCGTACTCGACCGCGATCGACCGGGTGAGCGTGTTCAGCGCACCCTTCGCGGCGGTGTAGGTGTCGAGTCCCGGCGTGCCCAGGATCGACGCCGCCGACGAGATGTTCACGATCGCGCCGCCGCCGGCCTCGGCCATCTCGGGGGATCGCGTACTTGCACGCCCAGACGACCGCCTTCGAGCGCGACGAGCATGATCGAGTCCCACGCGTCGTTCTCGAGCTCGGTCACGCGCCGGTCGGATCTTCCCGGCCCCATCAGCTCGGTCGGCGCCGCGTTGTTCACGAGCGTCGTCAGGCTGCCGTACCGGTCGACGGCCGCGCGCACCATCGCGATGACGTCGTCCTCGTTGGCCAGGTCGGTCGGGACGAATGTCGCCTCGCCGCCGGCATCGCGGATCTCGGCCTCGACCGCAGCCCCGGCGTCAGGTGTGCGACCGGTGACGATCACGGACGCGCCCTCCTGGGCGAACCGGATCGCGGTCCCGCGTCCGATGCCGCGGGTCGATCCGGTGACGATCGCCACCTTGCCCGCCATGCGACCCGTCACGCCGGTACCTCCGTCAACGAAGCCGGTCCGTCCGGCTCGACCAAGACCTTCACGTGGTGCTCCGCGCGCTTCAGCGTCGCGAAGGCGTCGGCGACGCCCTCGAACCCGACCGTCCCCGTGATGAGCGGCGTCACGTCCACCTCCCCCTCGGCGATCGCACGGAGCGTCCTCGCGAACTCCTCGGGGTCGTATGCGTAGACGAAGTGGAAGTCGAGCTCCTTCACGATCGCGAAGAGCGGTCGGAACGTGTCGGTCTGCATGCACACGCCCGCCACGACGATTCGGCTCGCGCGGCGGTGCGTCGAACACGGCCTGGTCGATCATGCCGGGCACGCCGACGGCCTCGAAGAGCACCAGGGGACGCAGCCCGTCGACCCGACGCCACGCGTCGACGAGCGGCTCCTCGCGGGGATCGACGACCACGTGAGCGCCCATCTCGGTCGCGAGCGCGCGTCGTTGCTCGGAGAAGTCGCCGGCGACGATCGTCTCGACGCCACGCGCACGGAGCCAGGCGATGATCGCGAGCCCGATCGGCCCGCAGCCGATGACGACCGCCGCGTCGCCGTCTTGCGAGTCCGGCGCGCGCGACCGTGTGCAACCCGACCGCCATGGGCTCGGTGAGTGCCGCGCGGCGGTGGTCGAGGCCGTTCGGGACCGGCAGGCAGAGCGGCGCGCTCGAGCAGCATCCGCTCGGCAAAGCCGCCGGGAAGGTCGTTCGAGAACCCGAGCGGCAGCAGCGCGTGGCCGCGCAGCAGGTAGGGCACGGACACGACGAGGTCGCCCCGCTGCACCGGTGCGTCCTCAGCGCCCGCACCGACCTCGAGCACCTCGGCCGACCACTCGTGCCCGAGCACGTAGTCGGCGTTCGGGTCGAACGCGAGGTCCGCGCCCATCGCCGCGCCGACCTCGGCGAGGTGCTCCGAGTGGTCGAGGGTGTGCAGGTCCGAGCCGCAGATGCCGCACGCCCGCACCGCGACGAGCACATCGCCGGGCCCGGGGACCAGGTCGTCGATCTCGTCGACGACGAGTCGACGCTTCCGGGCCACCACCGCTCGCACGAGGCGAGCCTACGGCGCACGCCCTACGCTCCGCTCCGATGAGCATCGACTTCACCCTGCCGCCCGAGGTCGAGTCGGTCCGCGCCCGGGTGCGCGAGTTCATGGACGCCGAGGTGCGCCCTGCCGAGGAAGAGCTCGCGGCGAACGCCGAGGGCGGGGAACCCGACCGGCGCGACGTGGTGGCGATGATCATCCGGCTCCGCGAGCAGGCGAAGGCGTGGGGCGTCTGGCTCCCCCACATGCCGAGGAGTGGGGCGGTCTCGGGCTCAGCCCGACCGCGATGGCGTTCGTCTCCGCCGAGGCAGCGCGCACGAACTTCGGACCGTTCGTGCTCAACGCCCAGGCCCCCGACGAGGGCAACCAGCACACGCTGCTGCACCACGCGACCCCCGAGCAGCAGGAGCGCTACCTCAAGCCGCTGCTCGAGGGGCGCATGCGCTCGTGCTTCGCGATGACCGAACCCGAGGTCGCGGGCTCGGACCCGACGGGCATCCGCACCACCGCGGTCGAGGATCCCGCGACGGGCGACTGGGTGATCAACGGCCACAAGTGGTTCATCTCGGGCGCACGGGGCGCGAAGTTCGCGATCCTCATCGCGAAGACCGATCCCGACGCCGATCCGCCGCAGGCGTCGAACAGCGCGTTCCTCGTCGACCTCCCCGCCGAGGGATGGGAGGTCGTGCGCGACATCGACACGATGGCCGGCGCGCACAACCACTGCGAGATCCGCATCACGAACCTGCGCGTACCCGCCGACGCCATGCTCGGCGGGCGCGGCAACGGTCACCTGCTCGGTCAGGCCCGCTTCGGCCCGGCCCGCCTCGCGCACTGCATGCGCTGGATCGGACAGATCGAGACCGCGCTCGAGCTGCTCGTCGCCCGCGCCGAGGAACGGCAGCTCCACGGTGCGCCGCTCGCCGACAAGCAGGCGATCCAGTGGATGATGGCGGACTCGGCGATGGAGCTCTACGCCGGGAAGCTGATGGTGCTGCACGCGGCATACCGCATCGAGCACGGCCTCCCGTTCCGGCAGGAGGTCAGCTTCGCGAAGCACCACGTCGCCAACACGTTGTGGCGCGTGGTCGACCGCGCCATCCAGGTGCACGGCGCGCTGGGCTACTCCACCGACACCCCGCTCGAGCGGATGCTGCGCCATGCCCGCTCGGCCCGGCTCGTCGACGGAGCCGACGAGGTGCACCAGGCGCTCATCGCCCGCAACGTCCGGGCCGCGTGGGCCGACACCGGCTCGCTCCACGTCGCCACCGGCGACTTCGACTTCTGAGGCCGACCTTCGGGATCCGCCCACCTGGCGGGACCTTGGTCACAACCTGCGTGCGGATGGGATGACTTCTCGGAGTCGATCCGTACACTGGACCCATGACCTCGGTCACCGACCACCTCAAGACACCGCACTGGTCCACGGAGATCCCTCTCGAGACGCCGCACTCGCGCCTCGACGTGCTCGCGGAGCGCGGGTACGTGGTGCTCGCCGACCTCGACCCGCCGATCCCGGAGTCCGAGTACCTCCCGCTCGAGTACATGGACTGGAAGAGCGGCGGCGACACGAACTTCGCGCCGCTCGCGACCGCCGACGGTGAGCTCGACTGCCGCGGCTTCTGGAAGCCCGGCGAGGAGCAGGCCGACAAGGGCGGCAAGTGGACCGTCAACGCCGAGCGGTGCCCGACGATCGTCGACGCGGTCACGAGCGTCGGTGCCGACTTCGGCCGCGTGCGCGTGATCCGACTCGAGCCCCAGGGCTACGAGGAGTCGCTGCGCCACCTCCACCGCGACGACAACAACCGCTTCAACCCCGACCGCGACGGCTGGGTCGTGCGCTCCTGGATCGAGCTCACCGACAACCCCGGCAGCTACATGATCCTCATGGAGCAGGGTCCCGACGGGCTGCCCGACCAGTCGACCGAGGTGCACCTCCCGCTCCACCGCGGCGCTCGCTTCGTCGTCGACACCCAGCGCCTCTGGCACGTCGTCTGCCACCCCGGGACCGACACGAGGTACGCCCTGATCAGCAGCTTCGAGTCCGGCCCCGCCCTCGACACCTGGATCACCTCCCAGCTGCCCTGAAGAGCAAGGGCGCCATGAAGGAGTCGGACGCCCGACGGGCGTCCGAACCCGTCGCCGACGAGCGACCGGGGTTTCGGAGTCGAGGAGGTGGTCCGACGGCCTCCCACCCCTACGGTGCGCAAGATGAAGTTCGGCATCTTCCTCGCCCCGTTCCACGCGACCGGCCAGAACCCGACCCTCGCGATCGAGCGCGACCTCGAGCTCGTGCAGCACCTCGACCGCCTCGGCTTCGACGAGGCGTGGATCGGTGAGCACCACTCCGGTGGCTTCGAGCTCATCGCGTCCCCCGAGGTGTTCATCGCGACGCGCCGCCGAGCGCACGAAGCACCTCCGGTTCGGCAGCGGCGTGAACTCGCTGCCGTACCACCACCCGCTCCTGCTCGCCGATCGCTTCCTGCTGCTCGACCACCTGACCCGCGGCCGGGCGATGCTCGGCTGCGGGCCCGGGCAGCTGACGTCCGACGCCCACATGCTCGGGATCCCGCCCGACACGCAGCGCCCGCGGATGGAGGAGGCGCTCGACGTCATCGTGCGCCTGCTCCGCGGTGAGACCGTCACCGCAAAGACCGACTGGTTCGAGATCAACGACGCGCGGCTGCAGCTCGCGCCGTACTCGCCCGGTGGCGTCGAGATCGCGGTCGCGGCGTCGATCTCACCGGCCGGCCCACGCGAGCGCGGGCCGATACGGCCTCGGCCTGTTGTCGGTCGGCGCGACCACCGACGCCGGCTTCGACATCCTCGGCGCGCACTGGGACGTCATGGAGCAGCGCGCCGACGAGTTCGGCCAGGTCGCCGACCGCGCCAAGTGGCGCCTCGTCGGACCGATGCACCTCTCGACCACCAAGGAGCAGGCGCGGCTCGACGTCGAGTACGGCATCGTCGAGTTCAGCAAGTACTTCCGCCACGTCCTCCCGACGAGCCCGGTCGGCGAGGGCAACGACGTCGAGACGATCATCGAGCACTGCGACACCAACGGGTTCGCGATCATCGGCACGCCCGACGACGCGATCCGCCAGATCGAGCGCCTGGTCGCGCAGTCGGGCGGATTCGGCACCTTCCTGTTGTTCGGCCACGAGTGGGCCGATCCCGAGGCGACGCGTCGCAGCTACGAGCTGTTCGCCCGGTACGTGATGCCGCACTTCCAGGGCCAGCTCGAGCCAGTGCAGGCCTCGTACGACTGGATCGTCGGCTCCGAGGGACGCTTCGTCACGGCGGCCACGAACGCGATGACCAAGGCGGTCGAGGACCACGCGAAGGAGCAGGCCAACAAGGGCCTCACGTGAGCACGGGCTGCCGGGCCTCCTCGGACGTTCGCCAGTCGCGCAGCTGCAGGTAGATCAGCACGCTCACGATCCCGGCCCACAGGCACCACAACGATGTGAGGCCGGCCGACTGCTCCCACACGATCGCGGCGACCGCGACGACGTTGGCGATCCCGAACCACACGATCCGACGCTGGCTCGACAGCAAGAAGGTTCCGCACGTGGCAAGCACGTAGAAGGCCGTCACCACGTTCCCCGAGTCACCGACGCCCCGATAGTCGATGGTGTGCCCGGTGATGTGCGCGCTGACGGAGCCGCTCGCGAGGGCGACGAACAGGATCACGCTCACGACCGAACCGATCGCGACCAGGACGAGCATGGCCGTCTGCCGTCGCCGCCCCGGTTCGACGAGATAGATGGCGAGGGGCGCGAAGAACGGGAGCAGTGCCCACGCATAGAAGAGATAGGCGTACATCGCGACGTCGCCGACCGATCGCGGCACATGGCCTTGCAGGCCCAGCCAGACGAAGCCCTCAGTGATCTGGTGCACGGCGAACGCCAGCGGGAGCACCGCGAGGGGGACCTCACGGGCGTGCCGTACCTCGCGCAGCGACGCGACCCCGATGCCTCCGATCACGACGCCGCTCACGAAGTCGGCTTCGGGTGAGAAGCACATCAGCGCGGCTCCTGCGCGGCGACGGGTGAACCGTGGTGCACCACCATGCGCCACACGTCGTCACCGCGCACGAACACGTTCGTCGCCGCGACGGACGCGCCGGAGAGCTCGTCCTCGCCGGGGTCCGATCGCGGGGGCGCATGGGACTGGAGGATGTTCTCGTCGACCGTGACCCACGCGACGTCACCCGCGACGCTCACGACCTCCTCGGTGAGCACGAACTGGATGTACGGCGTGTTCGCGAAGATCGCGTCCCACGAGCCGCCGACACGTGCCCATCCGCGCAGCGTCGGCCAGCCCGGGTGTGTGACCGTGACCCGGTCCGAGTGCTCCCAGAGCTCGGACATCGCGTCGAGGTCGCGCGCCTCGAACGCCGCGTAGAACGCCGCGTTCCGGTCTCGCACCTGGTCCTCGTCGACCGCCATCCGCGCCATCATGGCGGTCGATGACCACTCACGCCATCACGACGCTCCTCGAGCGGCCCGGGGCGCCGGCACTCGCGCTCCACGACTGGGGCGGCGAGGGACCGCCGGCGCTCCTCTGCCACCCCACGGGCTTCCACGGCCTCACCTGGCAGCCGGTCGCGCTCCGCCTGGTCGCAGCGGGGAAGCGGGTCTGGTCGTTCGACTTCCACGGGCACGGCGACAGCGAACCCGCCGATCCCGCGCTCGGCGAGAGCGGCTACGGCTGGGAGACGTACGGCCGCGACGTGGCCGATGTCGCCCGACACCTGGCCATCGCGGGCGACCCGGACCTGCTCGCGGTCGGGCACTCGAAGGGTGCAACCGCGATCCTGCTGGCAGACGAGGACGAGCCGGGGACCTTCCCGCGAGCGTGGTGCTTCGAGCCGATCGATGATCCGGAGTGACGAGCCGCTCCCCCCGGACCACGACTTCCCGCTCGCGGTCGGTGCCGCGGAAGCGCCGCGCGGTCTGGTCGTCGCCCGACGAGGCCTACGCGTCGTACGCCGGTCGGCCGCCGCTCGACGCCGCTCGACCCCGACGTCGCTGCACGCCTACGTCGACGGCGGACTCCGTCGGCGCGATGACGGCTCGTGGGAGCTGAAGTGTGCGCCCGAGGCCGAGGCCGCGACGTACGCGCACGGCGTCGCCCACGGCCTGTGGACCCGACTCGGAGACCTCACCGCACGCATCCACGTCGTCTGCGGCGAGACGACCGACGCCATCGTGCCGGCGTTCGCCGAGCGCATCGTGGAGCGGCTCCCCCACGGCTCCCTCGAGGTCATGAGCGGGGTCGGCCACTTCGGCCCGATCGAAGCGCCCGCGAGCGGGCCGTCGCGTCGATCCTCGCGTTCGACGAGCAGACGCGGCCCGACGCTGACAGGATCGGCGCATGACGGACGCGACACCCTGACGCGGCCCCTCGAGGGTCGGGTCGGCCGTGGTCACCGGCGCGAGCCGCGGCATCGGCAAGGGCATCGCCCTGGAGCTCGGCGCCGCGGGCGCGGTCGTGTACCTCTCGGCCCGCAGTGTGGAACCAGGACCGATCCCCGGGCACGGTCGGCGAGACGGTCGCAGAGATCGAAGCGCTCGGCGGGAGCGGCCATCGGCGTCGCGTGCGACCACCACGACGACACGCAGGTCGAAGCCCTGTTCGCGCGGGTGCAACAGGAGCAGGGTCGCCTCGACGTGCTCGTGAACAACGTGTACTCCGCGATCGACCTCGCACCCTGGCTGGATCAGCCGTTCTGGCAGCTCCCGGTGGCGGCGTGGGACCAGGTCATCGACATCGGGGTGCGCTCGCACTACGTCGCGTCCGTCTACGCGATGCCGATGCTGCTCGCCTCCGAGCACGCGCTCATCGCGAACATCTCGTCGTCCGGCTCCACCCAGTACGCACACAACGTGGTGTACGGCGTCGGCAAGGCCGCGCTCGACAAGATGACCGTCCGACATGGCGCACGAGCTCGCCGTGCACGGCGTCGCGGTCGTCTCGGTGTGGCCCGGCCTCGTGCGCACCGAGATCGTCGAGCTCGGCGCTCGACAGACCGACGACGGGCGCTCCGTGCTCGATCTCCCCGGCGAGGGCACCTTCGACCTCGCCGAAGCCGAGACCCCGCGCTTCGTCGGTCGTGGTGTGGTGGCGCTCGCCGCCGACCCCGACGTGATGCTGCGCTCCGGCGTCCCCGCGACGACCGCGTCCCTCGCGGAGGACTACGGGTTCACCGACGTCGACGGCGGCCTCCCCCACACCGACCTGCGCCTCGATGCCGCCCGCTAGGAACGGTCGCGACCGGGGAGCCAGTCGGCGAGCACCTCGTCGCGGTGCTCGCCGAGGGAAGGGCCGGGAGGCGCGGACGGGATCGCCACCCCGGGCCGCGATGTGCGGGTCGGCGAGGATGTCGCGCACGTCGTTGACCGGGGACACGGGGACCCGCGAGGCCGACGAACGCATCGAGGACGGCGTCACGCGGGTGGGCCCGGATCCAGTCGGCGACGAGCCCGTCGAGCTCGTCGCCCACCTGCAGGCGGGCTGCCGCGGTGCCGAAGCGCGCACGATCCGCGTCGTCGTCGCGGCCGATGACGGCGAGCACCCGTGCGACCTGCGAGTCGGTCGTCCCCGAGAGTGCGACGTAGGCGTCGTCGAGGGTCCGGTACACGTTGCGGGGCACACCGCCCGGCACGCGGCTCCCGTTGCGCCGCGGCGGCTCGCCGGCCCCGTCCCACCCTGCGATCGTCCCGGCCATGATCGCGAGGATCGGCTCGTACATGCTCACGTCGACGTGCGCACCGCTGCGGCCACGGACGTCGCGTGACCAGCACGCGGCGAGCGCACCGATCACCCCGGAGAACGCGGTCACGGTGTCGCCGATGGCGACGGACGCGAGCATCGGCGGTCCGTCGGCCTCGCCGGTCATGTGCGTCAGCCCGCCGAACGCCTCGGCGAGCGTCCCCGCGCCCGGGTCGATCGGCGTAGGGACCCGTAAGGCCGTAGCAGCTCACGCTGACGACGACGAGCCGAGGGTTGCGGGCCGACAGCGCCGCGTAGGTGCAGCCCCAACGGGCCCGCACGTCGGGCGAGAGGTTCTCGACCAGCACGTCGGCGGCCCCGACGAGGTCGGCGAAGCGCTCCGCGTCCGGGCGCCGCACCGCCCGCGGCCGGCTCGAGGTCGAGCACGATCGAGCGCTTGCCCCGCGCGACGAGGTCCCACGAGGCGGTGCGGCCCATGCGTCGCATCGGGTCGCCGAGTCGGCGGCTCGACCTTCACCACGTCCGCGCCGAGATCGCCGAGCATCGCCCCGATCTGCGGCGCCGCGTAGAGCGTCGCGACCTCGAGGACCCGAAGACCCTCGAGCGGACGACTCGGCCTCGCGACCGTGTCCCTGGCGGCGAGGTCAATCCTTCAGCTCGACGAGGATCTCGCGGTAGTGCTGCTTGCCCGGTGTTCTTGGCGGTCTCGATCCCGCCCTTGGTCGTGTACCAGACGTTCCCCGGCTACACGTCGCCCTCGACGATCCCCGGCGGGTACTCGCCGTGGGTGTCCTCCTCGAAGATGCCGGCGATCTTGTCGCCCTCGAGCTGGATGAGGAGGTAGTCGTGCTCGTGCTCGTGCACGTCCGATCGTCTCTCCCGGGGCCAGCGCGAGCTCCCACACCTTCACCCGGTCGTTCTCGAACAGCACCTTCGTGCCCACGCCACCGAGCGTGCGCTCTGCTGACTGCTCCGCCATGCCGTCTCCCCTCTGATCACGCTTCCGTGCTTGCTCGGACCTCACAACGACGCGGCCGGCCCGACGAACGCCTCACCCAGCCGCGCGACCTCGTCGCGGATGCCGTCGGGATCGAACCCGAACGCGGTGAGCACGAGCTGATCGACCCCGGCGTCGACGTACGCGGGAGGTGCATCGGCTCGACCGGCTGCAGGTACGCGCCGATCGTCACGTCCACCTCGTCACGTTTGCGGCCTGCCGCTGCCAGTGCCTGCTCGAGCCGCTGCACCGACGCGGCCGCGCTGTCGGGCAGGTGGTTGAAGCCGTGCCATCCGTCACCGAGCTCAGCGACGCGCCGGAGCGCTGCATCCGATTCCCCACCGAAGTAGAGCGGCGGATGCGGTCGCTGCACCGGCTTCGGCTGCATCCGACATGGTGGCAGCGAGTAGTACTCACCCGTCGTGGCGGGACACTTCGTCGCACCACAGCGACCGCATCACTGCGAGGTACTCACGGGTGCGGGGCACGCGCTCGTCGAACGGCGCGTGCAAGCACGTCGAACTCCTCGCGGAGCCACCCGATGCCGACACCGAAGTCGACTCGACCCCCCGAGAGCCAGTCGAGGGTCGACACCTCCTTCGCGGTGTACACGGGGTTGCGCTGCGGGACGAGGCACACGGCGGTCCCGAGTCGGATCCGCTCGGTGACCGCGGCGAGGTACGTGAGCGTGGTGAAGAGGTCGAGCATCCCGGACTCGGGCGGCAGCGAGAGGCGGCCGTCGTCGGCGTACGGATAGCTCGACGTGTACTCGTCGAGGAACACGACGTGCTCGCCGGCCCAGATCGATTCGAATCCGGCTTCCTCCGCGGCGCTGGGCGCACGCGGTGAGGTACGCCGGCGTGGCCATCGGGCTGACCGTCGGGAGAAACAACCCGATGCGCATGGCGCCGATCCTACGGTGGCGAGCCATCCGAGGTGACGGACGCGACCGACCCCCGGTCCGGCACCGCTCGCGGGGGGACGAGGGGCCGGGGCCGGGGGTCCGTCACGGAGCCCACGGGCAGCAGGATCAGCTGCCGCGCGTCCCGGTGTTGCCGGACCCCGACGACGAGCCGGGGCCCGAGGGTGCCTGCGCGCCGCCACCGTCGTCGGAGCGGCCCTGCGTGCCGGGACCGCGGTCCCCGTTGCCCGACGGACCCTGCCGCTGCCCGTCCTGGCCACCGGGCGCTCCGCCCTGCTGAGGACCCGGGAGCTGACCGCCGCCCGGGAACTGCCGGCCGCCGGAGCTCTGGTCCCGCACGAGCGCGGGCCGGAAGCCGCGGCCGTCCTCAGCCGTCGAGCGCCCGACCGCGAAGCCGGCGATCCCGATGAGGAAGGCCAGCACCACGACGAGTGCGCCCGCAAGCCACGTGGGGATGTGGACGCCGGAGCGCTGCTCCTCGGCCGCGGCCACGCTCGACGCCGGCGCGGCCACCGGGGCCGCGTCGGCGACCACGGGGGCGGACGCGGGTGGCGGTGACTCGGCTTGTGCTTCGGTGCTGTCGTCGTCCATGCAGGTCTCCTGGTCGGGGGATGCGACCTGCGCAGTGTGGCGATCCGACCTGAGCCTTGCCTGAGAGCGAACCCGGAACGAGGCTGGACCAGACGGGCCCGGCGTCAGCCCGGCTGGTAGCGCGCGCGCGACCCGTCGACGATGCGCTCCGCGGCGGCCGCGTCCTCCCATCGACCGGGCTCCGTCGACTTCCCCGGCTCGACGTCCTTGTACACCTGGAAGAAGTGCTCGATCTCGTCGAGCAGGAACGGCGTCGCGGCGCGGACGTCCTCGAGGTCGCGGTACCGCGAGTAGCGCGGGTCCTTCGCGGGCACGCACAGCACCTTGTCGTCCGCCCCGGCCTCATCGTGCATGCGAAACACGCCGATCGGGCGCACGTGCACGTGGCAGCCGGGGAACGTCGGCTCGTCGAGGAGCACGAGCACGTCGAGCGGGTCACCGTCCTCGGCCAGGGTGTCGGGCACGAACCCGTAGTCGGCCGGGTACTGCGTCGCCGTGAAGAGGGTTCGGTCCAGCCAGATCGCCCCGGTGTCGTGGTCCATCTCGTACTTGTTGCGCGAACCCTTGGGGATCTCGACGATGACCACGAGCTCCATGGTCACTGCCGGAACCCGTTGAGCACCTCGCGCCAACGATCCGGGTCGCTCTCATACGGCGCGTAGAAGGAGAGTCGATCGACGATGTCCCCGTAGCGGGCAAGCATCGCCCTGGGCACGTCCTCGGGCTCGGCGATGATCGCGAACGCATCGAGGATCTCGTCGGTGATCAGCTCGCCCATCGCGACCCACTCCCCCTGCTTGGACAGGCGGTTGAGGTCGTCCTGCAGGTCGCCCCAGCCGTGGAGCTCGAGCACGCTGCGGTAGGCGGGCGTGGATCCGTAGAACGCGACCTGCTGCTTGGTTCCCCGCTTCGCGAGCTCGAGCTCCTCCTCGGTGGAACCGGACACGATGAAGAGCGGACCGGAGATCTCGAAGTCCGCCCGCGTCTTTCCACTCTTCGCGAAGCCGCGCTCGAGCGCCGGGAGCGTCACCTCGCGCACGTAGCGCTCGGTGGTGAACCCGTGGAGGATCAGCCCGTCGGCGACCTCGCCCGCGACCTCGGTCATGTGCCGGCCGACCGCGGCAAGGGCGATCTTCGGGTTCCCGTAAGGGTTCGGCCCCGGGACGAAGAACGGGGTCATCAGGGTGTGCTGGTAGAAGTCGCCCCGGAAGTCGAGCTTGGTGCCGTCGTTCCAGGCGTCCCAGATCGCCCGCGTGGCCAGGATGAGCTCCCGCATCCGCGGCGCCGGGTGCGACCACGGCATCGAGAACCGCTTCTCGATGTGCGCCTTGATCTGGCTGCCGAGGCCGAGGCGGAAACGCCCCTTCGAGAAGGTCTGCAGGTCGTACCCGACATTGGCGAGCGTCATCGGGTTGCGGGCGAACGCCACGGCGATGCCGGTCCCGAGCTCGAGCTGCTCGGTGTGCTCCGCCGCGACCACGAGGGGCAGGAACGGGTCGTGTGCCATCTCGGCGCTGAGTCCGCCGTCGTAGCCGACGTCCTCGAGCTCCTGCGCGACCCGAGCGATCTCCTCGATCCCCACCGGGGGGATCCCGCCGTCGACCTTCATGGGAGGGCTCCTCGTTGTGCTTCGGTGTGTGCTCAGGGGGAGCGTACGGCCTTGCGGGGCAAGGCGGGGCGGAGTCCGCGTGGGTGTCACACCCCGGCGGTACCCTCCGAACATGAGCCGAGCGATGCCGTCCTCCCTGTCCCCCAGCTCGATCTCGAGCTTCAAGGAGTGCCCCCTCGCGTACCGGTTCTCGTACCTGGACCGGTTGCCCGAGCCGCCGTCCGCCGCAGCATCTAAGGGCACCCTGGTGCACCGGGCGCTCGAGCTGATGATGTGCCGGCCCCCGGCGGACCGGACCGTCGACGCCGCGCTGGCCGACCTCGACTTCGCGATCACCGAGCTGGCCGCGCACCCCGAGTTCGCGGGCCTCGAGCTCACCGACGAGGAGCGTGCCGCCTTCCATGCCGACGCCGAGCAGCTGGTGCGCCGCTACTTCGAGCTCGAGGACCCGACCACGGTCCACCCGATCGGCCTCGAGCTGAAGCTGCAGGCCGACCTCGGCGACGTCCGCATCCGCGGCATCATCGACCGCCTCGAGCTCGACGCCGACGGTGAGCTCGTCGTCACCGACTACAAGACGGGTCGCGTCCCGTCGGAGTTCTTCGAGTCCAAGAGCCTCGGTGGCGTCCACATCTACGCGCTGCTGTGCGAGGAGATGCTCGGCCGACGCCCAGCCCGGGTCCAGCTGCTCTACCTGTCCAAGCCCGAGGCGATCATCGCGACCCCCACCGAGCAGAGCTGCCGCGGGGTAGCACGCAAGACCACCGCCCTGTGGTCCGCCATCGAGGGCGCGTGCGCACGTGACGACTTTCGAGCCCGTCCGAGCCGTCTCTGTGACTTCTGCTCGTTCAAGCCGTACTGCCCCGCGCACGGTGGCGATCCCGAGCAGGCCGTCGAGCTCGGCGCGGCTGCCGAGCGCACCGCCCCGGCCATGCCCGTCGCCGGCTGACCACGCGACTCCGACGCTGTCGGCGGACGACGGGCGACGCGAGACTGCACCGGTGCAGGTGCTCCGCTCGTTCGGCACGCTCGACTCGCCGGCGCGCGTCGACCCACCGACGCGCGGCACGCTCCGGATCGGGCTGGTGCAGGAACGCTGGCACCGGGACCCCGCGGAGCACGCGGCAGCGATCCGGTCGGGGGTGCAGCTCGCAGCGGAGGAGGGTGCCGAGGTCGTGTGCCTGATGGAGCTGACCCTCTCCCCGTACTTCGCCGTGGACCCTGGTGGGCCCGGCGCGACCGTGCTCGGCATCGAGGCGGTCCCCGAGCCGCTCCCCGGCGGGGCGACGCACCGGCTCGTCGCGGACCTCGCACGCGAGATCGGCGTGTTCGTGCACGCCTCGCTCTACGAGGCCGCCGACGCCGCGGAGGCCGACGGGGACGCGCGGGGGTACAACACCGCGATCTGCGTCTCGCCGTCGGGTCGGCTGGCAGCGACCACCCGCAAGCTGCACCTGCCGGTCACCGAGGGCTACTTCGAGGACCGCTGGTTCCGCCCGGGGGACACGGCGTATCCCCCCGCCGTGATCGCCGGTACGCGGTTCGGGTTTCCGACGTGCTGGGACCAATGGTTCCCCGAGGTCGCGCGGGCCTACTCGCTCGCCGGCGTGGAGGTCGTGGTGTATCCCACGGCGATCGGGACGGAACCCGATCACCCGGGGTTCGACACGGAACCACTGTGGGAGCGCGTGATCACCGGGAACGCGATCGCGCAACGGCCTCAACATGGTCGTCGTGAACCGAGTCGGCGTCGAGGGGCCCCTCACGTTCTACGGATCCTCGTTCGTGTGCGATCCCTACGGGCGCGTGCTCGCGAAGGCGCCGCGCGACGAACCGTGCGTGCTCGTCGTCGACCTCGACCTGGACGCGCGACGCGACTGGCTCACGCTCTTCCCGTTCCTCGCGACCCGACGTCCCGACACCTACGGTCCGCTCGTCGACGGTTGAGCAAGGGTCCGCCGGTAGGCTCGTCCGCCATGGCCGACGTCAGCGAGCGCTTCGCCACCTTCGACGCGCGCGTCGACGCGTGGATCGAGCCCCGTCGCTCGCCCGCGCTCGATCGCGCGTTCTACGGCCTCTCGACGGCGGCAGATCACGGTCGTCTCTGGCACGCGGTCGCCCTCGGGACGGCCCTCGTTCGCCGCGAGCCGAGGTACGCGGCGCGGTTCAGCCTGGCGCTCGGGATCGAGTCGGCGATCACCAACGGAGCCGTGAAGTCACTGTTCCGTCGCGTGCGTCCGCGGGAGCACTTCGAGCACGACGATCCGCTCCCCTACGGGATGCGGCGCCCGATCACGTCGTCGTTCCCGTCGGGCCACGCGGCGACGGCGTTCATGTGTGCGGTGGTGCTGAGCAACCGCCGCACCGCGCCGGCCTGGTTCACGCTCGCCGCCCTGGTCGCCGCGAGCCGCGTCTACGTGCGCATGCACCACGCGTCCGACGTCCTGGCCGGAGCGGCCCTCGGCCTGGCCCTGGGCGGCGTCGCCAAGCGCTTCGTCGACTGACCCGACCACCCACGACTCGGCCCGGCTCAGGATTTCGGGGTTCCACGATTCGGGTTAGCGTCTGTGGAGCCCGACGAGGAGTGCCCCGTGCCCCGAGCCATCGCTGTCACCTTCGACTACCGGTGCCCGTTCGCATACAACGGCAACGCCTCGGTCGTCGCAGCGCTGCGCGACGGGGCGGACTTCGACGCCCGCTTCCTCCCGTTCTCGCTCGACCAGGTCCACATCGAGGAGGGCTCCCCCGACGTGTGGGACCGCGAGCCGGGCACCTGGGGCTCGGGCGTCCTCGCGCTCCAGTGGGGCGTCGCCGTCCGCGACGCGTTCCCGGAGCGGTTCCTCGACGCGCACCTCGCTCTCTTCGCGGCCCGACACGACCACGGCCTGAAGCTCGGGCACGAGGACACGCTGCGGGATGCCGTCGCATCAGCCGGGCTCGCCCCCGATGACGTCGCCACCGAGGTCGCCAGCGGACGCCCCCTCAAGACGCTGGCCGCCGAGCACACCCAGGCCGTCGAGCGCTGGGGTGTCTGGGGTGTCCCGACCTTCATCGAGGGCGACGACGCGGCGTTCGTGCGCTTCATGGAGCGCGGCCGGATCGACGACCTCGACCGCATGCTCGATCTCCTCAGCTGGACCCGCCTCAACGAGTTCAAGCGCCCGGGGGTCGACCGCTAGGCGTCGGCCTCGACGTCAGTGGACGCCGCGCGGCTGGTCGACCAGCGCGTCGAGCGCCTCCCGCCACTCTGCGTAGCCCGGGTCACGCCAGAACCGGTGCCGGCACGTCGCGACGAGGTCCTGCACGAAGCAGTGCGGGGTCGGTGCGTCGTCGGCGAGCTCGAGCAGCTGCGTCGAGCGCGGGTGCGGCGGCGCCTCGTCGAGCAGGTCGACGAGCGCGGCGCACGCCAGCACCCGGCTGCGGCACTGCTGGCAGGCCGAGACGGTCGCCGGCTCGAGCCCGTCGGTCATTGCGAGCAGGCTGGCGGCCTCCTCGTCCTCGAGGACGAGCTCGTTGCCCTCCTCGTCGAAGAACACGAGCGACTCACGGGACACACCACGACGGTACCGCCGACGTAGCCTCCGGACATGCGCGCGGTGACGATCGTCGACGGCACCCTGGACTGGCAGGAGCACCCCGACCCCGAACCGGGTGACGGCGAGCTCCTCGTGCGGGTGCGAGCTGCAGGCCTCAACGGCGCCGACATCATGCAGCGATCCGGCCTCTACCCCGCGCCACCCGGTTCCCCGCCCGACATCCCCGGCCTCGAGCTCGCGGGCGAGGTTGCGGCCACCGGACCGGGGGTCACCCGTTTCGCGGTCGGCGATCGCGTCATGGCCATCGTCGGAGGCGGCGGCCAGGCCGAGCTGGCGATCGTGCACGAGCGGATCGCGATGGCGGTTCCCGACGCCGTCACCTGGAGCGAGGCGGGCGGCTTTCCCGAGGTCTTCACCACCGCGCACGACGCACTCTTCTCGCAGTGCGGCCTGACACTCGGGGAGCACGTCCTGGTCCACGGGGCCGCCGGTGGGGTCGGCATCGCCGGGGTGCAGCTCGCCGCGCGTGCAGGGGCCCGGGTCGTCGCGACGGTCCGCAACGCCGACCTGCGTCCCGCGGTCGCCGAGATCGGCGCGACGTGCGGCGTCGTCGACGTCTGCGAGCCCGACGCCTTCGCCGAGCGCGGTCCCTTCGACGTGGTGCTCGAGCTCGTGGGTGGCCCGAACCTGGCAGCCGACGTCGCCGCCCTCGCGACGGGCGGCCGGATCTCGGTGATCGGCGTCGGTGCCGGCGCCTCGGCCCAGGTCAACCTCCTCGCACTGATGGGCAAGCGCGCCTCGATCCGCGGATCCACGCTGCGCGCCCGCCCCCTCGAGGACAAGGCGACCGCCACGCGCGCGGTCGAGCAGTCCGTGCTCCCGTTCCTCGCGGGCGGTGCGATCACCGTCCCCGTGGCCGCCGAGCACCCCATGGCCGACGCCGCGGCGGCCTACGACCGCTTCGTGGCGGGCGGGAAGCTCGGGAAGATCGTGCTGGTGGCCTGATCGGCCCGGCGTGGGGCACGCCGGCGCGTCAGTGCATGATCAGGACGCTGATCTTGGGCGGCTGGTTCGACGCGTCGACGGTGAACGGCCGCTTCGAGTCCAGCCCGATCAGCCAGACGACGCGCGCGGTTGCCGGGTCGTTGGGTGCCAGGGTCGTGGTGGTGGTCGGCCCGATCGGGGCGAGCGTCGTCGATGTCGTGGTCGGACCGCTCGTGGAGCTGGTGGTGGAGCCGGACTGCTTCCCCGCCTGCTTGCCCGGCTTGGTCCGGGGTCGTGGTGCTGGTCGTCGTGGTGGACGACGTCGTCGTGGCCGTCGAGGCACCCGGCACCGACGGCGGGGCCTTGTCGAGCCACTCGACGATGGTCGTGTGCACCATCCCGGGTTGCCCGGGCTTGTCGGGGACGAACGCGAGCCGCAGGTTCCCCTTGTACGTCGTGACGCCTCGGGCCGAGGCACGCGTGTCCTTGGTCGAGACCGGTCGCAGCTCGACGTAGAGCACGTACTTGGCGTCGTCGAAGCCCTCGGTGGAGCTCTTGATCCCCTCGACGAACGGGGGCTTGCGGTACTCGACCGTGTATCCGGGTGGGACGTCGGGGCCGTTGCCCGGATCGAACTCGAACATGATCTTGTCGTAGCACTCGGTCGGCTCGGTCACCGCGCTGGTGAGGTACTGCAGCGTGTCCCCCGCAGGGGTCGACCGGGACTCCGTGCCGGCGACGATGTACTGGCAGCCGGGACCGTCGAGCTTGCGAGTGACTGTCCTCGCTGCCTTGGTGTGGGCGGTCGTCGACGCGTCGCTCCCGCTCCCACTCCCCGAGCAGGCGGCGCTCGCCGCGACGAGCATCAGGCACGCGAGCGCGCCGGCCGTCAGGGGTCGGGGCCGCATCCCGCCAGCGTAGAGGGCGGTACCATCCGCGCCGTCGTCAGCAACACGCCCGCACGACCGCACTACCCGCTCCGCGGACCCCGAACCCGGCCCCAACTCCCTGGAGGCACTTCGTGCGCCCACTCGCCGACTCCGACGTCGTGATCGTTGCCGCCCTGCGCTCCCCGCTCGGACGCCGCAACGGCGGTCTCTCGAGTGTCCACCCCGCCGACCTGCTGGGGACGGTGCAGGCCGCCGCGATCGAGGAGGCCGGGATCGACCCGGCGGCGGTCGGCCAGGTGGTGGGTGGCTGCGTGACCCAGACGGGCGAGCAGACGTTCGACATCGCGCGCACGGCCTGGCTCGGTGCCGGACTCCCGATGTCCGTCGCGGCGACGACGGTCGACGCGCAGTGCGGGAGCTCGCAACAGGCCACGAACTTTGCGGCGGCGCTCATCGCCGGTGGCGTCGTCGACGCCGCCGATGGGGTGTGGCGTGGAGTCGATGAGCCGCGTCCCCCTCGGCGTCGCGGTGTCGAACGGTCCTGGACGCCCGATCCCGAAGTCGTACTTCGAGCAGTACGAGTACGCCTCGCAGTTCGAGGCCGCAGAGCGGATCGCCGACAAGTGGAGCATCAGCCGCGACGAGTGCGACCGCCTCGGCCTGGCATCCCAGGAGCGCGCGCAGCGAGCCTGGGCCGAGGGACGCTTCGAGCGCGAGGTCGTTCCGATCGACGCACCCGATCTCGGAGAGGACGGGAAGCCCAGCGGGACCACGCACCGGGTCGAGCGCGACGAGGGCATCCGCGACACCTCGCTCGAGGCGCTCGCGAAGCTCAAGCCCGTCGCTCGCGACGACGGCGTCCACACCGCGGGCACGTCGTCCCAGATCACCGACGGCGCCGCCGCCGTCGTCATGACCTCCCTCGGACGCGCGAAGGAGCTGGGTCTCACGCCGCGCGCTCGCATCGTCGACCAGTGCCTCGTGGGCGTCGACCCCGTCATGATGCTCACGGGCCCCATCGACGCGACCCACCGCCTCTTCGAGCGCACGAAGCTCTCGATGGCCGACATCGACACCATCGAGATCAACGAGGCGTTCGCGTCCGTGGTGCTCGCATGGGCCCGGGAGCACGCACCCGACATGGAGGCGGTGAACCCGAACGGCGGCGCCATCGCGATCGGACACCCCGTGGGGGCCACCGGCGCCCGGCTCGTCACCACGGCGCTGCACGACCTCGAGCGCACGGACTCCACGCTCGGGCTCGTCACCATGTGCTGCGGCGGGGGCCTCGGGACCGGCACGATCATCGAACGACTCTCCTGAGGAGACGATCACGTGGCGACGCTCACCGAGCAGCTGGGGCATGCCCCCGACGCGAAGCTCGTCATCGTGAACTGCGACGACCTCGGCTCGACGCGCGCCGCGAACGTCGCGGTCTACGACGCGTCTGCGCAACGGCCTGGGAACCAGCGCGTCGCTGATGGTCCCGTGCCCGTGGGCACGCGACGCGGCAGCGAGCTACCGCGGTGACGACGTCGGCGTGCACCTCACGCTGAACTCGGAGTGGGAGACGTACCGGTGGGGACCGATCACCCGGTCGCCGAGCCTCCTCGACGGTGACGGCGGCTTCCCGCGCACGATCGAGGACACCTGGGACCACGCCGATCTCGACGAGGTCCGCCGCGAGCTGCGCGCGCAGGTCGAGCGCGCCATCCTCTGGGGCTTCGACGTGACCCACCTCGACAGCCACATGGGCGCGCTGCAGCTGCGCCCCGAGTTCTTCGACGCGTACCTCGAGCTCGCGGTCGACTTCGACCTGCCGCTGCGCATGGGCTCGGCCGGCGGTGAGCGGGTCGTCGGGTTCCCCTACCGCAAGCTCGCGGCCGAGGAAGGGATCGTGTTCCCCGACCAGTTCGTGCTCTACACCGGTGTGGGTGCGCGCCGTCACGTCGAGAAGGCCCTCTTCGACCTCCGACCCGGTGTCACCGAGTTCTACCTCCACCCCGCAGTCGACACCGACGAGCTGCGGGCCTCCCACCCCGACTGGGCAGGGCGCGTCGAGGACCACGCCTTCCTCTGCGATGACCCCTCGTTGCGGGATCTGGTCGAGCGCGCCGGTGCGACGCTCATCGGCTACCGAGAGCTGCGCGACCTCCAACGCGCCCGGTGACCGACCTCACGCCGCGAGGACCTGGCCACCATCTGCGCCGCGGCGCTTCCCGCGGAGCACCTGACCGCCGACGACCTCGCGACGTGCTGCTTCGGCCCCGACTCGCAGGTCCTCGGGACCGACGCCGGGGCCGTCGCGTGGATCACCAAGGACTTCGACGGTGTCGCCGTCGCGTGGATCCTGCTCCTCGCGGTGACGCCCGACCGGCGGCGCAACGGCGTCGCTCGGGACCTCGTGGAGACGATGATCGAGCAGTGCCGGGACGCGGGCGTGCGTGAGATCCACACCGGGAACTGCGCACCCCGCTACGTGTGGCCGGGCGTCGACCTCTCGCAGACCGAGGCGCTCGCCTGCTTCCAGGACCTGGGGTTCGAGGCGTACGACCACGGGCTCAACATGCTGCTCCCCACCACGTATCGTGCCGCGCCGCCCGCGGGGATCTCGATCGAGCGCGAGACGGGCGACGGTGCGATCGAGCTCGCCCGCCGGGAGTTCCCCCACTGGGAGGACGAGGTGACGCGCGGCATCGCGAAGGGCACGACATTCGTCGGCACGCGACGCGACCGGGACGGACGATCGCCTTTGGTGCCCACTCGGTGAACCGCGCCACCTGGATCGGTCCGATGGCGACCGACCCCGACCGCCGCCACGGCGGTACCGGCCACGCGGTCCTCGCCGCGCTCGCCGCTGACATCGGAGCGTCGTGCGTGGTGGAGAGCGCGGAGATCGCCTGGGTCGCTCCGGTGCCGTTCTACGCGAAGGCGGGCGCAGTCGCGCACCGCTGCGTTCCGCATGCACCGTCTCCGGCTCGCGGACCGCACCGGCGGCGCTAGAAGGTCGTGACTCCACGCAGCTCGCCCTGCAGTGCCTGGTACTCGCTGGACTGCGTGAGCGGGAGCAGCTGCATCAGCTTGCCCATGTTCCCGGCGACCTTCATGCGACCCTGCATGAACGCCGCGTTCGCGTCGAGCTCACCCTGCGCGATCGCGACGGAGTCCGCGTAGACCAACGTCAGCGTGAAGTCGGCGTCGGCGATCGTGCCGAGCTGACTCTCGAGCAGCTTCCCGTCGGTGAGCACCCAGTAGTACTTGATGTCGCCGTCGGGCCCGCCGGTCACGACGTACTGCACCTTCGCCGATGCCCCGGGACGGTCGGGCTGTCCCTTGGCGAGCTCGCGCCCCAGGTCGAGCCACTCCTGGGTCAGGTACTGGGCCACAACCTCGCTCCTCTCTCGCCCGCGCGACTATCGCTGGATCGGGCTCGGCACTCGCAGCCCGCGGAAGAGGTCGTCCTCGACCTCGCCCGGCGGCAGGTCCTCGACGTGGCTCCGGGCGAGCATGTACTCGTCCCACGGGAAGATCTCGCGGATCGTGGTGTCGGGCAGGCGCATCCAGAAGCCCTCGGGATCGACCTGGGTCCGGTGCGCGAGCAGCGCGGCGCGACGCTTCGCGAGCCAGTCGCCGACGTCGACGAAGGTCGTGAAGCGGTCGTCGTCGTCCGGGAAGTCGCCCTCGAACCAGCGGGCGTACGGGCTCTCCTCCCCGCGTCGGATGAACTCGTCGTGCAGCGCCTGGACCCGCCGACGGGAGAAGCCCACGTAGTACATCTTCGACGGCTGCCACGGCGGGCCCGCTTCGGGGAAGCGGTCGGGATCACCGGCGGCGTCGAAGGCGGGACCCGAGATCTCGTGGACGCGGATGTGGTCGGGGTGCGGGTAGAAGCTCCGGTCGTCCGCGTACGTCACGATCACCTGTGGACGCTCGGCGCGGATGATCGCTACCAGGCGTCCGACCGCCTCGTCGAGCGGCGCGTTCGCGAAGTTGTCGGGCCGCGCGTTGACGTCGGTGTCAGGCATACCCGAGTCGTGGTATCCGAGGAGGTGCAGGCGGTCGTAGCCGATCGCGTCGGCCGAGTCCCGCAGCTCCTGCATTCGGACCTCGAAGAGGTTCTCGCGGACCGCCGGGGTGTCGACGGCGGGGTTGAGGATGTCGCCGGCCTCGCCTCCGGTGCAGCAGACGAGCACGGTGTGGACACCCTCGTCGTGGTAACGCGCGATCGTCGCGCTCCCCTTCGACGCCTCGTCGTCCGGGTGCGCATGCACGGTGAGGACCGCGAGACGGTTGGCCGCGGCGTCGGTGGGCGCTTGCTCCATGCCGTAGGACGTTATCCGGCCCGGTGCCGGCCTCCGGACGGCTCCCGGCCGTTAACCTCGACCGGTGCCGCGCCCCGAGGTCCGCCGCGTCGCGACCCGGCCGGTCCCCGCGGTCGTCGCCGCCACTCTGCTCGCCGCCCTCCTCGCCGCCCCACTCCATGTGGCCGTCCCGACGGCGGGCGCCGCGCTCGCCCGCTCGACCACGTCGAGGGCATCCACGCCTCTCGACTGGCGGGACTGCGGTGGCGGGTTCGAGTGCTCTTCGCTCGAGGTGCCGGTCGACTACGCCGCGCCCCACGGCGAGCGGGTCGCGATCGCGGTCATCCGCAAGCCGGCGACGAGCCCGGCGGCCCGCCGCCGCTCCCTGGTCCTCAACTTCGGCGGTCCCGGCGATCCGGGCACCGAGACGGTCCGGCGGGCGTACGAGACGATCCCGGACTCGATCCGAGCCGCCTTCGACATCGTGAGCTTCGACCCGCGCGGCACCGGCTCCTCACGCCCCCTGGACTGCGTCGACGATGCGACCTTCGAGCGCCTCTGGAGCGAGGACGGTACCCCCGCCGACGACGCCGATCTCCCCGCCTACTACGAGGGACGGGTGGCCTCGGTCGACGTGGTCGCGTCGTGCATCGCCTCGCAGGGTGACTGGCTGCGCCACGTCGGGACGCGCAACGTGGCGCGTGACCTCGATCGCCTCCGCGTCGCGCTCGACGATCGGCGATTGACCTTCGTCGGGTACTCCTATGGCACGGTGCTCGGCGCGGTCTACGCCCAGGAGTTCCCGGATCTGGTGCGAGCCCTCGTGCTCGACTCCGCCGTCGACCTCTCGGAGACCGGCGCGGCACGACTCGCCGGCAACACGGCGGGGTTCGAGCACGCGCTCGACACCTACCTGGCCGACTGCGCCGCCGATGCACGGTGTGACTTCCACTCCGACGGTGACCCGCGTGGCGCCCTCACCCGGCTCCGCGACCGGTTCGAGGCCGGGTTGACGGTCCCCACCGGGGACGGCCGCGCGGTGGGTGTGGGCGAGTTCCACGTGGCCCTGCTCGCGGCGTTCTACTCGCGCTCCACCTGGCCGGCGCTCTCCCGCGGTCTGCGCGACGCGACGCGGGGGAACGGCCACTACCTGGGCCTGCTGAGCGACGCCTACGCCGGCCGGCGCGACGACGGCACGTACACCAACTTCCAGGAGGCGCTCGGCCTCATCGTGTGCGCCGACCAGCGGGCGCCCCGCCCGACGTTCGACGAGTACGTCACGCAGTACCACGAGCTCACCGCGCGGTTCCCGTTCTTCGGGCCGGTGCTCGGTGCTTCACCGGCCGGCTGCGACCATCGGCTCCCGGTACCGGCCGCGTCCGAGGCGCTCGGGGACGTCGAAGCGAAGGACGCGCCGCCGATCCTGATCGTGGGCACGACACACGACCCCGCCACCCCTTACCGCGGCGCCCAGGACCTGCAGCGGCGCATCCGACGATCCCGCATCCTCACCATCGACGACACCCAGCACGGCGGGTTCGCCGAGGGCAACACGTGCGTCGACATCACGGTGAGCGCCTACCTGTTGCACCGCACCCTCCCGGACCGAGGCGCGACCTGCGACGCCTGAGCGAGGCGAACGGTCAAGCGCGCTCGATGCGGCAGACGTCGACCCGCCCGATGTCGCGGATGCGCTTCGCCGGGATCCACCGCACGGCGAACCGCGGGTCTTGTTCGACGGCTGCGCCGAGCTCCGCCGATCCAAGGATCGACCCCGGACGCGCCAGGCCCGTCAGGCGCGACGCGAGGTTGACGACCGGGCCGAAGTAGTCACCGTCGCGTGGCACGAGTGCGCCGGATGCGAGGCCGCTCCGGGTCCGCGGCAGGACCTCGTCGGTGCCTGCCTGCTCGGTGAGGAGCACTGCGATCCACGCTGCGGTCGCGGGCGTGTCGGTGACGAACATCACCTCGTCGCCGATCGTCTTCACGATTCGTCCGCCGGTCTCGATGATGATGTCGTGGGCCAGCGCGCCGAACTGTGACACCAGCGCACCCACCTCGCGCTCGTCGAGGGCCTCGGAGAGCGCGGTGAAGCCGACCAGGTCGACGAACCCGATCGCGCCCTCGACCGCGCCGGGTGCCCCCTGGTCAACACCGGCGAGGCGCCGCCACAGCGCGGCCCGCATCTGGAGGCGGAACACGTACCCGATGAGGAGGGTGATCCGGTCGAAGTCCACGCGCTCCGCGAGCATCTCCGCGAGCTGCTCGTCGGTGAGCCCGTTGTCATGGGCGAGGCGGAACGACTCGGCGACGTCGTTCGTCGAGCGCGTCGGCGACGCGCGCCATCGAGGCGCTCACGACCCGGGTCTGGGGAAGTGCGAGATCGAGGGACCACTCAGGGAGCCAGGAGTCCGAGAAGGTCTCCAGGAACAGTCGCAACGTCTCGACGTCGCGTTCGGTGAAGGCTGGGAGATCGTCGGGCATCGACGGGAAGCCGACCGCGCGCCAGATGGCCCGGGCCTTGTCGATGTCTGTCCCGCCCCGTGCCGCGAGCTCGAGCATCGTGTACCGACGATCACCAGGCGTGACGTCGCGATCGAGGACGAGCAGGGCGAGGTAGCGGCCGCGCGCGGCGTTCTCGATCTCGACCTCGGTCGAACCGCGTCGCCGGAGGAACCGACGCAGGCCGCGCTGCATCCTCGGTGCCCCGAGAGGCCGGGCTCAGCCCGACCGGGGGACGTCCCTCCAGGCCAGGTCCCGCGAGCTGTCGGGCTCCTTCGGGAGGCCCAGCACGCGCTCGCCGAGGATGTTGCGCATCACGTTCGAGGTGCCCCCCTCGATGGTGTTGGCCTGGGCCCGGAGGAAGCTGCGTACGATCTCGCGGCTCGTGTCGCCCCCCGAGCTCGTGAAGCCGATCACACCCTTCTCGACGAAGCCCTCGCCCTCCCACGCCATGCCCTCGGCACCCTCGAGGTCGACCGACAGCTTCTGGAGTCGCTGGTTGAACTCCGCCTGCATGAGCTTCGTGATGGAGCCCTCCGGCCCGGCTTCCCCGCCGCTCTTGCGTCGTGCCGCGGCACGCTGGTTGTTGAGCCGGATGAGGCGCTCCTCGATGTACAGCTGGGCGAGTCGCTGACGCTCCAGCGGGTCCTGCACCGGGCTGTGGCGGGCGATGAGCTTCTCGGCCGGGCTGCCGCCGGTGGCATCGCCCGAGAGCGATCCGGCACCCGAGAGCGCGATGCGCTCGTTCATGAGCGTCGTGATCGCGACTCGCCAACCTTCACCCTCGGGGCCGACGCGCATCGAGTCCGGGATCCGCACGTCCTGCATGAACACCTCGTTGAACTCGGCGTCGCCGGTGATCTGCACCAGCGGCCGCACCTCGACGCCGGGCGCGTGCATGTCCATGACGAAGTACGTGAGTCCCTTGTGCTTGGGAACGTCGGGGTTCGTCCGCGCGACGAGCATCCCCCAGCGGGAGAGGTGGGCGAGGGTTGTCCACACCTTCTGGCCGGTGACCACCCACTCCTCGCCGTCACGCTCGGCGCGGGTCGCGAGCCCGGCGACGTCCGAGCCGGCGCCGGGCTCGGAGAAGAGCTGGCACCAGATCTCCTGGTTGGCCGCCATCGGCCGCAGCAGCCGCTGCTTCTGCTCTTCGGTCCCCCACGCGATGAGGGTGGGACCGCCCATGCCGAT
The DNA here is from genome assembly GCA_963809885.1 of uncultured Acidimicrobiia bacterium. Lineage (GTDB taxonomy): Bacteria > Actinomycetota > Acidimicrobiia > IMCC26256 > PALSA-555 > JALHSW01. The sequence goes on along the minus strand of CAWELA010000004.1, from coordinate 231,159 downwards.
GCCGATCAGGTTGAACGGTCGCGGCACGCGGTACTGGTTGAGCACCTCGTTCACGTGCTTCGCCTGGCCCGGCGAGAGCGAGAGCCCCGCGCCGTACTCGGCCGGCCAGGTCGGCGTGGCGTAGCCCGCCTCGCCGAGCACGGTGCACCATGCGTCATAGTCGAGCTCGGCACGCAGCTTCGACCAGGCGGTGACGTCGTCGGCGTCGAGCGCCTCCATCCAGCCTGCAGGCAGATGTTCTCGCAGCCACATGACCGTCTGATCGCGGAGCTGCTCGACGGTGAGCGCGTCGGCGTGGACGGCCATGCGTGGTTCCTCTTCGCTCGGCGGTCTGGTGGTCGGCGTCGTCGCCGGAGAGCATCGTTCGGCGAGGAGCGCTGGCGGAGATCGTACCCGCGGCCGCCTCGGGTGCCCGGGGCTCTCGTAGGCTCGGATCCGATGATCCACGCCGTGCGCTACGACCACGCAGGGACGGCACCGTCGATGGTGGAGCTCGACCGCGTCGCCGCGACGGTCGACGCGAAGGCCGGCCTCGTCTGGATCGACTGCGAGCATCCCGACCCGCAGCAGCTCGGCTCGATCATGGACCAGCTGCACGTCAACGAGTTCGCCAAGGAAGACGTCGCCAAGGCCGGGCAACGCACGAAGCTCGCGTACTACAGCGACCACTACCACGTTGCGGTCTACGACTGCGTGCTGCACAACACCGGGCTGCGTGCTCGCGAGATCGACATCGTGTTCGGCGCAGGGTGGCTCCTCTCGGTCCGCCAACCCCCCGAGGACGGACATCCCGGCGAGTTCCCGATCGAGCACGTGACGCGGACGTTCGAGCTCCAGCGCACCCAGCACGACGAGGCCCACGTCGGGCTGCTGCTCTGGGCGCTCCTCGACACCGTCGTCGACCGCTACTTCATCGTGACCGAGCAGGTCGACGAGCGACTCGACGAGGTCGAGGAAGCCGTGCTCGAAGAGGACGAGGACCGTGGGCAGCGCGCGGCGCAGTCCGATGGAGCTGTTCGCGCTCGGCAAGGCCCTCGTCCGCTTCCGACGGGCCGCCGTCCCGCTGCGCGACGTCGTCTCCGAGATCGTGCGTCGCGAGGTCCCCTGCATCGACGACCTCGCGATCGTGCACTTCCAGGACGTCGCCGACCACGTGCTGCGCGTCGCCGACTTCGTCGAGAGTCAGCGCGACGTGCTGACCAGCCTGCCGCGACGCCGAGCTCGCGCTCGCCTCCAACCGCATGAGCCTCGTACAGCAACGCATCGCCGCCTGGGGCGCCATCTTCCTGGTCGCGACGCTCGTCACCGGCGTGCTCGGCATGAACTTCCGGACGCACCCGAGATCACCTGGCGACGATGGGTTCTTCGCGATCATCGGCGTGATCCTCGTGCTGTGCACGCCGATGTACATCTTCTTCCGTCGACGAAAGTGGCTCTGATGCTCCCCCACCGAGAGCGCCATCGCTTCACCCGGATCGGCTGGCTTCGGGCCGCCGTCCTCGGCGCCAACGACGGGATCGTCTCCACGGCGAGCCTCATGATCGGCGTTGCCGCGTCGAACGCCTCGAACAGCGCGGTCGCGGTCGCGGGCCTCGCCGGCCTCGTCGCCGGCGCGATGTCGATGGGCGTCGGCGAGTACGTGTCCGTGAGCAGCCAGCGTGACACCGAGCGTGCCGACATCCGCAAGGAGGAGAGCGAGCTCGCCCGGACACCCGACCTCGAGCTCAACGAGCTCACCCACATCTACGTGCAGCGTGGCCTCGAGCCCGCCCCTCGCCCGGGAGGTCGCCGAACAGCTCACCGCGAGCCGATCCGCTGGGCGCGCACCTCCGTGACGAGCTCGGCATCACGGCCGCCACCGCCGCTCGCCCGTGGCAGGCCGCGTTCGTCTCGATCTTCAGCTTCGCCGTCGGTGCGCCTCGTCCCGCTGATCGCCCTTGCCGCGACCAGCGGTGACGCCCGCATCCCCGCCATCGCCGGAGCCGCGCTCGTGGTGCTCGCGATCACCGGCGCCGTCGGCGGTCGGCTCGGCGGCGCACCCGTCGGACGGGCGGCGCTCCGCGTGCTGATCGGCGGTGGGGCGGCCATGGCCCTCACCGCGATCGTCGGGCGACCTGATCGGCACCGCCGTCTAGGGAAACGGGTGACGAGCGCAGTCGAGGCTGCCGGGTCAGGAGCGGGCTGCGGCGTCCGCCTCGGCCGCGGCTTCGTCGGCGGCAGCCGCAGCCGCGGCTCGCTCGTCCCGTCGGCGTCCGAACCGCCGCGACGCCCGCCAACCGATCTCGAGGAGGAAGATCCCGGCCACCGCGATGAGGGCCGCCTCGCCCAGCACGCGCACGTCGGGCATCTCCAGCGCGTAGAAGTCGCGCAGGAACCCGACGAGCAGGATGACGGCCACGCACCCGGCCATCGAACCCACGAGTAGCGCCTTCCACCAGTTGAACGGCCGCGCCAGGATCACCAGAACCCACAGCCCGATGACGACCAGCACCAGAGCAGTGGTCGTGCGTGCCTGCTTGAGCGGGAGATCCTCCTCGAACCGGGTCAACCAGTAGGTCGCCAGCGACGCGAGGCCGGCAACCACGCCGGCCGGGATGCAGAATCGCAGCACCCGATCGAGGAAGCCGGGGACGTACCGCCGACTGTTCGGAGCGAGCGCGAGCACGAACCCGGGGATCCCGATCGTGAACACGCTCACGATGGTGAGGTGGCGCGGCAAGAACGGATACCGAATACCGGTGAGCACCACGGCGACTGCGAGGAGCACGGCGTACACGGTCTTGGTGACGAAGAGGTTCGCAGACCGCTCGATGTTGGCGATCACGCGGCGCCCCTCGGCCACCACGCCGGGCATCGTGGAGAACTTGCCGTCGAGCAGGACGAGCTGCGCGACCGCGCGCGTGGCGGCCGCGCCCGATCCCATCGCGACGCCGATATCCGCGTCCTTCAGGGCAAGCGCGTCGTTCACGCCGTCACCGGTCATCGCGACGACGTGGCCTCGCGACTGAAGTGCGGCGACCATCGAGCGCTTCTGCTGCGGCGTGACCCGCCCGAACACGGAGTGGTGCTCGAGCACGTCGGCGAGCTCCTCCGGGTCTTCGGGGAGCTCGCGAGCGTCGTAGGCGTCGCCGGAGCCCTCGGCATTCCCACCCGGCGCGCGACGGCGCCGACCGTGCGTGGGTTGTCGCCCGAGATCACCTTCAGCTCCGACGCCCTGGTCGGTGAAGTACCGCAACGTCTCGGCCGCGTCCGGCCGGATCTGCTCTTCGAGCAGCACGAGCGCCCGGGGCGTGAACCCCTTCGGGAGCGTCTCGCCGGCCACGGTCTCGTCGGCATGGCCGAGCAGCAGCACCCGGTTCCCCGCGGCAGCGAGCTCGTCGGCCCGGCGCGCGCCCCGTCGTCGGGAGCGATCGGCGAGGATCATCTCGGGCGCACCGATCACCCAGGATCCGTGATCGGCGAACGTCGCCGCGCTCCACTTGCGGGCCGAGGAGAACGGGATCACTGCGTGCGCTGCCATCCGGTGCGCGGGCACGCTGCCCGCGATCGCGCCGAGGGTCGCGTTGCGGTTCTCGTCGTCGGCGAGCGCGCCGAGCGCGGCGCGCACCTCGGCGTCGTCACCGTCGCCTCTACGGTCCCCGGCCGGGAGGAGCTCCGTGGAGCCGAACGCCACGTCGCCCTCGGTGAGTGTGCCGGTCTTGTCGAGGCACACGACGTCGACGCGCGCCAGCACCTCGACCGCGGGCAGCTCCTGCACGAGCACGTTGCGTCGGGCGAGCGTCACCGCCGCGATGCCGAAGGCGAGGCTCGTGAGCAGCACGAGTCCCTCCGGCACCATCCCGACGACCCCGGCGACCACGCCCGACGAGCGCCTCGTCCACGTCGTGGGCACCGAGCTGGCGCCAGAGCAGGAGCGCCGACACGGGGAACAGCGCGTACTGGATCCAGCGCAACAGGGTGTTGATGCCGTCCATGAGCTCGGACTGCACCAACGTGAACCGCCGTGCCTCCATCGCGAGCTTTCGCGGCGTACGCGTCGGGACCGACGCTCGTCGCCTGGAAGCGGCCGGACCCCGCGACCACGATGCTGCCCGACAGCACCTCGGCGTCGACCGTCTTGTCGATGGGATCTGCCTCACCGGTGAGCAACGACTCGTCGATCTCGAGCCCGTCGGTCGAGACGCACCGTCCCGTCGGCCGGCACCTGGTCACCGGTCCGCAGCTCGAGCAGGTCGTCGAGCACGACGTCCTCGACCGCGATCTCAGCCACCGCACCGTCGCGCACCGACCCGCGCCCGCGGCGCGTTGAGCACGGCGAGCCGGTCCAGGGTGCGCTTGGCGCGGATCTCCTGCACGATCCCGATGAGCGAGTTCGCGACGAGGATGATGCCGAACGTCGCGTCCTGGATCTGCCCGACGAACAGGATGACGACCAGCATCGTGCCGAGGATCGCGTTGAAGCGTGTGAGGACGTTGGCCCGGATGATCTCGCCGTAGGTGCGGCTCGTCCGCTCTCTCGTCTCGTTCGTGAGGCCTCGCGCGACGCGATCCTGCACCTCGGCGGCGGTCAGCCCCCTCGCACCGGTCACCCGCACTTCGGCAGCATCGGTCGATCGCGAGGTGGGCGTGGCCGACATGGCTGGCAACGTACCCCGCTGATCCTGCCCGCCCGCGCTCCTGCGTCCGCCGGTGGGGTCAGGTGCTGGGGACGAGCGCGATCTCTCCGGTGTCCTCGTCCTCGAAGCACGCGGTACCCGCACCGCTCTGCGAGCACGGGCTGTCCCTCGTCGGGACCGCTCGCGATGAGCTCGTCGTCGGCCTGCAGCCGCACGTGGCCGCGTGGCCGGTAGAGGTAACGGCCGTCCCGGAGGATCGCGAGCAGGTAGAAGCCGGTCTCGATCTCGAGGCGGGCCTCGGCCAACGACACACCGTCGAGCGCCGCGCCGGGCGCGACTGGCATGCGGGTGATGACCTCGTCGGACTCGCCGAGCGCGACGCGCAGGATCGGGTGCATCTCCTCCTGCTCCTCGACGAGCCACACCATCTGCTGCGCTGCGTCGCCGAGCTCCTCGGCGGCCGCGCCCAGGTGCAGGAGCCCGCGCAACGGTGACGGGTCGACTTCGTCCGCGGCGGACCGCAGCACCCACACCTCGAGCCGCTCGCGCATCTCGTCGAGCCGGTCCTCGAGGTGACTGACCTCGGCCGCGAGGCTCTGGTCGTTGAACAGGAGCGCCGAGTACGCGAGGCCGATCGCCACCTCGGACACGTTCTTCATCTCGACGAGCACGTCGACCGCACGGTCGAGGTCGGTGATCGCCGGGTCCTCGACGACGGTCGGCGGCCGCCACTCGGGCGCGCCGGCGAGCTCACGCAGCTCGTCGATCCCGGCGGGCGCGCCCCGCAGGATCAGGACGTCCTCGGGCGAGCAGCGTCTCGTCGCCGTCGGGGTCGATGATCCACTCCTTGCCCCGGCGGATGGCGACGACGCGCATCCCGACCTCGACCGGCAGCTCCACGTCGGCGAGCGAGCGGTGCGCGAGCGCCGACTCGGGTCGCACACGGGCTCGGTGCGACACCTCCTCGGCCGCGGCGAGGTCGGCAACCAACGACGCCGGGATGCCGAGGTGGTGGGTCACGATCCGCGACACGCCGACCGCAGCGTTCGCCATCCGCTCGATCGCCGAGACGACGTGGAGGACGCTCGACATCTGCTCGGCGTCGCGGGGCGAGCGAGCGGCCAAGACGCACACCTCGCGCATCTCGTGGACGAGATCGCTGAGCCGCTCCTCGAGCTCGTGGACCTCGGCGGCCATCTGCTCGTCGGCGAAGAAGAGCGCGGCGTACGCCAGGTCGACCATGAGCTCGGAGGTGTCCTTGCTCTCCGAGAGCATGGCTTTCAGATTTCGTGGGGGTTTGTCGTCCATCGCTCTTCGCTTGTCCGAGGGAATCAAGGTTACGTCAGGTCAGGCCGAGTGCCACGATGACCAGGATCAACGACAGGGCGCCGAGCAGGTCGAGCGACGAGGTGACGATGGGGATCCCGTGTGTGTCCGGGTCCAGGCCCATCCGGTACGACAGCACTGCGCCGTAGTAGCCGACGAGCACCGCGAAGGTCGTCGCGATCAGTCCGGCCAGCATCGAGAGGGAGATCATCTCGAGCACCCCGGGGCTCTTCAGGCCGACGACCGCGGCAACGATGTCGGCCGAGATCCCGAGGAGCAGGAACACCGGGATCGCGTACGCGTAGATCAACAGGACGTCATCGCCGACGGCGCGCAGCGGGCGCCGCGACGGTTCGAGCGTGCCGAGGTGGAGCTTCGTCGCCACGCGGGCGCTCAGGATCCCGCCGAGCGAGCCGGAGTCCTCGAGGAACGGCGGGACGAGGACGAGCAGCGCCGGGTACACCAGGAACGACTCGAAGCGCTTCTCGATGGTCAGTCCCGCGACGATGTCGATGATCCCAGCGATGAGCAGGATCGGAACGGACTCCCGGACGATCCGATGGAGGATCGGCAGCCTCGACCGGAGCGCAACCAGGAGCGCGGCGACGCCGGCGACCGTGCACCCGATCGGCGACGACGGGCGTGACGAACGGCACCTGCACGAGGAACGTCGCGAGGAAGAGCGCGGGCAGCGTCACCATGTCGCCCGCCGCGGTGACGATCGGTGCCGCGACGTTGTCGAGGTCCCAACCCCTGCGGACGCTGAGCGCGGCGACTCCCACGGTGATCCCGAGCACGACGATCGAGGACAGCACGCCACCGACCACCGAGATCACCACGAAGTCGGCGACCGAGATCGTGTCCTCCAGGCCGAACCCGATGCTGATGGCCTTCGCGAGGAAAGCCAGCGCGAGCGAGATCGAGATCGAGAGCGCCACTGACGCGGCGAGGTTCTGACCGACGATCGTGTCGCGCCGACGCGAGAGGCGGAACGTCCCCGCGTGGATCGACGTCCCGAGACGACTCCCGAGGGCCCCGAAGATGTTGCCCCGCATGCCGATCGCGGCGGGGACGAGGACCAGGAGGCCGGGCAGCGCCTCGAGGGTGCCGGTGATCGATCCGAGGGTGAGACCGGCGAGCAGGTCACCACCCGAGGAGATCAGGAGCGCGATGAACCCCGCTCGGACACCGGCCGGGTCCGCGAGCACGAGCGCGCGGAACCGCCGCACGAGGCGGAAGCGGTCCATGAGCTGCTACTCGGAGGCTCGTTCATGGTTGCTCGAGTCTGCTGGTCGGCGAGTCGAGAGACAGGCCGCGCCAGGGCGCGGGCTGCCCCGTGCGGCCAGCCAGGATACCGCGACTCAGGATTCCGATACCCGCGGAGGCCTGGTCCTGGTGCCAGTACCCGCGCATGATCTCGTGACTCCAGTCGGGTTGGCGCACCATCCCGCGCGGTCCCATCTCCATGAAGTGCGCCTTCACGTCGAGCACGGGCGTCCCGTCGATCGCGTCGAGGCCGCGCACGTGGAGCGTGAGCCCGTCGACGCGCAGCAGCGAGCACGTGCTCACCCCGATGCGGTTGGGCCGACCCTTGCCACGCTGCGCGAGGATCCCCACGCTCGGCCAGTCGGTCCGACCGCGTGGATGGCGCGCGCCGCGCTCGATCTCCTCGTCGGGCACCTGGTGGAATGCGAAGACGACATCGAGATGTGAGAAGTCCTCGAGGCCGGCGGTCGCGTCGGCCCCGAGCTGCTCGGCATCGAGCACGATCGTCGCGTCCACCGCGTCCCAGTCGTCATCCAGCGCTTCGCGTCGTCCTCCCTCGACGTGCCCGATCGGGGTGATGGTGATCTCGTCGGTCATGGCTCCGACGCTACGCCGGGGCTGCCGACGCTGCGCCGGGGACGATCAGCGGAAGTCGCGGGAGCGGAGCAGGGAAGCCGGGGAGAGGTCCAGGGGCTCGATGCGGCGGGCGAGGAGGTTGATGACGCCCCGGTGCCGTTCGAGCACGCCGCGCACGCACAACGCCGGTGCCGTGCGGGCCACCCGGTGGAAGCGCTGCCACACGTCGGGAGTGCAGATCACGTTCACGAGCCCGGTCTCGTCCTCCAGGTTCACGAACACCACCCCGCTGGCGGTCTCGGGCTGCTGGCGGTGGGTCACGACGCCGCCTACCTCGACGATCGTCCGGTGCGGGAGCGTGCGCAGATCCGCTGCGGTGACGGCACCGCGGGCTGCGCAGCCATCCGCGCGCGAACTCGGTGGGATGTCGGTTCGCCGACATCCCCGTGGCCCACAGGTCCGCAGCGGTCTCCTCGACCGGGTCCATCGCCGGGAGCGCCGGCGCGTCCACCCCCGTCACCATCCCCGGCAGTCGCTCCATCACCATGCCCGAGCCCGCCGATCCCTCCGCCGCTGCACCGATCCCCGCTGCACCGATCCTCGCTGCACCAATCCTCGCTGCACCAATCCTCGTGGCCCGCGCGTCGCTCAGCGCACCGGCGCCCCACAGCGCCTCGCGACGCTCGATGCCGAAGCACGTGAACGCGCCTGCGGTCGCGAGGGCCTCCAGCGCGTCGACCGGCGCGTCGGTCCGGCGGCCGAAGTCCGAGAGGTCGAGGAAGGGCCGTCCGCGTCCCGGGTCGCGTCGATCCGATCGAGCAGCGCGTCGGACAGCCCGCGCACGTACCGCAGGCCCGATGCGCATCGCGTGGGTGGACGTCGCCGCGTGCCAGCCGGGTTGCGGGTGACCGATCGGCCCGGCTCCCTCGGTGCGTGGCTCCAGCGTGCAATCGCGCCGCGACGCACGGACGCACGGCCCGAGCACCTCCACACCGTGGCGCACCGCGTCGCGCACGATCGTGTGCGGTGAGTAGAACCCCATCGGCTGCGCGTTCAGCAGCGCGCACGCGAACGCGTCCGGGTGGTGGTACTTCACCCAGGAGCTCGAGTACACGAGGTAGGCGAAGCTCACCGAGTGGCTCTCGGGAAACCCGAAGTGCGCGAACGCCTCGAGCTTGGTGGCGATCTCCTCGGCCGTCTCGCCGGTGATCCCCCGCTCGGCCATCCCCGACAGGAGCCGCTCGCGCATCGCGGCCATGCGCGCCTTCGAGCGCTTCGAGCCCATCGCCTGGCGCAGCCGGTCGGCCTCGCCGGGAGTGAACCCGGCCGCGTCGATCGCGATCTGCATGAGCTGCTCCTGGAACAGCGGGACCCCGAGCGTCTTCTCGAGGCACGCCTCGAGGCTCGGGTGCGGGTAGGTGACCGCCTCCTCGCCGGTGCGCCGACGCAGGTACGGGTGCACCGAGCCGCCCTGGATCGGGCCGGGACGGATCAGCGCGACCTCGATCACCAGGTCGTAGAAGGTGCGAGGGCCGCAGGCGCGGCAGCGTGGCCATCTGCGCGCGGCTCTCGACCTGGAACACCCCGACGGTGTCGGCCGCGCAGAGCAGGTCGTAGACCTCCTCCTCCTGGGGGATGGTCGCGAGGTCGACCTCCACCCCCTCGTGCGCCCGGATGAGGTCGACCGCGAGGTGCAGCATCGTGAGCATCCCGAGGCCGAGCAGGTCGAACTTCACGAGGCCCGCGGCCGCGCAGTCGTCCTTGTCCCACTGGAGCACGGATCGGTGCTCCATGCGGGCCCACTCGACGGGGCAGAACTCCACGAGCGGCCGGTCGGCCATCACCATGCCGCCCGAGTGGATGCCCAGGTGCCGCGGGTAGTCGAGCACCTGCTGCGCGAGGTCCAGCACCAGCTCCGGGACCCGGACCTTCCCCTCCGCCTCCCCTCCTCCCGGTTCCGACGGGCCGACCTGTTCGGACGGGCCGAAGCCCTCGAATGCGGCCTGGTCCCGGTGATGGCGATCGACCCACTTGGTGAGGGCGTCGGCCTGGCCCGGGGAGAGCCCGGCGACCTTCGCCATCTCGCGCATCGCGGAGCGCGGCCGGTAGGTGATGACGTTCGCCACCTGCGCGGCACGGTCGCGGCCGTACTTGCCGTAGACGTACTGGATGACCTCCTCGCGCCGCTCGTGCTCGATGTCGAGGTCGATGTCGGGAGGCCCGTCGCGTTCGAGCGAGAGGAACCGCTCGAACAGCAGCCCGAGCGCGACCGCATCGGCCTTGGTGACGCCGAGCGCGTAGCAGACCGCGCTGTTCGCGGCGCTCCCCCGCCCCTGGCAGTAGATGTCGGACCGGCGGCAGAAGTCGACGATGTCGACGAGCAGCAGGAAGTAGCCCGGGAAGTCGAGCTGCTCGATCACGTCGAGCTCGTGCGCGATCTGGACCATCGCCTCGTCGTGCTGCGGGTGCGTCGACGGGTACCGCACCGCCGCGCTCCGGCGGGTGAGCTCGCGCAACCACGACATGTCGGTGTGCCCGTCGGGCACCTCGAGGTCGGGCAGGTTGGGCGCGGCGAGCCGGAGGTCGAACGTGCAGGCCTCCGCGATCTCCACCGTCCGTTCGACGGCACCCGGCCAGCGCGGCGAACCGCCGGTGCTGCTCCCCCGCCGACCGCAGGTGCGCGAACCCGGCGGCCGGCAACCACCCGTCGAGCTCATCGAGCGATCTCCGGGACCGGATCGCCGCGAGCGCGGTCGCGAGGGGCGCTGCCGCGGTGTCGCGTAGTGCACGTTGTTCGTCGCGACCACCTCCACCCGCGCCTGTGCCGCAACCAGTGCGAGCTCGTCGTTGCGGTGCCGGTCGAGCGGGTCGCCGTGGTCCCACAGCTCGACGAGCACCCGCTCGCGCCCGAAGGCGTGCACCAGCCGATCGAGCTCGCGCCGCGCCGCGGCCGGTCCGTCCGCGACGAGCGCGCGCGGCACCGCGCCCTTCCGGCACCCGGTGAGCACGAACCAGTCCCGTCGTTCGCCGGGCTCACCCGGTTGCCGTCGAGGTGCACGCCCGCGCGTGACGCGTCGGCCAGCCCCGCGACCGTGAAGCGCGGCGCGCCCTTCTCGCCCGCCATCTGCCCCTCGCTCACCGCACGGGCGAGCCGGGCGTACCCCACCGGCCCGTCGGCCAGCACCACCAGGTGCTCCCCCGCCGGGTCCGGCTCGCCCGGTTTCGGCGCTCCGGCTCTCCCGTCGGCTCCGAGGTCGCAGGGTCAGCTCCGCGCCGAAGACGGTCGGCAGACCCGCGGCCCGCGCCGCCTCCGCGAATCGCACCACGCCGTAGCACCCGTCGTGATCGGTGACGGCGAGCGCGGCCAACCCGAGGCGCGCGGCCTCGTCGACGAGCTCCTCGGGGTGGCTCGCCCCGTCGAGGAACGAGAAGTTCGTGTGGCAGTGCAGCTCCGCGTACAGACCCGGCACCGTATCGAACGTACGTTCGATCAGCAAAGGGCGAGCCCGCTCTGGACATCGGGGCTCAGGGCGCCGGCCCCGTCCCGGGCTGGGCACCGTCGCGGATGACCCGCAGGCCGTCGGGGATCGTCGGCGTCACCGACCAGCCGTTAGGTGCCGTGGGGCTCCAGAGGTCGGTGGTGGCGCCTGGCACACGCACGCGAGCCTGCCGCGGTCGTGCGAGTCCGCCGTGGTCACACGGAACGGCAGTGGTGCGCCTGGAGCCGCTCGGTCGCGCTTCGCACCCGGGGATCCGGCAGTGTGGGTCGCGACGGCGCACGTGCGCGCTCGACGTCGGCCGGCAACGCCTTGCGGCCCGGTCCGTGGTCCACCGTCTCGGCGTCGGTCGTTCTCGACCACGCGCACCTTGGCCTTGCCGCAGCGACCGCGACGGTCTCGCTCGGCGATCGGGATCCCTTCGACCTCCCCGCCCGTGCCGGCCGGTCTTCGTGTGGACCACCACAGCGTCTTCGACCCTCGGCACGCGCCCGATCGCCGCCGCGGCCGCCCTCCTGGCAGAGCTGCACGAAGGCGTCCGCCTTGCGGTGCGCGAGCGAGTCCCACGCCATCCCCTTGGCCGGGCGCATCCGCTCGGCCATCTGGTCGAGCACCTTCTCGACCAGCACACCGTCGACGTCGGGCAGCGCCCAACGGCCGAACACCATCCCCTGCTCCGCGTCGCGCCACGACGTGACGTAGCGCGCGGCTCGGCGGGCCGCCGCGTCGGCCGCGGTCACCGTGCGTGCAGCACGGGCCTGGCGCTGCAGGTCGACCGGCGCGGTCCGCGCCCCCCGCTGCGCCCACTCGGCGTCCGTCGCGGGTGTCGCCACCTCGGTGACGGGCACGAGCTGGTCCTTGGAGAGCGAGCCGTCCCACGCGGCCGCGGCCACCTCGGGCAGCGACTCGAGCGAACGGGCGACCTCCCGGTTCGTCTTCGCGGTGCGGGCCGACACGGACGAGTCGGGCACGCCGTCGAGCGCCTCTCGATCCTCGAGCACCCTCGTCGCGGCGAGCTCCTCGAGGTACCAACGCTGCTGCTCCCGTCGGGCGTCGGCCACGATCGAGCGCAGCGCCTTCGTCGAGTGACAGCGGAACTCGTCGACGCGCGCGGCGAAGTCGAAACGGTCCGCCGGCACAGGCGCCGGACCCTGGGAGACGGGCATGCTGCTCATGCCCTCATCCCAACACGGGGGTGTGACACTTACCCCCCGGATCGGGCCCTCAGCGCGAAGCAATCTCGGAGATTCTTTCGCGCCTCGATGACGTCACACCACGAGCGCACGCGTGTCGCGCACGCCTCGCGGCTCAGGCGCTGCGCAGGACGTCGAGCGCCTGATCGGCGTGCACGTTCATGCGCACCTCGCTCTTGATCACCCCGAGGATCTTCCGGTCGGGGCCGATCACGAACGTCGCCCGCTTCACCGGGCTCAGGCCCAGGAGCCCACGCTTCTGACCGAACAGCTCGGCCACGGTGCCGTCGGCGTCGGAGAGCAGCGGATAGTCGAACTCGTGCGCGTCCGAGAACTGCTGCTGCTTCTCGACCGTGTCGCCGCTGATGCCGACCCGCTGGGCGCCGGCCGCCGCGAACTCGGCGCCGAGGTCCCGGAAGTGACAGCTCTCGGCCGTGCACCCCTTCGTCATCGCCGCCGGGTAGAAGAACAGCACGACCGGCCCGTTCCGCAGCAGGTCACTGAGCCTGCGCATCGTCCCCGTCTCGTCGGGGAGCTCGAAGTCGTCGACCACATCACCCACGTCCAACATGGCCGCGAACCTATCCCCCGGGCCGGGGGCCGGGGCTCTGGCCACCGCCCGCAGACCCGGTCGTGCCCAGAATCCCGCGTCCGGGAGCACCCCCCGCGCCTGTCAGACTGGGAGAGATCAAACGTTCACTCCCCGGCTCACGCCAGCTGCGTGACGGGACCTTCGTGCACTGGTGGATCGAGCTCTCGCTCGTCCTGACCGTCGTCCTCGTGACGGTCCTCGTCGCGCCCATGTTCGCCAGCGGCGTCACGCCGCCGAGCGCACTCGGGCACGGCACCGCGATCGTCGACGCCGAGCGGTTCTTCGGCGTCTTCCACGAGGCCACGATCCAGTCCTGGGCATTGCACCTGACGCCGCTCGTGATCGCCGCGAACTGGTGGTACGGCCTCATGCACTTCGCGGTCACCGCGGCCGTCGCCGTCTGGCTCTTCCGCCGCCACCACGACGACTACCCGCTGTGGCGCAACACCCTGGCGGTCTCGAGCGTGCTCGCCCTCGTGACCCAGGCCGTCTGGCCGGCGACACCACCGCGCCTCCTCGCGGGCGCCGGTCACACACCGGCGTTCATCGACACGCTGTCGAGCTTCTCCTCGCTCTGGTCGTTCCGCGCCGGCGGCTCGGGTGGGGTCGCGAACCAGTTCGCGGCGATGCCGAGCATGCACTGCGTCTGGGCCCTCTGGTGTGCGTGCGTGCTGGTCCCCCGGGTCAAGCACCGGTGGGCGCTGGTCGCCGCGGTGATCTACCCGTGCGTGACCGTCGCGGCCATCGTCGTGACCGGCAACCACTACGTGTTCGACGCCCTCGCGCGGGTTCGTCGCCCTGGGGCTCGGCTACGGCCTCGCCCGCCGGTTCACGCGGACCGGCCGCGGCCGCGGCGACCGAGACCGTCGGCGCGGTCCGCTCGGGCACCGACCCCGAGCGCGTCCTGGTGGGCAGCAGCTCCTGAACGAGGAGCCGACGTGAACGTGTGCGAACCGGGCCGGCCCGGAGCGCGACCATAGAGGGTGCTCCATGCCAGGAACCTCTCGGTGGAAGTCGGCGGTCGGACGACGCTGCTCGACGCCTCCTTCTCGCTGCGCGCCGGGCGACACCGTCGGCCTCGTGGGACGCAACGGTGTCGGCAAGACCAGCCTCCTGAAGGTGCTCGCCGGTGAGGCGCCGACCGCGGGCGGCGTGGTCCTGCGCTCCGACGCCGTCGGCTACCTCCCTCAGGACCCGAAGCCCCGCACCGAGGCCGACACCCGCGGCCTCACCCACGTCCTCTCCGGGAGGGGGCTCGACGAGGCGGCCCGCCGGCTCGAGATCCTGCGCCAGCGCGTCGAGGACGACCCGTCCGACCGCAACGTCGCGCGGTTCACCCGGGCCGAGGAGCGCTTCAACCTCGAGCGCGGGTACGCCGGCGAGTCCGAGGCGCGGCGCATCGCGCACGGGCTCGGCCTGCCCGACGACCGCCTCGACCTCCCCATCGCCGCCCTCTCCGGTGGCGAACGGCGCCGCGTCGAGCTCGCGCGGATCCTGTTCGCCGGGAGCGAGCTGCTCCTGCTCGACGAGCCGACGAACCACCTCGACACCGACGCCAAGGCATGGCTGCTGAAGTTCCTGCAGTCGTACCGCGGCGCGCTGCTCGTAGTGAGCCACGACCTGGAGCTGCTCGACGAGGGCATCACGCGCGTGCTGCACCTCAGCGACGGTGAGCTCACCGAGTACCGCGGCACGTACTCGCAGTACCTCGTCTCGCGTGCCGCCGACGAGGAGCGCCTCAAGCGCGTCGTCACCCACCAGCAGGCCGAGATCAAGCGCATCAAGACGCTCGCCGACACGATGCGCGGGCAGACGGCCAAGCGAGCGAAGCAGGCCAAGGCCCTCGACACGCGCATCGCGCGGATGCGGCGAGATGCGCTCGAGGGCCCGAAGAAGGAGTCGGGGATCGCGGTCAAGTTCCCCGAACCACCGAGGCCCGGCAACGTCGTGCTCCGCGTCGAGGGGCTCAAGAAGGGCTACGGCGGCCCGCCGGTGTTCTCCGACGTGAGCTTCGAGGTCGGCCGCGGCGAGCGGCTGCTCATCATGGGCCTGAACGGCGCCGGGAAGACCAGCCTCATGCGCATCCTCGCCGAGCGCACCGAGGCCGACTCCGGCTCCGTCGAGCGCGGCCACAACGTGTCGGTCGGCTACTACGCGCAGGAGCACGAGGGCATCGTCGCCGGACGCGACGTGCTCTCCCACCTCTCGGAGCAGGCCTCGATCTCCCCGCAGGACCAGCGCAGCCTCCTCGGCACCTTCGGCCTCCGCGGCGAGATCGCGTTCCAGGACGCGGCCACGCTCTCGGGCGGCGAGAAGACCAAGCTCGCGCTCGCACAGCTCGTCGCCGGGCGCCACAACACGCTGCTGCTCGACGAGCCGACCAACAACCTCGACCCCCCCTCGCGCGACGCGATCGGCGACGCGCTGAGCCGCTGGCCCGGCGCGATCGTGCTCGTGAGCCACGACGCGGAGTTCGTGTCGCGCCTCGCGCCGAACCGCGTCCTCCTGATGCCCGAGGGCGACCTCGACCACTGGTCCGACGACCTGCTCGACCTGGTCGCCCTCGCCTGACGCGATGTCGGCCGCGATCCCCGACCCGGACTGCTGCTACCTCACGACCCGCGGCCGGGTGACCGGGGCGCCCCACGAGATCGAGATCTGGTTCGCTCGCGACGGCGACACCCTGTACCTCCTTGCGGGCGCGGGCGAGCAGTCCGACTGGGTGCGCAACCTCCGACGCGACCCCGCAGTCACCGTCCGCATCGAGGACGCGACGTTGCACGCGCACGCGCGTGTGCTCGAGCCGGACACCCGGGAGGACGGGCGGGCGCGCGACCTCGTCCATGCCAAGTACGTGTCGGCCGACGACGACCTCACGGCATGGCGCGAGCGTGCGCTCCCCGTCGCGCTCGACCTCGCCCGCGACTGACACGCTCAGTCGTAGACCGCCTCCACGGCGGCGCGACCCCCCTCGACCGCGACCAGGCACGCGACGTGCGCGTCCGACCCCTGCCCGCGCCCCGCCACGACCACCTGCCACAGCACCCGGCGCCGGCGGGCGACCCGGTCCCACCAGCGCAGGTCGTGGGCCCACGGCCCCGCCCACGCCACGACCGCACCCCCGCCCCCGGGCAGCACCGCGCAGCGCAGCTGCTCGGGCGGCGCGGACGGCTCGCCCCGGCCCGACACGCGCACCGGCGCTCCGCTCGCGTCGAGCAGCTCCGCGGGCACGGGCGGCGCGTGCACCCGCGCCGGCGACGGACCCGGCACCACCCCCGGCCACGGTGCCGCGCCCGCAGTGCCCGGAGCCGGCGACGGCTCGTCGCGCGGCTCACTCCACGGCACCCAACGGATCCGCTCCGACGGCGCCCGGCCCCCGTCGACGACGGCGGTCACCACGGTCTCGTGGCCGAGCATCCCCTGCACCCGGGCCAACGCCCGCTCGGCACGGTCGACGGCGGCCGCATCCCCGCCCCACAGGCCGAGCTGCCGCCCGGTCGCCGGCACCACCCGGTCGGGTGCGAGCCGCAGCAAGGTCAGCCCGGCCGTCGCCTCGTCCGCTCCGCTTGCGCGGGCTCCGATCCACGCGTCGAGCTGCCAGCGCACCCGGGTGGTGAGCGCGGCCGCGGTGAGTCCGCCTTCGTGGCGCCAGCACCGGGCATGGCGCTCCCCGTGCTCGGTCTCGGCCTCCACCACCACCTGGGAGCACGTGAGCCCCAGTGCGGCGAGGCGGTCAAGGAGGCGATCGGCGAGCTCCTTCGCAGCGAAGGTCACCTCGTCGACGCGTGTCGCGGGGGGATCGAGCTCGCAGGTCTCCACCAGCTCCGGCGGCGGAGCCGCCGGCGTGACCGTCACCTCGTCGAGCCCCGACGCGATCCGGTGCGCCCGCGCGCCCTCGGTGCCGAAGCGGGCGAGCACCGACGGTGCGGGAAGCGCAACGAAGTCGCCGAGCGTGCGCACACCGAGCCGCACCAGGAGGCCCGACAGCGCCTCGCCGGCGTCGTCCCCGAGGATGCCGCGCAGGACCGACACCGGCCACGGTGCGAGGAACCCGGCCGAGGACCCGGGTCCGACCACGTGCGCGGCGTTCACCGTGGCGCGGCGGCCCGCGAGGCGCGCCGCGAACACGCCGTCGGCGATGCCCACCCGCGCGTCGGGCACCGCCGACGCGTCCATCACCTCGAGCAAGCGCGCCGCGAGCGCCTCGTCGCCCCCGAAGTACCGCGACGGCCCGCGGGTGGGGAAGGTGAGCACCCCGGGACGTTCGAGCACCACCGCCGGGGTGATCGGTTCGGTCGCCCGCGCCACCGCTTCGAACGTCCGCGCCTCTGCGGCCGGATCCCGCTCCAGCACCACCAGGTCGGCACAGCGCGCCTCGGCCTCTCGACGCCGTAGCCCGACGGTCACCCCCACGGCGGACGCCTCCGCGGACGCCGCCTGCACCTGCAGACCGCGGGCGCCGCGCTCCACCACGGCAACGGGTGTGTCGGCCAGCCCCGCGTCGGTCTGCCGGGCGGCCGTGATCGCCCACGCCGGGCACCACAGTGCGAGCGTGCGCGGCGGATGCACGCTCAGCCGGCCCGGGCGAGCTCACCTCGTCGGACGCGCGCCGCGGCACCGCGCCCCTCGACGCGCACCTGCAGCGCACGCGACGCGAGCAACCCCGCTCCCGGTTCGAGCCCCAACCAGGTACCGCCTTCCGCGACCAGGTGCAGCCCCACGTCGCCGGGCCAGCGCGTCGGCCGCGCTCGGCAGCACGACCAGCACTGCACCACGCTCGCGGGCCCGGGCCACGAGCCGCCGGGCGTCGCCCGGGCGCGCGTGGCGCGGCAGCTCGGTGAGCACCAGCCCCACCCCGTCGAGCAGTGCCGCGACCACCGTCGCCCATCGGTCGACCGACTTCCCGGAAAGCCGCACCACCGGGAACCGCTCGAGTGCGACCCCGGCCGCGGCCGCGGCCTCCACCCCCAACGTGCCGACGAGGTCGACCGCAGCCACCCACTCCCCGGCCGTCGTCGCCGCGGCGGCGAGGGCGAAGCCCACCGACGTCGCCCCGGCACCGGGCGTCCCGTCGACCTGCACCACCGTGCCCCGCACCAGGCCGGCACCCGGGAGCAGCTCGCCGAGCGACCCGGCGACGGGGAGGGCCCGCTCCCGGGCCAGGGTGACCGGCCGGGCGTGCACCGCGACGGCCCGGAGCCGGGCACGGGCCTCCTCGTCCCGCCGGGGAAGCGCCGCTGCCGTCATCCCCCCGTTGTACCGAACATGTGTTCGATACGCAAGGCGCGCCTCAGCCGGCCGCGGTACGCACCTCGATCACGCGGACGGCCCGCTGGGTCGGGGTCCCGGCGTCGTCCGGGACCGAGGCCGCAGCCGCCCGCACCGCCTCGAGCTCCGCCCGGTCGCCCTCGGTCGGGAAGTCGAACCGCCACCGGCGGACGCGCCGCGCGATCGGCTCCTGGTCGCCACCGGGCTCGATCCCCGTCGCGGGGAAGATCCGGCAGTCGTAGGTGCGACAGGTCCGCGGCCGGTGCTCGTAGATCGAGCAGCCGTCGTCGCGCAGCATCGGGCAGCGACCGTGCTCGTCGTACCCGAGGACGACGTGCCCAGCCGCCATCCGGGGTGCGGGGAAGAGCAGCTCGCGCGGGATGTGCGCCAGCGCGTCCGTCTCGTCGGGTGCGACGTGCACGAACTGCGACGACGCGCAGCACGCGGTGCACGCGCCGCAGGGCACGTCGGCATCGCGCGCACCGCGCAGCGCCGCCCCCATCTCGCGGAGCCACGCGGAGAACACGCCGGCCTCGATGGGCGCGTCGTCAGGCTCGGTCACGCAACGATGTTCCCATCCTGTTGGTGCACTTCCAGAGCCCCTGGGCTTCGGAGTGCACCACGGGTGTCCCTCAGCCCCTGATCGAGGGGCGGCGCGGCTAGGCGGACGGTTCGGGACGCGGGAGCGGTTCGACCCCGATCGCCCGCAGCGCGTCGTCGGCCCAGCCGGCGTCGTCGCCGTAGAAGCCGAAGAGGTGCTCGATCGCCTCGACGACCTTGGGCTCGAGTTCGGCCCAGGCCGCGTCGGGGGCCGCGACGATCACATCGCTCGAGTACACCGTGACACCGGTCGCGCCGAGATCGAACAGCCGGCGCGCGAGCACGTCGGGTGGACGGTTGCCGGTCGTGTCGTCGACCGAGCCGTACGACTCGATCGCCATGCCGGTGATCGAGCGGTTGCAGGAGAAGAAGCGGACCGCGGGCGAGGCGCCCGGGCGCGCGGTGACGGTGATGTCCTGACCCATGTCGGCGAGCCTATTTCCTCAGTCCTGCTCCGGCCCCACTCGCTCCGCTCAGTCCTCGCGACCGAGCATGGCGAGAAGGGTCGCCTGGCGGTCGGCGCCCGCCGGGACCGGGATCTCCTGGAACATCCCGCTGGCGTGCAGCTCCGCCATCTGCGGCTCGATCACCTCGAAGCATGCGTCGACGAGGTCCTCGGGAAGGTTGGTGTCCTGCCCCGTGGGCTTCGCGACGTCCCACCCGTGGATGAGCACGTCGACGAACCGGTGGCCGCAGTAGACCGACCCGGGGACCCGTCCGTAGGAGACCGCGACCTCGACGTCCATGGCGCCCGGAGCTCGGAACGCCGCGGCCGCCCCGGCTGCGGACGCGTCGTAGACGGCGACGGGGTCGCTGCCGAGCAGGTCGCCGTCGAGCGCGTCCCCGACCTCCTCGATGGTCTTGGCCCCCATCAGCTCGGGCACCCAGAGGTTCCCGCCCACGATGTGGTTGACCATCGTGTGGATGTCCCAGCCCGCGCATGCCGAGTCGATCCCCCACTGGTCGTCCCCGACGCCCGCGACGTAGCGGCGCGTGTGGTCGAGGGCCTGGGCGTGCACCTCGGGAAGATCGACGGCCATCGGGTCTCCTCTACGTCGGACCGGAACCACGAGGCTACGCGTTGTTCCGCGCGACTTGTCGGTACGGCGGCCCATTTTCGGTCGGGCGACCTCGATCAGGCGAAGAGGCGTCCCGGCGGGGGCGGCAGGCCACGCCAGCACAAGCCCTCCATGAACACCCACGAGCGGCGATGGATCGCGCTCGGGCCGTACCCGGCGAGCGCCACCTTGTGGCGGGGCGAGGGGTACCCGACGTTCGACTCGAAGTCGTAGGGCGGGTACTGGTGCGCCTCGGCCGCCATCATCTCGTCGCGGGTGACCTTCGCGACGCAGGACGCGGCCGCGACCGCGAGCACCGAGGTGTCGCCCTTGATCACGGTGGTGACCCGCCCACCGAGCCCGAGGTAGTCGTGGTTGCCGTCGAGGATCACCCGGTCGGGCTCGTACCCCTGGGCCGAGAGCTCCCGCAGGGCACGGAACGCGGCCGTCCGCAGCGCAGCGGTCATCCCGAGGGCGTCGCACTCGTCGTGCGACGCGTGCCCGACGCCCACGGCCACCGCCCACGCCCGCACGTCGGCCGCGACGCCCGGTCGGTCCTGGCGGGAGAGCTGCTTGGAGTCGCGCACTCCCCGCAGGTGGTCGGGCGCCGGCACGACCGCGGCCACGGTGACCGGTCCGGCCCAGGCACCACGGCCCACCTCGTCGATCCCGACGACCACCCGCTCGCCCGCCTTCCAGCAGCGTCGCTCGAGCCGGAGGGTCGGGGTGGTCACGTGGGCGACGGTATCCGGTCGGGCGCCGGGCCCCGGGGACGGAGGACGAGGAGTGGCCTCGGCGCTCCCGGGGCCGGGGTCCCGAGGTGACCACCGCCCGGACCCAGGGATGAGCAGGCCGAGCAGCTCCCGGGCGTTCGAGCCGAGGGCCTCCGCGAGCGCACGCCGCTGACGGTCAGGCGTCGTCGAGCAGGGTCCGTTGCACGTCGGCGAGCGTCTCGAACGGGAGGAACGCCACGCCGTTGCGCGCGCACCACGCCGCGAGCCCCGACTTCGCGAACACCACGTCGGCGAGCAGCGCCGCCTTGCGGTCGCTCGTGCCGTCACCGATCAGCACGGTCGAGCGCCCGCGGTGCCGCGCGTCCTTGATCGGGGCCTGCTTGCACGTGCCGCACGACGAGCAGGCGCAACACCGGTCCTCGTTCGGGAACTCGAGCCGGCCGGTCACGAAGTCGACGGCGTTCGTGGCGACGGGCACCCCGAGGTCGCGCGCCACCTCGTCGGCGGGAAAGCCGAAGCCGTCGGAGACCATCAGGACCTCCGCGCCGGCCGACCGGAGCGCGCCGACCAGCGGGCCGGCCCCGGGGTCGAGGGGTACCTCGCGGGCCACCGCCCGGAGCTGCACCTCGTCACGACGCAGCTCGGCGGGCAGCAGGTCCCACTCGTCCAGCAGGCATTCACGGCTCTCGATCTCGCCGCGGCCGTACGCGTCGGCGATCGCTTGCCACCCGGGTGGCGCGAGGCGCGTCATGAGATGGACACCGGTGTCGGCCTCGCTGATGGTGCCGTCGAAGTCGAGGAACACCGAGGTCCGGGCGAGGTCGAGCATCCGAGGAGCGTACGGCGTCTGCTCCGGAGCGGATGTCGCACCAGACGCGGAGGGGCCGGCCGGGCTGATGCCCGACCGGCCCGCTCCCACTCCCCTCGGGGGGACGGGGGGAAGTGCGCGCTCCCGAACGACCGCTCCTAGCGACCGAACGACGGGTCGGGTGACTCGCCGCCAGTCGCGAGGACCTTGTCTTCGCTCGGGTCCAGACCCACTACATCGATCTCGCGGACCTGGATGTTGTCGTAGGCGAGCACACCCATCTCCGGACGGTCGAGCCCTGCGAGCTCGTCGGCCTCGGAGGAGCGGATGCCGCCCTTCGTGAGCTTGTTCTGGATCTTGAAGAAGGCGTAGGCGATGCCTCCCATGATGAAGATGATCACCAGGGATCCGATCGCCTGGGACGCCAGCTGGCCGAAGCCGAGCTCACCGAACGAGCCGCTGCCGAAGAGCTTCCCGCCGTCGCCGTAGAAGATCCCGGTGACACCGCTCGCCTTGGCCGCAGCGCCGTTCGACGTCAGGTTCCAACCGGCGCCGTAGCGGCCGTCGGAGAAGAGCCCGATGCTGAGGACGCCGAAGATCCCGCACACGCCGTGCACGGAGATCGCACCCACCGGGTCGTCGATGCCCTTGCGCTCCCAGAAGAGGCAGGACTCGACGACGATGACAGCTGCGATCGCACCGATCACGGCCGCAGCCCACGGCTGCACGAATGCGCACGGTGCCGTGATGGCCACGAGGCCGGCGAGCATGCCGTTCGCCATCATGCCCGGGTCCGGCTTTCCGAGACGCTTCATCACGTAGAACATCGCGACCGTCCCGCCGAACGCCGCCGCGATGGCAGTGTTGACGGCGACCACCGCGAAGCGCACGTCCGTCGCCGCGAAGGTGGACGCCGCGTTGAAGCCGAACCACCCGAACAGCAGGATGAACGTTCCGAGCATGGCCATCGGGATGTTGTGTCCGGACAGCGCGCGCGGCTTGCCGTCCGAGCCGTACTTGCCGATCCGGGGTCCGAGGACGATCGCGCCGGCCAGAGCGGCGATGCCACCCATGGCGTGCACGACGCCGGAACCGGCGAAGTCGACGTAGCCGAAGCCGAGGCTGCTGCTGTTCCCGAGCTGGCTCAGCCAGCCGCCGCCCCAGGTCCAACCACCGAACAGCGGGTAGAAGATCGCCCCGCAGAAGAGGCCCCAGCCGACGAAGGACTTCCACTTCCACCGCTCGGCCATCGACCCGGTCGGGATCGTGGCCGTGGTGTCCATGAAGGCGACCATGTAGAGGAAGAACGCCGCGATCGGGGCGCTGTACGCGGCCCCACTGAGACCCCAGCCGCTCTTGCCCCACAGGAACACCCAGCTACCGCTCCCGATGAGAGCGTCGGCGCTGAGGGCCTTGTCGTACCCGAAGATCCCCGGGAAGCTGAACCCGGAGAACATGATCGGGAAGCCGATCACGAAGAACGCCACGAACCCGAGGCCGAAGACCGCGAAGTTCGTACTCACCACGTGGGCTGCGTGCTTCGCCCGACAGAACCCCGTCTCGACGAGCGCGAAGCCTGCCTGCATGAAGATGACGAGGACGGCCCCGATGACGACCCAGAGCAGGTTGACGGCAATACCCGCGTCGGTCGACGTGCTCGCCTTCCCTGGGATCGTCGTCGAGGGATCCACCCCCGCAGCGAACGCGGTGCCCGCCATGGCGAGCATCGCAACCACCACGACGAGGAGGGAGATCCCGACCCGTCGCGACAACCTGTGCATGTGCATCCTCACTCCACCCTCCTGATTTCCCGGCCCTGAGCCGGGGACGCGGACCGCGCGGGCGCCGTTGCCCTGTCGCGAGCTTGCAGGGGCGGACGATAAGGAGGGGTCGTTACGCCGGTCGTTCACTGTCGTGAATGGCACGCGACACGAGGCTGTCGTGAACCTTTCACGGTGGATCCACCGGGGGGTCCGCGCCGGGTGGCCCGTAGGCTGCCGGCCATGACGGCCACCTCCCGCCCCGGCGCAGCCGCTCCCGTGACCGTCGCGATCGTGCCGCACACGCACTGGGACCGGGAGTGGTACCTCCCGTTCCAGGCCTTCCGTGTCCGCCTCGTCCGGCTCCTCGATCGGCTCCTCGACCTCCTCGAGCGCGACGAGACCTACGCCCGCTTCCTGCTCGACGGGCAGACCGCGGTCATCGACGACTACCTCGAGATCCGTCCCGACGCCGCCGAGCGGATCGCGCGCCTCGACCGCGAGCGGGCGCCTCCAGGTGGGTCCGTGGATGGTCCTCATGGACGAGTTCATGGTGTCGGGCGAGACCATGGTCCGGGACCTGCAGCTCGGCATCACTCGGGCCGAGGAGCTCGGCGGGCTGATGGAGATCGGCTACCTCCCCGACATGTTCGGGCACGTGGCCCAGATGCCCCAGCTCCTGCGGCTCGCCGGCTTCGAGGACGCGGTGCTCTGGCGCGGCGTCCCCGCCGCGATCACCCGGACGGCCTTCTGGTGGGAGGCCCCCGACGGGTCGCGCGTGCCGTGCCGAGTACCTCTACGGCTCGTACTCCAACGGGCGTGACCTGCCACCCGACGCGGCCGGGCTCGTCGCTCGTGCCGACGGCTACGAGCAGGAGCTCGGCGCCGCCCGGCTACCGGGTGGCGGGATGCTCCTGATGAACGGGAGCGACCACCTCCTCCCCCAACCCTGGCTCGGCGACGTCGTGGCGGCCGCGAACGAGGTCCAGGACCGGTACCGCTTCGTGGTGTCCTCCCTCCCGGAGTTCCTCGCGGCCCAGCCGATCGAGGGCCTCGACGTGTGGACTGGTGAGCTGCGCTCGGGGGCCCGCTCCAACGTGCTCATGGGGGTCGCGTCGAACCGGGTCGACGTGCACCGTGCGTGCGCCGCTGCGGAGCGATCGCTCGAGCGACGGGCCGAGCCGCTGAGCGCGCTCCTCCTCGACTCCACCGACTACCCGGACGCGGTGCTCGACGTCGCGTGGCGCAACCTCGTGCTCAACAGCGCGCACGATTCGTCGTGCGCGTGCAGTGCCGACGAAGTCGTCGACGCAGTCGTCGTCCGCTACCAGGAGGCGCGACAGATCGGCGACGCGCTCACGAAGGAAGCGATGCACGCGCACGCCGCGGCGGTGGACGCGCCCGCGGGCGCGACCGTCGTCGCGAACCCGACCCGGGCGTCGCGCGGTGGGTTGGTCCACGCACGTGTCGATGGCGACGGACCCGTCCACTTCGTCGCCATCGACGGCACTCCGTGCCCGACACAGGTCGTGGGCGCGGTCGACACCGCCGGGTTCACCACCCTGGTCATCGGCCAGAAGGTGCGCTGGGTCCTCGAGATGATCCGCGGTCCCGAGTTCGCCGGTGCGCGCATCGCTCGCGTCGAGCGGGTGGAGACGGCACCCGGCGAGTGGGAGTACGTGTTCCACGCGTACGCGGCCCGGTGAGGCACCCATCGACCTCGACGACGTGCGCGACGAGCTCCTCGCGCTCGGAGAGACCGGGGCGACGATCCGGTTCCGCCAGCAGCTCCCCGCGGCGCGTGAGGTCATCTTCCACACCGCCACCGTCTCCGGCTTCGGTTGGCGCAGCTTCACGTCGGTCGATGGGACCGGGCCGGCGGGAACGGCGCGCGCCCACGGTTGCACGCTGACGAACGAGCACCTCACCGTGGAGGTCGATCCCGCCGACGGCACGCTCACGGTCACCACGGCCGATGGCGTCGTCACCACCGGTGGCAACCGGTTCGTCGATGGCGGCGACGGGGGCGACACGTACAACTATTCGCCACCGGACTCCGACCGCGTGGTCGAGGACCCGGACCACGTGACCGTCGAGGTCCTCGAGTCGGGCGACGTCCGGGCTCGCATCCTCGTCACCGCCGTGCACACGCTCCCCACGCACGCCATCGGCGACCGGCAGCGTTGCAGGCGCCGCAGCGACGAGACGGTGGCCACCGCGGTCCGCACGATCCTCGAGCTCCGCCACGGGGAACCCTTCCTCCGGGTCCGAGTCGAGCTCGACAACCGGAGCCGGGACCACCGACTCCGGGCCCACTTCCCACTCCCGGCCCCCGTCGCCGGCTCCGACGCCGAGTGCGCGTTCGCTGTCGTGCACCGCGGGCTCACGGCCGAGGGCGGACCGAACGAGTTCGGGCTCCCGACGTTCGTATCGCGACGCTTCGTCGACGTGTCGGACGGAGAGCTGGGCCTCGCGCTCCTCCACGACGGGCTCCTCGAGTACGAGGTGCTCGTCGACGAGCGGGGTCGGGGTCACGAGCTCGCCCTCACACTCCTGCGCGCAACGGGCTACCTGTCCCGCGGCGAGATCTCCCTGCGTCCGAACCCGGCCGGACCGTTCCAGCCGCTCGAAGGACCACAGCTGCAGGGACGCCAT
Organism: uncultured Acidimicrobiia bacterium; assembly: GCA_963809885.1. Classification (GTDB taxonomy): domain Bacteria; phylum Actinomycetota; class Acidimicrobiia; order IMCC26256; family PALSA-555; genus JALHSW01. The sequence continues at coordinate 205,210 of CAWELA010000004.1, read as the reverse complement.
GTCGTGGAGTACGCGGTGCTCCCCCACCGTGGCGACTGGCAGGCCGCCCGCGTGTACGAGGTCGCCGACGAGCTCCTGGTACCGCTCGAGCGGGCCCGGGCACTCGGATCGGGCGGCCAGACCCCGCCCGACGGCCAGGCGATCGACGTCGAAGGAGCGCAGGTCTCGGCCGTGTTGCGCGAGCGCGGGGCGCTGGTCGTGCGCATCCTGAACGCGTCGCACTCGGTCGCCACCGCGCGTGCTCGCGGTTGGAGGAGCGAACGCGGCCGGGGACATCATCGATCTCCGGGGCCGCGTCACCGACAGGTTCAACGGATCCCTGGAGCTCCTCCCCTGGGAGGTCGCGACGCTGCGGGTCGCGAACTTCTGACCTGCACATCAGGGACGGGTCGTGCGGTTCGGTGGTGTGCCCAGCCGCCGGAGGGTGGAGTGGCGACTGGGCACACCACACGAACGGTGTGCCCCGGGTCGGGGCGGTCAGCTGACGCCGACCTCCTCGTTCTGGAGCGTGAAGACCTCGGCGTCGTAGCCGCGGTATCCGTGCTCGACCAGGTCGAGCCCCTCGGTCTCTTCCTCCGGCGTCACCCGCAGCCCGACCGTCTTCTTCAGGATGAAGAAGAGGATGCCGGACGCGACTGCCACCCAGGCGACCACGGTGACGACGAGGATCAGCTGCGCGATCAGCTGGTCGGCGTTGCCCCCGTAGAAGATCCCTGCGTCACCGGTGGTACCGGCCGCGAAGAACCCGACCAAGAGCGTGCCGATGATGCCGCAGGTGCCGTGCACCGAGACCGCACCGACCGGGTCGTCGACCTTCACACGATCGAGGAGCCAGATGCTGCCGACCACCGCCGCACCGCAGATCGCCCCGATGATCAGGGCCCCGGTGGTGCTGACGGCGTAGCAGCCCGCGGTGATGCCGACGAGTCCAGCCAACGCACCGTTGGCGGCCATTCCGACGTCGGCCTTCCCGTGGGTCGTCCACCAGGCCACGAGCATCGCCATGACGGCCCCGGCTCCCGCCGCGAGCGTCGTCATCGTCGCGATCTGACCGATCGCCAGCCCATCGGCGGCGAGGTACGAGCCCGGGTTGAACCCGTACCAGCCCACCAGCAGGATGAACGTGCCCAGCACCGCGAACGGGATCGAATGCCCGCGGATGTCGCGCGCCTTGCCGTCGGTGCCGAACTTGCCAAGGCGCGGTCCGAGCGCGATCGCGCCCATGAGCGCCGCGACCCCGCCCGTGACATGGACGATCGTCGACCCGGCGAAGTCGATCGGCACCGTGTCGAGCTGCGAGAGCCAGCCACCACCCCACAGCCAGTGCACGACCACGGGGTAGATGAACGCGGTGATCCCGATGCTGTAGAGGAAGTACGACTTGAACTTCGTACGCTCGGCCATCGCGCCCGAGACGATCGTCGCCGCAGTGGCTGCGAACGCCAGCTGGAACACGAAGAACACGAAGAGGTTCAGCGTCGTACCGCTCGTGTAGCTCTCGGCACCGGCGCCAAGGAAGAACCCCTTGACCCCGATGAACTGTTTGATGCCCTCATCCGATGCAGGTCCGAACGCGATCGCGAACCCGACCACGTAGAACGCGATCAGGCCGACCATGAAGTCCATCAGGTTCTTCATCATGATGTTCGCGACGTTCTTCGCCCGGGTGAAGCCCGCCTCCACCAGCGCGAACCCGGCCTGCATGAAGATGACCAGCACCGCAGCGAGCAGGACGAACGTGTTGTCCAGATTGCCCTGCACGAGCTGTGGAGTGATCTCCTGCGCTCCCGCAGGACTTGCTGCGACGAAGAGCGCGCCACCGCAGAGTGCGGCGACGAGCGCGGCTCGTCGTTTCATGTCGCTCCTTCCGATCCCCCGGAGAGCTCCGGGATCCGCGAAACGACCCGCGCGCATCTCGTCTGACCTCTCACGAGTGCACGCACGTCGGGCCCCGAGGTTCGGGTGCCTGGGGAGCCACTCAACCGGTACGCAACGCACATCCCGTTCCAGGATGTGGTCTCCACCCGATACGTCATCCGGTCGGCTCCTCCCCACGGGGAACGATTCATGTCCGCCGCTATTGGCGACGTGCCGACCAGACTTCCCGGCTCACCTGCGGGCAACGTAGGGACGACGCACGTCCTCGGGGTTGCAGCAAGGTGAACAGGCCGTTCCCGAGATCCAGCAACCGCCTGAGTCGTTCCTGTCGTTCGAGGTGCACATCAGCCCGTGGGGCCGGATCGCCCCGTTCCCCGAGCCGACAGCGTGAAGACCTCGATCGGGTCCGGGAACCCGGCGATGATCCGTGCGCCCTCGGCGTGCAGGGAGTCGCTCGGCCCGAGCCGTCGGGCCGTCTCCTCGTCGACCACGATGCCGCCCGGGACCGCGAGCTGTACGAGGCGCGCCGCGAGGTTCACGACGGAGCCGTAGAGGTCACCCTCGACGGAGACCACCTCGCCCGCAGCCAGACCGACCCGCAGCTCGGGGAGCTCGGGATCCGCGACCAACCGCCGGGCGATGTCGACTGCCTCGGCCGCATCGCCCGCGACGAACATCACCTCGTCGCCGATCACCTTCACCAGTCGAGCGCCGGGACGGGCGATCACCCCGAGCGCCCGCTCCCCGAACCCGACGACCAGCGCGTCGATCTCCACTGGCGCGAGCTGCCGGGACAGTGCAGTGAAACCGACCACGTCGGCGAACCCGACGACAGCCTGGGTCGTACTCTCCTCGCTCGGCGCCACGCCCCAGAGCGAGTAGCGGCGTCCGGTCTCCATCAGGTGGCGCCGGTGCACCGTCTCGAGCATCGGGTACAGCTGCGGTACGACGTCCTCGGCGACCCCGAGGAACGTGCGGGCGATTTCCACGCTCGTGGCGCCATCCGAGCGCAACGGTGCCTCGAGCATGGAGCGAGCACCAGAGATCGCCGCGTCGGCGAACCGCGCCATCGAGCTCCCGGCGGTGCGGGCGAGAGCGATGCTCGACTCGGTCGTGAAGACGGTCGTGGCGAGCTCGAAGAAGCGGAACACCTCGACGTCGGCCTCGGTGCACACCGGCTCCCGTGACTCCGGGACGACGAAGCCCAGCGCGCGCCACACGCGCAACCCGAGCGCAGGATCGATGCCGCTCCGCGCGATCGCCTCGTCGAGGGTGAGCCGCTCGGTCCCACCGATGATGACGCGCTCCGCAGCGACGGCGTGGAGCCGCCTCTCGGCGATTGCTCGTCGGATCTCGTCGTAGGTGGCCCCGCGTCCGAGCGCCATCGTGACGAGCTCGAGTCGCTCCGCCGCGTCGGGGGTCGCGGGGTCGTACAACCCGGCCGCCTCGAGCTGGGCGGGAGTCGGCAGCTTGCTCACGCGGTCGGCGTGGGTGCCGCGAGCAGCGCGTCGCCCGTCGGCGCGTCGGTCGACCAGTCGGGATCGAGGCCGGGCGCGCTGCACCAGCGACCGCTCGGTGCCTCCCAGAGCAGCGCGGGCCGCTCGCCGTGCCACCGCACCGCGTACGACACCGGTCCGTCGCGCGTCGGGGCGTCGTGCACCTCGATCCCCTGCCCCTCCCATCCGGGCGGCAGCTCGGACAGCATCGTGATCTCGTTGTCGGGCCCGTCGAACACGAGCAGACCCCGGAGCCCGAGCAGCAGCAGCGCGGGCACGCCCAGGTCGAGCAGCGCCGCGACCTCACTCCACCGCGCCGGCCGGGCCGGTCGGGCCCCGGCCCGTCGGCGCTCACGGCCCGTGAGCAGTCGGAACGCCTCCGCGGCCTCCGCGTCGAACCCCCAGTCCTCGAGGGCAGCGACGACGTCGCCCGTCGGACGCCGCAGACCGGACGCGAGGAGGACGTGGGCCCGGGCAGCCCGCACCGCGGCCGCGAGTCGCGGGTCCGGGACCTCGACGCGCATCCCCCGGTCGAGCTGCGCCGCCCATCCCCGCGCGACCGCATCCGGCCCAGGGAGGCGATCCAGATCCTCTCGTGTCGGCGCCGCGTCGCCGAGCGCGACGGCAACCCGCAACCGGGCGCGGTGCGGCACCGGGTGCAGGAACGCGGCCTCGACCCGTCCGCCGCGGTCGGAGGTCGACGGGAAGCTCCCCTCGCGAGCCGCCCCGCTGCACACCTCGACGTCGGTCGAACGACCCTTCGCGACGGACCAACGCGACGGGGGTCGCGGCATGACCAGGGCCCGTCGGCGGTCGACGGAGGCTGTCGTGTCGTGGACCCCGACGGCACGGGCGTGGCGCGCGACGAGCGCGATCACGAACGGCGCAGGCGAGTCGTTCTCGAAGTCCAGGACGATGGTCCCGTCGGGGACCCCCGGCGCGGTCGCACCGTACGCGTACTGCACGGCGTCGCCACCGGGAACGCGCACGGCCGTGCGCACCACGGGCGTGTCCCCGACCAGGGTCTGTCGCACCGTCGATTCACGCTCCGGCACGTACCACCGGTCGTCGCCACCGATCCACCACTCGAACGACCATCCGAGCCGATCCGACGTGATCCCTCCGTGCGCGTCGACGCGAGCGCGCCCGCGACCTCCCAGGGTGCCGACCAGGGTCGAGCTCAACGGATGCCGTGCAGCTCGGCCTTGGCCTCACGCAGCATGAGCGAGGGAACGAGGTCCGCTGGAGTCGCGTCCTCGTACAGGACGGAGCCGACCATCGCCGCGATCGGCATCTCGAGACCGTGCTGCGCGGCAAGCTCGAGCACGGCACGCGTGCTCTTCACCCCTTCCGCGACCATCTGCATCTCCGTGACGATGTCATCGAGCCGGCGACCGCGACCGAGCTCGAAACCGACGTATCGGTTGCGGCTCTTCTCACTCGTGCACGTGGCGACGAGGTCGCCCATCCCCGCCAGTCCCGAGAACGTCAGCGAGTCGCCACCGAGTGCGACGCCGAGACGGGCGAGCTCGGCGAGGCCTCGGGTCATGAGCGCAGCCTTCGTGTTGTCGCCGTAGCCCAGGCCCGCCGCGATCCCCGTCGCGATCGCGATCACGTTCTTCAGCGCACCTGCGATCTCGCACCCGACGACATCGGGATTCGTGTAGACGCGGAACGTGCGACCCATGAAGAGCTGCTGCAGCGTCGACGCGACAGCCGCGTCCGGGATTGCCACCACTGAGGCGGTCGGCTGGCCCTGCGCAACCTCGCTCGCGAGGTTCGGGCCGGTGAGCACACCGATCCGATCCACTCGGTGCGACGTGAGCACGTCGGCGACGACCTCGGTCATGCGCAGGTTCGTGCCCTGCTCGACGCCCTTCGAGAGGCTGACGACCGGGACCGAGTCATCGATCTGCTCGGCGGCGTCCGCCAGCACCGCGCGGAAGCCGTGTGACGGCACCCCGACCACGACCACGTCGGCATCGGTGCATGCCGCGGCGAGGTCAGCGGTCGAATGCACACCGTGGGGCAGCGCGATGCCCGGTAGGTACCGCGCGTTCTCGTGATCCTCCGAGATGCTCGCCGCGAGGTCGGGATCGCGCGCCCAGAGCCGGACCTCGGCGTGCTCGGCCACGATCGCCGCGACCGCGGTCCCCCACGACCCAGCGCCCACGACCGTGACGCTCGGCCGCCGCGTCACCCCCGGCGACGTCACCCGCGGACCCCGTCCTCGGTACGGACGGCGGGCCGCAGCTTCGCCGTCGTCGGACCGCGGACCCACCAGGCGTCTTCGCCGGCCGCGGGGCGCTGCGGGTAGATCTCGCGGGCGCGTGCGACGCAGGCCACGATCGCCGCCATGATCCGATCGGTCGCCTCGTACACGTCCTCGTCGGCCTGCACCCGGACCGGGTCACCGACGACCATCGTCGCGGCGACACCCCAGCGCCACCGCGGGCGCCGGCCCTTGAAGAGGAGGCGGTGGAGCCCCCACAGGCCGACCGGGATGACCGGTACGCCACCCGCGGCGGCGAGCCGCGCGGTCCCCGTCTTCCCGGCCATCGGCTCCAGGTCGAGCGAGATCGTCCCCTCGGGGAACACCGTGACGCACTCGCCGCCGCGGATCGCGGCGATCGCGGGATCGAGCGCGGCGGCGGCGCTCTCGGTGTTGCGCTCGACCGGGATCTGGTGGATCTGGTGCAGGGCCCACCCCAGCCCGGCCTTGTCGAACAGCTCGGCCTTGGCCAGGAAGCGCACGCGTCGGTGCCGGACGTCGGCGAGGTAGGCGAGGGCGAGCGGGTCCAGATAGGAGACGTGGTTGCTCGCGACGATCGCCGGTCCGTGGATCGGGATGCGGTGCGCCCCTTCGATCGTCCAACGCACCCCGAGGCGCATCGGACCGAGCAGCGCAGCGCGAGCCACGTCGTAGAGGGGCTCCACGCCGGTAGCATACGCAGCCCGATGCATCACGACTCCGTGTCCGACCGCACCCGGTCGAGCCTCCGTGCCTGACGATCCCGGGCGTGCCGGCGTCGTGATCCCGATCCGGTCGTTCGTCGCCGCGAAGGCCCGCCTGGCCGAGCACCTCCCCGAGACCCGGCGCGCCGAGCTCGCCTGCGAGCTCGCGACCCGGGTCGTCGCGGCTGCGGCCGGCCTCGACGTCATCGTGGTCACGGGTGCACCCGAGGTGCAGGAGTGGGCGGCCGGCCTCGGCGTCGACCTCGTCGACGACCCCGGGCAGGGGCTCGACGGTGCCGCCGACGCCGGCCGTACCCGCGCCGCGACCCTCGGCTGCGTCCGCGCGATCATCGCCCACGGCGACCTGCCGCACGCCGAGTCCCTCGTCCCGTTGGCTCGCGACGTCAGTCGTCCTGTCGTCGTGCTCGTCCCCTGCCATCGCGACGACGGCACCAACGTGTGCTCGGTCCCTGTCGACGCACCGTTCCGCTTCTCGTACGGGCCCGGATCGTTCCGCCGCCACGCGGCCGAAGCCCGGCGGCTCGGGCTCGGTCTCCGAGTCGTGCGCCGCGCCGACCTCGCGTTCGACGTCGACGTCCCCGCCGACCTCGAGCGTCTGACCTCACCGGCGGTGCCGTGACCGCGCCGGGGATGGATCTCGACCCACCGTCGCGGGCGCTCGCCATCGGCGCGCACCCGGACGACGTCGAGTTCGGCTGCGGCGCAACCCTCGCGAAGTGGGCACGCGCGGGGACCGATGTCGAGCTGCTCGTGCTGACTGACGGGTCGAAGGGGTCGTGGGATCCCTCGGTCGACGTCGCCGAGCTGGCTGCGCTCCGACGCGTCGAGCAGCGCGCCGCAGCGGATGTCCTCGGCATCGGTGCCGTCCACCTCCTCGACGCGGTCGACGGCGAGCTCGAGACGGACGCCGGGATGCGTCGACGCGTGTGCGAGGTGCTCCGGGCTTCGAGACCCGACATCGTGCTCGGGCACGACCCCTGGAAGCGCTACCGGCTCCACCCGGACCATCTGCACGCCGGCCGGCTCGCGATCGACGGCATCGTCGCGGCGCGCGACCCCCACTTCTTCCCCGACGCGGGCGTGCCCCACCGCCCCGAGATGCTCCTCCTGTTCGAGGCCGAGGTCGTCGACCACCTCGAGGACGTCGGCGCCGCGATCGACGCCAAGGTGACCGCGCTGCTCGAGCACCGCAGCCAGTGGCGCTCGACCATGGGGATCGACGCCGACGACGCGGCGCAGGACCAAGCGGCCGTCGAGGCGCAACGCGAGGCGTTCGAGCAGCGGGTCCGGAAGGTCGCGGCGGAGGCCGGCGCACCCGCGGGGTTGGCCTTCGCCGAAGCGTTCAAGCTCCTCGACGAGCTCTGAACCGGCTCCCCACAACGGGGCCGGACGCGACGAGGGGGCCCCGGAGGGCCCCCTCGTGTGCGTTCGATGGAGCTGACTAGCGGCGCTTGCGACGCTTGGCCGGAGCCTTCTTCGCCGCTGCCTTCTTGCGACGCTTGGCCGGAGCCTTCTTCGCCGCTGCCTTCTTGCGACGCTTGGCCGGAGCCTTCTTCGCCGCTGCCTTCTTGCGACGCTTGGCCGGAGCCTTCTTCGCCGCTGCCTTCTTCCGACGACGCTTGGCCGGAGCCTTCTTCGCCGCTGCCTTCTTCCGACGACGCTTGGCCGGAGCCTTCTTCGCCGCTGCCTTGCGACGACGCTTGGCCGGAGCCTTCTTCGCCGCTGCCTTCTTCGACGACGCTTGGCCGGAGCCTTCTTCGCCGCTGCCTTGCGACGACGCTTGGCCGGAGCCTTCTTCGCCGCTGCCTTCTTCCGACGCTTCGCGGGCTTCCGTGCCGTCGACTTACGAGCGGTCGACTTCTTGGCTGCCCGGCGCTTGGCCGGCTTCCGTGCGGTTGTCTTCTTCGCCGCGCTCTTGCGTGCAGTACGTCGCTTTGCCGGAGGCACGGTCACCACCTTTCTTTGACGGGTTTCGGTCTCCGATGCCGCTCGCTGGAGCAGCTCGGTCTCAGTTCTTCACCGCGCTCCTTGAACGCGGATGCCACCGAGAACTTGACGGCCTTCGAAGCCGGGATGTGCACCGGCTCACCCGTCCGCGGGTTGCGGCCCTCGCGCGCCTTGCGCTGGCTGCGCGAGAACTTTCCGAACCCGGGGATCGCGACCGGGTCGTCGACCTTGACGGCGGCGATGACCGTCTCGATGAAGGCCTTCAGCGCCGAGTCGGCGTCTGCCTTCGAGAGACCAGCCCCTTCGGCGATCTTGTCGATGAGCTCTGCCTTGTTCACGCTGTTGCCTCCATGGTGTGCGTGCTGCAGGAAAGTCGAACGCATCCCGCCACGAGTGTCAAGGGTTGTCGGCAGTTGCACCGTCGCACTTGACCCTTCGATCCTGGTTGCGTCGCTTGGCTCCTCCGGATGTGCTACTGACCTTGCTCGTGACCTTGCTCGGACTTGCTCACTGTTCGCTTGCACCGCGCACGCGCGTTCGAATGCACGTGCACGTAATCAGAACGGTAAACGATTCCTCACCACAAGTGGTGGATTTCGCGGGGTTTTCACGAGCGCGACCTCGGACCGAGATGTGCGCGCGCTGCGCTCGGTGCGCAGGACAGCGTCGCCGCGTCGCGTTCGTCGCGACTCGCCGCGCGCGTGCTCGCGCGTCGTGCACGCCGCGCGACGCGTGCGGAGCGCCGCGGGCGTCCCCGGTGTCCGGACGCGAAGCGGTCCGCACCTCGAGCGAGGTGCGGACCGTGTTGCAGCCCCGAGCAGGTTCGAACTGCCGTTTCCGCCTTGAGAGGGCGGCGTCCTAGGCCACTAGACGACGGGGCCGGGCACGACCACCCGGTGATGCGGGTCCGGGGTGTCGGCTGGCTCGGGGGGGAGGACTCGAACCCCCAACGACTGGACCAGAACCAGCTGTGTTACCGATTACACCACCCCCGAAGGTCCGATCAGGATAGCGAGTCCGGGCACCACCTTTCCCACCCGCGAGGCCCGGGCGAGGGCCCCGAAGCCGAAGATCCGCCCGAACCCGACGCGCAACGCCTCCGAGGCGAAGCGCCCCCACTCCTCGAGTCCCGAGATCGGGCTCGTACGCGTAGGGGAGGTGGACGCGTCGAACCCGAGCTCCTCGGCGATCAAGCGCAACCGCAGCATGTGGAAGGGGTCCGAGACGAGCGTCACGCGCGAGACGCCCTCGTCCTGGAGGAAGCGGGCCGACGCGCTCAACGACTCCCACGAGGTCCGGCTGGTCGTCTCCCGCTGGATCGCAGTATCGGGCACGCCGAGTTGGTGGAGGTACGCGGCGCCGGCGCCGGCCTCGGTGAAGCGGTCACCGGGCTGGCCGCCTCCGGTGACGACGATCGTCGGCGCGACGCCGTCCTTCCAGAGCTCGTACGCGTGGTCGAGTCGGGCCTTGAACACCTCGGTCGGCCGGCCGTCGTACTGCGCGGCACCGAGCACGATGATCGCCTGGGTGTGCGACCGATCGTCGCCCTCTCCCGCGCGCCAGACCTGGAAGAGCGTGACGAGGTAGTAGCCGAGCAGCAGGAGCAGCACGACGAGCACGACCCGTCGCACCACCTTCCAGGTGAGCCAGGACATCGCCGACGTCATGCTCGTCGCGCCGCTACTCGGTGAGGCGAGCGCGAGCCGCGATCACCCGCCCGCGCGCCCGGTCGCGCCCGAGGAGCACGATCGAGTCGAAGACGGGGAGCCCGGTCGGCCGACCCTCCACGGCGACGTAGACGGCGGGAATCAGCTTGCGCGGCTTCAACCCCGCCGCTTTCAGGGGCTCGAGCGCCTCGCGGAAGTCGGTCCCCTCGGGCGTCCACTCGCACGTCTCGAGGTGGGTGGCGACGAGGTCGAGCACCTCGCCGACGCGCTCGGTCGCGGCGACCTTCTCCCACGCGGCGTCCGGGATCTCGAAGTCGGCGTCGTCGACGAACAGGAAGTCCATCTGCTCCAGCAGCTCGCCGATCGTCACGGCTCGCTCCTGCCCCAGCGCCAGCGCGGCGCGGAACAGCTCGAGGTCGAGCCGATCCCCGAACCGGGCCTCGGCGAGCGGGAGTGCGCGCGCCTGCAGCTCGGGGAGCGTCAGCCGGCGGATCCACTCGCCGTTCATCCAGTCGAGCTTCGCGTGGTCGAACGCGCCCGCGGCGTGGGTGACACCTTCGAGGGTGAAGGCGGCGACGACCTCGTCGAGTCCCATCACCTCCCGGCCGTCGTCGGGCGACCACCCGAGCAACGCGAGGTAGTTGCACACGGCCTCGGGGAGATAGCCCGCGTCGCGGAACTCCTCGAGCGCGACCGCGCCGTGGCGCTTCGACAGCTTCGCCCGGTCGGGTCCCAGGATGAGCGGCAGGTGGGCGAACATCGGTGGCGGGCCGCCACCGAGCGCGGCCCGGAGCGCCAGCACCCGGTGGGTGGAGTCGATGAGGTCCTCACCCCGGATCACGTGGGTGATGCCCATCTCGAGGTCGTCGACCGCGTTGGCGAGGAAGAAGATGGGGCTGCCGTCGGCCCGCTGGATCACGAAGTCCGGCACGGTCGACCACTCGACCCGCACCTCGCCCCGCACCTCGTCGACGAAGCTGCTGAACCCGTCGTCGGGAGTCCGGAACCGCAGGGTCCGGGGCCGACCCTCGGCCGCGAGCGCGCCCCGCTCGTCGGGGGACAGGTCGCGGCAGTGACCGTCGTAGCCGGGTGGGCGGCCGACGGCCTCGCGCGGCCTCGTTGCGTGCCTGCACCTCGTCGGGCGTGCAGTAGCACTCGTACGCCTGGCCGCGCCCCAGGAGGTCGGCCGCCGCGGTGCGGTACTCCGCGAACCGCTCGCTCTGGAGCACCGGGCCCTCGTCCCAGTCCAGACCGAGCCAGCGCAGCGTCTCCTGGATCCCGGCGACCCACTCCTCTTCCGAGCGAGCCTGGTCGGTGTCCTCGATGCGGAGCACGAACACCCCGTCGTGGTGGCGCGGCGAAGAGGAAGTTGAAGAGTGCGGTCCGAGCCGAGCCCACGTGGAGGGAGCCGGTGGGTGCGGGCGAGAACCGAACGCGAAGGGGTCCGGCCATGAGCGGCCAGTCTACGGTGCGGGCCGTCGCGACCCGATCGGCACCCGATCCTGCGAGGCCTCACACCTTCGTGAGCTCCTCGAGGAGACGCCGCGCGATGACGATCCGCTGGATCTGGTTCGTCCCCTCGTAGATCTGCGTCACCTTCGCGTCGCGCATCATGCGCTCCAGGGGGAAGTCCTTGGTGTACCCGGCGCCGCCGAGCAGCTGCACGGCGTCGGTCGTCACCTGCATCGCGGTGTCCGAGGCGAAGAGCTTGGCCATCGCGGAGGCCTTGCCACCGCCCGGCGCACCGACCTCGGCCATCGCAGCGGCGCGGTACACGAGCAGTCGTGCCGCTTCGACCCGGGTCGCCATGTCGGCGAGCATGAACTGGATGCCCTGGAAGTCGGCGATCTTCGAGCCGAACTGGGCCCGCTCGGTCGTGTACTCCAACGCCGCGTCGAGCGCACCCTGCGCGATCCCGACGGCCTGGGCGCCGACGATCGGCCGCGACCCGTCCAGCGCCTCCATCGCGTAGCCGAACGCCGCACCCTCCTCGCCGATGAGGTTCCCGGCGGGCACCGCGACGTCGTCGAACAGCAGCTCACCCGTGGGCGAGCCGCGGACCCCCATCTTCGACTCGATCTTGCCGACGGTGAAGCCGGGCGAGTCGGTCTCGACGACGAAGGCGCTGATACCCCGGCTGCCGGCGTCGGGATCGGTCTTGGCGAACACGGTCGCGAAGCTGGAGATGCCGGCGTTCGTGATCCAGGTCTTGCGGCCGTTCAGCACGTAGTGGTCGCCGTCGCGCACGCCCCGGGTCGTCATCGAGCCGACGTCGCTCCCGGCGTTCGGCTCGGAAAGGCAGTACGAGCCCTGCCACTCGCCCGACGCCGCCTTCGGGAGCACCCGACCCCGGAGCTCGTCGGAGCCGTGGGCGAGGATCGCGGAGCATGCAAGGCGAGTGATGAAGACGAACAGCGACGAGGAGGCGCAGACGCGGGCCACCTCCTCGACGAGCATGGCGTATGCGACGCCGTCCCCACCCTCGCCGCCATAGACCTCGGGGTACGGGATGCCCAGGAAGCCCGAGGTTCGGAAGGCCTCGAAGGACTTCCACGGGTACTCGGCCCGCTCGTCGGCCTCCGCCGCGTGCGGTGCGATCTGCTCCTCGGCGAAGCGCCGCAGCGCGCGTCGCAGCTCCTCGTGCTCGTCGGAGAGGAGAAAGGCGCCCACGCGCTCAGGCTACCCCGGGACCCTGACGTTCGTGTCAGGGATCGCGCGCGCCGGCGCCCGGCCGTCAGGCCAGCGCGGTGAGCTCGCGCTCGGCCGCGTTCCGCACCTCGCGCCGCACGTCCTCGACGCGCGGTGTGAGCGCCTGCGGTGCGAGACGGAGTGCGTCGAGCGGCACTGCGTCACAGAACACCCGCCGCCGCGCGTACTCGTGGTGCGCGCCCTCGACTGCTGTCGCCCGCCACTCCGCGAAGTCAGGTGCGCAACCCCCCTGGTAGCCGAACGCGAGCATGGCGCACTCGATGTCGGTCATCACCGGAGCTCGGCCGTAGGACGCGGCTCGCTTCATCGCCGTCGCGCCGACCACCGCCGACGCGTCGTCGGGGTGCTCGTGCGGTGCGAGCGCGAGACGGCTCTGCGCGCGGTGCACGAGGGTGAGCGTGTACCCGATGTTCGGGCCGGGTGAGCCCATCATCTCGCCGCTCGGCTGCGCCCCATGGAGGTCACCGGGGCGGTTCGCCGACCAGCGCGTGGCAGGCGGCATCGTGACACCCGGCGCGAGGTTCTGCTCCTGGCGCGGCGTGTCGCCGTCGGCCGGTACGACGAACGGGTCGGTGGGCATCAGGGGGTTCCCTTTCCGGGTCGCTGCTCCGCCGCTTCGTCCAGCAGCAACCCGAAGACGAGTGAGTCGTACAGAGCCTGCCACGACGCGTCGATGATGTTCTCGCTCACGCCGATCGTGGTCCATGTGCGGCCACCGTTGGTGCTGTCGATCAGCACCCGGGTGACCGCGCCCGTCCCCTTCTGGGTGTCGAGCACGCGGACCTTGTAGTCGGTGAGGTGCACACGCTCCAGGCCGGGGTACCGGTCACCCAGGGCCCGCCGCAGCGCGGTGTCCAGGGCGTTCACGGGACCGTTGCCCTCGGCGGTCGCGACGAGGCGCTCCCCGCCGGCGTGGACCTTGATCGTCGCCTCGGTGCTCACCCCGGCGACGGTCTCGCCGACACGCGGCTCGGCCGTCTGCAGGTCGTCGGTGATGACGCGGAAGGACTCGACACGGAACCACGGCTGCTCCCACCCCGTCGCGCGGCGCATCAGCAGCTCGAGCGACGCGTCCGCCACCTCGAAGTGGAACCCCTCGTGCTCCATCCGCTTCAGCGTGTCGACGATCTCGTTCGCCTGTGGCCCGTCGAGCTCGAGCCCGAGCTCCGCGGCCTTGAGCATGACTGTGGACCTCCCGGCCATCTCGGAGACCACGAAGCGAGTCCCGTTCCCGACCGCGTCGGGCGACACGTGCTCGTAGGCGTCGGGACGCTTCGCGATGGCACTCATGTGGAGGCCCGCCTTGTGTGCGAACGCAGACTCCCCGACATACGCCGCCTGGGGGTTCAGCGTCATGTTCACGAGCTCGGCGACGTGGTGTGCCACGGGGGTCAGCCTGTCCATCCGGTCGGCCGGGATCGTCGCGATCCCCATCTTCAGGCTGAGGTTCGGGATGATCGTCGTGAGGTTGCAGTTCCCGGTGCGCTCGCCGTACCCGTTGATCGTTCCCTGTACCTGGTTCGCACCGGCGCTCACCCCGGCGAGGGCGTTGGCCACGCCGGTCCCGGCGTCGTCGTGCAGGTGGACGCCGATCGAGACGTCGCCCTTGAAGTACGCGACGACCTCGCTCACGGTCCGCTCGACTTCTTCGGGGAGCGTGCCGCCGTTGGTGTCGCAGAGCACCAGATGCGACGCACCCCGCTCGGTAGCCCCTTCGAGCACGCGGAGCGAGAACTCCGGGTTGCGCCGGTATCCGTCGAAGAAGTGCTCGGCGTCGAAGAGCACGCCGAGTCCGTTGCCGCGGAGGAACTCGACCGAGTCCGCCACCATCGCGACACCTTCGTCGAGCGTCGTGCCGAGTGCTTCGGTGACGTGGTAGTCCCAGGCCTTGCCGACGATGCACACGGTCGAGGTGCCGGCCTCGACGAGGTGCCGCAGGGTGTCGTCGGAATCGACCTTCCCCTTGACGCGGCGCGTGGAGCCGAACGCCACGAGCGTGCTGGTCGTGAGCTGCAGCTCGGTCGTCGCCCGACGGAAGACCTCGTCGTCCTTGGGGTTCGAGCCCGGCCACCCGGCCTCGATGTAGTCGACCCCGAGCCAGTCGAGCTGCTCGGCGATGCGCAGCTTGTCGTCGACCGTCAGGGAGATGCCCTCGAGCTGCGAACCGTCGCGCAGCGTCGTGTCGTAGATCTCGACTCGGCGGACGTCGTCGTCACTCATCGTTCGCGTACTCCAGCCAGTCCGCGTACTTCTCGACCTCACCGTGCACGGCCGCGAAGTAGGCCTCCTGGATCTTGCGCGTGATCTCGCCCGGGTCCCCGATCACACGGTCGTCGACCTCGCGAATCGGCACGACCTCGGCAGCAGTGCCGCAGAGGAACGCCTCGTCGGCGAGGTACAGATCGGTTCGGAGCATCGTCTGCTCGCGCACCTCGTATCCGAAGTCGCGCGCGATCGTGATCACGGCGTCGCGGGTGAGCCCCTCGAGCGCGCCCGCGGAGAGCGGCGGGGTCACGAGCACACCGTTCTTCACGACGAACACGTTCTCACCGGTCGCCTCCGCGACACTGCCCTGGGTGTTGAGGAGGATGGCCTCGTCGTAGCCACCGTGGAGCGCCTCCACCTTGGCGAGGCTCGAGTTCACATAGATACCCGTGCCCTTCGCTGCCACCGGGTTGACGTTCGGGTCCATCCGGCGCCAGGTCGAGATCTTCATCCGCACGCCGCGCTGCAGACCCTCGTCGCCGAGGTACGAACCCCACGGCCAGACCGCGATCGACACGTTCACGGGGCACGGCAGCGGGTTCAGGCCCATCTCGCCGTAGCCGAGGAACGCGAGCGGGCGGATGTAGCACGAGTCGATCTCGCAGGCCCGGATCGTCGCCTTCGTCGCCTCGACGAGCTCCTCGACCGAGAACGGGATCTCCATGTGCAACAGCGACGCCGAGTCGTGCAGGCGACGCATGTGCTCCGTGAGCCGGAATACCGCGGGCCCACGTGACGTCGGGTAGGCGCGGATGCCCTCGAAGACTCCGGAGCCGTAGTGCAGCGTGTGCGTCAGCACGTGGATCTTGGCGTCGTCCCAGTCGACGAGCTCACCGTCCATCCAGATCTTCTTCGTCTTCTCAATGGACATCTGGGAGCTCCTCAGCCAGCAGCCCGCTCGGCGATCGCGTCGCCGAGCTCGCTCGTCGTTCCGGTCAGGTCGTCGGACTTCGCCACCGCGTCGCGTACTCGCGCCGCCGCGTCCGTCTCACCCAGGAAGTCCAACATCATCGCGGCCGAGATCACTGCCGCGCGTGGATCCGCCTTCCCGGTCCCGGCGATGTCCGGCGCCGAACCGTGGACGGGCTCGAACAGCGACGGGCCGGTGCGGTCCGGGTTCAGGTTCGCCGAGGCAGCGCGACCGATCCCGCCCGAGATCGCACCACCGAGGTCGGTGAGGATGTCGCCGAACAGGTTGTCCGTGACGATCACGTCGTAGCGACCCGGGTCCTGCACGAAGTAGATGCACGCCGCGTCGACATGGTGGTACGCGGTCCCGGTCCCCGGGAAGTCCGCGGCGACGAGGTCGAAGGTCCGCTCCCACAGGTCGCCGGCGAAGGTCAGGACGTTGGTCTTGTGCACCAGCGTGACGTGCCTGCGGTCCCGGGTCTGCGCCAGCTCGAACGTGTGGCGGACGCAGCGCTCGACCCCGAACCTCGTGTTCACCGAGCCCTGGGTCGCGATCTCCTGCGCGGTGCCCTTGCGGAGGAACCCGCCCTCGCCCGCGTAGGTCCCCTCGGTGTTCTCCCGCACGACGATCATGTCGACGCCGTCGTTGAGCGCACTCGGTCCGGCGCTGAACGGGCGCACGTTTGCGTACAGGTCGAGCTCGAACCGGAGGCGGAGCAGCAGGCCCCGCTCGATCACCCCGGGCGGCACGTCAGGCGTGCCGACGGCGCCGAGGAGGACGGCATCACAGCCGCGGATCGCCTCGAGGTCGGCATCGGGCAGCACCTCACCGTCGCGCAGGTAGCGCGTGCCACCGAGGTCGAAGGCGACCGGCGTGTACTCCACCCCGGCCTCGTCGATCACCTTCATGGCCTCGGCCACGACCTCGGGGCCGATCCCGTCGCCACCGATGAACCCGATCCTGTGCGCCACGTTGCTGCTCTCTGACGAAGTTGCTCCGGGCAATGAAAAACCGCCCACCGAAGTGGACGGTCGAGGGCGAACGCCGGTGGTCCGGCGCTCGCTAGGAAATGACGATGACGGTGAGGTGCGCCATGAGGCCGCCATTTTCGCAGTCCTGGGCGGACGGGTCAAACCCCTATCTGCGCTCCGCTCCCACTCCGCTGCTTCCGCTGCGCTCCATCCGCTCCGTTCGCTCCGCATCGAGCGCCGGGCCGGGAGCGGAGCAAGGGTTCAGGTACCGGAGATGAGCACGACGGCGACGATGGCGAGGACGAGGCCCACGACCTGGTGCCGGGCAAGACGCTCGCCGAGGAACGCCTGGGCCAGGGCGATGGTGCTCGCGGGATAGAGCGAGGTCACGACCGCGACCAGCGCGAGCAACCCCGACCGGTTCGCCACGAGGAACAGCGCGTTGGCCGCCATGTCCATGACCCCCGTGCCGACGGTGGCGAGGCGCGCGTCGCGTGTCGGGAGCACCGCGCGGGCTGTGACCACCGCGACCAGGGCCGCGAGCACGAACGTGACCGAACGCGAGGCGACGATCGGCCAGAGCCCGGCATCCTCACCGGTGCGATCCAGGAGCACGAAGAACCCGCCGAAGCCGAGCCCGGCACCGAGCGCCAGGACGAACGCTCGTCGGCGGTCGGCATCGACGCGCTCATCGGTGCCGGGCGCCTCGCGCGACAGGAGCGCGACGGCACCGATCGCGAGCGCCACCCCCACGAGGGCCCACGCGCCGGGACGCTCGCCGAGGAGCAACCCGGCCGCGACCGGCACGACCGCCCCGGTGACGGCGGTGACCGGGGCGACCACGCTCATCACGCCGGTCGCGAGCGCGACATAGAAGAGCAAGACGCCCGTCCCACCGGCGATCCCCCCGGCTGCGCCCCAGAGGAGGTCGGCGGCGGTCGGGTCCCCGGGGACGACCCACACCATGAGCGCCAGGAGGCCCAGGCCGACCAGCGACGACAGCGCGACGACCCCGACGGAGCTCACGGAGCGCTTCGTCGCGATGCCACCGAGGAAGTCGCCCGCCCCGTAGGTGAGCGCAGCCGCCAGCGCGAGGACGAAGGCCACACGCCATCTTGTCGCAAGGCCGCGGAACCAACGGATCGATTCCGAGACGTGGCGGGTACGCTGGTGCGGTGGCCGACGAACAGCACTTCTCCCGCGACGCGTACGAACGCCTCCGCCAGGAGCACGAATGGCGCTCGGGCGAGCGACGCAGCGAGATCTCCCAGTGGATCGAGCGTGCCCGCGAGCACGGGGACATCCGTGAGAACGCCGACTTCGACGCGGCCAAGAACGAGCAGGGACTCAACGAGGGCCGCATCCGGCACCTCGACCAGATGCTCAAGGCCGCGGTCGTGGTCGACAACAACGCCGACTCCGGGGTGGTCTCGCCCGGCTCGGTCGTCGAGATCCGCATGGACGATGACGAGGACACGACGCTGTACCTCGTCGGATCGATCGAGGAACGACACGACACGTACGACGTGCTCTCCTCGTCCTCGCCGCTCGGCAAGGTGCTGATGGGTGTGAAGCCGGGCGACAGGGTCGAGTTCGAGGGTCCGCGCCGAAAGTTCGAGGTCGAGGTCGTCAGCGTCCGATCAGTCGACGCCTAGACCGCTCGGACGACCGGGCTCGGCGTGCTCGTGGTGCGGGTCGTCGGCGTCGACGGCTGCAAGGGTGGGTGGGTCGTCGTGGAGCTCACCGACGGCGCGGTCACGGACTGCTCCTTCAGCCCGATCTTCGCGGACGTCGTGGCGCGCCGGGCGGCGGTGATCGGCGTCGACATCCCGCTCGGTGAACCACCGGCCATCGCGTGCGCTGGCCGATCCCGCCGCGCGCGCGTTCGTCGGCGGGCACCTCGCGTCATCGGTCTTCACGCCCCCGCCGCTCGCGGCGGTGCGCTCGGACGACTACGAGACTGCGTGTCGGGTCTCGCTCGAGCTCGTCGGGAAGAAGCTCTCGAAGCAGTCGTGGGCGCTGCGCGAGAAGATGCTCGACGCTTACCCGGCGTGGTGCGCGGACCCGGAGCGGGTACGCGAGGTCCACCCGGAGTCGTGCTTCCGGGCCCTGGCGGGCGAGCCCCTCACGACGAGAAAGAAGTCGTGGGCAGGTGTCCGTGAGCGGACCGCGCTGCTCCGCAACGCGGGCATCGAGCCGCGCGACGATCTGGGCCGCGTCGGTGACGTCGCGGCCCCCGACGACGTCCTCGATGCCGCGGCTGCCGCGTGGGGCGCCGCGCGGATCGCTCGCGGCGAGGGTCGGAGCATGCCCGACCCGCCCGAGCGCGACCCCGACGGTCGTCCCGTCGCAATCTGGTACTGACGACCGGCCGATCCCTAGCGCCGACGCGACAGGATGCGTCGGCGCGGGACGACGCCCGCGGAGATCGCGACGACGATTGCGTCCTTCACCTCGCTGTCGAGCTTCCGGCCGGTGCGATCGCTCAGCTCGAAGCGGTCGACGGCCCGGCCGTCGGTGGTCACGAGCCGGGCCGAGTGCACGTCGGCGCCCGCGGCCGCGAGCCCGACGGTGATCGTGTGCAACAGCCCCCGGCGGTCGGGGCTCCGCACCTCGCAGAGCGTGTACCAGGGCGACCCGATGTCGTCGAAGATGACCTCGGCGTCCGGGTTCGGTGGTGAGGTCAGCGGCCGGTCGAACGCCGCGATGATCTCCTGCTCGAGCCAAGAAGGTTCGGGCGGGCGGGCACGGGCGATCCGCTCGTCGTCGAGCTGCGCGGGTTCGAGCAGCGCACGCCGCACGCGGAAGCTCTCGAGCGCGGCACCGTCTTCCCAGGTCGCGATGACGGCGTCGAGCACGTCCAGCCCGGCCTCCGCGAGGACGCCGGACACGGTCGCGAGCAGTGCCGGGCGGTCTCGGACCGCCACCTCGACCCGCCACTCGTGACGCGAGCCGGTCGGTGCTTCGATCGGGACGACGCCGACGCGGGCGCGGTGCCGCGCCGGGAGCGGTTCGAGGAGCGTCGCCTGCCGGGCGACGTCCGCAGCGTCCTGGTTCAGGATGTACGCACGTGGCGCCTGCTGGATGCGGTCGACGACTCCGGGATCGGAGCCGGCGAGGCGCAAGGCCTCGGCGCGGCGGCGCTCCACCAGGTTGCGGGCATCGAGCCCGGTGAGCAGCGGGCGGTCCAGCACCACGAGCACGAGGTCGAGCAGCTCGTCGAGGCGCTCGCGGTCCCACGGCTCCAGGTCGTCGGCCGCGAGCGTGAGCGCGTAGAGCGCCCGGGCGCGCTCGGCCGTATCGAGGTGGCTCGCGATCTGCAGCACGCGCTCCTCCTCGAGGCCGTCGAGTCGCGACGCCGCGGCGCCCAACAGCTCGGAGTCCCCGACCAGGAGCGCGATCTCCTGCTCGGCGGCGGCACCCAGGTCGAGGCGGTGCACGAGACGGCGAGCGATGTCGACGGGCGCTGCGTCGTCACCCGCCGCATCGAGGATCAGTGCCGCGAGGACGAGCCACTCGGGGTGCGCAAGCCGCGAGTGCTCGTCGGCGACCCGTGGGTCCTCCGCGACGACCTCACGCAGCCGCTCGACCAGCTCGAAGGTCAGCACGTGCGCCGGCTCGAGCACGAACGGGTCGGCGCGCCGCTTCGCGACTGCGTCGGCGAGCTCGGGCAGCGCTCGCTCCAGCAGCCCGGTCGTCTCGAGAAGCCGCCAGGTCCGCGGCGTGCCGCGCCCCAGCACCTCGAAGAGCTCCTTGGTCGCGCCGTCGTCCCAGATCGAGCGTCGGTGTCACCGAGGTTGCCGAGCCAGTCGAGCAGGCGCGGCCCGGGGCGGACGTCGTCGGCCACGACCAACGCAGCGTCGAGCCCGACGCTGCAGGGCGCGCGCGCCGGGCGGCTGCGCCGCGAGCTCCACCACACCGTCGTGCACGTCCAGCCATCCGCCCTCGGGCATCGGCTCCGAGCGGGATCTCGGGACCGCGGTGCGCCCGGATCCGGAGGAGACGCCCGCTTCAGCAGGGGTGGCGCCAGCATCGTCGTGGCCAGCACGACCAGCAGGACCGCGGCATAGAGATCGTCGCCGAACACGCCCTGCTGCAGGCCGATCGTGGCGAAGATCAGTCCGACCTCGCCGCGCGGGATCATGCCGAACCCGATCAGCCACTTGTCGCCCGGCGACCCGAAGACACCGAGCGCGGACGCCAGCTTGCCGATCACTGCGACCACGAAGAGGACCGCGGCGACCCCGAGCACGTCGGGCGAGAAGAACTGCCCGACGTCGACCGCGATCCCGATCTGGAGGAAGAACACCGGGATGAACAGGTGGCCAACCGGCGCGAGCTCTCGCTCGATGCGGTCCTTCACCTTGCAGCGCGAGAGCGCGACGCCGGCGACGAACGCACCGACGATGGGGGCGAGCTGCGCAGCCTCGGCGAGCTCGGCGAAACCGAGAGTGAAGGCGAGAGCCAACGCGACGAGGGTTCCCGCCGATCTCGACCGCTGGTGCAGCCACTCGAAGGCAGGCGGCGCGATCTTCGAACCGATCACGGTCGCGACGACGAGGAAGCCAACCGCCACGCCCACGATCTCGAGCAGACTCGCGATCGAGATCGTCCCTTCGGACACCACTCGCACGACGACCGTGAGGATCACGAGCCCGAGGACGTCGTCGGCGACCGCCGCGCCCAGGACGGTGCGCGCCTCGACGGTCGCGAGCGCACGAAGATCGCTGAAGACCCGCGCGGTGATGCCGACGCTCGTCGCCGCGAGCGCCGCACCGAGGAACAACGCCGTGTTGTCGCTGTAGGCGAACACCTCGGCGACAGCGAACCCGGTGATCATCGGGACGACGACCCCGATGACCGCGACGGACATCGACGCGCGGCCGACCGCTCCGAGCTCGCCGAGATCCATCTCCAGTCCCACCTGGAGAAGCAGGAGGATCACACCGATCTCGCCGAGCACGCTCAACGTCTCGTTGAGATCCACCATGCCGAGCACGGAGGGCCCGATGAGCACACCTGCGACGATCTCAGCGACGACGCCGGGGATGCCGACCCGTTCGGCGAGCTCCGCGGCGATCTTCGCCGCGACGAGCACGATCAGGATGTCGAGGAGTACCGCGCCGACGTCCATGAGGTCGCTAGCCGACTTGCTGGAGGAGGTAGCCCCGCGACCGCACCGTGCGGACCTCGAGCCCCAGTGACTCGATCCGCCGACGGAACCGGACCATCTGCACGTCGAGCGCGTTGCGCGTCGGCACGCCTTCGCGCCACGCGCTCCGGGCGAGGACCTCCCGGCCGACCACGGCCCCGAAACGGTCGACGAGCACTTCGGCGAGCGCAGCCTCGACGGGTGAGAGCGCGACCCAGCGGCCCCCGAAGTGCAGCAGTCCCGAGCCGTCGACGACCGGCCGCTCGCTGTGCCGCTCGGCCCTTCGGTGCAACGTGCTCACCCGGGTCTGCACGTCGCGCGGATCCGCGGTCGTCCGGGTCCAGTCCTCGAGGGGATCGACGCTGGACGGCGGCGCCACCGAGTCATCCACGAGGAGCAGCCGGGGCTGGCCGGAGGAGCGCAGGCGCACCAGCCGCTCTTCGTCGTCTGGCCACCGCAGGATCTCGACCTCCATGCGACGGCAACCTACGGGCCGAGTGTTTCGCGAGTGTTTCACGAGAGTGAACGAACGCTGCCGCCTGCCCCGGCAGGTGGGTGGGCGCGAAGGAAGGCGGCGCAAGGGTCCGTGGCAGAATCTCGGGGTGACGCAGACGCTCGCCGACAAGGTCTGGGAACGGCACGTGGTCCGGCGCGCCCACGGGGAGCCCGACCTGCTCTACATCGATCTCCACCTCGTCCACGAGGTCACCTCGCCGCAGGCCTTCGAGAGCCTGCGGATGCAGGGCCGCACGGTCCGCCGCCCCGACCTCACGGTGGCGACCATGGATCACAACGTCCCCACGGCCGACATCGACCAGCCGGTGGCGGACCCGATCTCGGCGAAGCAGATGGACGCCCTGGCGAGCAACTGTGCCGAGTTCGGGATCCGCCTGGCCAAGATGGGCGAGGCCGGACAAGGGATCGTGCACGTGATCGGGCCCGAGCAGGGACTGACGCTCCCGGGCATGACGATCGTGTGCGGCGACAGCCACACGTCGACCCACGGGGCGTTCGGCGCACTCGCGTTCGGCATCGGCACCAGCGAGGTGGAGCACGTGCTGGCCACCCAGACGCTCCCCCAGGCCCGGCCCGGCACGATGGCCGTGACGGTGGACGGCGAGCTGCCCGCCGGTGTGACCGCCAAGGACATCGTCCTGTCGATCATCGCCCGCATCGGAACGGGGGGCGGGATCGGCTCGATCATCGAGTACCGGGGAAGCGCGATCCGTGCGCTGTCGATGGAAGGACGCATGACCGTCTGCAACATGTCGATCGAGGCGGGCGCTCGCGCCGGCATGGTCGCGCCCGACGACACGACCTTCGCGTACCTCGAGGGCCGGCCCTTCGCTCCGCAGGGCGCCGAGTGGGAGCAGGCGCTCGACGACTGGCGCTCGCTCGTCACCGACGAGGGCGCCGGTTTCGGGATCGAGGTCGAGATCGACGCGGCCACGCTCCGCCCGTCGGTGAGCTGGGGCACGAACCCGGCGCAGACCGTCACCATCGACGACGTCGTCCCCGACCCCGAGTCGTTCCCCGACCCGAGCCAGCGGGAGTCTGCGACGCACGCGATGCGCTACATGGGTCTGCAGGCCGGCACCGCGATCCGCGACATCGGGGTCGACACGGTCTTCATCGGCTCGTGCACGAACGGCCGCCTCGAAGACCTGCGCGCCGCGGCGGAAGTCGCGCGCGGCCGCCAGGTGCACGACGGGATCCGCACACTCGTGGTGCCCGGATCCATGGCCGTGAAGGCCCAGGCGGAGGCCGAGGGCCTCGACCGCGTGTTCACCGACGCGGGCTTCGACTGGCGCGAGGCCGGGTGCTCGATGTGCCTCGCGATGAACCCCGACAAGCTGGCGGCGGGCGAGCGGTGCGCGTCCACGTCGAACCGCAACTTCGAGGGACGTCAGGGCAAGGGCGGGCGCACGCACCTCGTGTCCCCAGCCGTCGCCGCCGCCACCGCGATCGCCGGTCACTTCGCCGCCCCCGAGGACTTGCCGTGAACCTCCGGATGGACGTGACGCGGCATTGCCGTGAGCGAAGCGAACGAAGGTGCTCGCCAGCGTGCGAACGCCCGCGGCGCACGTACCGTGCGCCGCGGAGAGCGAGCGCGGAGTGATGGAGAAGGTGGAGGAGATCGTCGGTCGGGCGGTGCCGTTGAACCGGTCCGACGTCGACACCGATCAGATCATCCCGAGCGACTGGCTGAAGCGGGTCGAGCGCACCGGCTTCGGCGAGGGCCTGTTCTCGGAGTGGCGAGAGAGCAGCGATTTCGTCCTCAACCGCCCCGAGTACCAGGGCGACGACGTCCGCGTCCTGGTCGCCGGCCCCAACTTCGGGACCGGCTCCTCGCGCGAGCACGCGCCCTGGGCACTCGAGGACTACGGCTTCGACGCGGTGATCTCCTCGCGCTTCGCCGACATCTTCCGCAACAACTGCCTGAAGATCGGGCTCGTGCCCGTCGAGCTCCCCCAGGACGTCGTCGACCGCATCATGCGCGCGGTCGAGGGCGACCCGAACGTCGAGATCGTGATCGACGTGGTCGACCGGCGAGTCGCGGTCCCCGCGCTCGACCTCGACGAACCGTTCGACCTCAGCGACTTCCACCACTTCCGGCTCACGAACGGGCTCGATGACATCGGCATCACGCTGCAGCACGACGCAGAGGTGACCGCGTACGAGAAGACTCGGGCGGCATGGCTGCCGAGGGCCGCGCCGAACGGCTCACCGACGAGCAGCTAGCCGGCGGAGCGCACCGAGTCCAGGTCGAGGACCTCGCCGACGGTGCCGCTCACCGGGCTCGGCGACGAGAGGTCCCAGGTCAGTCGCGCGGCTTCGAAGGCCTCCGCGGCAGCCAGCCGACCCTGGAACCCCCGGAACCGCGCCTGGGCCTGGACAACCTCGAGGTCGACCGGACTGTCCCGCAGCACCTGCGACAGGTGCGACCGCAGCGCCCTGATCTTCGTCGGGAGGGACGCCTCGATGTCGATGAACACTGTCGGGTCGAAGTGGCGCGTCGACGGGGTCTCGTACTGGAGGATCGTCGACAGGCGGCGTGCGGCCGCGATGCTCGCGGCCGCCGTCGCCCGGTGGTCCTGGTGCGTGTCGTCCGGGGCGTGCGTGTAGAGGACCTGTGCACCGCTCTCGGCGACCGCACGATCGATCACCGAGATCGACTCCGGGCCCTCGGGCACGAACCCGTCGTGGAAGCCACCCCAGAGCAGGTCGGCCCCCAACACGTGCGCAGCGGCCTCCTGCTCGGAGCGGCGCGACATGCCATCGAGCTGCGCCGCGGTCGCCGTCGGTCATCACGAGGATCGACACGCGGTCCCCACGCGCGACGTGCCGCAACAGCGCGCCCGCGCATCCGAGCTCGATGTCGTCCGGGTGCGAGCCGACCGCGAGGACGTTCATGCCGGCAGCTCATCGACCATGTCGGCGACGAGGCCGGCCGCGACCGGCTCCTCGCGCGAGCCGACCTTCTCGGCATCCCGCTCGTCGGCGATGACGAGTCGGTCACGCCCGGCCTGCTTCGCTCGGTACAGCGCGGCATCCGAGAGCCGAACGATCTCATCGAACCCGATTGCCAGCGTCGAGTCGGCGAGCCCGAAGCTCGCGGTGAACGTCGGCACCTCGCCCGTCGAGAGCGCTTGCATCAGGGACTCGCGAACCCGGTGCACGATCGCCGCGGCCTCCACCAACGAGCAGTGCGGGAAGACGACCACGAACTCCTCACCGCCGTAGCGGCAGACGGCATCGACGTCGCGCACGGCGTTGCGGAGCGTCTGCGCGAACAGACGAAGCGCGCGGTCACCGGTCTCGTGCCCGTGCGTGTCGTTGAGCAGCTTGAACTCGTCGAGATCGGCAATCGCGACCGCGTAGGGTGCGGCCTCCTCGTGGAGGCGACGGACCTCCTCCTCGAGTGCGCGACGGTTCAGCAGACCGGTCAGGGCATCGGTCGACGCCTGGAGGAGGGTCCGCGACATCGCGCGCAGCACACCGATCCGTGCGCCCGACTGCATCGCGAGGCCCTCGAGCGCGACGACCTCGTCCTCGTCGCGCACCACGCCGTCCGCACCCAAGACGTGCAGCACACCCACGGGCGTGCCCAGCACGCTCACGGGGACGCAGGTCGCCGAGCACGGGCCGGTCGGACGATTGCGCAGCTTCGGGCACGCGGCGAGCACCTCGCTCGACGCGAAGCGGAGAGTCTGACCGCGCCGGACGGCCGGGCAGGACCACGGCGTCGCGACCGGGCACGACGGCGGGCCCGACGTGCCGTTCGGCACCGCCTGCACGACGCGGCGCAGGTGCGCCCGGCTCGAGTCCGCGAGCAGCAGCTCGCCTGGCGCCGGCGCCATCTCGCCCAGCGCGCGCTCGACGACGCCCAGCGCCTGGTCCTCGGTCTCCACCATCTCCAGGGCGTCCTGCAGGCTGCTGGCGAACTGGTGGCGGCCCGCTTCACGGATCACCGTCTGCTCGTGCTCGACGATGGCGCGGCGCTGATCGATGAGCGCGGCGCGGATCGGGCGGGCGGAGGTGATGTAGATGGCGATGGCGCCGAAGCAGGCGAACACGAGGCCCTCGACGAAGACCGCCCCGACGCTCTCCCCGGTGAGGCCGACCGCGTCCATGGTGAAGCGGGCAACCAGGAAGGCGCAGAACATGCCGACGACCGCCCGCACCAGCTGGAACAGGAGGCGGCCGACCGAGTCGTCGATCTCCCTGAACCGACCACCGTCCCAGATGGGGTGCTCGTCGAACTCGCCCACGGCCCGGACCTCCCGATCGCAGGCGGGATGCCTGCAGTTGCCCACTCTGGATATCGGCGGGTCGGGAGCCGCGGTTGAGCAGGTTGTGGGCGTGGCTCCTCCTGGCTTCGCCCTGCCCGGGACCCCGGATCGGCCCGGGCACACGCCGTGGCGGCGTGCTCCGGGAGCCAGAAGTCACGGGGCGCCCGTCGAGCTGCTCGTGGCCCGGCAGCAGGCCGAGCCGTCGGGTCAGGCAGGCCGCACGCCGGCGAGCAACGCGACCTCGCGCCACTTGTAGTGGCAGTCGACGTCCTCGAAGCGGATCGTCCGGAGCCACGCGAGCTGGTCCTCGACCGACGCGAGCTTGTTCGAGGGGTCCTCCTCCGCGCCGATGACGCTCAGGAACGCCTCGTGGAGCCGGTCCGTCGCCGAGGCGACGTGCTCGAGGTTGCAGAACACCCCGCCGGGCTCGAGCTGCTCGAACACCTCGCCGTAGAGCGCGTGCTTGCGCGTGTCGACCACGTGATGGATGGCGAAGGCCGAGACGACCGCATCGAACCTCCCCCAGGACGCCGGGAGCGGGCGATCGAGGTCGTGCTCGACCACCCTCACCTCCTCCACGCCGGCGAAGCGGTCACGCGCGCGCGACAGCATCTCGGCCGAGAAGTCGCACGCGACCACCTCGACACCGGGTCGGGCCTCGACGATCCGTGCCGCGACGAGGCCGTCGCCGGTCCCCAGGTCCAGCACCCGCCGGGTCCCCGCGGGCACGAACTCGAGCAGGTGCTCGTATGCCGTGTCCCGCCACGGGAGGCTGGACCGGCGGTCCAGGTAGCCCTGCGCGTCGCGCGGCCTCCGTCCAGAGGTTGACGTCGGCGACCCCGGGTTTCACGGCCCGACGACGCGTTCGCGCGTCTCGTTGCGCTCGCTCAGCCGGACGATCTTGTTGACCGCGCTCAGATAGGCGCGTGCGGAGGCCTCGACGATGTCCGTCGCGACGCCCCGCCCCGACGCCTTGTGCCCGTCTGCCTCGAGCAGCGTCACCACGTCGCCGAGCGCGTCGCCACCTCCGGTGACCGACGAGACCTTGAAGTCGAGCAGGGTGCCCGACACTCCGGTCGCTTCGCGCGATGGCCGCGATCGCCGCGTCCACCATGCCGTTGCCCTCCGCCTCGGCCTCGATCTTGGCGCCGCGGTCGGTCAGCACGACGCGCGCCGTCGGCTTGTGGACCGTGCCACCGTGCACGTCGAGACTCACCAGTGAGTAACGGTGCACGACGCCCGCCCCCAGCTCCTCTGCGACGATCGCCTCGAGGTCGGACTCGGTGATCTCGACCTTGCGGTCGGCGAGCTCCTTGAAGCGGATGAAGGCCTGGTTCAGTGCATCGCCCTGCACGTGCAGACCCATCTTGTTCAGCGTGTCCGAGAACGCGTGCCGGCCGGAGTGCTTGCCCAGCACGATCTGCGCGGCTTCCTGCCCGACGGACGCGGCGTCGATGATCTCGTAGGTCTCGCGGTCCTCGAGGACGCCGTGCTGGTGGATGCCGGCCTCGTGCGCGAACGCGTTGCGGCCGACGACCGCCTTGTTGTACTGCACCGGGTAGCCGGTCAGCCGCGCCACCATCCGTGAGGTCCGCGCCAGCTCCTCGGTGTGCACGCCGACACCGACCTCGCCGAAGAAGTCGCCACGGGTCCTGATCGCCATCACGAGCTCCTCGAGCGCAGCGTTGCCGGCGCGCTCGCCCAGGCCGTTGATCGCACACTCGATCTGGCGTGCGCCGGCCGCGACGCCCGCGAGCGAGTTCGCGACGGCCAGACCCAGGTCGTTGTGGCAGTGCGTGGAGACGACGAAGTCGCCGCGCACGTTCTCGATCACGTAGGCGATCAGCTTCCCGAACTCCTCGGGAACGCCGAACCCGACGGTGTCCGGGATGTTCAGCGTCCTCGCACCGTTGTCGACCGCGATCTGGAGCACGTCCCGCATGAACTCCGGATCCGATCGGCTGCCGTCTTCGGGCGAATACTCGATGTCGTCGCAGTACGACTTGGCGCGGGCGATGCCGGCAGCGACCTCGGCCTTGACCTGGTCATGGCTCATCCGCAGCTTCTTCGCCATGTGGATCTCGGACGTGGCGATGAACACGTGGATCCGGGAGCGCTCGGCGTGGCGGACCGCCTCCCACGCCCGGTCGATGTCCTTGAACCCGGTGCGGGAGAGCCCGGCGATCACCGGGCCACGGACGTGCTTGGCGATCGCCTCGACGGCCTCGAAGTCACCGTCGCTCGCGATCGGGAATCCGGCCTCGATGATGTCGACACCGAGGCGTCCCAGCTGTTCTGCGATCTCGAGCTTCTCGGGCACGTCGAGGGAGATGCCCGGCGACTGCTCGCCGTCTCGCAGCGTCGTGTCGAAGATGCGTACCTGGTCAGCCATGTCTCGTCACTCTCTCGGGTCCGGGTCGTGCGGTCAGGATTCCGGCAACAAAAAACCTCCCCGGGCCCGAAGGCACGAGGAGGCGACCGCGAGCACCGACGGGTGCTCGCGGCTACAGAAGAAGGAGGCTGGTGCTGGTGGGGGCGTGCAGTTCCTTCGTCATGGTCCGATCATTGTGCCGACTCCCCCGCCTCATCGCAAGTCACTTCGCCAGTGCCGAGGCCCGCGGCGGGTCGCGTGCGACAATCGTCCCTGATGGCGAAGCACCGGTGGCTCCGACGCACGATCGGCATCGGCGTCGTCGCCGGGGTCGCCTACGCCGCTTGGCGCGCCGATCGAGACGAACCGCGTGCCGAGCAGCCCAGCGTGGGAGCCCCAGCCGTTCCCGTTCCCGCCGCAGCCCGCGCGAGTCGGCGGCATCGGTCCGAGCCGACCGCAGCAGGCGGATGCCCGGCATCCCATCCGGTGAAAGCCAAGTTCGCGAGCGGCATCTACCACGTGCCCGGCGGGCGGAGCTACGACCGCACCACCCCTGACCGCTGCTACGTGGATACTGCGGCCGCCGAGCGCGACGGGCTGCGAGCCGCCAAGCGCTGAGCGGCTCAGTCGAGCTCGATGCCCTTCGCGTCGAGCACACCGTCGACGGACCGCACCCGCTCGACCACGTCGGGCGGCACTTCCGACGATGCGGTGATCACCATGAGCGCCGAGGCACCCTCGGCGTTGGTGCCGACGTCCATGTCGGCGATGTTCACGTCGGCGTCACCGAGGATCGTGCCGACCCGGCCGATCATCCCGGGGGTGTCGTCGTTGCGGACGACGAGCATGTGGCTCGACGGCGGGATGTCGACACTGTGATCCAGGATGCCGACGATGCGCGGTCGCGCGTGCTTGCCGAACAGCGTGCCCGACACGTGGATCGGACGATCGCCGGCGATGCCCCGGAGGCTGACCAGGTTCACGAAGTCGGTCGCCGACGAGGATGTGGTCTCCCGGATGTCGACCCCCCGCGCCTCGGCCAGCTGCGGGGCGTTGACGAACGACACCGGCTCGTCGACGACGCTGCCCAGCACTCCCTTGAGGACGGCGAGGGTGAGGACCCGGCAGTCGTAGTCGCCGATCTCGCCCTTCGTAGCTCACCTCGAGCGTGTCGACCGCGGCCCCGGCCAGCGCGGTGAACAGTCGACCGAGTCGCTCGGCGAGCGGCAGGAACGGCTGCACGGTCGCGTTCGCCTCGCTCGCCGCGACGTTCACCGCGTACGGGACGAACTCGCCGCGCAGCGCGAGCACGACCTGCTCCGCGATCGTCTGCCCAGCCTTGTCCTGGGCCTCGGCGGTGGAGGCGCCGAGGTGCGGGGTCACGACGACGTTGGACAGCCCGAACAACGGTGATTCGGTCGTGGGCTCCTGCGCGAAGACGTCGAGGGCCGCGCCGGCAATCCGTCCGTCTCGCAGCGCGTCGGCCAGCGCTGCCTCGTCGATGATGCCGCCGCGAGCGGTGTTGACGATCCGCAGGGTCGGCTTCGCGTTGGCGAGCAGGTCCGCATCGACCAGTCCGAGCGTCTCGGGCGTCTTCGGGAGGTGCACAGTGATGAAGTCCGAGTCGCGGACGAGGTCCGCGAGGTCGGGGACGAGCCGGACACCGAGCTGGCGAGCACGGTCCGCGCTCACGTACGGGTCGTAGGCGAGGAGCTGCATACCGAACGCGAGGAGACGCTGCGCGACGAGCACACCCACGCGGCCGAGGCCGACGACGCCGAGCGTCTTGCCGTTCAGCTCGACGCCCTCCCACTGCGACCGGTTCCACTCCCCCGCCTTCAGGTCGCGATCGGCCTGCGGGATGTTGCGCGCCTGCGCGAGGAGGAGTGCAACCGCGTGTTCGGCTGCCGACAGCACGTTCGACTGCGGCGCGTTCACGACCATGACGCCGTGGCGCGTCGCGGCGTCGACGTCGACGTTGTCGAGTCCGATGCCCGCCGCGACCGACGACGACGAGCTCGGTACCGGCCTCCAGGACCTCGGCAGTGACCTGCGTCGCAGAACGGATCACGATCGCCGCAGCACCGCGCACCACGTCGAGCAGCTCCTCCGGCGACAGCGACAGCTGCTCGTCGACCTCGAGGCCGGCGTTGCGCATCGCGTCGAGGCCACGGAGGGCGAGACGTTCGGCGACGAGGACGCGTGGAGCCACGAATCGAGGGTAGCGGCCGAGGTGCCGCCGACCCGGGTTGTCACCGACCCACCCCCGCCCACGCGGGTGGGGGCGATCAGATGCGGTGCAGGGCGATCATGGTCATCGCCTCGACCTTCGCCTTGATCGTCGCCGGATCGTCGGCGCCCATCGCGACGTACTGCACGTAGAGGAGGGTATCGACCCTTCCGCACGTAGAGCGCGTTCAGCCCGCCCGCCGCGTAGAAGGCGTGCTTCCCGAAGCCGGTGACTGGCTCGAGCTGGTCCTTGAAGGCCTTCTTGGCGGTCTTGAAGCCGATCTTGGCCGTGGTGGCGGAGCCGGGCTGCACGAAGATCGAGACGTTCCGCACCGTGCCGGGGTCGGTGAGCGTGTAGCCGCAGATGCCTGCGTCCGGCGGCCCCTGCTGCTGGGTCGCCTCCTTCGCCGCGGGGAAGCCCGTGACGGTCGTGACCTCTGAAGCCTTCACGACCTTGCAGGCGTTGGGCTTCCGGGCGACGGAGGCGCCGGCCGGCAGTGCGGCGAACGTGGCCGCGCCGGTGACCACGGCAGCGAGCAGGGCGCGAGTGGCGGGCTTCACGGGAGTGGTGCTCCTCGGTGGGTGCGACGGGGTCCGTCCAGTATGGGGCGAGCGCGCGTCTGCCTCCACGCGCGTCACCGCGAGAGCAGCTCCGCGATGCGACCGACACCCTCGCGAGCTCGTCGTCGGAGAGCGCGAACGACAGCCGGGCGTAGCCCGGCGCGCCGAACGCCTCACCCGGCACCACCGCGACCTTGATCTCTTCGAGGAACAGCTCGCAGAGCTCGAGCGACGATGTGGGGGTGCATCCGGCGATCGGTCGGCCGAGCACCCCGGCGAACGACGGGAAGCAGTAGAACGCGCCCTGCGGCTCGAGGCACTCGACGCCCGGAGATCGCCGAGAGCATCCGGTGCATTGTCTTGCCCGCGCAGGTCGAACGCGGCGCGCATCTCCGCGACCGCGGAGAGGTCGCCGGTGACCGCGGCGAGCGCGGCGCGCTGGGAGACGTTCGCGACGTTCGAGGTCGAGTGCGACTGCAGGTTCGCGGCCGCGGCCGTGATGTCGCGCGGTGCGATCATCCAGCCGACGCGCCAACCGGTCATCGCGTAGGTCTTCGCGACACCGTTGACGACGATGCAGGACTCGGCGAGCTCGGGGACGAGTGTCGGCATCGACGAGAACTCGTGGTCGCCGAAGGTGAGGTGCTCGTAGATCTCGTCGGTCACGACCCAGATGCCATGCTCCGCGGCCCACCGACCGATCGCGGCCGACCTCGTCGGGCGTGTACACGGAACCGGTGGGGTTGCTCGGCGACACGAACAGCAGTGCCTTGGTGCGCTCGGTGCGCGCGGCCTCGAGCTGCTCGACGGTGACGCGGAACGCGGTGCCCTCGGTGGTCGGCAGCACGACCGAGACGCCGTCCGCGAGCGCGATCGACTCCGGGTACGTCGTCCAGTACGGCGCGGGCAGCAGCACCTCGTCGCCCGGGTCGAGCAGCACCTGGAACGCGTTGTACACGGCCTGCTTGGCGCCGTTCGTCACGAGGATCTGGCTCGCCTCGCACTCGAAGCCCGAGTCGCGGCGCGTCTTGACGGCCAGCGCCTCGCGCAGCGCCGGGAGCCCGCCGGCCGGCGTGTAGTGGTGGCTCGCCGGGTCCCAGCACGCCTCGACCGCGGCCTCGACGATGTGCTCGGGGGTCGGGAAGTCGGGCTCGCCGGCACCGAAGCCGATGACGTGCTCACCGGCCGCCTTGAGCGCCTTGGCCTTGGCGTCGACCGCGAGCGTCGCGGACTCGGTGATCGCGCCGATCTTGCGGGAGATCCGCAGCCGTTCGGAGATTCGGGCCATGGGCCCATCCTCGCACGCAGGGTCGTCGCGACCCCGAGTGATTGGGCGTCGCGCCCGGGCTCGAGACGGCGACCTCGGTCCTACGGACGGTCTCTCGTCGGCACCCAGGCGCGCAGGTCCGCGAGGCGCGGGTCGTTCGAGAAGACCTCGACGATCGGGAGCGACAGGCCGAGGCGGCGCTGCACGGTGCGGATCGCGTTCTCCTCGTTCCAGAGCATGAGCGTGACCGCGACGCCGTCCTCCCCCGCACGCGCCGTGCGGCCCGAGCGGTGCAGGTACGCCTTGTGGTCGTCGGTCGGCTCGTAGTGCACGACGATCTCGACGTTGTCGACGTGGATACCCCGCGCCGCGACGTCGGTGGCGACGAGCACCGGCACCTTGCCGGCCTGGAAGTCGGCGAGCGACTTCTCCCGTGCCGCCTGGCTCAGGTCGCCGTGGATGGCTGCGGCCTGGATGCCTTCCTTGCGGAGCTCGCGCACGAGCTTGTCGGCCGTGCGCTTGTAGTTGCAGAACATCAGCGTGCGGTTGGCCGAGCGCGCGATCGCGGCGGCGACCTTCACCTTGTCCATGTCGTGCACGAAGAGGAAGCGGTGCTCCATCTCCTCGACGGTGGGCTCGTCGGACTCGACCTCGTGGAAGACCGGGTCCTTCATGTACCGGGCGACGAGCTGCTTGACCGCGCCGTCGAGCGTCGCGGAGAACAGCATCGTCTGGTGGTCGCCCTCCATGCGGAAGAGGATCTTCTGCACCTGGGGCATGAAGCCCATGTCGGCCATGCGGTCGGCCTCGTCGAGCACGAGCACCTCGACGTCCTCGAACGAGACCTCGCCGCGGTCCATGAGGTCGATGAGCCGCCCGGGCGTGCCGACGATGACGTCGACGCCACGGCGCAGCGCGTCGATCTGCGGGTCGAAGCCGACGCCGCCGTAGATCGCCTGCACCGCACGCCCGCGCACCTTGGCGAGCGGGGCGAGGACGCCGTACACCTGGTTCGCGAGCTCGCGGGTCGGGGCGAGCACCAGGGCCCGGGGCCGACGGGGCTCGGCCTTGCCGATGCGCTCGAGGAGCGGGAGGCCGAACGCCAGGGTCTTGCCCGAACCGGTCTTGGCCTTGCCGCAGATGTCGCGCCCGGCGAGGGCGTCGGGCAGCGCGATCGCCTGGATCGCGAAGGGGGCGTCGATGCCGTCGGCCTCGAGGGCCGCGACGAGCTCGGACGAGACGCCGAGCGCCTCGAAGGTGGTGGTCACGGGTGGATCTCGCTTTCTGCTGGGGTGGTCGGCCTCGTCGTCGCCCTCGGAAGTGGAGGGTTGGGCCGACTCCCGGGAGTGGTCCCCGGGGAAGGCCGTGCAGAAAGCGAGGAAGACCTGCGGGAGCCGACGGCACCCGCTGGACCTCCATCGTACCGCGTTCCCGGGCCCGACCGCGGCTCCCCGGGCCGACCGGTCCGCTCCCGGCCCCCGCTACTGGGCCTTGGTCCTCCCCTTCGCCTTCTGCGCCTTCTTCCACGTGCGGACCTCGGCGAGCGCCTCGGGCGAGTCGATGTCGGCCACCGAGCGCTTGGTGGCGTCGGAGAACGGCTTCGCCGCGGCCTCCCAGCCCGTCGGCCGCACGCCGAGCTGCTTCGCGAGCAGAGCGAGGAAGATCTTCGACTTCTCCTCGCCGAACCCGGGCAGCGCCCGGAGGCGGGCGAGCAGCTCGTCGCCGGTGGCAGCGTCCCTCCACACGTTCGCGGCATCGCCGCCGTACTCCTCGACGAGCACCTGGCACAGCGCGTGCGCCCGCTTCGCCATCGAGGCCGGATAGCGGTGCAGCGCCGGCTTCGTGCGGAACACCTCCTCGACCTTCTCGGGGTCCATCGCGGCGATCGCGCCGGCGTCGAGGCCGCCGAGTCGCTGCTGCAGCGTGTACGGCCCCATGAAGGCCCACTCCATGGGCACCTGCTGGTCGAGCAGCATGCCGAGGAGGAGCGCGAGCGGCGACTCGACCAGGAAGCGGTCGGCCGCGGGGTCGCCGGTGATGGGGATCTCGGTCGTGGCCACGCCCGAACTCTAGGAGGATCGAGCGGTCGGCGGCGCCCCAGAATGGTGGGAGGCTGCTCCGGTGGCGTCGGCGCCGGAATCAGCGGCGCCGGAATCAGCGGCGCCGGAATCAGCGGCGCCGGAATCAGCGGCGCCGGAATCAGGGAGGTCGGACGATGCACACCGGGACGACGTCTCGGCTCGTCGCGCTCTGCATCGATGCGAACGACCCGCACCGGCTCGCTCGCTTCTGGGCCCACGCGCTGCGCTGGGAGACCGACGAGACCGATGGTGAGATCGGTCTCGTGCCGACGGACGGAACCAGGTTCCAGATCCTGTTCGAGCCGGTCCCGGAGCAGAAGGCAGGCATCAACCGTCTCCATCTGGATCTGACGACGGCGTCCGTCGAGGACCAGGACGACACGGTCGCGAGCCTGGTCGAGCTCGGCGCCCGCCGCATCGACGTCGGACAGGGCCCGGACGAGGGTCATGTCGTGCTCGCCGATCCCGAAGGCAACGAGTTCTGCGTCATCGAGCCGGAGAACTCCTTCCTCGCAGATTGCGGGCGTCTCGGATCGATCACCTGCGACGGCACCCGGGAGGTCGGGCACTTCTGGAGCGAGGTGCTCGGATGGCCGCTGGTCTGGGATCAGGACGAAGAGACTGCGATCCGCGCGCCGGACGGCAACGGTCCACTCATCACCTGGGGTGGCCCGCCGGTCGCCCCCAAGCTCGGGAAGAACCGGCTCCACCTCGACATCGCTCCGCCAGTCCACGTCGGTCAGCGAGCGGAGCTCGACCGGCTCGTGGCGCTCGGGGCGACTCGGATCGACATCGGCCAGGGCGACGTCGGCTGGGTGGTCCTGGCCGATCCCGATGGCAACGAGTTCTGCGTGCTGAGCCCTTGAGAGCGCCGTTGCGGGCCGGACAGCGCCGGCGCCCCGTCGTACGCTGATCCCATGCCCACGCTCCACCACGTCAATCTCTGCGTCCCCCCGACCGTGCGCGACGAGACCGGCGTCGAACGCCCCGGCCCCGACGCCGAGCGGGCCTGGCTGGAGATGCTCGGCTACCACCGCATCGAGGCGGGTCCCGAGATCGCAGCGATGGCCCGGGTGCACTGGTTCGAGGGCGACGACGGCACGCAGGTGCACCTCACCGTCGACGAGGACCACGCGCCCTCGTCGCGCGCGCACACGGCGATCCGGCTCGACGACGAGCTCGACCCGACGGTCGCCCGGCTCGAGGCCGCCGGGCACCCGTGCAACACCATCGCCTTCGACGGTGACCGCCACGTGTTCGCGAACGATCCGGCCGGCAACCTCTGGGAGCTCATCGGGCCGCTCGCTTCCTGAGCCCGCTCTCAGGAACGACCGCACGACACCGCCACGCGCCGGGCACAATCGACACGTATGCGCATCCTGCTGGTCGAGGACGAGGTGGCCCTCGCGGAGGCGATCCGCGACGGGCTCGTCGCCGAGGGCTTCGATGTCGACGCCGTCCACGACGGTCTCGACGGCCTCTGGCGGGCACGCGAGGGGTCCTACGACGCGATCGTGCTCGACATCCTCCTGCCGGGGATGAACGGGTACAAGGTGTGCACGACGCTCCGCGAGGAGGAGATCTGGACGCCGATCCTCATGCTCACCGCCAAGGACGGCGAGTGGGACGAGGCAGAGGCGCTCGACACAGGCGCCGACGACTTCCTCTCGAAGCCGTTCTCGTTCGTCGTGCTGCTCGCGCGGCTCCGAGCGCTCTTCCGCCGGGGCGCGCCGCCCAGACCGGCGATCCTCGAGTACGGCCCGCTGCGTCTGGATCCCGCGACGCGCAAGGCGAGCCACGGCGACGCCGAGGTCACGCTCACCGCGCGCGAGTTCTCGCTGCTCGAGTACCTCATGCGTCGCGACGGCAGCGTCGCGTCCAAGAGCGAGATCCTCGACCACGTGTGGGGGATCGACTTCGCGGGCGATCCCAACGTGATCGAGGTCTATGTCGGGTACCTCCGCAAGAAGCTCGATCAACCGTTCGGCACCCAGCTGATCCGCACCGTCCGCGGCGCGGGCTACCGGCTCTGCACGGACGCGTCGTGACGTGAGCCGGCTCCGCACGGTCCGGGTGCGCGTCACGCTCGCGGCAGCCGGGCTGTTCGCGGTGGCCCTCGTGCTCGCGTCGTTCGGACTCGTTCGGTCGGTGCACGACAACCTCACGAACGAGATCGAGCAGACGAACCAGCAGCAGCTCGAGGCCGTGGCGCGCCAGCTCGAGCGGGGCGTCGATCCCCAGGACGTGCAGGTTCCCAACGGCGGGCCCGGCGGGTCACCGCAGCTGCGGGCGAGCGGGCCCGGCGGCCGTCAGGTCGCGCTCCCCGGCGCGAACGGACGACCGCAGCGGGACCCGGCCGACAACCCGCAGGTACGCGCCCAGCGGCAGGTCGAGACCGCGCAGGGCACGATCACGCTCGTCGCGGAGAACTCGCTGCAGGAGGTCGACAGCACCGTCGACAGCATGACGAGGGTGCTCGTGTTCGGCGTCCCCGTGCTCATCGCACTCCTCGCGGGGCTCACGTGGTGGCTCACGGGCCGTGCACTCAGGCCGGTCGAGGCCATCCGCGCCGAGGCCGCGGCGATCACCGGGTCGACGATCCACCGCCGGGTCCCCGAGCCGAGCACGGACGACGAGGTCGGCCGACTCGCACGCACCATGAACTCCATGCTCGACCGGCTGGAGGAGACGTCGCTGCGCCAGCGACGCTTCGTGTCCGACGCGTCGCACGAGCTGCGCAGCCCCGTCGCGGTCGATCCGAGCACAGCTCGAGGTGGCGCTGCGCCGGGGAGACTCGGCCGACTGGCCCGCGGTCGCGCACACAGTGCTCGCGGAGGACGAACGCCTGGAGCAGGCGGTGAGCGAGCTGCTCGAGCTCGCGCGCACCGAGGAGGGCGCCGAGCCCACCCCCGTCGTGATCGACCTCGACGACGTCGTGCTCGAGGAGAGCGCTCGCACCCGTCGGGTCCCGGTCGACACCTCGCACGTCCTCGCCGGCCGGGTGTACGGGACGACGGCCCAGTTCTCCCGTGTGGTGGCCAACCTGCTCGACAACGCGTGCCGGCACGCCGCCGCGCACGTCGCGGTCGCGCTCACCCGGGACGGTGACAAGGTCGTGCTCGTCGTCGACGACGACGGGCCGGGGGTCCCGCCCGAGCACCGGGACCACGTGTTCGAGCGCTTCACGCGCCTCGACGAGGGTCGCAGCCGCGACGCCGGCGGCGTCGGGCTCGGCCTGGCCATGGTGCGCGCCATCGTCGAGCGGCACGGCGGGACGGTCGAGGTCGACGACGCCCCGATCGGCGGCGCCCGCTTCGTCGTGCGCCTCCCTGCGAGCGACTGACCGCCGGGCGCACCGCCGCGGGGCGGTCGGGCGCTAGCGTCCGCGTTCCCCATGACCACGATCTCGCTCGCGTCGTACAACACCCACTTCGGGGTGCTCCCGGTCCGCCGCCCGCCGCGTCCGCGCTACGACGTGACCGCGGCGATCGCGTCGCTCGAAGCCGATGTCGTGGTCATCCAGGAGTCGCTCCGTCCCGACCGGGTACGGGGCGCGGTCGACGACGCGGCGGCGGCGCTGGGGTACGACCTGCTGTACGAGGCGACGGGTCCGACGAGCAGCGACCCCGGCTGGCCAAAGCTCCAGGTGGGTGGTACCGCCGAGTCGGGGATCAGCGTGCTGAGCCGCGTTCCCATGCGTCGGGTGGGCACCCTCGCAGTTGGGCCGACGCTGCTCGACCCGGTGCCGCTGCGGACGGTGCTCGACGTCGAGCTCGACCTCGACGCTGCGACGCTTCGCGTCATCGCGGTCCACCTCACGTCTCGTCTCCCGTTCGGTCCCGCGCAGCAGATGCGGAGGATGGCGCGGCTCGTACCGCCGCCGGGCACCCCCGCCGTCGTCGTCGGCGATCACAACTTCTGGGGCCCCGGCGTCGTCGCGTGCATGCGCGGATGGAAGCGCGGCGTGACCGGACGCACCTGGCCCGCGCACCGCCCGCACAGTCAGATTGACCACGTCCTCTACCGACCTGGCGACGTGGAAGTCTTGGACGGACGCGTGCTGCCGAACGTCGGTTCCGACCACCGCCCGGTGCGGGTCGAGCTGCGCGTCGAGCAAGCCGAGCGCCGGTCACCAGGACACAAGCGGCGCGGGCTCAGGCGGGCGGCAGGCCGTTGAACGAGCGCGCCTCGTTGTAGAGGCGCAGGATCGTCGACGCGTAGGTCGTCGACGACGCCCAGTTCCCGTTGCCCATCACGTTCCAGGTCGGTGCCTTGCCCTTCGGCACCACGAGGTTGAACCGCGGGTCGACGCACGGGTTGTGCAGCGGCGGGACCGTGCACCCGCCCGCGGTCGCGTCTCCGTACGCGCGCAGGTGCTGGATCTGCGCGCGCACGCCCGTGCGCGCGTCGGGGAACGACGCAGGCGCCGGGTTGGTGTCGGTGGCACCGATCCCGGCGAAGTTGTTCTTCCACGCGGGCACGGACCCGGTGAAGCGGTACCAGCCCGTCTCGACGATGCCCTGGATGAACGCGACGTCGCCGGCGACACCCTCGGCGTTGCCCTCGGTCACGTAGAGGTGGGCCAGGGTCGCGGCATCCACCGATGCCGCGTAGGGTCCCGACGGTTGCGGCGATCGGCCGGCGAACCACGACCAGAGCTGGAGCGGGGTCAGCGCTGATGCGCCCATGACCGGCACGCGACCGGCGGGCGGCGGGGGCGGGGCGGGCGGGACGCAGGCGGCGCCCACCACCACGAGCGCGGCGAGCGCGCACGACAGGACGAGGCGGTGGTGTTGCCGGTGGCGGGAGCTGTGCATCGTCACCGGTGATCGACCGATCGCATGGGGAGGTTGAGTGGGATCTTCGGACGCTCGGGGGGACGGCCCTCAGCGACCCGGGCTCGAGTCGACGGGATCGCGGCCGGGCTCCGGGCTGAGGCGCCCGCTCGGGAGCGGGTGCGTCGTCGACGAGGTCGCACTGGGGTCCGGGACGACGAGTGGGACCGTGACGGGGACACCGAACGGAGGGGTCTCCGTCGCACCGCCGGGCATCGGATCGGGCGCCGCCGCGTCGAACGGCGCCGACCGGAGGCGGAGCCGTCCCGAGTCCACGAGTGCCTCGATGCCCGGACCGAGATCGACGTTCCCGGCCGAGCAACGGCCGTTCGGCCCAGTGCGGACGACCGCGCCGTCGGGCAGGTCGAGCCCGCGGGCACCGGTGACGAGGCTCCCGTCGGGGAGCTGGACGGTCGTGTCGACGGCGACCGCGAGCGCGAGCGCTCGGTCCTCGACCCCCCGGCCGTACACCCCGGTGAGCGCGCCGACCAGCACCGCAGCGGCCGCGGCCGCAGCGACGCCGGTCAGGACCGCCGGGACGCGCGTCCGCCGCGCGCGGCGCGGCAACGCGACCAGCCGGCCGGGCGGCACCTGTGCGGCGAGGTGCGCGTCGAGCGCACCGAGGAAGGAGGAGCGCGGCTCGGCGACGGGACGGGTGGCGGCCTCGAGGAGCAGCGCGCGCATCTTGCGGCGCGTGGCCTTCGGGGCGCGCGGCCTCATCGGGTTCCCCCGCCGCGCTCGTACGATCGCTTCAGGGCGCTGAGCGCTCGGTGGAGCGTCACGGCGAGCACGGGCTTGGAGCAGCCCATGGCCGTGGCCGCGTCGTCGGGGCTGAGGCCACCGAGGTAGCGGAGGGTGAGGACCTGCTGGTAGCGCGGACGCAAGGTGGTGAGCGCCTCGAGCATCCGGTCGACCTCTTCCTCGCGCTCGAGGGAGTCGTGGTCGTCGATCGTCGCCTCGTCGGCAAGGGCGCGCAGCGCGCGCTGTCCCCGCCCGGTCTTGGAGCGGCCTTCCCGGCGATAGTGGTCGACCAGCTCGTTGGCGGCGATCCGGAAGAGCCACGGTCCGAATCCCGCGCCCGCCGGGTCGAACCGGTCGAGGTGGCGATAGGCGCGCTCGAACGTCGCGGCCGTGACGTCCTCGGCGGCTTCACGGTTCCAGGTCCGCCGGTGCGCGAAGGAGTAGATGCGCTCGACGTAGCGGCGGTAGAGCGCGCCGAACGCGCCCGGGTCCCGCCGTGCCCGCGCGACGAGCTCGCGGTCGTCGGACGACTCGGGATCTTCGGAGTGCTGGTGCAACGCTTCGGCTCGCCCCATCGCCCCTCAGTCTCGCCGATTGCGATCCCCGCCGTGGTACGCCGACTCGAGACCCCCAGGACTCACGCGACGGGGCCGGCGGACAGCCGTCCGTAGGCTGGGGCGGGGCAGACAGCACCACCGGCCCCGAACACGTGATCTGGGGGTGGAACGATCGGGTCGACCGACGTCACATCCACTGCAACGGCGGGCGCTCGCCCGGATTTCGGCCGGGAGTACGGTTCCGCGGATGCGCCTCGGCTGCTACCTCGACCTGCGGAACCCTCCCCAGTGGCAGCGCCCCTGGACCGAGCACTACGCCAGGACCCTCGAGCGCTGCGTCGAGGTCGAGCGCCTGGGGCTCGACTCGGTCTGGTGCTCCGAGCACCATTTCTTCGAGGACGGGTACCTCCCCCAGCCCCTCACGTTCCTCGCCGCCGTGGCCGCGGTCACCGACCGCATCCGTCTCGGGACTGCGGTGTACCTCGGGGCGCTGCGTCCCCCGGCGCAGGTGGCCGAGGAAGCCGCGGTGGTCGACCTGCTCAGCGGCGGTCGCCTCGAGCTCGGCCTCGGTGCCGGGTACCGCGTCCCGGAGTACGCCGCGTACGGTGCCGACATCGCCCGTCGGTACACCCTCACCGACGAGTGCGCGCGCGAGGTGCGGCGCCTCTGGCGGGAGGGAGCGGTCACGCCCCCGCCGGTCCAGGACCCGCTCCCGATCTGGATGGGCTACCAGGGACCGCAGGGCGCGCGCCGGGCCGGTCTGCTCGGCGAGGGGCTCCTCGCCGTCGACCGTGCGCTCCTCGAGCCCTACCGCGCCGGACTGGTCGAGAGCGGCCACGATCCTGCGTCGGCGCGCATGGCGGGGGTCGTGAGCTTCGTGCTCGCCGACGACCCGGAGGCCGCGTGGCCCCGCGTCCGCGAGCACCTCGCCTACCAGTGGGACACCTACAACGAGTACGGCGCGGAGGGCACCGGGCGCGACGCGCCCCGCCCGATCGACCCCGACCGCTGGAGGACCGGGAGCGGCGACCGTCCGCCACGCTTCGAGGTGCTCACCCCCGAGGACGCCGCGGCGCGGCTCGCCGTGCTGGCCGACGGCGTGCCACTCGAGGAGGTCTACTGCTGGGCGAGCATCGCGGGCATGCCCGACGACCTCGTCGACCGGCACCTCGAGCTGCTCGCGACGCGACTGCGTCCGCTCATCGCCTGACCCGGTCACCGCAGACCGCGATGGGCGAACCGACGCTAACCTGACGTCTTCGTCAGGTCTGTTCCTGGAGGCCGACCATGGCTGATGCCGCGCCCCCGATCACCCGCCCGAAGGCACGCCGAGCCTCGGCGACGGGCTCTTCGTCGACGACATGTCGGCCTGCCCGCAGCCCGTCTACAAGATGATGCGCGAGCACGGGCCGGTCATCCACACCGACGACTCCGTGTTGCTGACCCGACACGACACGGTGATCGAGGCGCTCCGCACCGCGGAGACGTTCTCGTCCGACATGGACGCGGTCGCGCTCGGGAACGTGCGGCCGCTGATCCCGCTCCAGATCGACCCGCCCGACCACCTCAAGTACCGGAAGCTGCTCGATCCGCTGTTCGCGCCCGCGAGGTCGCGCAGCTCGAGAACGAGGTGCGGCGGCTCACGAACGAGCTGGTCGACGGGTTCATCGCCGACGGCGAGGTCGAGTTCAACAACGCGTTCGCGGTGCCGCTGCCCTGCACCGTGTTCCTCGCCCTGCTCGGTCTCCCCCAGCAGGACCTCCCGCGCTTCCTGCGGATCAAGGACGCCATCATCCGCCCGCCGGGCATGGTCGGGCGCGAAGCCGACCGGGTCCGCAAGGCCGCGTCCCAGGAGATCTACGACTACTTCGGGCCGGTCATCGACGCGCGTCGGGTCGAGCCACGTGATGACCTCATCACGCGGCTGCTGGGCGCCGAGGTCGACGGCCACCGGCTCACCGACGAGGACATCCTCGACATCTGCTTCCTGTTCCTCATCGCGGGACTCGACACCGTCACCGCGACGCTGACGTGCAGCGTGGCGTACCTGGCCCAGCACCCCGAGCACCGCGCGGAGCTCGTCACCGACCCGTCGCTGATCCCCGCCGCGGTCGAGGAGCTGCTGCGCTGGGAGACCCCGGTCCCGGGCGTCCGCAGGGTCCTCGCCACCGACGCCGAGATCGCCGGCGAGCAGCTCCCGGCGGGCACCACGGTGACGGTCCTGATCGGGTCCGCGAACACCGACGAAGCCGAGTTCGACGACCCCGAGTCGGTCGACTTCCGCCGCGAGGGCAACCGCCACCTCGCGTTCGGGGGCGGCATCCACCGGTGCCTCGGCTCGCACCTCGCCCGCCTCGAGCTGCGAGTCGCGCTCGAGGAGCTGCACCGTCGGCTC
The DNA here is from genome assembly GCA_963809885.1 of uncultured Acidimicrobiia bacterium. Lineage (GTDB taxonomy): Bacteria > Actinomycetota > Acidimicrobiia > IMCC26256 > PALSA-555 > JALHSW01. The sequence continues at coordinate 161,409 of CAWELA010000004.1, read as the reverse complement.
CCCGACTACGCGTTGCCGCCCGACACGAACCTCGTGTACGCCGACGGCCTGCGCACCGTCGAGCACCTGCCGCTCGTCTTCAGCCCCCGAACCACGACCGGAGCCACCACGTGAAGATCGCCGTCGACTCGGACGCCTGTGTCGGTCACGGGCGCTGCTACGCGCTCGCGCCCGACGTCTACGCCCCCGACGACCGCGGTCACTGCGAGCTCCTCGTGACCGACGTGCCGGCCGAGCTCGAGGAGCAAGCGCGTGCCGGTGAGGCGAACTGCCCCGAGCGCGCCATCACGATCACCCCCTGAGCGTTCAAGCGTTCTCCTCGGGGTCGACCGGGCCCACGTTGAGGTTGGCCGTGGCCTCTTCGGTGTCGAGACGTTGCGGCAGCGACCTCGCGGGGACCACAGCAGGAAGAGCCCGAGCAGCGTGCCGTCGACATCGCCCGCCGGGAATCAGCTGAAGTCGGTCATCTCGGGATCGCCACCGGCGACGGTCGCCCCCCGCCGCTCCACGAACTCCGCCGCGCGCTCGGGGTGCGTCGTGACGAAGAACCGGCCGTCGTCCATCGCGTCGAGGAGCGCGTCGGCGAGCAGCTCGGGTGGCAGGCCGCCCTCGACCAGTGCGGTGATGATGCCCTGCACGCCCCGCGACACGTCCTCGTCACGCTCGGGCGGCGGATCGAGGTGCACCGGCCAGTTGCGCTCCGACTCGTGGATCGCGGTCTTCAGGAACCCCGGGGCGAGCACGTGCACGCGCACCCGGGAACCCCGCAGGGTGAGCTCGTGCTGGAGCGACTCGGACATGCCGAGCACAGCATGCTTCGAAGTGCAGTACGGACCCATGCCCGGTGCACCCAGCAGGCCGGCCAGCGACGCGGTGTTCACGACGTGCCCTGCGTCGGCCTCGACCAGCAGCGGCACGAAGGCTCGCAGCCCGTGCAGCACGCCGAACACGTTGACGCCGAGCACCCACTCCCAGGTGGCCAGCGGTCCGTCCCACACCATGTCCCCGAGGCCGCCGACCCCGGCGTTGTTGCACACCACGAACGGGACCCCGAACCGCTCGACGGTCGCGTCGCGCAGGCGTTCCACCGCGGCCGGGTCCGTGACGTCCGTGAGCACCGCGAGCACCTCACCCGACGCCGCGAGCTCCTCGGCGGTCACGCGGAGTGCGCCCTCCTCGACGTCGGCGAGCACCACGCGCATGCCCTCGCGCAGGAACCGCACGGCGAGTGCGCGCCCGATCCCGCTCGCGCCACCCGTCACGACCGCGACCCGACCTGCCAGCTCGTCCATGGATCCACCGTAGCCAGCGAGTCGGAGGAGGGCCGGGGCTAGCCTGCGCGCATGGCACCTTCGAACACCGCACCCGACGTGTCCATGCGGGGCAAAACCGTGCTGATCACCGGGGGCAACGCGGGCGTCGGCAAAGAGACCGCGGTCGGCCTCGCCCGTGCCGGTGCCCATGTCGTGTTCACGTCGCGCGACGCCACGCGCGGCGCCGACGCCCTCACCGACATCCGGGCTCGTTCCGGCTCCGATGCCGTCGACGTGCTCCCGCTCGACCTCGCGAGCTTCGCGTCCATCCGCAGCTTCAGCGAGCAGTTCCTCGCTGCGTACGACCGCCTCGATGTGCTCGTGAACAACGCCGGCCTCGTGCAGCAGCACCCAGCCGTGACCGACGATGGCTTCGAGATGATGTTCGGGGTGAACCACCTCGGGCACTTCCTGCTCACGTCGTTGCTCCTCGAGCGCCTGCGGGCCAGCGCACCGGCGCGGATCGTCGTGGTCTCCTCGCACGCGCACAAGCACGTCGGCAAGGGGCTCGACTTCGACGACCTGCAGTCGGAGCGCTCGTACAAGCCGTTCCGCGTGTACGGCACGACGAAGCTGGCGAACATCTACTTCACCCGCGAGCTCGCGCGCCGGCTCGACCCGTCCGAAATCACCGCCAACGCGCTGCACCCGGGGTTCGTCGCGAGTCGCTTCGGCCGCGACGGCGACGCCGGCCGCCTCGGCGATCTCGCGATGCTCATCGCCCGGCCGGCCGCCATCAGCCCCGAGAAAGGTGCCCGCACGTCGATCTGGTTGTCCTCGACCACCGACGTCGAGGGTGCGACTGGCGGCTACTACTACAAGTGCGCGCCGTCGACACCGACGAAGCTCGCGCAGGACGACGCGATCGCGGCCCGGCTCTGGACGGTCAGCGAGGAGCTCGTCGCCTCGGTCCCCGCCTGATCGATCGGGGCCGGGCTAACCCGACGTCGAGAGCCCCAGCACCGGGATCACGCCAGCGAACAACGGGAACTGTCGTCCGCCGCCGTCGGGCAGCGCCGGCCCGGCCACGCCCTTCACGTCGTTCTGGTATCCCACTGCCCACAGCGTGTACCAGCTCCAGAGGTTGTAGAGCTCCTTGCTGAAGTGCTTGTTCAGGTCGCGGTAGATCGCGACGCGCTTGGCCGGGTCGGGCTCGGAGCGCCCGTCGTCGAGGAGCCGGTCGACCTCCGGGTCGTTGATGCGCCCGAAGTTCACCGGTGAACCGCTGTGCCACCAGTTGTAGTTGGTGTCGGGGTCGCCGCCCGGGTGGTTGCGGAAGCCGGCCGCCTGGAAGGTCCCGGCGATCGCCTCGTTGATGAGCGTGGACTGGTCCACGGTCCGGATCTTCACGTCGATCCCGGCCTGCGCCTCCTGCTCCTTGAAGAGCTGGGCGATCGCGACGGTCTCGGGTTCGGGCTGGGTGAGGTACTCGAACGAGATGGGCTGGCCGTGCGCCTGCTCGTACTCGGCGTTGAGCTTCTTGGCCCGCTTCACGTTGTGGATGCGGGTGTTGTTCTTGACGTACGCCGCGCTGTCGGGCGGGAACGGTCCGGTGGCGATGGTGTTGAGCCCCCGGTTCCGGATCTCGTTCGTCTGACGCGCATCGCCGGCAAACGCCACCGCCCGTCGCGCGATCGGGTCGTCGAAAGGTGCCTTCGACACATTGAGCATCGCGTACGCGGTCTCCGCACCTTTGTCGGAGACGACCAGCTTGATCTCACCCGACGCTGCCCGATCCTTCAGGTCGGCGATCGCGCCCGAGTTCGACGTCGTGGCCAGGTCGAGCTCGCCACTCTGCAGCCCGTTGAGCCGGGCCTGGCTGTCCGGCAGCGGCCGGAACGTGATCCCGTCGAGGTAGGGCAGTCCTTGCTGCCAGTAGTTCGGGTTCCGCCGCACCGTGAGTGACTCGTTCTGGCGCCACTCCACGAGCTCGAACGGGCCGGTACCGATCATGTCGGTGGCGCACACCTCACGGTCGACGAGCTGCGCGGGCGCGACCATCGGGTAGCGCCCCGACAGGTACGCGGGGAACGCGACCCAGGGCACCTTGGTCGTGACGACCACCGAGAGCGGTCCGCTGACCTCGACGGTCGCGATGTTCTCGAAGACGAACACGTTGAGGCGCGGGCTGATGGCGGGGTTCTGGCCGCGATAGGTGTCGAGATTGAGCTTGACCACCTGAGCGTCGAGCGGTGTGCCGTCGTGGAACGTGATGCCCGGCCGCAGTGTGATCGTCCACTGCGTGAAGTCGGCGTTGGGTTCGACCGCCTTGGCCAGGTACGGGACGTACTCCCCCTTGGAGTTGATGACCGTCAGCGTGTCGTAGACCGCAGCGACGACCTGGAGTCCCGACGCCGCGAAGGTCGAGTCCGGCGGGCAGAACCCGGTCGTCTCGGCCTCGAGCCCGAACTCGACCGTCCCGCCGCGCTGCGGGTCCGCCGGCCGCCGCACTCGCCCTCCCGGCACTCGCCGGTGCTGCGATCGCCACCAGTGAGCCGGCGCCCAGCGCGCCGACCATCAGGACCGCCGTCCATCGCGAGCGAACGTCTCTCGACACGTGACCCCCCCTGCGCACCGGGAACGGTCAACGGCGACCGGCGGGTGCGAATCATCGAACTCTAGGGCCCGGTGCGACGGGGCGCGGGCGCGGGTCCCTCACTCGGCACGCACGATCGGGGACACTGTGCGTCGGCGGGCACCACCGGCACACACCGGCACTCGAGAGGGGGGACCCATGAGCGCGTTCATGGGCGTCACGCACACGTCGATCGCGCCGGGCGTCGCGGCGATCCCGATCGGGCAGGTGCTCGCACCGGGCGACGAGATCGCCCCGGCCCCCGCGGCGTAGTCGGTGCCCGACGCATCCGAGCGCCGCGGTCGGCTGTGGCCGAGGTTCGCGGTCAAGTCCGCGAACCTCGGGCACCACCTCGACGTCTTCCTCGTCCTCGCGATCTGCTCGGTGCTGGGCAACCGGCTGTTCCTGATCATCACCGGGTATCCGCAGCTCGGGGACGGAACCCTGCACATCTCGCACGCGATCTGGGGTGCCACGATGATGGCGATCGCGATCGTGTGGTCGATCTCGTACCTCGGGCCGTCGACGCGCACGTCCGTCGCGGTGCTCGGTGGCATGGGCTTCGGCTGGTTCGTGGACGAGCTCGGCAAGTTCGTCACCCGCGACGTCAACTACTTCTGGCAGCCGACCATCGCGCTCATCTACATGATCTTCGTGGGCATGTACCTCGTGTTCCGCTCGCTCGGTCGGCGGTCCTTCGGTCCCGACGAGGGGATGCTCAACGCGCTGGAGGCGCTCAAGTCCGCGTCGCTCGGGCAGCTCAGCGAACCGTCGCGCCAGGACGCACTCGAGATCTTCGACACGACCGAACCCACCGGCGCGCTCGCCGAGAGGATCCGCTCCCTGCTGTCGGACGTCGCCACGCTGCCACCCACCCGTCCCGGTCGCTTCGCCCGGTTCGGAAACGTCGTGCGCGAGCACTACCTCTCCTGGACCGAGCGTCACTGGTTCCCGATCGTGATCGACACGATCTTCGTGCTCTATGCCGTGATCGCCCTCCTCACCGTCGTCTCGCTCGCACTCGACGGGTCCGGCATCACCTCGTTCCCCGAATGGGCGACCGTTGTCTCGTCGACGGCCTCGGGCACGCTCATCGTCATCGGCGTGACCCGGCTCCGACGCTCGCGGCTCCACGCCTACCGCTGGTTCGACCGGGGCCTGCTCGTCGACATCTTCGTCACCCAGATCTTCGTCTTCGCCGAGGAGCAGCTCGGCGCCGTCGTCGGCCTCTTCATCACCCTCACCGTCTGGGTGATGCTCCGCTCCGCCATCAAGGTCGAGGTCGCTCGTGGCCGCGCGGTCGAAGAATTCCGCGGCGGCTGGGAGCAGGGGCTCCGAACGCGGCTAGAAATGGGGGGCCCGCTCGTGCAACCCAGGAGTCAGTCGTGCCCGAAGCCGTCATCGTCGCCACCGCCCGCACGCCGATCGGTCGGGCCAACAAGGGCTCCCTCGTCGACTGTCGACCCGACGACCTGTCCGCCACGATCGTGCAGGCTGTGCTCGACAAGGTCCCGAGCCTCGACCGCGGGCTGGTCGAGGACGTCATCTGGGGCAACGCCCAGCCGGCCGGTGAGGCCGGGCTACAACCTCGCCCGCGTCGTCGCGATCCTCGCCGGGATCCCGCAGTCCCCCGGCGTGACGCTCAACCGCTACTGCTCGTCGTCGCTCCAGAGCATCCGGATGGCCGCGCACGCGATCAAGGCCGGTGAGGGCGACGTGTTCGTCGCCGGCGGGTGCGAGACCGTCAGCCGCTTCTCGAAGGGCATGTCCGACGGATCTGCCCGGCACGCACAACGACAAGCTTCTCCGACGCCGAGGCGCGCACCGTCGTCCGGCACGAGGGTGGCCAGGGCACGTGGGCGCCGTTCGACGGCCTGCCCGACATCTACATCGCGATGGGTGAGACCGCCGAGAACGTCGCCGAGTACAAGCAGGTGACGCGCGAGGCAGCAAGACGAGTTCGCGGCGTTGTCACAGCAGCGAGCGGTCGAGGCCCAGTCGAACGGCTTCTTCGAGCGTGAGATCACGCCCGTGACCACGCCGGCAGGCGACGCGGTGACCAAGGACGACGGCCCCCGCCCCGACACCACGGCCGAGAAGCTCTCGCAGCTCAAGCCGGTGTTCCGTCCTGACGGGACGGTGACCGCCGGCAACGCGTGTCCGCTGAACGACGGTGCCGCAGCCGTCGTCGTGATGAGCGACACGAAGGCGAACGAGCTCGGGATCACCCCGCTCGCTCGGGTGATCGCGTCGGGCGTCTCCGCGCTCGACCCCGAGATCATGGGGCTCGGTCCCGTGGGCGCGAGCCGGCAGGCGCTCGGGCGGGCCGGACTGGCGATGGACGACATCGACCTCGTCGAGATCAACGAGGCGTTCGCCGCCCAGGTGATCCCCTCCGCCCAGGAGCTCGAGATCCCGTGGGAGAAGCTGAACGTGAACGGCGGGGCGATCGCGCTCGGCCACCCGTTCGGCATGACCGGAGCGCGCATCATGACGACGCTCCTCAACGGGCTCGAGGACCGCGACGCGCGGTACGGCCTCGAGACGATGTGCGTCGGCGGCGGGCAGGGCATGGCGATGATCGTCGAGCGCCTCAAGTAGGAGCCCCCGAATGGCGGCGCGGGTCCCTCCTGCGTGGGTGATCCGCCCCCTGCTCGCGATGCGCAACGGGGTCGCGAGACTGCACCGCGCGATGGTGCCGCCCGAGGTGCCACTGCTCGAGCGATCGATGGGCATCGTCGACACGAAGGCCGTCGCCGTCGCGGCCGAGCTCGGCATCGCGGACGCGCTCGACGACGGGCCGCGCGCGGCGGCGGATCTCGCGGACGAGACGTCGTCGGATCCGGACGCGCTGGCCCGACTGCTGCGGTACCTGGTGGGGCGGGGGGTGTTCCGCACCACACGCGACGGTCGATTTCGCAACAACAGGGCGTCGGAGCTGCTGCGTGACGACCATCCCGGCTCGATGCGTGCCTGGATGCGCTTCTACGGCGCCGACTGGCACGTGGCGTCATGGAACCGCCTCGGACACTCCGTGCGCACGGGTGAGGCCGCCGCCGACGTCGCGCTCGGTCATCCGTTCTGGGAGTATCTGACCGAGGTCGATCCGGAGGCCGGCGCGCTGTTCGACGCGGCGATGGCGTCCACCTCGTCGCTCCAGATGGACGTGATCGCGCGGAAGTACCACTTCACGGGCCGGGTGTGCGACGTCGGGGGCGGCACCGGCTCGCTCCTCGCTGCGGTCCTGCTCGCGAACCCCGGGGTCCGCGGCGTGCTGTTCGACCTGCCGGCCGTCGTCGCCAAGGCGCCGGACGTGCTGGACGCGGCCGGTGTGTCGGACCGGGTGGAGGTGATCGGGGGAGCTTCTTCGAGGCCGTGCCCACGGGCTGTGACCGCTACCTGCTCCAGGCGATCGTGCACGACTGGGATGACCAGTCGTGCGTGCGCCTGCTCACCCGGTGCCGGGAGGCGATGGCGCCGGATGGACGGATCCTGGTGCTCGAGTCGATCGTGCCCGAGCACCACGGCGACCACTTCACGAAGGCCGTCGACCTCGAGATGCTCGTCGACACCGGTGCGGGTCGGGAACGTACGCGGGCCGAGTTCGACGCGTTGTTCGCGCGGGCGGGGCTCCGGGTCCGGAAGGTCTTCCCGATCGCCCTGTCCGTCCTCTTCGAGCTCGAACCCCTCCCCGCCTGAGGACCCGAAGATCCCGAGGGACCTGATCGGCGCGGGACGGGTGCCGGGAGTCCGCTACTCGGCGCCGTAGACGGGGTCGGGATCGCGCACCTCGCCCAGCAGCTCGCGCACCACGGGCCCGAGCTCGGCCGCATCCCAGCGGGCGCCCTTGTCGCGCGACGGGCCGTGGTGCCAGCCGTCGGCGACGCTCACGATCCCGCCCTCGACCTCGAACACCCGCCCGGTCACGGCGCCCGACTCGGAGCTCCCGAGCCAGACGACGAGCGGCGAAACGTTCGCCGGATCCATCGCGTCGAAGCCGGACTCCGGCGCTGCCATCATCTCGGTGAAGACGCCCTCGGTCATGCGGGTGCGCGCCGACGGGGCGATCGCGTTCGCAGTCACGCCGTACCGACCGAGCTCCGCGGCCTGGACGAGGGTGAGCGCAGCGATGCCGGCCTTCGCCGCGGCGTACGCCGCCTGTCCGACGCTTCCGAGCAGCCCGGCGCCGCTGCTCGTGTTCACGATGCGTCCGGCGACGGGCTCCCCCGCCTTCGACCGGTCGCGCCAGTACGCGGCTGCGTGCCGGCTCGTCGCGAAGTGCCCCTTGAGGTGGACGCGCACGACCGCATCCCACTCGTCCTCCGCGGCGTTGGCGAACATGCGGTCGCGCACGAACCCGGCGTTGTTCACGACGACGTCGAGTCCACCGAACGCGTCGAGCGCGGTCTGCACCAGCCGGCCGGCGCCTTCGAAGTCGGCGATGTCGTCGGCGTTCGCGACCGCGTCACCCCCGCCCGCCCGGATCTCCTCGACGACCTCCTCGGCCGCATCGCTCCGCGGATCCGAGCCGTCGAGTGCGACGCCGAGATCGTTCACGACGACCTTCGCGCCGGCGGCAGCGAACGCGAGCGCGTGCGCACGTCCGAGGCCGCGTGCTGCACCGGTGATGATGACGATGCGGTCGTCGCAGAGGCCCATGGGGCGCAGAGCGTACCCGCCGCACCCGGCCGATTACCGTGTCGGCGTGCACTACGGGATCACGATGTTCTCGACCGACACCTCGATGTCGGTCCCCGACCTCGCACGTGAGGCCGAGGCGCGCGGCTTCCACTCGCTCTACATCCCCGAGCACACCCACATCCCGACCAGCCGTCGCACCCCGGCACCGACCGGAACGGCCGAGCTCGCGGAGGAGTACCGCCGCACGGTGGATCCGCTCGTCGCGCTCGGCGCCGCCGCGGCCGTGACCGAGCGGATCCGGCTCGGTACCGGCATCTGCCTCATCGCACAGCGCGAGCCCATCGTCACCGCCAAGGCCATCGCCACCCTCGACCAGATCTCGGCGGGCCGGTTCGAGCTCGGGATCGGGTTCGGGTGGAACCACGAGGAGATGGAGAACCACGGGGTCGACGTCAAGCGCCGTCGCGACCTCGTCCGCGAGCACATGCTCATGATGCGCTCCCTCTGGACCGACGACGTCGCGGCGTTCGACGGCGAGCTCGTGCACCTCGACCCGTCCTGGTCGTGGCCCAAGCCTGTGCAGCCGGGCGGGCCGCCCGTGCTCCTCGGCGGCGCGGCCGGACCGAAGATGTTCGCCCACATCGCGGCGTACGGCGATGGCTGGATCCCGATCGGCGGCGCCGGCGTGCGCGCTGCGCTCCCCGACCTGCACCGGGCGTGCGAGGCCGTGGGCCGCGACCCGGCCGACCTGCGCATCGTTCCCTTCGGCACGCTCCCCGACCCCGGCAAGCTCGAGTACTACGCGTCGATCGGTGTCACCGAGATCGTGCTGCGGGTGCCGACCGGTGGCGCCGACACGGTGCTCCCGATCCTCGACGACCACGCGAGCCTCGTCGCCGGACCATGACCGGCTAGGTTCGCCGCCCATGGGTTCGAGCGGAATGAAGAAGCGGCGCAAAGGTGGCGGGAAGAGCGGCCATCAGCCGCAGCATCTCGCCAAGGTGGGCACGTCCCGGGAGTCGGCGGAGCACGAGCAGGCGCTCGAGCGCAACGCGATCGCGGACACGATGGGCCTGGGGAACGCACCCGGGTGGCTCAAGTGGGGCTGCCTGCTGATCGGCGCGGTCATCCTGATCGCCGCCGTGCTCGCGTTCATCGCCCTCGACTGACCCCACACCACTCGGGCTTGCGTTCCGGTCGTTCAGCCGAGACGCTCGATGATGGTCACGTTGGCCTGACCGCCGCCCTCGCACATGGTCTGCAGGCCGTAGCGGCCGCCGGTGCGCTCGAGCTCGTTCAGCATCGTGGTCATCAGGCGCGTCCCGGTCGCACCCAGCGGATGCCCGAGCGCGATGGCGCCACCGTTCACGTTGACCTTGGCAAGGTCGGCCCCGGTCTCCTTCTGCCACGCGAGCACCACCGACGCGAACGCCTCGTTGATCTCGACGAGGTCGATCTCGTCCAGCGTCATGCCGGTCTTCTCCAGCGCGTACGCCGTCGCCGGGATCGGTGCGCTGAGCATGTAGATCGGGCTGTCGCCGCGCACGGAGAGATGGTGGATCCGGGCTCGCGGCGTGACGCCGTGGTCCCTGACCGCCTGCTCCGACATCACCAGCATCCCGCTCGCGCCGTCGGAGATCTGCGATGCCACTGCTGCGGTGAGCCGCCCGCCCTCTTCGAGCGTCTTGAGCTGCGCCATCTTCTCGAGCGATGTGCCGCGCCGCGGACCCTCGTCCATGGTCACGCCCTCCAGTGGGGCGATCTCCGGGTCGAACCGGCCCTCGTCCTGCGCGCGGATCGCGCGCTCGTGGCTCTCGAGCGCGAACCGCTCCATGTCCTCGCGCGAGACATCCCACTTCTCCGCGATCATCTCCGCGCCCCGGAACTGCGAGACCTCCTGGTCGCCGTAGCGCGCCGCCCAGCCCTTCGAGCCCGAGAACGGGTCGGTGAAGCCGAACTGCTCCGCCGCGGTCATCGCCGCGGCGATCGGGATCTGGCTCATGTTCTGCACCCCGCCGGCGAGGATCACGTCGTTGGTGCCACTCATGACGGCCTGGGCCGCGAAGTGGACGGCCTGCTGCGACGACCCGCACTGCCGGTCGATCGTCGTGCCCGGCACATCCTCCGGGTACCCGGCGGTGAGCCAGCACGTGCGGGCGATGTCGCCGGCCTGCGGCCCGATCTGGTCGACGCAGCCGAAGAACACGTCCTCCACCGCGGCCGGATCGATCCCGGTCCGCTCCACGAGCCGGCGGATCACGTGGGCGCCGAGGTCGGCCGAGTGCACCTGGGCGAGACCACCACCCCGCTTGCCGACGGGGGTGCGGATCGCATCAACGATGTAGGCCTCGGGCATGGGTGATCTCCTTGTCAGGTGTTCACAGGATCGCGCGTCCGACGCGGTCCCGGTGCAACGCAGCATCGCCCCAGGCCGCGGCGAGCGTCCAGGCTCGCTTCATGAAGAGGTGCAGGTCGTACTCGTAGGAGTACCCGATCGCGCCATGGCACTGCAACGCCTGCTTCGCGGTGAGCAGCGCTGCATCCGAGGTCGAGGCCTTGGCCATCGAGACGTGCACCGCGGCGTCCGGGTCGCCCGTCGCGAGGGACCAGGCCGCCCGGTAGACGAGGGGGCGGGCGAACTCGAGCGCGATGCGAGCGTCGGCCAGGTGATGCTTCACCGCCTGGAAGCTCCCGATCGGCACCCCGAACTGCCGGCGCTCCCCCGCGTACTCGACGGTCAGGTCGAGCATGCGCCGCGTCAGCCCGACGAGCTGCGCGGCGGTCCCGAGTGCGCCCCGGTCGAACGCGGCGGCGGCCGCGGTGCCCTCGCCCACTGGAACACGACCGGCGGGATCCCACTGGACCCGTGCGAGGCGACGGGCACCGTCGACCGACTCGACGGGAACGAGGCGTACATCGGCGCCCGGCACGAGGAACCAGTCGCCGTCGTGCACGAGCAGGAGCCGGTCGGCGCGGTCCGAGTACGGCACCACCGGTTCGTGGAAGAACGGTGCCGTGATCGTCTCGCTCCCGCTGAGGAACGCGTCAGCGTCCGTCACGAGCGGCATCGCCACCGCGGCGTGTTCGACGATCGGCTCGGGGAGCGCGGCGTAGCCCGTCTCCTCGAGCAGGAGCACGAGATCGACGAAGCCGAGGCCGAGCCCGCCGACGGACTCGTCGGCGAGCACGCCGAGGACGCCCATCTCCGCGAGCGTGTCCCACGCGCGTCCCACGCGGCCCGCGCCGGGCTCCCACGCCTCGCGCACCGCCGAGGACGGGCACTCCTTCGCCAGCAGCTCGCGGACCGCGTCGCGGAACGCCAGCTGGTCCTCGGTGAAGGCGAACCGCATCGCTACTTCCTCGGGAGCCCGAGCACGCGCTCGGCGATCACGTTGCGCTGGATCTCGTTCGTCCCCGCGTAGATCGGGCCCGACAGCGCGAACTGGAACCCCTTCATCCACCCGGTCTCGTCGACTTCGGCGTCGGTGCCGAGCAGCTCCAGCGCCGTCTCGTGCAGCCTGACGTCGAGCTCGGACCAGAAGACCTTGGTCATGCTCGACTCGACGCCGAGGTTCTCGCCGTCCGTCATGCGGGTGACGGTCTGGAACGTCTGCCAGCGATACGCCTCGGCGTCGATCCAGGCCTGCACGATCTCGTCACGCACCCCGGGACTCTCGTCGGAGCCGCGCTCGCGGTGGAGTGCGAGGAGGCGCTGCGCGGTCGCCATGAACCGCCCCGGGCTCCGGAGGGTGAGGCCGCGCTCCGCACTCGTCGTCGCCATCGCGACGCCCCAGCCCTGGTCGATCTCACCGAGCACCGAATCGTCGGGCACGAAGACGTCGTCGAAGAACACCTCGGCAAAGCCTTCGTCGCCGTCGAGGCGTCCGAACCCGCGCACGGTGATCCCCGGTGCGTCGAGGGGGACCAGGAAGTAGGTGAGGCCGCGATGCCGCTCGGCCCCGGGATCGGAACGGAACAGACCGAACAGGTGGGTGCAGAAGGCGCCGCGGGTCGTCCAGGTCTTCTGGCCGGAGAGCCGCCAGCCGCCGCCGGCCTCGTCGCGGGTGGCCCTGCTCTGGATGCCGGCGAGGTCGCTCCCGGCGTTCGGCTCGGACCAGCCCTGGCACCACAGGTCCTCGGCGCCGGCCATGCGCGGCAGGATGCGGTCCTGCTGCTCCTGGGTCCCGAAGGCGAAGACCGTCGGGGCAAGGAGGAAGATGCCGTTCTGGGTGACGCGCTGCGGCCCACCCGCGGCGTAGTACTCCTCCTCGAAGATCAGCCACTCCATCGGCGACGCCCCGCGCCCGCCGTACTCCTCGGGCCACGAGACGACGGCCCATCGCACGTCGAACAGCGCGCGCTCCCACTCGAGGTGGAGGTCGAACCCCACTCGCGTGTCACCCGACGGCAGTCCGCGCGGGACGTTGGCCGCGAGCCACTCCCGGCACTCGGCCCGGAACTGCTCCTCCTCGGGGGTGAACGTGAGATCCACGGGCGGCGACGCTACCCGGTCGATCCCTCGGAGCCGTTCTCGAGGTTCGGCCGACCTCAGGCGTCGCCGCGGGCGGCCCGGGCGAGTGCGGCGGGGTCCCGGTAGAACTCGCGCCACCAGGTGATGGTGCCGTCCCGTAGCTCACACGCGCTCATCCCCTGCCACTCGACGAGCCCGCCGTCTGACCGGCGCTCGACCGCGATGGTCCAGTCGGCCAGGACGACGTCGCCGTCGACGGCCAGGTGGTGGAACACGAACGAGACGGGCTTCGCCCACCGGAACGACATCCTGGCCATCGGCTCGTATTCGGCGTGGCCGCGCACCGTGCGGCCCGGGGTCTCGAGCACGATGTCCTCGGCGAAGCAGCCGAGGTAGGCGTCGAGATCCTCGGCCAGCCAGGCCGCACGGCGGCGTTCGAACACCGCCCGGGCATCGTCGATCGTGAGCGTCATGGCGGCATGCTGGCACGCCGGGAACACGGGCGTGGCCGGCGGCGTTCTCACTGATGTGACCGTCGCACTCGGAGCTTTGGTGATCGCCGTCGCCAGCGCTGTCGTCGCGGCCGCCCTCGAGCGCCCGCGGGGGCGCCTCGCGCCGGCCCGGGTCGAGCGCGCTAGGGAAGCGAGTCGAGCGCGGCGTAGGTCGCCTCGATGAGGCGCTGACCGCGCACGTCGATCTCCGACATCGAGAACCTCATCTGGTTCATCACGTACGCGAACGCGAGCCCGCGATCGGGGTCGCAGAACGCGATGGATCCTCCTGCGCCCGAGTGGCCGAACGACGCCGGCCCGGTCGTCGGCCCCAGGGTGGGTGGCAGTGCGAACCCGAGCCCGAAGCTGAGCGGTTGCCCGATGACGCAGTCCGTGCCGGTCGCCTGCACCTCGGTCGCCCGGGCAACGGTGTCCGAGGACAGCAGCCGCACCCCGTCGACCGGACCGATGCACGCCGCGTACATGCCGCGCGAGTGACCGGGCATCGCTGTGCCCGTTCGACGACGGCATCTGCGCGCCCCGCATCCGTCGTGTGTTCCACATGTCGTCGTAGCGGAACAGGTCCGACGGCCCGCCCATCACCCGCCCGAGCAGCGTCGACGGGTCGCGTAGCGCCTGCTCGACGAGCGCTGCGAGCTCGGGGTCGTCCGAGACCGCGGGGATGATCGGCGCGACCCGCGCGTCCTCCGACGGCGGCAACCCGAGGAAGAAGTCGAGGCCCAGCGGCGCCACGATCTCCTCGGCGATGTACGTGCCCGGCATCCTGCCCGTCACCCGGTGGATCAGCTCGCCGACGATCCACCCGTAGGTCCGCGCGTGATACCCGTGCTTCGTGCCGGGCTCCCAGTTCGGCTCCTGCGCCGCGATCGCGTCCATCATCGGGTCCCACGCGGCGACGTCGTCGAGCGTGACGGTGCCGTCGATCGCGGCGAGCCCCGCCTGGTGCGACAGTACCCACCGCACCGGGATCGCGCCCTTGCCCGCCGCGGCGAACTCGGGCCAGTACTGCGCGACGGGCGCGTCGGGGTCGAGCACCCCGCGCTCGATGAGCTGGTTCGCGGCGATGGCGGTCACGCCCTTCGTGCACGAGTAGACGATGACGATCGTGTCCTGCGCCCAGGCCCGCCCGGCGGCCGGGTCAGCGAGGCCGCCCCAGACGTCGACGACCGGCTCCCCGTCGACGTACACGCTGCACGCGGCGCCGACATCGCCGCGAAGGGCGAAGTTCCGGTCGAACGCTTCGATCACACCGGCGAAGCCGTCGGCGACGTCGCCGTGCACATCGACCGTGCTCACGCGCCCAGCCGCCCCAGCGTCGCCTCGGCCTCGGCGATGATCCGGTCGAGCAGCTCCGCGACGCTCGGCAGATCTTCGATCACACCGACGACCTGACCGCTCGCCATCACGCCGAGGTCAGGGCGGCCGTCGACCATCGCCGCCTTCAGCAGCATCGGCGTGTTCGCCGCCATCACGACCTGGCTCCACGAGAGGTCCTGGGACTTCCGCATCGCGCGACCCTCGCGCAGCATGTCGGACCACGAGATGCCGGACAGCTGCTTGAACCTCATCGCGTTGCGCACGGCGCGCGGCAGGCTCGTCACGGACGAACCCCGATCGAGCTTCTCGGTGAAGTCGGTACGCAGCACACGGTGCGGCACGCCGTCGACCTGCGTGGTGACGAGCGTGTCGGTGACCGTCTTGCCCAGGTACACCTGCTTCACGGCATCCCCGACCGAGGAGTCCTGCGTGAGGAGGAACCGCGTGCCCATCGCGATGCCGGCCGCGCCGTACGCGAGCGCGGCGACGAGGCCGCGCCCGTCGAAGAAGCCTCCCGCCGCGATCACCGGGAGGTCGACCGCGTCCACGACCTGCGGGAGCAGCAGGGTCGTCGGGAACCGCGCCGGTGTGACCACCGCCCTCCCCGCCCTGCACGAGGACGGCGTCGACGCCCCAGGCCGCGACCTTCTCGGCGTGACGACGCGCGCCGATCGAGGGGATCACGACCACCCCGGCGTCCTTCAGGCGCTTGATGAGCGCTTCCTTCGGCGCGAGCGCGAACGACGCGACCTTCACTCCCTCGCTTGATGAGCAGGTCGCAACGCTCGCGCGGCGTCCGGGGCGTCGGCGCGGAGGTTCACCCCGAAGGACCGGTCGGTCTTCTCCTTCGTCTCCCGCACCGCGACGACGAGCTCGTCGTAGTCCATGGTCCCGGCCGCGAGGATGCCGAGCCCGCCGGCGTTCGACGTCGCCGCGGCCAGGCGCGGTCCGGCGACCCACCCCATGCCGGTCTGGACGATCGGCTTCTCGATGTCGCAGAGGTCGCAGAGCGCGGTGTGCAGCGACGCGTGCATCAGGCGACCGGCGACGGGACCAACATCAGGGTGCGGAGACCTCGGACTCGCGGAGCCCGTTCGGGTCGAGCACCTCGTTGATGAGCCGCAGTCGTCCTCGTCGGACGGCGCGGCGTCTCCGGCTACGTCGTCGGGAACCACGAGCGCGAAGCCCGTCGCATCCACCACCTGCTCGACGGTGACACCGGGGTGCACCGAGCGGACGCGCATGGCGTGGTCGGGCGTCTCGAAGTCGAAGACGCCGAGGTTCGAGATCACGCGGCGGATCTCGTGGAACTCCGACGCCGCCGGACCGGCCGCCGCAGCGCGGTCGTACCCGACCCCGGAGACGCAGTCGACCGCCTCGACGAACACCCGGGGGCCGTGGGACGGGACGAAGTAGCTCGTCGGGTTGTTGACCGTGTTGCCGGGCGCGCCGCGCACGCCGAGGAGCTGCGCTTTGGGCTTCGCCCAGGGCCCGATGCAGGCGATGTTCTGGTTGCCGAACCGGTCGACCTGGGTCGCGCCCATCATCACGTGGCGCGCGTCCGGACCACACGATGTCGAACATCTTCCCGAACGGCAGCCATGCCTCCGCAACCCGCGGCACATCGGGCCCTGCCCCGCGGGCAACGGCGCACCGAGCTGGACCGCGTCACCGTCGGAGTACACGAGGTCGGGTTCGAACGTCATCGCCGCGAGCCGGGCGCCGATCGTCGGGATCGTCCCGATCGGGCTGGCGAGGATCTCCCCGTCTCCGCGCCACGCCTCCGCGCACGCCACGACGCAGATGTCGGCCAACGTGGGGTGCTCATGCCGACACATCCTCGAGCGATGCCTCCGCGAGCGCGCGGTAGTCGGCCTCCGGGACGTCGATGTACTTCTCCCGGAACGCCGTCCACGCGTCGGGATCCTTCGCGGTCGCCGCGTACTCCCTCTGGAGCTGTTCGTCGCGCTGGTAGTCGGGGACGCAGTGCGTGAAATGCGCACCGAGGGGGGCCTCCACCACGCCGTCCGTGAAGATGCGGCTCACCCGGATCGACTCGAGCGGCCCCTCCTCGAGGAAGCTGTCGGGCGCGACGACCCGCTCGCACGAGACGAAGGTCCGCTCGGCCGCCATGGCGAAGAGGTCGTCGAAGTACCAGTCGGGTCCGAGGTACTGCGCGTCACCCCGCTCGTCGGCTCGGTTGGCGTGCAGCAGTGCGACGTCGAGGGGCAGCGCGGGCATCGCCACGAGCTCCTGACCGTCGTAGGGCGAGACGACGGTCTTCATCTCCTCGTTGACCTCCATGATCGCGGAGCCGAGACCGGCGCGGCACGGGAGGAACGACACCCGCCACGCGGCGGCGCGCAGCCCGAGCTGCAGCATCCCCTCGTCGAGCTCCATCGCCTCGATCGTCCCGTTCTGGCGCGCGGCGCGGAAGTGCGGCTCCAGCGGGATCGAGTCGAGCGACACGAACCCGTAGACCACCTTCTTCGCCTTGCCCGCGGCGCAGAGCATCCCGACGTCGGGGCCGCCGTAGCTGATGATCGTGAGGTCCCGGAGATCCGAGCGGAGGATCGCCCGCACGATCGACATCGGCTTGCGGCGCGAGCCCCAGCCCCCGATGCCGATCGTCATGCCGTCGCGCAGCTCGGCGACGACCTCTTCTTCGGTGCAGCGCTTGTCGGTCACGTCCAGCTTCCGGTACGAGGGTGCAGGGTGAGCGGCCGCAGGCTATCTGACACCGCGTCAGGTTCCCCGGGGCGCCGGACCCTCGTCCGCTACCGTGCCGCCCGTGCGCATCGGCGTCATGCCCCCGTCGCAGGGACGGTTCCTGTCGTCGCCCGAGCTGATCGGCGGCTACGCGCGTGCCGCCGAGGACCTCGGGATCGAGTCGATCTGGGTGATCGAACACGTCGTGATCCCGTCCGACTACGCGTCTCGCTACCCGTACAACCCCGAGGGTCGGATCTCGATCGAGGACGAGGACATCCCCGACCCGCTCACGTTGCTGGGGTTCCTCGCCGGGGTCACGAGCACGCTGGTCCTCGGCACGGGGATCCTGATCCTCCCGCAACGGAGCCCGGTGATCTGCGCCAAGGAGTGCGCGACTCTCGACGCGCTCTCCGGCGGCCGGCTCGCGCTCGGCATCGGTGTCGGCTGGCTCGAGGAGGAGTCCGACGCGGTCGGTGCGAGCTTTCGACGACCGTGGCGCGCGCACCGACGAGGCGATCGAGGTGATGCGCACGCTCTGGCGCGAACAGGAAGCAACCTTCTCGGGGCGCTTCACCAGCTTCGCGCGTGCCAAGTCGAATCCGAAGCCGGTACAGGACGGGGGCGTGCCGATCCTTGTCGGCGGACACAGCCCCGCCGCCGCACGACGCGCCGGGCGCCTCGGTGACGGTTGGTTCCCGATCGGACTGCGTGGCGAGGACTTCGTCGAACGGCGCGAGCAGATGCGCGCCGCGGCACACGACGCCGGCCGCGACCCGGCCACGATCGAGATCACCTACAGCGGGCCCCCGAAGGCGAGCACGATCGAGCGCTACGCGGAGCAGGGCGTGAGCCGGTAGACGTCGTCCGCGCGCGTCGGGGCCGCGACCCTCGACGAGTCACGCCGAGCGGCCCTCGAAGCGGCGGTCGCCCTCAGCGGGTGACGATCACGCAGCTCCCGTGGCCGAACAGGCCCTGGTTGATGGAGAGCCCGACCGTCGCCCCGTCCACCTGGCGCTCACCGGCCTCGCCGCGCAGCTGCGTCGCGAGCTCGCACACCTGGGCGATCGCCTGCGCGGGGATGGCCTCGCCGAACGACGCGAGTCCGCCGCTCACGTTCACCGGGATCCGACCCCCGAGCGCAGTGGCACCGGAGTGCAGGAGCGCCTCGGCCTCACCCGGCGCGCACAGCCCGATGTTCTCGTACCAGTCGAGCTCGAGTGCGGTGGACAGGTCATAGACCTCGGCGCACGACAGGTCCGCCGGACCGAGCCCGGCCTCCTCGTACGCCGCGTGCGCGATCGAGTCGCGGAACGAGCGCTCGACCGGCGGTGCACCCACCGCGGAGTCCGTCGCGATGTCGGGCATGTCGAGATAGGTGTTCGGGTACACCGGCGTGACGGTGGAGATCGCGGCGACTTTCACCTGGCGCGAGCGGTCCCGGCGTTGCGCGGCGTACTCGGCGCTGGACAGCACGACCGCCGCCGCACCGTCGCTCGTCGCGCAGATGTCGACCAGCCGGAGCGGGTCGGCGACGACCGGCGACGACTCGATCTGGTCGGCAGTGAACTCCTTGCGGTACCGGGCGTTGGGGTTCGCGACCCCATGGCGGCTGTTCTTGATCTTCACTGCGGCGAAGTCCTTCACCGTCGCGCCATGCAGCTCCATGCGCCGACGGGCGTACAGCGCGAAGTAGGTGGGGTTCGTGGCCCCGAGGACGTGGAACCGCAACCAGTCGGGATCCTCCGGTCGCTCACCCGGCAACGGACCGAAGAAGCCCTTCGGCGCGGTGTCGGCCCCGACCACGATCGCGACGTCGGCCAGGCCCGACAGGATGCGACCGCGCGCGGCCTCGATCGCCACGGCGCCGCTCGCGCACGCGGCGTAGCTCGACGACACGGGGATTCCCCGCCAGCCGAGCGCCTGCGCGAAGCTCGAACCCGACACATAGCCCGGGTATCCGTTGCGCATGGTGTTGCCCGCGGCGAGGTAGTCGACGTCGGACCACTCGAGGCCCGCGTCGGCGAGCGCACCACGCGCCGCGACCGCGCCGTATTCGACGAAGTTCCTGCCCCACTTGCCCCACGGGTGCATCCCCACCCCGAGGACGACGACCTCGTCACCCCCCATCAGACCGCCCTCCACTTCCACACGGTTCGGACCTCGTCGTCGGTCTCGTAGAGCGGCTCGACGATCAGCTCCATCTCGTTCCCCAGCGCCAGCCCACCCACGTCGGTGCCCGAGGCGAGGTGCCCGAGCACGACCATCTGCTCCTCGGCGAGCTCGACTGCGGCCACGCCGTAGGGCTCGAACGGCTCCGATGCCGGGTACGGCGGCGGCGGGGCGTACCGGTTGTCGGTGTACGACCACAACGTGCCGCGGGTCGACAGCTCGACGTCGTCGAGCTCCGTGCCACCGCACGCGGGGTTCCGGCAGAACGACAAGTGCTTCGGGAAGAACGAGGCGCCGCACGCCGGGCACCGTCCCCCGAGCAGCCGCCCGCTCCCGTCGGCCTCTTCGCGGAACATCCCCTCGATGACGGGGACGCGCGGCTTCGTCACGGCGAATCCTCCTCGGCGGGCGCTTCCGCGCGTCCGCCCACGTCGGCGTCTCGCTTCTCGACGAACGCCTCGCGCAGCTCGTCGGAATCACCCCAGAGGTTGAGCTCGAAGGTGAAGCCCTGCTCGAACCGGTAGGAGCGCTTCACGTCGATGGGATCGATCGCATTGAGCGACTCCTTGGCGCGGCGGATGACCAGCGGGCTCTTCTCGGCGATCACTGCCGCGATCTCGCGGGCTGCATCCATGAGCTCGGAACGCGGCCACGACCCGCTCGCAGGTCCCGAACTCCTCCAGCTCCGCTGCGCTGACCATCGCACCGGTGAAGTACATCGTGCGCATCTTCTTGTACGGGACGAGGCGCGCGAGATGGGTGGCGACACCGAGAGCGCCCCGATCGACCTCGGGGAGTCCGAAGGTCGCGTCGTCGGCCGCGACCAAGATGTCGGCGTTGCCGGCGATCCCGACGCCGCCTCCGAGGCAGTAGCCGTGCACCGCCGCGATGACCGGGACCTCACAGTCGTAGACCGCCGCGAACGCCTCGTAGCAGCCCCGGTTCACCCCGATGAGGCTCTCCTTCGTGGGATCGGCCGCGAGCTCCTTGATGTCGACGCCCACCTGGAACGCACGGAGCTGCGGGTTCGCGGCCACGATCACGACGCGGACGTCGGGATCCCGGCCGGCGTTCCGGATCGCGTCGGCGAGCTCGAACCAACCCGCGACCGGGAGTGCGTTCACCGGCGGGTTGTCGATCACGATCTCCGCGACATGGTCGCGCACCTCGAACCGGATCATCTGGGGCAGCGTACCTGAGGGGGTGTCAGGTACCGTCGGGCAATGGCGACCCGCGACTCCTGGTCCAACCCTCGCGAGGCCGATCTGCCCGGGTTCGGCCCACTCGACTTCACCGGCAAGGTGGTGATCGTCACCGGCGGCGCGCGGGGCATCGGCCGGGCGATCACCGAGACCTTCCTCGGCGCCGGCGCCGAGGTCGTCATCTGCGGCCGCAACGAGCCCGAGGAGCTGCCCGCGGCGGACGGCCGCCAGGCCCTCTTCGTTGCTGCCGACGTCCGCGACGCCGAGCAGGTCGACGCGCTGGTCACCGCGACCACTGACCGGTTCGGGCGTCTCGACGTCCTCGTGAACAACGCGGGGGGCTCGCCGCCCGCGGACACCGCGACCGCGTCCCCGAAGTTCACCACCGCGATCATCGCCCTCAACCTCGTGGCGCCGCTCACGTGCGCGCAGCGCGCCTATGCCGTGATGAAGGAGCAACCTGAAGGCGGGGTGATCCTCAACATCGGGAGCGTGAGCGGCAACCGGCCGAACCCCGGCAGCGCCGCCTACGGCGCCGCGAAAGCCGGGCTCGTCAACCTCACCCAGACGCTCGGGATGGAGTTCGCTCCCATCCGCGTGGTCTGCGTCACCGCCGGGCTCGTGATCACCGAGCAGGCCCACCTCTTCTACGGCGACGACGCCGGCATCGCCGCGGTGGGTGAGACGGTGCCGCTCGGGCGGATGGCCGACCCGTCCGACATCGCCGATGTCTGCCTGTTCGCCGCGTCACCGCTGGCGCGCTACATCACCGGTGAGCAGATCATGGTGCACGGCGGCGGCGAGAAGCCCGCCTACCGCGACGCCGCGACGACCTGATCCGACTCGGCGGCCGCGGCTCAGCGCAGCCCGAGGTACTGGTACCACCGCTGCTTGGAGCGGTCGGTCAGCTCGACCACCCCGTTGCGCTGCGGCCAGCTCACCAGGACACCGGCATCCTCGAGGAACGCGGCGACGTCACCATGCGGACGGGCCGAGAACGCCAGCCACAGGCTGACGCCGAGCCGCGCGTCGCGCGGCTCGCGCTCGATCCGCCACTGCGCCTCCAGGAGCGGGCCGATCGCCGCCAGCGCCTGGTCGTGGCCACGACCCGCGGGCGCGCGGCACACGTCGACGAGCACGACGTCGCGCACCCTGCGGGCGATCAACCGGGGTTCGGGACCCGCCGGCTTGGCAACGCCGATGGCGAAGTCCTGTGATCGCACGAGGCGGGCGATGGGTCCGATCACGTCGTGCGCGGCCGGCCAGCCACCCCGGCCGCCGGCGCTGCGCCACGGCGTCGCGTCGAGCGATGCGAGCAGCTCCCCGTCGCGCTCCGCACGCTCGTGCTGCCACGAGTCGAGCACCCCGAGCGCTCGCGGCCGGAGATCCAGGTGTACCGCGCCGTCGCGCAGCTCGGGGACCCACCGCCGGATCGTCGCGGCCGGGAGCGGGTCACCCGCGAAGAGCTTGCTGCGGGGTCGGTCGAGCGTGACGACGATGGACGAACCGGGTGCCTTCGGGCCCGACCCCGTGCGCGCTCCGGCCTTCGGCGCCCGGGCGCGCCCGACCAGGACGACTCCGACGTCGTGCTCGGCGACCGTGAACCACACGCGGTCGCCGGCGACCAGGTCGACGAGTGCGCCGCGCACGTCGAGGGTCACCCGGTCGAGCCGCCCGGCGAGCATCGCGTCACGGAGCGCGTCGTACCCCGGTTCGACGGCTCGACCCGACCGGTCGGCGAAGTGCAGCCGGCGCGAGACCGGAACGAGCCACTCGCTCACGGCCACAAGTCTGGCCCGGGTGGACCGGCCCGCGGTCTATGGGTGCTGGCTGCTGACGGAGACGATCTCACCCGTCATGTAGGTGGAGTAGTCGCTCGCGAGGAACACGATGACGTTGGCGATCTCCCATGGCTCCGCGGCCCGCCCGAACGCTTCGCGCTCCGTCAGCTCGGCCAGGAGATCGTCGCTCGTCACCTTCGCGAGGAACGGGTGCATCGCGAGGCTGGGCGCGACCGCGTTGACGCGGATCCCGTGGGGTGCGGCCTCCATGGCCGCGCAGCGGGTCAGGGCCATCACGCCCGCCTTGGCCGCGGCATAGTGCGCCTGCCCCACCTGCGCGCGCCACCCGAGCACCGACGCGTTGTTCACGATCACCCCGTGACCCTGGGACCCCATCTGCCGGAGCGCGGCGCGCGTGCAGCGGAAGGTGCCGTTGAGCGTCACGTCGAGCACGAGATTCCACTGGTCGTCGGTCATGTCGACGAGCTCGACCGTGCCGCCGAGCCCGGCGTTGTTCACGAGCACGTCGATCCGTCCGTGTTCGGCGACCGCTGCGGCGACGAGCCCCTGCACGTCGTCCTCCCGCGTCACGTCGCACACGACAGCGCGGGGTCGGGTGCCCGAGATCTCGGCGAGCCGGTCGGCGGCCTCGCCGAGTCGACGTTCGTGGTGATCGCTCACGACGACGACCGCTCCCTCCTCGACCGCGCGCTTCGCGGTGGCAAAGCCGATCCCTGTGCCGGCCGCGGCGGTCACGACGACGGTCTTGCCCGCGAGGAGATCGTGCGCGGCCGGTTCGGACGGGCGATCGGGTGGCACCTGGGCGGGTGTGTTCGTCATGGGGCTCCCGTCACTTGGGCTCCTTCGGCAGGCCCAGCGCCCGCTCACCGATCACGTTGCGCTGGATCTCGTTCGAGCCGCCGTAGATCGTGTCGGCGCGCGAGTAGAGGAACTGGCGCTGCGCCATGGTCAGGTCGTAGGGACCGCTCGCCGGAGTGATCGGCTCGCCGACCTCGGCGTCCGGACCGAGCACCGAGAGGGCGAGCTCACCGAGCGCCCGGTGGAACGATGCCCAGTAGAGCTTGTGCACCGAGGTGAGCTGTGTCATCGCGGCTTGCTCGAGCGCGGTCATGGACCGCAACGCGTTGTACCGCATGATCCGCAGTGAGATCCACGCGTCCGCCAGGCGCTGGCGCAGCACCGGGTCATCCGCGCGGCCACGCGCCCTGGCGTGTTCGAGGATCGCGTGGAGCTCGTTCTCGAAGTCCAGCTGCTGCCCGAGCGTCGACGCGCCGCGCTCGAACGCCAGCGTGCCCATCGCGACCTGCCAGCCACCGTTCACCTCGCCGACGACGTTCTCCTCCGCGGTTCGGGCGCCGTCGAAGAAGACCTCGTTGAACTCCGACGTGCCGGTGATCTGCGCGATCGGACGGATCTCGATGCCGGGCTGGTCCATCTCGACGAGGAGGTATGACAGTCCCTTGTGCTTCGGGGCGTCGCGGTCGGTGCGACAGATCACGAAGCACCATTGCGCCCAGTGCGCGAGCGACGTCCACACCTTCTGCCCGTCGATCACCCACTCCGCACCGCCACCGTCCGCTCCGACGAGCTCGGCGCGCGTCGCGACGTTCGCGAGATCCGAGCCCGCGTTGGGTTCGGAGTAGCCCTGGCACCAGATGACGGTGCCGTCGAGGATCCCGGGCAGGAACTTCCGCTTCTGCTCGTCGCTGCCGAAGTGCACGATCGTCGGGCCCAGCAGCCCTTCCCCGACGATGCCGACGCGCCCGGGACCGTGGGCCCGTGCGTACTCCTCGTAGAAGATGACCTGCTGCGTGAGCGACAGGCCGCGCCCGCCGTACTCCTGCGGCCAGCCGATGCCGATCCACCCGGCCTTCCCCAGAGCCCGCTCCCAGGCAGAGCGTTCGTCGAACAGCTCGTGCTCGTCGCCCGGACCGCCCCTCCCGCGCACGACCGCGAACTCACCGGTCAGCTGTTCGGTGAGCCACTCGCGGGCCTCCTGCCGGAAGGCCTCGTCCTCGGCCGAGAAGTGCAGATCCACCGAGGCCGGAGCGTAATGGAGCCCGGCCGTTTCCCTACCATGAGCGCATGACCGCCGACGAGGGACGCCGCGAGTTCACGACCGCCGACGAGCTGCGTGGCGCCGTCGGCGCGCACCTCGGTCACAGCGACTGGGTCGAGATCACCCAGGAGCGGATCAACCTCTTCGCGGACGCGACGGGTGACCACCAGTGGATCCACGTCGACCCCGAGCGCGCCAAGGACGGTCCCTTCGGGACGACGATCGCCCACGGCTACCTCACGCTCTCGATCACGAACCTCTTCCTCCCCGAGCTCCTGCGCGTCCCGGGCGCGTCGATGGGCGTGAACTACGGCGCGAACAAGGTCCGCTTCCCGGCGCCCGTCCCCGTCGGCTCACGTATCCGCATGGCCTGCGAGATCATCGATGTCGCCGAGGTCCCGGGTGGCGTCCAGGTCACGACGCGCAACACCGTCGAGGTCGAGAGCGGCGAGAAGCCCGCGTGCATCGTGGAGGCGATCAGCCGCTTCCTGTTCGACTGATTGGCGGAGCCGGCGATGGCAGGTGAGCGAAGCGAGGTCTGCATCGTCGGCGCCGGACTCGCCGGGCTCGCGTGCGCCCGGTACCTGACTCGCCACGGGATCGAGACACGTGTGCTCGAGGCGTCCGACGCCGTGGGCGGACGCATCCGCACCGACGTGGTCGACGGCTTCCGCCTCGACCGCGGGTTCCAGGTGCTGCGCACCCAGTACCCCGAGCCGCACCACCAGCTGCGCATCGGCGAGCTCGACCTGCGGCGCTTCGATCCGGGCGCGCTGGTGAGGAGGAATGGCCGCTTCCGGACCTCGAGGTCTCCAGCCGTCGCTTCGCGCTGATCCTTGCGATGCTCGCCGAGGGCGACGCGGCGGTTCCCGCGCAGGGCATGGGCGCGATCCCTGCGCAGCTCGACGCCGAGCTGCTCGACGCCGTGCGGGTGCAGCTGCGGGGATGGTTCGGTGCTGCCCTCGACGGATGGCAGCACCTGCGGACCTTGCGCATCGCGCACGGGCACCCGGACCAGCGACCCGGGTTCTCGCCGAAGCGCGCCGTCCGGCTCGGCGTCGGCCGCTACGTGTGCGGTGACCACCGCGACACGGCGTCGATCCAGGGCGCGCTCTACTCGGGGCGACGCGGCGCGAGCGCGGTGCTCGCGGATCTCAGCCGCCGACGCCTCCGACCCACGCGCGCAGCTCGGCGCGCACCGCGTGGCAGCCGCCCGTCGGCTGGTCTCGCCACTCGGACAGCACGTTCGGCTCGAGGTCGGGGGCCTGCCAGCCTGACGCGAGCGCGTTGACCCCGTCGCCGATCGCTGCCCAGAGCGACGACCCGTCGGGCGCGTCGTCGCCCGCGAGGACCCGCTCCACGTGGCGCGCCGTCGTGTCGTCACCCAGCAGGCCGCCGTGGAACGCGGGCACGACCTCGTGGTCGTACGCAAGCCCCGCGGGGGCGGGCGCGGCGATGCCGGCGTCGAGCGGCAGCACTGCGAAGGCCCGGATCCCGGGCGGCGGGCACGAGACCAGTGCGCCGAGCGTCGGCCCTTCGTCGACGATGGAGCGGAACAGCGGCGTGTCGGCCGAGACGTCGACCGGTCCGACCGCGCCGAGCGCGGCCGCGATGCCGCCGAGCAGCGTGCCCGACACCACACCCCATCCGTTCTCCCCCAGCGGCGGGTAGTACACCCGGCCCGGTGCGAGCAGCGGGCTGAGCAGCACGACGGCATCCACCGGCACGCGTGGCGTCGCCGCGAGGTAGGTCTGCGCGACCAGCGCGCCTTCGCTCTCGGCGACGATGCTCACCGGCTCGCCGGTGGCTTCGTGGAACGCGGCGATCTGCCGGCGCATCTCGCGGGCCAGCTCCGGGAGTGAGTGGTGCGTGGCCGATCGCTCGTACGGGCGCGGCTCGCCGCGCGCGTCGAGCCCGGCGTAGGAGAACCGGCGTAGCCGGTGGCCGCCCCGGACCCACCGGCGCGTGATCCCCTCCCACTTCGAGTTGAAGCCCTTGACCACGAGCACCGGTGAGGCTTCGGCGCCGGCCGACGCCTCGGGGAGCGGCGTCCGCCCGGCCTCCACCGCCACGGAGACGGCGAAGCCCACGGCGGTGCCGACCACGACCACGACCAGCACCACCGCCAGCCCCACGACGGCGAAGGGTCGACGTCGGGTCGCACGCGCACGTCCGGCGAGCGCGTGCACACCGCGCAGCCGGCACCACGCGACACCGACGCCCGCAACCGCGGCGACGAACGGTGCGAAGACCCGAGGGACGGCCGACAGCACGGCACCCGCGACGGTGAGGACTGCGAAGGCCTGGAGGATCGCCGCCACGCTCCGACGCGTGGGCGTGGCGCGCCACCAGTCGGTGGTCACCTCACCCTGGTGTACGAGCAGCGCCACCATCACGAGCACCGGCACCGCGACGAAGAACAGCCACGAGAGCGACGTCACCGCCATCGCGAACACGAGCACCGCGAACGGCAGGAGCACCAGCATCGTGAGCCCCGTGAATCGAACCGCGTGTCGTACGTAGTCGCGTACGGGCGGGAGTGCGACACCGGTGGGCCACGCGGCACGTACCAGCCACACGTCGAGTGCGACTCGCCCCGCGAGGAACGCGAGTGCGAGCACGACGAAGAGCTCCCACGACGGGTGGTAGACGAGCAGCCAGCGCAAGTCGTGGAACACTCCGTACGGCGCGGGCGCGCTGATCTGCGGGGCGAGCGGCACGGCCGACGCGGGTCCGATTGCGACGACGAGGACAGCCTCGAGTGCGGCGAACGCGGCCGTCGCGACGACCACCAGCGGGTGGTCGACCAGGCGGACGGTTTCGATGCCCGGAGCGACGTCTGGAGCGACGCGGGCCGGCACGTGCGGTGTGGTCAGCGGCTCTGCTTGGTGGCGCTGGTGCGTTTCGTGGTGCCGGCCCGCTTGGTGCCCTTCGTCTTGGTGGCCTTGCGCTTGGTGGCGCTCGACGTCTTGGCCGGCGCGGGCTTCTCGGACGCGGCCTCGATCTCGACCGTCGGGTCGCCGGCGGGCAGCTCACGACCGAGGCGAAAGCCCATGCCGGTGCGCTGCGAGAGGAGGTTGTAGAGCCAGAGGATCGCGGTGACGAGGCCGACGATGAACGCGGTGAAGATCGCGCCGACGAGCAGCACCAGGATCCAGTCGGCGAGGGTGCCCGCGTTGAAGTCGTCGAAGCCGACCTGGTTCATCATCCCCTCGACCGCCGCGGTCATGCCGTTGGCAAGGAGCCACGGCACGAAGGCGAACAGGAAGAAGATCAGGAACAGTGAGCCGATCGCGGCGCCGAGCACGGTGGCGGCCGACCGGAGGTCGAACTCGCGGACCGTCTCACCACCCTCGTTCCGGCGGTCGCGGGTGATCGTGTTGTTGATGGAGCGTCGTACGGGCACCTCGGCAGCCTAGACGGAGCCTCCGTTTCCGGCGCGGCGCGGGGCTGCGTGGCTGCTCAGCGCGAGACGACCGTGAGGTCGATGACACTCGGGACCGGACGCAGCCGGCCACTGCGACGGCCCGCGAGGTCAGCGGCCGCCACCAGACCGAGCAGCGTCGCTCCCGCGACCACGAGGCGCAGCACCGCGGAGCCACCGGTCACGAGGACACCGATCGTGACGAGGTTCAGGACGCCGTGCGCCACGACCGTCGGCCACAGGGCACCGGTTCGCAGGACCACCCAGCCGAGGACGAGCGCCAGGCTCGCGAACGGCACGACCGTCATGACGTTCGCCATCTGCGCCACGTGGCCGGGCAGGACGCTGAAGGCGAACGCAGCCGTGAGCAGCGCCGCGACACCCGGGCCGGTGCCCCAGCGCGCGGGATGGCGCCAGTCGCGGCCGGCGGCCCCCGCGACCAGCGCACCGATCACGATGAGCGCGGCCAGCCGGTACACCAGCTCCTCGCCGAGGGCCGCGACGACGAGCCCGAGGGCCTCGCCGATCCCGGCGACCCCGATCACGTACAGCGCGACGCAGATCGTCAGGGTGACGAGCGACGCGACACCGAACTCGCGCCACCGGTGCCAGGCGTCGCGCGACACGCCGAGGCCGGGGAGGCCGATGCGGAGTGCGAGGAGCAGCGCGAACGGGAGCGCCGGAGAGACCGGGATCCGACCGAGGTGCCCGAGGCCGACGTCGACCCAGGCGGTCAGGACGTCGAGGCCGAGGACCACGGCCGCGAGCACCACGATGCCCGGGGTGAGGTGCCAGTCGGCCCAGCCGTACCAGCGGCGCGCCCACCAGGCCGCTTCGGTGGCCCGCTCGAGGTCGGATCGTGCAGCTCGCCCGTGGCGCTCCGCAGTGCCGCGCAACCCGTCGGCGCGCGCCGTGCCTCCCAGCATGGCCTGCTCCCTGTTCGGTGGTGCCCCGGGGGCATCATGCCACGCTCCGTTCATCAGAGACCACGCACCGTGGCAACCTTCGCTCTGCCCTTCCCGACGTCCGCCGAGTCGACTCAGCCGAGGTGGGCGTCGAGCCACGTGAGCGTGCGCGCCCAGGCGTCGGCGGCGGCCTCGCGGTGGTACGACTCGCGGCGGTCGCAGTGGAAGCCGTGCTCGGCGCCCGCATACCGGACGACCTCGGCCGGCACCGGCGCGGCGCGGCAGAGCGTCGCGGAGCGTCTCGACGTCCTCGACGGGGATCCCCCCGTCCTCGTCACCGAACAGCCCGAGCCATGGCGTCGGGAGCGTTGCCGCCTCGCCCACCAGCGGGTCGAACGGGAGCGCGCCCTGCTGCACGATCCCGCTGCCGTAGAAGCCGACGCCGGCGCCGAGCGTGCGTCGGGCCGACACGAGGAACGAGACGCGCCCGCCGAAGCAGAAGCCGACGATCGCGATGTGTCGGTCGTCGAAGCCGCGATCGTGCAGGTGCGCGAGCGTCGCGTCGACGTCCATGAGGATGCTCGCGTCGGTCACGCCTTCGAAGAGCGGGATCACCGCGCCGAAGTCCCCGTAGTCGGCGGTCCCCCCGCCGGCGCGGTGGAACAGCGCGGGCGCGACCGCGAGGTAGCCCGCCGTGGCGAACCGACGCGTGACGTCCCGGATGTGATCGTTCACCCCGAACGCCTCCTGGATCACGATCACCGCGCCCCGTGGTTCGCCGTCGGGCGTCGCCTCGTCGCAGGCCATCGGACCGTCGGCCGTGGCCAGCGTCACCGTGGACTCGCTCATGCCGGACCTCCTCAGATGCGGCGGGACTCGCCCGACCAGTGTCGCTCGCGCAGGTCCCGCTTGCGCACCTTCCCCATCGGGTCACGGGGCAGCGCGTCGACGAGCTCGACACTGGTCGGGCACTTCGCCTTCACGAGCCGCCCCCGGCAGAAGCCGAGCAGCTCGTCGGGGTCGGGCGATCCCCGCCCGCTCACGACCGCGTGGACCCGCTCGCCCCACTCAGGGTCGGGCACGCCGATGACCGCGACCTCTCGCACGTCGGGATGTTCGCGCAGCACGGTCTCGACCTCGGCCGGGTACACGTTGGCGCCACCAGTGACGATGACGTCCTTCGCGCGATCGACGAGGTAGAGGAACCCGTCGCCGTCCAGGTACCCGATGTCGCCGAGGGTGAACAGATCGTCGCACCAGATCGCCGCGCTCCCCGCGGGATCGCCCCGGTAGGTGAAGCGCACCCCGGCGTTCGGCGCCAGGTACACGAGCCCGCGCTCGCCGACGGGGAGCTCGGCGCCGTCGGCGTCGAGGATGCGCACCTCGTTGACGGGGAGTCCCACGCTGCCCGGGTGATCGCGCCACTCCGCGGGCGCGATCACGGAAGCGAGGCCCTCACTCCCGCCGTAGGTCTCCCAGATGGCGTCCGGCCCGAACAGCTCGAACATCCGCCACTTGACGTCGACCGGGCACGGCGCCGAACCGTGCAACACGACTTGCACCGACGACAGGTCGAAACGGTTCGCGACCGCGTCGTCGAGCGCGGCGATGCGGATGAAGTGCAGTGGCACGAAGTTCGCGTACGTCACCCGCTCGCGCTCGATGAGCCTGAGCACCTCCTCGGGCTCGAAGCCGTCGACGAGCACAACCGTCTGCCCGAGTACGAGCGCCGAGTGTGGATAGCTCCAGCCGGCAAGGTGGTGCATCGGCGACACCGCGAGCACGACGTGCTCCTGCCCCTCGACCCCGAACCGCGCTTGGAACTCGACGGTGTTCGCGAGCGCGTGACGCGGGCTGAAGCCGGGGAGCTCGATCGCCTTCGGACGGCCCGTGGTGCCGGACGTGTACGCGTGCCGGTACACGTAGTCGAGACGCGGCGCGTCCTCGAGCGGTGCGTCCGACTGTGCGGCGAGTGCGGCCTCCCAGTCCTCACCGAGGTGCACGACCGGCACCTCCAGGCCGGCGGTCGCGACGCGCGACTCGGGCTCCGCGACCACGACGGACACGCCGGCATCGGCCACCAGATGTGCGAGCTCGTCGGCGGTCGAGCGCCAGGGCGCGGGCACGACCTCGCCCCGCAGCCGGGCCGCACCAAAGGCCGCTTCGAGGTGCTCGGGCCGGTTGCGGGCGGCGATCAGGAGGCGGTCGCCGCGGCCGAGCCCGAGGGCTGCCAGCGCCCGGGCCGCCCGGTTGATCCGCCGGTCGAGCGTGCCGTAGGTGATCCGTGCGTCCCCCGCGACCACGGCGAGCGCCCGGGGTCGCATGCGCGCGTGGGCCGAGATGCCGGAGGTCGGAGCTGGCGCCTGCTCGGCCACGTCCCAGCGACCTACGGCGTGCGGAAGTCGAACGCGACCTTGATGGCGCCGCTCGTGTCCTGTGTCGCGATGGTCGTGAACGCGTCGCGCCAGGCTTCGAGCGCGAACGTGTGCGTGAGCATCCCGGTGAGGTCCATGTGGCCGCTTCCCACGAGGTCGAGGTAGTGGTCGATGCCGTGCTTGCGCATGCCGTCCAGCTCCTCGAACCCGAACGCGTTCGAGCCCGTGAAGCTCAGCTCCTTGAAGTAGAGCGGCGTGTCCTCCCAGTAGGTCGGGCCGTGCACACCCGCCTTCACGATCGTGCCGCGCGCCTTGGCGACGCGCGCCCCGACCTCGAAGGTCTCCTGCTTCCCGACGGTGTCATACACGACGTCGATCTCGCCGGGGAACGCCATCGGCAACCGGTCCGCGGGTTGGAGCACACCGCCGGACCATTCCGCCGCCTCCTCGATCACCTGCAGCGCCGGCGTGTGGCCGATCACGGTGGCTCCGAGCTTGCGCGCCAGCTCGGCCTGCGCGTCGAAGCGCGCGACGACGAGCACGTCGACGTCGGGATACAGCGACTGCAGGATCGCGTTCGCGCACGTGCCGAGGGCGCCGGCGCCGTACACCATGACCTTGCCGCCGGACGGCGGTGGGTTGCGCGTGATGGCGTGCAGGCTCACCGCGAACGGGTCGGCGAACACGGCGAGCTCGTCGGGAATCGTGTCGGGCACCTTGAAGAGCATCGAGTCGTGCGCGGGCATGAGGGTCGCGTACCCACCGCTCGCGTCCTTCGACGTGCCGGTGTGGATCCCCGGTGCGATGGGTCCGACCGCGAAGCTCGAGCACATCGAGAAGTCGCCGCGCTCGCACGCGGGGCAGATCGGGGAGACGCCGCGCGGCCCGCACGACAACCAGGGGTTGAGCACCACCCGGTCGCCGATCTCGAAGCCCTCGGCCTCGGGACCGAGCGCGACGACGTCGGCCACGACCTCGTGCCCGAGGACCTGCGGGAGCGAGAACCACCCCTTCATGGGGTTGTCCGGCGAGCCGACCTCACCCCAGTCGCCGAACACCTGCTTGGAGTCCGAGCCGCAGATGCCGGTCAGCCGCGGCTTCGTCACGACCCAGTCGGGCAGGAGGAAGCCCGGGTCGTCCACCTCGGCGAGCTTCATCGGCGTGGCGTTGAGCCCGGCGAGGAGGTGGTTGTCGCCCGGGTCGGGGGCGTCGGCCGGAGGGTCGGGGCGGACCCCGTACAGCAGCGCGCGCATGCGCCGCACAGTACGCAGGAACTGACGTCCGTGTCAGGTGCGGAGCGGGACGGCTCAGCCGCCGGTCGCGAGCACCGCGGCGTCGCCGGCGATCTGCACGGAGTACGGCCACGCGTTGCCGGTCGCCGCCGCGGCGGCTCGGGTCCCGGCAAGGAAGCGAGCCGGCGCTCCCGGGTCCACGGTGCGAAGCGCGAACGCCAGCCCGGGCCAGTACCCGGTCGGGCGCACCGTACCGTCGAGGAGATCGGGCGCGTTCGGGTCGTGCGCGTTCGGGTGGGCAGCGAGGAACTGGCCGAGCAGCGGCGCCACTCGGTCACGCCGCACCAACCCGTAGCGGACGGCCCACACCTGGCTCACCGCGTCCGGGTAGAGCTGCGCCCAGTTGGTGGCCTGGTGCACGCCGCTCGGGTGCACCGCCCAGTCGTACGAGCGCGTCGCCGGGTTCCAGAGCTTGTCGACGGCGCGTGCGATGCGAGCGGCCGCGGCTGTCGCGTTGCGGGCGGTCGTGCGGTCACCGAGTGCGGTCATGAGTCGGGCACCCGCGAGCAGCCCCGCGTAGGCCTCGGCCTCGTTCATGAGGTACGCGACCATCCACGTCGGCTTCGCGCCCGTGAGACCGTCGGCGCGCTGCGTCGCGCGGATCGCGTCGACCGCGAGGCGAACCTTCGGCGCGAGGGCGGCGAGGCGGGCGGAGCTCGGCGCGGCACCCTGCACGGCCTCGAGGGCGAGCAGAAACATCCCCGAGTACGCGTCGGTCGCGTCCTGATCGCCGGTGGAGACGAGCCCGGTCGGCGTGACCCGAAAATCGGTGACGAAACCGTTCGCGTCCATGTTGGCGGCGTACCACTCGACCTCGCGCCAGCCGGCGTCGCCGAAGCGCGGGTCCTGGGTCGCGCGAGCGGCGCTCGCGAGCCCGATGACGGCGAAGCTCGCGAGGTACGGGTCGACGAACGTGCGGTCCGCGTGACTGGCGATCGCGCCTTCGGGGCCCTGTGCGAGCAGGACCCACTCGGGCTCCGGGTTCGGCGGCGTGACCTGGGCGCCCGCCGGCGGGGCCAGCCCGAGGGCGACGCACATCGCGACGAGCGCGCCCGCTGCACGCGACCTGCGGGTGCGTCGCGTGCGTCGGCGTTGTTGCTGCTGCACCCGTCGTGCCACCGGCGGTCACCCCCCGTCCGCCCGGCGTCCGCCCGAGGACGCTCGGTCACTCACGGTAGTCGGCTGACCGGACGCCAACCACCCTCGGTGGCATCGTGGGCGGAGGGCGTTGCCACCGCTACGCTGCTGGGCGATGCGAACAGCACCCATCACCGTGGAGACCGTGGCCCCGGAGACGATCACCCCCGAGGTGATCGAACCGGTCCAGTCACCGAGCGACGTCGACACCGACTCCGGCGACCATGACCGGTTCGCCCACTACTGCCGCAAAGAGGACATCACCCGGGCGATGGTGACCGGCGAGGCCATCACCGCGCTCTGCGGCAAGAAGTGGGTCCCGACGCGGGACCCGTCGCGCTACCCCATCTGCCCCACCTGCGTGGAGCGGAAGGCCGCGGGCTGGCAGCTCTGAGCTCGGCGCCTGGCGGCGACGCGCCTCCGCCGCCGATCCGACCGCTCGAGATCGTTCGCTCGGTCTTTCGGATCCTCTGGGCGCGGCCGTTCCACATCCTCACCCTCGCGGCCGTCGTGTTCGGCGCGACCGGCGCGCTGCAGTCCCTGGTCGAGGTCAGGGTCGTCGACGGGTCGTTCAGCGACGCGATCCAGGCGGTCGCGAGCGTGGCCGTCGCGGTCATCGGCGCGTTCGGCTTCGTGTTCTACGCGGGCCTGCTCGATCTCGTCCTGGGCGCCTACCACCGTGGCGAGCCCGACCCGACGGTGCGCCAGGTGGTCCGGCAGCTCCCGCACGGCAAGCTCGTGGTGGCCGACGCGCTCCTCGTGTTGATCAGCGGTGTGCTCGCGTTGTTGTTCGTGGTCCCGGGGATCATCGCGCTCACCTTCTTCTGCCTCGTCGGACCGTTGATCGTCACCGAGCAGCACACGGTGCTCGGGGCGTTCCGCCGGTCGTTCCGCCTCGTGCGACCGCACTTCTGGATGGTGCTGCTCCTGGTCGTCGTGCCGCTGCTCGTGGAGGAAGCGCTCATCCACTCCGTCCAGGTCGACCTGGTCCCCTCGCGCTTCCTCGACAACTTCGTGGCGAACGCGATCCTGGGCGTCCTCATCGGATCCGTCGTCGGCCTGCTCGAGGTCGTGCTCGCGCACGACTTCCGCGTGCGCGACCCGCTCCCCGAGCTCGTCGGGAGCAAGACGTGAGACCACCCGTCGCCCGGAGCACGCTCACGGTGCGCCGGCTCGGGATGGTGCCGTACGACGAGGCGCTCGCGCTCCAGACCGAGCTGTTCGAGCAGCAGGGTGCGTCGTGGCTGCTGCTGCTGGAGCACCCACACGTGTACACGCTCGGAGTGCGGGCCCGGCCCGAGCACGTGCTGGTCGACCCGGCGTCCGTCGGCGCGTCGCTCGTGCGCACGAACCGCGGCGGTGATGTCACCTACCACGGCCCCGGACAGCTCGTCGGGTACCCCATCCTCGACGTGCCGTTCCGGTCGGGGGTGGTGCATGCGTACGTGGCGTCGGTGGAGCAGCTGGTGATCGACGCGCTCACCGAGGTCGGGCTCGTCGGCGCGGGCCGGAAGGCGGGCTACGCCGGCGTGTGGGTGGAGGACCGCAAGATCGCCGCGATCGGCGTGCGGCTCAGCCGGGGCCGGTCGATGCACGGGTTCGCGATCAATGTCGACCCGGACCTGGCGATGTTCGAGCACATCGTGCCGTGCGGTCTGCCCGACTTCGAGGTGACGTCACTGGCCGCCGAGGGTGTGCGGGCGGGCGTCGCCGAGGTGGCCGACGCCGTCGAGCACCGCGCCCCCACCGCCCTCTCCGGGTTTGGATCAGGATGGGTCAGCTCCGGGTGACGGGGACGTTGCTGAAGCCGGCGACGTTCGACATCTGCACCCGTGGCCAGTCCCGTCTCGTCGACCTCGTAGCTCGGCATCCGGGTCCGCAGCTCGTCGAACGCGACCCGGCTCTCGAGCCGCGCCAGCGCGGCGCCCAGGCACGAGTGGATCCCGTGCCCGAGCCCGACACGCAGCCCGACCTCGCGGTCGATGTCGAAGCGGTCCGGGTCGTCGTACTCGCGCTCGTCGCGGTTCGCTGCCCCGGTGATGAGGAACACCGGCACACCTTCAGGGATCGTCCCGTACTCGTAGACGGCCGGCTGGTGCGTGAACCGCCCCTGGTACTGCGACGGCGCCCAGTACCGCAGCACCTCCTCGACGGCGGGCGCGGACTTCTCGGGGTCGTCGAGCACCTTGCGCCACTCGTCGGGGTTCCGCGCGAACAGCACGACGCCGTTCCCGATCAGCTTCGTCACCGTCTCGCTCCCCGCGGCGGCGAGCAGCGTGCAGAAGCCGGCGATCTCCCCGTCGGTGAGCTTGTGGCGCGACCCGTCCTCGTCCTCCACCTCGACCTCGGTGAGGCGCGTCACCATGTCGTCGGTCGGATGCTCACGCTTCTCCGCGATCAGCTCGAGGAAGTAGCCGATCTGCAGCAGCCCTGCCTCCAACGCCCTCGTGGCTCGGCCTCACCTCACCGGCTTCACGGTGCAACATCAGGTCGGTCCAGTGCCGGATCTGCTGACGGTCCGGCTTCGGCACGCCGAGCATCGCCGAGATGACCTCGACCGGGAACGGCGCCGCGAAGTCGGCCACGGCGTCGAACGACTCGGCGTCGTCCAGCGGGTCGAGGTACGACGAGATCACCTCGCGCACCATCGGCTCGAGTGCCGCCATGGCGCGCGGCGTGAACACCCGGCTCACGAGCTTGCGCATCCGGTCGTGCTCGGGCGGGTCCATCATGATGATCGACGTGCCCTTGACCCCCGCGTCGGGATCGGTCAGCTGGTCGAGCGTGAGGCCGTGCTCGTTGCTGAACGTCTTCCAGTCGCGGTGCGCCGCGACGACGTCGGAGTAGCGGGACAGGGCCCAGAACCCGTACTGCTCGTTGTGGTACACGGGCGCTTCGTCTCGCAGCCACCGGTACGTGTCGTACGGGTCGTCGAAGAAGTCCGGCGACAGCGGATCGAACTCCACGGACGGCATCCCCCTGCGTCTGGCCTTGCTCGGCACGCTCACCCCAAGCGTACGGCAACGGGCCCCGGCGGCGATCCGCTGCCATGATGTCGCCCGTGAAGATCGACACCATCGCGATGGGACGCCCGCTCGGCCAGGTCACCGACCTCACGAACGAGGTCGCCGACTGCGGGTTCGACGGGCTCTGGTTCACCGAGAGCGGACGCAGCGCGTACACGGGCTGCACGGCGGCCGCTCTCACCCCGACCGACCTCACGGTCGGCACCGCGGTCGCGCTCGCGTTCCCGCGCAGCCCGATGGTCACCGCGCAGCTCGCCTGGGAGCTCGCCGAGACCACCGGTGGCCGATTCGTCCTCGGGCTCGGCGCCCAGGTGAAGGCGCACATCGAGCGCCGGTACGGCGTCACCTACGACCACCCCGGCGCCCGGCTCAGGGAGTACGTGCTCGCGTTGCGGGCCATCTTCCGGGCGTTCCAGGACGAGGAGCCCCTCGACTTCCACGGCGACTTCTGGTCGATGGACCTCCTCCCCCGCATGTGGAGCCCCGGTCCCATCGATGTGTCGGCGCCGCCGATCTACGTCGCCGCGGTCCGCCCGTGGTCGGCGCGCATGGCGGGCGAGGTCGCCGACGGCGTGCACGTGCACCCGCTCCACTCGACCCGCTACCTCGAGGAGGTCGTGCTGCCGGCGGTCCGCGACGGCGCGGCGAAGGCCGGACGCGATGCGGGCGACGTGCAGATCGTCTGCCCGATCATGGCGATCATCGGCGAGACCGACGAGGAGCTCGCGAAGGCGCGCGACGAGACGCGATTGCGGCTCGCGTTCTACGGCTCGACGCGCACCTATTCCGGCGTCTTCGACGTGCACGGCTGGGAGGGCACGTCGGACCGGTTGCACGCGCTCCAGCGCGAGGGCGACCTCGCCGGGATGGCGAAGGTGATCACCGACGACATGCTCGACGTGTACGCGATCACCGCCACCTGGGACACGCTCGCCGACGAGCTGGTCGGGAAGTACCACGGCGTCGCGGACCGCGTCGTCATGTACGACGCGACGGGTGGCTGGTCCTACGGCGACGGCACCCTCGATCGCTGGCGCGCCGTCACCGCGGCGGTCGCCAAAGCCACGGCATGAACGACCGCACACGCGACCTCGCCGGGCGGGTCGCGATCGTCACCGGCGCCGGGCGCGGGCTCGGACGCGGGCACGCTCTGGCGCTCGGCGCTGCCGGTGCCTGCGTCGTGGTCAACAACCGATCGCGAGACGCCGCCGACACCGTCGTCGAGGAGATCCGTGCTGCCGGCGGCGAGGCGACCGCGCACGTCGGCAACGTGTCGGAGTGGTCCGTCGCCGAGTCGCTGGTGCAGTGCGCGATCGACACCTTCGGCGACCTCCACATCCTGGTGAACAACGCGGGCATCGCCCGCGACCGCATGAGCTTCAAGATGACCGAGGACGAATGGGACGACGTCGTCGCCACCAACCTCAAGGGTCACTTCGCGCCGATGCGCTTCGCCGGCGCGTACTGGCGGGAGCACGGGGCTGTGCCAGGGCGTCGCGTCGTCAACACGACGAGCGAAGGTGGACTCTTCCCCGGCCGTGGGCACGCCAACTACGCGGCGACGAAGGCGGGGATCGTCGGACTGACGCTCGAGCTCGCCGCCGAGCTCGAGAAGTACGACGTCACCGTGAACGCGGTCGCGATGCGAGCCCGCACGCGCATGACCGAAGGCGTCGAGCTGTTCACGGCCCCCGAGTCCGGGCCCGACGCGTACGACCCGGCCCACGCGGCGAAGCTCGTCACCTGGCTCTGCACCGACGACGCCGGCGACGTCACCGGCCAGATCTTCCTCGTCGTCGGATGGAAGGTCGGGGTGATCGGCCCGTTGACGGTCAACGGCCGCGTCGAGCTCGACCCCGCCTGGCGCCCCGCCGATCTCACGGAGGCGAAAGCCGACCTCTTCGCCGGCGCCCGCCCCGGCCTCCCCCGCTTCGCCGACCTCGCCTGATCCCGACTCGCCAGGTTTCTTGGCACGCTGCGTACACGCATGCGCGCGTGTCGACGTGCCAAGAACCCGCCCGAGGCGGACGATCAGGTGAAGTCGCGGTCGGCGGACTCGCGCAGGGCGTCTCGGAACTGCGGGTGCGCGATCTCGACAAGCGCGGCGGCCCGCTCGCGCACCGTCATCCCTGCGAGCTCGACCGAGCCGAACTCGGTGATCACGACGTCGGCGTGATGCCGCGGCGTGGTGACTGCGGTCCCGGCGGGGAACCGGTCGACGATGCGCGGCACCAGCTTGTCCCTGCACGTTCGACGCGGACGGGACGCAGATGAGCGCGCGGTCCTCGAGCTGGAACCCCGAGACCGACACGAAGTCCTCGTGGCCGCCGATCCCCGAGTACTGCCGCGAGCCCAGCGAGTCGGCCGCGACCTGTCCCTCGAGGTCGACGAGCAGCGCGCCGTTGATCGTCACCATGTCGCGGTTCTCCGCGATGAGCATGGGTGTGTTCACCGCGTCGACGGGGAGGAACCGGACGTCAGCGTTGCCGTCGAGCCACTCGTAGAGCTCAGCCGTCCCTGCCGCGAACGTGGTGACCGAGAATCCGTCGAACCGACTGCCCTTGCGGTTCGTGACCTTGCCCGCTTCGTGCAGGTGCATGAGCCCGGTCGTGAACATCTCCGAATGGACGCCGTAGTCGCCGCCGCCACCTTCGGACAGCAGCCTGGCGATCGTGCTCGGGATCCCGCCGATGCCGGTCTGGATCGTGCAGCCGTCGTGCACGTACTGGATCGCATGTTCGGCGATCGCCCGCTCTGCATCCGTCGGGTCGCCATCGGGGATCACGAACGGATCGGACTCGACCTCGACCAGCACGTCGATCTCGTCGACGTGGATCGCGTTCGGGTACTCGGGCGGGATGCCCATCGTCCGCGGCAAGCGGGCGTTCGCCTCCACGATCAGCACACGGTCGGGATCGTGGCCCACCTCGCGGATCAGGTCGACGGTCGCACCCGCGTGGAGCGAGAGGCTGAGGTACCCGTCGGCATCGGGCGTGCTCGCCGCAGTCGCCACGACCCGCGGCCGGACGCGCCGCGCGACCAGCGAGAAGCGCCGGAAGTCGGCGGGGACGAACTGCACGTCGTGACCGGCGTCGCGCAGGAACCGTTCCGCGGGACCGAAGAACCCGCTGCGCAACCGGACGCCCTTCCGGGTGAACACCGCGTAGAGGTCGACGAGCAGCGCGCCGTGGACCACCAGGTCCTCGAAGTCGTCCCGCTCTCCCAGCGCCTGCAGGAACTTGCTCGGCTGGCCCGGCCCGAGCGGGATCGCCAGCACGTCCCGGGCGCCGACCCTCGCGGCGGCTTCGGTCGGGTTCAGGCGCTCCGGCACGGGCCAAGGCTAGGCGGGAGTGCCACGGCGACCCGAGGTGTTCGCATCACCATGGACCTTGCCCGCCCGCTCCGACGCCTGGCCGATGCAGCCCTCGAGGCGACCATCGTCGGGAGCTTCACCGACATCGGAATCGACGTCCGGCGCCACCTCGGCGACTGGGACGACCTCGAGACCATCGACGCGACCGGTCGCGTGATCCTCGTCACCGGTGCCACATCCGGCCTCGGCCTCGCCGCGGTCCGACAGCTCGCCCGCATGGGTGCATCGGTGCGGCTCGTCGGCCGTGATCCCGCGAAGACCGAGGTTGCTCGCGCCACCGTCGAGACCGATGCGCCCGGCGCCGACGTCGCGACCTACCTCGCCGACCTCTCGAGCCTGGCGGACGTCCGCCGTCTCGTCTCCGAGGTGCTGGAGCGCGAACCCCGCCTCGACGTGCTCGTCCACAACGCGGGCGCGTTGCTCGCGGAGCGCACCCTCTCGGTCGACGGCCACGAGATGACGTACGCAACCATGGTGCTCGGCCCCTTCGCGCTGACCGAAGGGCTCCGACCATTGCTCGAGCGCACTGGCGACGCACGGGTGATCACCGTGTCCTCTGGTGGCATGTACACCCAACGGCTCGCCGTCGACGACCTCGAGTCGGAGCACGAGTACCGGGGCAGCGTCGCGTACGCCCGCGCCAAGCGCGCGCAGGTCGTGCTCAACGAGCTCTGGGCCCAGCGCGACCCCGCCCGCCGGATCGTCTTCCATGCGATGCACCCGGGCTGGGCCGCGACCCCCGGTGTGCACGACTCGCTGCCGAAGTTCGAGCGTGTGCTCGGACCTCGGCTCCGCTCGCCGGACGAGGGGGCGGACACCATCGTGTGGCTCGCGGTCGCGGCCGATGCGGTTCGCACCACCGGCCGCTTCTGGCTCGACCGCCGTCCTCGCGGCACCCACCGCCTCCCGGGGACCACGGAGTCGCCCGTCGACCGGGCGAAGATCTGGGACGTGGTCGCCTCAGCCGTCCGCACCACCTGAGGGCCGCCGGCCCGGCCCGAGGACAAGCGCCATCCACCGAAGCCCTCCGCCGCGAAGATGGGGTGTGGATCTCGAAGCGGTCGGAGCGCTCGGGGACGCCCGCCTCGCCGAGGAGATCGTGGCCCGACGGCCGGACGCGCTCGAAGAGGCCTACAAGCGCCACTCCGCGTCCGTCTTCGGCGTCGCCCGCCGGGTGCTCCGTGACCGTGCCCTCGCCGAGGAGATCATGCAGGAGGTGTTCCTCCGGCTCTGGCGCAGCCCCGAGCGGTTCGACGCCCAGCGGGGCACGCTCCGCTCGTACCTCCTCATCGACGCGAACGCCCGTGCGATCGAGGTCGTACGCAGCGACACGGCGCGGCGCGGGCGCGAGGACCGCACCACGAAGCTCGCCCGGCCGAACCCCGAGGACGTCGAGCGCGCCGTGTGGGACGCTGCGCTCGCCGATCACCTCCGCGAAGCTCTCGATTCCCTCTCTGACGGCGAGCGCGACGCGATCGAGCTCGCGTACTTCGGCGAGCACAGCTATCGCGAGGTCGCGCTGATCCTCGATCAACCGGAGGGCACGATCAAGACGCGCATCCGCACCGGCCTCATGCGCCTCCGCGACCGGCTCCTCGCGGTCGACATCGGCGCGGCCGATCCCGGAGGTGAGTCATGGCGCATGAGCTGATCCCCGAAGAGGTGCGCGAGCTCCTCGGCGCCTACGCACTCGACGCGCTCGACGCCGACGAGCGCAGCCAGGTCGAGGCGCACGTACTCACCGACGCCGACGCGCGCGCCGAGCTGCACGCGCTGCAGCTCGGCGCGTCGTGGCTCGCCCAGTCGAGCGAGCGGCCGCCGGAGGAGGCGTGGGACAGGATCGCCTCCCGGCTCGACGTCGAGGATCTGACCGCAGTCGAGACCGTGTCGAGCAACATGGTCGAGCTCTCGACGCGCCGGTCGATCACCCGCACGACGGCACGCGTATCGGCCATCGCCGCGGCAGTGCTCGCGGTCGTGGTACTCGTCGGCGGGGTGCGCAGTGCGGTTGTCGACGACACCAACGTGAGCGACACTGCGCTGGCGGCGGCGGCGCGCGCGGCCCGCACCACGCCCGGCGCCACCAAGCTGCCGCTGCGCGACGACGATGGCAGGGTCGCAGCGACCGCCGTCGTGCTGCCCGGTGGGACCGGCATCCTGACCGCCGACCTGCCGACGCTCTCGGACCGCCACACCTACGAGCTGTGGGCCCTCTCCGACGACGGTTCCGTCCCGCTCGGCACGTTCGGCCCCGGTGCCCGCGCCCGCGTCTTCCACGCCGATGGTCCGATGTCGGGCATGGCCGTCACCGACGAGCCCGTCGGCGGGAGCGCGAAGCCGACCGGTCCGGTCGTCGCCCGCGGCGACCTCGCCGACGCGTAGCGGCCGTCGGGCACTACCTCCCCCGCTCGCCGTGGGACACGTGCGAGGCGAAGTCGCGTACGGTGTCGCCCAGCAGCGACGGCGAGGGATGCGGGTGAGCACCGAGGAGACGACGCAGCACGAGCACCGCCGCACGGACCTCCACGGGCGCATCGAGCACTGGCGCCACGGCACGTTCGGCCCGGCGTCCGAGGAGCCCTACCGCCGACGGACGGTCGACTGGGTCCGGCTCACGATCGCGGTCGTCGCCCTCGCCCTGCTCATCGCCCACGAAGGCGACCTCAGCACCGCCGAGCAGAATCTCTTCACCTTCTTCAACACCCTGCCGAACGACCTGAACTCGCTCTTCACCCTGCTCTATCGGCTCGGTGCACTGTGGGCCGTCGCGGTCATCGTCATCGCTGCGCTGGTGGCGCGCCGTTGGCGTCTCGCACGCGACCTCGCGATCGCCGGCGCGCTCTCGTGGTTCATCGGTCGGCTCATCGGCGAGCTCGTCGTCGGCGAGGCAAGCCTCGCGAAGAGCCTCGACGTCGTGACCCGGTTCGGCGACAGCACCGCGAGCTTCCCACTCGTGCGCCTCGCGGTCATCGCGGCGGTCATCTCCACCGCGTCGCCGTACCTCGCGCGCCCGATGCGCCGCCTCGGCCGCCTCCTGCTCCTCACGCTCGCACTCTCCGCGATGTACCTCGGGACCGGCTTCCCCGACGGCATCCTCGCGGCGCTCTTCCTCGGCTGGGGTATCGCCGCGGCCGTGCACCTGGCGTTCGGCTCGCCCGGCGGGCGTCCGACGCGCAACCAGGTCGCCGCCTCGCTCCACGAGCTCGGGGTAGACGCGACCGACGTGCAGCTCGCCGACCCCCAGCCCGCGTTCGGCACGCTCATGACCGCGGCGGACGCCAAGGGGCCGCTCAAGGTCTCCGTCCTGGGTCGTGACGAGGCCGACACGCAGCTGATGGCGAAGACCTGGCGGTACGTCGCGTACAAGGACGCGGGAGAAGCGCTGCACCTCACGCGGCTCGAGGATGTCGAGCATCAGGCCTACACGACGCTGCTCGCGGAGCGCGCCGGTGTGCGCGTGCCCGACGTCGTCGTCGCGGGCACCGCGGGCCCGGGCGCCGCGCTCCTCGTCGAACGACCTCTCGACGGTGTCCTGCTCGCCGACGCCGAACCGAAGGCAGTCACCGCCACGCTGCTCAAGCAGCTCTGGACCCAGGTCAAGGCGATGCAGACGGCCCACGTCGTGCACGGTCGGCTCAACGCGCATCACATCCTGCTGACGAGCAAGGGACCGGCGATCGTCGACTTCGACACTGCCGCGGGCGCGGCACCGGCCGGTCGATTGAGCAACGACGTCGCCGAGCTGCTCGCGAGCACGGCGACCATCGTGGGTGCCGACAGGGCCATCAAGGCGGCGATCGCGGGCGTCGGCACGGACGCGGTCGTCCACGCGATCGGCTACCTGCAGCCGGCAGCACTGAGCTCCGACCTCCACGCGGCGAAGCGCCACGACCGCAAGGAAGCGAACCAGGCGCTCGCGGACCTCCGCGACGCGACGGCGGCGGCGACCGGCACCGAGACCCCGCAGCTCCAGCAGCTGTACCGGGTCAGCGGCACGAACCTGATGATGGCGGTCGGCACCCTGATCGCCATCAGTGCGCTGCTCAGCCAGGTCGGGGATCCGCAGGAGCTGTGGGACACCGTCACGAGCGCGGACCTCGGTTGGCTGATCGTCGCCATGCTGGTGTCGTTCGCCACGAACATCGCCACGGCCATCGCGCTCATGGGGACGGTGCCGGTGCGCCTCCCCCTCTGGCGGACGTC
Organism: uncultured Acidimicrobiia bacterium; assembly: GCA_963809885.1. Taxonomy (GTDB): domain Bacteria; phylum Actinomycetota; class Acidimicrobiia; order IMCC26256; family PALSA-555; genus JALHSW01. Next base: position 116,901 of record CAWELA010000004.1, on the reverse strand, counting down.
GGAGCTGCAGCTCTCCATGTCGTTCTCGAACCTCGCGGTTCCGGCGATCGGTGGGCTCGCGGCCCAGATCCGCTACCTGCAGAAGCAGGGTGCCGACCTCGCGTCCGCGGTCGCGTCCGGTGGCATCCTCATGAACGCCGGCAACATCTTCGTGCAGATCGTGATGTTCATCATTGCGATCGCGCTGTCGCCCACCTCGATCAAGACCGGCAAGATCCCGGTGAGCAGCATCGAGTCGATCGTCCTCATCGCCACGCTCGTGATCGTCCTCGTGGTCGCGGTGATCCTGCTGGTGCCGAAGATCCGCACCATGGTCGTCGGCCCGTTGAAGAGCGCGTGGACGACGATCTGGACCGCGATCCGATCCCCGCGCCAGCTGTTCCTGCTCCTGATCGGCAACGCGATCAACGCGCTCGATGTACGCGTTCGTGCTCCTCGCGTGCATCGAAGCCTTCGGGGGGTCCATCAACTTCTGGACGCTGCTCGCGATCAACATCTTCGTGTCGACGATCGCGTCGCTCGTGCCGATCCCCGGCGGCAACACCGCGGTGTCGGCCGTCGGTCTCTCGGGTGCGCTGACCGCCGCCGGCGTCCCGACCGACGTCGCCGTCGCGGCCGTCCTGACGGACCAGCTCGTCGCGAACTTCATCCCGGCGGTCCCCGGGTGGTGGGCGACGAAGAACCTGCTCGACGACGGCTACCTCTAGCGCGTTCGTGACGAGCACCCGGTGAGCCCGCACCCGCACTGGCGGCACTCGAGCGACTCCACCTGGTGGGCGCCGCGCGCGCTCGACTGGTGGATGGGGGTCCTGTTCGCGATCGGTGCGACCTGCTTCGCGATCGGCGCCCTTCCGGGCTACGTCGAAGCGGTCGGCGACCACGCCGATGGCGTCACCTTCTTCGTCGGTTCCCTCTTCTTCACCACCGCCGGCTACCTGCAGTACCGGGAGAGCGGTGACGGCCGCGCGGTCTCGTGGCATCCGCGCCGTCCGGAGTGGGTCGCCGCGACCGTGCAGCTCGCCGGCACGCTGTTCTTCAACGCGAGCACGTTCCACGCGCTGGAGCAGAGCCTGTCCGCCGACGCGGTCAACGACCTGGTGTGGCGGCCCGACGTGTACGGGTCGATCTGCTTCCTCGTTGCGAGCTCGATCGCCTGGTACTGCGTCGCCCGCCGGTGGTGGACGTGGCAGCCCCGGGCGTTGGCCTGGCGGATCGCAGGCCTCAACCTGGTCGGGTCGATCGCGTTCGGGGTTTCTGCGGTGGCGTCGAAGGTCGTGCCCGAGTCCGATCAGGTGCGCAGCGTCACGTTGATGAACCTCGGGACGTTCGTCGGCGCGCTCGGCTTCCTGATCGCCGCCGTCCTGCTGCTCCCCGAACGGAAGCTGCTCGAGGTGCAGGCGCCGGCGGGGAGTGGCTCCGCTACGACGTGACCGAGCGCAGGTCGTGGGCGAACACGATCTCGCCGTCGAAGTGCTCGGCGGCCTGCGCGATCCACTCGTCGTCGCTGCCTGGCGCGGGCGGTGGGACCTGGTGGGTGAGCACCAGGGTGCGCACCCCCGCGCGCGCCGCTGTCTTGCCGGCATCCTCGCACGACGAGTGGTAGTCGAGGATGTCCTGGAACCGCGGACTCGGCACGTGCCGCACCAGGTCGGGTCGGAGCACGGTCTGCACGTACACGTCGGCGCCGGCGCAGAGCACGTCGAGCCCGGCGCAGGGCACGGTGTCCCCCGCGATCGCGGCGACCTTCCCCTCGGCCTCGACCCGGTAGCCGACGGTCGGATGGACGGGCCGGTGATCCGTCGGTGCCGCGGTCACGCGCACGGCGTCGGTCTCCCACGCGAGCCCGTCGGCCACCTCCGTGGTCGTGCACGATGGGTTCCAGTTGAGATCGGCGTGGTGATCGAGCCGATAGCCGATGTCGTCCTCGAGCATCGCGAGGGTGCGCGCCACGAAGCGCTCGGTGCCCGGCGGACCGGTGACTGGCAGGGAGTTCTCGACCGGCGACATGACCCAGCGCGTCGTGAGGACGTCGTTGAAGTCGGTGATGTGGTCGCTGTGCAGGTGAGTGAGGAAGAGGTGGTCGAGCATGGGCGGGAACACACCGGCCGCAGCGAGGCGGATGACCGTGCCCCGACCACAGTCGAAGAGCAGCGTGGTGCCGCCGGCGCGGACGAGGGTCGCGGCTCCGGCGCGGTTCGGGTCCGGGATCGGCGAACCGGTGCCCAGGGTCACGACGTCCATCCGGCCTCCATGTCGGGGTGCGCGCAGACGGTACCGTCCTCCTCTGCATCGAGGGGGAGGCGCCGTGCCGTCCGAGGTCGAACCGCTCCGGGTGGTCCAGTGGACGACGGGGAACGTCGGGAGACGGGCGCTCCGGGCGATGCTCCGCAACCCGCACCTCGACGTCATCGGCTGCTTCGCGTGGAGTGAGGCCAAGGTCGGCCGCGACCTGGGTGAACTGGCCGCCGTCGAGCCGACCGGCGTCACGGCGACCAACGACGTCGACGCGCTGCTCGGGCTCGCTCCCGACTGCGTCAGCTACAACCCGATCTGGCCCGACGTCGACGAGATGTGCCGCATCCTCGGGTCCGGCTCCAACATCTGCTCGACCGCGGGGTTCGTCACCGGCCGCGCCCTCGGCGCCGACGCCCTCGCCCGCCTCGAGGCTGCGGCCCGCACCGGCTCGTCGACCGTCTTCGGGACCGGTATCAACCCCGGCTTCGCGAACCTCTTCGCATTGGTGTCGGCAGGGATCTGTGACCGAGTCGAGCGCATCACGGTGCTCGAGTCGGCCGACGCGACCGGGTACGCGTCGGCCGACACGCAGCTCTCGGTCGGCTTCGCGCACGACCCCGACGCGCCCGCGACCGCGACGATGACCGAGGCCGGGAGCGCGGTCTTCGGCGACGCCGTCGCGATGATGGGCGACGCGCTGGGTGTCGAGCTCGAGTCGATCGCGTTCGAGGTCGAGTACGCACGCGCGACGCAGACGATGGACCTCGGGTTCATTGAGATCCCCGAGGGCACCGTGGCGGGAATATCGGCCTGCTGGTTCGGCACTGTCGAGGAACGGCGCCTCGTCGAGTGCCGGGTGCAATGGAAGATGGGTGAGCACATGGAGCCCGACTGGCACCTCCGCCACGGGTACTTCGTCGACATCGACGGCGAGCCCCGCGTCCGCAGCCAGCTGCAGATCCTGCCGCCGAAGGACTGGTCCGAGAACGACTTCATGGGACTCGGCATGATCATGACGGCGATGCCCGCCGTCAACGCGATTCCCGCCGTATGCGCCGCGCCGCCCGGCGTCGTGACGCACCGCGATCTGCCGCTCGTCACGGCAGCAGGCTTCGCCGGCGGCTGAACCTTCCGGCTTCGCGACACTCCGTCGCCGGGGCGCACAGAGAACACCCATGGTTCCGCGCGAGGATCGTCTGCGACCCCACAGGAGCCCTCGCTGTGACCGACGCCCGCACGACGCCGAGCCCGGCACCCGCGCCTGGCGCGAAGCGCAGCCGTAAGAGGTGGTGGATCATCGGCGGCGTCGTCGCCACGCTCTTCGTCGTCGCCGGCGTCGCGATCTGGTACTTCGTGTTCCGCGACGACGCGCCCGACGCGGTGAACATCGAACGGGCGTCCGAGTCGGTCGAGTCCCGGCCCGCCTCGGGTTCGGCGCCCCTCGACGGCAGCTGGAAGGTGGACGCGAGCATCGGGTCGTTCGACGACTTCTCGAGCTCGTTCGTCGGCTACCGCGTCAAGGAGGAGCTGGCCGGGATCGGCGCGAAGACTGCAGTCGGCCGGACCCCCAGCGTGACCGGAACGATCGTGATCGACGGAACGACCGCGACCTCGGTCGACATCGAGGTCGACGCCACGACGCTCGAGAGCGACGAGTCGTTCCGGGACGGTGCGATCCGCAACCAGGCCCTCGAGACCAACCGATTCCCCACCGCGACGTTCGAGCTCACCGAGCCCATCGACTTCGGGACGATCCCGAAGGAGGGCACGACCGTGAGCGTGGACGCCACCGGCGAGCTCACGCTCCACGGCGTCACGAACGACGTCACCATCCCGCTCGACGCGAAGCTCGTGAACGACACGATCATCGTGACCGGGCTGTTCGACATCCCCTTCGCCGACTACGACATCGACAAGCCGCAAGCTGCGCGGGTGCTGTCGGTCGAGGACCGGGGCCAGATGGAGATGCAGCTCTTCTTCACGAAGACATAGCGACGACACGGTCCGGTACGATCCGCCCGATGGGCTGGGGCCGGGGGTTCGTCGGTTTGACCTGCTGCGCGCTCACGCTCGGCACGCCGGGAGTCGCGAGTGCGGGCGAGACCGGCGCACCGCCAGCAGCGGGCAGCACCTTCCGCGCCACGGCTGAGCTCGTCACCGTGAAGCTCACGGCGCTGGCACCAGACGCCAAGGGCGGGATCCAGCTGCGGGGGACGGTGGCCGTGGCGTGCGGCCGCAGACGGCTCGCGGCGGGCCTCGAGGAAGCCGTGAGCGGTCGCGTCGCCCGGGACGGCACCTACGACATCGACGCGACGCTGGTCGGCCCGGCGGAGGGCATCCAGACGCGGGGCACCGTCCGGCTGCGCGGCGCGTTCACCGACGCGGGCGCGACCGCGAAGATCAACTACGACCTCACCGAGACCGACGACCGGGACGAGGTCATCGACGAGTGCTCGCGCGGCCCGATCCCGCTCGACGTCGCCGCCGGTCCCGTCGATCCCGGAGTCGCGCTGGTCACCGCCGCGATCCCGGTGGTCAAGGAGTCCGATCCGCACTACCAGGGTGCCACCGCCACGTCGTCGTCGCACGTCTTCGTCGCGATCCGCAAGAGCGAGTTCGACCTCGATCGCCTCACGACCGTGCTCGTGCGCATCGACCCGACGAACAACAGGATCGAGAAGCGACGCACCGTCGATCACGATCTCTGGGCTCTCGCCACCGTCGGCGACGAGCTCTTCGGGATCGACGCGAACGGCGGCAACGTCGTGCCCATCGACGCCGGCACGCTCCGCGCCGGGGCTCCGGTCAACATCGCGCGTGGCACCGACGGTGGCCAGCTCGTCAGGGACCATGCGCCGCTCTGGCCGTCCGCCGTCGGGGCCGACGGCGCGCTGTGGCTCTCCGCATCGCAGGACCGCGAGATCGTCCGGTTCGATCCGACCGCAGGCAAGGTCGCCGGACGCATCCCGCTCGAACGAACTCCGACCGAGCTCGCCGCCGGCCCGGCGGGCGTGTACGCCGCCACCTTCGGCGAGACCGAGAACTTCAAGAACGACGGCGCGGTCGTTCGCGTCGATCCCGCGACCATGTCCGTAGCCGCGACGGCGGACGGGTTCACGAGCCTCGACACGGTCGTGGCCGACGAGACGCAGGTCGTCGCCGCCAACCAGGACCCCGACAGCTCCCGGATCGTGCAGCTCGATCCGAGCACGCTCGCCGTCGTCCTGGCCCGCGACGGCACCCACCCGGGCCTCCTGGCCGCGGCGCCCCCCGGCATCTGGGGAGATGACGGTCCCACCGGGAAGATCGTCGGGTTGGATCGCACCTTGACCGACGCCGCCTCGGTCATCGAGGTCGACACCGGAACCGTCAAGGCGGCCCCACCGGGCTTCGACGCGATCTGGATCTACGACGAGGAGCTGCGGCTCGTCTACCGCATCGCGACGTTCTGACGCGCGTCGTCCCAGGCCGCGCCGGACGACGCGGGCCGACCCATAGGATGCACAGCGATGTCGGGTTTCACCCTGCGGGCAGTGACAGCGCTGTCCCTCGCGATCGCTGTCGATCGGAGTCGCACCGAACGCGACGGCGCAACCGGTCGACGATGGCGCGGCGGGGTCCCCGGGCCAGACGGTCTGGCTGTGCCGACCCGGAGCGGAACCCAATCCATGCCTCGCTCCGCGCGAAGCAACCATCGTGTCGGCCGACGGATCCACGAAGGTCTCGTCAACCGGGGCTGCGAAGAAGACGCCGGTCGACTGCTTCTACGTGTACCCGACGGTCAGCGAACAGCCGACGCCGAACGCCGATCTCGAGATCGATCCGCAGGAGATCGGCGCCGCGATCGCGCAGGCGTCGCGCTTCTCCGAGGTGTGCAAGGTGTACGCGCCGATGTATCCCCAGGCGACGCTCGGCGATCTCGGCACGACGTCATCGCCGGAGCGGGAGCAGCAAGTGATGACCGCCTACGAGGGCCTGCTCCCTGCCTGGCACGACTACCTGGAGCAGTACAACCACGGCCGGGGATTCGTGCTCATCGGCCATTCGCAAGGCGCGGTGCTGCTCACCAAGCTCATCCAGGACGAGATCGACCACGACCAGGCAGCTCCGTCGCCGCTTGGTCTCGGCATTCATCGTCGGCGCGAACGTCGTGGTGCAGTCCGGCCGCCGCGCCGGCGGGAGCTTCGAGCACGTACCGACGTCCGCGAAGCGCAACGAGACCAGGTGCGTGATCGCATATTCGTCGTACGAAGGAGTGCCACCGCCCGACAGCAAGTTCGGACGGGTCGGACAAGGCACGCCGACGATCGCCACGATGCCGACGAACGTGTCGCTCGACGTTGCTTGCGTCGACCCGGCTGCGCTCAGCGGGCACCACAAGGCACTCACGGGCTACTTCCCGACGGCCTCGTCGCCGCCCGAGACGGCCCTGGACTGGTGGCCACCATTCCCGCAGCAGACGCCCTGGGTGACGTTCCCCGGTCTGTACTCAGCCGAGTGCGACGATCAGCAAGGTGCGCAGTGGCTGAACGTCGCGACCGAGCAAGGGACGGTTGCCCAGCCGACGGTGCAGGCGCTGCCGAACGAGGCATGGGGTCTGCACCTCTCGGACGTGAACCTGGCACTGGGCGACCTCGTGAGCATCGCCGAGCGACAGGCCGCCGCGTACGTCAGGTAGCGGACCCGGGTTCCTGCTCCAAGACCCAAAGGGCACTGGCACTTGTGCCACCGTTTCCTCATCCCCGCGAGCCGTCGATCAGGGAAGGCCGCGGACACTGACCACCGCGTCGAGGGCGACCAGCCCGTCGGCGGTCACGCGCAACGGGTTGATCTCCACGCTCTCGATCGTGTCGTGCTCCACGACCAGGGCGCCCACTGCCGCGATCACGTGCACCAGGGAAGCATCGTCCAACGGTGGACCGTGACGACCCTGCCGAACCTGATCCGGAAGTGCCCGGACCATCTCAGCCAGGTCCTCGATGCTCAGCGGCGCGAGGCGCATCGCGACCGGTGGTGCGAGCTCGGCCAGCGTGCCACCCAGTCCGAGCATCACCGTCGGACCGAAGACCGGGTCGCGGATCGCGCCCACGATGAGCTCGGGACCCGGACCGACCTGCTCCTCGATCAGCACGTGATCCGGTGTCGAGCCCTGCCGTGACGAACCCGTCGAGCGCGGCGACGAGCATCCCCGCGTCGAACAACCCGACCTGCACGCCTCCGACGTCGGTCTTGTGGGTGATCGCAGGATCGAGCACCTTCGCCACGATCGGGGCACCCAGATCCGCCATCGCAGCCAAGACACTCCTCGCGCCCGGCGCACACGCGGCGCCGGGGCGTCCGCACACCCAGCGACGCGAGGAGGCGCTTCGCGCCGTCCTCGTCGAGTGGCGCCACGATCGGCATCTCCTGACTCGGAGGATCCCACTCGAGCGCACTCGCACATCGGTGCCACGCACGCGCTCTGTCCACGACGGCGCGGACACCGTGCGCCAGGCGATCGGGCGCGTCGAAGAGCGCGACACCCAGATCGCTGAGCTGTTGTCGGCGCACGGCTCCCACATCGGCCGGTCCGGTCGCTCCCACGAGCACAGGGATCCCGGACGACGCCAGGTCTCGTACGGCCGCGACCGGGTCGACCGCATGCGGCTCCTCGAGTGCGAAGCACGCGACCACGTCGATGGCCGGGTCGGATCCCACCGCCGCCAGAACATCCGAGAACGACTGGCCCGGCCGCGCCGTATCGACGGGGTTCTCCTGGAACGTGATCGGCTCGAGCAGCTGCCCAAGACGCTCCCGGGTGGTCGTGGTGAGCTGCGGCAGCGACACGCCCCGGTGCCGCAGCATGTCGGCCACGATCAGACCCGGGCCTGCCTGCCCGGTCACCAGCCCGACACCGGGGTGTGCCGACGACAAGGTCGGCACGGCGGCGAGGGCACGGGCCGCATCGATGAGCTCGGACGGCCCCTCGACCACCACCGCGCCCGCCTGCACCAGCGCCGCACACGTCAAGGCGTGGCTGCCGATCATCGCACCCGTGTGCGAGGCCCCGAACTTGCCGACGTCGGCGCGTCCGATCGTCATCGCGACGACCGGCTTCAGGGCTGCGGCCCGGCGCACCGCGTCGATGACGGCTCGTCCGTCGGTGCAGCCCTCGATGTGGACCGCGATGACGCCGGTGTGCTCGTCGAGCGCCAGGTACTCGAGGATGTCGGTGAAGCCCACGTCGATCGCGTTGCCGAGGCCGACTCCCAACCGCAACCCGAGAGCCTCGTTCGCCGCCAGGTACGACAGGACGAAGTTCACTCCGCCGCTCTGCGCGACGATCGACAGTCGTCCCGGAGTGAGCGCGCCGACCTCGGGGAGAAACGTCGCGTTGACCGCGTCGACGCAGTTGATGAACCCGGAGGTGTTGGGCCCCAGCACGCGGATGCCGTGCGCGCGTGCGACCTCGAGCGTGCGCGCCTGGAGGTCGCACCTCGCGACATCGCCGGTCTCAGCGAATCCACCCGCATAGACGACTGCGGCAGGAACCGCGGCAGCACCACAATCGTCGAGCACGTCAGGCACCGCCTCGGGAGGGACGGCGAGAAGCGCGAGATCGATCACCTCCGGGACCGCCGAAACCGTGGGCGACGCCACTCGGTCCATGATCTTGGGGGACCGACGATTGACCGGATGGATCGAACCGGAGAACCCGGCGAGCGATCTCATGAGCGCGCTCCCGACCTTCGCCTCGTCGTCGGAAGCCCCGACGACCGCGATGGACCGTGGGCTGAACATGCGGTCGAGCGGTGCGCGAGCGGGCACGCGCGGCAGTCTACGGCGGCATTCGACACTTCACCGACGTCCCGATCTTGCTTCGTGGTAGATCCCCGCATGGCGTACCGCCGATGTGGCGTGCTTCCACGCCGTCTCTTCACCGGTTGCGCCGCCGGCGAGTCGGGCGCAGCGCTCGTGCTCCGCGTCGAGTAGCCGAGGACCCCCGGCGGGTTCGCACTCCTACGGCTCGGCCTCGGCCTCGAGCTGCTCGAAATAGCTGACCGCGTCGGCCTGCCAGGTCGAGTGACAGTCGTCGAACACCTGACGGGCTCGATGGCCCGGCCAGCCCGATGGGAGCAGCTCGTCGGGGAGCTCCGGATCGATGTACACGAACTTCCTCCACCGATGCACGAGGTCGATCGTCGCGGCGAAGCGCGCCCGCGGCGTCTTGGGCGAGCGTCGCTCGAACACCTGCACGAACTCCCGGTACTCGTGGGACAGCGTTGCCAGGTCCCAGGCCCGATCGAGCAGGGTCGACGCGGTGACGAGCGAGCCGACCTCACCGATGAAGACGGTCGCGTTCTCCGCGAGCTCGAGCTCACCCAGGACTTCGTTGGCGAGCTGCTCGCGTGCCACGTGGGGGGTGATCGCGACCCCCGCGCTGAGGAACCCGAAGCCGGCGAATGCGAGCCGGCTCCGGAGGAGGTGTCGCTTCGATCGATGCTCCTCGGGCACCGAGCAGAGCACGATCAGCCATCGATTGTCCCAGTCGGGCGCCCCCACACCGAAGCCGAAGATCCGCTCTCCGCCGACCCTGAGCATCTCCACCGCCTCTGGCGTGAGGCAACGCCGCACTCGCCGGCCTTCGCGACGGCCGACAACCAGTCCCTGCTCGCCCAGGCGGCTGAGCGCTTGACGCGCGTTGCGCTCCTCCACGCCGACGGCCTCCAGGGCCGCGATGAGTGTCTTGGTCCAGGCCTCGCCACCGCGCGGCTCGACGCAACGACCGAGGATCGTGACGAGCACGGCCTTGGCGCTGGTGCCCGATCGTGGGCGCAGGGCATTGCGGGGCATCGGCTGCGACGAGGTCACGCGCTCGCTCACGCGTCAGCTCGCTGCTCACACCCCAACCGACGTGGCCGGGCCCGAACCGTCCTCGCGCCGCGACCGCGACGTATGACGTGCTGTTGCTGTGGTGCCCCGACGCTGCCTATCGTCGTCGTCATCGTGGACTCGCCGGAGACCCAGGCTCCCGAGCCGGCCCTCCTCGACCTCCGACGGCAGTGGATGGACGAGGGAACCCGTCGATTCGATGCCGAGGTCCGTCGCCTTCGCGATGACGAGCTCCCGCGAGCCGTCGGCCCTCGCGTCCTGGACTCGGGCGCACGTCGTCGCCCACGTCGCACGCAACGCCGACGCCCTCGACAACCTGATCACCTGGGCACGTACCGGTGTCGAGACCCCGATGTACGAGAGCTCCGAACAGCGCGCCGCCGACATCGACGCCGGCGCGCGGCGGTCGGCCGATGCGCTGCGAGCCGACCTCGACGACGCCGAGCGGCGATTCTCATCGGCCGTCACCTCCCTGCCGCTCGACCGGTGGTCGTCGGAGGTCCGCACCCAGACCGGGCGGGTCATCAGCGCGGCCGAGGTTCCCTGGATGCGTTGTCGGGAGGTCTGGGTGCACGCGGTCGATCTCGACGCCGGGACGTCATTCGCCGACCTCCCCCCGGCGTTCGTCGAGGCCCTGCTCGACGAGGTCACCCAGACCTTCGGAGCACGCGACGACTGCGACGAGATGGAGCTCAACGCCAGCGACACTGATCGGCTCTGGTCCATCGGCGCACCGAACCAGCATCGGGCGATCGTGCGCGGTCCGGCCCACGAGCTGCTCGGTTGGGTCCTCGGTCGCAGCCGTGGCGCGACCCTCACCTGCACGACCGGTCCGGTGCCGACCCTGCCGCGCTGGCTTTGACCATCCACAGGTGATCAGTACACCGCGTCGGCGTCGCGATCGCGGGCGCGCGGGCCGTACGGGGCGCTGTCGAGCCACGCGCCGGCTCGGATCCCGCGTCTCGCTCGACGCGCCGCCCGGGCCTGGCGGAGACGCGTGAGGGGTCCGTGCGCACGCATGTGCTGGAGAGCGAGCCCGGCCGCCGCGCGGTTGTACTCCGCGGCACCGCGGCGGGACTCCGCGAAGGCGTCGATCTCCTCGGCCGCGCTCCGCGTGTCCGTCGCACGCCGCGCGGTCGCGATCGCCCGAGCCGCCGCCCGCACATCGGGCACACCCGAGTTCAGACCGCGCGCACCGAACGGCGCGAAGAGATGCGCCGCCTCACCCACCAGCAGCACCCGGCGGTGCTCGTCGGTGAATCGATCCGCGACCACCTGGAGGAACTGGTACGTCGACGCCCATTGGATCCGATCGACGTAGCGCTCGGGCATGACCTCGCCGACCCAACGCCGCGCACCCTCCTCACCTTCGAACGCACGCAGGTCGTCGCCGACGCGACACATGAGATCGACGCGCCAGCCGCCGGTGAAGGGCACGAGCAGGACGTTGCGTCCGTTGACCGCCGGGTGCTGGTAGTGGAAGACGCGAGCCGGCCGGAGCGGGCGGTCCGGATCCTCCGCGACGTCCACGATCACGAAGTGGTTCTCCGAGCGATCACCGCTGAGCGCGATGCCGAGCGCCTGGCGAATCGTCGACCGCGCGCCATCGGCGGCGACGACGTGGTCTGCCGCGATGGTCGCGCCCGTGGTGGTGCGCAGCTCCACGCCCGTCCGGGCCCGACTCGACGAGCGTCGATCTCGTGGTCCCAGGCGAGCTCGACGCCCGCGTCCCCGCAGGCGTCGAGGAGCAACCCCTCGAGGTCCACCTGAGCCGAGGCTTGCGAACGGCGGGAGGACGCCCGGGTCGCCCGGCGGGTACGTGCGGTCGTAGACGAGCTCGCCGCGCCAGTGGGTCTGCTTGGTCGCCCAGGTCATCCCCCGCCGCGCGACCTCCCAGCCCAGGCCGTCGGCGATGGCGTTCCAGTGCTCGAGCGTCTGACGGTGGTAGTAGATCGCCCGGCTCCCCGGGCGGGTGCGCCCGGCCGTGCCGGCTTCCAGCACGGTGACCGGGAGTCCTTCGGCACCGCAGCGCGAGCGCGGCGGTGAGGCCGACGGGTCCGGCGCCCACGACCACGACCCTGGTGTCGTTGCTCGGCGCCGCTCGTGCGCTCATCCGGCGCTCCCGTTCGCGCGCGGGTCCTGGCGCCGCGCTGCTGACATCGAGAGAATAGAACACAACGATGACGACCGAGAGCAAACTGTCACATGTCGGATATCGTCCCTCCGGTGAGCCCGATCGACGAGGACCCGCTCGACGAGGACCTGCGGGTCCGCCGCCTCCACGCCGACCTGGCCGGCGCCGACCTCGTCCCGCTGTGGACCCAGCGGGACGATCTGATGCCGGTCGTGCCCGCGCCGGCGGCGCGCCCGCACGTCTGGCGCTGGAGCGAGGTGCTCCCGCTCGTCGAGCAGGCGGGCGAGGTCGTCGCCGTCGGTCGCGGCGGCGAGCGGCGAGCGATCGCCCTCGCGAACCCTGGGCTTGGCGGCGCCGCCTTCGCGACCCCGACCCTGTGGGCCGCGGTGCAGTTCCTCGGTCCCGCCGAGGTCGCACCGGCGCACCGGCACAGTCAGAACGCCTTCCGGTTCGTGCTCGAGGGCGAGGGCGTGTGGACCGTCGTCGACGGTGACCCGGTCGCCATGCGTCGCGGCGACCTCCTGCTCACGGCCGGATGGGCCTGGCACGAGCACCACAACACTGCGGATGCGCCCATGGTCTGGCTCGACGGACTCGACATCCCGCTCGTGGCGCAGCTCGACGGCGGGTTCTTCGAGTTCGGGGCCGACGAGGTCTCGGACCGCACGACGCCGTCCGAGTCGAGGAACGAGCGCCTCTGGGCGCACCCCGGCCTGCGCCCGATCGCGGCCCCGAGCACCGTCGCCTCTCCCCTCTCGGCGTACCGATGGGCGCACACCGACGCGGCGCTCGCAGCCCAGCTCGCGCTCGAGGACGACGGGCATCCCGGCGTCATGGAGCGAGGGTCACGCCGCGGTCCGCTTCATGAACCCGGCCACCGGTGGCGATGCGCTGCCGACCTTGCGGACCGAGATGCACCGACTGCGCGCCGGGGCCGCAACCGCGGCACTTCGCACCGTCGGATCGTCGGTCTGGCAGGTGTTCACCGGCCGCGGCGCCGTCGAGCTCGGGGACGAGCACTTCGAGGTCGGTCACGGCGACCTGTTCGCGGTCCCGTCCTGGTGCCGGCTGCGGATCTCGGCGGAAGCGACCTCGACCTGTTCACGTTCGGCGATGCGCCCGTGTACGAAGCGCTTCGTCTCGACCGCACCGAACGAGAGGAGCCGACATGAGGCTCGCCACGATCCGTACGGACGCGGGTCACGCCACGGTCCGACTCGAGGGAACGGCGGCGATCGAGATCGCCGATTCCGATCTCGGCACGCTCCTCGGCCACGACGACTGGCAGACCCGGGCCGATCGCGCGTGTCCGGGCCGAGCCACGACGTTGCGTCGCTCGACTTCGCTCCCCTCGTGCCTCGCCCGGACAAGATCATCTGCGTCGGGCTGAACTACCGGAACCACATCCTCGAGATGGGTCGCGAGCTCCCCGAGCATCCGACGCTGTTCGCGAAGTACTCGTCCTCGCTCGTCGGCGCCCACGACGCGATCGTGCTGCCCCGGGTGTCGTCCGCGGTCGACTGGGAAGCGGAGCTCGCGGTCGTGATCGGTTCGGCCGGCACGCCACGTATCGGTCGAGCAGGCGCCGGAGCACATCGCCGGCTACTCGGTGCTGAACGACGTCAGCATGCGCGACTTCCAGAACCGAACGCTCCAGTGGCTCCAGGGCAAGACGTTCGAGTCCAGCACCCCGTTGGGCCCCACGCTGGTGACCTCGGACGAGCTCGACCCCGGAGCGGGTCTGGAGATCGTCTGCGAGGTCGACGGCGAGCAGATGCAGCACGCGACGACCGTCGGATCTCGTCTTCGGGCCGGCGCAGCTCGTCTCCTACATCTCCGACATCTTCACGCTGATGCCGGGTGACGTGATCGCGACCGGCACGCCCGGCGGGGTCGGCCACGCCCGTACGCCGCCTCGCTACCTCCAGGACGGCTCGGTCGTCGTCACGCGGATCGAGGGAGTGGGCGAGTGCCGAAACCGGTGCCGGCCCGAGGGAGCCTGACGAGCCGCGGCGCAGCGCTACCCCCACACCCGTTCGGCGACCTCGACGACGAGCGCCAGCTTGGCGCGCTCGTCGGCCTCGGTGAGCGGGTTGCCGCCGACCGTGCTCGCGAAGCCGCACTGCGGCGAGATCGCCAGCCGATCGATCGGCACGATCTTCGATGCCTCGTCGATCCTGCGGAGCAGCACGTCGACGTCCTCGAGCTCGGGCGACTTGGAGCTGACGAGCCCGAGCACGACCACCGCGTCATCGGGGACGAAGCGAAGTGGTTCGAACCCGCCGGCACCGATCGGAGTCGAACTCGAGGAAGAACGCGTCCACCTCGACGCCCCCGAACAGGGCTTCGGCGACGGGTTCGTAGCCTCCCGTAGCGAGCCAATGCCCCTTGTAGTTCCCCCGGCAGCAGTGGAGCGCTGCGGTCACCTCCTCGGGGCGTTCCCGCAACGCCGCGTTCGTGGTCTCGACGTAGGTCGCGAGCAGGGACTCCGAGCGCTCGCCCCGTGCGGTGACCGCCTCGCGAACCTCGGGATCGCACAGCATCGCCGCAGCCACCTCGTCGAGCTGGACGTACGTGGCGCCGCGAGCCGCCAGGTCGGCGATCTCGGCGCGATAGATCGCCGAGAGGTCCGCGAAGAAGTCGGCTGAGCGTCGGATACTCCGCCCGATCGATCGACTCCGGACCCCGCCAGAAGTGCATGGTCGAGGGGGCCGGCATCGTGATCTTGGGTGTCTCGCTTGTGACCGATCGGAGGAAGTCGAGCTCGTCGCCGGAGATCGATCGATGCCGATGAAGGCGTCCTTCGTTCTGCGTGCCCGTGAAGGGGATGACGTCACCGCTCGCGTCCCGGAACTCGAAGCTGGCGGGCTCGGGGCGCAGCCCGTCGACCGCGCCCAGGAAGTGGGCCCAGTACGAGGCTCGGCGGAACTCGCCGTCGGTGACCGCGTGCAGGCCGACGTCCTCCTGCATCTTCACGACGTCGCGGATCGCCCGGTCCTGCGCGTCCCGGAGACCGGCGTCGTCGAGCCCGCCCTCCCGGTGCGCACGGAACGCGGCCTTGAGCTCGCGGGGACGCAGCAGGCTGCCGACCTGGTCCGCGCGGAACGGTGGGCCGGCGCCCGGGCTACGCAAGGAGCCGGTCCACGAGGTCGGTCGGCTCGCCCGGCAGGATCCCTGCGTCGCGCACCGAGGCCAGGAACGGCCCGAAGCCCGGGTTCGCGGCGACGCACGCCGCGAACCCGGCGCGGGCCTCGTCGACGCGACCGTCCTTCGCCAGCAGCACCGCTCGCCAGAACGTCGGCTGGAGATTCGAGTCGCCATAGGTGTTCTGCGTTCGCTCCAGCGCGGCGAGCGCCGCTTCGAGCGCGCCGCGCGACTCGTCGTCGAAGCCCGGTGCGAACAGGAGCGGGAACGTGCCGCCCATCTCGGCCGCGGCGCCCGCCGACCCCGACGAGTCGGCGCAGCTCCGTGAGCGGCGCGCGACTGTCGTCGACCCGGAGATCGAAGACGACGTGGTTCCACGGCTCATCGCTGCGTTCGCCGTCGACGACGAGGAGGCCCGCCGCCTGCTGACCGCGTGCGTCGCCACCTTCGCCCTGGGCCGCGTCCAGCGCGGCGAGGATGCGCTCGGCGAGGTCGCCGCTCGTTCCGTCGTAGGCGGCTGAGCATCGCGTCCGGAACCGTGTCGCGGAGCATCATGTTGCTCTGCACCGACACGTTGTCGCCGACTCCGGTGCGCGGCCTGAGCGACGCAGCCCGCGCCGGTGTGCACGGCGAAGCCACCGGTCGCATCGACGACCGCCACCTGGCGGAGGGCCTCCATCGGGTCCTGCGCCACGAGGGTGGCGAGCGCTTCGGACGCGCTCCTCCCGTCACGGAGCAAGGCGAGGCCGCGAGGTCCGTAGCCGACCTCGACGACGGACTGCGTCGCCACCGCGCCGACCCCGGCCTCGGCCCACGGCACGACGCCGCCCGCGCCGAAGTACGCCGACTGCACGCCGATGCCGAGCGCGCCGGTCTCAGGATCACGAGCCACGATCGAATACGTCATGTCATCTCCCCAGGGTTGGGCGGAACCTACATGTACGCGCCGCCGTTGGGACTCAGCCACTGGCCCGTGTAGAACGAGCTCTCGTCCGATGCCAGGAACAAGGACGTGTGCGCGACCTCGCGGGGATCGGCGAGTCGCCCGATCGGTTGCGTCGCCATCACCATCGCTCGGAACGACGGTGAGATCGGCGCGGTCATGGGCGTGTCGATCGTCCCCGGGCACACCGCGTTCACTCGGATGTTGCGCGACCCGAGCTCGGCAGCCAGTGAGCGCGTGAAGCCGAGGATGCCGGACTTCGCCGCCGAGTAGTGCGGCACTCCGGGGTGATTGGTGAGTGCGCCGATGCTCGAGGTGTTGATGATCGAGCCGCCGCCGGCCATCAACGGGATGGCAGCGCGGCAACAGAAGAAGGTGCCGTCGAGGTGCACCGCGATCATCCGGCGCCACGACTCGTCGGAGATGTTGGCCGTGATGTCCCAGTGCGCCGATCGCGTGCCGCCGGCCATCGCCTGGAGGGAGTCCGCCAGCACCGCCTCGGCCTGCGACGTTGATCCGCTCCTGCTCACCCGGCGCACCCTCGGACATGCCCGCGTTGTTCACCAGGACGTCCAGGCGCCCGAAGCGCTCGCCCACCCCGTCGAAGAGCGCCCTCACCGAGGCGGCGTCGGCGACGTCGGTGGCCATGCCCCGATGCGTCCCCGCGTTCGGCCCGCCGAGCTCGCCCGCAACCTGTGCCGCCCGGTCGCCGTCGAGGTCGTTGACGACCACGACCGCTCCTTCTTCGGCGAACACCTCGGCCGTGGCACGTCCGATGCCCGAGGCGGCACCGGTGACGAGCGCGATGCGACCGTCGAGTCTCATGGGCTTCCTCCTGGTTCGGGGCGGGCGTGCTCGAGCCCTTCGAAGACGATCGTGGTGATCGAGTCGACGATG
Organism: uncultured Acidimicrobiia bacterium; assembly: GCA_963809885.1. Taxonomy (GTDB): domain Bacteria; phylum Actinomycetota; class Acidimicrobiia; order IMCC26256; family PALSA-555; genus JALHSW01. Next base: position 99,676 of record CAWELA010000004.1, on the reverse strand, counting down.
TGCTGTGGCCGGACCGATCCACCCGGCCGGTACCACTCGACGACCGAGTTCGACATGCCGAACACCAGCCGGCTCACCAGCGCCGGATCGAGGTCGTCGCGCAGGTCGCCCTCGGCGATCGCCTGCTCGACGAGGCGGCCCATGGTCCGGTCCAGCTCGCGACGGCGCTTCAGCACGGTGCGCTCGGCCTCGGTGTTCCCTCGGATCCGCAGCAGCAGCGCCACCTCGGCGAGCTGGTCACACATGATCTCGATCGTCCGGCGAATCATCGTCCGGAGCCGGTCGATCGCGGGACCGGTCGACGCCTCCGGCTCGTTCAGGGCCGCGAAGAGGGCGTCGAGGGCTCGGTCGAGGCCGCGCTCGAGGAGCTCTTCCTTGCCGGAGACGTGGTGGTAGATGCTCGACTTGCCGAGGCCGGCGGCCTTCGCGATGTCGCCCATGGACGCGTGGTCGTACCCGTGTTCGAGGAAGACTTCGACCGCGACGTCGACGACGCGATCGGCGTCGTACGCCTGCTCACGCGTCATGCGGGTTCCGTGCCGGTCGATGTGCCGGTCGATGAGCCGGTCGGTGAGCCCGCCGGCGTATCGATCGCGGGACCTTCGAGGTAGGTCTGCTCCACCTCGTCGAGTCGGTCGAGGATCTCCTCCGACGTCCCCAGGAGTGCCACACGCCCGCGTTGGAGGACGTAGACGCGATCTGCCGTGGCGAGCGCCTGGCGGGCATGCTGCTCGACGAGCAGGACGCCGACTCCCCGATCAGCAGCTTCGCGGACTGCCTGGAGGAGCCGGTTCACGATCATCGGCGCGAGCCCGAGCGAGAGCTCGTCGGCCAGCAGGACCTGCGGTTCGGTCGCGAGTGCACGCGCCAGGGTCAGGATCTGTTGCTGGCCACCGGAGAGGAGGCCCGCCTTGCGTTTGAGGTGGGGCTCCAGCTCGGGGAAGAGCTCCAGCGCCTTCTCCAGGGACCCGTCACCCACCCGCAAGTTCTCCGCGGCGGTGAGGCCCATGAACACCGATCGCTCCTCGGGGACGTAGGCGAGCCCCTCCCGCGCCCGGCGGTGCATGCGCGCACGGGTGGGGCGGCCCTTCCAGAGCACCTCGCCGGCGAGTGGCGTGATCGCCCCGGCGAGCGTCTTGATCGTGGTCGTCTTCCCCGCGCCGTTCGGCCCGAGCAGCGCGACCACCTCGCCGGCGGAGACCGAGATGTCGAGCTCGCGCACGGCGGCGAGGCTGCCGTACCCGGCCGAGAGCCCACTCGCCGCGAGGAGCGGGGCCGGGTCCGCGCCGGGCGTCTCTGGAGGAGTCTCGACGCTCATGCCACCGGCTCCGGCTGGGAACCGGTCTCGGACGCCGCCGAGCCCACGTCGTCGGGATCGCCGAGGTACGCCGCGATGACGGCGGCGTTGCCGCGGATCTCGTCGGGGGTCCCGGTGGCGATCACCTTCCCGAAGTCCAGGGCGACGATGCGGTCACACACCGCCATGACCAACGACACGTCGTGTTCGACGAGCAGGATGCCGAGTCCCCACTCCTTGGCGAGCCGCACCACGAGCTCGCTCAGCTCCCGGGTCTCGGCTTCGTCGAGACCCGCGGCCGGCTCGTCGAGCAGGAGCACCGACGGGCGGGTCGCGACGGCTCGCGCGATCCCGACGAGGCGGCGTTGACCGTACGGGAGCTCGGAGGGCCTGCGGTCGAGGTCGCGCTCGAGCCCGAACTCGCGGACCGCAGCCACCGCAGTCCCGGACAGGGGCGGGGAGCGGGGCCAGACGAGGTCGGTGAGGTACGCGAGCGGATCGCGACGATCCGACGCGGCCCGGAGGTTGTCGAGTACGTCCAGGTCCTCGAAGAGCTCGAGTGACTGGAACGAACGCCCGATGCCCTCCCGGGCCCGTCGGCGCGGCGACCACCGGTTGGTGGACGTGGCGTCGAGCATGACACTCCCGGTGTCCGGGGGCGTGAAACCGGTGATCACGTCGATGAGTGTCGTCTTGCCGGCGCCGTTCGGCCCGATCAGGCCGAGCACCTCGCCGGGATGCACCTCGAGCGAGACGTCGTCGACGGCGACGACGCCGCCGAAGTGCACGCCTACGTGCTGGACCGCCAGGACCTTCGGTGCCACGGGTTCGCGCTCGACCACGGGGAGCGGTGCGACCGCTCGTGTGGGCAGCCTCATCGCGCGCCGAAGCGATCGCGAACGCCCACCGGAGCTGGCGCGCCATCCCCGCCACGACGCCGTCGGGGAACTGGATGAGGCTGATGATCAGCAGAACGCCCGAGAGGAAGATGATCGTGAGGCCGTCGATGCCGAGCAGCTCGGTCATCGCGTACGAGAGCGCGCCGCCGATCGCGATCGCTCCACCGAAGATCGCACCGCCGATGAACCCGATCCCGCCGAGAACCGTCTGGACCACGACCTGGATCGAGTTGAAGACGTTGTACGGCGTGAACAGCACCGTGCGACTTCGGAACGCCAACAGGATCCCGCCGAGCCCCGCGATCCCCGCCGCGAGCCCGAAGGCGTAGAGCTTCGCCCCGACGACCGAGATGCCCAAGGATGCGGCCGCGCGCTCATTGGCGCGAACCGCCACGAGACGTCGACCGCTGCGACCCCGACGGAGGTTCGCGACCATGAGCCCCGCGATCGAGAACAAGACGATGCAGAAGAGGGCGTAGCGACGCGGGTACTCGACCGGATCGAGGTTGATGCCGAGGAAATCAGGCGAAGGTACGACCGTGCCTTCGAAGCCACCCGTGTAGTCGGCGTTCCCGAGCACCACGCGCTCGATCAGCAGCGCGAGCCCGAGGGTGGCGATCGCGAGGTTGACCCCGCGAGTTCGGAGGGCCGGCAGGCCGACGAGCAGACCGATGGGCACGGCGCCGAGAACTCCGATGAGCAACGCCACCTCGAAGTCGACCTTGCCGAGGTTGATCAGCTCGACCAGCTCACCACCGGAGGCGGCTCGCGAGGCGATGTACGCGCCGATCCCGGCGAGGGCGTACTGGGCGAGCGACAGCTGGCCCGTGTAGCCGGTGACGACGACGAGCGAGAGGCAGATGGTCGCACCGATCACCGTCGTGGTCGTCGCGCTCACCCAGTTCAGGTGCACGCCGTCGAAGCCCACGATCCCGGCGCCGTTGACGAGCACCATGACGAGCGCGACCGAGAGCGCGAGCGGCACCCAGCGGATGCGTCCGCTGCCGAGCCCGGGCATGCGCTCGTTGATGTGGCTCCGCAGCGGCAATGCGCGGCCACGCACGATCAGCACCACGATGATGACGAGGAACGGGACCGACTTCGACCACCCGGGCGCCTTCAGGAACTCCGGGATCCAATCGGCGCCGCTCGTGAGCTCGGCCTCGATGACGCCGATCAGGACGCCGCCGAGGAACGTCAGCGGGAACGACGTGAAGTTCCCGACCAGCGCGGCCGCGAGCGAGGGGACGAGGAGCAGCAGGATCTGGTTGACCGACAACCCGATGATCGGGACCACGAGGATTCCCGCCAAGCCGGCCAGTCCGGCGCCGGCCGACCAGTTGATCGTCGCGATCACGTCCGGCGAGCGCCCGAGGGTCGCGGCCGCCTCTTCGTTCTCGGCGACCGCGCGCGTGATCAACCCGAATCGCGTGTAGCGATAGACGAGCCAGAGGATGACGCTGAGGATCGCGGCGACACCCAGGATCCACAGGCGATCCTCGCTCACGGTGATGTCGTCGCCGAAGGAGATCGAGCTCGCCGGCAGGAAGCCGGTGACGAAGCGTTGTGCGTCGCCGAAGTTGAACGGCCACCCGATGAGCGCCGCCTGGAGCGCGGTGAGCACGCCCAGGGTGGCGACGAGCCGGGTGAGCGGCGAGGCCTTCCAGAGCCAGTGCATCACCAGCAGGTGGACGAGCGCGCCGGAGATCGCCGCGACCGTGACACCGACCGCGACCGCACCCGCCGTCCCCCAGCCCGCGTCGAGCGCCTCGACGTACGCGAACGCGCCGACCGCAGCCATGGCGCCGTGCGCGAAGTTCAGGACACCGGAGCCGCGGTAGACCAGGACGATGCCCTGCGCCGACAGCGCGTAGATCCCGCCCAGTCCGAGGCCGAGCAAGCCGAACTGCAGGAACACGGTCAGGAGCGTTCTCCCCACACCAGGTCCCGACCCATCGGGACCGAAACCCATCTTCTACATGTCACTGCATTGAACGTCAACCACATGACGAATATTCGGTATCTGATGACCAGAGGGCTGATTGGAACGGGCCACGCCGGGATGCACGTCACGCCCCCGTGAACTCGGGGCTGCGCTTCTCCTGGAACGCCCCGATGCCCGCTCGGTAGTCGTGGGTCTTCGAGGCCGCTCCTTGCGCCGCGGCCTCGGCCCGCAGCACGTCACCGAAGGACAGTCCTTCATCGGTCATGCGCCATACGAGAGCCTTCGACGCGAGGAACGCGGTGGTCGGGCCGGTCGAGACCTGGCGGGCCATCCCGCGCACGCGGGCGAGGAGGTCGAGCCGCGCGACGCTGCGGTTCACGATGCCCCACGCTGCGGCCTCGATCCCCGACAGCATCCGGCCGGTGTAGACCAGCTCGAGTGTCCGGTGGCCACCGATGCGCCGGACGAGGAAGTCGTGTGCACCGGAGTCGAGCACCGCACCGATACGCGCGAAGGGTGAGCCGATGCGCGCGTCGTCGGCTGCGAACACGACGTCGCACGCGAGCGCGAGTCCGAGGCCGGTGCCGAGGGCAGGACCGTGCAACGCGCAGAACGACGGCGCCGGGAACCGCGCGAGGCGCTCGACGACCGGGTTGAGCTGCTCGTTGAGGATCGCTTCACCATCTTCATCGAGTGGCTCCGCAGCCGCGAGGTCTCGGCCGGCGCAGAACCCGCGGCCCTCACCGCGGACGACCAGCGCACGCACGTTCTCCCGCTCCGCCTCGTCGAGCCGATCGTGGAGATCGTCGACCATGGTCGTCGTCGATCGCGTTGATCTTGTCGGGTCGGTTGAGCACGAGCTCGGCGTAGGGACCGTCGACCTCGAGCAGGACGGTGTCTGGCATCGTGTCGCCTCTCGTTCGTGGCTACTCGCCGTAGGGACGGCGCTGCTTCGCGGTCAGGATCTTGAGCTTGCTCGCGCAGACCGTCTCACCGTTCTGGTTCACGATGTCCCAGCGATAGGTGACGACTCCGGACTTCGTGTCGCGATCGTCCTTCTCGAGGACCTCGATCTCGAGATGGATCGTGTCGGCGATCCAGGTGGGCTTCGTGTACCGGAGGTCGTCGGCCCCGTAGTTGGCGACGATCGTCGTCGAGTCGGCAGGCACACCGAGCCCGGTTCCGACCGCGTACACCAGGATCCCGGGCACGACGCGCTGCTTGAACATCGACCGCTCGGCCGCGACCTTGTCGATGTGCGGATAGAACCAGTCACCGGTCAACGAGCACCAGTTGACGATGTCGGTCTCGGTGATCGTGCGACCCATGGTGGTCTGCGAGTCGCCCACCTCGAGCTCGTCGAAGGTACGGAAGAGCAAGATAACGGTCCACGGCTGCTCCTGGGTGTCGGCGACCTCGATCAGCGCTGCAACGACTTCACCTCGAGGAACTCCTCGAGGCCGTGGGGACCGAGCTCTCGCCCCGTCCCCGACTGCTTGTAGCCACCGAACGGGGCGATCGGGTTGAACGCGCCACCGTTGACGTCGACCTGGCCGGTTCGCAGTCGACGGGCGACTCGCATGGCACGCTCGGGGTCTCCCGACCACACCGCCCCCGCCAACCCGTACTCGGTGTCGTTGGCGATCTCCACAGCGTCGTCCTCGTCGTCGTAGCCGATGATGGAGAGCACCGGACCGAAGATCTCCTCGCGGGCGATCGTCATGTCGGGCCGGACGCGTGCGAAGACGGTCGGCCGGACGTAGTAGCCGGTCTCGAGCCCGTCGGGCGGCTCGTCTCCTCCGGTCACGAGTGTGGCCCCCTCCTCGACCCCGGTGCGGATGTACGAGCGGACTCGTTCGCGCTGGACGTCGGAGACCAGCGGGCCGAGGTTCGTGTCGCTCGAGAACGGATCACCCGGGCGGAACGCCTCGGCCGTCTGCTTGGCGAGCTCGGCGGCTTCGTCCATACGGTCGTTCGGTACGAGCATCCGGGTGAGCGCCGTGCAGGTCTGGCCGGAGTTGAGGTAGCAGTTCTTCACGCCCGCGGGCACCGCAGTCGAGAGATCGGCGTCGTCGAGGATCACGTTCGCGGACTTCCCGCCGAGCTCGAGCGCGACGCGCTTCACCGTGCCCGCCCCGAGCTCGGCAACGCGCTTCCCGCGCGCGTCGAACCCGTGAACGACACCATGTCGACGCCCGGGTGCGCGGCGATCGCCTCGCCGACCACGGGGCCGGTGCCGCTCACCAGGTTGAACGTGCCCGGCGGCAGCCCGGCCCGGTCGACGACCTCGGCGAACTGGAAGGCCGCCAACGGTGCGACCTCGCTCGGCTTCAGCACGATCGTGCAGCCGGCGGCGAGTGCCGGCGCGACCTTGGCGACGACCTGGTGGAGCGGGTAGTTCCACGGCGTGATCGCGCCGACCACACCGACCGGCTCGCGGACCACGAGCGAGGTCCCGAGCTCCTCCTCGAACTCGTAGTCCCGCAGGATGCCGGGGTACGAGCCCAGCACCATGAGCGGCAGACCGACCTGGATCCGCTGGGCGACCTTGAGCGGTGCGCCCATCTCCGCGGCGATGGTCTCGGCGATCTCCTTCGCCCGCTCCTCGAACTCGGCGTGGATCCGCTCGAGCGCGGCGGCACGGTCCTCGACACTCGTGGCCGACCACGGTCCGAACGCGTCCCGCGCGGCGGCGACCGCGCGGTCGACGTCCACCGACGTCCCCGCCGGGACGTGTCCGATCACCGCCTCGGTGGAGGAGCCCACGACGTCGATCGTCTCGCGGCTCGCCGGGTCGACCCACTCGCCGCCGATGTACTGCTGCTCGAAATCCGGCACCGGGCTGCACCTCACTTGGTCGAGAGAACGCGGGCGCCGGGAAACCTAGCCGACCGAACGGACGGTCGGGAAGGGCCCGGGCCCGCACGCGACGAGGGTCGGCGGCACGGATGCCGCCGACCCCGGTCGATACGTCGTCGAGCCTGCCGGCTACTGCTTCTCGAACGGGTTGATGAAGTCCTTCCCCGTCTCGACCAGCTTGCCCTTCTTGATCTGGAACATGAACACGGTCGGGTTGTAGAAGCGCTCGAGCGGGAACGGCGAGTCCAGGGTCGGAGACGCCGTCGTGGTGATCGGCGGCGTCATGCCCTGGGTGTCGAAGTTGTCGAGCGCACTCGCAGCCGCCAGCAACGATGCCGCGTCCGGCGTGCCGCCGTCGTCGATGATCTGCCCGAGCAGCTCGATGGTGGTCCAGGTCGAGAGCCAGTAGTTGGAGGCGAGGTCGCTGATCGCCTCGCCCTTCGCGTACTTCTTCATCTCCTTGATGTACTGCTTCCCACCGACGCTCTTCTGCCAGCGCACCAGCGACGGCACCTGGATCCCGTTGGCGTCGCTACCGAGCGCGTCGATGACGCTGCCGGTGAGGAACGGGCTCCCGGACGAGAGCACGCCCTCGTACCCGCCCTGGCGCAGCTGCCGGATGAAGTTGGCCGCCGCGTCACCGATGATGAAGACGCTGATGCCCTCCGGGTCGCCGGACGTCGCGGCAGCCACGATCGGGGCGAAGTCGGTCTGGTCCGGCGCGGCGATGACGGGCTCGCCCAGCGTGTAGCCCTGCCGAGTGACCGAGTCCTTGACGAACAGCTCCGCGGTTGCCGTCGCGGCACCGAGGTCGGTGACCACGAGCCCCTGGCTGGTCGCACCCTTCTCGCCCAGGGCGATGGGGAGCGCCTCGAACGCGCCGGGAACTCCCGAGGTGAGCGGGAACGAGACCGGTGAGCTGGTCTCGGCCGGGCTCACCGGCACCGTGCCGATCGCCGGGATGCCTGCCCCTTCGAGGATCGGGAGGAGGTTCGTGCCCGTGGTGCCGTTGAAGCCCACCGAGGCCACCGCACCCTGGTCGATCGCGTCGCGCGCGCATGCCTCGGTGTCGTTGGGGTCGAGGCCGGTGTCGCACTCGAAGACCTTCAGCGTCACGTCGGGCCCGAGCTCCTTGGCCTTGTTCGCGGCCTTGACTCGCGCCTTGACGGCCGCCGGCCACTCGCTGCTCTTGGTGCCGGTGGTCGCGTCGAAGAACGGGCCGAGCGCGGCGATGACGATCTCGGTCTTCGCGCCGCCGCTGCTCTGGTGGTTCGTGCGCGCCGACGCGGTCCCGGCCAACAGGCCGGTCATCAGCGTGAGTGCCGCGCCGAGCGCGACCACACGGACGCCCTTGCGATCCATGGATCCCCCCTAGGTCGTGCCGTCCGCGCCGACGCCTCGTCGCTCCTGCGACTCGGTATCGCCAGATTGTCCGACAGTTTTGTCCGGCGGATCATACCGACCGACTTCGACAGGTCAAGGCCGCCCCCCACGAACGTGCCATCTCCCCCGGTCGCGGACGGGCATCGGTCACGACGAGCTCGACCGTGACGAGGGACGCCGGGTCGTTCGATTAGTCGACACTCTTCGTCTTGACCTCTCGCTGTCTGTCGAATATTCTGCGGACCGTGCGATTCGGAATCTTCGTCGAGATGCAGATGCCGCGGCCGTGGGACCCCGACACCGAGCATCGGATCTTCCAGGAAGCGCTCGAGCAGGTCGAGCTCGCGGACCGCCTGGGCATCGACTACGTGTGGGAGGTCGAGCACCACTTCCTCGAGGAGTACAGCCACTCGAGTGCGCCGGAGGTCTTCCTCGCGGCCGCATCGCAGCGCACCTCACGGATCCGGCTCGGGCACGGCATCGTGCAGCTCCCGTCGAAGGTGAACCACCCGGCGCGGGTCGCAGAGCGAATCGCGACGCTCGACCTGGTCTCGAACGGCCGGGTGGAGTTCGGGACCGGCGAAGGCACCGGGGCGGTGGAACCCGCGGGGTTCGGCGTCGACTACGAGACCAAGCGCGAGCAGTGGCGCGAGTCACTCGACGCGATCACGCGCATGTTCGTCGAGGAGCCGTTCGCGGGCTACGACGGTCGGTTCCTGCAGATGCCGGCGCGCAACGTCGTCCCGAAGCCGTACCAGCGACCACACCCGCCGCTCTGGATGGCCGCACCTCGTCCCGACGTCATCCCGATCGCGGCGCGGAACGGACTCGGCGCGCTCTGCTTCTCGATGCTCATCGAGCCCGAGCAGGCTCGTGAGTGGGTCGACGGCTACCAGGCCACCCTGGAATCCGACGAGTGCGTCCCAGCGGGCTTCACCGTGAACCCCGAGCTCGCGGTGGTGACCGGCCTGATGTGCCACCGCGACGAGCAGACCGCGCTCGACCGCGGACTCGAAGGCGCGCACTTCCTCTCCTACAGCCTCCTCCACTACTACGCCCACGGCGACACCCACACGCACGGGAACTCCCGGCTCTGGACCGACTTCCAGCGCGATCGCGCCGACGCGGGCTTCGATCGCACGATCCTCGATGACGCCCAGGGTCGACTCGCGGCCACCTACGACCGCACCAACAGCTACGCGCAACGCGGAGCCATCGGGACGCCCGCCCAGATCCGTGAGTTCCTGCGCCGCTACGAGGAGGCCGGGTGCGACCAGGTGCTGCTCTTCAGCCAGGTCGGGCACAACCGCCATGAGCACATCTGCGAGTCGCTCGAGCTCTTCGCGAGCGAGGTGCTCCCCGAGTTCGCGGAGCGGGACACGGCCCAGCGCGAGCGCAAGCTCGACCGGCTGGCCCCGGCGATCGACCGGGCCCTGGCTCGTCGCCCCCCCGCCGCCATCAAGGTTCCGACCGGCTGACGCGTCCCGCGCCGGGAGCCGTCCGTCACCCCTGGGCGCGCTCCTCTGCCTCCCGGTACCAACGCGCCGCAGCGGGGAGCCAGTCGGCGAGACGGTCGTCGTAGAGCTGCTTCGCCCGGGTGCCGGACCACGGCGCGGGGAGCAGGGCAACCGGGAGCACGGGATCTCCGAACGCGAAGCGACGCCACTCGTGCACCAGGCGCGTCACCGCCGCGAACGCCGACGCGTCGTCACGCGGCTTCACCGACCGGAACTGCTCCATGAACGACCGATAGCGCTCCTGGAGCTCGTCGAGGTCCCACGCCTCGGCGACCAGCTCGCGCTCCTCGCCGAGGGCGCCGAAGCGGGAGAGGAACGACATCGCGCGCGGGGACGGGTCGAGCTCCGCGAGGATGCGCGCGGCCTCGGCCTCGAGGTCGGCGTGGGGCGTGATCCAGGTCCCCTGGCCGAGCGACCCGAAGCCCGCCCAGGTGAGCCGTCGCCGGAGGCGGTGCCCGAGCGGCCGCTGCTCCTCCGGGACGCTCACGATCAGGACGAGCCATTGGCCGTCCCAGTCCGCGCGAGCGCTCCCGAACGTGCTGATGCGAACGGTGCCGTCGACGCAGCGCTGCATGCCCGGCGGCGTGAGGCGCCACCGCACGCGGCGGCCGTCCCGCTCGCGCTGGAGCCAACCTTCGGCCGCGCTGCGGGCCAGGGCCTGACGAGCAGCCTTCTCCTCGACCTCGAGCAGGGCCAGCGCGTCGACGAGCGTGCTGGTCCAGGCCATGCCCCCGGCGGGGTACACGAACTCACCGAGCAGCGTGTTCAGCAGCGACTTCGCGCTCTCGCCCGAGCGCGGACGCGCGTGCGGCGCGGAGGGCGGTGCGACGCGCGGACCGCCACCCGAGCGCGACGAGGAGCGTGCTGACATCAGCGGCCCTTCCCCACCCGGTGGACTCCCCTCACCCGGTGGACTCCCGGGAGACTCTACAGATTTGGTACTGCTGATACGGCAAGTGTATTGACTCCTCGGGCGCTCCGCCCTAGCGTCGCAGAGACGCTCGCGTCCGACGACATCGTCCGATGACCGCCGGGGGGGACCATGGCCGACGCGCCGACGGAGGACCAGATCCTCGAGTACCACGAGACGCTCTCGAACTGGGGTCGCTGGGGCCCCGACGACCAGCTCGGCACGCTGAACCTGATCACCCCCGAGGTTCGACGCCGCGCCGCGGCCCTCGTGGCCGAGGGCATCACCGTGTCCTGTGCCTGGGACCTCAGCACGATGCCGCAGACGGGCGACATGTTCGGCCCGGTCCAGCGGCACATGCTGATGACGGGCGAGGGGCTGGCCGACGAGCACCGTGTGGTGCCGCCACACCCGGTGCCGGGCATGGACATGTCGCGTCAGGCGGGTGCTGCCGAGTACTTCGGGTGTGTGTTCCACGGGGTGAACATCACCCATGTCGACGCCCTCTCACACATGTTCTGGGACCGTCGCGCCTACAACGGCGGTCCGGCCGAGCTGGTGAACTCGATGTTCGGCGCCACGAACCTCGCGGTGACCGCGATGCACTCCGGGGTCGTGACTCGAGGCGTCCTCCTCGACATCCCGGCCGCGCGCGGCGTCGACTGGCTCGAGCCCGGCACGGGCGTGTTCCCCGAGGATCTCGAGGCCGCCGAGGCGGCGCAGGGCGTGCGCGTCGAGGCCGGGGACGCTGTGCTGCTGCGCACGGGCTACGCGCGATGCAAGCGCGACCGCGGTCCGGTGCCGCCTCACGAAGGTCAGGCGGGTTGGCACGCCGCTGCGCTTCCTTGGCTGCACGAGCGAGGGGTCGCGGCCATCGGGTGCGACACCGCCCAGGACGTGGTCCCGTCGGGGTACCGCACGATCGGTCTGCCGGTGCATGCCATCGGCATGGTTGCGATGGGTCTGTGCCTCATCGACAACTGCGACCTGGAGGAGCTGGCCGCGACGTGCGCGCGGCTCGCGCGCCACGAGTTCCTGTTCACGCTCGCACCACTTCGTCTCGAGGGTGGGACGGGGAGCCCCGCGAATCCGATCGCGACGTTCTGATGCGCGCGGTCCCCCACGGCTACGAGGAGTTCGACGAACGGGTCACCCTGCCCGAGGTCATCGCCCGTCGATCCGCGACGACACCCGATCGCCGGTTCCTCGTCGACATCACGAACGACCGGACGCTCACCTACGGCGAGGCACACACGCTGTTCCTGACCTGGGCGGACGCGCTCCGTCGCCTCGGCGTCACACCGGGCGATCGCGTCGCAGTGATGATGCCGAACTGCATGGAGACGGTCGCCGCCTGGTTGGGCACCGCGTGGATCCGCGGGCTGGAGGTCCCGCTCAACACCGCGTACCGCGGCTACATGCTCGAGTACCTGCTCCAGGACTCCGGGGCGGCGACGGCGATCGTTGCCGAGCGGTACCTCGATCGTTTCGCCGAGGTCGTGGACGCCGTCACGCCACCTCGAGACGATCGTGGTCCCCGACGCGGCCCGACCGTTCGGACCGATGGCCGGCGGGCGCGTGCGCGTGGTCGGATCCGAAGCGCTCCTCGACGGCGCCACTCCGGCGACGGATCTGGTCGCTCCCGCGCCGTGGGACGTGATGACCATCGCGTACACCTCGGGGACCACGGGCCCGTCGAAGGGGGTGGTGACGCCCTGGGGCACGATGATCCTCGGCGTCGGGCTGCTCGACGACCTGACCGCGGACGACGCGATCTACGGCGCCTTCCCGATGTTCCACATGTCCGGCAAAGGGATGATCGCCCAGGCCGCATACATGGGCGGGTGCAGCGTGTCGCGCGAGAGCTTCGACACCGGTGCCTTCTGGAAGGACATCGACGAGCACGGCTGCACGTTCACGCTCGTGGTCCCGGCCATGGCGCACTGGCTCCTCTCGCAGCCCCGCACCGACGATGACCGCAAGCACAGCCTCAAGCACGTCATCTCCTCGCCGATCATCCACGCGTTCCGGGAGCGGTTCGGCGTCACGATGCGGACGCATTACGGCATGACCGAGGCCGGCAACGTCACCAGCCGCCGCGACGTCACCGACGACTCCCCGACATGCGGCACACCCCGTCCGGGGTACCAGGTCCGCATCGTCGACGAGCACGACTTCGAGGTCCCGATCGGCGAGGTGGGCGAGCTCGTGGTCCGGACCGACCAGCCCTGGTGGATGGCGACGGCGTACTGGAACATGGCGGAGAAGACGAATGAGCTCTGGCGCAACGGCTGGCTCCACACCGGCGACGGGTTCCGCCGGGACGAGGCGGGCAGCTACTACTTCGTCGACCGCCAGAAGGACGCCATCCGACGACGGGGCGAGAACATCTCGTCGTTCGAGGTGGAGAAGATCGTGCTCCAGCACGTGGCCGTCGGCGAGTGCGCGGCGATCGGGGTCTCGACGGACTCCGGCGAGCAGGAGGTGAAGGTCTGCGTCGTGGTGGCGGACGGCGCCGAGCTCGATCCCGCGGAGCTCGTCGAGTTCTTGATCCCCCTGATGCCGCGGTTCATGGTCCCCAGGTTCATCGAGGTGGTCGACGGGCTGCCCAAGACCGAGGCCACGATGCGCGTCCAGAAGGTCAAGCTCCGCGAGGACCCACTCAACGAGCGGACGTGGGATCGCGAGGTCGCCGGTGTCGAAGTCCCGAAGTAGCCGGTTTCGCGCGCAAGGCCCTACTCGAAGGTGGGCCCGGTGAAGTCGTGCTTCGCGCTTCTCGCGTCGGGCGGCGACGCCTTCGCGGACGTCGGGTCCACCGAAGCCGTAGAACTCGTAGGCGAGCGACGCGTCGAACACCGGACCGAGCGTCCGGTACCAGTTGTTGAGCGCGAGCTTCGTCGCGCGGACCGCGAACTGGGCGCCCGTCGCGAGCTCGGTCGCAACCTCGATCGCTGTCTCCTCGAGGGCGTCGTCGTCGACGCAGAGCGACACCAGGCCGATGCGTTCGGCCTCCTCACCGGTCACCGGCCGACACGTCAGGAGGTGGTACTTGGCCTTCGCCATCCCGCAGAGCAGCGGCCAGCAGATCGCCGCATGGTCGCCCGCTGCGACCCCGAGACGCGTGTGGCCGTCGATGATCCGCGCCGAGCGCGACGCGATCGAGATGTCGGCGAGCAGCCCGACCACCAGTCCGGCACCCACTGCCGCGCCGTTCATCGCCGAGACGACGGGCTTCGAGCAGTTGATGACGTTGTAGACCAGGTCACGGGCCTCGCGCAGCACGCGGGTGCGGACGGCGAAGTCGGACGCCATGTCCTCGATGAGATCGAACGAGCCACCCGAGGAGAAGTTCTTGCCCGCGCCGGCCACGATGGCGACCCGCGTCGCGGGGTCGCGATCGACGGCGAGCCAGACATCCGCGAGCTCCCGGTGCATGTCGTGCCCGGCCGCGTTCAGACCGGGCGCGTCCATGACGATGCGCAGCACGCCGGGGGCCGGCCACTCGAACTTCAGCGTCTGGAAGTGCCCGTACGGATCGCGGGTCGTGGTCTCGGTGCTCACCGGTCGTCCTTTCGTCGGCGGTCGAGGAAGTCGGTCATTCGGCTCCGCTTGTCGTCGCCGTCGAACAGCAGGGCTTGGCCCACGATGTCGAAGGTGGTCGTCGCCGGGCGGTGGAGCCGCAAGGCGAGCTTGGTCAGCTCGAGTGCACGCCACGAGCGCCTCGCGATCTTCTCCGCCAGCGCGATCGCCGCATCGAGCAGCTCCTCGGGAGGATGGACACCGTCGACGAGACCGGCAGATTCGCGCGGCATCGGCATCCAGCACCTCGCCCGCGTACAGCATCCGCCGCGCCATCCCCAGCCCGACGAGCTGGGTGAGGCGCCAGTTCCCACCCGCCCCGGCCATGATCCCGAGCGAGAGCTCGGGCTGCCCGAAGCGGGCATCGGTACTGGCGACCCGCAGGTCGCACGCGAGGGCCAGCTCGCAGCCGCCGCCCAACGCCCACCCGTCGACCGCGGCAATGGTCGGCCAGCGATGCGCCTCGAGGTGCTCGCAGAGCCCGGCGTTGATCGCGCGCAGCGCGGCATCGGCATCGCGCTCGAGAAGCTCGGCGATGTCCGCGCCGGCAGCGAAGACTCCGCGGGTCGTGGAGTGCACGACGAGGATCACCGGCTCCCGCGAGTGCGCGTCGAGTACTGCATG
This sequence comes from uncultured Acidimicrobiia bacterium, assembly GCA_963809885.1. GTDB lineage: Bacteria > Actinomycetota > Acidimicrobiia > IMCC26256 > PALSA-555 > JALHSW01. The sequence goes on along the minus strand of CAWELA010000004.1, from coordinate 84,663 downwards.
CAGCTCGTCGATCGTCGCCTCGTCCAGTGCGTTCTTCTTCTCGGCGCGGTCGAGTCCCACCAGCACGAACGAGCCGCGGTCCTCGATCCGGAGGTTGCGAGGACCCCCGCCCTCCGAGCGCGCCGCGGGACTCATGCCCGCTCCAACAGCGTCGTGATGCCCTGGCCGACGCCGATGCACATCGTGGCGGCTGCGCGTGTCCCCGACGGCTCGGCTCGGAGGCGATGGCTCAGGGTCGTGAGGATCCGGGCGCCCGAGCACCCGAGGGGATGGCCGAGCGCGATGGCGCCGCCCAGGACGTTGCAGCGCTCTCGGTCCAGCGCCAGCTCGCCGAGTACGGCGAGGCTCTGGGCCGCGAACGCCTCGTTGAGCTCCACGAGGGCGAGGTCGTCGACCGTCCATCCCGCTCGATCCAGCGCCTTGCGAGTCGCGGGCACCGGCCCGATGCCCATGCGCTGGGGCTCCACCCCCGCGGTCGCGGCACCGACGACCCGCGCGATCGGATCGAGTCCCAACCGATCGGCCGCGGCACCGGTCGCCAGCAGCAGGGCGGCCGCTCCGTCGTTCAGTGGGCTCGAGTTCCCCGGCGTGACGGTCCCGTCGGCTGCGAACGCGGGGCGCAGTGACGCCAGCTGCTCGATCGTGGTGTCGGGCCGCGGGCCCTCGTCGCAAGTGACCTCGGTGCCGTCACCGATGGGTACCGGGACGAGCTCGGCGTCGAACGCTCCGTCGTCTTGGGCCGCAACCGCCCGGCGATGACTCTCGAGCGCGAACTCGTCCTGCGCCGCGCGGACGATCCGGTACTCCCGGGCGAGCACCTCGGCCGTCTCCCCCATCGAGACCGTGTACTCGCCGGAGAGCGCCGGGTTGACCAGCCGCCAGCCGAGCGCGGTGTCGACGAGCTCGGCGCGCCGGGGCAGGGGCTCCTCGGCCTTGGCCATGACGAAGGGGGCTCGACTCATGGATTCCACGCCCCCGGCGATCATCACCTCGCCCCGTCCTGCGAGCAGCGCCGCGGCCGCCGTGTTCACCGCTTCGAGGCCGGAGCCGCACAGCCGGTTCACCGTCGCGCCACCGATCGCGAGGGGCAGCCCGGCGAGCAGCACGGCCATGCGCGCAACGTTGCGGTTGTCCTCTCCCGCCTGGTTGGCGGCTCCGAGCCAGACCTCTTCGAGCTCCTCCGCCGGGACCGCCGGGTTGCGACGAAGGAGATCGCCGACCACCAGCGCCGCGAGGTCGTCGGGCCGGACGCGCGACAACGCGCCGCGGAACCGGCCGACCGGCGTCCGGCACGCGTCGACGACGAACACCGCGCCTGCGGTCACGATCGCCCTCCGGAGCCTTCGCGCTGCCAGTCGAAGAAGCCGCGGCCCGACTTCTTACCCAGGTCCCCACGAGTGACCTTGTCGCGGAGCAGATCAGGCGGTGCGAACCGTGCTCCGAGCGTGGCGTGCAGGTACTCCGCGATCGCGAGGCGGACATCGAGGCCGACGACATCCGTGAGACGCAGCGGACCCATCGGAAAGCGATACCCGAGCACCATCGCTCGGTCGATGTCCTCAGCGGAGGCGACACCTTCTTCGAGCATGCGGATCGCCTCGAGTCCGATCGCCACACCGAGCCGACTGCTCGCGAACCCCGGCGCATCGGCGACCTCGATGGCCTCCTTGTCGATCCTGCTCGCGGCCGAGCGCGCGACGTCGAGCGCGCTCGCGGCGGTTGCGGCCCCGCGAACGAGCTCGACGAGCTGCGAGGCGGGCACCGGGTTGAAGAAGTGCATCCCGAGGAAGCGGTCAGGTCGTTCGAGAGAAGCAGCGAGCAGATCGATGGAAATCGAGCTCGTGTTGCTCGCGAGCACCGCGTCACGACCGATCACCTGCTCGAGCCCGGTCAGCACGTCGCGCTTGAGCTCTGGAACCTCCGGCACCGCCTCGACCACCAGATCGGCCTCGCGCAAGGCCCACCGATCGGCGGTCACGTCGAGACACCCGAGCGCGTCGTCGACGTCGGCCACATGACCTCGGTCACCGGCACGACGCACCGATTCGGTGATCGCCGATCGGGTCACGTCGGCCCGCGCCGGATCGGATTCGACGACGACGACGGGCATCCCGACCGCGATGAACGCGTGTGCGATCCCGCCACCCATCGTGCCCCCGCCGAGGATCCCCAGTCGCTCGACGACCGGCGGCTCGGTGCTCAACGATCCCACGAGCCGTTGACCGTAGACGGGAGGGGCCAGGGAGACGAACGTGGACGGACGAAGGACTCAGAAGATCGGGATGATGTCCTCGGCGGTGATGTCACCGACGTCGACTCCTTCGATGTCGAGCTCGGGGATCGCGGGGAACTCGATCCCCCATCGCTCGACGACCGTGCGGACACGCGCCATCGCGAGCTGCCAGTTCGCGGCCTGCTCGTCGTAGGACAAGACGCCGAGTCCCGCCTCGCGTGCGTAGTTCATGAGCACGCGATGGTTCTCCATGAAGTAGGGCGTCAGCTCCCAGAACTGGTTCGGCGGTTCCCAGAGCACCATCGACAGGAACACGAAGCCGGCGCGGAGCTGCTTGGTCACCATCTCGCGCAGGTCGTCGGTGAGTCCCGGCCATTGCGAGTCGAGGATCGTCAGGCAGATCTGGAGGTGGCGCGACTCGTCCCGGCCGACCCGCTTGAACAGCTCGCGAAACGCTTCGTGGCGTGTGCCGGTGGCCATCCCCCGGAACAGCGTCGATGACGCGACCTCGCCCATCATGAACGAGGTGAAGACGACGGCGAGCGGGTACTTGCCGAAGGAGCCGACGAAGCCGTTCCAGTAGCGGCCGCCGTTGTGGTACAGCCAGCCGATGTTGTTGTGGAACGCGCGCTCGAGATCGGTGCGCGGCTCCCAGTCGAGCGGACCTCCGGGGATGAACCGCTGGATCGCGCGCTGGCAGGCTTCTTCGTGGTTCACCTCGTCGCGGGTGATCGAGAAGAAGCACTTGCGGAGCGGGTCCTCCTCGTGGTGCTCGAACGACTGCACCATCGCGTGGGCGAACACCGGGGGCCCGGACGCGTCGAAGTTGGCGAGCACCGCGAACCAGTACGCGATGCCGAGCTGCTCCTCCCGCGAGAACGACGCCGGGTCGATGGAGACCCAGTCGATGTCGCTCGGGTTCCACACCTGCTCCTTCGCCCGCTCGTAGATCTCCGCGAGCTTGGGCGTCTCCACCCGCCACTCGATCGGGAAGATGTTGGGCTGGGGAACGGTGGGGGGCGTGACGAAGCCACCGTCCGGGACGACGAGCGCGGCCATGTCTCCTCCTGTGCCTCTCCGGACCGAGCGGGTACAGACCGAACGGTCGGTCGGGAGACCGTACCGCGGCGCGTCGCCGTGGGCAACCACCGCGGCCGCGGGCCTGCCGGCCGGAGTGGATCAGGAAGCGAGCTCGGCCTTGTAGCGCTCCACGGCCTTCACGACCGAGTCGGTGTCGACCACCACACCCCGGCTGCCGTCCTCGTTGATGACCTGGAGCGGACCGTGGGTGATGAAGAGCATGACGGTCTCGGTGTCGGGCGGGTCCTCGGTGTGGCGGAAGCCGCCCATCTCGTACGCGTAGCTGCCCGGGCCGAGGTGCTCGGTGCCGAAGGTGAGCTCCCCCTCGAGGACGAAGTACTCCGCCGACGCGAAGTGCTTGTGCATGGGTCCCTTCACGCCCTCGGCGATCCTCAGGAGGAAGACCATCCCGCCGGTCTCGGGGATCGTGCGCAACAGCTTGATCCACGAGCCCTCGATCCCCGGCTGCGGCACCCACGGCATGTCCTGGGAGTGAATGATCCCGCTCGTGGACCCGATCAGGTACTCCGGCGGGCGTTGGGTGGTCGTGCTCGACATCGCGGTTCCCCCCTGCTCGAAATGTTCTACAGAAACTTAGGCTTAGTCTCAATTTCTGTCAACATCACCGCTTCCCCACCGCCCCCGCCGCCACGCTCCCGGGAATTTGTCTACACCGCTTTCGCCCGACGCCAAGTTGTTGTAGACCGTTCGCCGAGCGTCGGCAGTCGAACGGGGGGACCGTGGCCGCAACGGTCGATGTCGAGCACACGAACTCGGTGTTCCGCTTCGTCGTCGAGCCCGAACGGCTCGCTCCTGACGCCACGCAGTTCATCGACGCGCCGACCGGCCGGACGTGGTCGCGGGGCGAGGTCGCGGACGAGGTCCGCCGGGCCGCCGAGGTGCTGCTCGAGCGGGGGGTGCAGCCCGAGCAACGGGTCCTCCTCGTGCTCACGGACACCCCGATGTTCCTCGCGTTCTTCTGGGGCGCGATCTGGATCGGCGCGGTACCCGTCCCGGTGTCGACGATGCTCACCGAGGCCGACTATCGGTTCCTGCTCGATGACTCGCGCGCGGTCGGCCTCGTCGTCTCCGCCGAGATCAGAGCCGCTGCACCCGCCGCGCTCTCGGACGCGCCTCACCTCCGGTTCGCGTTGGTCGACGGCGGTGCCGACATCGCCGCCGCGGATCGGGTCGCCGACGCGCTCGCCCGCGCCGACGACCCACCCGACGTGTTCGCTGCGGCCGTCGACGATGTCGCGTTCTGGCTCTACACGTCGGGAACGACGGGATTCCCGAAGGGCGCTCGCCATCGCCACGCCGACCTCGACTGCTGCGTCGACCGGTACGCGATCGGTGTGCTCGGGATGAACGAAGGGGATCGGGTGTACTCGGTGGCGAAGCTCTTCTTCGCCTACGGTCTCGGCAACGCGGGCTACTTCCCACCGGCGACCGGGGCCTCCGCGATCCTCAACCCGGCACGACCGGATCCCCACGATGTTGCCGAGCACGTTCGCAGGTACGAGCCGACGTTGTTCTTCGGCGTGCCGACGTTCTATGCCGCGCTGCTCAACGCCGACCTGCCCGCCGAGACGTTCCGTTCCGTACGGTTCGGAGTGTCGGCCGGCGAGGCCCTCCCCGCCGACCTCCACCGGCGCTTCGCCGACCGCTTCGGTGTCGAGATCCTCGACGGCATCGGCACCACCGAGATCCTGCACATCTTCGTGTCGAACCGCCCCGGCCGGTCGGCCCCCGGCACCTCCGGCGTCCCGGTGCCCGGTTACGACGTCGAGCTTCGCGACACCGAGGGCAACCGCGTGCCCGACGGCGAGCCGGGCAACCTCTGGGTCGCGGGCGAGAGCGTCACCGTCGGGTACTGGAACCGGACCGACCAGAACCGGCGCGTCCTGCACGGGCGGTTCATGGCAACCGGCGACGAGTACCTGAAGGACCCCGAACACGGCCATCTCGTGTACCTCGGCCGGACCGACGACATGCTCAAGGTCGGCGGCATCTGGGTGTCCCCCGCCGAGGTGGAGGCATGCATCGTCGAGCTCGACGACGTCGTCCAGGCCGCGATCGTGGGCGCCGAGGCCGGCGACGGGCTCGTCAAGCCGCGCGCCTTCGTCGTGCCGACGGCCGAGGCCGATCGGACGACGCTGGCCGAGCGAGTCCAGGCGCACGTCCGAGCACGCCTCGCGCCGTACAAGTACCCACGATGGGTCGAGATCGTCGATGAGCTGCCGACGACCGCCACCGGCAAGGTCAAGCGCTACCTGCTTCGTGACCGACCGTTGGAGGTCGGTTGAGATGCCCGTGCACCCGCAGGCGCAGCAGTTCCTCGACCAGGCCGCCGGCCAGCCGGGGCCGAACGAGATGGAGCTCGCCGACGCGCGAGCGATGATGGACGGATTCAACGCTGCTCGCGGGCGAGCCCCCCGACGTCGCGACCGTCGAGGATCACGACATCCCGGGCCCCGCGGGACCACTACGGATCCGCGTGTATCGCCCGCAGGGCGCGAGCACCGGGGACCGACCGCCGGTGACCGTCTACTTCCATGCCGGCGGCTTCGTCATGGGCAGCCTCGACAGCCACGACACGTTGTGCCGGTCCCTGGCCAACGGTGCGCGCGGCGCGGTCGTCGCCGTCGACTATCGCCGGGCGCCCGAGCACAAGTTCCCTGCGGCCGTCGACGACGCGTTCGCCGCGCTTCGATGGGTCTCGGAGCACGGCGACGAGATCGCCGTGGACGGCAGCCGGCTCGCGGTGGTCGGCGACAGCGTGGGTGGTGGGCTCTCGACCGTCGTCTCGATCCTGGCGCGAGACGTGGGTGCTCCGGCGGTGCGCCTCCAGGTGATGGTGTACCCGGACGTCGACTGGCGCTTCGAGTCGCCGTCGTGGACGGAGTACGACCACGACTACTTCGTGACGGCCGATGTTGGTCGGTGGTTTCGTGAGATGTACTTCACGAACCCCGAAGAGTGGGGTGACTGGCGGGCCTCGCCGCTGCGGTGCCCCGATCTGACCGGCCTCCCGCCCGCCTTGCTCATCTATCCGGAGTACAACGTCGCGCGCAGCGACATGGAGGCCTACGGCCGGCGTCTCCAGGAGGCCGGCGTCCCCACCACGATCACCATGTACGAGGGCATGCTGATGGGTTGGTGGGCCATGGGCGGCATCATCGACGCAGCCCACGACGCGATCGCCGAGGTGAGCGGCGCGCTCCGCAACGCGCTCGGGACCGGAGCACCCGCCGCGAGCGCACCATGACGCTGCACCCCCAGGCCCAGGCCGTCGTCGATCTCCTGAGCAATGGCCCTGCCCCGCACGAAGCCCCCATCGAGGTCGCACGCGCCGGCCTCGACGCCGGTGACGTGCTCGCCGGCGAGCTCGAGAACCTCGCCGCGGTCGTCGATCGCGAGATCCCGGGACCGAACGGGCCGATCCCGATCCGGATGTACCGGCCGACGACCGACCCCGTGCTCCCGGTTGCGGTCTACCTCCACGGCGGCGGGTTCACGGCCGGCAGCCTGACCAGCCACGACCGGCTGTGCCGCGCGCTCGCCCGGCGGAGCGGCTGCGCCGTGATCGCCGTCGACTATCGCCTCGCGCCCGAGCACAGGTTCCCGGCCGGCATCGAGGACTCGTACGCCGCCACCACCTGGATCTCCGAGCACGCCGACGAGCTCGCTCTCGACTCCGCCCGACTGGCGGTGGGCGGCGACAGTGGAGGCGCGACGTTCGCGTCGACCGTCGCTCTGATGGCGCGCGACCGAGGAGGACCACCGATCGCCTTCCAGTACCTCATCAACCCCGGCGGGCTCGACTTCGACTACGACCGTGGCTCGTTCGTCGAGAACGCCGAGGGGTGCTTCTTGACCCTCGAGCTGTGCCGCTGGATCGAGGGCCAGTACTTCTCCGATCCCGCCGACGCCGCGCTGCCACTCGCCCAACTGAACCACGTCGACGACCTCGGCGGGTTGCCACCGGCGATCGTCCTGACCGCGGAGCACGATCCCGTCCGGGACCAGGGCTTCGAGCTCGTCCGTCGCCTCCGGGCCGAGGGCATCGACGTCGAGCACACGGACTATCCCGGCATGATCCACGGATGGGTGAACTTCAAGGGCCAGATCGACGACGGCGAGCGAGCGCTCGACGAGCTCGGGGCGGCACTGCGCCAGGCGCTCGGGGCCTGAGGCACCGGACGTGCACGACGACGCTCGGGTGCTGGTCGCGGGCGTCGGAGCGATCGGCGGGTGGCTGCTCGCCCGCCTGACCCAGCACGGAGCGGATGTCACCGGGTGGATCCGGGGAGCTGCGACCGAGCGGCTCGGCGCGGGTGAGCCGTTCACGTTGGAGGGTCCCGACGGCGACTGGTCGGGCCCCGTCAGCGTGACCGCGTCCCCGCCGGGGCCTGGGACCTGATCGTCGTCGCGGTGAAGTCCCAGCACACGGCGGCGGTAGGTGCCGCGCTCCCGCCGGCGCGCCTGCTGAGCGCGCAGAACGGCGTGGAGAACACCGACATCCTGCGCCGGACCCACGCAGCAGTCGACGCGGCAGTCGTCTACTGCGGCGCCGAGCGCCTCGGTCCGACGCACGTCCGGACCGAGCTCGCCGGCGCGCACCTGGTGGTCGAGGACGCCGACCTCGCGGGCTGGCTCGGGCGACACGGCATCCCGACCGAGACCGATCCGGACATCCGGGTCGCTTCTTGGCGCAAGCTCCTCGGGAACGTTGCCGGCAACAGCCTCACCGCGATCACCGGGTCGAGGTTCGGCGCACTGCTCGCGGTCCCCGAGATCCACGCGGTCGCGCGCGCCGCCGTGACGGAGACGGCCGCGGTTGCGCGTGCTGATGGCGTCGTGCTCGACGACCACGATGTCGAAGCGATGGTGCAGATGATCCTCGGCATGCCGCCTGACAAGACCACTTCGACGCTGCAGGACCTGGAAGCAGGGCGCCCGTTCGAGACCGACGGCATCACCGGCGTGGTCGTGCGCAAGGCCGCAGCCCACGACATCGCCGTTCCGACCGTCCGCACCCTCGACGCGCTGCTGCGAGTGATCTCACCGCTCGCCGTCGCCGACACCGAAGCACCTCAAGAGAGACTGGCAACCACACCGGGAGAACCGAACCCATGAACGATGCCACCACTCTCGAGGAGCTCCTCGACCGCCAGGCGGTGATCGACGCCTGCACGCGCTATGCGGCCGCAGTCGACCGCACGGCACGGGAGCTCTCGGACGAGTCCTTCGACCACTACGCCACGACGATGACGGATGACTGCGTCGTCGACTACGGGCTGCTCGGGTGCTTTGCACCTCGCGACGAATGGATCGCGTTCGCGCGCGGGTCTCGCGGCACGTGGCGGTCTGTGCCATCACATGTACGCCAACTTCGTGGTCGAGGTCGAGGGCGATCGGGCCCGCGCGCGCTTCCACGCGCAGGCGATGCACTTCTGGCCGGACCAGCCGGTCGAGCATCAGCTCTTGATCGGTGCGGCCCGCTTCGACAACCTGCTCCGACGCACACCCGAGGGCTGGAAGCTCTGCCGCGTCCAGCCCAACGTGCTGTTCACCCACGATCCCGGGGGCGCCGCCGCCCGGATGTTCCCGGGCGAGTCCTAGCCGTCAACCAGCGTCCGCGTAGATCTTGCCGACACGGTCGTCGAGCCAGGTCTCGTGCACGGTGAGGCTGCGAGATCCGCCACCCGTCGGACGTGCGCCGCAGCTTGTTCTCGTACCGGCCGCCGGCGGGGACGAGCTGCCGTTCGCCGTCGAGAACGACATCGTGCATCGCGAACACGAACGCGCGCGCTACCGCCTCGTCCCCGTCCAGGTCGACCTCCACGTTCGTGACGTAGTGCTGGGCGTCCTCCATGAGCGTCGACAGCTGTTCGGCGACGGCCATGAACGTGTCGAGGCCCTCGATCGGCGCGATCACCACGTCGTGCGACCGCGTGGATGTCGTCGGTGAAGAGCGTGCGGTACTCGTCCCACGACGCCGGTGTCGAGCATCCGGCCGTACTTCGGCCATGATGTCCTGGATCGCGAGCGTGTCCTCGAGGGTACGGACACGCGCGGCCAGGGACTCGAGATCAGTCACTTCGCCTCCTTCAATCGAATCCGAGGACGCCGGGGTTGACGAGGCGATCGGGATCGACGATCGACTTCACGCGCTCGAGCACGTCCCAGGCGACCGTGCCGGACAGGGCCTCGCGGTACGGGTACACCTTCCCGATCTGGATGTGCACCGCGCCGATCTCACGGAACATCGCGATCATCCGCTGCCGCAGATCGAGCACGGCTGCCCGTCCGGCGTCGTTGCTCGGCACGTCACCGAACTCGGCCCGCTGCTCGTCCGACGCCCACGACGCCCGGTACTCACTGAGCCGATCGGGCCAGAAGAGGATCGGCTCGATCCCGAAGCTGTGCCCACCCAGCAGGTAGTTGCGGACGAGGGAGATGCCGTGCTCCCGCATCAGGTCGCGGTTGTCGGCCTCGAAACGGTCGAGGGCGTCGATCGCGGATTCGGCGGCCGACAAGGGGAACATGGCGTTCGAGGGGAACCCGGCCTCGCCCTGCTTGCCGACCATCAGCGGATGGATCGGCTGGAAGGTGGCGTAGCGCATGCCGAGCATCATCGCGGGCGAGATCGACTTCCCGCCGTGGCGACGCGCGATCCGGCGCACCTTTGCGAGGTTGCGATCCGCCGCGGCCTGATCCGAGGCGTCACACGCCACGTTCAGTGACCACTTCACCTTGGCGAGGTACTTCATCCCGCCCGGCCGCGCGGCCCGCAAGAGGTGGCGAAGCACGCGCGGCTTGCTGTCGGTCGCCGCGAGCGCTCGGCGAACGAGCGCTCGCGTCTCCTCCTTGGGTGGGGGCGGCATCTCGGCCATGACCGAGTTCATGAACGCATCCGCGCCGATGCAGTCGGACACCGGCACGCTCCGGCAGATCTCGACCTGCGCGCGCGCCATCGCCTTCCCGTCGTCGAACGAGAAACAACCGAACGCGCTGCCGCCCGGCGCGGGATCGAGCAGCAGGGTGATCCGGGTCTTGATCCCGAAGGCTCCGGAGTCCGCCACGAAGAGGGCTCCGAGGTCCGGCCCGAAGTGCCGGGTGAAGGGCGCCGTGCCCGCCGCGGCCCCCGAGCCAGTCCGGAGCACGCGGCCGTCACCGAGGACGACCTCGAGCCCGAGGAGTCGGTCGCTGAGGAACCCGCGTCCGACGCCCACCGAGTTCTGCGAGAGCGTCCCGCCGACCGTGGCGTGCAAGCCGGAGAGCGTCCCACCGAAGACGATCGTCATGCCGGTGCCGTCGAGCTCGTCGATCAGCTGTGCCCAGGTGACACCGGGTTCGACGGTGACGTATCGGTCGTCGAGGTTGACCTCCACGATCCGGTCCAAGCGCCGGAGATCGAAGATGATCGTGTCGGGGCGCGACGGTGTGTGCGACAGCGTGTAGGACATGCCGCCACCGCGTGCGACGACCGCGAGCCCCGCGGCCTGCGCGATCTTCACGGTCTCGGTGACCTCGATCGTCGACGATGGGCGCACGACGGCGACGGGCAGCGGGACCTCGGCGTCGGTGAAGTCCGCCGCGTGCCACCGGCGCTCGGCCTCGTCGGTCACGAGACCCTCGTCGCCGAGCACACCTCGGAGCTGTTCGATCGCCTCTTGGACGTCTCCGCGGTGCGGAGTCACGGTCGCGGTCATCGATCTCTCCCCCTCGGTGACGTTGCTGGTCAGGCCTCGATGAACTCGTAGACGTGGCGCCAGTAGTCCTCGACGACGTCGCCCGTCTCGAAACGCGGGTTGTGGCCACCGCCGTGGAGCAGTATCAGGTCGGCTCCGCTCTTCCCGTAGTCGCGCGCCAGCGCCTCGGCGTCACCTTCGACCGGCACGAAGTCACCCGGGCCCGGCAGGACGAGCCCGCGGACCCGCGCGACTGAAGGGTCGAAGTACGGGAGACCGTTGTACATGCGCAGGAAGAAGCCCGTCGGATAGCGGTCCGGCTGGGTCGCCGCCAGCCACTCGGCGAGCGCGGGCGGCGACGGTGCGGTGAACTGGCCGTAGTACGGGCCGTCGGTGACCAAATAGCCGTCCGCGAAGCCCTCGAGGTAGGAGCGGAAGTCGTCGGAGAGCAGGATCGACCGCGCGAGCTCCGACATCCCGGTGTAGAGGATGGTCGTGAGCACGACCGACCGCACGAGGCGGTCGTCGGCCGCGAGCTGGGTGCCGATCCCGCCGCCGACGGACTCGACGACGAGGTCGAGACCGACCGAGATCTCGCGCAGCTGCTGGAGATGCGCGAGCGCGACGCGCACCGGCTCGACCTGGTCGAGTGGCGTGAGGAGCGCGCCGTCGACAGGTCGGCTGCTGTCGCCGAATCCGAGGTAGTCGATCGTGAAGGAGTGGAGGCCCCGCGCGGCGTCCTGCGCGCCGGCGTCATACCCCTCGACGGGGATGTTCCAGCTCGATCGGACCGTGACCGGACCCGAGAGGTGCACGACCGCTCGCCGGGGCGCCCGCAGCAATGCCCGGGCCGAGACGCTCTCGGTGACGGCCACGACGTTCCCGTCACCGACCGGGATCCGATGTTCGAGGCGGTGCACCCGGTCGAGGACCGCCGGGGCCGCCGCGTCGGGGTCGGCCGAGCGCGGCGGCGACCTCGGGGTCACCGATCACCGCGTCGAGCGGGTCGGTGGAAGGGTCGCTCACGGCGCGGAAGCGTAGGATGATGTTGTCGAACAATCAAGATGGCCGTCACAGCAGGATGGACCGTCACCGCAGGGTGGGCCGTCGGTGCGAGGGTCCGGGGAGAGCAGGGGGTCGCCCGAGTGGACGAGCGACGCGCGGCGTGGGTGTCGGTGATCGACGAGCACCGTCGTTCGCCGGGCATTCCCGACGACGACCAGTACTGGTGCCGCTCGCTCGACACGGCCTCCCGTGACGAGCTGCGGGCGATCCAGGACGCGAAGGTCGGACCTGCGGTCCGGTACGCCTACGACACCATCGGCCTCTACCGGCGCAAGCTCGACGCGCTCGGCATCGCGCCGGAGGCGATCCGCACCGTCGACGACCTGGCCGCGCTGCCCGTCACCACCAAGCACGAGATGGCGACGGACCTGGAGTCGCGTCCGCCGTGGGGCACGTACACCGCGGTCGACGATGAGGTCTGGCGCGAGCGTGGATGGCAGATCTTCCTCACCTCGGGCACGACCGGTACCCCGCGGGCTTTCCGCTACACGGCCTTCGACCGCGAGATCTGGGCCTGGGCCGACGCGCGTGCGATGTACGCGATGGGCTTCCGGCCCGATCGAGACGTCGCGCTGGTGGCGTTCGGGTACGGGCCGCACGTCTGGCTCTGGGGCGTCCACTACGCGCTGAACCTGATGGGGATCCCCATCCTCACCGGGGGTGGGCTCGACACGAGGATGCGGGCACGCTTCATCGACCAGTACCGGCCGACGATCCTCGCGTGCACGCCGTCGTACGCCATGTTCCTGGCCGGCGTGATGACCGAGCTGGGCATCGACCCCGCGGCTTCGTCGGTGCGGTACCTCTTCTGCGCCGGTGAACCGGGCTTCGCGGTGCCGGCGACCCGGTCCCGGCTGGAGGCGGCATGGAACGCGGAGCTCCATGAGTTCTACGGGTGCACCGAGGCAGCCCCGGCGGCCGGCGGGTACACGTGCGCCGCGGTCGCGGCCGACAAGGACGGCCCCGTCAGCACGCACCTCATGGAGGACCTCCAGGTCTGGGAGACGGTCGATGCCGAGACCCTCGCAGCGGTCCCGGCCGGCCAGCGGGGACTGTCGGTCGTCACCAACCTCTGTTCGGAGTCCTCACCCCAGCTGCGCTTCCTCGTCGGTGACTACACGACGCTCACCACCGAGCCGTGCGCGTGTGGGCGAACGCACCAGCGTGCCGACGGCGGCTTCGTGGGGCGCGCCGACGACATGTTGAACGTGCGCGGCGTGACCCTGTTCCCCAGCGCCATCGAGGACGCGGTCCGCCGGGTGGCCCAGGTCGGCTCGGAGTTCCAGATCGACATCAGCACCGAGCGGAACCTCGACGTCCTCACCATTCAGGTCGAGCCGCGACCGGACGTGAGCCCGGACGAGCATGCCGAGCTGGCCGGTCTCGTCGAGATGGAGATCGTTTCGCGATGCGAGCTCCGACCCGTCGTCGAGGTGGTGGCGCCAGGGTCGCTCCCTCCCACGGAGTTCAAGGCCAAGCGTGTCGTCGACCGCCGCTAGGGTTCCAGCGATCGAGCCGTCGGACATTGGTGGGCCACGATGACGACTGCGGCAGCCCAGGGACCCCGACAGACGGCGGTCGAGTCGGTGATCGAAGCGATCATCGAGGGCGTGAAGGATGGTCGCTACGCACCCGGTCAGCGGCTGGTCGAAGCGGACCTCACGGCCGAGCTCGGGATCAGCCGCGGACCGCTGCGGGAGGCGATGGGTCGGCTCGCTGCCGAGGGCGTGCTCGAGCTGGAGCCCTACCGCGGTGCGGTCGTGCGGCGACTGGGGCGTGAGGACGTCCGGGACCTGTTCAACATCCGAGAGCTGCTCGAGGGTGAGGCGGCGCGCCTGGCCGCCCTGCGCATCGACGAGGACGACAACCGGGCCCGACTCGAACGCGAGATCGGCATCATCGACGAGTTCCGTGGGCGCAGCGACACGATGGCGTACATGGACGAGAACGAGCGCTTCCACGAGCTCGTCGTCGAGCTCAGCGGGAGCCGACTCCTCGCCCGGTTGATCCCTCAGCTCCAGGTGCACGCGTTCCGCCTGCTGTTCCGCCGCATGATCGTCGAGGATTCGGCGATGCCGAACTCGATCGAGGATCACGCGGCGGTCGCCGCGGCGATCCTCGCAGGCAATGCCAAGGCCGCCGAGCGTGCGATGCGCGTGCACGTCAAGCGCAGCGGCGAGCTCAGCATGCGAACCGCGGAGCAGTCCGCCTTGCCCTGACGCTCACCCGTGCAAAGCGGTGCGCAGCGCTTTCGCGGCCTCACCCATCGCGCGGCGCGCGACGGCGAGGTGGTCGTACATCGAGAAGAAGTTGTGGACCGTGCCCGACCAGCACTCGAAGGTGACCGCCACGCCGGCCGCTTCCAGCCGCTCGGCGTACGCCCGCTCCTCGTCGCGCAGGAAGTCGTACTCGCTGGCGAGGACGTATGCCGGAGCCACCCCCGAAGGGTCGGGATGGCGAACGGGCGACAGTCGCCAGTCCGTGCGGTCGACGCCCTCGGGCGCGTAGGCATCCATGAGGCGATCCACCATGTCGCCGGGGATGAGACGGTCGTCGGCGAACTCGACCCGGGAGGGGTACTTGTCCGCAAACTCGGTGGACGGGCTCAGCAGCAGCTGGAGGCGGAGCGCCGGGCCACCGCGGTCACCGGCGAGGAGCGCGCACACCGCGGCGTAGGTGCCGCCGGACGCGTCACCACCGACCGCGAGGCGCGCCGGGTCTCCCCCGAACGTCTCCGCGTTCGCCGCGACCCATTGGAGCGCGGCCCAACAGTCGTCGAGCGGGGCGGGGAACGGGTGCTCGGGCGCGAGGCGGAAGCCGACGCTCACCACGATGCACGACGCCTCGCGAGCCAGGAATCGGCTCATCGGGTCCGCCGTCTGGATGCTGCCGATGGTGAAGCCGCCCCCGTGGAAGTAGACGAGCACCGGCATCGGATCCGACGTGGCGGTCGGCCGGTAGATGCGCACTGGTAGGTCGCCACCGGGACCGTCGAGTACCCGGTCCTCGACGGAGTGCACGTCGAGCGCCGCCGCGTCCCACATCAACGGTGCCGTCGCCTCGAAGCGCTCGCGCATCTGGTCGAACGTCACGCCGTCGTCGAACATGCCACCACCCTCGATCGCGTCGAGGATGGTCACGAGCTCGGGGTCGAGGTTGCGGGTGGTCATCAGGTCTCCCCTCTCAGGTCTGGGTCATGCGACTCGGTGCACACTGCCGTCGACGGCCACGCACAGCCGGTCGTCGTTCGAGGTCAGGAACTCGACGCCGTCGTCAGCGACGAGCACGAGGTCCTCGGTGTGCAGCATCCCGGTGTCCGGCGCCATGTACGGGACGTCGACGCTCAGCACCATCCCGGACTCGACGGTGAACGGCGCGTAGACCGAACGAGGATGCGGGTTGTCGAAGTGCTCGAGCCCGACCGAGTGGGGCGAGCAGATCTGGTAGTCCGCCGCGCCCGCGGCCCGGACGTGGCGCATCACCATCGCTGCGAGCTCACGCGAGTCGAGACCCGGGCGGATCTTCGGCCAGGTGTCGTGCCAACCGGCCCGGAGCGCGGCGAACACCGTGCGCTGCGCCTCGGTCGGCTCGCCGAACACCACCGTACGCCCGATGTCCCCGAAGTAGTGGTGGTACCCGCCGAAACCGTCGAAGAACACGGTGTCGCCGGGACGGTGCTCGTGCATCGCTGCACCGACGAGTGGACCGACGTCCGGACGGGCCACCGTGCCCGCCAGGTAGAGCGGCTGTCCGCCGATCTGGGTCATGACGGCGAAGAACACCCGCTGTGCCTCGGCCCAGGAGGCACCGGCGGCGACCGCCTCCATGCTCGCGAGCTGCGCGACCTCGGTCTTGCGCGCGGCGCTCCGGATGAGGGCGACCTCGTGGGGGGTCTTCACCATCCGGATGGACCTCAGGAGGTCGAGTGCGGGAACGACCTCGACACCGGTCGCTCCCGCATCGCGCACCCGCTCGCCGAACCACGGGTCCTCGAACCCGACGCGCGCATCGGCGAGACCGACCTCTTCGAGGAACGCCGCCACCGCTGCGGTCGGATCGCACGGTTCGCCCGCGAGCTCGGGGGGATCGTCGACGAGGGTGCCGTCGACCAGGGCGCGCTCGTGCCGGAGCACCAGCGTCGACATCCCGTGGTACGGCCGGACCTCCTCGACCCACGCGTCGTCGCGCGCCTGGGGGAACTCGGTGTCGACGTCGACGGTCAGCACCGCGGCCGGGCGCTCGTGCTCGCGGGGCACGAGCGCCGCGGACACCCCGGGGAACGACCAACCGGCTTCGGTCTGCCAGTCGGTCAGGTAGTAGACGTTCAACGGGGTCGACGCGACCAGCGCGCCGAGACCGTGCTCGTCCATCACGCGATCCGCGCGGTCGCGGTTCAGCAGCACGGACCCCCCTCCCCGGTGATGCCCCCGCCCCGGTGTTGCCCCCGGCTGCCTTGCCGGGCGACACGTCGGACGATATTGTACTACAAAGCCACCCGGGTGCCCAACGGGATCCGGTGCCGTGCCGACGACGGCGACTCCGGGGCGATGAAGAGGTTCGAGCGATGCAGGCAGTGAAGAGCGCGGAGATCGAGGCGTACCAGTTCGCGAGCCATCGCGAGGGGGACATCAAGTTCCAGCGACTGCTCCAGGGTGATCCCGCCGCGCCGAACAACTTCGAGTGGAGCATCGTGCGCGCCGGCGAGGACTACGAGACCCCGCGCCACCACCACAACTTCTCCCAGATCCACTACGTGCTCGAGGGCACGCACGAGTGGGCGCCCGATCGGCTCCTCCCGACCGGGTCGGTCACCTACTTCCCCGAGGGAACCTTCTACGGGCCCCAGCACGGACACGGGGCGTTGTTGCTCGGGCTCCAGTACGGCGAGGCGAGCCGCGCGGGGTTCATGAGCTACGACCGGCTCGCCGAGGGGAACAAGCGCCTGGCGGAGAACCCGAACGGGCGGTTCGAGGGGGGCACCTATCGCTCCGTCGACGAGGACGGCAAGCAGCGCAACCAGGACGGCTACGAGGCCATCTGGCAGGAGATCAACGGGCGAGCAGTCGAATACCCGGCGCCGCGCTACGAGACGCCGATCACGATGCTTCCCGACGCGTTCGCGTGGGTACCGGCAGCCGACCAGGCCGGCATCGCGCACAAGCACTGCGGCACGTTCAGCGAGCTCCGCACGAGCGTCGGGTTCACGCGCGTACGACGCGGGCGCGACGCACGCGGTGCGCGACCTGCGCGCGCCCGAGCTCCACTTCGTGCTCGAGGGGGCACTGCGGTGTCGGAGCGGCCTCTACGGGAGGTGGACCGCATTCGAGTTCGATCCCGGCGACGACGAGATGCTCGAAGCAGTGGAAGCGACGACGACATACGTCATCGGGCTTCCGAGCTTCGACTGAAGACCCAGGAGCGCTCCGACATGCAGACCATCCGAGCCATCGACGCCGATCCGCACTGCTTCTCCGACCATCGCGGGAGCGGCATCAAGTTCCAACGGCTGTTGCGAGGTGATCCGGACTCGGCCGGGAACTTCGAGTGGAGCATCGTGCACTTCGGCGAGGAGTACACGACACCGCGCCACCATCACAACTTCTCCCAGATCCACTACGTGCTCGAAGGCCTGCACGAGTGGTCACCGTCGGTGTCGATGCCGGAAGGGACGGTGACGTACTCGCCGGAAGGAACGTTCTACGGTCCGCAACAGGGGCACGGTTCGCTCGTGCTGACCCTCCAGTACGGAGAGGCCAGCACGTCCGGCTTCATGAGCTACGACCGGCTCGCCGAGGGCAGCAAGCGGCTCGCCGAGAGCTCGCACGGTTCGTTCGACGACGGGACCTGGCGCTACGTCGACGACGACGGCAAGCAGCGCAACAAGGACGGCTACGAGGCCATCTGGGAGGAGATCAACGGTCGGCCGGTCGAGTACCCGGCGCCGCGCTACGAGACCCCGATCACCATGCGCCCGGACTCGTTCGCGTGGGTGAGCGCCCGAGACGGCTCCGGGAACCCGGAGCCCGGCATCAGTCACCGGCACCTGGGGACGTTCAGCGAGCGCCGGACGAGCATCGGCTTCACGCGCTATGACGCAGGAGCCACCCACCGCGTGCCTCGGTCTCCGCGCGCCCGAGCTCCACTTCGTGGTCGACGGGACGCTCCGGGCCTCGGCCGGGCTCTACGGGAGCCGCAGCGCGTTCAAGTTCGATCCCGGCGACGATGAGATCCTCGAAGCGGTCGAGCCGACGGTCGTCTTCGCGATCGGTCTGCCTGACCTCACCTGAGACCGAGCTCGCCTAGACCAGGAAGTCGCGCGCCGGGTTCGCCCGCGGGAAGCCCCGGACGTAGCGCAGGAAGCGGGTGAGCGCGCGGTCGGCCGGGAGCAGCAGGTCCTCCCGGAAGTGGATGTTCGCCATCACACGATCGTCGTCCTTCAGCAGCTGCTCGCCGAAGGCGAGCGCCATCGACATCGCGATCTCGGCCTGCTCGCGCTCCTCGTCGCTGCCGGTGCGCCTCGGGGTGGCAGCGAACTGGAAGTTTCGTGCCCAACCCTTGGGAAGGGGGACGGCCGACGACCCCATGAGCACATCCATCCCACCCATCTGGCCGGTGAGCATGATGGTGTTCGTCCCGAAGGTCGTGATGTGCTGATCCATCTCGCCGAGATTCGGGTCGACGATGTGGGCGTCGTAGTCGATGGTGTGCTCGGTGATCTCGATCGCGTCGGGATCGACGTCGATCTCGAGCCCGTGCAGCGCGCGGAGGTGCTGGATGTCGCACGAGTTCGTGAGCAGGACCCACGGCTCGACGGGGTACTCGCGGAACGCCTCGCGCGGCGCCGCCTTGAAGTAGAGGTCTTCGGTCTCGAACCCGTGGAACCGCGGGAACTCGGTGGGCTCCCCCGAACCGTTGTACGCCCAGACGATCCCGAACTCCTCCGCCGAGGGGAACACGTACAGCTGCGCCTCGTCGGGGATGGGCTCGTCGACCGGCACTTCGACGACGCGACCGTTGGTCGCGTACTTCCAGTGGTGGAACGCGCACCGGATGCAGCCGTCGACGACATCGCCGATCGAGAGGTCAGCCCCGAGGTGGCGGCAGTACGCGCTCATCACGATGGGCGTGTTGTCCGCGGACCGGAGGGCGACGATCCGGCCATTGAGGAAGTCGGCTCCGACGAGCCGCTCGCCGTCGAGCTCCTCGGCGAGGCACACGGGGTACCAGCCCTCGTAGTACCCCTCGGGGCCTTGCGGCTCGAACTCACGACCGCGGCGCTGCGTCGGGTTCTCGGTGGCGGTCATCGCGGCTCCCTCGTACGGTCCTGGCCACCGATCGGTCCGAGCGACTGGCGGCGGCTTTGCCAGACGATATTGTAGGACGTCATCGCCCGGTGAGCCACCGGGCGTCCGATCATCGCGGAGGCACATCACGTGAGCAACGTCGACCTCACCACCGCCCAGGGGCTCGTTCGCAAGGCCGTCGAGGCGGCGCAAGCCCAGGACCTTCCCATCGCCGTGGTCGTCGTCGACGGCGGCGGACACGTGGTGGCATCGGCTCGCATGGACGGCGCGAGCTTCCTGATGATCGACGTGGCCAAGAAGAAGGCGACGTTCTCCGCGGCGATGGGCGCGCCGACCCACATGATCGTGGAGATGGCCCAGGGCGACCAGGTGCTGGCGTTCGCGTTCAGCGGCGAGGCGCAGGTGGCAGCACTGCCGGGAGGTCTTCCCATCATGGGAGCTGCGGGGCCCATCGGCGGCATCGGCGTGAGCGGCGGCCACTACTCCCAGGATCAGGCGATCGCCGAGGCGGCGATCGCCTGATCGCACGCGGCGAGCGCGACGGCCTGGCGTGACCACGACGCGCACCACCGAGTTCACGCTCGGCGATCGCTACCGCAACCAGCGCGGGACGATCCTCCTCTCGGGGATCCAGGCGCTCGTCCGCCTCCCGATCGATCGACATCGAATCGATCGGCGCGCCGGCCACCGCACCGGGACCTTCATCTCCGGGTACCAGGGATCACCGCTCGGCACCTACGACCTGGCCCTCCAACGCGAGGCCCCACTCCTGGACGAGCACGACGTGCGGTTCACGCCGGGTGTCAACGAGGAGCTCGCGGCGACGGCGGCCTGGGGAGCCCAGCAGGACGCACTGGGTGAGCTGGCCGAGCACGACGGGATCGTGTCGATCTGGTACGGCAAGGCACCGGGTGTGGATCGCTGCGGGGACGTGTTCCGCCACGGCAACCTGATGGGTACCCACCCACGCGGCGGGGTCGTGGTGCTCGCAGGCGACGACCCATCGTCGAAATCGTCGACGATCCCGTCCGCGAGCGAAGGCGCGCTCGCCGCCGCGAACATCCCGGTGCTGTTCCCCGGCAACGTGCAGGAGATCCTCGACCTCGGGCAACACGCGATCGCGATGTCGCGCGCCTCGGGGCTGTGGATCGGGATGAAGATCGTCACCAACGTCGCCGACGGCTTCGGGACCGCCACGGTCTCCCCCGAGCGCCACGCACCGGTGCTGCCCGAGGTCGCGATCGAAGGCCGACCCTGGTCGTACGCCCAGGGCGGGCTCGCGCTGCCGCCCCGCAACCTCGGCGACGAACGCGAGCTGCTCTCCGGGCGCACCGAGGCCGCGCGCGCGTACGCACGCGTCAACGGCATCGATCAGATCGCGGGCGATCGGGCTCGGTCCGCCCGGCGCGGCATCGTCGCAGCCGGGAAGACCTACTACGACGTCCGTCATGCCTTGGCGGCCTCCGGGCTCGACGACGAAGCCCTCGAGCGCTCGGGGATCCGGATCCTGCACCTCGGGATGATCTGGCCCGTCGAGCCGACCATCGTGCGTAGCTTCGCCGATGGTCTCCACGAGATCCTCGTGGTCGAGGAGAAGCGCGCCTTCGTGGAGAGCCAGCTGCGCGACATCCTCTACGACGCCGCGTCCCGCCCGCGCGTGCTCGGCAAGCAGGACGCCGAGGGTCTCACCCTCGTCCCCGCGGACGGCGAGCTGACGCCGGACCGGATCCTGCCCGCCCTCGCGTCGTGGCTCGGGCCCGCCTTCGAAGGTGCTCGACCCGGATCGGGGGCCGAGATCAGCGATCGTCCCATCGGACGCCGCGATCGTCCGACCCCCGTCCCGAACGTCACTCGCGCGCCCTATTTCTGCAGCGGATGCCCGCACAATCGCTCGACGAACGTGCCCGACGGTTCGGTCGCCGGTGGAGGGATCGGGTGTCACACCATGGCCGCGATGATGGGCCGCAGCGCGGTCGCCATGACCCAGATGGGCGGCGAGGGCGCCGAGTGGATCGGACGAGCACCGTTCACCGATCGCCGGCACATGTTCCAGAACCTGGGCGACGGCACGTTCTTCCACTCGGGGAGCATGGCCATCCGGGCGTGTGTGAGCGCGGGAGTGAACATCACGTTCAAGCTCCTCTACAACGGCACGGTCGCGATGACCGGCGGCCAGGATGCACCCGGCGCCATGTCGGTTCCCGACCTCACGCGCCTGCTCGAAGCCGAGGGTGTGCGCCGGACGATCGTCTGCTCCGAGGACCCGAAGGGGTACCCGTCCCGGGCGCGATGGGCGCCGAACGTCACCGTCTGGCCGCGTGATCGCCTCGACGAAGCACAGCGGGAACTGCGCGACGTCGAGGGCGTCACCGTCCTGGTCTACGACCAGGCATGCGCGGCGGAGCGCCGACGCCTCCGCAAGCGCGGTCGATCCCCGACCCCCACCCAGCGCGTCTTCATCAACGAATGGGTGTGCGAGGGCTGCGGCGACTGCGGCGCGAAGAGCAACTGCCTCTCGGTGCAGCCGATCGAGACGGAGCTCGGACGCAAGACGCGCATCCATCAATCGTCCTGCAACCTCGACTTCACCTGCCTCGAGGGTGACTGCCCATCGTTCGTGACCGTCCACGAGACACGCCGATCACGTCGTCGAGCGGACGCTCGGCGAGCCCAGGCCGTCGTCGGATCGTCGGGTCCGGGAGCTCGCAACCTCCCGCTCATCACCGCGACCGAGATCGAGGACCCGGTGCGCCCGGCGATCGGCGATGGCTACACGATCTACCTCACCGGCGTGGGCGGCACGGGCGTCGTCACGATCAGCCAGGTGCTCGCGACGGCCGCGCTCCTCGATGGCCTTCATGTCAGCGGCCTCGACCAGACCGGACTGAGCCAGAAGGGAGGCCCGGTCGTCTCCCATGTGAAGCTCGCGTCGCGAGCCGATCGCTTCGTCCAACGCGATCGGCTCCCGCGAGGCCGACGCCTACCTCGGATTCGATCTCCTCGTCGCCGCCGACCCGCGGAACGTCGGCGCGATGCGCAACGGCACGCGTGTGGTCGTCTCGACGAGCAAGGTGCCCACCGGCGCGATGGTGCGGGACACGAGCGTGAGCTTCCCCGCGGTCGACGGGCTGCTCGAGACCGTGGCCTTCCACGGTGGGGCCATCGACGCGCACGCCGACGCCGAGGCGCTCGGGACGGGGCTCTTCGCTGATCACCTGATGGCGAACCCGCTGCTGCTCGGCATCGCCTTCCAAGTGGGCGCACTCCCCCTGAGCGCGGGCTCCATCGAGCGGGCCCTCGAGCTCAACGGCGTGGCGGTGGAGCGGAACCAGCAAGCGTTCCGCTGGGGCCGGCGGTTCGTCCTCGACCCGGCGGGCACTCTCGGCGCGGCGGGTCTCGGCACCGAGACGCCGACTCCGGTCGAGATCGGGACACCGCGCCGAGCGTCGCGACCAGGGCGCGCGTCCGGCGCCGAGATCCTCGCGGCGCTCCCCGACGACCTTCCCGACACCCGTCCGCCGGCTCCTCGAGGTCCGCGTGCCCGAGCTCGTCGAGTACCAGGGTCCTCGCCTCGCTCGCGAGTACCTCGGCTTCGTCGAGCGCGTCCTCGCGGCGGAGCGCGCCGTCCTCCCGGCGCGCTGCGAGCTCTCGACCGCGGTGGCCCGCTACCTGTTCAAGCTCATGGCGTACAAGGACGAGTACGAGGTGGCTCGCCTCTCACTGCGACCCGAGTTCACGGCTGCGTTGCGGGCGCAGTTTCCCGATGGCGGAAAGGTCCGGTACCGGCTGCATCCGCCGGCGCTCCGAGCGCTCGGGATGAAGCAGAAGCTCGCGCTCGGTCGTTGGTTCCGCCCCGCCTTCGTCGCGCTCCGTGCGATGCGACACGTGCGTGGCACCCCGCTGGACCTCTTCGGGTACACGAAGATCCGCCGCACCGAGCGCTCACTCATCCGGGAGTACCGCGACCTCGTCGAGGCCACGCTCAGCGCCCTCACGTTCCAGAACTACGACGGCGCGGTTGAGGTCGCGTCGCTTCCGGACCTTGTCCGCGGCTACGAGAACGTCAAGCTCCTGGGGGTCGAGCGGTTCCGGACGGAGGCCGCGCGGCGCCGCCTCCACGGCGCCGACGGCGCTCAGGTGTAGGCCAGGAGCGTTGAGGGCTGCTCCACGCAGTCGGCCACGAACCGGAGGAAGCCACCCGCGTCGCCACCATCCATGGCCCGGTGATCGAACGAGAGCGAGAGCTCGACGACGGTGCGCACTTGGATCTCGTCGTCGACGACCCAGGGCTTCGGGACGAACCGCCCGACGCCGAGGATCGCGACCTCGGGATGGTTGATGATCGCGACCCCGCCGTCGACCCCGAAGGCGCCGTAGTTGGAGACGGTGAACGTCGACCCGATGAGCTCGCCCGGGCTCAACGCGCCGTCGCGCGCACCCGCCGCGAGTCGGGCCAACTCGGACGCGATGTCCCGTGTCGTTCGCCGTTGCGCGTCGCGGATCACGGGCACGACGAGCCCTCGGTCGGTCTGGGCCGCGACACCGAGGTGGATCGCGGAGAGCTCCTCGATCTGCTCACGGTCGGCGTGATAGCGGGCGTTGAGCCGCGGGAACTCCTGGAGTCCGGCCACACAGGCGCGGAGAACGAGCGCGAGCGGCGTCACCTTCACGCCCTCGCCGCGAGCGTTGATCGACCTCGCGGGCAGCGACGAGCGCGGTCGCGTCGCACTGCACCCAGCTCGAGGCATCCGGGATCTCGCGCCGGCTGGCCACCATCTTCTCGGCGACGGCCCGCCGCACCCCGCGAACGTCGATGATCGAACCCGGGGACGGCTCGGTCGACACCGAGGCGCCGGTGGCGGCGATGTCGGGGCCGCGGGCCTCGAGGAATCGATCCAGATCTGCGCTCGTCACCGCCCCCAGGGGACCGGTACCCGGGACGCCGCCGAGCTCGACGCCCAGCTCGCGGGCGCGCTTGCGCACCGGTGGAGCGGCCTTCACGCGCGGGGCCCGGCCGGCCATCGACGCCTCATCGACGCTCGACGGCGGGGTGAGCACCGCCGTCGAGCGCGCTCCCCCGGTCGCCCCGTACCCGACCAGAGGCCGATCGGGCGCAGCCCCTGGCCCGGCGTCCGGCTCGACCGGCGCGCCGGGCGCGGTCCCCGAGCCGCCGGCATGGAATCCGCGACCTCGACGGTGACGAGTGGCGCCCCGACGACGATGCGGTCTCCCGGCACTCCGTGCAACGAGGTGACCATTCCCGAGTAGGGACACGGCAGCTCGACGTTCGCCTTCGCCGTCTCGACCTCGACGAGCGGCTGGTCCACGGCCACCGTGTCCCCGACGGCTCACCCGCCACTCGACGATCTCGGCGTCTTCGAGGCCTTCCCCGAGGTCCGGGAGCAGGAAGTCGCGCGAGCCCATCAGGTCGCGAGCGAGCGCTCGACCGCAGCGAGCAGGCGCTCGACGTGCGGCAGGAAGTACCCCTCGAGCTTGGCTGGCGGGTACGGAACGTCGAACGCGCCGACGCGCTGCACCGGCGCCTCGAGGAAGTAGAACGCCCGCTCCTGGACCTGCGACACGACCTCGCCGCCGAAGCCACCGAAGACCGACGCTTCGTGGACGATGACGCAGCGACCCGTTTGCTGCACGCTGGCAACCACCGTGTCGATGTCCAGCGGGTTCAGCGTGCGGAGGTCGATGACCTCGAGGTCCCATCCACGCTCGGCTGCCGCGTCGGCGGCGTCGAGCGCAAGTGACACTGTCGGACCGTAGGCGACGATCGTCGCCGTGCTGCCCGCTCGGCGCACCACGGCACGACCGATCGGCTCCGTGCAACTGGGTCGCGCCATCTCGGCCTGGTCGTAGTACCGCCGCTTCGGCTCGAGGAAGATGACCGGGTCGGGCGACGCGATGGACTCCCGCAGCAGCGAGTACGCGTCCGCCGGCGTCGACGGCGTGACGACCTTCAACCCGGCAGTGTGCGCGTAGTACGCCTCGGGGCTCTCGCCGTGGTGCTCGGGAGCGCCGAGGTGGCCACCGAAGGGGATGCGGATCGTCATCGCCAACGAGGTACGGCCGCGTGCTCGGTTGCGCATCTTGGCAACGTGGCTGACGATCTGCTGGAACGCCGGGTACGAGAACGCGTCGAACTGGAGCTCCACCACGGGGACGAGTCCGTACATCGCCATGCCGACACCCGTACCCACGATCGCCGACTCGGCGAGGGGTGCATCGAAGCACCGCTCCTCACCGAAGCGCTGCTGGAGCCCGTCGGTGATTCGGAACACACCACCGAGCCGGCCGACGTCCTCGCCGTAGACGACCACCCGGTCGTCGGCTTCCAACGCATCGTGGAGCGCGGCGTTGAGCGCCTGCGCCAGGGTCATGGTCTCGAGCTTCGGTTCCGGCGGTGCCCTCCACACGGTCGG
This sequence comes from uncultured Acidimicrobiia bacterium, assembly GCA_963809885.1. Lineage (GTDB taxonomy): Bacteria > Actinomycetota > Acidimicrobiia > IMCC26256 > PALSA-555 > JALHSW01. The sequence goes on along the minus strand of CAWELA010000004.1, from coordinate 58,853 downwards.
CGCGTCGTCGCGGATCCGGTCTGCGAGGGTCGTCATGAACCGCACTCCTTCGTCGTGGCAGAGCTCGGCCGCGAGCTGGCGTCGTTGCGCAGCCAGCGCGGGAGGAGCGTCCGCGTACACGTGGTCGAACATGGTCAAGGGATCGACCACAGGCTCTTCGTCGGCCCACCGGCGAATCCGGGTCGCGACCTCCTCGGCCGCGACCGCGGCCTGTTCCGCCACGACGTCGTCGATCACGCCCTCGTGGCGCAGGTAGCGCTCGAAACGGTCGATGGGGTCCCGCGCCCGCCAGCGCTCGACCTCTGCGTCGGCGCGATAGCGCGATCGGGTCGTCCGAGGCGGTGTGGGCCTCCATGCGGTAGGTGAGGGCCTCCACCACGCTGGGCCCACCACCACGGCGCGCCCGCTCCAGCGCCCGGTGCACGGCTGCGTACACCGCGAGCACATCGTTGCCGTCGACGCAGACGCCCGGCATGCCGTAGCCGATCGCTCGGTGGGCGAGCGACGGCGCGTGGGACTGGCGCGCGAAGGGCGTCGAGATCGCCCACTGGTTGTTCACGACGAGGAACACCACCGGCGCGCCGAACACGCCGGCGAAGTTCATCGCCTCGTGAGCATCGCCCTCGCTCGCCGCACCGTCACCGAGGAACGTGAGCACCGCCAATGGGTCGCTGCGCATCCGGGCCGCCATCGCGAAGCCCGTCGCGTGCACGGCCTGCGTGGCGAGCGGCACCGTCAGCGTCGCGATGCGATGGGCCGCGAAGTCGTGGTCGTAGGAACGACGCGGCCTGGTTGGCACGAAGGACGTCGAGGGGATCGACTCCCCGGACGACGACGGCCATCGTCTCCCGGTAGGTCGGGAACAGCCAGTCCTGCTCGGCCAACGCACGAGCGGCGCCGACCTCGACCGCCTCCTGGCCCAACGCGGTCGGGTACGCGCCGAGCCGACCCTGCCGGCTGAGGTTCAGGGCCTGGGTGTCGACGCGGCGGGCCAGCACGAGGTCGCGATACAGGCCGAGCAACCGGTCGGCGTCGATCGGGGCTTCGTACCCCACGACGGCGTGACGCACCCCTTCGGTGTCGAGCAGCTGCACGGGCTCGCCGGCCGGCAACAGCTCCGAGAGGTCGTCCGGGAGCGGGATCGGCGTGAGCGCGGGCGCCGACAATAAGGAGGATGGGGCGGGGGCGGGCTTCTCCGACATCTGTCTCCGATCCTCGCTCATCGGGGTACAGACTGTCGAGGAATCGGCTAGATTCGAGAACTTCCGCTCATTCTCGCGCCGTTGGAGCACAATATGTCCAGATCGATCGCTCCCGGGCCGGCTCGGCGCTGGACGGTCCGTCGACGAGACCGACCGTCGCATCATCGACGAGCTGCGCAACGACGGTCGGATGTCGATCACCGAGCTCGCGGAGCGAGTCGGGCATCTCACGCGCGAATGCCTACGCCCGCTTCGAGCGCCTGCGCACCGAACGGGTGCTGACCGGCTTCGGGGCCAGGGTGGACGCCCGGCGGCTCGGCCTCGACATCGCGGCGCTCATCACCGTCACCGCACAGCAAGAGACGTGGCAGGACCTGCGCGCCGAGATGCTCGCGATGCCGGAGGTCGACTACTTCGCCCTCACCACCGGCGAGTTCGACATGGTCCTGCTGGTGCGAGCGCCCGACGTGGAGACCCTGCGGGACGTCGTGCTCGTGCGCCTCCAGAACCTGCCCCAGATCCGGGCGACGCGCACGATCCTCGTCCTCGACGAAGAGATCCCTGCTCGATCCTCGATCGCGTAGCGCAACCTCCGGTGGCCGCGACCGCCGGTCTCCGTGACCCCGGCTCTCAGCCGACCCGGACCTCCCGGCCCTCCCAGTAGGGCTCGCGCAGCTCGCGCTTGAGCACCTTCCCCGGACCGGACTTCGGGAGCGGCTCCTCCCGGAGCACGATCTCCTTCGGGATCTTGTAGCCGCCGAGGTGCTGCTTGCAGTGCTCGACCAGCTCGTCGCAGGTGACCTCACCGCGGGGAACCACCACCGCGTGGACGGCCTCGCCCCACGTCTCGTCCGGGACGCCGAAGACGGCGGCCTCCAACACCATCGGATGCCGGTAGAGCACTTCCTCGACCTCGGTCGAATAGACGTTCTCACCGCCGGACACGATCATGTCCCTGAGCCGGTCGACCAGGAAGAGGTAGCCCTCGGCATCGACGTAACCGAGATCCCCGGTGTGGTACCAGCCGTCTCGCAGGGCCGCCTTCGTCTGCTCGGGCTTGTTCCAGTACCCCTGCATCACGTTCGCGCCCCGGATGACGACCTCGCCGACCGTACCGGCGGGAACCTCACGCTCGTCGAGGTCGAGGACCCGCACGTCCAGACCGACGGTCGCCTGTCCGCACGACCGAGCACGCTCGCCGTCGAGCACGTCCTGCTCGTTCGGCAGCGCGGTCGCGATCGGTGCGGTCTCGGTCGCGCCGTACCAGTGCGTCAGGCGAGCACCGGAGAACGCCTTGTGCGCGCGGCGCACCACGTCGGTCGCGACCGGCGACCCGCCGTGACCGAGCTCTCGAAGGTTCGAGAGCGTCGCGCGGGTTCGCCAGCTGCGCCTCCGCCATCGCCGCGAGCATCGTGGGCACCACGAGTGTCGCGGTGATCGCCTCGCGCTCGAGCAGGTCGACCGCCGCCTCGGGGTCGAAGGCCGGCAGCATCACCTGGCACCCACCGTTCCAGACGGTCGCGAGCACGGCGAAGGACCCGGCCGCGTGGAACATCGGGGCGATCACCGTGTAGCGCTCGCCGGACAGGAAGGGTTGGGTCACCATCATGTGGAACGCGTTGGCGATGAGGTTGCCGTGCGAGAGCATCACGCCCTTCGATGCACCCGTCGTGCCGCCCGTGTAGAACAGCCCCGCCAAGGTGTCGCTCGTGACGCCCGAGTCCCAGCTCCCGCTCGTCCGCGCCGTCGACCAACGACGCGTAGCCGTCGGGGATGGACACCACGTGCTCCACGACCTCGGCGAGCGTGCCCGGGTCGCGGTCGGTGATGAGCACCCTTGCGCACCGGAGTCCTCGAGCGCGTATCGGAGCTCCGGCTCGGCCTGCCGGGTGTTGAGGGGCACGATGACCAGGTTCCCGGCGGGGATCGCGAGGTACGCCTCGAGGTACGGCACCGAGTTGGCCGCAAGGATCGCGACCCGGTCCTGCGCGTCGAGTCCGAGCCCGTAGAGCCCGCCGACGAGCTTGCGGCAGCGCTCGCCGAGCTGGCCGTAGGAGTGTCGTGTGGCGCCGTCGACGACCGCCTCGGCATTCGACGCGACGCGCAGCGCCCGGTTCAGCGGATCCGCGAACGTGTACATGGTCCCCCCTCCACACCGACCGACCGTCCGGTCGTTCGGTGACTGATCAGATCGTACGATGTCGAGCTCGTGGTGTCAGGCGCCCCCGACGGGTTCACCGCCCTCGTGGCGCACGGCCATTGCGTCGAACCATGCCTGCGGCGCGCTCGTACCAGGACGCCGTGGCGGGTCGTGGAACAGCTCGGCGGCACGCGTGCCGCTCCACCCCTCGGTGAGCAGTCCCGGCGGCAAGCCGGGATCGACGAACGGGAAGCGGCGCCAACGGTCGACGAGTCGGGTGTGCGCGACGAAGGCCGCTTCGTCGTCGGTCGGCGCGACCCCGGTGAACTCCTCGAGGAACTCGTCGTAGTGCGCGCGCAGCGAGGGAACGTCCCACGCGGCGGCAACGATCGCGCGCTGGTCGCCGATCGTCGCCGTAGCGAGCGACGAATGAGCTGGCCTGATCGTCGAGTCCGAGCTCGCCGAGCACGTCCTTGGCCTCGGCCTCCCGACTCGGGTCCGGCGTGAGCCAGACGCCGGGCGCCGGGGAGCCGAAGCCCGCCCACGCCAGGCGCGTCCGCAGTCGGTGACGCACCTCGCGACGCGACTCCGGCACCGACGTGAACAGCACCAGCCAGGAGCCGTCCCACTCGGGTGCCGCGCGTCCGAACGAGAAGATCCGCTCGGCGCCTCGGGTGAACAGCTCGTGGCCGGCCGGCGTGAACGTCCAGCGAACCCGGCGGCCCGTGCGCGACCGAGTCAACCAACCGTCGGCGGCGGTGCGGGCCAGAGCCTGGCGAGCGGTCTTCTCCTCGACGCCGAGCGTCGCGAGGGCATCGACCACCGCGCCGGTCCACACGGTGCCCCCGCGTGGGAGCGTGTTGTTGCCGAAGATCGTCATCAGCAACGAGCGGGCGCTCGGACCGCCGAGGGCTCGGCGGCGGTCGCTGCTCGACCTCTGTCACGAACGGACGTACTCGAACTCGACCGGACGGTCGTGGATTCCCGACGACGGGGGTGAGAGCCAGCCGGCCATCTTCCCCGGCTCGGTCACGCCGACCATCAGGGAGCCGACGAACTCCTGGTCCTCGTTCGTCGGCAGCCACTCGTCGGCACGGGCCTGCCACTCTTCCTCGTCTGACCAGACGCCGTCCGGCGTGACCGGCCGGCCGGCGAACGACCCGACGGCCCGATGGAAGCCGGTGTGGGGCAGCGTGAGCGTGACATCCGACCCCATGCTCGGCGAGGACCCGGTTCCATCTCGCCAGCCCCTTCGCGCAGTCGGCGGTGTAGTCGTCACGCAACGACTCGTTCAGCGCCAGCAGGGCCGGACGCTCCTCCCGCCCGAGCCCCCCGTCGATCCACCCCGTGACCGGGTACAGGTCGCCGAGGAGAACGTGATCGTCATCGTGGCGGTCCTCCTGGAACCGACCCTTCACGCCGTTGGTGAAGTAGTTCGCGGCGTTCGTGGACGTCTCACTTCCGAAGAGGTCGAGTGACACCGAGTAGTGGAAGTTGATGTACTTCTGCAGCGTCGCGAGATCGATCGCGCCGTAGGGTCGCACGTCGTCGGTATCGTGCTCCACCATCAGCTCGGCGGTCCGTTGCACCACGCGACCGATGCCCGCTGCGCCCACGAACATGTGGTGGGCCTCCTCCTTCAGCATGAAGTCGCACGTCCGCGCAAGCGGGTCGAACGCACTCTCCTTGAGGGCCGCGAGCTGGAACTTGCCGTCTCGATCGGTGAAGTAGGTGAAGAGGAAGAACGACAGCCAGTCCGGGGTCGGCTCGTTGAACGCGCCGAGGATCCGGGGCCTGTCGACATCGCCCGGAATGTCTCCCGAGCATGCTCTCGGCTTCGTCGCGCCCGTCGCGCCCGAAGAAGCCGAACAGGAGATACACCATCGCCCACAGATGGCGTCCCTCTTCCACGTTCACCTGGAAGAGGTTGCGCAGGTCGTACAGGCTCGGGGCCGTGTGACCGAGCGCCCGCTGTTGCTCGACCGATGCCGGCTCGGTGTCGCCCTGCACCACGATGAGACGGCGGAGATCGCCTCGGAACTCGCCCGGGACCTCCTGCCAGACGGGCTCGCCCTTGTGCTCGCCGAACCCGATGCGCCGATCGGCCTCGGGCGGCGCGAGGAAGATCCCCCAGCGGTACTCCGGCATCTTGAGGTAACCGAAGTTGGCCCAGCCCTCCTGCCCGACGTCGATCGCGGTGCGCAGATACACCTCGCTCGCCTCGAAGTCGGTCGGTCCGAGCTCGTGCCACCACTCGAGGAACTTTGGCTGCCACTGCTCCAGCGCGCGCTGGAGGCGCCGGTCGTCGCCGAGGCCGACGTTGTTCGGGATGCGGGCAGCCAGGTCGACCGCCGTCGGTGCGGTCGTCATACGCGCTCGGGGTCGTAGATCGGACGCGTGCCGGTGCCGTAGCGCCGGAGCGCGCCGTCCGGACCGCCTGCGTTCGGACGCTGGAAGATCCAGTTCTGCCACGCCGACAACCGGGCGAAGATCTTCGATTCGAGGGTCTCGGGGCCGACGAACCGGTGGTTCGCTTCCATCCCGGTGAGCGCATCGGGCGAGAAGCCCGCCCGCTCCTCGAGCGCGATGCGCACCTCGTCGTCCCAGTCGATGTCGTCGGGCGCGAAGGTGACGAGCCCGAGCTCCTCCGCCTCACCGGCTTCGATGCGTGCACCGAGGCGCTCCTCGATCTTGGCGAGATCGTCAGGCCTTCCCCAGCAGCGGCTCTGCAGCCGCGTGATCCCGTTCGGCATCGGGAACGCGCCGGTGTTCGACGCGGTGAGCACCAGCTCCGGAGCCGCGACCCCGCTGCCCTCGAACTCCCCGTCGAGCATGTACGAGCGGTCGGCACCGAGGACGAGCTCCGCGAGCATGCCGACGAAACAGCTCCCCGGCTCGACGAGCGCGATGAAGGACCGCGACGTGACGTCGATGCGCTTGAGCACTCGTCGCCAGAACAGCGAGACCTCGCGCGCGAACCAGTCGCCCTCGGCCAGCCTCGACAGCGCCTCGTCGACGGCAACGGTGTTCGGGACGTCGCCGGCCGACTTCCAGACGATCGTGCCGATCTCTGGCTCGTTGAAGCGGAGATGGAGCACGAGGTCGTCCAGGGCACGAGCGACCGCCAGCGGCCACCACGCCACGCCGGCACGTCGTGCGGCCTCGGCATCGGAGAGCTCGTCGCCGTCGGGACCGGAGATCGTGACGAGCGCAGCACGGAGACCTCGATCGATCCGCACCTCGACCGAGGGATACGCGATCGTCTCGCCGGTCATCGAGCGTGCAAGTGGTCGCCACTCGATGCCTGCCGCATCGGCCGGACGATCACTGATCTCCGCGAGCTCGAGGGCGCGCTCGCGCACGACCTCGGCGAACCTGCTGCGGGGGACGACCTCGTCGACGAGTCCCCAGCGTTGCGCCTGCTGCCCGTAGACGCCCTCGGACCTCGTCGCGAAGACATCCGCGAGGTCGCGCCGGACATGCCGCTTGTCGACGACGCGGGTCAGTCCGCCGGTGCCCGGGAGCACGGCCAACAGCGGGAGCTCGGGGAACGAGACCGCCGACGATCCGTCGTCGACGAGCAAGATGCGGTCGCAGGCGAGCGCGAGCTCGTAGCCGCCGCCCGAGGCCGCGCCGTTCACCGCCGCGATCCACTTCTGGCCTGAGTGCTCCGACGCTTCCTCGATGCCGTTGCGCGTCTCGTTCGTGAACTTGCAGAAGTTGACCTTGTGCTGGTGTGTCGCGGACGCGAGCATCCGGATGTTCGCGCCGGCGCAGAACACCTTGTCCTTCGCGCTCGTGAGCACGACGACCCGGATCTCCGGATGCTCGAATCGCAACCGCTGCACCGCGTCGGCGAGCTCGAGGTCGACGCCGAGGTCGTAGCTGTTGAGCTTGAGGTCGTAGCCGGGGGCGAGCCCCCCGGCCTCGTCGACGTCCATCACGAGTCGGGCGATCGGCGGCTCGAGCTCGAGCCGCCAGTGGCGGTAGCGATCCGGGCTCGTGGCGACCTCGATCATCCCGAGTCACTCTACATTGCGGTCCACCACCGTCAAGTTGCTGTAGACCTTCCTGTCCCCCGCTCGCCCGTCACCCGCCCGCCCGTCACCCGCGCGCGTCACCGTGGGGGCATGCGGAGCGCCCCGTCCAGCCGGATCGTCTCGCCGTTGAGGAAGGTCGTCGCACAGATCGCCCGGACGAGGGCTGCGTACTCGTCCGGCACGCCCAACCGCGACGGGAACGGCACGGAGGCGGCCAAGGCGTCGCGCGCGACGTCGGGCAACGCCGCGACCATCGGTGTCTCGAAGGTGCCGGGCGCGATCGTGCAGACCCGGATGCCGACCGGAGCGAGGTCGCGTGCCGTCGTGATCGTGAGACCCACGACACCAGCCTTGGACGCAGCGTACGCAGCCTGCCCGATCTGGCCCTCGTACGCGGCGATGGACGCGGTGTTGACGATGACGCCGCGCTCGCCGTCGGCGAGCGGCTCGGTCCCCGCCATCGCGGCAGCAGCGAGACGCAGCACGTTGAAGGTCCCGAGCAGGTTGACGCGAAGGACGCGGTCGAATGCGACGAGGTCGTGGGGGTTCCGGTCCCGGCTGAGCGTCCGCTCCCCGTGCGCGACTCCTGCGCAGCTCACGGCGATACGGAGTGGCGCACCCGCTTCGACCGCAGCCACCACCCGGAGGATGTCTGCTTCGGACGTCACGTCGGCGCGCTCGAACTTCCCGTCCAAGTCGGCGGCGACGGTGCGCCCGCGCTCCTCGTCGAGGTCGACGACGGTGACCGCCGCTCCGGCGCTTGCGAGCATCCGTGCGGTCGCCTCCCCCAGCCCGGACGCTCCACCCGTCACGAGCGCGCCTGCACCTGCGATCTCCACTTCGCCGACCTCCTCGTTCCGCGACCGTGCCGTCCGAACCGATCGGTCGGATCCCTACATGTGCATACCACCGTTGACCTCGACCGACTGCCCGGTGGTGTAGGACGCGTCGTCGGAGGCGAGGAAGGCGACCGCCGCCGCGATCTCCTCGGAGCGACCGATCCGGCCGAGCGGCGCTCGGCCCGCGAGCATCGCTCGCATCGTGTCGTTGAGGCCCGCACGCTGCGCCGGGGTGTCGATGAGGCCAGGCAGGATCGCGTTGACCCGGATCCCCGCGGTCCCGTAGTCGGCGGCCGCGGCCCGCGTGAGTGCCAGCACGCCCGCCTTCGCCGCCGAGTAGTGCGGGTTCGCCGGCGTCGCGACGAGGGCCGCCCCGCTGGAGATGTTCACGATCGCCCCGCCACCACGTTCGACCATGCGAGGGATCGCGGCGCGGAGGTTGAAGAAGGTGCCGGCCAGGACGACCGACACCATGCGATGCCACGACTCGTCGGTGATCTTGGCGAACATGTCCCAGCGCGTGCTCGGATGACCCTGCGAGGCCACCTCTTCCATCATCCGCTCCGCGACATCGTTCATGAATGCGATCTCGTCCGGTGCACCGCTCGGGATCGCCGCGTTGTTGACGAGGACATCGAGACGGCCAAAGCGCTCGATCACGCTTGCGTGCATGGACTCCACCGCGCTGCTGTCCGCGACGTCGGCCGCGATCGCGAGGTGACGATCGCCGCCGTCGGGGAGCTCGGCGACGCCGGCCAGGGCGTCGCCCTCGCGGACGTCGTTTACCACGACTCGGGCGCCTTCACCCGCCAGGCGGGCGCAGATGGCACGGCCGATGCCGGAGGACCCGGCCCCGGTCACCAGCGCGACCTTGTCCTCGAACCGCCGATCGCCGGTCACATCACCACCCCGCCGTCGACACTGAGGGTCTGGCCGGTCACGAACGACGACTCGTCGGACGCCAGGTACAGCGCGGTCGCCGCCAGCTCCTCGGGCGTACCGAGCCGGGGCAGCGGAGACTGGGCCACCAGCCCCATGACGAAGGTGCGCGACAGCTTGGCGCCGAGCGGCGTGTCGATCGCCCCGGGCGCGATCGCGTTCACCCGGATCCCGTAGGGCCCGACCTCGGCTGCGACCGATCGGGTGAGGCCGAGGATCCCCGCCTTGGCCGCGGAGTAGTGCGTGAAGACCGGCTGGCCGACGAGACCGCCCGCGCTGGAGATGTTCACGATCACGCCGCTCCCGGCCGGGATCATCAGGTCGAGCGCTTCGCGGCGTGCAGGAGAAGCAGCCGCCGAGGTGCACGGCGATCATGCGCTGGAACGCCTCGTCAGTGACCTTGCGGGTGAAGTCGAACCAGACCGAGGGCGGCCGGCCCGCCATCATGTCGGCTGCGATCGTCTCCGCGGTCTCGTTCACGTAGGCGAGCTCGTCCGGCGACCCCTCGCCGATGCCGGCGTTGTTCACCAGCACGTCGAGGCGGCCGAAGCCCGCACGGACCTCACCGAACATCGCCCGCAACGTCATCGGGATCCGCCACGTCGGCGGCGACCCCCAATCCGTCGGGTGCCCCGTCGGCGAACGTGTCGAGGGTCTGCGTCGCGCGCTCGAGGGTGAGATCGTTCGCGACCACGATCGCCCCCTCTGCTCGCGAAGCGGCGGGCGATCGCCGCACCGATCCCCGAACCGGCGCCGGTGACCAGCGCGACCTTGCCGTCGAGCTGGTTCACATGTGGTCCCCACCGTTGACCTCCACCGTCTGGCCCGTCATGTAGGACGCGTCGTCGGAGAGGATGAACGCGACCACCGCGGCGACCTCCTCCGGCTGGGCCATGCGCCTGAGGGGCATCTGCGCGACGCCCATCGCGACGAACATCGGGTGGAGGTTCTCGAGCATCGGCGTGTCGACCGCGCCCGGGGCGATGGCGTTCACCCGAACCCCCCACGGGCCGAGCTCGAACGCGACGGCCCGGGTGAGCCCGAGGATGCCCGCCTTCGCCGCCGAGTAGTGGCCGCTCCCCGGGAAGCCCTTGACCGCGGCGCCGCTCGCGAAGTTCACGACGGCACCGGAGCCCTGCTCCATCATGATCCGCGCCGCGGCGCGGGTCGAGTAGAAGGTTCCGTAGAGGTGCACGCGCAGCACGCGATCGAACGACTCGTCGGTGATGCCGACGAAGTGGTCCCAGCGCGTCGACGGGGGCTGACCACCTGCCATCTCGGCCGCCATCGCCTCGATCGTTGCGTCGAAGCGATCGCGATCCTCCTGGTCTCCGAAGGGGATCCCGGCGACGTTGGCGACGCCATCGAGCCGCCCGAAGCGATCCATGGTCTCCGCGTACATCGCCCCGACCGCTGCTCCGTCGGCCACGTCGGCCCCGATGGGATGGCCCTTCCCGTCGAGCTCGGCCGCGGTCGCCTCGGCGCGCTCCTGGGTGATGTCGTTGACCACGACCGTGGCTCCCTCGGCAACCAGGCGGTGCGCGCTCGCGTGTCCCATCCCGGACCCGGCGCCCGTGATGAGGACGACCTTGTCCTGGAAGCGACCCACTCGCCTAGCCCCCGAACGCGTCGACGAACTCGGGCGGGTTGGATGCCGAGACGATCTTGCCCTTCTTCACGACGGCGTGCACCACGCTCGCGTTGTACAAACGGGGCAGCGGGAACGCCGAGACCTGCACGGGTTGCGTGTAGTTCAACGGCGGGGTGAGACCCACGGTCTCGACGTCGGTCATCGCGTTGAGCGCCGTGAGGATGTTCGGCCCTGTGATCTCGTCGACCTCGGCAGCTGCCGAAGCGAAGATGTAGGTCGAGAGCCAGTTGCCCACTCCCTGGTCGTTCTTGATCAGCGACTTGTCGAACGCGTTCATGTCCTTGGTGTACTGCTTGATGCCGGGGACCTTCTTCGCGGTCACCGGCGGGTACGAGAGCTCGACGATCGCACGGCCGTTGAGGTAGTCGCCGACCTGCTTGAGGATGGCGGGCGTGAGGAACGGGCCGGCGGTCGCGATCGTGCCGTCGTAGCCCTGCTGGTCGAGCCCATCGATGAATCGGCCGTTCTGGTCGCCGATGACGAGCACCATGATCCCGTCGGCGTCGTTGGCCGTCGCGGCGCTGACCTGAGGTGCGAGGTCGGCCGAGTCGAGCGGGACCGTCACCTCGTTCACCACCTCGAGGCCGGCCGTCTCGGCCGCGCTCACGATCAGCGGCGAGAGCTGCGCGGCAGCGGCGAGGTCGGGCAGGACGAGGCTCACCTTCGTCGCACCCTCCTCGGCCGATGTACTGCGGCATGTCGAAGAAGAGCCCGGGGATCCCGGAGTTGCTGGTGAACGAGATGGGACTCGTGAACGGCGTCGGCTCACTCCCTGACGAGCCGATCGACCGGGATCTGCGCGGCCTCGAGGATGGGGTACATCTGGGGCCCGAAGGTGGAGAACATGCCGACGACCGCGGCCGCATCGTCATCGACGGCGTCGCGGGCGCACTGCTCGGCCAGATTGGGATCGTTGTTCGTGTTGCAGACGACGACCTTGAGCTTGTGAGTCACACCCGTCGCGTCCTTCAGGCCCCCGGCCTTGTTGATCGCCTTGGCGCGGGCCTCGACAGCACCGGAGACCTCGGGGTTGCTCGACCCCGCGACCGTGACCTCGTACTCGCCGATCGTGTAGATCGTGACCGGATCGCCTTGCTTCGACCCCCCCGGCGCCGGCTGCCACCGTGGCCGGAACGAGCGCTGCGGCGAGCACGAGAACTCCCACGAATGCAACGCCGCGAGATCGGTTCATCACGATTCCCCCCCATTCGGCCCCGACGGGCACCGAGTCATCACTCTACAATTTTCGTGCATTCAGTCAAGCGAATGGCGAACCTGACAGTCGACAAGTCTTGTACGGCTGGTTCGTAATCTGTACATGTGCACCCGATGAGCGTTGAGCACGCCAATGCCGTCCTGCTCCGTCGGCTCTACGACGCGTACGCCCGCCGGGACCGCGACACGATCTGCGAGGTCCTCGCGCCGGACTGCCGCTGGAACATCCCCGGGCGCGGGCCCAAGTCGGGAACCCACGTCGGCCAGGCCGCGATCCTCGAGCTGTTCCGCGACCTCATGCGCAGCGTCGAAGGGATCGGCCGTCATCGAGCTCCACGACGTGCTCGCGAACGACACGACGGCGATCGCGCTCCAGACCGGCCGGGCGACGATCGACGGCAGCACATCGGAGCTCAAGGAGGTGCTGGTGCACACGATCCGCGACGGGCAGGTCGTCGAGATGTGGGAGTACCAGTTCGACCTCTACGCGTTCGACGAGATGCTGCCGTAGCACCGACGACCAAGAGGAGCAGGCCATGAGCAAGGCGTCCGATCCGCGCCCACCCACGCGACGAGCGACTCCTTCCTGACCGCCACCGAAGACCTGCCGTGGGCCCCTTTCCCAGGGGTCGAGGACAGCGGATTCAAGCTGTTGCGCGTGAACCGCGACATCGGCGGCATCACCGCGCTGCTCCGGATCCCGCCCGGTTCCAGCCGGTCCGATGCACAAGCACTGCGGCGCCGGCGAGTACCTGATCCTGAAGGGCAACATCCCCTTCGGCGAGAAGGTGCTCGGGCCCGGTGACTACTTCTTCGAGCCCGCCGGCCTCACCCACTCCGAGCCTCCGCCGGACGAGGAGGTGATCATGCTCGTCGTCTCGTACGGGCCGATCGCCACGAAGATGGCCAACGGCGCACCCGGGCCGATGGTCGACGCCGAGCTGATGACGAAGCTCTGGCAGCGCGCGCTCGAGCGCGCCGGGCGGACCGGCTGAGCGGGGCGCACCGATCGTCGGTGCGCCCTCAGGAGCGGCGCCAGTGGAGCGTCAGCTCGGTGCGGTTGCGGACGCTGCAGGCGACGAGCGCCCTCGACACATGCTTCTTGACCGTGTCCTCGCCGATCTCGAGCTGCCGCGCGATCTCGGCGTTGGTCCGACCTCGGGCGACCAGCGTCGACGACCTCGCGCTCACGCGGCGACAGGCCCGCACCCCGGTCGGGATCGGGGCGGCGACGCAGGTGCTTCGCCAGGAGGTTCGCGAGGTGTGGGCGGAGCGCGAGCAGGATCGCGCGGTCTCGGGTTCCGAGCGCGGACTCGTCGTCACCCAGCACACACAGGATCCCGTGCGTCGACAGGCCGGTGTCGAGCCAGAGGCACAGCTGCGACCGGACCCCGTTCGGTACGAGGAAGCGCTCGACGTAGCGCCGCTCACGGGGCGAGAGCCGGGCACCGAGCTGCTCGAGTGACGCGACCCCTTCTCGCTGGAGGATCCGGACCGCAGCCGCTCCCCGAAAGGGGTCGGCCGCGTGCTCGTCCAGGTAGTGCTCCATCACCACGGGCCGGAAGCCGTGCTGGACGCCGTCGGTGCCGACGGTCGGCGACTCGGGCGGCTCGGTCAAGAAGAACGTCGAGCGCCGGAAGCCGACCGCCGCCGCGAGGGCCTCCAGCGCCGTCGCCCGGTACCGCTCGACGTCGTCGGGCCGCTCACACGCCTCGACGACCGACAGGACCCGTTCGAGCTCCGGCGCGTCCAGCACGTCGCTCACCGCCGCGGTTCCCCCAGAAGATCGCTCGGAACGTTGGTTCGGAAGGGTTGCACGATCGTGCCATTGTCGAGCCGATCGTCGTGGCGCATCCTAGGAGTGTCGACCGGAAGCGAAAAGGGGCACCCGATGATCGAAGATGCCGTCGTCGTGGACACGGTGATCCACGCGTACAACTTCACGTCCGAGAACATCAAGGATCCCGACCTGGTGCTCCCGCTCGCGGGGATGCTCTACGGGATGTGCGCGTCGCACGCGCCCCGCAGTGGTGAGTACACGCTCGACCCCGAGCGCTTCATGGGAGCGCCCGACCCCGACCTCCTGGCCCACGCGCTCTTCGCGGAGAGCCAGACCGACATCGCCATCTACCACGAGGTCCCGCAGTGGGGCACGATGCACGACGGCGGGTCGCCGATGTGGGTCGGCAAGGAGCTCCGGGACCGCTACCCGGGGCGCGTCGCCCTCTACGGCGCGGTGAGCCCCTGGTACGGCAACCCGATCGAGACCATCGACCGCCTCGTCGAGGAAGACCGGGTCGTCGGGATCAAGCTGTACCCGCTCGACATCGTCGACGGGAAGCCGGCCGGGTTCCGGATGGACGACGAGAAGATGATGTTCCCCATCCTCGAGCACGCCCAGAAGCGCGGCCTCAAGACGGTCGCGATCCACAAGGCGCTGCCGCTCGGTCCGCTGCCGATGGAGCCATTCCGCGTCGACGACATGGAGGGTGCGTTCCGCGCCTTCCCGGATCTCAACATCGAGATCGTCCACGGCGGCATGGCGTTCCTCGAGGAGACCGCGCTCCAGGTCGCGCGGTTCCCGAACTGCGTGATCAACCTCGAGGGGGCGAGCGCGTTCCTGCCCAACATGCCGATGAAGTTCGCCGAGGTGATCGGCGCGTTCCTCTCGTTCGGTGGTGAGGACCGCATCATCTGGGCGAGCGGGTGCGTCGCGTTCCATCCCCGGCCGCTCATCGAGCGGTTCTGGGACTTCGAGATCCCCGAGATGATCATCGAGGGCTACGGCGTCCCGCCGCTCACCGAGGAGATCAAGCGCAAGATCCTCTCCGAGAACGCCAAGCGCATCATCGGTCTCGACGTCGACGGCATGCTCGCGGAGTCGGCCGGTGACGAGTTCTCCGACCGTGGCGACCTCGCAGATCCGTGGACCGGCGGGCGCGTCGCCGCGGCTTCGAGCGCATGACCACCGCCTCCGCCGCCGCGGCACTGGAGGAGCGGATCCGCGCTGCGCTCAACGAGGTCCAGGACCCGTGCAGCGTGGTCGCGGGGGTCCCGGCCGGCATCGTCGACATGGGTCTCGTGCGCTCGCTCGAGGTCCGAAGCCGGGCCCGCACGGCGCGGTCGTGCGCGTCGCGATCGGTGTGACCGAGCCGACGTGCCTGATGGGCCCGTCCTTCGCCACCGGCGCGCGTGAGCGGCTCGAGACCGAGCCCGGGGTCGCGGCGGGTCGAGGTGGAGCTGAGCAGTGATCCGGACTGGTCGCCACTCGACATGGCACCCGACTACCGCGCCCGACTCGCCGAGCATCGACGCCGGCAGCGGGGCGACCTCGAGGTGGTCGAGACGGCGAGTGGCGGCGTGATCCGGGCTGCGAGGGCCAGGCCGGCATGACGCTCCGGGGCCTCGACGGGAAGGTCGCGATCGTCACCGGTGGCGGCAGCGGCATGGGCGCGGCGACCTCGCGGCGCCTCGCCCAGGAGGGCGCGAAGGTCGCGGTGGTCGATCTCCGGGAGGACGCGGCGAAGGACGTGGCCGCGTCGCTCGAGGGTGACGCGATCGCAGTGGGTGCCGACGTCTCCACCGAGGAAGGCGTCGACGCGTACGTGCGTGCCACCGTCGACGCGTTCGGGCGGGTCGACCTGTTCCACAACAACGCGGGCTACGGCGGACACCTCGCGCCACTGTGGGAGATGTCGGTCGAGGAGTTCGACAAGACGATGGCCGTGAACACCCGGGGTGTCTTCCTGGGATTGCGCGCGGTGCTCCGACAGATGGCTACGCAGGGCGACGGCGGCGCGATCGTGAACACGGCCTCCGTGTCCGGTCTCCGGGCGGTGCCGGGGCAGGGCGGCTACGTGCCGTCGAAGCATGCCTGCGTAGGGCTCACCAAGGTCGCCGCGCTCGACGCCGGGCCGCTGAAGGTGCGCGTCGAACGCGGTCTGTCCGGGGCTGGTGCAGACGCCGATGCTCCAGGGGCTCGTCGACGAGATCGGCACGGAGATCCTCGACATGATGCTGACCCAGGTGCCCGCCGGACGGGGAGGCGAGGCGGAGGAGATCGCGAACCTCGTCGTGTGGCTGATGTCCGACGAAGCGTCCTACGTCAACGGGGCGATCCTCACCATCGACGGCGGCATCAGCGCCGGGTAGTCACTCCGGCACCGTCCGCTGGATGGCACCGCGCATCCGCGAGTGGTCGACGTGACCGACCTCGTCCTCGAAGAGCTGCGCCGCGACCTCGGGGTTCATCGTGGATCCCATGAGGCTCTCGAGCGAGTCGATCGCGATCGTGTCGTACATGTCGTAGCCCGGCGCGGGCAGGCCCGACGCCGCGGACGCGGCACGCGACGCGTCCTGGTCCGCGTGCAGCTGCTCGTAGGCCAGCGGCAAGGGGTCCACGATCGAGAGGGCCAGCGGACCATGCCGATGCAGCCACCATTCGGTGAGCTGGTCCATCGTGATCGCCGGGTCCCGGTAGCCGAGGATCGCCAGGAACAGCGGCGCGTGCTCGGCCGAGAGGAAGCGGTAGCACCGGCCGGCGATGACCGCGGACCGCTCCGGGTCGACGTGCTCCCCGAGCGAGTCGCGGGCACCGTCGACGAGTGCGGCCGCGTCGATCATCGAGACCCCGTCGGCCGCGGTGACCTCGATCACGCCGTGGACGGGCTCGAGCTCGCCCCGGTCGCCACCCATCGTCTGCGACAGCGGATCGTCGGGCAGCCGCACACCGACCCGCACCAGGCCTCGCTCCGACGAGCGCTCGCCGCCCGGCACCCCGACACGTGCGCGCAGCATCGCACCGGTCCGCGCGGATCGCGGCTTCGAAGGCCGCCGACGGCCCGCCGCCGCTCTTCGCGTGCGGCCGCGGCGAGGACGAGCACGACGCGAGCCCGGACGTCGTCGGGCGCCGTGGTGGACACGGGCCGGAACATAGGGCAACATCGTCCGACAATCAATGTCGGCCGCCCGGGGGGACCACATGCAGGTGCGGATGACGGTGAACGGTGTCGACGTCGCGCACGACATCGAGCCGAGGCTGCTGCTCGTGCAGTACCTGCGCGAGGTCGCGGGGCTCACCGGCACCAAGGTGGGCTGCGACACGTCGTCGTGCGGCGCGTGCACGGTGCTCGTCGGGGGTGAGTCGGTGAAGAGCTGCACCATGCTCGCCGCGCAGGCCGACGGTGCCACGGTCACGACCATCGAGGGGCTGGCCCAGGACGGCGAGCTCCACCCCGTGCAACGGGCCTTCCACGAGGCAGCACGGCCTCCAGTGCGGCTACTGCACCCCGGGGATGGTGCTGGCGGTCGTCTCGCTGCTCGACGAGAACCCTTCCCCGACGGAGGCGCAGGTGCGCCACGGGCTCGAAGGC
Source organism: uncultured Acidimicrobiia bacterium (assembly GCA_963809885.1). Lineage (GTDB taxonomy): Bacteria > Actinomycetota > Acidimicrobiia > IMCC26256 > PALSA-555 > JALHSW01. The sequence continues at coordinate 41,455 of CAWELA010000004.1, read as the reverse complement.
AACCTCTGCCGCTGCACCGGCTACCACAACATCGTGAAGGCGGTACTCGCGCGGCAGCCGGCACCGCCACGACCACGGCGGTGGGGTCATGACCTTGCTCGGCAGTCGACTCCCCCGGCGTGAGGACGCGGCGCTGCTCACCGGCGAGGCGCGCTTCGTCGACGACCTCCCGATCCACGACGCGTTGCACGCCAAGCTCGTGCGCAGCCCGTTCGCCCACGCGCGGATCACGGCGATCGACACCGCGGATGCGGCGGCGATGCCCGGCGTCGTCGGCGTCTACACCGCAGTTGACCTCGGTGACGAGTTCGTCACTCCGCTGCCCTGCGCGTGGCCGGTCACGCCCGACATGGTGAACCCGCCGCACTTCCCACTCGCATCCGGCGAGGTCCACTACGCAGGCGAACCCGTCGCGGTCGTGGTGGCGGAGTCTCGGGCGGCGGCGCGGGACGCGCTCGAGGCTGTCGTCGTCGACTACGAGGAGCTCCCCGCGGTCGTCGACCTCGAAGAGGCGTTGTCGCGACACGAAGCTTGCCCACACCGACCTGTCGTCGAACACGTCGTACGTCTGGCCGCTCGTCCCCGACCCGGAGGCCGTCGATCGCGCCTTTCGCGGACGCCTCGCACACGGTGAAGGAGCGCTACGTCCACCAGCGGCTCATCGCGATGGCGATGGAGCCGCGTGGCGTCGCGGTCGTGCCCGAGCCCTACGGGGGCGACTTCACCATCTACTCCGCGACCCAGATCCCGCACATCCTGAAGGTCCAGCTTGCGCTGTGCTGCGACATCGCCGAGCACAAGCTCCGCGTGGTCGCACCGAGCGTCGGTGGCGGGTTCGGATCCAAGCTCGACGTCTACGGCGAGGAGGTGCTCTGCCTCTTGCTCGCGCGCCGACTGGGAGTCCCGGTCAAGTGGGCCGAGGAGCGCGGCGAGAACACCCAGGCCACGGTCCACGGACGCGGGCAGATCCAGGAGATGGAGCTCGCGGCGGACGCCGACGGGAAGATCACGGCGGTGCGGGCAAACGTGGTCGCCGACATGGGCGCCTATCTCCAGCTCGTCTCTCCGGGAGTGCCGCTGTTGGGCGGCTTCATCTACCACGGCGTCTACGACGTCCCCGCCTACTCGTTCACCTGCCGCGGTGTCTTCACGAACTGCACGCCGACCGACGCGTACCGAGGGGCGGGACGACCCGAGGCGACGTTCGCCATCGAGCGGGCGATCGAGGCGCTCGCCCGCCAGGTCGGCGTCGATCCGGTGGAGATCCGGAGGCGCAACTTCATCCCATCCGAGGCGTTCCCCTACCAGACCTGCGCCGGCCTCACGTACGACAGCGGCGACTACGACGGGGTACTCGACGAGTCGTTGCGCCTCGCCGACTACGAAAGCCTGCGCGCCGAGCAGGCGTCACGTCGTGAGCGCGGCGACGCGAAGCACCTCGGGATCGGTGTCTCCGTCTACGTGGAGATGTGCGGCCTTGCTCCGAGTCGACTGCTCAGGCAGCTGAGCTTCGGCGCCGGCGGGTGGGAGCACGCCGAGGTGCGCGTGCTGCCCACCTGCAAGGTCGAGGTGATCAGCGGCACGGCACCCCACGGCCAGGGCCACGAGACCAGCTGGGCGATGATCGCCGCCGACCGTCTCGGTGTTCCCGTCGAGGATGTGGAGGTGCTCCACTCCGACACGGCGATCTCCCATCTCGGCCTCGACACGTACGGCTCGCGGTCGCTCGCCGTCGGCGGGACTGCGATCTACAAGGCCTGCGACAAGGTCATCGACAAGGCGCGCACGATCGCCGCCCACCACCTCGAAGCCGCGGAGGAGGATCTCGAGTTCGTCGACGGGACGTTCCGGGTCCGAGGGACCCCGACGCGAGTCCTCCCGATCCAGGCGATCGCCTTCGAAGCGTTCACCGCGCACGACCTTCCGGACGGCATCGAGCCGAACCTCACGGCCAGCGCCTCGTACGATCCGGAGAACTTCACGTTCCCGTTCGGAGCCCACATCGCGGTGGTGGAGGTCGACGAAGAGACCGGCGACGTCGCGCTCCTCCGCTACATCGCGGTCGACGACTGCGGGAACCAGGTGAACCCGCTCATCGTGGAGGGCCAGGTGCACGGGGGTGTCGTCCAGGGGGTCGCGCAGGCGCTGTTCGAGGAGGCGGTGTACGACGAGGCCGGTCAGCTGCGGACGGCGTCGCTCGCCGACTACCTCGTGCCCTCGGCCGCCGAGATGCCGAGTCTCGAGCTCGGACACACCGTCACGCCGAGTCCGGTCACCCCGATGGGGGTGAAGGGCGTCGGGGAGGCAGGCACGATCGGTGCCGCGCCGGCCGTGATCAACGCCGTCGTCGACGCGCTCTCCCCCTCGGCGTGACCGAGGTGCCGATGCCGGCATCGCCCGAACGGGTGTGGACCGCGATCCAGGAGGCCGGCCGATGATCCCCTCCGCGTTCGACTACGTGCGCGCCGACTCCGCGGAGGAGGCCGTCGCCGCGCTCTCCGAGCATGGCGACGACGCGAAGCTGCTCGCCGGCGGGATGTCGCTGCTCCCCCTCATGAAGCTCCGCCTGGCCACGCCTACCGTGCTCGTCGACGTGGGCCGCCTGGGCGACCTGTCCTACGTCCGGGACGGCGACGACCACGTCGCCATCGGGGCACTCACCCGCCACCGCGACCTCGAGACGAGCGACCTGCTCGCGCAGGAGTGCGCGGTCCTCCAGGGCGTCGCTGCCGAGGTCGGCGACAACCAGGTCCGTCACCGAGGGACCCTGGGTGGCTCCGTGGCCCACGGCGACCCCGCGTCCGATCTCCCGGCAGCACTCGTCGCACTCGACGCAACCTTCGTTGCGACCGGCCCCGGCGGCACGCGCGAGCTGGCCGCCGGCAGCTTCTTCCAGGGGTTCCTCGAGACCGCGCTCGCTCCCGACGAGCTGCTCACCGAGATCCGGGTACCCAAGACCGGTTCCAACGGCTGGGCCTACGAGAAGTTCAACCGCCGTGCCCAGGACTGGGCGATCGTCGGTGCGCTCGCGGCGACGATCGGCGGTGAGCGCCGCGTCGCGCTGGTGAACATGGGCGCGACGCCCGTGCGCGCGCGTGCGGTCGAGGCCGCGCTCGCTTCCGGTGCTGCGAACGAGGAGGCCGCCCAGGCGGCGGCCGAGGGCACCGAACCCCCGGCCGACCTCAACGCCTCGTCGTCGTTCCGTGAGCACCTCGCCCGCGTGCTCGTCCGGCGCGCGCTCGACGCAAGTGCCTGAGACCGCTTCGTGACCCGATTCCGAGCAACCGAGGAGAACCATGACCACCGTTGAGAACCGACCCGAGCATGCAGCCACCGCCATCGGCCGGCCCGACGGGCCCGGGTTCCACCAGTGCTGGTACGTGGTCGCACTCGCCGAGGAGCTCGACGAGACACCCCTGCTGTCGAAGGAGTTCCTGGGTGGCCGGGTCATCGTGTACCGAACGGCGAACGGCACACCGACGGTCCTCGAGCGCGTACTGCGCGCACGTCGGTGCCGACCTCGGCGTCGGCAAGCTGGACGGCGACGAGGTGGAATGCGCGTTCCACCGGTTCCGGTACGGACCCGACGGCAAGTGCACGTGGGTTCCCGGCGACAACGACGTGCCCGAGAAGGCGCAGGTCTTCGCATACCCGGCGGCCGAGCAATGGGGTGCGATCTGGGCGTTCAACGGGCCCGGAGGCGCTCTACGACGTCCCCGCCTGGCGCGACTACGCGCCCGAGCAGCTGGTCACCCGCGTCCACGAGACGGATCCGTTCCCGATCGAGCCGTGGATCATGATCACCAACTCGTGGGACTTCCTGCACCTGCGCGAGCTGCACGGCCTCCAGTTCGAGGAAGAGCCCAAGAACATCGCAACGCCGAACCCCTACGTCCACGAGTACGACACGGTGTTCACCATGCCCAACATCGGCACGATGCAGCAGCGCATCCGCCAGAGCGGCACCAACACCGTTGCATTGTGCGCCACGCTCGACGGCGAGGACAGCATGTCGCTCTTCAGCGCGACCCCGCTCCGAGAAGGCCTCACCGCGAGCTACAGCTTCGCGGCGACGTCCCGACACCCGTGACGGGTCGCCGGAGCAGGACGAGGCGGTCGAGACCCGCCTGGTGATCCAGGAGGCGTTCAGCGATCAGCTGCTCGCCGACGACATGCCGGTGCTGTCGACCATCCGGTTCCGGGAAGGTGCGCTGCTCCCGGACGACCGGATGCTCGCGCGCTACCTCCGTTTCGTCCGTCAGTACCCGAGGATGGACGCGGCCGGCTTCGTGGCCTGATTCGAGGGGATCCCGCCCCGTCCCCGCATCGAACCCTCGGGGCACGCCCTCAGTTGCGATCCGATGACGGGTGCAAGCCGCGGGCCAGGATCGCGACGTAGCGCTCGACCAGCTCGGTCATCGGCGCCGCGGGGTGATTGGCCGCCTCACCGATCCCGATGAGGAGGGCGGAGATGTCGTCGGCAGTGACACCCTCGCGCACCGCGCCGGCCGCGATCGCGCGCTCGAGCACCGCCCCGGTCGCGGCGAAGAGCCGGCGGACGGCATCGGGGCGTCCGCGCGCGAGGTCGGTGCCGGCTCGGGCGGCACGCACGAGCACGATGTCGCGCGCCATGACGAGCGCCGAGTCGTGGATGAGCTCGGAGAAGGCGGCGCCGGCATCGGGCTCGTCGAGCGCGGCGACCGACGCCGCGGTGAGCTCGTCGAAGGCGCGCTCGATCACCGCGGCGACGAGCGCGTCCTTGGTCGGGAAGTTCCGGTACACGGTGCCGACCCCGACACCCGCCGACCGGGCGATCTCCTCGACCGGTACGTCCAGGCCGCGCGCGGCGAGCACCCCCCGGGCCGCGTCGAGGAGGGCCGCCCGGTTGCGCGTGGCGTCGGCGCGGCGGGCGCCCGCCGGCCGAGGGGTCCGAGGTGTTGACGTGGCAGTCATCTCGTCGTATCTTAACCGGAAGATGCAGTTCCGGTTACGGGTCCGGTTCGCGGTCATCTCGGGGGGACTCCATGACGACCACCGCACCTCGCACCGCAGCGACGCCCACCCGGGCGAACCAGCTCGGCGAGTTCGGCGCCGGCGGGTTCGACCAGTGCTGGTACCCGATCGCGCGCTCGGCCGACGTCGGACCCGGCCAGGTCCTCGGCGCCGACTTCCTCGACGGCCGGGTCGTGTGCTTCCGCGGCGAGAACGGCGTCGCCACCGTCCTCTCCGCCTACTGCCGCCACCTCGGCACCGACCTCACCCAGGGCGAGGTCATCGGCAACGAGCTGCGCTGCGGCTTCCACTACTGGTGCTACGGCCAACGCGGCGACTGCACCCAGATCCCCGTCTCCGACCGCATCCCCGAGGACTCCTCCCTCTTCGCCTACCCCACCGCCGAGTCCTGCGGGCTCGATCTGGGCCTTCAACGGCGAGACGCCGCTCTACGAGGTTCCGTCGTTCCCCGGCGTCGACGTGACGAAGCGCGCGGTGCGTGTCGGGGACATGGGAGTGCTCCCGATGCCCAGCTTCCTCGCCACCGCCAACTCGATGGACTTCCAGCACCTCGAGGTCGTCCACGGCGTGCCGAACGAGGTCGACCACGACGACATCGAGATCACCGAGACCAAGATCTCCTACGACATGGTCTGGCACGACCCCAACTTCGGACGGATCGAGCAGCACATCGAGGACTTCGGCACCAACGTCGTCTCGATCACCGGCACGATGGCCGGCATGCACATCGCGCAGTTCTTCGCCGGCCGCCCGGTCCCCGGTGAGACACCTGGTGGGCACACCCACGGCTACATCGTCGTGTCGGTGCCGGAGGCCGCGGTCCAGGGCATCGACGCGACGACGAGGTCGAGCAGCAGCTCGAGCTCGCCGATGTCGTACGCGCGGGGCCTGATCAACGACGACATGGTCGTCTGCGAGGGGATCCGCTTCCGGATCGACAAGCTCGTTCCGGCCGACCGGGGGCTCTCGCGCTTCTTCCGCTACTGCGAGGGCTACCCGAAAGCCCACCCGGGAGCAGCCCGCATCCGCTGAGTCAGCCGCCCGCGCGCAGTCCGGTGATCACCACGTCGAGGTAGCGCTCGAGGGCGTCCGGCGTCGGACGACCTCGGAGGTTCGCCGCGTCGCCCGCGCCGACGAGCAGGGGCGGCAGCTCGTCGGCGGTGATGTCGGACCGAACCGCGCCCACGGCGCGCGCACGGGCCAGGAGCTCGTCGACCACGTCGAAGAGCCCTTGGACGACCGGCGGGCGACGGGGCTGGTCCAGCGAGCGCGACGCGCCGACGAGCACCCGGTCGCGCGCCATCACCCTCCCGGCGTGGCGGATGTAGTCGAGGCACGCGGCGCCGACGTCGGGCGCCTCCAGCGCGGCCGCGGCCTCGACGGCGAGCGCCTCGAAGCTGTGGGTGAGCACCGCGTCGACCAACGCGGCCTTGTTGGGAAAGTGCCGGTACACGGTCGCGACCCCGACCCCCGCGGCCGCCGCGATGTCGTCCATCGACGCATCGAGTCCCCCGGCCGCGAGCACCGTGCGGGCCGCATCGAGCACCGCCCGGCGGTTCCGCACGGCGTCGGCACGAGGAGCGGGCGTGGGCGCCGTCCCGGATCCCGCGCCGCGTGGATCCTCGAGGAGCGGCGAGGCGGGGGGCTTGACGGCCATCGGGCGACATCGTAGCGTGAAGTGAGAGATAGCGTTCCGTTTCCATCTGCACCGACCGGCCCCGGAGGACACCATGACCGCCACCACGACGCCGACGACCGACGAGACGATGGAGCCGACGACCGGCCTCGCGTCACTGAGCCAGTTCGGTGCCGGCGGGTTCGCGGCCTGCTGGTACCCGATCGCGCGCTCGGCCGAGGTCGGACCCGGCCAGGTCCTCGGCGCCGACTTCCTCGACGGCCGGGTCGTGTGCTTCCGCGGCGAGAACGGCGTCGCCACCGTCCTCTCCGCCTACTGCCGCCACCTCGGCACCGACCTCACCCAGGGCGAGGTCATCGGCAACGAGCTGCGCTGCGGCTTCCACTACTGGTGCTACGGCCAACGCGGCGACTGCACCCAGATCCCCGTCTCGGACCGCATCCCCGAGGACTCCTCCCTCTTCGCCTACCCCACCGCCGAGTCCGTGGGGATCATCTGGGCCTTCAACGGCGAGACGCCGACGTACGACGTGCCGGCGTTCCCGATCGGGAAGGCCTCGGAGCTCGCGCTCAAGACCGAGGACATCGGCGTCCTGCCGTTCCCCACGTTCATCGGCACGATGAACTCGATGGACATGCAGCACCTCGAGGTCGTCCACGGCGTGCCGAACGAGGTCGACCTCGAGACGATCGACGTGCACGAGACCGGCATCCGCTACGACATGGTGCTGGCACGACCCCAACTTCGGGCGCGTCGAGCAGCACATCGAGGACTTCGGCACCAACGTCGTGACCGTGACCGGCGAGCTCGCCGGCGTGCGGGTCGGCATGTTCTTCGCGGGCCGCCCCGTCCCCGGCGAGACACCCGGCGGCCACAACCACGGATTCAACGTCGTCTCGGTGCCGAACGCCGAGACGCAGGGAGTCGAGCCCGAGGTCGTCGAGCAGCAGCTCGAGATGGCCTACACGTACGCGCGTGGACTCATCGCCGACGACGAGCAGGTGCTGCGCGGCGTCCACTTCCGGGTCGACAAGCTCGTGACCGCCGACCGCGCCCTCAGCCGGTTCTTCCGCTACGTCGAGCGGTTCCCGCGTGCCCACCCGGGAGCCGCTCGCATCCGCTGAGGAGCGGCGCCGGCGCCCACGAGCCTCAGGGCGTGACCCAGAGTGCCGGCGGCTTGCGGAACTCGTGACCGCTCGGCGGGTCGCGTCGAGCGAGCGTGAGCGACGGGCACCGATCGAGCAGCTCCCGCCAGAACGTGAAGGCTTCCAGCCGCGCGAGGTGCAGCCCGAGGCACAGGTGACGCCCGTGCCCGAAGGTCACGTGGTCGATCCGCGTTCGGTCGCGCCGCGACGTATCGGTCGGGATCGTCGAAGTGGGCCGGATCGCGGTTCGCGCCACCGATCATGCAGTCGACGACATCGCCGGCGCCGATCGACGCCCCCGCGAGCTCGAGATCACGGGCGGCGAAACGGGTCACCGTCTGCACCGCCGGCTCCCAACGCATCGATTCCTCGATCGCGTTCGGGAGGCGCTCGGGATCCGTCCGGACGATCTCGGCCTCGTCCGGATGCGTGAGCAGCGCCCAGCCCGCGTTCAGGATCACCGACTCGGTCGTCTCGACGCCGCCGAAGAGGATCAGCAGCGTGTTGGAGGTGACGTCATGGGCATCCAGGCCCGAAGCATCGACGTTCGGTCGCAGCAGCTCGTCGAGGAGGGAACCCGGCGCCGGGTTCGTCGCGATCTCCTCGCGGAAGCGCGCCGCGGTCGCACGTGCCCGGTCGAGCACCGCGGGGACCCCCTGCACGTTCGCGAGCCCCGCCGCGAAGTCGTCGTACCAGCGGCGGACGCGACCGACATCGTCGACGAGCAGGCCGAGCATGTCCACGACGCTGAGCACGGCGAGCTCGCTCGCGAGCGGCCGGAGATCGACGGGTGATCCGGGCTCGAGCCGGTCGAACAGTCCCTCGACGGTCTTCTGGATCGCCTCACCGGCGCGCTCGTGGACCGCGCGGAGCCGGAACGCCGGGTTGAACGGTGCACGGTGCCGCTGCTGCTCGTCGCCGTCGGAGTTGAGCATCTGGGCGTCGAAGACGCGCTTGATCGGCGACCGTTCGGAGTCCGTGGTGAAGTCGGCGGCCTGCATCACGACGTCGAGGAAGAGCTCGCGCGAAGACACGAGCCAGCGGTCGAGGACCGGCGCCCACGTGACCGGCTCTTCCCGACGCAGGCGAGCCAGGATCGGGTAGGGATCGTGGTCGAGGGCCTCGAGCCGGACGTCCGCGCCGAGCTCGCTCGGCCTCGGGTCGCCCGGCCTGCCGCGCTCGTCCCGGCCGGTCACCCACCGACCTCTGCCAGTGCCTCGCCCACCACCCGGAGCATCACGTCGTTCTCTTCGCCGGTGCCGATGGTCACGCGGACTCCGAAGCCGGCGAAGGGCCGCAGCACCACGCCCCGCGCTTCGCACGCGGCGCCGAGCGCAGCAGCGCGGTCGCCGACGGGGAGCCAGACGAAGTTCCCGTGGGACTCCGGCACGTCGAGGCCGAGACTCTCGGAGGGCGACCGAGACGCGGCCACGTTCCGACACGACCATCTCGATGCGCTCGACGAACTCGGACTCAGCGTCGAGGGCCGCGATGGCTGCGGCCTGCGCGATGGCGTTGACCCCGAAGGGGTGACGCGTCCGCCGCAACGAACAGATCACATCAGATGACGAGATGCCGTACCCGACCCGCACCCCCGCGAGACCGAACGCCTTCGAGAAGGTCCGCAGCACGAGCACGTTCGCGTGGGCGCGAACGACGTCGATGCCATCGGGCACTCCGTCGTCACGAACGAACTCACGGTACGCCTCGTCGAGGACGACGAGCACGTCGCTCGGCGTGCGGGCGAGGAACTCCCCGAGCTCCTCCCTGGTCACCGCAGATCCCGTCGGGTTGTTGGGGCTGCAGACGAACACCGGCGCGTCCGCTCCGTGATCGCGTCGGCCAGATCACCGAGCGCATAACGGTGATCGCGCAGCGGGACCGCCACGATCGTCGCGTCGGCCTGGCGGGCGATGATCGGGTACGCCTCGAACGACGGCCAGCACCAGAGCACCTCGTCTCCCGGATCAGCAGTCGCCAGGATCGCCTGTTGGCAGAGTGCCACCGAACCCGCACCGAGGATCACCTGATCGAGATCGACCCCTACCCGTACGGCGAGCCGTTCACGAAGGACGAGGCCGCCGTCGTCGGGGTACCGATGCATCCCGGCGGCTGCGCCCGCGACCGCCAGCTGCACCGACTCCGGGGGCGGGTACGGCACCTCGTTCGAGGCGAGCTTGATGGCCCGCTCGAGTCCACGCTCACGCGCGACGACGTCCGCGTCCCGACCCGGTGAGTACGCAGGGATGTCGGCGAGGCTCGCACGGAAGCGCACCACCCGCACCACCCTACCGGACGACGCCGAAACTGATCAGAGATCTTACGACTGGTGCCAGAGGAGGTGCGCACGGATCACGAGACGACCTTCTCACCGAGGAACGGGTCGAAGAACCCGGGCTCGAGCGACTTGATCTTTCCCTTCTTGATCGAGCTGAAGGTGACGGTCGGGTTGAACATCCGCGAGAGCAGCGGCACCGTGCCCAGCTCCGTCGTGGTGAACGGAGGGGTGATCCCCTTCGTGTCGAGCCCGTCGAGCGCGCCCATCGCCGCCTGGAGCGACGGGCGATCGATCGTGGCGAGCGTCTCGGCGACGTGCTCGAACACGAACATCGAGGTCCACGCGTTCAGCGCCGCGTCGTTGGGATCCAGGTCCGGGTCGTACGCCTTCATCTCCTTGCGGAACTGCTTGATGCCGGGAACCGACGTGTCCGTGTACGGCGGGTACAGCCCGGCGACGAGCATGCCGTTGGCATCGGCACCCGCCGAATCGAGCATCGCCTGGGTGAGCAGCCCGCCCTGGGTCGCGATCAAGCCCTCGTACCCCTGGTTCCGGAGCTGCTGGATGAGCGTCACCTGCGCGTCACCGATCAGGTACGCGACGACACCGTCGACACCGTCGGCGGTGCCGGTCGCGATGTACGGCGCGAGGTCCGTCGCGTCGGGCGGCACGAGCACCGTCTCGCCCTTCTCCGCGCCGGACAACGCCAAGCCCTGGTCCACGAAGAGCAGGACCGCGGCCGTGGTCGCGCCCAGGTCGGGGATGATGTAGCTGATCTTCTTGGCTCCCTCCTGAGCGAGGAGCTGCGGGAGTGCCTGGAACATGCCGGCGACCCCGGATCCGAGCGGGAACGAGGCGGGGCTCGACGCGTCGGCGGGGCCGAAGATCGCCGTGCCGATGCTGGGGATCCCCTCCTGCTCGAGGAGAGGAAGCACCTGGCCGCTCTGGACCGCGTTCATGCCGACGACCGCGACTGCGCCCGCGTCGATCGCGTCCTGGATGCACGCCTGGGTCTGGTTCGGATCGACCGCGGAGTTGCACGTCGTGGCGACGACCTTGTGCGTCGCTCCCGACGTGTCCTCGAGGCCGCCGGCCTTGTTGATCGCCTTCGCCCGCGCCTTCACTGCCCCCGGCACCTCGGGGAACGACGTGCCGAGCGAGTCGAAGTCGCCCACGTACGCCACGGTGACCGCGTCACCGGTGAACTTGGTGTTCGACCTCGCGTCGGCCGGTGCGACGACGAGGGCGCTGACGAGGGCGACGCAGGCAACGATCGCGATCGAACGGACCTTCTTCACGTGGTCTCTCCCTGTGTTCGGTGGATGTCGGACTCCGACGCGGGTGGCAGCGACGATCGGGGCGGCGGGCCGTCCATGCAGATGGCCTCGGACGCGTCGAACGCGTCCCAGCCTTCGCGGTAGGCCACGTCGCCGGCCGCCTGGCGTTCGGCCAGCGCGGCCCGGAGCGAGCGGTACCGCAGACTCGCGGCGTCCGCAGCGACCGACTTGTCGGCTCGGAGATCGTCGTCGCGGTACCGCGGCGTCTGGAGGCGGAAGATGCGCTCGTCCTGCCGCGCGACGACCGTGCGCGAGAGGATCGGCGACAGCCTGCGATACCACCACGGTCCGCCGATGACGAACGCCGCGGCCGTCGGCCGCGTCGTCGTGGGCGTCTCGGGGGTGTTGCACAGGAGCAGGCAGAAGCCCCATCCGGGTGGCGAGCTCCAGGCGATCCCCAACGACACGCCGCTGCGCACATGGATGAGGAACGTCTGGACGATGTCTTGGCGCTCGGGGTTGCCCATGACCGGCGCGAGCAGCTTCGGGGGCTTGCGGTCGTAGGAGATCCGCCGCATCACGATCACTTCGTCGGTGTGCTCGACGGTGATCTCCTCGGGGCCGCCCTCGGGGTCGCCGAACACCGCGCCGTGCACGAAGTCGAGATGGGTGAGATCCAGGAGGTTCTCGACCACCAGATCCTGGGGCGCGGAGTAGCGAAGCGAGCTGAACGTCGCGCCCTTCCCGCCGTCCGGGCGGAGGAACGGGATGTCCGGGATCAGACGCTCGTCGGCGTGGGCCGGGTCCCCCCACCACAGCCAGACGATGCCGTAGCGCTCGGCGACCGGGTAGGCCGAGATCGAGAAGCGCGACGGCGGCGCCGCGCCCGGACCGAGCGACGGGATCCTCACCACGACGCCCTCGGGGTCGTAGCACCAACCGTGGTACGGGCACTGGATGACACCGTCGAGGACCTTGCCCGACGAGAGGGGCGCGCGCCGGTGGGCGCAGCGATCCTCCATGGCGCGCACCGCGCCGGCGCCGTCGCGCCACAGCACGATCGCCGTCGAGTCGATCATGCGGGCGACCGGCTTCCGGCCGACCTCGGACGCCGGCGCGATGCCGTACCAGGCGTCGGTGAGGACGACGTCGCCCGGCCGGTACGGGGCTCGGCCGCTCGGTGCGCGGCTGCCGATCGCGGTCTCGGTCACGCCACCCCCTCGCGGCCTTCCCTGCGCCGGTTCGCTGCTGCGACCCGCCCGACGACTTGTCGGAATCCGGCGACTCTTATACGATTACACGCGTATGTCAATCGCCACACCGCGGCCAGCGAGCCCGCGTCGCGGTCCCCCTGCCCTGGTGACCTGCGACCGTGCCGACCACGGTGCTTGTCGGAACCCGGCGACTCTTATACGATTACACGCGTATGTCAATCGCCACGCCGCGGCCGACGCGGTCGAGCCCGCCGCGGGCGACGCCGGGACGAGGCGCTGAGCCAGCGATCGTCGACGCGACGCTCGCGATCCTGCGCACGGAGGGCTACGACGGTCTGACCATCGAGGCGGTCGCACGGCGGGCCGGCGTGAGTCGGCCGGCGATCTACACGCGGTGGCGGTCGCTGCACGACCTCGTGCTCGAGGCGGCCCGCCAGGCCCGCACCAGCGGACCCGTCTTCGAGGGCATCATCGAGGTGCCCGACACGGGCAGCCTGCACGACGATCTGCTCGAGGTGATGCGCATGAGCGTTGCCCTGCACCGTCGGATGGACGAACGGGGGATCCTCGACGGCTTCGTGTCGGGCATCGTCGCCGATCCCTCGCTCGGTCCGGTGTTTCGTGAGAACTTCATGGATCCGGACTTCAACCGGCTCATGGTGATCTTCGAGCGGGCGCGCAGCCGAGGCGAGCTCCGGGCCGATGCCGACCCCGCGACCGCGCTCGAGCTCCTCGTCGGCTCGGGCTTCTACCGCTCGGTGATCACGCGCGATTCGCTCGACGACGAATGGCTCGAGTCGGCGATCGCGCTTGTGGTCGCCGGGCTGACGTAGCAAGTTTCGCGACTCACACACGACAGGGGGGCACCATGCGTTTGAGCTTGGCGTTCAGCGGGTTCGGGCCGCTGGCCGGAAGCGTGGAGGCCGTGCAGGTCGCCGAGGATCTCGGGTTCGACGGCATCTGGACCGCGGAGCATCTCGGCTTCCACGACGCGATCGTGCCGAGCACGATGTACCTCCAGGCCACGAAGCGCCTCGAGATCGGCATGGTGGGGTTCTCGGCGGCGAGCCGGCATCCCGGGACCCTGGGGATGGAGCTGGCCTCGCTCTGTGAGATCGGCGGCGCCGACCGCATCCGCATCCAGGTGGGCGTCGGCGACCCGAGCCTCGTCGCGAAGCTCGGCGCCACCACGGACCAGCCACTCCTCCGGACCCGGCAGCTCGTCGACACGCTGCGTGAGACGTTGTCGGGCAAGGAGGTCAACCGCTCGGTCCTTCCCGGCACGTTCAAGAACTTCAAGCTCAACGCGTACACGGGGCCGCCGCCCAGAATCGACATCATGGCCATCCGTCCGGGGATGCAGCGCCTCGCCGCACAGGTCGCCGACGGCGTGTCGTTGTCGGTCGCGGCATCGCGCACCTACCTGCGCGAGAGCGTCGAGTTCGTCGAGCAGGAGCTCGCGGCGGCGGGACGGGACCGGTCCGAGTTCCGCATCACGGCACTCGCCTTCGGGTTCATCGCACCGGGGATCGATCAGATGCTCGGCGGGATGGGTCCGATGATCGCGACCTTCCCACCGGAGCCGATGGAGGTCATGGGCAAGGGTGCGCTCGACGGCAAGGCGTACGCGGAGATCCACCGGTCGGGGCGCACCCTCGAGGCATCGAAGATGATCACCGCCGATGTGATGCGCGAGATCACGCTGGCCGCCGAGCCCGACGGGGTCGCCGCGGCGCTCCAGAGCTACGCCGACACCGGGATCGACGAGCTGGGGGTCATGCCGATGGGTCCGCCCGAGGTGCTCGTCGACACGATCAAGCTGCTCGCGGCATCACGGCCCGCCTGAGGAGGACGAGAACGATGGCAACCGCAACCAGGACCGACGAGGGCCTCATCAAGGAGCTCCACGACGGCTTCGTCGAGGCCAACAAGACCGCCGACACGGCGTATCTGCGAGCCCACATGGCCCCCGGGCCCGAGGGCTTCCGCTGGTACAACCTCAACAAGAGCGTCTACGTCGGCATGGACCACATCTGTGCCCTCTGGGACTTCCTCGCCGCGATGAACAGTCGCGGTGAGCTCGGCGTCCTCGAGGAGCAGATCCACGTGAACGGCGACATGGCGTTCGTGAGCTACATCCTCGACTTCAAGGCCGACTTCGGCCCGATGGGCACCGCGCAGATGATGGCCCGCACCACGGAGATCTGGGAGCGGCTCGACGGCGAGTGGAAGATGGTGCACTTCCACTGCTCCGAGCACGAGCCCGGTGGATGGGAAGGTGGACTGTGACCACGACCGACACGACCGACGTGAGCGCCGACGAGGCGCGGATCCTCGAGCTGCACCGCGGGTTCGTGCAGGCGAACACCTGCGGTGACACCGACTTCCTTCGGGCCCACATGGCCCCCGGGCCCGAAGGCTTCCGTTGGTACAACCTCAACAAGAGCGTCTACGTCGGCATGGACCACATCGTCCGTCTGTGGGACTTCCTCGTCGCGATGGGCGGGTCCGCAGAGTGTCCGATCTACGAGGAGCAGGTCCACGTCAACGGTGATGTGGCCTTCGTGAGCTACCTCCAGGGCTTCAACGCGGACTTCGGCCCGATGGGTCTGGTCTCGTACGACGCGCGCTCGACCGAGATCTGGGAGCGTCAGGACGGTGAGTGGAAGATGGTGCACTTCCACTGCTCCGAACACGAGCCCGGTGGATGGGAAGGTGGAGTGTGAGCACGACGCGCGTCGAGGTCCCGGGCCCGGTCGGCACGATCGTCGCCCACGACACCGGGGCTCCCGCCGCCGAGGGTGCACTGCCCGTCGTCGTGGTCCACGGGATCAACATGAGCGCGGCGGTCTGGGACGATCTCGTGACGCGTCTGGCCCCCGAGCGTCGGGTCGTCAGCATGGACCTGCGGGGGCACGGCGAGTCCGTCATGTCGGGTCCGTTCGATGCCGACGGCTACGCCGGCGACGTCCTCGCGGTCATGGACGCCCTGGGCATCGAGCGCGCCCACCTCGTCGGCACCTCGTTCGGCGGCCCGGTGGTCGCGACGATTGCCGCGGACCGGCCGGACCGGGTCGCGTCCGTCACCGCGATCGGGAGCGCGATCAGCGCCGAGGGGGCGGTCGACGTCGACGCCGGGCTCGCGATGATCCGCGAGGTCGGGCCGCTCGACTTCTTCCGGGGCTTCATGGGCCAGGCGAGCTTCGCGCCCGGCACCGAGCCGGAGCTGATCGAACGCGCCGCGACCGCCGCCGCGGGGCGTGACGTCGACGTGATCGCCGAGGTCGTGACGGTCGCGTTCAGCGCCGACGCCACCGATGCAGTGACGCGGGTCCGCGCACCGGCGCTGGTGATGACCGGCGAGCACGACCTCACGTGCCCCGTGCCCGCGGGCCAACAGCTCGCGGCCGCGCTGGACACCGAGCTCGTCGTCCTCCCCGGGCGCGGCCACATGGCGATGGTGGAGGACGCCGACGCGGTGGCTGCGCCGCTCCGCGAGCACCTCGCGGCAGCCGACGCCTGACCGACGCCTGACCGACGCCGGCGAGGAGGCGAGGAGACGTGGAGACCGTCGCCCGTTGGGTACCAGCAGCTCCACGGGGATCCGGACGCCTCGCTGGTGGCCGCCCTGTGCCGCCTCGTCCAAGATGATTAGAGTTCACATCATCGGCCGAGCGGAGGCCCGCTCGAACCCAACGGGGGAACGATGACCACAGGAACCACCATCGTCACCGACGCCGACGTCGCGGCATACGAGCGCGACGGCGCGATCTGCCTCCGACGGGCGATCCCCCCGGCGTGGGTGTCGCGCATGCAGGACGCAGTCGATCGGATCATCCGCGTGCCGAGCCCGTACTCCCGGGAGCCGGGCGACCAGATGGGCCGCTTCCACAACGACTTCTTCATGTGGGATCGCGACGAGGACTTCCGCGCCTACGCCCTCGAGTCCCCTGCTGCCGAGATCGCCGGCGCGGTCATCCGCGCCGCGACCGTGGACCTCTTCTTCGACCACCTGCTCGTGAAGCAGCCCCGCGCCGAGGAGCCGACACCCTGGCACCACGACCTGCCGTACTGGCCGGTCTCGGGTGACCAGGTCTGCTCCGTGTGGTTGGCCCTCGATCCGGTCGACCGCGCCACCGGAGCGATCGAGTACGTCGCGGGATCGCACCGTTGGGGACGCCGCTTCGAGCCGGCGACCTTCATCAAGGACCGCCCCTTCGACCGCCAGGGTCTCGAGCCGATCCCGGACATCGATGCCCAGCGCGAGCAGCACCGCATGCTCACGTGGGACCTCGAGCCGGGCGACTGCCTGGTGCACCACGCGCTCACGATCCACGGGGCGACGGGCAACGTCGCACCCGACCGCCGCCGCCGCGGACTGTCGACCCGATGGACCGGCCCGGACGCCCGGTACGACCCGCACCCGGGGACGTTCCGGCTCGTCCGCGATCCCGGGATCGCGGCCGGTGACCCGATGCGGTGCGAGCTGTTCCCCCGCGTGCTGCCCGCGACCATGAGCATGCTTGGCCCTGCGGGGCGCGACGTTGATCGACGCCACCGGCGCCGAGCCGACCTCGGCCGCGACCGTCGTCGTGGAGGACGATCGGATCGTCGCGATCGACGGTCACGGCGCGGCTCCGAACGACGCCGACGTGATCGATCTCGAAGGCTGCACGGTCCTGCCCGGACTGATCGACGCGCACACGCACCTGGGCATCGCCTTCGAGCTCCAGCACCACGGGCAAGCCGGCACGCTCCCCGCGGCCGAGGTCGCCGCCCGGGTGTTCGGCGTCTGCCGGGACGCACTCATGGCCGGCTTCACCACCTGCCGGGACCTGGGCGGTCTCGACGGCGGCATCGTGCAGGCGATCGACCAGGGCCTGATCTCGGGACCGCGGATCTTCCCGTCCGGACCGGCGCTCGCGCAGGACGGCGGCCACGCCACCTTCATGGCCCCGTTCTCCGATTGCTGGTGCCCGCTGGCGATCCCCGGGCTCGTCGAAGGGCGTCGCACTCGCCAACGGACCCGACGAGGTCCGGCTCGCGGCCCGGAAGGCGTTCCGGCGCGGCGCGACCCAGCTGAAGGTGATGGTGAGCGGCGGAGTCATCTCGTTCACCGACGAGCTCGAGCACACCCAGTTCACCGTCGACGAGCTCCGAGCCGCAGTGCTCGAAGCCGAGGCCCGCAACACCTACGTCACCGCGCACTCCCACAACGCACGCGGGATCCGCAACGGGCTCGAAGCCGGGATCACCTGCTTCGAGCACGGGAGCTGGCTCGACGAGGAGACGGCGGTGATGATGGCCGAGGCGGGGGCCGCGCTCGTCCCGACGCTGACCGTCGCACACGTCATGAGCACCGAGCATGAGCGATGGGGGCTCCCCGCCGCGATCGCAGAGCGGATGGAGCAGGTCAGCGGGCACATGGAGCACGCGGTCAGGTACGCGCGCGACGCGGGCGTGCGTCACCGGAGCCGGGACCGATCTCCTCGGTCCGCATCAGGATCATCGTGGGCTCGAGATCGCGCTGCGTGCTGAGGTGGTCGGCGCCATGGAGGCGATCGTCGCGATGACGGCGACGAACGCGAAGATCATGCGCATCGACGATCGTCTGGGCACGGTCGAGGTCGGCAAGGTCGCCGACCTCATCGCGGTGCACGGTGATCCGTTGGCCGAGCCGCGGCTCTTCGACGATCCCGACCGTGTCGCCCTCGTGGTGAAGGCCGGCGCGGTGGAGAAGCGCGTCGGCGTCTGAGCGCTACTCGGTCGGAGCCGTGCCGGCGCGGGCCTTGGCCTCGTCGCGGAGTCGCCGGTACTCGCTTCCGAGCGCAACGGCCCGCACCTGCTTCGACGCGGTCGGCTGGTGACCGACCGGGTGCGGTGGCGCCGGAATCTCGACGACGGTGTTGGTCAGCCGACCCAGTCCGTCGATCTCGACCTCGACGACATCCCCGAGCTCCATGGGGCGCGAGAACGCGGGCGTCCCCGTGAGCACGACATCGCCGGGCAGCAGGGTGATGTGACGGCACAGGTCCGCGAGGAGATAGTCGATGCCGAAGTTCATCTCCGAGACCGGCGCCTCCTGGACGACGGCCCCGTTCACGAGGGTGCGGAGGATCGACGTGCGCACGTCCACGCCGCGCACGATGCCGGGCCCGATCGGGCAGAAGCCGTCCTGGCCCTTGACCCGCAGCATCGACCCGGCGTCGGTGTCGCGGAAGTCGTGGAGTCCGACGTCGTTCGAGGGTGAGAACCCGGCGAGGTGCTCCCACACGTCGTCGGGCGCGACGTTGCGCATCGGCGACCCCGACGATCGCCGCGATCTCACCCTCGTAGTTGAGGTACTCGGTGCCCGCGGGGCGCGGCAAGGTTCCTCGGTGTGCGTTCAGCGCGGTGGTCGGCTTCTGGAAGTACGTCGGGGTCTCGATCCCGGGGTTCTCGAACTCGTCGAGACGCGACTGGTAGTTGAGGTGCACGCACAGGATCTTGGTCGGGTTGCAGGGCGCCAGGTACGTGGCCGTCGCCTCGGCGATCCGCCGCCCGTCCCCGAGCACGAGCTCGTCACCGTCGGGCTGCACCCAGTGCTCGACCCCTTCGTGCAGCACGCGTCGCCACTCCCGGCGCGGCCCGTCGAAGACGCTCATGGTCGTACCTCTCCTTCGGAAGGTCGTCCGCTCACAGCGGGGTCGTGGAGCCGCCGGTCACCGAGAAGGCCGCGGCGTGGACATACCCCGTGCCCACGGACATCGGCGCGAGGCGATCGAGCTCCTCGAAGTCGGATGCGCCGAGCTCCAGGGTTGCCGGGCCCGAGTACACCGTGCCCAGCTGGAACCCCGCGATCGTCCCCCGCGAGCTCGGAGACGGCCGGCGCGTCACCGTCGATCGCCGGCCACAGCCGGGTGTGCAGCAACGGCGTCGCGATCCCCTTCGGGTAGAGCTTCTCGTGCTCCTCCTCCAGGGTGACGCTCAGGGTTGCGAGCCTCCGCCCGAGGGACGAGACGTGGGCAGAGAACCGGCTCCCGATCGCCTTCCTCACGCCGCCTTCACCGATCTCGACCGGTCGGGTCATGGCGATCTGGCCCAGCTTCTTCGGGAATCCCTGGATCAGGCCGCGCACGAGCGACAGATCGTTGTCGACCCAGATGAACGGCACTCGACCGACCGGCTTGCCGTCGTAGGTGCCGTAGAGGACGGCGTACGCCTCCTTGTACTGACCCCGCGCGGGGTCGTCACGGATGCGAGGATCGGCGTCCGACGCCGACGACCAGTCGGCGAAGACGAACGTGGCGCTGCCGTCTCCAGCCGGCTCGACGCCCGGCGGCAGCAACGCGGCGACGACGTCGGGCGCCGCGGTGAAGTCGACCGAGATGATCTCGCCCGAGTAGTGCCACGGGGGCGGCGTGAGGATCGCCGATCGTCCCGTGTCGCTCTGGGGAAGCGTCCAACCCTGCAAGCTCATCCGAGTGCCTCCAGCTCGAACCACATGTGCACCTGACCGGTGCCCACCGATGCCTCGTACTCCGAACAGCGCACGCCGGGGGCGCGCCAGGCCGTCCCACCGAGCGCGCCGGCGATCATCAGATAGTGCCCGAAGTGCCCCTCGGGCGAGAGGGCACGGAACTCGGGGTAGAACTCGAGGACCGCGGCGTGATCGCCCTGCTCCCACCACTCGATGATGCGGCGGTCGGCCGCACGCGCGCTCGTCCGAGATGACGTCGTCCGGCGTATACCCCATGTGGTCCGGGAGCGCGCGCAACGGGAAGAACCGATGGCTCATCCCGCCGGTTCCGAGGAGCGCCACGCGCTGATCGCTGCGCGCGATCGCCTGTCCGAGGATCTCGCCCATCGCGAGGAAGTCGTCGAGCTCAGCGGTCTGGCAGATGCCGAGCGACAGCACCTGCTCGTCGCGGTGCAGCCAGTGCACGAGGTTGATGGTCGGATAGTGGTACGGGAGCGAGGGAACGGTCACGTTGGTGGTCCTGACGCGGCCCTGCTCCTTGGCGACCGCGTGGACGTCGCGGGCGAGCCCCGGTGCGCCCGGGTAGTCGAAGGCATGGTCGCAGATCACCCTCGGCACCTCCTCGGAGGTGTACCGACCGCGATGGTGGTCCTGCCCGGCGAGCACGAACTCGAACGTGGTGAACCAGTGGGTGTCGATGATCACGAACGTGTCGACGGCCGCCTCGTCGAGCCGGCGCCGAACCTCTGCGAAGCCCGTCGCGAGCGTGGTGTCCCTCCCCCCGCCGAGCGAGATCCGCTGCTCCTCGGGGAGCATGATCGTGGGCTGGTGGCCGAGGACGGCGGCCGCGACGATCTCACCCACCGGGGAGCTCCCGCGTCGGCTCCCGCCTTCGGCAGCTCGAAGCCGTCGCGGCGCACGGCCACGTTCTTCACGTCGCAGTAGAAGTCGAAGCTCCATTCCCCGCCTTCGCGGCCGATGCCCGAGATGCCCCGTCCGCCGAACGGCGCGGCGAGGTCGCGCACGAAGAAGCAGTTCACCCAGACCGTCCCGGCCCGAACACGAGCAGCGATGCGCCTCGCCCGGGCCTCGTCACCCGTGAAGACCGTCGCCGCGAGGCCGTACTCGGTGGCGTTCGCGAGGTCGACCACGGCGTCGTCCGACGTGAACGTCTGCCAGGTGAGCACCGGGCCGAACACCTCCTGCTGCACGATCTCGGCGTCGGGTGCGACGTCGCTGAGCAGGGTGGGGGCGAAGTAGCGACCGCCGAGCTCGTGGGGCCCACCGCCGAGGAGCGGGCGGGCGCCGGCGGCGAGCGCCCGCTCCACGAAGCCGGCGACGCGCGCGAAGTGCTCGTCGTGGATCAACGGCCCGACTCGCGTGGCGAGATCCCGGGGATCCCCGACCGGGAGCCGGTCGACCGCGGCGAGCACCCGCTCGAGGAAGTCGTCCGCGATCGACTCCTCCACGAGCACCCGCGTGCCGGCGAGGCACACCTGTCCGGCGTTCACGTACTGGCCGGCGAC
Organism: uncultured Acidimicrobiia bacterium; assembly: GCA_963809885.1. Taxonomy (GTDB): domain Bacteria; phylum Actinomycetota; class Acidimicrobiia; order IMCC26256; family PALSA-555; genus JALHSW01. The sequence continues at coordinate 19,907 of CAWELA010000004.1, read as the reverse complement.
CTCCCTGGCGGCCCGGTCGAGATCGGCGTCGTCGCACACGACGAACGGCGACTTGCCGCCGAGCTCGAAGCTGCACGGGGTCAGCTGCGCGGCGGCCGAGGCAGCGATCGCGCGTCCGGTGTCCGGCGAGCCCGTGAAGCCGATCCGATCGACGTCCGGGTGCGCCACGAGCGCAGCGCCCGCCTCCTCGCCGATCCCCTGCACGACGTTCAGGACACCGGGCGGCACCCCGGCCTCGAGCGCGAGGTCGCCGAGCAGCGAGCAGGTGAGCGGTGCCCACTCCGGCGGCTTCAGCACGACCGTGTCGCCGGCGGCGAGCGCGGGGGCGACCCTCCACGTCGAGAGCATGAACGGCGCGTTCCAGGGCGTCACCAGCGCAGCCACGCCCGCGGGGTCGTAGCGGACGTGGTTGTCACAGACCGGACCCGCGATGACCGGGTGTGCCAGCGAGCCAGCGCGAAGTCGGCGAAGAACTCGAGGTTGTGTGCCCCGCGGTTGATGACGTTCTTCGAGTTCCCGAGCAGGAGCGATCCGTTGTCCTCGGTCTCCACGCGTGCGAGCTCGTCGGTGCGGTCGCGCACGAGCGGCGGCGAAGCGAGTCAGGACCTCGTGGCGACCGGACACGCCGAGGTCGGCCCAGCCGGGGAACGCCCGGCGTGCCGCGTCGACCGCGGCGTCGACATCGGTGGGCCCGGCGGCGGCGACGTCCGCGAGGTGGAACGCCGTCGATGGGCGAACGGTCGGCGAAGCGGTGGCCGTCGGCCGAAGGGACGCGGACGCCGTCGATGAGATGGTCGACCGCGACGGCCACGCCGGCAACGCTCGCGGTACGCGTCCCCGTCATCGTCATGCGAGCACCGAGTCGACCAGCGACTCGTCGATCTCGCGTCGGGCTGTCATGTGGGCGAGCTGGTAGGTGCGCGCCGCCGACGCGAGGTAGAAGCGCTCGTACAGCTCGTTGCGGGAGCCCAGGGCAGAGCCGGTGAAGTCCCAAGCGGCCCGGAACAGCCGGATTCGTTCTTCGGCATCGACCCCGTCGGCCCCACGGAAGTACGTCCTCACCAGCGGTGCGAGCGTCGGGTCGTCGAGCTCGGCACGAGTTGGCGCCGCGAGCAGGTTGTGGGCACCCAGCAGCTTCAGGATCTCGTTGACACGGGGGAACCAACCGGGCAGCGTCGGCCGGAGCGCGCGGAACGGTCGCTCGTCGCAGAACCAGGTGCCGTTGCCGCAGTCGGCTGCTCCCGCTTCGGCCGCCACCAGCGCGGCACGAGTCAGCTCCGCGTAGGTCCACAGCTCGCCGAGCATCTGGTTCGTCGACGCGTCCTTGGCGTTGACGGCCTCTGCCATGCGCGTCGCGAGCTCGTACGCGAACTGGAGCTTGACGTGAGCGCGGATCGTCGTCTGCTGCATGACGTTGGCGACCCACCCGGCGGTCATCACCTTGTTGTAGACCTCGACGTTCCCGTCGATGAAGACGCGGTCGCGCGGCACCTCGACGTCGTCGAAGACGACGAAGGCGTCCTGCTCGTCGAATCGGCTCGACAAGGGGTGATCGAAGCGGTCCCCGGCGACGGCGTAGCTGTCGCGGCACAGCACCCGTGAGCCCCGGGGTTGCCATCGGCACCGCGAACGCCAGCGTGTACGGCGCGGCATCCTTGGGGATCGGCTGGCCGGTGTAGACGAGCAGCTCGTCCGCGAAGGGGGCCAGGGTGGCGAGCACTCGAGCGCCCCTGACCACGATGCCCGCTTCGGAGTCGGCGACCTTGTGCAGGGCGACCGCGCCGTCGGCTGCCTCGGTCTCCGGCACGCTCTTGTCGATGGTGGGATGGACGATGGTGTGGGTGAGCGCGAGGTCGCGCCGCGCCAGCTCGCGGTGGTACGAGACGAGGTGCTCCGCGCCCTCCTCGTTGCCGAGCGCACCCCAGACGTCAGGACGTCCCGCGAAGCCGGCGACCGTGACGTTGAGGTAGTCGGGGGTCCGGCCCATGAGGCCGGCGGTGAACTCGGCCGTGCGGCGGAGGGCCTCGTGTCGTCGTGCGAGGTCGTCGCGCGAACGCGGGATGACGATGCTCCGGTTCACCGGCTCCCCAGCGCCCGGCGTGCCGGAGTCCGGGTCCGGCGTCAGGCAGACGTCGGCGGCAGTCGTGCTGGAGGTCGTAGAGGTCGGCCATGGTGCGCAACGCGCCGGCGAAGGCCGGATGCTCGGTGACGTCATCGACCCGGCGCCCGCCGAGCCAGACCTCGCGGTCGTCTCGGAGGCCCTCGACGTACTGCTTGCCGGTACGTGCGCCCATGGTCCCCTCGGCCGACTCCCCGTCACGACTCCGAAACTCGTTAGAGACCTTATCAGTTTGGCGACCGGCGTCAACCGGGCCGGCTCAACCGGGATGGTCGGCGAGGATTCGGTGGAGCAGGTCGCCGAGGGTCCGGAGCTCCGTGCGGCTCAACGACGCCAGCCAGGCGGCCTCGCGAGCGTTGTGGTCACGGAACGCGCCGGCCACGGCGCGCCGGCCGGTGGTCGTGAGCAGGACCGTGACCACCCGTCGATCCGACGACTCGCGCCGTCGTTCGACGAGCCCGTCGCGCTCGAGGGTGTTCAGCACGCTCGAGATGCTCGCCCGCGTGACCGCCGAGAGCCGGGCGAGCTCCCGCGGCTCGAGCGGTCCCGAGATCCAGAGCGTGAACAGGAGTCGGAAACCGGCCCACGTCAGGCCACGCGGTCGGTGGACCTCGGACTCCACATCAGCCGTGATGCGATTGGCGAGGCGGATCGCGTTGAACACCACCACCATGACGTCGAGGTCGGTGTCGGGCGCCAGCTCGGTCACGCGGCGACGGGCGCGATCGTCGAACGTCTCCGACTCGCGCGGCTCCCCGGTCGCAGGTGTCATCGCGCTACCCCCGAAGCTCTCGCGCGAGCACGCAGCGTAGCGTCGCGTTCGCACCGCGGAAGGTCCGCTCGATCGTCCGCGATCGTCCTCTTCACCCGGACACTCGGGAACTCTTCGGCTCGACCATCTCTTCCCCGATTCGGACGTGACGCGGTTCCAAGACCGCTGGCGGGGCCGACCTGCCCAGTGGACGGTCAGACGAACTCGTTGCACATCGGGGTTCCAATGACCCATCGCGACGAGCTCACCCGAGTGCGAACGCATCGCGACGCCGACAAGTCCGGCCGCTACCGCGGCATAGACCCCAATCGCTCCAGCGTCATCAGCCGACAGGCTTCGGCGCGGGCAGAGGCACGAACCCACGTCCACCGCGACGTCCGAACCCCGATCAGGGCACCCTCCCGAGGCTTCTCAGCCCCGATGGCCACACGGCACGCCGTTTTGTGCCACCTTTTCTCCATCCCCCGCCCCCGTAGCTCAGGGGAGAGAGCATCGGTTTCCTAAACCGTGTGCCCAGGTTCGAATCCTGGCGGGGGCGCGTTTGCGCAGGTCAGGGCGTCGCGAGGGTGACGCGCGGCGCTCGGATCATGCGGGTGCGCGAAACCGATGCTCCCATCCGGCGCTGGTCGCGTCGTGCCGGCGGGGCGGACTGAGCTGCAACCCCGGAAAGAACCGAGAGGCAATATTCTTCTAGCATCTGCTAGTTTTATTTGCGTGGTCCCTCAATGGTGAGCTCCCAGAACGATGGGTGAGGTCAACGTCCTCCTGTCGGACCCGCCGGTGCGCTCCCTCGACGAGTACGTCGACGCGGGGGGCGGCCTCGGCCTCGCTCGAGCCCGTGAGCTCGGCTCCGAGCGCGTCATCGGCGAGCTCGAACGGGCGGGACTCCGCGGTCGCGGCGGCGCGGGGTTTCCCACAGCCAAGAAGTGGCAGACGGTCCGCGGCGACGGCGACCGGAAGACCTATGTCGTGTGCAATGCCGCGGAGGGCGAGCCCGGCACGTTCAAGGATCGGGCGCTGCTGCGCGCCAACCCGTACCAGATGCTCGAGGGTCTCGCGATCGCGGCCCTCGCCGTCGGGGCGGACGAGGTCTTCATCGCGATCAAGGCAAGCTTCACGTCCGAGATCGAGCGCGTGACACGCGCGGTCTTGGAGGTCGAAGAGGCCGGCCTCCTCGGGGAGCGCACGGTGAGCATCGTCCACGGGCCGGAGGAGTACCTGTTCGGGGAGGAGAAGGCCCTCCTCGAGGTGATCGAAGGCAACGAGCCGCTCCCCCGCTGGTTGCCTCCGTACATGCACGGCCTGTTCGCGACCGCGCCACAGCTCGGCTGGGAAGCCCACCGTTCGGCACCCGACGCCAGTGCGACACCTGCCTCGAATCCGACCCTCGTGAACAACGTCGAGACGCTCGCGCACGTCCCACACATCCTCGCCCACGGTGCCGAGCAGTTCCGATCGAGAGGGACCGATGCGTCTCCCGGAACAGTGCTCGTGACCGTGGTCGGTGACGTCGGCGACGCGCGCGTCATCGAAGTGGAGCTGGGCACCCCGATGCGTGAAGTGCTCGCCCTCTGCGACGCGCCGCGCCCGGGGCGTGCCATCAAGGCTGTCGTGCCCGGCGTCAGCAACGCGGTGCTCGGCGCCGACGCGCTCGATACCGAGCTGGACTACGAGTCGATGGCACGCGCGGGAAGCGGGCTCGGTTCGGCTGGACTCATCGTCTACGACGACACCGCGTGCATGGTCGAGGTGGCGACAACGATGTCGCGGTTCCTCTCGGTCGAGTCGTGCGGCCAGTGCCCACCCTGCAAGCTCGGGACGGGTGCGATCACCGCCGTCCTAGAACGGCTTTGCCGATTCGAACTCACTGATGCCGAATTCGCCGAGATCCAGAACCCGCTTGCGACCGTGAGCAACGCCAACCGGTGCTTCCTCCCCGTGGAGGAGCAGCAGCTCATCGGGAGCCTCCTGCGCTCGTTCCCGGAGGACTTCGCGGCCCACCTCGAGGGCCGGTGCCCGGCACCACGCCATATCACGATCCCCAAGATCCTCGACTTCACCGACGGCCGCGTCGTCTACGACGAGCGCCAGGAGCACAAGCGCCCCGACTGGACCTACGAGGAGCCGCGGTAATGGGTGCGGCGCAGACGACGAGACGCGACCTCGACACACGCGGCGAGATCCACGACCTGGTCGTGCGCTTCTACCGGGAGATCGTGTTCGACGACCTGCTGGCGCCGGTCTTCGAAGAGGTCGCCGAGACCGATTGGACGCACCACATCCCGAAGCTGATCGACTATTGGGCGCGGGTGCTGCTGCGCGAGCCCGGGTACGACGGCTACATCCTCGCCCCGCATCAGCGGGTCCACCGGATCGAGCCGTTCGAGCTCCGGCACTTCGACCGTTGGTACGAGCTCTTCGTCGAGACGATCGACGAGTCCTGGGCGGGCCCCATCGCGGAGACCGCCAAGACCCATGCCGCCCGAACCGCGGCCATGTTGGCCCGGCGACTCCTCGGAGTCGAGTGGCGAATCCCACAAGAAGGAAGCCCTCATGGCTCGACCTGTCACACCGACCAGCACGCTGGCTGACCTCGTCATCGAGGCTCCCGCCCGAGCCGCCGTCTTCGAGCAGGCCGGCATCGACTACTGCTGCGCCGGCGTGCGCACGCTGGAGTCGGCCTGCTCGGACGCCGACGTCGACCTCGCCGACCTCTCCGCACAGCTCGAGTGCATCGACCGCGAGGTCGAGCCTCCGCCCACCGGGATCACCGCCCTGGTCGACCACCTCCTGGGCACGCACCACCGCTACCTGCACGACGCGCTCCCGCGCACCAGTGCGCTGGCCGCCAAGGTCCTCGACGTCCACGGGGAACGCCACCCCGACCTCGCGGCGCTCCACGCCGCGGTCCTTGACCTCCAGGCTGACCTCGCGCCGCATCTCATGAAGGAGGAACTCGTCCTCTTCCCTGCCTGCCGCGAAGTCGACCTCGCGACCGGACCGATCCGGCTCCCCTTCGGCCCGATGAGCAACCCGGTGAGCCAGCTGATGCACGAGCACGACACCACGGGCACGCTCCTCGGCCGCCTCCAGGCGCACCTCGAAGAGCACCCCCTCCCTGATGACGCGTCCGCGTCCTACACCTCGCTCTATCGAACCCTCAGCGAGCTGATCGACGACACCCACCGGCACGTCTTCAAGGAGAACCATCTCCTCTTCCCCGCTGTCGTGGAGCGCGAGCAGGTCCTCAGCGTGGCCGACCAAGGCTGAGCCCGCCGCGCCGTCCGTGCACGGTCACGTAGGTCAGGCCGTCCGCGGCGGCCCGCACCGCGCGTGTCGACCCGGCTGGGACGTTCACCAGGGTGTGCTGCGACAGGCCGTGCTCGCGGTCGTCGATCTCGAGCCAGCCGTTCCCTTCGAGCACGACGAAGAGCACGTCGAGCTCGCGGTTCACGTGCTCGGCGATGGACTCGCCCGGATCCAGCCTGACGAGGTTGACGTTCAGGTCCGCCGGTGCGGGCAGCGTCCAGTGGACCCCGTTGCCAGTGGCAACCGAGGCAACCGCACCAAGATCCGTCACGGTGGGCGCCACGGGCTGGTGACTCCCCACGTCAGCCATCGTCGGTCGCGAGATGCATCAGCAGTCGACAGCTCCCGCGGCGGGGATCCCGGGCGACAAGCTCGTCGACAACGACTCGCCCGTCCGTGAGGTCGGCAAGACCCTCGGCGAGACCGCGGTGGATTGCGCACACCGTCTCCGGATCGGCGACGGCCGTCGACTCGAACGGGCACGTGTGCAGCACGACCTCCACGCCGTCGTGCTTGCGTGCGACCGACGATTCGAACCCCTGTCGCGCCATCTCGTCCGCGATGAAGGCGACCGGGTCGGCGTCGCGAGCGGGACGGCGGGCCCGGTGTTGCGCCGCTCGATAACCCACGGTCTCGGCGTCATCACCCGTGTGGAGCATCTCGCTGAGCAGGAGGCTCAGCCGCTCGTACGGGCCCTCGCCCCCCCAGCGGCTCCATGCCGCAGGGTGCGGCCTGTAGTTCAGGCGCGGTCGTCCGCGCCCAGTGCTCGCCGCTCGCTCCTCGACAGCGAGCTCGGCGGCGACCAGCTTCGCGAGGTGCTGGCGGATCGCGTTGTGGTTGAGCCCGAAGTACTCGGTCAGCTCGGCGACGTCGACGGGACGCGACGCCTCCGTCAGGTACTGGAACATCTCGTGACGCGTCGGATCGCCGAGCGCCCGGGCCTGTTCCTGCAATGTCGGCATCGCTCACCAGTCGATTCCACGCAGCGAACGCGACTTCTTCTAGTCGTCGCTAGTCTATTTCCGATGGGACCAAGCGACTCGGCCGAGGTGCCCGACCCGCCGATTCAGACCTCCTCGGACGAAGGTGGCGATCCCCCGTGTTGGGCGCATCTCTTCGAGGGGCTTCGAGAAGGCACCGAAGCTTTCCGAGACGAGCTCGCCGGAAGACGCTGAGCAGCCTGCGCAATGTGACACGCGATGAGCGCAAGCCAAGTGGTCGCGGCTCGTCTCTGGTCTCGGCAACCTAGGGGCCGGGCCGCGCCACCGACTCGAGGACGCCGAGCCCGTCGGACGATTCGACGAGTCGCTGGAGGCGTCGAAGCGCCGACTTGTCGCCACGCACGTAGCGATCCAGGAAGTCGGAGACCGCGGTGCTGGCGAACTCGATCTGCGGATCGAGCACCTCACCGACGTACGGGCTCGTGTGCGTACCGCCGACCACGGTGAGGAAGAACTTCGGCGCGTTGGCCTCCGGATAGATCTCGGCACCTGCACCACCAGCCGTATCGTCCATGTCACCCTCGATCATCATGAACGGCGGCTGGTCATCGTTCTGGAAGAAGCCCGGGGACCCGATCGGCCACTCGATGCCGGCAATGTCCACGGCGGCGCGCACGCGTTGGTCGATGACGCAGCAGTCGTTGTAGGCCGCGCTGAGGACGGTCGCGCCGCCGAACGAGTGGCCCACGAGCCCCACTCGATCGGCGTCGATCTTGCCTCGGAGTCCCTTCGGCGGGTCCTTGGCGAGCGCGTCGATCACGAATCCCATGTCGCCCGGCTGACTGGCGAAGTCGTCGAGCGAACCGCCTCCCGGGTTGCTCTTTCGAGAGACGGGAAACTCCGGCGCCGCGACGACGTAGCCATGTGACGCGATCTCGTGCAGGAAGGCCGCGTAGGCGCTGGGTTCGCCGCGGAACCCGTGGCCGAAGACGATGAGGGGAACGGACCACCCGCGTTCGCGGCGCGTGCGTTCGCGAGGTCCTCGGGCCGGGCACGCCCCTTCGCGGGGTAGACGATCCGCGTCGGGAGCGTGCGCGTGGGCAGCTCGGCGTTCGGCCCATTGGCAGGCGTGCCACGCCCTTCGTCGACGAGCTCGACGTTCACGATGCCGACTGCGAACGGGGCCGCCGAGGTGGGCGCCGCATCCTGCACCGGTACGGCGAGCGCGCCGGACATGGTGGCCTGGAGCACCAACCCGATGGCGACGAACATCCCGACGGCGGCGCGACGCGCTGTAGTCCCGTTCTTCCGCTTCACCCTCCCGGCCGCGGCGGTCACCGATCTCCACTCGGCGACGTCATGCGGTAGGTGATCTGCATCTCCTTCACTCCGTTGATCAGGTTGGAATGAAGTCGGCGCGGTGGGGCCGCGAGCTCGATGTCGTGCACCGATGTCAGGAGCGTCTCGAAGACGAGCCGCAGCGAGAGACGGGCGAGGTTCGCACCGAGGCAGAAGTGCTCTCCGATGCCGAACGACAGCTGCGGGTTCGGTGTGCGCTCGATGTCGAAGCGGTGCGGATCGTCGAAGACGAGGGGGTCGCGGTTGGCGCCCGCGTACCACATGAGGACCTTGTCTCCCTCCGCGATCGTCTGGCCGCCGACGCCGACGTCGCGCGTCGCGGTACGGCGGAAGTGATGGATGGGTGGCTCCCAGCGGAGGATCTCCTCGACTGCGCCGGGAACGAGGCTGATGTCCTGCTCCAGTCGGTGCAGCTGGTCGGGGTGTTCGAGCAGCGTCAGCAGCCCGTGGGAGGTCGCCGTGCGTCTGGTCTCGTTGCCGGCGACGATCAGGAACATGAAGAAGAGCGTGTATTCGAGATCGGTCAGACGGCGGCCGTCGACCTCGGCCTCGAGGAGCGCGCTCGTCAGGCTCCCGGAGGGGTGTGCCGTTCGCTGGCGGCCAGCTCGGTGGCGTACCCGAAGATCTCGATCGACGCGTTCGTCGAGGTCTCCGGCGTGGGTGCCACCTCGGGGTCCTGGTCGTCGATCAGCGCGTGGCTCAGCTCGTACAGCCGGTATCGATCCTCGGGGGGGACACCCATCAGCTCGCTGATCGACCACATCGGGATCTGGGCGGCAACGTCGGCGACGAAGTCGCAGTGGTCGTCGTCTCTGAGCGCGTCGATCACGCGGGTCGTCTCCGCTCGGAGCGCCTCACCGAGGTCGCCGATCCGCTTCGGTGTGAACGCCCGCGAGACGATCGATCGGAACATCTGATGCTCGGGTGGGTCCATCCCGATGATGATCATGCGCACCTGGTCGAGCCCGCCCTCCGGCGGCTCGAGCCGCAGGGGCCCCCCGACGTAGCTCGAGAAGTCGCTCGGCGAGGTCGACACCTGGCGAACGTCGGCATGGCGGGTGAGTGCCCAGAAGCCCGGGCCGTCGGCCTCTTCGTGCCAGTGGACCGGATCCTCGCTGCGGAGCTGATCCAGCCAGTGATGGGGCGCGCCGCGCTCCCACACGGACGCATCCGTGAGGTCGATCGTGGCGAGGTCCGCCCGCGCAGCTTGATCGGTCATGCCTTGCTCCTTCGCACGACGGGGTCGCCGACCAGTGCCGGGACCACGAAGCACTCGACGAGCGTTCGCTCGGTCGCGGCGTCGCGGGCCGGCATGGCCAGCAGTGACACGATGCAGCGCAGCAACCACTCGCCGCGCTGCTCCAGCTCGGCTTGCGTCGCTGCGTCAGCGCTGATCTCCGCCACGAACGCGGTGTTCATGGCGCGCAGCAGCTCAGAATCCTGGCTCAGCGCGATCGGGATCGCCATGTTGTCCGGCTCGAACCACACCGCGAGCAACGGGTCGGAGCGGACCGCTTCGACGCCCGCGAGGATCCGGTCCGTCATCTCGACGGCGGGAGCCATGTCGATGCCGCGGCGGCGCTCCGCGAGGCGCGCGGCAATGCCGAGCGTCGCGCGGTGCACGTAGGCGAGGTGGAGCGCGGCTCGGGTCGGGAAGTAGCGGTACAACGTGGCGCGCGAACAGCCGGCGATGCGGCAGACGTCGACCATCGTCGCTTTCGCCACCCCGAGATCAGCAAACGCCCGGCCAGCCGCGTCGAGCAGCTCGTCGACGGCGACGCTGCCACTCCTCTTCCGGCGCCAGACCTTATGAGACATGTTGGATAGTATGCCTCACTCATGGATTCCCAGCGCACCGATTCCGACCTCATCCGGATCGACAAGCCGCGGCCGCACACGACGGTCATCACGCTGAATCGGCCCGAGCGGATGAACTCGATGGCCTTCGAGCTCATGGTGCCGCTCCACGAGGCGTTCGTCGAGGTAGCCGACGACAACGACACGACCTGTGTCGTGCTCACCGGCGAGGGCCGCGGGTTCTGCTCCGGCGCCGACACTCGCGACGGCGCACCACCGCCGAACATCGACGGGTTGACCGTGACGCGCATCGCCACGAGGGCGATGTCGATCCTGGCCGATCTCGTGCCCGCAATGCAGCGGATGCCCCAACCGGTGATCTGCGCGATCAACGGCGCCGCGATCGGCGGCGGGCTCTGCCTGACCCTCGGCGCCGACATCCGCATCGCCGGCGAGTCGGCCTACTTCAGGGCTGCGGGCATCAACAACGGGTTGACCGCGACGGAGCTCGGCCTCAGCTTCCTCCTCCCCCGTGCCATCGGTTCGTCACGCGCGTTCGAGATCATGCTGTCCGGACGCGACATCGACGCGCACGAAGCGGCGACGATGGGATTAGTCTCACGGGTCGTTCCCGACGCCGACCTCCTGACCGCAGCGCTGGACCTCGCGGATCAGATCAATGGTTGGAGCACCCAGGGCGTCGCGCTCACGAAGCGGACGATGTGGGCCGGGCTCGAGACCGCGAGCTTGCGCGCCGCGATCGAGATGGAGACCCACACCCAGCTCTTCGTGCGACTCACCACCCAGAACTTCGAAGAGGCCGTTCGCGCCCGACGCGAGGGACGCCCACCGGAGTTCAAGGACTGACCGGGGGCGAGATCCGCTGCCCGAGGCGAGGAGTCATTGATGGGGAAGCTCGAGACCGAGAACAAGCAGGTCGTGCAGCGCTACTGGGACGCGCTCGCGCAGCGCGACTGGGACTCGATGAAGCAGCTGCTCACCGACGACGCCCACTACACCGACGTCGGTGTGCCCGGTCCGGGCGGCACCGGTCCTGACGGCGTGATCGCCCGGCTCCGGATCGGGCTCGAACCGCTCGAGGGCTACGACCACTTGCCCGGAAGCAACATGATCGCCGAGGGTGACCTGGTCATGACCGAGCACACGGAGCGCTGGACGTTTCACACCGGTGAGGTGATCGACCACTCGTTCGTGTCGGTGACCCAGCTGCGCGACGGGAAGATCTGTCGCTGGCACGACTACTCACACCTCGGGAACATCACCGACAACGCACCTGCGTGGTGGCTCGAGCGCATCATCGCGGCGTCGACCGAAGGATGATCCCCGAGTGAGCACGGGTCCGATGGCGGGGATCCGCGTCCTCGACCTCTCGATCGCGCTGACGGGCCCGTATGCCGTCGCGCTCCTCGCCGACCAGGGCGCCGAAGTCGTCAAGGTCGAACGACCGGGCATCGGCGACATCGCCCGGTGGGTCGGAGTGGCCGTGAACGGGATGAGCTCCCTCTTCCTCGTGTGCAACCGCGGAAAGCGCTCGATCGCCGTCGATCTCCAGACCGCCGAGGGCGTCGCGATCGTGCGTCGGCTCGCTGCCCAGGCCGACGTGATCGTCGAGAACTTCCGACCGGGCGTCATGGACCGTCTCGGTCTCGGCTACGCCGACGTGAAGACCGACAATCCCGACGTGGTGTACGCGTCGCTCTCGGGATTCGGGTCCGAAGGGCCCTACCGCGACCGCAGCTGCTACGACACCGTCATGCAGGCCTACAGCGGGTTCGCCGCCAACCAGGCGGATCCCGACGACGGCGTCCCGGTCTTCCTGCGTCAGACCGCAGCCGACAAGGTCACGTCCCTGTACGCGGCGCAGGCCATCACCGCGGCGCTGTTCGCCCGGGCCCGCGGCCAGGGTGGCCAGCGCCTCGAGCTCTCGATGGCCGACGCGGCGACGTCCTTCCTCTGGATCGACTCGGCCGCGAACGAGGTGCTGCTCGAGTCCGACAACACCCAGCACTCGAGCTTCGTCGCCGGCTTCCAGCCCATCCGCTTCAGCGACGGTTGGGGGATCGTGACCCCGACATCGGACCACGACTTCGCCGGCATGTGCAAGGCGCTCGGCGTCGACGGCTACGACGACCCCCGGATCGCCACGATCGCCGAGCGGATCAAGCACCGCGACGTCCTTGCCCCGGTCATGGACATGGTCTACGCACTCGCCGCCAACTTCACCATGGCCGAAGCGACCGTGCGCTTCGAATCCGAGCGCGTGCCGTTCGCGATGATCCTCACGCCCGACGAGCTGACCCGCGACCCTCACGCCCTCGCCATCGGCCTGTTCGAGGAGGCCGACCACCACGTGGTCGGCCGCACCCGCATGCCCCGCCATCCGACCCGCTTCCACGCGACCCCCGCACAACTCACGAGCGGTTCCCCGGCCCTCGGCGAGCACACCGACGAGATCCTCACCGAGCTCGACCTCGGTGAGGAGATCACCCGCCTCCGGGCAACGAACGTCGTCACGTGATGCGTCCTGGCGACCCGCAGCCGGTGTGCGACGCGTCGTGATCGAGGGCACGCAGGAGGTCACATCGTGAACAGTCCAGGGCGCGGCCGCTTCGAGGACCTCGACGCGATCGATCACCTGCTCACCACCACGAAGGCCGTCCGCCGGCGCCTCGATCTCTCGCGCACCGTGCCCCGTGCGGTGGTGCGCGAGTGCATCGAGATCGCCTGCTACACCCCGAACGCGTCGAACGCGCAGGAATGGCACTGGGTTGTCGTCGACGACCCCGCGCTGCGCGCGCAGGTGGCCGACCAGTACCGAGCCGTCACCGTGCCGCCGGTGACCCAGATGCTGGCGACCAAGGAAGCCCAGGGTGACGAGTCCGGCGCGCGCATCTCCCGGTCGATCCTGTGGCTCGCGGAGCATCTCGTCGACGTGCCGGTGCTCGTGATCCCCTGCTACGACGTCGCCGCGGCCGAGGCTCGGTACCGCAGCCTGATCCCGGATCCCGCGCTGCGCGATCGCGGCGGCGTCGAGGACCGCACGATGACGTCGGGCATGTTCGCGTCCATCCTGCCGGCAGTCTGGAGCTTCCAACTCGCACTGCGGAGTCGCGGCCTCGGTTCCGTGCTCACAACCGCGCACCAGTCCGACCAAGCGACAATGGCCCGGATCCTCGGCATCCCCGACACCTGGTACCAGACCGCGCTCGTCCCCGTCGCGTACGCGCCCGGCAACTTCACCCGGTCGCCACGTCGGCCGGTCGACGACGTGATCGCGTGGAACGGATCCGCGGGACAATGACCGCGGCTCGTCCACTGTGATCCCCGTCGGGTTCGGCCTGCTCGGTGACGTCGACCTTCGTCAACCTCGACGTGGTCCCGCCAGGCTTCGGGACCATGGTGCACCGTGATGGAACGTGAGACCACCCAACCGGCGTACGACGTGCTCGACGTTCACCACCATGTCGGAGACGCCTTCACCGCGCTCGGCGGGTCGCTCGACCCCACGGGCGGGATGGCGTACGACGAGTACGAGCGCGTCGAGCTCGAGTCGAGGCTGGCGATCATGGACGGTGGGGGCGTCCATCAAGCCGTCGTCATCCCCGGCCACGGGTACCTCCGGCCGGAGGGGATCGCCGACACGCGACGGGTCAACGATGCCATCGCCGCCTACCGTGATCGCAGGCTCGATCGGTTTCCGGTGGCGGTCGGGATCGTCGAGCCGCAACACGGCGCAGTCCTTCTCGACGAGATCGACCGGATCGACGCGGAAGCTCGGACTTCGCGGCGTGAGCTTCCACACGAGATTCCAGGGCGTCTCGCTCGACAGCCAATGGATCGTCCGTGCGGTCGAGCGGCTCGGCGAGCGAGGGATGGTGCCGGTGGTCCACGTGATGGACGAGACGCCCGAAGAGGCACTGTGGAAGCTCGCGACGCTGGCGCGCGCGCAAGCCGACATGCGCTTCCTCGCACTCGACCCGTTCTGCTCGTTCGAAGCGACACGGCAGTGCTCATTCGTCGCGGAAGTCGCGCCGAACGTGCTCTTCGACACGAGCCTCAGCTACAACTTCGACGCGATCGAGGACTTCGCTCGGCGCTTCGGTGCCAATCGTGTCCTCTTCGGGACGGATCTCTACTCGTATCCCGTCGGTCGCCGGGTGAGTCACCTGCTCGCTCAGGTCATCGAATCGGACCTTCGGGATGATGACAAGGCGCGCATCCTCGGCGGCAACGCGCGCGGGTTGTTCGGTCTCGGCTCTGGCTGACCCCCTCGACGGTTGCACTGGCACGCGTCAATTCGGTGCGCCGACGGCAGACGCGGCTGACACCGACGGGGAGCGGGTCCCCAGTAGACCCAGTGGACGGAATCCAACACCCAGTGGACTTGCTGGACCCAGTGGACGGGTTCGGAGTCTTCCTCGACCGTTTAGTTGCCCTGTTCGCTCAAGACCATCCTCGGCGCCGTCGATGCAATGGACATGGGTCAGCATGGCCCTCAGCGGGCACGATCACGAGCAGGTGCGACCGACGAACGGGGAGCCGCGCTGGTCGAGTTCGTCTTGATCGTGCCGATCTTGCTCATGCTGGTCATGGGCTTGCTGACCGGCGGCATCGTCTACAACCACAAGCTCGACCTCGTGAGCGCGGCGCGCGAAGGCGCACGCTACGGCGCGGCGATCCCCCAGAGTCAATGCATCCCGACGTCGAACTGCGGCTCGAAGACATGGGCTCAGCTCGTGCAGTCGGTCGTCGCGCAGCGTTCCGATGGCGACCTCACGGCGAGTCAGGTGTGTGTCGCGCTCGTCTCCGGCTCCACGGGAAACGTGGTCGGTGGCACCAGTCAAGCCACGTTCACGACGCAGACCGACGGAACGAGCCGCTGCTACAACGACGGGAACGGTGACACCGGCACTCGCGTGCAGGTACAGGTGACACGAACGAACGACTCGATCAACGTCGCGCTGTTCACGATTCCAGTGACCTTGCAGAGCACCGCGACCTCAAAGTTCGAGCAATGACTCGAGGTCCCTTCCGCCGCAGTTCGGACTCCGAACGCGGCGCCGTCCTCGTCATGACCACACTGCTGATCGCGACGCTCTTCGGGATGGTCGCAATCGTCATCGACCTCGGCGCCCTCCGCAGCGACGTGCAGGTCGACCAGAGCGTCGCCGACCTCGCCGCACTCGCAGGAGGCAAGAGCCTGGGCGCCAACAATCCGACCGCGGCATGTCAAGCAGCGGTGATCTACATGAACGCGAACGCGAACCTCTCGAGCACGATCAGCCCGTCGTCGTTCTGCTCCACGATGGGCACCACCTCGTGCTCGGGTGGAACCAGCCAGGCAACACCGACCACCACAGTCGGCAGCAACACCGTGAGCATCCACTACCCCGTGCCCGACAGCGAGATTCGCGACTCCCACCTCGTCGGCGGCGCGCGCCTGAACGACGGTTTCGCGTGTCAACGCATGCGGGTCATCATCTCCTCCACCCATCATTCTTTGTTCGCGTCGATCCTCGGCGTGTCAAGCCTGTCGGCCACCCGCACCGCGACCGTCCGACCCTGGCCCGTCGGCGTCCAGAAGACACCGGCCCTGTGGCTCCTGGATCCAACGGGCTGCACCGCGTTCTCGGTCGGCGGCGGATCACAAGTCACCGTCGGCACGCCCTCGATCCGGGGCATCATCACCGTCGACTCCGACGGCACCACCTGTCAGAGCAACCAGCACACCATCAGCTCCAGTGGCGCCGGCACTAACTTGACCGCAGTCCCGACCACCGGCACCGACGCCGGGCTCATCCAGCTCTTCGCACTCCCGGCCAGCGCAACAACCTGCAGTGGCACGGCCTGCGATCAGAGCGACGTGAACAACGGTCGCCTGACACCCCAACCCACCTCCGCCTCGAACCGAGCGACCCGGTCCCGCGTCGACGACATCTACAACTGCCACATGAGCTACCCCACCTACCACGGCATCACGCTCGGATCGACCTGCAACCCATCGACGACACCGCCTTACATCGACAACCTGAAGACCGCCATCGGCACCAGCGGCGCGCCGCCCGGCTACTCCCGATGGACCCAGTCCTACAGCTGCAATGCCCCGAGCGGCACCACCAGCGTGACCGGCAACTGGTGGATCGACTGCCCCAGCGGCCTCTCCATCGGCAACGGCACCAACGTCGAGTTCCGAGACGGCAACGTCGTCTTCGACCAAGGGTTGAACATGACCGGCGGCACGCTCAAGTTCAACACCAACAACAGCGCAACGACACTTCCGACCAGCTGCACCCCACCCGCGGTCGTGACCCCGTGCATCACCAAGACCAGCAGCCGCGCCGCCTTCGTCTACCTCCGCAACGGCGACATCAACATCACCGGCGGGGTCGTCACCGCGAACCACACCATGGTCTATTCCGCGTCGGGCTACGTGAAGGTCAACTCCTCACCGCCCACCTGGCTCGCGCCCACCGAAGGGCCCTTCCGATACCTCGGTCTCTGGGCCGACATGCCCAGCACCAGCAACAACGTCAACAAGTTCACGATGGCCGGCGGCGCCGGCGTACAGCTCTCAGGCGTGTTCTTCACCCCCGAAGCCGCCCCGTTCACCCTCACCGGCGGCGGCAACTGGGGACAGCAAAACGCCCAGTTCATCTCCTACCAGCTCCAAGTGTCCGGCGGCGGAACACTCACCATGGCCCCCGACCCCACCGACGCGGTCAAGGCACCCATCCTCGCCGGAACACTCATCCGATGACCCAACGCCGACCACATCGGACACCGCGTCGTTCGGTCTGCCTGGTGGCAGACCATCCCTAATGGGGGTCGATCACCTCGTTCGCTGAGCGGGTGAGGATGGTCGTCGAGCCGCTGGCGGGTCAGCACTCCGCATCCCAGGACTTCGAGTCCTATCACTAGATCGTGCGCCTGCTGGTCGGTGGGTCGACCTTGGATGGCTGGTGGGATGACGTGCTTCGAGCACTGAATGTGAGTCTGGGTCCGCCGGTTGAGTGATGCCGGCGTTGAGGCTGGTTGCCGGTGGCGACGCGTGACTCACAAACTGAGCGGCCCTTCGGGTGCCTTCAATGGGACTTGTCCGCGACGCTGCCGGCACCGGCCCGGACGTCGTGCGTTGGCCTGATCAGAAGCTCGTCCGCCGTGATCGGCGTGACTCATCACAGTCTTGCCGCAGCGTCGCTCGGACCGGCACCGACAACTACTCCCTGGTCAAGGAGCGATGTCCATGCTGACACAACACCTCGACGCCGTCATTGGTGTCGACACCCACAAGCACACTCATACCGCTGCTGCAGTGGCTTCGACGGGCGCCGTCCTCGAGCACATCACGGTGCCTGCGGATCGGAGCGGCTATCGACAGGTCCTCGCGTTCGGGCGACGACACGGCGCGGCGCTGTGGGCCGTCGAGGGGACGGGCAGCTTCGGTGCTGGCCTCACGACCCTGCTGCTGGCTAGTAGCGAACGTGTCGTTGAGGTTGATCGTCCGCGGCGAGCGACACGGCGGGCTGGCGTCAAGAGCGATGACGTCGACGCGGTGCGCGCAGCCCGCCAGGCGCTCGCCGGCATCGGAGTGAGTGAGCCGCGACGCCGCGGCGAACGTGAAGCCATCCGGGTGCTGCTCACCACCAGAGCGCAGGCGATCGAGTTCCGCACCCGGGCGATCGCGGCGCTGCATGCGCTGGTCGTCAGCGCGCCCGACAGCCTGCGCGAGCGGCTGCGGTCCCTGCCCCTGGGGCAGCTCCTGCGCGTGTGCGCCGGACTGCGGGGCTCGTCGCGTCAGAGCACTGAAGAGTTCGCCACGGTCATGGCGTTGCGGGCCACGGCGCGACGAGCTCTCGCTTGCGAGCGCGAGGCAACGGAGTTGGAAACCCAGATTGATGCACTCGTTCGACGGGTCGCTCCCGCGCTACTCGATGAGGTCGGCATCGGCCCGGTCGTCGCTGCGCAACTCATCGTGTCGTGGTCACATCCCGGCCGAGTGCGCTCCGAAGCCGCCTTCGCCACGCTCGCGGGCGTGGCGCCGATCGAGGCGTCGTCCGGGACTGTTGTCCGTCACCGCTTGAACCGCTTCGGTGACCGCCAACTCAACCGGGCGCTGCACACCATCGTGATGGTCCGCATGCGCCAAGACCCCGAGACCAAGGCATACGTGCAGCGGCGTGTTGAGCAGGGCAGAAGCACCCGCGAGATCAAACGATGCCTGAAGCGCTACGTCGCCCGGCAACTCTTCCGCCAGCTCGAGGCCGTCACCTCACCCACTTGACGGGACATAGAAGCGTCCCATTAGGACGCCGCTGGTCGTCTCGGGCTCACCACGCGCAAGCGACCAGGGAGGTTGATGGTGAGGGTGTTCGTCGGGCATGACTGGGCTGAGGCCCATCACGATGTCCATGTCGAAGACGAAGCGGGGAAGCGGCTGGCCGCAGTGCGGCTCCCCGAAGGCGTCGAGGGGGTGCGTCGGTTTCATGAGCTCGTCGCCGCGCATGTCGAGGATCCGGACGAGGTGACGATCGCGACCGAGACCGACCGCGGACTGTTCGTCGGCGCGATGGTCGCGGCCGGGTACCGCGTCTTGGCGGTGAACCCGATGTCGACCTCGCGCTATCGAGAACGACACTCGACGTCGGGCGCGAAGTCCGATCCGGGCGACGCGTTCGTATTGGCCGAGCTCGCCCGGGTGGACGGGCACAACCATCGTCCGTTTGCGGGTGACACCGAGCTGGCCGAGGCCCTCAAGATCCTCGCCCGGGCGCACCAGTCCATGCTCTGGACCCGCCAACGTCAGACCAACCAGCTGCGTTCGACGTTGCGGGAGTTCTACCCCGGCGTGCTGGAAGCCTTCGACGACCTCACCAGCGGCGACGCGCTCACGGTCTTGGCCCTGGCCCCGACCCCCGCACGAGGACGAGCGTTGTCGCGTTCGAAGATCGCTGCAGCGTTGCGGCGAGGCGGCCGCCAACGCCGACTCGATGCACGAGCACTCGAGATCCAGGCTGCTCTGCGAACTCCCCAACTCGAAGCACCCGCGATCGTGGCCGACGCGATGGGCACATCCGTACGAGCGCTGGTCGCGGTGATCAGCGAGCTCGTCGCCCAGATCGCCGGCCTCGAAACCGAACTCGGCCAGCATTTTGAAGTGCACCCGGACGCCAAGATCATCCGTTCCCTGCCAGGACTGGGGATGATCCTGAGCGCCCGGGTGCTCGCAGAGTTCGGGGACGACCCGAACCGCTACGCCGACGCCAAGTCTCGCAAGAACTACGCCGGCACGTCACCCATCACGCGCGCCTCGGGAACCCGCCGCGTCGTCCTCGCTCGCTTCGCCCGCAACAAGCGCCTCGCGGTTGCCACCACCCAATGGGCGTTCTGCGCCATCACGACCAGCCCCGGCGCCCGGGCGTTCTACGACGAACGCCGAGCCACCGGCGACACCCACCACCGCGCCCTGCGCGCGCTCGCCAACCGACTCGTCGGCATCCTCCACGGCTGCCTGACCCACGCCACGCCTTACGACGAACACACCGCCTGGGGGCACCGACTCACCACCGCTGCTTGACGCCAACGACCCGTG
>CAWELA010000003.1:0-646909 GCA_963809885.1 uncultured Acidimicrobiia bacterium | reverse complement strand
GGACTATGCGGACCACAATAGTCGCGTGGAACGACGATTCGATCATCGGGGCCATCGACGGGACGATCAACAACATCGCGGACGCCAGCGGCACTCCAATCGCACCGCAGAACATCGCGCGCCACAACTGCTAATTGACTCTCTACTCCTACGTCATCACCCACGACTACGGGTTCGCACGAACCCATTCCACGGCGCCTGCACCCTCGCAACGTGCAAGCCCGTGATCCGAAGAAGGACGCGAAGGTGGGCGACTGGATCATCGCCACCGGGTCGGCCAAGTACAACCGAACCGGTCAATTGATCTCCGCGATGCACGTCAGCGAGACGATGTCCTTCGAGGCCTATTGGTCGGATCCACGCTTGCCTCGCGAAGCGACCGGATCTCACCGGTAGCCGGATGCAGGCATTCGGGGACAACATCTACGGCCCGCGATGCCAACAACCAATGGACCCAACTCGACTCACACCACAGTCTTCCCGGCGGTCAGATCAACCAGGCGAACGTCCAGGACAACACCAAGACGAACCGCGTCCTCATCACGAACGAGTTCTGGTACTACGGGGCTGACGCTCCCCTCATACCGGAAGCGTTTCACGGGCATGGAAGCGCAAACATGTCCGCGCACCGAGGACACAAGAAGAACTTCGCTCCCGGCCTCGTTGAGGCGTTTACTGCGTGGCTGATGGAGCAGCCGTCAGGATGCCTTGGTCACCCGGATCGCTGGCCGTAGGGGGTTGCCGGTGTTGGCGCGCTGTGCTCGCTGACTACACAATGCCCCGAAGGGTGCCGACTCTGACATCATGCGTTGGCTGATAGGACCCCTACTGCTCGCGCTCGATCGGCATCGGGTCTCGGTCGGTCGACTTGCGCCGGGCTCGGCGCCGAGGCCGCGGACCGTCTGCTTCCATCGCGCCTCGGAGGACGGCCGAGACCGTCTCCGCGGTCTTGCGATCCGCGCTCTCGATCGCGTGGCCATAGACGTCGAGGGTCATCGTGGCGCTCGCGTGGCCAACGCGCTCGGCGACGTCGCGCACCGGGAGCCCCGCGCCGAGGGCCTGCGTGACGTGCCAGTGGCGCAGGTCGTGCAGCCGGCACGGGATCTCGAGTCGGCGCACGAGTCGACGGAATCGGTCCGAGAGCAGGTTCGGGTGCAGCGGCTCCGCACCGACCGGATGGTCCGAGAGGACGTACGCGTCGGCAGGGAGCCGCGCACCGAGTTGGAGCGCATGCTCGGTCTGGGTGGCGTGCCGCGTGCGCAGCAGTGCGATCGTCGCGTCGTCGAGGGCGACGCGACGGACCTGGTGCGTCTTCGGATCCTTGAGCACGAGACGATGCGCGAGCTCGATGACCGAGTGGCGGATGACGACGCTCCCGTGGGTCGAGGTCCACGTCGTCCCAGCGGATGCCGCAGAGCTCGCCCCGGCGCGCGCCGGTGACGGCCGCCAGCCACAGCGCCAGCCCGAAGCCGGGCTCCTCTTCGTGGGCGCCGCGGACATCCGCCCGACGTCCTGCGGCGAGGGCGGTCGGATCTCCTTGCGGACGAGCTTCGGCGGCGACGCAAGGACGGCCGGGTTGCGATTGATCCAGCCCCACCGCTCGGCTTGGCCCAGCGCACGGTGCAGGACGGCGTGCACCTGGCGCACGCTCGCCGGCGAGAGCGGTCTGCCGTTGACGCCCCCCGACGCCCGCAGCTCACGGTAGAGACGATCGAGCATCGGCGTCGTCAGCTTGTCGAGGCGCACGTCGCCGAGGGTCGGCACGATGTTGCGACGGATGTAGCGGCGGTAGCCGTGCAGCGTCGACGCGGCCAGGTCGGGACCGGCCTGCTCCAGCCACTGCTCGAGCAGCTCACCGACCGTCACCCGGACGTCTCGATGGCCGCCGGAGCCGACTTCGAGCAGCAGCCGAGCCTCGAGCTCCCGAGCCTCCTTCGGCGGCCGCTTCTGAGCCGGCGAGGCCGGCACCGATCCTCGGGCCCGGCGCTCGCGGCCGGTCACCGGGTCGATGCCCGCGTAGACCGTCACTTGCCAGCGGTTCCCATGGCGGCGGATCACGGTGTCACCGACCACTCGGTGCCAAACCGGTGACAAACGCGATTCGCGGCTCGGGAGAATCGCGAAAACCGTTGTGGGTAAGTGGGGCCGGGTGGGATCGAACCACCGACCGAGGGATTATGAGTCCCCTGCTCTGACCACTGAGCTACGGCCCCGTGTCGCTGCGACAACGTAGATCGTCCGGAGCGCTGCGTATGGCCGACGTGGATCTCCGATATGGCGGAACCACAGCTCCTCGACCCAGGCGAGGTGCGCCGACGATGCCGAGCAGGCTCAGCCCGTTCGGTTCGAGCGAGCGCGACGCGTCGGCATCGGAGAGACCGCGCAGCTTGCCGAGGCGACGGCCCGGTACCAGTCGAGGCTCCCGACGAGCGTCTCGCGCTCGCCGACCCGGCGTCGAGAGTGGATCGTCGCTCATGCCTCTTCGAGGTAGTCGCGCAGCCGCTGCGAGCGGGTGGGGTGCCGAAGCTTCGCAAGCGTCTTCGACTCGATCTGGCGGATCCGCTCGCGGGTGACGCCGAACTCGCGCCCGACCTCCTCGAGCGTGCGCACCTGACCGTCCTCGAGCCCGAAGCGCAACCGCATCACCTGCTGCTCGCGCGGGTTCAGCTCGAGCATGGCCCGCTCGATCTCGTCCTTGAGGCGCTCACGCTCGGCTGCGAAGTCGGGCGAGACCGCGCTCTCGTCGGCCACGAAGTCGCCGAGGTTGCTGTCGTCCTCTTCGCCGACCGGTGTCTCGAGCGAGAGCGGCTCCTGGGAGATGCGCTGGATCTCGCGGACCTTCTCGGGCGTGAGGTCGACCTTCGCCGCGATCTCGTCGACGGTCGGCTCCCGGCCGAGCTCCTGCAGCATCGAGCGCTGCATGCGCAGCACCTTGTTCATCGTCTCGACCATGTGCACCGGGATGCGGATGGTACGGGCCTGGTCGGCGATCGACCGTGTGATGGCCTGACGGATCCACCAGGTCGCGTAGGTCGAGAACTTGAAGCCCTTCGTGTAGTCGAACTTCTCGACCGCACGGATGAGGCCGAGGTTCCCCTCCTGCACGAGGTCGAGGAGCGCCATCCCCCTGCCCGACGTACCGCTTGGCGATCGAGACGACGAGGCGGAGGTTCGCGCTCGTGAGCTGCTGCTTGGCGAGCTCGCCGTCGACGAGCGCCTTGATGTCGGACGCGTAGCCGTACGCCGGCCCTTCGGGATCCAGCGACGTCATCGAGCGCGTCGGCGAGGTAGATCATCTCCGAGTAGCTCTCGGCCGTCTTGGTGGCGGTTCGGTGGGTGGGCTGGAACGGCTCGACCGGGCGCGGCAGCAGCTTGGTGAGCTCGGCCTCGAGCGCGCCGGCGATCTCCTCGAGCTCGGCGGCCTGCACGTCGTTCAGCTCGTCGCACTCGCCCGAGCCGGTCGGCGAGCTCGAGCGCCCGCTGGAGCGCACTCCGGGTCGACTGACGCTTGGCGAAGTCGTCGATCTCGACGTCGTCGGCGACCGGCGATCCGTCCTCGTCGACGTCGGTGGCGGCGTAGGCGTGTGCTCCGGCCTCGATCCGGCGTGCGTACGCCTTCTCCTGGTCGGCCGTGAGGAGCCGGACCTTGCCGATCTCCTTGAGGTACATGCGGACCGGATCGAAGCTGCCACCCTCCCCTCGGTCGCGCCCCGCCTGCCATCGCGTCGTCGAGACGCTCGGCGGCGGTGCGGCGCTGGCGGGGCCGGACGAGCTCACCGGCGCGGTGGGTCGGAGCGGGTCGACCTCGGTGCGCGCTCGGGACGACCGGCGTCCTCCTGCTGCAGCTCGTCGTGGATCTCGTCGACGACGGTGACGCCACGCGCCGCAAGGCGCTCGTAGATGGACGCGAGCTCGGCGGTCTCGGGCTCGAGCGTGTGGAACGCAGCGAAGATCTCGCCGGACGTGATCGAACCCGAATCTCCGGCGCGTGCGACGAGCGCCTCGACGTCAGGGCCGTCGTCGTGTTCCGTCGGTGACGACGTCCGGCTCCGTCACGCCTCCTGCTCCACTCGAGGTGCTTCCACTGCTGAGTCCATCGGGGCTTCGGCTGCAGGCGCATCCAGCGGGACGGTGTCGGCACCGTCCCGACGATTGCTGGAGTGCCGACTGCCGTGCATCGGTGACGACCCACCCTACCAACTGCGTCGCGGCCTCCTGCGCGCGCACCCAGTCGCCGACCTCGCGACCGTGCGCAACCGCATCGAGCTGGATCTTGACGGTGCTCGCGCGCTCGTCACCGTCGCGCAGCATGCGCACGAGCATGCGCTTCGCCACCGGCTCGACGGTGAGCACCATCGAGACGCGCGCGCAGGGTGGTCGGCTCGTCGTCGGCCTGAGGATCTTCGACTGCGAGACGTTCGAGCAGATGACGGACCGGCCCGTCGGCCGCGTCGATCGCCTGGTGCATGTCCTGCGACGAGACGAGCAGATCGTAGGCACCGCGCGCGGTCGGATCGAGGAACAGTGCCTCGTCGAGCCAGTCGGCGACGAGCTCGGGTTCGTGCACCGCCCACCGCAGCACGTCGAGCTCACGACGATCGACGCGCAGCGGCTCGACGCGCTCGGGTGGCGCTTCCTGCTCGGGACCCTTCGAGACGGCGCCTGGCGACGCTGCTGCGGCTGCGTCTCCCTTCGGGGCTCCAACGTCGCACGCGTGACCTGGCTGCGCACCCCGTCGACGTCGAGGTCGAGCCGCCCGGCGAGCTGCACGGCGTACTGGTCGCGCACGAGCTCGCTCGGGTGCTCGGCCACCATCTCGGGCCGCCGCCTCGGCCGCCCGAGCCCGGCCCTTCGATGGTGGTGAGATCGGCTGCGGCGAGGACCCGATCGACCCGGAACTGGAGGAACGGCTCGGCCCGCTCCAGCGACGGGAGCAGCCGTTCCTGCTCGTCGCGCCACAGGTCGCCCGGGTCCTTGCCCGGCGGCAGATCGGCCACCCGGACCTCGAGCTCGAGCTCCTGCTCCCAGCGGTACCACTTGTCGGCCGCACCGGCACCGGCCGCGTCGCCGTCGTACGCGAGCACCATCCGGCGGGCGAGGTTCTTGAGCATCTTGGCGTGGTCGTCGGCGACAGTGCGGTGCCGCACGTCGCGACCGCGTTCGGCGCACCGGCGAGGGCGTACGCCATCACGTCGGTGTACCCCTCGCAGATCACCGCCTCGCCCCGCGCGACGATCTCCGCCTTCGCCCAGTTGAGGCCGTAGAGCAAGCGGCTCTTCTGGTACACGGGCGTCTCGGGCGAGTTCTTGTACTTCGGTCCGTCGTCGCCGAGCGCGCGTCCGCCGAAGCCGACGGCATCACCGCGCGCGTCGAAGATCGGGAACATCAGTCGACCGCGGAACTGGTCCTGCAGACCGGTTCGCCTTGTTCACGAACGCGAGGCCGGCAGTCACGATGTCGTCGCGCGAGAACTTCTGCTGCT
Organism: uncultured Acidimicrobiia bacterium; assembly: GCA_963809885.1. GTDB lineage: Bacteria > Actinomycetota > Acidimicrobiia > IMCC26256 > PALSA-555 > JALHSW01. Next base: position 641,427 of record CAWELA010000003.1, on the reverse strand, counting down.
GCAGGTGCTTCGCGAGCGCGTCCCACCCGTCGGGTGAGTACCCGAGGACGAACTGGCGCACCGCGTCGCCGTCGAAGCCGCGGCCGCGCGAGGTACTTGCGCGCGTGGCCGGCCTCCTTCGATTCGAGGAGGAGCTTGTGGTAGTGCTCCACCGCTGCGGTGACCGCCTCGACGAGCCGCGACCGGCGCGACCGGTCCTGCTGCTTGCTCTTGTCGTCGTAGCGCAGCTGGATCCCCGAGCGCTGCGCGAGCCGCTCCACCGTCTCGACGAAGTCGAGGTGCTCGAGGTCGCGCAGGAAGCTGATCGCGTCACCCGACGCCTGACACCCGAAGCAGTAGTACAGGTTCATCGTCGGGTTGACGGAGAACGACGGCGTCTTCTCCTGGTGGAACGGGCAGAGCCCGCTGTAGCGCTGACCCACCCGCTTCAACGCGACGTACTCGCTGATGAGCGCGACGATGTCCGTCTGGTCCCGGACCCGGCTGACGTCTTCGTCGAGGATGCCCACCGCGGCGAGGTTAGGACCCCGTCAGACCCCTCGGGGCAGGTCGTCGGTGCGCCACCCCAGGAGCTCGACCCCGAGGCCCAGCGCGAAGCGGTCGGTCATCCCGCTGACGTAGCGAACGGCCAATGCCGCGGCTTCGATCGACCCTGCCCGCACCCCGTGCGCGTCGGCGTCGGGCAGGCGTCGCGGGGCGTCGGCGAAGTGGTCGACCAGCCCCCGCAGGAGCCGGATCACCCGCCCGGCCTGCTGCCGGGCCGCGGGACGCAGGTAGATGCGCTCGAAGTTGAAGTCGCGGAACACCTGGAGCGCGCTCGCAGCGGGCTCGGTCATGCCGACGGACCCCGTGCGGTCGATCGCCTCGAGCACGGCCAGCACGAAGCCACCGATCTGCTCGGACCGCCGGGTGCCGACGGTGTCGCGCACCTCCCGGGGCAGGTCGGCGGGCTCGAGGATCCCGGCCCGGACCGCGTCCTCGAAGTCGTGGCAGACGTACGCGATCCGGTCGGCCCAGGCCACGACCTCACCCTCCGGCGTCGCGCGGCGCCGGCCGGCGCCAGGAGTGGTTGCGCACCCCGTCGAGCGTCTCGAGGCACAGGTTGAGCTCGGCGAGGGTGACGTCGGCGCCGTAGACCGCGTGGTCGTACCCCGTGCCGGGCAGGTACGGCGAGAACGCCTCCTCGGACGCGTGCCCTGCCGGCCCGTGGCCGCAGTCGTGCGCGAGCGCGATGGCTTCGGTGAGCGGGACGCAGAGGTTGGCGGCCCGGGCGATCCCGACCGCGACCTGGGCCACCTCGACGGCGTGAGTGAGGCGGGTCCGGAGGTGGTCGTCTTCGGGTGCGATGAACACCTGGCACTTGCCTGCGAGGCGCCGCCACGGCCGCGAGTGCTTCACACGGTCGAGGTCGCGCTCGAAGCACAGCCGGTACGGGTCCGGCTCCTCGGCCCGCTGCCGATGCCCGGCGCCGACGGGACGGGTGGCGCCGGGCGCCAGGGCGTCGGCCAGCTCGCGCTCCCGCTCCTCCCGGGTTCGCAGCGGCCCGCCGACGAAGGCCTTGGCCCCGGCATGGGCGCGCACCACCTCGACCCGTTCGAGCCGGTGGTCGTCGAGGAGCAGGCGATCGGTCATGGTTCGAGGCTAACCGTGGGGTGTGACACCCACGACCGACACCGGGATCAGCGGGTCGCCTGGAGCCTCCGCGGCCCCACCCCGACCGGCGGTCGCCTGACGCACCGGGAGGCGTCAGTCCGGCCAGTCGGCAAGCGTCGGGTCGCGGAAGAACTCTTCGCGCACGAGCTCCCGATACCGGTCGACACCGGTCATCTCGACGAGCGGCTCGATCTGGCTGGCCTGCGCCCGCAGGGCCCGCACCTTCCGGTCGGCGAGCTGGTCGTCGGCGTTGAAGTAGAGCGCGAGGTGCTCGAAGGGCGTCGTGGCCATGTCGACACCGGGGAGCATCATGATCTCCTCGGACGGGACGTGCGCGGTGAACCGCTCGACCCACTCCGGCGTATACGTCGCGAAGAGCAGCCGGTGGGCTCCGTCGGTCGCACGACACGCGACCGTGGTCCACCGGCTCACACTGATGTGGTCGCCGTGGTAGGTGCCGCCGTCGGGACCGAAGGTGAGCACGGAGTCGGGACGCACCTCCTCGACGATCGCCCTGATCCGGGCCACCGGCTCCGCGAGCGGCACCGCCAGGCACCCGCCGTCGGGGTAGTCGAGCCAGCGATGGTCCTCGACGCCCAGCACCTCCATGCACGCGGCGAGCTCCTCCTCGCGGAGCGCCTTGCGCTCGTCGATCGAGCGCGGATCGTCGTCGGCGAACCCCAGCTCGCCGCGCGTCGCGGTCACGCAGACCACCTGCCGGCCGGCGTCTGCCGCCACTGCCATCAGGGCCCCAGCGAGGTAGGCCTCGTCATCCGGGTGTGCGAACACGGCAAGGATCGATCCGATGTCGCTCTCCCGGACTCCCCGGATCGCTCCCCCATTCGTCCCGACCACACCCCCATCGTACGGAGCCTCCGGCCCACACCCTGACTCCGGTGAGGCCCGGGCCTGGGAACAGGACCTTCTCGGTCGGTCAGCTTGACCTCCGTCTTCGCACGAAGGCAGTGATCCGGGTGCGGTCCGAGGCGACCCGCGCCTAGCGTGCCGGCATCGCGTACGTGACGGTCGCCTGCGCGACCGGGTCGGGATCGCGGTCGGTGAACATCAGCACGTCACCGGTCGCGAGTCGCTTGCCCACCTTGTGCAGCCGGACGTCGGCGAGCACGTCGGCCGGCGGCGCCGGCCGCAAGAAGTTGATGTTGAGGCTGACCGTCATCGTCATGGCTTCGCGGCCGATCTCGCCGAGCAGTGCCACCCAGACCGCGCAGTCGGCCAGCGACATCAGCGCCGGTCCCGAGACGATGCCGCCGGGCCGAAGCCGCGCGGGGGTGAAGAGCATGCGGAGGCGGGCCGTGCCCTCCCCGACAGCCTCGATCTCGTACGCCTCGGTGCTGCCGGGCCAGATCTCCTCGAGGAAGTCGCGGACCTCGGTGGCCGTGAGCGCAGGCATGGGACGACCGGGGCCGGCGACGACTCAGGCCGTCGCGCCCGGCCCACCCTCGCCGAGCGCGGCGTGCGCGGCGGCGAGTCGGGCGAGCGGTACGCGGTACGGCGAACACGACACGTAGTCGAGCCCGACGTCGTGGCAGAAGTGCACCGACGCCGGATCGCCACCGTGCTCGCCGCAGATCCCGAGCTTCACGTCCGGGCGCGTCGCACGACCCTTCTCGACCGCCATCCGCACGAGCTGCCCGACGCCGTCGACGTCGATCGTCTCGAACGGATTCGCCTCGATCAGCTTCTGCTCGAGGTAGCGCGGGAGGAACCGACCCTCGATGTCGTCGCGGGAGAAGCCGAACGTCATCTGCGTGAGGTCGTTCGTGCCGAACGAGAAGAACTCCGCCACGTCGGCGATCTGGTCGGCGACGAGCGCGGCGCGCGGTGTCTCGACCATCGTGCCCGCCAGGTACTCGACGCCGGCGAGCCCCTGGCCTTCGGACGCGAGCTCCGCCGCGACGTCGTGGACCCAGGAGATCGCGAGCGCGAGCTCGGGTTCGGTGACCGCCAGCGGGATCATGACCTCGATGTGCGGGTCGCCGCCTGCGAGCTTGCGCTCGATGGCAGCCTCGAACAGCGCACGGATCTGGGTGCGGTAGAGGTCGGGCTTGAGCACGCCGAGCCGCACGCCCCGGGTTCCGAGCATCGGGTTCGACTCCTGCAGGTGCTGCGCCGCGTGGAGCAGGGTGCGCCCGCGGTCGTCGAGCTCACCCTTTGCCTCTCGCACGAGCAGCTCCTCGATGTTCGGGAGGAACTCGTGGAGCGGGGGGTCGAGCAGACGCACCGTGACGGGCAGGCCGTCCATCGCCTCGAGGATGCCGACGAAGTCGGAGCGTTGGAGCTTCCCGAGCTCTTCGAGCGCGGCGAGCTCCTCGACCACGTCCTCGGCGAGGATGAAGCGCTGCACGAGCGGCAGCCGGTCGCCGAGGAACATGTGCTCGGTGCGGCAGAGGCCGATGCCCTCGGCACCGAACTTGCGCGCGACTTGGGCGTCGTGGGGCAGATCGGCGTTCGTGCGCACCCCGAGGGTGCGGAACTCATCGGCCCAGCCGAGGATGACGTCGAACGGGCCGGTCGGCTCGGGCGTGATCACCGCGACCGGACCGACCACGACCTCACCGCTCGTACCGTTGATCGAGATCACGTCGCCTTCGCGGACGACCGTGTCGCCGACCGCGAACTGCTCGACCGTCGACGTCGATGTCGAGCTCGGACGCTCCGCACACCGCGGGGGTGCCCATGCCGCGGGCGACGACGGCAGCGTGGCTGACCAGGCCACCTCGCGACGTGAGGATCCCCTCGGCCGCGATCATGCCGTGGAGGTCGTCGGGCGAGGTCTCCGGACGGACGAGGATCACGGACTCGCCCGCCTTCGTGGTGCGACTCGGCGTCGTCGGCGGTGAAGTACACCTTCCCCACCGCAGCGCCGGGAGATGCGTTGAGCCCCTTGGCGAGCGCGCGGTACTTCGCGCTCGGGTCGAACTGCGGGTGCAGGAGCTGGTCGAGCTGTGCCGGCTGCACTCGCAGCACGGCCTCGCGCTTGTCGATCATCCCCTCCTGCTCCATCTCGACCGCCATGCGGAGCGCGGCCGCGGCGGTGCGCTTCCCGACCCGGGTCTGGAGGATGAAGAGGCGACCCTGCTCGATCGTGAACTCGATGTCGCACATGTCGCGGTAGTGCGACTGGAGCGTGTTCATGACGTCGAGGAGCTGCACGTGGCACTCGGCGAAGTCGTTCGCCATCGCGTCGAGCGGCTCGGTGGTGCGGATGCCGGCGACGACGTCCTCGCCCTGAGCGTTCGGGAGGAAGTCGCCGTACGCGACGGTTCTCACCCGTCGCCGGGTCGCGCGTGAAGGCGACACCGGTGCCGGAGTCGTCGCCCTTGTTGCCGAACACCATCGTCTGGACGTTGACGGCGGTCCCGAGGTCGTCGGGGATCTTCTCCATCTTGCGGTAGGTGTGCGCGCGGTCTCCGTTCCACGAGCGGAAGACGGCCTCGATCGCGAAGCGGAGCTGCTCGTGCGGGTCCTGGGGGAACTCGATGCCCGCCTCGGCGCGCACGATCCCCTTGAAGATCTCGACCAGGCGACGCAACGATGCCGCGTCGAGCTCGGGATCCGTCTCGACGCCCACCTCCTCTGCGGAGCTCCTCGAGCGCGAGCTCGAACGCGTCGCCCGGACACGTCGAGCACGATCTTGCCGAACATCTGCACGAAGCGGCGGTACGAGTCGAACGCGAAGCGCTCGTTCTGCGTCTGCTTCGCCAGCCCGTTCACCGACGCGTCGTTCATCCCGAGGTTGAGGACCGTGTCCATCATCCCGGGCATCGAGAACGGCGCGCCGGAGCGCACGGAGACGAGCAGCGGGTCGCCCTCGTCGCCGAGCTGCTTGCCCATCTTGGCCTCGAGCGCCTGGAGCGACGCCGCGACCTCGTCCATCAGGCCCTCGGGCAGCCTGTTGCCGCCGGCCATGTAGGCGTTGCAGGCCTCGGTGGTGATCGTGAACCCGGGAGGTACCGGCAGGCCGAGCTTGGTCATCTCGGCGAGGTTCGCTCCCTTGCCTCCGAGCAGGTACTTCTGCTCCTTCGAGCCCTCCTCGAAGGCGTACACATACTTCACTGGATCACCTTTCGGGCTTCCGTGCGGTGGCGTTGCGGTCGCGCGCGAACGAGCCTACCGAGGCCCGTGCGCCGTGCCTCCCCGACTTGTCAGCCGTCGACGACGATGGTCTTCGCGAGGCGGTCCTGGAGACCCTGGTAGTTCGGGTTCCGGGGCCACGTGAGCACCCCCACCAGGACGAACATGTAGCCGAGCGGTCCGACGATGCTCGACAGGAACAGCCCGGCGACGAGCGGGGCGCCGTAGCGCCGGGTCGCACCCCGCAGGCTGAGCGGGCGACCCGTCGGCGTTGACGGCTCGGATCTGGAGCAGCTTCTTCCCCAGCGTCCGACCGGTCCGGACGCTCGACGGCACGAGGTACAGCAGCGCGAGCCCGAACACGACGAGGCTCATGCCGATCGTGATCGGCAGGAGCTCGTTGCGCAGCTCGGTCTGCTTGTCCTCCTCCTTGGTGATCTTCGCGTCGAGCGACTTCGACTCGGCCTTGGCCGTCTTCTTGGCCTCCGAACCGTTCTTCGCCTTGTCGGCGGCGGAGTCGGCCTTGTCCTTCTTGTTGTTCGGCCTTGTCGATCTGTGTCGAGATGGTGTCGAGGCGTGTCCTGGACGCCCGGCTTCATCTGGTCGATCACCAGTGGCGTGATCAGGAGCTGGAGCGCGATGAGGATCGACAGGATGAACACGTCGATGGACAGCGCGAAGAAGCGGGCGCGGGGCGGTGGCGGCTGGACACCGGGGGGCCAGCTCGCGGGCGTCGGTGGGATCTCGGTCGAGAAGAGCCCGGGCGGACGGTTGGCCATGGCCTTGGCCCGGTCGGCCGCGCGCCGTTCACGCGGCGTCATCTCCACCTCGTCGTCGTCGTCGTCCTGCTCGTCGTCGTCGAAGTCGAGGGCGGTCCCGGTGTTGTCGATCCCGCGAGCGGCGTCGTAGCGCTCGCGCTGCACCGGGTCGCTCAGGACCTGCCACGCAGCGCGGATGCTCGCCTCCTCCTCGCGTGCCTCGGCGATCGCCGACCCGCTGCGGCTTCTTCGCGGTCTCCTCACGGGTGACCGCTGCCTGCGCGTCGGCGAGCCGCTCCCGGTATGCGGAGCGGATCTCCTCCTTGCTCGCGTTCGGCGCGACGCCGAGCACGTCGTAGTTGGTCTCGTCTTCGTTCACCACGGCAACCGCTCCCGCAAGTAGGTGACCAGCCCGTCGACGGACACGCGATCCTGGGACATGGAGTCCCGATCGCGCACCGTGACGGCCTGGTCGTCGAGGGTGTCGAAGTCGACCGTCACGCAGTACGGCGTGCCGACCTCGTCCTGGCGCCGGTAGCGGCGTCCGATCGATCCGGCCGCGTCGACGTCGATCATGAAGTCGGGCCGCAGCGCGCCCGCGATCTCGTCGGCGACCGGCACGAGCTTCTCGTTCTTGGACAGCGGGAGCACCGCGACCTTGATCGGCGCGAGCCGCGGGTCGAGGCGCAGGACCGTCCGCTTCTCGGTCCCGCCCTTGCCGTTGGGTACCTCTTCCTCCTCGTACGCGGCGAGGAGGAAGGCGAGCGTGGCGCGGTCCGCACCGAGCGCCGGCTCGATCACGTACGGCACGTAGCGGCGGTCGTGCTCCTGGTCGAAGTACGACAGCTCCTCGCCCGAGAACTTCGCGTGCTGCTTGAGGTCGAAGTCGGTGCGGTTCGCGATGCCCTCGAGCTCACCCCAGCCCCACGGGAACTCGTACTCCACGTCGGACGTGCCGGTGGAGTAGTGCGAGAGCTCCTCGGCGTCGTGCGGCCGCAGGCGGAGGTGCTCCTCGGGGATGCCGAGGTCGTGGTGCCACTCGTACCGCGCCTGGCACCAGTACTCGTACCACTGCTCGACGTCCTCCGGCGGCACGAAGAACTCCATCTCCATCTGCTCGAACTCGCGGGTCCGGAAGATGAAGTTCCCCGGCGTGATCTCGTTGCGGAAGGACTTCCCGATCTGGGCGATGCCGAACGGCGGCTTCTTGCGGGTCGTCGTCTGGACGTTCGCGAAGTTCACGAAGATGCCCTGGGCGGTCTCCGGGCGCAGGTAGGCGACCGAGGCGTCGTCCTCCACGGGGCCGACGAAGGTCTTGAACATGAGGTTGAAGTGGCGGGCCTCGGTGAAGGAGTCCTTGGCGCCGCAGTTCGGGCAGGCGCCGGACTTCGGCAGGTGATCGGCCCGGAACCGCTCCTTGCAGTTGCGGCAGTCGACGAGCGGGTCGGTGAAGGTGGCGAGGTGACCGCTCGCCTCCCAGACCTTCGGGCGCCATGAGGATCGCGGCGTCGAGCCCGACGACGTCGTCGCGCATCTGGACCATCGCCCGCCACCAGGCGTCCTTGACGTTGCGCTTCAGCTCGACGCCGAGGGGCCCGTAGTCCCAGGTGGAGCGGAACCCGCCGTAGATCTCGCTGGACGGGAAGACCAACCCCCGCCGCTTGCACAGGTTGACGACGCGATCCATCTGGTCGGAGGAGGCCATACGAGACGTTGATGGTATCGCCGCGACCCCGACGATCCCTTTTCGGACGGGCGCCTTCGGCGCTGCTTCAGAGGAGCGCCGGCGCTCCGGAGCCGGCGGTCGGAGGCGTACTCGAGCGCCGCGATCGCGAGACGCTCGACCTCGCGGAGCACCGCCTCGGGCGGCGGGTCGTCGAGCACGCCCCGCACCTGCCCGCCGACGATCCGCGCGACGACCTCGAGGGACTCGGGCGAGGTACGGCGGCCTCCGAGGTGCCCACATTCGGCGCACAGCACGCCACCCTCCGCCAGATCGAAGGCCACGAACGCAACCGGGGCGCCGGCATCGGGATCGTCGGATCCCCGTCCGCAGCGAGCGCACGCGTCGAGCATCGGGTGGAACCCCTCGCAGCGACAGGAGCTTCCAGAAGAAGGCCGCGCTCACGATCGGGGAGGGCTCCCGGGCGAGCGTGCGCAAGGCGCTCTCGAGCATCCGGTAGAGCGCGTGGTTCGGCTCCCGCTCCATCGCGACCTGGTCGACGGCCTCGAGCATGGAGACGGCGTGGGTGAGGCAGCCGTAGTGCTCCCGCAGCGCCCGGTTCGCGTCGATCGTCTCCACCTGGGTGACGATGTCGAGCTCGCGGCCCCGGTAGCACTGGAGCGCGACGTGGCTGGTGGGCTCGAGGCGGGCGCCGAAGCGGCTCCCGGGCTTGCGGACGCCCTTGGCGACGGCCCGCACCTTGCCGTGGCCCTGGGTGAGCATCGTGACGATGCGGTCCGTCTCGCCGAGCTTGATCGAGCGGAGGACCACGCCCTGGTCCCGGTAGAGCGCCACGACAGGAGTGTAGTTACACCCGTGTCACCCGTCACCCTGAGCGCCCGGCCTCACTCGATGGCGCCGAAGCGGCGGCTTGCGGTTCTGGAACTCGCGGATCGCCGCGAACAGGTCCTTCGCGCCGGAAGTCGGGCCAGAGCACGTCGGTGAACACGAGCTCGCTGTACGCGGCCTCCCAGAGCAGATAGTTCGAGGTGCGGTACTCGCCCGAGGTGCGCACGAGCAGGTCGGGATCGGGCATGTCGGGCGCGTACAGGTGCTTCTGGATCGTCCGCTCGTCGATCTTCCCCGGGTCGAGCTTGCGGCCCCGCGCCTCGGTGGCGATGGCCCGGACCGCGTCGACCAGCTCGGCCCGCCCGCCGTAGTTGAAGGCGAAGGTGAGCGTCATCCGCCGGTTCTTCGCGGTCAGCGCCTCGGTGTCCTCGATGTGCCGGAGCACACGGCGCGGGACGCGCCCGCCTCGCCGACCGATGAAGCGCACCCGAACGCCTCGCTCGTTCAGGTCGTCGCGCCGCCGGAGCAGCAACGACTCGTTGAAGCGCATGAGGAAGCGCACCTCGTCGAGCGGACGCCGCCAGTTCTCGGTGGAGAAGGCGTACACCGTCAGCCACTGCAACCCGATGTCGAGGCCGCCCTCGACGGTGTCGAACAGCGCCTCCTCGCCGGCGGCGTGGCCGTCGGTGCGCTTCAGGCCGCGCCGCTGGGCCCAACGCCCGTTGCCGTCCATGACCACCGCGACGTGGCGCGGCAAACGGGACAGGTCGATGCCGTGGGCCACGGCGCCGACGCTACCGCCGACGACCCCGGCTTCGGGGAAGCGCCCCCGAAGCCCGGATGGGCCGCCCCGGTACGATCCGCGGCCATGCGCTGGACTGCGGTCGTGAACCCCGTCGCGGGCCGGGGCCGGACCCGACGGGCGCTCCCCGGCTTGCGGGAGGCGTTCCGGGAGCAGGGCGCCCTGGTCCACGTGGCCACCGACGCACGACGACGGCGAGCGGGCGGCCCGCGGCGGCGTTCGCACGCGGCGAAGGCGTCGCGGCGTGCGGCGGCGACGGGACGGTGGCCGGCCTCGCCGGCGTGGCCGCCGAGCACGGGGGCCCGCTCGCAATCGTCCCGACCGGGGCCGGCAACGACTTCGCGCGCGAGCTCGGTCTCGACCTCCGCCACCCGCTCCGGGCGGTCGACCTCCTCGCGACCGGCGACCTCCGCGACCTCGACCTCGGCCGGGCCACGGCTGCGGACGGAACCGAGCGCGCCTTCACGACCATCGCCAACACCGGGTTCGACGCCGAGGCCAACCGGTGGGCCAACGACATCACGTGGGCGAGCGGGTCGACCCTCTACCTGCTCGCCATCGCGCGCACGGTCGCGACCTACCGCCCCCAACCGCTCGTGGTCCGCGTCGACGACGACGAGTGGCGCGGCCGCGCGTGGCTGGTCGCCATCGGGAACACCCGTTGGTACGCCGGCGGGCTGAAGATCACGCCCGGCGCGTCAGCCGACGACGGGCTGCTCGACGTGTGTCTGATCACCGACAAGCCGACGACGACGTTCATCGCCCGGTTCCCCAGCGTGTTCCGGGGCCACCACACCCGGGTCGACGGCGTGGAGATGCTGCGGGGACGGTACGGTCGAGATGCCGGGACGACGGAGGCGACGTCGGGCTCGACCTCTGGGCCAGCGGAGAGCGCGTCGGCCCGCTCCCCGCCACCGCGACGGTGGATCCCGAGGCGTTGCGGGTGCTGATACCGGCTGCTACTTGACGACGAGCGTCGCTTCCATCCCGGCGGCACGGTGGCCCGGGATGCTGCAGAAGATCGTGTAGGTACCGGCCTTCAGGTCGACCTTCTTGCTCGACGTCGGCGGCACGTTGATGATGAAACCGGCGAGCGAGGGCTCCGCGAACACGAGGGTGTGCGTACCACCCTTGTCGACGTACTTCATGTCGTTGATGCCCGCCTTCGTGGTGAACTCGGTCGCCTGGAACTTCAGCGACGGCAGCGCGTCGACCTCGACGGTGGCGACCGCCGGACCCTTGGGCTCCACGAACCCGGAGTTCGCGGCGACCTGCTTCTCCTCGCTCGGGCCGAGCGAGACGTAGCCCGCCGACACGATGAGCGCGAACGCGAAGGCGACGAAGAGCAGCTTCGACGACGTCCGCATGCGCGGTGCGGCCGACATCATCGCCGCCCCACCCATGATCGAGATGAGCACGATGCAGATGATCACGAGCGCGGCGGTCTTGCCGCCGGCGAGGAACGCTCGTGAGATGTTGAGCGACCACACGAGCAGCGCGACGATCGACAGGATCGGCAGCGCGAGCGGCAGGATCAGGCGCGTCCAGAGCGCTTCCTGCTGCGGGTCGGGTGCAGCCTCGATCGCGAGCGGCGCCTCGGGGCCGTCGCCGGGGCCCTCGGGCGTGTCGGTCGTCGTGGTCGTCATCAGGTGATGATCCTCACAAGCCCATCCGGGTCAGTTCACGCTGGAGGTCCTGGCGGACCTGCGGGCGCTGGCGGCGTTCCTCGTCGGCCGCCCACCGGAAGAAGAATATGGCGATCAGCGCCCAGAGCAGCATCCCGGCGCCGATCTTCATGATGAGCCCTGCGACCTGCTGGTCCTCGAGGGTCGTGAGACCCCACAGGTGCTGCTTGCCCTCGTAGAACTTGTACAGAGGGTACGCGCCGAAGGTGAGGAACGACGCGGGGACCGTCGGGACGACCGACTGCAGGAAGAGGTAGACAGCGCGGACCGGCGCAGCGAGGCGCGGGATCTCCGGGAGCGGGGAGAGCACCGGCATCCAGACGATCAGCGACGAAACGAAGAGCAGCGTGTGCACGCAGAAGTGGAGGAACCCGTTCTCGAGGCTCGCGTTGACGAGCGCCGGCCAGTGCGTGAACACCAGCACGACGTTGAAGAGGACCAACGCCGGGAGGAACCGCGACCACCAGCGCACCGTGCGGAACAGGGCACTGCCCGGTCTGAGCACCCAGCGCGCCATCCACCCCGGCGTGCCGAGCAGCAGCAACGGCGCTGCGACCATCGCGAACATCAGGTGCTGCAGCATGTGGACGCTGTAGTTCATCTTCTCGGCGACGAGGTGCACGGGCCAGTCGGCCGCGATCCACGTCGTCAGGACCCCGAGTGCCCAACAGGTCCCCTGCAGTCTCGTGACGAGCGGGCGCCCCGGGACCGCGTACCGCGGGCCGATTCGCACCACGGTGATCCAGTACCCCGCGGCCAGGGCGGCGATGAGGAGCCAGACGTCGGGCTGGGCCTCCCAACCGGGGATCTGCGCCGCGCCGAGCACGTCGACCAACTCCTATGCCGCGAAGATGCTGAGGGTCGCGAGCACGATCGTGTAGAGAGTCACCGCGGCGATGCACCCGAGGATGAAGAAACGTCGGAAGACCGGCTGGTCGGTCTGGAGGTGCATGTACCAGCCCGCGACGCCGACGAACTTCATGATCGCGAGCACGAGCAGCAGCGTGACGAGCAGCCCGTCGGGGATGTCGCCGTCGAGGTAGGAGATGCCGATCTCGATCCCGGTGACGATGCACAGGACGATCGCGATGACGACGTACTTGAACGGTGACGGGTGCTTCTTGATCTCGCCGGGGAGCAGACCGGGGGCCGGCTCCATCGCGTGCGCGAGCTCGCCCTTGGCCGCGATCTCGATGTCCCCGATTCGTGTGTCGCTCATCGCTTCCGTGCCTCCTCGACGTAGGTCAGCGCGGCTGGGGGACCAGGTAGATCACCGTGAAGATGATGATCCACACGACGTCCACGAAGTGCCAGTACAACCCGGCGATCTCGACACTCTCGGCGTTCTTGGTGGGGAGCCGTCCGCGGGCGGACATGCCCCACAGTGACAGCAGCCAGATGATGCCGATGGTGACGTGCGCGCCGTGAAAGCCAGTGAGCAGGTAGAAGGACGACCCGAAGAGGTTCGTGCTGACCTTCAGTCCCTCTCGCGTGAACTCGGTGAACTCGAAGATCTGGCCACCGATGAAGGTCGCACCCAGCAGCGCGGTGGACAGGAGCCAGATCCGCACCCGGCGGTGGTCGCCACGCTGGATCGCGGCGAGCGCGAGCACCATCGTGAGCGAGCTCATCAGCAGGATGAACGAGGTGGCGGAGGTGAACGGGATGTCGAAGAGCTCGCGGGGCCCGGGTCCCGAGGTGTCGCGACCCCGGTAGAGCAGGTAGGCCGCGATGAACGCGCCGAAGAAGAGGCAGTCCGACGAGAGGAAGAGCCACATCGCGAGCTTGGGGTGCGTGACACCCGTCGCCGTGGCGTGCGCGTCGTGGCCCGGGGTGCCCTGGACGGGCGGCCCGCCGACCTCGGCGGTCTGCTCGCTCGCCGGGCGCGTGGTGCTCTGGCCCGTGGTCTGGTCGATGGTCGCCATCCGCGCTACCTCATGCCTCTTCGGTGCCGGGCTCGATGCTCCACGCGTACATGCCGAACAGCAGGATCAGCACGCCGATCACCAGGGGGATCCAGTTCTGGTACACCGCGGCGTACCCGATCGGCAGCAGCCCGAGGGCCAGGATCAGTGGGTAGATCGAGGGCGACGGCAGGTGGATGCCGTGCCCGTCGTGCGACGCGGCATCGTCGTGGTCGCCATAGGCACCACCGCTCGGGATCGCGACGAGCATGCCCTCGTCGTCCTCGGTGTACTTGTGGTGCCAGAACTCGTCGCGGCTCGTGACCTCGGGGACCTCGGCGAAGTTGTACTCCGGCGGCGGCGAGGAGATCGACCACTCGAGCGTCCGGCCGTCCCACGGGTCGTCGCCCGCCGGCTCACCACGCTTCATCACGAGGGACACGATCACGTTCGAGAGGAAGATCAGGGTCGAGAACGCGATCAGGAACGCGCCGACGCTCACGAGCTGGTTCGTGCCCTCCCACCCGAGGCCGGAGTCGTACCGGTAGGTGCGCCGCGGCATGCCCCAGAGCCCGAGCAGGTGCATCGGGAAGAACGTGAGGTTGAACCCGATGAGCATGGTCCAGAAGTTGAACTTGCCGAGGCGATCGTTGAGCATCCGGCCGAAGACCTTCGGGAGCCAGTAGTACAGCCCACCGAACACGGCGAGCATCAGCCCGCCGAACAGCACGTAGTGGAAGTGTGCGACCACGAAGTAGGTGTCGGTCTGCTGCGTGTCCGCGGGGACGATCGAGTGCAGGACCCCCGACAAGCCGCCGATGGTGAACATCACGATGAACCCGAGCGCGAACAACATCGGCGTGTTGAGGCGGAGTGCGCCCTTCCACACCGTCCCCAGCCAGTTGAAGATCTTCACCCCGGTCGGGATCGCGATCAGCATGGTCGAGAGCCCGAACGCCGAGACCGCGACCGGACCGAGGCCGGTGGCGAACATGTGGTGCGCCCACACACCCCACCCCAGGAACCCGATCGCGATGCCCGAGAAGACCACGACCGCGTAGCCGAACAGCGGCTTGCGCGAGAACACGGGCAGGATCTCCGACACGATGCCCATGCCCGGCAGGATCAGGATGTACACCTCGGGATGGCCGAACAGCCAGAAGAGGTGCTGGTACAGCAGCGGATCGCCGCCCGCGGCCGGTGAGAAGAACAGCGTCCCGAAGTTCCGGTCGGTGAACACCATGATCAGCGCGACGGTGATGATCGGCATCGCGAACACGGTGAGGAACGCCGTCACGAGCATCATCCAGACGAACACCGGCATCCGCATGAGCGTCATGCCGGGCGCACGCATGTTGAGGATGGTGACGATGAAGTTGATCGCCGAGGTCGTCGACCCGATCCCGAGCATGATGATGCCGACGGACCAGAAGTCGGGGCCATGGCCGGGCAGGAAGCCCGAGTCGATCGGCGTGCTCGTGAGCGGCGTGTAGCCGAACCACCCGCCGTTCGGGACGCCGTTCACGCCGGGGATGAAGCTCGAGTACAGGAAGATCGCACCGGCGCAGACGATCCAGAACCCGAAGGCGTTGATCCGGGGGAAGGCGACGTCGCGCGCACCGATCATGAGCGGCACGAAGTAGTTGCCGAACGCGACGGCCATCGGCATGCCGACGAGGAACACCATCGTGGTGCCGTGCATCGTGAAGAGCTCGTTGTACTGCGCGGCCGTCAGGACCGAGCCGTTCGCCTGGAACAGCTGCAGCCGGATCAGCAGCGCCTCGATGCCGCCGACGAGGAAGAACAGCAGCGCCGCAGCGCCGTACATGATGCCGATCTTCTTGTGGTCGACGGTGGTGAACCAGCTCCACACGCCCGTCGTCGCCTTCGGGCGACGAAGGACGAACGGACGGCGTTGCGCGACCGCGACCGCGTCCTGGACCGTGGTCATGCCCGGCACTCCCTCGGGACGGTGCTCACTTCAGCTCCAGGAGGTAGTCAGCGATGGTCGCGGCCTCGGACTGCGTCATCACCGGATAGCCCTTGGGCGTGTTCTGCGTGAACGAGGGCATCCCGACGCACGTCGCCGGCGGTGGGAGGCGACAGTCCTCGGACTGCATCGGGATCAGCGACGGGCGCGTCGAGGATCCACTCGATCAGCTTCGACCGCGTGAGCTCGTAGTAGCCGCTCGCGAACGTGCGTGCGGCTCGCGAGGTGCGTGAGGTTCGGGCCGTACACGCTGATGCTCGGAGTCCTCGGTCGTGTGGCAGTTGGTGCACTGGTACTTGGTGGTGAAGAGGTCCTTGGCCGCGCCTGCGTCGGCCAGCGACACCGCCGGGCCCTTCTGCTGCCCGGCGAGCCACGCCTCGTAGTCGGAGGGTGTCTGCGCGATGACGCGGAAGCGCATGTTGGCGTGGGAGAGGCCGCAGTACTCCGCGCACTGCCCGAGGTACGTGCCGGGCGTGTCGACCTTGATCTTCATCTGGTTGTCGTGCCCGGGAACGACGTCGCGCTTGCCGGCGAGCTCCGGCACCCAGAAGCTGTGGATCACGTTGCAGCCCGGCCCACCCTCGAAGCCACCGGGCAGCGACGGGTCGCATGCCTTCAGCGTGAGCAGCACGTCGCGGCCGGTCGGGATGTGCATCTCGTCGGCGGTGACGATCTTGTTGTCGATACCGGCCTGCTGCGGGTAGTCGAACTGCCACCACCACTGCTTGCCGACCACCGTGATCTTCACGGGGTCGGCGGGCTTCTCCGAGAGCTCGAAGGTGAGCGCGACCGTCGGCACCGCGATGATCGCGAGGATCACCGCGGGCACGATCGTCCAGCTGATCTCGAACGGGGTCGAGCCGTGGATCTGCTTCGGCCGGACTTCCTTCCCCTTGCGCACGCGGAACCTGAGCGCGATGAAGAGCGTGGCGCCGAGCACGAAGACGAGGATCACCATCGCGACCCAGAACACCGGGGTGAAGAGGTTGTCGATCTTCGTCGCGTACGTGCCCTTGGGGCGGAGCCCGTTCTGACCGTTCTCGGGGCCGGACTCGGTGGAGCAGGCGGCGAGCACCAGGGCCAGCGTCGCGAGCGCAGGGATCCACAGCTTCCGTGTGACCCGCCGACGGGTGCTGCGTTGCCTCATGTCCCCCGGTTCCCCGATTCTCGACGGAATCTCGAAGTCTGGCGAGAACACCCCGGCGGCCGATCGGAACCGTCGCCGAACGCCCGGAGCCCGGAGCGCGTCGGCACTCTATCCCCCGTCGGTCGCGGAGCAGCAACTTGTGCGGTCGGGAAGATCCCGGGCGCTAGAAGCCCATCCGGTCGAGTGCCTGGGGCCTGCGCTGCCAGTCGCGCTCGACCCGGACCTTGGTCTCCAGGTAGACGCGGGCGCCGAGCAGCGCCTCGAGGCTCCTCCGGGCCGAGGTCGCGGCGCGCTTGAGGACCTCGCCACCACGGCCGATCACCATCCCCTTCTGAGAGTCACGCTCGACGCGGATCGTGACCAGGAGGCGCAGGACGTCGGCGGGGTGCTCACGGTCGTCGTCCTCGTCGAGCAGCTCGCACGACACGCCGATCGAGTGCGGGACCTCGTCGTGCATCGCATGGAGCAGCTGCTCACGGACGAGCTCGGCCGCCACGAACGTCTCGGGCTGGTCGGTGACGACGCCCTCCGGGTAGTAGTGCGGGCCCTCGGGCATGCGCGTCTCGAGCTCGCCGACGAGGGCGTCGATCCCCTCGCCCGTCTTGGCCGACACGGGCACGTAGGCGTCGAACTCGCCGAGCTTCGCCACGACTTCGCCCAGGTGGCGGGCGACTGCGCCCTTCGACGCGACGTCGATCTTGTTGAGCACCAGGATCCGCGGCGTCGCGGCCTCGCGGGCGAGGTCGGCGATGAAGCGGTCGCCCGTGCCGATGGCTGCGTTCGCCTCCACGAACAGGCACACGACGTCGACCTCGGTGAGGGTCGCCCGCGCCCGCTCGTTCGTCCGCTCCCCGAGGGCGGTCCGTGGCTTGTGCAGCCCGGGCGTGTCGAGCAGGACGAGCTGCGAGGTCTCGCTCGTGCGCACGCCGCGCACCGTCGTGCGCGTGGTCTGGGGTCGGGGCGACGTGATGGCGACCTTCGAGCCGACCATCTGGTTGACGAGCGTCGACTTCCCGACGTTGGGGCGTCCGATGAGCGTGGCGAAGCCCGATCGGAACATCAACGTGCCCGCGTGCGCATGCATCAGGCGTCTGCGTGCACGCATCAGGCGGAGGCCGCGTCGGCCTCGGCGCTCCGCGTCCGCACCGTCCTTCGACCCGTCGGGCGCCCGTGTGATCACCACCGAGGCGATCCGCCGTCCCTGCACGCGCTCGGTGCGGAACTCGAGGCCCTGGAAGCGCACAGCCTCACCTTCCTCGGGGACGTGCCCGAGGAGGTTGAAGACCAGCCCGCCGACGGTGTCCCATTCCGTGTCGGGGAGCTCCATGTCGAGCTCCTCGCTCAGGTCGTCGATCGAGCACCGCCCCGGGACACGCAACGCCCCGTCGGGCAGGTGCTCCACCGACGGGCCCTCGACGTCGTACTCGTCGGTGATCTCGCCGACGATCTCCTCGAGCAGGTCCTCGAGCGTGACCAGCCCCGCGGTGCCGCCGTGCTCGTCGACGACGATCGCCATGTGGAACTGCTTCGCCTGCATCTCGCGCAGCAGCTCGGCGACGCGCTTCTGCTCGGGAACGAAGACCGCGTCGCGCAACGACTTCCGCACCGGCTTCGCACCCTCGCCGGCACGGGCGCGGCGCACGAGGTCCTTGAGGTACACGAGGCCGACGATGTTGTCGGGCGTGTCCTCGAACGCGGGGATGCGGGAGTACCCGCCCTCGATCGCGCGCTCGATCGCCTCCTCGACGGTCGCGTCCGCCTCGATCGCGACCATGTCGGGGCGCGGGAGCATCACCTCGCGCACCACCGTGTCGCCGAACTCGAAGATCGAGTGGATCAGCTTGCGCTCCTCGCTCTCGATCGCGTCCTCGTCGGCGGCGACGTCCGCCATGGCACGCAGGTCCTCCTCGGTGACGAACGGGCCCTCCTTCAGGCCCCTGCCGGGAAGGAGGACGTTCGCGAGCCCGATCAGCGACCGGGACAGCGTCCGCAGCGGCGGGAAGTTGGTGATGCCGTACAGGAACCCCGAGAGCGCCAGCGCCGCCCGGTCGGTGTGCTGGATCGCGTAGGTCTTGGGCGCGACCTCGCCGATCACGAAGAAGAAGATGATCTGGAGCACGAGACCGATGACCACACCCGCACCGCCGGCGTGGCGCTCCAGGAAGACCCCGAGGAGGCTGGCCGTCGTCAGCTGGGCGACGAGGACCAGCAGCAGCAGCGAGTTGATCGTCTGCTCGGGGTGCTCGAGCATCTGGGCGAGGCGCCCCGCACCCTTGCGACCCTCCTCCTCCAGCGCCAGAGCCGCGGATCCGGTTCATCCGGGCGAAGGCCATCTCGGCCATGGCGAGCACGATCGAGGCGCAGAAGAGGACGACGACGACCACCAGGATCACCCAGTCGCTGGTGTTCATCCCGGGCCTTCCCTCCCGGGGGCGGGGTGCTCGATCCCGCGGAACTTGGCCGAGGAGCTCGGCTTCGCGCCGCTGCATGGTCGCCGTCTCGGCCGGCTCGGCGTGGTCGTACTCGAGCAGGTGGAGCGTCCCGTGCACGACCAGGAGGGCGAGCTCCTCCTCGAGGGTCCGGCCGAGCGACGCGGCCTGGCGCTGCGCGACGGCGGGGCAGACCAGGACGTCGCCGAGCACGGTGGGCGGCTCGCTCTCGTCCGACGGCGTCCCCGGGCCCCGACCGCCCTGGTCGGGTTGTCGACCGCCGGGGAGCGCGTCGTCGTCGAGCGGGAACGCGAGCACGTCGGTCGAGCCGTCGCCGTCGAGGAACCGCTCGTTGAGATCCGCGATGGTCTCCTCGTCGACGAAGACGACCGACATCTCGGCGTCCGGTGCGACGCGCTCCTCGTCGAGGACCAGCTGCGCGAGCCGGAGGTAGCGGAGCACGTCGAGGGCGACGGCCTCCTGCTCGTCGGCTCCGAAGACCTGCATCGGCGTCGCCACGTTCACCGACTGCCCCGGTCGGGCTCCGGAGCGTCTTCCGGCGCCGCCATCGACGAAGTGCGGACGTACGCGGACGCGATCTCGTACGCATGCACGATGTCCTGCACGATCCGGTGGCGGACGACGTCGCTGCGATCGAGCTCGACGAACGCGACGCCATCGATGTCGCGGAGGATGTCGCGCACCGCGAGGAGCCCGGACCGGCCGCGTCCTTCGGGCAGGTCGATCTGCGTGACATCGCCAGTGACCACGATCCGCGAGCCGAACCCGAGCCGGGTCAGGAACATCTTCATCTGCTCGGGGGTCGTGTTCTGCGCCTCGTCGAGGATGATGAACGAGTCGTTGAGTGTGCGCCCGCGCATGAAGGCGAGCGGCGCGACTTCGATCGTGCCGCGTTCCATGAGCCGTGCGACCACCTCCGTGTCGAGCATGTCGTACAGCGCGTCGTACAGCGGGCGGAGGTAGGGGTCGACCTTGGCGAGGATGTCGCCCGGCAGGAACCCGAGCCGCTCACCGGCTTCGACCGCCGGGCGCGTGAGGATGATGCGGTTCACCTCTTTGGCCTGGAGCGCCTGCACGGCGAGCGCGACGGCGAGATAGCTCTTGCCCGTGCCCGCGGGCCCGATGCCGAACGTCACGGTGTGCTGTTGCACCGCGTCGATGTAGCGCTTCTGACCCGAGGTCTTGGCGCGGACGGCCTTGCGGCCGCGCAGCACCTCGGTCGCGAGGACCTCGGAGGGGCGCTGGTCGGAGTTCAACATGTCGATCGTGCGCCCGAGGCTCGCTTCGTCGAGATCGTGGCCCCGTTCGGCGAGCAGCACGAGCTCTTCGAACAGGCGGCCGACGCGCGCCGCTTCTTCTGCGTCGCCGGTGATGGTGATCTCGTTCCCGCGGACGTGGATGCCGACCGGGAACGCGGCTTCGACCACCTTCAACAGCTCGTCGCGGTGGCCGAGCAGGTCCACCATGAGGTGGTTCCCCGGTACGAGGACCTTCAGCTGCGTCGGCGAAGGAGGTGGTGGTGGCACGTTGCTCGGGAGCGTAGCGGGCGACGCGGGTGGGAGCGACGCCCGTTCCGATGACCGGATGCCGTGAGCGGCGGTCGTCAGCTCGCGGCGCGCAGGCCGAGCTCGTCGAGCCGGGTCGCGAGGTCCTCGGGTCGACGACCGAGCACGGCTGCGAGCACGCGGACGTCGTCGCGGCGGATCGTGAGCATCCGGCCGTTGAAGTCCTGTCGCTGGAGCTGGATCGTCGCTGCGTAGCGGGACAGCACCTGCGCGTCGCCGTCCTCGAGCTGGCTCAGCCGTACGAGGTCGATCGTGTAGCCGGCCATCGGGTCGGTGTCGCGCCGGGTGGTCAGGTCGATGTCGACCTCTTCCGCCCGCGGGAGCAGCTGGTCGGCAGGCACGTCGAAGAGCTCGGCGAGCCGAAGGAGGCGCCCCACGGAGAGCGCTCGCTCACCACGCTCGTAGGCACCGAGCACCGATGCCTTGAACTCCTTGCCGGAACGGGCCTCCACGTCGTGCAGGGACAAACCCTGCTGGCGCCGAATCGCCCGAAGGCGCTCGCCGATCTGAACGGTTGCGCGACTCACGATCTCCACTCCCAGCATTTCGCCCTATGGAACGGTAGCAGGATCTGCGCTCGGATACCACGCTCCGTGGTCAAGGCGCCCTCAGCCGGGCCCTCGAGCGCCCGGTTCGGACCCGGCGGGGCGCGAGGCCACCAGGAGCGCTGCCGCTGCCACCGCCGCGGTCTCGGCTCGGAGGACGTGGGGGCCGACTCCCAGGGTGGGAACACGCGCCGGCAGCCGCGCGAGATCCTCCGCCGCGAACCCGCCCTCGGGTCCGACGAGGACGGTCCAGCCTCCGCCGCCCGGGTTCCCGAGCCCGGTCGGCATGGAGCCGCCGCGCGCGGCGAGCACGAGCCCGGAACGTCCCGCGACTCCCTCCAACGGACCGAGCGCCCCGATCCGCGGGAGTCGGGCGCGGTGGCTCTGCATGGCGGCCTCCCTCGCCACCCGGACGAACCGCTCGTCGAGGCCGCCGACGCGCTCGGACTTGGGGCGCGCCACCGACCGGTGGGCCACGACCGGGAGGATCTCGTCCACGCCGAGCTCCGTGAGCTGGCGCACCACGGTCTCGGGCTTCACTCCCTTCGTCAGTGCGAACGCGACGGCGAGCGCGGGAGTCGGGACGGGCTCCTGGCACTCGTCTCCGACCGCCGCGAGGTCGAGCGCCGGCCCGTCGACCGCGGCGATCCGGTACGGACGCCACCGCCCGGCGCCGTCCGCGACCGTCACCTCTTCGCCGACGCGCAGGCGCCGCACGCGCGCGAGGTGGTGGCCGTCGCGTCCGTCGATGCGCACCGCGTCCGCGAGCGTCGCGGCGTCACCTTCGACGAGGACGTGGGCCACCGCGACGCGTGCGCGGCCGCGAAGGCCCGGGCCACGACGCGCCTACTTCAGGGCGGAGCGCAGGCGTCCGAGCACGCCCTTCTCGGGCGGCAGGACGGTCTCGCCGCGAGCCTCGGCGAGCTGGCGCCAGAGCACCGACTCGTCGTCGTCCAGCCGCTTGGGGACGTCGACCTCGACCCGCACGAGGAGGTCACCGCGCCCGCGACCGCGCAAGGACGGCACACCTTCGTGCTTGACCCGGAAGATCTGCCCGGGCTGGGTGCCGGCGGGCACCGTGAGCTCGTGCGTGCCCTCGAGCGTCGGGATCTCGAGCGGGGCGCCGAGCACCGCTTGGGCCACCGAGACGTGGCAGGCGTGCACGAGGTCGTCGCCGCGACGCTCGAAGTCCTCGTGTGGTTGCACGCGCACGTTCACGTAGAGATCACCGGGCTGACCCCCGCGGGGCGCGGCCGGACCCCGACCGGAGAGCCGGAGCCGCTGCCCGTCGTCGACCCCCGCCGGCACCTCGACCTCGATGGTGCGCTCCGCCATGACCCGGCCGTCGCCACGGCAGTCGCGGCACTGGGAGAGGATGCGGCGCCCGGTGCCGTCGCACACGCCGCACGGCGACGCCGTGACGATCTGCCCGAGGATGGAGCGCCGGACCTGGCGCACCTCGCCGGCTCCGGCGCACACGTCGCAACGGGACGGGAAGGTCCCGGGCTCACAGCCCGAACCCTCGCAGCGCGTGCACGCGACCGGGATCCGGGTGTCGATCGCCGCCGTGACGCCGAACGCGGCGTCGTGCAGCGTGAGCTCGACCATCGCCTCGGCATCGGGGCCCCGCGCCGGCCCGGCCGGGCCCCGACGCCCGAACGCGTCGCCGGTGAAGAACGCGTCGAACAGGCCCCCGAAGCCGAACGGGTCGCCCGCCGTCGGCCCACCGCCGCGCGCGTGCCCGTCTCGCCGAACGTGTCGTAGCGCCGGCGGCGCTCCGGGTCTCCGAGCGTCTCGTAGGCGACGCTGAGCTCCTTGAACCGCTCCTCGGCGTGCTCGTCGCCTGGGTTGTTGTCGGGGTGGTGCCGGCGCGCGAGGTCGCGGAAGGCCTGCTTGATCTCGGCGTCGGTGCAGCTCCGCTCCAGGCCGAGGACCTCGTAGTGGTCGCGGCTCACGAGAGGTGCCGCCCGAGCTGCTTCGACACGTTCGACACCGCCGCGAGCGTGTGGCGGTAGTCCATCCGCGTCGGCCCGAGGACACCGATGACCCCGGCGGCGTGGCCGTCGACCTCGTAGGGCGCCAGCACGATCGAGCAGTCGCGCAGGTCGTCGAGGCTGTTCTCCGAGCCGATGCTCACCGTCAGGCCGTTGTCGATGAGCTCCCGGATCAGCGAGACGACCACGACCTGGTGCTCGAGCATCTCGAGGAGCCGCGCCGCGCGCTCGTTCGTCGAGAACGCCGACTGCTCCGCGGCGAGTTGGCTCGCGCCGCCCACGTACACCGGCTCGTTGGACTCGTCGAGCGATCGGCCCACCAGCGAGGCACGGGCCGCGCTGACGAGTGCATCGACCTCGGGGTCACCGGTCGTCGAGAGCTCGGGGAACGAGCCCCACGCGGCACCTCGGAGCCTGTCGTCGAGCGCTGCGGTCGCGGCGGCGAGGTGCGCGTCGCTCACGTCGGCGTCGAGTGCGAGCACCTCCTTCTCGACCACACCGTTGGACAGCACCAGGACGACCAGCACGACCTGGGGTTGGAGGAGGACGAGCTGCACGCTGCGCACCTGGGCCGCGTCGGCCTGCGGGCCGACCACCACCGCGGCGTGCCGGCTCACCCGCGCGAGCAGCCCGCTCGTCTCGTGGAGCAGGTCCTCGAGCGCGCGGTGGGCGGAGGCGAAGAAGTCCGAGACGGCACGGCGCTGCGGCACGGGGAGATCCCCGGTCTCGGTGAAGTGGTCGACGAAGAACCGGTAGCCGAGGTCGGTGGGCACCCGACCGGCCGAGGTGTGCGGCTGCGCGAGGTATCCGTCGCGCTCCAGCACGGTCATCTCGTTGCGGACCGTCGCGCTCGAGACGCCCAGCCGACTCGCGCGCGCGATCGTCTGGGATCCGACCGGCTGCGCGGTCTCGACGTACTCCTCGACGACCGCACGCAGGATCGCGGCCTTGCGCTCGTCGAGATCCGGGTGTTCCACGGGCCTCCAGCTGGGGTGTCCACCGATCGTTGGCACTCAATCGTACCGAGTGCCAAGCGGCTCGGCGGCCGGTGCCGTCCCCGCCACGAGCAGGCGAGCCGTGACGTCCGTGGCGAGCAGCCGGCCTCGGCGGGTCAGGGTCGCCCGCTCACCCTCCCGGATCAGGAGGCCGGCCCCGACCAGACGGTCGGCCTCCTCGTCCATCCCGGCGGGGAGGGTCGTGCCGGCCCTCGTCCGGAGCCCCAGCGTGAGCCGCTCCTCGACCCGGGCCGCGTCGTCGAGCTCCTCGGCGCCGCCGGTCGGGTCGGCACCGCTGGTGATCGCGGCCACGTACCGCTCTGGGGTGCGCACGTTCCACCAGCGCCGCCCGGCCCGGTGGCCGTGCGCGGCGCACCCGATCGCCAGGTAGTCGCCACTCGACCAGTGGAGGAGGTTGTGACGACACTCGTGGCCGGGGCGGGCCCAGTTCGACACCTCGTACCAGAGGAGCCCTGCCGCGCCGAGCACCGTGTCGGCGATCTCGTACTTGGTGGCCTGATCGTCATCGTCGGGCGCGGGCGCGCCCGACGCGACGTTGCGACCGAGCGCGGTGGCCGGCTCGACGGTCAACGTGTACGCGCTGAGGTGCGGCGGTTCCAGGTCGAGCGTCGCCGCGAGCGTGGTGCGCCAGTCGTCGACCGACTCGCCGGGCGTGCCGTAGATGAGGTCGAGGTTGAAAGTCGTGAACCCCACCTCGCGGGTGAGCCCCACCGCCCGGATGACGTTCGCCGGGTCGTGCGTGCGCCCGAGCGCCGCGAGCACGTGGGGCTGCATCGACTGCACCCCGAACGACAGTCGGGTCACCCCGGCCGAGTGGTACGCGGCGAGCTTGTCGGCGTCGACGGAATCGGGGTTGCACTCGACCGTGACCTCTGCCCCCGGCACCCGCGGGATCTCGTCGAGGATCGCGACGAGTCGCTCCGCCGGAAGCAGGGACGGCGTGCCTCCGCCGAAGAACACCGAGGTGGCGGACGGTGCGTCGCCGGCAGAGACACGCCGTCGCAGGTCGGCGATACACGCGTCGACGTAGTCGTCGATGAGCTCGTCGCGATCCGTCCACGTCGCGAAGTCGCAGTAGTCGCACCGCGTCGCGCAGAACGGGATGTGGACGTACACACCGAACGGCATCGAGCGATGATCGCGCGGCTGAGGTGAGCTCCCCGACCAACATCCGGTGCACCGAGGGCGTGGTCGAGCCCGGATCGACCTCGTCCGTCACGACGAAGCCGTGCGTGGACCCGGGCGCGTGGAACGCGGCGATGTCGAGGTCGCGGCCCAGGACCCCGGCCGAGACGAGGCCGGGGCTCGCGGCGTCGCCGGTCATCGCCCAGAGCTGGTAGGTGTGCCCCGGTGCGAGCCGGGGGAGGTCTTCGGCCATGAGGAACCCGCTCCCGCTCGGGAGCGTCACCACAGTCGCGGCGCCCTGCCCGTCGTCGGCGCGGAGTCGGACGGTCCGGGCGGCGGGATCGGCCATCGCACCCATGGCCGCGCGTCGCATGCCGTCGTGCTCGACACTCGACGCGACCTGATCCAGGCGGTCCTCCTGCTCGGCCATGTGGTCGGAGACGACCGCCACGGTGAAGAGCGCGGCGGCGGCGCTCGCGGCCGCGATCCCGAGTGCGACCTTGACGCCGAAGCCGCGCCGGGAGCGGCCTGCGGACGGAGGCGCCATCGGCGTGGTCGGAGGATGCAGGGGGAGCACGAGTCCCGGCGGTTCGGTGGCCAGCGACTCCTCGATGCGACGCCACAGCCCGTCGGGCGCGGCACCACCCGAGTGCGCCAGCATCGCCGCAACCTCCTGCAGCCGGGCGACCTCGACCTGGGCGGCCTGCGAGCGCGCCAGGTACGCCTCCACCTGCTCGCGCTCGTCGCCGTCGAGCGCGTCGAGCGCGAAGACGCCGAAGAGCTCCTCGAGCTCGGCCGGGGTCAGCTCTCGAGCCATGGCTCCCCCGACCCGATCGCGCCACTGCCGACGAGCTCTTCCCGGAGTCGGCCGAGTCCGGTTCGGATGCGGCTCTTCACCGTCCCCTCGGGCTCGTCGAGCATCACCGCGACCTCGCGGTACGTGTGGCCACCGAAGTATGCGAGCTCGATCGCAGCGCGCTCCTTCTCCGACAGCTGCGCCAGGGCGCCGCGCACCTGCTCGGCGAGCGTGAGATCCCACACCTCGCGCTCGAGGTCGTAACCGGACTCGGCGGTGCGGCGTGCATCACGCTCCTCACGCGCACGGCGCGACGATTCGGCGCGCACGAGATCAACGGCGCGGCCGTGCGTCTGCGCGAGCAAGTACGAACGCAGGGAGCCCCGCGCCGGGTCGAACTTCTCGGGATCGTTCCACAGGCGGATGAACACCTCCTGCACGATCTCCTCGGCGAGCGCGCGGTCGACCGCGATCCGCAGCGCGAGACCGAACGCCGCCCCCGCGTGCCTGCGGTACGCCTCGGCGAGCGCCGCCTGGTGGAAGCGGCCGATCGCGACGACGAGCTGCGCGTCGCTCGCGTCGCCGTACTCGTCCTGTCCCACGCCTGCTCCCCTGTCCTGCTCCCCGAGCCGAGCTTCCCCCGAGCCGGGCTCCCCCGAGCCGGGCTCCCCGGAGTTGGCTCCAGGAAGGTGTTCGACGCCACGCGACACCCCGGATGGCCCGAATAGCCTCGCCCATCGTGGCCGCCGGCGATGCGTTCGAGCTCGGGGCCGATGCCGAGCCCTTCCGGGCCGAGGCCCGGGCCTTCCTGAGCGCGCACGCCCCGGGCGGGCACTTCCCCCCGGACTTCGGCCGGCACCTCGCGACCGCCGGCCTGGTCGCTCCGCACTGGCCTCGACCATGGGGCCTCGACGCAGGTCCGCTCCAGCAGCTCGCGGTGGACGCCGAGCTCCGGGGCGCGAAGGCCCCCCGCCCGTTCAACCCCATCGGCATCGGGTGGGCCGGCCCGACCCTGCTCGTCGCGGGGACGCAGGCGCAGCAGGAGCGATGGCTCCCGGGGATCCTGGACGGCTCAGAGATCTGGTGCCAGCTGTTCAGCGAACCGGGCGCGGGGAGCGACCTCGCGTCGCTCTCGACCCGCGCGACGCGCGACGGCGACGAGTGGGTCGTGACGGGTCAGAAGGTGTGGACCACGTTCGCGCACCTCGCGCGTTGGGGCATCCTGCTCGCCCGCACCGACCCGGGCGCCGAGGCGCACCGCGGCATCAGCTACTTCGTCGTCGACATGCGCGCGCCGGGCATCACGGTGCAGCCGATCCGACAGATGGACGGCAACGCGGACTTCAACGAGGTGTTCCTCGAAGACGTCCGCATCCCGGCGGGCGCATTGGTCGGGACCGAGCACGACGGATGGCGCCTCGCGAAGGTCACGTTGGGGAACGAGCGCGTGTCGCTCTCCGGTGAGGGTGCCCTCTGGGGCCAGGGACCGACGGCGGACGACGTGCTCGACCTCGTGCGCGCGCAGGGTGGGACCGTCGACCCGATCCTGCGGCAACGCCTCGCCCTACTCCACATCGAGTCACAGGTGCTGCGCCTCATCCGGCTGCGGACGTTGTCGGCGCGCGGTCCGCGGCCTCGAACCCGGGCCCGAGGCATCGGTGCGCAAGGCGCTCGCCGACGAGCACGGGCAGCACGTCATGGCGCTCGCGCTCGACCTCGCGGGCACCGGCGCGCATCCTCGCCGACCACGGCCCGTTCGGCGCCGAGACCCGCCTGTGGGCCGACGGCTACCTGTACTCCCGCGCGCTGACGATCGGCGGCGGCACGAGCGAGGTGCAGCGCAACATCATCGCCGAACGCGTGCTGGGACTGCCGCGCGACCTCGAGCCGTCGTGAAGATCGACGAGTCGTCCCAGCCGGCCTTCGCGGCCTGGATCCGGGACCAGGCGCGGACCGAACCCCGCACGTTGCGTACGCATCGTCGACCCGCGCTACAGGACCTGCGCTGCCATCCCGACCTGTGTGACCGCCTCGAGACCGCGGCCGCCGACCTCGCCGGCGTGAAGGAGCGGTTCCTGTGCGGCTTCCCCGTGCTCCTGCACGGCGACGGAACGGTCTTCGGCGTCGCGGCCGGCACCACGTGGATGGCCCTACGCCTCCCCGCGATCGCTCGTGGCGCGGTCGTGCGGACGAAGTGGGGGACGCGCGGTCTCGGCGGCGATTGGATCGACGTGGACCCGTGGCTGGCGGAGATGGAGACCCGGGACGGCACCCGACGGCTGCGGGGCTGGTGCCACGCGGCCTATGACCACACCTCGTACGACCCGGGCGGCGAGGACCCGGGCGGCTCGTTCACTCGTCCAACGTGAGCGCGGCGACGAACGCCTCCTGGGGGACTTCGACGCTCCCGATCTGCTTCATGCGCTTCTTCCCCTCCTTCTGACGGTCGAGGAGCTTGCGCTTGCGACTCACGTCGCCGCCGTAGCACTTCGCGATCACGTCCTTGCGCTTGGCCTTGACCGTCTCGCGGGCGATGACGCGCCCGCCGATCGCGGCCTGGATCGGGACGTCGAACAGCTGGCGGGGGATGAGCTCGCGCAGCTTCTCGGTCATGCGCTTGCCGTACTCGTATGCCTTGCCCTTGTGGACGATGGTCGAGAAGGCGTCGACGGGCACCGAGTTGAGCAGCACGTCGACCTTGACGAGCGCCGCCTCCCGGTACCCCGCGGGCTCGTAGTCGAGGCTCGCGTAGCCACGGGTGCGCGACTTCAGCTGGTCGAAGAAGTCCATCACGATCTCGGCGAGCGGGATGACGTAGACCAGCTCGACGCGCTCTTCCGAGAGGTACTCCATCCGCGTCTGCTCGGCGCGTCGCTGCTGGCAGAGCTCCATGACCGCCCCGACGAACTCGGTGGGCGTCAGCACCGTGACCGTGACGTATGGCTCCTCGATGTGCTCGATCTGGTTCGGCGTCGGCAGCGACGACGGGTTGTCGACGACCTCGTCGCGCCCGTCGACCATGTGCGCGTGGTACTCCACATTGGGCGCGGTCGCGACAAGTGAGAGGTCGTACTCGCGCTCGAGCCGCTCCCGGATGATCTCCATGTGCAAGAGGCCGAGGAAGCCGCAGCGGAACCCGAACCCGAGTGCACCCGAGGTCTCGGGCTCGTAGGTGAACGACGAGTCGTTGAGGCGCAGCTTCTCCATCGCCTCGCGGAGATCTGCGTACTCGTCGCCGACCACCGGGTACAGCCCGCAGAACACCATCGGCTTCGGATCGTGGTAACCAGGGAGCGCGGCGCCGGGGTTCGCCGTCGTCGTGACCGTCTCACCGACGCGTGCCTCGCCGACGTCCTTGATCCCCGCGATGAGGTAGCCGACCTCACCCGGACCGAGCGACGCCACCGGCGTCAGGGTCGGCGAGCGGACGCCGACCTCCTCGGCGTCGTGGTTCGCCGCCGCGTTCACATACCGGAGGCGGGAACCGGTGACCAGCGTGCCGTTGAACACGCGTACCGCGCTCACCACACCGCGGTACGCGTCGTAGTACGAGTCGAACATGAGGGCCTGGAGCGGGGCCGTCGTCGTCGCCCTGCGGCGCCGGGATCCGCTCTACCACCGCGTCGAGGAGGCCGGGGACGCCCTCGCCGGTCTTGGCGGAGATGCGGAGGATCTCGTCGGCGGGGATCCCGAGCACGCGCTCGATCTCGGCCGCGCGCTTGTCGGGCTCGGCGGCCGGCAGGTCGATCTTGTTGAGCGCGGCCACGATCGTGAGGTCGGCTTCGAGGGCCGAGTAGCAGTTGGCGAGGGTCTGGGCCTCGATCCCCTGGCTCGCGTCGACGAGGAGGATGGCGCCCTCGCACGCCGCCATGCTGCGGGAGACCTCGTACCCGAAGTCGACGTGGCCGGGCGTGTCGATGAGGTGGAGGACGTGGTCCTTCCACGTGAGGCGGACGTTCTGCGCCTTGATGGTGATGCCGCGCTCCCGCTCGAGATCCATCGAGTCCAGGTACTGGGCCCGCATGTCCCGGAGCTCCACGGCACCGCACAGCTCGAGGAGCCGATCGGCCAGGGTGCTCTTGCCGTGGTCGATGTGGGCGACGATGGCGAGGTTGCGGAAGCGCTCGAGGGGGGTCGACGTCATTGCCCCCCGAGTCTCGCAGAGCAGGCCTCACCTCCAGGACTGCGGCTCCGGTGTGACCGGGATTCCGAGCGCTGGTAGCCTGATCGTTCCTCACACACCAGCGGAGCGACACGCGACATGGCGAACATCAAGGGTCAGGTCAAGCGGAACCGGCAGAACGAGACGCGCCGGCTCCGCAACAAGGGTGTCCGTTCCGAGCTGAAGACCCGTGTGAAGGACGCGAACGAGGCGGTCGACGCGAACGCCGAGGACGCGCCCGAACAAGGTGCGCCTCGCCCAGAAGCGCCTCGACAAGGCCGGCTCCAAGGGCCGCATCCACAAGAACCAGGCGGCCCGTCGCACCTCGCGGCTCATGAAGCGAGCGACGAAGTCGGCCTGAGCCTCCCTCAGCCTCGCCCCGACCGGGCGCTGAGGCCGCAGAGCCGCACCACCAGCACGTCGAGCACCGCGTCGCCCGGGATGGCGCGCGCCCCCTTCAGGTCCAGGTCGGCGCGCGCCAGGTGGTCGAAGGCCTGGCGGAGGCCGTCGGTTCCGAGCGCGCGGGCCTGCTTGAGCCGGTAGCGCGCAGAGTTGGGGTTGGTGCGGCCGCCGAGAGCCGCCGCCGCGTCCTCGGCGTTGCGGATCCCCGGGTCGTCGAGCTTCAGCAGCCGGCGGTAGTGGGAGTGCAGGATCGCGACGATCTGCAGCGGGTGCACCGTCTTGGGCTGGGTGGGACTCGTCACGGTGAGCAACCGGTGCAGGACGGTCAGTGCCGTCGACCGATCGCCCTTCTCGATGGCGTTGGTGAGGTCCCATACCGGGACGCTTCCCTCACCTCCGAGGTACGGAGCGATCTGGTCACCGTCGAGCCGGGCGTCGGGGCCGTACGCGCCGGCGAGCGTCTCGACGATCGCGGGGAGCAGGCCGGCATCGCCACCCACGTGCGCGAGCAGCGTCTTCGCCGCCTCGGGACGGAGCCGGAGGTCGGCCGAGGTGAGCTGTTCGGCGAGCACGTCGCTCGACTTCGTCGCGCTCGGGGCGTGGACGGTGCCGTGCTTCTTGACCGCGCCCTCGAGACCCTTCGCGAGCGCGCCACCACCTGCGACCAGCACCAGCTCGGTCGTCGGCAACGGGTGCTCGAGGTAGCGGCAGATCGGCTCGACTTCGGCCGCGGTGAGGAGACCGACGTCGCGCAGCACCACGACCCGTGACTCGGTCATGAACGGCGGGGTGCTCGCACCGTTCAGTGCCGCGTCCACGGCCGCGACGCGCGCGTCGCCCCCGCCGCCCTCGCCGTCACCGCTTCCCCTGGCAGGAACGGTCGAGTCCTCCAGCGCCAGCGTGCGGTCATCCGCACCGAGGAGCTCGTCGATCAGCTGCTCCGCCGCGTCGGAGCGCAGGATCGGATCCTCGCCCTTGACCAGGTGTGCGCTCATGCACCGCTCACCCGCGTGCTCGGCGCGAGCCTTCAGGATTGCTTCCACGGTCCGACACACTCGCACGCTCCCGGCGACGTCGTGGACGCGCACGATCCGGCAGCCGTGGGCCACGCCGTAGGCGACGGCCGCCAAGGACGCGTCCCGACGGTCGTCGATCTCGAGGTCGAGGAGCTCCCCCAGGAACCGCTTGTTCGACGCCGAGAGCAGCAGCGAGTAGCCAGTCGCCGCGAGCACGTCGCTCTCGCGCAGCAGCACCGCGCTCATGGCCGGCGTCTTGCCGAGGTCGAGCCCGGCGTCGACCGAGACCTGCTCGCGGGACAGGCCCGCGGCCTCGGCACGCGCCGCCCGATCCAGCAGGAACGCCGTCACATCGGCGACCAGGTCGTCGTACTGCGGTTCGGGGTCGGGGACGCGCGGCGCCAGACGGATGTGCGTCGCGACCACTGACACGTCGTGCTTCGCCGCCACCGTGAGGTACTCGGGGTCACCGAACCCGCTGATGTCGTTCCCGACCACGGCGCCCACGCGGCACGCCTCGTCGAGCACGCCGGGCCGCCACGTGTCGACCGACACCGGCACGGCGAGGCGCGCGCTGCAGCGCCTCGATCGTGGGGACGACCCGGTCGAGCTCCTCGGCCTCGGTGACCTCGGGACCGGGCCCGGCCTTGACCCCACCCACGTCGAGGAGGTCAGCACCGTCGACGACGAGCGCCTCGGCGCGGCGCAGCAAGTCGTCGAGCCCGAAGGTGGCGCCCTGGTCGTAGAAGGAGTCGGGGGTGCGGTTCAGGATCCCCATGACGAGGGTGCGCGTCGTCAGATCGTGGACGACGTCACCGAGACGGTAGGACCAAGGCACGCCGGCGGAGCATACGACGGCGGCGGACGAGTGCCACGCACACGAGCCCGACGAGACCCGTGCCGGCCCCGACGGCGAGGCGGACCGCGCCGACCCCCACCGGCACGCGGGCTGCGGCGTCCGCGAGGCCGAGCACCGCGTCGGCGAGCATGCGGGTCGGCCACTGCAGTGCGGTCGCGAGCGCCGGCACCCGGGTCCGGAAGACGCCGGCGAGCGAGCCGGCGGCCAGCCCCCACATCGTCAACGGGCCGGCGAGGGGCACCGCCAGGAGGTTGACGGGCACCGCGACGAGGGGGATGGACCCGAAGACCGGGAGGAGCACGGGCGCGACGCCGAGCTGCGCCGCGGAGGTCGTGGCAAGCGACTCCCGCAGCCATTCGGGTCCGCGGGCACGCGAGGCCAACGGCGCCGCGAAGAGCGCGATCCCGAGGCTGGCGCCCACCGAGAGGAGGAAGCCGACGGAGTGCACGAGGAAGGGGTCGAGCAGGAGGAGCGCCGCCACCGCGAGACCCAGCAGACGGACCGTCCGGGCCGGCCGGCCCACGTGCACGGCGAGGACCGCGATGCCGGCCATCGCGCACGCCCGGAGCACCGAGGGTTCCCATCGTGTCATCGCCCCGAACACCACGAGCAGCGCCAGCGCCGCCACGAGGCGACCGCCACGCGGCAGACGACGCAGCGCGGGGCCGAAGAGCGCGAGCACGAACGCGACGTTGGCGCCGGACACGGCGAGGAGGTGCGACATGCCGGCATCGCGGAACTGCTGTACCACCGGCTCGGGGAGGTCACGAGTGTCGCCGAGCAGGAACCCAGCGACGAGCGAGCGCTCCGTCGGCGGCAGCGCGTCGGCGCCGCGCAGCACGAAGCCACGGGCCGCGTTCGCGACCTCGGCGAGTGGCGACGACGGGTGACGGGCATCGGGGAGATCGGTGGCAGTGACCGCGGCGACCACGTGCCGCCACCGCAACCGCGCCTCGAACTCGTCGAGGGGTCGGAGGTACCCACGGAGGACGACACCGTCACCGGCGTTCAGGACCGCGACTCGCCCGGTCGCGTCAGCCTCCGGCGTCGACGAGCACGGTGCGGTGCACGGGAACGAAGCCGCGGGCGCTCCCGACGAGCCGTGCGTCGTCGACCCGAACCAGCACCCGGGTCGACCAGCGCGTGCCGTCGGGGTCCTCGACCAGGGTCCCGCGGACCACCGCGTCGGCGCGGCTGCTCGGACGCTCGTGCCAACGGCCAGTGCACCAGCCCGTCGAGTGCGCGCCGCTCGAGACTGCACCCGACGAGCACGAGCGCGACCAGAGCGAGCGCAACCCGGGCCCGCGGGTCGATGCCGCCCCACCATCCCGGCGAGGCACACGACGCTCACGAGCAGGGTCGGGACCGATGCGGACGGTCCGAGGGCCTCCCCGACGAAGATCCCACCGGCCACTGCGACAGGGACGAGCGCGCCGCCCGCTGCTCGCACTCAGACCGCGACCAGGTCGCGCAGGTCGGCGAAGCGCTTCTCGCCGATGCCGCGGACGTCGCGCAGCTCGTTCACGCTCTTGAAGCCGCCGCGCTGGTCGCGCTCGGTGAGGATCGCCGCGGCGAGCACCGGACCGATGCCGGGCAGCGTGTCGAGCTGGTCGAGCGTCGCGGTGTTCAGGTTCAGCAGACCACCCGCGGTCGCGCCGGGGCGGTGCCGGCACGCCGACGAGCCCGTGGCCGTCGGCTCGGTCGGCGCCGGGTCGCCGACCCGTTGCACGAGCACGCGCTCACCGTCGGCGACCTTCGCAGCGAGGTTCAGGCGATCGAGGTCGGCCTCGGGGAGCCCGCCCCCGGCGGCTTCGACGGCGTCGATGACCCGCGCGCCGACGGCGAGCTCGACCACCCCGGGTCGGGCGACTGCGCCGGCGACGTGGACGATGACCCGCTTGCCGAGCGTCGTCGTCGTCGGGCCGGTTGCCGCTCGCGGGCGAGTGGACCCGGTCGTCCCCGCGCGGCTCGGCGCAGCACGCGACGACGCCTGCGCCCCACCTGCACCGACCCGGTACCAGACGACGCCGGCCACGACCGCGACCGCCACCAGGAGCGCGAGACCGAACCGGGCGTCGCCGCGCCAGCGGGCGACGAGGTCGCGCCCGCGGTCCCAGGCGCTGCCCCACCCGGCTCCGCCGGGCCCTCGCCGCCGGCTCCCCCGGGACCGCTCGTCACCCCAGAAGCTCGGATCCGGGCCCCCGGGGACGTGCGAGGCCGGGCCGGCGGCGCGCGCCGTCTCCAGGCGGTCGTACGGATCGTGGGGCTGCGACACGACGGCCTCCGTGCGGGGACACCACGGAGGAAGCGCGGGCGGGACCGGGCGTGACGGGGCGGGCGAGGCCTCAGCCGACGACGAAGTTGACCAGCCGCCCCGGAACGGCGACGACCTTGCGGACCGTCGCGCCCTCGAGCAGCGCCGCGATCTTGGGCTCCGCCCGGGCCACAGCCTCGAGCGTCGCGGCGTCGGCGTCGGTCGCGACCCGAACGTGGCCGCGGACCTTCCCATCGACCTGCACCGGGATCTCGACCTCGTCGTCGACCAGCCACGCGGGATCGGCATCGGGGAACGGCTCGTAGGCGAGGCTCGCGTCGTGGCCGATCCGGGCCCACAGCTCCTCGGCGACGTGCGGGGCTGAGCGGCGCGAGCATCAGCACGAGTGGCTGCACGACCTCCGCCGGCGCGGCGCCCCGCTCGGCGACCACCTGCGTGAGCCGGTTGTTGAGCTCGAACAGTCGCGCGATCGCGGTGTTGAACTTCAGCTCGGCCATGTCGTCGCGCACGGCGGCGATCGTCCGGTGCAGGAGCCGCTTCGTCGTCGTCGTCGGCGGGCGCGTCGTCGACCCGCGGTGCGCCGGTGTCCTCGTCGATGACGTTGCGCCAGAGGCGCTGCAGGAACTCGTGGACACCGACGATGTCGGCTGTGCTCCACGGGCGGCTCGCGTCGAGCGGCCCCATGAACATCTCGTAGAGGCGCAGCGTGTCGGCGCCGTAGTCGCGGTAGATGTCGTCGGGCGTCACGACGTTCTTCAGGCTCTTGCCCATCTTGCCGAACTCGCGGAACACCTCGGCGCCCTCGAAGCACGAACTTGCCGTCGCGCTCCTCGACCTCGGTGGCCTCGACCGTCATGCCGCGCTCGTCGCGGAACGCGGGCGCCTGGATGTAGCCCTGGTTGAACAGCCGGTGGAACGGCTCGGGGGTCGAGACGACGCCGAGGTCGAACAGGACCTTGTGCCAGAACCGCGCGTAGAGGAGGTGCAGCACGGCGTGCTCGACGCCGCCGACGTACAGATCGACGCCGCCGCTCGGCTCCATCCAGTAGCGCTCGACGCTCGGGGTCGACCATCGCGTTCTCGTTCGTGGGGTCGAGGTAGCGCAGGTAGTACCAGCACGATCCCGCCCACTGCGGCATCGTGTTCGTCTCGCGGCGGTAGGTCTGCGTGCCGTCACCGAGATCGAGCTCGACCTCGAGCCACGCCTCCGCGCTGGCGAGCGGCGGCTCGGGATCGCTGTCGGCGTCGTCGGGGTCGAGCGCACGAGGGTCGGAAGTCCTCGACCTCGGGGAGCTCGACGGGGAGCAGCTCCTCCGGCACGGCATGGGGCGCACCCTGCGCGTCGTACACGATCGGGAACGGCTCACCCCAGTACCGCTGGCGGCTGAAGAGCCAGTCGCGCAGCTTGTACGTGATCGTCGCGGCGCCGGTTGCCGGTCTCCTCGAGCCACTCGATGATCTGCGCCTTCGCCTCGTCGATGGACAGGCCGTCGAGGAAGCCGCTGTTGATCGCGGGCCCGTCACCGACGTACGCCTCGCCCTCCCACCCGTCGGGAGGCTGCACCGTGCGGATGATCGGGAGGTCGAACTCCTCGGCGAACTGCCAGTCGCGCTCGTCCTGGCCCGGCACCGCCATGATGGCGCCGGTTCCGTACCCCATGAGGACGTAGTCGGCGATGAACACCGGGATCGACGCGTCGTTCACCGGGTTGCGCGCGTACGCGCCGGTGAACACTCCCGTCTTCTCGTGCCCCTCGGCCTGACGCTCGAGCTCGGACTTCTGCGCCGCGAACTCGCGGTACTTCGCGACCGCCTCCGCCGGGCAGCACGTCGGTGCCGAAGACCCCGCGCCACGACGGCGGGATCGACGTCGCTTCGTCGCCGACGTTCGCGCTCGGCCAGTCGGTCGGGACGAGTCGATCGACCAGCGGGTGCTCGGGCGCGAGCACCATGTACGTCGCGCCGAACAGGGTGTCGGGGCGGGTCGTGAACACCTCGATCTCGATGTCCTCGTGCCCCACGACCGGGAAGACGACCGACGCGCCGGTGCTCCGCCCGATCCAGTTCCGCTGCATCGTCTTGATCGACTCGGTCCAGTCGAGCGTCGTCGAGATCGGCGAGCAGCCGATCGGCGTAGGCGGTGATGCGCAGCTTCCACTGCTCGAGCGGCTTGCGGAACACGGGGAAGTTCCCCCGGTCGCTGCGACCGTCGGCGGTGACCTCCTCGTTCGCCACCACGGTGCCGAGCCCGGGACACCAGTTGACCGGGGCGTCCTCGAGGTAGGCGAGCCGGTACGAGTCGACGACCTTGCTGCGAGTGGACGGCGTCCAGCTCGGACCACGCCAGCTCGTCGGGGTTCGCCGCCGAGACCGGTTCTCGGGTGCCGGCCTCGAGCTCGGCGACCAGCTCATCGATCGGCCGCGCCCGGTCCGCGTCGGTGTCGTACCAGGAGCCGTAGATCTGCAGGAAGATCCACTGGGTCCAGCGGTAGTACGGGACGTCGGTGGTGGACACGCTGCGCCGGGAGTCGTGGCCGAGCCCGAGCGTCCGCAGCTGGCGGCGCATGTTGGCGACGTTCGCTTCGGTCGCGGCGCGCGGGTGCTGCCCGGTCTC
Organism: uncultured Acidimicrobiia bacterium; assembly: GCA_963809885.1. Lineage (GTDB taxonomy): Bacteria > Actinomycetota > Acidimicrobiia > IMCC26256 > PALSA-555 > JALHSW01. The sequence goes on along the minus strand of CAWELA010000003.1, from coordinate 604,062 downwards.
GAGCGCATACTGCTCGGCCGGGAGCCCGAAGGCGTCGTAGCCGAGCGCGTGGAGGACGTTGCGCCCGTTCATCCGGTGGAAGCGGGCGTACACGTCGGTGCCGATGTACCCGAGCGGGTGCCCGACGTGGAGCCCCGCGCCGCTCGGGTACGGGAACATGTCGAGCACGTAGAGCTTCTCGCGGTCCCGCATCGCGTCGAAGCCCTCGTCGAGCACGCCCGCTCGGGTTCGGCGTCCAGAACGTGTGGTGCTCGTCCCAGAAGTCCTGCCAGCGGGCTTCGATCTCGTTGGCGAGGCGCGCGCCGTACCGGAACGGTGGCGCGGAGTCGTCGGGCGCTGCGCTCGGGGTGTCAGTCATCGCAGACGAGCGTAGCGAGAGGCCGTCACGAGTCCGCTCAGGAGGCGCTGATATCGTGGTCGTTCCCACGGGCCTGTGGCTCAGTCCGGCAGAGCACCTCCATGGCATGGAGGGGGTCGCGGGTTCAAATCCCGCCAGGTCCACCCACCGTGGTTTCCTCCCGCTGCCGCCGCACCGAATGACTTCGGGGTCGGCGACCGGCCATTCGTAGACTCGGACCTCCATGATCGGCGTCATCGACTACCGCGCCGGGAACGCGCCGAGCGTCGGCTTCGCCCTCGAGCGGCTCGGCCTGGAGCACCGCCTCGTCACGACGGGCACGGAGCTCGATGCGTGCGACCGCCTGATCCTCCCCGGCGTCGGCGCGGCCCGGGCGACGCTCGACTCGCTCGCCGCCTCGGGTCTCGTCGACCCGCTCACGGCGCGGGTCCGGGACGACGGCGTGCCGTTCCTCGGCATCTGCATCGGGCTCCAGGTGCTGTTCGAGCGCTCGGCCGAGGGCGACGTGGCCGGCCTCGGATGGATCCCTGGCGACGTCCGGCGCTTCGACGACGACCTGCGGGTGCCCCAGATCGGCTGGAACTCGGTGCGGCTGCGCCGCGAGCACCCGGTCACCGCGGACTTCCCCGACGGCGGCCACGCGTACTTCGTGAACTCGTACTACGCGGCCCCGGCCGACCCCGGCCACGTGCTCGGCGAGACCGCCTACGGCGTCGAGTTCTGCTCGATCGTCGCCAGCGACAACATCGTCGCGACCCAGTTCCACGCCGAGAAGAGCGGCGAGCTCGGCCTCCGACTGCTCGGGTCCTTCGCGAGCTGGAGCCCCTGATGCTCACGAAGCGGCTCATCGCGTGCTTCGACGTCGTCGAGGGTCGGGTCACCAAGGCCCAACAGTTCCAGGACAACATCGACGTCGCACCGGCCGACGAGCTGGCGCGTCGTCCTCTACGACGACCAGATCGACGAGATCGTCTTCTACGACATCAAGGCCAGCGCCGAGCAGCGCAAGATCGACCTCGAGACCGTCCGCAAGGTCGCCCACCACGTGTTCGTGCCGTTCACGGTCGGCGGCGGCATCCGGTCGGTCGACGACATGTTCGAGGTGCTGAAGGCCGGCGCCGAGAAGATCAGCATCGACTCGATGGCCGTACGGGACCCCGACATCATCCGCGCCGGCGCCGAGGCGTTCGGCCGGCAGTGCATCGTGCTCAGCACGCAGGTGAAGCGGGTCGGCGTGCGGAAGGGGATCCCGAGCGGCTACGAGGTCTTCATCGACGGCGCCCGCGAGGCCACCGGACTCGACGCACTCGACTGGGTGCGGCGCGGCGAGGACCTCGGCGCGGGCGAGATCGTCGTCAACAGCATCGACCGCGACGGCACGGCCAGCGGCTACGACCTCGACATCACGCGTTCGGTCGCCGACAGCCGTGAACGTGCCGATCATCGCGTCGGGGGCGCGGGGACGGTCGAGCACATCGCGGACGGGTTCACGGCGGGCGGCGCGCAGGCCGCGATCATCAGCTCGATCCTGTACTCACCGCGTCTCGACCGGAACGTCGGGGTGCGCGAGCTCAAGGCCGGCCTCGCCGAGCGCAACGTGCTGATGCGTCCGTTCCTCGACTGACCGGGACGTAGCGACCGCGGGGACGGTTCAGCCGTCCGCGGCGACCGCCCGCGGCTCCTCGAACGGGATGCGCGGTGCATCCGCCCACAGCCGATCGAGGTCGTAGTACGGCGCGGGTCTCGTCGAGGAAGACGTGGACGACGATGTCGCCGTAGTCGAGCAGCACCCAGGAGAGGTCGTCACGGCCCTCGGCGTTGATGGGCTTCGAACCGTCGTGCCCCTTGAGCGCGAGCTCGATCTCTTCGACGATCGTTCGCACCTGACGGCTGTTGGTGGCGCTCACGAGCACGAAGCACTCGATGATCGAGATGATCGGTCCGACGTCGAGGAGCACGATGTCGAGACCGCTCTTGGCCGATGCCGCGGTCGCGGCGACGATCGCTCGGGTGGAGGCGTCCGATGCCGGGCCGGTCAAGCGGTCGGCTTCCTGGTGGTCAGGCTCAAGGACGGGAGCTCCCGGACGTCATGATCCCCGAGCATAGAGCCCACGATCGCGGATCTGTTGCACGACCGCGGTGGGAACGAGGCCGGTGACCGGGAAGCCGCGGCCGCAGGCGGGCCCGCACCTCGGTCGACGACACGTCCAGGCGCGGGATGGCCAGGTGCTCGACCCGCCACCCGTCGCCGGGCGGCACGGCGTGCTCACCCACCCGCTCGATCACGACGAGCGTCGCGAGGTCCCTGGTGTCGTCGAGCCGCCGCCAGGTCGACATGTTCGCGACCGCGTCCGCGCCGAGCAGCAGGAAGAGCTCGCGCCCGGGGGTGCGGAGATCCTCCAGCGTGTCGGCCGTCACGGACGCCCCCTCCCGCTCGACCTCGAGCGCGCTGGCCTCGAGCCCCGCGACGTCGGCGACCGCGGCTTCGACGAGCGCGAGCCGATCCCCGGCCGCGGCGACGACCTCGCCCCGCTTCTGCCAGGGGTCACCGGCCACGACGAGCAGCACCCGGTCGAGGGCCAGGGCGGCCCGGGCGTCCGACGCGGCCACGAGGTGCCCGACGTGGACAGGGTCGAACGTCCCCCCCAGCACGCCCACCCGCTCGTTCGGCGTCGCCACCCGAGGGAGCATACGGGCCGATCCACCGGGACCGGGCGTGTTCACATGGGCGTCACATGTCCGAAATGCGAGGCACCTACCCTCGCTGCCATGGGATCCCACCGGTGAGCACCAACTCCACCCACGTCCTCGTGCGAGTCTGGCTTCCCGACCGGCCCGGCGCCCTGGGTCTCGTCGCGGCCCGGATCGGCGCGGTGGGCGGCGACATCGTCGGCATCGACGTCCTGGAACGGTCCGAGGGGATCGCGGTCGACGAGTTCGCCGTCGCGCTCCCGAGCCTCGATGTCCTCGAGCTCCTCGCGAAGGAGATCGAGCAGGTCGACGGCACCTCGGTCGAGGAGTTCCGCATCGTCGACGCGTTCCCGGATCCTCGCCTGGATGCGCTCGACTCGGCGACGCAGCTGTGCGAGGCCGACTCGGTCGAGGGCCTGTGCGCGCTGCTCGTCGGCCACCTCCGCCGCGAGTTCCTCGCGAGCTGGGTGGCGCTCCTCGGCGACGAGCTCGTCCTCGCGGCATCGGGCGACACCCACCCGGCCGCGGAGTTCCTGTCGATGCTCGTCGCGGGCACGGCAGCCTCGCCGATGGTGGCCGACGGGACAACTGGCCCCGAGGACCTGCTCGTCGCCACGCTCGACACGCACGACGCGACCCTGCTCGTCGGTCGGGACGGCCATCCGTTCCGCCGTCGGGAGCGCGCCCAGCTCACGGCACTCGCCCGGATCGCCGATCGCGCGTGGACCTTGCTGGAGCGGTAGACCGAGCCCGTGCCCACGGCCGTCGTCGCCTTCACCCGAGACCTGCGGGTGCGCGACCACCCAGCCCTCTCGGCCGCGTGCGCCGGCGCGGATGCCGTCGTACCCGCGTTCGTGTTCGACGACGCGCTGCTCGCCGGCTCGTTCAACCGTCCCGAATCGCGCCGCCTTCCTCGTCGAGTCGCTCCGCGACCTCGATGCGTCGCTCCGGGAACGGGGCGGCTCGCTGCTCCTCCGACGTGGGGACTGGGTCGGAGAGATGCTCGGGCTCGCACGGAACGCGGGCGCGACGGAGATCCACCTCGCCGACGACGTCAGCGTGTTCGCCCGCCGACGACTCGTGGCCCTCGAGCGCGCCGCCGAGGATGCACGGATCGCCGTCATCCGGCACGACGCACTCTCGGTCGTGCCTCCCGGTTCGGTGGTCCCACCCTCGGGTGACCACTACAAGGTGTTCACGCCCTACTCCCGGAAGTGGCTCGCGCGCCCGTGGCGTCCTCTCGCGCCCACGCCGACCACGGTGACCGTGCCGGCCGGGATCGCAACGATCGACCTCCCCGACGCGGTCGACCTCGCGCCCGGCCCGCAGTCCCCCGACGTCGTGCCCGGGGGCGAGACCGAGGCCCGCCGGCGCCTCAACGCCTGGACGCGCTCGGGCCTCGCCACCTACGGCGACCGGCACGACGACCTCCCCGGCGACGCCACGTCGCGGATGAGCGCGTACCTGCACTTCGGGTGCATCTCGCCCCTGGAGGTGGCGACGAAGCTGCGGGACCGCGACGGGGGCGAGCCGTTCGTCCGGCAGCTGTGCTGGCGCGACTTCTACCTCCAGGTGCTGGCCGCCCGACCCGACGCGGCGTGGCAGGACTACAAGGACCGGGGCGACCACTGGCACGAGGATCCCGACGCGCTGGCCGCGTGGCGCGAAGGCCGAACCGGCTTCCCGGTCGTCGATGCCGGGATGCGGCAGCTCGTCCGCGAGGGATTCATGCACAACCGGGCGCGGATGGTCGTCGCGTCGTTCCTCACGAAGGACCTGTACATCGACTGGCGCGCCGGCGCGGCGCACTTCCTCGACTGGCTCGTCGACGGCGACCTCGCGAACAACAACCTCAACTGGCAATGGACGGCCGGCACGGGAACCGACTCGAACCCGCACCGCGTCTTCAACCCGACGGTCCAGGGCACGCGCTTCGACCCGCAAGGCGACTATGTGCGGCGCTACGTCGAGGAGCTCGCCAACGTGCCGGGGAAGGCCGTCCACGATCCGGACCCGGAGACCCGCGCCCGGATCGGGTACCCGCCCCCGATCGTCGACCACCGCGAGGCGATCGAGGAGTACAAGGCGCGGCGCGTGGCCTCGTCCTGACGAGCTCGTGACGGATCTCGTCGTCCTGGCCCCCAGCTCCGTCACGAGAACGGGATCGCTCGTCGTCGGGCTAGGCCCGCCAGTCGATCGGGACGACCGTGTGGACGCCTGACAGCCCCTTCAGCGACACCTCGCGGGCGTCGCCGTACGCCGCCGCGTCCGGCGCGGCGAGGCGCACGTCCTCGGTCGCGAAGATCTCGCCACCCGCGGCGGCGTCGGCGACACGTGCGGCGATGATGACGGTCCGTCCGAAGAAGTCGTCGCCCTCGCGGATCGTGCGGCCCGTGTGCAGGCCGATCCGCACCCGGATGTCGCCGGCATCTGCGCCGAAGTCGTGCGCCGAGATCGCGCGCTGGATGGCGATCGCGCAGTCCACGGCCGCGGCCGCGCTCGGGAACGCGAGCATGAAGCCGTCCCCCTGGCTCTTCACCTCGGTACCCCCACGAGCACCGAGCTCGCGGCGCAACAGCTCGTTGTGCGCGTGCAACACGTGCTGGCTGGCGACATCACCGAGCCGGTCGGTCATCGAGGAGTAGCCCTCGATGTCGGAGAACAGCAGGGTGACCCGGCCATCGGCAGGACGCGACGCCGTCGAGATCCGGCCGGTCGCGCGAAACCGACGCGGCCACCGCATCGATCGATGCGTCGGGCGACGAACCCGAGGCGATGCCCTGCAGATCGAGCTTGATGGCGAGCACCTCCTCGACGAGCGCGGGCATCCCGATGTCGTGCGCGGCGTCGAGGGAGGCGTTGAGGGTGCTCAGCGCCCGGGAACGGTCGCCGTCCGCATCGCGGGCGAGGAGCGCGCGAGCGAGGTCGAAGCGCGTGCGCGCCACCCACGAGCGTGCCTCGAACGCGTCGAGCATGCCGATCGCCGTCTCGAGGTGGCTGACGGCGTCCTCGGCCCGGCCGAGTGCGAGTGCGAGCATCCCGACATACCGATCGGTGACGCCGTGGTAGGCGGTCGGCCCGAGCCCGACCCCACGGCTCCCCAGCGCTTCCATCAGCTCGAGCAACACCCGGCAGGATTCGACTTCCCCGACGAGCGCGGCGGCCTCCGACGCAGCCGCGAGCGTGTAGGGGCGGCTCACGTCGTTCGCCATGCCACCGAAGCGGTCTCGTCCCAGCACCTCGAGCTCGGCACGTGCTCCATCCCGGTCCCCGATGATCGCGAGGAGCTGAGCGAGTCCGCTGCGCCAGGCCGCGATCTCCGGCAGCGCCTCGACGATGGCCCGCGTGGGCCCCAAGAACTCACCGAGGCGGCCCTGCTCCCGGCGGAGCGGCATGACGGTGACGCCGTAGTTGCTGATCAGGCCCCGATCCTGCAACCGCCGCCCGATGCCGAGCATCTCTTCGGCGTCGGCCTCGGCCTGGTCGTACTCGCCGCGCAGGATCGCAACCGTGCCCCGGAACTGGGCGGCCGCCCCGAGCTGTACCGGTGATCGACCCGCCCGCGCGAGCCGGTCCGCGTCGTCGAGCGCGAGGTCGAGCAGGCGCGGGTCGCCGAAGCTCAAGGCGTGGGTCCCCCGACTGACCGCGAGCGAGAAGAGCATGTCCCGGTCACCCGCGAGCTCCGCGAACCGGTGCGCCTCGGACAGCTGCTCGCGCCTCGCCGCCTCGTCCTCGTTCGGTCGGACCTGCCACATGCGCGCCTGGAGCGCGCGGGCGAGCGCGAGGGGATCGTCCGTGCGGCGCGCTGCAGCCACCGCTTCCTCGGCCAGGCGGTCGTACCGCTCGGCGTCAAAGAACAGCACCAGAGCGGCGAGGTGCGAGCAGAGTCGCGCGCGCAGCGCGAAATCTGACTCGCCGAGCCGCTCGATCGCTTCCTCGAGTACCGCGACCAGCTCCGGCTCCCGCATCCCACCGAGGGCTCCGTAGCTACGCGCGACCGCGGCCTCGGCCAGCAGGGAGGCGTCACCTGCGACGCGGGCGAGGTCGGTGACCTCGCTCGAGGACCCGCGCGGCCCGCTCGGTCTCACCGCCGCGGTCGAGCGCAGCGCCCAGCACCAGGAGGAGGCGCATGCGCTGCTGGACCGCGGTTCCGTCGTCGAGCTCGAGGGCCTGGAGCGCCTGGTCGTAGTACCGGGCCGCCTCCTCGTGCGCCGCCTGGTCGGCGGCGCGATCGCCGGCCCGGGTCGAGTACTCGACCGCTTTCGCGCCGCCGCCGCCCGGCGCAGCCTGGAACCAGTGGTACGCGAGCTCGGGGAGCAGCGCATCGCCCTGCGAACCTTGACGAGTCTCGAGCGCCTCGCCGATCTGACGGTGCAATCGGACTCGCCGGGGGGTGCTCAGCTCCCCGTAGAGGGTCTGACGGATGAGCGCGTGCGTGAACTCGTAGGCCCCGGCCTGAGTCGGCCGCTCCCGCACGATCTGGGCGCCGAGCGCGTCGTCGAGCAAGTCGAGGACCGCGTCGTCGCCGTCGCCGGTCACGGTGGCGACGAGGTCGGGCACGAACCCACCGGGCATCGCGGCCGCGACCGTGAGCATGCGGTTGCACTCCTCCGAGAGCCGATCGAGTCGGCGCCCGATGACCTCGCGCACGCCCTCGGGCAGGTTCGCTTCGATCGACTCGAGCGTCCCGACCCAGCGTCCATCGACGAGGCGCAACGCACCGGTCTCGGTGAGGTGCCGGAGCACCTCGGCGACGAAGAACGGGTTGCCCTCGGTCGCGCGGAAGATCGTGTCCGCGAATGCATCCGGCGCGTCCTGTTCGCTGATCGCCTCGATGAGCGCCTTCACGTCGTCCCGCTCCATGCCGCGCAGCAGCACCCGCTCGTGGAGCCGTTCGCGCCGGAGCGTGGCGACCGCATCGGCCAACGGGTGCTGCCGGTCGAGGTCGACGTCGCGGTAGGTGCCGATCATCAGAACCCGTTCGTGGCGGAGGTTGCGCGCGAGGTACTGCAGCAAGAGGAGCGTCGGCTTGTCGGCCCAGTGGAGGTCGTCGAGGATGAGGACGATGGGATCGGCGCGCGAAGCGTGCGCCAGGAAGGTCGCGATGCCGTCGAAGAGCCGAAGTCGCTCGGCGTCGCCCTCCAGCGGTGGCGACGGCGGGAGATCCGGGAAACGCTGGCGAAGCTCGGACACGAGCGTGGCCACCTCGGGCCCGCCGGTGGCGAGCTCGGTCCCGAGCTGCTCGTCGGACCGGCTCCGCACGTAGGAGCGGAACGCCTCGACGAACGGGAGGTGCGCGACGCCGACCTCACCCTCGTAACAATGACCCCAGCACACCTGCGCGCCCCGGAGGCTCGCGTACGCCGCGACCTCCTCGACGAGGCGGGTCTTGCCGATGCCGGGCTCCCCGACGACGAGCACGAGGCGACTCCGACCGGAGAGCGCTTCGTCGCACGCAGCGCGGGCGACGGCGAGCTCCTCGGTGCGACCGACGAAGCGGCGCCAGTCGCCGGCGCCCAGGAGTCCCGCCTCACTCGTGAGCTGGGTCGCGGCGACCGGCTCCAGCGAGATGCCACGCAACCGGCGCAGCTCCGCCACGACCTCGCCCGCCGTGGTGGGGCGCTCGCCGGGGTCCTTGGCCAGCAATCGGAGCACCGAGCGCGTCGAGCCCGGTCGGGACGTCCGGGTTGTGCCACGTCGTCGCGATCGGTGCGGTGTTGAGGTGCTGCGAGATGACCGCCACGGCGTCGTCGCCCAGGAACGGCGGTCGCCCGGTGAGCAGCTCGTAGAGCACGACTCCGAACGAGTACAGATCGGCCCGCGCATCGGGGTTGCGCCCGACCGCCTGCTCGGGTGCGAGGTACGCCACGGTGCCGACCACCATCCCCTCGGTCGTGAGGCGCGACTGGTCGGCCATCGCGGCGAGCCCGAAGTCTCCGAGCTTCGCCGTGCCGTCGGTCGCCAGCCAGACGTTGGCGGGCTTGACGTCGCGATGGACGATCCCGAGGCCGTGCGCGTGGTCGAGCGCGAGCGCGAGCTCCTCGGCGAGCCGGAGGACCTCGGGCACCGGAAGGCGTCCCGCGTCCTCGTTCGCGAGCCGCTCCCCGAGCGTGCCGCCGGCCATGTACTGGGCGATGATCTGCGGGTCGCCGGCCTCCTCGACCACGTCGAACACCGTGACGATGTTCGGGTGGTCGCCCAGGCGCGCCATGGCCCGCGCCTCACGGTCGATGCGGTGCCTGCCGGCGTCGTCGAGCCCCTCGGTCTTGATGACGGCGACCGCGACATCCCGATCGAGGCGCTCGTCGTGCGCCAGGTACACGCGCTTGCGGGTTCCCTCGCCGAGCAGACGCTCCACCCGGTACCGGCCGCTCCCGAGACGGTCAGGGGTCGGGTGCGCCGTCTCGGCGGCGAGGAGGCTCCCGCCGCACGAGTCACAGAACCGCGCGCCCTCTCGGTTCTCGTGCCCGCACGCGCCGCATTCCACGGGCGCATCGTAGGGACGAACGGTCGGGCTCGCGGGCTCAGCCTTCGGCGATGGTGGTGACGAACTGCTCGAGATGGCGCAGGTTGCGGCACTCGTAGATGCCGTCGCAGTACGGGGCGTACTCGGAGATCACCGAGTCACCGGTGTCCCAGTACCCGCGTGGCTCGGGGTTCAGCCAGTAGACGTGCTTCCCACGCTTGCGGATCGCGTCGACGACCCAGGCCTGGGGCGCGTGGTAGTTGTTGCGCGCGTCGCCGAGCAGGATGACCGACGTCTTCGGGGTGATCTCGTTGAGGTGCCGGTCGTGGAACACCTCGAGCGCATGGCCGTAGTCGGAGTGCCCGTCGACCCACACGACGTCGGCCTCGGTGTTGACGCGGTGCACCGCCTCGAGCACGTCGTCGGACTCCTGGAAGAAGCGGGTGATCTCGTCGATCCCGTCGATGAACACCCACGAACGGACCTTCGAGAACTGACTCGCCATCGCGTAGACGAACTGCAGCGTGAAGCGGGCGAAGCTCGCGACCGACCCCGAGATGTCGGCGACGACCATGATCTCGGGCTTCGACGGATGCGGGTTCCGGAACTTCGGCTCGGCCGGCACGCCGCCGTAGGACAGCGACGCACGCACGGTCTTGCGGAAGTCGAGCTGGCCACGGTGACGACGCTTGCGTCGCTGCGCGAGCCGCGCCGCGAGCGCACGCGTCAGCGGGTAGATCGCCCGCTGGAGGGCGATCATCTCGTCGCGCGATGCGTGCATGAAGTCGACGTCCTCGGGCAGCGGCTTGCGCAGCGTGCGTGCCATCGCCTCGACGCCACGGTCGGCGACGAGGCGCCGCCGGATCTCCGCCTCGACGAGCTCCTTGAGCTCCTTGAGGCGGCTGTCGAACTCCTCCTGCTGCAGGCGCTCACCGAGGTCGTCGCCGATGGGACCCTGCTCACGCGCCCGGCCCATCATCCGGGCGCCGAGGTCGTCGAGGTCGAGCTGCCGCAGCGTGCGGTAGAGGTAGTAGGTGCCCCCCACGGGGCGACCGGGCTCCATCCCCGCGAACATCGTCACCGCGTTCGCCGCGAGCTGGCGCAACGCGTCGCGATCCATGGACATCAGCGCGTCGAGGAGCATCTGGGCGAGCTCCTCAGGACTCATCTCCCCACCGGCACCCGCGCCGCCGCGTCGGCGAGCATCGCCTGCCACGCGTCGTCGAGCTCGCCCCCCTCGTCACTGTCGACGCCCGGGGACCACAGCGAGAAGTACACGTCGAAGACCGTCTCGAACGCGCCCCAGTGGTTGTGGTGCTTGACGAGCGTCGCGCCGAGCACGGCCTTGAACACGTCGCGGTCCGCGATGTCGACGTGCTCGACCGCGCGCATCGCGTCGAGGTTCTCGGTCATCGAGACGGGCAGACCGGCCGCCCGGAGCTCGTGGACGAACCCCTGCAGGACGTCGAGCACCCCGGGCTCCTAGGCCTTGCTCTTCGCCGTGACTCCCTTGACGCCGCCGTTCGGCGGGTCCTCGGGGACCAGCTCCTTGCGTGCCTTCACGATGTCGGACTGGTACTTCAGGAGCACGTGGAGCGTCTCGCCGATCACCTCCGGCGACACCTCGTCGCGGCCCAGGAACAGCAGCGTGCGGGCCCAGTCGATCGTCTCGGAGATCGACGGCGCCTTCTTCAGGTCGAGCTCACGGATCGAGCGGACGACCCGGGAGACCTGCTCGGCGAGCTCGTCGTCGATCTCGGGGACGCGAACCCGGACGATGTCCTTCTCCCGGCCGAGGTCCGGGTAGTCGACGTGCAGGTAGAGGCAGCGACGCTTCAACGCCTCGGAGAGCTCGCGGGTGTTGTTCGAGGTCAGGATCACGATCGGACGTTGCGTCCCCTTGATCGTGCCGAGCTCGGGGATCGAGACCTGGAAGTCCGACAGGACCTCGAGGAGCAGCGCCTCGGTCTCGATCTCCACGCGGTCGACCTCGTCGATGAGCAGCACCACGGGCTCCTCGGAGCGGATCGCCTCGAGCAACGGCCGGGTGAGGAGGAACTGCTCCGAGAAGATGTCGGACTCGACCTCGGCCCAGTCCGACTCGTGCTCACGGTCGGCCTGGATCCGCAGCAGCTGCTTCTTGTAGTTCCACTCGTAGAGCGCCTTGGCCTCGTCGAGCCCCTCGTAACACTGGAGCCGGATGAGTCGGGAGCCGGTCACGAGCGCGATCGCCTTCGCGAGCTCCGTCTTCCCGACGCCCGCGGGACCCTCGACGAGGACCGGCTTCTCGAGCTTGTCGGCGAGGTAGACGACGCCGGCGATGTTGGCGTCGGCGAGGTAGTCGACGCTGCGGAGACGGTCGACGACCTCGCCGACCGATGCGAACCGTTCTGCCACGGGGGTGCCTGCTTCCGGTCTACGAGACGACTTGGCCGTCGCCCCACACGAGGTACTTGTAAGTGGTGAGCTCGCGCAGGCCCATCGGGCCACGCGCGTGGAGCTTCTGGGTCGAGATGCCGATCTCGGCGCCGAACCCGAAGCGTTCGCCGTCAGTGAACCTCGTCGACGCGTTGACGATGACGACCGCGGCGTCGACCTCCCGGGTGAACGTGCGAGCCGCGTCGAGGTCGCGGGTCACGATGGCCTCGGTGTGGCCGCTCCCGAAGCGGTTGACGTGGGCGATCGCGTCGTCGAGCGACGGGACCATCGCGACGCTCATCTTCAGGGCGAGGAACTCGCGGGCGAAGTCGTCGTCGGTGGCCGCACCCATCGGGAACCGGGCCCGGGCGCCGTCGTCACCGACGAGCTCGACCCCTGCGTCGACGAGCGCCTGTCCCACCCTCGGGAGGAACGCGTCGGCGATCGCGTCGTGGACCACGAGCGACTCGGCCGCGTTGCAGACGCCCGGGCGACTCGTCTTGGAGCTCACGACGATGTCGAGCGCCTCTTCGAGATCGGCGGCGGCGTCGACGTACACGTGGCAGTTTCCGTCGCCGTCGATGATGACCGGCACCGTCGCGTTCTCGCGGATGCTGCGGATCAGGGACGGTCCACCGCGGGGGATGAGGCAGTCGACGTACTCGTCGAGCTGCATGAACTCGACGGCGGTCTCGTGCGACGTGTCCTCGACGAGCAGCACTGCGTCGGCCGGCAGCCCGACCTTGGCGACACCGTCACGCAGGATCGCGGCGATCGCCTGGTTCGAGCGCAGCGCGGTCGAGGAACCGCGCAGCAGCGCCGCGTTGCCCGACTTGAGGCAGATCCCGGCCGCATCGCTGGTGACGTTCGGGCGGTTCTCGTAGATCACCGCGACGACGCCCAGCGGGACCCGCACCCGCTGGATCTCGAGCCCGTTCGGGCGCCGGACGCCGTCGAGGACCTCGCCGACCGGGTCGGCCAGGCCGGCGACCTGCCGCAGGCCGGCGGCCATGCCCTCGATTCGGGCACTCGTGAGGCGGAGCCGGTCCAGGGGCGCGGCTTCCATGCCCTCGGCATGGGCAGCCTCGACGTCGACGCCGTTCGCCTCCAGCAGCTCGGCCGTGCGGTCGACCAGGAGGTCGGCGGCCGCGAACAACGCGTCGTCCTTCGCGGCGGTCGAGGCGGTGGCCAACGCACGGGAAGCGTCGCGGGCGCGCCGCCCGAGCTCCTGGGTGTCCGTCGACATGCGAGCGAGTGTACGCCCTGACCGCTCCGGGCCTTCTGGGGATTGGGTGTACGGACCCCGTCGGGAGGCGCGCGGACCAGGTGAGTTCGGGTGGGGGCGAGGCCGCGCCGTTGCGGACGAACCGCCGGCGCTGGCCTCGCACCCTCCCGTGACGAGTCGGCCGTGTCGGGCCCCCGAAGAACGGATGACCCTCCCCCCGTCGACCGACGTCGCCGAGGAAGAAAGTGTGTCCGACGTCACGCTCCGACGCAAGGGGTGGATCCGGGCTGCTCGGGACGCACTCAGGGCAGCACGACGAGGTCGTCCCGGTGGATGACCTCGTGGGGCGCGCCCTCGGGGAGCTCGGAGGTCTGGCGCCCGGCGACGGCCCGGAGGTCGCTCGACGCGTAGCGCACCAACCCCTTCGCGAACGCGACGCCGTCGTCGGTCACGACCTCGACCGCGTCGTCGACGTCGAAGCCCCCCTCGACCCCCCGGACACCGGCGGCCAGCAGCGAGCGCCCCTCGCCCGTCAACGCGCGGCGGGCCCCGGAGTCGACCACGATCCGGCCCGACGCGCCGAGACCGAACGCGATCCAGAGCTTTCGAGACGGGAGCCGCTCGTCGCGCGCCCGCACCGAGGTGCCGACGGTGCGACCCGCCACCGCGTCGCGTACGACTCCCGGCGCGTCGGCGGCTGCGATCACGACGCGCACCCCGGACCACGCCGCGATCTTCGCCGCGGCGAGCTTGCTCGCCATGCCGCCGCTCCCCCGCTCGCTGCCGGTACCACCCGCGACCGCCTCGAGTGCATCGTCGACCTCGACGATCTCCTCGATGAGCGACGCGCCGGCATCCAGACGCGGATCGGCCGTGTAGAGGCCTTCGGTGTCGGTGAGCAGCACCAGCACGTCGGCCCCGACCAGGTGGGAGACGAGCGCCCCGAGACGGTCGTTGTCGCCGTACCGGATCTCGTCGTCGGCGACCGTGTCGTTCTCGTTCACGATCGGGACCACGCCGAGATCGAGCAGGCGACGAAGGGTCTCGCGGGCATGGAGGTACTGGGAGCGGTGCCCGAAGTCGTGCGGGGTGAGCAGGACCTGGCCCGCGACGAGGCCGTGCCCGCCGAGGATCGCGCCCGTGCGCTCCATCAGGCGCGGCTGCCCGACGGCCGATGCAGCCTGGAGCGTCCCGATGTCCGACGGCCGGCCGGTGAGCCCCAGCACGGGGAGCCCCGCGGCGATCGCGCCCGACAACACGACCACCACTTCGTGCCCGTCGGCGCGCACCGCCGCGATCTCGGCGCACAGCTTCTCCAGGCGTTCGTCGTCGAATGCACCGCTCGGCTGTGTGATCGACGACGTCCCGACCTTGACGACCGCGATCGTGCGTCCGCCCGGGGTCACCCGAAGCCCTCCACGTACTCGAGCTCGACCGTCCCGATGCGGACGGTGTCGCCCTCGTGGGCGCCGGCGCGTTCGAGGGCCCGCTCGACCCCCATGCGGCGGAAGCGCTCGTGGACGTAGGCGAGCGCCTCGAGGTTCGTGAGGTCGGCCATGGCCACGACGCGCTCGGCCACCCTGCCGGTCACGCGGTACGCGCCGTCGTCGTCGCGGATGATCGAGAAGCCCGTCTCCTGGGGTCGGAGCACGACGAAGCCCTCGGTCTCGGGCTCGGCGGCCCGTGCGCCCTCGATCAGGGTCGCGAGGCTCCCGAGGAAGCGATCCAGGCCTTCCCGGGTGACCGCCGAGAGCGTCGGCCCGCCGAACTCGACGGTCGCGACATCGGACTTCGTCCCGACGACCAGGCGCGGACGGTCGAGCAGCTCCGGCCGGTACTGCCCGAGCTCCTCCAGCAGGATGCGCTCCTGCTCGGCCGGGCTCAGCTCCTCGACGCTCGCGAGGTCGATGAGCAGCACGAGGACGCGGGCGCGCTCGACGTGGCGAAGGAACTGGTGCCCGAGGCCGCGCCCTTCCGCCGCGCCTTCGATGAGGCCCGGGATGTCGGCGATCACGAACTCGTGCTCGCCGAAGCGGACCACCCCGAGGTGCGGCTCGAGGGTGGTGAACGGGTAGGCGGCGATCTTCGGCTTCGCGGCGCTGACGACCGAGATGAGGGTGGACTTCCCCGCGTTGGGGAAGCCGACGAGCGCAGCGTCCGCGAGGAGCTTCACCTCGAGGCGGAGCCAATGCTCCTCGCCGTACTCGCCCTGCTCGGCGAAGCTCGGAGCTCGGCGGACGTTCGAGAGGAAGCGGGCGTTGCCCTTCCCGCCCTGACCGCCCCGCGCCGCGACGTAGGTGTCACCGTGGGTGACGAGGTCGGCGAGGACGTCACCGTCGCGGGTTCGGACGACGGTGCCTTCCGGGACGCTCACGACCAGATCGTCGCCGCGCGCTCCATGCCGCTTCTGCCCGGAGCCGTGCGTGCCCGAGCGGGCGCGGCGGTGGGGATGATCGCGGAACGCGAGCAGCGACGAGGTGTTGCGGTCGGCCCGGAGCACGACGTCGCCTCCGGAGCCACCGTCGCCACCGTCGGGGCCGCCCTTGGGGACGTGGGCCTCGCGCCGGAACGCGACCGCGCCGGCACCGCCGTCACCACCACGGAGGTTGACCTGCACCTCGTCGACGAACCCGGACTGGCCCACGGGTTCAGGTTACGGAGGATCGGCGCACTCCGACGACGACAATCCGCGACGAACGGAGCGGATTCGATGAAGTGCGAGGAGCGGGGTCGGAGGAGCGCCTAGGAGGTGGTCTCGAGGGGTGTCACGTCGACGAGACGGCGGCCGCGGCGCTTGCCGAACTGGACCATGCCGTCGGCGGTGGCGAACAGCGTGTCGTCGCCGCCCCGCCCGACGTTCTCACCCGGGTGGAACTTGGTGCCCCGCTGCCGCACGATGATCGAGCCGGCGGTGACGGTCGTGCCGGAGTGGACCTTCACGCCGAGCCGCTGCGCGGCGGAGTCGCGGCCGTTGCGGGAGGACGCGGCGCCCTTCTTCTTCGACATGAGTGCTCCTGAACGTCCTGGCCCTTAACCGGGCGAGATCTCGGTGATCTCGATGAGGGAGTAGTGCTGGCGGTGTCCCCAGCGCTTCCGCTGGTTCGACTTGTTCTTGTAGACGAACCCACGGATCTTCTTGCCCTTGGTGTCACCGACGACCTTGGCCTTCACGCTGGCGCTGCCGAGCTGCGACGGGGTCGCCAGGACCTTCTCGCCGTCGACGAGCAGGACCGGGGCGAGGTCCACCACGGCGCCGGCATCGGCGGGCGCGCCCTTGACCGACAGCTTCTCGACCTCGAGCTGCTGGCCGGTCTCGACCTTGTATTGCTTGCCGCCGGTGCGGATCACTGCGTACATGCGCGACTTGCCTCGCCAACCTGTTCTGGGGGAACGACGATCCTACCGCAGCTCTTCCAGCAAGGTCTCGTCGAGGAGGTAGCCCCGGCCCTCGCAGTGCGAGCAGATCTCGCTCACCGACTCCACGAGGCCTTCCGAGACCCGCTTCCGGGTCATCTCGACCAGGCCCAGCTCGGAGATCTCGAAGACCTGGGTGCGGGTCTTGTCCCGGGCCAGGGCGTCCCGCAGGGCCTTGGCCACCTTGTCCCGGTTGCCCCGGATCTCCATGTCGATGAAGTCGATGACGATGATCCCGCCGATGTCCCGGAGCCGCAGCTGGCGGGCCACCTCGTCGGCCGCCTCCAGGTTGTTCCGGAAGACCGTCTCCTCCAGGTTCGACTTCCCGACGTTCTTGCCGGTGTTCACGTCGATCACCGTCAGCGCCTCGGTGCGCTCGATGATGAGCGAGCCCCCGGACGGCAGCCACACCTTGCGGTCCAGCGCCTTCATGAGCTGCTCCTGGACGTGGTGCCGCTCGAAGACGGGCAGGCCCTCGGCCTCCTCGTCGTAGAACTCGATCCGCTCCGCGAGCTCGGGCGTCACGGCCCCGACGTACGCCTTGACCTCTTCGAAGAGCGCGCGGTCGTCGATGACGACGCCGCGGTACTCCTTGGTGAACTCCTCGCGGAGCAGCCGGAGCACCAGCGACGGCTCCTGGTAGAGCAGCCGGGCCTGCTTCGAACGGCCGGCCAGGTCCGAGATCTGCTCCCACTGCTGGCGCAGCCGGCGCATGTCCCGCTCGAGCTCGTCGGCGGTCGCACCCTCGGCGGCGGTGCGGACGATGAGCCCGGCGTCCGGCGGTCGGAGCCCCTCGAGGATCCGGCGGAGCCGCTTGCGCTCGTCGTCGGGGAGGCGCTTGGAGATCCCGTAGGTCGCAGGCTGCCCCGGCACCATCACGACGAAGCGGCCCGCGAGGCTGACCTCCTGGGTGAGTCGGGCGCCCTTCGCGCCGATCGGGTTCTTGGTGACCTGGACCATGACGTTCTGGCCGTTCTTGAGCATCCGCTCGATCTTCGGTGCATCGCCTTCGATCTGGTCCTTGTCCCAGGTGACGTCGCCGCGGTACAGCACCCCGTTCTTCGGCGTGCTGATGTCGACGAACGCCGCCTCCATGCCGGGCAGCACGTTCTGCACCCGACCGAGGTAGATGTTGCCGTCGATCGAGATGTCCTGGTCCTGCGCGGTGCTGACCGAGTGCTCGATGAGCACTCGGCCCTCGAGCAGCGCGGTGTGCACGTTGCCGTCGGGGCGGACGTGCACGCACATCATGTAGCGACCGGCGGGACGTCCCTTGCGGGTGCGACCGCGCCGACGGGCGAGCGTCTCCTCGTCGAGGTCCTCGATCGGGACGTCCTCACCGACACCGAGGTCGGCTCGCACGACGTCGTCGCGCGCACCGCGGGCTGCTCCCCCTCGACCGCCGCCGCCGCCGTGCGTCTGCGGCTGGCCACCGCCGTTCACCACCACCCGAGCGACCACCGACCACGCCCGCGACCCCCGCGCCGTCGGCGTCGGGGGGTGCCAGCGCGCGCCCCGTCGCCACCCGATCCTCCGCCCGACGGCGCCATCGGCGCTGGGCGGAGCCGGGCGCGAGTCACCGATCTTCGGCTTCCGCCGGCGTGTCGCGGTTCGTCGGCGCTCGTCCCCGGCGCGAGGCCGGCGTCCTCGCGGGCCTCGGCGGCGACGTCGTCGCTCGTCAGGCCGCGATCGGCCTCCGCGCTGCGCCAGTCGCCGGGCTCGTCGGTCTGCCCGTGCTCCGTGCGCGGCGAGCACCGGCCGCTCGGCCACCGGCCGGGCGCGCGGCCCGGCTCGCTCGCCGGCCGTCGCCACCCGTCACCAGCGCCGCTGCCGCCGCCGTTGGCACCACCGGGACCGGCCGGCTTCGTGCGGTTGCGGCCGCCGCGGGAGCCCCGACGACGCCGACGGGGCTGCCCGTCGGGACCGAGCGCGGGTTCACCGCCGGCTCGGTCGCCGGTACGCCGCTTCGCCACCCTCGGGCGATGCGTCTCGGGCGGTGCGTCAGGCGATGCGGCGTTCGAGCGCGGCGTCGTCTTCTCCGTCCTTCGATCGTCCTCGATCGTCTTCTCGATCGTGGGGGGCGTCGGCTCGGTCGCCGCCGCCCCGGTCGTCGTCTCGTCGGGCATCGATGAGTCCTTTGCTCGGTGCGCACGCGTCGTCGGACAGCGTGCGCGGCGCGATCGGCTTCCAGCGGCTCCTGCCGCACGCCGTCGCGCTCGATCCATTGATGGGTGCGGAGCACACGGTCCTCGCCGGGACCGACCTCGGCGTCTGCGAGCCCACGCAGCGCCCCGATCAGCTCGGCGGGGCGGATGCCCCGAGGTTGCGTCGCCACCTCGACCTGCACGACGTCGTCGTGCAGGTCGATGCGTCGGAGTCCGGGCCTGAGGTCTTCGACGACGGGTCGGCCCTTGCGCGTCGTCTCGATGGGCAGGCTCGCGGCCACGTTCGCCCGCTCGACGACGGCGTGGAGCGCCGCACTCGAGAGGCCGGCCGGGCGGAGGTCGTACTCGAGGCTCGTGATCGCCTCCTGGAGCGCCGGAGCACGGGGTGCGAGCGCCGCGGCGCCCTGCACCTCGACACCGACCGGCAACGTCTCGGTGAGCATCGCCGGGAGCGCGTCGACATCGACCGGTTCGACGAGCTCGAGGTCGAGGTACTCGCCGTCGCTCTCGTGCCCGACGCCGAGCGCGAGCCCGAGGCTCACCTTGGGTCGGGGCGAGAAGCCCGAGCGAGAACGAGAGCGGCAGCGCCCCGATGCGGAACGACCGTTCGAACGCCCGGGCGAGGTCGCGGTGACCCACGAAGCGGACCTTGCCGCGCTTCGAGAACCGCAGGCGCACGGGGAACCCGACGTCACCGCGCACCGGACGCTCCCGGGCCCGCTGCCGATCGGACCCCGAGGAAGTCCACGGGAACGGCGTCGCCGCGGTCGAGGTCCTGCCCGGTGCCCTGACTCCCGCCCGCGGGCACGACGCTCGACGCCACCACGTGCTCGAGCGCCTGACCGGTGCACACCCCGCAGTCGTAGCAGGGCGTCCACCGGCAGTCGGGGAGGCCGTGCTCGTGCAGCGCGGCGCGCCACTCCTGCCAGAGGAAGTCCTTGTGGAGACCGGCGGTGACGTGGTCCCACGGCAGCACCTCGTGCTCGGTGCGGTGCCGGGTGACGTACCAGTCCGCGTCGAGCCCCTCGGCAGCCATCGCGTCGGTCCACCGACCGAGATCGAAGCGCTCGCTCCATTCCTGGAACGACCCGCCCGCACGCCACACCCGCTCGATGACCCGACCGATGCGGCGGTCTCCACGGCTCGCGATGCCCTCGGCGAACGACGCCTCCGCGTCGTGCCACTTCAGGGACACGCCGCTGCGGCGCGTCGCGTCGCGGAGCAGGTTGACCTTGCGGCGCAGCTCCTCGACCGAGTTCTGGCCGAACCACTGGAACGGCGTGTGCGGCTTCGGCACGAAGCCGCCGACCGAAGCGGTCGCGCTCGCGCCCTTCGTGTGCTTGCGGCCGATCGCGACGACGTTCTTCGCGAGCTCGGCGATGCCGAGCGTGTCCTCGTCGGACTCGGTGGGCAGGCCGGTGAGGAAGTAGAGCTTCACCCGGCGCCAACCGCTCGAGTACGCCGCGTCGGCCGCCGCGTAGAGGTCCTCCTCGGTGATCAGCTTGTTGATCACCTTGCGCATCCGCCAGGTCCCTGCCTCGGGCGCGAACGTCGAGCCCGGTGCGGCGCACCTTCTGGATCTGGCTCGCGATGCCGACCGTGAACGCGTCGACGCGCAGCGACGGCAGCGAGAGGCCGACACCGCCGGTGCCCTCCTGATCGTTGACGAGGCCGGAGACCACTCCCTCGATCCCGGAGAAGTCGGCGGTCGACAGCGAGGTGAGCGCGACCTCGTCGTAGCCGGTGCGCCGGAGCCCGTCGCGCACCATCATGCGCACCTGCTCCTCGGGGCGCTCTCGCACGGGCCGGGTGATCATCCCGGCCTGGCAGAACCGACACCCGCGGGTGCAGCCGCGGAAGACCTCGACGTTGAGCCGGTCGTGCACGACCTCGATCAGCGGGACGAGCTGCTGCTTCGGGTACGGCCACTCGGCGAGATCGGCGACGGTGCGCTTCTCGACCGCCGCCGGCACGTCGGCGTACCGCGGACGGACCTCGGCGAGGAACGGACCGTCGTAGTCGACGTCGTACATCGACGGGACGTAGACGCCCGGCACCGACGCGAGCTCGCGCAGCACGCCTTCACGGTTGGTCTTTCCCGAGCGCTTCCAGGCCGCGAGCACCTCGTTGATCTCGCTCACGACCTCCTCGCCGTCCCCGATGACGAACGCGTCGACGAAGTCGGCGAGCGGCTCGGGGTTGAAGGCGCAGTGCCCACCGCAGATGACGAGCGGGTCCTCGGTCACGGCGGTCCTCGGCGCGCACCGTGGCGCCCGCGAGGTCGATGCAGTTCAGGACGTTGGTGAAGACGAGCTCGGCGGAGAGGTTGAACGCCAGCACGTCGAACGATCCGGCCGGCCGGTGGGTGTCGACCGAGAAGAGCGGGACGCCGTTCGCCCGCATCTCCGCCTCGAGATCGACCCAGGGCGCGTAGGCGCGCTCGGCCGCGGCATCCTCACGCTCGTTGAGGATCTCGTAGAGGATCTGCAGCCCCTGGTTGGGGAGGCCGATCTCGTAGGTGTCTGGGTAGATGAGGAGCCAGGAGACCTGGTCGGGCCGGTGCTGCGGGGAGACGCTGCCCCGCTCCATGCCGATGTAGCGAGCGGGCTTCTCGACCCGGCCCAACAGAGGTTCGATCCTCGGCCAGAGGTCGGTGGTCATGTCGGGGCCATCCTACCGGAGATCCCGGGAATCCCCCCTGTCCACGCGGATCACCGGTTCGTAGTGCTCGACCGTCGGGAACGGGTCGTAGAAGTGGTGCAGCAGCGCCTTCCAGCGCTCGTACTCCGGCGAGCCGCGGAACCCTTCGGTGTGGTCCTCGAGGCGCTCCCAGCCGACGAGCAGCACGTACCGATCCGGGGTCCTCGAGGCAGTGCTGCAGCTCCAGATGTCGGAACCCCGGCATCCCCGAGATGATCCCCTTGGCCTCCTCGAACGCCGCCTCGAACGCGTCCCGCTCCCCGGCCCGAACATCGAGCACCGCCAGCTCCAAGACCATGCCCTGACGGTACCGGCCCGGAACCCGGCTTCGTGCGGAACGCGCTAGTTGAACCGGTTGGCATAGACGTTCTGCACCAGTGCGACGGACGCGACGCAGGTGATGAGCGCGGACCCTCCGTAGCTCATGAACGGCAAGGGGATCCCGGTGACGGGCATGATGCCCATCGTCATGCCCATGTTCTCGAAGATCATGAACGTGAACATGGCAAGGACACCCGCGCACACCAGCGTGCCGTAGAAGTCGCGCGCGAGCCGGGCTGTTCGCCAGGTCCGCCACAGCACGATGCCGAACAGCACCATGATCACGATCGCGCCGACGAAGCCGAGCTCCTCACCGGCCGCGGTGAAGATGAAGTCGGTCTGCTGCTCGGGGACGAAGCCGAGGCGCGTCTGCGGGCCGTTGAAGAGCCCCTGGCCCGTCGCACCCCACCGGTCGCGATCGTCTTGACCGATTGGTCCTGGTTGTACGCGACGCCTTCCTTCTTGTCGCCCGAGTCGATCACGACGGTCAGCCGGTCGACCTGGTACTGCTTCAGGATCCCGAGGTTGATGACCGCGTAGACGCCGGTGATGCCGAGCAGCGCGAGCACGAGCAGGTACCGCCCGCGGACGCCGGCGACCGCGAGCAGGCCGAGCACGATGCACAGCAGCACCATGTTCGTCCCGAGGTCGGGCTGGAGCTGGACGAGACCCGAGCGGCACGAGCGCGACGCCGATGATCACGGTGAGTCGCCACGGGTCGATGTCGCCGCGGTGCTCGTTCACGTAGCCGGCGAGCGCGACGATCAGCGTGAACTTCGCGATCTCCGACGGCTGGAGCTGGAAGCCGAACGGGAGCTGGATCCACGCCTGGGCACCCTTCGCGCTCGACCCGAACGGGGTGAGCACGAAGAAGAGGAGCGCGCAGGTGACCACATAGAAGATGAGCGAGAAGTCGCGCAGCTTCCGGTAGTCGATGCGGAGCAGCCCGATCCCGATTGACGAGGGCCAGACGCGATCGCGAGGCCTTGCCGCTTCACGAAGTAGAAGGGGTCGTCGGGGATCTTCGCGTTCGACGACGAGTAGATCATCACCATGCCGATCGCCGCGAGCGCCAGCACCGCGCCGATCATGATCCAGTCGAGGCTCGCCAGCATCTCCGAGTCGAGGATCGTGCGCTTGGCGCGCGGCGATCCGTACGCCGACGCGCGCATCGAACGGCGGGTGCGGGATCGGGTCGTCATCGCCATGTCAGTCGCCCCGCTTCGGGACGACCTTCACCGCGGGCGGTGCGGGGTTGCCGTTGAGGGCCTCGATGATGCGACGCGTGATCGGCGCGGCGACCGAACCACCGTTGCCACCCTGCTCCACGAAGACCATCACGACGTACTGCGGCTGCTTCGGATCGGTAGGGATCGGGTTGACGATGGCGGCGAACACCGACGTGTCCTGCTTGCCGAGCAACCTCGGCCGTGCCCGTCTTCCCGGCCACCTGGACGCCCTGGTAGCCCGTTGAACGCCGGGCCGGCGGTGCCGTTCCCGTTCGGTGCGGCCGCGCCGATGAGCCCCTCGAGGATCGGGGCCTTGATCTCCGGCTTGATCTTCACCTCACCGGACTTCTGGGACGGCAGCTCGCGCAGGTCCGACGAACCACCGGGGTTCAGGATCTTCTCGGCGAGGCGCGGCGTCCAGAGCGTGCCGCCGTTCGCGAACGCGGCGTAGGCGACCGCCTCCTGGAGCGGGGTGACGAGCAGGTCGCCCTGGCCGACCGCGAGCGCGGCGCTGTCACCCGGGAGCCAGACCTTCGACGACGGCTCCGGGTTGTCCTTGTTCAGGCGCTCCTTGAACTTCTCGGTCGGGGATGCGGCCGACCTGCTCGTTGGCGAGGCCGATCGCAGTCGGCTTGCCGAACCCGAACTCCTTCGCGACGCGCTGGATCGCGTAACCCTTCTTCTTGTCCGGCGCCTTCCCGTTCTGTCCGTTGAACAGGTACCAGAGGCGGAAGCCCTGCGTGTAGAAGTAGACGTCGCTCGACACCGTGAGCGCGGACGGGAGCGTCACGTTGAAGTGGGGCTCCTTCCCCGCGTTCTTGAACTCCTGCTCCTTGCCCTTCTCACCGAAGAGCACGAAGCCGCGGTCGTAGATCACCTCGTCGGGCGTCGTCGTGCCCGCCTCGAGCGCGGCGATCGACGTGAAGAGCTTCCAGGTGGATCCCGGGGCGTACTGACCCTGCAGGGCGCGGTCGAGCAGCGGGTAGTTGCTCTTCGGGTTGTTGAGCGTCTTGAACTCTTCGGCCGGGATGCCGTCGGTGAACTTGGTGACGTCGAACGTCGGCGCCGACGCGAGCGCGACGACCGACCCGTCGCGCGCGTCGAGCACCACGGCCGCGCCACCGGTCGCCTTGAACGTCGAGAACCCCGTCTTGTTGCCGGTGTCTCGCATCCGGCCCGCGGCCGCTCATGCCCTGCTCGAGCGACTCCTGCGCGACCTTCTGCACGTCGACGTCGACCGTGAGCTGCACGTCGTTGCCGGCGACCGCCGGCGTGTCGCTCAGCACGCGGACGAGGCGACCACGACTGTCGACCTCGAGCTTCCGGACCCGCGGCGTGCCGCGGAGCTCGGTCTCGAACATCGCCTCGACGCCGTCCTTGCCGATGACGTCCTCGGGCCCGTACCCCTCGTCCTTGTGGAGCTTCTGCTCCTGCGCGTTGATCGCGCCCACGTAGCCGAGGAGGTGCGGGGCGACCGCCCCGCCCGGGTAGATGCGGATGCTCCGGCGGACGACGTCGACCTTCGGGAACAGCTCGGGCCGCTCCTTCAGGAAGACGAGCTTCTGGTACGGGACGCTGTTGGCGATCGGGACCGGCTGGTACGGCGAGTAGCGGACACTGTCGAGCCGCGAGTTGACGAACGCCTCTGACTTCCCGAGCACCATGGCGAGGCGTGGGACCATCGCCTTGCGCTCCGCGTCGGTGATGCCGCGCCGCACCTGGACGCTGTCCACGAGCTTGTTCCCGACGATGATCTTCCCGGTGCGTGTCGAGGATCTGGCCCCGGATCGGCGGGCTCGGTGATCACGCGGATCCGGTTCGCCCGGGTCTCGGCGGCGTAGCTCTGGGAGTTCGCGACCTGGAGGAACCACAGGCGCACGAACAGCGCCGAGAACAGCGCCATGATGACGACACCGAGCACAGTGAGGCGGACCCTGCTGTTGCCTTCCGTCACCGCTCGCCCATCCCAGGAATCCGTGACCCAACTTCGCGTGACCTGCCTTCACGGAACGCAGCCCGGAGCGAACTGGTTCCGCCCGTGCTGATTCCGAGGGGATCACGACGCGTGCTCGGCCCCAACCGATCGGCCCGCACAGGCTAACGCCTCACGATGGCGATCCCCGGTCGAACGCCTGTTTGATTCCCCTGCGGGCGTGCGGACCACCTGGCCGTCCACCACGACGTACTGGACGCCCTCGGACTCGACGCCCGGCGCCTCGATCGTCGAGCGGTCGATGAGCGTCGCGGGGTCGAACACCGTGATGTCGGCGTCGGCGCCGATCTGGAGGCGGCCCTTCTTGCGCATCTGCGGCGCACCGCTCTCGGTCAGCTGCGCCGGGAGGATGGTCGCCTTCGCGAGCGCGTCCATGAGCGGCAGCACCTTCAGATCGCGGGTGTAGCGCCCGATCGCGCGTGCGAAGCACCCCGTCGACCGGGGATGGTTGTGGTCGCCGGGTTCGAGGATCGCGTCGCTGCCGAGCATCACCCAGTCGGCCTTCAGGCGCCGTGCGCACGTCCGCTCTCGGGGATGGCGTACGCGGCGGTCAGCGAGTTCTTCGCCTGGTACTTCGCGAAGGTCGTCGGCGTGAGTCGCTCCCCCGTCCCCACGATGGCCAGGTCGTGGTACGTGATGTGGAAGCGCTCCTGCCATCCGTCGTTGAACCGGGCGGACGCGAGGTAGGTCGCCCAGTAGTCGTACGGGTAGGTGCAAGCCGTGACGACGACGCCCTCCTTGCGCGCCGCCTCGAGCGTCGCGAGCGACTGCTCCATCGTGTACGTACCACCGGTGCTGATGATGTGCTCGACGTGGACCCGCGCCCCGTGTCGCGCGCGACCCGCAGCACCTCCGCCAGCGCCTCGGCGTTGGTGCCGGGCGCGACGTCGTCCGAGTAGCGCGCGTGGAACGTTGCAGGGACGTCGTGGGTCTTCGCGACCTCGGCGAGCGCCTTGATCTCGTCGTACGCCACACCCGGCGTGTACTCGGGCTCGAAGTCGACCGCGAGGTAGCCGGCCTGGAGGTCTTCGTCGCACATCTTGACGAGCGCGTCGATCTGCTCCGGTGTCGCCTGGTCGTCGACGCCGATGCCGAGCGATGGCGCGGGACCACGGGTCGCTGAACGCACCGCCGTAGTTGGTGGGCGGGCGCTTGGTGTCGGAGCCCCAGACGTCGAAGTAGTCCTTCGCGCGCGACTGCAGACCGTGCAACCCGAGGTTCGTGGTGACCCCGTCGGCGATCTTGAACCAGATGCCGTACTCGTTCGGCTCGTAGCTGAGGATGTCGATGAATCCGGGCGCCACGACCAGGCCCGTCGCGTCGATCACCTGCTTCCCCGAGAGCGGGGTGTCGGGGTCGATCGCGGTCACCGAGCCCCCGTCGACCCCGACGTCCGCGACGACGTCGAGCTTCGACTCGGGGTCCATGACCCGGCCGCCGCGCAGCACGATGTCGAAGCTGTGCTTCGCGGCGTCGGAGGGAACCCTGGCGCCGGCGATCGTCCGCACCGACGGGACGTCGCTCGCGCCACCACCGCCGCCGAACGGATCCGAGCGCGATGAGCCCGACCCCCGCCAGCGTGGCACCGGCCGCGGTCAGGAACCCCCGACGCGAGAGCTGCGGGCCCTTCGCGGCGCCGGCTCGGCCCGGGCGCATCGCCGCTCCTCCCGACCCCCGGCCGGCGGTACGACCACCCTGTTGGGGCGGTGCGGGGGGACGAGGGGGCCGGCCCCCGCGACCCGCGTCGCCGGGGCGCGGTGGACGACCCGACTGGGAGGGTGGAGACGGCACCCCACGAGGCTACGAGATCGACCGTGAGCGCCCCACGCGGGTGGTCTGCGACCGCATCCGCGGTCGCTCAACGTCTTCGGGAGTAGCCCATGTCCGGATCGTGGTTCGCCCAGCGGACGAACGGGAACACGAGCGGGGCGACCACGGCGTCGTAGAGCGCGGCGACGATGATGACCCGGACGCTGGTGAGCGACAGGTAGCCCGCTTCGCCGACGATCCCGCCGACGACCGCGAAGATCGTCCCGCCGATGAGCCCGCCGATGCCGCCGAGCACCATCGGCATCGTGCGCGACTCGCGCACGAACCCGCTCTGGAAGATGCCGACCGAATACCCCGTCACGGAGTTCGCGAGCGCCGAGAGGCCCAGCGGCGACGCGAGGAACAGGTCGAGCACCAGGCCGCTGACGAACCCGAAGATCGCGCCGGTCTGGGGCCCCTCCTCGAATGCCACCGCCACGGTCGCCACGAGGCAGAGGTCCGGGATCGCGCCGAAGACGCGCAGGTGCGTGAACACCGTCGTCTGGAGCACCACGAGGGTGATGACGAGGAGCGCGAGACGGACCCGACGGATCACCATGCGCGGACCACGATGCCTCGGGGTGCCACGAGCAGGGGGTCAGCCACCCTTGGGCTCCGGCCAGCGGAGCACCTTCACGTAGGAGAGGTCATTGAGGTCGACGAGCGGCTGCAGTGCGATGGTCGACTCGAGCTCCCCCGTCTTCTTGGTGATCCCCACGACCTTCGCCACCGGGATGTCGGGTGGGAACGCGGCTGCTTCGCTCGCGGAGGTGAACAAGAGCTCGCCCTTGCTGATGCACGTGTCGGGGGAGGAGTTCTCGGCGCACTCGGCGAGGATCTTGGTGAGGAAGTTCAGGCGCATCTCGCGCTCACCCGTGCGACCCTCCGCGATCCCGCGCTCGTTGCTGTTCTCGAGCCGGACCCCGACGCCGAAGCCGGGGCTGTCGATGAGGGTGACCGTCGAATCGTTCGTCGAAGCCTGCGTGACCTTGCCGACGAGGCCGTTCCCGGCGACGACCGGCTGACCGACATCGACCCCCTTGGAGCTGCCCTTGTTGATCACGACCGTCCGCTCGAAGTTTCCCGGGGCCCCGCTGATGATGCGGGCCGCGACACCGGTCGCATCCTGGATGGTCGGGAGATCGAGCAGCTTGCCGAGCTCGTTCACCTGCGAGCCCACCGCGCGGCGTCGGAGCAGCCGGCCTTCGAGATCCGCGATGTGCTTCTTGAGCAACGCGTTCTCGTCCTTGACCGCCCCGTAGCCTGTGATCCCGTCGACGGCGTTGCGCACCGGTGAGAAGGCCGAGTCGACCACCGACTGCACCGGCGCGAGCGAGTCGCGCGAGAGCCGACGGACCGAGTCGATGAGGCCGTTGCCGCGCGAGTCGATCGTCACGAGGACGAGCGCGAGCGCCACCAACAGCAGCAGGACGGGTCGACGCCGCGCATCGCGTCGATAGACGACCATGAGCGTCTCCTACTCCCTGCTCGCGCTCGCTCGGCGGTCCGGATGCAGCATGCCCATTCTTGCCGGGCACGCTCGGCCGCTCGGGGCGCCCGGTCAGTCGTCGGGACCGCTGATCAGCACCTGGCGGAGCATGTCGAACTGCTCGAGGCACTGACCCGAACCGAGGACGACCGAGAACAGCGGATCCTTGGCTCGGCGGACCATCATGCCGGTCTCGGCTTCGATCGCGGCTTCCAGGCCGACCAACATCGAACCGCCGCCCGCCAGCACGATCCCCCGCTCCATGACGTCGGCGGCGAGCTCGGGCGGCGTCTTGTCGAGCGTGACCTTCACCGCGTCGACGATCGCGGCCACCGGCTCCTCGATCGCTTCGCGGATCTCCTGCGTCGACACGACGATCGTGCGCGGCAACCCGGTGACGAGGTCGCGTCCACGCACCTCGGCGTGGAACTCCTCCTCGAGCGGGTACGCGCTCGCGAGCTTCATCTTGACCTCTTCGGCGGTGCGCTCACCGAGGGCGAGGGAGTACTCGCGCTTCATGAACGCGAGGATCGCCTCGTCGAACTCGTCGCCGGCGACCCGGCTCGACTCGCTCGCGACGATCCCACCCATCGAGATGACGGCGACCTCGGAGGTGCCACCCCCGATGTCGACGATCATGTTCCCTGCCGGCTCGTGGATGGGAAGCCCGGCGCCGATCGCGGCCGCCATTGGCTCCTCGATCACCATGACGGGCTTGCGGGCGCCTGCGTACTCGGCCGCCTCCTGCACTGCCCGGCGTTCGACGCCGGTGATCCCCGAGGGGATGCAGATGACCATCCGCGGCTTGGCCCAGCGGTTGCGCTGATGCACCCGCTGGATGAAGTAGCGGAGCATCTTCTCGCAGATGTCGAAGTCGGCGATGACGCCGTCCTTCAGCGGGCGGATCGCCTGGATGTGGGACGGCGTGCGCCCGAGCATCCGCTTGGCCTCCGCCCCCACGGCGAGGATGTCGCCGCTTCGCGTGTTGACCGCGACGATCGACGGCTCGTTGAGCACGATGCCCTGACCCCGCACGTACACGACCGTGTTCGCGGTCCCGAGGTCGACGGCCATGTCGCGGCCGATGACGTTGGAGTACCAGGGCGCGGTCACGGAAGGACTTCTGCTGGGAGTCGGCAGGCTGGGGGCCACGAGGCGCCAAGGCTATGGCCTCCCGCGGTGCCGGTCCAGCCGTCTTCTGAGGCTGGTGTTGACCATGCGCGGGGAGTTTGCCAGGCCGCGGGCGCCGCGACCGCGGCATTCAGGCGCCGAGTGCGGGGAAGAACAGTCGCGATCTCGCGCTCGGCCGACTCGGGACCGTCGGAGCCGTGGACGAGGTTCTCTCCGGTCTCCAGGGCCAGATCGCCTCGGATGGTGCCCGGAGCCGCCTCACGGGGGTTGGTGGCGCCCATGAGGCCCCGGACGACCTTCCACGTGTCCGGTCCGCCCTCGACGACCATCGCCACCAGTGGGCTGCGGGTGATGAACGCGACCAGGTCGCCGAAGAACGGCTTGTCCCGGTGCTCGTCGTAGTGCTGCCCCGGCGAGCTCGGCGTCGATCTGGCGGAGCTCCGACGGCGACGAGGCGCAGCTGCTTGGCCTCGAGGCGGCCGATGATCTCGCCGACGAGGCCGCGCTCGACGGCGTCGGGCTTGCAGAGGACGAGCGTCTGGTGGCCGGGCGTTCGGTTGCTCATGCTCGGCCAACCTAGCGGCGCGGTCCGGTCGGCCCCGGCTCGGGGCCCGGGGTCAGGGGCCGGCGGGCAGCTCAGGAGCCGGACACGAGAGCGGCGCGGGCGGCGCCGACGACGTAGAGGGAACCCGTGACCACGACCTGCTCGTCGTCATCGGTGAGCGCAACCGCGCGGGCCACGGCGTCGGCAACGTCGTCGACCACCTCCACCCGGTCCCGCTCCAACCCGGCCTCGATGGCGGCCGCAGCCACGTCCTCGGGAGGGAGCGCCCGGGCGCTGGGTGGCCGGCAGCAGACCACGCGCGCCGCGTGGCCCGCTCCGAGCGCCTCGAGCATCTCGTGCGGGTCCTTCTCGCGGAGCAGACCGATCACGAGCGTCCGGGGCGAGGACGGGAACTCCTCGGTCAGCGCGGCCCGCAGTGCAGCGGCACCGGCCACGTTGTGGGCGCCGTCGAGCAGCACCAACGGCTGGTGACCGACGACTTCGAGGCGACCGGGCGAGCGCGCCTGGCCGAACACCTCGGCGACGACGTCGGCGTCGAGGGCGCGACCGAGGAACGCCTCGGCCGCCGCGAGCGCCGCCGAGGCGTTGTCGGCCTGATGTGCGCCATGCAGCGAGAGGTATGTCTCCGGATAGGACCCGCCGGGTGTGAACATGCTCACGAGCCGACCCCCGTGTGCGAGGTCGTTCGCGGTCACCCCGAAGTCCCGGTCGCGCCGCCACACGATCGCGGCGTCCCGCGCTTCGAAGATCGGCACGAGCTCGGGCGAGGTCTCCCCCAGCACGAGCGTCGCACCCGGCTTCACGATCCCGGCTTTCTCCTGCGCGATGTCCTCGCGCGTCGGGCCGAAGTACTCGACGTGGTCGACGCTGACGTTGGTGATGACCGCGATCGCGGCGTCGACGACGTTGGTCGCGTCCCAACCACCCCCCATGCCCACCTCGACGACCGCGGCCTCGACCGCGATGTCGGCGAAGTACCGGAACGCGGCGCCGGTGAGGATCTCGAAGTAGCTCGGCGCCGCCGGCAGGTACGGCTCGATCTCCGCGACGAGCACGAGCAGGTCGGCGAGATCCACTTCGGGGATCTCCGCGCCGTTCCAGCTGATGCGTTCGTTGACGCGCTCGAGGTGGGGTGAGGTGTACGACCCGACCGACAGGCCCTGCGCGACGAGCAGCGACGTCGCGAGGCGGGTGACCGAGGTCTTCCCGTTCGTCCCGGTCAGGTGGATCGACGGGTACTCCAGCTGGGGCGAACCCAGCAGCGCGGCGAGCGCCTGCATGCGCTCGAGCGTGGGGTGGTTCGCACGCCGCGGCACGTCGACCGGGACACCGAGCGACTCGAGGTTGACGTGGGCGTCGAGCCAGGCGCGCATGTCGGCCGCGGTCGTCGGCGCGTTCGTCGGGACGTCCATCGGTTCAGGCATCCGGCGGGGCCAGCTCGACGTCGACCGCGAACTCGGCTCCTGCCACGAGCTCGAGCACTTCGGCGCGCGCCGCCTCGCAGATGTCGGCCCGGGCTGCATCCACCCGCGCGAGCAGCTCGGCATCGCCGCACACCACGATCCGGGTGACGACGGTCTTCAGCGATCGCTTGTTGCCCGTCTTCGCCTTGCGGACCTCGCCGAGCACGGCAGCCGCTGCTGCAAAGACCCGGGCGTCGCCATCGCCGGCGCCCCTCTGCACCGGCGCGACGTCGGGCCACGGGGAGCGGTGCACCGAACCGTCCTGCCACCACGACCACACCTCCTCGGTGACGAACGGGAGGTGGGGTGCGAACAGCGCGAGCAGGTTTCGGAGCGCGATCGCCAGCGCAGCGCGAGCCGACGCCGCGCCGGCCTCGCCTGCAGCGCCGTCGCCGTAGGCGCGCTGCTTCACGAGCTCGACGTAGTCGTCGCAGAACCCCCAGAAGAAGCGCTCGGTACGCTCGAGCGCGCGCGCGTAGTCGTACTCGTCGAACGACGCGGTGGCCTCGGTGACGAGCGCAGCGAGGTCGGCGAGCAGTGCCCGGTCGAGCGGCTCGGTGACGGCGGCGGGATCCGCGACGGCGGCCACGTCCCCGCCGCCTTCCCCGACGACCCCGAGCGCGAACTTGGATGCGTTCAGCAGCTTGATCGCCAGCCGACGGCCGACCTTCATCTGGCCTTCGTCGAACGCCGTGTCGGTCCCGGGTCGTCCGCTCGCCGCCCAGTACCGCACCGCGTCGGAGCCGTACTGCTCGAGCAGGTTCATCGGTGTGACGACGTTGCCCTTCGACTTCGACATCTTCTTGCGGTCGGGGTCGAGCACCCAGCCCGAGATCGCTGTGTGCGTCCACGGGAGCTCGTCGAACTCGAGGTGGGCGCGCACGACCGTCGAGAACAGCCATGTGCGGATGATTTCGTGAGCCTGCGGCCGCAAGTCCATCGGATAGGTGCGCGCGAACCGGTCGGCATCCGACTCCCAGCCGCACGCGATCTCCGGGGTGAGCGACGACGTTGCCCAGGTGTCCATGACGTCGGGATCGGCGATGAAGCCACCGGGCACGCCGCGTTGGTCCTCGGTGAAGCCCTCCGGCGCGTCGCTGGTCGGGTCGATCGGCAGTCGGTCCTCCGAGGGGACCAGCGGCGGCTCGTACTCGGGTGCACCACTCGCATCGAGTCGGTACCAGATGGGGAACGGGACTCCGAAGAACCGCTGCCGGCTGACCAGCCAGTCGCCGTTCAACCCCTCGACCCACGACACGTAGCGCGCCCGCATGTAGTCGGGGTGCCACTGCAGCTCGGCACCGCGCTCCAGCAGCCGCTCCCGCAGCGGGACGTCGCGACCGCCGTTGCGGAGGTACCACTGGCGCGTCGTCACGATCTCGAGCGGCCGGTCACCCTTCTCGTAGAACTTCACCGCGTGGGTGATCGGCCGCGGCTCGCCGATGAGGTCACCGGACTCGCTGAGCATCTCGATGATCTCGCGCTGGGCCTGCTTCACGGTCTTCCCGGTGAGGCGCGCCCATGCCTCGGCGGCCGGGCCGTCGAGCTCGACGGGCGGGTCGGGCTGGATTCGACCGTCCCAGCCGAGGATCGAGCGCGTCGGGAGCCGCAGCTCGCGCCACCAGATGACATCGGTGAGGTCGCCGAACGTGCAGATCATCGCGATCCCCGATCCCTTCTCGGGGTCGGCGAGCTCGTGCGCCAGCACGGGGACCTCGACGCCGAACAGCGGCGTGCGCACCGCAGAGCCGAACAGCGGTGCGTAGCGCTCGTCGTCGGGATGCGCCACGAGCGCGACGCACGCAGGGATCAGCTCCGGGCGTGTCGTCTCGATCTCGAGCGCCGCGCCCCCGTCGGTGCTCGCGAACGCGACCTTGTGGTACGCCCCGGGCAGCTCGCGATCCTCGAGCTCGGCTTGCGCGACTGCGGTGCGGAAGTCGATGTCCCACAGCGTGGGCGCCTCGGCCTGGTACGCCTCACCCCGCGCGAGGTTCCGCAGGAACATCCGCTGCGACACCGCCTGGGCGGTCGCGCCGACCGTCGTGTACGTGAGCGACCAGTCGACCGAGAGCCCGAGGTGTCGCCACAGCTCCTCGAACTTCTGCTCGTCCTCGGCCACGAGGCGATCGCAGAGCTCGACGAAGTTCCGACGCGAGATCGAGAGCGCCTGCTTCGCCACGTCCGCGGGCGGCTCGAAGTCGCGGTCGTACGGGAGGCTCGGGTCGCAGCGGACGCCGAAGTAGTTCTGGACCCGGCGCTCGGTCGGGAGACCGTTGTCGTCCCACCCCATCGGGATAGAAGACGTCGCGCCCGCACATGCGCTGGTAGCGGGCGATCGCGTCGGTGTGCGTGTACGAGAACACGTGGCCGACGTGCAGCGACCCACTGACCGTCGGTGGCGGCGTGTCGATGGAGTACACCGCGGCGCGATCGCGCGTGCCGCCGAAGCGATACGTGCCGGCGGACTCCCACCGGGCACTCCACTTGTCCTCGAGCCCGTCGAGGCTCGGCTTCTCGGGCGCCGCCATCGCCCGAGTCTACGGAAGCCCGTCCCGTCCTCGTCGTGTCAGGGGCGCGCGCGCGTCAGCCGGCGCGCCGACGAACGAGACGTCAGGCGGAGCGGCGGCCGGGCTCGCCGACCGTGATGATCGTCGGCGTCATGTGCTCGAGCACGACCGAACGGTCGACCACGCAGCGGGCGACGTCGGTGCGGCTCGGCAGGTCGTACATCACGTCGAGCAGCACCTCTTCGAGGATCGCCCGCAGGCCCCGTGCGCCGGTGCCGCGCTTGAGCGCTTCGTCGGCCACGGCCTCGAGGGCGTCGTCGGTGAAGACGAGGTCGACGTCGTCGAACTGGAAGAACTTCTGGAACTGCTTGAGCAGCGCGTTCTTCGGCTCGATCAGGATGCGCTCGAGCGCTTCCTTGTCGAGCGGGTGCACGGAGCCGATGACGGGGAGCCGACCGACGAACTCCGGGATGAGC
Organism: uncultured Acidimicrobiia bacterium; assembly: GCA_963809885.1. Taxonomy (GTDB): domain Bacteria; phylum Actinomycetota; class Acidimicrobiia; order IMCC26256; family PALSA-555; genus JALHSW01. The sequence continues at coordinate 569,642 of CAWELA010000003.1, read as the reverse complement.
CCGAACTTCAGGAGGTCCTCCGGGAGCACGCCGCCGAGCAACGACCCGAGGTCCTTCTCGTCCGACGCGGCGGAGGTCGGCGCGGAAGCCGACCCCGCGGTTGCCACGCCGGCTCTCGATGATGCTGTCGAGCCCCGCGAACGCACCGCCGCAGATGAAGAGGATGTTCGTGGTGTCGATCTGGATGAACTCCTGGTGCGGGTGCTTGCGGCCGCCCTTGCGGAGGCACCGATGCGGTCGTGCCCTCGAGGATCTTCAGCAGCGCCTGCTGCACGCCCTCACCGGAGACGTCACGCGTGATCGAGGGGTTCTCGGCCTTGCGGGCGATCTTGTCGATCTCGTCGATGTAGATGATGCCGGTCTCGGCCTTCTTGACGTCGTAGTCCGCGGCCTGGATCAGCTTCAGGAGGATGTTCTCGACGTCCTCACCGACGTAGCCCGCCTCGGTGAGCGCCGTCGCGTCCGCGATCGCGAACGGGACCTTGAGCAGCCGCGCCAGCGTCTGGGCGAGCAGCGTCTTGCCGCACCCGGTCGGCCCGATGAGCATGATGTTCGACTTCTGCAGCTCGACGTCGGGATCTCCGTACGCGCCGGCCTGCACGCGCTTGTAGTGGTTGTAGACCGCGACCGACAGAACCTTCTTCGAGCTGTCCTGCCCGATGACGTACCCGTTCAGGTACTCGAAGATCTCCCGGGGCTTCGGCAGCTCGTCGAAGCGGACCTCGGACGTCTGGGAGAGCTCTTCCTCGATGATCTCGTTGCAGAGGTCGATGCACTCGTCGCAGATGTAGACGCCCGGGCCCGCGATGAGCTTCTTGACCTGCTTCTGGCTCTTCCCGCAGAACGAGCACTTCAGCAGGTCACCGCCGTCACCGAACTTGGCCACGGTGCCTCCCCCCGAGCTGTGCCATCCGGACCGGCGACCTAGCTCACACCCGCTGCGACCGCGACGGCGGCGAGCTCGCGGTTGGTGATCACCTCGTCGATGATGCCGTACTCCTTGGCCTCCGGCGCGCTCATGATGAAGTCGCGGTCGGTGTCCGTGCCCACCTTCTCGATCGACTGGCCGGTGTGGTGGGCGAGCAGGTTGTCGAGGAGCTCGCGCATCCGCACGATCTCCTTGGCCTGGATCTCGATGTCGACGGCCTGGCCCTGCGCACCACCGTGGGGCTGGTGGATCAGGATCCGCGCGTGCGGGAGCGCGTAGCGCTTGCCCGGGCGCTCCGGCGGCGAGGATCACCGCGGCCGCGGAAGCGGCCTGGCCGACGCAGATCGTCTGGATGTCGGGCTTGATGAACTGCATCGTGTCGTAGATCGCGAACAGCCCGGTGATCTCGCCACCCGGCGAGTTCACGTAGATCGAGATGTCCTTCTCGGGGTCGTCGCTCTCGAGGTGCAGGAGCTGGGCGACGAGCAGGTTGGCGACGGCGTCGTCGACCGGCGTGCCGAGGAAGATGATGCGCTCCTTGAGGAGCCGCGAGTAGATGTCGAAGCGCGCGCTCACCGCGGTTCGTCTGCTCGATGACGGTGGGGACGAGGTAGTTGCGGATCGGGTCGCTCACTCCTGGGACTCCTGTTCCTCTGCTGCTTCGGCTGCTGCTGCCCGGGGGTGTGTCGCTCGGGGCTGTCGTCGTCGCTGGGAAGGGTGAGGTCGACGGGGTTGCCGGCCTCGTCCACGACCGTGGCATGGTCGACCAGGTACTGGACGGCCTTGCCCCGGGCGAGATCCGAGCGTACCGCCTCCAACGCGCCCCGCTGTTCAAGATCGCGTGCGCACCTTCGCAGGCTTCTCCTCGAAGCGCTCGGCGAGCCGTTCGACCTCCGCGTCGAGCTCCTCGTCGCTGGCCTCGATGCCCTCCTGGGCGACGACGGCCCGCAGCGCGAGGTCGGCCTGCACCGCCTTGGCGCATCCTTCGCGCAAGCCGGCGACGAAGGCCTCCTGGTCCTGCCCGGTCGCCTCGAGGTACTGCACGATGTTGATGCCCTGGGGCTCGAGCCGGTGCTGGAGGTCGTGCAGCCGGCGCTCCATCTCCTGCGCGACGAGCGGCTCCGGGGCGTCGATCGTCGACGAGGTCGGCCGAGGCCTCGAGCACCTTGTCGCGCACCGCCAGCTGCGCCTGCACCTTGGCGTAGAGCTCGAGCCGGTTGCGCGCGTCGCCGCGCAGCTCTTCGATCGTGTCGAACTCGCTCACCTCGGACGCCCACTCGTCGTCGGCGTCGGGGAGCACCTTCTTCTTCGCGTCCTTCACGAGCACTCGGAACGACGCCGGCGTCGGCGCGGACTCACCCTCCTCGGCGGGTGCGCCCCGGGCAGCTCGTCGTCGAACTCCAGGATGTCGCCGGGCTTCTTGCCGCGCAGCTGCTGATCGAGCTGCTCGACGACCGATCCCGACCCGACCTCGTAGAGGAAGTCGGTCGCGCTCAGCGCGTCGACCGGCTCGCCGTCGACCGAGCCCTTGATGTCGATCTGCGCGTAGTCGCCGTCGGTCGAGCGGGTTCGATGAGTCCTCGAGGTCGGCGAAGCGCTCGCGCAGCGCGTCGATCTGCGCGTCGATCGCCTCGTCGTCGACCGCCGGGCTCGGCGACCTCGACCGTGAGTGCCTCGTATCCCGACACCTCGACGACCGGGCGCACCTCGACGACGGCGTCGAACTCGACGTCGCCGTCCTCCTCGCCGGCGGTGATGTCGATCTCGGGCGGCGCGATGACGTCGATGTCCTCCGCCTGCACGGCGTCGGCGTAGTACTCGGGCAGCGCGTCGCGCAGGGCCTGCTCGCGGGCCACGCCGGAGCCGAGTCGGGCCTCGAGGAGCTGGCGGGGCGCCTTGCCGGGACGGAACCCCGGCATCTTCACCTCGCGTGCCAGCTTGCGGAACGCGGCGTCGATGGCCTTCTCGAACTCCTGGGCCGGGACGGCGATCTTCAGCCGGACCTTGTTGTCTTCGAGCGTTTCGACGGTGGTGGTGAGACTCGACATACGGGGAACGTTGAGGATACCCGGGCACTTCACCGCTTCTTCGCATGGGATTCGCAGCCCGACGCCCCGGTTGGGAGCCGCGGCGTGCGCGCGCCGTAACCTGGGTGGCTTCGGGGAGTGGCGCAGCTCGGTAGCGCACCTGCTTTGGGGGCAGGGGGTCGGGGGTTCAAATCCCCCCTCCCCGACGGGGAGCCTCGGCTCCACGCGGGTGTAGCTCAATGGCAGAGCCTCAGCCTTCCAAGCTGATGACGCGGGTTCGATCCCCGTCACCCGCTCTCGTTTTTCGGGCATCGCGTGGCCGGCGTGCCACATCCGTGCCACAACGGACGTCACCGACGTGCCACCGGGCGTCTCCGCTCGCACGATGGAGAGCTCTCGATCACCGCTGGCCGACCACGGCCTGAGCCGGTCAGAGCCGGCTCGATGAGCCGCCGACGCCAACCGTGGGGCAGCGTCCGCCGTTTGCCGTCAGGTCGCTTCCAGGTGCGCTACCGGGTCGACGGCGTGATGCACGCCGCGCCGCGCACCTTCGCGACCAAGCGCGAGGCCGACGTGTTCCTCGCGGAGACGCGTGTCGCGATCGATCGCGGCACGTGGGTCGATCCGGTCGCCGGGCGCATCACGCTGCGCGACTACTCGAGCCGCTGGCTCGCCGAGCGGGTGCAGCTGCGACCGCGCTCCAGGGAGCTCTACGAGGGCCTGCTGCGACTCCACATCCTCCCGGTCCTCGGTGACCACGCGCTCGTCGACCTGACGCCGGCGCGCGTCCGGGCCTGGCACGCCGCCCACCTCAACGGCCGGCACACGCGGACCGTCGACGACCGCGAAGGCGTACCGGCTGCTGCGCACGATGCTCGGTACCGCAGTCGAGGACGGGATCCTCATGCGCAACCCGTGCATCCTGAAAGGCGCGGGCACCGAGCGGCCACCGGAGCGACCCGTCGCGACGATCGAGCAGGTCTACGCGCTCGCCGACGCGATCGAGCCGCAGTTCCGCGTGCTCGTGCTCACCGCGACCTTCACCGGGCTCCGGCTCGGCGAGCTGATCGCGTTGCGACGTACGAACCTCGACCTGCTGCACGCAACCGTTCGGGTCGTCGAGCAGATCCAAGAACTCGCCGACGGCACCCGCCACCTCGGTCCGCCGAAGTCCGACGCCGGAGTGCGCACCGTCGCGATCCCCAAGGTCCTCGTGCCCGAGCTCGAAGCGCACCTCGCCCGGTTCTCGGCACCAGGAGCGGACGGGCTGGTGTTCCCCGGCACGCGCCACCAGCCGATGCGACGAGGGACGCTGCAGCGGGCTTGGTACCGCGCACGCCGACGCGTCGGCCTCGACGACTTCCACTTCCACGATCTGCGGCACACCGGGAACACGCTCGCCGCCGCGGCCGGTGCCAGCACGAAGGAGCTCATGTCACGCATGGGCCACGCGTCGGCACGCGCCGCGCTGATCTACCAGCACGCCGTCCGAGAGCGCGACATCGCGATCGCAGGCGCATTGAGCGACGCGATCGAGCGCGTCCTCTCGGAACCCGCCGCCGATCCAGTGCAACTGCCGCTGCTCGAGCCACCGATCGCTCGACGTCGTCCTGCGGGCAGGGCCTCGCGACATGGCTGACTCCGGTGATCATGATCAGCCAGTCGACGGAGCACTGCCCCGCAAGAAGACCTGGCGACACCCGCGGCTGATCAGCGAGCACGCGTTCGACAAGCTCCGACTCCTCGACTGCACCTTCGCCGAGTTCGACATCGCGCTCGGGGCGGCCGACGTCATCGAAGAGCGCGTGGTGGGGCCCGAGGAGATCAAGGAGCTCCTGCTCCTCGTCGATTGGACCAGACCGCTCCACGTCGTCGTCGTGGTCGACGATGGTCGTCGGAGGAACGCGTCGTCACGATCTACGAACCTGACCCCGAGCGCTGGTCCCACGACTACCGTAGGAGGCGCTGATGCGATGCCAACGCTGCGACGAGGGCGACCGGGTTCCGGTGCGCCGAGCCAAGACCGCCGAGCGCGACGGGAAGGTCGCGGTGGTGCTCGGCGTGCCGATGGAGGAATGTCCCTCGTGTGGCGACCGCTGGCTGGCGTGGGACGTCGCGCAGCGACTCGACGAGCTGCTCACGACCATGCTCGCCGGCGACCTCGAGGTCGCCACCCGGCATTTCGACACGCGTTCGGCCGCCTGACTCCGTCGCGACCAACCGCGCGCACCACTCCCACCCCCGAACAGCCCGGTCAAGGTCAAGAGCATGTACGAGTGACGCACTTGCACCTGGGTGCGCGGTCGCGTCTGGGACAGCTGCGTGGGACACGTGGCGGTGTCCCATGGGACCGTCCGCGGATCGCGTGGGACACGCCGCCGTGTCCCACGACGCGCGCCGATCATGTCCCTCGCGGCTCGCTCCGATACCGCAGGCCACGTCGCTCGAGCGTCGACGCCCGGCGTGCCACATTCGTGCCACAACGGGGTGGACAAGGACGCACTCCATGGACACCATGGGACTAGATGAACGTTGCTGACCAACGGTTTCGCGAAACGGGCAGGTCAGCGAGGGGTACGGATTCGTTCTTCCAAGCTGATGACGCGGGTTCGATCCCCGTCACCCGCTCCATCCGGGCGCTCCACTTCAGGGCCGCGCTCGGCGACGATGCGTCCGGCGTCCCACCCGGGCGCTCGGCCCCGCGGTGGTGGCTGCACCGTCGCCGGATCGACACCGCTCGCGCGAGGACCCAGGCGATGACCGAGTTCGAGTTCCACATCTCGCCAGTGCGCAGCTCGTCGCGGCCCCAGACGGGAGTCGGGACCGCGGGCACGACGTCGAGGACCCGGCGGGCGCACGCGACGTCGTCGCTCACCCGCATCGGGCGCCCAACGGCCGCGTCGGCATCAGGGATCGTGCCGTCGCGCCAACAGCGGATCTCGTAGCGGAAGACCCGGAGGCGGCCCGTCCAGCGGGTCCCGACCGCGCCCCCGGCGACCACGCCTCGCCGCGCACCGGCGTCGTCGGGCACCGGCGTCTGCTCGATCACGAACCGACCTTCGGGCACGCGGACCTCGAGCGCCGAGTGGTAGAGGTCGCAGCGCGATCGGCCCTGCCACGTGGCGAGCACGGCCTCGTACACCTTGCCGCTGAGCTCCGCCGGCGTGCGCGCCGGCGCCCAACGGGATCCACAGCAGGTCGACCGCGGCCACCTCGTTCCCCGGCGGACTCACGCCGCGGTCGGAGGCGCGGTGGCGGACTCGAGGAGTGCTTCACAGCAGGGGTCGACCACGACACCGCGCGGCACGTCGATCACCATCGCACCGCGCCGGATCGTCAAGAACGCCAGCACCCCGCCCACCACGGCGAGGCCCGCGCAGATCAGCATCGCCCGGGGAAAGCCGTCGATCAGGTCGAGGCCCGCGCCCGCGGTCGCGAGCCCGGCCGCGGCAGGGAGAACCGCGACCGCGAGCAGCCCGGCGATGCGCGCGACCGCGTTGTTCACCGCAGAAGCGATGCCCGCGTGATCGTCGTCGACCGCGCCGAGCACGGTCGCAGTGAGTGGCGCGACGGTCGAGGCGAGACCTGCTCCGAGGACGATCGCGGCCGGGAACACCGACTCCCAGTACGTCGTTCCGGGGTCGACCCGCGCGAGCAGCGCCATCCCCGCGGCGACGCCGAAGGACCCGAAGGTCATCGGCAGGCGTGGCCCGACTCGCTGCGCGAACGCCCCCATCCGGGCCGAGAAGACCAGCATGATCACGGTCACCGGAAGCAGCGCGGCACCGGCCTCGAGCGCGTCGTACCCGAGGTCGGTCTGGAGGTGGACGACGAGCAGGAAGGTCGCGCCGCCCATCGCGCTGTACGACCGCGAACGTGACCGCGTTGGCGCCGCTGAACTGACTGGACGTGAACACGGTGAGCGGCACCATCGGCGAGTCCGACTCGGGCCTCGATGACGACCCACGCGACCAGGAGCGCGGCGCCGAGGATCGCCGCGGCCAGCGGGCCCGCCGACCAGGCCGACGGAGGCCCCTCGATCAGGCCGTACACGACGCCTGCGAGACCGAGCGCGAGGACGAGACCACCGGCGACATCGATGCGACCGTGCGACGTCGAGTCGCGTGTCTCGGGCACGTGGCGGCGCGAGATCCACAGCGTGACGAGCACGACCGGCAAGTTGATGAGGAAGACGGCACGCCACGACACGGCGTCGATCAGCCAGCCGCCCAGGAACGGGCCGACCGCCATCGCGATCCCGGCGAGGCCGGACCACCACCCGATCGCCCGGCCCCGATTCTCCTGCGTGAACGACGCCGACACGATCGCGAGGCTGCCGGGGACGACCAGGGCCCCGGCGATGCCCTGCACGGCGCGTGCCGCGACGAGGAGTTCGACGTCGGGCGCGACGCCGCAGAGGAGCGATGCCCCGGCGAATCCGATCAGCCCGATCTCGAAGACCCGTCGCCGACCGAAGCGATCGCCGAGCGAGCCTCCGATGACGATGAGCGCGCCGAGGGTCAGCAGGTACCCGGTCAGCACCCACTGCAGGTCCGCAAGGCCGGCGCCGAAGTCGTCCGCGATCGCCGGCAGCGCCGCGTTGACGACGGTGCTGTCGAGGAACGCGACGCCAGACCCGAGGACGGCGGCCGCGAGCACCCACCTGCCCGCGACGGTCGAGGTGCGGAGCCCGGGCGCGCCCGAGGGCGCGGGCCCGCTCACGGGTGCGACGGGCTCGGCGCGTCCCCCGGCACCTCGAAGAACACCTCGTCGACGAAGCACCAGTACCAGTCCTCACGGGGCTCGAACGACTGCATGAGCGGATGGGCGAGCTCGTGGAAGTGGGCAGTCGCGTGCTTGTTGGGCGACTGGTTGCAGCAGCCCACGTGCCCGCAGGTGAGGCAGCGCCGGAGGTGCACCCAGCGGGCGCCGATCGTCAGGCACTCGACACATCCATCCGCGACGGGCGCGGCGTCGACCTCGAGCAGGTCGAGATGGGTGCAGTCGGCGACCGGTTCCTCCATCATGCGCGCCCTGCTCGTCAGCCCGGGAGCTGCCCGAAGCGCTCGTCGAGCATCACGAGGCGATCCGCGACCTCGGGGTCGGCACCCGGGCCGAACGCCGACACGAGTGTCCCGCCCATGGCGCAGAGCGGGCAGCGGATCGCGTACACGACTGCCTCCTCGTCGGGGTCGCTCGGTCCCTCGAAGCGGTACACGCGGACGACCTCGGCGGTCGAGACGTCGTGGAGGTTCCCGCAGGCGCCGCACTGGAGGCCCTCGCCCCGGATGAGGAAGGAAGCGCCGAAGCCCTCGGCCTCGAGCAGGTGCACCGCGTCGAGCACGGTGGCAGGTGCGTCGGCCATCGGGCCATCGTCGCGCGCTCCCGGGCACCGCGTGACCGGGGCACGTCCGGGTAGCGTCGCCGACATGCTGATCGATCGCTTTCGTCTCGATGACCGTGTCGCGGTGATCACCGGTGCCGGACGGGGCATCGGCGCCGGATGCGCCCTCGCGTACGCCGAGGCCGGCGCCGACGTGGCCATCACGGCCCGGACCGAGGAGCAGCTCGAGGCCGTCGCCGAGCAGGTACGCGCCCTGGGGCGGCGGGCCCTCGTGTTCCCCGCTGATGTGAACGACCTCGACGCGATCGACCAGTTCGTCGACGCCGCGATGTCGGAGTTCGGGCGGCTCGACATCGTCGTGAACAACGCGGGTGGTTCGATGCCGACCCCGCTGCTCGACACCTCGGTGAAGATGTTCGAGCAGGCGTTCCACTTCAACGTCACCACCGCCTTCGCGCTGAGCAAGGCCGCGATCCCGCGCATGCTCGAGACCCCGACCCCGGAGACGGGCGGCGGCTCGATCGTCAACATCTCCTCGGTGATGGGGCGGGTCCGTGAGCGGGGATTCGTCGCGTACGGCACGGCCAAGTCGGCGATGGCGCACATGACCCGGCTGATGGCCGCCGACTGCGCACCGCGCATCCGGGTGAACGCGATCGGCGTCGGCTCGGTGGCGACCTCGGCGCTCGAGATGGTCCTCACCAACGACGACCTGCGAAACGAGATGGTCGCGGGCACCCCCCTCGCCCGCCTCGGCGAGGTCGAGGACATCGCGGTCGGCGCCCTCTACCTCGCATCGGACGCCTCGAGCTACGTGACCGGCAAGGTGCTCGAGATCGACGGCGGGCTCGAGGGCGCGAACCTCGACCTGCAACTGCCCGATCTCTAGAGCGGTCGACCCGCGCTCGATCTCGCGCGCGGTGCAGAGTCACACGGCAGGTTCCGGAGTGACAGGTACGATCGTCGGGCACCACCGAGCGCCCGTAGCTCAGCCTGGACAGAGCACCGGACTTCTATTCCGCTGGTCGGGGGTTCGAATCCCTCCGGGCGCGCCGACTGGACGAGCACCAGCAACACCTGCGTTCCGTCCCTTGAGTTTCGAACCCGCCGCGATCAGCACTTGTCACCGGTTTGTCACCGGGCCGTCGGTGCATCGTGATCCGACGACGCGGCAACAGCTGGCTGGTCAGCGTCTACGCCGGCCTCGACCCCATCACCGGGCACGAGCGACACGTGCGACGCGCACCGTCCGCGGGAAGGCCGGGCAGCAGCGCCCGCCGAAGGAGGCACACGACGTCGAGGCTCGACTGCTCGTCGAGGTCGGGAGCGGCCAGCACCGCGAGGCCCGGATCACCGTCGCCGAGCTCCTGGAGCGCTGGTTCGAACACGCGGGGCCCGACCTGTCACCCAAGACGCTGCACGAGTATCGCGGCTGCGCCGAGCGAAAGATCGTGCCCCGCATCGGCACGGTGCGGATCGACAAGCTCACGCCGGCGATGCTCGATCGGCTCTACCGGACCCTCCGGGACGAGGGCGGACGGAACGGCACTCCCCTCGCGCCGGCGACGATCCGCCAGGTGCACGCGATCCTGCGCCGGTCGCTCGTCCACGCCGAGCGGTGGGGCTGGATCAGCCGCAACCCGGCGTCGCTCGCGTCCCCACCGAAGGTCCACCGGCACGAGATCGATCCGCCGACCCCGGAGCAGGTGCGGCGCATCCTCGCGGCCGCTCGTGACGACGGCGAGGACCTCGGCATCGCCGTGTGGCTCGCCGCGATCACAGGCGCTCGCCGCGGTGAGCTCTGCGGACTGCGGTGGTCCGACCTCGAGGGCGAGAGCTTCGTGATCCGTCGGTCGGTCGTGTCGCTCTCGGGCCGGGTCGTCGTGAAGTCGCCCAAGACGCACCACGCCCGGCGGGTCGCGCTCGACGACGAGACCATGCGCCTCCTCCGCGCCCACCGGATCGCGCAGGCGGAGATCGCGCTTGCGCTGGGTCTGCGCCTCGAGGACGACGCGTACGTACTCTCCGATCACCCGGCGGCGGCGGAGCCTTTGCGCCCTGACGTCCTCACGGATCGTTTCCGGCGCCTCGCGCGTCGCCTCGGTCTCCGTTGCCGCCTGCACGACCTGCGCCACTGGCACGTGACCCAGGCCCTCGGAGCGGGCCTCCCCGTGCGTGACGTGGCCGAGCGCGTCGGACACGCGAGCGTGCGCATGACGCTCGACGTCTACGGGCACGCGATCGTCGGGGCGGACCGCCGAGCTGCCGAGGCAGTCGCCGGCATGCTCGCCGACCCGGCCCCGATGCGGCGTGGGGGCCGCGGGCGCGTGCACTTCCGCAGCGAAACGCTCACGCATCGAACCGACGCTGTTCGACGAAGCCCCGGAGTAAGCCGCGACCCGACGCACGGACCAAGCCAACAACTCCCACGTTGTCCCACGCGAGAGCCTCGCCTATACACCGTTGCGAGTCCCGCCTCCGGCGGAACTCGCAACCGGGTGGGACGTCCCAGATGGGACTCGAGGCCGGCGCGTGGGACAGCGGCCGGTTGTCCCACGCGACGCAGATCGAGTCCCATGGGACTCGATCTGCAGTCCCAGCCCGAGCCAGGTCACGCCGTCAGGCGGGACCTGCAAGGGTGTATGCGGAGGGTTCTTGCGTGGGACGGCGTGGGACTCGTACGTCCGACGTGTTTCGAAGCGACTGCGATCTCTCGGGCTTGCTCCACTCGGTCGGACCTTGCACTCCCTCGCATCAGGTTCGGCACTCGCGGCACGTCGATCACCCGGACCGGAGCTTCGCTGTACCCGTTCAAGGAATCGTTGTACGGGACGCGACCAGGTGATGCCCAGATTGCGCGGCCGCAAGGCAGCGACGCCCGAAGGCCCCCGCGAGAGATGCGCCCGACGAAGTAGTCGACGTCGGTGGAGCGGATACGCCTGCGAAGCGAGGCGTCCGCCGACGCCGAGCTCCGCGAAGTCGTAGTCATTGACGAGCCCATCGAGATTGACCACCTCACGTGTGCCGTCGAGGCGATAGGCGAGCAGCCCTGCATCCCGCGCCCCGTAGAGACCCGGAGGACCGACGCTGAGAATCCAGTCCGCCGCAAGGTCGTTCTGGTCTTGCCAGAGGCTGCTCGCATGACGAACTTCGGACACGTCGCGCCACCCGATTGCGTTCACTGGAATCGCGAGGATTGCGAGGATTGCGATCGCGGCAATCGCGAACGGACGGGAGCGACCTGCGACGAGTCGCACCCCCATCCAGGCGCCGGCGCCGACCACGAACCCGATCGCGAGCTGCTGCGGCGCGGAGTACCACTTGTCGGCCCAGAGCGGTGCTGTCGCGATGTCGAGGGCGGCCTTGCAGACAAGGATCACGAGAATCGTGCTGAGAGCCCACGCCGTCGCGCTGAACGGTGACGAGCCGTCCTCCGAACGACGCTCGACGAGACGGCGACGCCCCGCGGCGATCCATCCGGCAACGGCGAGACCGAGCAGGCCGAGACCCAACAGCGTCGCGATCGCAGCGGGAACGCCGAGCTCGTTCGAAGCCACGGACCGATCGCCCAACGACGACCACACCGCCAGCTCGCCGAGGTAGTGGCGCGTGACATCGACGAGGTAGTCGGCGTATCCGAGGGTGAACCTTCCACCGAATCGCTCGGTGTAGGTCCGACCGAGCGTTGCGTTCTTGACCGTCGCACTGGTCGACAGGACGTGGCCCCAACTCAGGAGCCACCACAGTGCTGCGGGCACTGCCACCGCGGCGCACCCGGCCGCCCAAGACGCCCAGCGACGAGGCGTCCGCCAACGAATCCCGATGGCCACTGCGATGACGACGAGCATCAGCGCAAAGTCGAGGCGAGCAAGGACGAGGAGCGCCGACGCCGCGCCGGCCAGGGCGATCGCGGCGGTGCGGGTCCGGTCGGCGCGGGCGAGGGCGGTCGCGTAGGAGCGCAAGCATCAGGAGAACGACCGGACCCTCCATCGCGTCGACCCAGCGGCTCAGGGCGAACTGGGTTGCGACGATCCCGCCGAGGAGCGCAGGACCCGGGCCGGTGATTTGCCACACGAGCCGGACGAACAGCAGCACGGCCGCGAGGGAGCACAGCAGGCCGATGACGAAGACGCCCCGAATTGAGGCGTCGTTTCCGGAGCCGAGCATCCACGACACGGGGACCAGCAGAAGCTGCCAGAGCGGATGGAATCCGTTCGTCGTGTGGATCCCGTCGAACGTGAAGCCCTCGCCTCGGCCGAGCCGTGCGGCGATCTCGAGGTAGTAGAACGCGTCGTCGGGCAGCCGGCGGATCAGCGCCATATGGTTCGATCGAAGGACAGCGAGGGCCTCGAAGAAGAACGGCGCAGCGATCGTCAGCCCGCCGGCCGTGATCCCGGCGCGACGCCAGCCACCCCAGACGCTCGCAGCCGCTTCCGGCCCCGTGGCCTCGGACGTGCTCGCGGCTTCAACGGCACGCGTCTCGACATCCCGCTCCAGCACTCGCACAGAGCATGTGATCGGCCGTCAGCGGCTCACCCTTGACTCTGCCGGGGCGACCCCTCCGAAGGGGTTAGATGCCGGCCAGGTACTTCGAGACTGTGGCGCTGCCGTCGAAGTAGTTCGCGTGGGTCAGGCGCACGGTGTCCAAGGAGTCCGAGCCGACGAGCACGATCTCGACCCGCTCACGGCCCGCGAACTCCTGCTCCTTGGCGGCGTACGCGGCGACCGCAGCGTCGCCGTCTTCGCCGAACTCGCGCATCTCGACGAGCGTGCCGCGCTCGTGATCGAAGACGAGCAGGAAGTGCAGGATCGATTGCGTCATGACGGACCTCCGCCCAGCAAGGGTAGCGCCGCCTCCCGGAGCCGCCCGAGCGTCTCGACCAGGTTCGCGTCGACGACGCCACCCTGCTCCTCCAGGGCCATCGCCTGAGAGATCGCCTCCAGCAACTCGAGCACCGGAGCGGGGCCGATGCCGCTCTTCAGGTCGGTGTCCAGACGCCCGCTCAGTCGCTCGACCGTGATCGCCCATTCGTGCATGACCCGGGTGCGGAGCTGGACTTCGATGCTCCGCTCGTCGTAGACAACGATCAGGTGCACACCTCGGTATCCCGAGGACCTCGGCTGCGAGACGTAGTCGCTGACCCTGGTCGGCGGGCGGCGCTTCGACAGTCTGCGCTGCACTCGCCGAACCTCGTCGATGCTGTCGAGGACGGCTCGACATCCCCCGATGTCCTGCATCGTCGCGAGCGTGAGCGTTGGTTCACGCTTCAACTTGTCGAGGATCGTCGGCTCGCGCTTCAGCCGCTGCGAGACCTCGACTCGGCAGTCTTCGGTGTTGACCATGGAGCGCAGTCCCATGGTCGCCTTCGTCAGCGGGAGTTGGTGCGCGGCTCGGAAGCGGAGCAGGACGTCGAGTGCGGCGCGGTGACTCGCTTCGTCGACGAGCTCTCCCGCGAACCCAGGACCGAAGCGTCTTCCCGGCCTTGTTCACCTGCGACGTCGTGAGCGCCGGTTCGTTCACGACGACTCCTCCGTTGATGGTTGCACGACGAACGGTAGACCGCCGAGCGAGCCGCCACGGACGCCGAACTTGTCACCGGTTCGTCACCGGGTCGCGTCGGTACACTGCGCCCATGACGTCCAGGGCGTCCACGCGGAACCGTTGTCGCGCAACGCCTGCATCGCACTCGGGTGTACCCCCTGGACGACTCGACTCCCGCTTCTATTCCGCTGGTCGGGGGTTCGAATCCCTCCGGGCGCGCCGCGACGAACGCAGCAGTCAGCCGCTGAGCGCCGCGTTCGCTCGCGCGAGCGTCGGCGCCATGCCCAGCCGCTCGGCGAGCGCCGCGCCTGCACGCAGGAGCTCCTCGCCGCGTTCCCGATCACCGGGCCCGCCGCGCCCGAGTACCAGCGCACCAAGATCCGAGGAGCTCACAGCCGTCCGGGCATCGAGGCCCGCTCGACGGTGCAACGCATCACCGGCCTCGGCCGCGACGATCGCCTCGTCGAGACGACCGAGGGTCGCCAACAGGCGAGCGGCGGACGTGTCGAACGCCTCCAGAATGGTCACTTCACTCCCGGCCAGTTCGCCCGACAGCAGCTGCATGCCCGGAAGGAGCGCCTCGGCCGCGTCGGCGTCGCCGAGGAGCAGGATGAGCCGAGAGGCGTACACCACCCCGACGTAGGCCATGTGCACCGGCAGCGCAGGCAAGACCTCGTCGAACCAGGGGCGAAAGCCGGCCCGGGTGCGATCCAGATCTCCTGAAGCCTCGGCCGTCAACGATTCGTACGGCGCGAGCCAGGCGAAGGGCGTGCTCGCGAGGGCGAGCGCCTCGGCCTCGCACCGATCCAGGTCACCGCGGTCGTATGCGGTGCGGAAGCGCTGCGCGTGCAGGACCGCGTCGCCACTCGCGCCGATATCGCCCGCGATCCCGTGCGCCTCGTCGGACATGGCATCTGCCTCGGCGAAGTGTCCTTCGGCGCCGAGACGCGCGGCACGGAAGTTGCGGATCGACCAGCCCTCGAGGCTGAAACCCGGGATCTCGGACGACGCCTCGAACGCCGCGTCGGCATCGTCGAGATCGCCACGATCGACCCGGACGCGACCCACGAAGAGGTGTGTGAGCGAGATCAGCGAGCGGTCTCCGAGTCGCTCGGCGACCTCCAAGAGCTCCGAGACCGTTGCGTCTCGGGATTCGACCGGCACCGACGCGCGCTCGGTCCAGGCCAGCGCCCGGAGCGCCTGGACGAGTGCCGAGTCGTCGCCGGCGGCGCGAGCGAGCCCGACGGCATCGGTCGCGAGGCGTTGCGCCTCGTCACCGGGGGCGAAGACCAGCGCGTACGAGAGGAAGGCGGTGACGAGCGCCCGCAGCGCCACGTCGTCCCCGGGCAGCCCCGCGAGCCCCTCGCGCATGATCTCGACGGCCACCTCGTCGGACGGGCGGGCGAACTGGGTCGCGAGCCCCTGGTACGCGATGCCGGCGCGGGCCAACAGCGCAGGGCTGCCCGCGCGACGGGCAGCGTCGGCCGCGCCCAGCGCGAGCTCGCGACCTCGCTCAGGGTTCGCGTTGAAGTGCTCGGCGGTCGCGAGCGCCGCGAGCAGGTGCGACCGGAGTCCGGGATCGGGCTCGGTGGCCAGGTCGCTGGCCTCGAGGGCTCGCTCCAGGAGCGCGACCTCGTCGCCGAAGGCGACGCGCCGGCGCGCCCCTTCCGCGGCCGCGGTCGCGTACTGGATCGCCTTGTCCGCTACGCCCAACGACGCGGCCTCGAGGTAGTGATGCGCGAGTAGCTCGACCGCGGTTCCCGGCCGCGCCTCGAGCGTCTCGGCCGCGCGCCGGTGCAGACGCACCCTTCGGTTCGTGCTCAGCTCCTCGAGCAACGTCTGACGCACGAGCGCGTGGATGAACGAGAGCCGACCAGGATGGTCCTCGACCTCCTCGACGAGTGCCGCCGCGAGCACCGCGTCGAGGTCGTCGACCACCTCGTCGACGGGGCGATCTGCGACCTCGGCCACCACGTCGGTGTCGAACTCACGCCCCAGGAGCGCCGCCACCCGCAACAGCTCGTTGGCCCGATCGGGCAGTGCGGACAGGCGTCGACCGACGACGTCGCGCACACCCTCCGGCAGGCCGATCTCGTCCCACGCGACCGTGCCGACCCACACGCCGTCCTCTTGCACCAGCGCGCCGGACTCGGCGAGATGGCGCAGCACCTCCTGGAGGAAGAACGGGTTGCCTTCCGTCTCCTCGAGCAGCCGTCGGATCATCGCCGCGCCTTCCGGCGGCAGCTCGTCGCCACGCACGAGCTCGAGCATCGTGCGCAGCCCCGACTCGTCGAGTCCGCGCAGGACGGCGCGCGTGACATTGGGCGCGTGGCGCAGGTCGGCGAGTGCAGGTGCGAGCGCGTGACCCCGATCGACGTCGGTGTCGCGGTACGTGACGACGACGAGCACCCGCGCGTCCGGGGAGAGGTGACGCACGAGGTGCCGGAGCAGGTTGACGCTCGCGGAGTCGGCCCAATGGGCGTCGTCGAAGACGAACACCACCGGGGTCTCGTCGGCCGCGGTCGCGAACAGATCCACGACGGCATCGAACAAGAGGAGGCGCTCGGTCTCGGGATCGGCGTCGATCGGCGCCGGGACGTCGCCTCCCAGTCGCCGGAGGCCTTCGGGGACGAGCCGGGCGATCTCACCCCCGTGCCGTTCGACGTTGCCGGCGAGGACCGACACGTCGACATGGTTGACGAGGTGCCGCAAGGCCTCGATCCATGGTGCATACGTCGCGAGGACGTGCTCGTCGCAGCGCCCCAGCAGGACCAGCGCGCCCTCGGAGTGTGCGGCACGCGCGACCTCGGCCGAGAGGCGCGTCTTCCCGATCCCCGGCTCGCCGACGACCAGCACGACCGCGGCACCGTCGGTCTGGGCGCGCTTCCACGCATCGGCGAGAACCGCGCGCTCTTCGTCGCGCCCCGAGAACGGAAACTCCGACGCCCCCGAGCGCAGTGCACCCGGCAGGGGCGCTGCCTCCTCTGCCGTCGCGCTCCCCCACGGGATCTCGTAGACCGTGACCGGTTCGGGAAGCCCCTTCAGCTCGGTCTCACCGACGAGACGGAACGACACGTCGGTGCGGCCACGCGCGAGCCCACGCACGAGGTCATCACAGAGGATCTCGCCGCCCTCGGCGGCGTCACACAATCGACTTGCGGTCACGACCGGTGTCCCGTGGCAGTCACCGTCCTCCCACGACACGTCACCGGAGCTCACGCCGACGCGCACGCGGAGGCGGTGCGCCTCCGCTGCGCGTCGGTTCGACCGCTCGACTCCCGCCTGGATCGCGCTTGCGGCCGACACGGCCTCGGCCGCTCCGCCGAACGTCGCGAGGATCCCGTCGCCGAGGTGCTTGACGACCCGCCCCCCGTGACCCTCGACCGCCTCCCGCAGGATCGTGTCGTGACGTCGACGCAGCTCGTCGGCGCCGAGCTGCCCCAGACCGGAGAAGAGCTCGGTGCTCCCGACGAGATCCGTGAAGATGATCGTCGCCGTCCCCGATTCCGCCGCCACGACGGCGAACCTTAGGGTTTGGCCATGCCCGGCGCGGGCGAGCTGCCATTCACATCCTGTTGCGACACAACGTGCGAGTACCCTTGTCTGCCCGGACGGACGTAGGCCCGCCGGACCACATGGTGGCCGTAGCTCAGCTGGCGAGAGCGCCGGGTTGTGATCCCGGAGGTCGGGGGTTCGAAACCCCTCGGTCACCCCACACGCACGCGCCCTCCCTCCCCAGAGGTGGGGGCGCGTGTCGCGTCGGGTCCCGACCGGCTCAGGCCGGACGATCCAGGACCGCCCGGAGCGCGACCTCGATCGTCGGGAATGCGAACGCGAAGCCGCTCGCCTCCAGCTGCTTCGGCAGGACGCGCTGGCCTTCGAGCAGGAGGTGTTGGACGAGCTCGCTCCCGTAGATCGCCTTCAGCGGGAGCGTCGGCGTGGGCAGCAAGGACGGGCGGTGGAGCACCTTCGCCAGGGTCGCGGTGAGCTCGCCGTTCGTCACCGGGTTCGGTGCGGTGAGGTTCGCCGGACCGCGCAACCCTTCGGCGCCGATCGCGTGGAGGATCGCGGCGATCTCGTCGTCGAGCGTGATCCACGACATCCACTGGTTGCCGGAACCGGTGCGCCCGCCGACGCCGAGCTTGAACGGCGTGAGGAGCCGCTGCAGCACACCACCGTGCCGGCCCAGGACGATGCCGGTGCGGATCGGGACGGTGCGGATGCCCGCGTCGACCGCGGGTTGCGCGGCGGCTTCCCACTGCACCGCGACCCGCGCGACGAAGTCGTCGCCGGGTGGGCTCTCCTCGGTGAGCTCGTCGTCGCCGCGGTTGCCGTAGTACCCGACCGCGGAACCCGTGACGAACACCGCGGGCGGCTTCGCGAGCCCCGCGAGCGTCCGCGCGAGCAGCTGCGTGGGGACCGTCCGGCTCTCGAGGATCAGTCGCTTGCGCTCGTCGTCCCAGCGCTTGTCGCCGATGCCCGCGCCCGCGAGGTGGACCACTGCGCCGATGCCCTCGAGGGACGCAGCGTCGAGACGACCCGGCGTCGGGATCCCAGGCGATCGCCTCGACGCCCTTCGGGATCGTGGATGCGCGCAGCGCCCGGATCGGCCGGTGGCCGGCCTCGACCAGGGCAGGCAGGAGCGCGGACCCGATGAACCCGCTCGACCCGGTGACGAGGACGTCCATGCACGCAACCTACGCCCGCGCGGAAGTGCGTTTCCCACCCGGGATCGCGAGCGACGGTTGGTACCATGCGGACCTTGAGCGCCCCTAGCTCAATTGGTTAGAGCAAGTGACTCTTAATCACTAGGTTCGGGGTTCGAGTCCCCGGGGGCGTACCAACTGTGCCGGCCTTCGACCCACTGCTTCCGTTCAGCCTCGACGACCGCGTCGCGATCGTGACCGGCGCGAGCTCGGGGCTCGGTGCCCGCTTCGCCCGGGTCCTCGATGCCGCGGGGGCGAGCGTGGTGCTCGCCGCGCGACGGGTCGATCGGCTCGAGCGGCTCGCCGCCGAGCTCCGCGACCCGCTCGCCGTCGAATGCGACCTGTCGAAGCCGGGGGACGCGGCGACGCTCGTCGACGCCGCGCTGGCGCGCTTCGGGCGGATCGACGTGCTCGTGAACAACGCCGGCGTCGAGCACACCGAACCGGCGATCGACCAAGCCCTCGACGACTTCCGCTACGTGCTCGAGGTGAACCTCGTCGCGCCCTTCGAGCTCGCCCGACTCGCCGCACGGGCCATGATCACGGCGGAGAGCGGCGGCTCGATCGTCAACATCTCCTCCGTGATGGGCCTCGTGGGCGTCGGCCAGATCCCCGATGCCGGGTACGCGGCGTCGAAGGGCGGGCTGGTGAACATGACCCGCGAGCTCTCCGCCCAGTGGGCACGCAAGGGCGTGCGCGTCAACGCGATCGCCCCGGGGTGGTTCCGGAGCGAGATGACCGAGGAGCCGATGTTCGGCGACGAGCGGTCGATGCAGTGGGTGCGCCAACGCACCCCGATGGGTCGGGCGGGCGACGAGCACGAGCTCGACGGCGCACTGCTCTTCCTGGCGTCCGATGCGAGCACGTTCGTCACGGGGACCGTCCTGCCCGTCGACGGTGGCTGGACGGCGATCTGATGCGCGCGGGCGACCGTGCTCGTCCCGGCGCTCGCGCTCCTGGCGGTCCTTGCCGGGTGCACCACGACGACCACCGGCGGGTCGACGACGGACCCCACCTCGGCACTCCCGACCGACCTGCTCCACGAACCGGGACGTGCCGCTCGGGCGATGGTCGCGATCGAGCGCGCCGTCGGCGCATCCCCGGCGCAGACCCGCGAGGTCGACGTGTACCCCGAGTACCTCGATCTCGAGGCCCAGGACCCGAACAACGCCGAGCACATCGACGACTACGAGTGGCGTGACGGAGAGGTCGGGCCGGCGGAGGCCGTGCAGCTCACTGGCCCGCAGGAGGACGTCGACGCGTCGCTCTTCCCCACCTCCGCGGTGCCGTGGACGCGTCTGGCGTCGATCGTGCGCGACGCGGAGCGGGCCGCCCTGCACAACTCGCCGCTGCGGATCGAGGAGCCGCGGGCGCACTACGTCATCGCCGAGCGCTCCACCTCGTCGGCCGACGACGGCCGGGTGCTGCTGCGGATCTACATCAACGGGCCTCGACGCAGCGGCTACGTGGAGGCGACCGCGACCGGCGAGATCCGCACCGTCAACGTGAGCTGACGGAGCCGGTCGCTAGGCGGCCTTCTCCAGGATGTGGATGCCGCACGACGAGCCCAGACCGATGACGTGCGTCATGCCGACCTTCGCGCCCTCGATCTGACGGTCGCCGGCCTCGCCCCGCAGCTGCGTGGTGATCTCGAACACGCCGGCGACGCCCGTCATGCCGATCGGGTGACCCTTCGAGAGCAGTCCGCCCGACGCGTTCACCGGTGTCGACCCGTCGCGCCACGGGGCGCCCGAGTCGATGAAGGCACCCGCGCCGCCGGGCTCGCAGAGCCCGAGGTTGTCGTAGTGCACGAGCTCGGCCGTCGCGAAGCAGTCGTGCAGCTCGACGAGGTCGAGGTCGGACGGACCGACCCCCGCCTTCTCGTACGCCTGCTGCGCGGCGTTGCGCGTGAGCGTGTTGATGTCGGGCTGGACCTGGCCGCGCTCGGCCCACGGGTCCGAGGTGAGGACCGACGCGCTGATCTTCACCGCGCGCTTCTGCTGTTCCTGCGACAGGGTCTTCAGCTTCGAGTCCGACACGAGCACGACCGCCGCCGCGCCGTCACCGGTCGGACAGCACATCGGCAACGTGTTCGGGTACGCCACCATGCGCGCGTTCATGACCTCCTCGAGCGAGAACTCCTTCTGGTACTGCGCGAGCGGGTTCAGGCTCGAGTGCGCGTGGTTCTTCTCCGCGACCTTGGCGAACTGCTCGAAGCCGACGCCGTCGTGCTCGTACGCGTACTCCTGCCCCGCCTGTCCGAAGACCCCCGGCATCAGCGTGGTGCCGAGGATCCCCTCGACCGGGATGACCGACCCGTAGCGCCCGGATGGCTCGTAGACGTGCTTGTCGCCCGTGCCGCCGCCGCCGAGCCCGAGCAGACCCATCTTGCCCATCTGCTCGACGCCGATGGCGAGGCCCATGTCGGCCTCGCCCGCCATGATCGTCAGGAAGACGGTGCGCACGGCGGTGGCGCCTGTCGCGCACGCGTTGATCACGTTGTAGACGGGGATGCCGGTCTGACCGATCTGCTGCTGGATCTGCTGGCCGATGCCGGCCATGCCCTGGAACATGTTCCCGCAGCCGAGGACGCCCATGTCCTGGATGGTCGTCCCCGCGTCGGACAGCGCCGCGAGCGCCGCCTCGGCCCCGAGGTCGATCAGGTCCTTGTCGGGGTACCGCTGGATCTTGGTCATCGACGCACCGAGGACCCACACCGACTCTGCCATCAGACCGCTCCTGTTTCCGGGTTCACGAGGGGTGCTGCCTTCAGGACGCGACGGGCTCGAACCCGAACGCGACCGCTTCCGTTCCGTCGTCGTCCGTCCCCGCGACGAACGTCGTGAGCTGGACCTTCATTCCGAGCGAGAGGTTGTCGGGCTCGGGTTCGACGTTCAAGATGTTCGCCTTCACCGATCCACCGCCGTCGAGGTCGACCACCGACGAGACGTACGGGACCGGGACGCCGGGTGCAGCCTGGAAGATGATCGCGAAGGACCGCACGACACCGGTCGTGGCAAGGTCGCGCTGCTTGAACTCGAGCCCACTGCAGTGCGCGCAGGCGTTCCGACGGTCGAAGTACAGCGCGCCGCATGCCGCGCACTCGTTCGCGGTCAGGTGCGGCGGGCCGTCGAGCACCAGATAGTCGACCATCGGGATCTGCTTGGCCACGGTCCGGTTCTCCTCGGGGTACGCCGGCGGACAGCGGAACGACGCTACCCGACGCCTTGCCCGGGGTCCGGACGAGCCGACCGATACCCTGGAGCCGCGCGAGCGTGGCGGAATCGGCAGACGCGCCGGGTTTAGGTCCCGGTGCCCTTCGGGGCTTGAGGGTTCGACTCCCTCCGCTCGCACCGCCGCGGCGACGGGACCGGAGCCGCTCCGGTTGCTTGCGCCTCTTCCCGGCTACTTGCGCTTCTTCTTGCGGCGGAACCGGCCCTTGCGCTCCTTCGCGTCGAGCTCGGCGAGGATGTCGGGTGCGGCGGAGTTCACGATGTCCTCGGCATCGTCGAGCAGTGCGCCGACGTCCTCCCCGGCGGGCTCGGGCTCCGGGGCCTGCGACGGTTGCGTGCAGCGTCCCGACCTGCCATCCGGCATCGATCCGCCGCAGCTCGTACATGACGCAGTCGTCGGGGCAACGCCACGGGGCCTCGGGGGCGACGTCGAGGCGGCACTTCCGCACGACCTCCCCCGAGCTGTAGGTGCGACTCTCGTAGTGGCGGCAGTCCGTTCGCATCGGCACGGGCGTATTCTTGTCGACCGGGGAGGGGTCGCGTGGAGCACAGGGCGCGAGCCAACACAGACGAACTGGCATTCGCTCGTCGAGGGTCTCCCGGATCCGGTCTTCATCGTCGACGTCGTCGGCAGGCTCCAGTACGCCAACCAGGCGTGCGCTCGAGTGCTCGGCGCGAACCGTCGCCGACCTCATCGGGACGAGCGCGCTCGACCTCGTCCACCCCGAGGATCGCGGCCTCGCGATCGAGTCGCTCGGGGAGACGACGGCGAAGGGTCCCGGCCTCAGGCACCCCACCGCCCTGCGGATCATCGCCGCAGACGGCACGACCCGCGTGCTCGAGTTCGTCGGCACGAACCGCCTCGACGACGAAGACGTCCACGGCATCGTCGTCTCGGGCCGCGACGTGACCCAGCACGCGCTCGTCGAGACCGGTCTGATCGATGTCCGTCGTCGGTTCGAGAGCGCGTTCGAGCACTCGCCCGATCGCCCGAGCTGCTGCTCGCTGACGGACGGGCGGATCATGCGGGCGAACGAGGCCGCGGCCCGAATGATCGGGTACGCGAGCGAGCAGCTCGTGAACATGCGCGCGTCCGACCTGCGAGCCGAGGACGCGTCGATGCTCGACCGTGAGCCCCTCGCCGATCTCATCGCCAGCAACCGGGACCACGTCGATTTCGAGCGCCAGATCCGCCATCCCGACGGCGACATCCGCTGGCTTCGCGGGACGGCGTCGCTCGTGCAGGACCCCGACGGCGCCGGCCGACTACCTCAGCGTCGAGCTCGAGGACGTCACGTCGCTCCGCGAGGCCGAGCTCCTCAGGGAACGGGCCGAGATCCAGCTGCGCGCGCGCTGCTCGACAGCACCGGCGAGATCATCACCGTGCTCGAGCCCGACGGGAAGTGGCGCTCGACCTTCGGCGCGCTGGACCGTACCTACGGGTTCGATCCGGAGGCGGATCCGGACCCGGACGGCGGCGTCCTCGGCAAGGTCCACCCCGACGACGTGGACGACGCGCTCCTCGGCTTCGCCAAGGTCACCGCGCCCGATGCCGACCCTGACGAGGCCTTCACGGTCCGTGTCGTCGCAGCCGACGGCTGCTCTGCGCTGGACCGAGATCCGGGTCCGGAACTTCGTCGACGACCCTGCGGTCCGTGGGTACGTGATCCTGAGTCGCGACGTCACCGAGCTCCGCGAGGCGCAGCAGCGGCTCGCCCACCAGGCGACGCACGATCCGCTCACGCTGCTCCCGAACCGGACCCTCTTCCAGGAGCTCGGCGAGCAGGCGCTGGCGCGGGCCGACCGGGGCGGGATGACGGTCGCGGTCCTCTTCCTCGACATCGACCGTTTCAAGCGCGTCAACGACTCCTACGGCCACCAGGTCGGGGACGCGCACCTCCGGGCGACCGCGGATCGGTTGCGAGAGGTCGTCCGGCGCGGTGACATCGTCGCCCGCTTCGGCGGCGACGAGTTCGTCGTGCTCTGCGAGCACCCGGCCGGCCAGCCCGAGATGCTCGACCTCGCGGAACGGCTCCTCGGAAGGCTCTCCAACCCGGTGGAGCTCCCCCAGGGGCGGGTGCAGGCGGGGGTCAGCATCGGGATCGCCATCGGCGGCGGTGGGCGGGTCACCATCGGCACGCTCCTCCGCGACGCCGACGTGGCGCTGTACCAGGCCAAGGACCGGGGCCGCGGCCGGGCGGTGATCTTCGACGGCGGATCGGCAACCTGAGAAGCGCCTGAGAGCGACGCCGATCAGGCTCAGGCCACGGCTGGTTCGATCCGAAACACTGTGGGACGGCTCCACCCGTGGCGCCGAACCCTCATGACCGATCCCAGCCCCGACACCGGAGCCATGCCGCCGCTCCCCGCACTGCGGGGCGATGCGGCTCTTCCTGGGCGCGGTGCTGGAGCAAGGCAGCGACCTGGTGATCGTGACCGACGGCGAGGGTCGCCTGCACTACGCGAACCGCGCGGCCGAGGAAGCGCTCGGGCGATCACGCGACGCGCTCGCCAGCCACGGCGTCCTCGCGCTCGTGCACCCCGACGACGTGGCCCTCGCCGCCGAGTCGCTCGGCGGCACGACGAGCACCGGGCCCGGTCGCAAGGGCCCGGTCGAGCTGCGGGCGAGCCACGCCGATGGCTCGTGGCGCCGACTCGAGGTGATCGCGACCAACCTGCTCGATGATCCGTCGGTCGGCGGGATCGTCCTCGCCGCACGCGACATCACCGAGCTGCGCGCCGCCGAGGAGGAGCTCCGGCGGGCCGAGGAGGAGTTCCGCGCCCTGGTGGCGCACTCCTCCGACATCATCACCGTGCTCGAACCCGACGGCAGCTGGCGGTCGTCGAGCGCGGCGGGGACCCGCCTCCTCGGTTACCCCGAGGGCCTCGACCCCGAGGGGGGTGTGTTCTCCCTGCTGCACCCGGACGACGTCGAGCTCGCTGCACAGACGTTCGCCGAGGTCGTCGAGGGGTGCCGCGCCGACGATTCGCCGGTCGTGTTTCGGGTGCAGTCGGCCGACGGCTCTCGGTGGTTCCACCTGGAGACCGTGGCCCGGAACCTCGTCGACCATCCGGCTGTGCGCGGGATCGTCCTCAACTCGCGCGACGTCTCCGAGCGCGTGGTCGCGGAGGACGCGCTCCGCACGACCCAGGGTCGGTTCCGGTCGCTCGTGCAGCACGCCTCCGATCTCATCACGGTCGTGAACGCTGACACGATCGTCCAATACGTCAGCCCGTCGGTCACCCGGATGCTCGGGTTCGAGCCCGAGGAGCTCATCGGTTCGAACGGCTCCGATCTCGTGCACCCCGACGACCTCCCCGACTTCGTCGCCTCGATCATCGACCAGCTCGCGGAGGGCGCCGAAGCGCACGCGGTCCGGTATCGGGCGAGGCACAAGGACGGCGGGTGGCGTCTGCTCGAGGGCGTCACGACGAACCTGCTCGACGACCCGGCGATCCAGGGCTTCGTCACGAACGCTCGCGACATCACCGAACGCGTCGAAGCGGAGGAAGCGCTCCACCGGTCCAGCGAGCGGTCTCGTGCCCTCGTACAGCACGCCACCGACGTCGTGACGATCGTGAACGCCGAAGCCCGCATCACCTACGCCAGTCGCTCGATCCAGCAGGCGCTCGGGTACTCGCCCGACGAGCTCGAGGGCACCGACGCGACCGTCCTCATCCACCCCGACGACCACGCACGGGTGTTCGAGGCCTCGACGGAGTCCATCCAGACCGGCGAGGCCGTCCCGATCGAGTACCGCGCCGTCGCGAAGGACGGATCGATCCGGCACTTCGAGGGCATCACGAGCGACCTCACCGACGAACCGAGCGTTGCCGGGTTCGTCACGAACGCTCGTGACATCAGCGACCGGCACGAGGCCGAGGGCGAGGCGGCGCGACTCACGGAGGTGCTCGACCACAGCAACGAGGTCGTCGTGATCTCGGCACCCGACGGTGGCCTCGTCTACGCGAATCAGCGCGCCAAGGAGTTCCTCGGAATCGGCGACCACCACCACGTCGGCGAGCTGACCAGCGTCGAGTCGCGCGAGCGGCTCCGGGACGAGGTCATGCCGCACGTCCGCTCCCAGGGCCTCTGGAACGGGGAGCTCACGCTCCGGACCACGACCGGCAACGAGATCCCCATGATCGCCACGCTCCAGGCGCACCGCGAGGACGGTGCGATCGTCTTGATCTCGACGATCGCGCACGACATCACCGCGCTGAAGCTGGAGGCGAACCGCCTCGAGTACGAGGCCAACCACGACAAGCTCACGGGGCTCCCGAACCGGGCCATGCTCCAGGAGGTCGGCGAGCAGGCCCTCGGGCGCGCGTCCCGCCAGGGCGCGCTGACCGGTGTCCTGTTCCTCGACCTCGACGGGTTCAAGGAGGTCAACGACACGCTCGGCCACGACGCGGGCGACCGTGTGCTCGTCGAGCTCGGCCGGAGCCTCCGGGTCGGCGTGCGCTCCGGCGACCTCGTCGTCCGCCTCGGCGGCGACGAGTTCGTCGTGCTGTGCGAGAGCCTCGAGGACGAGCAGGAGCTCCTCGACCTCGGCCGGCGGATCTGCGACATCGTCGCGATCCCGATGCGCGTGCACGGCCGCGACGTGCAGATCGGGACGAGCGTCGGCATCGCCGTCGATCGCGCCGGCTCCGAGACCATCGGCGGGCTCATCCGGAACGCCGACGTCGCGCTCTACCGGGCGAAACGAGCCGGCGGCCCGCGTGGAGGTCTTCGATCCGGCACAGGAGGACCGGGCGACGGGTGCGCCGGTGCTCCGGGGCAGCATCGAGCGCTAGTCGACCCAGCCCTCGGACTGGCTCAGCAGGTGCCGGCTGACCGCGAGAGCTCGGTCGAGCAGCTCGCACGACACCGCGTCACCGTCGCGGATCCGCAGCAGCGAGATCTCCTGGTGCGCCACGACGCGCAGCGACCGCTGGGGCGCCTCGGTCGCGTCGGGGATGGAGTCGATGGCCGAGACCTCGAGCGGCAGGTCCGGTCCGCCCACCCCCGCGAGCTCGGTCGCCGCGAGGAGCAGATCAGGGCCCTGCGGGAGCGGCGGCAGGCCCCAGGTGAAGTTCAGGGGAAACGGTACTCGTCGAGGGGATCCTCGCCCTCTGGGAGCAGCATCACCATGTCCTCGAAGCCGAGGAGCACCCGCGGGTCGACCTCCAGCGAGAGGTACAGGTCGACCGGGCCGTCGCAGCCCTCTTCGGGATGCGCGTCGACCTCCCACGTCTGCCGGAGCGAGTAGCTCTCGACGAAGTGCCGCTCGTCGTGCACGTGGAAGCCGTGCTCGACCGCATGGTCCTTGAGGTCAGCGACGAACCCGGCAATGTCGATCACAGCCATGTCGGTCGCCTCCTCGCTTCTCGTCGCATCCGGCGCGTTCAGCCCTCGGCGGTCGCCGCCACGATGCGCAGCCCCTCCATGAGGGTACGGAACGCGCGACCCCGATGCGACACGGCATGCTTCTCCGCAGGTCCCAGCTCCGCGAACGTCCGTCCGTCGCACTCGTCGGGCACGAACACCGGGTCGTAGCCGAACCCCCCGCCCCCCCGGGGCGCTGTCGGCGATGGAGCCCTCGACGGTACCGAACGCCGCGACCTCGCGCCCGTCGGGCCAGCGGGCGATCGCCACGGTCGAGAACCGGGCGGTCCGGGCCGGCGCCTCGACACCCTCGAGACGCTCGAGGAGCAAGGCGACGTTGTCGGCGTAGGTCGCGTCCTCACCGGCGAACCGTGCGGTGGAGACGCCCGGGGCGCCGCCGAGGGCGTCGACCTCGAGGCCCGTGTCGTCGGCGATCGCCGGGAGACCGGTTGCGTCGCACATCGCCTGCGCCTTGAGCCGCGCGTTCTCCTCGAGCGTCGCGCCCGTCTCCTCGACCTCGGGGAGCGAAGGGTCGCGTGGATCGATCCGCAGGTCGTCGCCGACGGCCCGCAACACCTCGAGGATCTCCTGCGCCTTGTCGGAGTTGGCGGTGGCGAGCATGAAGTGCAGGGAGCTCACGGTCGACGCGGCGGTGGCGGCTCGGCGAGCAACGCGCGCTGGAGGTCGAAGAGCTCGCCGATCCCCGCCTCGGCGAGGCCGAGCAGCGCGTCGAGCTCGGCGCGGGAGAAGGGCAGCCCCTCGGCAGTCCCTTGCACCTCGATGAACCGACCGGACCCGGTCATCACGACGTTCATGTCGACCTCGGCGCGCACGTCCTCGGAGTACTCGAGGTCGAGGTACGGGACGGCGTCGACCACGCCGACGGAGATCGCACCGCACGCATCGGTGACCGGGTGACCGGTCAGGGTGCCCGCGGCGACGAGGCGGGAGCATGCGTCGTGGAGTGCGAGGTAGCCACCGGTGATCGAGGCGGTGCGCGTCCCGCCGTCGGCCTGGAGCACGTCGCAATCGACCGTGATCTGCACCTCTCCCATCGTGTCGAGATCGGTGACCGCGCGCAGTGAGCGACCGATCAGACGCTGGATCTCCTGGGTGCGGCCCGACTGCTTCCCCTTGGCAGCCTCGCGGCCGACACGCTCGGGCGACGAGCCGGGCAGCATCGAGTATTCCGCGGTCACCCAGCCCTTGCCGGTGCCGCGCATCCACGGGGGGACGCGCTCCTCGACCGAGGCCGTGCACAGCACCCTGGTCCGTCCGCACTCCACGAGCACGCATCCGGCGGCGAACTCGGTGAAGTCGCGCGGTGAACGCGACCGTGCGCAGCTCGTCGGGATCGCGCCCGTCACGGCGACTGCCCATCGTGGGTGCTCCTCAGATCTGGGTGACGAGGTGGGGTGCGGCGAGGCTCACGGAGTCGCCGTAGGCGTCCGAGCCCTCGGTGACGACTTTGTGCGGATCGAGCCGCGGCCACAGGTGGGTGAGCATCAGCCGCCGGGCCCCGGCCGCGCGGGCCATGACCCCGGCCTCGTGCGCCGACAGATGGATCTCGACCGGCTTCTTGCCGTGCTCGTACGTCGCCTCGGACAGCACGAGGTCGGCGCCGGGCGCGAAGGCGCTGACGTCCCACCCCGGGCCCGTGTCCGATGTGTAGATCATGCGCCGACCGTCGGCGGTCGCCTCGACCGCGTAGGTGGGCGGCGGGTGGTCGGTGCGCGAGAACCGGAGATCGACGTCGCCGATCTTCACCCGCTCCTCCTCGTCGATCGGCAGCCACTCGAAGGCGCCACCCCAGTCGCCGCCCACGAGCTGCCCGAGGTGCTCGGCGAGGCCCTCGGGTGCGTAGACCGGCAGGCCCTCGCGCTCGAGTCCGTACCGCGTGAGGACGTGGAGCCCGTACACGTCGACGCAGTGGTCGGGATGTTCGTGGGTGAGCACGACTGCGGTCAGGTCCTCGGCGCGGATGTGCTGTTGCAGGTGCCCGAACGTGCCGTTGCCGCAGTCGAGCCAGATGTTCACGTCGCCCGACTGGAGCAGGTACCCGCTGCACGCGCTGCTGGTCTGCCCTCCGTACGATCCGGAGCACCCCAGGACGGTCAGCTCCACGACCACGCCTCGACGTCGTCGACCTCGGGCCCGAGGAAGCGGGCCCCGAGCTCGCGGAAGGTGGACACGTCGCCGCTCGTCAGGAACCGGCGTGGGGCCGGACCGGCCCCGACACCTCCGGACCCGGAGCGCTCCACGCCGAGCAGCTCACGAACCGCGAACGCCGTCTCGTCGGCACTCGACACCAGCACGACCTCCCGCCCCATGACGTCACCGATCGTACGGGCCAGGAGGGGGTAGTGCGTACAACCGAGCACCAGGGTGTCGACGCCGGCGTCCCGCACGGGCGCAAGCAGGCGCTCGGCCAGCACGTGCACCTGCTCCGAATCGACGTCCCCCGCCTCGACGAACTCGACGAACCCGGGGCACGCCACGCACGTGATCTCGACGTCACCCGCCAGGTCCCGCGCCGCGCGCTGGTAGGCCCCGGAGGCGACGGTGCCGACAGTGCCGATCACCCCGACCCGCCCGTTGCGGGTCGCCCGCCAGGCCGAGCGCACGCCGGGCTCGATGACCCCGAGGACGGGCACCGGCAACCGCTCCTGCAAGTGGTCGAGCGCGGCGGCGGCCGCACTGTTGCAGGCGACGACCACCAGACGGGCACCGCGCTCCACGAGCAGCTCGCCGATCTCGACGGAGTACCCCAGCACCTCGTCGGGCGGCTTCGGCCCGTACGGGAAACGTCCGGTGTCCCCGAAGTAGACGATCGGCTCGTCCGGGACCAGGTCGATCAACGACCGCAGCACCGTGAGCCCGCCGAGACCGGAGTCGAACACGCCGATGGGTGACCGCACCCCGCGGTCGGTCACGAGGCGCTCGCCGCCGCGGCGCGCGTCAACCGGTCGACGACCGCCGCGCCCACCCCGTCCGCCCGTGGTGGGACCGCGAGCATGACGTCGAGCGCGGCACGATCGGCGTCGCGCAGCCGCGCGTAGAGCGTGCGCGGCGAAGTCGTCGACGTCGGCCGGTGGGTCGAGCACGACGAGCCCCCCGGGGAGGCCCGAGGGCACCGGTGCGAGCATGAGGAGCCCCACGCGCTCGCCGGCCGCCAGCAGCCCCGCGGCACGTGCGCCCGCTGCGCGCTCGTCGACGAGCACCACGCGTGCCCGCGGGGCGTAGTGGCCCGTGAGCGTGCCCGGCGCCGCCACCTCACCTGCGGTGCGAAGCTCCACCGGTGCGCCGAGCACCCGCTCGACCACTGCCTGCGGAACGCCTCCGACGCGGAGGATCGCGGGCACATCGCCGGAGCAGTCGACGATCGTCGACTCGACCCCGATGCGGCAGGGACCTCCGTCGAGCACGAGATCGACCTCGTCAACGAGGTCCGAGCGCACGTCGGCCGCCGTCGTCGGGCTCACCCGTCCGAAGCGGTTCGCGGACGGCGCCGCGACGGCCCCGTCGAACGCGCGGAGCAGCGCGAGCGCGGTCGGCTCGTCCGGGACGCGGAGCCCGACCGTGTCGCGGCCCCCGGTCACCTCGTCGGGGATCCGACCGCTGCGGCGGACCACCACGGTCAGCGGACCCGGCCAGAGCTCGGCGACGAGCCGGCGGGCGGCATCCGGGACGCCGACCGCGTACACGTCGAGTGCCACGGCGCCGGCGACGTGCACGATGACCGGGTGCGCCGCCGGGCGGCGCTTCACGGCGTAGAGGTGGCGCAACGCCTCCGGTGACTCGGCGTCGCACCCCAGCCCGTACACGGTCTCGGTCGGGAACGCGACGAGACCCCCCGCGTGCAAGCACCGTGACCGCACGCGCCAGGTCGGCCGGCGTGACCTCGGGCGCGGAGCTCATCGACCGGCGGGCGCTACCAGTAGTTGATCCGGGTCGCGCGCTCCTCGACGACGTCGAGGTCGTCGGTCCACGCGCCGGACGAGAGGTACTTCCAGCCCGCGTCCGGGAGCAGCGTGACGATCGTGCCCGAGTCCATCCGGGACGGCCATCTTGACCGCGCCGGCGACGGCCGCGCCCGACGAGATCCCGGCGAACACCCCGCAATCGTCGAGCAGGCGGCGCAGCCACTCGATCGACTCGCGTGGCCGCACGATGAACTTCCGGTCGAGGATCTCGGGATCGAAGATCGGGTGGTACGAAGCCGTCGTCCAACGACCGCAGTCCCTGCACGAGCTCGCCCGCCGGTGGCTCGACCGCGACGACCTGCACCGACGGACGCTGCTCCTTGAGGAACCGCCCGACGCCCATCAGCGTCCCGCTCGTGCCGAGCCCGGCCACGAACACGTCGACCTCGGGGCAGTCGCGCCAGATCTCCGGCCCCGTGCCCTCGTAGTGCGCGAGCGGGTTCGCGGGGTTCCCGTACTGGAACAGCAACACGAGCGAGGGATCCGTCGGCCGCGAGCTGCTCGGCGAGGCGGATCGCGCCGTTGCTGCCCTCCGCGCCGGGCGACGAGACGACCTCCGCGCCGAAGATCTCGAGGAGCTGTCGTCGCTCGACGGAGACGTTGTCGGGCATCACGATCCGCAGCCGGTACCCCCGGAGCTTCGCGACGAGCGCGAGCCCGATGCCGGTGTTGCCCGACGACGGCTCGAGGATCATGTCGCCCGGCCGGAGCACGCCCTCGCGCTCGGCGAGGTCGATCATCTTCAGCGCGATGCGGTCCTTCGACGACCCGCCCGGGTTGTTGCCCTCGAGCTTGGCGAAGATGCGCACGTCGGGGTTCGGCGAGAGCTGGTGGATCCCGACCAGCGGCGTGTCGCCGATGAGCCCGAGGACGTCGTCCGTCCTCACGGCGGCACTAGCGGCTCATGCCGGCGTCAGCCGCCGGCGACGGCGGGCAGGATCGAGATCACGTCGCCGTCGACGAGCTTCGTGTCGAGGCCGTCGAGATAGCGGATGTCGTCGTCGTCCTTGTAGACGTTCACGAACTTGTGGAGCGCGCCGTCGTCGCCGATGAGGCTCCCGGAGAGCCCGGGGTAGCGCGCGACCAGCGCCGCGAACACCTCGCCGACGGTGGCGCCGTCGGCGCTGACCGACGCGGCACCGTCGGTGTGGGCGCGGAGCAGCGTGGGCAGCTTCACCTCGACGGCCATGGCATCACTGTACAAGTCCGACCACGCAGGTCGGCATTCCCGGCGGCGCTCGACCGGCGGCGCTTCAGCCCGCCGGAGCGCCACCTCGATGTCGACCTCGGCCACGGCGCCGTCGCGGATGCGATATGCCGCGCACGACGGGCTCCGCGTGCTTCAGGCTCACGATCACGTAGACCCAGCCCGGCTCCATCGCCTGCCGGACGTCGGTGTCCGACGGGTACGCGTCGGTGTGGGTGTGCGAGTGCCACACACCGACGAGCTCGACCTCGATCGCCTCGGCGTCGCGCATCGCGCGCAGCAGGTCGCGGCGAGTCGACGGTGTAGGTGCGCGCCGATGCATCCGCGTTCACGCAGGGGTACACCTGCGCTGACCGCGCCCGTCGGCTCGAGCGTCGGGGTGATCGGTCCCGCGAGCAAGCCGCACGCCTCGTCGGGGAGGCCGTCGAAGCAGTGCGCGACGATCCGATCGTGCTGCTCGGCGGTGAGCCGGAGCGTCGGCGACGCGAAGCGCCCGCGAGCTCAGCCCGCTACGTCGACGCTGCGGGCGTCCTGGATCGCCTGCCAGACGCGCATCGACCCGAGCGGCATGTCGAGGTGGCGGATCCCGAGGTGCGAGAGCGCGTCGATGACCGCGTTCTGCACCGCCGGGCGTCGACCCGATCGTGCCCGACTCGCCGATGCCCTTCGCACCGAGCGGGTTCAGCGGCGTCGGCGTCTGCGTGTTCGACGCCTCGTAGCTCGGGAGCTCCGCCGCGCTCGGCATCGCGTAGTCCATGAGGTTCGCGGTGAGCGGGTTGCCGTCCTCGTCGTAACGCGACGCCCTCGTACAGCGCCTGCGCGACTCCCTGCGCGATCCCGCCGTGCTGCTGGCCCCGCGACGAGGAGCGGGTTGAGGATGCGTCCGCAGTCGTCGACGGCGACGTGGCGCAGCAGCTCGACCCGGCCGGTCTCGGTGTCGACCTCGACGACCGCGACGTGCGCGCCGAACGGATAGGTCGCCTCGCCCTGGTTGAAGTCGAGCTCGGACGCGAGCCGTCCGTCGTCGCCCCAGTCGGCCGGTCGCTTCGCCGGGTCGTTGGCGGCGACTGCGAGCTCGCCCCAGCCGAGCGCGCTCGCGGGGACGCCGGCGACCCCGACCTTGCCCCCTCGTGCAGCACGATGTCGTCGGGACTCGCCTCGAGCAGGTGGGCCGCGAGGCGCTTCGCCTGGTCGATGACCTCCTCGCTGGCCTTGTAGAGCGCCGAGCCGCCGACCTGCAGCGACCGGGAACCCATGGTGCCGTGGCCACGCGGCACGAGCGCGGTGTCGGACTGCACGATGCGCACCGACTCGATCGGGACGCCGAGCAGGTCGGCCACGATCATCGCGAACGACGGTCGCGTGGCCCTGCCCGTGCGACGACGTACCGACGGTCGCGACGACCGTGCCGTCCTCGTGGATCTCGACTCCACCGAACTCCTCGAACAGTCCCGCCCGCGGTGACCTCGACGTACGTGCAGAGGCCGATGCCGAGCTGCTTGACGTCGCCCCGCTCGCGCCGGGCGGCCTGGTCGGCACGCAGCTCGTCGTACCCCGCGACGCGACACGCCTCGTCGAGGGCCATCGCGTACTCGCCGACGTCGTAGTTCGCGCCGGTGAGCGTCGTGAGCGGGAAGCGCTCGGGCGCGAGGAAGTTCCGCTTGCGGAGCTCGACCGGGTCGATGCCGAGCTCGACCGACGGCCATGTCCATGATGCGCTCGAGGAACGCGGTGGCCTCCGGGCGACCGGCACCGCGGTAGGCAGCCGTCGGCGTCGTGTTGGTGGTCGCGCTGATGGAGTTGAGCTGGACCTTCGGGATCTCGTAGACGCCCTGGGCCATCATGCGGGTCAGGAACGGCAGGAAGCCGCCGATCGTCGGGATACGCACCGGCGTCGCACACGACCTTGGTGCGGACCCCCACGATCTTGCCCGTCGCGCGTGAGGCCCATGTCGACGTACTGGACCTGCCCACGGCCGTGGCTGCAGGGCAACCATGTTCTCGGATCGGGTCTCGGTCCACTTCACCGGGCGACCGAGCCGCTGCGCGAGCGCGACCGCGATCGACGAACTCGACGTACGATCCCGTTCTTGGCGCCGAAGCCGCCGCCGACCGCCGGCGCGACCACGCGCACCTGCTCGGGATCGAGCCCGAGCGCGCCGCACAGCGGCGTCGCGGACGCCGTGCGGGGCCTGCGTCGGGCACCGTCAGCGATGAGCGTCGTCGTCGGCGCCCGGCTCGACGAGGATGCCGTTGGCCTCCATCGGCACCGCGGCGACGCGCTGGTTCACGAAGCGGCCCGACACCACCACGTCGGCGCCGTCGAGGATCTCGGGATCGTCGCCGAAGTCGAACTCGATCGCGAGGTTCGAGCCGTGCTCGGGGAACAGGAGCGGCGCACCGTCCGCGAGCGCGGCCTCGGCGTCGACGACGACGGGCAGCGGGTCGTAGTCGACGATGCACCATCTCGGCCGCGTCGACCGCCTGCGCCCGCGTCTCGGCGACGACCACCGCGACGACGTCGCCGACGAAGCGGACGACGCCGTCGGCGAAGCGGCGGCCGGTTGAACGCCGGCGGCATCATGACGAACCCCTGCACCGGGTCCAGCGCCAGGGTCTCGTGCGTGTGCACCGCCAGGACACCGGGCATGGCCTCTGCCTCGGCCGTGTCGATCCCGGTGACGCGGGCGTGGGCGATCGTCGACCGGACGAAGACGACGTGCACGGTCCCGTCCGGGGCCATGTCGTCGAAGTACTTGGCCTCCCCGCGCAGGATGCGGGGGTCCTCGAGGCGCTGGACGGGGTTGCCGAGGATCGAGCCCCCGGCCGTGGGTGCAGTCGCGGTCATGGCCCGGGACACTAGCGGGACGGCGAACCGAACCGATCGGTGAGCGCGGTGAGGACGGTCCGGAACTCGTCGACGGTCTCGTGGAGGATCTCGGCGACCGGCCGGACCGAGTCGATCCGCCCCGCGACCTGCCCCCCGAACGCGAACGCGGCGTCGAGATCGCCCTTGAAGTAGAGCTCGAGGATGCCGTCGAGCGACCCGAGGACGACGGGCGCGTCGTCCCGCTCGTGCGCCTCGGACCGCGGCGTCGCCAGCACGCGGAACCCGGGCTTGTGCCAGCGGTTGAGGAAGACCGTGCCCGTCTCGGCTGCGTCGACGATCGCGCCCTTGTAGTTGTCGTGCACCGGCGACTCCGCGGCCGAGACCATCCGCGTGCCCATCTGCACGCCCTCGGCCCCGAGCGCGAACGCCGCGGCCATCGACCGTCCGTCGCAGATGCCGCCGGCGCCGATCACCGGGACATCGAAGGCGGCGCACACCAGCGGCAGCAGGACCATCGTCGCGACGTCGCGGCTCGCCTTGAACCCCCCGCCCTCGCCCCCCTCGACCACGAGACCGTCGACCCCCGCGTCGATGGACTTCTGCGCGGCGTGCAGCGACGGCACGACGTGGAACACCGTGATGTCCGCCTCGTGCAACGCACCCGTGAGCTTGGTCGGGTCACCCGCCGAGGTCGTGACGAAGCGCACGCCCTGGTCGTGCACGAAGTCGACGATCGCGGTGTCGCGTACGAAGAGCTGGGCGATGTTCACGCCGAACGGCCGGTCGGTGAGGTCGCGCATCTTCACGATCTCGTCGCGCACCTGGTCGAGCTGACCCGAGGACGTCTCGATGATGCCGAGGCCCCCGGCGTTCGACACCGCCGAGGCGAGCTGCGCCCGGGCGATGTATCCCATCGGGGCCTGCACGATCGGGTAGTCGACGCCGAGGAGGTCGCTGACGCGCGTCCGCAGGGATTCGGGGCGATCGCTCATGGGCACGGACGGTACCGTGGCCCGGTGGCGAAGAAGTCCGCTCCTCCTGTCGCGGCCGCGGGGAACCGTGCCGGGCCCACGATCAACAACCGGCGCGCCCGCTACGACTACCTGATCCTGGACACCTACGAGGCGGGGGTCATGTTGGCGGGTGCCGAGGTGAAGTCGATCCGCGAGGGCAAGGCGAACCTCGCCGACGCATACGCGCGGGTGCAGCAGCACGAGGTCTGGCTGCACGGCATGCACATCACGCCCTACGAGTACTCACGCGGCGACCTGGACCCCGTCCGGCCCCGCAAGCTCCTGCTCCACCACCGGGAGATCGACGACATCGAACGGGCCACCGCGGAGAAGGGCGTGACGATCGTCCCGCTGCGCCTCTACTTCAAGGACGGCCGCGTGAAGCTCGAGATCGGGACCGCCCGTGGAAAGCGCGCGTACGACAAGCGGCACGCCATCGCGGAGCGCGACGCCAAGCGCGAGGCACAGCGTGCGATGAAGGGCATCCGCGACTGACGCAGGGGCCCACGCCCAGCCGCTGGGAGCAAGCGTCCCACCCCGGGGTACACTTGAGATTCGTCGGGTCACACGTACGATCCGGCACTTGACATGGGGGTGCGTGGCTTCGATTTCGTGGATCGAGGCGGGTGAAGCGAGCCGACGTTGCCGAAGCGTCGTGAAAAAGTCGGCACCACAAACAATTGCCGAGGACAACAACCTCGCACTTGCCGCGTAGTTCCTAGAACTGCAAAGCACGTCCGATCCGGCCCAGTCGCTCGGTCGGGACAGGGCGTCATTCAGAGCGACTGACCTCTGCTCCGTACCTCGGAGGAGGAGAGGGACAC
Source organism: uncultured Acidimicrobiia bacterium (assembly GCA_963809885.1). GTDB lineage: Bacteria > Actinomycetota > Acidimicrobiia > IMCC26256 > PALSA-555 > JALHSW01. The sequence continues at coordinate 532,634 of CAWELA010000003.1, read as the reverse complement.
TTTTCTGAGGTTGGGGCCGCTGCCTGCTGCCGGTGGACGGCAGTGGCCCGAGACCCATCCACCGGCTGCGCTCGGAGAAGCCCCGCCGACAACTCGAAAGACCCGGGTTCGACTCCCGGCACCTCCACCATCCGTGCGCATCGCACGCCCGCCTCGGCGGGCGTGCTGCGTCCGGGACCTTCCGCGGCCGGCGACTGCAGGACCCCACCGGCGCGTCGATCCTCGCGAGTGGTCCTCCTCCACCCGCGCCCGTCGGCCGAGCTCCCGAGCCCGAGCCGGGGCGGCGGGCCCATGCTCGGCAAGGGGGTCCCGGTGCCGTTGCCCCAGGACACGGTTGCGCTTGGTACCGTCTCTCCTGCACGGCCGAGACAACTGCGAGGAGCAGCTCAAATGACGACCGGCACTGTGAAGTGGTTCAACTCCGAGAAGGGCTTCGGGTTCATCGCCCGAGAAGAGGGCGATGACGTCTTCGTGCACTTCTCGGCGATCGAGGGAACGGGTTACAAGTCCCTCGAAGAGGGCCAGAAGGTGGAGTTCGAAGTTGGTCCCGGCCGGAAGGGCGACGAAGCGCGCAACGTACGGGTGATCTGACGCGGTCGGGAGCGTCGGTTCCGCTCGACGATCAGTCGATCGGGACCGGCGCTCCTCCGCGCTCCATGCACTGCACATCGAACCAGATCGGCAGCAAGAACTTCACGTAGAAGGCCCGCACGACGAGCTCCCCCGATTCCGACGGGGTCACGAGGTCGTCGTAGTCCTTGATCAGCACGCGATCGTCACGGCCCTGGAACTCCCGGCACTTCTCGAGCAACCCGTCGACGTCCGCGCGCGTCTCCTGGAGCAGGCCGAGGTGGTCGTAGCCCGGCGAGCTCATCGGCTTCCCGCTCTCGGCGAGCAGGATGAAGTCGCCATGCGTACCGGTCAGCAGGATGTGGGTGAGCTGTCCGACGACCTCGGTGTCGATCCCCGTCCACCCGAACACCGTCCCGTAGAAGTCGTCGACCTCCTTGCGGAACACGTCATCGAGCGTGCCGCGCGGGAACGTGAGCTCCATGTGGTTCAGTCGCATGCGCATGCGCCGATCGTACGCGTCAGTTGAGGGTCGGGTCCGCGGGGAACCCGGCGAACATCCCCACCCGCCCGGGTTGGCGCTTGAGCACGGTCCGCCAGAGCACGTCGGGCTCGGTGTCCCAGAGGTCGGACGCCTCGCGCGTCACGACGAACCAGCCGTCGGCGGCGACCTCGCCGTCGAGCTGTCCGGGACCCCAACCGGCGTGGCCCGCGAACACCCGTGCCGCGCCGATCGCCGGCACGACCTCGTGCGGCTCCTGCTCGAGATCCACGGTCCCGAGATCGTCGTAGAGCGCTGCGAACCCGACGGCCTCCGCAATCCCGCCCGCCGACGCCTGCAGGCGCGCGAGCCCGATCGCTCCTTCGGGCTGGACCGGACCACCGACGAAGACCACTCCGGACACGACGCCCGGAGTGTCGACGAGCGGCGCCCAGGCCGGGAGCACCGACGCCACATCGGTGCCCGTCGGCCGGTTCAGGACGACGCCGAGCGCCCCGTCCAAGTTGTGCTCCAACACGAGCACCACCGTGCGGAAGAAGTTCGGATCCTCGAGGTCCGGGGTCGCGACGAGCAGCCGCCCGCGCAGCGAACCGGTCAACGCCGCCGGCCTATCGGTCGAGGTCGAGGTGCAACATCCGGATGGCGTTGCCACGCACGATCTTGTAGATCGTCTCGGCGTCGAGACCGGCGAACATCTTCTCGGCAACCTTCTTGGTGTCGGGCCACGTCGAGTCCGTGTGCGGGTAGTCGGTCTCGAACGTGACGTTGTCGACGCCGACCTTGTCGAGCGAGTCGAGCCCGTGCTGGTCGCGGAAGAAGCAGCCGAAGATCTGCCGGTAGTAGTAGGTGGACGGAGGTTCGGGGACGATGTCACGGACGCCACCCCACGCCCGGTGCTCCATCCAGACGTCGTCGGCGCGCTCGAGGATGTAGGGGATCCACCCGATCTGCCCCTCGGAGTACGCCAGCTTCAGCTCGGGGAACCGGATCAGCACTCCTGAGAAGAGGAAGTCGCTCATCGACGCCATCGCATTGCCGAACGACAGCGTCGCGGCGACCGCGGCCGGTGCGTCGACGGAGGTGGCGGGCATCTTCGACGACGATCCGATGTGCATGCAGACGGTCACGTCGGATCCGGCGCACTCGGCGAAGAACGGGTCCCAGTATCCGGTGTGGATGCTCGGGAGCCCGAGGTGCGGGGGGATCTCGCTGAAGCACACCGCGTGGACCCCACGCGCGGCGTTGCGCTGGATCTCGGTGACCGCGGCGTCGACGTCCCAGAGCGGGATGATGATGAGCGGCGCGAGCGCACCACCGGAGTCGCCGCACCACTCCTCCACCATCCAGTCGTTGTACGCGAGGACGCACGCCATCGCGAGGTCCTTGTCGTTGGCCTCGGCGAACGTCTGACCGCAGAACCGCGGGAACGTCGGGAAGGACAGGCTCACCTCGACGTGGTTCATGAGCATGTCCGCGACGCGCGCCTTGGGCTCGTAGCACCCGGGGCGCATCTCGTCGTAGGTGATCGGCGACGCAGTCATGTCGTCGCGGTCGAACCCGACCGCGGCGACGTGTCGCTTGTTCGGATACACCATGTCCTCGTAGATCCAGCAGTCGGCCTTGGGCGCGTCGTCGTCGAACTCGAGCTCGTACGTCCCACCGCCGACGTGCTTCATCCCGGCGAGGCCCTTGCGCTCAACCCGGGGGCCGATCGCCTGGTAGCGCTCGGGCAGCCAGCGCTCCCAGAGGTGGGGCGGCTCCACAACGTGGTCGTCGACGCTGACGATCATGGGGACGTCCGGGCTGTCCGTCGCGCTCACGGCGGGCTCCTCAGCTGGCTGGCCGACCGCCGGATCTCGAAGCGGATCTGACGGGTCGTCACATCCTAACGAGGGCAACCTGCGAGGTCCCGCCGACCGGGCGCGTCCGGGGCTCTACCGTGACCCCATGACCCACGATCTCGTCATCCGGAGCGGAACGATCATCGACGGGACCGGTGCCCCAGGGGTGCGCGGCGACGTCGCGATCGACGGTGAGCGCGTCACCGCAGTCGGGACCGTGCCCGATCGGGGGACCCGCGAGCTCGACGCCGAGGGCCGTCTGGTGACCCCCGGCTTCGTCGACGTCCACACCCACCTCGACGCCCAGTTCGGTTGGGACCCGATCGGGTCGTCGTCGTGCTGGCACGGGGTGACGTCGGTCGCGATCGGGAACTGCGGCGTGACGTTCGCGCCCGTCCGTCCCGAGGACCACACCTACCTCGCCGAGATGATGGAGTCGGTCGAGGACATCCCGGCCCGCAGCATCCTCGACGGCCTGCCCTGGAGCTGGCGCACCTACGGCGAGTACCTCGGGTGGCTCTCGGATGCACCGAAGGGCGTGAACATCGGCGGGATGGTCGGGCACACCGCGCTCCGGTACTACGTGATGGGCGAGCGGAGCCTCGATCCCGACCTCGATCCGTCCGACGACGAGCTCGCACAGATCACCGCCCTGGTCGACGAGGCGCTGTCCGCGGGAGCGCTCGGGTTCTCGTCGTCGCGCACGCTGCGCCACCGCGTCCCGGACGGACGGTTCGTCCCGGGCACGTTCGCGGAGCACGCGAGCTGCTGGCGGTGGCCGACGTGCTCGCCCGGCACGGGCGCGGGGTCTTCGAGGTCGCACCGCGCTTCGACGGCGACGGACCGGCCGAGCCACGCGTCGAGTCCGAGCTCGCCTGGATGGAGCAGGTGAGCCTGCGGTCCGGAGGGCCGCTGACCTTCAACCTGTCGCACGCGTGGGACCAGGGCGAGCACTGGCGGCTCGCGATCGAGCTGGCCCGGGTCGCGAACGGCCGGGGCGCGCAGATCCGTCCGCAGACGACACCGCGCTTCATCGGCGTGCTCACCGGGCTCGTGCACCGCACACCGTTCGACGCCCACCCCGCATGGCAGTCGCTCCAGCCGTTGTCGCTCGAGGAGCGGGTGGCGGTCCTGCGCGATCCTGGGCGTCGAGCCGAGCTGGTCGAGCAGGCGAAGGACGACCGGGCCGGCCTCGACGTCTTCTACGTGCTCAACGCATCCGACGGGTTCGCCCGCTACGACTGCCGGCCGGAGGACTCCCTCCTCGCCATCGCCGACCGGCGCGGCGTGAGCCCCGTCGAAGCCTTCGTCGACCTGGCCGTCGAGACCGACGGTCGGCTGCTGCTCTCCTGGCCGCTCCTGAACCAGAGCATCGACGCGATCGCCGAGATGCTGCTGGCCCCCGAGATCCTCATGGGCCTGGCCGACGCCGGTGCCCACGTCGGCCAGACGATGGATGCCAGCGCACCCACCTACCTGCTCACGTACTGGGTGCGCGAGCGCGGCGTGCTCGGCCTGGAGGACGCGATCCGACGCATCACGTCCGACACCGCGTCGACGTTCGGGATCGCCGACCGGGGCGTCATCCGGCCGGGGGCGTTCGCGGATCTCAACGTGATCGACTGGGACGCGTTGGCCATCCCCGTGCCGGAGTACCGCCACGACTTCCCCCACGGCGCCGGACGGTTCGCCCAGGGGGCGCGAGGCTACGACGCGACGATCGTGAACGGCGAGGTGTTCATGGAGCACGGCGAGCACACCGGAGCGCTCGCGGGCCGGGTGATCACGGGGAGCTGATCTGCAGCACCCCTGACCGGGCCATCAGCCAGCGGCCCAGAGGTGCCACGTACCCGGGACGCCTTTGAGCTGGCGGGCACCGCGGTCGTCGAACTCCAGGTCCGAACCGATCACCAGGTCCTTCACCGTGCTCGTGACCAGCACCTCACCGGAGCCGGCCAGTGCACCCACTCGTGCCCCGATGTGCACCCCGATCCCGGCGACGTCGTCGCCGCGGCGCTCGACCTCACCCGTGTGCAGCCCGGCCCGAACCTCGAGACCGAGCGGTCGCACGGCCTCACGGATGGCGCGTGCCGCCCGCACCCCGCGCCCGGGACCGTCGAACGTCGCGAGGAGCCCGTCGCCGGTCCGCTTCACGACGATCCCGCGGTGTGCCTCGACCGCGTGGGACGCGACGGCGTCGTGCTCCTCGAGCAGCGCTCGCCACGCCCTGTCGCCCAGTTCGGACGCCCGAGCCGTGGAGTCCACGATGTCGGTAAACAGCACGGTCATGAGCACCCGGTCGATGTCGTGGTCAGGATGGCGCACCGGCACTCCGGTGACGAACTCCTCGATCACGTCGAGGATGTCGTCGTCCTCCCCCCCGAGTCCGCCGAGGTGATAGTCGCCCGGGAACTCCACGAGGCGCGCCTCGTCGATGTGACGGGCGAGGAATCGGGCCGCTGTGACCGGGACGATGGGATCACCCACCCGGTGAACGACGAGGGTCGGCGCACTGATCGCGCCGAGCGCGTGGCGAACGTCCATCCGGACGTTGTGGTGCAGGATCGTGGCCACTGCGCCCGGCGTCGCCGACTGACGTTCGTACCGGGCTCGGAGCGGGAGCAGATCCTCGCCGGTCTCGCTCACGAACGCCTCGAGTGCATGGCCCGTCCCCCACTTCGCCTTCACGTCCTCGATGAACGACCTCGACGAGCTCGGGCGGGAGACCCCGCTCGTAGTCGGGCGCCCGGAGGACGCGGGCGAAGGTGCCCCACAGGACGAGGGATCGCACCCGCTCGGGGAAGGAGGCCGCGAACAGGACCGCCAACGGTCCCCCTTCGGAGATCCCGATCACGACCGCCGACTCGATACCTGCGGCATCGGCGACCGCCCGAAGATCGTCCATGCGGTCTTCGGAGCTGCCGGTGCCGAGCGACCGGTCGGAACACCCGGTGCCGCGCTTGTCGAAGAACACGAGGCGGCCGATTCCGGAGAGGCGACGGAAGATGCGTCCGAAGTTCGGCAGGTCCCACATCATCTCGACGTTCGAGACGAAACCGGGGACGAAGAGGAGGTCGAGTGGGCCGTCGCCGACGACCTGGTAGGCGATGCTCAGCTCGCCGCTCTGGGCGTACTGGGTCTCGTGCTCCGTGGGCATCGCGACCGAACCTAGCGTCGGCGGCTCCGGCCGTCAGGTGGTGGGTTCGGGGGCGACCCGGACGAGGAGCTTGCCGGAGTTCTCGCCGCTGAAGAGCATGTTCAGCGCGCGCGGCGCGTGTTCGAGTCCTTCGACCACCTGGTCGCGCCACGCGAGCTTCCCCTCGGCCTCCCATGCTGCGAGCTGCAGCACGGCTTCGGGGAAGCGCTCGAGGTAGTCGAGCACGATGAAGCCCTGCATCAGCCCGCGCCTGATCACGAGGTTCACGTACCAGTGCAGCGGAGGTGGGAGCTCGGACTCGTTGTACGTGGAGATCGCGCCGCACAGCACGATGCGTGCGTAGTCGGCGATGCGCGCGAGCACGGCATCGAGCGTCGCGCCGCCCACGTTGTCGAAGAAGACGTCGATCCCGTCAGGGCACAGCTCGTCGAGCCGGGCGCCGACGTCCTCGGTCTTGTACTGGATGACCGCGTCGAGCCCGCATTCCTCCTCGAGCCACGCGCGCTTCTCGTCGGATCCGGCGATGCCGATCACCCGGGCGCCCTGGATCTTCGCGATCTGGGCGGCGATGGAGCCGGTGGCCCCGGCCGCACCCGACACGACGACCGTCTCCGCAGGTTGCGGGCGGCCGATCTCGAGCAGCCCGAAGTACGCGGTGATGCCCGTCGCACCGAGCACACCCATCATCTGGCGGAGGGGGAGCCCGGGCGGGATCACGCTGCCGCCCATGTCGTCGGTCCCGCCGCAGTGCGCGTACTCCTGCCACCCGAGCAGCCCGGTCACGATTGCGCCGACCGGGTAGGCGTCGTTGCGCGACTCGACCACCTCCCCGATCGCGCCCCGCGCGCATCACCGCTCCGATCTCGACCGGCGCGAGGTAGCTCTCCTCCTCCCGGATCCAGATGCGTTGTGTGGGATCGACCGACAGGTAGACGTTCCGCACGAGGTACTCACCGTCGGCCAGCCGGCGCATCGGCTCCTCGACGAGCTCGAACGTCGAGTCGTCGACCATCGCCTCCGGGCGCCGAGCCAGGCGCAGCTGCCGGTTGGTGCCGTCCATGTCTTCCCTGGGCTCCCGGCTACTCAGTCTTCCCGAACAGCTGGATCGCGACCGTGAGCATCGCGACGCCGAACCCGAGCGTGATCAGCGCGTCGGCCCACAGCGGGACGACCCAGTCGAAGATCGTGAGCGGTGTCGCGTCGGGAACGACGACGCGGCGGATCGCGTCGACGCCGTAGGTCGCGGGGTTCAGCCGCGTGATCACCGCGAGCCAGCCCGGAAGGTCGTTGAGCGGGAAGATCGCGCCGGAGAGGAAGAGCATCGGTTGCAGGACCAGCGCCATCACCATCTGGAAGCTCTCCATGCGCTGCATCCGGCTGGCGACGACGATGCCGAACGCCGTCAGCGAGAAGGCGAGCAGCAGCATGAAGAAGACCATCTCGAAGAAGCTGCCGACGGTGAACGACACCCCGACGATCGGGGCGAACACGACGAGGACGAGCCCCTGCACGACGGCGACCGAACCGCCGCCGAGCGCCTTGCCCAGAACCAGCGACGAGCGCGACACGGGCGCGACGAGCATCTCCCGCATGAACCCGAACTCACGGTCCCAGACGATCGCGATCGCCGAGAACAGGGCTGAGGTGAGCACCGACATCGCGAGGATGCCGGGAAAGAGGTACTGCTGGTAGCTGACGCCCGCGGCTCCCTGTGCGCCGATCGCGGCTTCGAGGCCTGCTCCGAGCACGAAGAGGAAGAGGAGCGGCTGCGCGATGCCCGAGATGATCCGGGTCGGCATCCGGAACAGGCGGATGATGTCGCGCCGCCAGACCATGAGCATCGCCCGCGTGTTCCGGACGAGCGTTCCCTCGTGCTGCATCTCCGATGCTGTGCGGGCAGCAGCAGGGGGCGCCGGGACCGTGGTGTCGGCCATCGCTACCTCCGGAACCCGCGCGTCATGGCGTTCATCTTGAACTGGTCGTTGGCGCCGGCGTCGGCGTCGCGGATGTCGCGGCCCGTGTACTCCATGAACACGTCGTCGAGGCTCGGACGGCGCACGTTCACGTTGCGGATCCCGACCGACAGATGCTCGAACAGGTGGGGCACGAATCCCTCGCCGTCGGGAACTCGGAGACGCAGGCCGCCCTCGGTCAGCTCGCCGTCGACCGACAGACCCTGCGCGACCTGCTCGAGCGCGAGGGTGTCGTCGGCGGTCTCGATCGTGACGACGTCGGAGCCGATCGATGCCTTGAGCGCGCTCGGTGTGTCGATCGCCACGATCTTGCCCTGGTCGATGATCGCGATGCGGTCACAGCGCTCGGCCTCGTCCATGTAGTGGGTGGTGAGGAACATCGTCGTGTCCTCACGCTCGCGCAGCGTGTCGACGTAGTCCCAGATGTGCGCCCGCGTCTGCGGGTCGAGTCCGATCGTCGGCTCGTCGAGGAACAGCACCCGCGGCGCGTGCAGCAGGCCCCGCGCGATCTCGAGCCGTCGCTTCATCCCGCCGGAGTACAGGCGGACCTGCTGGTCGGCGCGGTCGGTCAACCCCACCATGTCGAGCAGCGGGGCCGCCCGCTCGCGCACCTGCCGCGGCGGGCAGCCGTAGAGCACGGCGTGGAACTTCAGGTTCTCGGCGCCCGTCAGGTAGTCGTCGAGCGTGATCTCCTGGAACACCAGTCCGATGCTCGAGCGCACCTGGCCGGGATGGGTGGCGACGTCGTAGCCCGCGACCCGCGCCGCTCCCCCGGACGGGGAGAGCAGGGTGCACAGGATGCTGATCGTCGTCGTCTTGCCGGCCCCGTTCGGCCCGAGGAACCCGAACAGCTCCCCGGGCTCGACCGAGAACGAGACGTCGTCGACAGCGACGAAGTCGTCGAACCGCTTGACCAGGTGCTCGACTTCGACGGCGGACCCGGCGCCCACCCGGACCGCTAACCCACCGTCAGGCTGGTGTCGGAGTAGTTCGTCTGGCACACGCCGTACCCGTTGAGGAACCCGTCGCGGAACGCCCGCAAGCGGGCGAACGTGACATCGAGATCCTTGCTCAGCCCCCGCGCCGCGTTGTAGTCGATGAACGCCTGCACCGTCTCGTCGAGGTCGCCGGGTGAGAAGACCACCTGGCCACCGAGGGTGTCGCTGCTGAGCGCGCCGTTGTACATCGCCGCGGCGAAGCCGCCCGTGTAGCAGTCGTCGCCGAGCACCGCGTTGTCGGTGTTCGAGTCGGCGCCCGGGAAGCCCTGCAAGGTCTGCACGTAGGTCCCGATGGGGTTGGCGATCAGCGTCGCCACACCGAAGTCACCGATGTCGTCGTACACGTGCTGGAGGTAGGGCTCGTCGAAGGCGAAGTAACCGTCGTCGAGGCAGTAGAAGACGCGGTTCTTGACCTCTTCCTGGTTCGTGGCGCGACCGCCGCACACCGGGAGCTCGTCGGAAGACCCGCTCGAGTCATAGGAGTACACGTCGTCGATCGACACCGGCGTGTAGCTCGGCTCGACCTGCGAGTAGAAGCTGTTCAGGAGCTCGATGCTCGCGGGGAGCACCTGGTCCGCCGGCACGTTCCCGCCACTGGCCGCGTCCTGCTCGTCGGTGAACGGGATCTCCACGACCACCGGGTTGGACTCGAAGTAGGTCGAGCAGGTCAGGGCACCATCGTCGAAGCCCTGCTGGAACGCGCTGCACGCGGTCGAAGCCGGAGCCGTGCGCGCTCGCGTCCTCCTTGGAGGAGCCTGTCGGGTCGCGGAACTGCAGCATCGCGGTGAGCGCACGGTCGAGGCTGCCGGCCGGGATCCGGATGCCCCTCGCTTGCCCGCTCGCGACATGACTCACCCACGAACCAGCGAAGCAGTCGGCCTGGAGCTCCTTGTAGACCACCTGCTCGCCCGCGTTCCCGCTGCGATCCTGGATCGCGTGTCCCCACTCGTGGGCGAGGACGAGCGGGACGGCGAGCGTCCCGAAGTCGCGGTAGATCTGCGGGAACAGGCCCACGTCGTCGTACGCGACGAAGTTCGACTTATAGCAGTAGAAGGCGTTGCCCTTGGCGTCGGCGTAGGTGAGCGTCTGCCCCTGGCACTTGGGCAGCTTCACGCCGGGGTGCGCGGCGATGATCCGGTTGTTCGGGATGGGCTGGTACTTGCCGCCGTAGACGTCCGGGAACTCCTGGGACCAGAAGTCCTGGATGTCGCCGATCGCGACCTTGAGCGTCTGCTCGTAGCCCTTGCCCTTGTTCGGCGTCGAGTCCGTCGCCGCCGCCGTCGAGGGTCGGGTCACCACCACCGGACCCGGCACCGCCGGTCGTGCCCTGCGCGAGCGCCGCCGGTGCCGCGAGCGCGGTCACCGCGAGGCCTGCGAAGACCATTGCCACGATCCGACGACGCACGGGACACCTCCTGGGGCCAGAAGCCGAGATTGTGGCACACACGCGTGCCGTCGAATCGACTTGGGAGGTCATTCCTCGGACCGGCTTCGAGGGAGGATGGGCCCATGGATCCGGCGAGCCTCGACGATGCGGTCCGCGGCGGTGACCTCGACGAGCTGCTCCGCCTGGTCGATGCCTGCTGCAGCAGCCGCGACTGGGAGGCACTGGCGTCGCTGCGCGCGCGGTGCGAGCGCGCGTACGAGACCGGCCACCAGCTGTGGCCCGTGTCGTCCCACGCCGCCTACCGGCTCGCGCTCGAGGCACCGGCGCCCTTCGCCGCTGCGGTCCTCGTCGAGGGCGCGGGCCGCTTCGCGCCGGGCCCGCTGCCCGAGGTCGCGGCGCAGGGCCACTCCTGGGACGAGCTCGCGCCCGCGATCCCGCCCGGTGCTCCCGCGATGTACGCCGCGCACGAGCGCGTCCTGCGCGGCGAGGACCTGCGGGGCGCGGCTCGTTGGCCCGCCCGCGCTCGAGCTCCCGCTGCGGCTCGCGTCCTGGGAGCCGGCGTACGCGCTCGCCGAGTACCGCGACCACGACGCCGACTTCCCCGCGCCGCCGGTCCCTTCGAGGCAACCGGTCGAGCTCCCGACCCCACTCGAACCACTCGCGCTCGACGAAGCCGCGGTCGCGCTGCGCGACGCCGTGCGCGTGTGGGCCGACGACTCCAACGGCGAGATCGAGGTCGTCACCGTCGACGGCGACGCGGTCGCGGCCATCGCAACCCTGGAGCCCGGAGACGTCTCGATCGCGTCCGTGGGGTCCGACGGTCGCGTTCGCCCACCTCGCATGGGCCGGCGCGAGCGGCGGCGCTCACGGCCGTCGCGCGGGCGCCGCGTCGGGTCGCTTCGCGGCGTGGTGGGCCGGCGCGGCGATCGGCGGCCTGCTCGACGACTGGCCGCCCGACGCGGAGCGCCTCGGGGATCGCGTCGCCGAGCTGGGCTGGGTGCTCTGGGCGGGCATCGGAGCCGACGACGGGCTGGCGCCTGCAGCTCGCCGTCGAGGACCCGGCGCGCGGTCGCGCGTGGGCGATCCGCGCGATCGACCACCGCACCTAGATTCCGACGCGCCCAGATTCCTGGCGCACATAGATTCCTGGCGTGGACGCGCTCACCTTCTACGGCCTGGAGCCGACCGACGACCCGCTCCGGTGGCGGCTCCCGGTCGTGCCCCAGGTGTGCTCCGGGTTCGGCGCGCTGTTCGGCGGCGCCGGGCTCGGGGCATCCATCGAGGTGCTCGAGCGGGTCACCGGGCGGCCACTCGTCTGGGCCACCGCGCAGTTCCTCCAGTTCGCCCGTCCGCCGTCGGTGGTCGAGCTCGACATCAACGAGGAGGTGCGCGGGCACGCGACCTCCCAAGCCCGAGTCCTCGCGCGCGTCGACGGGACCGGAGATCTTCACCATCGTCGCCGCGCTCGGCCGCCGCTCGCTCCCCTGGGAAGGTGAGTGGGCGGTCCGCCCCGAGGTGCCGTCGATCGCCGACAGTCCGCCTCGCGTCCTCGCACCCCACCACGAGGGCACGATCGCGACCCGGCTCGAGACCCGCCTCGCGAACGCTCGGCAACTTCGACGACCTCGACGGCATCGCCCGGTGACGGGCGCAGCGCCCTCTGGGTGAAGCTGCCCCCCGGAGCTCGAGTCGACCGCGGCGGCCCTGGCGATCCTCGGCGACTACGTCCCGTTCGGGCTCAGCCAGGCACTCGGGCGCCGCATCAACAGCAACAGCCTCGACAACACGATCCGGATGGTCCGGGTCCACCCCACCGAGTGGGTGCTCGCCGACATCCGAGTGCAGGCCATCGCCGACGGCTTCGGGCACGGGGTCGTGCACCTCTGGGCCGAGGACGGCACACTGCTCGCGACCGCCAGCCAGACCGCGACCGTCCGGGAGCCCCAGTGAGCGTGCCCCAGCGATTCGGCATCACCGTGCCCTTCGAGGGCGTGCCCCTCCACGAGCACCGCGCCTGGTACGAGGAGCTCGAGACGCTCGGCTTCACCGACGTGTGGAGCGCCGAGGCCGGCGCAAGCGACGCGTTCACCCCGCTCGCGCTCGCGGCCGCATGGGCACCGTCGCTGCGACTGGGCACCGCCATCGTGCCCGTGTTCACCCGCGGCGCAGCGACGCTCGCGCAGTCCGTCGCGGCCATGTGCCAGGCCGCACCCGGACGCTTCGCGCTCGGCATCGGTACGTCATCCGACGTCATCGTCGAGCAGTGGAACGGCATGAAGTTCGAGCGGCCGGTGCATCGCGTGCAGGACACGATCCGCTTCCTCCGATCGCGCGCTCGCCGGCGAGAAGGTCACCGAGGACTACGACACGTTCTCGGTCACGTGGCTTCCGTCTCGGCGCCACCGTCCCCGAGATGCCGCCGATCCTCGTCGCCGCGCTCCGCCCCGGGATGCTCCGCATCGCGGGAACCGAGGGTGACGGTGCCATCATCAACTGGCTGTCGGCCGACGACGTGCGCACCGTCGTCCCCCACGTCGGCGACGGCAAGGAGATCGTGGCGCGTATCTTCGTGCTCCCGAGCACCGACCGCGACCTCGTGAACCTCGTCGGCCGCCGTGCGATCGCGGCGTACCTCAACGTCCCCGTCTACGCGAAGTTCCACGCGTGGCTCGGGCGCGGTGAGGTGCTCGAGCCGATGTGGCAGGCATGGCACGCAGGTGACCGCAAGGCCGCGACCGAGGCCATCCCGGAGTCCCTCGTCGACGAGCTGATCGTCTCCGGCTCCCCCGACGACATCAAGGCGAAGCTCGCCCGCTACGCGGACAACGGTGTCACGACGCCGGCGCCGGCCGTCCTCGGGACGGGCGACGCCGTGCACGAGGTGCTGCGCGCGATCGCGCCCCGGCCTCCCGAGTAGGCACGCCGGGCGGGCCGGCGACCTCGGCCGCGACGTCCACGCGCCGGGCCACGTACCACGAGGTGGTGAGGACATCTTCCATGGGCAAGTCTCCTGCTCGAGAGCTCCGCCGAGGCGGTGCTCACTCGATCTGGGAAGTGCCCAGTGTCGACGTCGCATGTTCGGGTGCGTAACAGCACGCGACCAGCGTGCGGCGGGACACTGAAGGTTTCGAGAAGGAGTTCGGGGCCTCAGGAAGGCGGTGCGGACCCGCCGGTGGCGAGCTTCGGCTCCTTGTGGCGCACCTGCACGAGCCGCAGAGCGCTCAGCAGCCGCACGGACCACCAGCCGGGGTCGAGCTCCGAGCGCCGGAACGAGAAGCGCGCGGAAGTCGGTGCCGCGTGGTGGTTGTTGTGCAGACCCTCACCCACCGTGATGAGCGCGAGCGAGCGGAGGTTCGTGCCCGAGTTGCCGGCCGGCCGCCGGCCCGCGGTGTGGCCGATGGCGTTGATCGCGCCGGAGAGCCCGAGGTAGCTCACGGTGTGGACCGCGGCCGCGAGCAGGCCGGTCGGCCAACCCAGCAGCAGACAGAGGATCCCGATCCCGATGCCCAGCCCGAGGAACGCATGGTCGAAGAACCAGCGGTCGAGGCGATCCGGCGGAAGGTCCTTCGCGTACTTCTCGACGGTGACACCGTCGCGTGCGACACGGCGGTACAGCGCCGCGTTCGCGAGCTGGACCCGCCAGAAGCCCTGGACCACCGGGCTGTGGGGATCGAGCTCGGTGTCGAGCGCGGCGTGGTGACGACGGTGCACGGCCACCCACTCACGCTGCCGCATCCCCGTCGTGAGCCACAGGAAGACGCGCAGCACGATCGCGAGCGCCGGATGGACGGTGAGACCGCGGTGCGTGAGCCCGCGGTGGAGATAGACGCTCGTCGCGAGCATCGCGAGCTCGGTGATCGCGAGGCCGACGACGACTGCGATGATCGGGTGCACTGCGGGAACCTCCGTCGGGATCAGCGGGGAACGAGCACGCCCCGGCGATGGCGGAGCGTCACGAGATGCAGCAGCTCCAGCCCACGGATGAACCGCCACGCGGGATCGAACTGCCCGGACAGGAACGAGAAGCGAGCCGCGGTCGGTGCTGCGTGATGATTGTTGTGCAGACCCTCGCCGACGGTGAACAGCGCGAGGATCCGGCTGTTCGTCCCCGAGTTCGCCGCCGGGCGCGTGCCGAACGTGTGACCGATCGAGTTCACCGCACCGTTGAGGCCCACGTAGAAGATGATGTGGAACACCACCGCGAAGATCGCGACCTGCCACCCGAACACGAACCAGAGCAGCGCAAGCCCGAGGAGGGGTCCGAGCGTCTCGCGGTCGAACACGAGGCGGTCGAGCCAGGTCCGTCGGATGTCGTGGGTGTAGCGGTCGACGCGTGCGGCGTCCTTGGCTGCCTTCCGGTACATGAGGATGTTCGTGAACAGCACCCGCGAGGTGCCCCGCATGGCCGGGCTATGGGGATCGTCGACCGTGTCGAGCGACGCGTGATGGCGGCGGTGGACCCCGGTCCACTCGCGGGGGCGGATCCCGGTGGTGACCCAGAGGACCACCCGCATGGGGAACGCGGCCTCGGGGCGCAGGGTGAGGGCCCGGTGGGTCATCCCCCGGTGCAGATAGACGGTCGTGACGAGGATCGCGAGCTCCGCTGTGACGAAACCCACCACCACCGCCACCAGGAGGTTCAGCAAGATCGTCGGCATGGGATGCATCTTACCTACCTACCAGTAGGTAGGATAGGTCGGCAGGGGGCGAACCGAATCTCCCCCGGTTTCCGGGGAGTTTTCCGACGGCAGAGGACACGCGAGCCCAGATTCTCGAGGTGGCGCTGCGTCACTTCGCCGCGGACGGGAACGCCGGCACGAGCCTCAACGACATCGCGGACGAGGTCGGCATCCGCCGACCAAGCCTCCTGTACCACTTTCCCTCGAAGGAAGCCCTCTACCGCGAGACCGTGCTGGCCTCGTTCGCCGACTGGTTCGACCTGCTCGGCGAGGCGACGGAGGACTCCCGGCAGGGCTGGCCCCAGGTCGAGCGCGTCCTGCGGGCCGCGTTCCAGTTCTTCGAGGAGCGCCCCGACTTCGTGCGGCTCGCCCGCCGCGAGATGCTCGACGGCAGCCCGATCCTCACCGAGGAGCTCGCGGTCGCGCTCCAGCCGCTCTTCCAGAAGGCCTGCGCGTGGATCGAAGGCGAGATGGTCGCCGGCCGGCTCCGCCCCTACGACCCGGGGCAGCTCATCCTCACCGGATACGGCGCGGTGCTCTCCTACCTGTCCGATGCCGCGCTCATCACTGCGCTGCTCGACATCGACCCATTGTCGGCCGGAGCACTCGCGACGCGCCGCGAGCACGTGATCGCCGTGCTCCGAGCCGCGTCGGATCCGGCAACCTGATCGGGCCGTCAGGCCACGGCGTGTCGGGTCAGAACGTCAAGGCGTCCCGGAGCATCGGGACGCGCGCATCGTCGCCGAACACCTCGAGCGACTCGAGTCGGTCCCCGCCCCGAGCACCACCGCAGGAGGTCCGACGCCGTCCCGCGCACCGCGACGTCACCCTTCGCGTGGACGTGCTCGACCCGCAACCCGTCGGGTGCGAACTCGAGGAGCCACTCACCCTCGACGTCGGTGCAGTGGAGGTGCGCGGTCTCACCCGCTGCACCCTCCGGCTTCGACCACGGGACCCTCGGGAGGAGCCACAGGAGCTCGTCGATCCCGTCGGCCGCGAGCACTGGGGCGATCGGCTCGACCGAACCCGCCGCGAGCTGCGCGTCGACCCGGTGCATTGCCGTCTCGTGGGCCTGGCGGCGCTGCCAGAACGCAAGTGCGGGCGGCGGGACGAAGGTCCAGCAGGGGGTCTGTGGATCACGGTCGAGCGCGGCGACGCAGCTCGATCGCACCGTCGCGCACCCAGTCGGACCGGGCTCGCGGCTTCCGGCGCCTCGATCTCGCGGCTCGACCAGAACCCGGCGGCGGGATCCCGGGTCGCTGTTCGCGATGACCCACCGGTGGACCCGTCCGATGTGCTCGAGGAGGTCGGCGACGACCCAGTCGGGGCACGACGGCACCGGCGCGTCGAACCCGGCGAGGTTCGCCGCGTCGACGAGCGCGGCCGCGTTCGAGGCGATCGCCTCGAGGTAGGTGGGGGCTGCGAGTGAGTGGACGTCCATCGACACCACGCTACGGCGCCGGCTCGGCGGGAACCTCGGTGAGCAGCATCGGGTCGTTGTTCGCGGCGGAGTTCACCCGCCTCGACACCGGGTACACCTCGAACAGCTCGTCCGGAGCCGGCCGCAGCAGCGTGCTCAACGCGGCAGCATCGTGCTCGGTCGGGTCGAGCCACTGGTCCCACGCCGACGGCGGCAGCACCACCGGCATGCGGTCGTGCACGGGAGCGAGGAGGTCGTTGGCGTCCGTCGTGACGATCACGCAGGAGCGCAGCCAGCCGTCCTCGGCGCCGTCGACGTCGACCCCCTCGGGCACCTTCCAGACCTCCCAGAGGCCGGCGAACGCCAACGGCTCGTCGTCCGTGCGATGGATGAACATCGGTTGCTTCTTCGGACGCCCCTTCGGCGTCGTCGGCGGGGCGACGACCTTCCACTCGTAGAAGCCATCGGCCGGGATGATGCAGCGCCGCTTCGTGAACGCCCTCCGGTACGCCGGCTTCTCGGCGACCGTCTCCGCCCGGGCATTGATCAGCCGGTCGCCGATCCCGGGGTCCTTCGCCCACGACGGCACGAGCCCCCAGCGGACCCGGGACAGGACCCGCCGGTCCGCGGCGCCGTCCTTGCCCGGACGGTCGCGCACCACCATGACCTTCGCCCTCGGTGCGACGTTGTAGTCGGGCGTGTCGTCGTCCACCGCGACCTCGTCGACGACGAACCGCTCCGCGAGGTCGCTCGGCGACGACGTGGAGATGAAGCGCCCGCACATGCCCATAGCGTCGCGCGCGCGGGCACAGGTTCGTCAGGCCCAGCGGGCGATCCTTGACGCGATAGACGAACCGGAGCCCCGACCAGATGTCGTCGATCGCCGCGACCTTGTTGTCGACGAGTCCGTTCGCGAGCCCGACCTCACGCACGGGGTTCTCGCTGAGATCCGTCGCGACCCCTGACGTGCGCTTGGGCCACGCGATCCAGAGCCCCCCGTCGGGTTCGAGTCCTCGCTTCATCGCGGGGAATCGGCGCGCGAGCTCCGCGCTGCGCGTCGCGAAGAACACGACCACGTCGAGACGGCCACGGGCCTGCTTTCGCAGCACCACCCCGGGAGGAAGCTCCAGCGACGAGCAGAAGCCATTGGGCGCGGCGATGACCGCCAAGCGCGACCCCTCCGCGATCCCCAGCTTCTTCACGAGCGGTGTGCCCGAGTACCCCGCCACGGCCGTCACAGTCGCCGCGACCGGGGGGGTCCGTCAACCGGGCGTCGTATCGCGCAGGTCCGGCTGATAGCGCACGAACTCCGGGACTGCAAGCGCGAGCACGCCGACGCCGATCACGCACGCGAGGCCGCCGGTCAGGACGGCGATCGTCGGTGTCGTCGAGCGCGGCGACCAGTCCCGCTTCCGCATCGCCGACGCGTGGACCACCGACGACCACGAGGATGTGGACCGCCGACATCCGGCCGCGCAGGTTGTCGGGCACGGACGTCTGGAGGATGGTGCTGCGGAACACCGCCGAAACGACGTCTGCTGCCCCCGCGACCGCCAGACAGGCCATGGCGAGCACCAGCGAGTCCCCGGACAGACCGAACCCGATGATCCCGAGACCCCAGACGACGACTGCCCAGCACACGGCGAGCCCTTGGCGGCGGATGCGCGACACCCAGCCGGTGCTCAGCGCGCCGAACAGCGCACCGGCCGACACTGCGGAGAAGAGGAGTCCGACGACCTCGGGACCAGCGCCGAACTGCGTCAGCGCGAGCACCGGGAACAACGCACGCGGCATCCCGAAGATCATCGCGATGAGGTCGACGTAGAACGTCGACTGCAGCACACGTCGGCCGCGCAGGAATCGGAACCCCTCCGTGATGTCCTGCCAGCCACGGGACAGCGCGCCCGCGTCGGCCTCGCGCTCCTCCGCCGCCTCCGTCCGGATCGGGAGCTGTGGACGCATCAGCAGACAGGCAACGATCGTCGCCGACGAACGTCGAGCCCGTACGCCCACGAGAACCCGACCTGGTCGATCACGACACCGCCGACCGCGGGACCGACGATCAGCGTCGTGTTCCACATCACCTGGTTGAGCGACAGCGCGGACGACAGCTCCTCGTTGGACACGAGGTTGGGTGTCATCGACGAGCGGACCGAGAGTGAGAACCCCCCGAAGCCCGCGACGACCGCGGCGCCCGACGTACACCAGGACGACGGGCGGTTCGCCGCTGCGCGCGCCCGCGAGGAGGAGTGCGGATCCCGCCGCCTGTCCACACTGGCTGACGAGGAGCAGACGTCGGCGGTCATGGGCGTCGATGATCGGACCGCCGAGCAGTGCGGCGAGCGCCAGGGGCACGAGCTGCACGATCCCGACGAACCCGACCGCCGCGGTCGACCCCGTGATCGCGAAGACCTGCACGTAGATCGCGACCAGCGCGACCTGTGAGCCGGTCTCGGAGATCAGCTCGCCGAGCCAGAGCAGCCGGAAGTCGCGGTGCCGACGCAGCGGGGTGACGTCGACCGCGAGCGCCCGCAACAGCCGCACCGGACCGCGAGGCGGTATTTCCGACCGTTTCACTCGACTTTTCCCGCCGTCCGGATCTAGGGTGGAGGCCCGACGAAGCATCCCCCAAGCACCGGGTTCCGACGAGAACCCGGCACCCGCACCGGAGGCACAGCATGGCGATCCGCCTGGGCGACGAAGCCCCCAACTTCACCGCACCGACCACCGACGGCACCATCGATTTCCACGACTACCTCGGCGACAGCTGGGGCGTCCTCTTCTCGCACCCCAAGGACTACACGCCCGTCTGCACGACCGAGCTCGGTCGGGTCGCAGCGCTGAAGCCCGAGTTCGACAAGCGCGACGTGAAGGTCATCGGCCTCTCGGTCGAC
Organism: uncultured Acidimicrobiia bacterium; assembly: GCA_963809885.1. GTDB lineage: Bacteria > Actinomycetota > Acidimicrobiia > IMCC26256 > PALSA-555 > JALHSW01. The sequence continues at coordinate 513,213 of CAWELA010000003.1, read as the reverse complement.
CCGCTCGACTCGCACGAGGGATGGGCGTCCGACATCGAGGAGACGCAGGGGTCGAAGCTCAACTTCCCTCTGATCGCCGACCCGGACCGCAAGGTCTCGGACCTCTACGACATGATCCACCCGAACGCCAACGACACCCTCACGGTGCGCTCGGTGTTCATCGTGGGGCCCGACAAGAAGGTGAAGCTCCAGATCACCTACCCCGCGAGCACGGGCCGGAACTTCGACGAGATCCTCCGCGTCATCGACTCGCTCCAGCTGACCGCCGGCTTCCAGGTGGCCACGCCGGTCGACTGGAAGGACGGCGACGACGTCATCATCGCTCCGGCGGTCTCCGACGAGGACGCCACCGCGAAGTTCCCCAAGGGCTTCAAGACGATCAAGCCGTACCTGCGCGTCACGCCGCAGCCGAACAAGTAGGTCTCTGCGCGGCCGCAGGCCGCGGCCGAGGGCTACAGGTAGCTGGCGGGGTCGACAGGGTTGCCGCTGAGCCTCACCTCGAAGTGGAGGTGGGGGCCGGTCGGAGGCCGGTGCTGCCGACGTAGCCGATGATGTCGCCGGCCTCGACGTGCTGGCCGACGCTCGCCGCGATGCGGGACTGGTGCGCGTACAGCGTGGCCATGAAGCCACCGTGGTCGATGATCACCGCGTTCCCGTAGCCGCCCTGGCCCGACGCGGTCACGACGGTGCCGGCGCGGCATGCGTGGATCGGTGTGCCGGTGCCCGCTGACATGTCGGCACCGGTGTGCATCGCGCGTGTAGTGGAGGATCGGGTGGTAGCGCGGACCGAACGGGCTCACGATCCCGCCGGGCACCGGTCGCGCCTGGCACGCACCCGGACTCCCCGGGGTGGCACCGATGAGCCGGAGGCGCTGCGAGATGCTGTCCGACGCCGCCTGGAGTGAGGCGAGCTCCTCCTCGTAGTCGGCCTTCTGCGCCTGGATGCCGTCGATCGCGGCCTGCTCGGCGGCTTCTTGCTGCGCGGCCTGCGCACGTGCCGGCTCGATCTCGGTGCGGAGCCCCGCGACCTGGTCGCGGATCGCCTGCGCGTCCGCGGCGGCCTGGTCCGCCTTGGCCTTCTCGGCCGCGAGCTTCTGCTTCTGGTCCTCGAGCTGCGCGGCGCAGCTCGGCGACGCGGTCGACGACCTTCTGGCGCTTGGCCGAGACCTGGTCGAGGTACTTGTTCTGCTTGACCATCGTGTCGGGCCGGGAGGCCAGCACGAGGTCGAACGTCTCACCGCGTCGGGCGGACCGGTACAGCGAAGCCGCGGACTTCTGGAACTCGAGCTTCGCCGCATCGAGCTTCGCCTGGGTCTTCGTGACCTCGGCCTGGAGCGCGGTGAACACGGTGTTCAGCCGGATCGCCTCGGCTTCGAGGGGCGCGAGCTTCGCCTGCGCGGCGTTGACCTGCGCGTCGAGGTCGGCGACCTTGGCGTCGATGGCCGACTTCGCGTTCCGGATGTCCTGGAGGTTGGCGAGCGCGGCGGCCTCCTGAGCCGACGCCTCGCCGATCTGCGTCTGGAGCTCCTGCTTCCTGTCGCCGCCGGGCGCGCCCGACGCGCTGCCGGTCGGCACGACACCGACCGCGACGACCGCCACGAGGGCGACGCCGAGCGCGAGGAGGCGGGGTCGGGAGCGCATGGGACCTTCCAGGCTAGACAACACAACTCACACCAGCAACAGGCGTGTCGGGCAGTACCGCTCGGGCCGGCTCCTGGGGGAAGGCGGGGCCGTGCTGTGGAGAACGCTCACCGAGCAGCCTCATTGCACCACCCGATCGAGCCCGCGCGGGCGTCCCGCTCCCCCAGCGGCTTCCGGAGAGCGAAATGGTCGCCCTGGGGCGCGAATCACTCACGAGAAGGCCCGAGCGGGCTGGATCAGACCTTCAGGAAGCGCCGGAGGCCGATCATCGAGCCGATGAGGCCGATGACCACGCCGAGGAGGAGCACGAGGAGCGAGACGCGCACGGCGTCCCCGCCCGTGACGAAGAACTCCCGGAAGAACCCGGTCGGGCTGTCGAACCAGCTGTCGAAGCCGATCTTGAGCGCGACGACCACGCCGACGGCGAGCCCCGCCCCGATCAGGCCCTGGACGAGACCCTCGGCCATGAACGGGACACGCACGAACCAGTTCGACGCGCCGACGAGCTTCATGACCTCGATCTCGCGCCTCCGGGCGAAGGTGGCGAGCCGGATGGTGTTGACGATCAGGAAGAGCGACGAGACGAGCAGGATCACCGAGAGCCCGATGAAGATGATCTTGGCGGTGTTCGTCGCGTCGAGCAGGCCCCGGAGGGCTTCCTCGGGCGTGGCGACGTCGTCGACCCCCGGTTGCGCGTCGAAGGCGCGTTGGACCGTGGTCGTCTTCTCCGCGGTGACGGGCACGACCCGGAACGAGGTCGGGAGCGCCTCGGCGGTGATGTTCTTCACGAGGTCGGGGTCCTTGCGGAAGATCCGCTTGAACTCCTCGAGCGCGGCCTCCTTGTCGAAGAACTTGAACGACTTCACATTCGTGTCGCTCTCAAGCGAGGTGCGCACGTCGTCGATCTGCTGCTTCGTGGCGTCGACGTTCATGAAGACCTCGAGGCGCACGCCACCCTTGATGCGCTCGGTCCCGTGGCCGACCCAGCTCGAGAGCATCAGGATCCCGCCGAACAGCGCGAGCGAGACCGCCACTGTCAGCACGCCGGCGATCGTCATCAGCAAGTTGCGACGCAGCGAGACCATGGTCTCGCGCGCGAAGTAGCCAATCCGGGTGAGCACGTCCGTCAGCCCCCGGTCGCGCCGTAGAGGCCGCGCGCTTCGTCGCGCACGACAGTCCCGCGGTTGAGCTCGATCACCCGACGACGCATCGCGTCGACGATCCGTCCGTCGTGCGTCGCCATGCACACGGTCGTCCCCGTGCGGTTGATCCGGTCGAGGATGCGCATGATGCCGACAGTCGTGGCCGGGTCGAGGTTCCCTGTGGGCTCGTCGGCGAGGAGGATCAGCGGACGGTTCACGAACGCCCGGGCGATCGAGACGCGTTGCTGCTCACCACCGGACAGCTCGGTCGGGAAGCGGCCGGCCTTCTTGGCGAGGCCCACCAGGTCGAGCACCTGCGGGACCTGGGTGCGGATGACGTGGCGCGGCCGACCGATGACCTCCATCGCGAAGGCGACGTTCTCGTAGACCGTCTTGGTCGGGAGGAGCTTGAAGTCCTGGAAGATCGTGCCGATGTTGCGGCGCAGCTGCGGGACCTTCCAGTGCGAGAGGCGGGAGATGTCGCGACCGGCGACGACGATGCGGCCGTCGGTGGGGGGCTCCTCGCGGAGCAGCAGCTTGAGGAAGGTCGACTTCCCGGAACCCGACGGGCCGACGAGGAAGACGAACTCTCCCTTCTGCACGTCGACGCTCACGTCGCGCAAGGCCGCGATGTTTCCCTTGTAGATCTTGTCGACGTTCTCGAACTTCAGCATAAGAAGGGGCGAGGCACTGTGGGGGCGGTGGCCGAGAGCCACGGTACCAGCCGGGTCTCGCCGAACCGGGGCAGACGGATCGGACACCCGCCCCGCTTCGGAGGACTCCCGTGTCGCTCAGGCGCCCTCTCGGCGGCGCCACTGCAGCCACGCCTCGATGAACTCGTCGAGATCTCCGTCGAGCACGGCGTCGACGTTGCCGCTCTCGTGGCGCGTGCGCTCGTCCTTCACCAGCCGGTACGGAGCGAGCGTGTAGCTGCGGATCTGGCTGCCGAACGCGACCTCGCGCTTGTCGCCGGAGATCTGCGCGAGCTCCGCGGCCCGCTCCTGGCGCTGCAGCTCCGCGAGTCGTGCCGCGAGGATCTGCATCGCGTGCGCCTTGTTCTGCGTCTGCGAACGCTCGTTCTGGCACGAGACGACGACGCCGGTCGGCAGGTGCGTGATCCGAACCGCGGAGTCCGTGACGTTGACGTGCTGGCCGCCGGCACCCGACGATCGGTAGGTGTCGATGCGGAGGTCGCTCGGGTCGATCTCGGGGAGCTCCTCGTCCTCGAGCGCGGGGACGCAGTCGAGCGACGCGAACGCCGTCTGGCGACGGGCGTTCGCGTCGAACGGTGAGATCCGGATGAGCCGGTGCACGCCCCGCTCCCCGGAGAGCATCCCGTACGCGTAGCGGCCCTTCACGGTGAAGGTGGCAGACGTGAGACCCGCTTCGGTGCCGGGCTGCGCCTCGATCAGGTCGACATCGAAGCCGCGGCGCTCCGCCCAGCGCGTGAACATGCGCAGGAGCATCTCGGTCCAGTCCTGGGCATCGGTGCCGCCTGCGCCCGAGTGGACCTCGCAGATCGCGTCCCGCTCGTCATGATCCCCGGTGAACAGCGCCCGCAGCTCGAGGCGATCGAGCTCCTCGCGGAGCGCCACGGTCCCGGCCTCCACCTCGTCCTCGACGGAGTCGTCGCCCTCTTCGCGACCGAGCTGGTGGAGCGTCTGGACGTCGGAGAGTCGTTCCTCGAGCCCCTCGACCAGCTCGAGGTCCTCGCGCAGGCGGGCCATCTCGGTCGAGAGGCGGCGGGCGCGGTCCTGGTCGTCCCAGAAGTCAGGCTTCCCCGTCTCGGCCTCGAGCTCGGCGAGCTTGGCCCTCGCCGCATCGACGTGGAGGTAGGCGCGCGCCTCGGCGACACGTCGCGCCGAGCGTCGGCTCAGGTCGTCGGAGAAGTCGCGCATGCGGCGGTCGTCGGCCTCGGGATCCGGGTCGCTTCAGCGACCGTGGCAGAGCTTGAACTTCTTGCCGCTCCCGCAGAAGCAGGGTTCGTTGCGGCCCGGGAGCTTGTCGACCTGCACCGGCTCGTTCACGACCTCGTCGCCGGGGTCGTCGGCCAGCGCGGTCGCCGTCCCGGGGGCGAGCCCGGCGCCCGCGGCGTCGACGTCGGGCGGCGCACTCGCAGCCGCGGCGCGCATCGCCGACGAACCGCCGACCGGGTCATCGGCGGCGCTGTACCGCAGGTCCTGAGTCGGAGCTGGTGGCTCGTCGTCGGCGACGACCTCGAGGTGCGTGACGTAGCGCACGAAGTCGTCGTCGATGAGGCCCATCATCGCCTCGAACATGTCGTAGCCCTCGCGCTGCCACTCGGCCAACGGGTCCTGCTGACCCATCGCGCGCAGGTTGATGCCTTCCCGCAGGTAGTCCATCTCGTAGAGGTGCTCGCGCCAGTGCTGGTCGATCACCGAGAGCATGACCCTCCGCTCGATCTCGCGCAGCGTCTCGGAGCCGATGGACTCTTCCTTGGCGTCGTAGAGGCTGAAGGCGTCGTCGAGCACGAGGGCCTGCACCTGGTCGACGTGCAGCGCGTCGTCGAGCTGCTCGACGCGTGATCCGCGTCGGGAACTCGGCTCGCAGCCCGCGGTCGAATTCGTCGAGGTCCCAGTCCTCGGGGTACTCGCCCGGGCAGTAGACGGCGATCAGGCGGTCGACCGCGCTCTCGATCGCCGCGATGGTCTGGTCGCGCAGGTCCTCGCCGTCGAGGATCTGTTGACGCCGCAGGTAGACCACCTTGCGCTGCTCGTTCATCACCTCGTCGTACTTGAGGACGTCCTTGCGGATCTCGAAGTTGCGGTCCTCCACTGTGCGCTGCGCACGCTCGATCGCCTTGGTGACCATCTTCGCCTCGAGCGGCATGTCGTCGGGGAAGGCGCGGTCCATCACCCAGCTCATCGCGCCGGTTGCGAACAACCGCATCAAGTCGTCCTCGAGCGACAGGTAGAAGCGGCTCTCCCCCGGGTCGCCCTGACGACCGGCACGACCACGGAGCTGGTTGTCGATGCGCCGGCTCTCGTGGCGCTCGGTGCCGAGCACGTAGAGACCCCCGAGCTCGCGGACCTTGTCGCCTTCGGCCGCGCACTCCGCCTTGAACCGGGCGAGGAGCGTCTCGTAGCGGGCCTCGTCCGATTCGGGCGTGAGCCCCTCGGCCAGCATCTCGTTGCGCGCCAAGCCCTCCGGGTTGCCGCCGAGCAGGATGTCGACACCGCGACCGGCCATGTTGGTGGCGACGGTCACCGAGTACGGGCGACCGGCCTGGGTGACGATGTGCGCCTCACGCTCGTGCGCCTTGGCGTTCAGCACCGAGTGGGGGATCCCGCGCTTCTCGAGCAGGCGCCCGAGGTGCTCGGACTTCTCGACCGAGATCGTGCCGACCAGGACCGGCTGGCCGACGTCGTACCGCTCCTGGATGTCGTCGGCCGCGGCCTCGAACTTCGCGTCCTCGCTCTTGTAGATGAGGTCGGGCTCGTCGTTGCGGATCAGCGGCCGGTTCGTGGGGATCGAGACCACCTCGAGCCCGTAGGTGTGCGCGAACTCGCCGGCCTCGGTGACCGCGGTGCCGGTCATGCCGGCGAGCTTCTCGTACATGCGGAAGTAGTTCTGGAGGGTGACCGTCGCGAGGGTCTGGTTCTCCTCCTTGATGCGGACGCCCTCCTTCGCCTCGACCGCTTGGTGGAGGCCTTCACTCCAGCGCCGACCTTCGAGGATGCGGCCGGTGAACTCGTCGACGATCTTCGCTTCACCGTCCTGGATGACGTAGTCGACGTCACGCTTGAACAGTGCCTTGGCGCGCAGCGCGGCTTGGAGCTGGTGGACGAAGTTCTGGTTGACGTGTTCGTAGAGGTTCTCGACACCGAGCGCCTCCTCGACGCGCGCGATGCCTTCCTCGGTCGGCACGATCGTCTTCTTGGCTTCGTCGACCTCGTAGTCGCGCTCTTCCTGGAGACCCTTCGCGATACGGGCGAACTGGTGGTACAGCTGCTGCGCGTCGTCGGCGCGCCCGGAGATGATCAGCGGTGTGCGGGCTTCGTCGATGAGGATCGAGTCGACCTCGTCGACGATCGCGAACTGGTGCCCGCGCTGCGCCTGCTCCTCGGCCGCCGACGCCATGTTGTCGCGGAGGTAGTCGAAGCCGAACTCGTTGTTCGTGCCGTACGTGATGTCGGCCGCGTACGCGAGCCGCTTCATCGCCCAGTCGTCGACCTGGGGCAGCACCGCACCGACATCCATCCCGAGGAAGCGGTAGATCTGGCCCATCCACTCCGCATCGCGCTTGGCGAGATAGTCGTTGACCGTGACCAGGTGGACCCCGTAGCCGGCGAGCCCGTTGAGGTACGCCGGCAGGGTGGCGACGAGCGTCTTGCCCTCTCCGGTCTTCATCTCCGTGACCCAGCCGAAGTGGAGCCCCGCGCCGCCCATGATCTGGACGTCGAAGTGGCGCTGGCCCAAGGTGCGCCGGCCCGCCTCTCGAACCAAGGCAAAGGCCTCGGGAAGGAGGTCGTCGAGGTAGTCGACGCGCTTCTCGCGATCCGCCACGACGTCGCCGACCCGGTCGAGACGAGCCCGGAAGTCGCCCGTGAGGGCCCGCAACGCCTCGTCGGAGAGCTGCTCCATCTCCGGCTCGAGCGCATTGACGCCGGGCACGATCGACTGGAGCAGCCTGACCTTGCGGCCCTCGCCGGCCGACAGCACCTTCTGGAAGAGTCCCATGACGAGAACCGATCCTACCGGCGAGGTGGGGCGGCCAAGACTCCACCTCCTCGCGACCTCGTCGCGTCCCGCGCAGCGGCGACGACGCGTCCGTCTGCCAGCATGATCCGGTGACGGCGGACGCCCCGGCCCTGCGGACGGCCAGCGGCGCGCCGGCGGCGCTCGGGCAGGTCAGCCGCCGGGTCGCCGGCCGACTCCGCTCCGTCCATCCGGCCGCGTGGACCCTGACCGCGGCGATCACCCTCTGGGTCGTGACCTTCTCGGTCCTCGTGGTGCAGCGCCAGAACCGCTTCTGGTCCGTCGACTTCGACATGGGGATCTACGACCAGGCCGTCTGGCTGCTGGCGCACGGGAGGCAGTTCATCACTGTGCGCGGCCTGCCCGTCTTCGGGCACCACGGCACGTTCTCGCTGCTCCTCTTCGCGCCCGCGGTCTGGCTCGGCGCCGGCGCGAACTTCCTCAACGTCTTCCAGGTGGTGGTGCTCGCGCTCGCGGCGGTGCCCGTGTACCTCCTCGCCCGCGAGCGCGCACTGCAGCCGTGGGCCGCGGCCGCGCTCGGCGCGGCCCTGCTGCTGCACCCCGCGCTCCAGTTCCTGTCGTGGGAGCTGTTCCACCCCGAGACGATCGCCCTCACCCCGCTGCTCGCCGCCTACCTCTGCTCCGTTCGGCGATCGTGGCGCTGGTTCGCGTTCTGGCTCCTCCTCGCCATCTCGTGCAAGGAGGACGTCGCGCTCGCCGTGATCGTGATCGGACTCGTCATCGCTGTGCGGCCCAGCCGCCGCGCAGGCGAGCTCCGGATCGGGCTGCTCACGATCGGTGCGGCCGCCCTCTGGTTCGTGCTCGTGACCCAGGTGATGCTGCCGCTGGTCTCCGGGCACCCGGCCCACTACGAGGGGCTGTACCAGGGCGTCGGGGGGTCGCCTGGCGGCATCGTCGAGACGGCGTTCCGGGATCCCGGGAACATCACGGCGCGGCTGACGTCGTCCGAGAGCGGCGACTTCGCGTGGCGGTTGCTGGCGCCATTCGGGCTGACGGGCCTCCTCTCCCCCGGCGTCCTCGCGATCGGCGCACCTCAGTTCGTGCTCGACGTCCTGAGCGACGCGTCCTGGACCCGCCAGATCACGTACCACTACGCCGCGCTCCCGCTCGTCGGGGTGACCGTCGGGATGGTCGAAGGCGTCGCGTGGCTCGTGCATCGCATCGGGGGGATCGCCCGCTGGCTGCTGCCCGCGATCGTGCTCACCTGCGCGTTGGCGACGACGATCGCCTGGGGTCCGTCGCCCATCGGCGCGGAGTACGACCAGGGCTGGTGGGCGCCGGCGACCGACAGTCGCCTCGACGCGAAGGAGGCCGCGGTCGCGGCGGTCCCCGACGGCGCCTCCGTGAGCGCGGGGTACACGATCGTCCCGCACCTCAGCGAACGCGACGAGATCTACACGTTCCCGAACCCGTGGCGTGCCGCGAACTGGGGCTCTCGCGACGAAGACACGCGCGATCCACGCACGGTCGACTGGATCGCCATCGACCGACAAGCTGTCGGTCTCGAGGACAAAGCGCTGCTCGACTCGATCCTCGCGAACGGAAACTTCGAGGTCGTGTTCAGTCGTGACGACGTGCTCGTCGCGCATCGTGTGCGCGGGTGACGCGGCGGTCCTTTCGTCGCTGCACCTGGTGACGGAGCTTGTCGACGACCAGGTCGAGCGCGACCTCGGGCTTCGGGCCACTGGCTCTAGCCGTGACCGTGCCGTTGCGGAGGTGGAGGATCACCGCGCAGCGCGTGTGGTCGGGGATGCGCGGGTTCCGCTGATCGGCGAAGTCGACCTCGGCGCGTGCACCGTCGTGCGCGATGCGGTCGAGCCGCCCGAGCTTCCGCTTCGCCATCGCCCGGAGGCTCGGCGTGAGCTCGACGTGGCGACTCCGCACGATCACGTCCATGCGTGCTCTCCCGCTCTCGACAGCGCTGCTGCGCGCGGAGTGTAGGACCGAGGATCCGGCCCGTCACCGTGACCGGGGAGCGGGTGCCGGGGTGCGAGCCGCGGTGAGCGCCGACACGTCGCAGCCGCCCGCGCTGCGCAGCGCCCGGGCGGCCGCCGCCAGCGTGGCGCCGGTGGTGGCGACGTCGTCGACCAGGAGCACGGAAGCGGGGATCCGCCCCCGCGCCCCGAAGCCGGGCCCGGTCCGGCGGGCCGCCGCGGGCAGACCGGTCTGGGGCGGCCCGGGACGCCGCACGAGGAGGCGCCGGGCGGGCCGGCCGAGCCGTCGGGCGACCTGCCGGGCCAGCAGCTCGGCATGGTCGAAGCCCCGTGTCCGGCGCCGATCCGGTGCGGTCGGCGCCCAGGTGACGACGTCGGGGAGCGGCGGGCAGACGAGCGGGGCCATGGCCGCGGCCAACCAGGCCGTCGCCGCGTGGAGCCGGCGGTACTTCACCCGGGCCACGAGCTCCCGGGCCACGCCCTCGTAGGCGAACGGTGCGGCCCAGGCGCGGATGCCGGGGGGCGGGGATGCGACCGGCGCCGGCCGCATCGTGCCCGCGCACGCGGGGCAGACGGGCTCCGCGGGGCGACCGCACCCCGGGCAGGCGAGCGGCAGCAGTGAGGCGACGAACATGGCCCCGACACTACGGACGGGGTGTGACGCTCACCCCCGGGTGCGCACACCCACACCACCACCCGGGTGGTGCCTCGCTCAGTACCGGTAGTGGTCGGGCTTGTACGGGCCGCCGACGGGGATGCCGAGGTACGCCGCCTGGTCCTCGGTGAGCTTCGTGAGCTTCACACCGAGCTTGTCGAGGTGCAGGCGGGCCACCTCCTCGTCGAGGTGCTTCGGCAGCGTGTACACCTTGCGCTCGTAGAAGTCCGGGTGGGTGTACAGCTCGACCTGGGCGATCACCTGGTTCGTGAAGCTGTTCGACATCACGAAGCTCGGGTGACCAGTCGCGCACCCGAGGTTCAGCAAGCGGCCCTCGGCGAGCACGATCACCGCGTGGCCGTCGGGGAACATCCACTCGTCGACCTGGGGCTTGATGTTCACCCGCTCGATGCCCTCGATCTGCGCGAGACCGGCCATGTCGATCTCGTTGTCGAAGTGACCGATGTTCCCGACGATCGCGTTGTGCTTCATCCGCGACATGTGGTCGGCCGTGATGATGTTCTTGTTGCCGGTCGTCGTGACGAAGAGGTCCGCCGTGTCGATGACGTCCTCGAGCGTCGTGACCTCGTACCCCTCCATCGCCGCCTGCAGTGCGCAGATCGGGTCGATCTCGGTGATCACGACGCGCGCGCCCTGGCCTCTGCAGCGACTGCGCGCAGCCCTTGCCGACGTCGCCGTATCCGCACACGACTGTGACCTTGCCCGCGAGCATCACGTCGGTCGCGCGGCAGATCCCGTCGACGAGCGAGTGTCGACAGCCGTAGAGGTTGTCGAACTTCGACTTCGTCACCGAGTCGTTCACGTTGATGGCCGGGAAGAGCAGCGAGCCAGCCTCGTACATCTGGTACAGGCGGTGGACGCCGGTCGTCGTCTCCTCGGTCACGCCCTGGATGCCTTCGGCGATCCGGTGCCACACGCGGTCGTCCTCGGCCTGGATCCGTCCGAGCAGGCCGAGCACGACGGCCCACTCCTCGGAGTCGTCGGCCGTCGGCTCGGGCACCGCGCCCGAGCGCTCGTACTCGACGCCCTTGTGCACGACGAGGGTGGCGTCGCCACCGTCGTCGAGGATCAGGTTGGGGCCGCCACCGTCCGGCCAGCGGAGCGCCTGCTCGGTGCACCACCAGTACTCCTCGAGCGTCTCGCCCTTCCACGCGAACACGGGGACGCCCGTTGCGGCGATGGCCGCGGCGGCATGGTCCTGGGTCGAGAAGATGTTGCACGAGACCCAGCGCACCTGGGCGCCCAGTGCGGTGAGCGTCTCGATGAGCACGGCCGTCTGCACCGTCATGTGGAGCGAGCCGGTGATGCGTGCGCCCTTGAGCGGCTGCGCGGCGCCGTGGCGCTCGCGCATCGCCATGAGGCCGGGCATCTCGTGCTCGGCGAGCTCGATCTCCTTGCGACCGAAGTCGGCGAGCGTGAGGTCCGCGACCTTGAAGTCGGCCTTCCCGTCGGAACGGGTCGAAGGATCAGCGGTCTGGGTCATTCCTGGACTCCTGTGGGTTCGAGTGCGGATGAGCCGCACGCCGTCATCGCACGCCGGGCACGAAGAAGGCTGCACGAGGAGTCGGCCCGGATCACCGGGTCACAGCCGTTTCCCGCCTGCACTCGGGAGTGCTGGGGAGCGGCCCGACCGAGCGACCAGCATACCGCTGCGGCGCGGGTGCACCGAAGCCGAGTCGGCCCCGCGCCGGCGCTCAGGGACGGATCGGGCCGAGCCGGGACTTGAGCTGGGCGATCGCGTCGATGGGACCGGGGTCGACGTCGTTGTCGAGCGCGAGGTAGCAGCTGGTCCACGTGCCGAGGTACATGAGGTCGAGGAGCTGCGCGAGGCGACCCTCGCCCTCGGCCTCCACCTCGAGCACCTGCACGAAGACCTCCTCGACCATCTCGGTGGCGAGGGTGATCTGCTCCGACAGCCGCTCGTGCTCGAACCCGTGGCGGAGCTGGACGAGGCTGAGCACCTGCCGGGTGACGTCGCCGTGCTGACCCCACCCGCAGATCTCCGCGTGGTTCAGCTCGGGGTACGCACCCCAGAACGCAGGCGCCTTCGCCGTCTCGTTCACGTCGTTCTTGAAGCGCCGGGCCGCGACCGCGCCGATCGCGCCGCCGCCGTAGACGACGGGGATGGTGCGACCGATCTTCGCGCGCGAGCTCACGCGCCGGGTTCTTCGTGCCCTCGACCTCGGGGCGGCACTGGTCGCGCCGACGCTTGAGCTGCTGCTGCGCCATGACGAGCGAGGCGTGGGCCTCCGGATAGATGCCGAGGCGGAACAGCGTCACGACGAGCGGTGCGAGCAGCGCGCCGAGTGCGGCGCGCGGCATCAGGCCCGGGGGACACGGCACGCGCACCCCCTGTCGCTGCGCGGCGAGCTCGTCGAGCGCGCCGCCGCAGGTCACGGCGACCACCGGCGCCCCCGCCTCGAACGCACCCCGCGCCATCGACACGGTCTCCTCGGTGTTCCCCGAGTACGAGAGGGCGAAGACGAGCGTGCGGGGGCCGATGAACGCCGGTGTGCGGTACTGCTTCAGCACTACGACCGGGACGGGCAGCGAGCTGGCGACGGCCTGCAGCACGTCGCCCGCCATCCCCGAACCTCCCATCCCGAGGATCGCGACGGCGTCGATCGCGTCGCCCGCGGGCAGGGACGAGAGGTCCAGCTCCGCAGCAACCTCGTGCGCGACCGTCGAGCTGCTCCGGCAGCCCTGCCACCGCGTCGAGGAACTCGAGCGAGTCAGGCAACTCAGGCCTCGAATGTGGGGGCGACGCCGTCCGCCTCGGCTTTCGCGAGCAAGCGCTGGTGCTCGGCGTCGTCGACCGTCTCGGCCTCGTCGATCAGCATGATCGGGATGTCGTCGCGCACGGCGTAGCGACGCTTGAGCCGCGGGTTGTAGAGCGACGACTCGTCCTCGAAGTACAGCAGCGGGCCCTTGTCCTCGGGGCAGGCGAGGATCTCGAGCAGCTGGGGATCGAGCGACACGACAGGACTCCTTGGTCGGGGCTTCAGTCTGCCTCGCCGCCGATGAGCGCGAGCACCTCGGCGACGTGCTCCGCGCACGACTCGGCGTCGGCCGCCTCCAGGTTGAGGCGCAGGAGCGGCTCGGTGTTGCTCGACCGCAGGTTGAACCACCAGTCGCCGAGGTCGACGGTCAGGCCGTCGAGGCGGTCCTGCTCCGCCCCGTCGAAGGCCGCGGCGACCTGCTCGATCGACGCGAGCGGATCCACGACGCGCCGGTTGATCTCACCCGAGTCGGCATAGCGCTCGAGAGACGTGCGCAGCTCCGAGAGCGGGACGCCGGCGCGCGAGATGGTCTGGAGCACGACGAGCGCGGCGATGAGCCCGGAATCGGCGCGGTAGTTGTCGCGGAAGTAGTAGTGGCCGGAGTGCTCCCCGCCGAAGATCGCCCCGGTCTCGGCCATGACCTGCTTGATGTACGAGTGGCCCGACCCGGGTGCGAACCGGCGTGCCCCCGAGCTCGCGCACGATCTCGGACACCGTCTTCGAGCAGATCAGGTTGTGGACGACCGTGCGGTCCTCGCTGGGTCCGTCCGCGGGCTGTCGCTCCAGGATCGCCCGGGCGACGATCGCCGTGGTGAGCGAGCCGCTCACGGGCTGCGCCTTGTCGTCGACGAGGAACACCCGGTCGGCGTCGCCGTCGAAGGCGAGTCCGACGTCGGCCTCCGCGTCCAGCAGTGCACGCTGGAGGTCCTTGAGGTTCTCCGGCTGGATGGGGTCGGCCGGATGGTTCGGGAACGTGCCGTCGAGCTCCTCGAACAGCACGCTGAGGTCGAACGGGAGCCCGTCGAAGACGGCGGGCACGACGAGCCCCCCGACGCCGTTCGCGGTGTCGGCGACGACACGCAGCGGTGCCAGGGCGTCGAGGTCGACGAACGAGCGGACGTGCGCGACGAACTCGGGGAGCAGGTCGAGGATCTCGGAGCGCCCCGGCTCCACGCCCCGCTCCAGCAGGCCGTCGGCGACCGCGGCCTTGATCTGCAGCAGCCCCGTCTCCTCGCCGACGGGCGCCGCGCCGGCGCGGCAGAGCTTGATGCCGTTGTACTGCGCGGGGTTGTGGCTCGCGGTGAACATGGCGGCCGGAGCATCGAAGTGACCGGCGGCGAAGTACACGAGGTCGGTGGACGCGTAGCCGAGATCGACGACGTCGGCACCCGCGAGGGTCGCCCCCTCGATGAACGCCGCGACCAGGGCCTCGCCCGAGGGACGGGAGTCGCGACCCACGTACACCCGGGCTGCCCCCGCGAAGCCGACGAACGCGTTGCCGACCCGACGGGCGACGGACTCGTCGATCTGATCGGGATAGACGCCGCGTACGTCGTACGCCTTGAAGATCGCGTCGAGCTCAGCAGTCATGGGAGGGCACCGGGTCGGACTCCGCGAGTGGGCGGTCCATGGTACCGGTACCCGGAATCCCCTCGTCACCCGGTTGTTCGACCCCGGCGCGTCGCCTGCGCCGGCGTCGGATCGGCCACCACGCGAGCAGACCGAGGCCGAGCAGGCCCGCGAGGGTTCCCAGGCGCCCGAGCCACTCCGCCGTCGTGGTCCCGAACCGCAGCGTCACGTGCTTCGACGTCGGCACGACCACCATCTGGTTCGGCGTCGCGCGGTACGGGCCGTCGGCGCCCTCGACCTGCCAGTTGGGGAACCACGACTCGCGCACGATCACGGGCACCCCGGTGCGCGACACGTCGAAGGAGATCGAGTCGTCCGTGCGGTGCACGTTCGAGACGTCGACCTCCGGCAGTGGGTCCTTCGCCTTCTTGCGCGCGGCCTCGGTCCCGGAGTGTTGCCACGCCGCGGGACCGTCGTCCACGAGCACCCGGTCGAGCGCCTCGGGGTCGTTGAACCACGGCACGGCGATGCAGTCCTGCCACTCGTGGATGCGCAGGTCCTTCGGGTCGAGCCCGAGCTGCTCGAGGCGTTGCCGGCACGCGGCCTCGTCATTGCTGTCGAACTCGTCGACGACCACAGGCTGGTTCCGCAGCGAGCTCACGAGCTCGGAGTCCTGGACGCGGTAGATGCTCCAGCCCGTGGGCTGGGCCTTGTCGAAGTCCGGGGACGTCGCGACCAGACGCAGGCGCGGGTCTGCGTCGGCCAGCTTCTTCGTCGCGTCGGCGTGCACCGCCAGGTAGCGGATGCCCAGCGTCTGGAGCCAGCGGACACCGAGCCCGAAGTCGGCCTGCGTCCGGTACGGCACGCCGCGCACCGCGCCCGACGAGTTGCCCGCTGCGGCGAGGGCCGCGGTCGCCATGAAGTGATACGGCGTCGAGGCCGACGCCTCGTAGTACACGCCTTCGTTCGACGAGATGCGTCCGTCCGTCCAGTACGGCAGGAGCATCAGCGCGAGCGGCGACCCGTAGACGTTCAGCTGCGAGTTGCCCTCCCACAGCAGTCGGCCGGGCGGCAGCTGAGAAGCCGCATCGATGAACGCTCGGTACTCATCGGACTGCTTCGCCGGCGTCGCCCCGTCGCCGGTCGTGTCCTCGTAGCCGCGGTAGTTCCAGCGCGCCCAGTACGGGATGAAGTCCTTGTTGTCGTTGAACGCGTACAGGGCCCCGACCGTCAGCAGCACGGTGAGCACGCCCGCGAGGACTGACGCCAGCAGCTTCGGTGGCGTGCGCGACTCTTCGCGCTCCGCGGTGCGCCGCGCGATCCAGGCCCCGCCGAGGATCACCTCCGCGACGCCGAGCCCCATGAGCAGGAAGATCCCGAGGTACCAGAACGGCAGGAAGCGAAGGTTCCACGCCGGTGTCGCCTGGATGTCCTCCCAGAACCGGAACATCAGGCCCGAGAGCGCCGTGATGACGACGACGACGAGCGTGCCGCGCCGGCGGCCGAGCAGCCCGCCGATCAGCGCCGCTCCGATGAGCACCGTCGCGCCCCACTCCCACGGCCAGAGGCTCTGGAACCCGAAGAGGTAGCTGGGGAAGAGGTAGTCGCCGTACTGGGTGATCGGCGTGTACCGCATGTCGGTCGTGTACCCGAGCACGGCGAGGAGCGGGACGGTCCACACGGCCGTGAGCAGCCCGCCGACGACCGCGATCGCCGCCGCGCGCTTGAGCGACCGTGATCGGACCGGCGGCGACCCACACGACGAGCTGCCCCGACGGCGGCGAAGATCGCCACCACGAGGTGGCTCATGATCACCAGCGCGAAGAGCAGCGCCGGCAACCACATCCGTCGCCCGTTGCGCAGCGACGCGGCCAGCGTCCCGAAGAACGCCAGCGCGAACGCGAGCGC
This sequence comes from uncultured Acidimicrobiia bacterium, assembly GCA_963809885.1. Lineage (GTDB taxonomy): Bacteria > Actinomycetota > Acidimicrobiia > IMCC26256 > PALSA-555 > JALHSW01. The sequence goes on along the minus strand of CAWELA010000003.1, from coordinate 496,823 downwards.
CATCGTGTACGAGAACTCGCCGGCGAGCGTGCTCGCGAGCGTGCCGCCCGCGATGTGCTGGTTGAACGCGATGCCCTGGGCGAGCGAGCTCGTCCCGGGTCGCCGGTGAAGAAGAGGAAGCCCGGTGGCCGCGACCGCGAACGCGGCGGGCGACGGGCGCGGCAGGCGCAGGCCGCGAGCGAACACGTACGCACCGATCGGCAGGAGCACCGGACCGACGACGGTCCCGAGCTTGAACGCGATGTTGTACGGGAGGACGACGTCGAGACCGACGATCGTCAGCGCGGGGATCGGGAAGTAGAACTGGCCCGCCGGGAAGCCGCCGTAGAAGTCGGGCGACCAGCCCGACAGCCGCCACGGGAGGAGGTGGTCACGCAGGTACGCGGGCCACCAGACGTGCGCGGCGGTGTCGCCTCCGGCCGGGGTCGTGTTCCGGAACAGCAGGCTCGGCTCGAGCTGCACGAAGACGAACGCACAGCACGCAGCGAGGACGAGGAGACCGACCCAGAGGTCGATGCGTGCCCACCATCGACTCGTCGCGTCCACCGGGTCGGCTCGTCGACCGGGTTCCCGCGGCTTCGAGGGTCCTGATGGCCGGGCGGCTCGTCGGCGGGCGTGGACGACTCGTCGAGATCCGTCGTCACCGCCATGCCGACAGCCTGCCAGCACTCGGCATCACTCCAAGGTCACGCAGCGAGCGCGCACGGTATCCCGCGCAGGAGCGCGACTGGCTAGGCGCGGACGAGCTCGAGGACGCGGTCCAGCGGGATCTGCCCCTCGGTCGACTCCCAGGTCTGGCGTTCGCAGCCGCCACAGCGGCGGAACGTGAGCTCGGACCCCGCGACCTGCATGCGGATCTCGATGAGCTCGGCCTTGGCGCACGTCGGACAACGCATCTTCGACCTCCCAGTCGTGTTCCCCGCGTTGGGTATCGACCGGGAGGTCCGAGAACTTGAGCCTCAGGAGGACGTCAGTGATCAGGATCGAGGCCAGCAGGTTGAAGCCCATGTGGAGCATCACCGACTGGGACAAGGTTCCCGTCTTCGTGGCCCGCCAGCCGCTGACGAGGCCCAGGAGCAGGAACGCCGGGACGTAGTAGACGGTCTCGGGGTCCAGCAGCACGTGGACGAGGGCGAAGGCCAGCGCCGAGACGAAGATGGCCCGGGTCGGGTCGGTCCGTCGGAGGAGGCCCCGCAGCAGGGCGCCGCGGAACAGCAGCTCCTCCGCCACCGGGGCGAGCAGCACCACCCCGAGGAAGAAGAGGGGCACCTCGATCCCGTTGGCGTTCTCGAACTGCTGCACGACCTCCTGGGACGAGTCCTTCAGACCGGCCAGCTCGGTGATCGGCAGGAGCATCCACCCCGCCACGAGCGAGAGCCCGAGGCCGGCGGCGACCCAGCCCAGGTCGCGCGGGAGGATCCGCAGCCCGAAGTCCGCGCGCAGGCTCCCCAGCCCCTTGGACCGGGCGATGAGCGCCAGACCACCGATGATCGCGAGGTTCTGGCCGAGCAGCGACAACAGGAGGCTCGAGACCTCGAGGTCCTTGGGGATCCCGCTGTCGGGGATGTGGGTCCGGGTCGCCGCGATGTACACCGCCATCGACGACGAGCGCGAGGATCGCCCCGAGGAATCCGGCCAGCCAGCCGAGCAGGGCGTCAGGGATCCCCCACCGCAAGCGCACGGGCGCGGGCATCGAACCTGCGGGGTGCGCCTCCATCCGGTCAACCTAGCGGTGGCGCCCCGAGTCCCGGCCCTGCGGGCCGCCCGAGGTCGCGCAGCAGGAATCGGGGCCGTACCATGGGCGTTCCGGAGAGGACCCGACTCTCCGACCACACTGGAGCCTCCATGAGCCGCCCCCCGTCCGAGATGCCGCCGGGTCGCCCCGCGGGCGGACCCGAGCGTCGTCCCGGCGACGGACGCCCGACGCCACCCACGTCCGGGCCGCCGTCGTGGACGCGGGCGCTCCCCTGGCTGCTCATCCTTGCGCTCGTGGGTGTGTTCGCGCTCACGAACGTCTTCTCGATCGACAGCGGCTCCTCGAACGAGCTCACGTTCTCGCAGTTCACCAACGCGGTGCAGAACGAGAACGTCAAGAGCGTCGACTACGACCCCGAGACCGGCAAGATCTCGGGCGAGCTGAAGTCCGAACGCGACGGCACCAAGGACTTCACGTCCGAGGGTCCGACCAACGACCTCCCGGCCTCGACGCTGAAGCTGCTCAAGGCCCAGGGCGTCGACCTGAACTACCAGCGTGAGGGCTCGAACTTCCTGCTCGACCTCCTACCGCTGCTCCTGCCGTTGCTGCTGGTCATCGCGTTCTTCGTCTGGATGAGCCGCCGCGCCCAGGGTCAGATGGGCGCGGTGATGAACATCGGTCGCAGCCGGGCGAAGGTCTACAACACCGAGAAGCCGAAGACGACCTTCGACGACGTCGCGGGCTACGGGAACGTGAAGGCCGAGATCGCCGAGGTCGTCGACTTCCTCAAGTACCCGGCGAAGTTCAAGCAGATCGGCGCGCGCATCCCGAAGGGTGTGCTGCTCGTCGGCCCCCCGGGCACCGGGAAGACCCTCATCGCACGTGCGGTCGCCGGCGAGGCCGGGGTCCCGTTCATCTCGGTCACCGGCTCGGACTTCATGGAGATGTTCGTCGGCGTCGGCGCTGCACGCGTCCGCGACCTCTTCCAGACCGCACGCAAGCAGGCACCCGCGATCATCTTCGTCGACGAGATCGACTCGATCGGGCGCAAGCGTGGCGCCGGGCTGGGCGGCGGACACGACGAGCGAGAGCAGACCCTCAACCAGATGCTCGCGGAGATGGACGGGTTCGAGGCCACCGAAGGCATCGTGATGATGGCCGCGACGAACCGGCCCGACGTGCTCGACACCGCCCTGCTGCGTCCGGGCCGCTTCGACCGCCAGATCGTCGTGCCGCTCCCCACCCAGGAGGAGCGCACCCAGATCCTGCGCGTGCACATGAAGGACAAGAAGATGTCCCCAGAGGTCGACGTCGCCGTCGTCGCGCGCGGCACGCCCGGCATGTCGGGCGCCGACCTGTCGAACCTGGTGAACGAAGCCGCGCTGCACGCAGTGCGACGCGGCTCCGGCGATCGTCGAGGGCGAGGACTTCGAAGCCGCGCGTGACCGCGTGCTGATGGGCCTCAAACGCGACTCCATGGCGATCAACGACGAGGAGAAGGAGGTCATCGCGTACCACGAAGGTGGCCACGCGGTGCTCGCCTACGTCCTCGACCACGCCGACCCGGTGCACAAGGTCACCATCCTCGCCAGCGGCATGGCCCTCGGGGTCACGCACCAGCTGCCGGAGGAGGAGAAGCACATCTACAAGCGCGAGTACATCGCCGACTCCATCGTCGTCGCGCTCGGCGGTCGCGTGGCCGAGGAGATCGTCTTCGGCCACGTCTCGACCGGGGCACAGAACGACCTCGTGCGCATCACCGAGATGGGCCGCAAGATGGTCCGCGAGTGGGGCATGTCCGACCGCATCGGCCCGATGGCCTGGGGCTCGCAGGGCGCGGTGTTCCTCGGCGAAGACCTCATGCACACGCGCGACTACTCCGACGAGACCGCTCGCGTGATCGACGAAGAAGTCGAGCGCATCCTCCGCCAGGAGGAGAGCCGAGCGCGACGCATCCTGCGCGTGCACCGTCGCGGTCTCGACGCCGTGGCGCAGGGGCTGCTCGCCCGCGAGACGCTCGACGGCGCCGAGGTGTCGCGCCTCGTCGACGAGGCGATGGGCCGCAAGGCGGGGGGCTACCGCAAGGTCCGCCGGGCCGACGGCACGATCGTCGAGATGAAGCCGCCGGCGCCGAACGGTGGTCGCAAGCCGCGCAAGGCAGCCGGCACCACCAAGCGCGCCAGCCGCAGCCGCAGCCGCAGCTGACCCGGCCTCGGGCGCCCGCTCGCGATCCGGCCCGGATCGCTCAGCGAACGACGCCGAGATCCGCTTCCGGGGTCGAACCCGGTTCCCGGCACTCGGCGAGCGCGGCCCACAGATCGGTCGCACTCGTCGAGCCGACGAACGCGCGCAGCACCACCCCGTCGGCGTCGGCGATGAGGATCATCGGGATCGCCGCGATCTCGTAGCGGTCGTGGAGGTCGCGTCGGGCGGCGAACTCGAGCTCGCAGGTCGCGACCTCCTCGGACTCGAGCACCGTGACCTTCGGGCCGAGCCCCTGGCAGGACGTACACGTCTCCGACGAGAAGTAGACGACGAGCCACGGTGCGTCCGGCCGGGGAAAGTCGGGGCGGGCGAGCTGGCGCGGCACCGGGAACGCGTCGCGAGGCGGGCCGTGTGGGCTCCGACGGCGCAGCCACCACGCGACCCCGAGGGCGGCCAGCGCGACGACGACGAAGATGCCGACCTGCACGGCCATCGCGGATCGTCCCTACCGGGTGAACGGGATGCCCGGCGCGAGTGACACGCCGCCTCCCGTCACCTGGCGGCCGACCACGATCGGCCCGTCCGCAGCCACGACCAGCACCTGATTCGGGCGGATGTCGCGCTCGGCGAGGGAGAAGCTCGCTCGCTCACCGGGCGGCACCGCCGCGGCCGGGGCACTCGTCGGGCTGTTCGGGTCGCCCGCCGTGTAGGCGTACAGCTGCACCGTGATGGGCTGCTTCCCGACGTTCCACACGCTGATGATCGCGTCCTGATCGTTCTCGAGCCGACCCACCGCGAACGCCCATCGGCGGAAGGTCGCGACCGACCCCGGCGTGCTCGCGACCCCAGTGACGGGTGACGGTGTCGCCCACGCGCCGAAGGCCTCGACGACGATCGGGGCGCCGTCGGTGCTCTTCACGTCGATGGCGTAGCTCGTCCCCGTCGCGACCTTGTCCGAGAGGTCCACGCGCACGACGCCGTCGCCCGGCACGTCGACCCGCTGCGGCTGACCCGCGGTCCCACGCTCGTTGACGACCTGCAGGCCGACCCGCGTCGGCCGTTGTCCGAAGTTGGCGACCGAGACGGACTGCGAGGAGCCTTGCTCCGCCGTCCCCGACGGCATGCGCCACCGCGGAGCGCCACCGGTCACGCCGAGCGAGACCGAGATCCCCTTGCGGGTGTCCGTCCCGTCGAATCGTTGCGACTGCTCGGCGACGACGCCGCCCGGTGCGCGCGACCACCTCGATCGCGACCTCGGGCTGGCGGCGGACGAGATCGTGCACCGCGAGCGACACCCGCGAGCGGCGGGGCACGACCAAGGCCTGGCCCTGCTCGGGAGTCTGCACGCCCCCGTCCGTCAGGAAGCGGACGTCGACGATCGCGTCGTCCCCGAACGGGTTGAACAGGACGAGCCAGCTCTCCGCGCCGCGATCGGTCGAGCCGTCCGCGAGGTACCAGCGCGAGGAAGCCTGCCGCGTGCAGGCACCCACGGCGAGATCGTCGTCGCCCCGGACCTCGTGCTCGACGACCGCCTGACCACCGAAGACCTCGACGACCACGCCCGGTTCCGGCGACTCGAGCACATCAGCGACGGGGACGCGTCGCTGCGCGAGCGTGTCGACGGTGAACGATCGTGTCTTCTGCCCGGCATCGCCGGCCATCACCGTGAGCTCGACGTCGATGGGGTGCTTCGCCAGGTTCCCGATGATCACGGTCTCCGTCGCGCGCCCGTCGGTCGAGGACGTGCCCTCGGCGCAGTACCACGCGGCCGAGATCGCACCGCGGCTCGGGACCGAGGGACCGCCGACGGGTCCGCGGTGCACCCGCGCGACGGCCACCGACGACGTCGAACGCTGCTGCAGGACGATCGCGCCTGCAAGCACGACCACGAGCGCGATCAGCGCCGGGACGCGTGGCACGCGACGGCGCTCCGCGCTCACGTTGTACTCCAGAAGTCGTCGTCGTCCTCGAAGGTGAGCGCGCCGAAGTCGGTACGCCGCTGCGCCCGGTCGAGTCGTTCCCGACGCACGACGGCCGCGCGCTCCGACCGGTCGCGCAAGCGACCCCGCGACCACCACACGAGTGCCACCAGCCAGAGGACGATCTCGCCGGCGAGCAGCGCGTACCGCAGCCCCTGGCCGTCGTGGGTGATCGCGACCGCACCCGCGCTCGGGTTGGTCCAGGAGTTCACATACCCGAACCCGGCTGCGTGCGGCAGCACGCCGTCCGGGCCCTCCGCGTTCCAGCCGTCGCCGAAGGCGTCGGCGAGCAGGATGGTGCCGGGGGGCACCCGTGCGTCACCGCCCACGGGCTTCGCTCCGACGAGGTTCGTACGCGCCGCGCTCCGGAGTGGGTCCACGACGCCCGTCGGGACCCGCTCGGCGGCTGCACCGGTCACGACTGCGCTCGCCGGCGCCCAGGACAGGTTCTCGTACACGACGAGCCCCGGCTCGCTGCGCAGCTGCGCCAGATCGAGCTGCTCGGCCAGGGCGGCCGTGACGGCCGGCACCGGACGGCCCAGCGATCCTTCGGGCCCGTTGCGCAACGGCACCGCGACGTACCGGACCCCGGCGGGTGCGAGCAGGCGGCCGAGCCGTGCGGTGTCCCCGTCGACCGCGACCCCGAGGGCCGACGTGATCACGCCGTCGGCCTCGGTGATCGGTGCCCGCCACAGCGCTCGCGCGTCGCCGGGCCCGTTGCGCGTCAGCACCCAGGACGGCCCGGCCCCCGCCTCGACCGGGTCGAGCGGCAGCACGTCGGGATCGCCGACCCAGAGGATGCGGAACTGGCCTTCGGCCGGCTTGTCCTGGGTGAACGACAGCGCGCTCGCCCAGTCACCGTCGGGCGCACCCCAGCGGCCACTGAACGAGTCGCCGACGAAGCCGAGCCCGCCCAGCACCACGCCTGCGATCGCGACGCCGACGACGAGGCGTCGCCAGGTGAACGTCTTGGCGTCGTGCAGCTCCTCACTCGCAGCCCCGACCGTGATCGACGCGGCGATCGCCACCCCGAGCGCGGCGATCGCGAGACCCGCTTCCGGAGCTGCGACGGCCGTGCCCGGCGCGAGCTCGGACGGCAGCCAGACGATCGCGAACCCCACGACGGCGAGCGCCCACGCGCGCGACGGCCCACGCGAGGCGGGGTCCGCGCGCGATGAGGAGTGCGCCGACGGCCGCCGCGAGGAGCCCCCACGGCGCGATCCCGGCGCCCGCGGGTCCGCTGTGGAACCGGAGCACCTCGGACAGGTCGAGGCGAGCGCGGTACGCGATCCCCAATGCGGCGAGATCGTCGCGGGAGTCGAGGACCGTCACCGTCCAGGGCGCGAGCAGGAGGGCCGTCCCCAGGATCCCGACCAGCGCGACCCCGAGGGCGCGAAGCGCTGCTGCCGCGCCACCCACGAAGCACGAACCGATGAGGAGGGCCAGCGCGACCACGACGACGGCGAGCGCGGCAGGCGGGTACCACGCCGTAGCGATCGCCGTCGCGATGCCGATCCCGAGCAGTGGGCGGCGCGTGGTGCCGACCGTGCCGGCGAAGCCGCCGGCACGCAGGAGCAACACGGTCAGGAACGGCAGCAGTGCGTACAGGACCAGCGGACCCAGCCGGCCGCCGGCGATCGCGTTGCGCGGGACGGGCATCACCCCGTAGACGAGCGCGGCCACACCGGCAGCGGCCGGACCGGCCGCGACGCCGCGCGCCAGCCGGTAGGCGCCGGCGGCACCCACCACCATGCTGCCGACGACGAGGAGCGACTGCGCCAGGCCGACGTTGCCGAACAGGATCGTGCCGAGGCCGGCCATGACGGCGAAGGTCGGCGGCGGCGCGGCGGTGGATCCGAGCAGGGTGTGACGCCACGCCGAGCTGAGCTCGGTCAGGAGTGCCTTGACGCCCGGCCAGTCCGCGAAGGTCCCGACGGCAGGGACCCCCTGGGAGAACAGCGAGCGCGACCCGAACAGGAGCACGACGAAGGCGACGAGGAGGGCGACCGCGCTCGGCGTCCGCAGGGCGTCGGCGAAGCTCTCGGAGGCTCCGCGCATCCGATCGCCGATCGACTGCAGTCGTTCGTCGGCGTGGCGATGGGTCAGGAACGCGCCGAACCGCGCACCCGCGCCCACCTGCAGCTCGTGGAGCTCGCTGTCGTGGATCTGCCGGCGAGCCTGCGCGGACCTCCGGGACCGACGGATCCGGCCGAAGTGCAGGACGTTCCACCACCACGCACCGAACCCTGCCGCAGCCGCGCGTCGGCGACGCGTGGGGAAGAACACGATCGCCTCGACGAACGACACCACGAGGCCGAGCGGTAGCACCCACAGCAGGGTCATCTTCGAGTAGCAGGTGAGGATGACGCGCACACGAGCCCGCGCGACGTCGCGCGCGTCCGGGAAGTCGGCATCGGCGCGCGATCCGGCCGCCTCGTGGTGCAGCGCACGCGCGTCGGGCGCGACCATGACGCGTGCGCCGGCGAGCCGGGCCCGCCAGCAGAGATCGAGGTCCTCGCTCCCCGGGAAGGTGTCCGGGTCGAAACCCTCGAGCTCGCGGAACAGGTCGGCGCGCACGAGCATCGCCGCGCTCGACACGTAGAACACGTCGCGCACGCCGTCGTGCTGCTCCTGGTCGACCTCACCGGGCTCGATGCCCGTGTGCGAACCCCCGAGACGATCGATCGCGCGACCGACGTCGAGCAGCACCTCGGGATCCTCGGCGTCGACGAGCTTGGGCCCGACGATGGCCGCGTTCGAGCGGTACGCCTCACCCACCATCACTTGCACGGCGTCGGGATCGAGTGCGACGTCGTCGTGGCAGACCAGGAAGAAGGTGGCGCCGTCGACCGCCACGAGCGCGTCGTTCGCCGCGCCACCGAAGCCGGGGTCACCGGCGACCCGGCGCACGAAGGCGGTGGGCAGGGCTGCGCCGACCCGGGCGGCGGGATCCTGGCGGGAGCCGGCGTCGACGACGAGGACCGTGAGTGCGGGGTAGTCCTGGGCCCCCAGGGACGCCAGCGACTCCTCGAGGAAGCCGCCGGGGTTCCGGGTGACCATGACGGCCACGACCGTGGGCGCCGAACGCGCCCGGCGCCGCACCTGCTTCGCCGTCGGGGCGACCGGACGCAGGAGGAGGGGCGGCCGTGCTCATCGGATCGGGCGAGCATACCCGGGGCCATTCCCGGTGCCTCCCGTCACATACTGCTTGCAACTGTTTAACGGTGCAGATACTATTGCGTGCAGTCCCCCCTTCCCTCGAACGCCAGGAGCCCCCCATGAACGACGTACGCAAGAGCGTGGAAGACATGGCCTACACCGCAGTCGGTGTCGGCGTGCTCGGAGCCCAGGCCGTCGTGGCCAAGGGCCAGCAGGCCAAGGGCCTCGTGGACACCCAGACCAAGGGCGTCCGGACCACCGCCAAGACCAAGGCCGACGACGCCAAGGCGAAGGCCGACGAGACCACCACCAAGGCGACCGTCGCGGCCAAGGACGCGGCGGGCGACGCCAAGACCCGCTTCGACGGAGTCGTGCAGGACGTGCGCGAGCGCGTCGAGCCGGTGATCGCGAAGATCTCCGACGCGGTCGAGCCGGTCTTCGAGCAGCTCCAGACGAAGGCAGGCGAGGTCGTCGAGGTCGGGACCGCCAAGGCGCGCGTCCTCCTCGGTCGTTCCTCGGCCCCGGGCGCCCCGGCGAAGAAGGACGTCACGGCGAAGAAGGGCGTCGCCTGAGCCGACGTCCCGCGGGACCCGAGCAGATGCTCGACGAGGCCCCCGGCACCACCGGGGGCCTCGTCGCGTCCGGGCTCGGATCGCCTGCGGGACGGGGCGCCTGCGGCATCTAGGGTCGCGGGATGCTCACCGCGCTCGCAGGCGGCGTCGGCGCCGCGAGGTTCCTCGACGGCCTCGTGGCCATCGTGCCACCCGACGAGGTCACGACGATCGTCAACACCGGCGACGACGACGAGTTCCACGGCCTCTGGGTCTCCCCCGATCTCGACAGCGTCACCTACCGGCTCGCCGGCGCCCACAACCCCGAGACCGGGTGGGGCCTCGCCGAGGAGACCTTCCACACCATGGGCGCCCTCGCGCGCTACGGAGCCCCCACGTGGTTCAACCTCGGGGACCGTGATCTCGCCACGCACCTCTACCGCACCCAACGCCGCAACCAGGGCGCCTCGCTCACCGAAGTCACCGCCGAGATCACCGCCGCGTGGGGACTCGAGTGCCGGCTGCTCCCGATGACCGACGACCGGGTCGCGACCCGCATCACGGTCAGCACCGGCGACCGGCACGGAGGAGCTGCGCGATGCAGGAGTGGTTCGTGCACCGGCGCTCCGAGCCACCCGTCGCTCGCGGTCCGCTTCGACGGCGCCGAGATCGCGCGGCCCGCGCCGGGTGTCCTCGAGGCGCTCGAGGCCGCCGACACGATCGTCGTCTGCCCGAGCAACCCGGTCATCTCGATCGGACCGATCCTGGCGGTGCCCGGCATCCGCGAGGTCCTCGTCGCCCGACGCGACCGCGTGGTGGGGGTGAGCCCGATCATCGCGGGACGACCGGTCCGTGGCCCGGCCGACCGGCTCATGGGCCCGCTCGGGATCGAGGTCTCGTGCGTCGGCGTCGCGCGCGCCTACCGGGAGTTCTGCTCCACGCTCGTCATCGACGGCGCCGATGCCGTGCTCGCACCGCAGGTCGAGGCGCTCGGCGTCCGGGCGGTGGTGGCCGACACCGTGATGCGCGACGCGCGATGTCGCGGCGGCGCTCGCCCGCAACACCCTTGCCGCGGTCGCGTGACCCTCTCGATCCACCCGATCGCCGGCGTCCCCGAGATCCGACCCGGCGACGAGCTCGCCGAGGTGCTCGCCGACGCCGCCGCCGCCCAGGGCACGCCGCTTGTCGACGGCGACTGCCTGGTCGTCACGCAGAAGGTCGTGTCGAAGGCCGAGGACCGGTTGGTCCCGCTCGACCCCGACGACGAGGACGCCCGACGTCGGCTCATCGAGTCGGAGTCGGTCCGGATCCTGCGGCGCCGGGGCGAGTTGATCATCAGCGAGACGCACGCACGGGTTCGTGTGCGCCAACGCGGGGATCGACCTGTCGAACGTCCCCGACGGGGTCGCCGCGCTGCTGCCGGTCGACGCGGACCGCTCGGCCCAGCACGTCCGCGAGGCGCTTCGTGCCCGGCGGCGGCGTGGAGGTCGCCGTCGTGATCTCCGACACCTTCGGACGCGCGTGGCGCCTCGGCCTCACGGACGTCGCGATCGGGGTCGCCGGCCTCGCCGCGGTCGTCGACCTCCGCGGCACGCGCGACGCCACCGGACGCCGGCTCCAGGTCACGGAGGTCGCGGTGGCCGACGAGGTCGCCGGCGCCGCCGACCTGGTGATGGGCAAGTCGCAGTGGCATCCCGGCGGCGATCGTGCGCGGCCTCGACGCCGCGCTTCCTCGCCGAGGGTCGCGCCGCGTGATCTCGTCCGCGCCCCGGACGAGGACCTCTTCCGGTGAGTGCGTCCGGCCTTCATCGAGGCCCGCCGCTCGATCCGCGCCTTCGCGCCGGACCCCGTACCCGCGACCGACGCTCGACGCGCTCGTCGAGGCGGCGTGCCTCGCACCCGCGCCCCACCACTCGCGTCCCTGGCGGTGGGTCGTCATCGACACCGGCGCGGGCAAGCGGGCCCTCGCCGACGGCATGGGCGCCCGCTGGCGGACCGACCTCACCGCGGACGGCCTGCCCGGCGAGGCAGATCGACGAGCTGGTGGCGAAGTCGCACACGAAGCTCACGACCGCGCCCGCGCTCGTGCTCGGGTGCCTGACCTGGGCCGGCCTCGACCGCTACCCCGACGAGGCCCGCCAGCGCGCCGAGTGGGGCATGGCGCTCCTCAGCCTCGGCGCCGCGGTCGAGAACCTCATGCTGGCCGCCGCCGACGCCGGCCTCGCCAGCTGCTGGGTCGCCGCCCCCATCTTCTGCCCCGAGGCGGCGCGCGACGCCCTCGACCTCCCGACCGAACTGGCTCCCCCAGGCCCTCGATCCTCGTCGGCCACCCCGACCCCGGCTACGAGCCACCAGATCGCGCGCCAGCCCTGCCTCGAAGACCTGCGCACGAACCGCTAGCTGCGGAGCCTGCTCCCCGGCATCCGACGCGGTCAGGAGGTCAGGCGCGTGCTCGGAACCAGTCGACGGTCCGCATCACACCGGCTTCGAGCGCCGTCCACGGCTTCCACCCCAGGTGGATCGCGGCCCGGCCCGGGTCGAGCGCGGAGCGTCGCAGCTCGCCGGTTCGCGCCGGCGCGTACCGCGCCGGGTCGCCGAAGCTGGTCGCAGCGCGCCATCGAGTCGAACAGCTGCTGCACGCTGGTCTCGACGCCCGTACCGATGTTCACGGTGAGCCCGCCGGCCTCGCTCGCCGGCGCGCACGAACGCGTCGCACGACGTCGTCGACGAAGACGAAGTCGCGCGTCTGCTCGCCGTCGCCGAAGATCGTCGGTCGCTCGCCGGCGAGCAGCTTCGCCGGAGAAGATCGCGACCACGCCGGCTTCGCCGTGCGGGTCCTGGCGCGGGCCGTAGACGTTCGCGAGCGCGAGGACCGTGTACTCCAGACCCTGGATCTCCCGGTAGTAGTGGAGGTAGTCGAGGACGGCCTTCTTCGAGACGCCGTAGGGCGACAGCGGGTGCTGCGGATGCCCCTCGCGGGTCGGGATCGACTCGGGGACCCCGTAGAGCGTCCCGCCCGAGCCCGCGAACACGATCTTGCGCGTCCCTGCGGCGAGCGCACCCTGGATCACGTTGAGCGACCCGAGGATGTTGACCTCGGCGTCGAGCGTCGGCTGCTCCACCGACACGATGACGCTCGGCTGCGCGGCCAGGTGGTACACGACCTCGGGCTTGCGGTGCTGGATCAGCTCGGTCACCGCGCCCGAGCGGACGTCGAGCCGCTGGAACGTCATGCCGCTTGTCGCGCTGGCCGCGGGCGCCCGCGAGGTTCCCGAGCGACCCGCTCGAGAGGTCGTCGACGACGTCGACGTCGCATCCCTCGGCGAGGAGCCGATCGACGAGCGTGGACCCGATGAAGCCGGCGCCGCCGGTGACGAGGACGCGCACGATCAGCCCGCTGGCGGCCGAGAGCTCGACGCGGGCGCGCGCGAGGGCGCGCCCGGCGTCGACGTGGGCCCCGGAGCCGACGACGGAGTGGTCGATCACCGACTGCATCATCGCCCACGACCGACGTCCGGCCCGATGATCGAGTCGGTGATGCGCACCCGCCGCCCGACCCGGGCGCCGGCGCCGATGACGCTGTTCTCCAGCACGGATCCGTCTCCGACCTCGGGCGCCGCGACCGACCGTCGAGTCCGACAGATCGCGCCGCTCGCACCGACGACTGGCCCCGGCATCGAGGAAGACCGGGGCGTCGAGCACAGCCCCGGTGCCGATGTCCGACGGCCCGACGCTCCAGATCCCGGGCGCGGCCTCGACCGCGTCCGGTGCAGGCGGGAAGCCGAGCGCACCGGCCAGGACGTCGAGGTGCGCGCGCAGGTACTTGTCGGGCGTACCGATGTCGAGCCAGTAGTCGTCGCTGCCACGCGCGAACAGGCGGCGACGCTCCTCGAGCATGCGCGGGAACGTCTCGCGCTCGATCGACACGGTCAGGTCGGGTGGGACGCCGTCGAGCACCGACGGTTCGAGCACGTAGGTCCCCGCGTTGATCCAGTTGGTCGGTGCGGTGCCCGCCGGAGGCTTCTCGACGAACGCCTTCACCGCACCGTCGTCGTGCGTCGGGACGACGCCGAACGCCGACGGGTCGTCCACGCGGGTGAGCTGGATCGTCGCCTCGGCCTCGTGCTCGACGTGGAAGTCGACGAGCGCGGTCAGGTCGAGCGTGGTCAGGACGTCGCCGTTGCAGACGACGAAGCGCTCGTCGATGCCGGCGCTCGCCGCGGCGAAGCGGATCGCTCCCGCGGTGCCGAGCGGGTACGGCTCGGTCGCGTACCGCAGGTGGACGTCGTCGAAGCGGGCATCCGGGAAGTGCGCCTCGAACGCGTCGGGCAGGTACCCGAGCGAGAGCACGACGTCGTCGACGCCGTGGCCTGCGAGCCACGCGAGCTGACGCTCGAGGAACGGGACGCCGACGATCGGGAGCAGCGGCTTCGGCACCGTCGTGGTGAGCGGACGGAGCCGCGTCCCCGCTCCACCGACGAGGACGACCGCACGCACGTGCGGGTGCCTACGGTGTCGACGACGGCGGTCGTCGTCGAGTCCGTGGCCGCGGGGAGCGTCGTCGACGCCGAGGTATCTGCCCCCGGCCCACCCGTCGAGCACGTCTTCGCGTTGATCGCCGTCGTCGTCCCGCCGTCGTCGGCAGGGGCGGCGGTCGCGTTGGGCGGGGTCCCGATGTCGACCGACTTCGGCAGGAACGCCACGGCCACGACCTCGCCGTCCTTGAGCTTGATGTCGGACGGGCTGCCCTGCTTCTCGACGCAGTCGACGGACCACTTCACGACGCCCTGCTTGCCCGCGTACGCGGAGCCCGCCGGGCACTTGTCGCCGTTGCTCCAGTCCTTCTGGTCGGGGGCCGACGGTCGGCCCCACCCAGAGGGAGAGCGAGTCCTCGGACGCGGTCCAGCCGCCGTAGGAGAGGAAGCGGCCGAACGTCGCGTTGTCACCACCCTCGGACTTGGTGAAGGGGTGGATGTGCATGAACCCGTCGCCGTGGGTGTGGATCCCGACCCGGACGTTCGGGTTGTCGGCGGCGGTCTCGAAGGTCGCCGGCGGGGAGAGCCACTCGCCGCAGATGTTCGCGCCCAGCGCGGCGTGCCAGTGGTCGCCCGGCGCACCGGTCGTGGGGTCGCCGGGCTGGGGCGGCACCGCGGACGAGCTGCTGGGCCGGGCCAGGATCACGCCCACGACGCCCAACACGACGATCAGGGCGATCGCCCCGTAGAACCAGCTGCCGCCGCCCCGCTTCTTCGGTCGACGTCCGTGGGCGCGGATCCGGGCACGCGTGTACTTCTTCCGGGAGTTCGCCATGGCGGGAACGAGATTACCCGGTCGCCCTCGGCGACCCGGGTCGCGGCCGGACCGCCCGGACGCCCATCGCCAGCCCCGTACGCGTGGCGAGGTAGCCCGCAGCCGGGACGAGGAGCACGCGCCGCCACCCCCGGTACCGCTTGCCGGCGAAGCGCAGCAGCGAGCGGTGGTGCTCGGCGATCATCCGGTACGGGTGACGATCGGTGCTCGCACCCTGCACGTGGGTCACCGTCCCGCCCGGCTCGTAGGCGACGCGCCAGCCGGCCCGGCCCAGGCGCCAGCAGAGGTCCACGTCCTCCACGTACATGAAGTAGCCGTCGTCCCAGCCGTCCACCTCCTCGAGCGCGGTCCGGCGGAGCCAGACGGCGGCACCCGAGACCCAGTCGACGTCGCGGGCCTGCGTCGGGTCGGCGTCGAGCTCGCGGTACCGACGGGTGAACCGGTTGTCGTGCTTCACCAGGCCGACGGTGCCGTGGCCGACCGCGTCGACGAGGCGCGGGACCTGTCGGGCGGAGGGATACCGGGTGCCGTCGGGCTCGAAGATCGCGGGGCCGACCGCGGCGAGGTCCGGCTCGGTGTCGAGCCGGGTGAGCATCGCCGCGGCGGTCCCGTGCTCGACGCGGAGGTCGGGGTTGCAGACCGCGACGACGGGCGCGGTCGTCGCGGCGATGCCGGCGTTCGCCGCGCCCGAGTACCCAAGGTTCTCGCCCGGATCGAGCACCGGCACGTCCGGCCATGCGGTGCGCAGCGCGGCGACCGAGCCGTCGGTCGACCCGTTGTCGACGACCACGACCTCGGGGACGCCGGCACTCGTGTCGTCGAGCAACGTGCGCACGCACTCGGTGAGCAATGGGCCGGCTTCGTAGTTCACGACCACGGCCGACCACCTCGGCGACCGGGGCGATGGGCTCACATCCGGCCCCGGTACCACTCGAGCGTGCGCAGCAGACCGTCACGGAGCGACGTCCGGGGGCGCCACCCGAGCTCACGCTCGGCCACGCCGATGTCGGGTCGTCGGCGCACGGGGTCGTCGGACGGGAGCTCGGCGTGCACCAGCTCCGAGCTCGAACCGGTGATCTCGATGACGAGCTTCGCGAGATCGAGCACCGTGGTCTCGTCCGGGCTCCCGACGTTCATCGGCTGCTCCCACGCGCTGTCGAGCAGACCCAGCAGCCCTTCGACCTCGTCCTCCACGTAGCAGAACGATCGAGTCTGGGTGCCGTCGCCGTACACGGTGAGCGCCCGACCCGCGAGCGCCTGCGCGAGGAAGTTCGAGACGACCCGCCCGTCCCCGGGCTCGAGGTGGGGTCCGTAGGTGTTGAAGATGCGAGCGATGCGGGTGTCGACAGCGTGGGTCCGGCGGTAGGCCATCGTGAGTGCCTCGCCGAACCGCTTGGCCTCGTCGTAGACCGACCGCACGCCGACCGGGTTCACGTTGCCCCAGTACGTCTCACGCTGCGGGTGCTCGAGCGGATCGCCGTAGACCTCGCTCGTCGACGCGAGGAGGAACCGCGCGTCGTTCGCACGTGCGAGCTCGAGTGCGTTGCGCGTCCCGGTCGAGCCGACGGCCAGGGTCTCGAGCGGCCGCTCCAGGTACTCGGGCGGGCTCGCCGCGCTCGCAAAGTGCAGGACGGCGTCGACCGGTCCGTCGACCGGGATGCCGTCCACGACGTCGTGCTCGACGAGCACGAAACCATCGCCCGCGAGCTCGGCGACATGGTCGGCTCTCCCCGTCGAGAGGTCGTCCACCGCGACGACTTCCCACCCACGGTTGCGCAGGACCCGGCAGAGGTGCGACCCGATGAACCCCGCCCCGCCCGTGACGACGGCGCGCGGCATCAGCGGCCCACGCCGCGGTACCCGAACCCGATGCGCCGCATCGCGGCGGGATCGAGCAGGTTCCGAGTGTCGACGAGCTCGGCGCGACGCATCGAGGCTGCGACGCGCTCGAAGTCGAGCCACCGGAACTCATCCCACTCCGTGAGGACGACGAGGACGTCGGCGTCGACGCACGCGGCGTACGCGTCGGGCACGACCTCGATGCCGGGTAGGTCGGCGGCGGCCTCGCCCGAGGCCGGGTCGTAGGCCCGCACCACGGCTCCCGCACCGGCGAGCAAGGAGGCGATCGAGACGGCCGGCGAGTCCCGCAGGTCGTCGGTGTTGGCCTTGAACGTGAGGCCCCAGACCGCGACGCTGCGCTCCGGCGAGGTCGCCACGGCACGCATCGCGCACCTTGGCCACCATGCGCTCGCGCTGCTCGTCGTTGGAGCTCACCACACCACGGAGGAGGGCGAAGTCGTAGCCGGCGTCGTCGGCAGTGCCGAGGAGCGCGGCGGTGTCCTTCGGGAAGCACGAGCCACCCCAGCCGGGGCCTGGGTGCAGGAACTCGAAGCCGATGCGGGGGTCGTACCCCATCCCGAGGACGACCTCACGGATGTCGGCGTTGACGGACTCGCAGACCGCCGCGATCGCGTTCACGAACGAGATCTTGGTCGCGAGGAACGCGTTCGACGCGTACTTCACCATCTCCGCCGACGCCGGGTCCGTGACGAGCACCGGCGCATGCACCCCCCGGTACAGCTCCGACACACGCGTGCCGACGGCCGTGTCGTCGGCACCGACCACGACCCGGGACGGGTGCAGGAAGTCGCGCACCGCGGTGCCTTCACGAAGGAACTCCGGGTTCGACGCCACGCCGACGTCGGCAACCGCACCCGCTTCGCGCAGGACACGGTCCACGCGCTCGGTCGAGCCGACCGGGACCGTCGACTTGTTCACGACGACCGACGCCGGTCGGAGCACGGACGCGATCTCACGGGCGGCCGCGTCGATCGCGCCCAGGTCGGCGCGACCGTCAGAGCCCTGGGGTGTCGGCACGCAGAGGAACACGAACTCCGCCCCGGCTGCGGCCTGCGACGCACCGAGGACGAACTGAAGCCGACCGGAGCGCAGCCCCTCGACGACCAGGTCGTCGAGACCCTCCTCGAGGATCGGCGTCTCACCCTTGTTGAGTCGGCGGACCCGATCACCGTCGAGGTCGCCGCAGATGACGTCGTGCCCGAGGTGCGCGAGGCACGCGGCGGTCGTCAACCCCACGTAGCCGGCGCCGACGACTCCGACCGTGCTCATCGGCAGGTCCTCATGACCGGCCGAGGGGGCTCAGCATGGCGGGGTGAGCGGCGCCGGGTCACCGAGGTTCGACTCGTTGCTGATCGGCGCGGGGGTCAGGCCGGTGGCCGGCGGCGCCGTGGTCGTCGTCGTCGGCGCGGTCGTCGGCGCGGCTGTGGCCTCCACGATCGACTCGAAGTTCGTCCCGAGCACGAGCTCGACGTCGGCGCCCTTGATCGTCGAATCCTCGACGAGTCGCGCGTTCGGCTGCACGTACGCGAGCACGCTCTTCCCCTTGTCGACTGCGCCCGGCTTGTAGCGGACCTCGGTGACGGCGACCGTCCCACGCGGGTCGTTGCCCGCGCCGCCGGACGTGAAGCCCAGCCGCGCCAGCTCCGTCGAGGCGCTCGTCGCCGTCCCGTCGTCCCCGGTGCCGTTCAGGACCCGGAGCTTGATGTTGGCCGGTGCGACCCGCTTGGCCGAGGTGGCGGTGTTCCCGCTGAAGTCCTGGAGCCGCGCGACCAGGGCACTCGCGTCGGGCTCCTTGGTGTACAGAACCTGTTGGCCCTTCTGATTCGGGCCGGACGCGTTCGGGAGCGTGAGGAACTCGAGCGACGACGTGTCGTTGGGGTTGACCGTCCGGAAGGCGTCGATCAGGGAGAAGATGTCGTCCTTGGTCAGGGTCTGATCGATCTTGAGGTTCTCGAGCACCCGGTCCGTGATCTCGTTCGCGGTGACCGGGTTGTTGAGGCCCTTCGCAACGGCGAGACCGGCGAGCTTGCGCATGAAGTCCTGCTGTCGCTTGATCCGGTCGAGGTCAGGCACCGCGTCGGCCTGGTACCACTTCCCCTTCGGCACGCTGTAGTACTGCAGGTCGCGGCGAGCGGACGTACGACAGTGCGGCGGGTCCGTCGAGGCGGACACAACCCGGCGTCGGGATGTAGAGCCCGGTCTTCTCGTCTTTCGTCGGGTACGGGAAGTACACGGGTGTGTTGCCGATCGCGTCCACGATCCCCTGGAAGGTCTTGAAGTCGACCTCGAGGTAGTGGTTGATGTCGATGCCGAAGTTCGACTTCAAGGTCTCGACGGTCTTGTCCGGCCCCTCGTTGAAGGCTGCGTTGATCTTCGACCCGCCGACGCCGGGGATGTCGACCCAGAGGTCGCGCGGGAACGACACGATCAACGTCTTCTGCGCGTCGGGCTCGACGTGGATGACCATCATCGTGTCGGAGCGCTGCCCACCGGTGTCGCCCTGGTCGCCGAACGCCTCCTGTTCCTCGGCGGTCGTCGCGAAGGCGCGCGTGTCGGAGCCGATCAGGAGGTAGTTGGCCCCCTCGGGCGGCGGGTTCGCGACGGAGACCTTCACCCGGGCCACTGCGTCGAGCTTCGTGTCGATCACGTAGTTCACGGCGAAGATCGCGCCGCCCATGAAGAGCGCTGCGACCAGGAATGCCACGCCGAATCGGCCCGTGAAGGCGCGCAGGGGCGATCGACGGGTTGCCATGAGGCCTCCATGCTACCGGGGGGTCGGCGAAGACCCGCCTCGGGCAGCGGGCCTACCCTCCCCAACGTGACCCTCCTGCTCACGGTTCCCGACGCGGCGGCCTTCCCGGTCGTCCAGCGGGTCGGCGCGAGCCACGCATCTCGCCGCGGAGCCCGTCGAGGTCGTCGCGGCCCACGGCGCCGACGCCCTCCGGACGCTCGACTCGCTGCAGCCCGGGCTGGTGGGTCGGCTTCCTCGCCTACGACCTCGGCCGGGCCGTCGAGCACGTCGAGCGCGCGCCTCCCGGACCCCGGCACGATCCCCGACCTCCTCCTGGCGCGCTACGACGCGCGCCTCGTGCTCGAAGCCGGCGGCGCGCGTTGGGAGGGCTCGACCGCAGGCCGCGAGCGCCTCGAGCGGCTGCTCGACGCCGCACCGCCGCCGCCGGCAGCCGCGGCCGACGTCGCGCTCGGCGCCGCGCGGTCGAGCCTCGATCAGGAGGCCTTCGAGGCCGGGCGTCCGGTCGGTCGTCGAGCTCGTCGAGGCCGGCGAGTGCTACCAGGTCAACCTCACCCGCCGGCTCGAGTGGGACCGCCCGGCCGACGGCATCGCGCTGCACCGCGCGCTCATGGTCGGCGAACCCGGCACCCCACGCCGGGCTGCTCGTGCTCCCGCGGCCCGACGGGCACCCCGGTCACCGTCGTGAGCGCGTCGCCCGAGCGCTTCCTCTCGTGGCGCGGCGCCGCGGTGGAGACCCGCCCGATCAAGGGCACCGGCACCGACGCGGCCCGCCTCACGGCGAGCGCGAAGGACCGCGCCGAGAACGTGATGATCGTCGACCTCGCTCGCAACGACCTCGGACGGGTGTGCGAGTACGGCTCGATCGACGTGCCGGGGCTCTTCGAGCCCGAGGAGCACCCGGGCCTGTGGCACCTCGTGAGCACCGTCCGCGGCACGCGGCGCGCCGAGGTCGGGCTTGGGCGAGCTCGTCCGCGCGACGTTCCCACCCGGCGTCCGTCACCGGCGCCCCGAAGCCGCGCGTGCTGCAGGCGATCGAGGACCTCGAGCCGGTGCGCCGCGGCGTCTACTGCGGCGCGACGGGCTGGATCGACACCGAGCGCGGCGAGGGCGACCTCGCGGTCGCGATCCGCACGTTCACGATCGCCGACGACACCACCTCGCTCGGCGTCGGAGGCGGCATCGTCGCCGACTCCGATCCCGCCGCGGAATGGCGGGAGACCGAGCTGAAGGCGGCGCGGCTGCTCGCCGCCGCCGGGTGCACGCGAGTCCGCCGTGCACGATCGGGTCTAGCGTCGCCGGCATGAGCGACCCCACACCCACCGTGTGGCTCGACGGCGCGCTCGTCGCCGTCGCGGACGCCCGCATCTCCCCGTTCGACCACGGCATCCTCGTCGGCGACGGCGTGTTCGAGACGCTGCGCGTCTACGACGGCGTGCCCTTCGCGTGGCGTCGTCACCACGAGCGTCTGGTGCACTCGGCCACCGGCCTCGGGCTGCCGACCCCGGACGCCACGACGTTGCGGGCCGCCGCCGAGGCGGTGCTCGAGGCGAACGGCCTGGCCGAGGCGCGGCTGCGCATCACGGTCACCGGTGGCCCGTCACCCCTCGGGTCCGAGCGCGGGAGCGCGGCGCCCACCGTCGTCGTCGCCGCGACCGAGGCGCGCCCGTGGGCCGCGTCAGAACCCGTCGTCACCGTGCCGTGGCCGCGCAACGAGCGGGGCGCGACGGCGGGACTGAAGACGATCTCGTACGCGGAGAACGTCCGCGCGCTCGCGTACGCGCACGAGCACGACGCCACCGAGGCGATCTTCCTGAACACCCGCGGTGAGCTGTGCGAGGCGACCGGCTCGAACGTCTTCACCGTCGTCGACGGGACGGTGCTCACACCCCCCGGCGATGCGGGATGCCTGCTCGGCGTCACGCGAGCACTCGTGCTCGAGCTCTGTGACGAGCTCGGCATCCGAGCGGCAGAGCAGCGTGCTCGCGGCCGATGCGCTCGGGACCGGCGACGAGGCGTTCCTCACGTCGAGCACACGCGAGGTGCAGCCGATCTCGGAGGTCGACGGAGTCGCACTCCCGGCGCCCGGCCCGACGACCGAACGGCTCGCCGCCGCGTTCACCGACCTCGTCGCCCGCGACCCCGACCCCTGAGGCGTTTCGCGTCGGGACACGCGTGGCCGAACCGCCGAGCCGACACCGACGCACCTCGTCGGGGCGGTCAGGCGGGGCGGACGTGCACGACGTCGCCGACAGCCACCGTGGTGCGTGCACCCCCCGCGTGCTCGAGCTCCAGGCGCCCGCCGTCGTCGACGTCGACCGCGGTGCCCTCGAGCACCCGGTCACCCAGATCGACGCGCACCGACCGACCGAGCGTCACGAGCCGCTGGCGGTAGGCACGGGTGACGTCGTCGAGTGCGCCGAGGTGCGCGGCGAGCCGGTCGAGGAAGGCGTCGAGGACGGCGTCGCGCGTGACCTCGCGTCCGGCTTCGATCGCACACGACGTCGCGAGCTCGGCCAGCTCGGGCGGGAACGCGCGCTGGGTGACGTTGCAGCCCGCGCCGAGCACCACCGCCCGCACGTCATGGGAGCCGCTGACGCTCGGCCTCGGCCAGCAGCCCGGCGAGCTTTCGGTCGCCGACGACGAGGTCGTTCGGCCACTTCAGCCCGGCCTCGATCCCGGCGACGAGCCCCACGGCGTCGGCGAGCGCGAGCCCGGCCGCCATCGTCAGGAGATGGACCCGGTCCGGCCCCAATGCCGGCCGCCACGCCCCCGGGCGCAGCAGCACCGAGACGAGGAGCGACGATCCCGGCGCGGCCTCCCAGGTGCGGCCGCGGCGCCCTCGCCCGGCGGCCTGGTGGTCGGCGACGGCCACGAGCCCCTCCGGCGCGCCCGCCCGGGCCTCGTCGAGCACCCAGCGGTTCGTCGAGTCGATCGAGGCGAAGCGCCGGACGGCGAACCGATCGGCCCCGGCCCCGGCTCCCCAGGTGGCCGCGGGATCACCCATCGACCGTAGGATACGGCGTTCCCGCCCGGTCTCCTGAACGAGGATCGCCCGTGCTGTCCAAAGTCCTGATCGCGAACCGGGGTGAGATCGCGGTGCGCGTGATGCGCACGTGCCGCGAGCTCGGGATCGCGACGGTGGCCGTCTACTCCGAGCTCGACCGCGACGCACTCCACGTGCGCTATGCCGACGAGGCCCACGCACTCGGCGGGCAGACCGCCGCCGAGAGCTACCTCAACACCGAGCGGATCCTCGAGGTCATCTCCCGGACCGGCGCCGACGGCGTCCACCCCGGGTACGGCTTCTTCGCCGAGAACGCCGACTTCGCCGCGCGCGATCGCCGACCTGGGCGTCGCCTGGATCGGCCCGCCGCCCGAGGCGATCGAGATCATGGGCGACAAGATCTCCTCGCAGGAAGGCCGCGGCCGCATCCGACGTCGCGTCGGTGCCCGGCACCCTGGAGCCCATCGGCGACGTGAGCGAGATCGTCGCGTTCGGCGAGGAGTTCGGCTGGCCCGTCGCGATCAAGGCCGCGTACGGCGGAGGTGGCAAGGGGCTCAAGGTCTGCCACGACGCCGACGGGGCCGCCGCGGCGTTCGAGTCCGCGAGCACGCGAAGCCCAGGCGTACTTCGGGCGCTCCGAGGCCTACCTCGAGCGCTACCTCACCAAGCCGCGCCACATCGAGATCCAGGTGTTCTGCGACGCACACGGCAACGCGGTGTGGCTCGGCGAGCGTGACTGCTCCACGCAGCGCCGCCACCAGAAGCTCATCGAAGAGACCCCGGCTGCGGGGCTCGACGACGCGACCCGCGAGCCGCGATGGGCGAGGCCGCGGTGAAGGTCGCACTGGGCTGCGGTTACGTGAATGCGGGCACCGTCGAGATGCTCTACCAGGACGGCGAGTTCTGGTTCCTCGAGATGAACACCCGGCTGCAGGTCGAGCACTGCGTCACCGAGGAGGTGACCGGTCTCGACCTCGTCGCCGAGCAGCTGCGCGTCGCCGCGGGCGAACCCCTCTCGTTCACCCAGGACGAGGTGCAGCGCCACGGCCACGCGATCGAGTGCAGGATCAACGCGGAGGACCCGGCCAAGGGCTTCCTCCCCTCGCCCGGCACGATCACGCGCCTGCGGGTCCCGACCGGCCCCGGCGTGCGCTGGGACGGCGGCTACGACGAGGGCGACGCGATCTCCCAGTACTACGACAACCTCGTCGGCAAGCTCGTCGTCTGGGCTCCCGACCGCGCCCGGGCGACGGCCCGGATACTCCGCGCGCTGCGCGAGCTGGAGGTCGGGGGCATCTCGACCACCACCCCCGCCCACGAGGCGCTGCTCGCCCACCCCGACTTCGCCAACGGCGAGCACTCGACGAAGTGGGTCGAGGAGGACTTCGACCAGTCGGCCTTCACCGCGGCAGTCGCGTCGGCGCCGGTACCGGTCGCCGGGACGCCCGAGGCCGAACCGCTCCTCGAGCGCACCGTCCCCGTCGAGGTCAACGGGAAGCGCTTCTCGGTGCGGCTCTGGCTGCCCGACGCTCCCGCGGGGAGCGGCGGTGGCGGTGCCCGCCGCGGCCCGCGCCCGCGTCCCGCGGCGAACACGGGCGGCGGTGCCGGCGACGGCACGATCGCCGCGCCGATGCAGGGCACGATCGTCAAGATCCTCGTGGCCGAGGGCGAGGCGGTCGAAGCAGGCCAGGCGGTGCTCGTGCTCGAGGCGATGAAGATGGAGAACCACATCAACGCCGAGACCGGCGGGCACCGTGCGCGAGATCCGGGTGGCATCGGGGGACACCGTCGGCACCGGCGACGTCCTGCTCGTCATCGAATAGCCGCACCATGGGTCCGGCGCTGCTCGGCATCGACGTCTTCACGTCCGAGGCCTTCCGGGGCAACCCGGCCGCGGTCTGTCTCCTCGAGACCGAGCTCGACGACCTCCGGCTGCAGGCGATCGCCGCCGAGATGAACCTCTCCGAGACCGCGTTCGTCCTCCCCCGATCCGACGGGTTCGGGCTGCGGTGGTTCACGCCGACGCAGGAGGTGCTGCTCTGCGGGCACGGCACCCTCGCCGAGCGCGTGCGCGCTCTGGGAGACCGGCGGGCTCGCGACCGACGAGCCGGCACGATTCCACACCCGGTGGAAGGGCGAGCTGGCCGCGTCACGGCTCGCCGACACCATCGCAGTCGACTTCCCGTCCGCGCCGCCGATCCCGGTGCCCGTCCCCGAGGGGCTCGCCGACGTGCTCGGGGCCGAGCCGGTCGCCGTCGGCAGCAACGACCTGCACCACGTCGTCGAGCTCGCCGACGAAGCGACGGTCCGCGGGCTGCGCCCCGATCCAGCGGCGCTGATCGGTGTCGACGTCGAGGCGATCGCGGTGACCGCCCGCTCCGAACACCCGGCGTTCGACTTCGTCTCGCGTTACTTCGCACCTCGCCACGGCATCGTCGAGGACCCGGTCACGGGGAGCGCCCACACCGGGCTCGGGCCGTGGTGGGCGGAACGCCTCGGGAGCACCGACCTCGTGGGGCACCAGGTGAGCGCGCGCGGTGGCGTCGTGCGCGTGGCGATCGGCCCGGCGCCCGGACGCGTCACGATCAGCGGCGACGCAGTGACGATCTGGCGGGGCGAGCTACGCGTCTGAGCGCTACGACGCCGCATCCGCGAGTGACTCCGACAGGGTCGGATGCACGAGGAGCGAGTCGACGATGTCGGTCACCTTCAAGCCGTTCGTGACCGCGAGCGCGAGGACGCCGATGAGCTCGGCCGCGTTGCGGCCGACGATCGAGCCGCCCAGGACGACACCGGTCGCGGGGTCCGACACGATCTTCACGAATCCGCGCGGATCGCCCTTGATGAGCGCCTTCGCGTTCGAGCTGAACGGCACCTTGGTCGACGCGGATCTTGCTGCCCGAAGCGAAGGCCTCCGCTTCGGCGAGCCCGACGTCCGCGATCTCGGGTTCGGTGAACACCGCGGACGCCGCCTTCTCGTAGTCGAGGTTGCGATGCGGTCGGTTGTGCATCCCCATCAGGTGCTCGGCGATCTTGCGGCCCTGCATCGCGGCCACCGACGACAGCGGCAGCTTCCCGGAGATGTCGCCGATCGCGTAGATGTGGGGGACGTTCGACAGGCAGTTGTGGTTCACGACGACGAACCCGGCCTCGTTGCACTCCACACCCGCGGCGTCGAGCCCGAGGTCCTCGGTGTTGGGGATCGATCCGACGGCCAGCACGGCATGCGACGCGTCGACGACACGCCCGTCCTCACACATCACGCGCACACCGTCGTCGGTGCGGTCGATGCCGCTCGCGCGCGCCCCTTGAGGAGGTTGATGCCCCGCTCGAGGAACGCGGATTCGAGCACGGCCGCGACCTCCGCGTCCTTGATCGGGAGCACCTGCTGACGCGACACCAGGAGCGTCACCTTCGACCCCAGCGAGTCGAACATGTGCGTGAACTCGACCCCGGTCACCCCGGAGCCGATGACGATGATGTGCTCGGGGATCTCCGGCGGTGGGTAGCAGTCGCGCGTGGTCAGGATGCGCTCGCCGTCGGCCCGCACGAAGTCCGGGACCCGGGGCCGCGAGCCCGTCGCGAGCACCACGAAGTCGGCCTCGAGGATCTCGGATCCCTCGCTGGTCTCGACGACCACCGTGTGTGCGTCTCGGAACCGTCCGGTGCCGTGGAGCAGGCGGACGCCCTGCGAGACCAGCTGCTCCTGCAACGACTCGCGGAGCCGTCCCTCGATCGAACCGATACGCCGCTTCAGCGCGTCGACGTCGAGGGCACCCTCCGCCTGCAGCCCCATCTCGTGCGCACGGGTGAGCTCGGCCAGCTCGCCCCCGGTGGCGATGAGTGCCTTCGACGGGATGCAGTCCCAGAGGTGCGCGGCGCCGCCGACCACCTCCCGCTCGACCAGTGTGACCTCGGCGCCCAGGGTTGCCGCGACCGTCGCGCAGGTGTTGCCCGCGGGGCCGCCCCCGATGATGACCAGTCGTGTCGTCGGCACCCCGACAGGCTACGCCCCGCCTACCCTCACGCCTGTGCCTGAGCTCCGCCACGACGCGCTCGACGGGACGACTCGTCCTGCTCGCACCGGGTCGGAGCGCGCGGCCCGCACACGACCCAGGATCCGACGAGCGCGCCCGGCGGGGAGCGACGCGGGATGCCCGTTCTGCCCCGAGCACGAGGACGAGACGCCGCCCGAGGTCGCGCGGACCGGGGACGGTCCTCCCGACGGGCCCGGGTGGCGGGTGCGCGTGGTGCCCAACCTGTACCCGATCGTCGGCGGTGCCGATGCGGGCCGCGGCGCGACGGGCGCGCACGAGGTGATCGTCCTCTCCCCCGATCACCACGCGGCGTTCGGCGCCCTCGGCGACGATCAGGCTGCCGAGGTGCTCGCCGTGCTCCGGGACCGGGCACGCGTGCACGCCGACGCCGGACGGGCCCATGTCCAGCTGTTGGTGAACCAGGGCAAGGCCGCGGGAGCGTCGATCGCACACCCCCACGCGCAGCTCGTGGCGCTCGACTTCGTGCCCCCGACCGTGACGGTCGCCACCGATCGCTTCGCCGCGCTCGGGTCGGACCTCGTGCTCGGCGACGCCGCCGACGCGATCGACCACGACGCCGCGGTCGTCACCGGCGACGAGGTGCGGGCCTGGTGCCCGACCGGATCCGCGTGCGCCCTTCGAGATCCGCATCGCCGCGATGCTGCCCGGCGCGAACTTCGAGGCCGCGTCCGACGGGCAGGTCCTGGGCACCGCGCTCGTGCTGCGCGACGTGCTCGCCGCCCTCGCTCGGGCCCTCGATGACCCGCCGTACAACGTCGTCATCCACAACGCCGCGGCGCCACCGGCAGACGGCGACGGCACCCCGTTCCACTGGTGGGTGGAGGTGGTCCCACGGGTGAACGTGGTCGCCGGCTTCGAGCTCGGCACCGGCGTGCTCGTGAACACCGTGGCCCCCGAGGTTGCGGCGTCGCAGCTCCGCGACCTCCTGTGAGGAGCCGGCCGCGCGCCGGGCCTCAGCGGCCGGTGAACCGCGCCTTGCCGGGACCGTGCTCCAGGAACGACTGCACCCCGATGCCCGCGTCCTCGGTGTCGAACACGGCGACGAACGCTTCGGCCTCGACGTCGAGTCCGTGTGCGAGCGAACTGTCGAGTCCCCGGTCGATCGCGTGCTTCGCGAGGGCGATCGCCGCCACGGCACCCCGCGCCAAGGACGCGGCCCACTCGAGCGCGTTCGCCTCGACCTCCTCTGCGGGGACGACCCGGTCGACCAGGCCCATGACGAGTGCCTCGTCGGCGCGCACCTGACGCCCGGACCAGACCAGGTCCTTGGCGCGCGCGGGACCGACGAGCCGCGCCAGGCGTTGGGTGCCGCCCGCGCCGGGGATGAGTCCCGAGCAGGACCTCGGGCTGGCCGAGGCGGGCCGACGCCGACGCGACCCGCAGATCGCACGCGAGCGCCAGCTCCATCCCACCGCCGAGTGCGTACCCGCGTATCGCCGCGATCACCGGGCGCGGGATCGCTGCGAGCGCGTCGAACGCGTCACGAAACGCGGTGCTGACGGTGCGTGGCGCATCCGCGCTGGGTGAACTCCTCGATGTCCGCGCCAGCGGCGAGCGCCTTGTCGGAGCCGGCGACGACCACGGCCTTCACCGCGGTGTCCTCGGCGAGCGCACGCGCAGTGGTCGCGAGCTCCCCGAGCAGCGCCCCCGACAGCGGGTTCAACGGCGGACGGTTGAGACGGAGCAGGACGACCCCGTCGGGATGCTGCTCGGTGAGGACGAGGGCGTCGTCGGGGGCGGGGCTGGTCACGCGTCGGCTCCGAGCAGCTCGTCGGCCGCGGAGTACGGATCGAGCTCGAGCGCCGCGACCCGGGCGACGAGCTCGTCGAACTGCTGTCCGATGCACACCTCGTCGACCCGACGCGCGAAGCGATCGAGGACGATCGCGCGCACCTCGTCGGCCAACCGGGTGGCGCGCCGGTCGGCGGAGCAGGCCCGCGCGTTCGAGATGGGCCCGGTGGTTCCCGATCGCCGCGAACAGCTCGTCGATCCCGGTGCCGTCGACCGCGATCGTCTCCACGATCGGTGGTGTCCACGTCGCTCGCCGAGAGGTCCAGCATCTGCATCAGGTCGCGCACCGCGTCGTCGGTCCCCGGGCCGGTCGGACTTGTTCACGACGAAGACGTCGGCGATCTCGAGCAGGCCGGCCTTGTTCGCCTGCACGCCGTCGCCCCAGCCCGGGTTCACGACGACGACCGTCGTGTCGGCCGCCTCGGCGATCTCCACCTCGACCTGCCCGACGCCCACCGTCTCGACGAGCACCCACGGCTTGCCGGCGGCGTCGAGGATCCTGATGGCCTGCGCCGTCGCGAGTGCGAGGCCGCCGAGGTGCCCACGGGTGGCCATCGAGCGGATGAACACGGCCGGGTCGGTCGCGTGGTCCTGCATGCGGACGCGGTCGCCGAGGATCGCTCCGCCGGTGAAGGGACTGGTCGGGTCGATCGCGAGCACGCCGACCTCGTCGCCGGTGGCGCGGATCCGACCGATGAGCCGATCCGTGAGCGTCGACTTCCCGCTGCCCGGGTGCACCCGTGAGGCCCGACCGTGTAGGCGCGCCCGGTGTGCGGGTAGAGCGAGGCCACGGCGTTCGCCGCGTCGCGTCCACCGGTCTCGACGAGCGAGATCAGTCGGGCGATCGCGCCACGGTCACCCGTGAGTGCGCCCTCGACCAGCGCCGGGACCGGATCGGTGACCGAACCGGTCGTGCGGGCCACCGACCAGTGCTCCCGGATCGTCTGCTCTGGAACCGGTGCCGGGACTCAGGCTTCGGGTGCGTCGTCGACGTTGTCGGCTTCGACGGCGGTGATGCCCGGCACCCGGTCCTTGATGATCCGCTCGACCCCGGCCTTGAGGGTCATGGTCGAGACCGGGCACGTCCCGCATGCTCCGACCAGCTCGACGTGGACCACCTGTTCCTCGTCGATCGTCTTGAAGACGATGTCGCCGCCGTCGGCCTGCAGCGCGGGGCGGATGGCCTCGATCGCCGAGAGCACATCGGCTTCCTGGGTGGCACTGGCGGTCATGGCGGGCTCCGAGGAGTCGGAAGATGGGCGGTGGTCGGGTCGACACCGTGGTCAACACCACCAGTATCCCATGCCTTCCCCGGCTCACCCACTCCGCTCGACGTCGGCGCCGAGGGCCCGGAGCTTGCCCGGCAGGTCGGGGTAGCCCCGCTCGACGTGATGCGCATCGAGCACCTCGGTCGGTCCCTCGGCGGCGAGCGCGGCGATCACGAGCGCGGCACCGGCCCGGACGTCGTGGGCCCGGACCGGCGCCCCCGAGAGGCGCGGAACGCCTCGCACCACGGCGTGGCGGCCCTCGGTGCGGATGTCGGCACCCATGCGGTTCAGCTCGTCCACGAAGGCGAACCGGCTGTCGAAGATGTTCTCGGTGACGATGGCGGTGCCGTCGGCTGTCGCGAGCACCGCCACCACGAGCGGCATGAAGTCGGTCGCGAACCCGGGGAACGGGAGGGTCTGGACGTCGACCGCCACGACGCGCTCGCCGCGACGGATGCGCACGCCGTCGGGCACCGGCGTCGACCTCGACCCCCATCTCCCCGAGCTTGCGGCCGACCATCTCGAGATCCGCGAGCGCGATCCCCTCGACGGTGATGTCGCCACCCGCGGCCGCGCACGCCATCATCAGGGTCGCCGCCTCGACCCGATCGCCGACGATCGCCCGCTCGACCGGCACGAGCTCGTCGACCCCCTCGATCCGGATCGTCGACGTCCCGGCACCGTCGATGTCGGGCGCCCATCTCCACGAGCTGGGCCGCCAGATCGACGACCTCCGGCTCGCGGGCCGCGTTCTCGATGACGCTCTCGCCCTTGGCGAGCGCGGCGGTCGTGAGCACGGTCTCGGTCGCGCCCACGCTCGGGAACTCGAGCACGACGCGTGCGCCACACAGCGCATTGCAACGCGCGTCGATGTAGCCGTGCACGACCGCGAGCTCCACGCCCATCGACTCCAGCGCGGCGAAGTGCATGTCGAGCTTGCGGCTCCCGATGTTGTCGCCTCCGGGCATGGCGACACGCGCCTTGCCGGTGCGCGCGAGCAGCGGACCCAGCACGTTGATCGAGGCGCGCATCTTGCTCGACGAGCTCGTAGGGCGCCTCGGGCACGAGCTGCTCCGGGACCTCGATGCGAACGTCCGGTCGTCGTCCCACGTCACCTCGGCACCGATCGCCCCGAGCAGCTCGATCATGACGTCGAGGTCGACCACCGGCGTGATGTTGTGGAGCACCGTCACGCCCGGGCGCGAGCAGCGCCGCCGCCATCTGCTTGAGACCGGCGTTCTTCGTCATCCCGGAGGCCCGGACCGTCCCCGAGAGGGGCGCGCCGGGGCGCACGACGTAGCGATCCATCACTCCAGGGTACGACCGGGCACCGGCTCGGACATCAACCGCCGAAGGCGGCCGAGCCGTGACGGCTCGTCAGCGGGCGCGGTACACGGGCGGTCGCTCTTCGACGAACGCCGTGATCGCTTCCTTCATGTCGTCCGAACGCAGGCAGTCGGCCTGCGACTCGGCCTCGACGAGCAGCCCCTCGGCGACGGTGATCCCGGACATCGCCGCGTTGACCGCGCGCTTGGCGCCACGGACGGCCAAGCGGCGGTTGCGCGGCGATCTCGCGGGCGAGGTCGCTCGGCGACGCTCGTCGAGCTCCTCGTCCGACACCACCCGCTCGGCCAGGCCGATGCGGCCGGCCTCCTCGGCGTCGATGCGCGCCGCGGTGAAGATCAGCTCCTTCGCCTTGCCCGGCACCGACGAGGCGAGGGAGCCGCTGCGTGCCACCGAGATCGGGGATGATCCCGTACTTGAACTCGAGCAGCCCGAGCTTCGTCCCCCGTGCGACGACCCGCACGTCGCACGCGAGCGCCAGCTGCAGCCCGGCGCCGAGGGCGAAGCCGCGCACGGCGGCGATGGTCGCGAACGGCGCAGCCTCGAGCCAGGAGTACGCGTCCTGCGCGGTGAGGATGCCCGACGACCGTGGGATCCTCGTGGCGGGGCGCCTCCGCCGCGAGCACGTCGTCGACACCGTCGCCGGACGTGAAGACGCTCGTGTCGATGCCGCTCGAGAAGGCACGTCCCTCGCCGATGACGACGAGCGCGCGCAGGTCGCCGGGGTCGGCGAGCAGCGTGGCGCCGAGCTCACGGAGCTCGCGCCACATCAGCGGCGTGAACGAGTTGAGCTTGTCGGGCCGGTCGAGCGTGAGCCGACCGACCGAGCCGCCGCCGTCGGCGGCCTGGACCTCGAACCGGATGGTGGTGAAGTCGGCCACGCGCGGAGGCTAGCCCGCGGCCGCGATCCTCGACCCGACGCC
Source organism: uncultured Acidimicrobiia bacterium (assembly GCA_963809885.1). Taxonomy (GTDB): domain Bacteria; phylum Actinomycetota; class Acidimicrobiia; order IMCC26256; family PALSA-555; genus JALHSW01. The sequence continues at coordinate 464,923 of CAWELA010000003.1, read as the reverse complement.
GCACGCTGGATCCGCACGACCTCGATCGGCTGCACGAACCCCGGCACGTCGAGCGGCGCCGACAGGGACCGCGTCGGCCCAGGGCGGGACGGCAGGGACGAGCTCCTCGGTCGCGAGCAGCTCGCCGGGACCGGCGGCCGAGCAGAGCCGGGCCGCGAGGTTCACGCAGCTCCCGACGTAGTCGTCGCCCTCGAGCAGGATGACCGGGCCGATCGCCATGCCCGCGCGGAGCGGCAGCGCGACGTCGGTCGAGTCGGTCTTCGTCCATCAGCGTGAGCAGCGCCTCGACCAGCCGCCGGTCGGTCGTGCTCACGAACATCACGCCGTCACCGAGCCACTTGTCGACCCGCACGGCGTGGTCGGACGCGATGTCGCGCACGGCGGTGCGGAACCGGGTCAGCACCCCGACCGCCTCCTCGTCGCCGTGGAGGTCGGTGAAGCGCGTGAAACCGCACAGGTCGACGAAGGCGAACGAACGTTCCACACGCATGGGTCCAGTGTGGCGCACGCGCCCCGCGAACCCCGAACAATTGGGCCCGGACGACCCGAAGTTCACCTCGTGTTCGGACACCGTCCCCCTGGGCGTGCGCCGCCAGTTCGGCCTAGCCCGAGAGGCCGCTCACCCATGTGACGGATGTCTCAGCCACCTCGGCGAGCACCTGCTCGGTGGTGAGACCGCTCCGCTTGCAGCGGGCGGAACCCGTGGTCGGCGGTCTCGATCCAGTGCAACGCGACCGGACCCTTCACCTTGCGGGCGGATCGAGTGAGCCGGGGGCGTGGCGCGAGCGCGTCGCGGGTGCCGCTCACGAAGAGCACGGGGCAGTGCAGTCGCTTGAAGTGGTCGTCACGGCGCACGTCGGGCTTGCCCATCGCCTGGAGCGGGTAGCCCAGCAGCAGCAGCCCGAGCGCCGGCAACGGGTCGTCGACTGCGCCGACGACCAGCGAGCAGTAGCGGCCGCCCATCGACCGTCCGCCCAGCACGACCCGTTCGGGCGGCAGACCGACGCGCTTCGCGAGCGCCGCCGCAGCTGCGCGGGTCGCGGCGTCGAGCACCGGCGGACGGTCCGGCGCCCGCTTGCCCGCGGCTCGGTACGGATAGTCGAAGCGCAGCGACGGCACGCCGGCATCGGCGAGGGCGTCCGCGACGGCGACCAGCGCCGGTGCGTTGCGGTCCGCGCCGGCACCGTGCGCGAGCAGCACGGCCCGGTCGACTCCCTTCCGCGGACCCTGGAGGTCGCCCGGCACGGTCATCCTCGACCCGCTCCTCGCGCCGGCGTCAGCACCTGAGCCTCGAGGAACGACTCCATCCGCGCGTACACGTCCAGCACGGTCTCCTCGCGGGCGAAACCGTGCCCCTCGCCCTCGTACAGGTGGTACTCCACGGTTCCCCCGGCCGAGCGGATCGCCTCGACGACGGCGGCGGCCTGCGCCGGCGGCACCACGCGATCGGCGTCGCCCTGGAGCACGAGTGTCGGAACCCTGATCCGGGCCGCGTGCGTCACCGCCGAGCGCTCGCGGTAGCGATCGGCGTCCTCGGGCAGGATCCCGACGATGCGATCGAGATAGCGCGACTCGAATCGGTGGGTGCTCGCGGCGAGCCCGAGCAGGTCGGTCACCCCGTACCGGCTGATGACGGCTCGGAGGCGCTCACCGTGGAACGCCCCGAGCAGCAGCGCGGTCAGGCCACCCGAGCTCGCGCCCATGACCGCGACGCGGTCGGGGTCACCCCACCCGGCGGGGCCGAGCCGGTCGAGCAGGGCGGCGCAGTCGTCGACGTCGAGCGCACCCCAGGCCCCGGCGAGCGCCTGCGCGTAGGTGCGCCCGTACCCCGTGGAGCCCCGCGGGTCGGGTGCGAGGACGATCCAGCCGCGCGTCACGAAGTACTGGTGCAACGGCTTCCACTGCACGCTCGCCTGCCCCGTGGGACCGCCGTGGACGTCGATGAGGACCGGCGGCGTGGTGCCGGCACCCAGCGCCGACTGCTCGGGCCGAAGGCAGAAGCCGTGCACCTCGCTGCCGTCCGAAGCCGGCCAGCAGATCGGTTCGGGCTCGACGATCCCCGCGGCGCGGAACCCCGCCGGCGTGCGGCAGGCCACGACGCGACGGTCGGCACCACCCGGATCGACCACGGTGACCGCCGGCGCGGTGCGCGCCCCCGATCGCACCGCGACGATCCCCTGCGAGCCCCAGTCGATGCCGTGGTGCCACCCGTTCGCGATCCCGACGGCTTCGCCGCCCGGCGCGCACACGACGAGGCGGCCGAAGCCCTCCTCGTTGCGGCACAGCGCGACCCGGTCGCCGGATGGAGACCACGCGAACGACCGCTGCCCCGGACCCCAGGCCGGCTCGGCGTGCTCGTGTGCCTCCCCGAGGAGTGGCACCGGGGCGGTGCCATCGGATCCGGCCACCCAGACGTTCCACCACCCCCCCGCGTCGCTCACGTACGCGAGCGATGCACCGTCCGGCGAGAACCGGGGCTGTCCCACGGAGGTGGCCGGGCCACCCGCGACCACCTGCGCCGAGGATCCGTCGGGGTGCGCGACGACGATGCGCGATGCCTCCCACGACATGGCCCCGAGGTCCCACTCGTGCCAGGCGAGCCGCGCACCGTCCGGCGACCAGGTCGGGTCCCAGGCGTAGTCGGCGCCCGAGACCCGTTCCGCCGGGGTGCCGCCGTCGCACGCGAGCACCGCGACGTCGCACGCGTCGTCGGTCTCCAGGACGAAGGCGATCCGGGCCCCGTCGGGGCTCGCCGTCGGCGCCGCGGCGCGCCCCTCGGAGGACAGCACGCGGACCGGGCCGCCGTCGACTGTGACGAGGACGAGGGAACCGTCGGGCGCCGCCACCGCGAGGTGTCCGGCGTCGACCCAGCACCAGACGCCACCGCCGTAGGCGCCGATGCCGGCAACGCCAGTCTGGGCCGTCACGACCGCGGGCGGCACCGCGCCCTCCACCCGGGTCGCGACGACGTCGGCGCGGGGACCGAGCCCCTCCACCCAGGCCAGCGTTCGGCCTCCCGGAGCCCATCGCGGCTCGCCAACCGTCCCCGAGCGGGCGATGAGCGCGGCCGGGAGCGGGAAACCCATGTGTGAACAGGGTATGACGCGGGCCCGTTGCCCGGGAGATCGTTGCCTACCAACCGGTAGGCTCTTCGTTCCATGTCGTCTCCGAGCCCCTCCACGCGCCCTCCCTCGGAAGAGACCCCCCTCCGCATCGCGTACCTCGTGTACCGCGGCAATCCGCACTGCGGGGGCCAGGGCGTCTACACACGGGCGCTGGCCAAGGAGCTGACCGACCTCGGACACGAGATCACCGTGTTCTCGGGCCCGCCCTACCCCGATCTCGTGCACCCGGAGCAGCTCGCGGCGGTACCGGGCCTCGACCTGTATCCGGCCACCAACCCGTTCCGGCTCCCGTGGCCGCACGAGTTCCGCGACTCCATCGACCTCCGCGAGTTCGCCATCATGTGCGCCGCCGGGTACCCCGAGCCCCTCGCGTTCAGCCTGCGGATCCGTCGCCACCTGCGGGAGCGCCGCGGCGACTTCGACCTCGTCCACGACAACCAGTGCCTCGGGCGCGGGCTCGTCGCGATGATGGAGGAGGACGGCTGGCCCGTCCTCGCCACCCTCCACCACCCCATCACCGTCGACCGCGACCTGGACGTCGCCCACGCCACGAACGCGTGGCGTCGGTTCACCATCCGTCGCTGGTACTCCTTCCTCGACATGCAGATGGAGGTGGCCCGGCGGATCCCGCGCGTCATCACCGTCTCGGAGTCCTCACGCGGCGACATCGTCGAGCAGATGGGGGTGTCGGCCGACCGGCTCCACATCGTGCCGGTCGGCATGGACCCCGCCATCTTCGGTCCGCGACCCGCCATCAGCCGGGTGCCCGGACGGCTCATGACGACCGCGAGCGCGGACGTTCCGATGAAGGGCCTCGCGCACCTGCTCGAAGCACTGGCGAAGGTACGGACCGAGCGCGAGGACGCCCACCTGGTCGTGATCGGCAAGCCCAAGGGCAAGAGCAAGATCCCGGCGCTGGTCGAGCGCCTCGGGCTCACCGGCGCGGTCGAGTTCGTGAGCGGGGTCACCACGGAGCGCATCGTCGAGCTCTACGCCGAGGCCGAGGTCGCGTGCGTGCCCTCGCTCTACGAGGGCTTCTCGCTCCCCGCGGTCGAGGCGATGGGCTGCGGCGTGCCGGTCGTCGGCACCACAGGCGGCGCCGTCCCCGAGGTCATCGGTCGCGACGGTGAGACCGGCCTGCTCGTGCCACCCGCCGATCCCGACGCCCTCGCGGTCGCGCTCCTCCGCGTCCTCGGCGACGCCGAGCTGCGCGCCCGAATCGGTGCCGGGGGACGCGAGCGGGCGCTCGCGAACTTCACCTGGCGCCGCACCGCGGAGGGCACGGCCGAGCACTATCGCGCGCTGCTCGACGAGCGCGCCGGTGGAGGGACGCGCTGATGCTCACCGTCGACTTCGATCGCCTGGGTGTCACGTCCGACTCCCGCATCCTCGACATGGGCTGCGGTGGCGGCCGACACGCGTTCGAAGCGTGGCGCCGTGGCGCGACCGTCGTCCCGTTCGACTACTCCGAGGCAGAGCTCAAGGAGGTGCGCGGCGTACTGGGAGGGATGCTCGCGGCCGGCGAGCTCCCCCACGGCGAGCGCGGCGGTGCGGTGAACGGCGACGCGCTGCGACTGCCGTTCCCCGACGACTCGTTCGACGGCGTGATCGCGTCCGAGGTGCTCGAGCACCTGTGGGACGTCGATGGCGCGATCGCCGAGCTCGGTGCGCGTGCTCGAGCCCGGCGCGCGCATGGCCGTCACCGTCCCGACGCGCTGGCCCGAGCGGGTGAGCTGGGCACTCGACTATCGCTACCACGACACCCCCGGCGGCCACGTGCGGATCTTCCGGCAGCACGAGCTCGAGCAGAAGCTCGAAGCCGCGGGCACCTGGCTGCGCGGCTCGCACCACGCCCACGCACTGCACTCCCCGTACTGGTGGTTGCAATGCGCCACGGGCGTGAACCGAGTCGACCGCCACTGGACCGTCCGCAGGTACCACGACTTCCTGGCCTGGCAGATCACGAAACAACCGCAATGGGTGAACATGCTCGAGCGCACGCTGAACCCGGTGCTCGGGAAGAGCCTCGTCGTCTACGTACAGAAGGTCACGAGCTGATGCGCAAGCACAACCTCCCCTCGGTACCGGGCGCGATCACCGCCGAAGCAGGTGCAGGCGACGGTCGACGCGATCGCCGAGATCCAGCTGCCCGACGGCAACATCCCGTGGACCCCCGGCGAGCACACCGATCCGTGGAACCTGGTCGAGGCGGCCATGGCCCTCGATCTCGGCCACCGGTACGCCGAAGCCGAGCGCGCCGTACGAGTGGCTCCGCTCGATGCAGCACGAGGCCGGATCGTGGCACGCGTACTACGTCGGCAATGACGTGAAGGACCCTGCGCTCGACACCAACGTCACGTGCTACGTGGCGAACGGCGTCTGGCACCACTACCTGACGACCGGCGACACCGGGTTCCTCGAGGAGTTCTGGCCGGTGGTGGAGCGGGCGATCGACTACGCCCTCTCGCACCAGGCCGAGACCGGCGAGATCGCGTGGCGGGGCGACCAGCGCGCCCCCGGCGCGCTCCTCACGGGCTCGTCGTCGATCCACGCGAGCATCCGCCACGCGATCGCGATCGCAGAGCGCCTCGGTCACGAACGTCCCGACTGGGAGCTCTCGCTCGGGTCAGCTCGCCATCGCGATCGCGCACCGCCCCGAACGGTTCCTCGACAAGGACCGCTGGGCGATGGACTGGTACTACCCGATCCTCGGAGGCCCCCTGCGCGGGCACTCGGCCCACGCGCGCGTCGCCGCGGGATGGGCGACCTTCGTCGTCCAGGGACGCGGCGTCCGCTGCGTCTCCGACCGCCCCTGGGTCACCGCGGCCGAGACGTGCGAGTTCGTGCATGGCGCTCGACGCGATCGGTGCCGACGCACAGGCACGCGACCTCTTCACCTGGGTCCAGTTCCTCCGCGCGGACGGTGGCGGCTACTGGACCGGGATGAACTTCGACGACGAGCGGTTCGGCGAGGCCGGCGAGCTGTACCCCGTCGAGCAGCCCACCTGGAACTCCGCGGCGGTGGTGCTCGCTGCGAACGCCCTCGGGGGTGACGGCCCGACCGCCGGCCTGTTCCGCGGTGAGGGTCTGCCCGCCGGGCTCAGCCCTGACGAGCTCATCGAGGCCGGCGCGGAGATCGAAGCCGAGCTCGCGAAGAGCGACCGAACGCAGCTAGGCGCGGCGCAGCACACGCAGGCTGCCGGTCGTCGAGACCGGTGTGAAGTCGCCGCTCGCCACCGCGTGCCGCCAGACCTCGTAGGGCGCCTGCCCGCCGTCGGCCGGGTCCTCGAAGATGTCGTGGAACACGAGCACGCCGCCGGGCGCGACGTTGGGCGCCCAACCCTCGTAGTCCGCCAGCGCAGCGTCGAACGCGTGGCCACCGTCGATGAAGAGGAGCCCGAGCGGCGTCGCCCAGCTCCGCGCGACCGTCGGTGAGCTCCCGATCACCGCGACCACGGCATCCTCGAGGTCGGCATCCTCGATCGTGCGGCGGAAGAACGGGAGCGTGTCCATCCGACCCGTGCGCGGGTCGACGAGCCGCTCGTCGTGGAACTCCCAGCCCGCCTGGTTCTCCTCGGACCCCCGGTGGTGGTCGACGGTGAACAGCACGGTCCCGCGCTCTCGCGCCGCGGCACCCAGGTAGATCGCGGACTTCCCGCAGTAGGTGCCCACCTCGAGCAGCGGGCCGACCTCACCCCCGAGCAGTCCGGCATCGTGCAGCGCGAGACCCTCGTCGTCGGGCATGAACCCGACCGCAGCGCGCGCGTGCCGGAGGAGCGTTGCGTCCATCGTCGGTCGTACCCTCAGATGATCGGGGTCTCGACGTAGCGACCAAAGACGTCTGCCAGCGCGTCCGTGACCTCGCCGACCGTCGCGTGCGCCGAGACCGCGTCGACGAGGCTCGGCATCACGTTCGCAATCGGGTCGGCCGCGGTCACGCTGCAGCGCGTCCGAACGCGCCGCGTACCCCGGCGTCGTCGCGGTCGGCCTTCACCTGCGCGAGCCGCTTCAGCTGCACCTCCTCGACCTCCGCACCGATCCGCAAGGTCTCGGGCGGCGGCTCGTCGTTGCCCTCCCGGGCCGTGTTCACGCCGACGATCAGGTGACGCCCGTCGTTGAGCTTGCGCTCGAGCTCGTAGGCGGCATCCGCGATCTCGCGCTGGAACCACCCGCGCTCGATCCCCTGGAACGCGCCCTCGAGCATCGAGCCGTCGCCGAGCTGCTCGATGTGGTCGAAGATCGCCTCGGCCCGGCGATCCATCTCGTCGGTGAGCTCCTCGACGTACCAGGACCCGCCGAGCGGATCGGCGACGTTCGCGACACGTGTCTCGTGCGCGATCACCTGTTGCGTGCGGAGCGCGATGCGCGCGGCCTTCTCGGTGGGCAGCGCCAGCGTCTCGTCCATCGAGTTCGTGTGCAGGCTCTGCGTCCCGCCCATGACCCCGGCGAGCGCCTCGATCGCCGTGCGCACGATGTTCACCTCGGGTTGCTGCGCGGTGAGCGAGACGCCGGCAGTCTGGGTGTGGAACCGGAGCTGGAGCGACCGCTCGTCCGTCGCGCCGTACCGGTCACGCATCCACCGCGCCCAGATCCGACGGGCGGCGCGGTACTTCGCGACTTCCTCGAAGAAGTCGATGTGGGCGTTGAAGAAGAACGAGAGCCGAGGCGCGAACTCGTCGACGCCGAGACCGGCGGCGAGTGCCGCCTCCACGTACGCGAAACCGTTGGCGAGCGTGAACGCGAGCTCCTGCGCGGCGGTCGAGCCGGCTTCGCGGATGTGGTAGCCGGAGATCGACACGGCATGCCACCGTGGCATCTCGGCCGCGGCGAAGCGCACCGTGTCGGCGACCAGGCGCATCGACGGCCGCGGCGGGAACACGAACTCCTTCTGCGCTTGGTACTCCTTGAGGATGTCGTTCTGCAGCGTGCCCCCGAGCCGCGCACGCTCGACGCCCGAACGCTCGGCCGCGGCGACGTACATCGCGAACAAGGTCGCTGCGGGAGCATTGATGGTCATCGACGTCGTGACCGCTCCCAGATCGATCCCGGCATAGAGATCCTCGACGTCGACGAGCGTGTCGACCGCGACGCCGCACTTGCCGACCTCGCCGAGGGCGAGCGGATCGTCGGAGTCGCGCCCCATGAGCGTCGGCAGGTCGAACGCCGTCGACAGACCGTCCCCGCCGTTGGCGAGCAGCTCGTGGAACCGTCGGTTCGTGTCGATCGCCGTCCCGAAGCCCGCGAACATCCGCATCGTCCAGAGCTTCGAGCGGTACATCGACGCGTACGGTCCACGCGTGTACGGGAACTGCCCGGGCAGTGCGTCGGACGCATCGCCCACGTCGCGGGGCCCGTACACCGCCTCGACGGGGACCCCCGACATCGTCTCGAAGTCGCCGGGGCGCCGGGGCGCGGCGTCGAAGGCCGCTTGCCACCGCTCTCGGGCATCACCCACGACCGCGAGCGTACCGGTCACCCACGGCCCGCACCGCCGGGCCGCGGCAGGAGTCCGCCCGAGAACGTGCTGGTACGGTCCCCGGCATGACTCCCGGAGCAACCGTCACCGCCCTCATCCGCGCCAACGAAGCACGCGACGTCGACGCCGTCCTGGCGCTGCTCACCGACGACGTCGCCTACGAGAACGTGCCGATGAGCGTGCTCAACGGCCACGACGAGGTCCGCTCGATGCTCGGACCGTTCCTCTCCGGCGCGGAGCGCGTCGAGTGGGAGGTCCTCGAGCAGATCGAACAGGGCGACGTCGTCATGAACGAGCGCGTCGACCGGTTCTGGCTCCCGGGCGACCAGAAGATCGAGCTCCGTGTCGCCGGCCTGTTCAAGGTGAGAGACGGAAAGGTCGACGATATGGCGTGACTATTTCGACCTCGCCGCGTTCACCGAGCAGACGAACGGCTGATCCCGACCTCGGGAGGATGTGATGTTCGGCAGACGGCGCCGCAAGCGGGAGCGCGCCGAGGCGGCCGCGGCAGCAGCGGCCGCCGAAGCCGCGGCCGGCCCCGTCGACGAGATCGACACCGCGGCGCTGGCGGACCTGCCCCCCTGGCCCGGCCCCACGGGGCCGGGCGTCGCGCCGGGTCCCGACCCGAGCAGCACCGCGCCCCCCGACGTCACGCCCGAGGTGCGCACGGAGGTGCGCACGGAGGATGCTGCGGCGGAGCCGGCACCGCTGCGCTACTTCGCCGAGGGCGTTTCGCGGTCCCCTGGCGCGACTCCCGCCCCACCCCCGGCGCCGGTCACCTCGCTTCCCGAACCGCCCCCCGCACCTCCGGCACCCGAGCCGGCGACTCCTGCCGGGACCACCGACACCGTGGCAGAGGAGGCGTCATTGTTCCGGTTCACGCCGCTGGACGACCCGATGCCTGCCGAGGCCGCACCCGTCGTGCTCGCCGGCGCCGCGTCGGTCGTCCCGGTCGCCTCGGGGACACGTGCGCTCGCGGAGCGGATGCGGTCCTCGCAGCAGGAGATGGCGCAGCTGTCGATGCACATGGACGCCAGGATGGATCAGGCCGCCCAGCTGCGCACCGAGCTGATCGTCGAGTGGGACGCCGACGCGCTCCGCCCCACCTACACCGACCTCGTCGTCCGCGCCGTCGCCCGCGCGCTCGTGCGTCACCCGCTCCTCAACGCGTCGATTCGGGACGATGGGGTCGAGCTGCTCGGCGACGTCGACGTGGGCGTCACCACCTCGACCGACGACGACGTCACCGTGCACGTCGTCCCGGGCGCCGCGCAACGCTCGCTCAAGGAGATCGTCGCTGCCACCTGGGAGGTCGCGTCGGCGGAACCGAGCGGTGAGCCGACGTTCGTCGTCACGTCGCTCGGTGGGTACGGCGTCGACTCCTTCACGCCGATCGTGCTCGCCCCGAACGTCGCGACACTCGGGATCGGACGGGTGCGCGACGAGACCCGCTGGGAAGGTGATCGACCGGTGCGGGCGCAGCGTCATGACCCTCGTGCTCGCGTGGGATCACCGAGCCTTCGGGGGGGTCACCGCGGCGGAGTTCCTCGTCGAGGTCCGCGACATGCTCGAGCAGCCCTACCGCCTGCTCGTCGACTGAGCTCCCCGGGCTCACGCCTGGCCGGCGCGGGTGCGGAACTGCCCCGTCCCGGCGGTCACGCCACCGTCGACGGGGAGCGCGACCCCCGTCACGAACGAGGCGTCGTCGGACAGGAGGAAGGCCGCGGCGGCGGCCACTTCCTCGGGTCGACCCCAGCGTTGCATCGGGACGTGCGAGCGCATCTCCTCGAACCGGTCGGGCGCGTGACGCTCCATCGGGGTCGTCATCCCGGTGCCGGCGATGCCACCCGGGCACACCGCGTTCGACGCGGATCCCTTCGACCGCGAGGTCGATGGCGGCCGAGCGCACGAAGTTCACCGCACCACCCTTCGACGCGTTGTACGCCCACATCTCGGGGTCGCCGAACATGCCTGACACCGAGCCGGTCACGACGATCGCTCCGCCCCCCGAGGACCGGAGGGCGGGGATCGCGGCGCGTACGCCGAGGACGACGCCGCGCAGGTTGACGCTCAGTGCCCGGTCGAGGTCGTCGATGGGCTGGTGCTCCACGGAGCCGCTCGTGGCGACTGCGGCGTTGAGCACGATCCCGTCGAGCCGACCGAACCGCGCCGAGCGCGAGCGACATGAGCTCCGCGTTCCCCGTCTCCGTCGCAACGTCGGCGATGCACGGGACGAGCTCGGGGTCACCGTGCGCCTCGATCCACGACAGGCGCTCGGCGTCGCGATCGGCGCCGACGACGCTCCATCCGTCGTGCCGGAGCCGTTCGGTGGTGGCGCGTCCGATGCCCGATGCTGCACCGGTGACGACCGCGACGCGCCGCGAGGATCGGTCGTCTGCGGGGCTCACGGTGCCTCAAGGTAGCGGCGTCGGGCGCGCCCGGGTTGGGCCTTCCGGCCCTGTCGACGCCGAGGGAGGCACCGGTAGGATCGAGGGCCATGAAGGACCTCCAGGAAGCCCCTGACCGTAACCTCGCCATGGACTTGGCCAGGGTCACCGAGGCCGCCGCCCTCGCGGCAGCCCGGTGGATCGGGCGCGGCGACAAGCTCGCCGCCGACCAGGCCGCGGTCGACGCCATGCGGCTCGTCCTCAACACCGTGCCGATGGAGGGCATCGTCGTGATCGGCGAGGGCGAGAAGGACGAAGCACCGATGCTCTTCAACGGCGAGGAGATCGGAGCCGGTGGGCCCGCCTGCGACATCGCGGTCGATCCGGTCGACGGCACGACCCTCACGTCGCTCGGCCGCAACAACGCCATCGCCGTGATCGCGGTCGCCGAGCGCGGCTCCATGTTCAACCCCGGTCCGTGCGTCTACATGGAGAAGCTCGCAGTCGGCCCCGAGTCCCGCGACGTCGTCGACATCGATGCTCCGGTGAAGGCCAACCTCGAAGCGGTCGCGAAGGCCAAGGGCGAGCAGGTCAAGGACGTCACTGCCGTCGTGCTCGACCGCGACCGCCACACCGACATCATCCGCGAGTGCCGTGACGCCGGCGCCATGGTTCGGCTCATCCCCGACGGCGACGTGATGGGAGCACTCGAGACGGCATGGCCCGACTCGGGCTCCGACATCCTCTTCGGCATCGGCGGGACGCCAGAGGGGGTGATCGCGGCCTGCGCCCTGAAGGCGCTGGGCGGCGAGATCCAGGGACGGCTCGTCGCCCGCAACGAGGACGAGCGGCGCGCCGCGCTCGACGGCGGCTACGACCTCGAGCGGGCGCTGTCCACCGACGACTTGGTCTCCAGCGAAGACGTCTTCTTCGCCGCCAGCGGCGTCACCGAGGGCGACATCCTGCGCGGGGTCCGCTACCGCGGCGACGGCGCCAGCACCGAGACCCTGGTCATGCGGTCGAAGACGGGGACCATCCGGACGATCCGCGCCACCCACAAGTGGCACAAGCTGATGCGCTACTCCGCGATGGAGTACTGAGCGTCCTCACGGACCGTCTCGATCAGGCACTCGCGGGAGACGTCGTGAGCCAGACCGGCAGCTCCGGCACGGCCATCGACTCGAGCTCGGTCCGGAGGCGCGCGTTCGGCTCGGCGTACCGCCGTGTGAGCTCGTCGCGCACGGCGTCGGGGAGCGAGGACCGCGTCGCGGCCCGCCCGTTGATCCGGTAGTAGGCCGCGCGCATCCGGTCCTTGAGCTTGTAGTGGCGGCGGAGGAAGCGTTCGAGGCGGTCGTTCACCGCGAGCGCGACGCGCTGGAACCCGGCGCGCTTGTACGCGGTCGTCCGGTTCTCGGAGGCGAGGTCGTAGCTCTCGAAGCCGCCCGGATCGATCCCGAGGAACCCCGCCACCCGCCGCAGCACGACTTCGGGCTGCGCGGTCAGCTCCTCGAAGAACTCGAGGTGGAGGCGATCGCCGAAGACGTCGTGCCAGGCCGGCAGGAAGTCCGCATAGCAACCGCTCGCGAAGGCCGTCCAGGGGTGGTTCTCTGGATCACGGACCTCGTCGCGGGTCAGCGTGAGCGAGCGCGCGAGGTAGTCCTCGACGGTGAGGTCCTCGGGGACGCGCAGGCGGGCCTGCTGGAACGTGAAGAACGACGTGAAGCGCGCGATCGGGTCACGCAGCACGATGATGACCCGGGTGGTCGGACCGCACACCGCTTGGACCCGCTCGGCGAGCGGCCGGCCGCCGGTGATGTAGCGGGGCGTACCCTCCAAGCGGATCGGCTCGTCGCCCGCGTCGGCGAAGTACTCGTCGTAGGCGGCGACGGGCTCGGGCTCCTGCCCGGAGATCAGCGGGGAGAAGTACCGGGTCTCCTTCACCGATGACGGGGCCACCTCCGGATGCCCGGCGAGCGACACGAACAGCGAGGTCGTCCCGGCCTTCTCGACGCCGGCGATGATCGCGTTGGCCCGCACGAGGGCGAGCCTAGTGACCGCGCAGCCACGGCCAGCTCCCGCTGGTCGTGGTGTTGTAGTCGTAGACGGACCAGCCGATCGCGTCGCGCCGTCTCGCAGCCCGCACGAAGCCGATGTAGTCCGCCGTCGATGCCTGGTTGGCGATGCCGCCGATCGGGTGGACGGCGGCATCGGGGTCACCGACACGCTTGCGTACTCGGCGGATGTTCTCGTTGGCGTACACGAACCCGTCGCGGAACCCGGAGGACGAGTCCCGGTTGGTCCAGTAGGTCATCGGGAGCCAGACGTCGAACGATCCGGCGACCTTCTTCCACGGGAAGTCGGGCCAGTATTCGGTGTTGACGTCCTCGAGCAGCACCGGTTCGAGGACGATCCCGCCGAGCGGGCGGTCGTCGACCACGGCACGCGCCCGCTTCACGAGCTTCACGAGTGCGGTGTTGCGGGCGACGGGGTCGGGGACCCCGGAGGTCCATTCGATGTCGAGTGCGATGCCGTCGAACCGCTCACCCGCACTGCGGAACTTGGCGAGCGCGGTGATCCGGCGCAGGTCGGCCGCGGGCTCCGAGAGCTTCGGCAGGTACCAGGCGACGACGCGCATCCCGCGATCATGCGCGCGGTCGGAGGAACGTGCCGAGCAGGCGCGGCGACGACGGTGGAGCCGGCGATCCGGTGTCGTCCTGGGCGGACTGGAGGTAGAGCGTCCTGATACCGAGCCGACTCATGTCGTCGATGCTGTCGGGTGACACCGGCGGCGGGCCCCCGTCGTCCTGGAACCCCGGCACGTAGTCGTAGACGTCGAGCCACGTGCCGAGGCCACGGAACGGCCGGACGTCCTGCCCGATGGCGAGGAGACCGGGGCCCGCCTCGGCGCGGGCACTCGAGCGGGACGTCCCCTCCGCGACGAGTACCACGAGCAGCACGAGCGCGAGCAGCGTCGTGAGGTTGCGCCACCGCAGCGGTCGCTGGACGTCCCGAGGGCGGGAGGATCGGCGCATCCGAGCAGGCTAGGGGTCCGCCGGACCCCGGATGGCGCGGGTCGGCGCGGGTCGGCGCGTGAGCGTGGGTCAGTACGCGGCGGCGGGGGCGACGCCGGCGACGTCGAGGCGGAGATCCGCCCGCGCGAGCGCTTCGGTCGCCTCGGCGTCGTGCTCGTCGGCGGCGAGCGCCGCTTCTGCCCTGGCCCTGGCCGCGGTCGCCCGCTCGACGTCGATCTGCTCGGGCAGCTCCGCGACGTCCGACAGCACGACGACGCGATCGTGGCTGACCTCGACGAACCCGGCGTGCACCGCGACGACCTGCTCCCCGTGGGGATGGATGATGCTCGTCGGGAGGATCACCCGCACCTTCGCGACGCCGAGCGCGCCGAGGAACGGCGCATGCCCCGGGAGGAACGCGATGTCGCCGTCGGCGGTCCGCGCCACGACCATGTCGCCCGCACCCTCGTAGAGGATCTTCTCGGGCGAGACGACCTGGACCTCGAGCGCACCGGGTTCGGCCATCAGGAGTCCTGGAGGGTCTTCGCCTTGGCGAGCACGCTCTCGACCCCACCGACGTTGAAGAACGCCTGCTCCGGCACCTCGTCGAGCTCGCCGTTCGCGACGGCCTCGAAGCTGTCGACCGTCTCCTCCACGGACACGTAGATCCCGGGCAGACCGGTGAACACCTCGCCGACGAAGAACGGCTGCGAGAGGAACCGCTGGATCTTGCGGGCCCGGGACACGATGAGCTTGTCGTCTTCGGAGAGCTCGTCGAGCCCGAGGATCGCGATGATGTCCTGGAGCTCCTTGTACCGCTGCAGGATCTCCTGCACACGCCGGGCGACGCCGTAATGACGCTCCCCCACGATCTCGGGCGCCAGGATGTTCGACGTCGACGCCAGCGGGTCGACCGCCGGGTAGATGCCGAGCGCCGCGATCTGCCGGGAGAGCTCGGTCGTCGCATCGAGGTGGGTGAAGGTCGTGAACGGCGCCGGGTCGGTGTAGTCGTCCGCGGGCACGTACACCGCCTGCAACGAGGTGATCGAGTGTCCCTTCGTCGAGGTGATGCGCTCCTGCAGCTCGCCCATCTCGTCGGCAAGGGTCGGCTGGTAGCCCACGGCCGACGGCATGCGGCCGAGCAGCGTCGACACCTCCGAGCCCGCCTGGACGAACCGGAAGATGTTGTCGACGAAGAGCAGCACGTCCTGGTTCTTCACGTCGCGGAAGTACTCCGCCACGGTGAGCGCCGAGAGCGCGACGCGCAGCCGGACCCCGGGCGGCTCGTCCATCTGGCCGTAGACCAGCGCCGTCTTGTCGATGACGCCGGACTCGGTCATCTCCAGCCAGAGGTCGGTGCCTTCACGGGTGCGTTCGCCGACCCCGGCGAACACCGACACGCCACCGTGCTGGGTGGCGACCCGCTGGATCATCTCCTGGATGAGCACGGTCTTGCCCACACCGGCGCCGCCGAACAGGCCGATCTTCCCACCCTGCACGTACGGCTCGAGGAGGTCGATGACCTTGATGCCCGTCTCGAACATGACCGCTCGCGGCTCGAGCTGGTCGAAGTGCGGCGACTCCCGGTGGATCTCCCAGTGGTCGTCGATGCCGGTGAGCTGGTCGGTCGTCGTGTCGAGGGGCTCACCGATCACGTTGAAGACGTGACCGAGCACACCGTCACCGACGGGCATCTGGATGCCGTGACCGAGGTTGCGCACGACGGTGCCGCGCTTGAGTCCGTCGGTCGGCTTCATGCAGATGACACGGCAACGCCCCTCACCGATCTGCTGCGCGACCTCGGCGACGATCGTGATCTTGTTGCCCTCGAGCTCCACGTCCATCTCGAGCGCGTGGTTGATCTCGGGGAGCGCGTCGGGCGGGAACTCCACGTCGACGACGGGGCCGGCGATCGCGACGACGCGACCGTCCTTGAGCCCCGTCGCGGTGCCCGGCTCAGCGGTTGTGGTCATGGGGGTGCTCCTCAGGCTTCCGGGGTGGCAGTTGCGAAGTCGTAGCGTTCGTGCGCGTCGTCGCCGTCGTCCTTCGACTGGCGCAGCGACTCGGCGCCACCGACGATCTCCATGATCTCGGTCGTGATCGAGTCCTGGCGGGCACGGTTCATGATGCGGGACAGCTTCGTGATCAGATCGTCCGCGTTGTCCGTCGCAGCCTTCATGGCCCGCTGGCGAGCTGCCTGCTCGGACGCCGCGGCGTTCAGCAAGGCGGCGTACACGCGGGCCTCCGCGTACCGCGGCAGGAGGCGCTCGAGGATCGCATCCGGCGATGGTTCGAACTCGTAGGTCGGTGCCGCGGACCCGTCCACCTCGGCCTCGGGTCGGGCGTCGCCGCCTTCGAGGCTTTCCCGGTCGAGGGGCATGAGGGGCCGGACCACGACCTCCTGCGAACCGGCGGACACGAAGCGCGTGTAGATCAGCTCGACGAGGTCGTAGTCGCCACTCAGGAACGGGACTTCGGCCGCGTGCGCGATCGCGCGAGCGTCCTCGTAGGTCGGTTGCTCCGAGAACCCCGAGAACGCCGCGTCGATGCGATAGTCGCGGTACCGGAAGTAGCTCTCGACCTTGCGACCGACGACGATGAGTCCGTACTCACGACCCTGCTGCGCGTGCTCGCGCATCGAGCCCTCGGCCGCGCGGATGACCGACGAGTTGTACCCGCCACAGAGCCCACGGTCGGCCGCGATCACCACGTGCGCGACCTTCTTGAATTCCGGGCGCGGCGCGAGCAGCGGGCTGTTCGCGCCGGCGCCCGCCGCGGCGAGGTCGCGCACGACCTCGGTGATGGTGTCGCTGTAGGGAACCGCGGCCTGCACCCGACCCTGGGCGCGGACGATCCGGCTCCCCGCGATGAGCTCCATCGCGCGGGTGATCTTCTTCGTCGACTGAACGCTGCGGATGCGTCGCCGCAGGATCCGCTCTTGCCCACCGGCCATCTAGTCTCGCTCGCTCGTCTTGTCTCGCTCGCTCGCTGCGGCCCGGGATACCCCGGCCGCGGACGCTCGCTCGCTGGACTGCTCCCTCCGGTCGCTGCGGCTACCGCAACGCCGGACCGGACGTGTCGCTCCGTGCATCTATTCGGTCTCGAGGGTCTTGTGGGACTCGGCCTCACCCGGGGCCTCGGCGTCGGTCGCGGTCGGGTCCGCGGCGCCGGTGCCGGATCCCGCGGCGCCCGGGATCGTCGCGAGGAACTGTGTCTTGAACGCGCTGACGGCGTTCTCGACCTCGTCGGTCTCGGGCAGCTTCCCGGTGTCCCGGATCGCGTTGAGCAGACCGGCGTGCCGGGAACGGAACCACTCGAGGAGCTCGAACTCGAACCGCTTCACCTCGTCGACGGGCAGGTCGTCGAGCACGCCCTCGGTGCCGGCGTAGATCGCGATCACCTGCTCCTCGACGGGCATGGGCGAGTTCAGCGGCTGCTTCAGCAGCTCCACGAGCCGCTCGCCACGGTCGAGCTGCGCACGGGACACCGCGTCGAGCTCGGAGCCGAACGTCGCGAACGCCTCGAGCTCACGGAACTGCGCGAGGTCGAGCTTGAGCGTCCCGGAGACCGCCTTCATCGCCTTGATCTGGGCAGCGCTCCCGACTCGGGAGACCGAGATGCCCACGTCGACGGCCGGGCGCACACCCGACTTGAACAGGTCGTCGATCAGGTAGATCTGGCCGTCGGTGATCGAGATCACGTTGGTGGGGATGTATGCCGAGACGTCACCCGCCTTCGTCTCGATGATCGGGAGCGCCGTCAGCGATCCCGACCCGAGCGCTTCGCTGAGCTTGGCCGCGCGCTCGAGCAGACGGCTGTGGAGGTAGAAGACGTCGCCGGGGTACGCCTCACGACCCGGCGGGCGCCGCAGCAGCAGCGCGAGCTGCCGGTACGCCTCCGCCTGCTTCGAGAGGTCGTCGTACACGACGAGCGTGTGCTCACCGCTGTCCATCCAGTGCTGCCCCATCGCGCACCCGGCGTAGGGGGCGAGATACTTGAACACCGCCTCGTCCGCCGCCGGTGCGTTCACGACCACCGTGTACTCCATCGCGCCGTGCTCCTCGAGGGTCGCGACAGTCTGCGCGACCGACGAGCCCTTCTGGCCGATGGCGACGTAGATGCACTTCACGCCCTGACCGCGCTGGTTCAGGATCGTGTCGATCGCGACCGTCGTCTTCCCGGTCTTGCGGTCACCGATGATGAGCTCCCGCTGACCCCGGCCGATGGGCGTCATCGCGTCGATGGCCTTGATGCCGGTCTGCAGCGGTTCGTGCACCGGCTGGCGGCCGACGATGCCGGGGGCCTGGACCTCGAGCCGGCGGTGGGAGTCGCTCGCGACGGGACCCTTGCCGTCGATGGGTTGACCGAGTGCGTCGACCACACGTCCGACGAGCGCGTCGCCCACCGGGACCGAGAGGATCCGTCCGGTCGCGCGGACCGTGTGGCCCTCCTCGACCTCGTCGGCCTCACCCAGGATCACGGCACCGATCGAGTCCTCGTCGAGGTTCAGCGCCAGACCGAGCGAACCGCCCTCGAACTCGAGCAGCTCGTTGACTGCGGTCTCGGGCAGGCCGGCGATACGGGCGATGCCGTCACCGACCTCCAGCACGCGACCGACGCGCGCCGCTTCCAGCGACGGCGTGAACGTGTCGACGTGCTTCCGCAGCGCGGATGCGATCTCTTCCGCGTTGATCGTGAGCTCAGACATCTCATGCACTCACTCTCTCGATGCCGGGATACCCGGCATCGCCCTTTGGGACGTTCGTTCGCTGGCGAGCACCCTCCGCTTCGCTCCGGGTGCCGCGAGCGCCGAGCTCCGAAATGTTCACAACTGTTCCTTCAACTGCTCCAGGCGGTGGCGAACGGTGCCGTCGATGACCGTGTCACCGACGCGCGCCACGATGCCGCCGAGCACGCTCGGGTCGACGATGACCTTCACCTCGACGTCCTTGCCGGTCGCCTTGCCGAGCGCGGTCGCGAGGCGCTGGATCTGCTTCTCGTCGAGCGGGATCGCGCTGCGGACCTCGGCGAGCTCGTGTTTGCGCTCGGTCGCGGCGAGCTCCACGAAGCGATCGACGATGGCTGCGAGGTCGCCTGCCTCGCCGGTCGCGACCACGAGCGATGCGAGGGCCGCGCTCGTCGCGAGGGCCTTGCCGCCCATGAGCTCGTCGATGACCGCGATGCGCCGCTCGATCGGCAGTGCCGGGTCGGTCAGAGCGAGACGCAACGAGTCGTTGGACTCGAACGTGCGGGCGAAGCGGAAGAGGTCGTCCTCGACCCCCGCCAGGTGCTGCTCGGCGCGCGCGACCTCGAGCATCGCCTGTGCGTATGCCTCGACCTTCTCGCGAGCCGCCATGATCACTTCCCGACCGAGTTGATGTAGCTCTCGACCAGATCCGCCTGCGTCGCCGGGTCGATGTTGCGCTCGACGATCTTCTCGGCCAAGCCGATGGAGATCTCGCCGACCTGGTGCTGCAGGTCGCTCATCGCGCGCTCACGGGCGAGCCGGATGTCCTCGTCCGCCCGGTGGCGGACCTCGGCGGCGTCCGCCTCGGCCTTGGCGATGACCTCGGCGCGCACCGACTCGGCGGCCTGACGGGCCTCCTCGACGATGCTGCTGGCCTCACCGCGTGCATCGGCCAGCTGCGCCTGGTAGCGGGTCTTCTCCGTCTCGGCGTCGAGTCGGGCCTGCTCCGCACCCTCGAGGTCGCTGCGGATCTTCTCCTCGCGTGCCTTGAGCCCCTTCTTGAGGGCCGGGAACGCGAACTTCATCAGCGCGAAGGCGACGATGAAGAACGCGATGGCACCCCAGATCAGCTCGGGCAGCGCGGGCGTGAAGAGGCTCGTGGCCTTCTTGCAGTCCTCGAGGTCGTTCTCGAAGCCCTTGTAGTCCTCCTTCGCGATGGCGGCCTCGTTGTCGTGGAGCGCGGACTCGACGCACTCGACGAGCTCCTTGCCGACCTTCGTGCCCGGATCTTCGGCAGAAGCAGCCTGCGGGATGGCCACCACGGCCAAGACCCCGAGGAGCCCCGCGACCAAGAACCTGCGGATGCGCATGACGCGCTTCCTCCCTGTCATGTACGAAATCCCATGTTCGATGGCTGGGTGTACGACGGCCTGATCCAGTCGGATCAGATGAAGTAGAGGACGAAGCCGATGAGGGCCAGCGCCTCGGCGAACGCGATGCCGAGGAACATGGTCGTCCGGACGTTGCCGGCCATCTCGGGCTGGCGGGCCATGGCCTGGACCGACTGCCCGACGAGGTAGCCGATGCCGATGCCGGGGCCGATGGCCGCGAGGCCGTAGCCGACGGCCTTCAGGCCGTTCTTCAGCTCGCCGGAATCAGTGACGGCGAAGTGGATCAGGGAACGCAGCACGCGGTTGCTCCTTGTTCTCGGACGAAACGATCAGTGCTCGGGGTGTACGGACTCGTTGACGTACACCGCGGTCAGGATGGTGAAGATGTACGCCTGCAGCACACCGACCAACACCTCGAAGCCGGTGAAGGCGACGAGGCCCAGGAAGGGCAGTGGGGCGAAGATGACCTGGTAGATCCCGCTGTTGTGCACGATCAGGAGCTCGTTGGTCATGATCGCGAAGATCGCCAGCAGCACGTGACCCGCCGTCATGTTGGCGAAGAGACGCACGGCCAGCGAGAACGGCCGGACGAGGTACTTCGAGAAGAACTCGATCGGCACGACCAGGAACTTCAGCGCGAACGGCACACCCGTGGGGTTGATGTTGCTGAAGAAGTACTTCGGACCCTGTTTGACGAATCCCGTCACGATGAACGTCGCCCAGCTCACCGAGCGCGAGGAACAGCGGGATCGCGAGTCGTGAGGTCGCGGGGAAGTAGATGCCCGGGACCACGGACCAGATGTTGATGAAGAAGATCCAGAAGAACATCGTGGCGAAGAACGGGGTCCAATTCTTCCCCTCCTCACCCATCGCCGCGAGCGAGATGTTCTCCTCGATGGCCTCGTACCCGGCTTCCGCGACGTTCTGGATGCCGACAGGGACGAGCGCCTTGCGTCGCCCGCCGAGCCAGAAGAAGCCGATGCAGATCACCGTCGAGACGCACGCCATGAGCGCGGTCTTGTTGAACTCGAGGACCGAGTGCTCGCTGAAGATGCCCTTCCACTGGAAGAGCTCGTTGATGTTCGGCAGCAGCTCACCGAGGACGAGGTTCACCCACCAACTCCTGAGTGCTCATGGGGCTTGGGCTTGAGACCCGGCGAGGCCAGGGAGAGGCTGATCGAGCGCATCTCCCAGAACAGCAGGCCGAGGTACGACGCGACCAGCGCGACGCAGAACACGGGCCAGTCGACGATGCCGGCTTCCTTGATCACGACCCCGATCGCACTGAGCAGCACGAGGCGGAGCAGGAAGCTCATCATCGCTGCGCCCATCAGCAGGTCGGGCGCGGTCCGGGCGACCCAGCCGAGGACCCAGGCGGCGGCGATGAAGTTCGCGACGACCAGGGCGAAGGCCAGGGCGACTGCCGCGCCGGCGGGCACGCCGCGCCAGACGCCGACGCCGATGATCGCGACGCGGCGCGACGTAGAGCGCGTGGCGGGCCAGGTCGTGCGCGATGCGGGACTCGATCTGGTCGATCGAAGGCGCCGGGGGGGCCGCCGGATCCGTGGTGGGCTCCGGGGTCTCGCCCTCGAGCGGGTTCGGGGCTCCGTCGCTCATGGCGTCGGCCCCCTCGCCGTTCCGGCGCGCGGCCGAGCGGGTCCAGGGCTTGTCGGCGTCGTGGTCGGCCATCCGGGCCTCGTAGCGGTAGTACGCGGAGGCGAACGCCCCGACCGCGCCGATGGCGCCGAAGAGGACGAGAAGGACGGGCCCGGTGCCCAGGACGCTGTCGAGCCACGCACCGAAGAGACCGGCCAACACGAGGAACAGCACCATCGCCACGGCGTGGCTGAGTGCATCGTTGTTGGGCGTCGGAGCCCCTTGCCACCGGAACGATTTCACGGGATCGTCTACTTCGTTTCGGACGCGCGCACGGGTCGCCGGTGCGCTTGTGAATGTTTTCTCAAAGTACCCGGCACCGGTCCGGCAGGTCAATTTCTGGTCAACTGGTCTCGGGCGCTCGCTGCGCCGCAGGATACCCACGGCGCGGGCACTCGCTCCTGGCCAGCCCCCTCCGCCTCGCTCCGGGTGCGGCGTCTCCTGACGGCCTCGTGGTCCTCAGCCGGTGCCGTCGCGGACCCGGCGGTGGTCCTCGAGCTGGACGACCCCCGCTCCGACGGTGGCGTCGGGCGGCTCGGCCGGGACGCCGTCGACGGGGAGGCCCTCCCCGTCGCCGCGGCCGGGGTGGAAGTAGGTGAAGAGGAGGAGCGCGAGCGCCGCCAGGGCGATCGGCACCGAGCGCGTTGCCGCGGTTCGTGTAGGTCGGGATCAGCGCGGCCGCCGACGCCAGTGCGGTCCAGAGCCACAGGATCGCGACCGACCGGCGTGGTCCGTGGCCGAGGCGCATCAGGCGATGGTGCAGGTGCTCGCGGTCGGCGACGTGGAACGACTTGCGACCGACCAGTCGACGGAGGAAGGAGAACGCGGTGTCGAGCAGCGGCACCGCGAGGATGACGATCGGGATCAGCAGCGGCGCGAAGAAGAAGTAGGTCTGACCGCTGAACTGGTCAGCGGTGCGGCCACCCATCTCGATCGTCGTGACTGCGAGCAGCAGGCCGAGGAACATGGACCCGGCGTCGCCCATGAAGATCCGCGCCGGGCTGAAGTTGTGCGGCAGGAATCCGACGCAGATCGCGACCGGCGATCACCGCGACCAACGGAGCGATGTTCGAACCGTCGAGGAGCCCGGCCTTGAGCAGCCGGTCCGAGTACAGGAACATCGCGGTCCCGGCGATGATCACGATCCCGGTCGCGAGCCCGTCGAGCCCGTCGATGAGGTTCATCGCGTTCGCCAGCACCACCACCGTCACCACGGTGACGAACGCAGCGAGGTCCGGCGACAGAACGATGTAGTCGTAGCTCGCGAAGGGGACCCGGAAGTAGAACATCGTCACGCCGAACAGCGAGAGCAGACCACCCGACAGCACCTGGCCCGCGACCTTCGCAGGTGGCGACACCGGCCGCAGGTCGTCGACCGCGCCGACGAGGAACATCACGCCGCCGGCGAGCAGCAGGCCCACGGGCTCCGACGACGAGTCGAACATGTCGCTGAACTGCGCCATCTGCGACGCGGTCGCGAGCGCGGCGCAGAACCCGAGGAACATCGCCGCGCCACCGAGTGAAGGCGTCGGGTAGGCGTGGACCGAGCGCGGCCCCGGCAGCGCGATCGCACCGACCTTCGGAGCGATGCGTCGGACGAGGAACGTCGTCAGGAAGGTCACGATCGCGCCGACCGCTCCGACGACGAGATACCCCTCCATCTAGCCTCGCTCGCTCGCTGCGGCCCTGCGAGCCGTCGAGCCGCTTCCCCGCACTAGGCCAGTTCGGGGTAGGGCGTGAACTTCGAGCACAGACGGTTGGCGGCGTCGAGCGTCTCGGACGCGACCTCGGAGTCGTCGACCGACCGCAGCACCTTGGCGATCAGCGAGGCGATCTCCGCCATCTCGGGCTCGCCCATGCCGGCCGTCGTCACCGAGGCAGTGCCGAGACGCAAGCCACTGGTGACGAACGGCTTCTCCGGATCGTTCGGGATGGCGTTCTTGTTGCAGGTGATGCCGGCAGCGTCGAGCGCCTCCTGCGCGACCTTCCCCGTCACCCCGAACGGTCGGAGGTCGACCAGCATCAAGTGGTTGTCGGTACCGCCCGACACGATCCGGAACCCTTCTGCGGTCAGCGCGTCAGCGAGCGCACGCGCGTTGCGCACGATCTGCGCGGCGTACTCGCGGAACGCGGGCTGTGATGCCTCGTGGAACGCGACGGCCTTGGCCGCGATCACATGCATCAGCGGGCCCCCCTGCAACCCGGGGAACACGGCCTTGTCGACGGCGGTGGCGTACTGCTCGCGGCAGAGGATCGTGCCGGCCCGCGGCCCGCGGAGCGTCTTGTGGGTGGTGAAGGTGACGATGTCGGCGAACGGCACCGGGCTCGGGTGCGCACCGCCCGCGATCAGCCCCGCGATGTGCGCGGCGTCCACCATGAGCATCGCATCGACCTCGTCGGCGACCGCGCGGAACGCCGCGAAGTCGATCGTGCGCGGGTATGCCGTGGCGCCGGCGACGATCAGCTTCGGGCGGTGTTCGCGGGCGATCGCGGCCATCCCCTCGTAGTCGAGGAGCTCGTCGTCGTCGAGGCCGTACCCGACGAAGTCGTAGAGCTGACCGCTGAAGTTGACCTTGGTGCCGTGGGTGAGGTGGCCGCCCTGGTCGAGGGGCATCCCCATCACGGTGTCACCGGGTTCGAGCACGGCGAAGTAGGCCGCCATGTTGGCGTTCGCGCCCGAGTGCGGCTGCACGTTCGCGTGGTCGGCGCCGAAGAGCTCACAGACTCGGCTGCGCGCGAGCTCCTCGGCCTCGTCGACGATCAGGTTCCCGCCGTAATAGCGCTTCGCCGGGTAGCCCTCCGAGTACTTGTTCGTGAGCACGGAGCCCTGCGCCGCCATCACGGCCGGCGAGGTGAAGTTCTCCGACGCGATGAGCTGGATCGTCGTGTTCTGACGCTCCGCCTCGCGGCGGAGCACGTCGGCGACGACGGGGTCGGAGGCTTCCAGGGCCCCCAGGGGATCGGTCATGGCTCGGGCTCCGCATCGAGGGGACGGTGGATCCAGCCTAACGATGTCGGCCTCGGCAGCGGGGGCCGAGGAGCATCCGAGGCCGGGCCGGGCGGTGCCATGCTCGGCGGGTGGACGACGCCCCCCTGCCGAGGGTCACCCCCTCGCTCCTCCGGGACGCAGCGGAGCTGTGCCCGCGTCGGGTGGCGCTCGACTTCGCCGACGAGGGCGGGGCCTACGACAACGTCAGCCGGGCCCGGCTCCGCAGCCCCTTCCTCGACGCCGCGCGGGCCGCCCACGCCGAGGGTGGCCCCATGCGGCGTGAGGCCTTCCGGGTCCCGGCCGACCTCGAACCCGAGGAGCGGGCGGTGTTCGCGCACGCCGCGGGCTGGTACGCCGCGCTGTTCGGCGACCGCGACGTCACCACCCACCTGCACGACTGCGACCGCCCCACCGAGCGGCGCGGGATCCGGGTAGGCGGCTGGGTCGACCTCACCGTGGTCGGTGCCGACGGGCGCAAGGAGCTCCGCCAGCTCGACCTCTGGAAGAGCCGGGCGCCGCGGGACGACCCGCTCGAGCTGGTCTCGGTCTGGCTCGCCGTGCTGCGCCTGCGCCCCTGGGTGGGCGACGACGAGCTCCTCGTGTCGTGGGCCGACCTGGTGGGCGGAGCCCGGCACGTTCGCGTCGTGGACCTCGGCGCCGAGCTCGACGGCCTCCGTGAGCGGTACGACGGGTATCTCGAGACGCTGCGCGCCCGAGCCGACGAGCGCGACCCTCGTCCCGGCACCGGCTGTGCGCAGTGTCGGCACGTCGGCAAGTGCCCCGCACATCCCGGCGCCGTCCGGCTGAGTGCACGCCGAGGCGACCTCCGACCCGGGATCCTGCGCATCACCCCCACATCGCTGCAGTCCTGGCGTCACTGCCCGCGCGCCTGGCGCGACCAGTACCTCCTCTCGGTCCCCGCGAGCGACGAGGGCGGCTCTCCAGACCACGGGCAGCTCGTGCACGACGTCCTGCGCTTCGTCCACGACCACGGCTCGTGTCACGACGACGCGCACGTCGCGGACGTGCTCGACGCGCACAGCGGCTCACCGCGGCTCCGCGAGGAGGTCCGGCGCCATGCCGAGCGGTGTCCGTCGCCGGCGGAGGCGCTGGGGCACGAGCTGGACGTCGCCCGCTTCGCTCCGTCCAGCCCCGCGACCTACTCGTTCCTGGCGACCGCTCGCCTGGACGCGGTCTGGATCCACGACGGCATCCTCGATGCGCGCGACTACAAGACGGGCGCGGTGCTCACGCCGCGGGTCGCCGATGACCCCCGCGCGTGGGTGCAGCTCTGGGTGCTGGTCCCGGTGGCACGCCGGCACGAGCTCGGGCTGCGACTCCGCTACGAGCATCTCTCGGCCGACATCGCCGAGGACCCCGACCCGTGGGAACCCGACGACGAGGAGCTCGAGGCACTCGACGCCCGGCTCCGCGCCGAGATCGTCGCGATGCGCGACGCCGACGGTTGGCCCGGCGTCGCGGATCCCGACGCGTGCACCTACTGCCGGTACCGCTCCATCTGCCCCGACTCGGCGACGCCCGGTGAGCCCCAGTGGCCCGTCGTCGCCGAGGTCTGACCGCACCCCCCCTCCCCCTGGGCTGGACCATCGCGGGGGGCGGATAGGTTCGGAGCGTGGCGCCCGGACCCCGTACCCCGGTCATCGTCGGCGTCGGTCAGGCCGAGCAACGCCCCGACGACCCGCGGGACGCCCTCGAGCCCATCGAGCTGCTCGCGGTCGCGGCGCGGGCCGCCGAGGACGACGCGGCGGCGGCCGCTCTGTTGGCGCGGCTCGACACCGCGGCCGTGGTGTCCACGGTCTCGTGGCCGTACCCCGATCCCGGGTCGCTCCTCGCCCGACGGCTCGGCGCCGCCGACGTGCGACGCACGATCCTCACGAGCGTCGGCGGCAACAGTCCACAGCTGCTCGTCAACCACGTGAGCGCGGCGATCTCCGCCGGCGAGATCGACGTCGCGGTGCTCGGCGGCGTGGAGTGCCTGTACTCGCGCCGGCGGGCGCGGAAGCAGGAGCCGAAGCTCTGGCTCCCCTGGACCGAGGACGACGCGCCGCCGTGCCCCGAGGTCGTCGGCGACGCGCGCCCGGGGAGCAGCGAGTACGAGCTGATGCACCTCGCGACCGACCCGATCCACATCTACCCCCTCTTCGAGACGGCACTGCGGGCCGGTGCCGGGCACGGCGTGGCCGAACACCAGCAGGTCGTGAGCGAGCTGTGGGCCGGCTTCGCGGCCGTCGCCGCCCGGAACCCCCACGCCTGGTCGCAGGTCGCGTACACGGCCGAAGAGATCCGCACCCCGGGCCCCACGAACCGGATGATCACGTTCCCGTACACGAAGCTGATGTGCGCACGCATCGAGGTGGACCAGGCCGCCGCGCTGCTCCTCTGCTCGTACGAGGCCGCGGCCGCTGCCGGGGTCCCCGACGACCGGATGGTCTTCCCACTCGCCGGGGCCGCCGCACACGACCATTTCTTCTTCAGCGAGCGCGACCGGCTCGACCGGTCCCCCGCGGCACACGCGGCCGTGACCGCTGCATCGGGTGCCGCCGGCGTCGGCCTCGACGACGTCGCGCGCTTCGACCTCTATTCGTGCTTCCCGTCCGCCGTGCAGATCACGATGGCGTCGCTCGGGCTGACCGGCCCGGCCGGTGGCGACGACCGTCCGCTCACCGTCACCGGTGGACTCGGCTTCGCGGGGGGTCCGGCGAACGACTACTCGACGCACGCGATCGCCCGCATGGTCGAGGAGCTGCGTGCCGATCCCGGATCGCTCGGTCTCGTGCACGCGATCGGCTGGTACGCGACGAAGCACGGCGTGGGTCTGTACTCCACGACGCCGCCGGCCGGGGGCTTCCGGCTCGTCGAGCGTTCGGGGCTGCAGGCCTCGATCGACACGCTCCCGATGAGGACCCCTGCCGATGCCTACCAGGGTCCCGCGACCATCGAGGCGACCGCGGTCGCGATGGGACGCGACGGGGATCCGGCGCACGCGATCCTCTCGCTGCTCGCGCCGGACGGGGCTCGCGTGCTGGCCAACGCCCACGATCCCGCGGTCCTTGTCTCGATGACCGAGGAGCCGTGGGAGGGCCGATCGGTCGTGGTCTCGAACGACGGCACGAGGAATCGGCTCGCGGAGGCGTAGGTTGCCCCCATGGCCAACGAAGCGACGCCGAGCCGGTCCAGGGTCCTCTGGTGGGGCCTCACGAAGCGGTGCCCCCGCTGCGGCGCGGGCCACCTGTTCCGTCGCTACTTCGAGCTGGTGCCCGACTGCCCGAGGTGCGGGCTGCACTTCGAGCGCGAGGCCGGTTACTTCGCCGGAGCGCTGGCCATCAACATCATCGTCGCGGGCGGCATCTTCGCCGTCGTGTTCGTCGCGTTGCTCGCCGCCACCATCCCGACCGTGCCGGTCGTCGAGCTGCTCGCGGTGCTCGTGCCGATCGTCCTGCTGGTCCCGATCATCTACTACCCGTTCTCGAAGACCGTCTGGATGGCCGTGGACCGGTCGTTCCTGCAGCGCCTCGACCCTCACGAGCGGCTCGACTGACTCGGGCGCTCGCTCAGGCGTCGGAGGCCGGTGGTCGTAGGTCGACGCGGAGCACCAGGAACCCGTCGACGATCTCGGCGTCCGCGTCGCCGAGCATGGCGAAGTCCTGGAAGTCGAGCTGGGCCTGCTCGAGGAACTTCTGACGCTCGGGCCCGGCGACCGGCGGGAGCGGACGACCGCGCACCGCCTCGGCCCGGTCCCGGAACCGCTGGATCATCGCGTCGACATCGAGCTCGTCCGCCACGTCGAGCAGACTACGGGATCGCCTCACGTGAGGCGGGCGACGAGGACCCTCGGGCGGTCGGTGAGGTCAGGCTCGACGCGCACCTCCGCGAAGCCGACCTCGCGGGCGAGCGCGGCGGCGGCAGCCGCGCGGCGGGGATCGAGCTCCACGACCAGCGCGCCGCGCGCTTCCAACCAGTCCGGCGCCTCGCGCACGATCCGTTCGATGCACTCGAGGCCGCTCGTCCCGCTGACGAGCGCAGCCGGGCGGCTCGTGGTCGCGGACCTCGGGCGGGAGCTCGGCGAGCTCGCCCTCGGTCACGTACGGCGGGTTGCTCACGACGAGACGCACACCTCCGCGGAGTGAGGAGGGCAGCGCGGCGAACCAGTCACCGTGCACGACCCGCACCCGTGCCGCGAGGTTCCCTGCGCCGGCCAGGTTCGCGCGCGCGACCGCGAGCGCGTCGGCGCTCGCGTCGGTCGCCCAGACCTCCGCGTCGGGGAGCTCATCGGCCAGCGCGAGCGCCATGGCACCGCTGCCCGTCCCGAGGTCCACGACCGCGTACTCGGTCCGTGTCCCCGAGAACGGGGCCCGCTTTCCCCGGCGTGCGCCGAGGTCGCACGGCCTCGTCGATCGCCAGCTGCGCGGTGTGCTCGGTCTCCGGTCGCGGGATCAGCACGCGCGGGTCGACGAACACGTCGATCCCACGGAAGGACCAGGAGCCGAGCACGTACTGCAACGGCTCACCGGCGATGCGCCGGTCGACCATCGCGACGACGTGCCGGGCACCGTTCACCGTCGCCTCATCGGCCTCGATCGCGACGAGCTCGGCGCCACGCTCCCCCGCCGCCTCCTCCAGCATCCATCGCGCTTCCTGCGCGCCGTGCTCGAACCCGGCCGCCTCGAGCTCGTCGGGCCGCGTCGGCGCACAGCGATGCCCAGGTCGGTCCCACGGCCGACGGCCTCAGGCTTCGCCGAGCTGCTCGGCACGCTCCGCCGCGGCGAGTGCGTCGACCACCTCGTCGAGCTGCTCGCCGCCGGCCAGCATCTGCTCGAGCGCGTGCAGCGTGAGCGAGACCCGATGGTCGGTGACGCGGTTCTCCTTGAAGTTGTACGTGCGGATCTTCTCGGAGCGGCCGCCACCCTTGATCTGGTCACGTCGGGCCGACGACAGCTCGGCCTCCTGCCGGTCGCGCTCGATCTGCAGGAGCCGCGACCGCAGGATCCGCAGCGCCTTGTCCTTGTTCTGGAGCTGGCTCTTCTCGTCCTGGCACGTGACGACGAGGCCGGTCGGGACGTGGGTGATGCGGACCGCGGAGTCGGTCGTGTTCACCGACTGCCCACCCGGACCGCTCGAGCGGTACACGTCGATCTCGAGGTCGTTCGGATCGACCGCGACGTCGACCTCCTCGGCCTCGGGGAGCACTGACACGGTCGCCGCGCTGGTGTGGATCGCGCCCCTGGCTCTCGGTGACCGGCACGCGTTGCACGCGGTGCACGCCGCCCTCGTGCTTGAGGCGCGTCCAGGCGTCCGCGCCCTTGACGACCATCGTGATCTCCCGGAACCCGCCCATGTCGCTGGGCTGGCTCGACAGCGATCTCGACCTTCCAGCCATGCCGCTTGGCCAGACCCTCGTACATGTGGAACAGGTCGGCCGCGAACAGGTTGGCCTCCTCGCCACCCTCGGTGCCGCGGATCTCCAGGATCACGTTCTTGCCGTCGTTCGGATCGCTCGGGACCAGCAGCTCCTTGAGCCGCTCCTCGAGGTCGCCGAGGTGCTGCTCCTTCTCCGTGACCTCGGTGCGGAGGTAGTCGCGCATCTCCGCGTCGGTCTCCCCCTCGAGGAGATCGCGCGCCTCGACGATCTGCTGCTCCGTCGCGCGGTACTCCAGGTACGCGTCGACGACCGGCTTGAGCTCCGCGTGGCGACGCCCGGCGTCGCGCGCGGCGGCTTGGTCACCGCCCGCGTAGATCTCCGAGAGGCGCGACTCGAGCTTCTCCAGCTCGCTCACGAGGTCGTCCAGGTGCTCGAACATGCCCCACCAAACTACCGGTGGGCTGACGATCGACTAGGAGAGCAGCGGGAGACGCTCGAAGTCGCCGCCGAGGACCTCCCCGGCGTCGACGCCGAGCCAGCGGTCGAGCAGCGTCGCGTACAGCGACCGGAAGTCGGTCGTGTGGACGAGGTTCGCCGTGCGGTCGAGCTCGGTGAGCGACGGCGGTGCACCGAACCGACCGCCCTGCACGGCCGGACCGACGACGAAGTGCGCGTTCGCCGTCCCGTGGTCGGTCCCGTCGCCGTTCTCGGCCGGCCGCCGCCCGAACTCCGAGACCGTCGCGAGGACGACGTCGTCGGCGTGGTCGCCGAGCGCGGTGAAGAAGCCGTCGATGCCGTCGTCGAGCTGCTGCATGAGCGCGGGATGCCGCTGGGCCTCGCCGAAGTGCGTGTCGAAGTCGCCGATGCCACTCACGTAGATCACGCGCGGCTTCGCCGGAGACCTGACGAGCTCGGCGGCGAGGGCGAGCGACGTCCACCACGCTCGTGTCCTGGTACGGCGCGTCGACCGGTGGCATCGGTCTCACTCGGCACGTCCGCTGCCGGGTACCGCAGAGACTGCGCGAGGTCGTCGCGCGCCGCGACGGTGAGGCCGACAGACCGGCGGACCTGCCCGACCAGGCTCGACGCGTCGACCTTCGCCGGCGCGACGTTGCCCCACGCGGCGAGGAGGTCGTCGGGGTCCTCGAGCCACGCCGGCAGTCGGGGTTGCAGGCCGGAGGCGTCGGCGATCGTCGTGGCGAACGACCGCTGGCCCAGCAGCGCCGGCGAGGGCCCGGGGCCGATCCCGATCGCCGCGAGCGGGTCGTCGAAGCCGACGGTGCCGTCGAGGTACGCGCCGAGCCAGCCCGCCTGGCCGGAGCCACCCCGTGCGGACCACCAGATCGCGATGGAACCGAAGTGCGAGAGGTCGGGCTCGGGGTACCCGAGCCCTTCGACGATGGCGACGTGGCCCCGGTCGAACCGCTCTGCCAGCTTCGGGAGGTTCGGGTGCAGCCCGACCTCCTGGTCGAGGGCGATGGGGTCGGTGACCCCGAGGGTCGGTCGCAGGTCGTGGTAGGCGGCGACGTCGAGCGGCACGACCGTGTTGAGACCGTCGTTGCCGCCCGCCATCTCGACGATCACGAGCGTGCGACCCTTCGCGCCGTCACCGAGCGCGCCGGTCCGCACGGAGGCGCCCGCGGGCTTCGGACCATCCCATTCCCAGACCGAGAGCCCGTAGCCGCCCGCGACGACCGCGGCGCTCCCGAGGCCGAACCGCTGGAGGAAGTCACGGCGGGAGTACGAACGCGGGCTCATGCGACCGCGAACTCCGGGCTCATGGCGACCAGCGCGAACCGGCGGCCGGGGTCGTCCTCGCCGTCGACGACGCGACGGGTGTCGCGGCTGACGTCGAAGAGCCCGAAGCGCGCGAACAGCTCGTCGGTGTCGGCCGGCACGACCGGCGTGCTCGGGAAGGCCTGGAGGAGGTCGAAGGTGTGGACCAGCTGGTGCGGCCCGAGGAGGCCGGGGCCACCGGGGAACCCACCGACGTTCGGGGGGACGAACGGGATGAAGCCCACGCTGCGCAACGCCGTGCCGACACCCGAGACGCGAGCGCGCGTGCCGAGGTCGAAGGAGGTCGCACCGCCCGCCTGGAGGATGCCCACCAGCTTCTCGACCGGTGTCCGGACCCGGGCGTGCAACGCGCCGGGCGAGAGGAACGAGTCGTCGGTCACGATGGTCTCGACGAGACCCATGATCGACCAGTCGCGCGCGAACGCATCGCCGAGGCGCTGGGCGGTCGCGTCGTCCGCGGCGATCCCCACCAGCTCGCGGTAGAGCTTGGCGGCGACGAACCGGCCGGTGGCCGGCCGGCCGAGGACCACGTCGAGCGCGCCGTCGAGGTCCAGTGCGGCGGTCGTGCCGAGGAGCGTCTTGGACCCGCTGTCGTGCCGCTGCGGGATCAGGATCGCCTGCCAGGGGGCCGCGCCGAGCCGCTCGAGCTGCTGGGAGTACCGGCGTCCGGGGACGTTGACGACCCAGCCGGTGAACGCACGCGAGGCTTCGACGACGTCGCGCTGGGTGTACCCACCCCCGATGCCCATGGTGAAGAGCTCGAGGCACTCGCGGCCGAAGTTCTCGTTCACCTTCCCGACGGCGTTGCCGTTCCCGTCGAGGTAGTCGAGCATCGCCGGGTCCTTGGCCATCGCGTGGAGCAGGTCGGCGAAGCTCCCCGTCGCGTGGGCGCGCACCGTCGCGTGCTGCTGGGCCATGAGGTAAGGGACGCGGACCTTGGCGAGGCTGGTGGCGAAGTGGTCGTGCCAGAACCACACCAGGCGCTCCTCGATCAGGCGCGGCGCGCTGCGCATCTGGTCGATCCACCAGCCGATGGTCGGGACGATCTCGATGGGGCGCTGGCTGTCGTACGAGGCCGGCGGGGTGCCGAGCGGGACCTGGGGGGCCGGGCCCGAGAGGTCGAGCACGCGGGCGATCGCGGCGTCGGTCGAGTCGAGCCCGGCGACCAGGTCGGGATGGGCGCCCATCGAGGCCCGCCGCACGACGTGGGCGATGCGCTCCTGCTCACTCGTGCGGCTGCTCGTCGCGGGGGCGCTCGTCGTCACCCCACCACTGTCGCACCACCGTGTGAGGGACCTGTGAAGCCCGCCCCAGGGACCGACCAGGCGACCAGGCGATCAGGTGATGAGACCTTCGATCTCCGACGGCGCCTCCCCGGTGGCGCTCTGCTCGGCGAAGGCGTCGAGCCACCGCTGGAAGTCGTCGCTCCCGGCCCGGTCGGCCATGGCGCGTGGGATAGCCGGGAACGTGTAGTCCGCAGTCGGCAGCGGCGGGTGGTCCGACGCGGGCTTTCGCGCGAGCGCCTCCGCCTCGAGGGGAGCGAGCCGTTCGGCCTTGCGGGCCTGGGCCGCCGCGTCGCGCTCGGCGAACTCGGGCAGGATCTCCCGCCCGAACAGCTCGAGGCTCTCCATCACGTCCTCGTGGCGGTTGCGGCCGGCCTGGGCACAGAAGATCACCTGGTCGACACCGGCCTCCTCGTAGCGCCGGAGATAGTCGCGCACCTGGCCGGGGGTCCCGATCGCACCCCGGAGCCCGAACGCGCCTCCCTGCACGACCTTCGCCCCGAGCCGGTCGCCGTGTGCACGCGCGGCCTCGACCGCGGCCGGGTCGTAGCCGTGCTCGGCGCGGCGCTGCTCGTACTCGGCCCACAGGTCCGTGCCCCCGGGGGCGTGGCGGCCGAACACGTAGTAGTGCGCGAGCGAGTACCCGAAGAAGTTCGCACCCTCGAGCCCCCGTGCGAGCGCCACGTCCTCGTCGGCGTGGCACATGAACGGCGTGACGCACGCGACGGTGGCGTTCACGGCATCGCCGATCGGCACGCAGCCATCGAGCGTCTGCCAGTAGTCGTGCACCCAGCGCGTCGCCTCCTCGGGATCGACGAACGCGAACGCCAGGGCGCCGATGCCGTGCTCGCGCGGCGAGCAGGATGGTCTCGCGTCGGCTGCACGCCACCCAGAGGGGAGGGTGCGGGCGCTGGCGCGGCTTCGGCACCACGTTCCGGGGCGGCATCGTGACGAAGCGCCCCGAGTGCCCGGTGAACGGCTCCTCCGTCAGGCAACGCACCGCGACGCGGAGGCCCTCCTCCCACATGGCTCGCTTGTCGTCGGGCTCGATCCCGAACCCCCCGAGCTCCGCCTCTGACGAGGACTCCCCCGACCCGAACTCGACGCGGCCGTCGGAGATGAGGTCGAGCGTCGCGATCCGCTCGGCGACCCGCGCGGGGTGGTTGAACGCGGGCGGCGTCTGGACGATGCCGTGCCCGAGTCGGACGCGCGACGTGCGCGCCGCCACCGCGGCCAGGAAGAGCTCCGGTGCGCTGGAGTGGCTGTACTCCTCGAGGAAGTGGTGCTCGACCGCCCAGATCGCATCGATGCCGATCCGGTCGGCGAGCTCGGCCTGCTCGAGCGCGTGGCGGAGCAGGTCGAACTCGGAGTCGTCGCCCCACGGACGCGGCAACTGGTGCTCGTAGAACAGACCAAACTTCACGGCGACGCCCCCTCGACCCGGCGACGCTCCCGGCGCCCGGAACGCAGCTGCTCGATCAGATGGCGCCGCGGAAGGCCGGCAGCGCCACTGCCGGGACCGTCTCGGTACGGCGCGACTCCACCTCGGCGAGCTGCTCTGCGGTGAACACGGCACGCAGGCTGGTGATGGCGACCTCGAGCTGGTCGAGGTCGGGCTCCCGGGTCGTGAGCTTCTGCAGCGTCAGCCCCGGCCTCATCGCCACGCGCACCCAGCGCTTGTCCATGTGACGAGCCGAGAACCGGATCATCTCGTAGGCGAGCCCAGCGATGAGCGGGATGAGGAGGATGCGCGACGCGATCAGCCACGGCAGCGCCGGACGACCGACGAACGAGTAGACGACGATCGTCATGACCATCACCATCAGGAGGAAGTTGGTGCCGCAGCGCACGTGCTGGGTCGTGAACTGCTGCGCCGACTCGGGCGTGAGCGCCACCTCGTTCTCGTACGCGGCGATCGCCTTGTGCTCGGCACCGTGGTACTGGAACACGCGCTTGATGTCCGGCAGCAATCCGATGAGTCCGAGGTAGCCCAGGAAGATGGCGAGCCGGATCGCACCCTCGAGCAGGTGGTACTCGAATCCGTCGACCCCGAGGCGGTCACCGAGCGCGCTCGTGCCGACCGCAGGGAGCACGAGGAAGACCGCGGCGAAGAAGATCATCGCGACGGCCATCGTCCAGCCCATCGCCTTCGACGAGATGCGCTCCTCCTCGGGGAGCTG
Organism: uncultured Acidimicrobiia bacterium; assembly: GCA_963809885.1. GTDB lineage: Bacteria > Actinomycetota > Acidimicrobiia > IMCC26256 > PALSA-555 > JALHSW01. Next base: position 429,561 of record CAWELA010000003.1, on the reverse strand, counting down.
CCGGTCGGCCGACCAGCCCAACGCCTTGAACCCGAGCGCGAGCGACTCGGCGAGCGACATCACGCCGCGCACGATCGGGACCTTGCCCCACTTCTCCGCCCACGTCGGCGCGTCGTGCACCGCGAGCTCGATCTCACCCTCGGGAGTGCGCACCGCGACGGCCCAGGTGCGGGCGCCGCGCATCATCACTCCCTCCATGACGGCCTGGCCGCCCATGAAGCGAGGTGCCGAGCCCTTGGGCACGGAGGTCAGCCCTTCTTCGCGGCGTCGGACTTCGCGTAGCGGCGCTGGAAGCGCTCGACGCGACCACCGGTGTCCACGAGCTTCTGCTTGCCCGTGTAGAAGGGGTGGCACTCGGAGCAGAGCTCCACGCGGAGCGAGTCGACCGTGGAGCGGGTGGTGAACTCGTTGCCACAGGAGCAGTGGACGGTGCAGGTGACGTACTCGGGGTGCGTGTCGGTCTTCATGATCCCAATCTAACGGTCGGGGCGGACGGGATGTTCCCTGCGGTCGTCGACCGGGAGGGGTACTTCGGCAGGCTCAGCCCCCGAGTGAAGGCGCCTGGGCGACTTCGGCCAGGAATTCGTCGTTGCTGTTGGTCGTGCGGATCTTCTCGATCAGGAGATCGAGGCCTCGCCCCGACCCACCCGACTCACCGTCGACCGCGCTCAGCACCCGACGGAGCTTCCAGACCTGGTTGAGCTGGTTGCGCTCGAAGAGCAGCTCCTCGTGCCGCGTGCTCGAGCCGTCGACATCGATCGCGGGGTACACGCGACGCTCGGCGATGCGGCGGTCGAGCCGGAGCTCCATGTTGCCGGTGCCCTTGAACTCCTCGAAGATCACCTCGTCCATGCGGCTGCCGGTGTCGACGAGCGCGGTCGCGATGATCGTCAGCGACCCACCCTCTTCGATGTTGCGGGCCGCACCGAAGAATCGCTTCGGTGGGTAGAGGGCGGTCGAGTCGACACCACCGGAGAGGATCCGCCCTGACGCCGGCGCCGCGAGGTTGTAGGCACGGGCGAGGCGCGTGATCCCGTCGAGGACGATCACGACGTCCTTGCCCATCTCCACCAGCCGCTTCGCGCGGTCGATGGTGAGCTCGGCGACCTGCGTGTGCTCCTCCGACGGACGGTCGAACGTGCTCGCGACGACCTCGCCCTTCGTCACGTGCCGACGCATGTCGGTGACTTCCTCGGGGCGCTCGTCGACGAGCAGCACCATGAGGTGCACCTCGGGGTTGTTGCGCTCCACGGAGTAGACGATCTGCTTGAGGATCGTGGTCTTCCCTGCCTTCGGCGGCGAGACCACGAGACCGCGCTGTCCCTTCCCGATGGGCGAGATGAGGTCGACGATGCGTCCGGTGACCTCACTCGGGTTGTCGGCGAGCTCGAGTCGGAGCGGAGAGTCGGGGAACAACGGCGTGAGATCCTCGAACCGGGGACGCCCGCGCGCCTCGTCGGGGGTCATGCCGTTCACCGTGTCGACACGCAGCAGCGCTGGGTACTTCTCGTTGCTCGCCTGTGGACGGGAGAAGCCCTGGAGGTAGTCGCCGCGACGCAGGTTGAAGCGGCGCACCTGCGACGCCGAGACGTAGACGTCGGCGTTGCTCGGGAGGTAGCCCTTCGTGCGCAGGAAGCCGTAGCCCTCGTCGCGCAGCTCGAGCAGGCCGTGCGCCTCGACGGGGTCGCCGACCGGCTCGTTGCTCCCGCCGCCCTGACCCTGCGAGCGTTGGTCGCGGTCGCCACCACCCTCGGACTGTCCGCCCCGACCGCGACGGCGGCGACGACGGTTGCTGCCGCCACTGCGGTTCTGGTTGCCGTCGCCGTACGAGGCGCGCTCGTCCTCGGGGTCGACGACGACGGTCGAACCCGAGCCCGAGCCGGAACCCGAACCCGATCTCGAGCCCGAACCCGAGCCCGATCTCGAGCCCGAGCTTGCTCCCGAGCCGGACGCGCTCGACGACTCGTCGGACGCCGCGCTCGTCCCCTCGGTGGAGGTCCCGCCCTCGGACGATGCACCGCTCGCAGTGGACGAAGCGGCCGTGGTGGACGACTGGCGACGCACCGGTCGCGGGGGGAGATCGGCGTCGTCGGGCCCACCGTTCGAGGCGATCGCCTCTTCCTCGGCGGCGAGAGCCTCGATGGAGTCGGCCTCGAGCTCGGACGCCTTGGCCGAGCGGACGGTGCGCTTCTTGGGCGCCTCGGAACCGCCGTTCGACGGTCGCGGGTGCGTCGCCGGCGGCGCCGAGGATCGCGTCGATCAGCTCGGCCTTGCGCATGCGGGTCGGTGCCTTGACGCCGATCGCGCCGGCGATGGCATGGAGCTGCTCGCGGTCCTTGCCATCGAGGGTGGACCGGTCGAGCTCAGCAGGGCTCATGGATGTGGTGCTCCTGGATACGAGATCCGGCACCCGCCGGGGACGGTGGACGTCGGATTGCCAAATGGCTGCGCTCCCACCAAGAACGGGGGAAGCGGATGGAGAAGGCGGTGCAGGGCGACGAGTTCGTCGCGCGGGGCCCGATGGGGGTCGGGTTGGCCGCACCGCGGTGGAACGAAGACCAGTGTACCGGCGATCCGGGCCGGTGGGCAACATCCCTCGCGGCACGCTCGGCGTCCGGGCTACCCGGCGAGCAGGCGCCCCATCAGCTCGTGGGCGACGACGGGCGGCGCGTCGGCCACCCCGGCCTCGGTGTACGTGCCGCCGGGGCCGTCGACGGTGGAGTCGAACAAGAGGTATGGCACCGGGTCGGAGGTGTGGGTCTTGCGCGCGCACGGTGTCGCGTGGTCGGGGAGGAGCAGGATCCGGTACGGCTCGTCGTCGAGCGCGTCGACGAGCGGTCCGATGATCTCGGCGTCCCAGCGCTCGAGGGAGGTCACCTTCTCCGCGATGGCGCCCTGGTGCCCCGCCTCGTCCGTCGCCTCGACGTGGAGCAGGAACAGGTCGCGGTCCCGGAGCGACGCGAGACACGCGTCGCGCTGCGCGGCGTAGTCGTTGTCGAAGCCCGCAGTGGCGCCCGGCACGTCGACCACGTCGAGCCCCACCAGCACGCCGAGGCCACGCACGAGGTCGACGGCCGACGACATGCGACCGGCGACGCCGTACTGCGCCGAGAAGCTCGGGAGCGCCGGGCGGCGCCCCTGGCCCCAGAGCCAGATCTGCGTCGCCTCCGAGCCCGACGGCGGCCGCCGCGGCCTGCACGACCGGGCGTGACGCGTCCATGAGAGCCTGCACCTTCGCCGCGGCCGGGCCCGTCGGCCAGATCGCGGGCTGGCCGGTGAGGTCGTGGGGCGGGACGCACTCGGCGTCGGCCCAGTCCCGGGGAACCACGCAGAGGTGGCGGTACTCGACGCCCGCGTGGAACCGCACGCCGTCGCGACCACCCCCGAGCTCGCCCTCGAGCGCGGCCACGATCGGGTGGCTCTGGGCGTCGGTCGGGTGGCCGGCCGCGAAGTCCACCATCGTGCCGTCGTCGCCGATCGTGACGAGATTGCAGCGATACGCGACCTCGTCGGGTGCGAGCTCGACGCCCATCGCGGCCGCCTCGATCGGCGCTCGGCCCGTGTGGAACTCGGTCGGGTCGAAGCCCAGGATCGCCATGTTCCCGACGTCACTGCCGGGTGGGAGGCCGTCGGGGATGACCGCGGCGCGACCGACCTCGCCGCGTGCGGCGAGCGCCGCGAGGTGCGGCATCGCCGCCGCGCCGAGCGGGGTGCGCCCGTCGAGCCCGGCGAGCGGCTCGTCGGCACAGCCGTCGGGGACGAGGACGAGGTACTTCACCCGTATGCATCGTGACACACCGGTGCGGCAGCACCTGCTGCCGAATGCCGTGGGGGTCGTCACTACCCTCGACCGTATGGCCCCCCGCCGTCCCGGTCGTCCGTGCGTTTCGGCGCGGTGGCGATCGGCGCGCTCGTGATCACGGCGTGCAACGGCGGCGGGGCCGACCGATCATCCGGTCCCACCTCGTCGACGTCGACGTCGACGACCGCGTCGACGACCACCACGAGCACGCGCCCGGCCGACCTCGCCGCCGCACGCGTGCAGCTGACCCCGGTCGCGGCGGTCCCCGGCGCGATCGCGCTCGCGACCCGGGCCGACGATCCCACGCTCTACGTCGCGCAGCAGACGGGCGCGCTCGTCGCGGTTCGGGACGCTGCTGTCGGGCTCGTGCCGGTGCTCGACCTGACCTCCAAGGTCACGGCGGGCGGCGAGCGCGGCTTCCTCGGCATGGCGTTCTCGCCCGACGGCACGAAGCTCGCGGTCCACTACTCCGGGTCGCGCGGCCAGACCGTCGTCGAGGAGTACTCGGTGGCCGACGCGCCCGACGGCTCCGCGCAGATCGACCCCGCGTCAGCACAGGAGCTGTTCACGCTCGAGCAGCCGCAGGCGAACCACAACGGTGGCGAGCTGACCTACGGACCCGACGGGCTGCTCTACCTCGGCCTGGGTGACGGCGGTGCGGCGAACGACCAGGGCACAGGCCATGCCCCGGAGGGCAACGGCCAGTCCGCGGACACGTTCCTCGGCAAGATCGTGCGCATCGACCCGGCCGACGGGCGCGCCGTCGCAGTGCCATACGGGACTCCGCAACCCCTGGCGCTTCTCGTTCGACCGCGCCAACAAGGCCCTGTGGATCGGCGACGTCGGACAGGACGCGTGGGAGGAGATCGACCGGATCGACGACGGAACCGCCTGCGGCGCGAACTTCGGCTGGCCGATCAAGGAGGGCGCGCACGCGTTCCGCTCCGCCGACGCGCCCGGAACGATCGCCCCGGTCCTCGAGACGAGCCACGCGGACGGAGACTGCGCGATCGTCGGCGGCTACGTGTACCGCGGCGACCAGGATCCCCGACCTCGTCGGGTCCTACCTGTTCAGCGACAACTGCAACACCTCGGTGCACGCCCTGCGCCTCGGGTTCGACGGCACGGTCGTCGGCTCGCGCGACCTCGGCATCAGCGCGAACGCCCTCGCGCTCGTTCGGGCAGGACGAGGACGGTGAGCTGTACGTGCTCTCCCTGACCGACGGCCTCTTCCGAGTCGACCCGGCGTGATGCGGTTCGGGGTCCGCGCCTGCTCGGCGCGCTCGCAGCGTTGCTCATCGCATCACCCGCGGGCGGCACCTCGCCAACGGCACCAGTCCACCGATGGCAACGCGAAGGTCCGGCTCGTGCGCGTCACTCCCGACATCGACGCCGGGACGAGCATCGCGTCGCGGGCCGGGGATCCCACCATCTACGTGGCGGAGCAGGCCGGGTCGAGTCGTTGCAGTGCGCGACGGTGAGATCGCCGGCGAACCGGTGCTCGACCTCTCGGTCGCGCACCGAGGCAGGCGGCGAGCAGGGGCTCCTCGGTCTCACCTTCTCGCCCGACGGCACGCACCTCTACGTGCACTTCACCAACCGCGCCGGCAACACGCGGGTCGAGGAGTACGCGGTCACGAACACGCCGCGGCCGACCCGGCGGTCGCAGATCGTGCGAGCCGGCGCGTGCTGCTGAAGGTCGCGCCAACCGCAGTCGAACCACAACGGCGGCCAGCTCGCGTTCGGTCCCGACGGCAACCTGTACCTGGGGCTCGGCGACGGCGGCAACGGCGGCGACGTGGGCCCCGGCCACCGCTCCGGTGGGAACGGGCAGTCGCAGGACACGCTGCTCGGGAAGATCGTGCGCGTCGATCTCGACCGTGGAGGCGGCTCGATCTGCGACAGCGGCCTTCGCAACCCGTGGCGGTTCTCCTTCGACCGCGACACCGGCGACCTCTGGATCGGCGACGTCGGAGAGAGCGACTGGGAGGAGATCGACCGGCTCCCCGCCGACGCGACCTGCGGCCACAACCTCGGGTGGAACGTGTTCGAGGGCGACACGCGGTACCGAGCAGGCGAGGTCGAGGGTGACGTCCACCGGTGGCGCCCGTCGCAGTCTTCTCGCACGACGACGGCTTCTGCTCGATGATCGGCGGCTACGTCTACCGCGGGACCAAGGTCCCCGCACTCGAAGGTTGGTACGTGTTCAGCGACTACTGCGACGGCACCCTGCGCGCGCTGCGCATCGCCGAAGACGGCACGGTGACGCAACGGAAGCTCGGCGCGACCGCGGACGCGGTGACGTCGTTCGGCCAGGGCGGCGACGGCGAGCTCTACGTGCTCTCGCAGTCCCGCGGGCTGTTCCGGATCGCCCCGCGCTGAGCGCCTGCTGTGCGGCGCGATCACAGACCGAGGCGTCGAGCCCGACGACTGCGACCCGAGCCCAGTCGTGGCCGAACGCAGCCCGCGCCACGATTCAGGCGACGGGAACGCGCTCGAGTCGTGCGAGCTTGGGCGCGAGCCACCTCCCGGTGATGACCCCGCCTTCGGGGGTGAAGTGCACACCGTCGCCCTGCATCACGACGCCGTCGAGGACCTCGTGGATCTGGCCATCGGGGCTGAGGAACCGGTTGAGGTCGATCACCGTGGCTCGCGGGTCGGTCACGTCGACGGTTCGGAGCAGCGTGTTGAGGTGATCCACGCGGGCCGGGTTGAACACCGAGCGGTCGATGTCGTCTGGCGTGTTCACCGCGTAGCGGTGCTCGTAGTATGGGACCGTCAACAGCACGACGTGCGCGCCTCGGGCGGCGAGCACGTCAACGGCAGCATGCAGCTCGCGGACGAGCAGGGCGTCGAGCTCGGGCGAGCCGAAGTCGAGCCAGCGCCCGTCGATCTCGCGATCGTACGCGTCGGTCGCCCCGATCAGCACGACGGCGACGTCGGGGTCGAACTCGGTCACCGCGGTACGCCAGCGCTCGGGCCATCGTGCGCACTCGGCTCCGAACGGCTCGGCGCGCCCGTAGTACCACATGCGCCCACCGTGACTGATGCCGCACCCGAGGGTGCCTTCGTTGCGCACGAAGATCCCGTGATCCACTCCGGTGCTGCGCAGGCCCTCGGCGAGCGTCATGGCGACCGAGTCGCCCACGACGACCACGCGGCGTGCGGTCGTCGCACCGATCGACGGCACCGGTGACTGCTCGGGCGACGCGACGACCGGTGCCGCGGCCGAGCTTCCCCGGTTCGTATCCGCAGCGCCGAGTGCGACGCCCACCGGTGTGGCGAGGGGTTGGTTCCCCGCCGTCACGACGACGAGCACGACGACCACGGCCGCGACCGCCGCGACGGCCGGGACCACCGCGACACGGCGCCGGGAGCGCAGCGCGCCGCGTCGGATCGGCCGCTCCACGGCGTAGTAGGACGCGGCGGCCAGTGCCGTCGTGATCGCGAGGCGCACCCCGAGCAGCGCGGTGCCGTCGACGCCCATCCGAGTGGGTGTCAGCACGACGTAGACAGGCCAGTGCCAGAGGTAGAGCCCGTACGAGATCATCCCGATCCAGCGCACCGGTGCGAACGTGAGGGGACGCGTCGCGCGTCCAGGCTCCGGTCGCGCGACCACCGCCAGGACCGTGCCGGTTGCGACGGCTGCGAGCAGGAAGCCGCCGCGGTACATCCACCGGTCGGTGTCGGGCACCGACGTCCAGAGCCAGGCGGTCACGAGCATGCCGACCCCGCCGAGCAACAGGATCGGGCCACGGGCGGGACGCGCCAACAGGTCGGGACGGCGGTGCCACACGACCGCGAGGGCGGCACCGACGAGGACGGCCTGCGCTCGCGTATCGGTGCCGTAGTACGCGCGCGACGGGTCGGCCGCGCCCTGCGCGATGACGGCCATCAGCGCGGCGGACGCCAGCGCGAGCGCTACGCAGAGCCCCGCGAGTCCGTGGGTCCGCCCGCGACGGAGGCGGAGCCAGCCCAGCACGACGAGGGGCCAGATGAGATAGAACTGCTCCTCGATCGCGAGCGACCACGCGTGGCGGAGCGGCGACGGCGTCACGAACTGCCCGAAGTACCCCTGCGAGCTGGCGACGAAGCGCCAGTTGGCCCCGTAGAAGAGCGTCGCGAGGGAGTCGGCGCGCAGCGACGCGAGCTCGTGTGCAGGCGCGAGGAGCGCCGCGTACGCGCCCACCGCGAGCAGCATCAGCAGCAGCGCGGGAAGCAGCCGCCGTACGCGGACGCGCCCAGAACGCGCCGAGTGCGATGGTGCCGTGTTGCTGCCACTCGGCGAGCAGGAGCGCCGTGATCAGGAAGCCCGAGAGCACGAAGAACATGTCGACGCCCAGGTACCCACCGGGGAACCATCCGACGCCCGAGTGGTACAGGAGCACCGCGACGACCGCGAACGCTCGCAGGCCGTCGAGTGCGGGGAGGTGCGGGAGCCGGGGTTCGGGTTCGTCGCGCATCACAGCCGATCGACCGTACTGGCCGATCAGTCCATCCACACGCGGCGGGTCGGCGCATCGGGGTCGTCAACGACGCCGACCGAGTCCGGTGCGAACACCATGGTCGGCCGGCGGACTGGATCGTGGACGGGCCAGGGCCGGCTGCGGTTCCCCGGATCGCCGGTCGCCGCGAACGACGCCCACCCGGCCCGCCACGTCGCCGCGAGTGCATCCGCGCGTTGGTCCCAGCCGACGACCTCGGCCCAGCCCTCGCGGTCCTCGGTCCCGAATGTGAACGGGATGTCGACGCCGTGGGCCGCGCCGATCTCCGGCGCCGCCCAGTCGAACCGGTAGACGAACGTGCGTCCGCCAGCCACGGCATGCGCGTCGGCGACGCGCAGGTTGGGGACGCGCATCATCGCGTCGGTCCGCGCCGCGTCCCAGATCGCACCGTTGGTCGCCCCAATGCCGAGATGCGCGCGGTAGGCGTCGAGCGCGCCTGCGCTGTCGGCGCCGAGCAGGTGGCCGATTCGCCGCGTCAGGCGGTCATCCTCGAGAGTGGCCGCCTTCGGGTCGGGGAACAGCGCGAGCTCGTCGCGCGTCGTGCCGAGCACGAGCTCGATGTTCGCGCCCGGCGCGGACGCCACACCGTCGACGATCTCCACGCGACAGATGTCGCCGTCGATCGCCGGCGCGAAGGCCATCGGGCCGATCCTGCCGAGCATCGCGATCGAGACGGATGCCTGCGCGTCGAGCAGTCTTTCGACCTCGACCGAGCGGAGCGCGTCGACGGACGCGGCCGCATCGAGCTGCCGGGCGAAGCGGCCGGCGACCTCTTCGGCCATCGCGCCCGACACGGTACGGGGCTCACCGCTCTGGGCTATCGCGCGACCGAACGCTCCGACGGCGCGCGGCGAAGCGACCAGGTGCAGCACCGAGCCGGCGCCGGCCGACTCCCCCATGACGGTGATGCGATCCGCGTCACCGCCGATCGCGGCGGCATGCTCCGCAACCCACGCGAGCGCGGCCAGCTGGTCCCGCAGGCCGCAGTTGGTGTCGCCACCCTCGAGGCCGAGGAACCCGAGCGCGCCGAGCCGGTACCCGACCGTCACGACCACCGCATCCGACTCGGCTACGAGGCGCGTCGCGTCGTACACCGGCTGCGCCGTGCCGCCGCTCTGGTATCCCACCACCCGGGAGCCAGACGATGATCGGACGTCGGCCATCGTCGGTCCGGCGTCCAGACGTTGAGGGCGAGGCAGTCCTCGTCCGTCGGGTGGTCCGGACGGAACCCGGGCAGGCGGCTCTCGAGTGCCGCGCGCTGCGGGTGCACTCGGGGCGAACTCGATCGCGTCGCGCACACCGGACCACGGCAGCGGAGGTTGCGGGGCGCGCCATCGGAGCACGCCGACCGGCGGTGCCGCATAGCGGAGCCCGAGATAGCACTCGACCGGTCGGCCGTCGGGCGCTCGTACCGCAGCACCTCGCACGTGGCCCTGTGCGGTCTCGAGCAGGGGCGCGCTCACGAGCTCGCGCCCTCACGCGCGAGGCGGGCGCGCACGTCGTCGCGCAACGTTCCCTTCGCGATCTTCCCGCCCGACGACCGCGGGATCTCGTCGACGACCTCGACCCGCTCGGGCCACAGCTCCTTGCCGACACCACGCGCCTCGAGGTGTTCGCGCAGCGCCGACGACCGTGACCGGCGTCGGTGCCGGCACGCTGCTCGACGTACACGCACACCCGCTCACCGAACACCTCGTCCGGCATCGCGACTGCCGCGGCCAGGCTGATCGACGGATGGGTCGCGACCTCGTCCTCGACCTGCGCGGCGCTGATGTTCTTCCCGCCTCGGATGATGAAGTCCGAGGTACGCCCGATCACGGTCAGGTACCCGTCGGCGTCGATCGTGCACCGATCGCCCGTCAACATCCATCCATCGGGGGTGAAGAGGCGGTTCGTTCGCCTCGGGGTCCTCGTAGTACCCGAGGCAGTTCACCGCGCCCTTGCACGCGGCGATGCCGGGACCTCCGGCCGCGGTCACGTCGGAGCCGTCGTCGGCGAAGAGCCGCACGTGCATCTCGGGGATGACCCGACCGGCCGTCCGCAGCCGATGCTCGCGGTCGTCGGCAAGCGTCGTGCGCGAAAGCGCACCCGTCTCGTTCGACCCGTAGAACTGGAGCACCGAGCACCCGGTGCGGTCCTCGAACTCCGCGGCCCGGCGGTACGGAACCATCTCGCCACCGGTGAACAGCACCCGCAGGCTCGAGAGATCGTGGGCGTCGAGGGTCGCGGCGTGCAGGAGCATCACGAGCTGCGTCGACACCGCGGCGAGCACGCTCACACGGTTGCGCTCGATCGAGCGCGAGGCACTCGTCGGCATCGAACCCGGGCATGACGACGCACGGCGCACCGAGCACGGTCGGCGTCACGTGGCCGGTCCAGATCCCGAACCCGAACGGCGCCGGGAGCACGCTCATGAACACGTCGTCGCGCGACAGCGCGGCCGCGTCGACCGCCAGGTCGTGGAAGGCGAACCACCGCGCTTGATCGTGCATCACGCACTTCGGCAGTCCCGTGGTCCCCGACGTCGAGTTGAGCAGCCACAGGTCACGGTCCGAGTACGGGCGATCCTCGAACCTGCGACTCCGCCTGCCGGCGGCGACCTCCTCGGCGACGAGGTGCGGGATCCCCGATCGAGCGGCGAGTGCCGCGGTCCCGGGCGTCGACAGCACCAGAGAAGCACCCGTCGTCCCGAGCAGGTGCTCGACCTCCCGGTCCCCGGCCCGGGGCCCGATCCCCACGATCACGGCGCCGGCGCGCTCGATCCCGACGAAGGCGGCGTGCACGCCCGGTCCGTCGGGGAGCAACACCGCGACGCGATCCCCGGGTGAGACCCCCGCACCCACCAGTGCCGCGGCCAGCGTCGACGCCCAGTTCGTCGTACGCCCGCCAGCTCGTCGTCGTCTCGGTCGTCACGTATGCCGGCGCATCGGGCCGGGCACGCGCGTTGTCCGCAACGAGGCCACTGAGCGTCGTCATCCCGGCGACGGTACCTTCGCGTCATGCCTGCAGGTGGCCTGCCCGAGCGCACGTGGAAGCCGCGTGCGATGCCGCCCGTCGGCGTCGAGCTCGACGAGCGACAGCGCTTGGCGTGCCTCCACCGCGTGCTGGCCTCGATCGGCTTCAACGAGAACATGGCCGGGCACGTGACGATGACCGCCGACGCCGACGGGAACCTGCTGGGCCAGTCCGTGGGGTCTCTGGTGGGGTGAGGTCAAGGCGTCCGACCTCGTGCTCGTGAGCCCCGACGGGTGAGGTCCTCGACGGCGCCTGGGACGTCAGCCCGGCGATCTTCGTGCACACCGGGATCCATCGGACCCGCCCTGACGCGCGCGTGATCGTGCACAACCACCCGTATCACGCAACGTTGCTCGCCACGATGGGCAAGCTCCCCGAGATCACGCACCAGGCCGCGTGCATGTTCGACGGCGCGCTCGCGCTCGTGGACGAGTACGCAAGGGCAGATCCTCGACACGGACGCGGCGGACTGGCTCGCCGATCGCGTCGGAGACCGCAGACGGCGTGGTCCTCGTGAGCCACGGCGCCATCGTGATCGGTGCGTCGGTCGAAGAGGCGACGTACCGCTCCGTCACCTTCGACCGCATGTGCCGGCTGACCGCCGACGCCCTCACGATCGGACTGCCCACGCGCGAGATCGCGCCGAGCACCGCGCCGACCTCCGCGCCGCGTTCCGTACGCATGCGCTCGACGCGTTCTGGAACGGGGCGGTCCGCTCCCTCCTGCACGACCAACCCGAGGTCCTGGACTGACGCATGCCGGTCACAATCGACGAGCTCTCCAACATGGACGCCTTCGGCGGCAGCGGGATGCGTCGCGACCGGGTGACGTTCCTCCCCGAGCCGGAACCCCGCGAGCGCGCGCCTCACGATCTTCTCGACCGACGACCACATCGTGGAGCCCCCACACATGTGGGAAGGGCGATTCCCCGCGAAGTACGCGGACCTCGCACCGCGTGTGGTCGAGTCGGAGGACGGCGGCCAGCGGTGGCTCTGGGACGGCGAGCTGATCGCAAACGTCGGCTTCAACGCCGTCGCCGGTCGGCCCCCGACCGAGTACGGCTTCGAGCCGACCCGGTTCGACGAGATGCGCCGCGGCGCGTGGGACATCCGGGCCCGGCTCGCCGACATGGACCTCAACGGCGTGTACGCGAGCGTCTGCTTCCCGTCCTTCCTCCCCGGCTTCGTCGGACAGCGGATCTCGCTCGCACCGAAGGACGCGGACCTCGGGCTCGCCGCGATGCGGGCGTGGAACGACTGGATGCTCGAGGAGTGGTGCGGCACCCAGCCGGGCCGCATGATCCCGATGCAGCTGCCGTGGCTGCGCGACCCCGAGCTCGCCGCCGCCGAGGTCCGGCGCAACGCCGAGCGCGGGTTCAAGGCGGTCACCTTCTCCGAGAGTCCCGACGGGCTCGGGCTGCCGTCGATCCACACCGGCTACTGGGACCCGTTCCTCGCCGGCCTGCGAGGAGACCGAGACGGTCGTGTGCCTGCACGTCGGCTCGTCGTCGACCTCGCCGTCCACGACCCCCGACGCGCCCCCCGAGACCATCGCCGTCCTCTTCTTCGCCTACGGCATGTACGCCGCCGTCGACTGGCTCTACTCGCGGATCCCGGTGCGGTTCCCGAAGCTCAAGATCTGCCTCTCCGAGGGCGGCATCGGCTGGGTCGCGGCGCTGATGGACCGCCTCGACCACTGCTTCGAGTACCAGACCGGCTACCTGCACACGTGGGAGGGCGTCGACGAGAGCCCGACCGAGGTCCTGCAACGCAACTTCTGGTTCTGCGCGCTCGACGACGAGTCGGCGTGGTCGACCCGACACCGCATCGGGGTCGACAACCTCGTCGTCGAGAGCGACTACCCGCACGCCGACTCCACCTGGCCGAACACCCAACCGCTGCTGCAGCGCCACCTGGCGGGTCTGCCCGACGACGAGGTCCGCAAGATCTGCTGGGCGAACGCATCCTCTCTGTTCCGCCATCCCGCGCCTCTCGACGCGCGTCCGTGAAGGTTCGGGGCCGGTGAGGCGGGACCCTCGGACCGCTCCTGAGCGCTGAACTCGAGGCTCAACCCGCGGTCGGAACGGGTCGATCCTCTCGGCATGCCCGTCCCCGAACGTCGCGGTAGCCCCACTGCGCTCACCCCTCCTGCGGCGATTTCGCACCGGCTTCTGGTGGCGACACCCTGGCGTGGTGCAGGTCGGCGCGAGCGCCGCGCTGCTCTGGGGTGTCGTGTACCTGGTGTGGCGGATCGGGTGGTCGGGCAGCGGCGCGTCGCCGGGCCTCTTCGTCGCGCTGCTGGCGGCCGAGATCTTCGGATGGGTGAGCCTGGCGTTCTACGCGTTCCTGGCGTGGTCGGTGGCGCTGGGCCCGCGGCCCGAGCTCCCATCGTTGCTCCCGACCGTCGACGTGTTCGTGTGCACCTACGACGAGGCTCCCCGGATCGTGGAATCGACGCTGATCGGCTGCCGAGCCATCGCCGTGCCACACCGGACCTACCTGCTCGACGACGGACGGCGACCCGCGATGCGCGAGCTCGCCGAGCACCTCGACGCCACGTACGTCACCCGCGCCGACAGCAGCCACGCGAAGGCCGGCAACATCAACCACGCGCTCGGCGAGACCCACGGCGAGCTCATCCTGATGCTCGACGCCGATCATGTGCCGCGCCCGGACATCCTCGACGCCACGATCGGCTACTTCACCGACCCACACGTCGCGCTCGTGCAGACGCCCCACGACTTCTCGAACCGTGATTCGGTCCAGCACACGAAGTTCGCCCGGCACGAGCAGAGCCTCTTCTACGACGTGATCGCCCCCGGCAAGGACCGCCAGAACGCGATGTTCTGGTGTGGCTCCGCGACCCTGGTGCGCCGCGTCGCCCTCGTCGAGGTCGGCGGCGTGCTCACGGACACGGTCGCCGAGGACTTCCACACCACGATCGCCATGCACGCCCGCCAGTGGAAGACGCGGTACCACCCCGAGACCCTCGTGCAGGGTCTCGCGCCCCACGACCTCGCCGCGTTCCTGCTCCAGCGGGCGCGCTGGGCGCGCGGGAACCTGGCGGTGTTCCGCACTGCGCAGAACCCCCTGACCTGCCGCGGGCTCTCGGTCGGACAGCGAGCGAGCTACTTCGCCTCACTGTTCAACTACTTCGCCTCACTCCAGCGTCTCGCGCTGCTCCTGGTGCTGACGATCACGCTGGTGTCGGGCTGGCTCCCGATGCACGCCTCAGCCGTCACGCTGACCGCGTTGTGGCTCCCGTGGTGCGTCCTCGCGTTCAGCGCGACCATCGCCCTGGGTCGCGGAACACTCGGCCCCCTCGACTCGACGCGCTACGGGCTGATGACGATGGGCATCAACCTCCGGGGCGTGCTCGCGCTCGGCTCGCGCAAGGCGGGCGCGTTCAAGGTCACGCCCAAGGAGGGCATCGACGACGGTGGCGTGAAGGTGCTGCGCATGCTCGCGTTGGTGACAATCACCGGGATGGCGCTCGGTGCGGCGGTGCTGCTGCGCGCGCTGGCTACTGCCGGCGTGCTCACCCTTCCTGCGATGGACCCGTTCGTGACGGCCGTCGTGCTGGTCTTCGGTACCTGGGAGCTCGGCTGCATCGCCAAGGTGCTGGTGCCACTGGTGCGCCGCCACCAGCTCCGGACGCGCTTCCGCACCGCAGTCACGATGCAAGCGCGCGTCGAGAGCACCGCCGTGCGCGTCGAGATCCTCGATCTGAACACCGACGGGCTCTCGTTCGCCAGCGGCGTTTCGTTCGCACCCGCCGAGCGGCTCAACCTCCTGACCCGGGTCCCCGACCACACCGGGCGTCTTGCCGACCTGGCGCTCCCCGTCGAGGTACGGAGCAGTGCACCCGGCGAGGACGGGCGTTTCCGCATCGGCTGCCGCATCCTCGAGCAGGACGTATCGGCCCACGAACGCCTGGTGGAGTTCTGCGACGTGGTGCTCCCGATGCCGCTCCCCGGCGGCGCGAACGCACTTCCCGTCGCGACACCCGCACGGGAGTCCCGGGCCAGTTGAGCGACCCCGGACTTCGGACCCGGCACGCGCGAGACTGACGGTGCGACGGGGTCCTGCGATCTCCGTCCGCACGCCCTCGTAGCTCAGCGGATAGAGCATCGGCCTCCGGAGCCGTGTGCGCAGGTTCGAGTCCTGCCGAGGGCGCCCATGCTGGCGATGGTCTTGCCCGGTCCCCACCGGGAGCTCGTGCGGACCGAGCTCCCGCGGCCGGTCCCCGACGGGCAGCAGGTGCTCCTCCGGGTCCGGGCGTGCGCGGTGTGCCGCACCGACCTCCATGTCGTCGACGGCGACCTCGACCGGCCCAAGCTCCCGCTCGTGCTCGGTCACGAGATCGTCGGCGTCGTGGAGAGCGTCGGTGCGGACGTCGAGAGGTTCGCGGTGGGCGATCGCGTCGGGGTGCCCTGGGTCGCATGGACCTGCGGCGTCTGCAGGTTCTGCCGAAGCCGACGGGAGAACCTCTGCGACGACGCACGCTTCACGGGCTACGACGTCGACGGCGGCTTCGCCGAGCTCACCCTGGCCGACGCGCGGTACTGCTTCGCGCTGCCCGACTCGTACTCCGATGCCGCCGCCGCGCCACTGCTCTGCGCCGGGCTCATCGGCTACCGGACCCTCCGCCTCGCGGGTGACGCCCGCCGGATCGGGATCTACGGCTTCGGCGCCGCCGCGCATCTCATCGCCCAGGTGGCGGTGCACCAGGGACGTGAGGTCCTCGCGTTCACGCGCCCCGGCGACCTCGCCACCCAGGAGTTCGCCAGGAGCCTGGGCGCCGTGTGGGCAGGTGGTTCCGACCTCCCGCCACCCGGGGGTCTCGATGCCGCGCTGATCTTCGCTCCGGACGGATCACTGGTGCCGAGCGCGCTCCGAGCCGTCGACAAGGGCGGGACCGTCGTGTGCGGCGGGATCCACATGAGCGACATCCCGACGTTCCCGTACCGGGACCTCTGGGAGGAGCGCGTCGTCCGGTCGGTCGCGAACCTGACCCGCCGGGACGCCGAGGAGTTCCTGAGCCTCGCGGCGCGGGTCCCGATCGAGACGCACACGACCGGGTACCCACTCGATCGGGCGAACGAGGCGCTCGCTGACCTCCGCGCCGGCAACGTCGAAGGTGCCGCGGTGCTGATCCCGTGACCGGTCCGTCGGGCCTCCCCGCAGCCGCACCGCGCCCACCCACCTGATCAAAGCGAGGTCGCCCAGCCGTGGAATCGGCGAACCGGTCGTCGGCCTTCGGCGCGCCGGGCGTCGAGTGCCCGTGCCGGTTCGATCTCGGGATCACGGCCGAGGGCGGGAGGCCGAACTGCTGCTCGAAGAGCCCATGGAAGTGGCTCGGGTTCTCGAGCCCCCAGCGGGTCGCGACCTCCGACACCCTGCGCGGCAGCTCAGATGACCTCCGAGACGAATGTCCAGGCCCCAAAGGGGTGGGCGAGATCGAGGAACCCGACGGCATCACCGAGTGGCGACGTGTCGAACAACGGGGCGGTCGTCTCTAGGATCGCAGCAACCTGAACCGCCGCCACGCCCGCCACAGGAGGCCGCCATGAACACGTTGACCCTCGCCGACGGACGCGAGCTCACCTACGACACCTACGGCGACCCGGACGGGCAGCCCGTGATCTTCAGCCACGGCTTGTCCGACTCGCGTCTGATCCGGAACCCGGACGAGCAGCTCACGGCCTCGCTCGGCCTGCGGATGATCGCCGCCGACCAGCCCGGGGTGGGCGGCTCGACGCCCAAGAAGGGCCGCAAGATGGTCGACTGGGGCGAGGACATGGAGCAGCTCGCCGACTCCCTCGGCCTCGACACCTTCGCCGTGGCCGGGCACTCGGGGGGCGGGCCCCACACCCTCTCGATCGCCGTGCGCATGCCGGATCGGGTGACCAAGGGTGTCCTGGCGTCCCCGGTCGGGCCGATGGACGAGGACGGCTTCGCCAAGATGATGGTGATGAAGGACCTCAAGCTCATCGTGAAGCTGCGGCACTTCCACCACATCATCAGGTGGGCCTACAAGGCCGACATCAAGAAGGCGAAGAAGGACATCGGCAGCTTCGTCGAGTCGATGGCCGAGGACGACGCCTCCGACGCCGACACGTTCCTCGCCGACCCTGCCCAGCGCGAGATGTTCGAGGAGAACTTCACCGCGGGCATGGTCCAGGACGAGGAAGGCGTCTACGAGATGACCCTCGCCATCTGGAACTGGGGCTTCGAGCTCGAGGACGTGCAACAGCCCTTCGAGGTCTTCTACGGCGACGCCGACGACATCATCTCCCCCGAGATGCCCGCGCGCGTTGCCGAGCGCCTTCCGAAAGGGACGGGCCACATCTGGCCCGGTGCCGGCCACTATGGCTTCGTCGATCGACCGCGTTGGACAGAGTTCCTCGGTGCGCTCCAGGGGTCATGAAGGTCGCGATCTGGTGATCGACGCGAGCGTCGGCGTCGCATCGGTCGTGCAGGAGCTGTGATCTCCTCGACCGCCCGGTGGTCTGCATCGCCACACACGTGCACTACGCCACGTCGGGTGTCTGCACGAGTTCGCAGACCGCCGGATGCACCCCATCGCCGCGGAGCAGATGGATCCGTACCGAGCGCAGATGCCGCTGCGCTGGTCCGCGTTCGACCCGGGACCGGTCGACGCGGCCCGGGCCGCCGGCTACGTGGTCGACAGCGACGAGATGCTCGAGCGCGCTCCCCGCAGCCGACGTCGACACATCGATGCCTTCCACGCGCAGGGTGCCATACCCACGGGGACGATCGACGAAGGCGACGCGGGCGATCAGGCGGCGTGGAGCTGCCCGTCGGTGATCTCGAGCACCCGGTCGCAGTAGTGGGTCATGCGGGAGTCGTGCGTGACCACGACTGCAGCAGTGCCCCGGCGCTTCACCTCGTCCACGATCAAGCGCATCACCTGCTCCCCGAGCTTCGTGTCGAGCGCGCTCGTCGGCTCGTCGACCAGGATGAGCTTGGGTTCGTTCATCAGCGCACGACCGATCGCCACGCGTTGGCGCTCGCCACCGGAGAGCTGCGCCGGGAGGTTCGTCGCCCGCTCCGCCAGACCGAGCTCGCCGAGCAGTCGGTCGGCGCGCTCGCGCGTCTCCCCTCGCGGCGCCGACCGGCGAGCTCGGCTGCAACCATGATGTTCTCGCGCGCGGTGAGGAACGGCACGAGGTTCACCGCCTGGAACACGAAGCCGACCTCGTCGCGCCGGAAGCGTGTCAGCTCCTTGGCGCGGTACTCGGTGATGTCGTGCTCGCCCACGACGACCGAGCCCGCGGTCGGTGAGAGCAGGCCGCCCGCGATCGAGAGCAGCGTCGTCTTCCCCGACCCGGACGGGCCCACCAGGGCGACGATCTCGTCGTCGCCGACGGTGATGGTGGCGTGGTCGAGCGCGACGATCTCGGCGTCGCCTTGCTCGTACACCTTGCGGACGTCGGTCAGCTCGAGGGCAGGCACGGGAGGCTCCTTCTCATTCAGACGCCGGCGCCGATGACCGACGCCGGGTCGACCTTCACGATGCGGCGCAACGAGATCGCGCCACCGAGCAGTGCCATGAGCACCACTCCGGCGGCGACGAACATCGCACGCGACACCGTCAGCTGCAGGGGTACTTGCGGCGGGATCGCCAACGACAACAGGTACGCGACCGCCCCGCCGAGCGCGAACGCGACGCCGGAGACCACCAGGGCCTGGGTGATCAGGCTCGCGATCAGCTGCCGCGACGAGGCCCCGATCGCCTTGAGCACGGCGAAGATCCCGATGCGTTCGAGCGTGAGGAGCGCGAAGAACAACGCGACGACCAAGCCGGCAACGAGGAAGGTGACCGAGATGATCTGCGTGAACGTGGCGTTCTGCTCCTTGATCCCGGGCAGGGCCAGGACCGACTCGTCGGTGGTCAGGGCGTTCGTCGCCCCGGAGCTCGCGGCGTCGATGCGCCGGGCCACCTGCTCCGGGTCCACACCCGGGGCGACGCGCACGGTGAGAACCTGGAACGTGCCGGCGCCCACGGCGGACCCCGGGCGCGATCGGTTCAGCACTTCGCGCCAGGTGTCCGGGTCGACCCAGAGGCCGCCCTGCTGCAGGAAGTTCGTGTCGTCGACGAAGCCGCGCACCTTCAGGGGCACGCGTTCGGGACCGAGCAACAGCTCGTCACCCACGTCCACGCCGGACGCTTCGAGCTGCGAGTCGGCCCACGCCTCACCGGGGGGAGGCGGCGCCGGGACGCCCGACACCGCACCCTGGTAGCCGGCGACGGCGGCGTCGGCGATCTCGCTCTCCCCCGGCACGCGGGCGCCGACGAGCGCGAAGCCGAGCCCGTAGGTCCGCCGGACCCCGGGGACCGCCTCGATCGTGGCGCGCAGCTCGGGATCGATCCGCGACCGGATGACGGAGTCACGGCTGGACTCGGAGTAGACCACCAGGTCGGCGTCCTGCGCGCGCGCAGCGCGCCGGTCGATCCGAGGTACAGGCCGTCGAGCAGGCCACCGAGGAACAGCAGCAGCATCACGAGGAGCGCGAGCGCGGCCGTCGTCGGAACGAATCGTCGCGCGCTGCGGCGCAGCTCCCGGAGTGCGAGCCTCATCGCGCCGCTCCCGTCGACACCGTCGCCTCGGCCGGATCGATGCGCAGCACGCGGCGGATCGCGGCGAGTGACGCGATCACGGCGAGCACCGCGACTGCGCCGCCGCGGCTGAGCACGGTCGAGACCTCGAACGAGATCGGGAAGTTCGGGCTCGAAGCCGTCGCCGCGAGCGCCAGGAGCGCAGCACCGACGACGATCCCGCCGAGGACGACGGCGACGACCTGCACCAGCAGCGCGCGGGTGAGGAAGCCGGCGTCGGCGCCGATCGCTCGCAGGAGGGTGAGCGCCCTCGCCTTCTGGACGGTGAGGATCACGAAGAAGATCCCCACGACCAGGGTGACCACGACGAAGGCGAGGGTGAGGATGATCGTGAACGATGTCGTGACCCCCGAGACCCCGGGGAGCGAGTCGACCGCGGTCGCGCGATCGAGCGCCTCGACGCCCGCCACCTGGCGCGTGATGCGGCCGGCCAGTGCCCCCGGATCGACCCCGGGCTTCGGTGCCACCGCGACGATCGACGGCAGGATGACGGTGGCGTCCGGGCTCTGGACCCGCGAGGCGGCTTCGAAGGTGCGGTACGAGGTGAAGATCGTCGGGCTCACGCTGAAGCGACTCTTCGACGCCAGCCCGACGATGCGAATCGGCGCGGTGCCCTCGGGGCCGAGCACCTGCACGCGCTCGCCGATCTCGAGCCCTCGATCCGCGTCGATGTCGCTCGCGACGCCCTCGCCGGCGCGCCGCGGGAGTCGACCGTCCTCGAGGCGGGTCGGC
Source organism: uncultured Acidimicrobiia bacterium (assembly GCA_963809885.1). Classification (GTDB taxonomy): domain Bacteria; phylum Actinomycetota; class Acidimicrobiia; order IMCC26256; family PALSA-555; genus JALHSW01. Next base: position 408,864 of record CAWELA010000003.1, on the reverse strand, counting down.
TCGCCGGGACCGCCGAGCACGTAGCCGAAGAGGGAGGCGTCGAGCGTCTCGTCGGAGGTACGGATCGTGAAGGTGCCCTGGCCGAGCGGCTCGGCGCGTGCGACGCCGCGGACCGCGGCGGTCTGCGCGACCTGTTCGGGCGCGATGACGCTGCCCTCGAGGTTCTTGCGCGCCTCGTCGCTGTACACGACGACCTGGGCCGACTGGTGCTCGAGCGCGCCCGAGAAGAAGCTCAGCAGGGTCGTCAGCAGGGTCTGCTGGAAGAGGATCAGGAAGACGAGCAGCCCGACGGCTCCCATGAGCATCCCGAACCGCACCTTGGCGCGGCGCATCTCCCGGAGGGCGAGTCGCATGATCAGCGCTTCCGTGGTGGTCGGACGGGCGGTGCGATCCCCTCGATCGCCGCGAGGGCGGCTCGAGCGTCGGCGCCGGTCCAGCCGTCGGCACCGAGACGTCGTGCCCGCGCGGCATCAGCGACGGCACCGCCGCCGACGAGCACCGGCGCGGGGGCGGCGGCACCCTTGACGGCCTCGATCGCCGCGCGCAGTGCACGGTCGTGCCCGGAGCTCGACGCCCCGATGCACACTGCCACCAGGCGGTCGGCGTCGCGTGCAGCGCCGGCGAAGCTCTGTGGGGGTGTGTCGGCGCCGAGGTCGACGACGCCGAAGCGCGCGTCGCGCAGCACGTCCGAGAGGATCGCCGACGGCAGCGCGTGGGCCTCGCCCGCGGGAGCCCCGACGACGACTGTGCCGCGGGTCCGACCGCGGTGGGAGAACTGGGGACCGAGCCGCCCGATCACCCGCTGCGCGACCACCGTCGCTCGATGCTCGTCGGCGACCGTGATCTCGCCCGCGGCCCATCGCTCGCCGATGGACCGAAGCGACGGAGCGATCAGCTCCAGGTGGATCTCGGTGGGGGTGGCGCCGGCCGCGAGCGTTCGCTCGACGATGCTCCACGAGCCCACGACATCACCCGCGATCAGGCGCCGCTCGAGGCGGGCACGGGCCTCCGCGCGCGTACCACGCGCCGCCGGTTCGGACGGCGCGAGACGAAAGCGATCGAGATCGGCCCGGTCGACCCGCCACTGCGCGCCGTCACGGGTCGCGGGCAGGCGGCCCGTGCGCACGTAGCGGTAGGCGGTCATGTAGTGGACGCCGAGCTCCTCCGCGACCGCCGTCAGGCTGATCGACGCTGGATGCTCCATGAGCTTCCTCACGTTCCCTGTGCTCTCCCCGATGGCGATGGTCTCACGAACATTCCTCGGCGCCGAGGGAAGCGGTGTGGGAGGGGGTGGGCGGCGGGGGCGTCGGGAGCCCCCTCCCACACCGCGATCCGTCAGGCCGGCGGCGCCAGCACGCCGTCGATCACGTGCACGATGCCGTTCTTGGCCTTGAGGTCGGTTGCGGTGATGTTCACCACGTTGCCCGCGGCGTCCGTGATCGTGGCCGTGCCGTCGTCGTTGACGGTGACCGTGAGGTCCTCGCCCTGCACGGTCGTGACGACCTGCTCACCGGGCTGGAGATCCTTCGCGCGGATCCGGCCCTCCACGACGTGGTACGTGAGGATGTTGCCCAGTGCTTCGGGGTCCTCGAGGAGCGAGCTGAGATCGGCCTCGGGGATCCCGGCGAACGCCTCGTTCGTCGGAGCGAAGACCGTGAACGGGCCCTTGCCCTTCAGCGTCTTGACGAGGTCCGCGGCGCCGATCGCCGTGACCAGCGTGGAGAAGTCGTCGCTGGTCTTGGCCACGGCGATGACGGTCTTGGGCTTCTTCTCGGCGGCGGTGGCGAACGCAGCAGGCGCGCTCGACCCGGCGGCCGCGAGCGCGGTGCCGCCGAGCGCCGAGACGCCGACCGCGACGCTGAGCGCCGCGACCCCCAGGATGCGTGCTGGATTCCGGTGGTTCATGGACGTACCTCCAGGTCGATGCCGGACGGGTGTCCGGTCACTCCTGGTAATTAGGTGCTAAGTACCCTATCGGATTGCCGGAAGCGGAAGAAATCGGGGCCCGGGCCACGCCATCGGTAGCGTGCACGCGCGATGACCGACTGGCGGCGGGTGCGACTCGGGGTCACGACGCTCGTCGCGGTCATGGCGCTCGGCACGGTCGGCTACGTCGCGTTCGGCTTCAGCCTGCTCAACGCGCTCTACCAGACCGTGACGACGGTCACGACCGTGGGCTTCCGCGAAGTCGAACCGTTGACGGACGGCGCCAAGGTCTTCACGATCGTGCTCATCCTCCTCGGAGTGGGGACCGCGCTGTACACGCTCGGCGTGCTCATCGAGACCTTGCTCGAAGGACAGCTCAGGGGTGTGTTCAGGAGGCAACGGATGGACCGTCGGATCGACCGCATGCACGACCACGTCATCATCTGCGGCTGGGGGCGAGTGGGGCGCGCCATCGCGCGCGAGCTCGTTTCGGCGGATCAGGAGCATGTCGTCATCGACCTGGACCCGACGAGGATCGAGCAGACGACCGAGGCCGCCGTCCTCGGGGACGCCACCGACGACGCGGTGCTCGAGCACGCCGGCGTCTCCCGGGCGCGAGCGCTGGTCGCGGCCCTCGAGAGCGACGCCGGGAACCTCTTCGTCACGTTGAACGCCCGGACCGCGAACCCCGACCTCTTCATCGTGTCGCGCGTCCGCGTCGAGGAGAACGAGGACAAGATGCAACGCGCGGGCGCCGACCGGGTGGTCAACCCACAGAGCATCGGTGGAGCGCGTGCCGCGGCCTTCCTGCTCCAGCCACACGTCACGGAGTTCCTCGACGTCGTGATGCGAGATCGCGAGATCGAGTTCCGGCTCGAGGAGATCACGGTGCCGCCGAGCTCTCCCCTCGCCGGGCGCAGCATCCGGGAGGCACAGGTGCGTGACCAGACGGGCGCCCTGGTGCTCGCGCTCCGCCAACGTGACGGTGCGTTCCTGACCAACCCCGGCCCGGAGCTCGTGCTCGAGGCGGGCCAGATCCTGATCGCGATCGGCACGAAGGCCGAGCTCGATGCGCTCGAGGTGCTCGCCGGCGGTGGCGCGGAGTCCCCGACGCCACGCCCCACCGGACCGAGGTGACCCCCGTCGCCGGTCGGGCGACCGCCTCAGGTCGAGTGTCGATCCAGCGCAGCATGGGCCGCGACCAGCCGCTCGGGTGGCGATCGGCCCTCAGGGTCCTCGCCGGAGAGCTCGTCAGCCCAACCGAGCAACGTCTCCAGCCGCGGGAGCGCTGCGGCTTCGACCGACGCCTCCGCGCCGAGCCGAACGTCGCCCGTCGTGCCGTCGATCGACAGCACGTCGCCTTCACACACGACGACACCGCCGATCCTGACCTCGTCGCCGTCGAACACCAGCGCTTCGGCACCGACCACCGCCGGGATCCCCCAACCGCGTGCGACCACCGCGGCATGGCTCACCAGCCCACCCCGCGCCGTCAGGATCCCTTCCGCGACCTGCATGCCGCGCACATCCTCTGGTGAGGTGTCCGCCCGAACGAGGAGCACCTGTTCGCCCCGATCGACGGCTTCCACGCATGCGTCGGCGGACAGGCACACCCGACCGGTGGCGGCACCGGGCGAAGCGGGAAGACCGGTCGCGAGCACCTCACCGCCGCCGAGCGTGCCCCGGGCCAGGTGCTCGAGATGTTCGGGTCGCACGCGCCTGACCGCCTCGGCTCGGCTGATCTGCCACGAGTCCTGCTCGACCATGTCGACCGCGGTCCGGACCGCCGCGGCCGCCGTGCGCTTGCCCACCCGGATCTGGAGCATCCACAGCCGACCGGACTCGATCGTGAACTCCGTCTCGCAGAGGTCCTGGTAGTGCGCCTCGAGCCGGTCCAGGATCTCGAGGAACTCGGCGTGGGCCTCGGGAAACCGGCGCTGCAGGTCGTCGAGGTCCTCGGTCCGGCTCTCGCCGTCGACGACGTCCTGACCCTGCGCCTGCACCAGGAAGTCGCCGTAGGCACCCGGTTCACCCGTCGCGGGGTTGCGACTGAAGGCCACTCCCGTCCCCGAGCGCTCGTCGCGGTTCCCGAAGACCATGCACTGCACGTTCGCGGCCGTCCCGAGGTCGTCCGCGATCGCATCGTGTCGTCGGTACGCGCGGGCCCGCTCTCCGTCCCAGGATGCGAACACGGCCTCGATCGCCGCGCGCAGCTGTTCCCGCGGCTCGGGCAGGGGTCGGCCCGAGGCCGTCTCGAGATGCCCGAGGAGGTCGGCGCACAGCGCTGCGAGCTCGCTTGGGCCGAGCGCCGGGACATCAGGCCGATCCGCGCGTGCGCACGGCCTCGGCTTCGATCCGCCGGAACGGCGCGGGATCGAGGCCGAGCACGACCTCCCCGTACATCGTGATGAAGCGTCGGTACGAGTCCATCGCGCACCGCTCCCCCACGTGGCGCCCGAACCCGCGGACGGTCGCGGAGGTGAGGCCGAGGTCGAGGACGGTGTCGAGCATGCCGGGCATCGATCGCGCCGCTCCCGATCGGACGCTCACCAGGAGCGGATCGTCGGCGTCGCCGAACCGGCGTCCGACGGTCGTCTCGAGGTCCTCGAGCGCGGTCGCGACCTCCGCGTCGAGTCCGGCCGGCCACCCCTCGGTTCGGTAGGTGCGGCAGGCCGCGGTGGTGATGGTGAACCCCGGGGGGACCGGCAGCGCGAGGACCGACGTCATCTCGGCGAGGTTGGCGCCCTTTCCTCCGAGCAGATCCACGAGCGCACGCGGCTCGGCGTGGGGATGGTCGAACGGATACACCAGCCGGTCCGGGGCTGGGCCCGCGTGGGCCCCGGGTCGTGCTCGGTCGGTCACGCGGACGGCCCGCGCATCAGCAGCGGCCGCCCGTGCGCGTGACGGCCGGCCGGAGGACGATGCAGGGCCGCGGCGTGGTGTCCATAATCAACTTACCTCGTATACTATTCAGACGGCGCAGGTCCGGCGCCGTGCCGCGGTGCAACGTCGCGCGGGCGTCCCAGCGTCCAGGAGAGCGGACTCAGTGACCACCGCACCCGAGCTCGTGCTCCACCATCTCGTCATCAAGGGTCTGGCCGACGCCGAGGCACTCGAGCGGTGCAGCGGCCTCCCACGCGACGAGGTCGACGAGGCGTTGGCGACGCTCCTCGCCGAGGACCTGGTGGTCGAACGGACCGGCCGGCTGAGCGGGTTCGCGCCGACGGCGTCGGGCCGGGAAGCCGACAAGACCGCCCTGGCGGCGGACGGCCTCCGCACCCGACGCGACGAGCTCGCAGCCTGGTACGGCCGCTTCGAGGAGGTCAACGCGCAGTTCAAGGAGCTCTGCGCGGCATGGCAGATCGTCGAGGGACCGGGGGAACCCGTGCCCAACGACCACACCGACGCGGCCTACGACGCGGCGATCGTCGAACGCCTCGCGGCCGTGCACGACACGACGTACGCGATGCTCGGCGAGGTCGGTGATGCGCGGCTGGATCGGTATGCCGATCGACTCGCCGAGGCCGAGGCCGCGGTCCGCTCCGGCGACGTGCGTCGCTTCACCGCGCCGCTGAACGAGTCCTACCACGACATCTGGATGGAGCTGCACCACGATCTCCTCGCCAGCTTCGATCGTGAGCGGACAGCCGCGGACGCCTGACGCACGAGCGGACCGGAGCCGTCCGTCGGCTGCGCGCGGATGCTCACGCTAACGTCGTCTGCGTGAGCGGAGGGATCGTGCTCGAGCTCGGCCACCCGTCGATCGGTCGCGAGGCCCGTGCGTTCGAGCTCGTCAACACCTTCCTGGTTTCGGTCGAGCAGGCGCTGTCGGAGCAACGACTCGAGGCATTCCGATGGTACGGGCTCGAAGACGGGGATCTCGTCGAACGAGCCGCGATCATCGTGCTCGAGGGCACACCTCCGCAGATCGACCGGTTCGCGGCGTCGGAGGAGTTCCGAGAGCTGCGGTATGCCGCGCCGTCGTTCCTCCAGGCGTTCCGTGTCTCGCGCGCGCGGCCGACGGACGCCATCGAGCCCGGCGGGGAGTCGCTGCTCACCACGATCCTCACGCGCTGGGGCCTGGTGGACGAATGACGATGCCTGCCCCGATCGAGCCCGCCCCGATCGAGCCCGCCCCGGTCGAGAAGGACGACGGCCCCTCGCCGAACAGCGCGAGCGCGGTCCTCGAGCTCATCGTGCACCACGCCCACGAGGGTATCTACGAGGGGTTCTTCCACCAGCTCGGCGCGGACCTGGGACTCTCCCCGACTCAGGTCTCCCGGGCCGTCCGAGCCCTGCGCGACGCGGAACGCATCGAGGTCCTCCGACGGGGCCACGGCGCGCATCCGAGCCGACTGCGGGTGCTCTCGCGCGAGCCGCTGAGCACCGAGCGAGAGCGCGCGGTCCGACCGGCCCTGGCCGACCGCCTGCTGGTGCACCTCAATGACCTCTCCCGTGGCGGTGTCGTCGAACACCCCCTCGTGGAAGTGGCTCGGGAGCTCGACGTCGGTGCACCGAGCGTCAGCCGCGCGCTCGGGCGGCTCGTCGACGCCGGGCTTGCCCGAGTGGATCGGGTCGGCACCCGCGGCCGGCCCACCCGCATCGCGCTGGTCGAGGCCGCGGACGCACACGGGGACGGCGGCGACGAGCTCGTGCAGCTCCGAGCGGAGAACGACCGACTGCTGCGGGAGGTTGTTCGCCTGCGCGAACGACTCGGTGGCTCGGAGCCCTGAACGATCAGATCAGGTCGAACCGCTTCATCCCGAGCACGCGCCGCAGGAGCCGCGGCGTGTGACGCCGGATCCTCCAGAGCCCCTTGGCGCCCGCGGTGGGGAGGACGAGGAAGCGGTCCTTGTCCAAGCAGCGCTCGACGGCGACGATGACGCTCTGCGCCTCGATCGGCATCGCGCGCCTCTGTGCGTCGGCTTCGTGGAAGAACTCGGGGAGCATCGGTGTCCGTACGGCCGGAGGACACACGCAGGCGAACGTCACCCCGCGGCCGCGGTTCTCCATCCAGAGCGCCTCGCTGTACGCGACGACCGCGAACTTCGTTGCGCAGTACGCGCCCATCTTCGGCTGGGGGATCCACCCGGCGAGCGAGGCGAAGTTGACCAGCTGACCCCGCCCACGCTCGAGCATGCCCGGGAGCGTCGCTGCGGTCACGATCACCGTGCCGCCGTAGTTCACCTGCATGAGCCGCAGGATCTCCTCCGGGCTCTGCTCGGCGAGCGGGCCGACCCGGGCCAGCCCCGCGACGTTCATGACCCGATCGAGCGGTCCAAGGGCCCGCGTGATGTCGGCGACCGTGTGCTGCACCCCGGCCGAGTCCGTCACGTCACAGACGTAGGTGCTGATCAGGTCGCTCCGTGCCGACGTCGTCGCCAGGCCCGCTTCGTCGACGTCGAGTGCGGCGACCGCGACACCGCGCTCCGCGAGGTGCCACGCCGCGAGCTGGCCCATGCCGCTCCCCGCGCCCGTGATCAGTGCGGTGGCAGGCTGCATCCCGTGACCTCTCTCCTGTACTGCCTCGCCTCCTGCGCGACCGCGGGCCGGCGCGGCGAGGTGTGACGCCGCTACTCCGCCGGCGCGACGCGAACCTCGAGGCGGTCCGAGAGATCGACCTGCACGACTGCGCGACCGGACTCATCCGCGTCGAACGACGGCGCCACCGCCCCCCGAGCTCGGTAGCGAGCTCCGGAGCGGAGACCGTCGAGCTGCAGGGAGCACCGGCCGCCGCCCGCCCCCGGCCGGAGCACCAGCTCGAGCGCGGTGCCGTCGCTCGCTGCCCGGGCGACGAGCACATCGGGATACGGGACCTCGGCCAACCGCGGACCGTCGAGGTGTGTCGGGTCGGGCCCGCGGTTGACGAGATCGTGGAACCCGCCGCGGCGCCCGAAACGAGCCAGCAACAGCATCGCGTTCGCCTGGGTCGACGCGCCGCGTGTAGCGCCGCACGCCGTCGACCGTGGCCGGGTCGAAGTCCGCGTCGGCCGATCCCTTGAGCGCGTCGTAGACGTCGTCATCACCCATCTCACGGGCCGCGGCCATCACGATCCCGTGCGGCGACACGTCGGAGCGGCGGTAGTTGCCGACGTCGAGCTTGTCCCAGCCTCGGAGCTCGAGGTGCGGCGTCCCGTCGTCGTTGATCGTGACGAACTCCGTGCGCACCAACGTCCACGTACGCAGGGCGATGTCGGGCATGCTCGGACTCAGGAACAACGCCATCCCCGCGTCGGCCATCGTCGAGGTGAGCATCGGGATCGTCAGGCCCAGCCGACTCGAGCGGATCGCGGTGATCCGTCCGTCGGCAGTGAGGAACTCGACATCGATCGAGTGCCGGTACTTCTCGGCCACCTCCGGCGCGAAGGTCGAGCCGTGCAGACGGTCGTGCAGCAGCAGCGTGTTCATCCCGAAGGTGTTGCAAGCCGAGTAGATCCAGTTCGGTTCGCAGGGGAACATGCCGAACGGTGACTTGACGAAGTTGCGATGTACCGCCTCCGCGATGCTGTGGAAGTCGTACTCGAACGCGCGTCGCTGGTTCCACCGGAAGGTCAACGACGCGGGCGCGTCGTAGCCGCTGATCGCGCGTGTTCGACTCGTATGCGCCGAGCATCACGCCGAGGTAGCCCGACACCATGATGTCGTCGCGGCGGATCGGGTCGGGGTTGGCATCGAGGTTGCCCCAGAGGTTCTCCCACTTCCAGAATCCCCACACTCGCCGGTTCGTCATCTTCTCGATGAGGTTGCGCTGCGCTTGGGCCAGGTACCCGGTGAACGCGGGTGTGCGGTTCGCGTGCATCAGCGCGAGGGCGTAGTGCTGGAAGTTGAGCTGGTAGCGCACCGCGGAGGTCTGGAACTGGTCGATCCAGTCGTATCCCTCGAACTCGTCGACCGGCTGGAGGGCGAGGTCCAGGGTCGAGCGCGCGGCGGCAAGGTCCTCGGCGGAGGACTCGGCGATCTCGGGTCTCGTGGCGGCCGGCCGCGCCGGAGCCGCGGCGAGCGCCGCGAGGTAGCCGTTGCGATCCCGGCCGCGCTGCCTCGCGGCACGAAAGGTGACGCGCTGTCCGATGAGTCCGAGCACGAGCATCCCGCCCAACAGCCCCGGCACGAACCACTCCGTCCACTCCCACACGCCGGTGTGCACACGGAGGACTGCGAGTCCGGCTGCTCCGACCCACACGATCGGCGGAGCGAGGATGTTGCCGGCGCCGAACCAGGCGACGAAGGCGATCGCGAAGAGCACGAGCGTCAGCGCGACGAAGATCGGGTCGGACGTGTAGAGGAATCCGCCGCCGGGCAGCAGCAGCCCGAGCCCGAATGCCTTCCACCCGGGAGCCGCGTCGAGGACGACGAGGCCGAGTCCGAGCAGCCACACCACCCCGAATCCGACCATGGTCCGGCGGAGGCGCGCTGCGACGAGTGGTCCGTGCAGGTCGGGTTCGTTCCGGGATCAGGTAGGACGCGTGCTCGTCGGACCGTGGGATCGAGTCCAGCGCCATGGTGGCCTCCCCCGGGGTCAGGTCCGGCAAGTGCTCGAATCAGTCGTATCCTATGCAGGTTTCTCCGGTGCCGCCCCGGGCGTAGACTGCTCGGGTGCCGTGCTGCATCCTCGCCGCCTTCCTCTTCGGCCTCGTCGTGCAGACGGTGCGCCGGATGCGGGGGCGCGACCCCGAACCGACGCCGGTGATCCCGACGCCCCGCATCCCGGGGCCGGCGCCGTCCCGCCCGTCGGAACCCCGAGCGCTCGCCGGTCAGCGTCCGTAGAGCAGGCGGATCGCGCGCTCGAGCAGGCGAGGCGAAGGTCGGCGCGCGGTGAACATGAGGCCGGCCAGGCTCGGCATGCGCATCGAGACCGGCTCCACGACCGATGTCGCTCGCGAGAACTCTCGCAGCCCTTCCGCGCCCTGGAGGCGCCCGAACCCCGACTGCTTCGTCCCCCCGAACGGAAGCGCCGGGACCGCCGCGCCGACCATGGCGTCGTTGACGTTGACGCCCCCGACCTCGAGCCGCGCGAGCACGCGCTCGGCACGCGCTCGGTCCGACGTGAAGACGCTCCCGTTGAGGCCGTAGTCCGATGCGTTGGCGAGCTCCACGGCCGCATCTTCGTCGTCGACGCGGACGATGCACAGGACCGGGGCGAAGTTCTCCTCGACGATGATCGGCGAGTCGAGCGGAGCGTCGAGCACCACGGTGGGGTCGAAGAACTGCTCACCCGCGGGACTCCGACGTCCCCCGACGACCACGCGCGCGCCGCGGGCGATGGCATCGGCGAGCCGGTCCTCGACGATGCCGATCTGAGACCCCCGAGTCATCGAACCGACGTTGTCGCCCGCACCTGCCCCGACGCGCAATCCTCGAGTGAGGTCGACCACGCGATCGACGAACTCCTCGTAGCGCTCGTCGACCACGAGCGCACGCTCGGAGGCCATGCAGGTCTGACCGGCGTTCGAGAACGCAGCACCCACCGCAGCGCGGGCGGCCTCCTCGATGTCGGCGTCCGCGCACACGATCATCGCGTCCTTGCCGCCCAGCTCGACCACGGTCGGGAGGAGCTCCTCCGCCGCGGCCGCGAGGATCCGTCGGGCCGTGCCGGTGCTCCCCGTGAACGCGAGCTTGTCGATGCCGGCATGGATCAGCGCCTCGCCGACCCGGCCGTCGCCTGCGGCGAGCTGGACGAGCGGTCGGCCGGCCTCGTTGATGACCTCCGCGAGCAGCGCTCCGGTGCCGGGCGTCAGCTCGGACGGCTTGAACACCACCGTGTTGCCGGCGGCCAGCGCGAACGGGAGCACCTGGAACGGGATCCCGACCGGGTAGTTCCACGGCGAGATGACGCCGATCACTCCCAGCGGCGCGTACCGGATGTGTGCGCGCTTGGCCACGACGGGCCAGGTCCGCACTCGTTGGTCGCGCAGCACCTTCGGCGCCGCGTGGGCGACGTAGCTCAACATCGCGCACGAGGCGAGCACCTCGTAGAGCGCGTCGGTCAGCGGCTTCCCTGTCTCGCGCGCGGTGATGGCTGCGATGTCGTGCGCCCGTCGGGCCAGGCCACGACGGACCTGCACGAGGTGCGCACCTCGTTCCGAGTGGGTCAGGGCACCCCACGACTGCTGCTCTGCACGAGCGGCGTCGACGAGCGCGCGGACATCGACGGTTCCAGATCCGACCGGTTCGCTGCTCACGGCTCGAGTCCGGCGTCGATCGCCTTCTGGATCGGAGCGCGGTTCAGGGTCGGGTCGTCCGGTCTCGTCACGTCGTCGTCGAACCAGGCCTTGCCGTTCGGGTACGGCTTGACCGTGCTCACCGACGTCTGCACGCCACTCCACCGCAGCGCCGCGTAGCCCAGCGACACCGCTCCGTAGATGATGTGGACCACGACGACCCAGGACAGCAGGTACAGCACCCAGTGCTGGCGACGCACCGCTGTCGCGGGACGCTCCTGCACGCGCGGCTCACGCGCCAGGCGTCGGCGCACCGACACCGGCCATGGCCAGGCCCGCCGGCGCGGTCGCCGGTGCCCGCACGCGGGCTCCGGTCGCCCGGTCGACGAGGTTCTGCAGGAGGTCCTCCCCTCGATCGTCCCGGGTGCCCAACAGGTAGGCGAGGGGCGCGATCGTCAGGGCCATCGCGAAGCCCATGTAGACGGGCCACTGGGTGTCGGTGCCCGCGCGCAGCGTCAGCGGGGCCCAGGTCTGGGTGTACGTCCACAGACCACCGACGGTGATGAAGAAGTTCTCGACCGCGAAATCGAGGAGGAAGCCCACCCCGAACCCGGTGAGGAGGAGGGTCGGGCCCATCCGCCATCCCGGGAAGCGCTGTACGAGCGCGCGGGCGAGGCGTACCGCGAGCCAGGCACCACCGAAGAAGAACCACGTGTAGCAGAGGGGGATGTGTAGCGGGAGGATCGGGATGAGCCGCACCACGGGGACGCCCGTCGGGAAGTGGGGCCATTCGGGCGAGTAGTAGACGAAGGCGCCCCAGTCGATCACGGCCTCCATCCAGCCCAGCGAGAGCGTGGCGAGGTACAGGGCCAGCTCCGGGGTCATCCGGTGCTCGCGACGGGCTCGCCGGACCAGGAACACCAGGGTGACCGTGAACAGGACCACCGTGAGCCCGATGTTGAGCCACAGCCAGAAGTGCACGTCACCCCCCGTCTGCGACGCTTCGGCGCCCGGGACTCGGCGCCATTCGTCTCACCAAGTATGATAAATCGCGGCACGGCGGCCTGCACCGGGCCGACCGAAGCCCGAGTACGTGCAGGAAGCAGGTGCAGGAGAGAGGAGCCGGGCGCGTGGACTTCGTCGGCGTCATCGGCGACATCCTCCGCATCGACCCCATCGCCCGAGCCCTGGTGTTCGAGGGTCGGTGGTTCACCTACGCCGAGCTGAGCCGGGCGGTCGAGCTCCTCGACCGTGACCTCGCCGGGGCCGGCGTGGGCCCGGGCACCCTCGTGGCCGCGGTGCTCCCCAACACACCCGGGGGCGTCGTCGCGATCCTGGCCGTGCTGTTCCGCCGGGCCTGCCTCGTCCCACTCTCGCCCCGACGCGCCGACGCCGACCTCGCCACGATCGGCGCGGTCGGTGCGGTCATCCGACCGGGGTCGACCGACCCGGCCGACCTCACCTGGCGGGTCGAGCACGGCGACGCCGACGCACCCACGCGCGACGGGGTGGCATCGCTCGTCGGGACGGCCGGCACCACCGGACCGCCCAAGCGGGTGCCCGTCACGTACGAGTCGATCGACGCGAGCCTCACGGGGACGCGCAGCAAGGCGGGCAACAAGGGTCGCACCGGACTGCGCGACGACGTCACCATCGTGTGCTTCCCGCTCGCCCACCTGTCCGGCCTCGTGCCCTTGCTCATCACGATCCTGACCGGGCGACGCGTCGCACTCATGGCGAAGTTCGAGCCCAGCGAGGCGGCGGCCATCGTCAAGGCGCACGGCATCACGTCACTCGCGCTCAACCCGACCGCGGTGGCCATGCTGCTCGACAGCGACCTGGACCCCACCGACCTCGCGACGCTGCGGTTCGTCCGCTCGGGGTCGGCGCCCCTCTCGCCCGAACTGGCGGGCGCCTTCAGCGACCGCTTCGGCGTGATGGTGATGCAGGCCTACGGTCAGACCGAGACCGGCGGCGAGGTGATCGGGTGGAGTCCACAGGAGTGGAACGACTTCGGAGTCGCCAAGCGCGGATCCGTCGGCCGCCCGCACCCCGGCCTCGCCGTACGCATCGTCGATCCGGGCGCCGATCCGGAGGCCGGTGGTCTCCCGGTGGGTGCATCCGGTGAGCTCTGGCTGCGTGGCGTGCGAGGACACGAGTCCTGGCACCGCACGGGCGACATCGCACGGGTCGACGAGGACGGATTCGTGTGGGTGCTCGGGCGGGCCGACGACACGATCATCTGCGGCGGCTTCAACATCGCTCCCCTCGCCATCGAGCACGTGCTCGAACGCCACCCGGCCATCCAGGAGGCTGCCGTCGTCGGCGCACCCGATCGGCGCCTGGGGCAGATCCCCGTGGCCGTGATCGTCGAGCGGGACGGCACCGCCGTCTCCGACGACGAGCTGGACGCCTGGTCCCGTGAGCACCTCGAGCCGTACCAGGCCCCTCGGGCGTACGTCCGAGTCTCGGCCCTCCCACGCAACGATGCCGGCAAGGTCCACCGGCCCACGACGCGCGACCACGCCCTCGCGGCGATGAGCGAGTAGTCCGGCGATGGCGGACCCCAGGCGGATAGCGTCGCCATCGATGGTCGCGACCGAGCGCGTGCGCGTTCCCAAGACTGCCGAGCTCGTGGCGTCCCAGCTTCGACGTCAGATCGTCCGTGGCGAGCTCAAAGAGGGGGACGCCCTGCCGCCCGAGGCGGCGCTGATGTCCGAGTTCGGCGTCTCACGACCCACCCTCCGCGAGGCGTTCCGAGTGCTCGAGTCGGAGTCGCTGATCAGCATCCGTCGCGGCTCGCGGGGAGGTGCGCGGGTCCACGCCCCGAGCGGCGACGTGGCGGCGCGCTACACGGGTCTCCTCCTCCAGTATCGAGGGGTCACCCTCGGAGACGTGCACGAGGCCCGTCTCGTGTTCGAACCACCGGCCGCGCGGATGATCGCCGAGCGCGCCGACGCGAACGCCCTCACGGCGCTCGCGCAGGCGCTCGCCGACGAGGAGGCGACGCTCGACGACCCGCCGGCCTTCGCGCACTCGTCCGCGCACTTCCACGAGCAGGTGCTGGAGCTCGCGGGGAACCAGACGATCGCCGTCTTCGCCGCCATGCTCGAATCGATCGTGGAGCTGCACCTCGAGGCCGTCATCAAGCACGCGACCGACACCGGTCGGGCCACCGCTCCCCGCGAGCGGCGCACGGCGCACCGAACTCACGCCAAGCTGGTGGAGCTCGTCACCCGGGGCGAAGGCGAGGAAGCCGAAGCATTCTGGCGGAGCCACCTCGAGGGTCTCCGGGACTTCCTCCTCGGCGGGTCCGCACCGACGACCGTCGTCGACCTCTTCGGCTGATCATGGTCGAAGCGATCACCGCGGCGTATGCGTCGATCGTCTCCGGCCCGGTGATCTGGGAGACCGATGGGCGGCACGGCCGCCCGGACGAGGTGACCTACCGAGAGGCCTTGCACGCGACCTATCAGGGTCCGTACACCCTCGGGAAGCGGTACGCCTGGGACGGGCTGACGGGCAACACCTCGGGACTCGTGGGCAGCGACCCCGAGCGGGGCTTCGTCTTGACCATGCCGGCAGGACAGGCGAAGGCCGGGTCGTACACCACCCGCGACTTCGCCAGCGCACCCCACGGCGTCGACTACCGGCCGCACTACTCCGAGTGGGAGGCGGACCCCAGCGCCCACCCGAACCTGCTGCTCCCGGGACGCACCGCCCGCTTCCAGGGTGCGCGGCTCGAGAGCCTCGGTCTGGGTGACGACCTGCTGGGCACCGGGGGGTGCTGCGTGCAGGACTGGGTCGGCCTCGACTTCACGACGATGGAGGCGCACGGCAACAAGCGGATGTCCGAGTACACCGGCGCCGGCTTCTGCTGGCTCCCGACTCGCTCGCCCCTCGCCCGCGCCGCCCGACTCACCGGGCGCCGCAAGGACCATCCCCTGACGACCCCGCGACCAGGGGTCGCGCCCCTCCTCGTGATGATGGCGCGTGACAAGGGCTGGATGAAGGGGCGCGTCGTGCACCTCGACCCCGAGGTCCCGCACGAGTTCACCGCGCACTGGTCCGCCGACGCGGAGTCGGTGGAGCTCTGGGTCGACGGTGCGCGCGTCCTGCTCGTCCGCGACGGCGACTGGGCGATCCCGCTCGGGCGCCGCACCCACGGTCGAGTCCGCTTCTCCCGATCGGGGATGCACCTGTGCTGCTGGCAGGACAACGGCGCGGGAACCATGGACGTGCAGGGCGCGGCCGGACAGACCGACCGTGATCAGGTGTTCACGATCGAGCGACGCGTCCGTCACCGTGCCATGAGGCGCCCGAGGTCACACGGTGACGTTCACGCCTGCCGCCACGAGAGCAGCCCGGCACTGCGCGACGCTCTCGAAGCCGATCACGTGGATGCCCAGCTCGGCAGCCGGCGGCAGGTTCTCGACGAAGTCGTCGACGAAGACCACCTCCGTCGCCGGCCGGCCGAGCTCGGCGAGGAGGAGCTCGTAGATCCGCGGGTCCGGCTTGCGGAGCCCGACCGCCGAGGAATCGATGACCACGTCGAAGAGCTCCGCCGGGAGCTGCGCTCGCCACGTCGCCGCCTCCGCCACGTTGTTCGTGAGCAGGCCCAACGTGTACGACCCGTGCAGCTCGCGCACCAGTGCGAGCGCCTCCGGGGTGAGGTCGCTCGCCGCCTCGGTGGTGGCCGCCAGCTCGCGCAGGTCGACGTGGACCCCGTGCGCCTCCTGCACCCGGGCACCCACGCTCTTCCAGAACTCGCGGGCGCCGATCTCGCCGCGCTCGAGGCTGCTGAACACGGGGTCGCCGCGGAAGTAGCAGCTGATGCTCCCCTCGGGAAGGCCGACGGAGACCTCGTAGGCCGCGATCCCCGCGAACGGGGGTCCGGTGAGCACCCCTCCGAGGTCGAAGACGACGGCCGTGACCGTCACGACAGATCGGCCGACGCGGCCCGGGGGCCGCCGCCGGGCTCGAGCACGGCGGGCTCGCTCCGCGGCCCCTGACCGCCGAGGCGCCGCCGCAGCGATCGGAACCCGCGCACCACGGCGACCGCGATCCCGTCGGGGAGCGTCATCACGACGACGATGAGCAGTAGCCCTGAGATCAGCGCCTGCCAGGCGTCTACGTCGCCGAACTGGCCGAAGAGCGTGAACACGATCCCGCCGGTGACGAGGGTCCCGGCGGTGATCCCCCCGCTGACGCTCGCGATACCTCCGATGTACGCGATCGCCACGATGAACACGGACGTGATGGGAGCGAAGCGCTCGAACGCGATCCTGCCGGTCTGGTACGCGAGCACCGACCCACCGAGCGAGGCGATGAACGCGCCCAGCGCGAAAGCCTGGAGCTTCGCCGCGGACACGTTCACGCCGGCAGCCGCCGCGGCACGCTCGTTGTCGCGAACTGCGAGCATCCGCCGACCCGTCGTGCTCCCGCGCAGGTTGCACACGAAGAACGCGCAGATGCCGAGCACGATCAGGGCGAACAGGCCGAAGCGCTGCGGGTGCGCGCTCGCGCTGATCGACCAGCCCAGGATCTCCGGCTCGGGAACCCGCAGACCATCGAGGCCGCCCGACCAATCGGTGTTCTGGAAGACGAAGCTGTCGATCGCGACCGCAGCGCCGATCGTCACGATCGCGAGGTTCACCCCGCGCACCCGTAGCGCCGGAAGGCCGATCAGGACGCCCACGGGCACTGCGATCAGTGCCGCGAGGAAGATCGATGCGATGAGCGGGACGCCGTTCTCCTCCGCGAGCTTCGAGACGGCGAACGCGCCGACCCCCGCGAAGGTCATCTGAGCGAGCGAGATCTGCCCGACGTACCCGGTCACGACGACCAACGACAACGCGATGATCGCGCCGATGATCGAGGCCGTGATCGCCGACTGGTTGACCGAGTTCCCGTCGAAGACGACGTAGCCACCCATCACCACCGCACCGACGATGAGCGCCGTGAGGGGCCGGAACCGGCCCGCGGTCGCGAACGGTGGACGGCCGAACGTGAGCGATCCCCGTGGCGGGATCAGCTTCCCGGTCAGCACCATCGCCACGATGATGATGACGAACGGGAGGCTCTCCTTGAGCCCCTGCTGGGGGAACCATGACGGCAGGTCGGACTGGTAGCGCGTGATCTCCGACTGGGCCACGCCGATGAGCACGCCGGCTGTCGCGGTGATCCCGAAGGACGAGAAGCGCCCGAGGAGCGCGGCCGCGAGTGCCGGGATGATGAGGAGCGTGAACGTCGTCGCCGACACCGACGTGATGGGCGCGATGAGGATGCCAGCGACCGCCGCGAGCGCGCAGCCCAGTGCCCAGTTCATGGCCCCGATGGCATCGGGCGAGTAGCCCAGCAGGATGGCGCCCTTCTCCGACTCCGCCGCGGCCTGGGTCGCCAACCCGAACCGGGTGAAGCGATAGAGGCCCCAGAGCGCGACCGTCAGGACGACGGTGATGGCGAGCAGCCAGAGTCGGTCACGCCCGAAGCTGACGCCCAGCACCTCGATCGTCTCGTTGGGCAGGATCGACGGCGACGACGGGGTACCGGCCCCGAAGACCAGGATGGTCGCGGCCTGGAGCGCGAGCAGCAGACCCAGCGTTGCCACCAGCTTCGCCAGCTGGGGCGCGTCGCGCAGCGGTCGGATCATCGCCCAGTACAGCGCCACCCCGCCCAGGCCGGCCAGCACGATGACGGCGGCCATCGCCCAGCCCTTGTCCATGCCGCGCTCGGTGAGATCGATGTACTGGTACGTCGCGAACAGCGCGATCGCCCCGTGCGCGAAGTTGACCACGCCCGAACCCCGGTAGACGAGGACGAGACCAAGGCCCAAGATCGCGTACACCGAGCCGGCCCCGAGGCCGAGCACGGCGAACAGGAAGATGTCCTTCATCGCTCCGCCGGGGCCTCAGCGACTCGACGAAGCGGGATGGCGACCTAGTTGAAGCCGCTGATCCACTGGTTGTCGTTGGCGTCGACGAACTTCCCGTTCTTGATCTTGATGATCCGCTGATCGGTGTTGTAGATGTGCGTCGGGATGCCGGCGAGGAGCGCAGGCGCGTCCTTGTTGAGCTCCGTCGCCATGAAGACGGGGATGCCGGAAGCGTTCGCCAGCGCGTCGAGGACACCGGCGGCGGTCAGGTCCGGGCCGAGCTCGTCCCCGATCGTCTTGAGCGTCATGACCGTGGAGAACGTCGATGCGGAGAAGCTGCTCGGCTGCTCGCCCTTGGCGAACTTCTTCAGCGCCTTGGTGTAGATCTTGGTCTGCTTGTCCTTGGGCTGGTACCAGACGGTGTCCGAGTTGAACACCGCACCCTCGACCACGGCCTTGTCGACCTTGGAGAAGTCCTTCTCCTCGGCGCAGGACCCGGCACCGGCGAGCGACGCCGTCACCCCGACCTGCGACGCCGCTACCGCGATCCGGGCGCAGTCGACCGACGCGAACAGCACGAAGATCACGTCGGGATCACCCTCGTTCGCCTGCACCACCGCAGGGGTGAAGTCCGGCGCGCCGACCTTCTCGGGGACCTCGGTGACGCTGACCCCCGCCTCCTTCAAGGGATCGCCGAGCAGCGCATCCGCTGCGAGCTTCCCCGCGGCAAGGTCGGCGTAGATGATCGACGCCGTCTTCACGTTCTTGTCGATGAAGTACTTCGCCAGCGCGGGGAACGCCGAGGCCGACCCACCGGTGATCGGATAGCTCGACGGGTCGAGGAACTCCGCGTTGCTGATCGGGAGACCCACGAACGGGATGCCCGCCGCGCCGGTGATCGGGAGACCGTTGTCGCCCCAGGTCGGTCCGAGACCGGTCACCGCGACGACCCCTTCGTCGACGAACTTCTGCGCGCAGGTGGCATCGACCGCGGGGTCACTCTTGTCGTTGCACCCCACGATCTCCACCGGGCGACCGGCGATCCCGTCCTGGGTGTTGAGGTACTTCCCGGCGACGACCGCCCCCGTCTCCAGCGACGGGAGGTCGATCCCCGAGACTCCTGCGCTGAAGACGACGCCGATCTTGACCGGGTCGCCCGAGGGCTTCTGAGCGGTCGTCGCTCCCCCCACGGTCGCGAAGACGCTGCCGAGCGCAACCATCACCGCGAGCACCAGCACCCTTGACCGTGTCAGCGACATCCGCATTGCCCCCCGTATCGTCGGCCCAAAGGCCGAAAGCGAATCGTCTCACTCTATCAACCGATTCCGAGGCCGCAAGTGCGGGCTCCGAACCGTGAAGGGACCGAACTCTATCCACCGCTCATGCGAGCGCTCGCGCGCGCTCGCGCTTCAGCCTCGCTTCAGCACCGCGGGATCGAAATCGTAGAACGAGACGGCCGAATCGAAGAGCATCTGACGCTGCTGCTCGGTGGTGACGTCGGTCCGGTCGGTGAGCTGCTCGACCGGTCGCCAGGACGACTCGTAGTGGGGGAAGTCGCTCGCGAAGAGGATCCGGTCGGCGCCGATCGCCGATGCCACGCTCGGGAGCTCGGGCTCACCCGTCTCGCCCGAGATCCAGCACCGCGCACGGAACTGCTCGAGGGGGGACGTTGCGGGGGCATCGACGACAGCTCCGAGGTGCTCGTAGGACTCCTCCATCTTGTGGAGCCAGTACTGCAGCCACCCGAGGTTGCCCTCGAGGAACCCGATCCGCAGGTGCGGATGGCGATCGAGCAGCCCGCTCGAGAACACGTGCAGCATCCCGAGCATCATGTCGATGGGCCCGGCCGCGACGTCCCACATGAATCGGCTCGGCGTGAAGCGCCGGAGGTCGAAGGTGGAGTTCCAGGCATCGCTCACGTGGAGCGCGAGCGGTACCCCCGCCTCTGCGACCCTCGCGTAGAACCGGTCTTCCTCGGGATCGCCCACCAGCCGGCCGCGGTCGGGCGTGGGCGAACAGCTCACCATGACGCCCTTCGCGCCGCGCTCCACCGCACGATCCACCAACGAGCACGCCTCGTCGACGTCGTTGCGCGGCACGGGACTGACCCAGTGCAGCCGTCGCGGATCGGCGGCGCAGAACTCCTCCATCCATCGCTGGTAGCCGTCGACCATCGGTCGACGGAACCGGTCGCCGACCATCTGGCACATCAACAAGAGGGTGGGGTACAGGATCGAGACCTCGATCCCCATGTCATCCATCACGCCGAGCCTCGGTGCAGGCTCGAAGGCGGCGATCGGGACGTCCTCGAAGCCTCCCCCGCGCGCGTCGCCGGCCCGCAGCCCGCCGGGGCGGGAACCGTCGCCGATCGCGAGGTCCATCGCGACGCGGTGCTCGCCCAGGCGCAGAACCGGCGGGTCACCGTCCTCGATGTCGAAGGCGTCGCCGGCGATGTCGGCACCGAGGTGCATCAGCCAGCCCGCGCCTTCGAGGACGTGACCATCCGCGTCGATCACCGGGTGCTCGGGCATGCGAAGGCTCCTCCGGGGTCGCGGGGGGTCTGTCCCCTCGCCTATTCTGTGAACTCAATTCACGGAATGCCTACCATCGGGAGGACGTTCAGACAAGTGGCCCGCACCCTCCGTCATCACGACGCCTCCCGCGAGCGGATCGTCGACGTCGCCGAGGCGTTGTTCGTCGCCCGCGGCTCCCGGCGGGTCCAGCTCGCCGACATCGCCGAAGCCGCCGGCCTCACGACGCCCGCCTTGTACCGGTACTTCCGGGACCGCCGGGCGCTCGAGGTCGCAGTGCTCCGACGTCAGGTGGCCGAGGAGCTCGCCGACACCGCGGCCGCGGCCGCGACGGGCACCGAGGGCGCGGACCGCCTCCGCGCGTGGTTCGACCGCCAGGCCGCGTACCTCGAGGGAACGGACCCCGGAGCAGTGCGGATCCTGCTCGGCGCGATCCTCGAAGGCGCGACCGACGACGAGCTGCGCGCCGCGGCGACGCCGGCCGTCGAGGGAACGAACGAGTTCTTCGCTCGAGCCGTCGCCGCGCGCGCCGACCGCGATGCGATCCTCGCGCTGCTCGCGGCACTCGGCGCGGGGGTCAGCTTCCTCCACGCGTCCGGACAGCTCGGCGTGTCACCGCGGGTGGTCTACGAGAAGGCGCTCGAGCTCCTCGGCGAAGGACACGCGGGCGCCGCGATCCGACCGTAAGGACCCGAGAGGAGCGACACCGGCCGGCGCCCGAGTCACAAGCTTCCAACCGTCGATCAGCGGCCCGCAGCGATCTGGAACACGTTGGTGCCGGTCGTCGGGTCCTGGCCGACCGTTCCCGCGTCGCCGATCGACTCGGTCGCGTCGTCGGCGAGCCGGTCGAGGTGCTCGCGATCTCCCGGCGGCGTGTTCGCGACGAACCGGGCGCCGTCGGCGAGACGGCCCAGCACGATCCCCAGCTCGGGCTCGCCGGAGCGCGCGTAGGCGACGGTGAAGGACTCGATGGTCGCATCGCCCTTCGGTACGAGCTCGAGGCGAGGCGCTGCGAGTGCGTCCACGCTCGCCTGCCGCTTCGCGTCACCCGTCGCTCCGCCCGACGGGTACGGGCCCGACCGAGGCTCCGTCGCCAGGACCAGCGCGTGGTGCTTGGTGACGAAACCGCCCTGTCCGTAGAGCAGCCCGGTGGTCCCGGTGCCCGTCCGAAGCGCCCGGGTCATCGCGACCAGTGCGTGGCCCATGTAGTCGTTCCCCGGACCGCCGAAGAACGTCAACCCGCCGGTCACGCTGATGGGATGGTCCCGCGCCCATCCCAGGTGGCGCAGCGCCATCTTCGGCACGCACGGGAAGCAGCTGTACAGCTCGACCAGGTCGATCTCGTCGAGCTCGACGCCGGCCGTTGCACCGACGTCGTCGAGCACCGTTTCCATCGCGGGTGATCGCGCGTAGGTCGTCCGGGCCAGGATGTCATCCGGGTCGTGGGCCCCGGCGCCCCCCCACGGGTAGACCCACTGGGACTCGGCCACGCCGAGCCGGCGGGCCGTCTCGGTGTCGGCCAACAGGATCGCCGCTCCCTGGTCCACGCTGAGCAACGCGTTCATCAGCTTCGGATAGGGGTAACAGACCATGCGGTTGCGGTCCGACACCGCGCGGATCTCGGCCGGGTCCAGCGGCGTGGGGTTCCAGGCCCCGTCGTTCGCGGCCGCGACACGTGACATCCCCGCCCACAGGCTCGCCGACCAGTCCTGGCTCTCGTCGAAGGTCAGCAGGGCGTCGGCGCGGAACGCGTTCTCGTAGAGCGGGTACACCTCGATCGGCATGCGCAACCCGTGGTTCCACGCCGCGTCGGGCACCTCGGAACGCGCGTTGGGCGGAGCCGGAGCCTCCGGTGGGGGGGACGGCCACGGCGGCACCGCGCCGGCCTTGAGCGCGCGCTCGAGGCTTCGGAACGCTTCGGCCCCGACGACCGCCGCACACCGGAGCTCGCCGCGCGCGATGCGCTCGGCAGCCCGGTCGACGAGAAGGGTCGGTTGGTTCCCGCCCCAAGGGCTCAGGGCGGTGTGCGCTGGGTTCGCGCCCACGGCCGTCGCCAGCTCCGCAGCGACGTCCCCGTAGGACCAGCTGACGAGACTGACCACATCGAGACCGTCGAGCTCCCGCAACGCGCGCGGCCCGGCGCCGCTGTCGTCGGCGGCGGCCGCCAACGCCTCGCCCATCAGCGTGAGCGGGTCGCGGGCATCGGTCGGATCGTCGCCTCGGTTCGTGACCTGCCCGACGCCGATGATGACCGGCGTGCGGCCCTCGCTCACTCGACGACCCGACGGTCGATGATCCTCGTCGCCTTGAAGTCACGGCTCGGGTCGTAGATCTCCGAGAGCTCCTCCACGATCGTGATCTCCGGCGTGACCTCGGTCGCGCCGTGTACTGCTGCTCGAAGCGGTTGGTGGTCCCAGGTGGCGACATCGAACCCGGGTGCGAGCCCGACGCGGAGCACCAGCTTGTCGGCAGACACCGCGTCGCCCTCGACCGAGTTCTCCACGATCATCTGGTACTCGAGGACTCCGTCGGTGTTCATCACGACATCGTGGACGATCTGGGGGTTCACCAGCGTGCCCTTGATCTTGAGCAGCTCCTTGGTCCGGGTGATGTGCGCGCTCCCGGCGGAGATCAACAGCGACTCACCCCGCCGCCCGCACTTCGGGCACGGCTCGTGGCTGATGGCCGACATGTCGCCGAGGAGGTACCGAACGAGCGGCATGCCCCGACGGTTCAGGTGTGTGAGCGCGACGAGACCCGACTCCCCGTCGGGGAGGCGCTCGTAGGTGTCGGGGTCGAGGATCTCGAGGAACGCCTGGTCGGGTGCCATCGAGTGGAGCGGACCCCCCTCGTGGCACGGAACCCACGGCAACCCCCCTTCGGTGAAGCCGTACGCGCCCGTGACGAAGATGTCGCCGGCGCCGCACGCCCGGAGGTTCTCGTGCATGTGCTCGCGCATCCTCACGGTCAGGACCTCGCCGCTGGCGCTCACGACCTCGATCGACGAGAGGTCACGACCCGAACGAGCCGCATCGGCGAAGAGTCGACGCAGGAAGCTGCCGATACCGCCGATCGTCTTGGGCTTCGTGCGCTCGATGAGGTCGAGGACCGTCTCGGTGCTGTTGTGAACCGGGAACTCGGGGTACGGCAACCCGCCGAACCCGTGGAGGAAGGCGACACCGTAGGAGTTGCTGATCAGCGCGGCGAAGCCGTTGACGTGCGGCAGCGGGCTGAGCGGGAAGGCGCTGACGAAGATGTCTCCAGGCCGCGCGTAGGTGGCCTTGCCCTGGCGCCGACCGGCCAGCAGGACCCCGAAGAAGTCGTGCGTCGTGTACTCGTACGGGGTGGGGAATCCCATGGTCGTCCCCGTCGTGTAGACGGTCGCGTAGGTGAGGTCGTAGAGCCCGGGCTGCTCGAAGCGGAGCCGGAACGACTGCGGGTCGCCCATCAGCTCTTGCTTCGTCGTCACCGGTATCCGGACCAGGTCGTCCGTCGTGGTGATCGAGGCCGGGTCGATCGCGGCATCGGCGAAGCGCTGCCGGTAGAAGGGGCTCGCCTCGGCCAGCCATCCCATCTGGCGGCTGAGCAGCTCGGTCTGCCGAGCGGTCACGCGCGCCTCGGGCCAGAACGTCGGATCGTCGTCGTCGGCGTACAGCGGCACGCTCTCGATGAAGGCGCGCACGCGTTCGGGCGTCGGATCGACGAACGGTCGGTCGGATCCCATGGTGTCCTCGCTCCCCCTTGGCGCTTCCTGCAGTTGGCCCTCGGCCTTGCATGATCCTTACGGCATCACGAGTCCGCCGTCGACCAGGAGCGTCTGGCCGGTCATGAACGCCGACTCGTCGCTGCAGAGGTAGATCAGCGCACCGAGGAGATCCTCGGGCTCCCCGGCCCGGTGCACGGCCTGGGCCATCGCCATCTGCGCGCGGCGTTCCTCCGAGAGGATCTTCAGCGTCCAGTCCGTGGCCATCTGGCCCGGCGCGAGCGTGTTCACGGTGATGCCGTCGGCGCCGAGCAGCTTCGCCATCGAGCGAGTCAAACCGATGAGCCCGGCCTTCGACACCGAGTAGTGCAGGAGCGACGCTCCTCCCCAGGCCGCCACCGACGCCTGGTTGACGATGCGCCCCGAGCCCTGCGCTCGCATCGTCGGGACCACCGCCTTGGTGCACAGCCACGGACCACGGAGGTTCACGCCCATCACACGATCCCACTCCTCGACGGGGATCGCGAACGGGTCGCCGGGCGTCAGGCCCGAGTAGAGCGCCGCGTTGTTCACGAGGGCGTCGATGCGACCGTGCTCGCCCACGACGCGGTCTGCCATGGCGGCTGTCGATGTCTCGTCGCTCACGTCGACACCGACGGCGACGGCCCTCGCTCCCGCCGCGGTGATCGAGTCGACCACGCCCCGGACGTTGTCCTCTCGCACGTCGGCCGCGACGACCACGGCGCCCTCACCCGCGAGCGAGTGCGCGTAGACCGCGCCGATGCCTTGGCCGGCACCGGTGACGATCACGACCTTGCCGTCGAGACGCGTGCTCACGCTGACCTCGCTCCCCTGCTCGTGGCGACCATCTCGGTCATCCGCTCCCCCACACGAGATGCTTGACCTCGGTGTACTCCTCGAGACCGAGCTGACCGAGCTCGCGCCCCACGCCCGACTGCCGATAGCCACCGAACGGACCGTCGAGCGACGAGGTGTACGCGTTCACCGTGACCTTGCCGGCGCGGATCCGGCGCGCGACCGCGATGCCCTGCGCGACGTCACCGCTCCACACGGCTCCGGCGAGCCCGAACTCGGAGTCGTTGGCGATGGTCACCCCTTCGTCGATGTCGCCGGAGTAGCGGATGACGCACAGCACCGGACCGAAGATCTCTTCCTGCGCGATCCGCATGCGGTTGTCGACCTCGGTGAAGACCGTGGGCTCGATGTAGTACCCGCCGTCTTCGACCGGCGGGCGCCCGCCGCCGACCGCGACCTTGGCCCCGGCGTCGCGACCGTCGTCCAGATAGGACTCGATCCGCTCGCGGTGCGCCGAGCTCACGACCGGGCCGACCTGCGTCGCCGGGTCGTGGGCCGACCCCACCACGACGCGGCTCACGATCGTGACGAGACGCTCGACCACGTCATCGTGGAGCGAGTCGGGGACGACCAGCCGCGTCATCAACGCACAACCCTGACCGCTGTTCACGACGAAGCGCATCGCGGCCTCGACGACCCCACCGACATCGGCGTCGGGGAGCGCGAGCAGGGCCGACTTGCCGCCGAGCTCGAGGAGCAGACGCTTCATCGCGCCGCCGGCCACCGAGCCGATGTGGCGACCGACCCCGGTCGAGCCGGTGAACGTGACCATGTCGACCCGGGGATCGCTCACCAGCACGTGCCCCACGTCCGGTCCTCCGGTCACGACGTTGAGCACCCCCGGTGGGACACCGGCCTCGAGGGCGAGGCGACCGAGCTCGAGTGCAGGCGACGGCGTCTCGAGCGCCGGCTTGAGCACCATCGTGTTGCCGGTGACGAGCGCAGGGGCGACCTTCCACAGGTTCAGGAAGTGCGGGAAGTTCCATGGCACGATCGCCGAGACCACCCCCCGGGGCTCGCGCGCGATGAGCTGCGTGGTCGGGATCGGACCTTCGATGGCCGGGAGCGACGCGTCGAGACTGCGGCTCCCACGCTCGACCAGATCCCAGTAGTTCCCCATGGGGCGGTCGACGTGGATGCCACGCGCCATCGAGCACGGTACGCCGAGCTCGTCGACGAGGAGCTGCGCGAAGTCGTCGGCTCGTGCCTCCACGAGACGGCCCAGCTCTCGCAGCGCGCTCGGCACGCTCGGCAGGACGCATCCGAGGCCACGGCCCTTCGTCGGCCGCACGCCGCGCCGCGCCGAGCGCGGCCTCGGCGTCGACGGTCTGCCCGAACGGAACCGGTTCGAGTGGTCGCGCCGGTCGACGGGTCGTCGACCGCGAGCTCCTCGCCGCCCGAAGCGGCGCGTAGCTCTCCGTCGATCACGAGCTGTGGATTCACCGGCACTCCGTCTCCTCCTCGCGCACCGATCCTCAGAAGCTCCGCGGCATGCCCAACCACTCGGCGACGTGGTTGAGCCCCATCTCGTTCGAGACCGGTGCGAGACGGAACAGCCGGACCCGGCGCCAGTAGCGATTCAGGTCGGAATCGAGCGTGTATCCCAGACCGCCGAGCACCTGCATCCCGAGGTCGAGCGCCTGGAAGCAGTTCTCGGCCGCGACGACCTTCGCGGAGGTGGCCTCGAGCCCGCACGGGCGGCCCAGGGACTGCAGCCACGCCGCCTTGTAGACCATCAGGCGCGCCTGCTCGATGAGGAGATGCATGCGCGCGATGTGATGCTGCACCGCCTGGAAGCGACCGATCACACCCCCGAACGCTTCGCGCGCCAGCGCGTGCTCCCGGACCTCCTCGAGCCCCGCCTGCGCCCACCCCACGCACATCGCCCCGATGCCGAGCCGCTCGTTGTTGAGCATCCCGAGCAGTCCGTAGAAGCCCCGGTCGACCTCACCGAGCACACGGTCGTCGGCGACGAACACGTCCTCGTAGTACACGGCGTTGGTGTCCTCGTCGTTCATCACCGGCATCCGCGTCAGCGTGACCCCCGGCGACTCGCGATCCGCCAGGAACACGCTGACGCCCTGGGCCTGCTTCGGGCCGGGCGGTGACGTGCGCGCGACGACAACGAGGTGGTCCGCGTCGGTCGAGGCCGACGTGTACACCTTGTTGCCGTTGATCCGCCAGCCGCCGTCGACCTTCGCCGCGGTCGTCTTCATGGCACCGAGCACGTCCGTTCCGCCACCCGGTTCGGTGATCGAGAGCGCGAATCGCGCGTCGCCGTCGACCAGGCGCGGCAGGAACTCGGCCTTCTGCTCCTCGGTGCCCATGTTCAGCAGCGCCTGACCACCGAAGCACATCGTCGCGAACGTGGGCCCGATGGCCTCGATCGCGGTGCACGTCGCTTCGAGCACGATCGCCATGTCGAGGACGTCTCCGCCGGAGCCGCCGTACTCCTCGGGCACGCCGATGCCGAGCCAACCGGTCGCCGCGAACTTCTTCCAGAGCTCCGGGTCGTAGGTACCGGCGCGCGCGCGTGCTCACGGACCACCTCGGTCGGACACTCACGCCGCACGAAGTCGGCCGCGGCCGCTCGCAGCTGCAGCTGCTCGTCGGACAGATCGAAGTCCACGGTGGCGTCCTTTCGCTCGGCGCGGGTGGGTGGGCGCGTACCGAGCCGAATCCGCTTAACTATTTAGCCTGATCGAGGGGAGTGTGTCACAATCCGCGCCATGGAGTTGGTGCTCGCGCCGAGCGAGCAGGCGTTCCGCGACGAGCTGCGCGGCTGGCTCGACACCAACCTTCCCGAGGGCTGGGGCACGCCGGCGTTCCGGTACCCACGCGACCCCCTCGAGCGGCTCCGGTGGTTCCGCGACTGGCAGGCGACGATGGACGCCGGCGGCTGGGTCGGGATCCATTGGCCGGTCGAGCACGGGGGCCGCGGGGCGAGCCTCATGGAGCAGGTCGCGTACCACACCGAGCTCGCGCTCCGGAAGGTACCGGCGCTCGTCGGCCACATCGGCCTGTCCCTCTGTGGTCCGACGCTCATCGTCCACGGGACCCCGTCGCAGCAGGAGCAGTTCCTCGCCCCCATGCGGGCCGGCACGCACATCTGGTGCGAAGGCTTCTCGGAGCCCGGCGCCGGCTCCGACCTGGCCGGGCTCCGCACGCGCGGCGTGATCGACGGCGACGAGCTCGTGATCAGTGGCCAGAAGGTGTGGACGTCAGGCGCCGAGATCGCCGACTGGATGTTCGCGCTCGTGCGCACGGACCCCGACGCTCCCAAGCGCCGCGGCATCTCCTTCGTGCTGATCCCCATGGACGCCGCCGGCCTCGAGGTTCGCCCGATCCGTCAGATCGGCGGTGACGCGGGCTTCAGCGAGGTGTTCTTCGACGAGGTGCGCGTCCCCCTCGCCAACGTCGTCGGGCCGCTCCACGAGGGCTGGCGAGTCGCGCGCACGACGTTGTCGCACGAACGCTCCACGCTGTTCATGGCCTCGCAGCTGCGCATGGCTTCGACGCTGGACGAGATCGTCGCCCTCGTTCGGCGGACGACGGACGAGCAGGGCCGCCCACGATCGCAGGATCCCGACCTTCGCCGCCGGGTCGCGCGTGCCTGGATCGCAACCCAGCTCTCCGGGATCAACGGCATCCGGAACCTCGGGCGCGTCCTCGCCGGCGAGCAGCCCGGACCCGAGGGCGCGGTGATGAAGCTCTTCGGTCAGGAGTCGGAGAAGGCGCTCTACGAGCTGGCGCTCGACGCCGCGGGCCCGGCGGGCGTGCTCGACAAGGGAGCCGCCGATGCGCCCGACGGCGGGAAGTGGCTCCTCGGCTACCTCAGGACGCGCGCCTCGACGATCGGTGGGGGGACCAGCGAGATCCAGCGGAACATCCTCGCGGAGCGCGTGCTCGGCCTCCCGCGTGACCCGTGGGCCGACGACGACTGACCGGTGGGGGAGATGAGCCCGGATGTGCGTGCCACCGAGGAAGCCTTCGCCTGGGTGGAAGACCTGGTCGACGGGAAGATCGTCGAACGAACGCCCCAAGTGCGATGGCGACCGCACTGGTTCCTGACGGTGCGTGACCGGCGCGGCGACGACCACCGCGTCATGTTGCGGGGATTTCGCAACGGCGGTTACCTGGGCGACGAGACCGTGACCGGGCGTGGCTCCGGCGAGAGGCAGGCGTGCTGCGAGCCCTGCAGCCGACCGAAGTGAAGGTCCCTCGCTTCTTCGGCTACCACGACGAGCACGACTGGCTCCTGATGGAGTGGGTGCAGGGCGACGAGCTCCTCACCGGCGTCGCGGACGACGATCGACGCGACGCCCTGTTCCGCGAGTACCTCGACACCCTCGTCACCCTGCACACGCTCGAGCTCTCGAGCCTCGACCTCGCGCCGGACATGGTCACGCCTCCGACGCCCGATCTCGTCCTCCAGGGATCACTGGACATGGCGATCGGTCTGTTCCGCGCCGGCACGCCGGGAGATCCGGAGCCGCTCCTGGAGCTGGGCATCTGGTGGGCGAAGCACCACAAGCCGGAGGCACCACACGAGACGCGCCTCTGCGGGGGCGACGTCGGACCGAACCAGTTCATCTTCGACGGCACCGGGGTCAAGGCGATGTTCGATCTCGAGCTCGCGCACCTCGGTGATCCGTACGAGGACCTCGGGCTCATGCGAATGCGTGAGATGTGCTACCCGATCGGACGGCTGCCGGCGCACCTGCAGCACTACGCCGAGCGAACGGGCACATCGCTGGAGGTCGACGCGTTGCGGTACTGGACCGTCGTCGGCATGCTCACCGGACCGCTGTGGTGCCGGGAGCGCGTGCAGCACCCCGACCCGCAGCTCCCCGATCAGGTTCCGATCTTCTCGTGGGACCCGATCTACCGCCGCGGCCTCGCCGAGGCCCTGATGGAGATCTACGGCATCGCCCTCGATCCACCGGCGCGCCCACCAGACGTCGAGACGGCCTGCAGCCATCTGCACGAGCTGCTCCGTGACCAGGTGCGCGACGTCTACCTGCCCGCCGCCGCGGACGCGTCGATGAAGTTCCGACTGCAAGGCACACTCGCGCTCTGCGAGAGCCTCGCACTCGGGAACGCGATCGGATCCCAACTCGAGCGTGCGGACATCGAGGAGCTCGGTGAGCTGCTCGACCGCCGGCCGGCGACGCGTCGCGAGGGCCTCGCCGCGCTGGAGGTGCTCGTACGAGCGGATCCGGAGTACGACATCGAACGCCGACTCCAGTTCCTGTACCGCATGCAGGTTCGCAGCGAGTTCCTCTACGCGCCAATCCATGCATCAATGGGGTTCGCATCGAAGCAACCGCTCGCGCGCGTGTCGTAGTCGTTGCGTCCGACGCGCGGCCGGTAGCTCCGACGGCCGTTCCGTCCGGCCCGCTGGGCGGCTCAGTCCGCCGGGACGAGCCGGACCTCGCTCCGCGCCTCGAGATCGACGAGCAGCTCGGCGCTCCCGGACGCGTCGGCCCGCACGGACCGGGTCGTGGCGCCGGTCACCTGGTACTCGCGGTCGGGCTCGAGCCGTTCGATGCCGAGCGTCCGGCGCCCAGCCCCCTCGCCCGGGTACAGCACGAGCTCCAATGACCGACCGTCACTCGTCGCCCGGGCGACCATGACGTCGGGGTAGGCCGCGCCGATCAGCGCGGGTGCATCAGAGGATCCCGCCGGCATCCCGCGCGACACGAGATCGCGCCACCCGGACTCCCGGCCGAGCAGGGCAAAGGTCCAGAACGCGTTGGCGAACACCGAGTTCTTGGAGAACCATCGTGCACCGCCCTCCTCCGTCGGAGCGCACTCGCGCTCGGCCTGGCGTTCCACGACCTCGGCGAGCTCCGTGTCGCCCAGCTCGCGTGCGAGGGTGAGCAGCGAGGTGAACAGGAAGAGCGGTCCCTTGGCGTTGTTGCCGGGATCGCTGAGCGCCATGCGAGTGGACAGGCCACCCGTGCGGATCACCACCTGGTCGTCGACGATCTCGAAGACCTCCTGGCGCAGGATCTCGTGCGTCCGCGCCGTGATGTCGGGTGCGAGCGGGTGCAAGAGGACGCCGTGGAAGCCGTCGGCGGCCAACGTGGACAACAGCGTGTTCCCGAAGCCGTACCGGGCGAACACGTTGGAGATGATCGTCCCGTCGGCGGTCGTGAACTCGTCGTCCAGGGTGCGGCGGAACCGAGGCAGCAGGTCGGCCGCGACATGCGTGCCCAGACGAACATCACGAACCGTGAGCGCACACAACCCCAGGGTGTTGCACGCCGGGAACACGAACCCCGGCTCGCAGGGGAACATTGCCCAGTCGTTGCTGCGTTCGAAGTTGCGCTGCACGGCGTCGGCGATGCTCGACGCGTCGTAGGAGAACGTGTGCCGGTCGTTCCATCGCAGCGGGAGCGAGCCCTCTCGCTCGTAGCGACGGTCCCCGGTGTTCGACGCGTAGAGCTCGAGCATCAAGGAGTAGTAGCCCGAGTACATGATGTTGTCGCGCCGGATCGGATCCGGGTTGGGGTCGAGGTTCCCGAGCAGGTTCTCGTGTCGCCAGAACTCCCACACCTTGCGCTCGGTCATCTTCTCGATGAGGTTGCGCTGCGCGAGGTTCACGTATCCGTGGAACGCAGGGGTGTAGGTGTACTGGCCGAGGGCGAGCGCCCACATCGCGAAGTTGCACTGGTAACGGAACGCTCCCATCAGGTACTGGTTCAGGACGTCGAATCCGACCCACTCGTCGACCGGCTGGAGCGCCCGATCGAACAGGAAGCGTTGGCTCGCGAGCTGGTCGGGGGTGAGCTCGCCTCCGGCCCCCGGGCCAGGCGAGGTCGGGGCGACCACGCGACGCTCGGCGAGGTACCGGTTCCGGACCGCACCGCGCCGGCGCGCCTGCCGGTGCTCGACGCGACCACGCGTCGCCACCGCGACGAGGAATGTGACGCTCGCGAGCGGCACCGCCCATTCCGCCCATGTCCAGAGACCGGTGTGCACTCGCAACGTCGCACCGATGGCTGCCGCGAGCCAGATCGCAGGCAGCAGGGCATGGTTCGCCCGCAGGAACAGGACGAAGAAGCCGTACGCGGAGGCCGCGAGCGTCAGGATCAAGAACACCGGATCGGACGTGAAGACGAAGCCACCACCGGGGGCTACGAGTCCGAGCCCGAACGCACGCCACGCGGGCGAGGCGTCGAGCAGGACGGGCAGCAGGGCGAGCACGAAGACGACGAGGTAGATGCCCGTGGTCCGCCGGATCCGCCGGGTCAGCAGTGGTCCCTGCACGCGGGGCTTGTCCGGGATCCGGAGCACCTCACCGATCGGATCGGTCAACGTCGCGCTCATCGTCGCCTCCGACGTCGGTGGCCGCTCACACGCCGAGCGGGAACCGGAACACCTGCTCGGCGTTGGCGTGCGTCACCTGCTCGATCTCCGCGTCGGAGCAGCCCTTCACGTGGTCGGCGACGCTGCTCTGCGAGTGCGGCCACGTCGAGTCGGTGTGGGGGTAGTCGCCCTCCCACATGATCTTGTCGGTGCCGATGAGATCGCGGTCGCGCATGCCGACGTGGTCGGCGATGAAGCACACCCAGACGTTGCGGCGGAAGATGTCGAGGGGTTGGGCCGCGTCGACGTCCCCCGTCCAGAAGCGATGACGGTGCCACGTGTACTCGGCCCGCTCCAGCGTGTACGGCACCCAACCGATCCCGCCTTCGCTCAGGACGAATCGGAGATCGGGCCACTTCCGGAAGAGCGGCGAGAACAGCAGCTCGCTGCAGGCCACCGAGGCGTACAACGGGATCATGACGACGCTCGGGGCCACCGGGCCGCCGGGCTGCGGTTCGAGCCCCTGGCCCGACGAGCCGATGTGCAGGCACACCGCCATGTCGGTCTCGGTGACCGCCTCCCAGACCGGGTCCCAGTGCGCGTCGTGGATGGACGGGTACCCGAGGAGGTGTGGGCCCTCGCTGAACGTGATGCCGCGTGTCCCCAGGGCCGCGGTGCGGCGGATCTCATCGGCACAGAGCAGCGGGTCCCACATCGGCACGATCGCCAGCGGCACGTAGCGATCAGGCGCGACGCCGTACCACTCCTCGACGATGTAGTCGTTCCACGCCCGGATGCAGGCGAGGCCGAGCTCGTGGTCGGGAGCATCGAGGAAGCGTTTGCCGGAGATGCGGGGGATCCCGGAGGGGAACAGCACCTGGGCCCGCACTCCGTCCTCGTCCATGTCGGCGAGGCGCGCCTTCGCGTCGTAGAAGCCGGGGCGCATCTCGTCGTAGCGCACGTGGCCCATCGTGAACTCCTGCGGAGACTTCCCCGCACTCGCCTCGACGCCCTGGGGCTTGACCCGCTCTCCGTCGAAGAGCCAGTACTCGTCATCGGCACTGGTGACGAGCCGGGGACCGCGGTCACGCAGCTTCGCCGGCAGCCGCGACGTGTACGCATCGGGCGCCTCGAGCACGTGGTCGTCGACGCTGAAGAGCGTCATCTTCGTCATGGTGCAGCTCCCGGGTCGCGGTGTCGTCCTTGCGGCCGATGATAAGCCTTGCGTGTCGACGCAACAACGCCTTCACCGCTCGACGCGATGCCTCCGCCCCGGACGTCGGACCTCGAAGCGTCCCAGACCCACGACGTGCTCGAGCGACCGCCGGAAGTCGGTGAGCGCCCGGGTCGTGGAGTACTCGGGAACGAAGCCCCACTCTTCGCGGAGTCGCGTCGTGTCCGCGATCGGGAGGTACCGCAGCGAGTTGAACTCCCCCGGGTCGATCGCACCGACCCGCAGCGCCCAGCCCCCGTGCAGGAACGCCTTCACCGCCGGTTCGGGCATGCGGACGATCCGCTTGCCGAGGAGCCGCGCGGCCTCGTCCATCGTCACCACGTCGGACGCCGCGAGGTTGACCGGGCCCGTGCGCGAGCCGAGGCAGGCCTCGACGAAGAACCGGCCGACGTCGTCCTGGTGCACCACCTGCACCTGCGGGTCATCACCACGCACCGCCGCGAGCACCGGCGCCGCGAAGACCATGCGCACCGCATTGTCGACGTGACGCCCCACGACCACCGCCACCCGCGGCAGCACGGCTTCGACCCCGGCCGCCGCGATCATCAGCTCCGCCTCGGCCTTGTGGGACGCGTAGGCGGACGGCTGCTCCGTCGCGAGGGTGTCGCCCTCGACATAGGGCTCCGGGTGATCAGGCACGGAGCCGTAGGCCGTCACGGACGACGCGAAGACCAGACGGCCGCACCCGGTCCTCGCCATCGCGGCGAGCACGTTCCGGGTCCCGCCGAGGTCGATCGCTCGTCGCGTCGAGCGGTCCCGCATCGAACCCACGACCCACGCGAGGTGGACGACGACGTCGCAGCCCCGCATCGCGCGCTCGACCGCATCGGGGTCACGGATGTCTCCGATGACGAGATCGCCCCCGTCGGGAAGCGTCGCCCGCGGGGGACGCACATCGAAGCCGACGACCGTCACGTCGTCGCGTTCGAGCAGCCGTGCCCTCAGCGCCGCCCCGAAGCCACCGGCAGCACCCGTGACGAGCACGCGGGTCATGACGCGGACTCCGGGCGCGCCGGCTTCACTGCCTGGCCGGTCAGCCACGACGCGGTGATGCCGCCGTCCACCGCGAGGCTCGCCCCGGTGAGGTACGACGCGCCCGGCGAGTTGCAGAACGCGAGTGCCTCGGCCTGCTCCTCGGCGCGCGCCGGGCGGCCGAGCGGCTTCGGGAACGCGTCCATCCACCCCTTGCCCATCGCCGCCTCGAACTCCGGCATCATCGGCGTCTCGACCGGGCCCGGCGAGACGGCGTTGCACCGGATCCCGAGCGACGCGAGCTGCACCGCGCGCCACATCACGTACCAGACGGTGGCCATCTTCGAGAAGCTGTACCCGTCGCCCACGATGTCGGCATGGTCGTCGCACCACCGTCGTGCGTCGTCGAAGCCGCCGATCGCCGTCAGCGCCGCGAGGTCGGCCTGGTGCTGTGGCCACCGGAAGCCGGCCACCGACGCGATGCAGGCGATGGCGCTCCCGGGGCGCAGCTTCGGCACGAGACCCTCGATCAGATGGCGCGCGCCGATGAAGTTCACCGTCATGACTTCGAGCGGAGGTGACGTCTGTGCGAGCCCCGCGCAGCTGAAGACGGCGTCCAGGGGCTCCGAGATCGCGCGAAGCGTGTCGTCGATCGACCTCTCGTCGCGCAGGTCGGTCGCGAGGTACTCGGCCACCGGAGCACCGGGCTCGCGCACGTCCACCGCCCAGACCTCGGCCCCCCGGCCGGCCACGAGGCGTGCGGTCGCCTCGCCCATCCCGGACGCGGCGCCGGTCACGAGCACGCGTCGTCCCTCGTAGCTCCAGCCGTCCTTCATCGCGCTCTCCGTGTTCGCCGTGGCGCCCGACCTGAGTATCGTCCAACGGAATGAGCGATTTCGAGGCCATCGTCTTCGAGGTGCGGGACCGGAAGGCGTTCGTCACCCTGAACCGGCCGGCCGCCTCCAACTCGTTCGACCACGCGATGCAACGGGAGCTGCGTGAGGTGTGGGAGATCGCCAAGGGCGACGCCGAGATCCGCGTCATCGTGCTCACCGGCGCGGGTGAGCAAGCGTTCTGCACGGGCATCGACCGCCACGTCGCGGTGCCGCTCACCTTCGAGCGCGAGTTCTGGCACCGGGAGGACCCGAGCCAGTACCTCTCCCCGAAGACGTGCCGACTGTGGAAGCCGGTCATCTGTGCCGTGAACGGCATGGCCTGCGGAGGTGCCTTCTACCTGATCGCCGAGAGCGACATCGTCGTCGCAGCGGAGCACGCGACGTTCTTCGACCCCCACGTGACCTACGCGCTCACGGCCGTGCTCGAGCCGATCATGGCGAGCAAGCGGATGTTCTTCGGTGAGGCACTCCGCATGGCGCTGATGGGGAACGACGAGCGAATCGGCGCGCAGAAGGCGATGGAGATCGGCCTCGTCAGCGAGGTCGTCCCGGGCGAGCGTCTGCTCGAGCAGGCCGACTGGCTCGCGAGCCGGATCGCGGAGAAGGACCCGGTCGCGGTCCAGGGGACCGTCCGAGCGATGTGGGCGAGCCTCGAGATGCATCGGGCGATCGCCATGGATCTCGGGTTCCCCATCGCCGTCGGCAGCAACGAGGCCGCAGACTCGTCGGAGGCGATGCGGATGTTCGAGGACAAGGTTCGACCGGAATGGCGGTTGCGATGAGCCCGAACCCCTTCGCCGACCGGGTGGCGTTCGCCGGTTCGGCATGGACCGCGATCGAGAAGCAGTCCGGGCGAAGCGAGGGCGACCTCGCACTCGAGTCCTGCCTCCTGGCGATCCGCGATGCCGGGCTCACACCCGACGACGTCGACGGCATCGCCACGTACCCGGGCGGGATGGTCGGGTCGGTCTCGGCCACCTACGTCCTCACCGGGCTCGGCATGCGCAACGTGCGCTGGTACTGCGACGCCGACGGCCACGGTCCTGCCGCGATGACCGCGGTGGTCGAGGGCGCGCTCGCGATCGCTGCGGGAGTGTGCGAGACGGTCGTCGCGTTCCGCTCGATGACCCGCCCTCGCACTCACGGGGCGGGCGGCATCCCTGTGAACATCCAGATGCCGGCGGACATGGAGTTCAAGGTCCCGTACGGCGGGGTGATGGCCAGTCAGTGGATCGCGATGTACCAGCAGCGCCACATGCACGACTTCGGCACCCGGCCCGAGCACTTCGGCGAGATCGCGGTCTCCACCCGGGAGTGGGCGTCCCGCAACGAGCGTGCGATCCAACGAACGCCCTTCACCATGGACGAGTACCTCGCGTCTCCGTTCGTGTCCGAGCCCATCCGACTCCTCGACTCCGACTACCCGGTCGACGCCGGCATCGCCGTCGTGATGACGACGCCCGAGCGTGCCCGCGACCTGCCGCACCGCCCGGTGCTCGTCCGCGCCCTCTCGACCGCACCCGGACCCAAGCCCGACTGGGATCAGGCACCCGAGCTCAGCGCCATGTCGGCGAAGTACGCGGCCGAGGACCTCTGGACACGAGCCGGCGACCTCGGCGTCGACGACGTGGACGTCGCCTTCCTCTACGACGGCTTCACGTTCATCGCGCTCAGCTGGATCGAGGCACTCGGCTTCTGTCCGCTCGGCGAGGGCGGCCCGTTCGTCGAGGGCGGAACCCTGCGACCGGGCGGGCGGCTGCCGTTGAACCCACACGGAGGGAACCTGTCGGAGGGTCGCACCCACGGGATGGGCCAGGTCGCCGAGGCCGTGCGGCAGCTCCAGGGTCGGAGCGGCGACCGACAGGTCGAGGGCGCACGAGTCGGGATCGTCACCGGCGGGGGTGGCCCGCTCGCCGGTGCGATGCTGCTGCACTCGCCCTGAGCGCGCGAGCTCCTCGCCGACGGCTCACGCCGCGGAGAGCGCCTCGAACGTCCCGAGGTCGAGCGCCGCGGCCGCGAAGCGCTCGACGTTGACGCGCGCGACGTCGTCCGTCTGGTAGTCGCCGAGGGCGAGCGTGCCGAGCCACATCGGGAACCCGTACGCCGGCTGGCACCGGTAGCGGTCCCATGCCTCCTCGGGCGTGGGGAGCGGTGCGCCCGCGGGCGCGGCCGAGCACAGCCCGCCGAGATACCGATCGAGGAGCTCGCGCTCGTGTCGGCGACGATCCTCGACCTCCAGCGCGCTCACCAGGAAGTACCCGACGTCGTGCGCCCAGGTCCCCTGCCTGACGACCTGCCAGTCCAGGAAGCCCGGCTCCCCGCCACCCGGGAAGTACAGGTTGCCGAGGTGGGTGTCGCCGTGCAGCACCGTCCCCGGACCGGCCGCGTTCGCGCGTTGGAGGCGACGGTAGGCGTCGAGCACGCGATCGGGCCGGGCCAACGCGGGAGGAACCGAAGCCCCCGCGCGTCGGAGACCTTTGCTGAGCGGCATCGGAACGACGCGGTAGAAGTCGGCGAAGGAGCCGTCCGTGCTCGTCTCGAGCCAGCTGAGGTCGGTGCCCAGACGCGGGCTCATCCAGAACGTGCCATGGAGCCGGGCGAGGGCGTCGAGGACCCGGCCCGCCTCGGCCGGGCCGATGGGTTCGGTCGCGATGCCGAACCGTGCGTCCTGCGCCGCCACATCCTCGAGGATCAGCGCGAAGCGCGCGCTCGGGGCGTGGAACGCGACGTGGTACGCCTCCGGGACGCGAACGGGGACCGAGTTCCGGAGCCGCTCGTAGAAGCGGACCTCACCCTGGATCAACCCGAGGCCCGACAGCAGGATCCGGTGCCCGAGACGTGGGGAGACCTTCGCGAACACCGACGGTGGCGTCGCCCCATCCGAAGGTGCGCACGTGAGCTCGAGACGAGCTCGACTCGTGGTCCCGTCGGTCGCGTCCACCACGCGGACCGAGCGCACCTCGACCCCCGGGAACGACTCCGCCAGCGCTCGGGTCATCCAGGCGGCGTCCATCTCGGCGGGAGCCCGGATCGGTGACGGGGACGACCCGCGGGTGAGGCGTTGCCAGGTCGAAGCGCCGACGAGCCGGGCCGTGTTCGCCGCCAGCCCGGCCGCGATCCCGAGTCGTCCGCGCTCGGAGCTCGTGGCTGCACCCTGCGGCGTCGACCGGTCGGCGTTCATCCGGGAGCTCCCCGAGCCGAGAGCCGGTTGGGACCCGACGCGCGAACGTCGCCGTTCAATCGGGCTCCGGGAGCGGGGGGATGCCCTCGGCTCGGCTCGGGAGCAGGATCGTCGCGTCCCCGGGGCACGTCAGCTCCCCGCGCTGGTTCGTGGAGGCGAGCGTCACCTCCACGACACCGGGAGCCGGCTTGTCGGTGACCGTGCCGCTGATCGTCTGGAGGTCGCCGATGTAGTTGAACTTGCGGAACTCGCAGCGCAGGCGCGCGAGCCACGCGTCGTCACCCATCCAGTCCGTGCAGAGGTGACCGAGCCACATCATGCGCATCATCCCGTAGTCGTAGGTGCGCGCCGCGCCGATCTCCTGCGCCCAGCCCGGATCCCAGTGGAGCCGTTGCACGACGTCCCACGCGCCGCTCCCGTCACGGGTGTAGAGGCCCTTGGACTCCCGGCGACGCTTGGCCGCCATCCGCAGCGGTCCCCAGCCGTACTCCCCGGGTCCGAGGCCGATGTGCAGTCCGACGATGTCGGTCACATGGAGCGGGCCCTTGAGGAGCTGCCCCATCGAGGCGCCGACCTCCACGTCCTCCCAGTAGCGCGGCTCGGCACCCCTCGGACGCTCGGCGAGCACTGCCGCTTCGATCTCGTCGATCTGCTCGGGTGTGTAGGACGCGCGGTCGACGTCACGCTCCTTCCCGGCCTTCTTCGAAGCCTCGCGTTCGGCGTGCACGAACCAGAAGCGGTGCTTCGCGAACATGCGACGGTCGCGCTCGCGGAGGTAGTCGATCTGCACGTGCGAGATGACGCTGCGACCCCCGCCGAACTCGGAGTCCTTCGCCTCGACATCGGTCAGCCGCCGTGAGGACACGCATCGATCACCGGTGCGAACGGGCTCGTAGAACGACCACTCGCTCCCGGCGTGGAACATGTGGACCCCGACCAGAGCTCCCTTGGAGGCGTCGCGCACCGCCTTCGGGACCTCGGTGACCTGCGACTCCCCCATCGTCATGAGGTAGAAGGGCGCGCCGATCACCTCGCCCCAGCGCGTCGTGGCGCCGTGCACGGGATCGCCATAGAGAGGGTTGTCGTCCCCGTACCCGTGCGCGAAGTGCCGCATCGTGTCGAAGAACCCCTCGCGGTTGTAGGGCGGGGGCTCGGGAACCGGCACCCCGATCCGGGCCCGGTACCGCTCGATGCCCTCGTCGGTGATCCGGGCTCCTGTGTCCCGTGCACGCTCGGTCTTGGTCACGGCCACCCACTCCCTTCCCCTGCGGCACTCCCGAGACGACGCGGCACCACCGGGCGGGTCAAATCGTCACACCTGGTAAGACGATACGGTAGTCGCATGACCAGCGCGACCGCCCGGGAACCAGCGCACCAGTTCTACTGGGACGCCGCGAGCGAGCACCGCCTCGACATCCTGCGCTGCGGTGACTGCGGCACCTGGATCCACTACCCGCAGCCGCGCTGCCCCGCGTGCCGCGGCGCCGACGTGGCGCCACAGACCGTCAGCGGGCGCGGCACCGTGGCGAGCTTCACGGTGACCCACTTCGCCCCGACTCCCGCGCTCGCCGACTCGCTCCCCATCACCCTGGTGATGGTCGAGCTCGAGGAGCAGGCCGGGCTCCGCGTCGTGACGAACCTCGTGGGGGCCGAACCAGGAGCGCTGCGCATCGGGCTCCCCGTCGAGGTGGTCTTCGAGGACCGAGACGGCGAGACCATCCCGCAGTTCCGCCCGCGCCGCTGACCACGCCGGCCCGGGGCCGGGACGACCGGCCACGCGTGCGCGCGGTCACTCGCGCGGCAGACCGAGCCCCCTCCGGGCGATGATGTTGCGCTGCACCTCGTTCGTCCCGCCGTAGATGCTGGTGACCTTCGAGTGACGCCACGCTTCCTCGACGAACCCGGCCGCGCCGTCGGGGTCGTCGCCGACGCTCACGATCCCGGCCGGCCCCATCACATCGAGGCACTCCTCACAGACACGTTGGAACACCACTGCGCCCAAGAGCTTCGCCATCGAGGCTTCGACGTTGATCGCATGTCCGACGGACCCGAGCCACACCACACGCCAGGCCAAGAGCTCCGCGGCGCGGATGTCCTCCGAGCAGCGGGCGAGCCGCCGGCGCACCCCCGCCTCGTCGATCACGGCATGCGTGCCGCGGGAGCTCACTCGCGCCCATCCGACGCACTCGTCGAGCACTCGTCGGGCCTGTGCGGCGTAGTCGGCGCCGGCCCGCTCGACGTCGAGCGCGAGAGCCATCACCGACCACCCGCCGTCGACCTCACCGACCCGGTCGGCGTCGCTCACCTGCACCGCGTCGTAGAACGTCGCGTTCGTCCGCTCGCCCCCGAGGGTGGCGACCGGTTGGATCTCCACACCCCGCGCGTCCAGCGGAACGAGGAACACGGTGAGCCCCTCGTGCTTGGGGACGTCAGGGTTGGTCCGGGCCAGGAGGAAGACGTAGTCGCTCACGTGCGCGAGCGTCGTGAACATCTTCGATCCGGTGATCACCCACTCCTCGCCGTCTCGGACGGCCCGGGTCGTGACCGCCGCGACGTCGCTGCCCGCTCCGGGCTCGGTGAAGCCGAGGCACACGAGGAGCTCTCCCCGCCGGATCGGCTCGATGAAGCGGCGTTGCTGATCCGGTGTCCCGATCCGCAGCAGGGTCTGCGCCACGATGGCGGCCGTCTGGAGCCCGTCCACCGGAGCGTGGGCGTACCCCGCCTCCTCGGCGAACACCGCTCGGTCGAACCCGGAGCGCTCCGGTCGACCATCGGGACCCGGCCACGACAGCCCGATCCAGCCTCGGGCCGCGAGGGCCCGGTGGAATCCCGCATCGTGGAAGGTCCCGGTGTCGCGCATCCGGTGGTGCACCTCCGGAGTCATGTGCTCGGCCAGGAACTCGCCCACCTCGGTCCGAAAGCGCGCGGCCGACTCGGGCACCGAGAAGTCGAGTCCCTCGCTGGCTTCGGCGACTGACGCCGCAACTGCCGTCGGGACGCGCGGGGCACGGAGCCGGTCGTCCGCGACCACGGCCCAGTCGTTCGCTTCGTCACCGAGCCAGGCGCCCCACGCGCGGGCGCGTCGAAGGAACAGCTGAGGGTCGTACTCCAGCGTGAAGCCGTACCCCCCGTGCACCTGCACCGAATCGGCAGCAACCGCGCGCGCAACCTCCCCGCACCATCGGTACGCGGCACGGGCATCGCCGGGTCCCGCAACGCCGGACTCGAGCGCCCACCCGACGCGCAGCGCGAGGAGACGCGCTGCGTCGAGGGCGGTCGCATGATCGGCCAGACGATGCGCCAACGCCTGGAACGCCCCGATGCGTCGCCCGAACTGCACCCGCTCGTTGCAGTACTCGACCGCCGAGTCGAGCGCGCCTGCCGCGAGGCCGACGAGGCGTGCGGCCTCGAGCGCGCGCAGCTCGTCGAGCCCCGCCGCGCCGGCTCCGGGCACGGACCGGCCGCCCGTCGATCGGCGCGCGAGCTCCGGGGCGATGCCTGCAGGCTCCTGTGACGTGAGCCGCACGGCGGTGATCCCGGCACGGGATCCGGTGAGATCGTGCACCTCCCAACCCGCGCCACTCGTCTCCGGCGCGTCCCCTGCGGCATCGGTCGCCAGCGCGAGGTCGGCAACCGACAGGAACGGCGCCGCCGCGCCGGGCGTCGGCACGATCGCGACGACGGCGCCGTCGGCGATGCGCGCGACATCGGCCGGTGAGGACCCGGCGAGCACGCGGGACGCGACCATCGCCTGGGTCAGCGGGACAGGGGCCAGCGCCCGCCCCGCCGCCTCGCAGACGATCTGCGCGTCGACGAGCGACGCGCCGGCTCCCGCCGGCTCGACCGCCGTCATGGTCGGCAGGCCCATGGCGGAAAGCGTCCCCCACAGCGCGGTGTCGAAGCCGCCCTCGGCCTCGACCTCCCGCACACGGCCAGGCGAGCAGTGCTCGAGCATCACGCGCGTCACGGCATCGCGCAGGGCTTCCTGGTCGTCGCCGAGCTCGAGCCGCACCTTTCGCTCAGCGCTCGGCGGGGCGCGGCCGGCCCCACGTCATCGTGATCCAGCCGACGGCCGCGAGGAGGCTCGCGCCACCGTGGTAGGCGAGGTCGGGCAGGACCTGGGAGTCGCCCTCGGGCCAGTCGTAGACCTCGAGCGTGTGCATGTCGACGGTGCTCCAGGCGAACCACGCGACCCCGGCACCGAAGAGCACGGCGCCCGCCACGGCCCATGTCAGCCGCGCGTCCTGACGGCGCCACGCGATGACCTCGAGGACGACCGCACCGGCGAGCAGCACCCACGGGCACGCGCGGAGGATTCCGTCACGCAGATCCCCCGGATAGCCCACCGCGGCGACGAAGGTGCCGTCGTCGACGAGGGCCTCGACGACCATCCCGTAGCAGAAGGTCGCGACCGCGGCGCCGAACAGCACCCCGGCCGCGAGGCCGCCATCCGAGCTCTGGCGCCGCGTGGCCGGTGTGCTGACGGGCGCCGTCACGCGGGGAGCTCTCCCTTCACGACCTTGCCCATGGCATTGCGCGGCAGTGCCGCGAGGATCTCGATGCGACGCGGCACCTTGTTCGCCGCGAGACGATCCCCCAGGAACGAGCGCAGATCGTCGAGGTCGATGTCGAGCCCCGGTCTCGGTACCACGAAACCCATGATGTCCTCGCCGAGGACGTCGTGGGAAACACCCTTCACG
This sequence comes from uncultured Acidimicrobiia bacterium, assembly GCA_963809885.1. GTDB lineage: Bacteria > Actinomycetota > Acidimicrobiia > IMCC26256 > PALSA-555 > JALHSW01. The sequence goes on along the minus strand of CAWELA010000003.1, from coordinate 365,499 downwards.
GCGGCTTCCCCGACCGCTGGATGCTCCAGCATCGCGTTCTCGATCTCCACCGGCGACAGGTTGTATCCACCCCGGATGATGACGTCCTTCGCGCGTCCCGTGATCATGAGGTCACCCTCGTCGTCCACGTACCCCACGTCCCCGGTCCGGAGCCATCCGTCCTGCCACGTCGCCGCCGTGGTCTCGGGGTCCTTCCAGTAGCGGCGCGGCGGCGCGGCGGTCTTGATCCAGATCTCGCCTTCTGCACCGGCCCCGAGCACGGCACGATCGGGGGAGCGGACCTCGACCAGGGTCCCCGGCTGTGGCTTGCCGACCGATCCCGCCTTCCGACGGGAGGCGCTCGGCGAGAGCTGGGTCCCACCGGTGATCCCGGCCTCGGTCGAGCCGTAGAGGTTGACGATGCGCGCGTTCGGCCACGCCTCGGCGGCTCGCCGCACCGTGTCCGGAGGCAGCGGTGCCGTGCCCGTGAAGATCCAGCGGACGCGCGACACGTCGTACGAAGCCAGGTTCGGGCTGTCGAGCAGGAGGCGCAGCATGGCCGGGACCCCCTGCAAGGCGTCGACGCGCCGGTCGGCGGCGAGCTGCAGGAAGCCTTCGACCTCGAACTTCGGTTGGGTGACGACGGTCGTGCCGGTGCGCAGCGGGTTGAGCAGGATGCCGTGCAGGCCTCCGTACCCGGTGAGGGGCACGGCATGCAGGATCGTGCGGACGGGCGACGTGCCCAAGCCGTCGCCCATGCTCAGCGCGACCTCCGCGTGGGTGGTGACCACGCCCTTGGGGGTGCCGGTCGTGCCCGAGGTCGGGATGATGTCCGCATCGCCGTCCGCTCGCAGGGCGGCCTGATCGGGGAGCGCGCTCGGATCGGCGGGCGTTGCGTCGACCTCCCACACGCGCTCGAGGGCGAGCCCCTCCAGGAGATCCGGCGCGTCGGTGATCGCCCAGCGTGCCTCGACGAACTCCGCGAAGGCGTGCACCTCGTGGGGAGTCCAACGTGTGTTGAGGGGAACCGCGATGGCCCCGGCGCGTTGCACCCCCGCGTAGGCGATGGCAAGCGCGACTGCGTGCCGGTTGGTGATCGGGAGGAGCACGCGGTCGTCGGGCCGGACACCCGCGGCAGCGAGGCCGCCGCCGACCGCGTCGGCCCGTGCATCCCACGACGCGAAGGTGAGCGTCGACGACGTGTCGTCATGAGCGAGATGATCGGGCTGGTGCCCGGCCCGGATGCGGAGCGCATCGGGCATGCGTCGGATCGTCGCGGCCACGGGACCCGCTCCTGCTCAGCCTCGGCCGAGGTCGGCGAGGAGCGCGGCCGCTGCCGTCTGGCCCGACTCGTGTGCGGCCGCGGTCGAGCACATCGCGAGGTAGTCGCCGGCGAACGCGATCCCCGGGATCGGCTCGAGCCGGCGGAACCGGTCGAGCGCACGCACGTACCCGGGGTAGAAGATCGGGAGTGCCGCCTCCCATCGGTTCAGCAGTCGGTCCTCGACGAGTGGAGGGATCTCGGGATGGACCTCCGACACGTGGGCCATGATCGCGGCCTCGAGCTCGGTGTCGGGTCGACCCGCGAGCTCGGTGCTGAACCGGCCCTTGAGTCCGGTGCGCAGGACCTTCCGGTCGGGATTCGTCGGGACGACCGTGTAGCCGAGACCGGAGAGCTCCCCGTGCTCACGCCGGGGGTAGAACCCACGGTTCGGGAGGTCGAGCTCGTCGGCCTTGTCGTTGAGCTTGAAGTAGCAGTTGTCGTGCGCCTGGTAGCGCACGCCCGCGAAGAACGCCGCACGCTCCGGGTCGACGCCGTCGAGCAGCGGGCCCACCTCGTGGCCGGGCAGCGCGACGAGCACGGCGTCGGCCGTGAGCCGCGACGTGGCTCCCCCGCCCGTCGGCTCGAGCTCCACCGCTCGCCCCGCGAGATCGATCCGGGTGACGGAGACACCCGTCCTCACGTCGAGCACGTCCGCGAGCGCCCGCGTGATCGCCCCGACACCGTGCGTGAGCGTGAACCCGGTGCTGTTGTGGTACGCGGTCATCGTGTAGACGAGGAACGCCCGGCTGATCTGGTCGGGGGACCAGCCGCACACGATGTCCCACATCGGCTCCAGCGCGTACTCGAGGAACTCCGGCGCCAGCCGACCGACCCAATCCTGCATGGACTGATCGTCCAGGCGCGCTGCCCGCCAGGGCTCGAACGTGGTCCCGTGGTTGCGGAAGGCCTGACCCACCATCGCCGGCACGAGCTTCACGAGCTGCGCGCGACCCTTCAATGACATCGCTCCGAAGCGCAGGATCTTGAGCGGGCGGGTCATGTCGAAGTCGTACGACCGGCCGTCGCGGTAGATCTGGAACGTCATGCCGTTCTCGGACGCGAGGTAAGTGATCTTCTGGTCGAGGAGGTCGAACTCGTCCAGGTAGGCGAGGAAGGCCTCGTCCTTGCTGGTCAGGTGCTCCGCACCGACGTCGAACCAGAGTCCGTCCCACGCCTGGCGCGACCGCATGCGGCCGCCGGCTTCGGCTTCGCGTTCGAGCACGACGACATCCAGACCACGTCGCGCGAGGGTGCGCGCGGCGCCGAGCCCGGCGATGCCGCCCCCGACGACGATCACATCATGGCCGGCCATGTCCCTCGGTCTCCCGCCGACTCAGCGGCTCGGCCAACGAAGGAGCTGCTCGGCGTTGCGATGCGTGATCGCGGCCACCTCGTCGTCGGGAACGCCCGCCAGCACCTCGGCAGCCCGCTTCTGGCTGTGCGGCCAGCTGCTGTCGGAGTGCGGGTAGTCGCACTCCCACATGATCTTGTCGACGCCGACGTGGTCGCGCATCTCGAGCCCCGCGACATCGTCGATGAAGCACACCCACACGCTCTGACGGAACGCGTCCGACGGCTTGAGGTCCTCGCCGAGGCCGGACCAGAAGCGGTGACGCTCCCACGTGTAGTCCGCTCGCTCGAGCGCATACGGCACCCAGCCGATGCCGCCCTCCGAGAGCGCGAACCGCAGCTTCGGGAACAGCACCGGGATCCGGCCCATGATGATGTCGGTGCACGCCGCCTGCGCGAGCGTGCCCGCCAGCGCGATGCCGACCGGGACCGGCGCATCGGATGACGTGACCGGGATGCTGCCCGACGTGCCGATGTGCAGCGCGACGACCGTCTCGGTCTCCTCGCACGCGCGCCACAGCGGATCCCAGTGGTCGCTGTGGATCGACGGGAGCCCGAGCTTCGCCGGGTTCTCGCAGAAGCTCAACGCCCGGGCGCCGCGTGGCGAGCAGCGGCGGACCTCGTCCGCCATGAGCTCAGCCGACCACAGCGGGCCGATGATCATGGGGATGAAGCGATCAGGGGCGGTCGCGCACCATTCGTCGAGCACGAAGTCGTTCCATGCCTCCACACAGAGCTGACCGAGCTCCCGGTCGGTACCGGCCTGGAGGAACGTCTGGCCACAGAACCGCGGATAGCTGGGGAAGCCGAGGCTGGCCCGCACACCGTCCCGGTCCATGTCGGCGACGCGAGCCTTGGGGTCGTAGCAGCCCGGGATCATGTCGGCGAAGCGCACGGGGTCGGTGGAGTACTGCTCGCGAGGCTTGCCCGCGACGGCGTTGAGCCCCATCGTCTCGGAGCGATTCCCCTCGTAGACCCAGAACTCCCGCCCGTCGGCCTCCTCGACGTGGGGACCGAGGTCGCGCCACTTCCTGGGGAGCCGATCGGACCAGACGCGGGCGTGCTCGATGATGTGGTCGTCGACGGAGATGAGATCCAGGGCCATCAGGATGGCTCCTCTCGAGGAGACGGGCTGAAACGGACGTCGAGGCGTTGCGGTCCGCGCACCATCATCATCGGGGCCTTCTCGTACTCGAAGCCCGGGGCGAGCTCGAGGTCCGGGAACCGATCGAGCAGGGCGTCGAGGGCCACCCGCGCCTCCATACGCGCGAGCGGCGCGCCCACGCAGAAGTGCGGGCCGAGGCCGAAGGTCAGGTGCGGGATCTCGGCGCCGCGACCGAGCGAGTACTCCTCCGCTCGATCGAACACGGCGTCGTCACGATTCGCGCTCGCGAGGCCGACGAGCACGCGCTGCCCTTCGGTGATGGCCCTGCCCGCCACCTCGGTGTCCTCCGCGCAGGTGCGCGGGAGGAACTGCACCGGCGCGTTGAACCGGAGCGTCTCCTCGATGGCGGCCGGCACCAGCGCGCGATCTTGGTGGATGCGGGTCCAGAGGCCCGGGCGACGCAACAGCTCGTAGAGCGTGTTGCCGATCAGGTTCGTGGTCGTCTCGTTGCCCGCCATCACGAGGAACCGCACCTGGGTGCGGATCTCGCGCGGGCTGAGGCGCGTGCCATCGATCTCGGCGTGCACGAGCCTCGTGAGCAGGTCGTCAGGCGGGTCGTCCGCGGACTGACGTGCCCCGACTTGCGCGTCCAGATACGCGTGGAACTCGGGCAGCGTGGCGATTCCGTCGCGCCCGTACACGCCGTTGATCATGATGTCGTCGCTCCAGCGCTTGAAGTCGCCGCGGTCCTCGGGCGGGATCCCGAGCAACCCGGCGACGACCGTCACCGGGAGCGGAACCGTCAGCGCGGGCACGAGGTCGGCGCGTCCCGACGGCGCGACCTCGTCGACGAGCCGGCGCGCGAGCTCGACGACCGAGGGCTCGAGGGCGTTGACCGACGCCGGGCTGAAGGCGGCGATCAGCAGTCGGCGGACCTTCGTGTGGCGCGGCGCGTCCATCTCGTTGATGGCCTGGTCTTCGTCGTCGAGCTGCTGTCCGTGGATGCGCATGCCGAGCGCACTGGAGAACGTCCCGGCATCGCGCAGCGCCGCGGCGCAGTCGCCGTGACGGGCGAGGAAGACGAAGTCGGCCATGGTGTCCGAGACCGGGGCGACCGCTCGGAGCTCTGCGTAGCGGGGGTACGGATCCGCGGCCTGGCCCGGTTCGAGCGGGTCGAAGCGGGGCGCATCCGTCGCGGGCCTGCCGGTCACCGTGCTCCCCCCTCTGCTCGCTCCGCGGATCCCGAATCAGTTAGAGGATACATAGGATACGGTCGCACGCCACCGGTGGGATCGGGACGACTCCATGGCCGTGGAGAAGGACCCGGGAAACGGAGCACTCGTTGAGCAGCCTCGGGGCACTCGAGACACCCGAGCTCGCCGCGTTCCGGGCGCAGGTCCGGACGTGGTTGGCCGAGCACGTGCCCCCCGACTGGGAAGCGCGCCTCGCGGGCGCGACCCCCGACGAGTTCGTCGCCTTCCACCATAACTGGGTCCGCACCCTGGGGGCCGGCGGCTACCTCGTCCCGCACTGGCCGCGCGAGTTCGGTGGTGGCGGCAACAGCCTCGCCGAGCAGATCGTGATCCAACAGGAGATGGCGCGAGCAAAGGCTCCCGAGCTCCGTGTGCACATGATCTCGCTGAACCACGCCGGGGCGACGCTGATGGAGCACGGGAGCCCCGACCAGCAGCGCCTCCTCCCCGGGATCCTGGACGGCGACATCTGGTGCCAGGGCTTCTCGGAGCCCAACGCGGGCTCCGACCTCGCGTCGCTCCAGACGCGCGCGACCCGGGACGGGGACGACTACATCGTGAACGGCCAGAAGATCTGGTCCAGCATGGCGAACCATGCGCAGTGGTGTCTGCTGCTGGCGCGTACCGATCCCGACGCGCCGAAGCGCAAGGGGATCTCGTACTTCATGCTCGACCTCTCGAGCCCCGGCATCGAGATCCGACCGATTCGTCAGGCCACCGGCGACGCCGAGTTCTGCGAGATCTTTCTGACCGACGTCCGCATCCCGGCCGCCAACCGCTTCGGCGAGGAGGGTGAGGGCTGGCACATCGCCCAGACCACGCTCACGAACGAGCGTGGATCGGCCGTGATCGAGCTGCACGAACGCCTCGTCGAAGCACTCGATCGGCTCAGCCGTGAGATGCTCGTCACGCCCATCGGTGGCGGTCGCATGGCCGCCGACGATGACTCGATGCGCCAGGAGCTCGCCCGGCGCGCCGCCGAGGTCGAGATCCTGGGGCTGCTCGCGACGCGGATGTTCCGGAGCCTGCTCAGCCGCGGCAACCTCGGGCCCGAGGCATCCATCGTGAAGCTCTTCTACAGCGAGCTCCTCCAGTCGTTGACCGACCTCGGGGTCCGCGTGCGCGGGATGCCCGCGCAGGTCGACCACGGTCGGCCGTTCGCGTGCAGCTGGACGTCGGGCGACTGGCTGATGGACCACATCGGATCGTGGACGTGGACGATCGCCGGCGGCACCAGCGAGATCCAGCGCAACGTGATCGGCGAGCGCGTGCTCGGGCTCCCCCGGGAACCGGCGTCCGGATGAGCGCGGCACTGACCGCCGACGAGCGCGACGAGCTCGCCGCGTCGGCCCGGGCGCTCCTCGACCGCGAGTCCACCTCGGCGCGTGTCCGGGAGCTGATCGCCGGCGACGGGTTCGACCCTGCGCTCACGAGGCAGATGGCGCAGCTCGGGTGGCTGGGGCTCCTGGTCCCCGAGGCCCACGGTGGCGCGGGCGCCGGTCTCGCCGAGGTGGTGGTGGTGGCCGAGGAGCTGGGGGGCCACCTGACGCCGGAGCCCTTCCTCGCCAGCGCCGTGCTCGCGACCTCGGCGCTCGTCCTGGCCGGCGACGACGAGCAACGCGACCGGTGGGTACCGCCGTTGATGGCCGCGGATGCAACCGGAACCGCGGCGCTCACGGGCCCGTCGGGCCGGCTCGAGCACGATCTCATCGACGTCGTCGTTCGTGACGACGGCGGCCGCGTGCAGCTCGACGGGATCGCAGGATTCGTCCCGGACGCGCACCTGGCCCAGGTCTTCGTCGTCGCCGCACGCGATGGTGCACGCGTGCGCTTGGCGCTCGTGGAAGGCGGCGCGGCGGGTCTCACGATCGAGCCGGCACCCACCATCGACCGAACCCGCCGGCTGGCGACCGTCCGCCTCGAGCGCGTCGCGGTCGAGCCGAGCGCGTTCCTCGGCAGCGACGACTCGGCGAACGTGATCGACGCGCTCGTCGATCGAGCCCTCGTCGTGCTCGCGGCCGATGCGGTCGGGGCCGCCAAGGCCGCGCTCGCACTCTCGGTCGAGTACGCCAAGCAGCGAGTCCAGTTCGGTCGCCCCATCGGATCGTTCCAGGCGGTGAAGCACATGCTCGCCAACATGTTCTTGCGTGCCGAAGCGGCGACGGCTGCGGTCGAAGGTGCCGCCGAGGCACTCGATGCCGACCCGACGATCGCGAGCCGCTCGGTCGCGGTCGCGGCCTCGTACGCACGCGGACGCGGCGGTCCAGGTCGCGGGGGACGCAGTGCAGGTGCACGGTGGCATCGGCTTCACCTGGGAGCACGACTGCCACCTGTACCTGAAGCGGACCACGCTCGACCGGTCATTGCTCGGTGACTCGGCGGCACACCGTGAGCGACTGGCGGCCATCGTGCTCGACGACGCTCGCGGGGGTGGTGAGCCATGAGCCCGTCCGACGCAGGCGTCCGCATCGAATCCGAGGACAGCGTGCTCCGGCTGACGATCGATCGGCCCGCGGTCCGCAATGCGATCACCGAGCCCGGTCTCCACCTGTTCGCCGATGCCGTCACCGACGCGATGACCGACGACACGACCCGCGTCGTCGTGATCACCGGGACCGGAGCGGACTTCTGCGCGGGGATCGATCTGCCGTCGGTGAACGTGGCCCCCTCGCGCCGACCGCGTACCGGCCACGTGCGGCGCGGCCTCGCCAGTGGCGCGCACCGCCTCGTACGCGCCCTGTGGGGCTGCCAGCTCCCGGTCGTCGCGTCGGTCCGTGGTCACGCAGCCGGCGTCGGCTGTCACCTCGCGCTGGCGGCCGACTTCGTGGTCGCGTCGCGAACGGCTCGCTTCTCCGAGTCCTTCGTCGCGCGCGCGCTCACCCCCGACTCCGGGGGCACGTTCCTCCTGCCCCGCCTGGTGGGCGTCGCCCGGGCCAAGGAGCTGCTGCTGCTCGGTGAACCCATCGACGCGACCCAAGCCTTCGACTGGGGGCTCATCACCCGCCTCGTGGACGACGACGACCTCGAAGCCGCCTCGAGCTCGCTGGTACCGCGCCTCGCGTCGGCGCCGACGGTCGCCGTCGGGCTCACCAAGTCCCTCGTGCACAGCTCACTCGAGGCTTCGCTCGACCGGGCGCTCGACGAGGAGGCGATGGCCGAGGAGCTCGCGGTTCGGAGCCCCGACTTCAAGGAAGGTCTGCGGGCGTTCGTCGAGAAGCGCCCACCCGAGTTCGGGGGACGCTGACGCTCGCGGGCCGGCGCCGGCCGCGGGTCAGCGCTCCCGTCCGAGCCGCACGCGCGCGTTGTCCCAGGTGAGGACCTTGCCGTCGGGAACGATCCGGATGACCGTCGCGGCCCGGTAGTGCTGCTTCGTGGCATCCGGCACCTCGGCTCGGGGCATGCCGAACGCCTCGTACTTCTCACCCAGCGCCGCGCTCGCACGCGCTGCCTCGTCGGGATCGGAGACGATCTCCGCACGACCCTCGACGTGCACCGCGCTCGAGCTCGGTCCATCGCGTCCCGGTCTCGACGAGGAAGGCGGCACGCGAGTCGCGTCGCACGCGCGCCGGCCTTCTTCGCGCCCGTCGGCGTCTGGGTGTAGATCACCCGATCGAGCACCACGTACCACACCGGCAGGCTGACCGGCCGGCCGTCCGCCCGAAGCGTCGTGAACACGCCCGTGTGGCCGTTCGCCAGGAACGCCCACGCCTCGTCGTCGGAGAGGCGGATGCTCACGCCGGGTCGCCCGGGTTCGCGAGGTGCTTGAAGAACTCGAGCCAGCTGAAGCGCTGCCCGGGGCGCCCGCTGCCGACCTCGGTGAGCTCGCCATGCACCCAGTTGATGAAGAGGTCGGCACCGGGGATGGTCACGTTCCCGGTCGCCCGGTACTCGAACTCGCGACCGCCGAAGCGCAACGTGGCGGCCACGGGCAGACGGCGGCCGTCGCGCTCCTCCCACTCGACCTCGGCGGCGAGCTCGTCGACCGCGACCGGATCCTCGCCGTCGCGGTGGAAGAACCCGACGCGGAACTCACCGGGCCCGGTGATCGCGGTGCCGTGCTCCTGGCGCCCGTCGACGTGCTCCCCGGCCCACACCCACCACAGCTCCTCGAGGAACCGGAAGCCCTTGCTCTGGCCCCACACGACGCCGGGCTCGCCGTAGAAGCGGTCGTAACCGCCGAAGCCCCGGACGCTCTGGCCGTCGACGGTCCCGGTGACGCGACTGATCTGGCTCGTGTACCCGAAGTCGTCGGGCCTCCCCGGGCAGCGGTAGCGCATCGCAACCCCGAGCGGCTGCATGGCCAGGTCCAACCAGTCGGCCTCGCGCCATGTGTGACCCGAGGGAGCGAGCGACACCGACATCGGGGGATAGACGCGGGTTCGTCGACCTGATCGAGTGGGCGTCCCCGTCGGCCTCGTAGCGCACGGCACCGCAGTACAGGTCGTCGACGCCGGGGATGTTGGCGTGACGGACGCGAGGATCCGACCAGATGTCCGGTGCGATCTCGAGTCCGTAGTACAGGTACGTGCAGCCGATCTCGTGCTCACGCAGCAGCGCGTACCGTCTGCCGTCGTCGGCGGTGACGCCGGCCCACAACCATCCGGTCTGGAAGCCGAGCCCGTCGAACGTTCGGGCCCGCCGCCCGTAGTCGTCGCTCCCGGGCTCGAACGCCTCGACCTCGGGCCTCGAGTCGACGCCGTCGAGGTGCTCCCCCCGAGCGAGGCGCGTGTCCTGGATCCCCATCGTTCCCCCTCGCTCGCGCGTGGGCGAATGGTACGTTCCTCGCACGATTCGCACCACGAACCGTGTCCGTCCGTGACCCGCGTCGACGGGGCCGTGTGATGACGAGCCATCTGGTGACGCAGCGCATCACCGACGGGATCGGCGTGCTCTCGTTCAACCGGCCCGACAAGCACAACGCGCTCAGCGACGAGCTCCTCCGGGCCTGGCGCGCCGCACTCGGGGAGCTGTTCGCCGACGCCGACGTCCGTTGCGTGCTGCTGCGGGGCGAGGGCCCGTCGTTCTCGTCGGGCCGCGATACGACGCAGCTCGGTCGACGCGCAACCGGTGAAAGCGACTTCGCGTTCATCCTCCGAGAGCAGCGTGAGGCGTTGCGACTGCGCCGGGCGGGCAACCCGATCGTCGCCGCCCTCAAGGGTTGGGTGCTCGGTGGAGCCTTCGAGCTCGCCTTGCACGCCGACCTCCGAGTGGCGTCCGCCGATGCTCGTCTCGGTCTCCCCGAGGTCAGCTACGGCATCGTTCCCGACGTCGGCGGCATCGCTGTCCTGCACGCGCTGGCTGGTCCTGAGCGCACGAAGCGCCTGGTGATGACCGGTGCGCCGATCGACGCGGAGACCGCGCTGGCGTGGGGGATCGTCGGCGAGGTCGTGCCGCCGGACGATCTCGACGAGACCGCCATCGCGCTCGCCCGAGCGCTGGCGGCCGCCTCACCCGAGGCCGTCCGTCGCTCGAAGGAGCTCGTCGACGCGCTCACCGATCGCGCCGTCGACCACGAGGTCGCACGCGAGCTCCGAGCCCAGGTCGAGCTGTTCGCGCTTCGACCGCCGAGGGAGTGAACCCACATGTCCACGGAGCCGCCTCGCGGCGCCCACGAGCAGATGATCGCAGCGGGTGACGCGTCCGTGCGCGCGTGGCGGGGCGGCGACGGCCCGGAGCTCCTGGTCGTGACCGACTGCGGCGACCCGCTCGAGCTCTGGTCGGAAGCCTTCACCTTGCTCGCGGCGAGCCGCACCGTGACGTTGCTCGAGCAGCCGGGATTCGGGTACTCCGACGCCGGCCCGGAGTTCGACTACCGATGGGCGGCCCACTTCGACGCCCTGCGCTCCGCCCTTGATGTCCTCGCCATCGACGACGCGCTCGGTGTCGGCCACTGCGTCGCCGGGACGCAGCTCCTCGCGCTCGATGCCGACGCTCCCGGAAGGCTTCGCGGCGTGGTCCTCGCCGAGACGTTTCCCGCCGCCCGCTACCGGACGCTCGGGACCGGCTTGGCGATGCACCGCCTCGCCCGGTTGCCGGTCGTCGGCGACGTGGTCGCCCGGGGAGCGTCCCGAGGCGGGATCCGTCGCGGCGCGCGGTACCTCCTCGGCCGGTTGAGCGCTGCACCCGACTGGCCGGACGATCGCGCGCTCGACGCCTATGCCGCGCCGATCGAGGAGGGCCACAACGTGCGCGGCGGGATGCTGCACGTGCGTCGTTGGGACGGCGCAGTGGCGGAGCCGGTCGAGCGCGCATCGCAGCTCCCGGCCCGCTACCTCTTCGGTGACGGTGGCCACTTCGCACGCTTCCTCCCCGAGCGGCGCGCCTACGCCGAGGAATGTGGCCGCTCGGTGACGCTGCTCGAGGGTTGCGGACACTTCCTCTTCGCCGAACGCCCGGCGGCCTTCGCAGACGTGGTCGACGAGATGCTCTGCGAGATGGTCGCCTGAAGATCGGCGGCGCTAATCGATCGCGGTGACGACGCCGGCGGCGCCGTCGACCTCGACACGCTGCCCGTCTCGCAAGCAGCTGGTCGCCGTGCGCGTCCCCACGACGGCCGGGATGCCGTACTCGCGGGCCACGACGGCAGCGTGCGAGATCTGTGCCCCGACGTCGGTGACGACGGCCGAGGCGAACGCGAACAGCGGTGTCCATCCCGTGTCGGTCGTCGTGGCGACCAACACCTCGCCGGGCTCGAGGTCGGCGAGGGTGCCCGGCGAGAGGAGCCTGACCGGCCCCCGGATGGTCCCGGGCGACGCCGGGATTCCCGAGATCGATCACCCGCCTCCAGCCGATCGCCGACGCCCGCCTCGGGCACCCAATGACCGTCGAACATCGCCGGGAGGTGCAGCGCGGCAAGGCGAGCCCGCTCCGCTCTCCGGCGCGCGACGGTCGCCGCGACGTCGTCCGGTGGGTCGCGGACCTCGGCGAACGTGAGGTACCAGACATCGTCCGCGGCCTCGAGGGTTCCGGCGGCCACCAGACGTCCCGCCCGCTCACGAACCGTGAGCCGAAGCGCGTGGGTCATCCGGACGACCGCGTCGCGCGACCGCTCCCGGGTGAGCATCGTGCGATGCGCGGCCCGGGCCAGCAGCCGTTCGCGCCGCGACAGGTCCTGGGAGACCATCGGGCGCAGCGGGCGCGTCGAGCGCCTTGGCGACGGACTCGACGAGCAGTGCCGGCGCGTCGCCGAACATGGGATTCGCGAGCTCGGTCTCGCCCGGTCCGCGATGGCCGACGTCCCGGACCAGGTCGTCGATCGCGTCGGCGAACCAGGACGAGCGGCTACGCAGCATCGCGAGCGCGGCCTCGGCCGACTCGGCCCGCAGCACCTCGGCGACCTCCTCGTCCTCGACTGCGCGGGCCGCGATCGCGCTGACGCCGGCCAGGGCGCCGACGCTCTCGAGCCGACGGGCGTCGGATCCCGAGCGGACGGGGACGCCACCCGCCTTCTCGATCGCCGACAGGACGCCCCCGGCGAGCACCGTGCCGAACGTCGACACCTGCCAGGCCTGGACGACCTCGGCGCGCAGCAGCTCGAGCCGTGCCGCGAGCTCACGATCATCGAACCGAGCGAGCCGCTCGGGGCCGACGGTCAGCGCATGCGCCCTCGCGACGACCTCGTCGACCTGGCGGCCGAAGCCCGAGGCAAGCATCGCAACCGTGCCGCCGATCCGTGCGCCGCGCGCGATGCCACCGAGTGTCGGGCGACCACGCGTTCCGTCCTCGGGGAGCGGGATGCCCAGGTACTGCTGGTCGATCTCCTCGGCGGACCAACCGGGCATCACCTCGGCGAGCTCTCGGAGCACCGACACGCCGCCGTACACCCGATGAGCGAACACCGACACCGAACGCAGCAGCTCGGTCGCGACCGGCTCCTCGAGGCGGAAGAGCTGCGCCGAGCACCGCGACGAGCCGCGCATCGCATCGAGTGTCAGCTCCAGCGAGAGGGGCGTCATCGGGCCCGGAAACGCCTCTGACAGGTTCGAGGCCGTGTAGATCGGGAAGCGCGGGTCGATCCGCGTGTCGAACTCACCACGCACCCCCTCGGGCCCGGCGGCAACGAGTGCGGTGCCGTCGACCGGCGGGATGTCAGCGGGGATCCCGACCTCGGCGCGCGGCAGGCGCCAAGGACGCCGGTGCGTCGACCGCGCGTCCTGAATCATCTCACCATGTTTGACAATTCGATCGCCCCTCCGCAAGATGCGCCCGTGCCGGATGCCGACGCGCAGTGGGAACCCGTCGAAGGCCTGCGGTTCGCCGTCCATGACTCGGTCGCCTCCCTGGTGATCGATCGCCCGGAGAAGGCCAACGCGCTCGACGCCCGAGATGTACGAGGGACTTCGTCGTGCGCTGTTGTTGAGTGAGCTCGACGACTCGGTGGAGCTGCTCACGATCACGGCCGTCGGCGACGAGTACTTCGTGCCGGGTGGCGACCTGACGATCGGCGCGGACGAGTGGGCCGCGGACCTCGTGACGAAGCTCGCCGAAGCCGAGGGTGCGTTCCCCTACCAGAGCTTCGAGCGTTGTTCGAAGGTGGTCGTCACCGCCGTGAACGGCCGTTGCCAGGCTGCCGGTCTGATCATCGTGCTGATGAGCGACCTCGTGTTGGCATCGGACCGCGCTCGCTTCCGAGTGCCGGAGCTGTTGCGCGGTCTCGTCGATCCGTTCGTCCCGCTGCGCCTCCCGGCTCACATCGGCCTCGCCCGAGCCCGGTGGATGATGTTCACGGCCGACGAGCTCGACGCGCACGGCGCCGAGCGCGCCGGTCTCGTGGGCAAGGTCGTGCCGCACGCCGACCTGGCGCGAGAGCTCGAGGCCACGGTCGCCAAGGTGCGTCGGACCGCGCCGGGCGCACGGGGCCTCTACAAGCGGATGGTCAACCGAGCGCTCACACCGATCGGCCTCGACGACTTCCTGGTCGGCATGCGCTCGCCCGAAGCCGTCGAGGGCATGCGTAGCTTCGCCGAGAAGCGCGCGCCGAGCTGGCGACCTGAAGGTGGGGCCTGACCCGATGGAACGCGACTCGGCCATCATCGAGGTCGGTCTGAACGAGGGCATCTCCCGCGACGTGCATCCCGCGATCCCGATCTCGCCGGCGGAGATCGCGGCGGATGCTCTCCGCTGCGAAGCCGAGGGAGCTGCCGTCGTGCACTGGCACGCGCGTGATCCTGTCGACGGCAACCAGCGCGCTGGCCGACGCACGCCTCTACGGCGAGGCCCTCGAGCTCATGCGGACGGGCGGGACCATCGTCGGCTATCCGACCTACCCGACGCAGCCGCCGGATTCCGTCGAGGAACGGTTGGGACACTGCTTCACGCTCCGCGGCGATCACGGGCTCGAGCTCGCGCCGATCGACATCGGCTCGGTCAACGTGATCACGTGGGACGACGCGGGACACAAGTTCGTCGGTGCCGGCGGCACGCTCGCCGGTCGGACCGTGGTCCAGAACTCCCTCGGCTTCACCCTGTCCGCGCTCGAGCGCTTCGACGAGGTCGGGCTCGTGCCGAGCGTCGCTTCGTTCGACATCGGCTTCACCCGCACCATGGTGAACCTCGTGCGCGCCGGGAAGCTGCGAGAACCGGTCTTCTTCAAGATCTTCATGATGGGTTCCTGGGCCGTCGGGCCCCAACCCGGACGCCGCCGCGCTCGAGTTCCACCTCCACCAGATCCCCGACCGATCTCGACATCGAGTGGGTCGTCGTTCCCGTACACGATGGGCGATCCTTCGATCGTCGAGCAGCTCTGCCGTCGCGCGCTCGACCTCGGTGGAGGGATCCGGGTCGGGATCGGCGACAACCCGAGTGCGCATCCGGGCCTGACCAACGCCGAGCTGGTGACCCAGGCCGCGGCCTGGGTCCGTGACTCGGGTCGACCGATCGCCGGGGTCGCTGACGTGCGCGCTCGGTTCGGGCTGGCTGCACGCGTGCTCCACGATGACCAGACCCCTTGATCTCGACCCCACTCGGACAGACCCATTCCCCACACCGAGGAGCCCCCGGCACCATGGCCACGACTGACGAGACCGACCGCCGCTTCTGGAACGAGGCCGCGCAGACCATGCCGCGTGACCAGCTTCGCTCCCTGCAGGAAGAGCGACTCCGCGAGACCGTGGCGCGCGCCTACGAAGGCGCAGGCTTCTTCCGCAGGCGGTTCGACGCCGCCGGAGTCGGACCGGGCGACGTCGCCACACTCGCCGATCTGGAGAAGCTCCCGAGCTTCCGCAAGCAGGAGCTGCGCGAGAGCGAGGCCGAGCATCCACCGGTGGGTGACTACCGCGTCTCGGGACTCCGCGGCGCCATCCGCTTGGCGATGTCCACGGGGACCACCGGCCGACCGACGTTCTCGCTGTGGACGCAGCACGACCTCGCGCTGGAGTGCGAGCTCGGCGCACGCATGCAGTGGCGACTGGGCATCCGGCCAGGGAACATCGTCGCCAACGCGCACCCGGGATACCTGAACGGCGGTCAGGCGTTCATCTCGTCGCTGTACGAGAACATGGGGTGCCTGTCGATCTCCCTGGGCCCGCCCGACTCGGTCGAGGCGGCCGAAGCTGCACTGCGCGCCATCGAGCACATCCCGGTCGATCACTGGGGCCTGTTCCCTGCAGCACTCCACCGTTTCCGGGAGGCGGCGGCACGCATCGGCTACGAGGGCAAACTGCCGGAGCCCGAGGAGATCGGGCCGACCTACCAGTACGACCGGATCAGTGCCGGCCAGGAGTGCGTCGGATTCCTCGGGAGCGTGTGCTCGCCGGGCAAGGGATCGCACCTCGCCGAGGACTACGCCATCGTCGAGGCACTCGACCCCGAGACCGGTGCCGCCGTCCCCGACGGCGAGCGCGGCTACTTCGTCGTGACCTCGCTCGGTCGCGACAACCCCATGATCCGGTACGACATGGAAGACGTGATTCGCATCGAACCGGCGCTGTGCGACTGCGGTGAGACGTCGCGACGCGCGTTCTGGGAAGGCCGCGGCAAGGACATCGTCGAGGTCGCCGGCCGCTGGGTGCTGCCGATCGACGTCTGGAAGGAAGTCCCGGCCGACGCCGAGTTCGTGCTCGTCCGCCCGAGCTCGCCGTCGGACCAGCTCACGGTACGGATCGAGGGGAAGCCCGCCGCCGATCTGGCCGAGCGGCTCGAGGCGGCGATCGGCGTGCCGGTCGCGGTCGAGTCGGTTCCCGACGACACGCTGCCGCGCTCGTCGTACAAGGCCCAGCGCGTCGTCGACGAGTGAGCACGGCACCGCGCTGGGGCCCGCTCGCCGAACCGCCCCACGACGTGCCCGATGTCCCCGGCGCCCCCTGGCAGGACAACGCGTTCCTGTCGTTCTTCGACCAGGACCAAGGCGTGTGCGGAGCGATCCACCTCTCGACGTCGCCGAGCGCCCCGGGTCGAGCGCGCGCGAGCATCGTCGTCCGCGGGCGGCTCGTCGAGGTGATCGAGCCACTCGGCCCCCTGACATTCACCGGCGCGGCGATCGACTTCAGGCTCGAAGGCATCACGCGTGTCTGCGGCGACGCCTTCACGCTCGAGCTCGCGGCGAGCCCGCGCTTCGTCCCCGCCGACTACACCGCGCTCGACCTCATCCCGCCGCTCCCCGGTCACGCACCGCTGATGCACTACCAACAGGGCGCAGACGTCGCGGGCTGGATCGAGCTCGACGGCGTCCGCACACCGATCTCCGGACAGGGCTTTCGGGACCGCACCTGGGGCCGTCGAGACGAAGCCGCCATGTTCGTCGAGTACCTCGCGTTCGGCGCGTGCTTCGATGCATGGGACCTCACCCTCGTGAAGTTCCTCGATCCCGACGGCGGTACGCGGGTCGGCGGCTTCCGGATCGGGCACCACGGCGCCGAGGAAGTCGCGGATGCCGTGGTCACTCGAAGCGCGTCCGGGCTCCTCGCGGCACTCGACGTCGATTTCGCCGAGGGGGACCACGCGGTGATGCGTGCTGGCCCGACGGTCGGGTTCTGGGCGCCGATGGGCATCGAGCGCCGTGGACCATCGCTGGCCGCCTACGAGGAGTGCGTCGCGCTCGACGCCGGTGCGTTCGGTCGCAGGTACCGCCGTCGTCGAGCATGGCGTGCTGCGGCGCCTCTACTGAGGCCGCGCACCCGGGAGGAGCCATGAGCCGACCACGACGCCGCCGACTCCTTCGCAGGTCTGGACGACGAGCTGTGCACCTGGCCCGCTGCAGCGCGCCTGTACACCAGGGGCAATGGCGCAGACCAATGGCCGAACCCGGTCACCCCGCTGACCCAGACCGCCGTCGTCGCGCCGCAGGTCGCCGCGCTGCCGTTGACGTTCACCGACCGACTGGGGTTGATCGGCGAGGTACCGGTCGAAGACTGCGCCGGCGTCTTCTACGGGTACGTCGCCGTGGGACTCGAGCCGACGCTCCGGATGGCCGAGGTCATGCCGGGTTGGTCGGCCCAGTCGGTCGGCGAGCAGTACTTCGGGCTCCCACCCGACCCCGAGTGGAGCGCACCCGACGCGGTGGCACCGAAGCGGCAGGCTGGCCGGGGTCATGGGACGCGTGCTCCGGGAGATGCGTCGCTACCCGCGAGCCGCCGAGGCCTTCGAACGGGACGCGCGGAGCCGATGGGACGAGGCCCGCGTGCTGGAGTGGACCAGCCTCGCGGATACCCAGCTCGCCGCCGAGTTCGAGTGGCACCTCGCCCACGCGACGGAGCGACGCGTCCCGTTGCTGATGGCCAACATGGTCGCGGCCGCGGAATACGAACAGCTCGTGGCTCTCGCGACTCGTTGCGCAGGCGACGAGGGGCCCTCGCTGGCGGCCCGTGCCCTCGGCAACATCGGCGGGATCCAGACCAACGACGCCATCGACGCGCTCGGAGACGTCGTCACCGGGGAGATCACCCGCGACGCGTGGGTGGCGCGCTACGGCTTCCGGGGGCCCGTGGAATACGAGCTCGCCTCGCACCCGTGGGGCGAGGACGTGGCCTACGTCGATGCACTGCTCGAGCAGGCGCGCCATCGTGACCTCACCGCCACGACCGACCTCGAGCGTGCAGCGGCCGCGTCCCGCAAGGAGCTTGCTCGCCTCGCCGGCATCCGGCGTCCGCTGCTCGCAGCCCTGCTCCGGAGCCTCGAGCGGCACCTCCGTTGGCGCGAGAACGCCAAGATCCACGAGGTCCTCGCCGTCGCGCGACTCCGCCTCGCCGCCCGCGAGTGTTCTGCACGGCTCGTCGGGCGAGGTGGCATCGACGAGCCCGACGACGGATGGTTCCTCACCGCCCAGGAGACCATCTCCGACATCGCCCTCGCATCTCCGCCGAACCGACGCGATCGATGTCGCCCGGCGACGCGCCGTGAACGTCGCGGCAGGAGAGATCGAGCTGCCCGAGCTCTTCCTCGCGAAGCCCGGTCGACTCGGCGCGGTACCTCCGCAGCAGATCCGAGCACTCGGCCTCGTCCCTCCCAGCGGGCGCGATGCGCCGATCGACGACGGTGTCCTGCGCGGCATCGGAGCCTCGCCCGGAACGGTCACCGCTCGCGCCGGGTCGTGGTCGATCCGTACCGAGCGGAGCTGGAGCCGGGCGAGGTGCTCGTCGCACACACGACCGACCCGGCCTGGACACCGCTCTTCCTCACGGCGGGCGCCGTCGTCATCGATCTCGGGGGACCGCTCTCGCACGGTGCGGTGATCGCGCGCGAGCTCGGCATCCCCTGCGTGATCAACGTGAAGCACGCTTCGACCCAGCTCGCGGCCGGCCCGATCGTGACGGTCGACGGTGCGGCCGGCGAGGTGCGGTCCCGACCGGCACCTGTGTAGCGGTCACCCTTCGGCGGGGGCCGACGCTGCCACCTCCACCGTCTCAGAAGCTGCTGCCCCCGTCGACGTTGACCAGCGCGCCGTTGACGTAGCTCGCCTTGTCGGACACCAGGAACGTCACGACATTGCCGATCTCCTCGGGCGTGCCCCAACGATCCGCCCAGGTGAGCCCGTGCATGCGCTCGTTGCCGATCGGGAAGTAGTCCTCGACGCGGTCGAGGCCGAGCTTCTCGCAGCGGTCCTCGAGATTGCGGATCACGCTCTCGGAAGCGATCCATCCCGGCATCACTGCGTTCGACCGGATGTGATCGTGCGCGAACTCGCGTGCCTGGTTCTTCGTGAAGTGGGCCAGCGCAGCCTTGGCGGCCGAGTAGTGCTCGATGCGAGGGATCCAATGCCGAACCGACATGGCCGAGATGTTGACGATCGCGCCGCCTCCCTGCGCCTGCATGATCGGGACCACCTCGCGGCAGGACCGTACGGCCGCCATCAGCACCGAGTCGTACGCGCTCTGCCAGACCTCGTCGGTCCGGTCCTCGAGCTCGGGCACGACGTCGCACGCGCCGATCGTGTTGACGAGCACGTCGATGCGACCGAACCGCTCCATGACTGCCGGGACGACGCGCCGCACCTCAGCCGTCGTCACGAAGTCGGCCGGGAACGCCACGACCTCGGCGCCCGTCGTCTCCGCGACCTCGGCCGCGGTCTTCTCGAGCGTCGCCGCCGTGCGCGCCACGAGGGCAAGACGCGCGCCCTCGTGACCGAGCGCGAACGCGACGCCACGACCCATCCCCTCGCTCGCCCCGGCGACCAGCGCCACCTTCTCCTCGAGCCCGAGCTCCATGACCCCTCCGTCCTCCGTGCTTCCTCGCGTCCGGCGTGCTCGGCCAGGCATCGCGCCCGCCCCGACACCTTCTTGCCGATTCTTGACAATCATTGCACGCCTACGCAAGATGCCTCCGTGCCCGACGCGACCGAGCCCCGGTTCGACCCCCTCGACCCGGACGACGCGGCAGATCCGTACGAGAAGCTCACGGAGCTCCGCGAGCGATGCCCGGTGTCCCATCCCCGCCCGGGCGTCAGCTTCGTCGTCCGCCACGACGACACCGCGTCCGTGTTCCGCAACTGGGAGACGTTCTCGAACGCCGGCGGGCTCCGCCTCGAGGGCGACAAGCCGGCGGAGGAACAGACGCTCAACGAGATCGACCCGCCGCGCCATGGTCCGATCCGGCGTCAGCTGCTGTCGGCGCTGTCACCGGCCATCGTCGCGGAAGCCGAGCCGATGATCGCGACGGTGGCGCACGACGTCGTCGAGCGGTTCGCCGCGCGTGGCCACGTCGATCTGGTCGAGGAGATGGCAGTTCCCCTGCCGTCACGGGTCATCACGCACATGCTCGGTGTCCCCGAGCACGACGCAGAGCAGTTCCACGCGTGGACCGCCGCGATGGTCGAGGAGAAGTCGGTCTCCGGCACCGGACAACGCCTGCAGCGCGACACGGAGCTCGAGTTCAACGCCTACATCCTGGGCCAGGTCCAATCCCGTCGGGAGCAGCAGGCCCCGCCGGACGACATCATCACGCGGATGATGAGTCACGAGCTCAAGGACGGCCATCGTCTCAGCGACACCGAGATCGTCACGCAGATCCGATTCCTGCTGATGGCCGGCAACGAGACGACGACCAACCTGATCGGGAACCTCTGCTACGAGCTGATCCGAGTACCCGAGCGCTATGCCGCGTGTGCAGGCCGATCGTGCCCTGCTCCCGATCGCGATCGAGGAATCGCTGCGCCACGACTCCCCGGTGCAGCTGATGTTCCGCACCGCGACCGTCGACAGCGAGCTGTCGGAGTGCCCGATCCGGAAGGGCGAGCGGGTCATCGTGAGCATGGGTTCGGCGAACCGCGACGAGGAGGTCTTCGACGACCCGGCCGCGTTCGACCTCGACCGCGGCATGGTCACGAACCACATGGCGTTCGGGCTGGGCCCGCACCTCTGCGTCGGCGCTCCGCTCGCCCGACTCCAGACACGTGTGCTGATCAACACCCTCATGGACATGGTGTCCGATCCCCGCATCGCCCCCGGCTTCGCCTACGAGAAGGTCGACTTCTTCGCGTTCCGCGGCCCCAAGCACCTTCCGGTCGTCTTCACCACGTGACGCTCGGGGTCAGACGAGTCGCTTGCCGTCCTTGACGACGGAGATCGCGAAGTTCGGGCAGTGCCGGGCGGCTTCGAGCACCTTCTCCTCCGGCTGGGCGCTCGGATCGACCACGAAGGCCTTGCCGTCTTCACCATTGTCGAACGCGCCGGGAGCCCAGAACGAGCACTCGTGGGATCCCATGCAGGCACCCACGTCGATCGTCACCTCGAGCGGCATGGCATGCCTCCTCGCTCGTCGGATCCCGACCGGGGTCGTGCCGGGTTCACGGTGCCTGCCACTCGGGCGGTCGCTTCTCGGCGAACGCACGAGGCCCCTCGTCGAAATCCGGATGCCCCCAGTGGGCCATCGAGCAGGTCCCAGCCATGCTGGCGCGCGGCCTCGAGCGACATCTCGAGGGAGTCCCAGACGGCTCGTCGGCTCGCTGCCACGGCTGCCGGTGAGTTGCTCGCGATCTTCTGCGCGACGTCGAGCGCGTGGTCGAGGAGGGCCACCCGGGGGACGACCTCCGTGACGAGCCCGACTTCATACGCGCGCGCGGCGCTCATCGTCTCGTGACTTCCGACCAGCACCATGCGCAGCAGCGCGCCGAGCGGCACGCGACGCGCCAGGACGACCGGTTCGAGCGCGCTGACCTGCCCGACGCTCACGTGCGGGTCGACGAACGTCGCCTCCTCGGCCGCCAGCGCGAGGTCGCAGTCGGCCACGAAGTGGAGCCCACCACCGGCACAGACACCGTTCACGGCACAGATCGACGGCTTCGAGACCCTCGCCTGCAACGGCGTGATCCGCGAGGCCTTGCGTACGTCGGGATGGCGCTGACGTTCGGGAAGGGAGCCGAGTTCGGCGATCTCCTTGACGTCGGCGCCCACGCAGAAGGCTCGATCGCCCGCACCGGTCATGACGGCCACCCGCTGACCCGGGTCGGCGTCGAACCCGTCCCAGAACTCCTCGAGCTCGACCATCATCACGCTGTTGATCGCGTTCATGCGTTCGGGCCGGTCGATCGTCACCAGCGTGACGCCACCGTCGCGCTCCACCCGCAGGGTCTCGTAGTCGCTCACCCTTCGCTCCGTGCTCGCGGCTTGGTGCTCGCTTCGGGCGCCCGGTCGCCAGGCCCGGTGACGTGGTCGCGCGCCAGTCGTCGCGAGACTTGCGTTCGTTCGCGACGAACCCGAGACTAGCGGCCGCCGGCCCGGCACGACGTCGACCGATGAGGAGTCCGATGCAGTACGTGTTCAGCGACGAGCACGAGGCGTTGCGCGCGTCCGTCCGGAGCATCGCCTCCGAGCGCGGCGATCGCCGTGCCGCGTACGACGGGGGGCCGGCCGTCGACCTCGACCTGTGGTCCGCGCTCGTCGACGCTGGGAGTCGCCGGCCTCGGCGTCCCGGAGACGGAGGGCGGAAGCGGCGGCGACCTTCTCGACCAGGTCGTCGTCAGCGAGGAGCTCGGTCGCGCCGTCGCCGCCGTCCCGTTCCTCGCGTCCACGGTGCTCGGCGCCGGCCTGGCGTCCGCCTTGGGGGCTCAGAGCGACCGACCTTCGCTCGCGACGCGTGCCGCGACCGGAGACATCCGCCTCGCGGTCGCGCTCACCGGTCCCGGCACCGGCACGCGTCGCGACGCCGTGCAGCTCGACGACGGAACGCTGCGCGGTCGACTCCCGCTGGTCCTCGAAGCCGCGGCCGCCGACGTCGTGCTCGTACCGGTCACCGACTCGGGCGGGACTTCGGTCTACGCAGTGCCCCTCGACGCGGAAGGCGTGACCACGACCGACCTCCCGACGCTCGATCGCACGCGACGCCTCGCCGACATCACGCTCGACGGCGCGTCCGGTGAGCTGCTCGGCGCGCCGGGCTGCGCCGACGAAGCACTCGCCGCAGCTCGGCAGTCCGCGCAGGTGATCCTTGCTGCCGACGCGACCGGAGCGGCCGCGCTCGCGCTCGAACTGAGCGCCGAGTACGCGAAGGTCCGTCAGCAGTTCGGAACGCCCATCGGAACCTTCCAGGCGGTCAAGCACATGGCCGCCGACATGCTCGTCGCCGTCGAGAACGCGCGGTCTGCGACCTACTTCGGAGCCTGGGAGGTCGCGGCGGGAGGTGCCGACGCCGAGGTCGCGGCTGCGGTCGCCAAGGGAACCGCGACCGGGACATGCCGTCGAGATCGTCGGCCACGCCATCCAGATCCACGGCGGGATCGCGATCACCTGGGAGCACGATCTCCACCTCTTGCTCCGGCGGGTGAAGACTGATGAGCAGCTGCTCGGCGACCCGTCCGAGCACCTCGAGCGAGTCGCTGCGCACGTCCTCGATGTCGCCTGAGCCGATCCCGGTCATCTTCGACACCGACGGCGGTGTCGACGACTACTCGGCGCTCTGGTACGCGCTCGTTGCACCCGAGCTCGACCTCGTGGCCGTCACGACCGTCGCGGGCGTGCTCCCCGCCGCTGCGACGGCACGCAACGTCGCGAAGGTGCTGCACGCGGCGGGACGCTCCGACATCCCGTTCGCGGTCGGAGCCGAGGACCAGCTCGGGCCGGCTGCCACCGCTCCCACCGGCGACGCTCATGCACGGAGAGGACGGCCTCGGCAACACCGATCTCCCCGACGTCGAGCTCACCCAGGTCCCCGAGCGAGCCGCGGACCTCATCGTACGGCTGTGCCGGGAGCGTCCGGGCGAGATCACCTTGGTCGCCGTGGGCCCCTTCACCAATGTGGCGCTCGCGCTGCGCGAGGAGCCGGCCCTCGTCTCGCTGGTCAAGGAGCTCGTGATCATGGGTGGTGCCGCCGTGCCTCCCGGCAACGCCACTGCGTTCGGGGAGTTCAACATCGTGTTCGACGCCGCCGCGGCGAACGAGATGGCGGTTGCGCCATGGTCTCGACCCCCTCGGATGGTCGGGCTCGACGTCACGCTGGAGGCCACCATGACCGACCCCGAGTTCGCGGTCCTCAATGCACGCTCGACGCCCCAGGCCGCGTTCATGGCCGAACCCTTCGTGCTGTACCGGCAGATGAGCACGGTCGAGTCCCGAGAAGGCTGCGCCTCCCACGACACGTTGACGATGATGGCCACGGCCCACCCGGACCTCCTCCAGTACGAAGAGCTCCCGATGTCGGTCGACACCGCGGGTGGTGCCGCCTGGGGCGCGACGATCGTCGACTTCCGCGCCCGCTGGATCGCCGAGGGAAAGATCCCCGAGGGCCTCGAGGACCTCGCCCGCGAGCAGTTCTTCGCCGGCAAGGGGACGTGGCGGGTGGCGCTCGGCGCCGACGTCCCCGCGGTGCGTTCGGAGTTCCGTCGCTTCTATGGCGAGATGTGAAGCGGCGAGAGGCTACGTTCCGAGCGGAGGCGTGACGAGGAGGTCGACGTGCCCGACGACGAGGACGGGCGTGAGGTGCTCGGGTGGAGCGAGTTCGGCGCCGCCGCACGCGACCTCGGTCGCGCCGTCCACGAGGACGGGTTCGTACCCGACCTCGTCCTGGCCATCGCCCGCGGCGGGCTCCTGATCGCCGGCGCGATCGCGTACGCGCTCGGCACCAAGAACTGCTGCGTGCTCAACGTCGAGTACTACACAGGGCCCGATGAGCGGCTCGACCTGCCCGTGATCCTGCCGCCGTCCCTCGATCTCGTCGACCTCCAGGACGCGCGGATGCTCGTCGTCGACGACGTCGCCGATACCGGGCACACGCTTGCACTGGTCGTCGACACGGTTCGCCCGCAGGTGAACGAGCTACGCACCGCCGTGCTGTACGAGAAGGCGCGCTCCATCGTCAGATGCGACTACGTCTGGCGGAACACAGACCGCTGGATCGACTTCCCGTGGTCTTCGCAGCCGACCGTCACGGGAGAAGGTGCCGACGGCCTCGCGGCAACGAGCACGCGAGGAACGAGCCCGACGACACGACCGGGCGCCACGAACGTGATCTGATGGCGTTCCCCGGCGTCACCGTGTTCCGAAGAGGCGGTCACCGGCGTCGCCGAGTCCCGGCAGGATGTAACCGACGTCGTTGAGCCGGCGATCGACCGCCGCGACCACGATCTGCACTTCAGGATGTTCCTGCTCCATCCTGGCCAGGCCCTCGGGTGCCGCCACCAGACACACCGCCGTGATCCGATGCGCGCCGCTCTCTTTGAGCTTGGCGCACGCGAACGCAGCCGACCCGCCGGTCGCGAGCATCGGGTCGAGGAGCAGCACGTCGCGCTCGGCGAGATCGGCCGGGAACTTCGCGTAGTACTCGACGGGTTCGAGCGCCTCTTCGTCGCGGTACAGACCGACGAAGCCCACCCGAGCAACCGGGATGAGCCCGATGACCGCGTCGAGCATCCCGAGCCCGGCGCGGAAGATGGGCACGACAGCGAGCTTCTTGCCACTCACCTTGGCCTGCGTCGTGTGCTCGAGCGGTGTCGACACTTCGACGGGTTCGACGTCGAGGTCGCGGGTCGCTTCGTAGGTCAGGAGGGTGGCGAGCTCGGCAACGAGGCTCCGGAACGTCATCGTGTCCGTCTCGCGCGACCGGAGGATCGAGAGCTTGTGGCGGACCAACGGGTGGTCGACGACCGTCACCGGCATGGGTACCCCTCATCGACTTGCGGACGAATCCCCCGACGCGGTCCGGACAGCCGCGGCCTCACGTGATCTCGCCGATGTCCTCGAGCCACAGGTCGGGATGGGCCGCGATGAACTCGTTCATCAGGTCGATGCACTCCCGCGACTCCTCGAGGACGACTTCGACACCATGATCCCGCAACACGTGCTCCGCGCCGAGGAAGGTCGTCCGCTCACCGATCACCACACGCGGGATGCCGTAGAGCAGGATCGCACCCGAGCACATGTGGCACGGCGAGAGCGTCGAGTACATCGTCGCACGGGCATACACGCTCGCCGGCTGACGACCGGCCTGTTCCAGTGCGTCCGTCTCGCCGTGACGGATCGTGCTCCCGTGCTGCACCCTCCGGTTCCGGCCCTCGCCCAGCACGCGACCGTCGGCGACCAATGCCGCGCCGATGGGGACTCCCCCCTCGTCGCGCGCCAGGCGGGCCTGCGCGATCGCCACCTCGAGGAAGTGCCGATCGCTGGTTTCGGGATCCGCGGGCACCGGCTCACCCACGCCGCTTCGATGTCCCTCCGACACGAGCGCCGCGCGATGACCGCGCGGTCGGCGATGGCGTGCGCCGGGAGGGGAGCATGGGTCGGAAGGATCGCGTAGCCTCGCGACGCAACGCAAGATGTCGCATCACGCGCCTGCTGGTCGACGCGGCTGGATCGAGAGGCTGCGTGCCGGAGGCACAAGCGAGAGGAAGCGCGATGGCGGACTTGGCCTGGGTGATCCCACTCACGGGGCGGCGCCGGGCGGCACGCACACTCCTGATCGCCGTGATCGGGTGCCTCGCGCTCGGCGTCATCGGCGTCGCTGTCGCCGGGCCCGACTCGGCGTGGGCCGGGCTGCTGTCGCTCGTCGTCCCCGGCTCGGGCCAGCTCGTCCAGGGCGACACGCTGATCGGGATCGTCTTGCTCGCGCTGTTCCTGTTCATCCTGGTGGACCTCTTCGCCCTCTTCAACCGCGTGTTCCGCCTCGGAGTGGTGCCGCTCGCGGTGCTCGCGCCGGCCGCGGCGCTCGGCGCGGCGACGACCGGCGCGTGGTGGAGCTACCTCCTGGGTGCCGCACTCGGGCTCGCGGCAGCGACGCTGGCCGAACACGCGAACTTCCTCGCGAAGCGCCGCCGACTGGCTCGGGTCTCTGCGGTGCGCACCGAGACCGGTGCACCCGCCCAGCAGCCTGCGTATGCCGCGATCGGCCACGGGGGGGCGCGGGCGCTCGACCGGTACTCCGAGGCGTACCTCCGCTACTTCCTCCGCTTCGGGTACACGGCGCCCGACGACTGGAGTGTGTTCGACGACCCCAAGCACGTCGATGCCGCATTGCGCTACCAGATGGTGCTGGCGTCATGGGCGCTGTACGTCAACCAGCACCTCAGCACGCCGGCCTACCGGGAGGGCGCGGCAACGTCTCTCGGCAACCTCGCGGAGCGCTGTCGCGACTACCGGGTGTGGAGCTACACGCGGCGGCAGAACATCAGCTCGTTCCGGATCGACGGCGACCCGTTCCGCCACGAGAACGTGATGTACTCGGGGTACGCGGCCGATGTGCTCTCGATGTACGAGGCGCTCAGCGGCGACGATCGCTATGACGCTCCAGCCGGGTACTCGGTGAGCGACCGTCATCGAACGTACGCGTGGACGCATGAGGAGATCGTCGACAACCTCGCGCTCCAGCATGCCGCGAGCCCGCACGGGGCGATCAGCTGCGTGCCCGGTTGGCTCTGGCCCCCGTGCCAGACGTTCTCGCTCCGCGCGATCCAGCTCGGAGACCTCGTGCACCACACCGATCACAGCTGGGCGCTCGACCGTTTCGCGGAATCGTTCGCGCGGTACTTCGTCTCCGACTCCGGGCACATCGACACGTGCCGCAACATCGCCGGCTTCCCGCACCCCACCGATCCGATCATCACCGGGATCAGCGGACAAGCCGGCACCGGCGCCATGATGTCCCCCTTCGGGCGCGAGCACGTCGAGAGGAACTACGAGCGACAGGTCAAGCCGCGCATGACACTGACCGACGACGGCGGTATGGCCTTGCGCCTCTCCAAGATCGATACGTTCGACACGAGCTATGGCTGGAACCCTGCCCAGCCCTACTCGCTGGCGCTCCTGTATGCCACCGAGCTGGGCGACGAGGAGTCCGCGGCCGGGTTGCGCCACACGCTCGAGGGCATGCTGACCCCCGACGGTGATCGACCGGGACCCGGCTCGATCCTCTCGATGGCGCTGACGTTCCTCGCGCTCGTGAACACCGAACGGGGTCTCGCGGCAGGGCACCGGCACGTCCCCGCGCACGACACGACTCCGGAGCTCGCTTCGGCCCCGTACCCGCAGGTGGTCGTGACCGCGGCGCACGCAACCGACGACGGGGTACGGACCACGCTCGTCCCCGGGCCCGCAGCCAACGGCGCCGTCGGCATCACGTTCGCCCGGCTGCACCCGACCGGGCGGTACCGACTCACCGGCGCCGGCGAGCCCCGGGAGGCCGACGCAGATGCCGACGGACGTCTCGCCGCCGAGGTCGCGAGCTCCTCCCGCCAGGAGCTCCTGCTCGAGCGCGTTGGCTGACCCGGGCATCACCGTCGACTTCGCCGACGTCGTCGGGGACGAAGCGATCAGCGCCGGAGTCGGTCGCCTCTGCGACGTCCTCGAATCGATCTTCGACTCGGGTTCCTATCCGCAGCTCGAGGTCCACCGACCCTGGTCGAACGACAACCCGGTCCTCAGCGGCGAGTTCGCGCGGCCGCGGGCGATCCGCTGGTACCTGGAGCGGGAGGTCCGCCGGCTGGCCGAGGCCAAGGCACACATCACGGCGCGGCCTTCGCGGCCCTGCCTCGCACTCGACGACACGTCGCTGTTGACAGTCCTCGACGAAGGAACCTGGGACCTCCGCCGCAAGAAGCTCTTCCTCTTCCGCCCCGAGCGCGCCGAGCTGTCGCTCGACCGCCTGGAGCACTACACGGGCACTGCGGCGGAGGACTTCCAGCGATACGTCATGTTCACGAACTACGAGATGCACGTCGAAGCGTTCCTCGAGCGCTATCCGGATGCCGACGGCCCGACGCGGTCCGGTGTGCAGATGCCCGCGTACCACCACCGCCGGTCCGATCACACCGGCATCACGCTCGTGAACATCGGGATCGGACCGGCCAACGCCAAGACCATCACCGACCACATCGCGGTGCTCCGACCTGACGCGATGCTGATGGTCGGACACTGCGGCGGCCTGCGCAACCACCAGTCGGTCGGCGATCTCGTGCTCGCGACCGGGTACATGCGGGGTGACGGCGCGCTCGACGGCGTGCTCCCGACCAGCGTCCCCGTAGCCTCGAACCATTTCCTCAACGAGCTCCTCATCGAAGCACTCGATGCACGCCGGCTGCGCTACCGGATGGGGAGCGTGTACACCACCTCGGACCGAAACTGGGAGTTCAACCCGAGCCGGGTGACCGAGGAGGTGCGGGCGTCGCGCAGCATCGCGATCGACATGGAATCGGCCACGATCGCCGCAAACGGCTTCCGATACCGGATCCCGAATGCCACGCTGCTGTGTGTGAGCGACAAGCCCTTGCATGGTCGACCGAAGCTCAGCGATGACGCCCGCGTGTTCTACGAGACGACGCGTCATTGGCACGTCGCGGTTGCAGCCGAGGTCCTCGAGCGCGTCCGGCGGGAGTTCCCCGACGGGCTTCCGGCAGCCGGGCTCCGCTCCGACGACGAGCCGCTGTTCGGCACGACGTGATCGGACTGTTCGCGACCCACGTGCTCGCCTGACCAGGATCAGCCCCGCCGCGGTTGGACGAGCACGTCGGCGATGTGCACGGGGGAGAACACGACGTGCAGCACCTCGGTCGCACACTCGTCGACGGTCATCCGCCGACGGTCGTCCCAGCCGGCGGCGCTCCACCGGGACCTGAGCCGCTCCCGCGCCGCCGGGTCCCAGCCCGAGGCGATCTCCGTCCCGTGGGTCGGGCCGACGAGGACACGCGAGAACTCCACGCCGCCTTCCTCCTCGCGGAGCCCGGTCACCAGCGCATCGAGCGCGGCCTTCGACGCGACGTAGGCCAACACGCCGGGACGCGGGCGCAGGACGGAGTCCGACGAGAGGAACACCGCGCGCCCAGCCGCTCGACGGAGGTGCCCCAGCGTGTGACCCGTGACGAGCGCCGCGCCCATGACGTTCGTCTCGAGCGAAGCGCGCCAGAGCTCGGCGTCGGTGTCGGCCACGAACCCCGGCCGCAGCAGCGCGGCGGCGAAGACGAGGCGGTCGATGCCACCCAGCTCCGTGGCCGCTGCGCCCACGACGTGCGCACAGGCCGCGGGATCGCGGACGTCGCCGACCACTGCGACGGCATCCCCACCGTCCGCTCGAGCCAGCGCCGCCGCCTCCTCGACGTGCCCACGACGGCGGCCGACGAGCACGACGCGCGCCCGGCTCGCGCGCCGAGGATCGCGGTCGCGCGTCCGATGCCCGACGATGCGCCGACGACCAGGAGGCGGCGGCCATCAGCTCGCTGGGCATCGTCCATCGAATCGTTGTACTGAGTGAGACGATGATCGTCAACCGACGCGTCCGCGCGCGCATCCTCCTTATTGCGCGCGCGTTGCGCGGTCTTAGGCGCGATCCCCGTCGAGCTCCTGCGCCCACCGCGGGATCGGCACCCCACGGTCGTGGTGCCAGAGATGTCGGACGTCGTCGCGGCTCGGTCCGTGGAGCAAGGTCCTGGCGAGGGACGCGAGCTCGGGACCGGGCCGACCGAGGCGCATCGACCAGCTGCGGATCCTGCGGCTGAAGAGCTGGCAGTCGTACTCGAGCGCGAACCCGTACCCGCCCATGCACTGGTGCACGTGCGACACGACGAGCCGGGAGGCCTCGACCGCCTTGGCCCACACCAGGGTCGCGAAGAGCGGATCGGGCGCACCGTCGCCGCCCTGGTCCACCTCGGACACCCACGCGGCCTTCCGGACGAGGAGTCCGGCCCCGTCGGAGGCGACGGCCGCGTCGGCGAGCCGATGGGCGACGGCCTGGAACGACCCGATCGGCCTGCCGAACTGCTCACGTCCCTTCGCGTAGTCGACCCCCAGGGCGAGCAGGCCCTCGCTCGCCCCGACCAGGCGGGCGGCCGCGAGCAGCCGGGCCATCCGACGGAGCCGATCGGCCTCGGCTCGCCCACCGACGACGGATCCCACCTGGTTGCGCGCGGGCGCCAGCACGTCGCCCGCGGTCGTGCGCCGACCCGCCGCGGCATCCACGGCGACCACGACGAGCTCGCCGCCTTCGTTCGCCACCACGACGCGCTCGACGCCGGCCGGGACCGGGCCGTCGAGGCCGCAGGCGGCGCCTTCGAGCCCGAGGACGGCGCGAACGGGTGCGGTCTCGACGAACGTGACGGGTGCCAGCGCGCGCCCGAGCTCCCACGCGGTCGCGGCGAGCTGTCCGGGCTCGGCGACGTCGGCGAGCTCGTCGAGGCCGAAGCCCTCGAGCGCGGCCTCCAGCTCCGGTGATCGACCGTCGACCCCCGCCTCGGCGGCTCGGACCACCGATGTCGGGCATGCCCGGTCGAGCAGGCCGCGCAGACCCTCAGCGAGCAACGACTCCGCCTCGCCCCAGCGCTCGTCGAGCACGTCGCCTTCCTCAGTTCCTCGGCAGTCCCAGACCACGCTGGGCGATCGTGTTGCGCTGCACCTCGCTCGTGCCACCGATCACGGTGTAGACGGTCGTCACCCGCAGCATCTCCTCGATGTCTGCCGCGAGCTGGTCCTCGACGCGCGCACCGCGCTCGTCGCGGAAGAGTGACTCGGGTTCGAGCAGGTCCGCCATCCACTGTGCCTGCCGTTGCGCGAGCTCGGACCCGAACACCTTCGTCATCGACGCCTCCGCACTCGCAATGGCACCCCGCTCACCGATGGCGGCGAGCCGCAAACCGAGCAGCCGCTCGACCTCGAGGTCCATCACCAGGCGACCGAGCTCCTCGAGGCGAGCTTCGCCGAGCTCGTCGGCATGACCTTCGAGGCGGCGGAGCAGTCGCGCGAGCCAGAACCTGCCTTCTCGCCCACCGAAGCTCATCGCTCGCTCGACGTCGAGCGCCTCGGCGAGGATCGACCATCCCTGGTCGACCTCCCCCACCACGTTCGTCGCGGGGACGACCACGTCGTCGAAGAAGCACTGGTTGACCCGCCATCCCCCCATGACGGGAACCGCCGCGATCTCGACACCAGGCAGGGTGGTGTCGATCAGGATGATCGACAGGCCACGATGACGCGTGGCATCCGGGATCCGTCCGCACGATCGCGAAGATGAAATCGGCGAGATGCGCGCTCGACGTCCAGAGCTTCGATCCGTTGACCCGGAACGAGTCGCCGTCCCGGACTGCGCGCGTCTTGAGCGCCAACAGATCGCTCCCCGCGTCGGGTTCGCTGTAGCCGCCGGCGTACCACGCCTCGCCCCGGGTGATCCGGGGCAGGTGGTCGCGTCGGAGTGCGTCCGAGCCGTGGCGCACGAGCATCCACCCGATCGCTTCGTTGATCTCGACGCCGTACATGGGCAAGCCGGCCGTGTCGATCTCCTCGTGGAACACGAAGCGATCGGTCTCCGAGACCGGGCGGCCTTCGGGGGCGGGCCAACCCGAGACCGACCCAGCCGCGTGCGCACAGCTTCCGGTAGAACGTGGGCGAATGGCGTTCGACATCGAGCTCCGCCATCTCGCGGCGGAACCCGGCGACGTCGGATCCGGACAGCTCTTCGACGAAGGCGCGGACCTCGTCGCGCCACGCACGCTCACGCTCGTCGAGGCCGAGGTTCATCCCGCGATTCCGGCCAGCCGCTCGTCGAGGGCGAAGGCCGCGACGACGTTGTCGCGAAGGAAGCGACGGTCGCCTTCCGAGCCGAGCTCGAGCGCCGCCACACCCGAGAGTGCTCGCTCGAAGTCGAGGATGGGCCAGTCGCTCGCCCAGATGCACTTGTCGCGGCCGAAGGTTCTGAGGTAGTGCACGAACCGCTCCGGGTAGTGCTTGGGCAGGTGCGCGCTCGTGTCGATCCACACCTTGGGGTGCTTCTGCGCGATCGCGATCATCTCTTCGGTCCAGGGCCAGCCGATGTGGCCGGCCACGATACGGAGGTCGGGGAAGTCGATCGCCACGCGATCGACGTAGAGCGGCCGCCCGGTCTCCGACGGGTACGAAGGCGGCCCGGTGTTCCCGACTTGCACCTGGAGCGTGATGTCGAGATCGCAGCACGCGCCGTAGAGCGGGTACCACTGGGGCAACGTGAGCGGTCGGTCGCCGATGAACGGCTCGAGCTTGAGACCGACGAATCCGAGGTCCTGTACCTGGTGGCGGAGCTCGCGCACCGCGTGCATCACTCCTTCGGGGGTGAACGGATCTGCGTACCCCACTCCGAGCAGCCGGTCGGGGAACCGCCGAACGGCTTCCTCCACAACCGAGACCGGGACGAGCGGTCCGGCCGAGCACAGCGCAACCGAGATCCCGGCCGCATCCATCTCGTCGATCATCGCCTCGAGCGGGATCCCGGACCTGAGTCGGTTGTCGCCGCCGTAGCGGTCGACGAGCGCCCAGTTCCGCTCGGGCTGGACGGCCGACACCTCCGCGGTCCACGGTTGGATCCACGCGTCGATCACTGCGTGATCAGGCGACTCGACGCGCGCGTTCATGACGAGTCCCCCTGAGCATTCTCGGGATGCAACGGGCCCGGACTCTAGGTACGTTCAGACCATGATTCAAGACGACGGATGCGGTCGGGTCGCGATCAGAGCTCGACGCCGCGCTCGAGATGGCGGTCGATGCGGGACCGCTCGCAGAAGGTGAGCAACATCCGATCGAGGCGGCGCCACTCGGTCGCGAGGTCACGCTGGACCTGCTCGCGCGCCGACTCCCCAAGGCAGAGCTGCATCTGCACTTCGAAGGCGCGATTCGACCCTCCACGTTGCGCCGCCTCGCCGCCGAGCACACCGTCGTGTTGCCAGGAGATCCTGCGCGTCCCGATGCGCTCTACGACTACATCGGGTTCACGAAGTTCATCGCGGACATGCGACGCGCGGCGTCGGTGCTGGTCTCGCCGGCGGTCATCACCGACGCAGCCCTCGAGGTGCTCGCGGCCGAGGTGGACGCGGGTGCTCGACACGTCGAGCTCATGACCACGCTCGCCTACCACACCGAGCGTGGGCTCGACCCGACGAGGTGCTCGACGCGCTCGGTTCGGCGTTCGCGCGCGCCGCTCGTTGGTGGGGCCTCTCCGGTGGTGTGATCGTGGAGATCGACCGGCCGGCCGGGCCCGAGGCGGCACTGGACACCGCCCGTCAGGCAGTCGTCGCAGCCGAGCGGGGCGTGCCCGTCCTGGGCATCGGCAACGACGGCGATCCGCTCACCGTGCCCTTGGTCGACCTCGCACCGGCCTACGACCTCGCCCGCGACGCCGGCCTCCGTACTTGCGGCCACGTCGACATGCCGAACGACGTCCCGGCCGCGCTCGAGCTCGGGCTCGACCGCATCGACCACGGCTTCAGCGCGCTCATGCTCCCGGACGAGCTCACCCGCATCGTCGAGACGCAGGTGCCGCTCACGCTCTGCGTCACCAGCAACATCATCCAGGGCCCCGGGCTCATGCCCGACTTCGATGCGCACGCGATCGGCGCGCTCGTGGCCGCCGGAGCGTTCACGACGCTCAACGGCGACGATCCGCCGATGTTCTTCACCGATCTCGCCCAGGAGTACCGCGCCGTCGCCCGTGCACTCGACTGGGGACCGGTGGAGACCGGCGCAGCCGCTCGCCGGTCCCTCGACGCGGCATGGCTCGAACGGTCGACCCGTGACGCACGCCTCGCGGTCTGGCAGGACGAGATCGACGCGCTCGTGGGCGACGCACGCCGGGGAGCGCCGATGCCGCGCCTCACGAACCGAGATGACACGATGGCCGACGACTCATCGGAGGCTTCATGACCAGTCGCAGCCATCACATCGCGTGCGTGACCGACGAGCCCGAGGCCGTCATCGCCTTCTTGACCGAGGTGATCGGACTCGAGCTGACCGGAACACTCCGCGCGCCGGGGGACGCGACATCCACGATCCTCGGCTGGCCGGAGAACGACGGCGCCGAGGGGTGGATGCTCGGCAAGGGATCCGGGGGGCTCGTCGAGGTCATCCGGATCCCCGACGAGCTCCGCGGCGAGGTCGCGCCACAGTTCGCGCTCATCAGCTTCGCCACTCCGGACCTCGAGGACCGCGTTGCTCGGTGTCGGGAGCGCGGCATCACCGTCAGCGATCCGATCCGCACCGAGGGTGAGGGTCTCGACCTGAGCGGGGCTGTCGCTCACGTCGGCGGGCTCGCCTTCGAGCTCCTCCGCTTCGAGGCGCCCCGCGCCTGAGGTTCGGCGCGTCCGTCGTCCCGGCTCAGTGCCGTCGCACCCTCGTGAGCTCGGGGACCACCACCGGCCCGTGCTCGCGTGAGGGGAGGATCACGGTCGCATCGCCATGGGCGGTCTGCTCCCCCCGTTGATCGACGCATCGAAGGGTCATGTCGACGAGGTGGTGACCGGACTCGATCGACGTGCCGGTGACCTCGCCCTGCACCCAGGTCGTGTCGCCGATGAAGTTGAAGCGGTCGAGTCGGTTCCAGAACCTCCAGAGGAACGCGTCGTCGCCCATCCAGTCGGTGGCTGCCTGGATCATCCAAGCAGTTCGCATGAACCCGTAGTCGTAGCGGAACGGCGCGCCGACCTCCTTGGCCCAGTCCTCCTCCCAGTGGAGGCGCTGCACGACGTCCCATCCGCGACGCGCATCGTGCGTCCAGAACCTCGGCATCTTCTGGCGGTGCTTGTACGCGAGACGAAACGGTCCGAAGCCGTACCCACCCCAGCCCCAACCCATGTGCATCGCGATGATGTCGGTCACGGTGAGCGGGCCCTTCACGAGCCCGTCGATGCTCTGACCGACCTCGACGTCTTCCCAGAATCGCGGGTCTGCGCCGCGTGGGCGCTCGCGTGCGTAGGCCTCGTCGATCCGGGCCAGGTCCTCGTCGCTGTAGTGAGCCTCCTGGTACTCGTCGTACTTGCCCCGCTTCGCGGCCGCGCGTCGCTCCGTGCGCACGTACCACTCGTGCTGCCAGACGACGGGTCGGTCGTCCTGGTTCGTCCACTCGAGCTCGTGGTGGGTGATCACCGACTTGCCGGCGAACTCGGACTGCTCCTTGACCTCGACGTCCGACACGATGCCGACGAACGCGAGGCGGTCACCCGGTCGGACATGACCGCCCCACTCGATCTCCGTCCCGGCGTGGAACAGGTGGACACCCGAGAGCGCGCCCCGCGTCTTGGCCTTGATGTCCGGCGGCATCTTCGGGGAACGGTCGTCGCCCATGGTCATCGAGAAGAGCGGAGGTGCGACGATCCCGCCCCAGCGAGCCTGCGCGGCGTACTCCGGGTCGCACCACAGCGGGTTGTCGTCCCCACAGCCGTGGGCGAAGTGCCGGATCGAGTCGATCGTGGCTTCGACGTTCCACTGGTACGTGTACCCCACGGTGTAGCCGACCCGCGCTCGTTCCTTCTCGATCTCCTCGGGCGTGATGCGCGCGCCCACCCGGGCGTCGGCCCCCTCGGTGCCGGTCCCCTCGGTGCCGGTCCCCTCGGTGCCGGTCCCGGCCTCAGCCATCGCGTCGCCCGCCCACTCGCGCCCCCTCCTGCCGGCCGATCGGCCCGCCGTGACAAATCAGGTAGCGAAGTTTACGGTATGCACGCGATGGCCGCTTCGACCGACTCCGACAGCTCGCGGGCCTCGCCCGAGTACCACCCCGCGGTTCCGTGTGCCGATCCGTTCACGCCGTTGGCGCGTCTCCACGCACGGTGCCCGGTGCAGCACTTCGCCGGCCTCGACCTGGTGACCGGCTATGAGCACGTCGCGTCGGTGTTCCGGGATCCCGACACCTTCAGCAGCCGTTCCCCGCGCCCGCTGCCGCCCGGCGAGGTGCAGCACATCGTCCACCTCGATGGCGCAGAGCATGCTCGCGTCCGCAAGCTCGTGAACAAGGCGTTCACCGAGCGCGTGGTCGCAGAGTCGGCACCGCGCATCCATTCCATCGCGGACGAGCTGGTCGGGGGCTTCGCCGGCCGCGGCGAAGCGGACCTGGTCCGTGAGCTCACCGCGCCCATGCCGGCGATCGTCTTCCTCGGGCTCCTCGGCGTGCCGGCGGACGATCGCGAGCAGTTCCTCGAGTGGGCGGACGACGCGATCGCGACGTCGCACACCAGTGAGCCCTCGGCGAGCGACGCGGCGTTCCGCGCGTATGTCCTCGATCAGGTGCGGCATCGTCGTGCGAACCCGGGCGACGACTTCCTCAGTCGGCTCGTGCAGGCCGAGGAGGGGCGCGATCGGCTCACCGATCCCGAGGTGGTCGCGATGTTGCGAATCCTCATCATCGCCGGGACGGAGACGACGACGAACGCCATGAGCACGCTGATCCACCAGCTGCTCGCGCGATCGCGACCTCTGGGAGCGGGTCCGTGACGACGAGACCCTCGTACCAGTGGCCGTCGAGGAGGCGCTGCGCATCGACCCGCCCCTCAACTGGGTGCCCCGGGTGGCGTCCGCGGCGACCGAGGTCGCGGACGAACCGATCGCCGAGGGAGCGCTCGTGGCCGCCTGCGTCGGGCACGCCAACCGGGACAGCAGCGTGTTCGCGGACCCGGACACCTTCGATCTGGAGCGCGACCGGGACGCCCCGCATCTCACCTTCGGGTACGGCAAGCACTTCTGCGTGGGGGCGCCGCTCGCCCGCCTGGAGTCGCGCATCGCGCTGCAGACGCTCTGCTGCGCCGACTCCCCGACCTGCGGCTCGCCGACGGCTACGAGTTCGCACCTCGGGGTCCGGTGATGATGCGGGGGTGCAAGGAGCTCCCGGTCGTCTTCACCCCTGCGAGGTGACCACCGCAGCTCACGCGTACCGGGTGAGCAGATCCGCCGCCGCCTTCTGGCCCGTGACGTAGGCCGCGCTCGTCGCACCCGTGTACAGGTAGTCGCCGGCGAACGCGACGCCCCGCTGCGGGGGTCAGTGCCATGAAGTCCCCGAGACGCTGCATCGAACCCGGCCCGAACACGGGCAGCGCTTCGCGCCACCGGCTGACGAACCGGTCCTTCACGACCGAGCGGATCGATGGGGTAGCGACGCGATGCCTCGTCGACGATGGCGTCGAGGTCCTCGTCGTCGCTCTTGTCGAGGTGACGCACGATGTGCCGGGTCTTCATCGAGACCCGGAGGAACTTGACGTCCGGGTTGGTGCTCGATTCCGAGTACCCGAGCGCCGCGATCTCGGTGTCCTCCCGACGGGGATAGAAGACCCCTTCGGGCACCCCGGCCGGGGGCTCGGTCACGGTGAAGAACGGCAGCTCGTGCGGTACGTACTCGACCTGTGAGAAGAACCGCTCCCGCTCGGGCGTGAGCCCGCGAGTGAAGTCGAGGACCCGGCTCCCCGGGACGGCGATCAGCACCGCGTCAGCGGTCGTGGAGGCGGTCTTCCCGTCCTGCTCCCACTCGACGACCACGGGATCCCGCTCGAGATCCACTGCAGTGACCCGCGCCCCGGTGGTCACGTCCAGCCGGGATGCGAGGGCCTGGGTGACCATGCCGAGACCCTCGCGGAAGGTCCAGATCGTCGGGCTGCGGGGCAGCAGGGCGGTCGCCAGGAACGCGCCCTTGCTCAGGTTGTCCGGCTCCCAGCCGCAGTAGAGCTCGAACATCGGCTCGACCACGTACTCCAGGAAGGCGGGGCTCACGCGCCCCAACCACGTCTCCACCGACTGGTCATCGGCCCATGCGCCCCGCCAGGGCTCGTCGAAGTGGCCGCCGGTCTCCCGGTACTGGCGCAGATAGCCGGGGAGCATGCCGACCATCCGGGCCTTCTCCCACCAGCTCATGCCGGTGAAGCGCAGGACACCGCGTGGGTCCGTGTAGCTGAACAGGTGCGCGGCACCGTCGCGCCAGACATTGAAGCTCACGTCGCCGCCGGGATAGTCGAGCCGATCCTTCATGATGCCGAGCTCGTGGAAGAGCATCTCCTCGAAGCCCGGCGTCGCGATGAACTCGGCGCCGAGATCGATCCACGCACCGTTCCACTCGCGCGAGCGCATTCGGCCGCCCACGTGCGGCGTCGACTCGAGCACCGAGACGTCGACGCCGGCCTTCTGCAGCGAGTACGCCGCGCCCAAGCCCGCGATCCCTGCCCCGACGACCACCACTCGTCGTCATCTGCTCCGCCTCTCAGAAGCTCGAACCACCGTCCACGTTCACCCAGGCGCCGTTCACGTAGCTCGCCTTGTCCGACAGCAGGAAGGCGACCACGTTGGCGATCTCCTCCGGGGTTCCGAGGCGATCGGCCCAGGTCACGCCGCCGTAGCGGGCGTTCGCGTCGAGGAAGTACTCGTCTTCGGTCATCCCGCGCTCCTTCGCAGCCAGCGCGCTGCCGTGCCTGCACTCCTTCGGACGCGATCATCCCCGGCATCACCGCGTTCGCCCGCAGGCCGTCGCCTGCGAACTCGCGCGCGAGGTTCTTCGTG
Source organism: uncultured Acidimicrobiia bacterium (assembly GCA_963809885.1). GTDB lineage: Bacteria > Actinomycetota > Acidimicrobiia > IMCC26256 > PALSA-555 > JALHSW01. Next base: position 326,379 of record CAWELA010000003.1, on the reverse strand, counting down.
AAGTGTGCGAGCGCGGCCTTCTGCGCCGAGTAGAACGCGAGCTGCGGATGGAAGTGGCGCACGGACATCGCCGAGATGTTCACGATGGCGCCCCCGCCGCGGGACTGCATCACCGGAACGACCTCGCGGCAGAACCGAACCGCAGACATGAGCACGCTCTGGAAGTGGTCCTGCCAGCAGTCGTCGTCCTGGTCGAGGATGCCCGCCGTGCGCACGAACGGTCCGACCGTGTTCACGAGCGCGTCGACTCCCCCGAATCGGTCGCACGCCGCAGCGACGACGCGCGGTGGCGCGTCGGCGGTGGCGAGGTCCTCGGCCCACCACGCGACCTCGACGCCCAGCTCCGCGCACTCGGCAGCAGTCGCCGAGAGTCGTTCCGGCGTCTGGGAGGTCAGGGCGAGCCGCGCACCCTCGCGCGCGAGCACGAGCGCGGTCGCCCGCCCCATCCCCGTGCTCGCACCGGTCACCAGCGCCACGCTGCCGGCCAGGCCGAGGTCCACTGCGATCCCTCCCCGGGGCGAGGCCCGCTCGGACGTGCCCGCCCAACCCTCGAATCGGACTTTCCAATCAGGTAACCAAGTCATACCATGCCGCTACCGAGCCGCGTCCTGGGGGGGCCTGATGGCGACGTTGACCGCACCACCGCCGAGCACGCCGCCTGCCGCGCTCGAGGGCCGCCGGGCCCGGCCGGTGCTCTGGTGGGCCGCGATCGGTGCGCGGGTTCGTCCTGCTCCAGGCGTACATCTTCACGTCATGGATCGCGAGCGGCGACGCGACGCCGACCGAGACCGGACCCGACAAGCTGTCGACCGCGACCACGATCTGGCTCGAGGGCTTCCAGGCGCTGTCGATCGTGCTCGCCGTGCTGATCGTCGCGTGGGTCATCCGGCAGTGCCGCCGCGAAGGTCGCATCACCTTCGACGCGATGCTGGTGACCGCGTGGGTGTTCCTGTACTGGCAGGACCCGCTCATCAACTACGTGCGGACGGGCTTCTTCTACAACTCGCACTTCGTCAACTTCGGCTCGTGGACCGAGCACATCCCCGGGTGGGTGTCGCCGAACGCCCACCTCCTGCCAGAGCCGGTCGCGTTCGTCGGCGCGCTGTACTTCTGGCTCGGACCCGCCGCGAGCCTGCTCACCTTCTGGGTGATGCGCCGCGCGAAGGCGCGCTGGCCCGGGCTCGGGAACTTCGGGATCATCATGTGCGCGCTCGCCACCATGGTCGTGCTCGACCTCGTGTGCGAGCTCATCTGGGTGCGGACGACCCTGTACCAGTACTCGGGCACGATCAGCTGGCTGTCGTTCTGGGGCGGCAAGCGCTACCAGTTCCCGATCTACGAATCGATCCTCTGGCCGATGATGTGGACCGCCATGGGTGCGCTGAAGTACTACCGGGACGACAAGGGGCGGACCGTCGTCGAGCGCGGGGTCGAGCGGGTCAAGTCGGTCCGGTCGCGGACCCCGCTGCGAATGCTCGCGATCATCGGGTTCGCCAACGTCGCGATGATCATCTACACGATCCCGATGGTGTTCCTCTCGCTCAACAACAGCGAGACCCCGAGCGGATACCCGAGCTATCTGCGCAACGGCATGTGCGGCGAGGGCACAAGGTACGCGTGCAACGGTCCCGACATCCCGATCCCGTTGCCCGAGCTCCAAGGCAGTACCGCCCGGCGGAGGTCCACCACGTTGAGACCCGGCTGCACGTCGTGGCGTCCGTCGCCGCGGCTCATTGTCGGTCGGCACACCGTCGATACCATCCGTGACTCTTGCGAGGACTTCGTTCCTCGGAACCGGCAACCTGGTGGGCATCCGCCCACCGCGTGAGGGAGGAAAGCCAGTGCATCGTTCTCGTTCGACCATCGTGCTCACCCTGGTCGCCGCGCTCGTCGGCGTGTTCGGGATCTCCGTCGGTCCGGCCGCGGCCGGAACAAGCCAAGGGGGATCCCGTCAAGCTGATGGTGCTCGGCTCCTTCACCGGTGGAGGCCTCGACTTCACCAGCATCCCCGACGCGGCCAAGGCGGCCGCGAAGGCGATCAACAAGGACGGCGGCATCGAGCGGCCGACCCGATCGAGATCATCGTCTGCGACGTCCAGCAGGACGAGAACAAGAACCCCGAGTGCGCGCGGAAGGCGGCCGACGAGGGCGTGACCGCGGTCGTCGGGGCGTTCAGCACCTCCGAGGAGTACATGCCCATCCTCGAGGACGCCGGGATCCCGAGCGTCGCCGACTTCGGGATCAGCTTCAGCGAGCTCACCAGCCCGACCTCGTTCCCGATCGGTGCGACCGCGGTCGGCGGGACCGGCGGCGAGGGAGCGATCCTCGCCGATCACGGCGTCGGACAAGGTCGACGTCCCGTATCTCGACCTCCCCGGTGGGGCGGGCGCAGCCGCAGCCGACTTCGTGAACTACGGGCTCACCCCGCGTGGTGCGCCGAAGGCGACCCAGACCCCGGTGCCGATCAACGGCGCGGACCTCACACCGTCGGTCCAGCAGACCGCCGACAAGGACCCGGACGGCATCGCGCTCACGGTGACCGACCCCGAGCTCTCGAAGTGGGTGGTCGCCTACCGGCAGTCCGGCGGGGAAGCCCAGATCGCCGGCCCCGGGGCCTCGGTCAACGTCGACAACGTCAAGACGCTCGGGGACGCAGCCGAAGGCATGCTGGTGTCCAACAACTTCAAGCCGGCGACCCTCAAGAAGGACCCCGGGGTGAAGCAGATGCTCAAGGAGGTCAAGGCCTACGACAGCAGCATCAAGCTCGTCGACGCGTCGATCGAGGCCTGGGCCGGAGTGCACCTCGTGGCCGACGCGCTCGAGGGTCAGACCACCCTCGACGCGGCGACGCTCATGACCCAGCTGAACCAGGACAAGGTCTGGGACACGAAGGTCGGGCCGCCGATCAACTTCGCCCAGCAACCGGCCGACATCCCGGCGGCCGGCGGCATCCTGGCCGGCCTCAACCGCGTGTTCACGACGGACGTGTACTACGCCAAGGTCAAGAACGGCAAGATCAAGCCCATCGACGGGGAGGCGCACAACTTCCTGCAGCCGTAGCCGAGCCCCAGCCGGCAGGCCGCGCCTTCCCGGCCTGCCGGCACCCTCCTCGCCGCGGACCGATCCAGGAGTTCATCGGGCATGAAGCTGCTCCAGTTCGCGCTCATCGGGCTTGGTGCCGGCGCGATCTACGCGATGGCCGCGCAGGGCATCGTGCTCGTCTACCGCGGTTCGGGCATCCTCAACTTCGCGAGCGGCGCGATGGGCATGATCGGGGCCCAGCTCTTCTACCAGCTCAAGGACGTCGACGGCGTCGATGACAAGCTGGCGCTGATCGTGGGGCTCGGCGTGCCCGCGCTGATCGGCGTCGCGATGCAGGTGCTCGTGTTGCGCCGGCTCCGGAGCGCGACCGGTCTCGCCCGGCTCATCGCGACCCTGGGACTGTTCGCGGCGCTCGTCGGGATCGGTCTCGAGATCTTCGGCTCGGAGTTCCGGCTCGCGATCTCCCTGCTCCCCCAGGACTCTGTCGACGTGTTCGGTCTCTTCCGGGCCGGCAGCGGGATCGGTGAGGACCGATTCCTCCTGCTCGGGATCGCCGCGCTCATCACGGTGGTGCTGACCGTCACGTACCGGTACACGACGTTCGGGCTGGCGACCTCGGCGGTCGCCGAGAACGAGCGCGCCACCGCAGCGCTCGGACGGTCGCCGAACCTCATCGCCACCGTGAACTGGTTCCTGGGCGGCCTGCTCGCCGGGCTCGCGGCCATCCTCCTCGCGCCCATCGCCGGCGGCCCCGGCCTGCTCGTGCTCGATCTGTCGCTGCTCGTGATCCCGGCACTCGCCGCCGCGCTCATCGGTCGGTTCGTCTCGTTCCCGCTCACGTTCTTCGGCGCGCTGCTGATCGGCGTGCTCGAGGCCGAGATGAGCTACCTCGCCGGACAGCCCGACACGCTGCCCGCGGTGCTCCGCACCACCGGACTGGGCAAGGCCGTGCCGTTCCTGGTGATCGTGGTGACCCTGGTCGTACGCGGTCGAGCGCTGCCCGTGCGCGGCGAGGCCTCGGCCAAGGCTTCGACCCTCGGCAGCGGCCGCATCCGGCCGGTCGTCGTGTTCGCCGCGGTCGGGATCGCCCTGCTCGTGACCTGGCTCGTCCTCGACGCGTCCTGGACCGCGGCGCTGATCCACACGGCCGTCGTTGCCATGGTGGTCCTCTCGCTCGTCGTGGTCACCGGCTACACCGGCCAGCTCTCGCTCGCACAGTTCGCGCTCGCCGGGATGGGTGGGTTCTTCGCCGGCCGGGCCGCGCACAGCTGGGGCGTCAGCTTCGAGCTGGCGCTCGTGATCGGCGTGCTCGCGACGATCCCGGTCGGGCTCCTCGTCGCGCTGCCGTCACTGCGCACGCGAGGCGTGAACCTCGCCGTCGCGACGATGGGCATGGCTGTCGCCATCGAGTACCTGATCCTGAACAACACCGAGCTCACCACCGGCGGCGGCATCACCCCCGGCACGGTCGTCGATCCTCCGGAGCTCTTCGGCTGGCCGATCGATGTGGTGGACCACCCACAACGCTACGCCACCGTGTGCATCGTCCTGCTCACACTCGCGATGCTCATGGTGGCCAATCTCAGACGGGGTCGCGCCGGTCGACGGATGATCGCGGTCCGGACGAACGAGCGAGCGGCCGCGTCGCTCGGCATCAGCGTCTTCGGGGCCAAGCTGTTCGCCTTCGCGGTGGGAGCCGCGATCGCCGCGCTCGGCGGCATCCTCCTCGCGTTCACCACCACCACGATCATCTACAGCTTCAACTACGGCGTGCAGGCGTCCATCAACGCCGTGGTCTACGCGGTCATCGGCGGTATCGGCTTCGTGATCGGCCCCCTGTTCGGTGCCGTCTTCGCCGTCGGGACGCTCGGACCCAAGGCGATGGAGACATTTCTCGGGCACGACGTCGCCAACCTGTTCCAGATCATCGGCGGCTTCGGTCTGATCGCGATCCTTCTCCAGGACCCCGACGGCCTCGCGTCGAACTACCTGCACTCCGGTCGTCGCACGGCCAAGCGGCTGCGCCTGGACCGTCTCTCCCGGACCCGCGCGCACCCCGATCTCCCCGCGGCCACCTTCTCGCGCGTCCCGCCGAAGACGCTCGAGATCCGCGAGCTCGGCGTGCACTTCGGCGGTGTCGCCGCGCTGCAGGACGCGACTCGGTGACGGTCGGCCCGGGTGAGGTGCTCGGACTCATCGGGCCGAACGGTGCCGGCAAGACCACCTTGATCGACGCGGCCACCGGTTTCGTCAAACCGCAGCACGGCCATGTGCTGCTGGACGGCACGATGATCACGATGCTCAACGCTCGTCAGCGCGCACGTGCGGGGATGACCCGGTCGTTCCAGTCGCTCGAGCTCTTCGAGGACATGACGGTGCGCGACAACCTCCGGACGGCTTCGGACCGGCGCGATCCCGTGGCCTACGTGACGGACCTCGTGCATCCGGGCGACCCACCGCTCTCGGCCGCCGCCGTCGCGGCGGTGCACGAGTTCAGTCTCGAAGACGATCTCGACCGGCGACCGGGTGAGCTGTCCTACGGGCGCCGTCGCCTCGTCGGGATCGCCCGTGCCGTCGCGACGCGCCCGTCGGTGCTCTTCCTCGACGAGCCCGCGGCCGGTCTCGACGACAACGAGACCACAGATCTCGGTGACCTCATCCAGCGGCTCGCGCGCGACTGGGGCATCGCCGTCCTGTTGGTGGAGCACGACGTCAGCCTCGTGCTGCGGGTGTGCGACCGCATCATGGCGCTGGACTTCGGCCGCACCATCGCGATCGGGACACCGAGTGAGATCCGCACCGACCCTGCCGTCGTCGCCGCGTACCTGGGTCAGCCGGAGGAGACCGACGGGCAGGGCGGACCCGTCGGGACCGACCCCGTGGTCGACGAGACGGTCAGATGACGCCGCTGATCGAAGCCCGTTCGCTCGCCGCCGGGTACGACGGTGTCCCGGCTGTCCACGACCTCGACCTGTACGTCGACGCCGGCGAGATCGTCGCGCTCCTCGGGCCCAACGGCGCCGGGAAGACGACGACGATGCTCACCCTGGCCGGCGAGATCCCCCCGCTCGCCGGTGAGGTGCGGTTCGAAGGCACACCGACGACTGCGCCGCTGCATCGGCGCGCCAAGCGCGGCCTCGCCATCGTCACCGAGGAGCGATCGGTCTTCATGGATCTCTCGACGGCGGCGAACCTCCGGCTCGGAAGAGGTGAGACGGCCCGGGCACTCGAGCTGTTCCCCGAGCTCGACGAGCTGCTGGGTCGGCGTGCCGGGCTCCTCTCGGGTGGCGAGCAGCAGATCCTCACGTTGGCTCGGGCGCTCGCCGGGGAGCCGAAGCTGCTCCTCGCCGACGAGCTGTCGCTGGGTCTTGCGCCGCTGATCGTCGAGCGCATCCTGCGGGCCGTGCGCGAGGCGGCCGACCGCAACGTCGGCGTCCTCCTCGTCGAGCAGCACGCGGTCCAGGCGCTCCGGCTCGCGGACCGCGCCTACGTGCTGCGCCGCGGCCGGATCGAGCTCGAAGGCGAAGGCCGCCGACCTCCTCGACCGCCTCGGTGACATCGAGCGTTCGTACCTCGACAGCGCCGACCTCGACTGATCGACGACGGCATGCGGCTGCACGAGCAGGGGAAGGTCATCATCGAGGTCGGCCTCAACGAGACCGCCTCCAAGGACCAGAACCCCAACGTGCCCTACGGGTCCGACGAGGTCGCCGCCTCCGCGATCGACGCCGCCCGGGCGGGGGCGGCGATCGTGCACTTCCACGCCCGCCGGGCCGACGACGGCGCACAGGCCTGGACCGACGCCTCGGTGTACCGGGACGCATTGGAGCTCATCGCCGCCGAGTCGGATCTGCTCGCCTACCCGACCTACCCGCCGCGCGTACCACGCGAGGAGCGATACCGGCACCTCTGGTCGTTGGCCGACGAGCCGTCGAGCGCACCGCTCGAGCTCGCCCCGCTCGACATCGGTTCGCGCAACGTCGTGCTGTGGGACCGGGAACGACAGACGTTCGCGCCCCTCGATCTCCTCCCGGCGGAGCACCAGGTCGCGATCAACAGTCCCGACGAGCTCGAGTGGTTCCTTCGGGAGGCTCGGCGACGCAACCTGCACCCGACCCTCGGGATCTTCGACGTCACGTATCTGCGCTACTCGGTGCACTCCCTCTGGGCCGGACTGCTCCGGGCGCCACTGCTGATGAAGTGGTTCCTCGCGGAGCGCTGGGCAAGCGGCCCTTTTCCGACCCCTGAGGGACTCGACGGCTACCTCGGTCAGATCCCCGAAGGCGTGGACTACGAGGGCATCGTCGTGCCGTACGCGATCTCCGAGGCCGAGGCCTGTGAGGTGCTGCTCCGGCGGGGACTCGAACGCGGTCAGGGCATGCGCGTCGGCATCGGCGACAACCCGGACGCCTACCCTCGCGCGACGAACGCCGAGCTGGTCGCCCGTGCGGTCGAGACGGCAGCCGGCTTCGGCCTCGAGCCCGCCACCCCGGCCGAAGTCAGAGCGCGACTCGCCGTGCCGCCCCGTCCTCGTCAGGACGCTGCGGACAGGTAGGCGTCGACCATCTCGGCGAGCCCGCTCGACAGGATCGGATCGTCCGTGAGCGGGCCGGTCACCGCGGCGCGGGCCGCGACGCGCGCAGGGACACCCGCGGTCGTCAGATGGGCCGCCGCGATCAGGACCCGGGTCGAGGCGACCTCTCGGAGCCCGGCGGCATCGACGCTCCGGATCGCGACCCCGAGACGCACGAGCTCTGCCGCCACCCCGGCAGTGACACCCGATTCCGCCATGACGATCTGCTCCTCGACGTCCGGCGGTGGGAACCCGAGCTCGATCGCGACCATCCGCTGGCGGGTCGAGTCCTTCAGGTCCTTGAGCACGCTCTGGTATCCGGGGTTGTACGAGACGACCAGGCCGAAGCCCTCCGCGGCGCTGACAACGTCTCCCCGAGACGTTCGATCGGGAGCTGGCGCCGGTGGTCGGCCAGCGGGTGGAGCACGACCGTCGTGTCCTGGCGAGCCTCGACCACCTCGTCCAGGTAGCAGATCCCTCCCTCGCGTACGGCCCGGGTCAACGGTCCGTCGACCCAGACGGTCTCACCGCCCTGCAGCAGGAACCGCCCGACCAGGTCCGCTGCCGTCAGGTCCTCGTGACAGGCCACCGTGACCAACGGACGCCCGAGGTCATGTGCCATCGCCTCGACGAAGCGCGTCTTGCCGCAGCCCGTCGGACCCTTCAGGAGCACCGAGAGCCCGCGTGCGTGCGCCGCCTTGAACACCTGCTCTTCGTTCACCGATGGCGAGATAGAAGGGTCGCTCGCTCACGCGTCCCCTTCATCGAGTGCGGTCACGGTCCCCGTCGTCCCGTCGACCTCGACCAGCTGGCCGTCCTGAAGACGTTGCGTGGCATCCCCGGTCCCGACGACGCACGGGATGCCGTATTCCCGTGCGACGACCGTCGGATGCGAGAGCATGCCACCGATGTCGGTGACGACCGCTGCCGCGAACGCGAAGAGGGGCGTCCACCCGGTGTCAGTGATGTTCGCCACCAGCACCTCCCCCGGCTCGAGCAGGTCTCCGGCTTCGCGCAGGATGCGCACTCGACCGCGTGCAACCCCCGGCGACGCGGCGATGCCGGAGACGGACGTTCCCGCGACAAGTGGCTCCGCGCCCATCGCCTCGGGTTCCCAGGTCCCCGTGAACATCGTGGGGAGCCGCAGCGCGCGGAGCCGCTCGCGTTCGCTTCGCCGCGCCGGAACGTGGTCCGCGACCGCCGGCGGCGGATCGAGCAGCTCGGCATAGGTCACGTAGAAGACGTCATCGGCATCCGTGAGCACGCCGCTCGCAGCCCAACGACGGCCTCGCTCACGCACCGCGAGGCGCAGCGCATGCGTCAGACGAACGACGGCGTCCCGAGCCATCTCCCGCGAGCGCATCGTCCTCCCGACGAAGCGAGCGGCCGCCCGCGCGGTCCGGGTCGCGGGTGCGGGTGTGTGCGGCGATCGTTCGGGAGCGTGCAACGCCTTGGCGATCGCGCCCAGGAGCAAGTCGGGTCGATCGGCGTAGACGGGGTTCTCGAGCTCGGTCTCGCCGGGCCCCCGATGCCCGAAGTCCCGCAACATCTCGTCGAAGCGGGCGGCCCACCACGGTGCGAGGGCGCGGATCTCCTCGAGCGCCGAGGGACTCGAGGCCGCCTCGAGGATCGCGCTGATGGCTGGAGCACCCCGGGCCAGTCCGGCCAGCTCGTCGACGGCGAGGAGAGCACCGGCACTCGCCAACGGCTCGGCGCCGACCGCGGCGCTGATGGCATCGGCCGTCCCGACGCGCTCGGCCGCGGCGAGTGCGCCACCCGCGATCATGTTCCCGATGCACGCGACGTTCCACGCCTGGGCGAGCTCGTCGTGCACGAGACCGATGTGGGCGAGCAAGCGGGGATCGCTCATCCGCTCGAGGGTGGTCGGCGACGCGGCGAGCTCGCGAGCCTCGGCCTGCACCCGTTCGACCTCACGTGAGAAGCCCGCAACCTGCGCGCCGACCCGCGCCGCCAGTCCGACGGCCCGCGCGAGCTCACGGACCGATGGGCGAGGCTTGCGGGCGCGCTCGACCTTGGGGAGCCCGAGGAACTGGTGATCGACGTCCTCGGGAGTCATCCCCGGCATCGCCTCGGCCATCTTGCGTACGACCGAGACGCCCGCGTACATGCGGTGCCCGAAGGACGCCGCGCCGCGTGCCTGGAGCTCCCGAGCCACCCCGCCATCGAGCCCGAGGAAGTCGACCATGCCGTCGGACGACGCGTGCATGACGTCGAGGGAGACGGTGAGCGAGAGCGGCGTCATGGGTCCCGGGAAGGCCTCGGAGAGATTGGTGGCGAAGAACGTCGGGAACCGAGGATCGATCGGGCTGTCGAGCTCGCCGGCGAGCGCCGGTGTCGGGGCAGCCTCGACGAGGTCCCCCCCGTCGAGGGGCGGGTAGGCGCGGGGGATGTCCGTCCACGCGTACCGGAGCCGCCAAGGCTTCCTGATCTCGTGGTAGCCGAAGTACACCAGACGACCGAGGGACCGGGCGACATCGTGCATCGCATCGCGGCCGGTCCACGCCGGGACGAAGCCCCAGTCCTCGCGCAGACGGTGTGTGTCCGCCACCGGCATGTACTGGAAGCCGGGCAGGCTGTCGGGATCGACCTCCATGAGGTCGTACTTCCAAGCCGAGGCGAACGACCTTCTCCATCATGGCCATGTCCACGCGGATGATGCGCTTCTCGAACGCTTCGGCGATCTCTTCGAGCGGGATGCCGTCGTCACATGCGACGTTCACGATCCCGGTCCGATCCGACAGGACGGCTTCCGCGTGGAACCGCCCGACGTCTTCCTGGTGGATGAACTGCCAGAGGGGCATCTCCCCCTTCGGTGCCGTCAGCACCGGCGTGGCGAAGATCCGGAAGGCGTAGTTGTCGATGTGGCGGCTCAGCACGGTGCACGAGCGGGTGATGACGGCGTCGACGTCCCGTTGAACCGATGAGCTCCTCACAGCGCGCCTTGTCCCACGCGTAGAGCACCTTCGGGTCGGGCCGCAGCGGATCGGTCTCCTGCAACAGCGGCGGGTTGTCGGGCCACGAGCCGTACGCGGTCACCGACGAGGAGAACACGATGCGACGGCACCCGGTCGCATCCATGGCATCGAGCACGTTCTCCGTGCCACCGAGGTTGACCGCGTGGGTGTCACCGGCTTCCTTGAGCGGCGCGACCGCCCACGCGAGGTGAGCGACCGCGTCGCACCCCTTCATCGCCTGCTCGACGATCGCAGGGTCGCGGATGTCGCCGGCGACGAACTCGACCCCCGGGATGCTCACCTCACGACGCGCCAACGCGACCACGTCGGCACCTCCTCGGGACAGCCGGGTCGCGATGTCGCGTCCGAAGACGCCGCTGGCCCCCGTCACGAGGACCCTCCGCTTGCTCATGTCGTCACCTCCCCGCTCCGACGTGCCCCTCGCGTCACCACCGCGCTACTGCGCGATTCGTCGCGGCTTGAACGCGGCCCGGGGCAGGCTCCCCGGGGCCACGGCCTCGACTGCGACCGGCACCATGAGCTGTTCCTCGAGTACCCGGATGATCGCGCCTCCGTCACCCTCGTGCTCGACGCGCACGCGCAGGGTGGTGTCGTCCTCGCCGTGCACCAGCTGGAACTCGGGAGCGCCATGCTCGTCGAGCGCCACCTGGACGTCGAGCGGGAACACCCTACGGCCCGCCACCCGAACGGCGTCGGCCCCGCGTCCGATCAGGGTGTAGCGCGGGCCGGTCTCGCCGGTCGGGTCGTCATCGGTCGAGCGGACGACGAAGTCCTCGATGTCGTAGCGGAGATGACACGCGTCGAGACCGAACGTCGACACCACGAGGTGGCCCGGTTCGCCCGTCGGGCACGGGGAGACCGGTCGCCGGGTCACACACCTCCAGGTGGACGTGGTCGCCGGCGGCCTGGAGACCGCGATGGAACCGGCTGTCGTTCACGCTGAACGCCGGCACCTCGGAGGCGCCCGAGAGGTTGTGGAGTCGGACGCCGTAGGCGGCCTCGATGCGCCGCCGCGGGCCCTCGAACTGGCAGGCCAGGTCCAGGTACACGAGGAGGTGGCCCTCGACGAGCTGCGCGAAGTCGATCCCGATCTCGTCACCGACCTTCTCGTAGGTCTGGAACTGCGACGCCGTCATCATGTATCCGGTCGGCTGCAGCTGCTCCCAGACGCGGAGGTGCTCGGCCGCCGCCTCCGGGGAGAACGGCGGTCCGACCGGGATCTCGACGATGCCGAGCTCGAGGTAGGGCCGACCACCATGAGCGGAGGTCGGGTAGAGGTACTGGGGCCAGCTGTGGGTGAACCGGTCCCCCGCCCGCAGGCCGAGGCGCCAGTTGTTGCGGATCCCGACCTGCACCATCGCGTCCAGGTCGCGCGGTCCGTAGAAGATGAAGGTCGGCGTCCCGGTCGTCCCGGTCGACACCCCCACGCGCAACGCGTCCGCGACACCGATCGCCCGGTGCCGTCCGAACGGCGGGTGGGCCGCCTCGTCCGCTCGGTGATCGCTCTTCGTCACCCGTGGGATCTCCGAGAGCGGAGGCATCGCGTCCCGGGCGAGACCGGCCGCCGCGTAGCGCTCGGCATAGAAGGGCAGGTCCCACATCCGTTCCCACGTGTCGCGCAGGCCCGCCGCCGCCCGTTCGGCGACCGTCGCCGCGTCGAGCCCCTGGACCTCGGGATCCCAGAGCTCGCGGTCGGCATTCCCGGTCGGCTCGCTCACCGGGCATCGACCTCCTCGACCAGGCTGCCCGACCGTCTCGGCGAGCTCCTCCATCATCTCGGCGACGACCCGCTCGCACGGGCTTCACCTGGTCGAGGCTGCCGACCACCTGGCCGACGAAGTAGTTCACGAGCTGCTCGGCGCCCGATCCCCCACGGTGCGCGGCGCGTTCGATGCGCTCGCGAGCCGTCTCGGTGAGCAACGGTTGGAGGGGCATCGGCAGGGTGCCCGGCGCCGAGGCTCCTTCCCACTCGTCGGTCCACGCGGAACGCAGCTGGCGGGCGGGCTTGCCCGTGATCGACCTCGAGCGCACCGTGTCACCGGCACTCGCGGCGAGGAACTTCTCCTTCACCACGGGGTGGGTCTCGGCTTCCTCGGTCGTGAGCCACACGGAGCCCGTCCAGACCCCCTGCGCTCCGAGCGCGAGGGCGGCCGCGACCTGACGGCCACGGGCGATCCCTCCGGCGGCGAGCACGGGAACCGGCGCGACCGCGTCCACCACGTCGGGGACGAGCACCATCGTCGCGATCTCGCCGGTGTGTCCGCCGGCCTCCGTCCCTTGCGCCACGATGATGTCGGCCCCGACCGCGACGTTGCGTTCGGCGTGGGCGATCGAACCGGCGAGCGCCGCGACCGGGATGTCGTGCGCGTGCGCCTGCGCGACCAGCTCCGCAGGGGGTGGACCCAGAGCATTCGCGATCAATCCGGATCGGATGCGCGAACGCGACTTCGGCGAGCATCGCCAGCTTCTCGGGGTCGAGCGCGAGCGCGGGCTGGGCCGGCTCGTCGGCCGGCAGCTCGGGAACGTCGTAGCGTCGCATGAGGTCCTCGACGAAGGCTCGGTGCTCCGTCGGGATCAGCTCCTCCAACGCGGCGAGATCGAGATCCCCTGCGCTGCCGACGTAGGACGCGGGGAAGAGGAGGTCCACCCCGAAGGGCCGGTCCCCGACTGCCGCCTCGATCCAGCGGAGCTCGGCGTCGAGCTCTTCCGGCATCAGCGCAGTGGCCCCGAGGACCCCGAAGCCGCCCGCGTTCGTGACCGCGGCGACCACGTCGCGGCAGTGGCTGAAGGCGAGGATGGGGTACTCGATCCCCAGCCGCTCGCACACCTCGGTCCGCATCGTCCTCCTCGGGGCGCGCCACGCCCGTTCGCGCCACCCGGGCTGAGGGCTGAGCCTGTCGCGAGAATCAGTCTAATAATATGACGACTTCGCGTGCGGCTGCACCGTCACGGACTCCGAGCGAGGAGCACACCATGCCGAGCGTCGTCGTCGTCGGGGGTGGCATCGCCGGGCTCGGCGCCGCGTACCGGCTCCAACAGGCAGGCGTGGAGGTCTCGGTGCTCGAGTCGGAGCCCGAAGCCGGTGGACGGATGCGATCCCGCCAGTGGCACGACACGTGGTGCGACCTGGGTGCCGGCGAGGTCGGCAGCTCGTTCACCGAGCTCCTGGCGGTCTGTGACGAGCTGGGCCTCGAACGCATCCCTCACCACGGTGACGAGCACCTCACGATGAACGTGTTCAAGGAGGGAAGGCTCCACCAGCTCCGCGGCTTCGACCCGATGTCGCTGTTGCGCTACTCGGGCATGTCGGTCCTCGACCGGGTGCGGGTCGCGAAGCTCATCCCGTCGATGCTCCGCCAGATGCGCGCCAATCGGGGTGGGCACTTCGAGCCGTGGCGCGCCGCCTGGAGCGACGACGAGTCCATCGAGACCTGGTTGTCACGCGTCTCCCCCGGCTTCCTCGAGTACGCGATGGAGCCGCTCTTCGAGGGTCAGGCCACCTGGGCTCCTCGCATGATCGGGCGCGGGATGTTCACGTATCTGATGTCCGAGAGCATGGGAACCAACCTCTACACCTTCGCGGAGGGCCTCGGCCAAGTGACGCGCGCGTTGAGCTCCCGGCTCGACGTCACGACGGGCGCGAGAGTGACCAACATCGTCGCGGGCACACGCCCGGTTCGTCTCGAGTACGAAGTCGCCGGGCGGAGCGAGACGACCGAGGCAGAGATGGTCGTGGTGGCCGTCCCGGGCTCCAAGGTGGTCGACCTCGTGGAAGGGCTCGACGAGCAACGGCGTCGCTTCTACGACCAGGTGACGTACGTCCCACTCCAGGGGGTGATGTTCAAGCTCTCCCGCGCGCCCGAAGGTGTGTCCTCCTACGTGTACTTCCCGCGCACCGAGGAGACCGACATGGCGCGGGGCGGCTACCAGCCCGTCCCCACCAACCCCGACTTCTGGACGTTCGACGTGCTCATGAAGGTGGACCACCTGCTTCGGCATCGCGACGCGACCGACGACGAGGTCGTTGACCTCGTGCTCGCGGCGGTCCGCCGGCGCTTCCCACAGATCGAGCCCCTCATCGAGGACACGTTCCTCACCCGCTGGCCCGACGGGCTGCCGACGTTTCCGGCCGGATACACCCGATCACTGGCCTCGCTGCGCGAGCTCGCACCGCTGCCCGGGGTCGCGTTCGCCGGCGACTACCTGTGCGGTCCGGCAACCGGCTACGCCTACGTCTCGGGCGAGCGGGCGGCCCGTGATGTCCTGACTCGCCTGTCGTGACCGGCTGCGTCGCGGTCGAGCCGACCACTCGACCCCGTCGATCCCGGGGGGTCGAATACGCTGGAACCGGTGCACGCTGACGGTCGACTGCTCGAGGGCGTTCGGGTCCTCGACCTGGCCAAGCTGATCCCCGGCGCCGCGGCCGCCGGCGCGCTGGCGGCGCTCGGTGCCGACGTCGTGCGGGTCGAACAGCCGGCCGGCACCTACCTCCGGCGGGTCCCTCCACTCGTCCACGGTGTGAGCATCCTCTCGGCGGCCCTCGACGCGGGCAAGCGGAGCGTGGCCCTCCAGGTCGAGCATCCCGACGCGACCGCGGTGCTGCAGCGCCTCGCGGCGCGCTCCGACGTGATCGTCGAATCGGGTCGTCCCGGAGTCATGGAACGTTGGGGTCTCGACGGTGGCGCGCTCGCGGCGACGGGCAAGGTGGTCGTCCACCTCTCGGCGTTCGGGCGCGACGGTCCGCTCTCGAGCCTCCCGGGACACGGACTCAACCTCGACGGTGTCGCCGGCCTCGCCTTCTCGCGACCCGACGGCGCGGTGGCCCCGGGCTGGATGCCCGTGTCGGTGCTCGCGGGACCCGTCTTCGCGGCCCAGGCCGCGTGCGCGGCCCTGTACCGCAAGGAGCGTACGGGGGCGGGCGCCGAGCTCGACGTCTCGTGCTCGGAAGCGGGTCTCGTGTGGCAGCAGTTCCTCGGTGCGCCCCTGTGGAACCCCGACGTCGCCGACTACGAGCCACTGCACAGTCCGCCGCGCGCCAAGTACTCGATCTACGAGACGTCCGACGATCGGCGCATGATCTTCTGCGCCATCGAACCGCGGTTCTTCGCAGCCTTCTGTCGTGCCGCCGGACGCGAGGACCTCGCCGATGCCGACGCCCCGAACGCCGACACGGAGTTCGACTTCGCCGACCACGACACGGCACTTCGTGGCGAGCTCGAGGCGCTGTTCCGGACGCGCACCCTCGAGGAATGGGTCTCGGTGTCCGTGGTGGCCGACGTCGCCGTCGGTCCCGCCTACGAGCCCGGCGAGCTCGACCGGGTCCCCCAGCACATCGCGCGCCAGGCCATCCGGACCGTCGTGGTCCCCGGCGGCGGGGAGATCCGGGTCCCCGCCTGGCCGATCCGCTCGGTCGGCGAGCCGCCGCCACGGTGCGATCGGGTCCCCGACGTCGGCGAGCACACGTCGACCGTCCTCTCGGAGCTGGGCCTCACCGGCGCGGAGATCGACGCGCTCCGCCTCAACGGCGTCCTCGGCGGCACCTGACCTTCAGCCCGCCGCGCCGGCGTCCGGGGACGGCGTCGAGACGAAGACGTTCTTCGTGCGCAGGAACTCCTCGATCCCCTCGCGACCGCCCTCGCGTCCGAAGCCGCTCTCCTTCACCCCGCCGAACGGCGCGGCGGCCGGCAGCATCGGGAAGCCGTTGACCCCCACGTACCCGGCATCGAACGCCGCGGCGAGCCGATGTGCGCGGTTGACGTCGTTCGTGAAGACGAAGCCCCCGAGCCCGTAGCGCGTACCGTTGGCGAGCGCGACGGCACCCGCCTCGTCGCCGAAACGGAGCACGGAGAGCACCGGACCGAACACCTCGCGCTGGGCCAGGTCGCTGTCGGGGTCGACGTCCCCGAAGACCGTCGGCTCGATGAAGTACCCGGCTGCAAGGTCGCCGCCTGCGCGCGATCCGCCCGCGATCAGGGTGGCGCCGTCGCTCCGGGCCCGCTCGATGACGCCGAGCACCCGCGAGCAGGCCCGCGCATCGATGACCGGACCCATCTGGGTGGCGGTCGACAGCGGATCGCCGAGCTCCACACGAGCGACGAGCCCCGCGACGCGCTCGACGACCTCGTCGTACACGGCATCCTGGACGAGCAGACGGGTCGGGAGCACACAGCCTTGCCCGCTGCCCACGACGATGCCCAGCCGAACTGCGGTCGCAGCGGCCGCGTCGAGATCGGCGTCGTCGAACACGAGCAGCGCCGACTTCCCCCCGAGCTCGAGCAGCACCGGGGTGAGGTTGGCAGCGGCGCTCGTCATCACCCTGACCCCCGTGGCACCGCTCCCCGTGAAGCTGATCTTGTCGATGCCCGCGTGGCCGACGAGCGCCGCCCCCGTCTCCGCATCCCCAGGGACGACGTTGAGCACGCCCGGAGGAAGCCCGGCCTCCAGCGCCCACTCCGCGAACCGGAGCGCGACGAACGGAGCGAGCTCGGAGGGCTTGAGCACGACGCAGCACCCCGCGGCGAGTGCCGGCGCGACCTTCTGCCCGATCGACGTGAGCGGCCCGTTCCACGGGATCAGCACCGCCACCACGCCGACCGGCTCGAGGCGGGTGTAGTCGAACCCGGGCTGGGGCCAGACCGGGATCGAGCGCCCCTCGAGCTTGTCGGCCCAACCCGCGAAGTACCGGAGGTACTCCACCGCGAGGCGACCTGCCGATCCGATCGAGACGGGCGTGCCGCTCTCGAGCGCGGTCATCGGACCGAGCTGCGTGCTCCTCGTCTCGACGAGGTCGGCGAGCCGGAGCAGGACGCCACGACGGTCGCCCGGCGAGAAGTCGCGCCACGCCGGGAACGCCGCAGCGCGCCGCGGCCACCGCCGCGTCCACCTCGGCGGCACCGGCGAGCGCGAACGAGCCGTGCGGGCGCCCGGTCGTCGGGTTCACGTGCTCGCGTCGACCCTGCCGACGGATCGCTGATCCAGCGGTCGCCGACCAGCAACGCGCCCGAACCGAGCACGTCGGCTCCCGAGTCGTGGCTCACGTCCATCCGTGCACCTCCCCTCGGCGACGGCGGCGACGCGCCCGACGGCACGGTGGCAGCCTCGCCAGCAATCGTGTAACTATTCTGCACGATGGATCCGGTGCACCGCCTCACCTTGGCCGATGTGGCGCGCGAGCACGCGAGGAGCCGTCCCGACGTCGAGGCCACGGTCGACGGCGCCGCGCCGCCTCACCTATCCGCAGCTCGACGAGCGGACCAACCGACTGGCGGACGCGCTCGAGCGCACCGGCTTCGGCCCGGGGGATCGGATCCTGTGGGTCGGCCAGAACTCCTCCCGACTGCTCGAGTGCCTGCTCGCCGCGGCGAAGCTCGGCGGGTCGTGCTGCCCGGTGAACTGGCGCCAGTCCCCCGAGGAGCTTGCGTTCGTGATCGACGACGTCGACGCGGCCGTCGCGGTCTGGCAGGAGAGCGAGATCGGCGAGCCGATCCGGGCGGCGCGGGGGCTGGCGACGGCCTCCACGCGCTGGCTGCGTCACGACACCGACGACGACGACCCCGACGGGTACGAGGCGTTCCTGCGGAGCGGTCGCGCCCTCGATCCCGACCTCGACGTCGACCCGGCCGCGGGGGTGCTCATGGTCTACACCGCGGCATTCGGCGGCCGACCCAACGGCGCCCTCCTGTCGCACACGGCGTGCATCCTCGAAGCGTTCGTGATGGCGTCCGTCTCGGAGGTCACCTGGGAGTACCGGTACCTGAACTGCGGTCCGATGTTCCATGTCGGCACGCTGATGCTGACGCTCGCGACGTTCGTCATGGGCGGTACGAACGTGTTCACACCACGCGTCGACGCCGAGGAGCTGTGCCGCCTCATCGAGACCGAGCGGTGCACCGGGGCATTCCTCCAGCCGCCCACCATCGAGCAGATCATCGAGCTGAACCGCTCGGGCCGCTTCGACCTCTCCTCGCTCCGGACGCATGGCGGGACGCCGGAGTGGAACGAGATGATCACCGTCGACACGAGCCCACGCGCCCGCCGCCGAGGCGGCTACGGGCAGACCGAGGTCATGGGGCTCGTCACGTTCGGCGCGTTCGGCCCCGGCGACGGCGCCAAGGGCTGGCCGTCGCCGCTCGCACAGGTACGGGTCTGTGATCCCGAGGGCATCGACGTCCCGCCGGGCGAGGTGGGCGAGATCCTCGTGCGCGGGCCGACCGTGATGGCCGGATACCACCGTCGCGACGACGAGAACGCCCGTCGCCACCGTGGCGGCTGGCACCACACGACCGATCTCGGGCGGCGTGAGTCCGACGGGTCGATCACGTTCATCGGCCCCATGACCCGAATCGTGAAGTCGGCGGCGGAGAACATCTACCCGGCCGAGGTCGAAGGGTGCCTCAAGCGACATGCGGCGGTGAAGGACGCGGCGGTCATCGGCGTTCCCGACGCCAATGGACCCAGAGTGTGAAGGCGATCGTCGTCCTCGAAGCCGGCGCCACGACGACGGCCGAAGAGCTCATCGAGCACTGCCGCACCTCGATCGCTTCCTACAAGAAGCCGCGCACCGTCGAGTTCACCGACGCGCTGCCGCGAGTGGGCCCGTGCTGTCGACTACGACGCGCTCGACGCGGCGTACGGGGGCGGCGGCTATCCGGGAAGCGGCTGAATCGTCAGGAGCCGGCCGAAGTACCGACCAGTGGGAGCGACTCGACGCGGCCGGTCGAGGGCACGACCAGCGCGCCGGGCCCGAGCTCGACGCTGCTCCACCGCTCGAGCGTGACCTCGAGGATGGCTTGGAGCTCCATGCGCGCCAGGGCGGCGCCGAGGCAGTAGTGACGTCCGATCCCGAAGTTGAGCTGGGGTCGGGTGTGGCGCCGCGTGACGTCGAACCGGTGAGGATCGGGATAGACCACAGGATCGACGTGCGCCACCGTGATGTGCTGGTAGACCATCGTCCCCGGCGGCAGCTCGAGATCGAGCAGGTGACCGCCCGTCTCGGTGTACGCGGTGTCGTAGCGCACGCGGGGCTCGACGCGGAGACACTCCTCCACGGCCCCCGGCACGAGGCTGCGATCGTCGCGCAGCAGCTGCCACTGGTCGGGGTGACGTGCAAGCGTGGCGAGGATCAATCCCGCCGAGTGCGCCGTGTTGTCCGTCGAGGCCGAGAGCATCTCGAACACGAGGGAATGCACGTCGTCGATGGTGATGTCGCCCGCCGCCGCCGCGTCCAGCATGATCGAGAGGAGCGCGTCGTCGGGTCGTCGTCGCTTCTCCTCGATGAGCTCGTCGACCAGCGCCTGCATCTCGACCGCGGCGTTCATGATCGCCTCGGCCTCGCTGAAGTCGCCCGCGAACGCACGCAGGATCACCTTGGACAGCCCGAAGACCTGGTCGGCCCGGTCCTCGGGCGCACCGATCATCCAACAGAACACCGCACCCGGAACCCTGGTGGCGACGTCGCCCATGAACTCGCCGCCGTTCTCGGAGCTCATGCCGTCGAGACGGGCGCCGACCAAGGCCCGGACCCGAGGCCGGAGCTCGTCGACGCGCCGCGGCGTGAACCACTTCGACACGACCCGCCGGAACCGTGTGTGATCGGGACCCTCCGTGCCCTGGAGGTTCCCGCCGCCGCCGGCCATGGCGTCGGGGTCGATCCCCATGTCGCGCAGCAGCTGCATCACACCGGCGACGAGATGCGGGGTCTGATACGCCGCCTCCACACCTGCGTAGCTGAAGACCTCGTACCCCCGCTCGCTCCGGGCGACCCACGCCGTGGGGAGCAGGGGCTCGAGCACGCCGAGCGGGTCGGCGACGAACGCATCGTCGGTGACGTCGACGAACGGGAGGGTGGCCGCCGGGTCACTCATGCCGCCAGCCTACGGTCGAGCAGGCCGGGAGTCTCGGGGCGCTTCACTCGAGGATCCGTGACCACACCGGCGGCTCCGTCGACCTCCACCAGCTGACCGTCGCGCAGCCGCGTCGTGGCGTCATGTGTTCCGACGACGCACGGGATGCCGAACTCGCGCGCCACGACCGCCGGATGCGACATCATCCCGCCGATGTCGCTGACGACCGCGGCCGCGAACGCGAAGAACGGGGTCCATCCCGGTATCCGTGACGCGGGCCACCAACACCTCCCCCGGCTCGAGGAGATCGCCCGCCTCGAGGATCCGAACTCGTCCGCGGGCGACACCGGGCGCAGCCCCGATCCCATGGAGCTCACCGCCGACGAGGAACCGATTCGCCGGACTCCGCTTCCGGCTGCCAGGTGCCGGTGAACATCGCGGGCATGCGAATCGCGCGGAGCCGGTCCCGCTCGACACGTCGGCGCGTCACCAGGGCAGCGCGCGTCCGCCGGCGGGTGGAGCAGCTCGTCGTACGCGAGGTAGTGCACGTCGCCGGCATCCGCGAGCTCGCCCCTCGCCGCGAGACGAGTCCCCCACTCCCGCACGGCCCGTCGAAGCTCGTGGGTGCAACGCACGCGTCGCGTCCCGCACCCGCTCGCGCACGAGCTGGGTCCGCGTCGCGAAACCGACCAGGGCCCGGAGGCGTCGATCCGGCGCCTCGGGCGGCGACGTCGCTCGGCTCACGACGTCGATCGTCTTCATCACCGCATCGAGCAGGAGCTCGGGTGCGTCGGAGAAGGTGGGGTTCTCGAGCTCGGTCTCACCGGGCCCGCGGTGACCGTACTCGTCGACCAGGCGATCGAACCTCGCGACGAACTCGGGCGATCCCTCGCGGAGGCGAGCGAGGGCGGCGTCGGGCGGGAGCGACCGGAGCGCTTCGGCGACGGCCGGCTCCCGGCGCGCACCGAGCGCGAGCTCCTCGATGCCGCGCAACACCTGTGCGCTCTCCAGGCGGTCCCTCCCGCTCTGGACCGCCGCGGCAGCCTGCTCGCCGGCGAAGCGCTCTACGGCCCCCAGCGCCGCACCGGCCTGCACGTCCGCGATCTGGACACCCGTCCACCCCTGCGCGAGCTCGTCGTGGAGGACTCCGATCCGCGCGGCCAGCCGAGCGTCGTCGAGCGCGCCGAGCGCCGCCGGTCGACAGCACGAGCGCCCGAACTCCCTGCTCGTAGCGGGCGACGTGACGATCGAGACCGGCGAGGGGCGGGCCGATCCGGCCGAGCATCCCGATCGCCCGGAGCGCCTCGGAAGCCGTCGGACGCGGTCGCGGCCCTGCAGGGAGTGGGATGCCGAGGTACTGCTTGTCCACGTCCTCGGGCGTGTTGCCGGGCATGCCCTTCGCCGACTCCCGGGCGGCGGAGACGTTGAGGAAGATGCGGTGCCCGAAGACGGCCACCATGCGGACGCGCGACTCGTGCCCCACCTCGCCCTGCATGCCCAGGAAGTCGATCAAGGGCTGGGTACCGGCACGCAGCGCGGCGATCGAGATCGTCAACGAGAGCGGCGTCATCGGACCCGGGAACGCCTCGGACAGGTTCGTCGCCGTGTACGTGGGGTACCGGGGGTCGATGAGGTCGTCGAACTCGCCCGCGAGACCGGGGGGCGCTGCCGGCACGAGGGGGCCACCGTCGAGTCGCGCGGGGCTCACGAACTCGTTCGCGTCGGCCCACGGGAGCCTGTGGCGGAGCGCGATCCGGCGGGCACCCAGGAAGACCACCCGGGTCAACGAGCGTGCGGTGTCTTCGACCGTCTCGGCCGAGGTCCACCCGCACCGGAAACCCCAGCGCTCGCGGAGCTCCGTCGTGTCTGCCACCGGCATCGAGCGGAGCGCATCGAAGGCGGCCGGATCGACCTCGCTCAGCCCGAGCCGGAACATCGCACGGACCATCTCCCGCATCACCTGATCCGGGAGTCGGCGGAGGCGTCGGCCGAGGATCGAGGCGACCTCTTCGAAGGAGAGGACCCCCTCGGCCGCGACGTTCACGACCCCCGTGCGCTCACCCAGCGTGGCATCGACCAGGAACCGACCGACGTCCTCCTGGTGGACGAACTGCCACTGGTTGTCGTCGCCGGAGATGCCGAGCAGCACGGGTGCGGCGAACGCCGACGTGACCGAGTTCTCGACTCCCCGCCCGAGGGTGGTGGCGACGCGGGCGATCACTGCGTCCACGCCGCTCGCCGCGATGAGCGCCTCTGCCTCGCGCTTGTGGACCCCGTAGGAGAACGCCGGATCCGGCCGGAGCGGTTCGTCCTCCCGGTACGGGGCACGGTGCGTGGGATCAGAGCCGTAGGCGGTGACCGACGAAGAGAACACCAGGCGACGTGTGCCGGTGGACTCCATCGCCGCGAGCACGTTCGCCGTCCCACCGACGTTGATCGAGCGAACGTGCTCGGGCGTCGCACCGGAGTGCATGAACCACGCGAGGTGCACCACCGCGTCACACCCGGCCATCGCCGCGGCAACGGACTCGGCATCGCTCACGTCGCCGCGGACGTACTCCACGCCCCGCGGCAGGACGGTCGGCTCGTGGCGGGCCATCGCGAGCACCTCGGCGCCCCGTTGGGAGAGCCCGCGTGCCACCGCGCCGCCCCAGGACACCGGTCCCGCCGGTCACCAGCACCCGCATGCATGTCCCCGATCGTCTGTCCGCCGGCCTGCGATGACGCCGGCCGGCAATGAGTTGGACGATTCGACGTAGCCTCCCTGTCCACGTCGGGCCGGGTCAATCTCGGAACGTGCCCGAGGACGGGAGGCCCCGATGGACAGCACCGTGGAGCTCGGCGTCATGGTGCCCCTCGGATGGCGGGGTGAGCTCGCGTCCGATCGGTCCGGCCGGCACCCAGTGGGAGACGGTGCTCGACCTCGCGCTCGGCGCGGAGGAGCTCGGCCTCGACTCGATCTGGGTCTCGGACCACGTGATGACGGTGCCGAGCGTCACCCGGCCGGACTCGGTCTTCGAGTGCTGGACGACCCTGAGCGCACTCGCCCAGGCGACGACGACCGTGCGGCTCGGACAGCTCGCGGGATGCGCCGTGCTGCGCCCACCGACGCTGGTGGCCAAGATGGCAGCCTGCGTCGACGTGATCAGCGACGGGCGACTGGAGTGGGGCATCGGCGCAGGCTGGTACGAGGGTGAGGCCCGCGCGTACGGCTACGACTTCCCGGCCGCTCGGACGCGCATCGAGCGACTCGCCGAGTACATCGAGGTCGTGACCGCGCTGTGGCGCGACCAGGTCGTCGACCACGTCGGCGAGCACTTCGCGGTGCGAGGGGCGCGCTGTGACCCCAAACCGCTCCAACGACCCCGGCCACCCGTGCTCGTGGCCGGCAGCGGGGCGCGGCGAACGCTGGCCGTCGTCGCGCGCCACGCGGATCGGGCCAACTGGGGTGGCGACGCGGCATGAATTCGCCCGAACCGCCGCGACGCTGCGACAGCACTGCGAGGACGTCGGGCGAGATCCCGACGAGATCGAGCTCACGTGGGGCGGCGAGATGTTCATCCGCGACTCCGACGCCGACCTGCGAGCCGCGTGGCAGGGTGCCGCGCTCCAGGGAGACTCGTTCGACGCGTGGGCGGCACGGAGCCTGGTCGGGACCCCCGAACAGGTCGCCGACAAGATGCGCGCCCTCGCCGAGCGCGGGATGTCGTGCCTTCATCCCGTGGTGTCATGACTTCCCCGCCGACACGACGCTTCGCCGCTACGCGACCGAGGTGGCCCCCCTGCTCGGCCGGTCCTCGCCCCTCTCGCCGCGCTGACGCCTCGGGCCTCAGCCCACGAACACGAGTCCGCCGTCGACCACCAGGACCTGCCCGGTCATGAAGCGCGCGGCATCGCTCAAGAGGAACAGCAGCGGCCCACAGAGATCGTCGGTGTCGCCGGCACGCTTGAGGCACTGCTGGGTCCGCATCGCCTCGAGACGCTGCTCGGAGACCAGCCCGAGCGTCGCTTCGTTCGCGATCTGGCCCGGCGCGATCGCGTTCGACCCGGATCGCGTGGTCCCCGAGATCGCGAGCCATCGCACGCGTGAGCGCGTTCACCGCGCCTTTCGAGGTCGCGTAGTGCGACACGTTGGGGCCGCCCAGGTAGGCGCCGATCGACGACTGGTTGACGATCGTGCCTCCACCCCGTTCGATCATCGGTTGGACGACGGCGCGGCTCGCGAGCCACACCCCCGTGACGTTCACCGTGAGCACGCGGCTCCACTCGTCGAGCGTCACGTCGGTCATCGGGGCGGGCCGGAGCCCGCCCCAGATCGCTGCGTTGTTGACGAGGAAGTCGATGCCACCCCAAGCGTCGAGCGCGTCGGCGGCCATCGCGGTCACCGACGACTCGTCGGTGACGTCCGTGCGAACGGCGACGGCCCGCCCGCCGTCGTGCTCGATGATCCGTGCCGTCTCGGCCCCCGCCGCCTCGTCGATCTCGGCGATCACCACTGCCGCGCCGTCGCGCGCGACCGCACGTGCGTACTCCCTCCCGATCCCGCGACCGGCCCCGGTGATGATTCCGCACTTCCCCGCAAGGCTCATCCTCGACCCCCGTCCTCGCGTGCGCGCAGACCGTCGAGGGCCAAGCCCGCGACCTCCTCGGCGGCGATCTCCACGCGGGGCCGACGCCGGCCCAGCACGTAGGTCTCGACGGTCCGTCGCGTCAAGCCGAGCAGCCCCATCGCGACGACGTCGGGATGCCGGCACCGCAACGTGCCGGCGGCAACGCCCGCCGCGGATCGGCCGCGCGAGCAGGGCGAGCTCATCGTCTTCGACGCGCCGCGCGACCTGCGACGCGGGGCCCCGACCGCGGACATCGGTGAAGTAGAGCCGAGCGACACCACCGAACTCTCGGACACCGACCGTGATCAGAGCGGCGACCGTCCGGCGCAGCCGCTCCGCCGGCACCTCGGTGTCGCCCACCTCCTCGACGACGCGCGCGAGGTACCCGGGGTGGAGATCGGCCATCAGGCGGGCGAAGAGGGCGTCCTTGTCCGCGAAGAGCCGGTAGAAGGTCCCGACCGGGGCCCCGGACTCGGCGATGATCTCGTTGATGGAGACGCCGTAGCCCTCGCGGCCGAACGTCTCGAGCGCCGACTCGAGGATGCGGCCCTCCCACTCAGCGCGCGGTCGCCGGGGGGCGGTGGGGGCTCGGGTTGCCATGTTGGAGAGTTTATTCCAAGATGTCCGCATCCGCCCGAGGAGGCCACCCGTGGCACCCGCGCTCGAGCTCGCGGTCGTCGATGCGACCAGCTACAACTTCCCACCGCCCGATCAGCTCGAGATGACTCGGCGGCTGACCGAGGCGGGCATCCACACCTGGCTCGCCGACCAGACGCTGTCGTGGTTCCCCGACGGGCTCTGGTCCCCCGACCTCGCTCCGATCGCGTCGGAGTGGCGGCAGAACGCCTTCTGGGACACCTACTCCCTCGGCGGCTACCTCGCGGGAGCGGTGCGCGGCAGTCGGTTCCTGTTCTCGCTGGACTGCGTGCGCCGCGGACCGGACGTGCTGAGCCAGATGATGATCACGCTGCACGAGCTGACCGGCGGCCGCGCGATCTTCGCCCTGGGTGCCGGTGAAGCGAAGCAGCTCGCCCCGTTCGGGTACGAGGAGCGCCGTCCGTTCACGCGGCTGGAAGAGTCGATCCGGACCATCCGCGAGCTCTGGACCCGGGATGAACCGTTCGACTTCCACGGTAGGACCATGGACGTGACCAACGCGCATCTCGGGACGCGCGCGACTGATGGCACCACTCCCCCGATCTTCGTGGTCGGTGCCGGCCCGAAGCTCCTGGAGATCGGGGCGCGCGTCGCGGACGGTGTGATGACGATCGGCAGCCCCGAGATGGTCGCCGAGACGATCGCCGGGGTGCGCGAGCTCGCGGCTGGGGCCGACCGGGACCCGGACGAGATCCGCTTCTGGGGTGGGAACCCACTCGGGATGGTGATGACCTACGACACCGACGAGCAGCGCGAACGGCTCGCGGCGGCACCGATCACCAAGTTCATCGCCGCGGCCTTCGGGCGACTCCACGCCTCGCAGTGGGTCGAGGAGGGCCTGCACTCCCCCCTGGGGGACGACTGGCACTATGCAAAGGATCTGATCTCGACCGAGTGGCCCCGCGACCGCGTCCTCTCCGTGATCGAGCAGGTTCCCGAGGAGATGGTCGAACGCGGCGTCCTCTGGTGGACCGCCGAGGACGTCGCCCGCCACTTCGTCGCGATGCGCGACCTCGGCGTCGACATCCTCTCGTGGATGGACTGGTGCGCGTTCGCGGACCCCGGCCAGCGATGGGACTCCACCGATCGGTCGATCCGGGCCAAGCACCTCGCCGAAGCCGAGCTCACCCGCCGTGGGTGACCGCGCCGCACCGGACGCCGCGCCCGACGCGACCGGTCCGTTCGATCCACTCCACCCGCCCGAGGACCCCTGGGCGAGCCTCGCGACGCTGCGGTCGCGCGGCCCGGTCGCGCACTTCCCGGACGCAGGACTGCACACGATCCTGGGCTACGAGGCCACGCGCGACGCCTTCGCGGATCCCGAGCACTTCTCCAGCCGGTACAACGTCAAGCCCGACGGCGACTACTCGATCGTCTCCTCGGACCCTCCCGAGCACACCCGCCAACGCAGGATCCTCAACCGGGTCCTGACACCGCAACGGGTCACCCGGCTCGAGCCCCGCGTGCAGGTGATCACCGACCGGATCATCGACGACCTCCCCGGGCGCGGCCCGGTCGATGTCGTCGCCGAGCTCGCGTTCCTGCTGCCGGTCACGGTGCTCGCCGAGCTCCTCGGGGTGCCCGATGCCGATCGCGAACGGTTCAAGGAGTGGTCCGACGAGCAGCTGAGCCAGAGCCTCGGTGCCGGCACGTCCCCCCTCGCGCAGGAGTTCAAGCAGTGGGCGCTCGCGCAGATCGAAGGGCGACGGCGTGCGGGCGGGCCCGCCGACGATCTCATCGGCCGCCTCGCGCTGACCGAGGTCGACGGGGAGCGGCTGAGCGCGTGGGAAGCCGCATCGACGCTCGTCCTCCTCGTCGTGGCCGGACACGAGACGACGACGAACGCCATCGCCAACACGGTCCGGCTCCTCGTGGAGGAGCCCGGACTCGTCGATCGCCTGCGCACCGACCGCTCGCTGGTGCCCGCCTTCGTCGAGGAGTCGCTGCGCCTGGACCCGCCGGTGACCGCGCTCCCGCGCAAGACGTGCGCTGCCGTGATCGTCGGCAGCGACACCATTCCCCGAGGACGAGATGGTGCTGCTGCACGTGGGAGCGGCGAATCGCGACCCCGGCCTCACGAGGGATCCCGACCGCTGCGCCCTCGAACGCCGGCTGCCCGGCCCGCACCTCGCGTTCGGGTTCGGCATCCACCTCTGCCTCGGCGCCGCACTGGCTCGCGCTGAGCTCCGCATCTCCGTCGAGACGCTGCTCGAGCGGCTCGCCGGACTTCGTGCGGTCGAACCCCAAGAGGTCCACCAGACCCCCGCATACATCTTCCGCGGGCCGCAGCGATATCTCATCGACTACGACCACCGGGAGCCGCGCCATGGCTGAGCACTGGGACCTGATCTCCGTCGACGACCACATCATCGAACCGCGAGATGTGTGGTCCTCTCGATTGCCGACGGCGCATCGCGAGGTCGGACCGCGCGTCGTCGAGGAGGACGGCCAGGAGATCTGGGTCTACGAGGACCGGCGGCACCGCACCGTGGGGCTCTACGCGATCGCGGGCAAGACGGTCGACGAGTATCACAACGATCCCGATCCGCTACTCCGACATGCTCCCCGGCTGCTACGACTCGGTCGCGCGCACACGGGACATGGACCATGAGGGCATTCGGGCCAGTCTGTGCTTCCCGACGTTCCCCCGCACCTGCGGGCAGACCTTCCTCGAAGCGAGCGACCGAGACCTCGCCCTCCTCTGCGTCGAGGCCTACAACGACTTCGTCATCGACGAGTGGGCCGGTCGCGCGCCGGGACGCTTCATCCCGATGGTCATCGGTCCGCTCTGGGACCCGCATGCGTACGCGACCGAGATCGAACGGACCGTGGACAAGGGAGCGAAGGCGATCACGTTCTCCGAGAACCCGGCGCGACTCGGACTCCCGTCGTTCCACTCGGAGCACTGGGACCCGGTCTGGCGGGCCTGCGAGGAGACCGGCGCGGTCGTCTGCCTGCACATCGGATCGTCGAGCGTGATCCCCAAGACCGCCGACGATGCGCCATTCGCCGTCACCGTGGCGCTCTCACCGATGAACGCGCAGTCGGCGATGTCGGACCTCCTGCTCAGCCGCGTCCCCCATCAGTTCCCCGGGTTGCGGTTCGCGATGTCCGAGGGCGGCATCGGCTGGGTGCCGTTCGCGCTCGAGCACTGCGACTACGTGTGGGAGCGGCACCGCTGGTCGGGCATCGACACCGAGACACCGCCCTCGGAGGTGTTCCGCCGGAACTTCTGGGTCTGCTTCATCGACGAAGAGTTCGGGCTGCGCGTCCGCGACGAGATCGGCGTCGATCGCATCATGTGGGAGTGCGACTACCCCCACTCGGACACCAGCTACCCGAACAGCCAGGAGCGCGTGACCAAGATGCTCACCGGCGTCCCAGCCGCCGAGGCCGCGCTCGTGACGCACGGCAACGCCGAGCGCCTCTTCGGGCTCGCGCCCGACGTCACCGGCTCCTCGAGCGACCCGCTGAGCAGTCGTCGCCGCTCGGCCGCCAGGAGCGCGCGTCGGAAGAGCACGCCGATCGAGTCCCGGAGGTCCTCGATGCGCTCGACGCTGGTGTAGGCCGCCGTGCCGAAGACGCTCCGGAGCGCTTCGGGCTCTGCGTCGACACCGACGCTCAGACAGAGGCAGCCGATGCCGCCTCGCGTGCCTCGAGCAACGCCTGACGCGCATCCGCTTCTCCGTAGGATCCCTCGTAGCCGTAGTCGTACGCGAAGCCGTCGGAGAGGAAGACGAGGAGGCGTCGCGGTGTGCCCGCCTCGGTCTGCAGCAGATGGGTCGCGTGCCGGATGCCGGCGCCGAGGCGGGTGAACGAGCCCGGCTCGAGGTCGTCGAGCCGCCCACGGGCACGCGCGTCGTACGGGTCGTCGAAGGCCTTCACTCGCAGGACCCGGACCGCACCACGGCCACGGGAGTGGAACCCGTACACGGCGACGCGGTCGCCGAGCGATGCGAGCGCGTCGACGAGCAGCGACGCGGCCCGCCGCTGGTGCTCGTGCACCGACTCGCCGGACGGGCCCCGCTCGCGCGACGAGCCCGAGACGTCGAGCAGGACGAGCACGCCGAGATCGCGACGACGACGCAGATCGTCGACGTAGGCCGATTCGGCGGTCACCCCGGCGCCGCCCACCCGCCGGTCGATCTCGATCTCGACCACGGCATCGAGATCGAGATCGTCGCCCTGGGGCTGGCGCCGCGTCGGCTCGAGTCCCAGCCCCGAGGCGGGCCAGGCTGCGCCGCAGACGCTCGTCGCGGACGACCGTGGTGGGAGTCCGCGGATGCTCGGGCGGAGTGATCGCCGCGACCGTGCACCAGCCCGGCCGGTAGCGACCGCTGCGGACGTCCCACTCCGGGTAGACGGCGACACCGATCTCACCCGGGTCCGGGTCTCTCGCCTCGAGCCCGGCTGGCAGCGAGGACCGCTGGGCCCGGGCACCGGGGCGCGCCGCGGCGCGCGCGGCACCCGTGGGCATCTCGGCGCCGGCGGGTCCGCTCCCCGCCTCCCGGCCGAGTCCGAGCAGGTTCGCCAGGAGCCGGGCCACCGGTCCGGAAGCGCCGAGCGGTGTCGAGAAGAGCTTCGCGATCGTGCCGAGGTCCTGGGTCTCTTCCTCCTCCTGGATCTCGCGGCAGGGACCGCGACGGTGCTCCGCGCTCGAGGTCCTGCGCCGTCGGTGCGCCGCCGTCCTCGTCGTCGGCCAGCGTGCGGAGCACAGCGGCGCGGACGGACCGCACCGAAGCGGGGTGGTGGATCCGCAAGCCGTTCCCGCCCGATCGCCCGCCGCAGCGATGTCGCCGCACCGGTGCTCGGGCTCGCGTCGAGCCGAGTGATGGACGCGGAGACCCGTCGCACCAACGCGGGCAGCTCCGGCTCGAGCTCGGCCAGGGCGCGGTGGCCTTCGAGGACCAGGTACCGCCTCGCCACCGACGAGCGCCCGAGCAGGCGTCGGACGATCCCGGGGTCGAGACTTCCCGCTCGCAACAGCGCGCCCTGCACGGTCAGCTCCGCCAGGGACGCGGTCAAGTCGGTCGGGTCGCTCACGAAGATGGTGCGGCCGTCGGTGAACGAGCGCTCTCCGTCCGGGGCCGGCGCCAGCGCGACCGCCCGGCCGGAGATCGCGGACGCCAGCAGCTCGTAGCGGGAGAGGCTCGGGTCGACGACGGGCATGCCGATCATCTTGGCGCGTGCGCCGGGGTCGGTGCGGCGTGCCGTCGACGTAGGGCCGTCAGCCGAGCAGCGCGTCCACCGCGTCCGCGCGGGGCAACGACGGTGACGCCCCGGCCACGGTCGTGGCGAGCGCACCGGCCGCAGAGGCCCGTCGCAGCGCAGCCTCGATGTCGTCGCCCCGCGCGATCGAGGCGGCGAGCGCGCCGCAGAACGCATCGCCGGCCGCGGTCGCGTCGACGGCTTGCACGGCGAACGGCTCGACGTCGAGGCGCCGGTCTCCGTCGACGTAGACGGAACCTCGTCCGCCGAGCGTCACCACTGCAGCCCGACACCCGCGTTCGAGCAGCGCCCGGCCCGCGACCGCGGCGTCGTCGAGATCGACGACGCGTCGGCCGACCAGCCCGGCTGCCTCGGTCTCGTTGGGGACGCAGATATCGACGAGTGCGAGCAGCGTCGTCGGACAGATCGAGGGCCGGGGCGGGGTTGAGGATCGTCGTCACACCGGCGGCTCGGCCGAGGCGCAATGCCGTACCGACCGCATCGAGCGGGATCTCGAGCTGTACGAGCAGGACGCGAGCCGCCTCGATGACGGCCCGCCGGGCTTCGACGAGCCCGGCATGGAGTGCGTGGTTCGCGCGTGGGTACGACGATGATGACGTTGTCGCCGACCGCGTCGACCATGATGTGCGCGATCCCGGTCGCGTGCAGCGGATCGCGCACGAGCCGGGTCACGTCGACGCCCTCGGCCCGGGACGCATCGACGATCGCATCGCCCAGCCAGTCGGTCCCGAGGCAGCCGATCATCACGGTCGGAGCACCGAGACGAGCCGCTGCAAGGGCCTGATTGTTCCCCTTGCCCCCCGGGACCATGAGGAACTCGTCACCGAGCACGGTCTCCCCGAGGGACGGCAGCCGCGGCGCGATCGCCGTGAAGTCCATGGAAAGGCTGCCCACGACGACGATCTCGTTCACGTTCGCCTCTCGCCTCAGCGGCCCTTGGGGTGCCACACGGTCTTGATCTCCATGAACGCGGTGATCGCGTCGGGACCCCGCCTCGGCTCGCACCCGACGACGCGCGTCACACCGTCGGCTGCGGCTCGTTCGACCTCCTCGAGCAGGGCGTCGGGGACGGCCGACACGGCGAGTGCATCGACGTCCAGGTGAGACGCCAACGGTGGTGCGAGCTCGTGCAGGTGGCCCGTCAACAGGTTGATCACTCCAGCGGGAACATCGGAGACCGCGACGCACTCGGCGAGGGCGATGGCAGGACCGGGCGCCCGCTCGGAGGCCACGACCACCGCGGCGTTCCCGCCGCAGATCGCGGGCGCCACGCACGCCACGAGGCCCTCGAGGACCGACCGGGAAGGCGCCACGATGCCGACCACGCCGACCGCTTCCGGGACCGAGATGTTGAAGAACGGGCCTGCGACGGGATTCAGGCCGCCCGCGACCTGAGCGACCTTGTCGGCCCACCCCGCGTAGTGGACCCAGAGGTCGATCGCGGCTTCCACCTCGGCGTCGGCGTCGGCCTCGGGATCCGCGCCGGCGACGTCGGCGACGAGTGCCGGACGACGCGACTCCATGATCTCGGCGATCCGGTACAGGATCTGACCGCGATGAGCGGCCGGGCGACGCGCCCATTCGTCAGCGGCACGACGCGCCGCTGAGACGGCGTCGCGCACATCCTTGCGAGACGCGCGGGCAGCGTGCACCCGTGAGCCGTCGATCCCGACGACCGGGTACGACCGACCGGACTCGGAACGCTCGAAGCCGCCGTCGATGTACAGCTTCAGGGTCTTCCGCACGCCCAGTCGCCCGGTCTCGCTCATGCAGGATCCACCCGCAGGTACGGTTCGAGCCCGTGGCGCCCGCCCTCGCGCCCGAAGCCCGAGTCCTTCATCCCGCCGAAGGGCGAGGCCGGATCGAAGCGGTTGAAGGTGTTCGTCCACACCACGCCGGCGCGGAGACGATCGGCGGTCCACAGGGCGCGTGAGCCCTTCTCGGTCCAGATGCCGGCCGAGAGCCCGTACGGGGTGTCGTTGGCCTTCTCGACGGCCTCGTCCGGAGTCCGGAACGTGATCACCGAGAGCACCGGGCCGAAGATCTCTTCCCGCGCAACCCGATGAGACTGCGAGACCCCCGTGAGGATCGTGGGAGGAAACCAGTACCCGCGGGGTGGGATCTCGCACTCCGGCTGGAAGACCTCGACGCCGTCCGAAGCGCCCGACTCGACGAGCGCCCGGATCCGATCCAGCTGCGATCGCGAGTTGATCGCTCCGATGTCGGTGTTCTTGTCGAGCGGGTCACCGATGCGCAGCAGCTGGACACGGCGCCGGAGCCGGGTCAGCACCGCGTCGAATCTCGACTCCTGCACGAGCAGGCGTGAGCCCGCACAGCACACATGACCCTGGTTGAAGAAGATGCCGTCGACGATCCCCTCGACTGCCTCGTCGAGCGCGGCGTCCTCGTAGACGATGTTGGCCGCCTTGCCCCCGAGCTCCAGGGTCAGGCGCTTGCCGCTCCCGGCGATCGATCGCTGGATCTCCTTGCCGACCGCGGTCGACCCGGTGAAGGCGACCTTGTCGACGTCGGGATGACGGACCAGCGCCGCTCCCGTTGCCGGGCCGCCGGTCACGATGTTGACGACGCCGGGCGGGAGACCCGCATCGGCACAGACCTCGGCGAACACCAGCGCGGTCAGGGGCGTCGTCTCCGCCGGCTTGAGGACGACCGTGTTCCCCGTCGCGAGCGTGGGCGCGACCTTCCAGGCCAGCATGAGCAACGGGAAGTTCCAGGGGATGATCTGTGCGCACACACCCACGGGATCGGTCCGCCGTCCCGCGAAGGCGTACTCGAGCTTGTCCGCCCAGCCCGCGTAGTAGAAGAAGTGCGCGGCGACCAGCGGGAGGTCGACGTCACGACTCTCCCGGATCGGTTTGCCGCCGTCCATCGTCTCGAGCACGGCGAGCTCCCTGCTGCGATCCTGCACGAGTCGCGCGATTCGAAACAGGTATCGGCTCCGCGCGGCACCGTCGAGACCCGACCAAGCAGCAAAGGCGGCGCGCGCTGCGGAAACCGCGCGATGGACATCGACCTCCCCGCCGATCGCGAACGACGCGAGCACCTCCTCGGTAGCGGGGTTCACGGACTTGGCCCACTCCTGGCTCCGGGGCGCCACCATCTCCCCGTCGACGAACAGCCCGTACTCAGCAGCGAGCGTCACCACGTCGGTCGACTGTCGCGCGGGGTCGTACTCGAAGCGCCGCATCTAGTCGACGGTGTAGCGATCCGGGTTCGAGTACCGGCCGGCGAGCTGGGCATCTCGTTGCATGAGCAGGTCGTTCAGCAGCGTCGAAGCACCGATCCTGAACCGCTCCGGAGCCAACCAGTCGGGACCAAGCGTCTCGGCGACCACGACGAGGTACCGGAGAGCATCCTTCGCGGTCCGGATCCCACCCGCAACCTTCAATCCGACGATGACGACCGGTCGCGTCGGCGAAGTCGCGAACCGCACGCGCCAGTACCAGAGCGACCGGGAGCGTCGCACCCGGCTGGATCTTGCCGGTCGACGTCTTCACCATGTCGGCACCGGCAGCCATCACGAGCATGGCGACTCGACGGATCTGGTCGTACGAACCGAGCTCGCCGGTCTCGAGGATGACCTTGAGCGTGCGCGTCCCCGACGGTGTCCTTGATGACCGCGACCTCCTCGACGACGAACGGCTCGTCACCCGCCAGGAGCGCACCCCGGCTGATCACCATGTCGATCTCGTCGGCGCCGGCGCGGGCCGCCGCGTCCGCTTCCGCGACGCGGCCGTCGAGCTCGAGCTGTCCGGCCGGGAAGCCACCGGCGACCGACGCGACCCGAACCGGCGAGTCACAGGTCGCCCGGACGGCGTCCGGCACCGAACGCGGGTACACGCACAGCGCCGCGACCGCGGGGACGTCGGGATCATCCGGCACCGGCCGCTGCGCCTTCGCCGCCAAGGTCCGGATCTTCCCCGGTGAGTCGTCGCCCTCGAGCGTCGTGAGATCGCAGCATCGGATCGCGAGGTCCAGGAGCGCGAGCTTGGTCTCGCCCTTCAGCGACCGGGACCCCATCGCGGCGGCGCGCGACTCGAGACCCACGGCGTCCACACGACCATCGAGCTCCGTCGCGAGGCGAAGTGCGGCATCCGTGGTCACTCGGCCCCACCGTAGAAGGCGCGGATGCGCGCGCGAAATCCGTCGACGTCGGCGTCGAGCGCGACGAGCCACCGGGCGCGATCCGCGTAGAAGACCCCTTCCGCGAGCGCAGCGAGCTCGGGCGGGAGGTCGACGTCGCGGAGCGCGAGCGGCCGCAGATCGACGACCGTGGTGCCCCAGGCAGGTCCACCCGCCGTGTCGACGGTGACCGGGAGCTCCTCCCAGGTGAACAGCTGCGGATACGCCAACGAGAGGAGCGCGAGGGTGTCGTGCGAAGGGCACGTCTTGTCGGGAGTCTGGGCCGCGGAGAGAGGTCGATACGCCGACATCGGGCCGGCCATGAAGCGGGCCGCCGGAGTCCGAGGTTCTTCGAGCAGCGCGAACTCTGCGTCCGACAGGGTGGCGACGTGCGTGACGTCGAGGCCGACCATGCGCGGTGGCGTCGACCACGGCGCGTGCATCATCTCGTGGGCCGCGACCGGGTCGAACACGACGTTGTACTCGCCGGTCGCGGTGGCGTTTCCGGGAGGCCTGGCCGCGCCACCCATGATCACGAGTTGGCGCGTGTCCGTCGCCACGTTGGATCCACGGACCGCGCGCGCCACGTTCCCGAACGGCCCGAGCGCGGCGATGGCGAGCTCACCCGGTCGCTCGGCACAGAGCCTGGCGATGAGCTCCTCGGCGGGCTCCGCCACCGGGCCGAACGGCGCGTCGTCGGGATGGAGCCCCGCGAGTCCGTCGTCACCGTGCACCGATGCCGGGGAAGGGATGTCGGGCGCCGGACCGAGCCGTTCGGCGGTGCCGACGCCGACGGGGACATCGGATCGCCCCGCCGCGTGGAGGACCTTGCAGAAGTTCCTCGCCGCCTGCTCCGGGCTCGTCACCCCGAGCTCACCGGTCACCGCGACGACCTCGTAGGCATCCGACGTCAGCGCGTACCAGAGCGCGTCGCACGAGACCTCACACCCGTCGCTGTCGATGATGACCGGGATCCGCTCCTGCTGCGCGTCACTCATCGGCACGACTTCCGGACGGATCGCTCCCGGCTGGACCGAGCTCGGCGAGCATCAGGGAGACATTCGTGCCGGCGGACCATCCGCCGCCAGCGGTGATGATCTCCCCGGTGATGTACGCAGCGTCGTCGGACGCGAGGAACGCAACGACGCTCGCGAT
Organism: uncultured Acidimicrobiia bacterium; assembly: GCA_963809885.1. Classification (GTDB taxonomy): domain Bacteria; phylum Actinomycetota; class Acidimicrobiia; order IMCC26256; family PALSA-555; genus JALHSW01. The sequence continues at coordinate 290,132 of CAWELA010000003.1, read as the reverse complement.
CTCCTCCGGCTCCGCCATGCGGCCGAGCGGAACGATCGTCGCGGCGTTGCGCTCGATCGCCGCGAGGATCGCGGGATCCCCGAACGTGTCGAGCAACCCCTCGGTCCGGACGGTGCCCGGGCACACGGCGTTGACGCGTACCTCGGGCGCGAACTCCATCGCCGCGGCTCTGGTCATCGAGCTCACGGCGCCCTTCGTCGCGATGTAGGGGATCTGGAACGCCGTTCCGTGCTGCGCGACGAGCGAGCCCGTGAGGACGATCACGCCACGTCCACCCGAGCGCAGCGCGGGTGCAGCCACCGCGAGGCCGTTGATCATGCCGAGGACGTTGATGTCGACGAGCTCGGCGATCTGGTCCTCGGTCGTCGACTCCAGCGGTCCGAAGCAGCCGACGCCCGCGTTGTGATGAAGGAGGTCGAAGGACCCGAACTGCTCCCGAGCGAGCGTCACGACGGCTTCGAGGTCCGAGCGTCGTCGGGAGTCGGCAGGGGCAGAGATCGCTCGGCCGCCGAGGGCCTGGATCGCGGCGGCCACCTCGATCGCGCCGTGCTCGTCACGGTCGGTGACGACGACCGCCGCGCCCTCGGCCGCGAGACGACGGGCACTCGCTGCCCCGATGCCGCGACCTGCACCCGTGACGACCGCGACCCGGTCGCGCAGCCCCCTCATGGCGGCGGCGCACTCATCGGGCCTCGATTGCCGCGGCGCGAAGCGCGGGAAGCGCGCCGGCCAGGCCCTCGAAGCACCGAGCGGTCGCTTCCCACGACGCACCCATCGGCAGCATGACCCCGAACTCCACGAGGCGCGAGACGCTAGAGGGCGGTGCCTCGCTGCTCAAGCAAGGCATCCGAGAATTCACCCGCCGTCACGTGTGACACGACCGCATACGGCGCGAAGTCGATGACCATCCTCGACATCGCGTCGAGCTCCTCGACCTCTTCGTCCCGGAGGTCGATCAGATTGTCGATCGATCCGGCTCGCTCGAGCCCGCGGAGCTCCGACAGGGCGAAGACCAGACAACGGCGAGCCGCGGTGGCGCTCGATCCGACGCCGACGCTCGCCTGGTCGTTCGCAGGCCGCTGGATCGTCGGGAGGGCGACGACCGCTCGCTCCGCGATCACTCCTTCGTGGATCACGTAGCGCTCCCAGGTCCGGAGACGACGAACGCTCGCGGCCGATCGGCGGGCGAAGGCCCGCACGAGCGACCGTTCGGCTCGAGTGAGGCGCTCACCACGGCGTTCCGCCCGGGCGAGGGCAGCCTCCAGGACGCCGAGCTGGCGCGCGCGGTGTCGCGAGCAGGCGGAGCATCCGCTCGGCCGACGCCAGCGCCGGCGCGCGACCGACCAGGTTCCCGAGGGACGTCAGGTGCGCCCGTTCGAAGGACGCCGCGATCTCGATGGCGCCGCGCCACGACTCCGGGGCGGCCGCGGACCTGCCCTGCAGGAGCGCACGCGCGGCCGGTGTGAGCGTGAGCGCTCGCGGACGGCGGGGAAGGCGTTCGACGAGTCCTGCGACCTCGAGCCGGCGGACGGCGTGCATCGCGCCGTTGGCGCTCGTGAGACCGGACGCGGCCGCGAGCTCGCGCAGTGAGGGCGCGTGGCCGGCGTCGTCGAGCCACTCGGCCAGCACCGAGAGCACCTGCAGGTCGCGGTCGTGCATCGATGGCATCGCCGCGAAGGCTAGGACCTTCTCGGGCCCGAGCCCATCACACCGCACGGAGAGGCGTCAGCGACGGGGGGCCGGGCTCACCTCGAAGTCGTAGAACGACATCGGCGCGGTCGTCGCCATCGCGGCACGGTCGGCGTCGCTCAGGTCGGCTTCCTCGAGCTCGGCGACGGGATCCCAGGTGGCCTCGTGGTGCGGGAAGTCGCTCGCCCACAGGCACCGGTCGGCGCCGATCAGCTCGACGACCGCCCCGAGGAGCGGCTCCTCGGTCTCGCCCGAGATCCAGCACCGGTCGATGAACGTCTCGAGTGGCGAGCGATCCGGCGCCGGGAAGAGCGCGCCGAAGTGCTCGTACGACATCGCCATCTTCTGGATGAGGTAGGGGAACCAACCGAGGTTCCCTTCGAAGAACCCGATCCGCAGCGTGGGAAATCGCTCCAGGAGTCCGTTGCCGAACACCCAGATCATCGCGAACTGCATCTCGAGCGACGCCGAGCCGCAGTCCCACATCCAGCGGCTCGGCAGGAGCGGCTGCCAGTTCAAGGTCGAGTTCCACGGGTCCGACGCGTGCACGGCCAAGCCGAGCCCGCTCTCGGCGATCGCTCCGTAGAGCCTGTCCTCGGTCGCGTCGCCGAGGAGCGTCCCGTCGTGGGCCGGAACCGGGCTCAGGAAGACGCCGGACGCGCCCAACCGCGTGACGCGCTCGACCTCGCGGACCGCGTGATCGAGGTCGTTGCGCGAGATCGGAGCGACCCAGCGCAGGCGATGCGGGTCGGTGGCGCAGAAGTCGGCGATCCAGTCGTTGTAGTGCTGGTTCATCGCCTGTCGGAGGCCATCGGGATGCATGTCGAGATTGAGGAGGAAGGTCGGGTACAGGAATGTGACATCGATGCGCTGCTCGTCGAGGAGCGCGAGCCGGGCCCTGGGCTCGAAGGCGGCCGGATGGATCTCCTCGAAGCGACGACCGAGCCGGCTCCCCGCGCGGAATCCTCCGGGTGTCGCGAAGTCGCCGGGCGAGACATCGAGCTCGACCTCGAAGTCCCCGAAGGCGAACCGGTCGCCTCGCGCATCGCTCACGAGTCGCGGCGCCGCGGACCGGTGGGGCTCGGGAAGGCCCTGCCAGATCTCGAAGGGCTCCATGACGTGACCGTCGGCGTCTACCACGAGTCGGTCGTGCATCTTGATCCCTTCCGCCGTGCGTCCTTGGACGCACGCTACGGCGCGCGGGACCAAGAGCCCAAGCAAGTCGCGCGATGTTCACCTCCCGTCACGTGTGACGTCGCGCACGATCGCTCCGGGACCGCATCCCTCGTCGTGGCGTTCGGTCAGAGGCCGACGATAGGTTTGGACGAGGGAGACGAGCGTGAGTGGGACCGTGGTCACGTGAACCCCGTCACGAAGGAGAGCGTGCCCGCATGACCGTCCGCACCGAACAGCGCCTCGGCGTCCTGCTCGTCACCATCGACCGCCCCGAGGCTCGCAACGCCATCAACGGCGCAGTTGCCATCGGCATCGAGGCGGCGCTCGACCGGGCCGAGGACGACGACACCATCCGCGTGGTGGTGATCACCGGCTCCGGCGAGAAGGCCTTCAGCGCGGGCGCCGACCTCAAGGCAGTCGCCTCCAGTCCCGACGGCAGGGCGATCATCACCGAACGCGGCGGCTTCGCCGGAGTCGTGCGACGGCCGTTCCCCAAGGTCCTCATCGCCGCGGTCAACGGAGCCGCCCTCGGCGGTGGTCTCGAGATCGCCCTGGCCTGCGACCTCGTCGTCGCCGCGGAGCACGCGACCTTCGGCATCCCCGAGGTCAAGCGGGGGCTCTTCGCCGGAGCCGGGGGCCTGTTGCGCCTCCCCCGAGCCGTCGCGCTCCCCGTGGCCCTCGAGCTCGGCGTCACGGGTGACAGCATCGACGCCGACCGCGCGTTCGCGCTCGGCCTCGTCAACCGCGTCGTCCCGGCGGACCGACTCCTCGACGAGGCCCTCGCGCTCGCGAACCGCATCTGCGAGAACGGTCCCATCGCGGTCCGCGAGACGAAGCGCCTCATGCGAGCGGCGCCGTCGCTCGACGAAGAAGAGGGATGGCGTCGCAACGACGAGGTCGCGGCCACCATCGCCGAGAGCGCCGAGGCGCACGAGGGCATCCTCGCCTTCGCCGAGAAGCGGCGGCCGGACTGGGCCGGGGTGCACGACCACCGCTAGCGCGCCGATCGGTCGCGCAGGCGATCCCCGGAGGTGACGTTGGCGGTCGCCGCGACCGCTGACCGGCTGGGCGGTTATGCTGACCGATCGGTAAGTACCGAGCCCGAGCGGTACCGGGATCGGTCAGTGTCGCAGAGAGGATCCCGATGCCCCAGCCGTCTCGCGGTGCGATGGGTCCCTTCGATCCCTGGGAGCCCTCCGTCCAGGACGACCCGTTCCCCTTCTTCGAGGTGCTGCGGCGCGATGCGCCGGTCTGGCGCGACCCGCAGGACCGGTTCGTCGCCATCTCCCGCTACGACGACGTGCGCACCGTCCTCCACACGCCGGAGGTCTTCTCGAACACGGGCGGGTTCATCCTCGGCCAAGACGTGAGCGCGGCACCGCCGAGCATGGTGCTCATGGATCCACCCGACCACACCCGCCTGCGCGGCCTCGTGAGCCGGGCGTTCACCCCTCGCCGGATCGCCGAGTTCGAGGACGGTATTCGAGCTGCCGCGGGCGAGTTCACCGACGACTTCGCGGACCGGCTGTGGGCGGGGGAGGAGGTCGACCTCGTCCCCGAGTTCGCCGACCTGGTGCCCGTGCGGGCGATCTCCGACATCGTCGGGGTGCCGCGCTCCGAACGCGCCTGGTTCCGGGAGCGCGCCGACCTGATGATCGGTGACGCCGAGTCCGAGGCAGGCGTCGCCGCGCTGCTGGACTGCTTCTCCTACTTCAGTGCCGCGCTCGAGGAACGGAACCGATCCCCACGCGACGACGTGCTCACGGCCTTGACCCAAGCCGAGATCGACGGCGAACGGCTCTCCCTCGACGAGCAGGTGGGGATGATCCTGCTCCTCTTCTTCGCGGGCATCGAGACGACCGTCTTCCACTTCAGCAACGTGGTGTGGTACCTCGGGATCCGAGGGGACCTCCAGCGTGGGCTCCGGGACGATCCCTCACTCCTGCCCGCGGCGATGGAGGAGATCCTCCGGTTCGACCCCCCGGTGCTCGGGGACAAGCGCACGGTCGTCACCGAGCACGAGCTGCGGGGCCAGACGCTGCACGAGGGAGATGTGGCGTTTCCACTCATCGGGTCCGCGAACCGGGACCCGGACGTGTTCGACCGGCCCGACGAGCTCGACATCACCCGGAGCCCGAACCCGCACCTCACGTTCGCGGCCGGCCCACACTTCTGCCTCGGCGCGCCCCTCGTCCGCCTCGAGCACCGGGTCGCGCTCGAGGAGCTCCTTGCCCGGGTGCCGCCCTACCGGGTCGAGCCCGAGCGGGCACGACGGCGCCACCTCCACGGACCGTTCATGCGGGGCATGTCGGCAGTGCCGGCCGTCCTCGCCACCTGAGCTCCGAGCGAACCTTCAGCGGTCGCCGAGCGCGCGGTGCACCGCGGCGACGATGCCGTCGACCGACGGGAGCACCTGGAGCTCGGCGGCGCCCTCGGGCAACGGCAGGTCGAGGCAGGCGACCCGGCGAGGTCGGCTCCGGAGCGTCCCCGCCGGAGCCGCTTCGAGCACCCGGAGACAGAGCTCGGCCGCAGCACCGCAGCTCGCGTGGTCCTCGTCGACCACGATCAGGTGCCCGGTCTTGGCGACCGACGCGAGGACCGACTCGAGATCGAACGGCTCGAGCGTGCGCGGGTCGATGATCTCGGCTTCCACCCCGTCGGACGCAAGCTGATCAGCAGCATGCGCGGCGAGCTCGTTCATGTAGCCGAGGGCAAGGATCGTGACGTCGGAACCTTCGCGCCTGATCGCGGCCCGCCCGAACGGCACCGACGCATCGCCGACCTCTCCCGACGAGAACATGAAGAGCTTGTGCGCGAGGAACATCACGACGTCGTCGTCGCGGATGGCGCTGCGCATGAGACCGTGCGCATCCTCGGGCGTCGAGGGATAGGCGACCTTGAGCCCCGGTGTGTGGAGCCAGTAGCCCGTCGGCACCTGCGAGTGGTTCGCGCCGACACCCATGTAGCCCCCGACCAGCGTCTTGACCACCATCGGGACGCGCAGGTCGCCCGCGCCACCGTGCATGTGGCGCCAGCGGGCCGCACGGACGAGCTCCTCCATCGCGACGAACGAGAAGTCGGCGATCTGGATGTCGGCGATCGGCCGAAGGCCTCCCAGCGCGGCGCCGAGGGCCGCCCCGACGATCGCCGTCTCGGCCAACGGCGAGTCCTTCACCCGACCCGGGAACTCGGTCGAGAGCCCCAGGTACTGCTGGAGCAACCCTCCGTAGGGATCCTCGACGTTCTCACCCCAGAGCATCACGGACGGGTCGCCCGCCATCTCGGCCCGAATCGCGCCTTTGATCGCGTCGAAGAACGACTGCTCCGACACGTCAGCCGACCTCCGTGGCGTACAGCCACTCGCCGACGTCTTCGTCGGCGGCGTGATCCGGCTCGGCCTGCACTCGCGCGAGCGCGTCTGCGAGCTCGTCCCGCATCTCGGCCTCGATCGCGTCGAGCACCGCGCCGTCGACGCCGTCGTCGAGCAGCACTCGGCGAGCGACGACCAGCGGGTCACGCGCGCGCCAACGCTCGACCTCGGCCGCGTCCTGATACGGGGCTTCCTCGATCTCGGTGTGCGGGCGGATCCGGAACGTCTTGGCCTCCAGGAACGCCGGCCGGTTCGAGGCACGAACCGACGCGAGGAGGCCTTCGGTCGCCGCCTCCACCGCGAACACGTCGTTCCCGTCCACGATCTCGTGCGCGAAGCCATAGCCCGCCGCGAGCTCCGCGACGTCTCCGGCGAAGATCGAGTCGGCTCTCGTCGAGATCATGTAGCCGTTGTTCTCGCAGACCCAGAGCACCGGCAGGTCCCACGCGCCGGCCATCAGGAACGCCTCGTGCAGCGTGCCTCGCTGCGCCGAGCCATCCCCGAACAGGGCGACCGCGACCGAGCCGTCACCCCGGTGGCGCGCCGCGACGCCGAGTCCGGCGGCTCGGCCGAACTCGCTGCCCGAGGTCCCCTGATGACCATGGATGCCGAGGTCGACCGCGACCGGGTGCCAGTTGCGCCCCCGCGTCGGGGAGGTGGACTTCAACAGGAACGACCGGAGCAGATCGTCGACCTTCATCCCCTTCGCGAGCGGCGCCCCGACCCCGCGGTAGTGGGCGACGAGGAAGTCGGACGGGCGCAGGGTCGAGCAGACGCCGACGCCGACCGCCTCCATCCCGAAGCCCGAGTGATAGAAGGGCGCGCTGGTTTGGATCGCCTCCTCGAGCGCCCGGGCGCAGCGCGAGGGACTCGAACCGGGCGAGCCGGGTAGCGCTGCTGGGCATCGTGTGCTCCCTCCGGGCCGAGGCCGGGCCGGGGCGGGGTTCCCGAGGCGCCGACCGGTCGGTTAGTGTAGTTGACCGCTAGGTCAGATCGCCAGCGGGGACGTCCGCACGCCGTGGAGAGGAGGTGAAGCGACCGATCGCCGAGGCCCGCCGCGAGGTGTCGCGCCGCGAGATCCTGTCGTGTGCGAAGCGGTGCTTCGCCGAGCAGGGGGTGCGAGCCACGTCGCTCGCGAGGCTCGCCGACGAGCTCGGTGTGACCAAGGCCGCGCTCTACTACTACTTCGACTCGAAGCAGGAGATCGTCATCGCCGCCGTGAACCAGAACGTGGCGGAGTTCCGCGCCGACGTCCTCGGTGACCTCCCGGACGGACTGACTGCAGCGGAGACCATCCGAGCGCGTCTGGAGGGCAAGGTCGCGCGCGGCGAGCGCGACGGCCCGCTGGACCTTCGCTTCTACTACACGGTCATGCTCGAAGCGCTCGACGAGCCCGAGATCGAGCAGGTGATCCAGGACTTCATCGCGGACGGTCGGGCCGAGACGGAGCAGATCGTCCGACGCGGTCAGGACAGCGGCGAGTTCCGGTCCGATGCACCGGTGGAGAACGCGCTCACGGTGCTCGGGGCGGCCGTGATGGGCCTCGACCTGCTCTGGCTCCACTCCCCCGCGACCGTCGACCTCCGTGCCGGCTACGACCTCGTCATCGACCAGTTCCTGCAGACACTCGCACCGGACGGCGTCGTGTCGCTCGCCCCGGGAGACCGATGAACGCCGAGCATCCTGCTGATCGACGGGAGGCAACGATGAGCGGAAGGCTCGACGGGAAGGTCGCGCTGGTCACCGGCGGCGGCTCGGGCATCGGCGAGGCGGTCGCACACCGATTCGTCGAAGAGGGCGCCGCGGTCGCGGTGTCCGACATCGACGGTGCGGCTGCCCGGACGGGTCGCCGGGATCGCTTGCGGACCTCGGCGGCCGGAGCCTCGCCGTCGAGGCCGACGTGACCAGCGCCTCGGACAACGAACGCAGCGTCGCCGAGGTCGTCGCCGACCTCGGTGGCCTCGATATCTTCGTCGCGAACGCCGGCATCGAGCGCAACGGCACCGTGGTCTCCCAGACCGAGGACGATTGGGACGCGGTGTTCGATGTCATCGTGAAGGGCAGCTTCCTCGGGACGAAGTACGCCGTTCCGGCCATCCGGGCGCGCGGTGGCGGATCGGTCCTCTTCACGGCTTCGGTCGGCGGCCTCTGGGGTTGCACCAATGCCGCCGCCTACAGTGCGGCCAAGGCCGCGGTCGTGAACATGACCTACACGCTCAGTCTCGATCACGCGCATCATCACATCCGGGTGAACTGCGTCTGTCCCGGTGGCACCCGAACCGCGCTTGCCGAGCAGCTCATCGCAGAGCTGCCCGAAGCCTTTCGGTCGCTGATGAGCGAGAAGCTCGCGCAGATGGTCCCACTCGGTGGCCGACTCGCCGAGCCCCGCGAGATCGCCGACGCGTTCGTCTACCTGGCCAGCGACGAGGCCTCGTTCGTCACGGGCCACCCACTCGTCGTCGACGGGGGGCAGCGAGCCGGCGTCTTCATCCCCGAGCAGCTCGAACCCTGATCCCGGTCGACACACATGCAGCTCGAGTCCCGAACGGCTGACCGCGCGGGGACACTCGCCTACGGCGTCGCCGGCGAGGGTCCGCCGGTGGTCCTGCTCCATGGCTGGCCCGAGACCGGTCACTGCTGGCGCGACGTCTGGCCGTCACTGGTCGCCGCGGGACGACGTGTCGTCGTGCCGGACCTGCGCGGGGTGGGTGCGTCGGATCGGTCGCCGGGGGCGGACTACTCGTGGTGCGGCTACGCCGAGGACCTCGACGCGATCCTCGCCGCCGAGCGCATCGACCGCTGCGCGCTCGTCGGCCACGACATGGGCGGAGTCGTGATGTTCGAGTGGGCGCTGCGCAACCACGACCGTGTCGAGCGCGTCGCGGCCGATCTCGACCAGCTTCAACCGCTACGACATGCGCACGTCGTACTACCTGTCGATCCTGCGCACGCCCGTGCTCGGAGGGTTGTTCCTGCGCGCCGCGACCGGCACCCGCACGGCGTTCCGCAAGACGTTCCTCCGCAGCTCGGTGCACAGGTCCGTGTGGACGGACGACGTGATCGACGTGTACTGGCGCGGCAGCGGGTCGGCCGAGTCGCGCCACGCGATCCTCGCGGGGTACCGCGAGTTCTCGCGCAACCGTCGGCGACGTTCCGCAGGAGCTCGCCGACGCCCGCCTCGTGTGCCCCGCACTCGTGATCTGGGGCACCAAGGAGTGGGCGCTCGGCGACGACGGTTGGCAGCGGATCGTGGCCGATCTCCCCCAGGCCCGCGTCGAGATCCTGGAGGCCGGCCACTTCGTCGTCGAGGAGCAGACCGTCCGCGTCACCGAGCTGCTCACCGAGCTGCTGCGCGTGACCCCCTAGGGATTCAGGCGACGAGCATCGGGCGGAGTCGGCTGCGGAACCGGGCGACGTCGGCGCCCATCGCCACCCGCCAGACCGAGCTGCCCTCGAGCATCGCTGTCCGGCCGGCCTCGACCAGCTCGTCGGGGATCACCCCCCGCTCGAGCAGGCGGACGCGGAGGTCCGCCACGGTCTGACCCCAGGCCGCACTGCCTCCGGTGTCGACCGCGAGCGGGAGCTCCTCGATCTCGAGGAACGACGCGTCCTCGACGGCCATGAGCGCGACCGTGTCGTGGGTGGGGCAGCTGCCATCGGGCGTCTGGATGGCGCTCCGGCCCCAGTAGGCCTCGATCGGTTCGGCGAGGAAGCGAGCCGCTGCGGTTCGCCGCTCGGCCAACAGGGTGCGCTCGGACTCCCCGAGCGTCGCGACGTGGGTGGCGTCGAGCGGCACGAGGAGCGGGCGTCGCGCCCAGGGCGCCTCGACGACCTCGGCCGCAGCTTCGACGTCCGCGCCGATGTTGAACTCGACGGTCGGCAGCACGTTCCCCGGCGGCTGGATCACCCCGCCCATGACGACGAGCTCGCGGACGTTGCCGGCGAACGCCGGGTCGCGCCGGAGCGCTCGTGCGACGTTCGTGAGCGGGCCGACCGCGACCACCGTGACCTCGCCGGGCTGCTCCGCGGTGAGGCGGACGAGCAGTTCGTCGGCAGACTCGCGGGCCGCGGTGAACGACACATCGGGAGGCCCGTAGCCACCGAGGCCGTCGGAGCCGTGCACCGCCTGCGCGGTCGTCATCACCGGGGTCGGACCCAGCGGTGCGTCCGCGCCGACAGCGATCGGGATCTCCGTGTGGCCGGCGGCGGCGAGGAGCTTGGCGACGTTCCGGTTCACCTGGTCGATGCCGACGTTCCCGAACACGGTCGTCACCGCGACGATGTCGACCGCGTGGGAGTTGAGACCCCACCACAGCGCCGTGCAGTCGTCGACGCCACCGTCGGTGTCGAACACGACGGCCGGCCGCGGCGTCATCCGCCCTCCCCTCCCGGAGCACGCGCTTCGTGCAGGACGGCCTCGACGTCGACCTCCGCACCGGCGGTCCCGATGTCCTCGGCGAAATGCTCGGGCTCCGCAACCATGAAGGCGAGCAGTGGCTCGATCGCCCCGAGGTCACCGAGGTCGACGACCTCCACGCCGTGGTCCTGGAGCAGGTCCTGGCTGGGCGAGCGGGCTCCCCCGACCGACGCGATCCCGGTCACGACGCGGCGGATCCCGTGCTGCAGGATCGCTCCCGCGCACATCCAGCACGGCACCGTGGTCACGACCATGGTCGTGTCGGCGAGGTCGGCGATCGGGACGAGCCCGGCCGCGTGCAGGCACACGATCTCGGCGTGGTACGCGAGGCCCCTGTCCTGCACGCGGCGGTTGCGGCCGCGGGCCAGCACGAGACCGTCGGCATCGCGCACCAGCGCCGCGCCGATCGGGACGCCCCCCTCGGCGGCGGAGGCTGCGGCCTCCTCGCGCACCTCGTTCCAGCCGGGTACCTCGCTCATCGCCTCGCTCCCCGCGCGCGGCCCGCCGGATCCTGGACGCGGAGCCGATTCCTCTGACTGAGTCATATGATGAGTGCCAGTCATCGGGCTCGCAAGTCCATCAGGCTGCACGGACACCAGCGCGGACGTTCGGCCCGAACGTCGGCCCGCACACCAGGACGGGGACCAGATGCACTACGACCTGGGCGACCTCGTCGCGACGGTCACCGGCGCCAGCCAGGGCCTCGGACGGGCGATCGCGCTCGAGCTGAGCGCCCGGGGCGCCTCGGTCGTCCCCGTCGCACGTCGGGCCGGGCTCCTCGACGAGCTCGTGACGGAGATCCGCGCTGCGGGTGGGCGTGCCGAAGCGCTCGTGGCCGACGTCGCCGAGCCTGACACCGCGCTGCGTGTGCTGGAGCTGGCCGAGGCCTCGTTCGGCCGGCTCGACATCCTGGTCAACAACGCCGCCTACGAAGGGCCGATCGCCCCGTTCACCGAGATCGACGAGGCGGAGCTCCACCGCGCGCTGGAGGTCAACCTGCTCGGCACCTGGCGTCTGTGCCGCGCGGCGTTGCCGGGCATGGTCGCCCGCGGCTACGGGCGCATCATGAGCCTGATGGGCCCGATCCCCGAGACGCCCGCGCCGATGCACGCGGTCGTCGGGGCGAGCAAGGGCGCGGTGCTCGGCCTCACCCGCTCGCTCGCCGCCGAGGTGGCCCCGGCCGGCGTGACCGTGAACGCGCTCTGCGCCGGGGCGATCGCGGGCACGGAGATGTCCGACCGGATGCTCGGCAGCTACGCGCAGGTGGCGGGGATCACGCTCGACGAGGTGCGGGCGATGATGGTCCAGCGCTCACCCCAGCTGCGCCTCCAGGAGCTCGACGAGGTCGCCGCCGTCGCCGCGTTCCTCGCGTCTCCTGCCGCGGGGGCGATCACCGCCCAGTCCGTCAAGGCCGTCGGCGGGATGTTCGTGTGAAGGACCAGCGGTGACCGGCTCGATCACCCCGTCACGCTCCGGAACGCCGTGACGAGCTCGTGCAACACCTCGACCGTGCCGTCGTAGCTGTCGGGTACCGCGAGGTTCGCTCGGAAGTCCGTGACCCCGGCCGTGACGAGCTCGGGCACCCCCGCCATCGTGGCGGCGATGTCCACCCTCTTGTCGTCGTCACGGACCAACGGCAGGGTGCCGGCGATCTGGTAGCCGCTCGCGTCGCCCCCGGCGGCGGCGACGGCGGCCCGCATGCGCGGGATGCTCGAGACCGGATCCGCGGCATCATCCCCCCACGGGATCCAGGCGCTCCCGAACCGCGCGAGCCGTCGAGTGACGCGAGCGTTGAGACGTCCGCTGATCCAGAGCGGCACGCCGCCAGGCTGGAGGGGCTTCGGCATCATGTGGATCCCGTCGAACGGGCGACCCGCCGCGTCTCGCCGCTCGGCGGGTCTCGGTCCAGAACTCGTGCAGCAGCGCGAGCGACTCGTCGAGGAGGGCGCCGCGCACCCCGTAGTCGAGACCCGCGGCCTCGTACTCCTCACGCTGCCAGCCGATGCCCACGCCGAGATCGAGGCGACCGCGGGAGAGCACGTCGAGTGTTGCGGCCGACTTCGCGAGCACGACCGGGCGGCGGAGGGCCGCGAGGAGGATGTTCGTGCCGAGCCGGACGCGCGTCGTGAGCGCAGCGACGTGTGCGAGCACGGTGAGCGGCTCGAGCCAGTGCCCGTCGGGACCCGTGGGCTGGCGTCCACCCTCGACTCCCCCGGACTCCGGTCGGCCGTAGGCGTCGAGGTCCTCGCCGAACACGACGTGGTCCGACACGAGGAGTCGGTCGATGCCCGCGACGTCGGCCGCCCGGGCGACATCGAGCAGGTGGTCCCACCCGCCGGGATCGTCCGCGGCGAAGGTGCGCAGGGTGATGGAGAGCTGTGGGGTCGTCACGGCCCCAGCATCACGCGTGCGCACACGGGGCGCACATCCGACCGGCGGGCGGCGTCAGCTGCGGTAGCAGTGCGCCGGGTCGTCGAGCGGCGTTCCTTCGGGCACGACCTTGTCGACGCGTTGGGATGTCTCAACTCCGCCGACTGGGTCGCCGGGGTAGATGCAGGTCATGACGTACGTAGCGGGCGGCGCCGGTGCCGCCTGCGGAGCAGGTGCCGCGGCGGATCGCCGGAGCGGTGCTCGTACCGGCGGTCGAGCCCGTCGGGCTCGCCGCCGGCGGCACGACGGCGGGCGCCGCAGTGGTGGAGGTCGTGGTCGTGCTGGGCTCGGTCGCCGCGCGTGGTGGCCGACGAACGGACCTTCGCCTTCGCTGCGGTCTCGGCGCCGGACGAGGTGACGACCGCGACGACGCCGAGGGCAAGCAGCACCAGGATCGAGCGCGCCGAGCGCGGCGAAGAGGCTGCTGCGGCGTCGGAGCGTGCCGACGGGTGCCTCCATCGTTCGGCCTCCCAGCCAGATCAATCGCTCGCCCCAACGAACGATGTGGTGCTTCCCCCACCCAGGGTGGCACGTCGGGGCGGGAGGAGAAAAATCGTCGCGCCCCCCGTGGTAGATGTCAACCGGTGTGTCCGGTGTGGTCCGGTGCCGGGCCGGCGGGCGAACCCGCACCCCAGCAGGCTGATCGAGCATACTTCGGAGAGTTCCCAGACCCTTTTGGGCCGATCCGTCCCCCGGAGCCCCGCCGCCGTGAGCTCGAGCGTCAAGAAGACGAAGCCGAAGCAGCCGCGCCGGTCTGCGGGTACGTCATCGAGGCCGCCGAGCGCGTACCTGGAGCGCGACGACCTCGTCGAGGCAGCGGCCGAGCTGGCCGACCGCGAAGGTTGGATGCACCTCACGCTCTCGGACGCGGCTCGGGCCGTCGACCGACACGTCACCTCGCTGTACGGCCACGTCGACGGCCTGGCGGGGCTGCGGCGCCAGGTCGTCCTCCTCGGGCTCCGCGAGCTCGGCGACGACCTCTGGGGTGCGGCACTCGGGCGGACCGGTCCCGAGGGGCTCGGGGTCGTCATGGACGTGTACCGCAGCTACCTCTCGGAGCACCCGGGACGCAGCGAGGCGATCCTCCACGCCGACCGGGGCGACGTCGACGTGCAGACCCTCGGCACGCGACTCGTCGAGCCGATCTACGCGACGCTCCGCTCGTTCGGTCTGCCCGAGGACGCCGTCGCCACCGCGCAACAGCTGCTCAGCGCTGCGATCCGGGGTTTCGGCGCCGCCGAGGCATCCGGTGCGTACGGCAGCAGGGCCGAAGCGGACGCCGCGTTCGCGCAGCTCGAGCGGTTGTTCCTCGACGCGCTCTCGTCGGGCAGGTGGCCCGAGCGCCGGAGCTGATCCCGCTCAGATCCCTGCACGCGCGGGAGCCTCGGCCTCGATGACGATCCCGTCGCGGACGAGCTCGTCGATCTCCTCGTCGTCGAGGCCGGCCTCCCGCAGCACGGCACGCGACGAGTCGCCGACGACGAGCGGCGGACCGGCGACGCGGCTCGGCGTGTCCGACAGGTCGACCAGGCGACCGGCCTGGTCGAGTCGGCCGACGACGCCCTGCTCGTACCGGGCGACCCAACCGCGCTCGATGAGCTCCGGATCGTCGAACACCCCGAGCGCGACCGTGTCCGACGAGATCTCGCACGGGACGTCGACGGCATCGAGCGCGTCGAACCAGTCCGATGCCGAGCGCGACGCGAACGCGACCTCGAGGCGCGCCCGTGCCCCACGCTCGCCGGTCGGGAGCTCGGTGACTCCCAGCACCTCCTGACACCGCCGCCACTGCTCGTCGGTCACCGCGGCGAGGCACAGCCAACCCCCGGCGGTCTCGTACAGGCCGTACCGAGCGCTGAGACCGAGCTCGGCACCGTCGAGGTGCGGCCGCGGCGGCGTCGAGCCCGACTCCACCGTCCAGACGGAGGAGATGTTGAGCAGGCAGGCATAGACGATCGACGTGTCCACGAACGATCCCTCACCGGTGCGATCGCGGTGGTACAGGGCCTGGAGCACGCCGATCGCGGAGAGGAACCCGTTCCCCAGGTCGCCGAGCGACGTCACGCTCCAGAGCGGTCGACCACCGTCGTCGCAGCCACCGTCCTCCCACGTCACGCCGGCGAGCGCGGCCGCAGTCTGGTCGTTGCCGGGGAGCCCGTCGCGTGCCCCGTGCTCGAAGCCACGGGTGTGGCAGTAGATCAGATCGGGCTTGATCGCTCGCAGCGACTCGCCGTCGATCCCCAGGCGGCGTGCCGCCGCGCCTCGCATGTTGTGATGCACGACGTCGGCACCCTCGACCAACCGCCGCAGCGCCCGCATCCCGCGCTCGTCCTTGAGGTTGATCGCGACGCTCCGCTTCCCCCGGTTGCACGCCATCGCGATGTGGTTCGTGTGCCAGAAGCCGTCGTACGGCGTGTTGACCTTGATCACCTCCGCGCCGAGGTCGGAGAGGACCTGGGTGCCGAACGGCCCGGCCACGGCGAGCCCGAGGTCGAGCACCCGGATGCCCTCGAGCGCACTCGCCAGGGAGCGCGGTGCCGCGGGGCTCCGCGGGCGGGCGGGGCCTTCGCCGCGTCGGCGACCACGTCGTCGGTGTGCTCCCCCACCCGGGGCGCAGGCCCGGGAGCAGGTCCGGGCGCCGCCGAGAGTCGCAGCGTCGTGCCCACCTGTCGGATCGGGCCGAGGTCGGGGTCCTCGACGACCGCGACACAGCCGTCGGCCAGGAACGCGGGGTCCTGGAGCGCCTCCTCCGGGGACCGAACCGGCTGCATCGCGACCCCGACCTGCTCGGCGGCTGCGAGCCAGTCGCTCGCGGGGAACTTCGCGAAGGCTTCGGCGAGCAGTGGGTAGTAGTAGTGCAGGACCACCAGCTCCTCGGGCGTGGGGAGGATGCGCGTCGGGTCGTCACGGGGGGCGCGGGCCTCGTCCGACACCCGCAGCTGGTCACCCTGCGAGACGCCGAGCACGAACGCCGGGTTCGGGACCCAGTGGTACACCCAGCGCCCGTCGGCGCATCGGAACAGTCCCTTGGTGGATCGTGGGTCGAGGACCCAGGTGTTGTAGAGCGGCACGTCGGGGTGCTCGGCCCGCTGCCAGCCCCCCATCGTCGACGCGAGCACTCCCTGGCGCAGCGACGTCTCGACGCGCTGGCCCCGCCCGGTCGTCTCGCGTGCGTGGAGCGCGGCGGTGATGCCGGCCGTCGCGAGGAAGCACGCGGCGAGGCTCGGGAACGGCGAGGCCGAGAAGTACGGGCCCTCACGGTCGGTTCCTTCCCAGCAGCCCTCGGGAGGCTCGAGATCCGGGTACTCGGGCGGCCGCCCCGACATGCGCATCACGGTGCCCCCGACCCAACCGCGCTGCTCCCACTGCATGCCGGTCCGGGCCGCGACGAGTGCGTCGTAGGCCGGCCGGTGCGCGTCGGCGGTGCCGCTCCCGTACCCGGTGATCGAGCAGACGATGAGCCTCGGGTTGCGCCGCGCCAGCACGTCGAAGCCGATGCCGAGACGCTCGGTCGTGCCCGGCGAAAAGGTCTCGATCAGCACGTCGGCCCGCTCGGCGAGGGCCAGCAGCGTGCCGCGCTGCTCGGGATCGTGCAGATCGAGCACCGCGCTCCGCTTGTTGCGGTTCCAGACCCGCGCACCGCTCAGCGAACGCCAGGGGTCACCACCCGGCGGCTCGATCTTGGTCACCTGCGCGCCCTGGTCGGCCAGCAGCATCGCAGCCATTGGGCCGGCCACGCCCCACGAGAGGTCGAGCACGACCACGTCCTGCAGCACACCCGTCATGTCCGCGCCCTCCGACCGTCCATGCCTCAGAGGTTCCACACGCGCGCGGCGTTCCCGGACAGCATCAGCTCGCGCTCGTCCGCCGGCACTCCGACGAACTGCCGCTCGATCAGGGCACGCGAGTCGGGCCAGCTCGTGACCGGGTGCGGGTAGTCGGTCGACCACAACAGGTTCTGGACGCCGAGGATGTCGCGCAGCTTCTCGAGCGCGGTGTGCTCTTCGATGAACGTGAGGTGCACGTTGTCGTGGAAGTACTCGCTCGGAGGCCGCGTGATGCGTTCGAACGTGTAGCCCTGGCGCGCGACCAGGTCGTCGATCACCTCGAGGTACCAGACCACCCAGCCGAGGCCCGGCTCGACGTAGACGACGTTCAGGTCGGGGAACCGCTCGAAGACGCCGCCGAGGATCCACATCCCGAAGGCCTCGGCGGTCGAGAGCGCGGTCATGGGGACCATCACCCCCTTCTGCGGCGTGGGGTCCCGGCGCGCGAGATCGTCGAGTGCGCGGTTGAGCCCGATGTGGCAGCAGATCGGGAGCCCACTCGCCTGGATCGCGCCGAACAGCGGCTCGTAGCTCTCGTCGTAGTAGTCGGGAGCGCCGAGCTCGGCCGGGAAGACGGGGAGCTGGAGCGACTTGCATCCGGCCGCCGCCACCCGCTCGACCTCGCCGACCGCGAGGTCGACGTCGTGGATCGGCACCTGGCAGGACACGACGAGGCGCTTCGGATCGACCGACCCCCAGGCGAGCATCGCGTCGTTGAACGCCTGAGTCGCCGCCAACGCCGAGCGGCGATCCTCGAGCAGGTAGAGGTATCGGAACCCACTGACCTCGGAGTACACCACCTCGGTCTCGACGCCGTCCTGGTCCATGTCGAGCAACCGGTCGGCCGCGTTCCCGTAGCCCGGACGCGAGAAGGCGGCGTGCGGGTTCTGCTTCATGGCGTCCGCGTTCGCGCGGCCGGCGCCCATGGTCTGGAGCATCTCGGTCCCGAACGCGACCACCGCCGCGTCGTACGCGGCGTGGTGCTCGGACGCGAGGTGCTCCTTCACGCGATCGTGGTCCATGTTCACGTGGGAGTCGGCAGAGATGAGGCGCTCGGCCATGCTGTTGCCCTTCGCTCACGACCCAAAGGCTCTTTGGTCTTGATCCTAACCTCTTAGGCGTGTGCACTACCCTGCTCCATCGTGGTGTTCGCACGACCCCCGATGGTCGGCGCCGACGACCGGTGCTTCTGGGACGGCGTCGCCGAGGGCCGGCTCCTCCTCCAGCGGTGCTCGGACTGCGGGCAGATGCGCCACCCGCCCCGGCCCATGTGCCCGAGCTGCACCTCGCTCGCCTGGGAGACCTTCGAGGCGAGCGGACGCGGCACGGTGCACAGCTACGTGATCCCTCACTCGCCCGTCCCGCCCGGCTTCGATGAGGGCTACGTGGTCGCGCTGATCGAGCTCGAAGAGGGTGCGCGGCTCGTGTCGAGCCTCGCTGGCGTCGAGCACGACGCGATCCGCAACGACCTGCCGGTCGAGGTCGTGTTCGAGCCGATCGACGACGGCACCCTGATGCACCGGTTCCGGCCCGCATGACGCGCGTCGGGCCTCTCGGGTCGGGCGGCGATCGTCGGACTCGGCCAGACCGAGTTCTCGAAGGAGTCGGGCCGCAGCGTGCTCCAGCTCGCGTGTGAGGCCGTGCGGGCCGCGCTCGACGACGCCGGGCTCGCGCCCGCAGACGTCGACGGGCTGGCCACCTACACCGTCGACGCGACGAACGAGCTCGAGATCATGCGCAACCTCGGGATCCCGGGCCTGCGCTTCTACTCTCGCTCGCCGTACGGGGGTGCAGCGACCTGCGCGGTGCTGATGCAGGCGGCGATGGCGGTCGCGACGGGCGTCGCCGACGTCGTCGTGCTCTATCGGGCGTTCAACGAGCGGTCCGAGACTCGCTTCGGGCGGCCGCAGCCGATCACCGACCACGCTGCGTTCGTGCGCGCGAACGCAGGGAACGGCTCGGCGCAGTGGCCGGCCTTCCTCGTGTACGGCCTGGTCACCCCCGCGATGTGGTCGTCCCTGATCTTCCAGCGCTACATGTACCGGTACAACGTCACGAACGAGGACTTCGGGCGCTACGCGGTGCTCGCCCGCAAGCACGCGGCGACCAACCCCGCGGCGTGGTACCACGGGCAACCCATCACGCTCGAGGAGCACCAGCGGTCGCGGTGGATCGTCGAACCGGTCCTCCGCCGTCTCGACTGCTGCCAGGAGAGCGACGGCGGCATCGCGGTCGTGGTCACCACACCCGAGCGGGCGCGCGACCTCCCGCAGCCGTCGGTCGTCGTCGAGGCCGCGGCCGAAGCCGCCGTCTTCGACGGCGACATCGTCACGGGCTACTCGCGTCCGGACCTCACCCGGTTCGACGACATGGCACTCGTCGCCGACGAGCTGTGGCGCCAGTCCGGCCTCTCGAGCGCGGACATCGACGCCGCGATGCTGTACGAGCACTTCAGCCCGGTGGTCTTCCTCCAGCTCGAGGCACTCGGGTTCTGCGGAGCCGGCGAGGCGAAGGACTTCGTCGCGGAGGGCAACCTCGACCTCGACGGCGCGCTCCCGGTGAACACACACGGCGGTCACCTCGGCGAGGCGTACATCCACGGCATCAACCACCTCACGGAGGCGGTCCGCCAGCTTCGCGGCACCGCGGCGAACCAGCTCACCGATCCGGAGCACGTCCTCGTGACCGCCGGGATGAGTGCGGCGGTCCTCGGTCGCGGTTGACCGACGTCGGCCGCCCCGACGCGCAGCACGCGTGGGTGTCGAGGTCGCATGCTCCGATGTCGCGGGTCGCCCTGTCACGGGCCGCCCTGCTCAGGGGCGCCAGCGGGAGAGCGTCCACTCCCCCGGGATCCCTTTGAGCTGTGTCGTGCCAAACGGCTCGAAGCGATGGCCTGCGCCCAACGTGGACTGTCGAGCCGCCTCGGAGACGAGCACCTCGCCCCCCTCCGCCTCACCCATGATCCTCGCTGCGATGTTCACCGCGAGCCCGGACACGTCCTCGCCCCGCACGTCGACGTCCCCGACGTGGATCCCCACCCGGATGCGCAGCCCCTGCTCCGCGAGCTGATCTCCGATCGCCTGCGCGGTCTGCAGGGCGCCCGTCGCCGAGGGCATGAGCGCCAACACGCCGTCGCCGGTGTACTTCACGACTCGTCCGCCGTGGTGGCGGACGCATGCCTGGACGGTCCGGTCATGGACATCGAGCAGGGAGCGCCACTGCGCGTCGCCTTCGTCGACGGCGCGTTGGGTCGAACCGACGAGGTCGGTGAACAACACCGCCGAGATGTGGCGCAGCGGAGCCAGCCCGGAGGGCGCGCCGGTCACGAACTCGGCGATCTCCCTGATCAGGATGTCCACGTCACCGGCGATCGGGTAGATGTCGGCACCCGCGACCTGCACGAGCACGGCGTCGGGGATGCTCTGGGCGACCGCCCTCACGTCCCGCTCGAGCACCATGCTGCTGTCGCGATTGTGCAGCAGCAGTGTTGGCGTACGAATCCCCGGCGGGGTGAGGGACCCGGGGTGGTCGAGCAGGCGCTCCCAGATGCGCGATGCCGTCGTCGGGCTGGCGCCGGCTCGCCCCGATCGCGACAGCCAGGAGACGAAGTCCTCGTCTCGGATCCGACTGGGGAAGGCGAGCTCCTCGACCGAGCGGGTCGGGACGACCGGTCCCGGCGTCGCGGCCAGCTGTTCGGAGAACATGGCCGTCGACTGCACCGGGTTCACGAGGACCATCGAAGCGAAGAGATCGGGCCGCGTGGACGCAGCGAGTCGAGCGACACCCATCGGCTCCCAAGACACGACGACGGGATGATCCAGACCCGCTGCCTCGACGACGGCGATCAGATCCTCTGCCCACTGCTCCTGCAGACCGCGCGCGCCGTCCGTGATCGGGTCGGACAGCCCGATCCCGCGCTTGTCGAACACCACCAGGCGACCGAGGGCGGCGAGGCCGGCGATGAAGCGCGCGGCAACCCGATCCTCGGCGAGGGCCTCGAGCGGGAAGAGCGCGCCGGCGACCATCACGACATCGACCCGTCCCGGTTCGCCGATCACCTGGTACGCGATATGGGTCTCGCCCGCTCGCGCGTACTCGATGTCAGCCACACCGGGCCCCTTCGCTTGGCGCCGACGCGATGCTACGTCCGCGGACTCGTCGGGTTCGGCGACGGTCGACACCACCGCCAGGGTCGCGCCGACACGTTCCCGGCCGTGGGAGACGCGTGGGTCGCGTGGGCCGGCTCGCCCGACTCAGCGACCCTTCCAGCGCGGCGGGCGCTTCTCGCGGAACGAGCGCGGTCCCTCCTGCGCGTCCTCGCTGAGGTACACCGGCTCCCAGATCGCCGCGGCGGCGGCGTACTGGTCGTCCACCTCGACCAACCCCCGCACCATCGCCTTCGCGGCCCGGACCGACAGCGGTGCGTTGCCCGCGATCGTCGTCGCGAGCGCCTGCACGACCTCACGCAGCTCCGCACCGGGCACGACCCGGTTCACGAGACCGACCTCCCGCGCCCGCTCGGCGCTGATCGGATCGCCCGTCAGCAGGATCTCCAGCGCGACGCGCGACGGGATCATGGCGGCCAGCGGCGCCGCCCAGGGCGCGCCCCGACCGACCTTGACCTCGGAGATCGCGAAACGCGGCATGCTCGGCCGCGACGCACAGATCGCACATCTGGGCGAGCAGGAACCCGCCGGCGTAGGCGAGCCCGTTCACGGCGGCGATCGTGGGCTTCTCGACCTGCGACGTTTCGACCGAAGTGAGGAGCAAAATCGCTCGGTGGGACCTCGAGCCCGGTCTCGGCCATCTCCTTGAGGTCCGCTCCTGCGCAGAACGCCCGGTCGCCGGCGCCCGTGAGCACCAGCACGCGCGCCTCGTCGTCCGCGTTGAACTGGTCGACCGCGGTGAACAGACGTGTCCGCACGGCGCGGTCGAGTGCATTCCTCGCTTCGGGACGGTCGATCGTCACCCAGGCGACGCCGTCGACGACCTCGTAGTGCACGACGTCCGTCGTCACGACCCGGCCTCGGGCCCGGCGATGACCAACAACACGGTGGTCGGTTCGACCTGATCGCCGACCGCGACGGCGATGCTGTTGACGACGCCGTCGTGCGCCGCGCTGATGGTGTGCTCCATCTTCATGGCCTCGAGCGCGAGCAGCGGCTGACCGGCCAGCACGTCGTCACCCTCGCGGACCAACACTCGGGTCACCGTACCCGGCAGGGGCGCGCGCAAGGAGCCCTCGGCCCCCTCGTGGGCGTGGTCGGGAAAGCGGTCGACGACGCGCATCACCGTGGAGCCCAGCGAGCTGTCGGCGTACACCAAATCGCCGATCCGCTCGACGCGGACCTCGCGCCGGACGCCCTCGATCTCGATCTCGACCCGGTCGGGAGCGGCAAGGAGCACGTGCGCTTCGATGGGCGAGCCGTCGACGCACACCGCTCCCCCTCCCGGGTCGCGGAAGCCACGACGACCAGGTCGCGCTCGCCGAGACGGAGCGTGAGGGGCTGCTCCGCGTGGCCCACGTTGCGCCACGCCGCGGGGATCCCGACGGGGAGGACCGAGTCTCCTGACGGTCGCCTGCTGCCCGGTCACCGCGGTCGCGACGGCATGGAGCTCGACGGAGCTCGGTGGAGTCGTCGGGAGCCCCCAGCAGCGCCGCGTCGTTCCGGTCGAAGAACCCGGTGTCGATACGCCCGGCGAGGAACTCGGGGTGACGCAGCGTGCGGACGAGGAGGTCCCGGTTCGTCGTGAGGCCGTGCAGCTCGCTGCGGAACAGGACGTCGGCGAGTCGCGTCGCGGCGGCTCGGCGGGTCGGCGCCCAGACGATGACCTTCGCGAGCATGCCGTCGTAGTGCGTGCCCACGAGCGAGCCGTCGCGGTAGCCGGCATCCACACGCACATCGGCCGCATCGGGGATGCGGAAGCGGTGGAGCGCCCCGCTCGTCGGGAGGAAGCCCTTCGGGACATCCTCCGCGTACAGGCGCCCTTCGATCGCGTGGCCGGTGAGTCCGACGTCGCGCACGGCATCCGGAAGCGGACGACCGGCAGCGACCTCGAGCTGGAGGGCCACGAGGTCAAGACCGGTCACGAGCTCCGTCACCGGGTGCTCGACCTGGAGGCGGGTGTTCACCTCGAGGAACCAGAACGCCCCCGACGCATCCAGCACGAACTCGACCGTGCCCGCGCCGACGTAGCCGATCGCCCGCGCCGCGGCCACCGCGGCAGCACCCAGCTCCGCACGGAGCGCGGCATCCACCGCCGGGGACGGCGCCTCCTCGATCACCTTCTGATGACGACGTTGGATCGAGCACTCGCGTTCGAAGAGGTGCACCACAGTGCCCTGGGCGTCGCCGAAGATCTGCACCTCCACGTGCCGCGGCGTGTCCACGAAGCGCTCGAGGAAGACCGAGCCGTCGCCGAACGCCCCCTCGGCCTCACGTTGGGCACCGGCGACCGCCTCCTGCAGTGCCGCGTGCTCGCGAACGATGCGCATGCCCCGCCCACCGCCCCCGAACTCGGCCTTGACCAGCAGGGGGAACCCGATCTCGTCGGCCGCCTCCGCGAGATCTGCGGACCCCGTGTCGGCCGACACCACGACGCCGGGCAGGACGGGCACCCCCGCCTCACCCATGCGCCGCTTCGCCTCGACCTTGGACCCCATCGCGTCGATGACCTCGGCCGACGGACCGACGAACGTCAGCCCTGCCGCATCGCACGCGCGGGCGAACCCTGCGTGCTCGGACAGGAAGCCGTACCCCGGGTGCACCGCGTCGGCGCCGGCGGCGCGTGCCGCGCAGAGTACGGCCTCGACGTCGAGGTACGTCTCGCTCGGAGCTGTTCCAGGCAGTCGTACCGCGACATCGGCGTCGTGCACGTACGGAAGCTCCGCGTCGGCGTCGGAGAACACCGCGATCGTCACGATGCCGAGGCGGCGGGCGGTGCCGATGATCCGGCTCGCGATCTCTCCGCGATTCGCGATCAGGAGTCTCGTGATTTCGCTCATGTCGGAGCCATCACATGCGGAAGACGCCGAAGCCGCGTTGGCCGCGTACCACGTTCGAGTGGATGGCCGACAGCGCGATCCCGATGACGGTGCGCGTGTCGTGTGGATCGATGATCCCGTCGTCGTAGAGCTTGCCGCTGTTGAAGAACGCGTGGGATTCCCGCTCGATCTGCGCCTCGATGGCCTCCCGCCGGAGCAGGTCGGCATCTTCGTCGAACGGGCGCCCGCTCGCTTCGGCCGATTGCCGGGCCACGATCGAGAGCACGCCGGCGAGCTGCTGGGGCCCCATCACCGCGATCTTGGCGTTGGGCCATGCGAACAGGAGGCGCGGTCCGTACGCGCGCCCGCACATTCCGTAGTTGCCGGCTCCGTAGGAGGCGCCCATGATCACCGTCAGGTGCGGCACGGTGCTGTTGGTGACCGCGTTGATCATCTTGGCACCGTCTTTGATGATCCCGGCTTGTTCGTAATCCTTCCCGACCATGTACCCGGTCGTGTTCTGGAGGAACAGCAGCGGCGTGTCGATCTGGTTCGCGAGGAGGATGAACTCGGTCGCCTTCTTCGCCTCTTCCATGAACAGCACGCCGCGAGCGTTCGCCAGGATCCCGATCGGATATCCGTGGATCGACGCCCAGCCCGTGACGAGGCTCGTCCCGTACTCGGCCTTGTACTCATCGAACTCCGAGCCATCGACGACTCGGGCGATCACCTCGCGGGGATCGAACGGGACCCGGAGATCCACCGACGCGATCCCGAGCAGCTCGTCGGGATCGTGGACCGGCGGCGCGCTCGGTGCGGGACGTCGTCGGACCGAGCTTGCGCCAGTTCAACCGCGCCACGATGTCTCGGCCGATGCGGATGCAATCGTGCTCGTCGATCGCGAACGCGTCGGACAGGCCCGAAACCCTCGAGTGCATCGCGGCGCCGCCGAGCGACTCGTCGTCGGACTCCTCACCCGTCGCCATCTTCACGAGCGGGGGACCGCCGAGGAACACCTTGGCGCGTCGGTCGACCATCACCGCGTAGTCGCACATCCCGGGGACGTACGCGCCGCCGGCGGTCGAGTTGCCGAACACGAGAGCGATCGTCGGGATGCCGAGCGCCGAGAGCTGGGTGAGGTCATGGAAGATCTGGCCACCGGGGATGAAGAGATCGGCTTGGGTCTCGAGGTCCGCACCGCCCGACTCCACGAGGTTCACGAGCGGCAGCCGGTTGAGCCGCGCGATCTCGAGCGCCCTGAGGTTCTTCTTCAGCGTGATCGGGTTCATGGTCCCACCCCGAACTGTGGGGTCGTGGGCGATGATCACGCACTCGACACCGGAGACGACGCCGATGCCGGTGACGATGCTGCCGCCGACGTGGAACTGCGTGCCCCAGGCCGCCAGGGGGAGAGCTCGAGGAACGGTGCGTCACGGTCGAGGAGGAGCTCGATCCGCTCGCGCGCGGTGAGCTTGCCGTGCGCCCGGTGCCGGGCCACGTACTGCTCCCCGCCCCCGCCGACCGCGAGCGCCACCTGCTCGTCGTGCTCAGCGAGGAGGGCCAGCATGCCGTCATGGTTCGCGCCGAACGCGTCGCTCGCCGGGTCGACGCTCGACTCGAGTGTGGGCATCGCGCTCCTCCTTCCGGTATGTTATTCGTCAATCACATTCGCCGCACGGCGAAGGCAGGTCCGACCGCCCAGCGAACCACAAGGGACCGATGGACTTCGACGAGTCCCCCGAGCACGGCCTGTTGCGCACCGCGGTGCGCGACATCGGCGCGAGCTTCGGCCACGAGTACTTCGTCGATCGGGCCCGCAGCGGACAGAAGTCCGACGCGCTCTGGAACACGATCGGCGACCACGGGTTCCTCGGGGTCCACCTGCCCGAGGCGTACGGCGGCGGTGGCGGCGGCATCAGCGAGCTCGCGATCGTCACCGAGGAGCTCGCGGCACGAGGCTGCCCGCTCCTGCTCATCCTCGTGTCGGCTGCGATCTGCGGCGAGCTCGTCGCGCGCTTCGGCACCGATGCCCAGCGCGCCGAGTGGCTGCCGGGGCTCAGTGCCGGCGAGAAGATGGTCTTCGCCATCACCGAGCCCGACGTGGGCTCGAACAGCCACAACCTCTCGACCGTCGCAACGCGCGACGGCGACCTCTACCGCCTGCGCGGCTCGAAGACGTACATCTCGGGTGTCGACGAGGCGGGAGCGGTGCTGGTCGTGGCCCGGACCGGCACGGCACCGTCGGGGCGCGCCGAGCTGTCGCTCTTCATCGTCGACACCGATGCACCCGGCCTCGAGCGATACGGCGATCCCCGTCGAGATCGTCGCTCCGGAGAACCAGTTCCTCCTCTCGTTCGACGACGTCGAAGTTCCCGCCGAGCGACTCCTCGGCGAGGAGGGCCAAGGCCTCCGGCAGGTGTTCTTCGGGCTGAACCCGGAGCGGATCACCGGCGCATGCCTCTCGGCTGGCATCGGTCGCTATGCGCTCGATCGCGCATCGGAGTACGCACGGGACCGTTCCGTGTGGGGCGTGCCGATCGGTACGCACCAGGGGATCGCGCATCCCCTCGCGCAGGCGAAGATCGAGCTCGAGCTCGCCCGGCTCATGATCGCGAAGGCGGCATGGATGCACGATCACGACGCCGACCGGGTGGCCGCCGGCGAAGCCGCGAACATGGCGAAGTACGCGGCCGCCGAGGCCGGCCTGCACTGCCTCGATGCGGCGATCCAGACGCACGGCGGGAACGGGCTCGCGTCCGAGTACGGCCTCGCCGACCTCTGGGGGCTCGCACGTCTCCTGCGCATCGCGCCGATCAGCCGCGAGATGATCCTCAACTTCGTCGCGACCCAGTCACTCGGGCTGCCGAAGTCGTACTGAGGACGACGGTGGCGCGACCGGTCTCCCCGGCACCACCCGTTGCGACCGCCCGTGGACGGGCCCGACGCGAACGCCTGCTGAACTCGGCCGCGACGCTCGTGGCGGAGCGGGGTTTCCGCTCGGTCGGCATCGCGGACATCGGCGCGGCCGCGGGCGTCACCGGGTCCGCGATCTACCGCCACTTCGCGAACAAGGACGAGATCCTCGTTGCCCTGATCGATCGCGTCGTGGATCCGCTGCTGGCCGCTTCCCGTGCGGTCGTCCGGGAGGCGTCGAGCCCCCAGGCTGCCCTCGAGGCGCTGGTCCGAGCACACGCGGCGTTCGCGGTGCGGGAACGGGCGATCATCGCCGTGTACGACCAGGAGGTGATCAACCTCCCACCCGATGATCGCCGCCGCCTCCGCCGGAACCAGCGGCTCTACGCGAACGTCTGGCGCGACGTCGTCGCGGGCTCCGACCCGAGCTCGACGACGACGTGGTCGAGGCGTTGGTCCACGGCGCGTTCGGGCTGTTGAACTCCGTCTCGGACTTCGACGCGCGTCTCTCGGACGAGGATCTCGGAGAAGTCCTCGTCGAGTTCACCCTCGCCGGGATCCGACCGCCGCACGCTCGGGGGTGAACGAGATCGGCAACCGGGTCCAGCCGGTGACGTTGCCGCTGTGGAAGCGTTCGGCACCGCTGCGATCGACCAAGTAGTCCGGGATTCGCCGATGGATCTCCTCGAGCGCGACGCGTCCTTCGAGACGGGCCAACGCCGCGCCGAGGCAGAAGTGTGCGCCGTACCCGAAGGCAAGATGACGTTCAGGGCGTCGAGCGATGTCGAACTCGTCGGCCGTGGGACCGAACTCCCGCTCGTCGTGGTTCGCCGCGCCGATCACGAGGAGCACCGACTCCCCCGCCCGCATCGTCTCGCCGTGCCGTTCGATGTCGCGGGTGAGTGTGCGGTGCATGTACTGCGTGGAGTTGTGGAATCGGAGGACCTCTTCGATCGCGTCCGGGACGAGCGAGGGATCCTCGACGATCTGCGCCCGCTGGTCGGGATGCCGGTCGAAGAGCTCGACCGCGTTCGCGACCATCTTGGTGGTCGTCTCGTGTCCCGCGATCACGAAGAGGGTGCAGAAGCCGAGGAGCTCGGCCTCGTCGAGTGACCGACCGTCGACCTCGAGCTCGAGGAGATCCGCGATGAGGCCCGGCTCCGAGGTCGTGCCCCGACGCTTCAGGTCCTCGGCGAAGTACCCGACCATGCCGAGCATCCCCTCGATGGCCGCCTGCGGCATCTCCATCTGCCCGTCCTCCCGCACGAGCAGCGTGTCGGAATACGCGCGCAGCTCGGCCCGGTCGGACGCGGGGATCCCGAGCACCGACGAGATCACGTCCATCGGGAACGGGCCGGTGAGGTCACGCACGAGGTCGGCCTGGCCGAGAGGCGCGATCGCTGTCGAGGTAGCCGGACACGATCTCGCGCGTTCGATCCTCCATCTCGGCCATGCGCCGGCCGCTGAAGGCCCGACTCACGAGCTTGCGGAAGACCGAGTGCTCGGGGGGATCCATCTGGATCATCTGCCGGTAGCGCGGGTCGACCTGACCACGGTTCTCCAGGGCGATCCCGTTCGCCGAGGAGAACGTCTCGAAGTCCCGGAAGCCCTCGAGGACGTCGTCGAAGCGAGTCAGGGCCCAGAACTTGAGGTCTGCGTTCCAGTAGGCGGGCGCGTCGTCGCGGAGCGCTCGGTAGACGTCGTACGGGTCCTCGTGGAGCGAGAACTCGTAGGGGTTGTACACGGGCTGCCGGGAGGCGGGCGTCCTCACGTCGGCGACGGTACCGTGACCCGACCATGAGCGACAGCGGGCGACGCGCCAGGGGCGAGGAGACGGCTCGCGAGGTCTATGGCGATCTGCCGCTCCTTCCGGCGGGCCATGTCTACGGCGACGCGCTCGTCGAGCAGCTCTTCGCCGAGGTGTGGGCGCGCCCCGCGCTCGACATCCCCAGTCGGCGCCTGCTCGTCATGGGGGTGCTCGCGGCCCAGGGTCGCTTCGAGCCGCTGGGGATCCAGTTCCGCCGTTGCCTCGCGACCGGCGAGCTCACGCCCGAGCAGGTCGACGAGGTCGTCCTGCAGCTGACGCACTACGTGGGCTGGGGCATGAGCCAGCCGATCGTGGCCGAGGCCGAGGCAGCGCAAGCACGAGCACCGTGCGAGCGGACAGGACAGTTGATGCGCGTCGGGTTCGTCGGGGTCGGCAACATGGGCGGCGCGATGGCGTCGCACGTGGCGGCCTCGGAACACGAGGTCGCGGTGTTCGATCCGCGGCCCGGAGCGCGTCGCGACGCTGGTCGATGCCGGTGCGCGCGGCGCGTCGAGCCCTGCGGACGCGGCCAGCGGTGCCGACGTCGTGAGCGTGGTGGTGCTCGACGACCGCCAGGTGCGCGACGCCGTGCTCGGCGACGCCGGCGTCCTGCAGACGCTGGAACCGGGCTCGGTGCTCGCCATCCACAGCACGGTCACTCTCGAGTGCCTTCGGGACGTCGAGGCGGCGACGCGTGCTGCCGGCGTGCAGCTGCTCGATGCCGGGATCTCCGGCGGCGTACCGGGGGCCCGCGCCGGGACGCTGCTCGTCATCGCGGGCGGCAAGGCGGCGACCGTCGAGGAGGCGCGTCCCGCCCTCGAGCCCTGGTCACGCGAGATCGTCCACTGCGGACCGGTCGGTGCCGGGATGGTGGCGAAGGTCGCGCGCAACTACGTGCAGTACGGCTCGTTCGGCCTCGTGCACGAGGCGCAGACCATGGCGCAGGCCGGTGGCGTCGACCTCGCGCAGCTCGCGCACATCCTGCGGACGACCGGCGCGCTCGACTACGCGGACAAGCTGTTCGACCGCGAGCAGGCCACGCCGCGCACGCCGGACGAGCTGGGTGACGCGGCCTCGGTCCTGGTCGAGGCAGCCGAGCTCGGCTTCAAGGATCTCGACGTCGCGGAGTCGATCGCAGGCGAGCTCGGCGTCGACCTGCCGTCGCTCCCGGGCGCGCGGGCGGGGTACGGCCCCGCGATCGGGATCGATCTGCGCCGCTGACGTCGGCGCGCCAGGAGTCGCTCAGCTGGTGGCTTCCCCCGGGGTGAGCAGCGAGAACATCGCGCCCTGCGGATCCGCGAGGGCGGCCATGCGTCCGGGCGGACCGTCGTCGGGGCCCATGAAGACGGTGGCCCCGAGCCCCTGCGCCGTGGCGACCGCGGCGTCGCAGTCGTCGACGGCGAAGTACGGCGACCAGTTCGGCGGGATGCTGTCCATCGGCGGCTTCATCCCGCCGGCGATGCCCCGGTCACCCAGGTTGAACATCGTGTACTCCATCGGCCCCATCGCCTGGGTGTCGGCCTTCCACCCGAAGAGGGCCGCGTAGAAGTTCGCCGCGGCGTCGATGTCCGGGGTCATGAGCTCGGTCCAGATCAGGGCGCCGTGTTCGTTCACGAGCTCGGCACCGATGTGTTCCTTGGCCTGCCAGATGCTGCTCACTGCCCCCGTCGGGTCGGCGAGCACTGCCATGCGCCCCGCGTCCATCACGTCCATCGGTGGGGCGAACACCGTCCCACCGAGCTCCGCGACCCTGTCCGCACTTGCATCGACGTCGGCCACGGTCACGTAGCAGTTCCAGTGCGGCGGGACACCTTGCGCCCGCTCCTCTTCGAACTGCTTGCCCATGCCGGCGACGGGCTTCCCGTTCCTCAGGCACATCGTGTACGGGTTGTCGGGCATCCCCGTGTCCTCGTCGTGGTACTCCCAACCGAAGAGCGCGGTGTAGAACGCCTGCGCCGCGGCGGGATCGGGGACCATGAGATCGACCCAGCTCGGTGTGCCTGGTGCGTACTTCGTTCGTGCGGGCATGCGGGCTCCTGTCGCCGTGATTCGTCGTTCGTCGCGTGTGTGCGCTCGCGTCAGGCCGGGCGGGTCTCCGGGAGTCGCACCAGCGGGATCCGACGCTCGGTCTTCGCCTGGTAGTCCTCGTACCAGGCCCGGTCGGCCACGAGCAGGTCCCAGATCCGGTCGTACTCCTCGTCCTCGAGGATCTCGTGGTCCGACCAGAACTGCATCCCGCCCTGCACGCGACACAACACCTCGGGGTTCGCCGTGCGGTCGCTCAGGTTGAGGTACCACGACGGGTGGCCGGGCGCGCCGGCGAACGACGCCACGACCACGCGCCGTCCCTCCGGATCCAGCCAGGTCGGGAGCGCGACCTTGTGCTCGGTGCCGGACTTCCGACCGACCGTGCGGAGGAGCACGTGGTGCATCCCGGCCTGGACCCAGATCATGTCGTCGTCCGAGGCCTCCATCGCCTCGACGTGTCCCTTGCTCAGCACCGGGATCTCGTCGAGGGAGGGCGTCTCCCAGGCCTGTTCCACCTTCCTGGTCAGTCATGGGGCCGACCGTAGCCAGCGACGACGTCCGGCGTCAGGTCCGACACCGTACGGACCCCGAGGAGCGCCATCGTCCTGCGCACGTCGACCTCGAACGCGTGCAAGACCTGATCGACGCCCCGTTCGCCACCGGCGCCGAGTGCGTACAGGTAGGCCCGGCCGGCCATGCAGGCGCGGGCACCGAGCGCGACGGCCTTGACGATGTCGCTCCCGCGCCGGACCCCTCCGTCGCAGATGATCTCGACGCGGTCCCCGACCGCGTCGGCCACCGGAGCGACGAGATCGAGGGTGGCAGGCGCGGCGTCGAGCTGCCGGCCACCGTGGTTCGAGAGGGCGACCGCTTCGACGCCGGCGTCGGCCGCGAGGCGGGCATCGTCGACGGTCTGGATGCCCTTGAGCACGAGCGGTCCGTCCCACACCGAGCGGAGCCACTCGACGTCGTGCCAGGACAGGGTCGGGTCGAACTGCGAGTTGATGTAGTCGGCGAGCGACACTGCGTCGCTGCCGTCCCCGATCCCGAGCCCGACGACGTTCGCGAAGCGGATCGGGTCGGAGCGCACGAAGTCCCACGTCCAACCCGGGTGCACCAAGCCGTCGAACAACGTGTCGAGCCCGATCTTCGGTGGGAGTGCGAAACCCACGCCGGAGGTCGCGGTCGCGACGACCGAGCACCGCGGTGTCGACGGTCAGGACGAGCGCCTCGTAGCCGCAGCGCGCGGCCCGGTCGATCATCTCCTTCACCAGCCCGCGGTCGCGCCACACGTAGACCTGGAACCACTTCCGCCCGTGGCTGACCTCGGCCACCTCTTCGATCGAGCGCGTGGCCAGGGTCGACAGCGTGTACGGGACATCGGCCCGCGCCGCTGCCCGCGCGACCGCGAGCTCTCCCTCCGGATCGGCGATGCGCGTGAAGCCGGTCGGCGCGAGCACGAGCGGCATCGGAAGAGGCCGACCGAGCACCGTGGTCGCGGGATCGACCGTGCCGACGTCCCGCAGCACTCGGGGTCGGAACGTCACCCTCGTGTACGCGTCGGAGTTCGCCGTCGAGGGTCCGCTCGTCCTCAGCGCCACCGTCGATGTAGTCGAAGACGCCGCGCGGGAGTCGGCGCTTCGCGATCCGCCGCAGGTCGGCCACGGACACGGCGCGCGCGAGGCGACGAGCGACCGGATCGAGCTCGACGGGACGGAAGTGCAGCACCGAGCGCAGGGTCTCGATCAGCCGTCGGACCCGCTCGACGAGCGCTGTCATGCGGGTGCCTCGCTCCCATCGCCACGGACGTGCACGAATCCTGCCACGTCGGTCGCTGACACCGTCGCGGGGTCGCTCCCCTCCTCGGTAACCTGCCGAAGCGAGGTCGCGCGCGGCCGCAGAGCATCACCCAGGCGAGGAGACGGATGTGAGCGACAGCAAGAGCGTCCCCATCGGTGCCGAGCGCGTGACCACCGGCGAGACGATCTCGGTCCGGTCGCCGTACGACGGCGCGGAGCTCGCGCGGATCCCGGCCTGTGGACCGGCGGAGGTCGACCGAGCGGTCGCCGCCGCACGCGGTGCCCTCCGAGGACGGACCGCTGCCGGCCTGGCGTCGCGCCGAGATCCTCGACACCGCGGCGCGCCTGCTCCGCGA
This sequence comes from uncultured Acidimicrobiia bacterium, assembly GCA_963809885.1. Classification (GTDB taxonomy): domain Bacteria; phylum Actinomycetota; class Acidimicrobiia; order IMCC26256; family PALSA-555; genus JALHSW01. The sequence continues at coordinate 257,335 of CAWELA010000003.1, read as the reverse complement.
CCGCGTCGAGGACTTCGCACGGATCATCGCGGCCGAGGCGGCGAAGCCGCTCAAGACCGCACGCGTGGAGGCGATGCGCACGGTCTCCACCCTCACGTTCTCCGCGGCCGCGGCGCGGAACCTCGCCGGCGAGATGGTGCCGATGGACGCGTCCGATGCCGGTGAGGGGAAGCTCGGCTTCACGCTCCGCATGCCGATCGGCGTCGTCGGTGCGATCAGCCCGTTCAACTTCCCGCTCAACCTCGTCGCCCACAAGGTGGCGCCCGCGATCGCCGCCGGGTGCCCGGTCGTGCTGAAGCCGGCGTCGCAGACGCCGCTGTCGGCGATCGCGCTGGCCGAGCTGCTGCTCGACGAGTGCGGCCTGCCGCCCGGTCACCTCAACGTCGTCACGGGCGGTGGGGGGACCGTCGGCAACGCCATCGTCGAGCACGACGACATCGCGATGATCACCTTCACGGGTTCGCCCGAGGTCGGTTGGGGCATCAAGGCCCGGGCGCCTCGCAAGAAGGTCGGGTTGGAGCTCGGGAACAACGCCCCAGTGATCATCGAGCCCGACGGCGACGTCGTGACGGCGGCCACCAAGATCTCGGTCGCGGGCTTCAGCCATGCCGGTCAGTCCTGCATCAGCACACAGCGGGTGTACGTACACGAGGACGTCGCTGACGCGTTCCTTGCCGAGCTCGTACCCCGTGTCGACGCGCTGGTGGTCGGCGACCCGCTCGACGAGCGGACGGACGTGTCGGCACTGATCTCCTCGCACGAGCGCGACCGAGTGCAAGCCTGGATCGACGAGGCCGCCGCCGGCGGCGCGAAGATCGCCACGGGTGGTGAAGTGCGCGACGGCATCCTCACACCGACCGTGCTCACGGACGCGAAGCCCGACATGAACGTCTGCGCGCTCGAGGTGTTCGGGCCCGTCGTCGCGGTCGCCCGGTACTCGAGCCTCGACGACGCACTCGCCGAGGCCAACGACACGCGCTACGGCCTGCAGGCCGCGATCTTCACCTCCGACTTCAGCGTGGCCTTGCGAGCAATCCGGGAGCTCGACTTCGGCGGAGTGCTCGTGAACGAGGTGCCGACGTTTCGCACCGACCAGATGCCCTACGGCGGGCTCCGGGACTCCGGCAACACCCGCGAGGGACCCAAGTACGCAGTCGAGGAGATGACCGAAGCCCGCCTCGTGGTCCTGCAGCTCTGATGGAGCTGCAGGACAGGGTCGCGCTCGTGACGGGCGGTGCTTCCGGCATCGGCCGTGCGACCGTCGCGCGGTTCGCCGCGGCGGGGATGCGCGTGTGCGTGGTCGACCTCGACGCCGCGGGAGCGGCCGAGGTCGCCGAGGAGCACGGTGGCACGTCCTTCCGTGCCGACGTCGGTGAGTCCGACGCGGTGGATGCCGCATTCGCTCACTGCGCCGCCGTGTTGGGCGGCATCGACGTCGCGTTCTTGAACGCCGGGATCGCGATCGGGGTGGCCGACCTCGACGCACTGACCGACGAGGTGTACCGACGGATCATGCGCGTCAACGTGGACGGCGTCGTCTTCGGGATGCGGGCGGCGGTCCGGGCGATGCGCGAGCACGGTGGCGCGATCGTCGCAACCGCGTCCCTTGCAGGCCTCATCCCCTTCCCGCCGGATCCGGTGTACGACCTCACGAAGCACGCCGTCGTCGGGTTCGTGCGGTCCGCGGCTCCCACGCCTCGCGGCGCAGGGGATCACCGCCAACTGCGTGAATCCGGGGATGACCGACACGAACATCCTCGGTGAGGCCGCCAAGCAGAGGTTCGCCGAGGCCGACTTCCCGTTGATGCCGGCGAGCCAGATCGCCGACGCGGTCGTGCACGCGGTGACCTGCGGAGAGACCGGTCGGTGCTTCGTCTGCCAGCCGGGCCGGGAGCCGATCCCGTACGGGTTCCGTGACGTGCCCGGACCACGCACCGGATCGGCGCGGGGCCGCGTGCCGCCCGGCGTCCGCGAGGGTGGGGAGGCGCTCGACGGGTGGGCGGACACGTAGCCGGTCGAGCGGGTCCTCCGGGTGCCCGATACCCTCACGTGCCCGTGGAACCCTCGCCGCATCCTCCTGCACAGGACCCGGACCCCGATTCCGAGCCAGGATCCCCCGACGCGGCCGCGGGATGGGTCGCGGCCGACGCGCCCGACGACATCGGCCTCGTCGGTCTGCGTGCCCACCTCGGTCGAACGCTCACGACCCTCGGGCTGCGCTCGCTCACCGTCGTCGTCGACGATCCTGACCTCGGACGCCAGGCGTTCCGTTCCGGCGCGGGCACGTTCGACAGCGGCATCGTGGCCGCCGGACCCGGCGTGTCCTCGGACCCTGCGCTGCCCGCCGACCGGGTGGACGCGGGTCTGCTCGTCGCACTCTGCGCGGCGAGCCTGCGGGTCGACGTGCTCCGCGGGACGAGCGGCGACACGACCGAGCTCGCGCTCCGGCGCCTCCCGGGCGTCTCCGCGGTCGCCCTCGAGCGCGACGGCGACCTCACCGTGTGCCGGATCCTCGCGTCCGCTGGCGCGCCCGAAGACCTCGCCCGACGCGCCGCGTCGACGCTCGCCTCCGAGGCGCGCCTGGTCGTCGAGCTCGTTCGGGAGACCGTCACCGTCGCGCCGCGACCCTCCGGCGCCACGGGTGGCGGCGGCGTCGGCCCGAGTTCGTCGCCCGGCCGGGCGATCGGGCCGGAGCTGCTGAGCGTCCGGAGTGTCCCCGAGGACGGCGAGATCGAGGTGCACCTCGCGGTCGGTCCCGTCCGCGCCATCGGTCGCGCGCCGCTCGCACGCGGGCTCGCGGGATCCGCTGAAGCGGTCCTGACGGGCGTCGCGGAGGTCGACCCGGGCTCGCGCTGGGTCCCGTCGTGGATCCGCACCGTGGAGACGACAACCGATGGCACGTTCGTCGTCGCCGTCGCGCTCGTCGACCCCGAGGCGGATGCACATCGCCACGGCATCGCGCCGGGCTCGTCACCAATCGATGCCGCAGCCCGCGCGACCGTCGACGCGCTCCACGACGCCTGATCAGGCGGTCGCCGACTCCGACACCGATGTCACGAACCTCGACGCGTCAGTACGCGCGCTTCGTGACGATCCCTGCGATCTTGCGGGTGACCCCCGCAGGCATGGTCCCCGAGAACGCCGCGGCAATCCCGTTGATGGGACCGGGGACACACACGGCGCGCCCGCGTCCGTACGCCTGCAACGCGGTGCTGACGACCTCATCGGCAGACTGCCAGAGGAACTCGGGCATCTGCGCCTCGTTCTCGATGCCCGGCGCGCTCGTGGAACTCCGTGTGCGTGAACCCCGGAGCAAGCACCATCGCCTTGACGCCGGTGCCGTGCAGCTCCTCGTGGATGGCGTTCGTGAAGCTGGAGACGAAGGCCTTCGTCGCCGAGTACGTCGCGCTGTTCGGCGTCGGCTGGTAGGCCCCCACCGACGAGACGTTGATCACCCCTCCGTGGCCACGCGTCGCCATGCCCGTGACCGCGGCGTGGGTGAGCCGTACCAGAGCGAGCACGTTGAGCCGGATCTCTGCAGCCTCGTCGTCGACCGGCAGCTCGTGGAACGCGGCCACTGGTCCCGAAGCCGGCGTTGTTCACCAGCAGCTCGACCGGGCGCGCGCTCGTCCTGGAGTCGGGCCTCGACGGTGGCGACCCCGCCGTCGGACTCGAGGTCGGCGACGAGCACTTCGCACGCGGCACCGTGGTCTCGGCCGGTGCGTGCCGCGACCTCTTCGAGGCGGTCGGCTCGACGAGCGACGACGACGAGGTCGTGGCCGCGCTGCGCGAGCAGCCGGGCGAACGACTCCCCGATCCCTGATGATGCGCCGGTGACGAGCGCGACCGGTTTCTCCACGCGAGGTGCTCCTTGTCCTGGGCCCTGTCGTCCGACGCCCGCCTAGAGGCCGATCGCCGCGGCGACCTCGGTGGCGTGCGCGGCCACCGGTTCGCCCACGTCGACCTGATCGATCGCCTGCTGCGGATCCTTGAGACCGTGTCCCGTGAGCGTGCACACGACGACGTCGCCGCCGGCGACGAGTCCGTCGGTCGACGCGCGGAGCAGGCCGGCGACCGATGCCGCCGATGCCGGCTCCACGAAGACTCCTTCGACGGATGCGAGCAGGCGGTAGGCCTCGACGATGTCGCCGTCGGTGACCGCGCCGATCTGGCCACCCGACTCGTCGCGCGCGTCGATCGCCTGCTGCCACGAAGCGGGGTTCCCGATCTGGATGGCCGTCGCGATCGTCTCGGGGTGGAGCACCCGCTCGCCGCTGACGAGCGGAGCAGCACCCGCGGCCTGCCAACCGAGCATCCGGGGGCGCCGCGTCGCGCGGCCGGCGTCGGCGAACTCGCGGTACCCGCGCCAGTACGCCGTGATGTTGCCGGCGTTCCCCACCGGGATGCAGTGCACCGTGGGTGCGTCGCCGAGCACCTCGATGATCTCGAACGCCGCCGTCTTCTGCCCCTCGATGCGAACCGGGTTCACCGAGTTCACGACCTCGACCCCGGGCTGCTCGCCGAGCTCGCGCACGACATCGAGCGCGGCGTCGAACGTGTCAGTGACGGGCACGACGCGAGCGCCGTGGATCAGCGCCTGCGCCAGCTTGCCGAGCGCGATCTGGCCCGCCGGGATCACGACGGCGCAGATGATGCCCGCCCGGGCTGCGTAGGCGGCGGCCGACGCCGAGGTGTTGCCCGTCGACGCGCAGATGACCGCCTTGGCGTGGCGCTCAGCGGCCTTGGACACCGCGAGGGTCATGCCGCGGTCCTTGAACGACCCGGTCGGGTTGGACCCCTCGATCTTCAGGAGCACGCGTGCGACACCGGCGCGGGCCGCGATGCGAGGCGCCTCCAACAGCGGGGTGTTGCCCTCGAGCAGCGTGACGACCGGCGTGGCGTCGCTCACGGGCAGGTGATCGCGGTACGCCTCGATCACGCCCGGCCACGCGTCGCCGCGTACGTACCTCGACGGCGCCGGGCTCAATCGTCCTCCCCGACGACTCGGAGCACCGACCCGACGCGGTGCACCTGGTCGACGTCGCGGAAGGCGGCGAGCGTCGCGCGCACGTCGGCTTCACGGGCACGGTGTGTGATGAAGACCAGACGGGCGTCGGTGCGGATCCCACGCTGCTCCATCGACTTGATCGAGACGTCGCGGCGGCCGAACTCGCCGGCGATCGCGGAGAGCACGCCGGGCTGATCGGCGACCTCCATGAGGAGGTAGAAGGGCGACTCGGTGTCTTCGATCGGCGTGATCGGGCGGTCGACCAGCTCCCCGATCGTCGCGCCCTTCGCCCCCGACACCAGATTCTTCACGGCATCGACCAGGTCGCCCAGCACCGCGGAGGCCGTCGGGCCCCCACCGGCGCCGCGGCCATAGAGCATCAGCTCGCCGACGGCCTCTCCCTCGATGAACACGGCGTTGAAGGAGTCGCGCACCGACGCGAGCGGGTGCCGCATGGGCACCATCGCCGGGTGCACTCGCACCGCGATCGCTCCCTCGCGCTCCTCGGCGACCGCGAGCAGCTTGACGACGTATCCCAGCGTCTCGGCGGATGCGATGTCGTCGGCGGTGACGCCACGGATCCCCTCCGTGTACACGTCGTCGGGGTCGACACGGGCACCGAACGCGATCGTCGCGATGATCGCGGCCTTCGCTGCCGCGTCGTGGCCATCGACGTCGGCCGTCGGGTCGGTCTCCGCGTACCCGAGCTGTCTGCGCCTCGGCCAGCGCATCCTCGAAGGACGAGCCGTCCTCGGCCATCCGCGTGAGGATGAAGTTGGTCGTGCCGTTCACGATCCCCATGACGCGACGGATGCGGTCGCCCGCGAGCGACTCGCGCAGCGGGCGCATGAGCGGGATCCCGCCGGCGACGCTCGCCTCGAAGAGGAGGTCGACCCCGGCGTCGGCCGCCACCGCGAACAGCTCCGGCCCGTGACGGGCGATCAGCTCCTTGTTCGCGGTGACGACGGGCTTCCCGGCCCGCAGTGCGTCGGTGATCAGCGTTCGGGCGGGCTCGACGCCCCCGATCACCTCGACGACGACATCGACGTTCGGGTCCCCGACGACGGCCGCGGCGTCGTCGGTGAAGGCGTCGGGTGGCAGCTTGACGTCGCGCTCGCGGCCGAGGTCGCGCACGACCACGCGGGTGATGTCGATCCCGACGCCGGCCCGCGCGCGAGATCACGTCGGCGTGCTCGTCGACGAGGCGCACCAGGGCAGCGCCGACGTTGCCGCACCCGAGGAGCCCGACGCGTACTCGATCAGCCATCGTGTCCAGTCTCCCACGCGACCCGGGTGGGAGGCCCGCTCGAATCGCCGCTCGGTCGGGGTCAGTCGACGTCGAGGCGGGTGAGGTCCTCGAAGCGTCTCGCGGCGGACGACCAGACGGGCCGCACCCTCCCGAACGAACACCACGGCAGGACGAGTCACCTTGTTGTAGTTCGACGCCATCGAGTAGCCGTACGCCCCGGTCGTCGGTGTGGCGAGCAGGTCGCCGACCCGACACCCTGCCGGGAGGCACGCGTCGGCGACGAGCACGTCGCCCTGCTCGCAGTGCTTGCCCACCACCGCACAGTGGAGGGGACGCGCGTCGTCGAGCCGCTCGGGGAGATAGGCCTCGTAGCCGGCGCCGTAGAGCACCGGCCGGGGGTTGTCGCTCATGCCGCCGTCGACCGCGAGGTACGTGCCGATCCCCGGGATCTGCTTCACGGTCCCGATGCGGTACAGCGTGATGGCGCAGGGGGCGACGATCGAGCGGCCGGGCTCGACCATGACCCGCGGCACCGGTGCGAGATCCGCGGCGGTCCACGTCTTCTCCACCGTGTCGCGCAGGTACGCGGCGTAGTCACCGATGTCGAGCTCACGGTCGTCGGTGAGGTACCGGGCACTCAGCCCACCCCCGAGGTTGAGCTCGTCGACCGTCGACGTCGTGGGTGCGGCGCAGCTCGACCGCGAGGCCCGGCAAGACGTTCGATCGCCCGACCGAAGGCGTCGAGGCGGTAGATCTGCGACCCGATGTGGCAGTGCAGCCCCGCGAGGTGCAACCCGTCGCACTCGATCACCCGCCGCACGGCGGCGAGCGCAACACCGTCCGTCAACGTGAAGCCGAACTTCGACGCCTCGGTCCCGGTCTCGATGTACTCATGGGTGTGCGCCTCGACGCCGGGCGTGACGCGCACGAGCACCGACTGCCGCACACGCCGCTCGCGGACCGAGCACCTCGAGTCGGTCGAGCTCGTCGAAGGAGTCGACGACGACACGACCGACGCCCGGCGTGCAGCGCCGCAGCCAGCTCCGCCTCGGACTTGTTGTTCCCGTGCAGCACGATGCGCGTCGCCGGGGATCCCCGCATGGAGCGCCACGTACATCTCGCCGCCCGTGGCGCAGTCCAGGTGCAACCCCTCCTCGGCCACGACCCGCGCCATCGCGGTGCACAGAAACGCCTTCCCCGCGTACGCGACGGACTCTGGCCCGAACCCTGCGACGTACTCGCGGCAGCGCCGTCGGATCTCGTCCTCGTCGTAGACGAACGTGGGCGTCCCGAACTGCTCGGCGATCGCGGCCGCATCGAGCGCGAGCAGCCCCGGCGAGAGGAGTGATCGATCGAGGGGCGCCTCGTTGATCACAGCTGATCCTCGGCGACCTCGCCATCGTCGACCCGACGCATCTCGTCGGGTGCGTGGACGCCGAGGACGTCGAGCGCGTTCTTCAGCCCGATGCCACACGCCTCGGCGAGCCAGAGCCGCGCCTGGGTGAGGGACACGTCGTCGGAGATCACCCGGCAGTCACGATAGAAGCCGTGGAAGCTCTTCGCGAAGTCGCGCACCCACGTCGTGACGCGGTGCGGGGCGCGCAGGCGCGCCGCTTCCGCGAGGACCTCGGGATAGACCGCGAGTGCGCGGAGCACCTCGAGCTCGCGCTCGTGCGTCAGCGGGGCGAGGTTCGCGTCGAGGATCGGGATCCGGGTCACCCCGGCTGCCGCGGCCCGCCGGGCGATCGAGGAGACCCGGGCATGCGCGTACTGCACGTAGTACACGGGGTTCTCCATCGACTGCGCGGTCACGACGTCGAGGTCGAAGGTCTGCGCGGTGTCGATGCCCTGCAGGAGAAAGGTGAGCCGACAGACGTCCGGGTCGACCTCGTCGAGGATGTCGGCGAGTGCGATGATGTTCCCGGCGCGCTTGGACAACCGGACCGGTTCGCCGCCTTTCACCAGCTTCACGAGCTGTCCGAGCACGACCTCGGGCTCACTGGACGGATGACCGAGCGCTTCGAGGCCTGCCTGCAACGACTTGACCTGCCCGTGGTGGTCGGCGCCCCAGATGTCGATGAGATGCGTCCAGCCCCGCGAGAACTTGTCCTCGTGGTACGCGAGGTCCGCGCAGAGGTAGGTCGTCGACCCGTCGGACTTCACGAGCACGCGGTCGCGCTGGTCGCCGAACTCGGTCGTGCGGAGCCAGGTCGCGCCGTCGGCTTCGAAGGTGGCTCCACGCGTGCGCAGGTCGGCGAGCACCCGTGCGACATCACCCCGCTCGTGCAGCGTTCGCTCGGAGAACCAGGTGTCGAAGTGGACGCCGATGCGCGCCAGATCCTCCTCGAGCTGCCGGACGACGTCGCGGTAGCCCCACTCCTGGGCCTGCTCCTGCGTCACGGTGTCGCCGATCTCGGCGCGCATCTGGCGCGCCATCTCGACCAGGTACTGCCCCTGGTACCCGCCGTCCTCGGGCGGCGTGCGTCCTTCGTACCGCGCCAGGAGTGATGCGCCGAACTTCTCGAGCTGCGCACCGGCATCGTTGAGGTAGTACTCGCGGTGCACCTCGGCGCCCTGGGTCGCGAGCAGGTTCGCGAGCGCGTCACCGACCGCGACCCAGCGACCGCCACCGGCGTGGAGCGGACCGGTCGGGTTGGCCGACACGAACTCGAGGTTGATCCGCGCGCCCGCGAGCGTCGTGCCGGTGCCATAGCCGGCACCGCTCGCGACCACGAGCCGGAGTACGTCGTGCAGCCACGCCGGGCGTCAGGAACACGTTGAGGAACCCCGGACCCGCGACCTCGAGCCGGTCGAAGTGCGGTGGCGGATCCGCCTCGATCGCGGTGGCGATCCGCACCGCCAGGTCCCGAGGCGATTGCCCCACCCGCTTGGCCAGCTGGAGGGGGAGGTTGGTCGACCAGTCACCGTGCTCGGGTCGGTCGGGCACGGTGAGCTCGATCTCGACCGGTCCGGGGTCGACGTCGATCGCCGTCAACGCCCGACGCAGTGCGGCGATCAACGTCTGCATGGCCCAACCCTAAGGGCCACCGGGTCGGCGGGCCGATTCAGTTCACCGACGGACACCCGGGGTCCGTATCCTGGGGGATCCCCCTTCCGCAGGAGTGCTTCACGATGAACGCCAAGCCCGAGCCCTCCGAGCCCGTCACGCCCGAGGTCCTCGAGGTCGGCGCGCCTGCGCCCGACGGCAGCGCGGCGCCCGACGATGACGCCGACGGCGAGCAGGTCACCCAACCCACCAAGCTGATCCGCATCGCGTCGATGGTGCGCCAGATGCTCGACGAGGTCCGGCGGGCACCCCTCGACGACGCGGGCCGACGGCGACTGCGCGAGATCCACGAGAAGTCGGTCCACGAGCTGGAGACCGTCCTCTCCCCCGATCTCCAGCAGGAGCTCGAGGAGGTCGTGCTGCCGTTCACCTCCGAGGCGCCGAGCGAGTCCGAGCTGCGGCTCGCCCAGGCACAGCTGGTGGGATGGCTCGAAGGCCTCTTCCACGGCATCCAGGCGACGTTGTTCACGCAGCAGGCCATGGCGCAGGGCCAGCTCGAGCAGGTCCGCCGCCGTGCCCTCGCGGGCGGCGTCCCCGGTGCGCCCGAGGGGAGCGCCGGACCGGGGGGACCGAGCGGCCCGCCGAGCGGCTACCTGTGATGAGCACCGCGGAGCTCTTCGACGACGGGTGGACACCGGCATCCTGGCGCGAGCGACCCGCCGCGCAGCAACCCGAGTGGCCCGATGCCTCCGCGCTGGACACCGCACTCGAGACGCTGCGCGCGATGCCGCCACTCGTGTTCGCCGGCGAGGCGCGCTCGCTCACCGAACAGCTGGCACTCGCCCAGCAGGGCAACGCGTTCCTGCTCGTCGCCGGCGACTGCGCGGAGTCGTTCCAAGCCTTCTCGGCCGATGCGATCCGCGACAAGCTCCGAGTGATCCTGCAGATGTCCGTCGTGCTGATGTACGGCAGCGGCGTGCCCACCGTGAAGGTCGCCCGGATCGCGGGACAGTTCTCGAAGCCGCGCTCGTCACCCACCGAGACGCGCGACGGCGTCACGCTGCCCAGCTTCCGCGGCGACACCGTCAACGACTTCGCGTTCGACCAGCTCGCACGGCGACCCGACCCGGACCGGCTCGTCCGGGCGTACCACCAGTCGGCCGCAACCCTGAACCTGGTGCGCGCCTTCGCGAAGGGCGGCTTCGCCGACCTCTCGCGCGTCCATGCCTGGAACCAGGAGTTCGTCGCGAGCAGCGCCGAAGGTCGACGGTACGAGGCGGTTGCCGGCGAGATCGAGCGCGCGCTGCGGTTCATGGAGGCGTGCGGCATCGATCTCGAGGCGGAGCTCCAGCTGCACGAGGTCGACGTCTGGACCGCGCACGAAGCGCTGCTCCTCGCCTACGAGGAGGCGCTCACCCGCCGCGACTCGATCACCGAGGACTGGTACGACTGCTCCGCGCACCTGCTCTGGATCGGCGAGCGCACCCGCGATCGTGACGGTGCCCACGTCGAGTTCCTCGCCGGCACGCGCAACCCCCTGGGCGTGAAGCTCGGTCCGAAGGCGCAGCCCGAAGAGGTCATCGCGCTGTGCGAGCGCCTCAACCCGACGCGGGAGCCCGGCCGACTCGTCCTCTTCAGTCGCATGGGCGCGGACAACGTCGACGCAGCCCTCCCGCCGCTCCTGCACGCGGTCCAGACGGCGGGGCACCCCGTGCTGTGGGCGTGCGACCCGATGCACGGAAACACCTTCCAGCACGAGAGCGGTTACAAGACGCGACGCTTCGACGACATCATGCGGGAGCTCCGCGGCTTCTTCGCCGCCTGCCACGCGGCGGACGTCTGGCCCGGCGGGGTCCACGTCGAGCTGACCGGCGAGAACGTCACCGAGTGCCTCGGTGGCGGTGACGCGGTCCTGGGCGCCGACCTCGAGCGCCACTACGAGACGATGTGCGACCCGCGCCTCAACGCCCGCCAGTCGCTCGATCTCGCCTTCGAGGTCGCCGACCTCTTGCGTCGCTAGCCCGACCAGATCGGCGCCAGATGTTCACCGTTCGACCGTTTCGGACGCCGCGAGGTCGCGCGAGCATGGACGGGTGATCTTCGACGAAGCCGGTGCGAACGAGGGACTCGTCGAGGACCTCTACGAGCAGTACCGGGAGGACCCGGCGGCGATCCCCGCCGGTTGGCGCGAGTACTTCGCCGCGCAGGATCGGGGCAACGGCCATGCGGTGGATCCCGTGACCGCGGCTCCGGCCGCGACCGCACCGGCCCCGTCCGGAGCCTCGCCGGCGACCGGCTCCCGGTCCGAGCCGGCCGACGCCGACACCGACAACGACACCGACAACGACACCGAACGAGAGGAACCCCTCCGGGGTGCGCAGGCGCGCATCGTCGAGAACATGGAGGCGAGTCTCGCGGTCCCGACCGCGACGTCGGTCCGGACGGTCCCGGCGAAGCTCCTCGAGGTCAACCGCCAGATCCTCAACAACCACCTCGGCCGGACCGGCCGCGGCAAGGTGAGCTTCACCCACCTCATCGCGTACGCGGTCGTGCGGGCGCTCGACGAGTTCCCCAACCTCTCCTCCAGCTTCGCGGAGCAGGACGGGAAGCCGACGATCGTCCGTCACCCGCACGTGAACCTCGGCCTCGCCGTCGACCTCGAACGCAAGAACGGCACCCGGACGCTCCTCGTGCCGAACATCAAGGGCGCGGACACGCTCGACTTCGCGGGCTTCTGGGACGCGTACGAGTCGCTCATCAGGAAGGTCCGCGCCGGGCAGGTCTCACCCGACGACTTCGTCGGGACGACCGGCACCATCACCAACCCGGGGATGATCGGGACGGTCCACTCGGTCCCACGGTTGATGCCCGGACAGGGGTTCATCCTCGGCGTCGGCGCCATCGGCTTCCCGACCGAGTACGAGGGTTCCGACCCCCAGATGCTCGCCCGCATGGGGGTGAGCACCGTCACCACACTGACGAACACCTACGACCACCGCATCATCGGCGGCGCCGAGAGTGGCGAGTTCCTCCGACGCGTGCACGACCTCATCCTCGGCGACCCGATCGGCACGACGGAGTCGGGCGGCGCGACCGGCTTCTACGACGCGGTGTTCCACAGCCTCGGTGTGCCGTACGAGCCGGCCCGTTGGGTCCAGGACCAGGCACCGCTCGACGCGGTCGAGGCCGCGAACGAGAAGGCGGTGCACGTCCACCAGCTGATCAACATGTACCGCGTGCGCGGTCACCTCGTGGCCAACCTCGATCCGCTCGGACGACGGGGGCCCCGCACCCACCCCGAGCTCGACATCACGCATTACGGCCTCTCGATCTGGGATCTCGACCGCGAGTTCCCGGTCGGGAGCCTCGGCAGCGGACAGTCCGACCGCCGACGCATGCCGCTCCGCGAGATCCTCGGCGTGCTGCGCGATGCCTACGCGCGCACTGTCGGGGTCGAGTACATGCACATCCAGGAGCACGACCAGAAGGCCTGGGTGCAGGAGCACGTCGAGGTCACCGCACCCGAGCCCGACCTCGCGGAGAAGCAGCGAATCCTCGACCGGCTCAACGCGGCCGAAGCCTTCGAGCGGTTCGTGCACACGAAGTACCTCGGGCAAAAGCGGTTCAGCCTCGAGGGCGCGGAGACGCTCATCCCGATGCTCGATGCACTCAACACGGTCGCCGCCCGAGCCGGGATCAGCGAGGTCGTGATGGGCATGGCCCACCGGGGCCGGCTCAACGTGCTCGCGAACGTCGTCGGGAAGTCGTACGCGCAGATCTTCCGCGAGTTCGAGGGCGAGCTCGACCCGTCGAGCACCCAGGGTTCCGGCGACGTGAAGTACCACCTCGGCGCGACCGGGAAGCATCTCACCCCGGAGGGCGCGACGGTCGACCTCACGCTCGCCGCCAACCCCAGCCACCTCGAGACCGTGGATCCCGTCGTGGAAGGCATGGCGCGGGCCGAGGGCGACCGGCGCGGCGACACGTCGGGCGGCGCGGTCCTGCCGGTGCTCGTGCACGGCGATGCCGCGTTCGCCGGACAGGGCGTCGTCGCCGAGACCCTGAACCTGTCCGAGGTCGAGGGCTTCGACGTCGGTGGCACCGTCCATGTGGTCGTGAACAACCAGCTCGGCTTCACGACCTCACCCGAGGCGGGCCGCTCGTCCGTGTACGCGACCGACGTCGCCAAGATGGTGCAGGCACCGATCTTCCACGTGAACGGCGACGACCCCGAGGCCGCGGTCCGGGTGATCCGGCTCGCGTTCGCGTTCCGGCAGGCGTTCCAGAAGGACGTCGTCGTCGACCTCGTCTGCTACCGCCGCTACGGGCACAACGAGGGCGACGAGCCGGCCTTCACCCAGCCGCGGATGTACGCCCTGATCAACGAGCGCGCATCGGTGCGCGAGCTGTACACCGCAGCAGCTCGTCGCCCGAGGCGACCTCACCCCGGAGGAGTGCGAGGCGGCACGCGCCGACTTCCGCGCTCAGGCTGGAGCGCGCCTTCGAGGAGACCCACGAGCCGCACGACACGGGGATCGAGAACCTCGGGCTCACCCTCGACCAGCCCGAGCAGCCGGTCGAGGACGCGCCGGTGCGCACCGCGGTGGCACCCGACGCGCTCGGACGCATCGTCACGGCACTGACGACGTGGCCCGAGGACTTCCACGTGCACCCGAAGCTCGAGCGCCTCCTCCTGGGGAACCGCACGATGTTCGAAGCCGGTGAGGTCGACTGGGCGCTCGCCGAGGCCTTCGCGCTCGGCTCCCTGCTCCTCGAGGGCACGCCGGTGCGACTCGCGGGCCAGGACACCCGCCGGGGAACGTTCAGCCAGCGCCACGGCGTGCTCGTCGACGTCGAGGACGAGCACGAGTACCTGCCCCTCGGACCATCTCGCCGACGACCAGGCACCGTTCCGACTCTACGACTCGGTGCTCTCCGAGTACGCCGCGCTCGGGTTCGAGTACGGCTACTCGGTCTGCCGACCCCGACTCGTTCGTGGCGTGGGAAGCGCAGTTCGGCGACTTCGCCAACGGTGCGCAGATCGTCATCGACCAGTACCTCGTCGCCGCGTACGACAAGTGGGGGCAGCGGTCGTCGCTCACCCTGTTGCTCCCCCACGGCTTCGAGGGGCAGGGCCCCGAGCACTCGAGCGCCCGCCTCGAGCGCTTCCTGCTGCTGGCCGCGGAGGACAACCTCCGCATCGTCTACCCATCGACCGCGGCGCAGTACTTCCACGTGCTGCGCCGCCAGGCGCGCGCCTCGCGGCGCGTCCCGATGGTGTGCCTCACGCCCAAGCGCTACCTGCGGATGGCCCAGTCGCGCTCACCGATCGCGGCGCTCACCGACGACGACTTCCACGCCGTGCTCGACGACCGGGACGACGTCCACGCTCGATCCGCAGTCGGTCACGCGCGTCGTGCTGTGCACCGGCAAGGTCGCGCACGAGCTCATGGACCGGCGCGCCGCCGACGGTGCTCCCGCCGCGATCGTCCGGCTCGAGCAGCTCTACCCGTTCCCGGAGCCCGAGCTCCTCGCCGTGCTCGCAGCGGTACCCGAACGCCCGCGATATCTGGTGGGTGCAGGAGGAGCCGGCGAACATGGGCGCCTGGAACTACGTGCGGGGCAAGCTCGTCCGCGTCGTCGGAACGCGCGGCGCCGAGCTGCACCACGTCGCTCGCCACAAGAGCGGGAGCCCCGCGACAGGGAGCCACATGGTGCACGAGCGCGAGCAGGACGAGCTGCTCGCGCGCGGCGTTCGCGCCGCCCGGGCCCCGTTAGGCCCGCCAGGGCGCGAGCGCGCTCTGCACCAGCTGGTCGGCGAAGGCCGCATCGATGCGGCCGCCGCTCACCAGGTGGCGGTAGAAGATCGGGCCGCTGATCTGGTCCACCACGAGGTCGACGTGGGTGTCGTCGCGCAGCTCACCCCGTTCGATCCCCCGGTGGACCGCGGCCGCGGTGCGCTCTCGGCGGCGGGCCACGAACTGCCGGTGCGCGACGCGGAGCTCGTCGTTGAGCGCCGCGTCGGCGACGAGCTGCGGCATCGCCCGACCGGCGGGCGTCCGGCTCAGGAGCCGCACGAGGTTCCGCCCGATGACGCGGAGGTCCTCGTCGACCGCCCCGGTGTCGACATCGGGTGCCTCGGCCTCACAGAGCGCGGTCGCGGCGGCGATGACGAGCTCGACCTTGCCCGGGTAGCGCCGGTAGATCGTCGCCTTGCCGACCCCGGCGCGGGCGGCGACGCCTTCGACGGTCACACCGTCGAGCCCGGACTCCGCGAAGACCTCGATCGCCGAGTCGAGGATCGCCCGGTCCGCCTCCTCGCTCCGGGGTCGGCCCGGCGCGCGGGCCGCGGCGTTCACGGCGCGGGCACCGGTTCGCTCACGCCGCCACCGTCCGGTGGCGCAGGCTCGAGATCGTTCCCCGGCCACTCGTTCGTGTACTCCGCGTGCTGTCGGACCTCGTCCTCATGTCGCGCGCGGGCCGGGAGCCAGAGCAGCGCGGCGATCGCACCGACGAGCGCGGCACCCGCGCCGACCCAGAGCCCGGCGTGGAAACCGTCGACGAAGGCGCCCCTGGCCGCAGCCGCGAACGCCTCGCCGGCGGCGCCACCGATCTTGCCGGCGACCCCCGAGCGCGAACCCGAGCGAGTCCTTGGCGCCCTCGACCGCGGCCGGAGGCAGGCCCTTCCCGGCGACGGCGTCGCCGACCTGCGATCCGTAGATCGAGGCGAACACGCTCCCGAGGACCGCGACGCCTACGGCCCCACCGATCTGACGCGTGGTGTCGTTGACCGCGGAACCGACGCCCGCCTTCGCGAGCGGCAGCGAGCCCATGATCGAGGTCGTGGCCGGGGCCATCGTCAGCGCCATCCCCGACGACAGGATCACCATCCGCCATGCGATCTCGAAGTAGCTCGATGACACGGTCAGCCCGGTCGAGAGCGCGAGTCCGGTCGTGACCAAGCCCAGCCCGGCGACGACCACCACCTTCGTCCCGAGCCGTTCGACGAACTTCGCGCTGAGCGGCGCGAGGATCATCATCGGGATCGCGAACGCGAGCAGCCGGACCCCGGTCTCGAGCGGCGAGTACCCCAGCACGAACTGGAAGTACTGCGTGAGCAGGAAGATCGAGCCGAACATCGCGAAGAACGTGACCATGATGGCGCCGCTCGCGACCGAGAACCGGGGGTTCTTGAAGAACGAGAGGTCGAGCATGGGGTGGTCACTGCGGATCTCCCACAGGAAGAACGCCGCGGTGAGCACGCCACCGACCATGAAGAACGTGAGCGTCGACGAGGCGGTCCAGCCTTTCGACGGACCCTCGATGATCGCGTAGAGGAGCGCGCTCAACCCCGCGATCGAGAGCAGCGCGCCGACGGGGTCGAGGCGTGGCGGGTTCGGGTCCTTCGAGTCCGGGATGAGGAAGATGCCCGCGATCACCCCGACCACGACGATCGGCACGTTCACGAGGAAGATCGAGCCCCAGTAGAAGTGCTCGAGCAGGAACCCACCGGTCAGGGGGCCGAGCGCCACGCCCACACCGGCGGTGGCCGCCCATACCCCGATCGCCTTGCCGCGCTCCTGGGCGGGGAACACGTTCGTGATGATCGAGAGCGTCGCCGGCATGATGAACGCGCCGCCGATCCCCATGAACGCACGCGGTCGCGATCAGCTGGTCGGCGCTGCCGGCGAGCGCTGCGGCGATCGACCCGAGACCGAAGATCGACGAAGCCGAGCTGGAGCGCCGGTCGCCGCCCGAAGCGGTCGCCCAAGCTGCCGGCCGTCAGCAGCAGGCCGGCGAACACCAGCGTGTAGGCATCGACGATCCACTGCAGCTGGCTGTTCGTGGCGTCGAGGTCGCGCACGATCGTCGGGATCGCGACGTTGAGGATCGAGTTGTCGAGCACGATCACGAGGAGGCTGAAGCACAGCACGAGGAGGATCCACCACCGCCGCGCTTCGGCCTTCGCTGCGACCCGTTCGTGCAGCGACACGGTTGCCTCCTCCTGGCCGTGCTGCGATCCCCCGCCGCCCCCGGGGGGGATGCCCTCGTTCCGGCCCGTCTCCGTTCCGAAACGGCAGCGTATCGTATCCCGAGGGGACGCGGAAGCGTCGGGGTCGCGAGGTGCTTCAGCCGCCGGCAGCCTCGACCGCGGCGAGGGCCCGGTCGAGGGCCGCCGGCGAGGCGGGGGTCATCGGGAGGCGCAGGTCCGGCGTCGGGATCTTGCCCTGGGCGTGGAGCACAGCCTTGAACACGCACGGGTTCGGCTCGGCGAACCCGGCCGCGACCACCGGCGCGAGCGTCTCGTGGTGCGCCCGACCCTCGTCGACCTTGCCGGCGAGGCCGCACTCGATCATGGCGACGAACCGCTCGGTGCAGAGGTGCGCAGAGGCACAGATCGCGCCCGAGCCCCCCAGGAGCGCCGTGGGGAACAGGTACGGATCCTCACCGCCGAGCACGTGGAAGTCGTCGGGGGACTCGGCGAGGACGCGGAGCGTGGCTGCATCGAGGCTGCCGACCGCTTGCTTCAGCCCGACGACGTTGGGCGTGCGGGCCAGCTCGAGCAGCCCGTCGGCTTCGAGCGCCCGCCCGGTGCGATACGGGATGTTGTAGACGACGATCGGCACCGGGCTCGCCTCGGCGACCTCGGAGAAGTGGGCAACGATGCCGGCCTGGCTCGGCCGGACGTAGTACGGGACGACGACCAGCGCCGCAGTCGCCGCGGAGACGTCGGCGAGCCGTCGGACGGCGGCGATCGTCGTGCGCGTGCTGTTGGTGCCCGCTCCGACGATCATCTGCGTGCCCCGCTCGGTGCTGACGCGTGCGCACACGCCGATGACCTCCCGCTGCTCGTCGGCGTCGAGCGCCGGCGACTCCCCGGTGGTGCCCAGCGGCACGAGTCCGGCCGCGCCGGCGTCGAGGTAGTGGTGCGCGAGCGCCTCGAGCGCGTCGAGCGCAACCGCGCCGTCGGCGGTGAACGGCGTGACCAACGGGACGTACACGCCGCGGAGTGAGACGGGGCTCCCCATGCACCGAAGGGTAGCCTCCGCCTCAGGTGTCGGACCTCTGGATCATCGTGCTCACCGCCATCGCGGGCTTCGCGACCGGCGTGCTCTCAGGCATGTTCGGCGTGGGTGGTGCCGTGGTGTCCACCCCGGCCATCCGGGCGCTGGGGGCATCCCCCGTCGCCGCGGTTGCCTCCACGCTGCCGTCGATCATCCCTGGCGCGCTCAGCGGGGCACTGCGCTACGGACCGCGACGGGCTGGTCGAGTGGAAGATCGCCGCGTGGGTGTCCGGCGCCGGGATCTTCGCTGCGGTCGGCGGTGCCCTCCTGACCGACTTCGTCCCCGGTGACGGGCACCCGCTCATGCTCCTCACCGCCGGTCTCATCGCCTTCAGCGCGTACCGCCTCGCCACGCCGACGGACCGCGTCGAGGAGCCGGCGGACGTCTCGGTCGAGGGTGCGACGGACGCGGGCCCGAGGGCCGAACTCACCCCGCACGGTCCCCGGCACAGCGAGCGGTGGCGGCTCATGGTGATCGGGCTCGGTGCCGGGGGTCTGTCGGGGCTCCTCGGCATCGGCGGCGGCATCGTCCTCGTCCCCCTGTTCACCGCCTGGATCCGCCTGCCGATCAAGGTCGCCCTGGGCACGTCGCTCGCGTGCGTCGCGGTCCTGGCGGTCCCGAGCACGATCACCCACGTGCTGCTCGGGCACATCGACTGGCTCTACGCCCTCCCCCTGTGCATCGGCGTCGTCCCCGGCGCCCGGCTCGGGTCGCACCTCGCCATCCGCTCGTCGGACCGCACGCTCCGCCTGATCGTGGGTACCGGGCTGGGCTCGATCGCCGGGATCTACTTCGTCGGCGAGATGCTCTCGATCCTCTAGGGCCCGACCGGCTCTGACCCGGTCGCCACCTCGATCGCTCGACCGAGCACGGCGTCGAGCATGGGTTCGGTGAGCTTGCCGGTGAAGGTGTTCTGCTGGCTCGGGTGGAAGCACCCGAGGATCGTGGCCCGCCCGGTGGGCACCTCGAGCCCGTGGCCGAACTTCGGTCGCGGGCGCGGCAGCGCCGCGCCCTCCGCACCCAGGACCGTCCACAGCGCCTGATAGGCGAAGCCGCCGAGCGCGACGATCACGCGCACCCGGTCGAGCAGCGCGAGCTCCCGCGAGAGGAAGGGGAGGCATCGAGCACGCTCCTCGGTGGTCGGTGTGTTGTCCGGCGGCGCGCACCGGACCGCGGCTGCGATGAAGGTGTCATGCAGGGCCAGGCCGTCGTCGCGGTGCACCGACGACGGCTGGTTCGCGAGGCCGACCCGGTGCAGCGCCGCGAACAGCCAGTCACCGGAGCGGTCGCCGGTGAACATCCGGCCGGTGCGATTGGCGCCGTGGGCAGCCGGTGCGAGCCCGAGCAGCAGGATCCGCGCGTCGGGGTCCCCGAACCCCGGGACCGGGCGGCCCCAGTAGTCGTCGTCGCGGAAGGCCGCCCGCTTCTCCCGCGCGACCTGCTCCCGCCACGCCACGAGCCGCGGGCAGGCGCGGCAGATCACGATCTCCGCGTCGAGCTCCCGGAGGGCACTGGGGTCGGACACGGGCGCAGCGTAGGGCCGGCACCAGCTCTCGCGCCTCGGGATGGATCGACCGGCGTGCGGTGTTCGCGGAAGCATGACGAACCCGGACCGGAACCGCGAGAACGCCATGGCGTTCTATGACCTGGCGTTCAACGAGTGCCGGCCCGCCGATGCGATCGAGCGCTATGCCGGCGCCGGGTACCGCCAACACAATCCCGGCGTGGGCGACGGCAAGCAGGCCTTCATCGACTACTTCGTCAGCATGGCGGCGGCGTACCCCGGGAAGCGCGTCGAGTTCCGGCGGACCGTGGCCGAAGGCGACCTCGTGGTCCTGCACTGCTTCCAGCACTGGCCCGGCGACCGCGACTACGCGGGGATCGACATCTTCCGCTGCGATGCCGACGGCAAGATCGTCGAGCACTGGGACGTGCTCCAGGCGATCCCGGACAAGGCGGCCAACGACAACGGGATGTTCTGACCGGCCCAGTCCCGGCGCTCGGCCCCGTCACGGCTGCTCGACTGCTCCTAGGCTCTCGTCTCCGTGCGCCTGCTCCTGATCGTGAACCCGACCGCGTCGTCGATGACGCCCAGACGCCGGGTGCGGGTCCAACATCTCCTCGGTGAGCACCACCGCCTCGAGGTCGCGGAGACGTACCGGCGCGGCCACGCGACCCGCCTGGCCCGCACGGCGGCACGCGACGGCATCGATGTGGTCGTCGTCGCGGCAGGGGACGGCACGCTCAACGAGGCCGCCGACGGGCTCATCGACTCGCAGACCGCGCTCGCGCCGCTGCCGGGAGGCTCGACCAACGTCTTCGCCCGGACACTGGGCATCCCCAACTCGATCATCCCCGCCACCGAGCGGCTCCTCGCCTCGCTCCGGGACGAGTCGTTCCGGCGGGTCGGCGTCGGCGTCGGCAACGGTCGCCACTTCCTCTTCCACCTCGGTGCGGGGTTCGACGCCGAGGTGATCGAGCAGGTCGAGCGCCGGTCCTGGGTGAAGCGCTGGCTCGCGCACCCCGTCTTCGCCGTCGCCGCGTTCACGACGTTCTTCCGGGGCTTCGACCGTGCGCGACCGGCGTACCGGGTCGAGGCCCTCGACGGCACGCCGATCGCGGACGGTTACTTCGCGATCGTGTCGAACACGAAGCCCTACGCCTTCTTCGGACCCCGCCCGCTCACGGTCACCCACGATGCGGGTCTGGACCGGGCGCTGGCCCTCACGATGTTCACCCGGCTCGAGGTCGGATCGACCGTCACCGCGGTCGGATCGGCGCTCGCGAAGGGGAACCGGCTCGCGAAGAACGAGGCGATCGTCCAGCGCGCCGATCTCGACGGCCTCACCTTCGTCGCGAACCAGGGGCCGTTCCCGTGGCAGGTCGACGGCGACTACCTCGGCGAGGTCGAGCGCCTCGAGGTGCGGTACGTGCCGGACTGTCTGACGCTCGTCGTCCCGAACGCCGACGCGAAGGCCGGTCGGTAGGACTCGATCAGCCGTCGACGGCGCGGCGACCGACGTCCGGGACGTCGGTGATGATCGCTCCGACGCCCGCAGCGGCCAAGCGCCGCATGTCGGATTCATCGTTCACGGTCCACGCATTGACGACGACGTCGAGCTCGAGCGCCCGGGCCATGACCGCCGGAGCGACCTCGTCGGTCAACCACGCGAAGAACGGGTGCAGGGCACCGTGGCCACGCTCGGCCGTCAGGGTCAGCTCCTCGCGCGGATCCTGGATCGTGAGGAAGCCCGTCGGGATCGTGGGCTCGAGCTCTCGCACCCGGTCGATGGTGGCGAGGTTGAACGACGAGACGAGCACCTCGTCGCTACGGCCCCGGACGGCCAGGAGCGCCACCACGAGGTCCGCCGCCCGGTCGGTCGCGTCGTAGTCGACGTCGGTCGGCAGGTTCTTGATCTCGACGTTGACGAGCTTCCCGGCGCAGGCGTCGAGCGCCTCCTCGAGCACCGGGATGTCGGGGCGGACCGCCCGGATCTCCTCCACGGTCCGCTCGCAGAGGACGCCGACGTCGACGGCGTCGGCGTCGTGGTGGACGACGAGACCGTCGTCTGCGGTGCGGTGCACGTCGAGCTCGACCCCGTCGGCCCCCTGGGCCAGCGCTGTCGTGAAGGCCTCCAGCGTGTTCTCCGGGGCGACGGCGCGAGCGCCGCGGTGGGCGAGCACGAGCGGGCGGGCGGTCACGGCCCGGAGCCTAGAACCCGCGGTTCCCTGCGAAACCGCAGGTCAGGCCCCTTGTGCCTCCGGTCACATGCCTCGTAATCTCGGGAACGCCTCGAGGGTGGCTCGCTCCGGGGACCCGGTGCGGTCGGCGCACCCACGCTCGAGCGCCGCGCCCCAGGGTGCGGCCCCGGGCGACCAGGAGGGGGAAGAGCCTTGGCGCTCACTTGGATCCGCACGCACGACTGGGATGCCGACGACTGGCGCGATCGGTCCGCGTGCCGCGACTCCGACCCCGACGTGTTCTTCCCGATCGGCACGACCGGTGCGGCCCTCGAGCAGATCGAGACGGCCCGCCGCATCTGCACGGCGTGCCTCGTCAGCGACGAGTGCCTCGAGTTCGCCCTGGCCACCAACCAGGAGGCCGGCATCTGGGGTGGCACCATCGAGGAGGAGCGCCGCAAGCTCCGCAAGGCGTGGCTCGCCCGCCAGCGCGCGACCGCCTGACCGGCCACGCATCCGACGACGAGGCCCCGACCTACAGGTCGGGGCCTTCGGCGTTGATGGGGATCCGCAGGTTCACCTGCGTCCCGCCGACGTCGCGCATCTCGATCGAGCCGCTGAGCTCGCTCGTGACGAGCGCGTGGACGATCGAGAGTCCGAGGCCGCGCGACTCGTCCAGGCTGAAGTCGGGCGGGAGCCCGACGCCGTCGTCGACCACCTGGATGACGAGCGCCGTTGCTTCACGGTCGAGCAGCACCCGCACGTGCCCCTCGACGGACTCCCCGTCTTCGTGTGGGAACGCGTGGTCGACTGCATTCTGCATCAGCTCGTTCAACACGACTGCAAGCGGCGTCGCGACCTCGCCGGGAAGATCGCCGGCATCGCCCTCGACGTCGAAGCGGAGTCGCTGCTCGTCGGTCGACACCGTCTCCTCGACCACTGCGACCAGCGGACGGACGATCTCACCGAAGGACACGACGTCGCCCGCGTCGCGCGAAAGCGTCTCGTGCACGATCGCGATCGACCGGATCCGCCGTTCCGATTCCTCGATGGCATCCTGGGCCTCTGCCGACCGCAGACGCCGACCCTGGAGCCGCAGCAGCGCGGCGATGGTCTGGAGGTTGTTCTTCACCCGGTGGTGGATCTCGCGGATCGTCGCGTCCTTCGACATCAGGATGCGGTCGCGGCGGCGGAGATCCGTCACATCTCGCACGAAGACCGCCAGGCCGGTGACGCGTCCCCCTTCGATCAGGGGGATCGCCTGCACGAGCACCGAGGTGTCGCCACGTTCGAGCTCCTCGGTCACCGGGAGCCTCATGCCGACCGCTGCCTCGGCGGCGTCCTGATCGAAGCCGATCTCGCGGGGTTGTAGGCCCTGCGTGAACGCGTGGATCCCCATGCGGTGAAGTGCGCTGATCGCGTTCGGGCTCGCGTACCGCATGCGGAGCGTGTCGTCGAGCACGATCACGCCGTCGGCCACGCGTGGCGCCTCCTCGAGCTCGACCTCGTCGCGCGCGAACGGGAAGGTGCCCTCCGAGATCATCCGGGCCATCCGATCGAACACGTCCATGTAGTGGCGCTCGAGCTCTCCCGGTCGACGGCCCGATGTCATTGCGCTCTCACGGGTCAGCACCGCGAGCACCCGGTCTCGGTGTCGCATCGGGATGCACTGCACCCGCGCCTTGTCGCGGCCGCCGAGCACGGTGGTGTCACCACCGACGATCTCGCCCTTCCGCCACGCTCGGGCGACGACCGGCCGTTCGACCTCATGGACGACCGTACCCACGAGGTCCGCCGGGTACAGCGTCTGGCCCGTCGTGGGGCGGACGTGGGCCAGCACCACGAACCGATGGCCCTCTTCCCCGTCGACCGGAGCCATCAGGACCAGGTCCGAGAAGCACAGGTCGGCGAGGGGCTGCCACGTGGCGACCAACCGCTGCGCGTGCCGCAGCGGCCCACCGGTGAGCCCGGTGTTCGCGAGCGCGAGCTCGTAGAGGGGAACCGACACGAGGCCAGGTTAGGGGGCGAGGAGCCGCTCCCCGATGCTCGCGAGGCCACCGATGTCGTGGACGTCGTCTTCCAGGGCGGGGACCGTCGCGACGACCTCGGGCACGCGCCCCAGCTCCTCGCGGAGCTCGAGCTCCCGGGACGCCACGATCGCGTAGTCCCGGAAGGAAGCGGCCACCGTTCGCAGCACACGAGCGGTGTGCTCGGGATCCGCGAGGTCCGCGACGCCGAGCCTGGACAGCGGCGCCGCAACCGCGCCGGGATCGTGCAGGATCGCGTCGGCTGAGGCACGGGCCTCCGCGGAGCGGAGGAACTCCGGCAGCACCTTGTTCAGCACAAGGGCGCCGAGGTGAAAGTCGCGGTCGGCGAGCGCTTCGCAGAAGAACTGGGCCTCGCGCAACGGAGCGCCTTCGAGAGTCGTCACCACGACGAACGACGTGCGGCGATCGTGGAGCAGGCGCTCGACCGCGTTCGGCGCGCTCCACGAAGCCGTCGTACATCGTTTGGAAGTTCAGGAAGAACTCCGCGATGTCCTGGAGGAACTGGCTACCGAGGATCCGATCGGCCATCTGATAGAACGGCCGACTCGCGAAGTTGACGAAGCGCGCGCCGCGCTTCCCGCCGACGCGGTACGGCATCGTCAGCCAGCGCAGCAGCCGTCCCCCGAAGAAGTCGGCCATGCGAGCCGGCGCCTCCAGGAAGTCGATCGCGTTCCGGGTCGGCGGCGTATCGATCACGATCAAGTCGTACGCACCGGTCGCGTGGAGGTCGAAGAGGCGCTCCATCGCGATGTAGTCGTGACTCTGCACGAAGCGCCCGGTGATGTTGTGGTAGAGCCGGTTCTCGAGGATTCGGTACGCCGTCTCCTCATCGGGTGCGTGGCGCAGCACGAGCTCGTCCCAGCTCGCCTTGGTGTCGAGCATCGCGGCGTACAGCTCGCCGCGCGGCTCGAGGCCCGCAGAACGGAGCACCTCGTCGGGCACGCGTCGTTCCATGTTGCCGAGCGCCTCGAGGCCGAGGGCGTCGGCGAGGCGGCGGGCAGGGTCGATCGTGAGCACGAGGACCTTGCCGCCGGAGCGCACGGCCGCGCTCAGCGCGGCAGCCGCGGCGACCGTCGTCTTCCCCACGCCACCGGAGCCGCAGAACACCACGACCTCGCGTGTCGCGAGCAGCGCCTCCAGGTTGGTCGCCCGCGCCGGCGCACCCTCGGTGGAGCGCCTCATGCGCCCAGCTCGTTGGCGAGGGCTTCCGCCACCATTCGGGTCACGCGCAGTCCGTGGTCGCGGACGAACAGGTAGGGCAGGTACACCAGCGGGAGGTCGACCGACTCACGGAGCCGGGTGAGGTGCACGGCCCGGGAGCGGCGCAGGGCGACCGCCAGTCCCGCGGCATCGACCACCGATCGCGCGCCGACACCGACCGCGTCCGCGAGCACCGCTTCTGCGCGGGGGTCGCGCAACGCGGCGAAGACCGGCTCGTCGGCGTGGGTGAACGGCTCCGGGAGCACTCGGTTCACCACGACGGATCCGAGCGGGACGTTGATATCAGAGCGCGCGGCGGCGACGAGATCGATCGTCTCGTTGACGGGCATCTCCTCTGGCGCGGTGACGACATTGAGTGCGGTGATCGCCGGATCCGCGAGCAGATCGAACATCCAGTCGGTCTGCGCGCGCACCGGGCCGACCTGGACGAGCTCGCGGATCGCGCGAGGTGAGTCGAGCTGCGCGAGCACATGTCCGGTCGCGGCCGCGTCGACGACGACGAGGTCCCAGTCGGCGCGTCCCTCGAGGGACTCGCGCACCTCCCAGCACACCTTGCCGACGGTCAGGATCTCCTTCACCCCTGGCGCCGCGGTGGCCACGAACTCGAGCATGCTCGCCATCGGGCCGAGCCGCCCCAACACCGGCACCTTCAGGTTCAGCTTCAGGTACTCACGTAGCGACGCCTCGGTGCGCATCTGCATCGCGTGCACGCCCGGGTACACCTCGACGGGATCGAACCCGACGGGCTTGTGCTCGAAGAGCGCGGTGAGGTTGCCCTTGGCATCGACCTCCACGAGCAGGACGCGCTTGCCGCGCTCCGCCGCGAGCAACGCGGTTGCCGCGGTCACCGTGCTCTTGCCGACGCCGCCCTTTCCCGTGAAGAAGAGCAGTCGCCGATCCAGCCAACCGCCCGGCGGACCGCCGGCGTGATCGATCGGGCGCCCGCTCCCCTGGCCGGGCGGCGCGGTCACGGCGTCAGGCGGGTCCGAACCCGACCCGCTTCGTGTCGTGCTCACCCTCGATCTCGACGTAGGCGATCCGCTCGCCGGGAACACCGACGCTGCGGCCCTTCGTGTCCGTGAGCCAGAGGACGGCGTCGTCCTTCTCGAGGGCGCGATCGAGGGCCTTGACGACGTCGTCGGGCGACCCGTCGAAGTCGACCTCGATCTCCTTGGGTGTGTGCACGACACCGATCCGGACTTCCATGGATCGGACACTATCGGCCGTCGAGGACCCCCTCCGAAACAGGAGCTCGGACGGCGCCGCCGCGATTGACGCCGGACCCGGGCGCGAACAGGGTGGGGCCGGTGCTCCACCTCGCCGCCGAGTCCCTCTCGCTGCCTGCGTTCCTCGCAGCCGCGGTCGTCGCCGCCGTCTGGTGGGTCGTTGCGGCGCTGCTGTTCGTGCTCCGACGACCGCCCCGGATCCCCGGCACAGCAGACGGCGGGCTCGACCTGCCCGAGGAGCCACCCGCGGTCGCCGGCCTCCTCGCCAACGACTTCGTGGTGCCCGGTGAGGTCGCGCCAGCGATCGTGCTCGACCTCGCGGCGAGGGGCGCACTCACCCTCGACGAGGTGCAGCCGGGCCGGACCACCTGCACGGTCCACGACCGTGTCGACCTCGCGCTCTCCTCCTACGAGCTCCGGATCCTGGCCGAGCTCCGCGAGAAGGCGATCGACGGCGTCGTCCCGACGGACGCGCTCACGACGGGGCCCGAGGACCAGTCCGAACGCTGGCACCGGGTGCTGGCGCAAGAGATCGTCGACGACGCCCAGGCGCGTGGCCTGACCGTCGCGCGCTGGCCGAAGCGCATCGTGGGCCCGTTCGGGTTCTCCCTCGTCGTGATCGTCGGGCTCGCGTTCGGCGGGCCTCAAGCTCGAGGACGACGTGCCGACCGACCGCCCGGTCCTCGTCGGTGCCGCCGCGACGCTTGCGCTGGTGAGCGTGTTCGCCGGCTTCATGCTCGTCGCTCGCCTCGGCCGCTCGCTCGCGCAGCTGCCGACGCCGCGTGGCCGGGAGGTTGCGACGCGCTCGGTCGGGCTGGCCGCGCAGCTGCGATCCGATCCTACGATCGCCGAGCTGCCACCGGCCGGGGTGAAGCTCTGGGACCGCGTGTTCGCCTACGCGGCGGCATTCGGCGCCGCACCGCGTGCCGTCGGCGCTCCTCCCGATGGGTGCCGAGGACGACCACCGTGCCTGGAGCCGCAGCGGCGGCGTCTGGCGTCGCGTACGCGTCCGCTACCCGCGTGCCCTCCCGCCCGGGTGGGGGAAGCATCCCGTGCTCGCGGTCGCGCTCGCGCTCTTCTGGGGAGTCGTCGCCGCCGTCGTGTTGTACGGCTTCCGCGGCCTCGTGGCGTCCGACCGCCCGACTGCCGTGAGCCAGTCCGCCTGGGAGTGGGTCGAACGGGGTGGGCTCATCGCCATGGTCCCGTTCGTCCTGATCGTCGGCTGGGCGCTCTGGGTGCTGGTGCGCGCCGTCCCCGACCTGTGGCAGACGCGAACCGTCACGGGCGAGATCGTGCGGAGCCGCCGCTTCCGGCAATGGTTCTCGTCGGGCGACGAGCCCAAGTACTGGTACTACGCGGCCGTCGACGACGGCACGACGCGATCGCATCCGAGGCGTGGCGGCTCAGCGAGGTCCTGTACCGAGACCACGCCCAGGGCGAGCAGGTCACGGCCGAGGTCACTCAGAGGCTCGGCTACGTGCGGAGCCTTCACCGGAGCTGACCGGCGCGGCGTCGAGCTGCGCGGCGATCGACCGGAAGACCTGGCGGCCTCGTCGTCGGGGTGTGCGACGACGATCGGGGCGCCGACGTCACCGCCCTCGCGCAGCTCCGTGACGAGGGGGATCCGGCCGAGCAGCGGCACCTCGAGACCGTCAGCCAGGTCCGCGCCGCCGCCCGCACCGAAGATCTCGTACGCCGTGCCGTCGTCGCCCCGGAACCACGACATGTTCTCGACGACACCGACGACATCGAGCTCGACCTTCGCCGCCATCGACGCGGCGCGCTGTGCGACCTTCTGCGCCGCGGGCTGCGGGGTCGTGACGATGACCACCTCGGCGTGCGGGAGGAACTGCGCGATCGACAACGAGATGTCGCCCGTGCCGGGCGGGAGGTCGACCACGAGGTAGTCGGGCTCGGCCCAGTACACGTCGGTGAGGAACTGCTCGAGTGCCTTGTGCAGCATCGGACCCCGCCAGATCACGGCTTGGTCCTCCTGAGTGAAGAACCCCATCGAGATCAGGTGCACACCGTGCGCGGACGGCGGGACGATGACGTCGTCGATGAGGTCGGGTGGGTGCTCGACGCCGAGCATCCGCGGGAGCGAGAAGCCCCACACGTCTGCGTCCACGACGGCGACCCGCCGACCGCGCTGGGCGAGCGCGATCGACGAGGTTGGTGGTGACGGACGACTTCCCGACGCCACCCTTCCCGGAGGCCACCGCGATGATCCGCGTGCCGCTCCCCTCGGTGAACGGGTTGACCCTGGGTGGCAGGACGCTGCGGCGCGTTGGCGTCGACGACGGCGAGCGGGTCCGGGGAGCGGCGTGCGCTTGAGCACCCCGGCGACCGCCCGGGAGCTCGTCGTCGGTCATGTCGCGGACGTCGACCTCGACGCGGTCGACCCCGTCGACACCTCCGACGGCGCGCTCCACCCGTGCCCGGAGCTGCGCCCACCGGCCCCGGTCCGCAAGCGGCTCGGCGAGCGCGACCACGACCGTCGAGCCGTCGATGGCGACGCCCCGGACCATGCCGAGGTCCGTGATCGCCACGAGCAGCTCGGGTTCGTCCACGGTCGCGAGCGCAGCTCGGATCTCGGCCTCGGTCGCCGGCATCGTGGCCTTCCTGGGAGGGGGCGATTTCCACTACGGCGATAGGTAGAATACCCGGTGATTCCACACCCCATCCGAGCACCCCCAGCCGGGACAGCTGTCGGCCGACGAGTTCAACGCAGCCGTCACCGCGGTCACGAACGCCTTCGGCGACCCGACCCGCCGGGAGATCTACCTGCTCGTGCGCGAGGCGCCCGACGGGGTCACCGCAACCGAGGTCGCCGAGCACTTCGACCTCCACTCGAACGTCGCGCGCCACCACCTGGAGAAGCTCACGAGCGGCGGCTACCTCACCGTCGAGATCGCCGGGCCGGCCGCCAACGGCAGCGCTCGACCCGCCGGGCGCCCGTCGAAGCGGTACCGGGCGCGCGACCTCGACGGCGGCGAGCTCACGATGCCGCTCCGCCACGACGACGTGCTGGCCAACCTCCTCGCGCGTGCGCTCGACGCCCTCGGTCCCGAGCAGGCCGAGGTGCTCGCCGGCGACGTCGGCTACGAGTACGGGCGCACCCTCGCCGACCGCATGGATCCGACCGACTCGCATCGATCGGCGCGCACCGCCATCGGGGCTGTCGCCGACGCGCTCACCGCACATGGCTTCGCGGCGCACGCCGAGACGAACGGCAACCAGCTCTCGATCGTGTCCGAGTGCTGTCCCTTCGGCGAGACCGCCCAGCGATACCCGCACGTCGTGTGCGCTCTCGATCGCGGGATGATCCGCGGGATGCTGGCCGGGCTGTACGGCGAGACGACCCCGCACTTCGAGTCGAGTCGACCCGACGGCGCGGACCACTGCGTCGCTCGCGTCTGACCGAGTCACCCTCGCCGTGGCGCGGGCCTATCTCGATCACGCATCGTCCTCGGCGCTCCGCCCCGTCGCGCTCGACGCGATGCTCCCCTACCTCCGGGAAGACGTTGCCGATCCCGGCCGGATCCACAGCGAGGGTCGCACGGCCCGCGTCGCCGTCGAGCGGGCACGCGAGCAGGTCGCCGCGCTCTTCGGTGCCCGGCCCCGAGAAGTGGTGTTCACCGCCACCGGCACGGAGAGCATCAACGCCGCGGTGTGGGGCGCGGTGCAGCGCGGCCTCGAACAGGGCGGCGGGCACATCGTCACCAGCGCCGTCGAGCACTCCGCCGTCCTCGACGCCTGTCGGCGGGCCCCCGTCGAGCTGACCGAGGTCGGCGTCGACGCACACGGCCGGGTCGACGCCGCAGCCGTCGTCGCCGCGATCCGCACCGACACGGTGCTGGTGTCGGTCCAGCTCGCGAACCACGAGGTCGGCACGCTCCAGCAGGGGCTCCCGACCGTCATCGCCGGTGCCGCCGAGCGCGGCGTGCTCGTCCACGTCGACGCGTGCGCCGCGGCGGGCCACGTCCCGCTCGACTTCGCCACGCTGGGTGCCGATCTCTGCTCGGTCACGGCCCACAAGCTCGGTGGCCCCAAGGGTGCGGCCGCGATGCTCGTCCGGCGCGGGTTGCGCATCCCACCGTTCATCGTCGGCGGGATGCAGGAGCGGGCCCGCCGTGGCGGGATCGAGGACGTGCCGGCGATCGTCGGGTTCGGCGCCGCGGCAGCCGAGCTGGCGGGGGGCGCCCTCGACACCGAGGCGGTGCAGGCCCACGTCCACGCCGAGCGGATCTCCGCCCGGGCCCTCGCGGTGCGCGGCGTCGTCCGCTACGGCGACCCGGACGCCTGTCTCCCGCACCTCGTCTGCCTGGGCGTCGAGGGCGTCGAGGCCGAACCGATCCTCCTCGCCCTCGACCAGCGTGGCGTCGCCGTCCACTCCGGGTCGTCGTGCTCCAGCGAGGCGCTCGAACCGTCCCCCGTGCTCGAGGCCATGGGGGTCGACGCCGACAAGTCGCTGCGCGTCAGCGTCGGGTGGAGCACGACCGAAGTCGATGTGGACGCGTTCGTGCATGCGTTCCCCGAGGTCGTCGATCGCTTCCGGGCCCTGCGCACCTGAGCGCGAAGCCACCCGACCGGACCGAGCCGTCCGATGGCGCCGCTAGTCTCACGCTCATGACGGCTTCTCCGGACTGGTCCCGGCTCGCGCGCGACCTCGGCGACGTGCTCGCCCTCGCCGCGGCTCCCGATCGCGATCACCTTCAGCGACGCGCCGCCGGCCGGCGTCGACGCGTTCGACGCGCCGATGCCACCGCCGATGCCCGACGGGCGCACGGGCCGAGTGCCCGCAGGATGTGCGTTCTGGGTGAAGTCCGTGGACCGCACGTTCACGACGGTCGCGGAGGACCACGGCAACTGCTCGGTCGGCAGCCTCACCCACGGCTTCCAGACCCTCGACGAGGTCGCGGGCAACTCCGACGTCGCGGCGTTGCTCGACACCGGCTGGGTGACGATGGACGTCGTGCCGCAGATCCCGGTCGTCACGCAGAAGCCGGGCGCGGTCACGTACGGGCCGCTCGCCGACACGCCCGTCGACCCCGACGTCGTCCTGATCCGAGTCAACGGCAAGCAGCTGATGGTGCTGCACGACGCGATGCCCGACATGCACCTCGAGGGCAAGCCGCAGTGTCACATCGTCGCGCTGGCGAAGGAGCAGGGCGTCGTCGCCGCGAGCGTCGGGTGCGCGCTCAGCCGGGTCCGCACCGGGATGTCGGCCAACGAGATGACGTGCGCGATCCCGGCCGGGAAGCTCGGCGACGTGCTCGCCGCGCTCGGAACGACCTCGGCCGCGGATGGCCAGGTCGCGAGCTATGCCGGTGAGGACGCGCTCCGCTTCGGCTGACGTCGCCTACTTCTTGGCGGCCTCGAAGTACGGGTTGGTACCCGACGCGTGGTCGGTCACGTCGATGACACGGTCGATCTCGGGGATCTCCTCGAGGATCGCGACCTCGATGCCCTGCGAGAGGGTCGCGGCTGCCATTCCGCAACCCTGGCACCCGCCGGAGAGGCGGAGGTACGCCGCGCCGTCCTCGACCGCGACGAGATCCGCGCGGCCACCGTGCGAGGCGATCGCCGGGTTGATCTGCTCCTCGAGCACCGCGACGACGCGCTGCGCGACCGGGCTCGACAAGTCGGGCTCGGGCATGTCGGGCCGACGGGCCTGCGGCGGGAGCGGCTTGTTCGGGTTCTGCATGACCATGCCGGCCGCGGTGAAGTCGAGCTTCGCCCCGACGAGCTTCTCGACACTGTCGGCTCCCAGGGCGATCGCCAGGTCGTCGTGGCGCTGCACGACGTCGGCGTCGCCGGCGTCCGCGAGCGGGCGGAGCTCCATCGCGTACGTGTACGCCCCGTCCTGCTCACCGGAGACCTCGACCCAGAGCGCGAGCGCTTCAGGGTCGGGCTCCGCGGCCCGCACCTCCAGGATCTTGTCGCGTGCTGCGTCGGTGATTTCGAGGATGGGCTCCACCAGCTGGTCCATGTGGCAATGATACGGGCCGTGAGCAGGGTCCTCCTCCTCGTCCCCAGCGCGACCTACCGGGCGACCGATTTCATCGCCGCGGCACGGGCGATCGGCGCCGAGATCGTGGTGGCCTCCGACGTGGAGCCGGTCATCCCCGACGCCTCGGGGACCCGGGCGATCGCCGTGCCCCTCGACGATCCGGCCGCTGCCGCGACCGCGATCCTCGAGCTCGACGGGCGGCGGGGAGTGGACGCCGTGGTGGCCCTCGACGACCGCGGCGTCCGCGTCGCGGCCGAGGCGGCACAGCAGCTCGGCCTGCCGCACAACGGCCCCGATGCGGTGGATCGCACCCGCGACAAGGAGGCGATGCGGGAAGCGCTCGCCGCCGGCGAGGTCCCACAGCCCCGATTCGCGGCATTCGACGATCCGGCCGAGGTCGTCGGCCTCCTCGACCGGGTCGGCGGCAGCCCCGTGGTCGTGAAGCCGGTCGGCCTCTCCGGGAGCCAGGGCGTGATCCGGGCCGACGACGGACCCGCCGCGGTCGCGGCGGCCGAGCGGGCTCGGCGCATCGCCGGCGGGGGACGGCTGATCGTCGAGGAGTACGTCCCGGGGGCCGAGGTCGCCGTCGAGGGGCTGCTGCGCGGCGGCGACCTCGAGGTGCTCGCGGTCTTCGACAAGCCGGATCCGATGGAAGGTCCGTACTTCGAGGAGACCATCTACGTCACGCCGACGCGGCTCCCCGGAGCGACGGCCGCACGAGTCGCGCGCGTGACCGCCGACGCGTGCGCGGCGATCGGCCTCACCGAGGGCGCGGTGCATGCGGAGCTGCGGATCGACGGCGACCGGGTGTGGATCCTCGAGGTCGCGGCCCGCTCGATCGGTGGGCTCTGCGCCCGGGCACTGCGGTTCGGAGCGGGGATCAGCCTCGAGGAGGTGATCCTGCGCCATGCACTCGGACGATCGCTCGACGGCCTCGAGCGGGAAGCGGCGGCGTCCGGGGTGATGATGATCCCCATCCCACGCGCCGGCACCCTCGCAGGGGTCGGTGGCCAGGATGCCGCGCTCGCGGTCGATGGGGTCGTGGGCCTCGAGATCACCGTGCCGCCGGGACGCGCGTTGGTGCCACTCCCCGACGGTGACCGGTACCTGGGCTTCCTGTTCGCCCGGGCCGACACCCCTGCCCGGGTCGAATCCGCCCTGCGTGCCGCCCATGCCGCCCTGACCATCGCCGTCACCTGACGCACCCTGGACGCGTTGCTCGCCCGGCTCTGCCGGCACGAGCAGCACACGTCCGCCAGACCTACCCTGAGCAGTGATGCGCGTCCTCCTCATCGCCTCGTACGAGCTCGGACACCAGCCGTTGCAGGTCGCCGCGCCCGCCGCGCTGCTCCGCGCCCGTGGGCACGACGTGCGGTGCCGCGACCTCTCGATCGAGGACTGGGACCCCGACCTCGTGCGGTGGGCCGAACGGATCGCGTTCTCGGTCCCCATGCACACGGCGACACAGATCGCGCGTCAGGGGATCACCCGCATCCGCGAGCAACGCCCCGACGTCCCGATCGCCGGGTACGGGCTCTACGGCGAGATGCTCGCGGACGTCGCCGACCGGGTCTTCGCCGGTGAGACCGACGTCGCGCTGGCCGACTGGGTCGACGGCGCCGAGAACGACGTCGTCGTCCACCTCGGGCGTGAGGCAGCCGGACCCGGCGCCGCGCTGCCCGCCCGCGACCTCCTGCCCGCGCTCGACCGGTACGCCCACCTCGTGCGCGACGGGCTCGAGCGCACGGTCGGGTACGTCGAGGCGAGCCACGGCTGCGCCCACCGGTGCCGCCACTGCCCGGTCCCCGTCGTCTACGACGGGCGGATCCGGATCGTCGAGCACGACGCGGTCCTGGCCGACATCGCGCAACAGGTCGAGGCCGGCGCCCGCCACATCACGTTCGGCGATCCCGACTTCCTCAACGGGGTGCACCATTCGGTGCGCCTGGTACGGGCGATGCACCGACGTTTCCCCGACGTCACCTTCGACTGCACGGTCAAGGTGGAGCACGTCCTGCGCCACGATGACCTCTGGGCGGAGCTCGCGGCGTCGGGGTGCCTCTTCGTGGTCTCGGCGTTCGAGAGCGTCGACGACGCCACACTCGCCCACCTCGACAAGGGCCACACCGTCGCCGACATGGCGCGGGCGGTCACGACCCTCGGCGAGCACGGGATCGCCGTCCGTCCGTCGTGGATGCCCTTCACCCCGTGGACGACGCTCGAGCACATCCGCTCCCTGCTCGAGTTCGTCGCCACCCACGACCTCGTCGGCCACGTCGACCCTGTCCACTACACGATCCGCCTGCTGCTCCCGCGTGGTTCGTTGCTCCTCGAGCACCCGGACCTCGCGCCGGCGCCTCACCGCCTTCGACGACGCCCGCGGCTCGTATCAGTGGCACGCCGCGGATCCGGCGATCGACGAGCTCCAGACCCGCCTGGCGACCCTCGTCGAGGAGCGCGTCGCCGCCGGGGACCCGATCCCGGTCGTCTATGACGCGGTGCGTGTCGCCTGCGGGCTGGCGCCGCTCGATCTCGACCCGTCGTCGGCGGACGCCGTCCCCCGGCTCACCGAGTCGTGGTTCTGCTGCGCGGAGCCCACCGCGCTCCAGCTCGACACGTCAGGTGCGACCGAGGCCGTCACCAGCGTCCTGGCCGACTCCGGCTAGTCGGCGAGGAACTCCAGCTTGGTCGCCTTCCAACCGGCCGCCTCCGTGCCCTCGACCGTGAAGAACGCCGCGCCTCCCTCGTAGGAGAACGCGCAGATCGGGACACCCGGGTCGGTGAGATCGCATCCCTGGAAGAACCACGTGTTGCCCACGCCGCTCGTCCGGAACAGTGCCGCGACCACGGCATCGGACGCGCAGCGTGCCGCGGCCGCCCGGTCGTCCGCGCCCCAGGCCTCCACCACGGACTGCGCCGCCTCCTCGGCGGTGCTGCAGATGATCCCGACCGTGACCGACGTGGTATCGGGCGGTGTCCCGGCCCGCGTGGTGCTCGACGACGTGCTCGTGCTCTTCGACGAGGAGTCATCACCACCACAGGACGTGGCCACCAGCGCGACAGCGGACGCCACTGCGAACAGGAGGAGCGACCGACGCCTCACGAACGCCCGGCGCGCAGCACGTTGAGCGCGGAGCCGGCACGGAACCAGTGGATGTGCTCGTCCGACATCGTGTGCACGGTCGAGATCTCGTCGATCTGACCGTTCGTGTGCCGGATGACCACCTGCACCGGGTCCCCCGGGGCCAACGACGCGAGCCCGACGATGTCGATCTCGTCGTCGACCCGAATGCGCTCGTAGTCGTCGGGGTTCTGGAACGTGAGCGCCAGCACCCCCTGCTTCTTGAGGTTCGCCTCGTGGATCCGCGCGAACGAACGGACGATGATCGCCTTGCCGCCCATGTAGCGCGGCTCCATCGCCGCGTGCTCCCGGGACGACCCTTCGCCGTAGTTCTCGTCACCGATCGCGACCCAGTCGATCCCGGCCTGCTTGTAGGCCGCGGCCAGGTCGGGGAGCGGCATCGACCGAACCGTCGCGGACGTCGACACCCTGGCCCGGCTCGTCGAGTGCGAACGCGTTGTTCGCGCCGATGAACAGGTTCTTGGAGATGTTGGTGAGGTGCCCGCGGTACTTGAGCCACGGACCCGGCCGGCGAGATGTGGTCGGTCGTGCACTTGCCGACCGCCTTCATCAGGACGCGCAACCCGTGGTAGTCCTCGCCGTCCCAGGCCGGGAACGGCTCGAGCAGCTCGAGGCGCTCCGAGTCGGGCTTCACGACGACGGAGACTCCCGAACCGTCCGCGGCCGGCGCGACGAACCCGGACTTCCCGGGGTCGAAGCCCTTCGCCGGGAGCTGGTCGGCGGTCGGCGGCTGGAGCAGCAGCTCGGTGCCGTCATCACCGACGAGCGGCTCGTGGACGAAGTCGTGGTCGAGGCGGCCACTCAGCGCGAAGGCGACCGTCGTCTCCGGCGATCCGATGAACGACAACGTCGCGGCGTTGCCGTCGTTGCGCGCGGGGAAGTTCCGGTTGAACGACGAGACGATCGTGTTGACCTCGCCCTTGTCGATGTCGTCACGCTTCCACTGTCCGATGCAGGGACCGCACGCGTTCGCGAGCACCGTCGCGCCGATCGCCTCGAGGTCCTCGAGCAGGCCGTCGCGCTCGATCGTGGCCCGCACCTGCTCCGACCCCGGCGTGATGAGCAGCGGGGTGCGAACCTTCAGCCCGGCGCCGCTCGCCTGGCGCGCGACATGTGCGGCGCGGCCGATGTCCTCGTACGACGAGTTCGTGCACGAGCCGACGAGCGCGTACGAGATGTCGAGCGGGTATCCCTCGTCGCGCGCGGCCTGCTTGACGTCGGAGATCGGGCCGGTCGAGGTCGGGGGTGTGCGGACCGACCAGGTGCGGCTCGAGCTCGTCGAGATCGATGTCGATCACCCGGTCGAAGTAGCGCTCGGGGTCGTCCTCGACCTCGGGGTCGCAGCGCAGGTGCTCGGCGATCGAGTCGGCGAGGTCGGCGACCTCTTCGCGGCGCGTCACCTTGAGGTACGCCGCGCGTCTGCTCGTCGTACGGGAACAGCGAGCAGGTCGCGCCGATCTCGGCACCCATGTTGCAGATCGTGGCGCGTCCGGTGGCGGAGATCGATGCCGCGCCCGGCCCGAAGTACTCGACGATCGCACCGGTGCCACCCTTCACCGTCAGGATGCCGGCGACCTTCAGGATCACGTCCTTCGCGGCCGCCCAGCCCGAGAGCTTCCCGGTGAGGTGCACGCCGATGAGGCGCGGGACGCGGGTGTTGAACGGCCAGCCGGCCATCACGTCGACGGCGTCGGCGCCGCCGACCCCGATGGCCACCGTCGCGAGTCCACCTGCATTCGGTGTGTGGCTGTCGGTCCCGATGATCATCGCCCCGGGGAACGCGTACTGCTCGAGGACGACCTGGTGGATGATCCCGGAACCCGGCTTCCAGAAGCCGAGGCCGTACTTCTGCGACACCGAGCTGAGGAAGTCGTACACCTCGGCGTTGTTGTCGATCGCGTTCTCGAGGTCCGCGTCGGCGCCGACGCGCGCCTGGATGAGGTGGTCGCAGTGGACGGTCGACGGGACCGCAACCTGCGGCAGGCCCGCGGTCATGAACTGGAGCAGCGCCATCTGGGCGGTCGCGTCCTGCATCGCGACGCGGTCCGGCCGGTAGTCCGCGTAGTCGACACCGCGCTCGAGCCCGACGGTCTCGGGGTCATCCGCGTGGGCGATGAGCACCTTCTCGGCGAAGGTCATCGGCCGCCCGAGGCGGTACTTCCCTGTCCCGACCGCCGTGGGGTAACGGCCGTACAGCGCCTCGATGAGGGAGATGGGTGTGGTGGGCCCGACCTGCGTTTCGGCCATCGGTGTGCTCTCCGGGGACGAGGGGTATGCCCTCGCAGGCTATCTGGCGTCCTCGCCGACCCGGTCCGCGGCGGCCCAGAGGGCCCGGGCTCAGTCGCCCCAGTAGCGCTGCTCAAGGAAGGGCAGGGCGTCGTTGTGGTACCCGTTGCGCTCCCAGAACCCGGGCGTGTCGCCGACGTGCCACTCGAGGCCGCGCAGCCACTTCGCGGACTTCCAGAAGTACCGCTTCGGGACGAGCAGTCGGAGCGGACCGCCGTGGTCGGCGTCGAGCGGTTCGCCGTCGTAGCCCCAAGCGAGCAGCACGTCGTCGTCGAGCAGCGCGTCGAGCGGGATGTTGGCCGTGTAGTCGCCGTCGGCGTGCGCGATCACCGTGTCGGCCGCCGGGTCGACGTCGACGACCGCCATGACGTCCCGGAAGCGCACGCCCGACCACTCGGTGTCGAGCTTGGTCCACTTGGTGACGCAGTGGATGTCGCACACGACCTGAGCCTCGGGCAGTGCGCGCAGCTCGTCCCATGACAGACGCCGTTCCTGCGCGACCGCGCCGAACAGCCGCAGGTCCCACGATGCCAGATCCGTGACCGGGACGTCACCGACGTGCAGCACCGGGAACCGATCGGTGAAGTACTGACCGGGAGGGAGCCGGTCCGGCGAGTAGCCCCGCCGGACCAGATCCTCACGGTTCCGGTCGAAGAACCCCATTCGAGACGCCCGAGCCGCCTACCGGTCGCGTTCTTCGACGACGACGGTCTGCATCACGTCGCCGACCGTGGTGGCCTGCGCGACGTCGATGCCCTCGACGACGAAGCCGAAGAGGTTGTAGTCCTTGCTCAGCTTTCGGGTGCAGTCGTCGATCGTGATGAAGAACTGCGATCCGTTCGTGTTCGGCCCGGCGTTCGCCATCGCGACCGCACCGAGGACGTACTCGCCCTGCACCGGCTCGTCGGCGAACTTGTAGCCCGGTCCACCGGTACCGCTGCCCTGGGGGCAACCACCCTGGATCACGAAGTCGGGCACCACCCGGTGGAACGTGAGCCCGTCGTAGTACCCCTGCCGGGCGAGCCCGACGAAGTTGTTCACCGAGTTCGGCGCGAGCTGGGGATCGAGATCCATCACGATCGTGCCGCGGTTGGTGGTGATCGTCGTGCGGTACATCTTGCTCGCATCGGTCTGGGCTTCGGGCTGGTCGGGCATGTCGTCGTGCCTTTCTGTCACTTGCGGGTCGGATCGGACGTGGTCGTGACGGACGGGTCGAGCGCTTCCGTCACATCGGCGAGCAGCTGGCGAGCCTGCCCCGCGAAGGTACCGTTCGGGGAAGCGAGGAGGTACCGCTGGAGATCGGCCTGGGCGCCCGCGAAGTCCGCGAACTCGTTGGCCCGCACGATCGCACGGAAGAACCGGGCGTCCGCATACTCGGGATCGAGCTCGATCGCGCGGTCCAGCCGCTCCGATGCCTTCGCGACGAGCAGGGCGGCGTCGGCCGCGGGCGCCTGACCCGCGGTGAGGTACAGCAGACGGCCCGACTGCGCGTACGCCTCGGCGTTGTTCGGCATCGATGCCGATCACTGTGTCGTACTGCTCCAACGCCCCGGAGAGGTCGTTGGCCGACTCGAGGTACCGCGCGAGGAGCAGCCTGCTCGCGACGTCGTCCGGGTTCGCCTTCACCGCGGCTTCGAGCCGTGCCGCGCCGCGTCTCGCTGCTGACCGTGGCACTGGTGCTCTGCGCGTTTCCGCTCGCCGTCTGGCCCGGGAGCCGGGCGCCGAGCGCGTACGCCAGCGTGAGGCCGGCTGCGACCGCGAACGCCGCGACGCCCGCGATGACCAACTCCGCGCCGGCGCCACGATGTCCCGGCACCGGCCGGACGCGCGTCGACGCCGTCGCGGAGCGTCCGGATGGTCGCGGCGGCCCGGGCCGTGTAGTCGTCGTGCAACGCCTGGTAGGACTCCTCGTCGATCCCTCCGGCGGCTCGCTCGGCCTCCAGGTCGTCCAACGACTTGAGGAGGAAGTCGCGCTCTGCCTCGAGCTGTTCCCGCGACGGGTCGGTCATCCCTCCTCCCCTCGCCGCTCCTCGTCGACGAGTGCAGTGTCCGCCTCGGTGGCGTGCAGCTGCGGCTCGCGACGCCATCGCGCGAACGCGAGGACCAGCCCGCCGGCACCGAGCACCAGCACCACCGCCGGCAGCCCCCACACGAGGACGCCGAGGCCACTGCCCTCCGGCTTCAACAGGATCGACTCCCCGTAGCGCTCGACGTACGCCTGACGGACCTGCTCGGTCGTCTCGCCCGCCTCGAACCGGCGGCGGAGGTCGCTCCGGATCGCCCGGGCACTGCTCGTCGACGAGTCGGCGACGGAGAGACCCTCGCAGTCCGGGCACCGGAGCTCGCGTGGCGAGGTCGCGCGCACGATCACGCGGCGTCGTCGAGCTGCCGTCCGGCCAGGCCGCCCACGCGAGCACGACGACGACCACCACACCGAGCGCCGCCCACGGCAGGATCCGCCGCACCGATCAACCCGCCTGCCCACGAGCAGCGGCGAGCATCTGCTCGAGCGAGCTCGCGCTCGCCGGACCGATCTGGGCACCTGCGACGAAGCCGTCGGGCGAGATCGCGAAGGTCTCCGGCTGCCCACGCGTCCCGAAGTCGAGCGCGGCACGGGAACCGGGATCCATCACGATCGATCCAGTCGATGCCCTCGGCCTTCGCGTACCGCGAAGCCGCTCGCTTGGTGTCGTCCCGAACGATTCCGACGATCGCGACGTCGGGATCGTCGCGGTGGCGCGCGGCGAAGCTCTTGCAGCGCGGGCAGCTCCTCCTGGCAGGGGACGCACCAGCTGTTCCAGAAGTTCACGATCACGGACTTGCCGGCGAGCGTGCCCGCGTCGACCAGGTTCCCGTCGAGGTCGCGGAGGCGCAGCTCGGGCGCGGGCTTGCCCACCAGCCGACTCGTCGTGGTGTCGGCACGCGGGATCCGTCCCGACCTGGGTCGCCAGCACCACGCCGACGACCGCGACGACGACCGCGACCGTCAGCGCGATCCACCGAGCCGGGTGCTTCATGCCGGCACCGGATCCGGTTCGGCGGTCTCGGGCGGCTGGACGACCGGCGCGCTCGGTGCGCCGCCGCCGGAGGACCGGCAGCAGCGCGATCGACGGTCCCGACCACGAGGAATCCGCCCCCGATCCAGAGCCACACCACCATCGGGTTCACGGCCACGCCGAGGGTGATCCGCCCCCCGTCGGTCGGCGACGACACCAACGTCAGGTAGACGTCGCGCAGCAGCCCGGTGCGCACCGACGGAGTACCGATCGCGCTCGTCGAGTTCGGGAAGATGTTGACGGCGGGCGCGTAGACACCGAGATCGTCACCGTCGTGCTCGATCCGGATGCGCGCCTTCACGACCCGCTTCTGGTCCGTCGCGGCTGACCTGCGAGCCGAGGTACGTGAGCTGGTACCCGTCGACGGTCGCCGACTCCCCCTTCGCGAGGCGCACCTCCTGCTTCGTCGAGTAGGAGCTCGACGCCGCGAGGGCGATCGGCGATCAGCACCACGCCGACGTGGACGATCAGACCGCCGTAGAGCCGGGGGTTCGCCCGGATCGCCCGGCCGGTCGCGAGGACCCAGCCCTCCTGGTGCGCGGCCCGGCGGGCGCGGGCTCCGACGTAGAACTGCCGGACGATCGCGGCGAGCGCGAAGGCGGCGAGACCGAAGACGAGGAGATCCGTGATCGCCGCGCGCTCCGAGCACGAGCGCGGCGACCATCGCGATCCCGCCGACCCAGGCGGGGACGATGAGCCGGTGCCGGAGCACCTCGCCCTTGGTCACCCGCCAGGGCAGCGCCGGGCGCGACGGCCATCAGGAAGAGCAGGGCGATCCCGATCGGTGTGGTCATGCGGTCGAAGTACGGCTCGCCGACCGAGAGGCGTCGACCTTGCAGCGCTTCCGCCAGCAGCGGGTACACCGTCCCGAGGAGGACGACGAAGGCGAGCCCCGCGAACAGGAGGTTGTTCACGAGGAACGCCGACTCGCGCGACACCGGCGAGTCGAGGCGACCGGGGGCGCGCAGCGCGTCGCCGCGCCAGGCGATCAGCCCGATCCCGGTCGCCGCGACCAGACGCGAGGAACGCCAGCAGCCACGGCCCGATGGCCGATTCGGTGAACGAGTGCACGGAGTTGATGACGCCGGATCGGGTGAGGAACGTCCCGAGGATGGTCAGACAGAAGGTCGCGACGATCAGCGAGAGGTTCCAGACGCGGAGCATCCCGCGCCGCTCCTGCACGATCACCGAATGGATGAACGCGGTCGCGGTCAGCCAGGGCAGCAACGACGCGTTCTCGACCGGGTCCCACGCCCAGTACCCGCCCCAGCCGAGGACCTCGTAGCTCCACCAGGCGCCGAGCAGGACGCCCGACGGACAGGAATCCCCAGGCGACCAGCGTCGCCCGTCGCGTGTCGGCGAGCCAACCCTCGCCGAACCGGCCGGTGATGAGCGCTGCGATCGCGAACATGAACGGGATCGTGAAGCCGACGTATCCGAGGTAGAGCATCGGCGGATGGAACGCCATGAGCGGATGGTTCTGGAGGAGCGGATTCGGCCCGTTTCCGTCGGACGGGATCACGTCGAGCGTCTTGAAGGGGTTCGCCGGTCCGAGCACCAGCGCGAAGAAGAACAACGCGATGGCGAGGCCGACGAGCGTGGCCCACGCGACGAGCGGGTCCGCGGCTCGTGAACGGAACTTGTGCGCGGCGAACGCGAGGAAGCCGCCGAGCACGAGCAGCCAGAGGAGGATCGAACCCTCGAGTGCAGCCCACAGCCCGGTGATCGTGAACAGGAGCGGCGTGCCACGCGCGTTGTTGTCGGCGACGTACTGCAGCGAGAAGTCGTGGCTCAGCAGCGCCCACTCCATGACCAGCACGGCTGCGATCCCGGCGGCGAGGACACCGAACACGAAGCGGCGCCCGAGGCGCACGCAGCGACTCGTCGTGCCGCCGGATGCCGAGCGCGAGCGTCACGATGCCGATCGCGGCGAACGCCGCTCCGAACGCGAGCGCGAGAACCCCGAGCGAAGCCTTCACGCGGCGTCGGGCGCCTTTCGAGCATCGACCTTCGGCGGCGTGTACTCGCTGCCGTGCCGGATCATGATCCGGTCCGATGCGAACGTGAGGCTGTCGCGCTCCCAGCGTCCCTCGCACACCACGGGCGCGCCGGCTTTGAAGAGCTCCGGCGGGTCGCCGTCGTGGTCGACCGCGACGGTCTTCTTGCCGTCAGTGACGTCGAACCTCACACCCTTGGCCGTCTCGCGCACGCTCCCGGGCACGACTGCTCCCGCGAGCCGGAACCGATCCTCACCCTGTGAGCCGTGCTGCTTGACGGCCTCGGAGACCGTGCGGAAGTAGACGACGTTCTCCGAGAGCACGACGGCGAGCACGACGATCGCCACGACGGCGACGCCGCAGAGCCCGACGGCGAACCAGGTCCGCCGACGACGACGATCCGTCACGAATCACGCTCGAGACGCTCGGCGCGGCGGATCCGCTGCTGCACCCGGAGCCAGTACCGCGAGGAGCACGGCACCGGTGAGCAGCCAGCCGGCCGCGACGTACCCGACGTCGCTCACGGCGCGGCCTCCGCCGGCACCTTGTCACCGGTCGGGTCCATCGGCGTGGCACCCGCGCCGGTCGTCCCCGCGCCTGCGACGCGCGCCGCGATCGCCTGCTCGAGCTCACGCTCCTCGAGGTCGTCCTCGAGGACGGCCAGCCGGTAGCGCCGATCGAGCAGGTACACGTAGAGGAGGGTGAAGGCGAGGACGCCGAACCAGAGCGTGAACGCCATCACGCCATGGATGTTGGCCTTCAGCTCGGGGTTGAAGACCGTGGCCTCCTGGTGGAGCGTCCGCCACCACGTCACCGAGAAGTGGACGATCGGCACGTCGACGAACGCGATCAGTGCCGCGATCGCGCAACGCTTCGCGCGCGCGTCCGGTGACGCCGGCACGCGGCGGAGTGCGAGATATCCGAGGTACAGGAAGAAGAGGACCGCGGTGGTCACGAGCCGCGCGTCCCAGGCCCACCACACGCCCCACACGGGTCGGCCCCACAGCGAGCCCAGCACCAGTGTCAGGCCGGTGAAGATCACGCCGAGCTCCGCGGATGCGCCCGCGAGCCGGTCCCAGACTTCCGACCTCGTGCGCGGCCAGAGCCAGAGGGCGGAGCAGATCGCGGTCACGCCGAAGGCGAGGTACGCGATCCAGGCGGCCGGGACGTGGAGGTACATCAACCGTTGCGCGTCGCCCTGCACGCTGTCGGGTGGCGCACCCCAGAGCCCGAACAGGGCGAGCACCACGACCGCGACCAGCGTCGCCAACCCGAGCGCTCGACTCAGCGCCGGCTTCAGCAGCGTCATGCTTCCTCCAGCAGGGGCCCGAACGCGAGCATCCCCACGGCCACGTAGAGCACGGCGAAGATCGAGAGCAACCCGATCCACGGCCACGCGTCCGACGGAACGCCGTCGATCGCTGCCTCCCACGCGCGCGTTGCTCCCAACAGCACCGGCGACACCACGGGA
Source organism: uncultured Acidimicrobiia bacterium (assembly GCA_963809885.1). Taxonomy (GTDB): domain Bacteria; phylum Actinomycetota; class Acidimicrobiia; order IMCC26256; family PALSA-555; genus JALHSW01. The sequence goes on along the minus strand of CAWELA010000003.1, from coordinate 212,864 downwards.
AGCAGCAGCACCGGCACCAGGGTCTCACGCACTCGCAGTCCGGCCGCGAGGACGCCGTAGAGGGTACCGGTGGCGGCCACGCCCACGGTCGCGGCGATCGTCGCCAGGACGAGGGGCCCGACCGAAGCGATGCCGACGTCGAAGAGGACGACCACCCCGACCGCCAGCACCGTCTCGAGGACCGCCAGCTCGACGGCGATGGCCGCGGCCTTGCCGAGGAACACCCCCGACGGGTCGAGGCCGGACAGCCGCAAGGCGTCGATCGCGCCGTTCTCCGACTCGACGGTGAACGCGCGCGAGACCGCGAGCAGCGCTCCGAGCAGCACCGTGACCCAGAAGAGCCCCGGTGCGACCCGCCGGAGGACACCACGATCGGGATCGAGGGCGAACGCGAACAGGAGCAGCACGATGAGCCCGAACGGGAGCACCTGCTGGAGCGTCACCCGTGAGCGGGTCTCGATCCGAAGGTCTTTTCCGGCGACGAGCGCGGCTTCCTGGACGAGGTTCACGTGGTCACCGGCTCCGGTGCGCGCTCGACCGCGCCGATCGCCTGGCCCGCCTGCAGCACGACCTCGCGATCGGCGAGCGCTCGGGTGCGCTCGAGCTCATGAGACGTGAGCAGCACCGTGCGGCCGTTCGACGCCGCCGGCCGCAACAGCGCGTCGAGGACCTCGCGGCCGTCGGCGTCGAGCCCGGCGTGAGGTTCGTCGAGCAGCAGGAGACGGGGTGCGCGTGCGAGCGCGACGGCGAGGGCGAGCCGACGCCGCTGCCCGGCGGAGAGCTTGCCGTGCAGGATCCCGGCGAGCGGCACGAGCCCGAGCTGCTCGAGCGCCGCGTCCACGGCCGCGTCATCGGCACCCGCGGCGCGGGCGGAGAACCGGAGGTTCTCTCGGACGGTCAGGTCGTCGTAGCAGCCGGTCTCGTGACCGACCAGCGACAGCTCGCGGCGATGCGATCGCCGATCACTGGTGAGGTCATGTCCGAGCACCTCGGCCTCACCGGAGTGCAGCGGCAGGAGCCCGGCGAGCACCCGGAGCAGGGTCGTCTTGCCCGCGCCGTTGCCCCCCGACAGGAGGACCACCTCGCCCTCGGCCACGTCGAGATCCACCCCGGCGAGCGCGGGGAATCGGCCGAGGAGGCACACGGCGGATCGGAGACGGACGACGGGCTGCACAAGCGCCTCCTTCACGGTCGCGCTCGCTCGACGGACCGGAGACCGGGCGTCACCGTTCGGGACGCTCGCTGCTCGACCGGGAGCGAATCGCAGTGTACGAAGCGGCTTCGCCCCCCGGCGAACCCGCGCGGCCGGCGCTGCGGTGCGGCTCGGGCTGCCACCGATTGGCCCGTAGGATCAGGCCCGTGAGGCGTGTCGTAGGAGCGATCGGGCGCACGTTCATCACCGTGGGAATCCTCATCCTCCTCTTCGTCGCGTATCAGCTCTGGGGCACGGGCATCTACACCTCCCGCGAGCAGGACCGGCTCTCGCAGCAGTTCAACGCCAAGCTCCACGACGAGGGCCAAGGTTCCTCGGCGACCACTTCGAGCAGCAGCCCCGGTGCGCCGGAATCGACGCCGACGACCACGACCGCGACCACGACGGAGCCCGCGCCACCCCCGCCGCCCGAAGGCGAGGCGATCGCCCGCATTCGGATCCCGAAGATCGGCGTGGACTCGATCGTCGTCAACGGCGTGACCCGCGAGGACCTCCGCAAGGGGCCCGGGCACTATCCGGACACGCCGCTGCCGGGACAGGTCGGGAACGCGGCCATCGCCGGGCACCGCACGACCTACGGCGCGCCGTTCGGCGATCTTGACCAGCTCGTGCCGGGCGATGTGATCCTCATCCGAACGCTCCAGGGCAGCTTCCGCTACGAGATGACGGAGCAGCTGATCGTCGCGCCGAGCGCCATCGAGGTCATCGACCCGACCCCGGTCTCCGCGACCGACCCGAACCAGGGCTTCGAGACGACGCTCACGCTCACGACCTGCAATCCCAAGTTCTCCGCTGCGCAACGGTTGGTGGTCAAGGCCCAGCTCCCTGGGAACCAGACGCCGCTCCCGCCGTCGCGCGGGCTCGGGAAGACCACGTCGCTGAACGACGAGGGCCTGTCAGGCGAGTCGGACTCGAAGCTCCCGACGGTCCTCAGCGGGTTGATCGTCTTGCTCATCGGCCTGTTGTGGTGGCTGTTCTTCCATCGCCACCCGCGCTGGACCACGTGGCTGATCGGGGCGATTCCCTTCCTGGTCGCGCTCTTCTTCTTCTACTCGTACCTCGAACGAGTGCTGCCCGCGAACTACTGAGCGGCGTCCGTCAACGGCCTTCGAACGTCGGCGGCCGCTTCTCCGCGAAGGCTGCGAGCCCCTCCTGGAGATCTCGGCTCGCGAACGCTTCGGTCTCGCGACGGCGGAGCTCTTCGAGGTCCTCCGTCGAGATGCCGATCGACGCGCTCACGACGTTCAACGCGTGCTTGTGTCCGCGCACGCTCAGCGGCGCCAAGTCGGCGACCTCCGCGGCCAGCTCCGTCGCCGCCGCCAACGCATCCGCGGCACGACGCTGCACGAGACCGAACCGCTCCGCTTCGTCGATGTCCAGACTCCGCGCCGTGAGGAGCACGTCGCGTGCCGTGGGTTGCCCGACGGCGAGCACGAGGCGGCGGACGTTCGCCGCGCTGATCACGACGCCGAGCCGCCCGGCCGGGATCCCGAACTTCGCACCCGGGGCGACGACACGAACGTCGCACGCGACGGCGAGCTGCATCCCGGCGCCGAGCGCGACACCGTTCACGGCTGCGATCACGGGTGCCGGGTAGTCCACGATGGCGTCGAGCAGATCCTCGAACGCGGGTCGGAAGGTGTCGCCGCCACCGTGTTCGAGCTCCCCTCCTTCAGTGTCTGCCGCGCGTCGACCGAGGTCGGCGCCCGCGCAGAACGCACGGTCGCCGGTTCCCGCGATCACGACCGCCCCCAGGTCGGGATGCTCCTGGAGCTTCGCGAGCAGCTCAGAGCAGAGCTCTGCGTTGAGGGCGTTCCGGCGTTCCGGTCGGTCGATCCGCGCGATGCCTACTGCACCCTGGGCCTCCCAGGCGATCGGCACGTCAGGACTCGTCGATGAGCGCGATCACGTCGCCTTCCTGCACGACATCTTCGGGCGCCACGTGGAGCTCACGCACCACGCCGGGAACCTCGGTGACGACCGGGATCTCCATCTTCATCGACTCGAGGATGACCAGCTCGTCGCCCTCGGCGACCAGCTGCCCTTCGTCGACGCTGACCTGCCAGACGTTCGCGGTGATCTCGGCGCGGATCTCGTGCATCGCGCGGCAGCGTAGCGGTCAGGAGGCGGCGACCCCGTCGTCCGGCCGCGCCCCGGCATCCACCCCACCCGAGACGCGGAGCAGGAGCCACCAACCAAGCCCTGCGGCGAGCTGCACCACGCCGGCCACGAGGAGCGGGACCCGGGGCGTACCGAGGTCGGTGAGCACGCCGCCCGCGACCACACCCAGCACCATCCCGACGCTGCTGACGAGACCGAACACCCCGGTCACCCGACCGAGGAGTGCGTCGGGAACAAGCCGCTGGCGGATGCTGACCATCTCGGTGTTCGCGAGCGCGAAGCCCGCGCCCCAGATCCCCTGGGCAACGGCTGCCACGGCGAGGGCCGGTGCCGCACCCGTCGCCAGCAGCGCCAGACCTCCGACGGTCACCGCGCCGACCAACAGGCCCGCCGGACGCAGGCGGCGTTCCAGCCGGCCTGCGAACAGGTTCCCGGCGACGATGCCGACCGCGCCGGCGGTGACGACGACCGCGAACTCGAGGGACCCGCCGTCGAGCGTCTCGAGCACGAACAGCACCAGCGTCGCCAGGGCAAGGCCCAGCGCGAACCCGAGGGTCGTCCACACCGCGGTCGCCGCACGGAAGAAGGGGCGTCGCCGGATGAAGTGGAGACCGTCGCGGAGCTCCACCCTGATCGATGTCGGCTCGGCCGGCCGTTCGGCCCGGAACGAGCCGCGCAACGTCAGCACCAGGACCGCCGACAGGGCGAAGCTCGCCGCGTCGACGACGAAGGGCAGCCAGGCCGTCAAGGTGAAGAGCGCCGCGCTCAACGGGGGAGCCGCGAGGTCCTGCGCGCCATCCTCAGCCGCGTAGAGCCAACCGTTGGCCGTGGTCAGACGGCCGCTCGGCACCACGTCCCGCACCACTGCCGTCACCGACGTGTCGTAGAGGAACTCGCCGATCGAGAGGATGAACACCACGGCGTACACCATGAAGAACGAGACCTGATCTGCGACGACGAGCGCCGCGAAGGCGCCCATGACGAGCAGGCGCAAGACGTCGGCCCCGAGTATCAGGCGGCGACGGTCGCTCCGGTCGACGAGGACCCCGCCGCCCAGCGACACGACGATCTTCGCGAGGGGCGTGAAGACGCCGATCCCCGCGATCGTGATCGGATCGTGCGTGAACGATGCCGCGAGGAGCGGCATCGCGACGAGTGTGACACCGTCGCCGAGGTTGGACAGCGACGTGGCGAGCCACACGCGCCAATACCGGGAACCGAGCCGTGGCGATCTCAGACGGGCAGCACGCCGTGCTTGCGCCACGGACGATCGACCTGCTTGTCGCGCGAGGCCTGGAGGCCGCGCCAGATGGCATGGCGGGTGTCGGCGGGATCGATGACGTCGTCGACGAGGCCATGCCCGGCGGCGACATAGGGATCAATGTTCTGACGGATCTCCTCGGCGAGCTCGAGACGCCGCGCCGTGCGCTCCTCCTCTGGAACGGCTTCCAACGTCTTACGGTGGATGATGCTGACAGCACCATCGGGACCCATCACCGCGATCTCAGCAGTGGGCCACGCAATGAAGTAGTCGGGTTCGTACGCGTAGCCGTTCATCACGAAGTAGCCCGCCCCATAGCTCTTGCGCATGACGACGCTGATCTTCGGCACCGTCGCCTCGCTGACCGCGAAGAGCATCTTGGCCCCGTGACGGATGATGCCCTGCTTCTCGACCGCGGATCCCACGATGAAGCCGGGGACGTCGTGGAGGAACACGAGCGGAATGTTGAAGGCATCGCACAACCAAACGAAGCGTGCCGCCTTGTCGGCTGCGTTCACGTCGAGCGCGCCGCCGAGCACCATCGGCTGGTTCGCCACCACTCCGATCGCGGAGCCACCGATCCGCGCGAGCCCCGTCACCAGGTTCTTCGCCCAGTCCGGCTTGATCCAGAGCACGTCACCGTCGTCGGCGATCGCCGTGACCACCTTGCGCACGTCGTATGCCCGCCTCGGAGCAGTGGGCACGATGTCGTACAGCTCCGGCACGCGCCGGTCGACCGGATCCTCCGTGGCCCGTGTCGGCGGCGGCTCCTGGTTGTGCGACGGAAAGTAGGACAGGTACCGACGCACCGTGCGGAGGCACTCCTCATCGTCGGCGACCTCGAGGTCGGCGCAGCCCGAGATCTTGGCGTGGACTTCGGATCCGCCCATCTCCTCCTCGGTGACGTCTTCCCCCACCGCTGCCTTCACGAGGTGGCGACCGCCGAGCGCCATCGAGGAGGTGCCCTTCACCATCGGGACGAAGTCCGCGAGTCCCGGGATGTACGCGGTTCCCGCCGCGCAGTGTCCGAGCATCGCGGCGACCATCGGCACCACACCACTCATCGCGACCTGCTCGCGGAACAGGTCACCGGCTCCTGCGAACGTCGACCCGGAGTCGGACTGGATCCGAGCCCCGGCCGAGTCGAGGAGCCACACCATCGGGATCCGTTGGCGCACGGCCAGCTCGCGCATCCGCTTCACCTTCTGCTCGCCGATGCGACCCATCGAGCCGGCGAGGACGGTGAAGTCGTAGGCCGCCACGGCGACACGGCGGCCATCGATCTCTCCGATCCCGGTGACCGCACCGTCGGCCGCCATCAACCTCCCGGCATACGCGGCGTCCATGCTGTCGGCGAGCATCCCGTACTCGACCCAAGTGTCAGGATCGAGCAGCAGGTCCAACCGTTCGCGGACGGTGAGCTTGCCCAGCGACCGCTGTCGTTCGACACGATCCGCGCCCCCCATTTCCAACGCGCGATCGCGTCGAGCGGTCAGGTCGTCGACGAGCGGACCCCAGTCATGGATGTCGCCGCCACCGGTCGTACTGGATCGTCCGTCGTTCGGGGCATCGCTCATGCCGCTCATCCTCGCACGACCCCTCGGTCGGGGATCGGGCCGTTCCTCAGCGTTGCGGCAGGGACTCCGGCATCCCGTCCAGGATCGCCTCGGTCACGGCGGCGAGGAGCAGATCGTCGTCGACGCGCGTGGACGGCCGCCCGGTTCGCCGCCACACGGCAACCGCCGACCCGAGGGCGACGAGCGCCGACGCGGTCACGAGGCCGGCGGCAGCACCGACCTCTGCCCCGACGACCCCCGAGCATGCCGCGATGAGGAGCAGTGGAAGCTCTGCGACCGCGAAGCCGACCATCAGCCGGGCGTCCAGCACCGCGCCCGCCGTCAGCAATCTCCCAGCCGCGACCAGGCACACGACACACAGCCCGACTCCCAGGCCTGCGAGCAAGCCTGTCGCCGCGCCCAAGGCGGGCGCGACGACGGCATCTGCCACCCCGGCGGCCAGAAGCCCGGCGACCCCGCCGGCACACAGCCGCGTCAACACCATCCGCCAGGAGGATCGGAGCGCTGCAGGCCCACCCGGCACCGACAGCACGAAGACGTCGAGCGCGACGAGCGACGCGGCGAGGGCAGCGATCCCGACCCACGGCCCGATCTCAGTCATGACCAGACCGCACAGCGCACCACAGACGGCAAAGACGAGCATCACCGTGTCCGACTTGATAAGAGTGATGGTGCTTCTAATGAGGCTTCCACCCCGAAGCGATGTCGTTGCAATCGAGAGCAGGGCGCTGTTCACAATCCAGTAAACGATGGAAGTCGGAATAGCCGCCATCGCGAGAACGAGCGCGTCGGCACCCAAATCAACCACAAGCGCCACGAAGACAGCGGATGCGACTCCCGAAAGCCCAAAGCACGCCGCGTTGATCGCGATCTTTGACCACTCGCGATGCCGTAGGTGCGGGACGTAGAGGCCGCCCACCGCACAGACGAGGAAGGCTCCTCCCGCTCGTCCATCTGCTCCGAAGTACATAGCGGCGGCGGTTGCAACAGCAATGCTTCCGCTGAGGCCCGTCTCATCGACAAAGAGGCGATCTCGATGCTCGGCACCAACGAAGAGTGAAGCCAGGACCAGGAGAGGGAGCCAGCCGCCATAGAGATCACCAGCAGCGAGCGCGCCGACAATCCCGAAGGCGAGCACTGCCATGCAGCCCCCAACGACGGCGCGAAATCGCCGAGGCCACTTCGGCTGCCGAGCTTCCAACATCATGAGCATGCCGTCCGTGCGCCCGTCCGTCATGACTTGTCTTGCCGCTCTTCGCCGATCCGGTGCCCGTAGAGCTCGATCAGCTGGTCGTAGCACGACGAGCACGGCGCACATTCGGAGAGATGCAGAGCCGTCTCGGCGCGGACGGCCTTCGACAGCAAGCCCCGGTGGTACCGACCCAGTCGCCCTCGCGTTTGTCGGCAGATCCCTTCGCCGGTTCGCGCGGACAGCTCCATGCAAGCACTCACCAGTTCCTCGCGCGCTCGGTGCGCTCGCTGCCGAGCCGCGACCGGAGTGATGCCGAGGCGTTCTGCGAGGTCGTGGAAGTCGAGGTGCTCCATGTATCGGAGCTCGAGCACCTCACGGCTCGTCTTGGACAACGTGTCGAGGGCGCCGCGTGCGAGCGCGGCTTCCAGCACCGTGAGCACCTGCTCGTCGGGTCCGAGGTCCTGCGACGGGATGCGATCTGCGACGTCGGATCCAACGAAGCGCCTCCCGGCCTTGGCGCGCAAGTGGTTCCGCCACACGTTGCGCACCGCGGTCAACAGGTAGGCCCGAACCTTGGTCTCGTCCTCGATGTACTCGGCGCGGCGCAGGACGTTCAGCAGCGCCGTCTGGGCGATGTCCTCTGCCTCCGCGACGTTGCGAGTCAGCCGCCGAGCGAGTCGGAAGGCTTCGTCTCCGTACTGCGCGATGAGGAGGTGGAGCTCTTCCGGTGCTGCGTCGCCCGATGCATCCATCGCGCCGTCCCCAAGTCCCCCGCCCCAACGCGGGCTGCAAGAAGTGGGCCGAACATACCGATGAGCATTCCCAATGTCTATGGGGTGAATCTTGAAATTCGGCGTCACACCTCACGACCTACGACGTCGCGCTCCCGTTTCCCTCAGCGACCTCCTTGGCCGGTTCGCGCTCTCCGCGAAGGCCGCACGTCTTCCGCGGTGTCTTCCGACGATGAAGTGACCAGAGCATGACCTCGATCGACATCGCGTTCGGCCGCTCGGGACGGTTCATCGTCAGGCGAGCGAAACCGACGATGACTTCGTACTCGAGCTCGGGTCCCGCGGCACGGTAGGCACCCGCGAACCGCGGCGCCCGCTAGCGTCATTCCCGTGTGGCTCCTGATCTTCACGTTCGCCGCCGCGACGATCGTCGTCCTCGTGACGCGCGGCGACCCGCGTCGGCTCGCACGCCTCAAGATCAGCAGCGTCTGGTTGCTCTTCGCCGGGCTCGCGATCCAGATCGCGCTCGAGTTCGTCGACATCCCGAAGGACCAGATCGAGACCCTCGGCTACGGCCTGCTGATGGCCTCCTACGCACTGATCCTCTCTTTTTGCTTCGTCAACATCTCGACACGAGGATTCGGCGTCATCGCGTTCGGCGTCGCGCTGAACGCACTCGTCATCGGGTTGAACCAGGGCATGCCGACGGCTGCGGTGGGCAACGACAACAACGGCAACCGGATCGAGAAGCCGATCGAACAATCGGTGAAGCACCGGCCCGAGAGCAGTGATGACCTGCTCGGATTCCTCGGCGACACGATCGTCCTGCCGGAACCGTTCGACGAGGTGTTCTCGATCGGCGACATCGTCATCGGAGTCGGGATCTGCGAGCTGGCCTTCTTCGGGACCAGGCGGCCTCGGCGTCGCGGCACCCGGAACGGGGGTCAGCCGCGGGCGACCAGCAAACCGCGCCGTTCGAGCACGCGTTCCAGCGCACCGACGACGCGCCCGTCGTAGACGTACAAGGGGCCGGTGTACAGCGCCTCGAGCGCCCAGGCCGCGTGCGTCGGATCACCCTCGGTGAGCTCGTCGAACGCGCTCGCCACCTTGAGGATCTGCCCCGCGAGCGCGCTCGGCGGCGTGCTCGTGATCCCAGGAGCCCGATGCAGCGACGGTTCAGCAGCAACGATGTCGCCCGCGGGTGCCAGCGCCTCGCTCCCACGCAACATGGCGGCACCAGCCTCCGCCACGGCTCCGGCGTCGAGCTGCTCGTCGCCGACCGGTTCGTCGAGACACACGGCGCCGAGGTGGTGGAGGAGCGCCGCGGTTTCCAGGTTCGCGACCTCGGTGTCGGGGAGGTCGAGCTCCTCGCCCATCGCGATTGCGAGCTCGGCGACGTGGTCGACGTGACCTGCACGGACGAGGCCGCCCAGCTCAGGTGCCTCACCGAGGGCACGAACGGTCTGCCGGAAGCTCCGCCGCGTCGACGCGAGGAGCTCGAACGAGTACCAGGCGGCGAGAAGCGGGATGCAGAACAGCAACGGGCCCCAGAGCCCGAGACGGCCGTCGCCGTCGATCCCTCCGTAGCCGACCGCCATCAGCATCCCGGAGGTGACGAGTGCCAGGTCGGCACCGCGAGCCCGGAACGGTGCGATACGCCGCTCGCGGACGAATGTGACCACATCGGCGATCAGAATCTCGACGATTGCCGCCGCCGCCAACGCTCCCAGCACGACGGCACGAGTGTCGGGGCCGCTGCTGATGTCGATCACCGCGTGGTACACAGCGCCGGCTGCCAAGGCCTCCGCGAGACGTTCGAAGTAGAGGAGCGAACGCGCGAGCAGGCCCTTCGGCTCACTTCGGATGACGGTCGCAACGAGGAAGCCTGCGACGACGATCGCCACGAACTGCTCGACGTCGGCCGCGCGCACGAGGACGACCACGATCGCGAACGACAGCGGCAGGGGTGCCCTGTTCGCAGGACGGAGCGCGAACAGCTCGCCGACCACGAGCGCGGTTCCGAGGATGATCAGGTCCGAGATGACGGAGGAGCAGCCGAGGACCACCGCTCCGATGGTGAGGACGATGCCGACTGCACCGACGACGAGCACCCACCTCGTCCGGTTCATGTCGAGACTTCCTGCTCCGCCTCGAGGTTCCCGAGCCCGGCCGAACCGGTGCCGGCCACGGGTGGCGGGGTGGCGAACTCGGCGATCTCAGTCTCGTGGCCATCCCCGTATCGTTCACCCCGTCGCTCGATCACCGCGATGAGGGCCTCCACGCACGCACCGTCGAACTGCGTTCCCGCCTTGTCGCGGAGCTCGGCGAACGACACCTCCTGAGTGAGAGCACGTCGATACGCCCGCGTCGACGTCATGGCGTCGAAGGCGTCGGCGACCGAGATGATCCGGGCTTCGATCGGTCCACCGGCGACGCCGAGGGCCTCGGCTTCGAGACTTGGTGCGACGGGCGCGAGGAAGTCGATCCGGCGGAGGAGCTCGACCGACACGCCCTCGTGACTGCGCATGCGTGCGAACTCCGCTTCGGTGAGGCGCCCTGGCTTGTTAAGAATCTGATTGGGCACGATCAACTTACCGATGTCGTGCATCAGGGCGGCGTACCGCAGGCGTTCCAGCTCCGCCGCCCTCAGCCCGATCTCGGTACCCACGAGCTCGGAGAACCTGGCGACACGTTCGACATGGCCAGCCGTGTACCGATCCTTCGCTTCGAGCGCGCGGATAAGGGTGGAGATGGTGGCCTCCTGGGCTTCGCGGAGCGCGATATATGAGGCAAAGGCGGCTCTCGCGATCAAGATCGGTGCAACAAACATCGGGATGATCCACGCCCCGACATCAACGTAAAGCCGGCCTAGCAGTACACCCATCAAGGCAAACGGGTAGATCTGAAGATCGCCCAACCAGAGTTCGTCGGCAACCAAAGCAAGGGGTCGCCGCGTCTGAAGTGAAAGCGCACAGGTCAACAATGCGAAGTTGACGAGCGAGTACGTCAGCGCGGCGGGAATCGCCGCAGCGAGTTCACCTGGTACCGAACTGAGGACGTTCTGAGGAACGACGGAGTAGACGACGGCTGCACCAAGCGCCGACAGTCCAAGACTTCCAGCGTTGAAGAGAACCTTCTTCCACTCGCGTTCACGGAGATGAGGAAGGTAGAGGCCGGCCGCGGCCCCAACGACTAGTGGGCCGAGGTACTGGGCATCTCCGTAGAAGACGACCACGGACGCGAGGCAGAGCATGAAGCTCGCGCTCAGAGCGGAGTCATTGGGAAGCACGACACTTGTGTTCGCGGCGAACACCGACAGCGCACCAAGGATGGCTAGAGCCGCCAGGTCAGGGGCGGGACCCAATACCGCAAGAAGCACACCGGCTATGAGCGCGACCCCCGCGACACCGACACAGAGCAGCGTGAGGAGCCTGTCCTCTCGGTCTCGTCGATCTGCCATCAGAGTCCTTCGACAGGGGGACGGACTGGGCAGGACCTCGGCATCTGTGTTTCTCATGCCTACCGCCAGATGCGGCTAGCGCCGCCAGCAAGCAGCAGCGCCGTGATGCTCGAACCGATAATGGCGATGCGTGCAATCACCTTCTTCACAGCGAATCCCCCCTTTAAGAAAGGGAACTCCCGCCGGCTTCGCTAGTGGCCGATGAGGTGACGCTTCGCTTCGAGGCTCTTCAGCCCCCCAAGTCGCCGAGGTCCTGCCCGCTCCGTCCCTTCGTCGACCACCACCTTCGAGGCGATTCAGGTATCTCGCCCGTCCTCACGAGCCACACAAGTCTCACCGTGATCGCGCGAATCCGCAAGACCCTTCGTGGCCCGCCGACCACTCTCCGTGTTCGGCTAGATCCGCGTCACAGCACGACGTCGTCCGTATCCTCTCCTTCGCGGGTTGGTCTCTCTTCGAATCCCGCGAATCCTGGGGTGCAGACATGGGCGACGAGGACCTGGCGGCGGAACTCGACTTCGAGTCGATCGAGACGGAACTCTGTCGCCTGCCCGACGTGGTCGCGGCTCGGATCGTCGCCGACGACAGAGGCCGGCCGGTCGAGATCCACGTCCTCGCTCACACCGGGAAGCACCCCAAGCAGGTGGTCCGCGACGTTCAGTCGGTGGCGCTGGCCTCCTTCGGCCTCGAGCTCGACCGCCGCATCGTGTCGGTCGTCCAGCTCGGGCCCAACGGGACCGGGCCGGCCGTGGCAGACGCTCCAGCCGTCGAGAACCGTGTGCGGATCGCCGCGATCGAGACGAGCGTCGTCGGGATCCGCTCCTCCATCCGCGTCTCGCTCAGCTACGGCGACGAGACGGCGACGGGCTTCGCAGAAGGTGTCATGGCTGCGGCGACTCGACCACGCTTGGTGGCATCCGCCACGATCGACGCGCTGCGCCAGCTCGAGTCCTCGGCGGAACGGCTCGACGTCAGCGGCGCCGAGCTCACTCGCGTGGGCGGGGCCGAGCTCGCGATCGTCACGCTGGTTCTCCTCGAACCGCCTCTGGAGCGCCACCTGACGGGCTCGGCGGTCGTGCATCACCTCGCCGACGACGCCGTGGTGCGGAGCGTGCTCGATGCGGTGAACCGTCGCCTCCCCTATCTGGCGCCCGACCGCGACGATTCCTGAACCTGCGCGCCCAGAGCGACCGTGAGCGCACCGACCGCGGTCTTCCTCTCCTTCCGGCTCGGTGGAGCCGACGGCGTCTCCGTGGAGGCGCGCAAATGGGAATGGGCGATCCGCGAGCTCGGGTTCACCACCCGACGCATCGCGGGCGACTTCGGCGACGCCCTGCGACCGGACGACACGTGGCTGCCCTTCCTCGAGATCGAACCGCCGGACGGTGCGAAGCCCGAACCCGCCGAGCTGAGCGCGGCGATCGCCGGCGCAGACCTCGTCGTCGTCGAGAACCTGTGCTCGCTCCCGCTCAACCCGGTGGCGTCCGAGACGGCGGCTGCCGTCCTCGCACAGCACCGAGGACGCGTCCTCTTCCATCACCACGACCTCCCCTGGGAACGCGCGCACCTGGCCCACCTCACGTCGTTCCCACCCCGACGCCCGAACTCGGTGCATGTGACGATCAATCAACACGCCCGACGCGCCCTCGCGGGACGCGGGATCGAGGCGCACCTCGTTCGGAACGCGTTCGATCTCGATCCGCTGCCCGGAGATCGGCGATCGACACGTGGGGCGTTCGGCTTCGCGCCCAACGACGTCGTCATCCTCCAACCGACGCGAGCGATCCCGAGGAAGGAGGTGGGTCGGGGGATCCGCTTCGCCGAGAACGTCGCGACCTTGCTGCCCGATCGAGTCGTGCGCTTCTGGATCACCGGTCCGGCCGAGGACGGCTTCGGCGAGACGCTCGATCGACTCGTGGCCGACGCGGGGATACCGGTGACCGTCGGCCGCGCTCCGAGGCCGGAGGACGCGTACGCCGCCGCTGATCTCGTCGCGTTCCCATCGAGCTGGGAAGGATTCGGGAACCCTGTGATCGAGGCGACGATCGCCGGGCGCTCCGTGGCCGTCGCCCGGTACCCCGTGCTCGAAGAGCTCGAAGAGCTCGGACTTCGGTTCGTGTCGATCGACGAGCCCGAGTTCGCGGCTGCTGGTGTCGGGAGCCGGGACTCGGCAGCTGCCGCTGCGAACCGAACGGTCCTCCGGAAGCACTTCGACATCGCCGACCTGCCCGGACGGATCGGGGTGATCTGGTCGGCGGTAGGTTGGACGGACTGGTGACCGAGCAGCCCGATCCCATCCTCGAACGCCGCGCGCGGATCGCCCACCTGGTCGAGATCGCGCAGCGCATCGGGTACACCGCACTGGTCGTGGCCATCGTCGCCTTCCTGGCCGGTGTCCTGGCCGGCTTCCCGAGCTGGCTCGTCACCATCTCCATCGTGGGCCTCGTCGCGGCGATCGTCATCCTCCCGATCCCGATCGTGCTCGGGTACGGGGTCCGGGCCGCCGAACGCGACGAACGGCGGGACGACGCGGGTCCCGGAACCCGGTGAAGTGGCCCTGATGGGTTCGATCCCCCATCTCGGCAGGATCTACCGTGGGCCTGCGCGGTCCTTCGTACATCGACCGGCCAGAGGAGTTCGACGATGCGCTACCGCCGTTTCGGCAAGTCCGACCTGGAGGTCTCCGAAGTCGGGTTCGGCACCTGGACCCTCGCGAGCAACTGGTGGGGCGAGGTCGAGGACAAGGAGGCGCTCCTCCGCGCCGCCCTCGACGCCGGGATCAACTTCATCGACACCGCTCCGGTCTACGGCTCCGACGGGGTCGGCGAGACGCTGCTCGCAGACTTCCTCAAGGGTTCGCGCGACGACATCGTCATCACGACGAAGTGCGGGTACGACATCGACGCCGAGCGGAAGTTCCCCGGGCAGTCGGAGCGGCCACACGACTGGCGGCCCGACTCGATCCGCAAGCAGCTCGAGGACTCGCTGCGCCGCCTGCAGACCGACCGCGTCGAGCTCTACCAGCTCCACAACACGCGCATCGAGCCGATCCTCGCCGACGATCTCTGGGACGAGCTCGAGAAGCTCCGTGCCGAGGGCAAGATCCTCGAGCTCGGTGTCGCCCTCGGACCGGCCATCGGCTGGGTCGAGGAAGGCGTCGAGGCGTTGCGCACGCGACCCATCGCATCGCTCCAGACGGTCTTCAACATCCTCGAACAGGAGCCCGGCCTCACGTTCGCGGGGAGCCGGCAGTGCGAGAAGGGCGCGTCGGCCTCATCTCTCGCGTCCCGCACGCATCGGACACGCTCTCGGGACGGGTCACACCCGACACCGTCTTCCCGCCCGGGGACCACCGCGCCCACCGAAACAAGGACAACATGCTCGACAACTTCGAGAAGGCCGCGACCCTCTCGTTCCTGTGGGAGGGCACCGGTCGGACGATCGGGCAGGCGGCGGTGGCCGGGATCCTCGCCGACCCGGCGTTCACGACGGTGCTCCCGACGACGACGAGCGTCGAGGAGATCGTCGAATACGCCGCGGCCAGTGAGCTTCCGCTGACCGCGGACGAGAAGACGCGCGTCGACGAGCTCTTCGCACGGAACTTCGACCACGCCGATCGCTACGTGATGCCGCTGAAGTCGAGCGTCTGAGCCCTTCCGGTCGATGGCCACCCGTCTCCCCGCCGAGCAACGGCGGCGACAGCTCCTCGACGTCGCCTGCGGCGTGTTCGCCGAACGCGGGTTCCACGCGACCTCGATGGACGACGTCGCGTCGGCGGCAGGAGTCACCAAACCGGTGCTGTACCAGCACTTCCCGTCGAAGCGGGCGCTGTTCGTGGAGCTGCTCGACGACGTCGGGCACCAACTGCTCGGTGAGCTCGCGATCGCAACGTCAGCAGTGACCAGCGGACGCGAACGCGTCGAGGCGGGCTTCACCGCCTACTTCCGTTTCGTCACCGGGAACGAGCCGGCGTTTCGACTGCTCTTCGGAGCATCGGCTCGCAACGACTCGGAGTTCGCCGAGATCGTCGAGCGCATCCTCGACGAGACAGCCGACGCGATCACCCAGCTGATCGACATCCCCGGGACCGCCGAGCACCGTCGGGTCCTCGCCCACGCGCTCATCGGTGTGGCCGAGGCGACCAGCCGTGACGCGCTCACCGACGACGGCAACGCGCTGGAGGCGGCCGTGCTGGCTCGGTGGGTGTCGGAGCTCGCGTGGTTCGGGCTCCGCGGCGTGCGGGCCGACGAGGCCGCTCGGCAGTAGCGCCGCTCAGGCGTACGGACGACCCTCGCGCGCGTACGCAGCGGCCGAACGGTAGAGGTTGATCGCCATCAGGCTGGTCTCTCCCTCGGCGCGTCGCTCGTAGAGCGCGGCCACCGCCTCCTGGACGGACCCGTCCTCCGGCACGGCTTCGAGTGCGTAGTCGGCGACATGGCACGCGAGTGCGAGATCACCGGCATGGGCGAGTCGTTGCGCCTCGGCGACGAGCGCGGCCGGCCCCCCGGCGAGTCGCGCCATCGTCTCGGCCACCACCACGCGGGGTGAGGGCTTCAGCTCGCTGGGGCGGCCGGAGTACCAGCCGCCGAAGTAGCGGATGACGTTCCGCACGATGAACTCGGCTTCGTCGTAGACCGGCTGGAGCCACGGCGCGTCCGACGTCGGGAGCTCGACCGATCGCACCACGTCGACGTGAGGCGGCGAGCCGGCCTCGAGCACCGCCAGCGTGCGCGTGACGATCGCCTCGAGGAGCTCGGCGGTCTCGAGCAGGATCTGCTGCACGAGCTCGGGGTCGTCGACGACAGGACCGCCGTGGCCGGGCGCGAGGGTCCGTGGCTGCTTCGCCGCCATCCTTCGCAGTGCCGCGGCCCAGTCCCAGGGGTACCGCTGCACCTTCTGCGGGTTCCCGGCATTGGGGACCGCCCAGATGATGAGGTCGCCCGGGCAGAGCACGCCGCGGTCCGGACAGAACACCCATGTGTGGTCGTCGGTCTCGCCCCGCGCGTGGAAGAGCTCGAACTGGATGCCGCCCGCCGTGATCGAGAGCTCGTCGTCGTAGAGCGTGTCGGGCAGGATCGACGGCGCCGCGAAGTCGACCGGCAGCCGCGCGCCCACCGCGCCGCCGAACTGGCGCTCGTTCACCGCTTGGTTGTGGTTCGTCGTCTGTGCGTACCGGTCGAAGCGGGCGAGCATCGCCCGGTGCCCGATGACCCTCGGCGGTGTCTGCCCCTCGACCAGGAACGCCTCGAGGCCGAACGCGTGGTCCACGTGGCCGTGGGTGTAGATCGCGGTGTGGACGGGAGCCGAGGTCGCCTCACGGATCTCCTGCGCGAGATGGGGGCCGAACACGGCCGTCCCCGTGTCGACGAGCACGAGCCCCTCGTCCGTCTCGAACGCCGTCACACCGCTCAGCAACGAGGCGAACCAGGTTCGCTCGGCGACCTCCACGGGACCGCCGTTCCAGAACATCGCCGCTTCGACCGGCGGTCGGTTGCGGTTGCGAGCAAACCGTTCCGTTGGGTTCTCCGTCACGACGTCCCCTTCGTCGGTCGGTGTCGGACGGCCATTTGACTACATTCCGGGCAATGCCGTTCGATCCGATCGTCGCCGAGACCACCGCCGTCGCCGAGCACCGCGAACCCGTCATCCCACACACCGAACAGGTGGCGGCCGCGCGTCAACGGATCGACGCCTACCGCGCGCAACACGGCCGCAATCCGAACTTCTGCTGGATCCTCTTCGACGACGTCGGCTGGGGCGACTTCGGCTGCTACGGCGGGGGGTCGCGGTCGGGGCACCGACGCCCAACATCGACAAGCTCGCACGAGCAGGTCTCCTGCTGACCTCGTGCTACTCCGAACCGTCGTGCAGCCCGTCGCGCGCGACGCTCATGACCGGTCGGCTCCCGATGCGTCACGGACTGCTGCGGCCTCCGATGTACGGCGAACCGGGCGGCCTCCAGGGCGAGATCACGATCGCGTCGCTGCTCGTCGGACGCCGGGTACACGACCCAGGCCGTCGGGAAGTGGCACATGGGCGAGAACCGCGAATCGCAACCCCAACACGTCGGGTTCGACGACTTCTACGGCTTTCTCTCGGTCTCCGACATGTACTCGGAGTGGCGCGACCCCTATTTCTTCCCCGAGATCGTGTACTCGGAGGAGCGGACGAGGTGGGTCGAGAACCAACCGTTCAACAAGTGCTTCGTGCACGCAGACCGCGGTGGTGACGTGGAGGACGTCGAGGAGGTCACGATCCCGGTGCTCTCCACGCTCGACGACAAGTGGGCCGCGTACTCCGAAGACTTCGTCCGCAGGATGGCCGACGGCGACGCGCCGTGGTTCCTCTACCACAACACCCGCGGCGCGCACTTCGACAACTACCCGCTGGAGCGGTACCTCGGATCGTCACCGGCGAAGCACCCTTACAAGGACACGATCATCGAGCTCGACGACATCGTCGGCCGGCTCGTCGCCGTGCTGCAAGAGACCGGCCAGCTCGAGCACACGATGATCTTTCTGTCCTCCGACAACGGTCCCGAGATGGAGACGTGGCCCGACGCCGCCTACACCCCGTTCCGATGCGCGAAAGGGTCGACCTGGGAAGGCGGCGTGCGCGTCCCCGCGATCCTCACGTGGCCTGGGATGATCGACGCCGACCACGCGTCCGACGGGCTCTTCAACTTCTCCGACCTGTTCCCGACGATGCTCACGCTCGCCGGCGCCGAAGCATCGGTCCCCGACGACCGGTTCATCGACGGCATCGACCAGTCGGGGTTCCTGCTCGCGCCGGAGGGTCGTTCACATCGCAAGTACCACTACTACTGGCTGCAGACCATGTTCTCCGCCCTCCGCTGCGGCGAGTACAAGCTGATGGTCGCGTCGATCTCCGACGACGACCACGATGTCGTGAGCCCCGGCGGCTTCTCGGGCGTCGAGCAGAAGTACCCGTACGGGCGCCTCTACAACCTCTACCTCGACCCGAAGGAGACGCACAGCTACCTGATCCGCAAGCTCGCCTACCTCGAGGCGTTCACGACCGGGATCGGCAAGCACCTGCGCAGCTTCGGCAAGTACCCGCCGAAGAACGCGATAGCCCTCAGACGCTGACTGGGCGGTGCGTCGGGTCAGCTCTTGATGGCGGACTCGATCGCATCGACGAGTGCAGGGTCCTCCGGCTCGATCTGCGGCGCGAAGCGCGCGATCACCTCGCCGTCGCGACCGACCAGGAACTTCTCGAAGTTCCAGCGGATGTCACCGTCGACGCCCTCGGCGTCGGCCGTCTTCTCGAGCTCCTCGTAGAGCGGGTGCTTGGCGTCGCCGTTCACCTCGATCTTCTCGAGGAGCGGGAAGGTGACGCCGTACGTGGTGGAGCAGAAGGTCTGGATCTCCTCCGCGGAGCCGGGCTCCTGCTCCAGGAACTGGTTGCACGGCACCCCGATCACGGTGAAGTCCTGGGCCGCGTACTGCTCGTGGATCTTCTCGAGCCCCTCGTACTGGGGGGTGAGGCCACACTTGGACGCGACGTTCACGACGAGAGCGACCTTGCCCTGCTGCTCGGCCAGCTTGCCGGGCGTGCCCTCAAGGCTTGCGATCGGGATGTCGTACACGGACACGGGAGCCTCCTCGGAGCGAGTCGGCTCAAGTTAGCCCGGCGCGTCGAGCGCCTGGAACGCCCAGGTGCCGGCGAGGCTCATCCGGATCAACGCGACCTCGTCGGGCTCGACCGCTGGGACGGAGCCGCCCTCGACGATCCACTCCGCCACCACACGGTCGTCGTCGACCGTGACCATGTCGAGTCGAGCCCGCCGGTCGACGCCCTGGGCCATCGCCTCGAGACCGCTGGGTTCACCGCGTGCGAGCAAGCCCGGCGAACCGGGGTGCGCGGGATCGAGGAGCCCCGGCACCGAGGTGGCGAGTGCGCACCGCACGCGCTCGCCCTCGACCGAGACGTCGCGCTCGAAGCCGGGCGGCAGGTCGGCCTGCAACGCCAGCACGGCTGCGACCCCGGCGGCACCGCCGTCGCGTACCCCGAGTCGGTCGGCGAGACGCTCGCTCGTGAGCCACGCGACGCCGACCCAGTGCTTCGCGAGCATCGAGCGAACGACCTCGGGATCGAACCGCTGGGCGAGCGCGAGCTCTGCTGCGCTCACGAGGAGATGGGACTGCATCTGGAACTCTCGCGCGACGGCCGCCAGTGCACTGTTCGAGAGTGCCGTGAGTCGGAAGTCCGGATCGAACGAACCCCGGTAGTCCACCATCCCCTCGGGTGCGGGCTCCACGGCCCGCTCGTTCGCCACGGACGCGAGCGGGAGGTCGCCGACCTGTTGGGTCAACGCCGCCGGCCCGACCGGATCGTTCTCGGGATCGATGACGATCGTCCAGTGACAGTGCGGGTGCCGGTCGGTGGGTGTGCGCGGTGGACGGTGGATCGGTCGGATGCGCGCCCGCGGGTTGGTGGCGTACGCGGTCGCGTCGAACGTCGGGTCCTCGATCGTGTGGCACATCCCGAAGACCCGCTCCTCGCCGAACGGCTCGGCGTCGAGGAGTGCACCGCAGTGGTTCAGCCAGAACTCGGCGTGGTGCTCGTCGATCAGCTGGTAGGCCACCGACATGTACTCGTGGACGAACCCGACGTCGAGCTGCAGCGCCTTCATGATCGCGGGGACGTCGTCGCCCTCGATGCCCATCAGCTTGCGCATGCGACCGGTGTAGATCGGGCTCGCACCCATCCAGAGGTCGATCGCGACGTCGTTCATCTCGTCGAACCCTCCGGTCTGGAGCACGACCTGCGGGAGCAGCCCGCGGTTCACGAGCATGCCGAGGAGCATGTACTCGTGGGCGACCGAGAGGAGCATCGGCCGGTCGAGGTCGTCGAGGCAGTCCGCGATCTCGCTCATCGCTTCGCCTCGAATCGTCCACCGGTCATCTGCTTCCAGGCCTCGACATCGCGGTCGTCGGCCGGTCGGCCGACGCGCGTGACCGTGTCGACGTCGCCGACCTCGGCGCGCAGCGCACCGGCCGTGCAATCCTCCCGGGCGCGCGTGGCGAAGGGATCGAACTGGAAGTGCCGGATCGCGTTCTCGTGGGCGATCTTGCGCACCGTTGCATCGTCGACCTCGCGCAGGAGCCCTTCGAGCGTCTCGGGCGCGTTCGGCCAGAAGCTGTCGGAGTGCGGGTAGTCCGACTCCCAGCACAGGTTGTCGGTGTTGAACTCGTCGAGCAGCTTCACGCCGATCCGATCGTTGATGAAGCAGCAGATGATGCGCTCGCGGAAGAGCTCGGTCGGGCGCAACCCTTGCGGCAGCTCGTGGCGCATCCATCCGTTGTGGCGATCGAGCGTGTGCTCGGCCCGGGCGAGGAAGTACGGGATCCAGCCGATGTCCCCCTCGCTGAGGGAGAACCGCAGGCCCGGGAACCGGTTCCAGAAGTCGGCCCAGAGAAGGTCGCCGAGGGTGTAGATGGCCATCGCCGACGAGAGCTGCATCGGCACCGGCGGTGGGGCGTCGGGACCGGTCGACGCGGCCTTCGACGACGACCCGATGTGACAGCACAGCACGGTGGCAGTGTCGACGCAGGCTGCGAACAAGGGGTCCCACGCGTCGGTGTGGATGCTCGGCATGCCGAGCCCCAGCGGGTTCTCCGAGAACGTCACCGCGTGACACCCCTTCGCGGCGAGCCGCCGCGCCTCGACCGCCGCCGCCTCGACGTCGAACAACGGAAGGATCCCGCAGGGGATGAAGCGATCGGGGTACGCGCCGCACCACTCGTCGATGTGCCAGTCGTTGTAGGCGCGGATCATCACGAGGTTGGTGTCGCGGTCGGGACCCTGATTCAGGACCTGGCCGGCGAAGCCCGTCCAGTTCGGGAAGTTCAGCCCTGCGAGCTGACCGCCCGCCGACATGTCGCGCACGCGCTCGTCGACCTGGTAGCAGCCGGGCCGCATGTCCTCGTAGCGCGTCGGGTTCACGTTGAACATCTCGGGCGGCTTGCCCGCCACCGCGTTCAGCCCGAGGTTCCGGCCGGGGATCTCGCCGTAGTACCACTGCTGCGACCCGTCCTCCTGCTCACGCACCGCCGGCATCGCGTCGCGGTACGCCGCCGGGACGTGGGCGTCGAACATGTCGGCCGGCTCACAGATGTGGTCGTCCACGGAGATGAGGATGAGGTCGTCGGCGTTCACGGTCGCGGATCGTAGGGCGGACCCGGCGTCACCGCAGGTCGTCGGCGGACGCCACGAACCGGTTGGTCGAACGAGCGACGTGGCATACGGCCCCAACGCGGGTCCCCTCCTCCCGATCGACCCGGCGAAATCCCCCGGATTGGACTGCCCGGCACGAACTGCTGAGTACCGTCGGGGTGTGCTCCCGAACGCCACCTCCACGATCCACGGCCGACGCGGGGAGCAGCTCGTCGGCGCTCGCCGACCACCGCGATGAGCGGCGCGCACGCGCTCCCCGGCGCGCCACCGGATGGGTCGCTTCGGTGATCGGTCCGCGCGCGCGGGTGGTCGACGTGCGCGAGCTCGCGGATGCGACGTCGTCTGCGGTCCACGCGATCGACGTGGAGGACGCCGTCGGCCCACCTCGCCAGCTCGTGCTGCGCCGCTACGTCGACCCCGCGCTGTTGGAACGGGAACCGGACGTCGTGACGCGTGAAGCACAGATCCTCGACACACTGCGGAAGAGCCCGGTGCCGGCGCCCGAGCTCGTCGCCTCCGACCCGGGGGCCATCAGCTGCGACGTGCCCGCGCTCTTGATGACTCGCCTCAGCGGACGGCCGCGTGCCAAGGCTCGCGACATCGACAAGTTCGTGCGGTCGCTCGCGGCCCCCCTCGAGGAGATCCACGCCGTCGACGTCCCGGACGACGCAGCCTTCCCGACATACCGCCAGCACTCGTCCTCGGAGGAGACGAGCCCGCCGCCGTGGACCGAGCACCCGCAGGAATGGGAGCGCGCGATCGCGCGCCATGCCGCGGGCCCACCCGACCACGGGCCCGTCTTCATCCACCGGGACTACCACCCGCTCAACGTGCTCTGGACCGGCGCCCGGGTGACCGGCATCGTCGACTGGGCATGGGCGTGTGCCGGGCCGGCGATGGTCGACGTCGCCCACTGCCGGCTCAACCTCGTGCTGGGCCCGGGCGTCGAGGCCGCCGACTCGTTCCTGGCCGCGACCGGCGATCCGTCCGCCTACGACCCGGCCTGGGACCTGCTCGACGCCGTCGACGTGCTGCCGGACCTCGCCGAGGGTCCGTCGGCCCTCGCCCGCCTCGACGACTGGGTCGCCGCACGGATCGCGGCATCAGGCTGACCGCTTCGCCGGAATCCCTTGTGCCACAAGAGTTTCGTAGGCGTCACACCCCACTGCCAAGGTCATGGCATGTCCGAGATCGAGCGCATCGCCGACGCCCTCGACGAGTTCGCCCGCGGCCTGGAGCCGGGGTGCTACTCGGGTGCCGACGCGGCCCGGTGCACCGAGGTGGCCGCCCGGGCCGAGCGCCTGGCCGGCTCGATCAAGATGCTGTTCGCGCGCCGCGCCGCCGAGACGGGGTCGTGGAGCCGCCGGTCGCACGCGGCATCGCAGGAGCAGTGGCTCGCGCAGACCTCCGGGTGCTCCGAGGCCGCAGCTCGTGAGGTGTTCGCGACTGCCGAACGGCTCACCGAGCTTCCGACCACGGCACAGCAGGTCCGATTTGGGGAGCTCTCGCTGCAGCAAGCCGCCCAGGTCGCCGCCGGCGCCGCGGCCGATCCCTCCGCCGAGCGACGGCTGCTGGCCACCGCACGGCGCGCCGGCATGCGCGAGCTGCGCCACGAGAAGGAACGCGTGATCGCCGCCGCGACCGACGAGCTCGAGGCACGTCGCAAGGCTCGGGCCGAGCGGCACCTGCGTACCTGGACCGACGGGTTCGCGACCCGCGGCCAGTTCTCGGGTCCCACGGAGGACATCGCCCAGATCCTCGACGCCCTCGAGCCCCTCGCCCGCAAGCGCATCGACGAAGCCCGCCTCGCCGGTGAGCACGAGCAGGCCGAGGCCTATCGCTTCGACGCCATGGTCGCCCTTGCCCAGTCGGGAGCGGGCAACGCGTCAAAGCCCCGACCGCAGGCTGTCCGTGTCCGCGTCGACCTACCGGCCCTCCTCCGCGGCCGCACCGAGCCCGGCGAGATCTGCGAGATCCCCGGCGTGGGGCCGGTCCCCGTCGCCCATGCCGAGCAGGTGCTTTCCCACGGCCTGCTCCAGCTCGTGATCACCGACGGTGTCGACGTCCAGACCGTCGTCAGCAGCACACGCAACGTCCCCACCGCCCTGAAGATCGCCGTCCATGAGCGCGACCAGCGGTGCAAGGTGCGGGGCTGCGACGCGACGCACATGCTCGAACGGCATCACACCCTCGACTATGCCAAGAGCCACCGCACCACCTACCACGAGCTCGGCAACCTCTGCCCTCGACACCACGACCTCGTCACGCACCGCAGCGACGCGATCGAGGACCACCACGACGGCACCTGGAGCCTCCGAGCCCCACCCGGCAAGGCGGCGGCCTGACGCACCGGGTGTTCAGGACGTCTCGTCGTCAACGAATGGCCGCGAGCGCATCGATCGCGTCGATGTGTGGCTGCCGTTCCTCGTCGTCGAGGAAGCTCGAGAGGAACGAGTTGCGCGCGAGCTGTAGCTGCTCATCGAGCGTGAGACTGAGGGCTTCGGTGGTCGCGACGTAGTTCTCCATGACGTAGCCGCCGAAGTACGCGGGGTCGTCGGAGTTGATCGTCACGCGCAGCCCGCGGCGGAGGAGCTCGGCCAGATCGTGGTCGGCGAGCGTCGGGAAGACCCGCAGCTTGACGTTCGAGAGCGGGCAGACCGTCAGCGGCACCGCCTCGTCGACGAGCCGTTCGATCAGTGCTTCGTCCTCGATGCTGCGGACCCCGTGATCGACCCGCGCGACATGCAGCACGTCGAGCGCCTGCCAGATGTAGTCGGGCGGACCCTCCTCCCCGGCGTGCGCGACTGTGAGGAATCCCTCGGCGCGGGCGCGGTCGAAGACGTCCCGGAACTTCTCCGGCGGGTTCCCGACTTCGGCCGAGTCGAGCCCGACGGCCACGATCGCTTCCCGGTGCGGGAGCGCCTGTTCGAGCGTGGCCATGGCGGCCTCGGCCGTGAGGTCACGCAGGAAGCAGAGGATGAGCCGGGACGTGATGCCGAGATCGCGCTCCGCGCCTTCGAGCGCAGCCACGATGCCGTCCACGACCGTCCTGAACGGTACGCCTCGATCGGTGTGCGTCTGGGGATCGAAGAAGATCTCGGCGTGGCGCACCCCGTCGGCCGCGGCGCGCTCGAGGTACGCGCGCGTGAGATCAGCGAAGTCTCGCTCGTGCAGGAGCACCCGGCAGCCCGCGTAGTAGATGTCGAGGAACGACTGGAGGTCCTCGAACACGTAGGCATCGCGCACCGCGGCGACGTCCGGGTACGGCAGCGTGACACCGTTGCGGGATGCGAGCTCGAACATCATCTCCGGCTCGAGGGTCCCCTCGATGTGCAGGTGGAGCTCGGCCTTGGGCAGCGCGCGCAGGAACTCGGGGTCCACCGGAATCGCCATCGCGTGATGTTGGCACGCTTGCGTAGCATCCGTGGAGATGACCTGGAACCCGGGACCGCGCCCCGCGTGGGTCCGACACGCGATCGACGGTGAGGGTGGCCCGATCTACGACCGGGCGAAGGAGCCGTTCGACGTCGACGGGCTCGTCGCCGAAGCCCGCCTCCGGGCCGGGACGGACGACCTCGACGGCGACTCCTTCCGCGAGCCGCTCGACGTGTTCACCCGCTCACTCGACACCGAGGCCGATCTGCACATCGTCGGGCGCTGGCGCGTGCGTGAGGTCATCGTGCGCGGCCTGGAGAACCGGCTGCGGATCACCGAGGCGGTGCGCCGCGACCCGGGCATCGCCGACGAGCCCATCGTGCAGCCGCTGGTCGTGTGCGGGAGCCCACGTGCCGGGACGTCGCTCCTGCACCAGCTGCTCGCCCTCGACCCCGCGGCCCGGGCGCCCCTGGCATGGGAGTACTGGTGTCCGAC
The DNA here is from genome assembly GCA_963809885.1 of uncultured Acidimicrobiia bacterium. Taxonomy (GTDB): domain Bacteria; phylum Actinomycetota; class Acidimicrobiia; order IMCC26256; family PALSA-555; genus JALHSW01. The sequence goes on along the minus strand of CAWELA010000003.1, from coordinate 187,239 downwards.
CCCCCCGCCGCGTGGCATCGGCATCACCGATGACCCCCGCATCGCGCTCGCCGACCGCGACGTCCGACTCTCCGCGGCGCTCGACCCCGGGTTCGACGGCATCCACCAACAGGGGGCGCTGCTGCCACGCGAGGACGCTTCGTCGATGATCGTCGACTTCCGCTCCGACGTGCTCGGCGCGCACTACCCCGTCCCGGCGTACCGAGCATGGTTCGACGCGGCGGACCTGCAGTCCGGGTACCGGTGGTTCCGACGGACGCTGCAGGTGCTCCAGCGCAGCACGGAACCACGTCGCTGGGTGCTGAAGCAGCCGGGCCACATGGCCGTGCTGGCGACGCTCGTCGCGACGTACCCGGACGCCAAGATCGTCGTGTGCCACCGGGATCCCCTCGAGATGCTCAGCTCGGTCACCAGCCTCCTGGCCACGCTCCAGTGGGCCCACTCGAACGCGCTCGACTACCCGGCGCTCGCCCGGCAGCAGGCCGACTACTACCACCGCGTCCTCACCCGCCTCGTCGGCTTCTGCCGTGACGGCACGGTCGACCCCGCCCGCGTCGCACACGTGCACTTCGCTCGACTCAACGACGATCCGGTGGGGACGGTCCGTTCGATCTACGAGCGCTTCGGCCTGCCGACGCCGTCCGACCAGGCCGAGCAGGTCACGCGGCTCCTCGCCGCGCGACCGCGCGGGCGTCTCGGCGGCCACGACCACTCCTGGTCGGACCTCGGGCTCGACCTCGACACGGAGCGTGCCCGCTTCGCGGCGTACCAGGACTTCTTCGGTGTCCCCTCGGAGTCGGTCACATGAGCGACGGCGCCACCGACGACCCGGTCGTCAGCGGGGACGCCTGGCGGGCGTTCTGCGAACGGCTCGCGGCACTCGGGGACCGCATCCTCGAACCCGACTTCCCGACGTCGCCGCACGCCCGTGCCGAGGGCTTCCGCCACCTCGCGACCCAGACGGTCACCTGGCTGAGCTGGGCTGTCGGGTACGCCGACGACGAGCATCCGGCGTTCTTCCGTCAGAACGACCTGGTCGTCCGATGGGGTGGACCGAGCGTCGACCAGACGACTCGGCGCGCCCGCCTCGCACCCGGCGGGGTCTACCGGATCTCCGGCCACATGGGCGCGTGCGAGGACTTCATCCTCACGCTCAAGGACGGCGACATGCACGAAGGTCGCTACGGGATCCTCACCGAGGTGACCGCGTCAGAGCTCGGCGTGCGCGCGGGCGAGGAGCTCGCGATCGCGGTCTGCGCCCATGAGCGCGACCGGCGCCCCGGCGACCACTGGGTCGAGCTCCCCGCAGGAGCGACGATGTGCAACATCCGGGAGTACTACTTCGACTGGCGTCCGCTCCCTCCTGCCCTGCTCACCATCCAGCGGGTCGACACCGCGGGCACCGCGACCACCTCGCTCGAGCCCGCGCGGGTCGGCGAGATGCTCGACGCCGCGGCCACGATGCTCGAGCACTCGATCGTCTACTGGAACGAGTGGATCGAGGAGCAACGGGCACGGATCGGCACGAACGTCCTGAGTGCGCCGGGCGCGAGCGCAGGCGGGTCGAGTCGCATCGTCTACGGGTTCGGATTCTTCGACCTGGCCGACGACGAGGCGTGGCTCGTGGAGACGGATGCACCCGACGCCGACGCGTTCGACTTCCAGCTCTACAGCCTGGCGTGGTTCGAGACGCTCGACTTCCCGAACCGCGTGACGAGCCGCAACCACACCCAGACCGTGGTCGATGGGGACGGACGCATCCGACTCGTCGTCGCGCACCGCGACCCTGGCGTCGCGAACTGGATCGACACCGAGGGCCGTCGCGAGGCGATGTTCACCTACCGGTGGATCAAGACCCGCTCGACGCCGACGGCGACGGCGCGCGTCGTGAAGCTCTCGGAGCTCGACACGCTGCTCCCGGCTGACACGGCCCGGGTCGACCCCGAGGAGCGCACGCGGGAGATCACCCGGCGCCAGGCACACGTCGCCTGGCGCTACCGGACCTGAGTCGCCCGGGCAGCGCGCCGCGTTCTCCACGAAGTCGTCGACGCCGTCCCCGCCGGAAGGTTCGCCGAGGAGTGACCGCGGCGCTCGGTCACGTCCGGAGCACCGGAGCGCAGTCCGAGCCACCGCCCGCGGCCGGACGATGCAGGACCGCACCCGTCGGTTGCACGATGACGACGTCGTCGACGCCGTCCCCGCCGGACGAGGTGACGGTTCCGTCGACGATCAGCGAGTAGCCCCCGGGCCCGTTCGCCGGCCAGAGGAGGCTCACCGACCGGCGCGTCGTGGCGTTGGCCCTCGTGCGGTTCCCCGCGCCCATGGCGAGCTCGTCGCCCCGCCACTCGATCGCGACCGAGACGCAGTGTGGGCGCCCGTCGCCGGAGACGGTGAGCAGGTAGGGCGCAGAGCTGAAGCCGGCGATCTCGTCACGCAGACGATCCAGGGCGACCGGGACGCTCACGTCCGCGAGCGTACTCAGGCCTTCGCCGCGACCGCCCAGTAGCGATCGTGAGCGTCCTCGATCCGTGGTGCGTCCCATCCTGCGCTCGCGAGCACCCCGGGGAGCACGGTCGGGTCCAGCAGCTCGTCGGGTCGGAGCGCCCGCCCGTGCCGTTCGGCGAGCGCGGCACGACCGATCGGATGGAACAGCGCGAGCCGGCCCGCCGGTCGGGTGACGCGTGCAAGCTCCCGGAGCGTCGCGACGGGATCCTCGACGTGGGTGATCAATCCGGCCGCGAAGATCGCGTCGATCGATGCATCGGCGAGCGGAACCGATCGTGCGTCGGCGAGGACGAGGATCCCGGAACGATGACGATCCTTCCGACGCGCCGTGGCGAGCATCTCGACCGTCGCGTCGACGCCGATGACGACACCGTCGACGCCCACCGCGTCGCGCAGCGCGTGCAGCGCCCGGCCCGTCCCGCAGCCGACGTCGAGCACCCGTTCACCATCTGCCGCGCCGAGCTCGTGCGCGGCCCGTGCGAACGCCGCGTCGTCGTCGGGGAAGCGATCGTCCCAGGAGGCGGCACGGGGGCCGAAGAACGCCTGGCTCCGCTCGAGTGCGTCGTCGCTCACCGTCGGCCGTCCCGAAGCACCACGGCCTCGTCACGTACGACGTGCTCGAGGAAGCGTTGGATCGCCTCGTTCGCCTGCACCCGCCAAGCGACCGCCAGGCCGGCGACCGGACTCGTCGGCGTGCCGCGGCGACCGAGCCCCTCGTGGACGTCCGCGAAGGCGTCGAGCTGCCGACGGGCGAGCGGCGAGAGCGGTGCACCGCGTCGGGCGAGGAGCGCGAGCTTCACGAGCAGCACCGCACGCACGTCACGGGGGTGCTCGACGGGCTGCTCGAGCCAGCGGCGAAGTCGCGCGCGGCCGGCGCGGGTCGGGGCGATGACGGTGCGGTGCGGCCCCTGGGCGCCGGGCTCCACCGACCGGGGCTCGACCAGGCCGGCCTCGAGGAGGTGCTCGATCGACCGGTAGACGAGCGGCCGCCGGACGGTCCAGAGCTCGCCCAGCTCGGCGCCGCGCTCCAGCTCCTTCGCGACCGCGAAGCCGTGACGGGGCTCCTCGGCGAGCACGCCGAGGACCACCCAGTCGGTCAACGAGAGCATCGTCGGCGTCCTGGATGGCACCGGCCGGACCCTTCCACAGTCAGCGACACCGCGGGGGCGGTAGCGAATAGTCTCAGGCAGACTACTCGCGTGGCCGGAGGTATTCGTGCGGACCAGGTTCCGATGCACCGTCCTCGTCGCCGTCGCGCTCGCCGCCGTGGCACTGGTCGTGGTTCCGGCATCGGCTTCGGCCCCTGCGGCAGCGAAGCCCACCGGTGAGATCACCGTGTCGGCCGCCTCGTCCCTCACCGAGGCCTTCACCCGGATCGGTACGCAGTTCGAGCGGAAGTACCCGGGCACCGACGTCACGTTCAACTTCGATGCCTCTTCCGCGCTGGTGCTCCAGGTCCGGAGCGGCGCGCCGGTGGACGTGTTCGCGTCTGCCGATCGATCCAACATGGCCGAGCTCGTCGACGGTGGGCAGACCAGGGCGAAGCCGGTCGACTTCGCCGCGAACGAGCTCGCGATCGCGGTGAAGCCCGGCAACCCGGGCAAGGTCCGGTCGCTCGCCGACCTCGAGACGGCCGGTGTCGTCGCCCTCTGTGCTCCCGAGGTGCCCTGCGGCAAGTACGCCGGCGCCGCCCTCGCCGCTGCCGGCACGACGATCCCCGCCGAGCACATCACGCGAGCCGCCAACGCGAAGGCGACCCTCACCGCGGTCTCGACCGGTGACGCCGACGCTGCCGTCGTCTACGTGACCGATGTGAAGTCCGCCGGCTCGAGAGTCACCGGCGTGAAGATCCCGGACGCGCAGAACGAGATCGCGGTCTACTCGATCGCACCACTGGCCGACGCGGCGAAGCCCACGACCGCGAAGGCATTCGCCAGGTACGTTGCGTCTCCTGCCGGTCGGAAGGTCCTCGGGAGGTACGGCTTCCTTGCCCCGTGATGCCGAAGCCGGTCGCCCGGTGATGGCTCCGTCACCTCGGACGGGGCGGCGTGCGCCGCTGCTCGTCGTCCTCTTCGCTTCGGTCGCGGTGGCACTCTTCGCGCTCCCGCTGCTGGGCCTGCTCCAACGAACGCCGTGGTCGCAGGTGTGGGCCGACCTGTCGTCCCAGCAGTCGCGCGATGCGTTGCGCCTCTCACTCGTCTGCTCGTTGTGGGCGACCGCACTGTCGATCGTCCTCGGTGTCCCCCTCGCGTGGCTGCTCGCCCGCGTCGACTTCGTCGGCCGGCCGCTCGTGCGTGCCCTCGTGCTGCTCCCGATGATCTTGCCACCGGTCGTCGGCGGCGTGGCGCTGCTGTTCGCGTTCGGACGTTCCGGGCTCGTCGGGGAGCAGCTCTACGACTGGCTCGGGATCCAGTTCACGTTCCACACCTCGGGGGCGATCCTGGCCGAGACGTTCGTGGCGATGCCGTTCCTCGTCATCACGGTGGAAGCGGGTCTCCGGTCTGTCGACACCCGATACGAGGAAGCCGCCGCCACGCTCGGGGCCGGGCGCTGGACGACGTTTCGCCGCGTGACGCTCCCGTTCGTCGCGCCGTCGCTCGCCGCCGGCGCGGCGCTCGCGTGGGCACGTGCGCTGGGCGAGTTCGGTGCGACGATCACGTTCGCCGGAAACATCCAGGGACGCACCCAGACGATGCCGCTCGCCGTGTACCTCGCGCTCGAGTCACGACCCGAGGGCGCGATCGCACTCAGCCTCGTGATGGTCGCGATCGCGATCGTGGTGCTGGTCAGCCTGCGGGACCGCTGGTTCCCTTCGGCCGCGGCATGAGCCTCGACGCGCACCTGCGCACTCGGCTCGGCGACCTCGATCTCGACGTCGAGCTGCACGCTGCACCCGAGGAGGTTGTAGCGATCATCGGGCCCAACGGTGCCGGCAAGACGACGATCCTGCGGATCCTCGCCGGCTTGCTCCGCCTCGGCGACGGCCGCGTCGAGCTCGACGGCGAGCCACTCGACGACCCCGCGACCAGTACGTTCGTCGTCCCCGAGCGACGACCGATCGGCGTCGTCTTCCAGGACTATCTGCTGTTCCCGTACCTGAGCGCCCGCGACAACGTCGCATTCGGGCTCCGCAACCGGGGCACCGCGAAGCGCGAGGCGCGTCGGCGCGCGCAGGAGTGGCTGGGACGCGTCGGTCTGGCGGATCACGCGGGCAGCAAGCCGGCTCGACTCTCCGGGGGGCAGGCGCAACGCGTCGCGCTCGCCCGCGCGCTCGCGCCGAACCCGCGGCTGCTCCTCCTCGACGAACCGCTCGCGGCCCTGGACGCGGGCACCCGCGCCGAGGTTCGGCGCGAGCTGCGGCGACATCTCGACGAGTTCGCAGGCGTCCGCCTGCTCGTGACCCACGACCCCGTCGACGCGGCGACGCTCGCCGACCGGCTCATCGTCGTCGAGGACGGGCGCGTCTCGCAGACGGGGACGGTCAGCGAGGTGAGTGCCCACCCCAGGTCCGAGTACGTCGCGGAGCTCGTCGGCCTGAATCTGTACCGCGGCGACGCGGTCCGAGGGGCGATCGCGATCAGCGGAAGCGGCGTGCTCGAGACCGGCGACTCGCACCTGAGCGGGAGCGTCTTCGCCGCGGTGAACCCACGCGCGGTGGCCCTCTACCGAGCGGAGCCGGATGGCAGCCCTCGCAACCGCTGGCAGGGCACGGTCACGGATCTCGACGTCCTCGCCGACCGGGTACGGGTGCGCCTCGACGGTCCGGTGCAGGTCGTGGCCGAGATCACCACCGCTGCCGCGGACGAGCTGGCGATCGAGCCGGGCGTGCGCCTGTGGAGCGCGATCAAGGCCACCGACGTGCGCGTCTACCCGGCGTGAGGCGGGACCGGACTACAGGATGTGGACGCCGGAGATGGCGCGCGCCATGACCAGTCGCTGGATCTCGGAGGTGCCCTCGAAGATCGTGTAGATCTTCGAGTCGCGGTGCCAACGCTCGACCGGGTACTCGCGCGTGTAGCCATAGCCGCCGAGGATCTGGATCGCCTCCTCGGTGACCTTGACCGCGACCTCGCCGGCCTTGAGCTTGCTCATCGAGCCCTCGCCTGCGGTGAACGGCTTCTTGTTCGCGGCCATCCAGCACGCGCGCCACACGAGCAGCCGCGCCGCGTCGATCTCCATGTGCATGTCGGCGAGCTTGAACGCGATCCCCTGGTTCTCGATGATCGCCCTGCCGAACGCCTTTCGCTCCTTGGCGTAGTCGAGCGAGTACTCGTACGCGGCTCGTGGCGATGCCGATCGCCTGCGCGCCGACGAGCGGGCGGCTGGCCTCGAAGGTGGCCATGGCGGCCTGCGTCTTGGTCGCCTGGCCCTCCTTGGCGCGAGCGAGGCGGGCGTCGAGCTTCTCCTTGCCACCGAGCAGCTGGGAGCCCGGAATGCGCACGTCGTCGAGGATGACTTCGGCGGTGTGGCTCGCGCGGATGCCGTGCTTCTTGAACTTCTGCCCCTGGCTGAGGCCCTTCGTGTTCGGTCCGATCACGAAGCTCGCCTGCCCGCGCGCCTTGAGCTCGGGATCGACGGCCGCGACGACGACGTGCACGTCAGCGATGCCGCCGTTCGTGATCCACGTCTTGGTGCCGTTGAGGACCCACTCGTCCTTGGCCTCGTCGTAGACGGCACGCGTGCGGAGGTTGCTGACGTCGCTGCCGGCGTCGGGCTCGCTCACCGCGAACGCGCCGAGCGCGATCTTCTCGGGTGTGCCGAAGCACTGCGGCAGCCACTCGCCCCACTGCTCGGGCGTGCCGTTGGCCATGATCCCCGTGACGGCGAGGGTGCTGCCGACGATGGCGAGGCCGATGCCCGCGTCGCCCCACGCGAGCTCCTCGAGCGCGAGGGCGAGCATCAGACCGGCGGGATCGGCGGTCGCGTTGGCGAAGAACTCGAGGGAGTACAGGCCGACCTTGGCCGCCTCCTCGATGATCGGCCACGGGGTCTCCTCCCGCTCGTCCCACTCGTGGGCGGCGGGGCGGATGACGTTCTCCGCGAAGTCGTGGACCCACTTCTGGATCTGGAGCTGGTCCTCGTTGAGCTCGAGCGAGAAGTCCGACACGGCTGCCTCCTGGGGGATGCGGGGCCGGCCGGTCACGGGGAGACCGGCCGATCCCGCTATGTTACCCGCTGGTAACCCAGGATGTCGACATGGGGTCCGCCGGGATCAGGTCCTGGTCGAGGTCGTGGTTGCCGGCGGGAAGTTGCCCGTGACCTGGAGCGACTTGTTGGCCTTCTGATTGTTCGCGCCCGTCGCCTGCAGGTAGTAGGTGTGCTGGGTCGGGCTCGGCCCGGCTCCGCACGCGAACGGCACCTGCTGCTGGCCCGACGGCCCGTACGTGCCGTAGGGACCGTTCGGGTTGTCGATGCTGATCGTGACGCTCTGCGCGTTCTGGGTCGACCAGGTCAGGACGACGTTGGCCGTCCCCGGACAGCTCACGGGGTTCTGACTGACCGTGAACTGGTTGATCTGCGGACCGGCCGGCGTGGTGGCTGCAGTGGTTGAGGTCGACGACGACGAGGTCGTGCTGCTCGAGCTGGTCGTCGAGCTCGAGCTGCTGGTCGACGTGGTGTCGGTCCCCCCGCCCCCGCCGCCGCTGGCGAGCAGGGCGATGATGATGCCGATGATCAGTCCGAAGATCAAGACGCCCAGGGCGATCAGCCAGAGCTTGCGGTTGTTCTCGTCCTCTTCCTCGTCCCCGACCGGGCCCTCGGGCCCACCCGGACCACCTCCCGCGCCGCCGTACCCCGGCTGCACCGGGACCGTCGGTTCGCCGGAGCCCGGCTGCACCGGAACCGTGGGATCGCCGCCCAGTCGGTGGGCCCTGCTCGGGCACCGGCATGGTGGGATCGGGGTTCTGCGGGTAGCTCATGGAAAGGTCCCCTCGGGGTGCGATCGGCTCGGAGGCTTGGCTCGGGGCCGTTCTCGGCGATGGGGCCGCCTCGGTCGACAGGCCAGCGGCTCAGGCGGACGGTAGTAGACGGTGCCGCCGCGCGCGGAAGCCCGGGCGCGACGACGCCCGCCGGGGTGGACCCCGGCGGGCGTCGTGCGGCGGGAACTGCCACCCCCGGGGGCCGTCCCGGGAGCAGGGCGTCGGAGCGGGACGGCGGCGGTCAGCCGTCCGACGGGGCCGGGGTCGCCGTCTGGAAGCGCTTCGGCACCGTGTTGACGAAGCGATCGGCGAGCTCGGGGATCCGCTCCTTCGCCTTCGTGGCGCGTTCGGCGGTGACCTTGCCGTCGGTGACGGCCTGGTCGACGCGGTCGTTCAGCGCCTTGGCGACGGCAGCCACCACGCTCTCGGCCGACACGTCCTTCGACGCTGCGAACGCACCGACCGTCTGACCGCCCGTGACCGCGGTCTTGAGGTCGGAGACCTCGACGCCGATGGTCGCGGCCGCGGCTTCCGCAGCGGTCTTGATCGCCGCCCGACGGACACCCCGGCGGGTGCCGTGGGCCGATCCCTGCTCCTGGGCCGCGGGCGGCTTGTCGTTCGAACCGCTGTCGGGGCCGTTCTCGGCCGCGAACCCGACGCCGGTCGCGCCGAGACTCAGCAGACCGGCAGCCGTGACGGTGGCGAGCATCTTCTTGGCTGAGGTGTTCATCTTGGGGATTCCTCTCCTCGGGGTACGTACCCCAGAGAACGGCACCCGTGTGAGCGGCCGATGAAGCCGGCACCAATCCGCGGCCAAGGCCATCCGTCGGACAGAATGCCCGGGCCATGACGGACCACGACGACGCCGCCCGATACGCGACCGAGGCGGGCGCAGTGCTGCTCCGGTTGCGCGAACAGGGAGCAAGTGCCGAGCTCGCCCGTTGGTCGCTCGGGGATGCCGGCGACGTGCTCGCGAACCGCCGTCTGCTCGAGCTGCTCGCCGCGGAGCACGGCGAGGACCGCGTCCTGTCGGAGGAGTCGGCCGACGACCCCCGGCGCCTCGAGGCCGACCGGGTCTGGATCGTGGATCCACTCGACGGCACGCGTGAGTTCACGGAGGCGGGGCGTACCGACTGGGCCGTACACGTCGCGCTGTGGGTCAGTGGAAAGGGACTCGTCGCGGGAGCGGTCGCGCTCCCGGCGCAGGATCGCGTGCTGTGGACCGGCGAGCCGTCGGCCATCCCGTCCAACGACAGACGGCAGCTGCGCGTCGTGGTGAGTCGGTCGCGTCCTCCTGCCGCGGCGCGGCGGGTCGCCGACGCGCTCGACGCCGAGCTCGTCGGGATGGGTTCAGCCGGGGCAAAGGCGATGGCGGTCGTCGACGGTCAGGTCGACGCCTACGTGCACGCGGGCGGCCAGTACGAGTGGGACTCGGCCGCGCCAGCGGCAGTCGCCGCGGCGTCCGGCTTCCACGTCTCCCGGCTCGATGGATCACCGCTCGTCTACAACCGGCGCGATCCGTGGCTCCCCGATCTCATCGTCTGTCGTCCCGAGCTCGCCGAGGCCGTGCTCGCGGCCGCGGCGTCGTGACCGAGACCTTCGACCTCGTCACCGCCGACGACGTCCGGCTCAGCGCGCGGCGCTGGTCCCCGCAGGGCAGGTCGCGAGCGACGGTGGTGCTCGTCCACGGGTTCGCGGCGTCGAGCACCGAGGAGAAGGTGGTCGCCGTCGCGGAGCACCTGACGGCAAGGGGCATCACGGTGGTGGGATACGACGCCCGAGGCCACGGCACATCGGGGGGCGAGGCCACACTCGGCGACCTGGAGCGGTTGGACGTCGCGGCGGCAGTCGACTCGGTCGACGCCGAACCCGTCGTGCTCGTCGGCGCGTCGGTGGGCGCCATCGCGGCACTGCGGTACGCGGCGGGTGCACCGGGGCGCGTGACCGGTGTCGTCACCGTGAGCTGCCCGGCGCGCTGGCGGCTGCCCCGCAACTCACGTGGACTCGCGTCGGCTCTCATGACGCACACGCCGCCGGGGCGCTGGGCCGCCCGGCGCTATGTCGGGGTGCGGATCGCGCGTCCCGCGCCCCGCCCCGCGCCGCCCGTCGACCTCGTCGGCGCGGTCGGTGTCCCGCTCACCATCGTGCACGGCAACGCCGACCCGTTCATCCCGGTCGCGGACGCGAGGGTCCTTGCCGCCGCGGCTCGCGACCCGTCTCGGCTCGAGGTCGTCGACGAGATGGGACACGCGTTCGAGGCCCCGTCGATCGAGCCGATCCGCCGCGCGATCGACGAGATCCTGGACCTGCGTCCCTGACCAGGGCGGAGCCGGGTGAGAGACACCCCCGGGGGCCGGGTGGGTCAGCGGGGCTCCCACCACCAGGCGAGGCCGGCGAGCCCAGCACCGGTGTGCACGACCATCACCGGCCCGAACTCCCCGACGAACTCCGTCGCCGGCGCGAACTCGTGCACCCGAGCGCGCAGCGCCTCGGCCGTCCCGACCGCGAGCGCGTGCAATGCGGCCACATGGAGCCGCGGCGTCGCCCACGGCGTCGTCGGGCCGGGTCCGCCGCACCATCGCGACGATGCGGTCGAGGGCCGCGTCCTGGCTCAGTGCGGGCCGCAGTCGGAGCACCTTGCCGCCGCGGAACTCGAACAGTGGGTTGATCCCCAGCCGACGTCCTGCCCATCCCGCGATCCCCGGGACCCGGCCGCTGCGCACCAGGTGATCGAGCGACGACAGCGTCGCGACGAGACGCACCCGCTCGATCACGGTTCGGGCTCGCTCCTCGACCTCGTCGACCGACGCGCCATGTCCAGCGGCCTCCGCGGCGGCGAGCACCACCAGCGCCTCGGCGCCCCCGGCGTTCGCGGTGTCGATGACGCGCACCTCACCCCCGACCGAGTGCGCCGCGACGATCGCCGACTGGTAGGTCGCGCTCATCGACGACGCGATCGTCAGCACGAGGGCCGAGTCGTGGGCTCGCAGCGAGTCCTTGATCGCGCCCTCGAACTCGCCGGGCGTCGGCGCCGACGTCGTGACCTGCTCCTCGTCCACGAGCTCCTGCAGGGGGCGTTCGCCCTCGAGCTCGGGCTCGCCCGCGGATGGTCAGCCACATCGGGACCACGATGATCCCGTGCCGGGTCACCAGCTCGCGGCGGAGCGCCGCGGCGCTGTCGGTGACGATCGCGACGGTCATGGAGCAGGACTCTCGCGCACTCGGACGAGGGCCGACGACATGATCACCAGGAGACCCGACGAGAGCAGGACCACCCGCGACGGCTCGAGCTGGCCCACCCAGGGCCAGGTCACGTCCCCGAGGAGGTCACCGGCCAGCCCGGCGCCGATCGCGGCGAGGCCGAGGCCCAGTCGGATCACCACGTGGAACGCCGCGAACGCGAGCACCCGCTCGTGGCCGTCGAGCCGGGACTGGAGCGCCCCCATCCCCGACGAGAGGGTGAACGCGGCCGCCGCTCCGAACGCGGTCGCACCGAGGAACGCGAAGGCCACCGACCCCACCAGGCTGAACACCGCCACCACCCCGCCGATCACGGCGACACCGAGCCGCGTCTCGGTGAGCGGATCGTGTCCGCGCCGCACGTACAGGACCCCGAGGCCGGCCGCGGCACCGATCCCGAAGAGCGCGATGAGGACGCCGAACTCCGCGTCCGACGCGTGCAGGACCTCCCGCACGAACACGATCCCGAGCGAGAACAGCGCGCCCAGCCCGAGCGCGACCGCCGCGCACGCCGGCATGACCGCTCGGACGAGCGGCAGCTTGAACGCATCGAGGAAGCGCACGTCCTCGGGCACGAGCGAGTCGTCGGACGCGGCGAGCATGTGGAGGCGGGTGATGAAGAGGAACGAGACGAGGAAGGTCCCCGCGTCGATCCAGAAGACGAGCGCGAACGGGCGTCCGAAGAGCTCGGAGAACGGGAGCGCCGCGACCGCGGCGAAGAGCCCGGCGCCGAGCGGGATCGTGCCGTACGACGACCCGAGCACGAGCCCGTTCGCGAGGGAGAAGTCCTCGGTCTCGACGAGGTCGGGGATCGACGAGTCCCGCGCCGGGAGGAACACGAGACTCGCAACCTCCAGGAGGAACGCGCACATGTACACCCACCAGATCGCGCGGATGAACGGCACCGCGGCGATCACCGCGGCGCGCAGCGCATCCATCGCGAGCATCGTTCGGCGACGGTCCCAGTGCATGACGGCGCGGCGTCGCGAGGGGGCCGCCGAGCGCGGCGGGGAGTAATCGAAGCGTGAGGATCCCGCCGACGGCGGTCGGCGAACCCGTGAGCTCGAGCGCGAGCGCCATGAAGGCGACGGTGCCCATCCAGTCGCCGAGCCCCGACACGCCCTGCCCGACCAGCAGATCGCGGAAGCCGCGGCGGCGGAGCAGCTCCCGGACGCTCACGGCTTGGACAGATCTGGCTCGCCGGGATCGCGGTCGTACAGCAGGCGGTGCAGGTACACGTGCCAACCCGGCGTCTGCGGTCGTTCGTTGCCGATGATCCGCTTCACCAGCATCGGGAGCGCCACCGCACCTCCGGCGAGCGCGCCCGCGGGTCCGTTCGTGACGGCGAGCACGGGTGCGAGCAGCACCTCACCGATGAAGCCGCCGAGCCCGGTCTCGCGGAAGGCGCGCGCGACGACCATGCAGCCGAGGAGCACGACCACCCCGGGCCACGCGTTGATCAGCAGCGCTCCGACGGCCGGGCCGACTCCACGCCCACCGTGCCCCTTCAGGAACGGGGACCAGTCGTGCCCGGCGACCGCGAGGCCGCCGGCGAACGCGGCGAGCGTCGGACGCCCCGAACCGGCGAGGAGCGGACCGACGGTGCCCTTCGCCACGTCGAGGATCCCGGACACCACGAGCCATCGGAAGCCGGCAACGCGGTAGACGGAGGTGCCGGACACCGTGCCCGAGCCGGTGGTCCGCAGGTCGACGCCGCGCGTTCTCTTGGCGACGAGGTTCGAGAAGGGGATCGCGCCGACGAAGAACGCGAACAGCAGGATCCCCGCCTCCTCCATCGGGTCATTCTGCCCGTCGGACGAGCCTCGCGAGGGTGACGCAGCCGGGGGACGCTCCCCCTCAGCCCGTGAGTGGCGCCGCGAGGATCGGGTTGAACGCCTCCGAGATCGCGCGCTCGACGGCGATGACCGACTGGCTCAGGGCCAACCGCGGCGTCGCTGCGCACGCGATCGCCGCCGCTCCGGCCGGCGGCACGACTGCTCCGGGCTCGGTCACGACGAAGCGGCCGCACAAGCCGTGGATCACACGCCGCCCGGTGGCGTCAGGGACGTAGCAGACGAGCCGGATGGAGGCGTCGCCAGCCTGCGCGTCCGCCGGGACCGCGACCGTGTCACCACCCGTCGCGGCGAGCACTCCGTCGGGCGCGAGGAACTCGAGGCGGTAGGCGCTCGACGTGAGGCACTCCGAGACGCCCGCGTCGTCGGTCCCGGCGAGCGTGAAGGCCACCTCCGTGCCCGACGGCCCGGCCGCGGGGTCGACCGTCGCGAGGGAGACGGTGTCGTCGCCGGTCGCGCCCATCGCAGCGGAGGCCGCGAGCACGACCACGGCGGCAGTCATCACGATCCCGAGCACGAGCCGACGGCGCACGCAGAGCTCCTTCGAAGGCGGCGGCCAGTCTGGGGCGACCGGCCGGGGTCGAGTCAAACCGGGCCGGTTGCGGCCGACTCGTGGCGACCGGGGGTCGGGCGGGTAGCGTGCCACGCCGTGAGCCGATCTGACTGCCACCGCCGCCACTCGGCCCGGATCCTCGCCGCGACCGTCCTCTGCGGGACCCTCGCCGCGGCCGTCCCGGCCACGACCGCAAGCGCCGACACCCGGGAGTCGGTGCCGGCGACGGCCCCGGGACCGTGGGCCAAGTCGGTGTGCGGCGCGCTCGACGCCTGGGTCGGGGCCGTCGACAACGCATCGTCGAAGGCCGCCGACGCGAGCCCGACGACCGCGGCCGCGACGAAGAAGGCCCTCACCGCGATGCTGACCCGCACCGCGAAGGAGACCGCGAAGCTGCGGGCGAAGCTCGCGAATGCCGGCAAGCCGAAGGTCGCGGGTGGCAAGCAGATCGCTGCGACGGTCAACGAGGGCTTCCGGCAGGTGCAGAGCTCGCTGAAGGGCGCGAAGCGGTCGCTCGCGAGCGCCGACCCGGCCGACAGCCGCGACCTTCACCGCCGCGGTCCGCGGAGCGCAGGACGCGGTCGAGTCGGGGCTCGAGAGCATCCAGGCCGCGTTCTCCACGGCACGCGACACGGACGCCAGCAGCGCTCGTCACCGCGTTCGCTGCCGAGCCGTCCTGCCAGGCGGTCGCCAGCTAGGAGTAGCGGATCTCCTTGCCGCGCGACGCACCGTGGTTGCGCACGGCATCGGTGAGGTCCTCGATGAGCCGCCCGACGACGGCGCCGTGCGCGGGTGACAGCATCACGTGCAGCCCGGGCGGCTCCGTGTTGCGGTTGAGGTTCCAGCCGCGGTCATCCATCACGTCCCCGACCGCGTACAGGTCGATCGAGTCGGATCGCAGCGCGAGCACCGGTCCGATCGGCTCGCCGACGATCTCGATCCCGGGCATCGCGTCGATCGCGGCACGGACCTCGGACACGGTCGCCATCAGGTCGCGCACGATCTCGGTGTAGCCCTCGATGCCGAGGTAGGTCATCACCGCCCACGCGGTCGCGATGGGCGCCGCGGGGCGGGCCCCGGCGATGGCAGGTGATCCATAGAGGCCGGCCGGCCACTGGTCGTACAGGAACGCCTGGTGTCCGAACCAGTCGTCGTCGCGATGTAGCACCGTCGACGCGCCCTTGGGGACGTAGCCGTACTTGTGCACGTCGGCGGAGATCTCGGTGACGCCCGGGACGCGGAAGTCCCAGGGCGGCACCTCGACACCGATCCGTTCGAGGAACGGCAGCATGAACCCGCCGATGCACGCGTCGACATGACACCCGGCACCGTGCTCCGCGGCCAACGCCGCGAGCTCGGTGACGGGATCCATCACACCGTGCGGGTACGAGAAGGCCGACGCCACGACGACCGCCGTGTCCGCGGAGATGAGGCTGGCCGCGGCATCGACATCGGCGCGGTAGTGGGCGTCGAGCGGGACCCGCACGACCTCGAGCCCGAAGTAGTGGGCCGCCTTCGCATAGGCAGGATGAGCCGAGATCGGGGCGAGGATCTGGGGCCGCTCGACGCCTCGGGCACGCGCCCGCTCACGGTTCACGAGCATCGACATCAGGATGGACTCGGTACCGCCCGAGGTCATGGCCCCGCCGCCGCCCTCGGGGAGGTTGACGAGCGTGCCGACACCGGCGACGACCTCGGTCTCGAGTGCGGCCAGCTCCGGGAACTTGAACGGGTTCAGAGCGTTCCCGAAGAGGTAGCGACGGTGCACCTCGAGGACGAGGTCCTCGACGTCGTGTCGGCCGGTCGGGTACACGAGGCCGAAGAGCCGGGCACCATGGACGTCGGGCTCCTTCGCCTGCCGCGCGTCGAGCTCGGCGAGCACGTTCGCTGCATCCTCTCCCCGCTCCTGCATCATGCGGCGCCGACCCGAGTCGTCCCGGCCACCGAGGTGTGTGCGGCAGCGAGGTGCCGGGTGACAGTCACGCCGGCGACCCGGCCGCCCGCGCCGCGGCGCCGGCAGCCCGTTGGAACTCCGACATCCCGGCCGGGTCGAACGGACCCGGTGAGCCGGCCGCGATCGCAGCCTCGGACTTCGGCGGGATCCCGAGCATGTCGCGCACTTCGACGATGGGCCGATCCGCCAGCGCGTGATAGTCGACCGTGAACAGATCGACGCCGTAGGTCTCGCAGACGACCTTGCCGCGCCGGATCGCGTCGGCGAGACGGACGTCCATCCCCGGCGAGTGCAGATGGCGCTCGCGCACGTTCGCGGCGAAGGGCCCCTGTTCGGGGACGTGGCCGGTGTCGAAGAGGCCGATCATGGTGGCCAGCCACGCGAAGCCCTTCGGGTCGGGATCGGCGCGGCCCAGGAACCCGAACACCTCGAGCTCCGCACTCCATGGTCGGTGCCGTACTCGGCGAGCACGTGCACGAAATCGTGCTGCGCCAGGTACGCCGATGCAGCGCCGCGCGATCCCGGCAGCTGGAAGCCGCGATCCTGGTACATCGTCAGCGACCGTGCGTCCGAGCGTCCCCTCTCGGGAGGTCGAAGAACGCCTGCCAACGGGCCTCCAGCTCCGGATCGACCAAGGCATCCTCGAACGGGTCGGCGAGGGCGGCCTTCGTGTGCAACGGCTCGGAGCGGGTCTCGTCCCACCGGTCGAGGAACCCACCACGCTGGAGATCGACCCACGCCAGCCCGAGCGCACCCTTCGCGTACCGACGGGCGACCCGGACGAAGTCGTCGTCGACGTCGAGGGCTGCCGCGGCCTCGGCGACCCGTGACCGCTACGTCCCCCGGCAGCGGCGCGAGCACCAGCTCGGCGAGGACCATGTGCTGCACGATGCGCTGGCGGTACGCAGGGCTGTGCTCGGCCAACACCGCGGCGAGCTCGTCGGGACCGAGCGGCTCGAGCGCGGTGTAGTCGATCTCGACCTCGGTGACCGCGGTGGTCACCGCTCGGAGCAGCGCCGCCTGGACGTCGGTGATCCCGGTCGACGGCGCGACCGCCGTCGCGATGCCGCGCGCGACGGCCTCGATCTCGGCGCGAGACGGCTCGAGGTCGAGCGGGCGACGCGGTTCGGTCACGGCAACAGTGTCGCGGGCAGCGGATGCCGGTAGAGCGCGGCCGCGTTCTCGTGGGTCAGCTTGCGGAGCTCCTCGACGGGCAGGTGGCCCCAGTACCGCTCGATCACGCTCTGGGTGTCGGGCCATGTGCCGTCGCCGTGGGGGTAGTCGACCTCCACCATGATGTTGTCGACACCGATCGTGTACCGGGTGTCGATCGTCGACGGGTCGTCGATCGTGCAGAACCAGAAGTTCCGACGCAGCACGTCGGCCGGTCGCAAGCCGTCGAACCCCTCGAGTCCGTATCCCGACCGGTCGACGATGTTGTCGAGCCGGTCGATGAGCATCGCGACCCAGCCGATCCCACCCTCGGACATCGCGATCTTCAGCTCGGGGTACTCTCACGGCCCACGCGGACCACACCCACTCGGCACACGCGGTCAGCGACAGCTGGCCGAACAGCGTCGCTCCCAGCTGCAACGGCGGACAGCCGGCCGGGAAGTCGGCCATGCCGGACGAACCCACGTGCAGGCTGATCACGGTGCCGGTCTCCGCGCAGGCGCGGATGATGGGCTCCCAGTGGTCGTCGAAGATCGACGGGAACCCGATGCGATGGGGTCGCTCGGGGAGCGAGATCGAGGTGAAGCCGCGATCGGCGTTGCGCCGGATCTCCGCCGCACCGCGCTCGGCGTCGGCGAGGTCGGTGATCCCGAGCGGGATGAAGCGCTCGGGATGCGCGCCCCACCACTCCTCGAACATCCAGTCGTTCCACGCCTGCGTGACGGCGAATCCGAGGTCGCGGTCCTTGGCCTGTGAGTAGCACGCGCCCGCAGAAGCCGGTGATCATCGACGGGAAGTTGAGCGACGCCCAGATGCCGCCGGTGTCCATGTCGCGGACGCGCGCGTCCGGGTCGTAGCAACCCGGCCGCATCTGATCGAAGCGGAACGGCTCGATCTTGACCGTCTCCGGCCGACGACCCGCGACGGCGTTCTGCCCGACCTGGAAGTGGCGCTCGCCCTCGAACTCCCAGACCTCGTGCCCCTGCTCGGTCACGACGACCTTCGGAGCGCGCTCCTGCAGGGCAGCAGGCAGGCGGCCCTCGAACATGTGGGGCGGCTCGACGAGGTGGTCGTCGACCGAGATGACCGTGTACTTCACGTCGCGTGGGCAGGTTCAGGGAGGAAGAGGTCCGAGGGCAGCTCGGCGAACGTGGTCATGTCGTGCTCCTGGTTGCCGGATCGTGGATCGTGTCGGCGGACTCACAGGTGTAGCGCACGGGCAGGCGGCGGAGCCCAGTGTGCTTGTTCGAGCGGGTCCACTCCACCGGGCCGGCGACCTCGATGGTGGCGAACCGGGCGAGGGCCTCCTCGAGGACGACGCGCAGCTCGAGGCGGGCGAGGTTCGCGCCCAGGCAGAAGTGGATCCCGTGGCCGAAGCCGAGGTGCGGATTGGGATCTCGGGCGACGTCGAGCCGGTCGGCGTGGGCGAAGACCCGTTCGTCCCGGTTCGCCGATGCTTCCCAGAACACGACCTTGTCGCCGGCGCGGACGGGCAAGTCGGCCAGCTCGGTGTCGACGGTCGCGGTCCGCCGGTTGTAGGCGGACGGGGCCGTCCATCGCACGAGCTCCTCGACCGCCCTCGTAACCACCCCTGGATCGTCGCGCAAGGCCTGCCACTGGTCGGGGCGTTCGGCGAGCGCGAGGAGCCCGGCCGACGATGCGCTGCGGGTCGTCTCGGCGCCCGCCGAGTAGAGGAGCGAGAAGAAGAGCTGGAGCTCGGGTTCGGTGAGGGTCGACGGCTCGACATCCGGCAGCTCCGCGTGGATGACACTCGACAGCATGTCGTCGCCGGGGCATCCCCGCTTCTCGGCGATGAGGTCGGCGCCGTACTGGTACAGCGTCGCCATGTCGGCCGCGACGTCGTCGGTCTGCTCGAAGTACTCCCGGTCCTTGAAGTCGAACGCGTGGTCCACGCACCGACCGAGCAGGTGCCGGTCATCTTCGGGCACGCCCATCAGGATCGAGATCGCCTGCAGCGGCAGCTCTCGGGCGACCTCCACGAAGTCGACGGTGCCCGCGTCGGTCCCGCCGATCGCGTCGTCGAGGATCCCCCGCATGCGCCGACGGAGATCGACCTCCAGATCGGCGACCGCTCGTGGTGTGAGACCGATGCTGACGAGTCGCCGGATCCGCGCGTGCCGGGGATCGTCCATCATGTTGAGCACCTCACCGGCGATGGCCTGATCCGGGAGGATCGTCCCACCGCACGGTCGGCTGCCGCCCCGCTCGGACGAGTACACCACGGCGTCGTGCATCACCTCGAGCGTCTCGGCGTGCGTGGCCACCGACCAGAAGCCTTCGGCGTCGGGGGTGTGCGCGGTCGGCTCATGCCACAGCACGGGCGCGACCCGGCGGTGCTCGGCGAACACGTCGTGCGGGACACCACGCGCGAAGTTGTCGAGATCGGTGAGGTCGAATCCCCCGAGTGCGGTGGCCGCGGTCGGCACACCTGACGCAACCATGGGTGCAATCTACGACGCCGCACCGATCGTGGGCGCCGGAGTGCCATGATCGCCCCGTGGGTGGAATCGAGGCGAAGGGCGACGCGCCGGGCGACAGGTCGGACGACGAGATGGTCCCGGGTGGGGCCGGTGGAGGGCCGCGTCGGCTGCCGATGCCCGACTGGGCCCGGCAGCACACCGCGTTGCAGGCCGCGTGGCGGGCCTCCGACAGCTACTCGTTGCTGCTGATCGTCCTGCTCGTCGACTTCGTCCTGTTCGCAACGCTCCCCGACGATCGCTACTCCCCGGTCATCCGTGCGCCGCTGATCGTCATGACCCTGCTCTTGGCGTTGCGGACGTCGCGGGCATCGTCACGTCTCATCCGGTTCGCGCGATGGGCCGGCGTGCTGGCCTTCGCGGCGGTCGTGCTGAGCCTGCTGGGGAGGGCGCCGACCTTCAAGGGCGCGACCCAGCTCCTGTTCTTCGTCCTGCTCGCCGCGCTGCCGTTCGTCATCATCCGCCGGATCCTCGGTCACGAGGAGGTCAGCGTCGAGACGATCTATGGCGCGCTGTGCGTCTACCTCCTCATCGGGCTCGTGTTCGCCTCGCTGTTCGCGGGGGTGAACAGCGTGGGGAGCGAGTACTTCGCGTCGCCCCCGAGCCAGAACCAACCGACCGACTTGCTCTACCTGAGCTTCATCACTCTCACGACCGTCGGCTTCGGCGACGTCGTGCCGGCTACCGACCTCTCCCGTGCGCTGGTCGTGCTCGAAGCGTTGATGGGCCAGGTGTTCCTGGTGACGCTGGTCGCCCGCCTCGTCGCGATGTTCGGCCAGGAACAGCGCCGTCGGGACCGACGAGCCGCCAGCGACGACTAGGTCTGATCGTCGACGAGCTCGGGCAGCCGTCGAACCTCGAAGGACAGCACGATCTGGAACGCGCCGGCGACGATCGCCCAGATGCCGACCAGCGCGATCGCGAGCCCGATGGTCTGGATCGGACGCACCAGCAGGACGAGACCGATCGCGAGCTCGAGGAGCCCGAACACGAACGTGACGACCCACGGCTCGTCGTCGTGGCTGTTCGCCAGCGCAGCGAGGAGATGGAGCAGCCCCGAGACCACCACCCACGCGCCGATGAAGATCGCGACGACGTGCAGCGTCGGCTCGGGCCACGACACGAATGCGACACCGACAAGGATCTCGAGCACGCCGAGGAACACGTTCCAGCCACGTCCGGTCCCGTCGATCGGGCGCGTGACCGCCTGGAGTGTGCCCCGCACGATCAGCAAGATCGCGACGATCACCGCGAGGTCCTGGGCGGTCCAGTTGATCTCCAGGATCACGATCCCCACGACCACAGAGATGAGCCCGGCGAGCAGCACGACCCACCAGCCCTTCGCGATCTCCCGCGCGGTCTGCTGGTCCATGGGTCCGGACGTCATGGGGTTCATCATCGCAAGACTCCTCGGTTGCTCAGGCAGCACTTCTACTACGAGGTCGTGGTGTCGCGCGGCGTTCGTGCGAGGAAGCGGAGGCGCGCCCTGCGAGCGTCCCAGTCGTAGACCACCACCGTGCCGGCGAGGACGTCCTGCAACCCTCGGTGCTCCTTGCCGATGATGATGCCGACGAACCCGATGCCAAAGGTCGCGAAGGTCACGAAGAGTGCGGGGGCGCGCACCACCCCGCGCCCCGGACCCAGGGGTGCTCCGTCACGGTCGACCACCCGCAGCCCGAGCAGGCTCATGCCGGGCGTCTTGCCCGACACGGCCCACGAACCGCCGAAGTAGAGCCACTGCCACGTGAGGAAGAGAAGGGTCCAGAACCACCCCGGACCGCTGTCGCTGGAGAGGCTCGTGTCGAGCATCAGGTTCAGCAGGAACAGCGTGATGCCGGATGCCAGCGCGAACACGAGCACGCTGATGCCCATGTCGACGAGCCACGCGGCCGCCCGCGTCGCCGGGCCGGCGTACTGCCCGAGTCGCGTCGGTTCCGGAGCCGCCGACTTCACGCGACGAAGTGAGGTGGGCCTGCTGGTGTGTCCGCGCTGCGGCGCAGCAGACGACCGACGATCACGTTCGACACGTGGTCGAGGCTGACCGCTTGCGCGCGGACCGAATCGAGCAGCCGTTGTGCGATGCCGCTCGTCGAGTCCGCGATGATCGCACCCAGCTCCGTGCGCTGCACGAGCTCTTCGACGTTGACCTGGCCCACGAGCGCGTTGACGTCGACCTTCGCCATCAGGGCTTCGACGTCCACGCGATCGAGCAGCTCGTTGATGTCGACACGATCGAGGACCCGCTGTACGTCGATGCGATCGAGCAGCTGGTTCACGTCGACGTGCTCGAGCACGGCGTCGACGTCGACGAGGTTGAGGACCCCGTCGAGGCTCGGTCGCGGCAGGCGCGGTGACACCTGGATCAGGCCTTGGTGGATGCGCTGTCGCCGGCGGACGCGCGCGCCGAGGAACTCGATCAGGGCCAGGTACACAAGCAGCAGGACCGCGACGCCGATCACCGTTCCGGCCGTCGGATGGTTCCACAGGATCAGGATCAGGAGCGCGACCGCGACTCCGACGATGCGGAGCGCGCTCTTCGAGCGGGCGATGAAGGCCGCGATCGAGCCGGTCGCGACGTCGGCATCGTCAGCCTTTGCTCCCGCCCCGGCCAGCGCACGGTTCCACAGGTTCCGGATGTGGCCGGCGACCCGCGACGGTCCGGCGATCCAGGCCGCGATCGCGACCAGCAGGGCGACCACGATCGTCGTGATCCCCGCCGTCCGGAGGAAGCTGGTGACCTGGTCCCACACGTCGCCGGCCGACCCGCGCCGGAGACCTGCGTTGGTGATGGCGTCGAGGTAGAGGCTCCGACCCGCCTTCAGCGCGGCGAGCTGGAGCGCGACCACCAGTGCGACGCCGATCCCGGCCCGGAAGATCGTGCGGCGCCGGTTGCCCGACAGCGCGATCGCACCGGCGAAGCAGGCGATCAGGACGAAGGGGAGCACCCACGCGAGCGTCTGGAGGAGGTCGACGCCTTCCTGGACCTGCTCGAGCGTCTTGGACTGGAACAGGACGACCGACTGGTACTTCGCCGGGAGCTGGACGCTGTCGAAGAGCGAGATCCCGCGATCGTCGAGGCGCTGCTTCACGTTGGTGAAGATCTGCTCGACGTTGATCGAGACCGTGCCGTCCTTGGTGGAGACCCGCGATCCGCCCCCGGTGAGCACTTCGACGACGGCAGCGTGCGCCTTGCGGTTCACGTTGTCCCAGAGCGACTGGAACCGGCTGGACTGGATCAGCCCGAGTGCTGCCTTGTTGGCGACCGTCTCCAGGCCGCCTGAGAGCGGTGCCGCCAGGACCTCGGCCTGCGGCGGGAGCGCGTCGGCGATCTTCTGCTCGACCTGACCGTCGGCGAACAGCGCCGTCGTGAGCCGATCCGCGAGACCCTGCTGGATGTTCCGGCTCTCGGCCAGTGGGCCGACGGTCGCGACGTAGTGGTCGGTGTCGAGGAGCGTGTTGCGGACCCAGACCGCGCTCAACGAGAGCGGAACGAGCAGGCACCCGATCACGACCAGGAACCCGGCGACGATCCGCCGCCACCTCGGCAGCGTCGCGATCGGCTCCTCGGGTGTCGATGCAGCCGACGCCGCCTTGGGGGCCGCCTTCTTCGCCGGTGCCTTCTTCGGCTGCTCGGCCACGCATCGCCCCTGTCGTCACGGACGCCGCGGGGACGTCAATCGAGGTCGGACGGCTCGTCCGACAAGGTCGGATCGTATCGACATCCACCCCGTCCGTCCCGGAAGGTGGAGCGGGCAGGCGGAGCCGAGCGCGCGCCTACCCGGCGCGCTCGTCGGCGAGGTGCCCCAGACCGGCGGACCCCGGTCCGACAGCAGGGGGCGTGATGTCCCACTCGGCCGCGGCGTCGGCGCGCTCGTGGCCTGCCCCGTGGTGGAGGCCGCGCTGTTCCAGGGACGTGATCAGCGCCTCGACGCACGTCGGATGGAACTGGGTACCTGCTTTCGCGCGTAGCTCGGTGAACGCAACCTCCTGGGTGAGCGCTCGTCGGTAGGCGCGGGTGGACGTCATCGCGTCGTAGGCGTCGGCAACCGCGACGATGTGCCGCGCGACTGCGTCGGGGCCGTGGTCGTCGTCCCAGGGCGCGTAGACGCCGAGCGCAATCGGAGCGACCGGCGCGAGGAAGTCGATGTGCGAAAGCAGCGCCACCGTGACGTCCTCGTGCTGGCGCACCTGCTCGTACTCGGCCGCCGTGAGCGGCCCGGGCTTGTTCAGGAGGTGGTTCGGGACGACGAGCTTGCCGATGTCGTGCATCAGTGCCGCTCGCCGCAACCGCTCGAGCGAGCGTCCGTGCAGTCCCAGCTCCTCACCCATGTACCGTGCGTAGGCCGCGACTCGCTCCGCGTGTCCCGCGGTGTAGCGGTCCTTGGCCTCGAGTGCCTTCACGAGCACGAGGAGCGCGTCCTCGTTTGCCTCCCGATAGCGCAGGTACGCGGCGAAGGCGGCGCGTCCGACGAGGATCGGCGTGACGGTGAGCACGAGGACCGCTCCGCCGACGTCGAGGTAGAGGCGGCCCAGCGCGGCACCGAGGATCGCGAACGGGTACACGTGCCACTGCCACGCGGCGAGCGTCAGCAGGATGTCGCGCGTCGGACGCCGGCGCAGGTAGCCCATCGCGTAGCTGACCGCGCAGGCATCGACCACGAACGCCGCAAGCGCTGCGAGGGTCGCGCTGAAGAGCAACAGCGGGACCGAGTCGAGCCACTCACGCGGCAGCACGCACAGCACCGCGACGCCCGCGCCCATCGCGAGCGCGTACATCCCGGCGTTGTACCCGAGCTTCGCCCACTCCCGTTCTCGGATGAGCGGGAGGTACAACCCACCACAAGAGCCGACCAGAACCGCGCCCAGCGGCGCGCCTTCTGCAGCGAACACGACGATCGCGGCAACGACGACCACGAACCCTCCGCTCAGCGCGGCGCCCGAGGGGATGCGAAGGTCGATGTGCTCCGCAAAGACGTACAGCGCCCCGAACAGGACGACCGCCGCCCAGTCCGGTTCCGGTGTCGTGAGCGCGAGCACGACCGCGAGCGCGAGCGCGGAGGCGCCGAGGACGAACGCCGGACCGGAGAGCGAGCGCTCGCGAACCACCGCTTGCGTGCTCGGCTGCTCGCCCACGCGTTCGTTTCCGCCCCTGACATCCATCTGCATCGCCATCCGAGGACAGCGAGGGGGCCCCGGCGACTCGGCCGGCGTGCACTCCAGAACGGGACTTACCGCACCTTGAACCAGGCACCTCCGCTCATCGTCAGCGCAACCAGCGAGCCGACCAAGGCAGTGACACGTGCAACGTTCTTCTTCATACGATCACCTCCTCGCCATCTGAATCCCGGATCGCTCCGGGTCCAATGGGAGTGGCAACCGCCGGCCGAACGTCGCCGGGGCCCCTGCCGTGACCAGCCCACCGGGTGCGTCGCTGACGCACCCCCTCGTTTCGCCTAGCCCCTCGGCGCCTCCTCTCGCTCACCCACCGGCGGTGTCACCCGCCAGCCTCGACAGTGTCGGTCGTCGCCACACCGAGTGCAAGCCCGGCCACTCGAGGTGTCCGAGGGCTTGCCCAGCGCAGTGATGCCGCAGTCCCAACGCTTCCCGCACCCTGGCACGGGCCCGCGCCGACGTCACGTTCCGACGTCATCCTGCCCTGCGGGAGCCAGGATGACCGGGATCCCGGACGCCCTGGGCATCCCGGTGTCCGCGTCCAGCGCCGTGAGGGCACTGGTGAGGCGGCCGACGTTGACCTCGGCCACCCCGTGCGTGGCCGAGACGACGCCCGGACGGATGGTGGCATCGTGCCGCGCGACCCCCTCGATCACCCCGTGCGCGCTCTCGAGCCGGACCAGCCCGCCGTCGACGACCCCGAACGACGCCGCGTCGTCGGGATGCAGCCGGAGCTCGGCCGGCTCCCGCGCGGCGTCGGCGGCCACGTAGCGCGCCGAGTTCATGGACCGCACCCGGCGACGCGGGACGAGCACGAGCGCGGGCCGGCCGCGCGTTCGGCGCCGGCGGCCGACGACGCGAGGCGGGCGAGCAACGAGCGCGGCGCGATGCGCCACTGCCCCCTGGGCAGCACCACGTCGTGCACCCACCCGTACCGCGACTCGTTCCGCACGCCGTGCGGCCCGCCGGCGACGATCTCGTCGTAGCCGCCGCGGCTCCCTGCCGAGATCCCGCGCAGGACCTGATCGTCGCTGCAGTCGTCCGGTTCGACGCCACCGAGCACGTCGAGGTCGAGCCGGCGCGCGAGCGAACCCAGGACCCACCACGCCGGTCGACGCTCGGCGCCCGGCCGCACCACCGCGCTCGTGTGCTGCGTGCCGTTGGAGTACGCGACGTTCTCGAGCATCGAGATGTCGCCACGCTCGAGCTGCCCGGTGACCGGCAACACATGCGTGGCGAGCTCGGTGAGGGCGCTCGTCGCCACGTCGAGCACGATCAACGCGTCGAGCGACTCGAGCGCGGCCCGCGTACGGTCGGCGTCGGGGACCGCGGTCAGCGGGTTGCCACCGAGCACGAACAGCACGCGGAGCGGCCCCCGCTCGATCTCGTCCGCCGAGCGCGACGCACGGGTACTGGCCGAGCCACCGCACGAGGTCCGGACGGGAGACCGGCCCCGGCTCGTGCATCCCGTCGACGGGCGGATCATCGGGCCACGGCCGTGTGTCGAGCGGGAAGAGCCACCCCTGGTTGCAGCGCATCCCCCCGTCCCGGTCCACCGACCCCGTGACGATCAGAAGGACCCAGCGCAGCCACTCCGCCACGACGCCGTCGTGGCTCATGGTCACCCCGGTG
The DNA here is from genome assembly GCA_963809885.1 of uncultured Acidimicrobiia bacterium. Classification (GTDB taxonomy): domain Bacteria; phylum Actinomycetota; class Acidimicrobiia; order IMCC26256; family PALSA-555; genus JALHSW01. The sequence continues at coordinate 160,741 of CAWELA010000003.1, read as the reverse complement.
CCGCACATCGCCGCCAGGCGGCCGCCACCCCGGACCGCCGCGAGCAGGCTGCGCAGCTCGTCGGCGTCGAGGCCCGCCCGGGCGGCGACCCGATGGAGGTCGAACGGCTCGAGCACGCGCCGCGAGCGCCGCCACGTCGGCCGCGTCGCAGTGGGTCTCGAGCTCCACCCGATCGGCGCCGTCGGCGAGCAGCTCACGGACGAGCCACGCGAGGACGAGGTGGTCCGACCCCGGGCGAACGGCCAGATGGTGATCGGCCTGGGCCGCGGTCTCGGTGCGGCGCGGGTCGAGCACCCAGACCGCACCACCGGCGGCACGGAACTCCCGGATGCGGGCGACAGGGTCGGCGAGCGTCGTCCCGTAGCCGTGCGAGACCACCGGGTTGGTGCCGAAGAGCAGCAGGAGCTTCGAGCGGTCGGGCTCCCACACCGTGTTCAGCTCCGACGTGCCGGTCACGAGCTCTGCGGCTCGCAGCACCGGTGCGTTGTCGACGGTCACGGGTGTGTAGCGCTGTCGTGTCCCGAGGCGGCGCAGGAATCGCTCGGCAGTCATCCACCCGCTGATGTCGTAAGCCAGCCCGGTCGCGAGATACCCCCCGACGGCGTCGGGACCGTTCGAGGCGGTCGCGTCGCGGACGATCGCGGCGAGATCGTCGAGCGCGTCGTCCCAGCTCGTCGGCGTGCCCACGGACGCTCGGACGATCGAGGCGGTCGGAACCGTGATGCCACGCCGGCAGCGCACGCCCCTTCGGGCACGTGTAGCCGCGGGACACAGGATGATCGGGGTCGCCGCGGACGGCGGTCACGTGGTCGCCCTCGACGGTCACCAGGATCCCGCACGCCGCCGCGCAGATGCGGCAGTAGCTCGCGACCTCCTGCGCACCGTCGAGTGCTCCGGTCACGACGGGACGTCAGCCACCGAGGGCTCCTGACCGCCGACTGCAGTGACGCCGCCGTCGACGACGACCACCGAACCGTTCATGTACGCCGCTTCCTCGGACAGCAGGAAGCGCACCACCCGCGCGACCTCGTCGGGCTCGCCGAGCCGCCCGGTCGGGATCTTGCGCTCGAACGACAGCGCGGGCCTCGGGCGGTCGCGATGGTCGGTGCGAGCATCGGCGTGTCGATGTAGCCCGGGCACACGGCGTTCGCCCGGATGCCGTCCGGCCCGAGCCGGTGGGCGAGCGACCGCGTCAGGCCGATCAGTCCGTGCTTCGACGCGACGTACGACGGGATGAAGCCGTGGCCGATCATCCCCTCGATCGACGAGATCCCGACGATCGCCGAGCCCGGTCCCGCCGCACGCATCGCACGGGAGGAGCGCGCTCGACCAGGGCCGCCTCGGCGCGCAGGTTCACCCCGAGCACGAGAGTCCCAGGTGTCGAGGTCGACGACGTCCTCGAGCGCCGGCTGCACGGTCCCCGCCGCGTGCACGAGTCCGCCGATCGAGCCCAGCGCTTCGACGGTCGACCGCAACTGCGGCATCGATCGCAGCCGCATCGGTGACGTCGACGCTCGCACCCAGCGTCGCGGACACCCAGGCCGGCACAGGCCCGAGCCGTCTCGGCCGCACCCTCGGCATCGAGGTCCCACGCTGCCACCGGCCGTCCGACCGAGGCGAGAGCGAGACAGCAGGCCCGCCCGATCCCCGATGCCCCGCCGGTGACCACGACCCCCGTCGCCGGTGCACCCGAGCTCCGCCTGCGCCATGACGCCCTCCCTCTGGTCGTCGACCGTGACAGTCTGGAACGAACGAGGAGGACCGTGTGGCCATCGAGCAGCTCGACCGCAAGACCATCGCGACCCTGGTCGACGAGCACCGGCTCGACCTGCTCGACGGCGACCTCTACGCGGGCGACCCGGAGCCGGTGTACGCCCACCTCCGGGCCGAGCGGCCGGTGTACTGGGACGCGACCAACGAGCTCTGGGGGATCAGCCGCTACCAGGACATCGTCGCGATCGAGAAGGACCCGGCCACGTGGCGCAACGCCGGCGGCTACCGGCCGAACATCCCGGCCGACCCGTCGATCATCGGCCTCGACGATCCCGAGCACACGGAGCGTCGTCGGCTGGTCGCGCGGCGCTTCACCCCGAGGTCGGTCACCCACCACGCCGAGCTCGTGCGCGAGGTCGCGCGTCGGCCTCGTCGACGCGGTCGCGCAGCAGGGCCGCGCCGAGGTCATCTCCGAGCTGGCGGCACCGCTCCCGGCGCGCATGATCGGGCACCTCCTCGGGTTCCCCGAGGAGCGTTGGCCCGACCTCGTGCACTGGTCCGAGACCACGATCGCGCTCGGCGGAGGTCCGCGCTACGCGACGGACGACGGCATCATCGCCGCGGCCGAGTACGGCCAAGCCGCGATCGAGCTCGCGAACGAGCGGCGTGGGTGCCCGGTCGACGACCTCATGTCCGTATGGAGCACAGCCGAGGTCGGCGGCTGTGCGTTGTCCGACGACAACCTCGCGTCCGATGCGCTGCTGCTGCTCGACGGAGGTGCGGAGACCACGCGCACCGTGATCGCCAACGGCATCGACACGTTCATCGCGCACCCCGAGCAGCGCGACCTGCTGCGGAGAGAGCCAGAGCGAATGCCGACCGCGGTGGAAGAGCTCATCCGGTGGACGACCCCGATCCTCAACATGTGCCGCGTCGCGAACCACGACACCGAGCTCAACGGCGTCGAGATCAAAGCCGAGCAGCAGGTCGTCCTCATGTACAGCTCGGCGAACCGTGACGAGTCGGTGTTCGACGACCCGCAGCGGTTCGACGTCACCCGGGACCCGAACCCACACATCGCGTTCGGCTTCGGCACGCACTTCTGCCTCGGTGCCGCGCTCGCTCGGCTCGAGCTCCGCATCATGTTCGAGGAGCTCGTCGCCCGGCTCGACGACTGGGCCTGGGCGGACGACATCGGCCCCCGCAGGCTCCCGAACTCCTTCGTTCGAGGGATCACCGAGTTCCCCGTGCGGTTCACCGCCCGCTGATCGGCGCCTCGTTCACCAAGAGCTCGGTCCGTACTCGAACCGCGCGCCCATCTCGCGGAGCATGTCGAGCATCTTCTCGGGCGCGTCCGGTGCCGGGTCGCCGGGCTCGTAGCGGACCGACGCGAGCGCACCGGTGTACGCGAACGTTCCGAACCGCTCGTAGATCTCCCAGGACACCGGCGACCGCCGGTCCATCCCCACGTCGATCCCCTCGAACGGCGCCATGCCGAAGAGCATCGGCACGCCGTCGAGCCGGCCCCGCTCCTCGCCGTCCACACGGAGCACGACCGACCACGCTCGCTGCCCCGGCGCCGCGAGCTCGGCGACGACCTCGCGCGCACCGGCGGGCATCGGGCCACCGGAGAGCTTCCGGAGGTGGCCCCGCCCGTCGTTGTGCACGAAGACCACGCTCGTCGTCGAGGACGTAGAGCCCGTAGCCGGAGCCCTGGTCGCCGTGCGCGACGAGATAGCCCTCGTCGCCGGCCCGGAAGTCGAGGGCGACCCGGATCGTGCACGCGCGGAACCACAGGAGCTGCAGGGACCGCCAGCGTTCGAGGGTGGGGGTCCCGGCGACGATCGTCACGGGCTCGGCGAACACGCGCGACCGCTCGGGTCGCTGCAGGTACTTGAGCCCCGCACCCTCGTCGAGCGGGTAGACCTGGTTCGCCCAGGCCGCGGCTTCCCACGCTGCGGCCAGCTCGGCCCGCCGCTCGGGCTCCGCGGCGGACAGGTCGTGGAGCTCGTTCGGGTCGTCCGCGAGGTGGTACAGCTCCCACTCGTCATCGGAGAACGGTGTGAGCGGGCGGTGCAGCGTGACCACCTCCCACCCGTCGCGGTAGAAGCCCCGGTGCCCGATCTGCTCGTAGACCTGCTCGCGGTGGGTGCTGGGGGCATCGGGATCGGCGAGCGTCGGCACGAAGCTCGCGCCGGCCGGCGCGGCGAGGGGTGCGCCCGCCCTGGCGCTCGGCACCGTCAGCCCGCAGAGCTCGGCGAGCGTCGGGAGGACGTCGGTCACGTGTTGGTACTGGCGGCGGTAGGACGCGTCGCCGACGTCGCCGTTCGGCCACGACATGATGCACGGCACCGAGTGTCCACCCGCGTGGGTGTTGATCTTGTAGAGGCGGAACGGGGAGTTGCAGGCCATGGCCCAACCGCGCGGGTAGTGCGGCGTCGTCGTCGGACCCCCGAGCTCGTCGATCCGCGCCAGATCCCCTTCGACGTCGTCGCCCTGCAAGAGATGCACGTAGTACGCCGACGTGCCCACGGCCTCGCCTTCACGGGACGCGCCGTTGTCCGACATGAACAGCACGATCGTGTTGTCGAGCTCACCGAGCTCCTCGACCGCGGCGAGCAGGCGCCCCACGCTCTGGTCGAGGTTGTCGACCATCGCCGCGTACACCTCCATGTGACGTGCGAACAGCCGTTGCTCCTGCTCGGGCAGTTCGTCCCACGCCGCGACCTCGTTCCCCGGTTCGGCGTTGCGCGGCGGGAGCGGCAAGCCCTCGGGGATGACCCCGAGCTCCTGCTGGCGACGCCAGCGCGCCTCGCGAATGCGATCCCACCCTTCGCCGTACCGATCGCGGTACTTCGCGATGTCGACGTCCTTCGCCTGGATCGGTGCGTGCACCGAACCGTGCGCGAAGTAGAGGAAGAAGGGCTGGTGCGGCGCTGACGCCTTGCGCTCCCGCAGCATCGAGATCGCCCGCTCGGTGAGATCGTCGGTGAAGTAGTAGCCGTCCGGGTACCGGTCGACCTCGACGAGGTGGTTGTCCTCCACGAGGCGGTGCGGATGGTGCTGGTTCGTGAACGCGTCGAGGATCCCGTAGAAGCGCTCGAAGCCGCGCTGGCACGGCCAAGAGTGCTTCGGACCTGCGGCCGAGCAGTCGGAGTCCTTGGCGAGGTGCCACTTGCCCACCATCAAGGTCGCGTAGCCCTGGTCGCGGAAGACCTCGGCCGCGGTCACGACGTCCTCGGCCAGCTCCATCGCGTAGCCGGGGAAGCCCGCATCGGAGTGGGCGACGGTACCCACCCCGGCGCGGTGCGGGTTCACCCCGGTGAGCAGCGCCGCTCGTGTCGGCGAGCACATCGGCGTGACGTGGAAGTTGGTGTACCGCAGACCACGCGCCGCGAGGGCGTCGAGGTTCGGCGTCTCGATCTCCGAGCCGAAGCACCCGAGGTCCGAGTAGCCGAGGTCGTCGGCCAGGATCACGATGACGTTCGGCGCGCCGTCAGGCGGCGTGGTCCGCTCGGGCCACCACGGCTCCGAGCCGGCGAAGGTGCGACCGATCCGACCGCCGAACCCCTCGTATGCGCCTGCAGCCACGGGCGGCGACCCTAGCGGGAGCACGGCCGACCCACGTCGGACGCCCCTGTCAATCAGTTGATTCAATCGGTCGATCCTCGTAGGGTGCCTGCATGTCCGTGGTCGAGCGCACCGCCCCGCACCCCGCCAACGCCACTGCGGTCCGGCTGCTCGAGGCCGCCGAGGGGCTCATCGCGGCTCGCGGGGTGGACGGGGTCTCGGTGCGCGCAGTGAACACGGCCGCCGGCGCGAACGTCGCCGCAGTCCACTACCACTTCGGGTCCAAGGAAGCGCTCGTCGACGCCGTGCTCACCCGGCGTATGGGCGAGCTGACGGAGCGCCGCATCCGGCTGCTCGACGACCTGGCCCACGAGCACCGCCCGAGTGTCCGGAGCGTGGTCGCGGCCCTCGTCCTGCCGATCGCCGAGTTTGCGTCCGACCCCGAGGGCCCCGGTCGGACCTACGTGCGCTTCCTCGCCGCGCTCGACGCGGCCGGTGACGCGTGGCGACTCCGGATGGGAGAGGCCTTCGCACCCCAGTACGCGCACGTCGAACGTGCGCTCGAGCGGGCGCTGCCCGACGTGCCCGCTCCCGTCGTGTCGTTCCGCCTCGGGCTCGTGAGCACTGCCCTGCTCACGACACTCGCCGATCCCGAGCACGCGAGCCGCCACTGGCAGCACCACGCGCTCGACATCTCCTTCGACGGGGTCGTCGACGCGCTCATCGACCACATCACCGGTTCGCTCGACGCGCCGGTCAGTCCCGGCACCATTGGAGGCACGCGATGACCACGACGACCTCATCGACCGGAACCCTCGGCGTCGAGCGCCTCACGGGCGCGCTCGGCGCCGATGTGCGGGGGGTCGACCTTGCGCAGCTCGACGACGACGCCTTCGCGGCAGTGCGAGCGGCGCTGCTCGAGCACCTCGTGCTGTTCTTCCCCGACCAGCACCTGTCCCCGGACGAGCACCGTGCGTTCGCGGTGCGGTTCGGGGAGCCGGAGATCCACCCGTTCATCCCGAAGATCGATGGCGACCACCCGGAGATCGTCGTGCTCGACAGCGACCAGGGGGCGAAGGCGGACGTCTGGCACACCGACGTCACGTTCAGCCCGACCCCACCGTTGTGCTCGGTGCTGAAGATGGTCGAGACCCCGCCGTTCGGTGGTGACACCATGTTCACGAACCAGTACCTCGTGTACGAGATGCTCTCCGCGCCGATGCGCGAGCTGCTCGAGGGGCTGAGCGCGGTCCACACCGGTTGGCCCTTCGGCCACCCGGAGCTGGCATCCGAGCATCCCGTCGTCCGCGTGCACCCCGACACCGGGCGGCGCTCACTGTTCGTGAACCGCCAGTTCACCTCGCACATCCCGCAGCTGCGCCGGAGCGAGAGCGACGCGCTGCTCGCCTACCTCTACACCTTCTCCGAGCAGCCGCAGTTCACCGTGCGCTACCGGTGGAGCGAGGGGACCGTCGGGATCTGGGACAACCGCTGCACCCAGCACCACGCCGTCAACGACTACGACGACCAGCGGGTGATCCACCGCGTCACGATCCTGGGCGACGAACCCACCGGACCTGCGCCGCGGTGGGACCACTACGAGCCGATCCGGGGTGGTGCCGCCGAGATGCTCGCCATGCTGGGCGGCGGCGAGATGCGCGCCAAGGTCGACGACGCGCCGGACACCTGAACCGGTCGCCCGTCAGCGGCGATCCGCGAGGAACGGGAACCGGGCGCGCACCGACGCGACGACGTCGGGGTCCACCTCGGCGATGACGATCGCTTCGTCCCCGGTCGCCTCGGCGAGCACCTCGCCGAGCGGGTCGACGATCATGCTGTCTCCGACGTAGTCGAGCTTCCCACCACGTCCGACTCTGTTCACCCCGACCACGTACGCCTGGTTCTCGATCGCGCGGGCCCGCAACAGCGTGCGCCAGTGCTCACGCCGCGACGCGGGCCAGTTCGCCACCACCACGTAGCAGTCGGTGTCGGACGCGCACGACCAGAACTCGTCGGCGAAGCGCAGGTCGTAGCAGACGAAGAGCGTCGTGCGAACGCCGTCGACGTCGACCGTGACGTGCTCGCTCCCCGACGCGTAGTGGTCGTGCTCCCGTGCGTAGCTGAACGGGTGGATCTTGGCGTACCGGTGCACCGCGCCATCGGGCGCTGCGAGCACGAGGCGGTTGAACGGCAGGGCCTGACCCGCGGGGCGCTCGGGGAGCGAGCCGCACACCCAGACGCGGTGGGCCGCGGCCTGCTCGACGAGGAAGCCGGTGCTCGGTCCGTCGACGGGCTCGGCGACCCGGTCCACGTCCATCGAGAACCCGGTCGAGAACATCTCCGTCAGCACGACGAGATCCGCGCCCGCGCCCGCCGCAGTACCGATCATCTCGGAGAGGCGGACGAAGTTCGCGGCCGGGTCCTCCCAGACGATGTCGTGCTGGACGCCGGCAACCCTCACTGCGGCCTCCTCACCCGAACCGGCCCTCGAGCCGCCCGACCGCCTCCTCGAGCACGTCGCGCCGCTTGCAGCAGGCGAAGCGGACGAGCGGTGCGCCGGCCGCGGCGTCGTCGTAGAACACGACGCTCGGGACGGCCACGACACCGCAACGCTCCGGCAGGCTGCGACAGAACGCCAAGCCGTCGAGCTCACCGAGCGGCCGGATGTCCGCGGTGACGAAGTAGGTTCCCGCCGGCCGGAACACGTCGAAGCCGGCGCGGCGGAGCCCGGCGACCAGGAGGTCGCGCTTCGCGCGCGAGGTCGGTCGCCAGCTCGGTGAAGTACCCGTCCTCGAGTGCGAGGCCCACCGCGATCCCCTGCTGGAAGGGCGCCGCACTCGCGTAGGTGAGGAACTGCTTCACAGTGCGCACCGCATCGACGAGCGGCGGCGGCGCACACACCCAGCCCACCTTCCAGCCGGTGAACGAGAACGTCTTGCCGCCCGACGAGATGGTGACCGTTCGCTCCCGCATGCCCGGGAACGTGGCCAGCGGTTCGTGCCGGCCGTCGAACACGAGGTGCTCGTAGACCTCATCGGTGACCGCCACGACATCGTGTTCGAGGCAGAGCTCGGAGATGCGCAGGAGCTCGGCGCGCGAGAAGACCTTGCCCGTCGGGTTGTGCGGTGAGTTCAGGAGGAGCAGGCGGGTCCTCGGCGTGAACGACCGCGCGAGCTCGTCGAAGTCGAACGTGTAGTCCGGCGTTCGCAACGTGACGACGCGGCGCCGAGCGCCCGCCATGGCGATGCACGCCGCGTACGAGTCGTAGTACGGCTCGAACGTGATGACCTCGTCGCCGGGCTCGCACAGCGCGAGGAGGCTCGCCGCGATGGCCTCCGTGGCCCCGGTCGTGACGAGCACCTCGCGATCGGGGTCGTACGTGAGGCCGTACCAGCGGGACTGGTGGGCAGCGATCGCGTTGCGCAGCTCGGGGACGCCGAGGCCCGGCGGATATTGGTTCTGACCGGTCTCGATGGCCCGGATCGCCGCGTCGCGCACGACGTCAGGACCGTCGGTGTCGGGAAAGCCCTGCCCGAGGTTGATCGCGCCCGTCGCCGCGGCGAGCGCCGACATCTCGGCGAAGATCGTCGTCCCGAACCCCTGGAGCCGCGACGCCAGCACCGGAAGGGGTGCGGTCATCGGGGAGCGCGCATGAAGATCCGGAGCGTCGTGCTCGTCATCGGTTCACCCCCGTCGTCAGTCGTCGCGAAATGTTAGGGCGGGGAGATGACGAGTCCGCCTCCCGATACGCTCGATCCGAAGCCTGGGGAGTGCCCGGAGAAGCCGGAGGAGCCGGATGGACACGACGTCCCAACCGTTCGCCTCCCGAGCCGAGACGATGCAGGCGTTCGCGGACCACGTCTCGCGCGGGAAGGTCGAGGCGTTCGAAGCGCTGGGGCTCGACGTCGTGCTCGGACGACGCGAGGGCCCGTTCTTCTGGGACGCGTTCGACGACCGGCGCTTCTTCAACTGCCACTGCAACGGCGGCGTGTTCAACCTGGGACACCGCAACCCGTCCGTGCTGGCCGCGCTCCGCAGCGCCCTGGAGACCGACGAGATCGACGTCGGCAACCACCATCTCGTCTCGGGATGGAAGGCGCGGCTCGGCGCGCGCCTGTCCGCGACCACCGACGACCACTGTCCAGGCGTCGTGCTGTCGCCCTCGGGGTCCGAGGCGATCGAGGTCGCGATCAAGACCGCGTACGCGGTGACGGGCCGGACCGGGATCGTGTCGGTCCACGGCGCGTACCACGGCCACACCGCGCTGGCCGCGATGGCGGCCGATGCGCGGTACCACGAACCGTTCCGGCTCTCGCTGCCAGGATTCGTGCACGTGCCGCACGACGACCTCGCGGCGATGGACGCCGCGATCGGCGACGACACCGCTGCGGTGGTCCTCGAGACCGCACCAGCCACCCTCGGGATGGCCGTCCCGAGCGACGGCTACCTCGCAGGCGTCCAGGCGCTCTGTCTGGCGCGGGGAGCCGTGTTGGTGCTCGACGAGATCCAGACCGGGCTCGGACGGAGCGGCCGCATGTGGTGCTACGAGCACGACGGCGTCGAGCCCGACGTCGTCGTGACCGGGAAGGGACTCGGCGGCGGTGTGTACCCGATCGCGGCAACGCTCATGACGCCGGAGGTCCACCGGTTCTACGACGAAGAGCCCTTCGTCCACGTCTCCTCGTACGGCGGTTCGGACCTCGGCTGCGCCGTCGCGCTCGCCGTGCTCGATGAGGTCGAGGCGCCCGGCTTCCTCGAGCGCGTCGAGGACGTCGGACTACGCCTGGAGAAGGAGCTCGGCGTCCTCCCGTGCGAGATCCGCCGTCGCGGGTTGTTCATGGGCCTGCGGTGGCCCGACGAGGGCGCGGGGATCCTCGCCGCGAAGGCGTGCATCGACCACGGCGTGTTCACGGTGTTCGCCAACAACGACACGTCCGTGATGCAGCTCCTCCCGCCGCTGATCCTCACCGACGGCCAGGTCGACGAGCTCGCGGACATGTTGGTCGGAGCGCTCTCGTGACGACGACCATCGATGTCGTCGCGCTCGAAGCAGACGGTCGAGCGCGCCTTGCTGCACGGCGACGAGCGCGGCCTGCACGTGCTCGGCTACGGCGAGATCACCACGGTGGTCGCCTGGCCCGACGCCGACGGCCCCTTCGCGTGCAAACGGCTCCCGCTCTTCACTCCCGAACGGTTCGCCGTCTACCGGCTGGCGTTCGACGACTACCTCGTCGCGCTCGCGGCCCGCGGTGTCGATGTGATCCGAACCGATCTCGTGCACAACACACGCGACGACGGGTGGATCGTCGCGTACTGCATCCAACCGGTGCTCCCGACCGCGCAGCTGCTCCCGCAGGTGCTCCGCGATGCCGCTACGACCGACGACGCCGAGCCTCGGATCCGCGCTCTCATCGGGGGCGTCCTCGACCACATCGCACGATGCCGTCGACGACCGGGTCGGCATCGACGCGCAGGTCTCGAACTGGGCACTCGGCGGCGATGGGCTCCTGTACCTCGACGTCAGCACGCCGTTCCTCCGCGACGCCGAAGGGCACGACCGCTTCGACTGCGACACCTACCTCGAGTCGATCCCCGCGGTCTTCCGAGGGTTCGCTCGCCGCTTCGTGATCCCCGGCGTCGTGCAGACGTATCACTCGACGCACTCGATCGTGCTCAACCTCGCGGGCCACCTCACGAAGGAGGGCCTCGACGACTGGATCCCGCTCACGCTCGAGCTCGCCCGCGAGCGGCTCGGCGTCGACCTGTCGGCGGCGGCGGCCCGTCGCCACTACCGGAACGACGTTCGCTTGTGGGGGCTGATCCAGCGGCGTGCGTCGCATCGACCGCGCGTGGCAACGCCACGTGCGGCGTCGCCCGTACCCCTTCTTGCTCCCGCTCCGCGCCGAACGGACCGCCTGAGCGTTCTCGCGCTCCCGGAGACACCGGCATCTCGTCGGCAATCCTCGAGGGGCTACCGTCCGGAGCCATGAGCGACGCCGGGACCATCACCGATGACGGGCTGGCGCGCCTGCGGGCCCGGGTCGGCATCCCCGAGCCGCACACCGCGCCTCCCCGGTTCCTACGGGTCGACACGGACGCGTTCCGCCACGTCGCGGAGTGCTACGGCGACGACAACCCGCTCTGGTGCGATCCGGACTACGCGGCAACGACGCGATGGGAGGGCTCGATCGCCCCACCGCCGCTGGTGGGCGGCGACTCGCTCATCGGCGAGGATGAGGTCGTCGAGGTCGCGGCCGAGCACCGTGACCTCATGAAGGGCGACCCTCTGCGCGGCGTCCACGCCTTCTACGCGGCGAGCGGTCGGGAGTGGTGGGCGCCACTCACACCGGGTACCCGAGTCTGGAGACGGAACGCACTCGTCGGCGCCCAGGACAAGGCATCGGAGTTCGCCGGCCGCGCCATACACGAGTGGACCGCGCACGTCTTCCGGGTGGATGGCGGGCCGCTCCTCTCGGCGCAGCTGCGCGACATGGTGCGGACCGAGCGCGCGAAAGCGCGCGAGCGCAAGAAGGAGGTCGCGCTCGAACCCGCAGCAGTGGTCCGAGTCCGAGCTCGCCGAGATCGACGCCCAGTACGCACGCGAGGTGCCGCGCGGCAGCGAACCCCGTTGGTGGGAGGACGTCGACGAAGGCGACGATCTCACGCCGATCGTCAAGGGTCCCCTGACGGTCACCGATATGGTCTGCTGGCACACCGGTATGGGGATGGGGATGTACCACGTGCGCCCCCTGCGGCTCGCCTGGCGCAATCGGATGCGCATCCCGCGCTTCTACCACCGCGACGAGCTCGGGATCCCCGACGTGCTCCAGCGCGTCCACTGGGATCCCGCCTATGCGCGCAAGAGCGGGCAATCCCACGACGTTCGACTACGGCAGGATGCGCGAGACCTGGCTCATCCACCTCTGCACCGACTGGATGGGCGACGACGCGTGGCTCTGGCGACTCGACTGCGAGTTCCGCAAGTTCAACTACGTGGGCGACGCGCACTGGATGCACGGGCGTGTGGTCCGCAAGTACCTCGCCGAGGGCGACCGACCCGCCGTCGATCTCGACATCTGGGGTGAGAACCAGCGCGGCGACATCACCACTCCGGGCCACGCGACCGTGCTGCTGCCGAGCCGGGAGCGTGGTGCAGTCCGACTGCCGGACCCGCCGGGCGATGCATCCGACCTCCAGGGAGCGCTCGACGCCATCGCCGAGCGCTACGCGCAGGAAGGCTGAAGACGGTGGCCGAAGCACCGATCGCGTACCCACCGATCGACGGCCTGGACGCCCGGATGGCTGACGGGGTCCTGCGGATCACGCTCGACCGGCCCGACAAGCGCAACGCCCTCGACGACGCGGCCGTGGAGGCGTTCAATCGACACCTCGAGCGCGCCAACCGGGACGAGAGCGTCCGGGCGATCCTCGTCGATTCCACCGGCGACGACTTCTGCTCCGGCTTCGACCTCGTCGCCCGTAACGCGGGGACACCTGACGACGGATCGGGAGAGAGCAAGCCGCGCGTGGGCAGCATCCAGCGACGCCTCCCGGCGCAGGCGCACCGTCTGGTGCCGCTGCTGCTCAGCACCCAGGTCCCGGTCGTGTGCGCGGTGCGCGGTTGGGCGGCGGGCCTCGGCCTGCACCTCGCGCTCGCCGCGGACTTCTGCGTCGTCGCGCGAGACGCCCGCTTGTGGGAGCCGTTCACCGGCGCGCGGCTTCACGCCCGACAGCGGGGGTACCTGGCTGCTCCCCCGGCTCATCGGCATGGCGCGCGCCAAGGATCTCCTGCTGCTCGGCACCGAGCTGTCGGGCGCGGATGCCGCCACCTGGGGGCTGGTGCACGCGGCGGTCGACGCCACGGCCGTGTCGGCCGAGGCGGAGGGACTCGTCGCGCGACTCGCAGCCGGACCCACCGTCGCTCTCGGCCTCACGAAGTGGCTCCTGCACCAGGGCGCGGGCCTCGACCTGGAACGACATCTCGCCAACGAGGCGTTGGCCCTGGAGCTGTCGTCGCGGAGCCGCGACTTCCGCGAGGGCATGACCGCCCTGCGGGAGAAGCGGGAACCGGGCTTCGAGGGTCGATGAGCCGGGCGACGGACGCACGACTCGCCGTCGACGCCACGACGTCGGCCGACGACGCGGTGGCGGCGGTCCGGGCGTGGATCGAGGCCGAGATCCCGTCGAGCTGGCGCGCCGCGGCCGAACGGGGCGGTGCTGCCGAGATCCGGGCGGTGCGATCGCGCGACGAGTACGAAGCGTGGTACCCGCGCTTCGGTCGGTCGGGCCTCGCAGTCGCCACATGGCCAGCGGAGTACGGCGGACTCGGGGTCGACGCCGCCACCGCGCGGCTCCTCGAGCGTGAGCTCGCGCCGTTCAACCTCGGCCGTCTGAACCCGCTCGGGACTCAACCTGTGTGCACCGGCCTTGTACGCCCACGGCACCGAGGAGCAGCGACGGCGCTTCCTCCCGCCGATCGTGACGAACGAGGAACGGTGGTGCCAGCTCTTCAGCGAGCCGGGCGCGGGTTCGGACCTCGCGTCGCTCGCCACCCGCGCGACCCGCGACGGCGACGACTGGATCATCACCGGTCAGAAGGTCTGGACGACGTGGGCGCACCGCTCCGACTGGGCCGTGCTCCTCGCCCGCACCAACCCCCACGTTCCCAAGCGCAAGGGCATCACCTACTTCCTGCTCCACCTCCACCAGCCGGGGGTCGAGGTTCGCCCGCTCCGTCACATCACCGGGGAGATCGACTTCAACGAGGTGTTCCTCGAACGAAGCGGTCGTGCCGGACGTCCAGCGCATCGGAGACGTCGACGACGGCTGGCGCGTCGCCAACGCGACGCTGTCGTCAGAGCGCCAGATGGTCGCGGGTGCCGGGTCGGGTGGCGTCGACCGCATCGGCGGCTCGGGGATCGAGCACGCGATCGAGCTCGCCCGAGCGCGCGGCCGGCCCGTGGAGGAGGTCGTACGTCAGCAGCTCGCTCGCCTCTACGTCGAGGAGCGCATCCGAGCCATCACCAACCAACGGGTGCGTGCCGGGCTCTCGGCGGGACGCGCACCGGGCGCGGAGAGCAGTGTCGGCAAGGTCCACTCCGGCGATCTGAACCAGCGGTTGCAGCTCCTCACGAGCGATCTGCTGGGCACCGACGCGATGGCGTGGGCGGTCGACGGCTCCGACGGGCGCGCCGGAGCGTACGACGCGTCGCTGCCGCGCGAGGTCCACGGCATGTTGCGGAGCCGCGCCAACACGATCGAGGGTGGAACGAGCGAGGTCAACAAGAACATCGTGGGCGAGCGTGTGCTCGGGCTTCCCCGCGAGCCGGATCCGTGGCGGGACGCCGCGTGGATGGAGGTGCCGCGATCGTGATCGACACTTCGGCCCGAACGCCGTACACGCGCCTCCTGGTCGAGCGGCGGGGGCCGGTCGGCTGGTTGATCTTCGACCGCGCCGACGCCGGGAACGCGATGGATGCAACCATGTTCGACGAGCTCGAGCGCGCCTGGGGCGAGCTCGCCGACGATCCCGACGTCCGCGTGATCGTCAACACGGGCGAGGGTCGGGCGTTCCAGACCGGTGTCGACGTCGTCCAGCTCGCCCACGACAAGGAGGCGCTGCGCGCCCACTCGCGACGCACCCGCGACGCCGAGCTGCGCTTCACTGCCTGGCACTGCGGGGTCTGGAAGCCGGTCATCGCCGCGGTCAACGGCACCTGTGCCGGTGGCGGACTGCACTTCGTCGCCGACGCGGACATCGTCATCGCCGCATCCGACGCGACGTTCGTCGATCCTCATGTTTCGCTCGGGCAGGTGGTGGCGTACGAAGGCATCGCCCTGGCGCGGAAGTCGCCGATGGAGCCGGTGCTGCGCATGGCGCTCGTCGGGCGCCACGAGCGCCTCGACGCAGCCCGCGCGCATCAGCTCGGCATCCTCAGCGAGGTCGTCGACCCACCCGAGCGGCCTGCGCGAGGAAGCCCAGACGCTCGCGGAGAAGATCGCGCGCAACTCCCCCGCCGCGATGGCTGCCACCAAGCGCGCACTCTGGGGCGCCCTCGAGACCGGCCTCACCGACGCGTGCCGCGCCGGTGCCGGTCAGCTCGTGTCCATGTGGGGCCACCCCGACCAGGAAGAAGGACCACGCGCCTTCGCCGAGAAGCGCGAGGCAGCATGGGCGACCATCGACCCGCACGAGGGCGGCCTGCTCGATGAAGGAGCGTCGTGAGCTACGAGCACTTGATCGTCGAACGACACGGCCCGGTCGGCTGGCTGATCAACAACCGGCCCGACGCGCTCAACGCGATGAACGCGAAGATGCGCGACGAGTTCGCCGACGCGTGGCTCGAGCTCGACCGCGACCCCGCGGTCAGGGTGATCGTGCACACCGGCGAGGGTCGGGCGTTCCAGACCGGCGTCGACGTCGCCGAGATCGCGTCGGACGGCGTCGGCATGCAGCGCTACCGGGATTCGGTCGAGCGCTGGGACCTCCACTTCACGTCGTGGCACCAGCAGGTCTGGAAGCCGGTCATCACCGCGGTCAACGGGATCTGCTGCGGCGGCGGCTTCCACTGGGTCGCCGATGCCGACATCGTCGATCGCGGCATCGGACGCGCAGTTCTTCGACCCGCACGTCTCGATCGGCCAAGTCGTGTCGATCGAGGCGATCGGGCTCATCCGCAAGATGCCGGCCGAGGCGGTCATGCGCATGGCGTTCGTCGGCCGCCACGAGCGGATGGGCGCCGCAGCGCGCGTACGAGCTCGGCATGATCAGCCAGATCGTCGACCCGCCCGAGCGGCTCCGCGAGGAGGCGCAGGCGCTCGCGGAGAAGATCGCGCGCAACTCCCCCGCCGCCATGGCCGCCACCAAGCGCGCCCTCTGGGGCGCCCTCGAGACCGGCCTCACCGACGCGTGCCGCGCCGGCGCCGGCGAGCTCGTCTCCATGTGGGGCCACCCCGACCAGGAAGAAGGACCACGCGCCTTCGCCGAGAAGCGCGAGGCCGAGTGGGCGCCGCTCGAGCGGTCCGCCCACGGCGAAGCGCGCCGGGAGCGGAGTGACGTCGCTCGCCGAGCTGCTGCTCGCGCCGAGCGCCGAGCGGGGCGCCCACTGACGTCCTCGTCCACGCGGGCGAGCGGCGGGTCATGCGGGGCCACGCTCGTCGCCGACGCCGCGCTCGGTGCGCGACGGGCTCCTCGCCGCCGGCGTGACCCAGGGCGCGCCGGTCGCCGTGATGCTCGGAAACGGCCCGGAGACGATCGCCACGCTGTTCGGGGTCTGGGCCGCCGGTGGCGTCTACGTCCCCGTGAACCCGCGGCTCACCGATCCCGAGGTCGGTCGGTTGACCCAGGCCGTCCCCCCGGCCGCGGTCGTCACGACCGAGTCCGAGCGCGCTCGCTTTCCCGAGCCATGCCTTCGTCGCGCTCGACCGCCCGGACGTCTGCGTCGGGCGGGCCGGACCGGCCGAGCCGCGCAAGCACTTCGACGCCTGACGTCGCGCTGGTGCAGACGACCTCGGGGACCACCGGGCCCGCCGACACCCGTCCCGCTCCGCCACTCCCAGGTGCTCGCGCTGCTCGACGGGGTGCTCGGCACGGTCCGCACCCGCGGCGACTCAGCACGCGACGCGCCGGCGATGCCCAACCTCGTCCCGGTCTCACTCTCGCTCTGGGCCGGGATCTACAACGTCCTCTTCGCGTTCCGAGTCGGTGCGCCGGTCGTGCTGATGGAGCGCTTCGAGCCGAACGAGCTCGCGCGGCTCGTCGCCGAGCACCGGATCCGTTCGGTCGTGCTGCCCCCGGCCGCGATGGCGATGTGCTGCGACGACCCCGGCCTCGCGTCGCTCGCGCCGCTGCGCTACGTCCGGAGCATCACCGCCCCGCTCTCGCCGTACCTCGCGCGCCGCTTCCACGACCGCTTCGGTGTCGCGGTCCTCAACTGCTACGGCCAGACCGAGCTCGGTGGCGAGGTCGTCGGCTGGAGCGCCGCCGACTGGCGCGAGTTCGGCAGCACGAAGCTCGGCGCGGTCGGACGACCGCACGCCGGCGTCGAGCTCCGCATCGACGAGACGGGTGAGCTGTGGGTGCGCACCCCGGCGTCGCGGACCGCTCCGCCGGCGGCGCTCGGCGACCGCGCCACCGAGGATGGCTGGCTGCGCACCGGTGATCTCGGGCGGATCGACGACGACGGCTTCCTCTGGATCGAGGGACGCGCGTCGGACATGGTGAACCGTGGCGGACTGAAGGTCTTCCCGGCCGAAGTCGAAGAGGTGCTGCGCTCGGTGCCCGGGGTGCGCGACGTCGCCGTGGTCGGTGTCCCGGACGAGCGGCTCGGCGAGCTGCCGGTCGCCGCGGTGGTGGGCGACGCCTCCCCCGAGGAGCTCGACGCCGCGTGCCGCGCCCACCTCGCGCCGTACAAGGTCCCGGCGCGGTTCGTGTTCGTCGACGCCCTCCCGCGCAACGAGGTGGGGAAGATCCTGCGTGACCGAGGTGCAGGAGCGCTGCACCCGGGGCTGACCGCGACGCCGTGGGATCCTCAGTCGACCGCGACCGGCGCGTGCTGCCTGCTCGAGCTCGCGCAGCTCCTCTTCGAGGTCGGGGAACGCCTCGACGTGCACCTCCGGGATCCACTCGAGCCACCTCGGGAACCACCAGTTGCGGTCTCCGAGCAGCTCCATGGTCGCGGGCACGAGCACGATGCGGACGAGCGTCGCGTCGATGAAGATCGCCGACGCGAGACCGATCCCGAAGAGCTTGATCACCCGGATGTCGCCCAGCACGAAGCTTCCGAAGACGCACACCATGATCGCCGCCGCCGCGGTGATCACGCGAGCGGTCGCGGCCAGGCCGTCGGCGACGGCGAGGCCGTTGTCACCGGTTCGGTCGTACTCCTCCCGAACGCGCGACAGCAGGAAGACCTCGTAGTCCATCGAGAGCCCGAACACGATCGCGAACAGCATCATCGGGACGAACGGCTCGATGGGCCCGGTCCCCTTGATGCCCAACAGCCCGCCGAACCAGCCCCACTGGAAGACGGCGACGATCACACCGTATGCGGCGCCGATCGACAGCAGGTTCATCACCACGGCCTTGATCGGGCACCAGCACCGAACGGAACACGACGAGCAGCAGGATGAAGCTGAAGGCGAGCACGGCGCCGATGAAGAGCGGCAGCCGGGAGGCCAGCGTGTCCGAGACGTCCGACGCCCGACGCGGTGATGCCACCGATCTCGACCGTTGCGGCAGTGCCGCGCAGCGCGGAGCGGGATGACCTCGCTGCGGAGCCGGTCGATGAGCTCGACGGTGGACTCGCTCTGAGGCGAAGTCGTCGGGATCACCTGGATCACGGCGGTCCGGCCGTCCTCGCTCGCGATCGCCGGGCTGACCTGGGCGACGCCCGGCGTCGTTGCGAGCCGCGCCGAGAGGTCGCCGCAGCGATTCCACCCCGTCCGGAGTGCGCGCGGCCAGGACGAGCGGCCCGTTGAAGCCCGGTCCGAAGCCCTCAGCGAGGAGGTCGTACGCGCGACGCGTGGTCTCGGTCGTCGGGTTGTTCCCGGCATCGGAGAAGCCGAGTCGGAGCGACAGGAACGGGACCGCGAGGAGCACCAGCACTGCGAGCCCGGCGAGCACGGCCGTCCACGGTCGATGCTGCACGACGCGGCTCCATCGGAACCAGATGCTCTCGCGGGTCGCGCTCTCCTTGCGGTGCAGGAACGGGATGCTGAGCTTGTCGATGTTCTTGCCGGCGAACCCGAGCAGCGCGGGGACGAACGTCACCGACGCGACCATCATCACCAGCACCGTGGACCGCGCCTCCAGCCCCCAGCCCGCGGATGAAGTCGACGCCCATGAGGAAGAGACCGCACAGCGAGATCACCACCGTCGCGCCGGCGAACAGGACCGCTCGTCCCGCGGTGTCGATGGCCAGGACGACAGAGCGCTCGGTGTCGAGCCCGTCATGGAGGCCCTTGGCGGAACCGCGTGACGATGAACAAGGCGTAGTCGATCCCGACGCCGAGCCCGATCATCGCGGCGAGCTGCGTCGTGAACGTCGGCATCACCATCACGTTGGACAGGAGCCCGACGATCGCGAACCCACCACCGATCCCGAGGATCGCGGTGAAGATCGGGAGACCCATCGCGAGCACCGACCCGAACGCGATGAGCAGGATGATCACCGCGGCGAGCAGCCCGATCAGCTCGGACGACCCCCGGAAGCTGCCGATCTGGAACATGCGGCCGCCGACCTCGAACTGTGTGCCGTCGGCCTGCGTCCCGACCCCCGCGAGGTCGATGATCTTCTCCGCGGTCGCTTCGGAGACCTCGCCCGCGCGCTGGTCGAACTGGATCTCGGCGTAGGCGATGTTCCCGTTCGCGGACACCTGCCGGGCGCCTTCGGGGGAATAGGGGCTCGTAGTGCCGGTGACGTGGGGCACGCGCTCGATCGCGGCGAGCTTGTCGTCGAACGCCTGGCGCACGGCCGGGTCGTCGACGCCTGCAGGCGCCTGCACCACGAGCTGGCCGCTGTCACCCGCCTGCGCCGGAACGTGCGCGCGAGCAGCTCCTGGGCGCGACTGGACTCGGTGCCCTTCACCGAGAAGGCCTGGCTGAAGCCGTCGCCGACGTTGGCTGGCGACCACGGTGAGACCGATCACTCCGACGACCCACATGGCGACGACGAGCTTGCGACGGCGAAAGCAGAACGCGGCGAGCTGGCGAAGCATGTCGGTCCTCGGCGGAGGGTCGGCCCTCGGGGGAGAGGCGGGTGATCCCGATCTTCGCGCGGATCCCTCGAGGAACCCCCGCTGGAGAAGACGAAGGCCGAGCTGATCGAGCGGCGGTCGAGCCGCCGGCCGACCTCGAGCGCGCCGACCTCGAGGCGCTGCGCGCCGCGCTGGCGCCGCTCCCACCAACCCCGCCGTTCGGGGCATGATCTCGTCGCCCAGACCTCACCGTCGACCGGGGCGCCGAACCAGCGGGGGGACGCGATGAGCGACGAGCAGCCGCGCGAGCCGTCGAGGTACGCGGAACGACTGTTCCCGGCGCCGGTCGACCACGGGATCGCACGGGAGGACCGAGCCGTCAGCACCGTGACCTCCGGCGTCGACACCGCCGAGCTCGGCTCGTGGCAGGGCGAGCAGTGGTATCAGGGCGGCGGGCGCGTCGGCGAGAAGGCCGTCGAACGCATCGTGATCTACCCGCCGACGCGCGGGATCCAGACCCAGGGCGACCCGTTCGAGCCGGTGCGCATCGGTTTCCTGATCGACATGGACCTCGGCCAGCTGCTCGCCGACTGCATCGACCCGTTCGTCCTCGCGATCGAGGACGCGATGAACGAGGGCATCTGGACCCGCCCCATCGAGATCTTCACCGTCGACGCGCGCGGCCTGCCGCGCGAGAACTACCGCAAGCTGATCGCCGGGTACCACCGCCTCGTCGAGGAGGGCTGCGTCGTCGTCATCGGCCCGTTCATCGCCGACAACTCGGAGGTGATCGCTCCGTACGCGAACGCGGCGGGCGTGCCCGTGCTCCTCTGGACGGGCACGACGCGCGCGTTCGGGGAGTTCGTGTTCACCGTCGCGAACGGTGACATCCCCACCGAGTCGGTGATGTGCGCCAACTGGTGCAAGCTCCAAGGGCCACCAGAAGGTCGGCTTCTTCTGGGAGCAGGGCTCGGCCGGCGACCTCTACGCCGACTACTTCCGCCGCACGGCGCTCCAGATCGGGCTCGAGATCACCAAGGAGGTGTTCCTCGCGCCGAACCCGCGCAACCTGCAGGACCAGCTCGAGCAGATGCGCGCGCTCGGCACCGAGGCAGTCGTCTACGTCGGCTACGGGTACTCGACGTTCCACTTCGCGAGCGCCTTCAAGGCGCTCGACTGGGATCCGCCCCGCGTCATGGGCACCGCGTTCATGTTCTATTCGAACTCGAACGCGTGGGCCGAGGGTCTCGAGGGCTGGCACGGCGTCGACCAGCTCGGCGAGGACGGCACCAACCTCAACTACAACGCGATGCTCGATCGCTTCGAGGCCCGGTTCGGTCGCGTGTCACGCAACGTCGTGGTGGCGCTGGCCTACGACACGGCACGCGTCGCGATCCAGGGCATCGCGAACGCCCGGATCCCGACCCCCCGCCACGTGAAGGAGGGCATCGAGATGATCAAGTGGATGCCCACGACGAACGGTGGCCCGTCGTGCTTCATCACCTTCGCGGAGTACGACCACCGCGGCTACAAGGGCGACTTCCTCACGATCCGCGAGCTGCGCGGCGGCCAGCTCCACTTCCGCGGCTACTACCGCCCGCAGTGGCCGGTGAACTCGATGGACGATCCCGGCTTGATCTAGCCGAGCTGGTTGCCGACGATCCCCACGAAGCTGACCATCTCGCCCGGGTAACCACCGAGGTTGTGCACGAGGCCGAGGCCGCGGTCCGCGGTCTTGATCGTGCGCTCGGGCGGCGCCTCACCGCGCAGCTGGAGCCAGTTCTCGAAGAACATCCGCAGTCCGCTCGCTCCGACCGGGTGGCCGAAGCTCTTGAGGCCGCCGTCGGGGTTCACCGGCAGGTCACCGAGCAGGTCGAAGGTGCCGTTGAGCACCTCCTTCCATGCGGTGCCGCGCTCGGCGAAGCCGAGGTCCTCGTAGATCAGCAGCTCGGCCGGCGTGAAGCAGTCGTGCACCTCGGCCATCGCGATCTGGCTGCGGGGATCGGTGACGCCCGCCTGCGCGTAGGCGTCCTTGCCGGCCATGTTGATCTCCGGGAACCACGTGTAGTCGTAGTCGGGGTTCGGCGTTGCCGGTGCCGTCGCCGGCGATGAACGAGAGACCCTTGATGTACAGGGGCTTGTCCGTGTACTTCAGCGCGTCCTCGGCGCGCACGACGATCGCCGCGGCCGAGCCGTCGGCGACACCCGAGCAGTCGAAGACGCGAAGCGTGCCGGCCATGAGCGGCGCGCTGCAGATCGTGTCCATCGTGACGGGCTTGCGGAACTGCGCCCGCTCGTTGACCGAGCCGTTCTGGTGGTTCTTCCACGAGATGCGGGCGAGCACCTCGCGCATCTCGTCGTCGCTGACGCCGTACTTCGCGCCGTACGCAGGGGCGCACATCGCGAACATCGCGGCCGCCGACAGTGCGCGGGCCGTTCCGTCGGTCGGAGCATGGCTCGCGCCGACGAGGCCCTGGTACCCGCTGTCCTTGACCTTCTCGACTCCGACCGCCATCGCGACGTCGTAGGCGCCCGACGCGACCGCGTACGCCGCGTTGCGCAGCGCCTCGGAGCCGGTCGCGCAGTAGTTCTCGACGCGGGTCACCGGCTTCTGGATGCCCAGCGGCCGCGCGAGCGTCTGGCCCGAGTTGCCCGACATCGCGGTGCCGAGCCAGTACGCGTCGATGTCGTCCTTCGCGACCCCGGCGCTCTCGAGCGCCTCGCCCGTCGACCAGATCAGCAGGTCGTCGGTGCCCTTGTCCCAGTGCTCACCGAACTTGGTGCAGCCCATCCCGACGATGGCGACCTGGTCCTTGATCCCGTGCGATGCCATGGAGTCGCCGTCCTCCTCCGTGCGGTCGCTCCCGTCCGCTCAGCCGCGGACCGGGCGCGCCTTCCAGAAGTAGTTGTGGATGCTGTCGGCGGTGAAGAGGCGACGGAACGTCATCTCGACCCGGTCGCCCATCTTCAGGTCGTCCGCGTTCACGTCGCAGAGCTCGACGGCCGTACGACCGCCGCCGTCGAAGTCGACGACCGCGAACACGATCGGCGGGCTGGGCGAGTACGCGATCTTGTCGATCGTGAACGTCGCGATGGTGCCGACGTGGTCGGCCATCGGCGCCGCCTCCATGTCGTCCTGCGCGCCACCCACCATCGATACCCGGGCCGGGGGGAGGTGCAATGCACCGCTCGATCGGTCCTTGGAGCCGACGAACCCGTACTTCCAGTCCTCCCGGCGACCCGAGATCGCGCCCGAGATACGGCCTGGCTCGGGGCGACGCGGCGGCTCGAGCGTGACCCAGTCGCGCCAGGCGAAGAACTTCCCGTAGGCGACCTCGGCGCGGGCCTCGATCTGCTGCGCCACGGTGCGGGCCGGCGACGTACGAGCCAAGGGCGTCCGTCGTGCGGAACAGCATCGCGTCGGCGCCGTCGGCGATCGAGACGACGCCGATGACCTCACCGGGCTTCGCGGTCTCGAGCACCGACGCGAGCAGCAGCGCGACGTGCGCAGTCCCCGTGTAGCCGACCGTCGCCGCCAAGCCGTCGACGACCTTGGCCGGCTCGACGCCGAGGCGCGGCGTGAGCGAGCGCACCGCGCGCGGGTGGGGGCCGGCGACGATGAGGTGGTCGACCTGGTCGGGCGAGAGCTCTGCGGACTTCAGCGCGGCGTTCCACGCCTCCTCGCCGAGCGGGACGTACTTCGTCTCGCCGAACCGCTCTTCCCATGCCTTCGAGCGCGGCTCGCCGGGGAGCCGCCAGCGGTCGATGAACTCCTCGGTGGTGGTCCCGACGCCGAGGAGCTCGGCGAGCACGGGGCCGTCCTCGTCGGAGCCGACCAGGATCGCCGCCGCTGCGTCGCCACCCGCCGACTCGTCGGCGCTGGTCGGGAGACCGTTGCGCTCGTCGGAGCTCACGACGAGCACCGACGGACCGCCGATCAACGCGGCGAGCAGTGCGCCGTTCGCCGAGCGGACCGCGCCACCGAAGTCGTACGCCGGCACCGTGCGGTCGAGTCGCAGCACCGCGTGCATGGTGGTCGCGTTGGTCTTGTCGAGGTACGCGGGCGACGCGGTAGCGAACGCCAGCGCACCCGGGTCGACGCCACCCGCCGACGCCAGCGCCAGCCGCGCGGCCTCGACACCCATCGTCGTGGTGTCCTCGTCGTACGACGCGACGGCTCGGGTGCCCTTGCCTCCGCCGCTCCCGAAGGTCGCACCGATCTGGGTCCGATCGAGCCGCCAGTAGGGCACGTAGCCGGCTGCACTCAGGATTCCTCGCATACGGCCGAGCGTACCTGGCGAGGTGACAGCAGCGTCAGGTCGGAGCCCGTCGGACCACGGCCGGGCAACGGTGCCCAGGTCGCTCACGGGCGATCGTCACCCGCCCGCGGGCCGGCCGAGCATCCAGATGTGCGGCCCGTGCGGCAGGTCCACCTCGACGTGGATCCCGAAACCGTGCCGTGCGTAGAACGCCACGTTCGCCTCCGTCGCCGTCACGAGGTACGACGCGAGGCCCGCGGCATCGGCCTCGGCCAGCCCCGGCACGAGCACGGCCGAGCCGAGGCCCCGCCCCTGGCGGTCCGGGTGCGTCGCGAGGACACCGAGGTACCAGTGCGGCCCGTCCGGCCAGGTCGGCGTCAGCGCGTGGTCGAGACGCTCCACCCCGGGGATCGTCGCCGGGTGCAGCTCGGGCTCGATCGCGTCCCACTGCGCGTCCACCCAGTCGCCGCCCATGCGGTTCCCGCCCGGCGCGTTCCACTGGGCGACCGCCGCACAGTCGTCGGTGCACCACAGCTCGCCGCCGGCGAGACGGGTGTCGAAGAGCAAGCCGAAGAAGCGAGCCGCGTCCGCCTAGTACCGCTCGTCGTCGGGCATGAGGTACCGGATGAACGGATCGGCGGCGAAGGCGCGCGCCGCGGTGTCGACCGACGTGCTGCGGTCCCCTGCGGTCGCCCGGCGGATCGAGACGGCCCCTGCCATGGGACCGGAGACTAGGCAGGCGCGCTCGTCGTGCTCTTGACCCGATCTCGGGGCCGACACGTAGGCTGCGAACATCTGTTCGACCCCGACGCCCGCGCCCGGACCCGAGGAGCCCGCCATGGCCGTGCACCACCAGCCCGCCGAGTCCCACACCGTCGCCCCGTACCTGTGCGTCGACGGTGCCGCCGCCGCGATCGACTTCTACTGCGACGTGTTCGACGGACCGAGTCGTACCGGATCCCCGCACCGGACGGGAAGATCGGCCACGCCGAGGTCAAGATCGGCGACTCGACCGTGATGCTCTCCGACGAGTACCCCGAGATGAACGCCCGCGGCCCGAAGACCATCGGCGGGTCGCCGGTGACGCTCACGATCTACGTGCCCGACGTCGACGCGACGTTCGCGAAGGCGATCGCGGCCGGTGCGAACGAGATCCGCCCGGTCGAGGACCAGTTCTACGGGGACCGCGCCGGAAGACCTCGAGGACCCCTTCGGGCACCGGTGGTCGATCCACACCCACATCGAGGACGTGTCGCCCGAGGAGATCGACCGACGCGCCGCCGCCATGTTCGGGGACGGGTAGCACCGCCCGATCCCGAGGGCGGACCGAGCGGGACGGGCACCGTCGCGGCGTCGCGCCGTACGATGCGCCGATGAAGCTCGGGGAGGTCGCGAACGCAGGGGCCGCGCAGTACGGCAAGCCGCTCGATGGGGTACGCATCCTCGCCGCCGAGCAGATGCAGGCACTCCCGTACGGGACGCAGCTGCTCGCCCGGCTCGGGGCCGACGTGGTGAAGGTCGAGCACCCGACTCGAGGGAGAGTCCGGCCGGGGCGCCCTGCCGGCGATCACCGACCCGTGGGGGCGGCGCGTCGGTGCGACCTTCCTGCGGAACGCCCTCGACAAGCGCAGCATCGGCATCGACCTCAAGCAGCCCGAGGGGCGGGAGCTGTTCCTGGCGCTCGCGCCGCACTACGACGTCGTCGCGGAGAACTTCCGCGCCGGGACGATGAAGAAGCTCGGCCTCGCCTACGAGGACGTGCTCGCCGTCCACCCGACGGTCATCTACGCGTCGGTGTCGGGCTTCGGGAACACGATCGAGTCGCCGTACGACTCGTGGGCGGCGTACGCACCGATCGCCGAAGCGATGTCCGGCCTCTACGACTACAAGCAGGAGCCGGGAAAGCCGCCACTCGTCGCGCCGGCCGGCGCCCTCGGCGACATCTCGAGCTCGCTCTTCGCCACCATCGGCATCCTCGCCGCGCTCCGCCACCGCGATCGCACCGGCGAGGGCCAGTACGTCGACATCGCGATGCTCGACTCGATGGTCGCCATGGCCGACCTCGTGGTGAACTTCTGGTCGATGGGCATGCGACCCGACGGTCTCGGCCCGCTCCTCATCATGGACGGGTTCCAGGCCACCGACGGCTGGTTCGTGGTGCAGGTCGGGCGCGAGCACCAGTTCCAACGCCTCGCCGAGATGATCGGACACCCCGAGTGGCTCGACGACCCGACGATTCGCGACCCGCGAGGGTTGGCGACGCGAGCTCGAGAGCGTGATCCGCCCCGCGGTCGACGCCTGGGCCGCGGGCAAGACCAAGCTCGACTGCTGTCACGACCTCAACGCGGCCGGCATCGCGGCCGGTCCGGTGAACGACGCCGAGGACGTCATCGCCGACCCGCACGTCGCGGCGCGCAACATGCTCGTCGAGCTGCCCCGCGACGACGGCGTCGCCAACCCGGTCCTCATCCCCGGCAACCCCGTGAAGATGACGAAGGTCGCCGAGGGACCCGAGACCCGACCGGCCTGGGTCGGCGAGCACACCGAGGAGGTCCTGCGCACCGACCTCGGGCTGTCCGACGCCGAGATCGCGAAGCTGCGCGACGCGGGTGTGGTGAGCCCCGCGACACCCGCATGAGCGCAACGACCGCGGTCGACCCGGCGATCGACCTGGGCATGGATCTGCTCCCGGGCGACGACCTGCACACCGCGCTCGGCCGGCTGCGGGAGTCCGGGCGTGTGGTCCCCGTGCGGTTCTTCGGGACCGAGGCCCAGCTCGTCACGCGCTTCGACGACGTCAAGGAGGCGTTCCGGGACGACGAGCACCTGCCTGCCGGCTCGACCTACCAGATGCACACCGAGCCGGTCGTCGGACGCACGTTCATCAGCATGGACGGCAAGGAGCACGACCGGCACCGAGCGCTCGCGACGCCGGCGTTCCGCTCGCGTGCGGTGGCCCGGTTCGACGAGGAAGCGCTGCTCCCCCTCGCACACGAGATCGTCGACCGGTTCGCGGGCCGCGGTGAGGCCGACCTCGTCGCCGAGCTCACTGCGGTGCTCCCGTACTACGCGATCACGCGCAAGCTCGGCGTGCCCCGTGCGTCTGACGACGAGATGCGCGCGTGGGCGGACGCGATGCTCACGTACCCGAGCGACCCCGATGGTGCCGTGCGGGCGGCCGAGGAGTTCTCCGTCATCCTCCAACCGCTGCTCGACGCGCGCCGTGCGCCACCCGCAGGACGACCTGCTCTCCGCGCTCCTCGCGGCCGAGGTCGACGGGCAGGTCCTCGATGATGCCGAGGTGTGCTCCACGGTCCGCTTGATGTTCACCGTCGGCGCGACCACGACGTCGCACGCGCTCGGGAACACGCTCTCGGCGTTGTTGCACCGCCCCGCGCTCCTCGAACAGGCACGCGAGCGACGAGCACCTCCGCGCCGGCATCGTCCACGAGCTGCTGCGCTGGGACGGCCCCGTGGCCACCCTGCCGAGGCTCGCACCGCTGGGCGCCCGCTTCGGAGACCAGGAGTACGAGCCCGACACCCTGCTGCTCTTCGGCATCGCGGCCGCGAACCGCGACCCGCGGGCGTGGTCGAACCCCGACGAGTTCGACCCGACCCGCGAGCCGCAAGACGTCGTCACGTTCGGGTTCGGGCAGAAGTTCTGCCCGGGATCGCACCTGGCGCGACGCGAGATGCTCACCGCGCTCGGCGTGGTGCTCGAGCGCCTCCCCGGGCTCACCCTCGCCGATCCGACCGGGGCACTGCCGGTCGGCGGCGTCCTTCGCCATCCGACCGCGTTGCACGTCACCTGGAGCACCTCATGAGCACGCGCCCGCAGGACAGCCGACCCCGGACGACCGGTCCCCGGATCGATGGCCACGACTTCCAGGGCACCGATCGGGCGGGACTGGCGCGAGTCGGAGCCCTGGTGGCCCGAGCACGACGGACCGCCCGAGGGCGCACCCAACGTGGTGCTCGTCGTGCTCGACGACGTCGGCTTCGCACAGCTCGGCTGCTACGGCTCCGACATCGACACGCCGACGTTCGACGGTCTCGCCGCCGGCGGCCTGCAGTACACGGGCTTCCACACCACCGCCCTCTGCTCGCCGACCCGGGCCTGCCTCCTCACCGGCCGCAACCACCACTCGGTCGGGATGGGACGGATCACGGACCTGGCCCGCGGCTTCCCCGGGTACTCCGGACGCATCCCCCGCTCGGCCGGGTTCCTCTCCGAGATCCTGCGCGACGAGGGCTACGCGACCTACGCGATCGGCAAGTGGCACCTGACCCCCGACGAGGACTCGCATCTCGCCGGCCCCCGGTCGCGGTGGCCGCTCGGGCGCGGCTTCGAGCGCTTCTACGGCTTCTTCCACGGCGAGACCCACCAGTTCGCACCCGACCTCGTGCACGACAACCACTTCGTCGAGCCACCCGGCACCTACGAGGACGGCTACCACCTCACCGAGGACCTCGCCGACCACGCGATCGAGTGCATCAACGACCTGCGGGCCGTCGACACCGAGAAGCCGTTCTTCCTCTACTTCTGCACCGGCGCGTGCCACTCGCCGCACCAGGCGCCGGCCGAGTGGATCGAGCAGTACGCCGGGCGCTTCGACATGGGCTGGGATGCGTGGCGCGACTCGATCTTCGCCCGCCAGGTCGCCGAGGGCATCGTCCCCGAGGGAACCGAGCTCCCGCCGCGTCCCGACTGGGTCCCCGCCTGGGACTCGCTCTCGGCCGACGAGCAGCGCCTCGCGGCCCGGTTCATGGAGTGCTTCGCGGCCTTCCTCTCGCACGCCGACGCCCAGATCGGACGCGTCGTCGCCGCGCTCGAGGAGTCCGGCGAGCTCGACGAACACGATCATCGTCCTGGTGAGCGACAACGGCGCGAGCTCCGAGGGCGGCGCGCACGGCTCGATCAACGACGTCCGCCTCTGGAACGCGATGCCGGCCGGCGTCGCGGAGATGATCACCCGCATCGACGACATCGGTGGGCCGACCGTGCACAACAACTACCCGTGGGGCTGGACGATGGCGGGGAACACGCCGCTGCGTCGCTGGAAGCGCGAGACCCACGAAGGCGGCGTCGCCGACCCGTGCATCGTGCACTGGCCGCGCGGGATCGCCGTGCGCGGCGAGCAGCGACGCCAGTTCGTCCACGCGATCGACGTGCTCCCCACGATCCTCGACGCGATCGGGATCGCCCCGCCCGCGCAGATCGACGGAGTGGAGCAGCAGCCGGTCGAGGGCGCGAGCTTCCTCGCGACGTTCTCCGACGCGTCGGCCCCGACCCGCGACACCCAGTACTTCGAGATGCTCGGCTCGCGGGCGATCTACCACGACGGGTGGAAGGCGGTGACCTGGAAGCCCCTCGGCAAGATGTACAGCCTCGACGACGACCCGGACCTGCCCTTCGACGACGACGTCTGGGAGCTGTTCCACGTCGCCGAGGACTTCTCCGAGAGCCACGACCTCGCGGCCGAGCACCCCGAGAAGCTCCGGGAGCTGCAGGACCTCTGGTGGCAGGAGGCCGAGCGCTACCAGGTGCTGCCGCTCGACAACCGACCGCAGGTGGCGATCTTCGACCCCGCGCCCCGACCCTGGCCCGCGCGCACCCGCTACGAGTACCGACCCGGCGGGATGGTCCCCGAGGCGGTCGCCGTCGACGTGAAGCGACGCTCGCACACGATCACCGCCGAGGTCGAGCTGCCCGCCGGCGTCGCCGACGGGGACGCCGACGGCGTGCTCCTCGCCATGGGCGCGACCTTCGGAGGCTTCAGCTTCTACGTGCAGGACGGACGGCTCCAGTACGTGCACAACCTCGTCGCCCGCAGCGAGGAGCACATCGCCGCCGTCGAGGCGCTGACGCCCGGCGCACACACCCTGCGCGTTCGCCTACCGATGCGACGATCCGTGGGGCGGCGGCCACGGGACGCTCCTGGTCGACGACCGAGTCGTCGCGGAGGGCGACATCAAGCGGTTCACGCCCATGAAGTTCTCGATCACCGGGGCCGGGCTCAGCTGCGGCTTCGACGCCGGCGCCGCGGTCACCAGCCGCTACCGGGGACCGTTCCGCTTCGGCGGGACGATCCGTCGCGTCGTCGTCGAGGTCGAACCCGAGCGTGCGCCGCAGGACGTCGACGCCGCGGTGCAGGCCGCACTGGCCGAGCAGTAGCGGCCGCGGACGGGCGGCCTCAGCGTCCGATCTCGCCGTCGGTCAGCTCGCGCAGGATGTCGGCGTGGCCGGCATGGCGCGCGGTCTCCTCGATCATGTGCGTCAGCACCCAGCGGAGAGACATCGCCTCCGGTGCCGTGGCGATGCGCGCCGAGCGACGGTCGAGGTCGTTGCAGGCCGCGACGACCTCGTTGCTGGACGCGATCGCGGCGCGGTAGCCGGCGACGACCGAACGGGCGTCGTCGCTCGGAACGAGGTCGGACGCGGGGAATGCGACGTCTCGTCCTGCGAACGCGTACTGGAACCACGCGACCTCGGCGAACGTGAGGTGCTTGACGAGCCCGAGCACACTCGTGCCGCTCGGCACGTGCGACCGGCGCGCCTCGCCCTCGTCGAGGCCCTGGAGCTTGGCGACGACGCAGTCGCGCAGGTAGTCGAGGAACGCGACGAGCGTGTCGCGCTCATTCGTGTTGACGAAGGGCGTCCTCCGGTCGGCCACGACTTCGATTCTCACACGCTGCGAGGATCGAGATTTCTTCGAAGAGATCTTCGCGGGAGGTCCGGATTCGGGGGTAGGTGTCATACCCCCCTGTCATCGTGGGGGCATGTTCGAGATCGAGCGCATCGCGCAGGACCTCCGCGAGGCCGTCGCCGGGTTGGACCCGGCGCGCCTCGAGGGTCGCGACGCGGCGCGGCTCACCGAGGTCGCGGCCGAGGGCGAGAAGCTCTTCGGCACCGCCAAGGCACTGCTCGCCAGGCGGGCCGCCGACACCAACGCGTGGCGGAGCCGATCCCACGCCGCGACCGCGGAGCAGTGGCTCGCCGCGGCCACGGGCACCTCGGAGGGTGTGGCGCGCGAGACGTTCGCGACCGCGACCCGACTGAGCGATCTGCCTGCGACCGAGGAGCAGCTCCGGTCCGGGGAGCTGTCGCTCCAACAGGCCGCGCACGTGACCGCCGGCGCCGCAGCCGACCCTGCCGCCGAGCGGCGACTCCTCGCCACGGCACGGCGCTCGGGGATGCGCGAACTGCGCGCCGAGAAGGAACGCGTGATCGCCGCGGCGTGCGACGAGGTCGAGGCCCGCCGACGGCGCCCGACGTGATCGGCACCTGCGCACCTGGACCGAGGGGTTCGCGACCACGGGCTCCTTCTCCGGGTCCTACCGAGGACGTCGCGAAGCTCCTCGACGCCCTCGAGCCCCTCGCCCGCAAGCGCTTCGACGAGGCCCGCCTCGCCGGCGAGCACGAGCAACCCGAGGCCTACCGCTTCGACGCCATGGTCGACGCTCGCCGAGTTCGGCACCACCACGACGAAGCAGCGGCCGCAGACGGTGCGGGTCCGCGTCGACCTCTCCGCCCTGCTGCGGGGTCGCACCGAGCCCGGCGAGACGTGCGAGATCCCCGGCGTCGGCCCGGTCCCCGTCGCCCACGCCGCGCAGATCCTGAGCCACGGGCTGCTCCAGCTCGTCATCACCGATGGCGTCGACGTCCAGACCGTCGTGAGCAACACCCGTCACGTCCCGGCGGCGCTGAAGATCGCGATCCACGAGCGCGACCCGCGCCTGCAAGGTCCGAGGCTGCGACGCCACCCACCTGCTCGAACGCCACCACACGCTCGACTACGCCGAGACCCATCGCACGACGTACCGCGAGCTCGGCAACCTCTGCCCCCGCCACCACGACCTCGTCACCCACGAGCGGTACGGGGTCGAGGACCACCACGACGGCACCTGGAGCCTCCGCGCCCCACCCGACCAGGCGGCGGCCTGACGCTCCGGGTGCGCCGGTTCCCCGATCAGGTCGGGTTCGGGCTGGGTCGCGGTGCGCGGGTACCGCCGGCGGAACACCCACACCGCCACCAACCCGATCGGCATCGGGATCCAGAACGAGACGAGCCGGAACACGAGCGTCGCGAGGACGGCCTGCCCCGTCGTGATCCCCGAGAGGACGAGGGTCGCGGTCAGGCCGGCCTCCACGAACCCGAGGCCTCCCGGTGTGAACGGGATCATGCCCAGCACCGACGCGGCGACGAAGGCGAGGAGCACGAGCCACGGGTTCGGGTCCGCGCCGATCGCGTAGAGCGTCACGAGCAGCGCGAAGTACTCGAACGCCCAGCGCCCGACGGCCGACGCGATCGCGGCGACCCACCGAGTACCCATGGTGGCGCGGATGGCGTTGCGTTCGGTGAGCAGCCGTTGCCCGAGATCGTGGATCGGCGGGCGGTTCCGGCGCAGGGCGTTCGTCGCGCGCTCGAGGGTGTCGCCGATCCACACGATGGGCCGACGGGTGGAGAGGAGCAACGCGAAGAGCGCCGCGAGGCCGAGGAACAGCGCGAGACCGAGCCAGACCGCGTCGAGCAGTGACCCGGGCACGCTGGTGCCCGCGAAGATCGCCGGGAGCGCGAACACCGGCATCGCAACGACGGCGGCCGTGATGAGGAGCGACTGGGCGGTGAGCCCGGCGGCGGCCTGGGCGCCGTTGTAGCCGGCGTCGGTGAGCATCTTCGCCTGGAGGGCAGTGCCCGTCGTCCCCCCGCCGGGTGTGATCCGGTTGAAGGCGTTGCCGGCGAGCTGCGTCGTGGAGATCGCGAACCAGCCATGGGTGCGGAGCGCGATGCGCTGGAGCATCCAGATGCACCAGAAGCTGCCGAACTCGCAGAGGAGGATGACCGGGATCGCCGCCGGGTGGACCTCGCCGAGCTTGTCCCAGGCCCTGAAGACCTCGGCGATGCTGGGCGCGAACAGGTAGAGGCAGAGCCCGGTGACCGTGAGCAGGAGGATGCGTCCGATCGAGAAGCGGGTCCGACCCGTACGGACTTCCTCGGGCTCGAGGTCCGGCATCGCGCGGAACGTAGCGGCTCCAGCCCGGCTGCGGCGCCCCGACCGCCTCCCCGGCCAGCAGATCGTCACACCAGCCGTCATCAGCAGCGACACCCGCCACACGGCGAACGGCCCAGGAAGAGAGCGAACAGCCCGTGGAGAGGAGGAACCGTCGACTCGAGGGCCGGATCGACAACCTCGAGGGTCCGACCCGATCCGGTGCAGAGCGGCGCGGTGGTGGGTCGGCCGCGGTGCCGGCCGACGACGTCGAGCCCGACCGGCCGCAGTTCGCGCTCGACGGGCAGTCGTGAGCGGATCAGGTCGCGGTGATGCGCACCGGGAGCGACTTGAGCGCGTTGTTGAGGTTCGAGCGCTGACGTTCGGGCGTTCCGGCAAGCTCGATCGACGCCCACTTGTCGAGCATCTCCTCGAAGAAGATGCGCGCCTCGAGTCGGGCGAGATGGACTCCGAGGCAGAAGTGCTCGCCGATCCCGAACGCGAGGTGCGGATTCGGGGCGCGGCCGATGTCGAAGGTGTCGGGATCTTCGAAGACATCCTCGTCGCGGTTCGCCGAGGAGTACATCAGGGCGACCTTCTCGCCCGCGGCGATCGCCTGTCCGCGAACCACGGTGTCGGACGACACCGTGCGACGGAAGTAGTGGAGCGGCGGCGCGAAGCGGAGGATCTCCTCGACCGCGGACGGGACGAGGCTCCGATCGGCACGAAGCGCCTCGAGCTGATCAGGATGCCGGACCAGCTCGTACAGCCCGGACGAGAGCATCGTGCGTGTGGTGTCGTTGCCGGCGGTCACGAGCTGCACGAAGAAGTACGCGAACTCCAGGTCGTCCATGGGACGGCCGTCGATCTCCGTCGCGAGGAGGAGGTCGCCGAGGTCACCGTCACCCTCAGGTGTCCGGCCCCGGCGCTCGGCCGCGAAGCTCGCGCCGTACATCGCCATCTCGACCGAACCCTCGTTGGCACCGGTCGCGTAGCCGTCCGGGTTGATGTCGGGGTCCTGGCTCCCGGTCATCATCTCGGCCCAGCGGTTGATGTCGTCGCGATCCTCCACCGGGATGCCGAGCAGCTCCCCGAAGACCTGCGACGGCACGCGAGCGGCGAGCTCATGGGTGAACTCCACATCACCGCGCTCTCGCCCCTCGTCGAGGATCTCGAGGCAAATCGAGCGCACGCGGTCCTCGATCGTCGCGATCTGGCGCGGCCGGAAGTGCGGGTACACGCGCTTGCGGAGCTCCGAGTGGCGCGGCGGGTCCATCATCAGCAGCATGTTCTTGGTCTGCTCGAGCTGCTCCGGAGGCTGGTCCTCGAGCACCACGCCACCGATCTCCGCGGAGAAGAGGTCGGGGCGGCGCGACACCTCGACGACGTCCGCATACTTGAGGAGCGCCCAGTAGGAGGTCCCGTCGGGCATCTCCTGGCGGAACACGGGCTGCTCGCGTCGCAGGAGCGCGAAGCGGTCGTAGGGCGCGGCGTCGACGTACCCGTTCGGGTCGTAGATGTCGATCTGGTCGAGCGTGAGCGTCACGACTCCCCCTCCGCGAGCAGGTCCGTGCGGGAAGGCTGCCGCAGCGGCCCGCCCGCCGTCCAGCGCTCGGCTCCGGGCACCGGCGCGGCGTGGCAGGCTCGCACGATGCGCATCACGATGCAGGAAGCCGCGGACTTCACGTCTCGGGTCGGCGAACACCTCGGCTGGAGCGACTGGCACGTCGTCACCCAGGCCGAGGTCGACCACTTCGCCGAGGCCACCGGGAACCGTGCCCCGATCCACACCGACCCGGAGTTCGCGAAGCTGACGCCCTACGGCTCGACCATCGCGTTCGGGATCCAGATCCTCGCCATGGCGACGATGCTGCTGGGGGACATCTGGGAGCTGCGGATCACCAACGGTGTCGACGCGGGTGCCAACAAGGTCCGCCACCTGGCGCCGGTGCCGGTCGGGAAGGCCGTGCGGTGCGGCCTCCGCATCGCCGACGCCGAGCTGCTCGCCGACGGAGGTGTCCGGGTCACCAAGGACCTCACCTTCGAGGTCGAGGGATCCGAGCGACCGGCGTGCGTGGCCGAGGTCGTGTTCCTCTACTGGTGCTGATCCCGTGCCGACGGGAACTTTTTGAACAAGTCCGGAGTTGTTCAAACCGACGGGCGCTGAGTACCGTCGGTTCGACGACGAGGGAGACCCCCAATGCACGCCAAGCACCTCCGCAGCACGCCGACCCGCTGGGGCGCGGCCGTGCTCGCTGCCGCGGCCTTGGCGGTCGCGGGCCTCGCCGTGGCGCCGGCCGGCGCGCAGGCGCCGGCACCCACCGAACCTACCGAACCCACTGTCCCCACCACGGTGCCCGCTCCGGTCACCAAGAAGGTTGCCGTGAAGGACAACTACTTCAAGCCCAAGAAGGTGAAGCTCGCCGTCGGCGACAAGATCAAGTTCAAGTGGAAGGGCTACGCGATCCACGACGTCAAGGTCGAGAAGGGTCCGCAGAAGTTCGAATCGAAGAAGCAGTCCTCGGGTACCTTCACCCGCACCATCAAGAAGCCCGGCAAGTACCGGATCATCTGCACGATCCACCCGGGCATGGAGATGTCGCTCAAGGCGACGTAGCCGCACTTCGGAGCAGGGAAGCAAGGGGGAGCGCTGGTGAGCGACGTCCAGGGCCTGCTCGACGGGGTCCGCGTGATCGAGTGCTCGTTGCTCGGACCGGCCGCGATCACGACCCATCTCGCCGATCTGGGCGCGGACGTCATCAAGGTCGAGCCACCCCAGGGTGACTACGTCCGTCAGATGACGTGGCCCATCGTGGAGGGCGACTCGCTGATGCACCTCCACATCAACCGCGGCAAGCGAAGCGTCACGCTCGACCTGCGTACCCCCGAGGCGGTCGAGGTCTTCCTCGAGCTCGTGCGGGGCGCGGACGCGGTCGTCGAAGCGATGCGGCCCGGTGCCCTGGAGCGGCGCGGCCTCGGGTACGAGCGGCTGCGCGAGGTGAACCCGAAGATCGTGTTCATCACGATCTCCGGGTACGGCATGACCGGGCCGTACAAGGACATGCCGAGCCACGGCATCGCGTACGACACGTGGGCCGGCCTCGTTCCCCCCGCGTACGACGAGGACGATTTCTGCTACCTCCCCGAGCACCCGTCGATGGGCATCCACGCGGGGCCACTGTTCGGTGCTTTCGGGATCCTCGCCGGCATCATCAGCGCGCGCGACACGGGCCATGGCTCGCGCATGGAGATCGCGCAGTCCGACGCCGCCGCCTACATGGACTGGTACCGCTCCGAGTCCTACCGCGCCTACGAGCGTCCCCAGTCCGAGGTCACGGGCAACGCGTCCGACAACTACGAGCGCCGCGCGCCCGGCACCGCGGGCATGCAGGAGGGCGTTCGGTACCAGATGTACGACACGTCCGACGGCCAGGTGCTGTTCATGGCCTCCGAGCGTGAGTTCTGGGAGAACTTCTGCCGCGGCGTCGACCGCATGGACCTGTTCGAGAAGTGGCCGGGCGAGAGGTTCGCCGACCACGCCCGCAACAACGTCGAGCTCCACCGGGAGCTCCGCGACATCTTCCGCACCAAGAGCTCGTCGGAGTGGATCGCGTGGTCGAACGAGGTCAACACGCCGATCGCGCCGGTGAACACCCCGAAGACCATCGCGGACGACCCACAGTTCCGGGCCCGCCTCCCCTGGATCCCCAAGGAACGACTCGGCGCCGACGAGCTACCAATCCCGATCAAGGTGCTCGACGCCGACCAGCCGGTCCCCACCAAGGCACCGACCGTCGGACAGCACACGGAACAGGTCCTGGCCGACGTTCTCGGCTACGACGACGCCCGGGTCGCCGAGCTGCGCGAGGCAGGCGCACTCGGGTGAGCGCCGATCCCGGTGCAGGTGGGGGAACTCCGACCCGCGTCGCGCAGTGGAGCACCGGCAACGTGGGCCGAATCGCGCTCAGGATGCTCATCGACCGCCCCGGGCTCGAGCTGGTCGGCGTCCTGGTGCACAGTCCCGACAAGGTCGGACTCGACGCCGGCGAACTGTGCGGTCGTCCGTCGACCGGTGTGAGCGCCACCGACGACGTCGATGCGCTCCTCGCGCTCGCGCCCGACTGCGTCGTGTACACCGCGACCGCGGATCTCCGGCCGAAGCAGGCCGTCGACGACCTCGTGCGGATCCTCGAGGCCGGCATCGACGTCGTGTCCACCTCGGTGGTCGCGCTGGTGTACCCGCCCGCCGCGAACC
Source organism: uncultured Acidimicrobiia bacterium (assembly GCA_963809885.1). Classification (GTDB taxonomy): domain Bacteria; phylum Actinomycetota; class Acidimicrobiia; order IMCC26256; family PALSA-555; genus JALHSW01. The sequence goes on along the minus strand of CAWELA010000003.1, from coordinate 123,256 downwards.
CACGCGACGTCGAACGGCTGGAAGCTGCGTGCGCGGCGGGCAACGCGTCGTGCTTCACGTCAGGCATCGACCCGGGCTACGCCAATGACCTCCTGCCGCTGGCGCTGCTCGGCTGCCAGGAGCGCGTCGACTCGGTCCGCATCGCCGAGATCCTCAACTACGAGCACTACGACCAGCCCGAGGTCGTGTTCGAGACGTTCGGCTTCGCGAAGCCGCTCGACGAGACGCCGATGCTGCTCCTCCCCGGTGTGCTCACGTTCGCGTGGGGCCCGGTCGTGCACGCGCTCGCGGATGCGCTCGGCGCGCCCCTCGACGAGATCCGCGAGGACTCCGAGCGCGTCGCCGTCGACCACGATCTCGAATCCGCGCTCGGCCCGATCCCGGCCGGCACGGCCGCGGGTCTGCGGTTCGAGCTGCAGGGCATCGTCGCCGGTGCGCCGAGGATCTTCATCGAGCACGTCACCCGGATGCACGACTCGGTGGCCCCCGACTGGCCCCGACCCCTCGGGCCGGGCGGCTACCACCTCGTGATCGAGGGCCTCCCCCGGACCGAGTGCCACCTCCTCATCTCCGATCCCGCCACCGGAGCAGCACGGCGTCGCCGGACTGATGAGCACCGCCGCGCGTGTCGTGAACGTGATCCCCCAGGTGTGCGCCGCCGACCCGGGCCTGCTGACCGCAGCCGATCTGCCGCTCGGCACACCGCCCCGCCTGACCGGGTCCTGACCGGTCCTCGGACCGGGCCGCCGCTAGCCTTGGCCGGCTGCTTCGGCGACCTTCGCAGCCCACCTCGCACCGCCAGGAGTCCGATGCGCTTCCGTCGTTGTCTCGCCGTCGCCTTGGGCGCCGCACTCGTTGCGTCAGCCGCAGTCGTGTTCGCCGCTCCCGCGCCCGCGACCCGAGCGGGGGCCAAACAGCCGCCCATCAAGATCGTCGTGACCAACGACGACGGCGCGGCCGCCCCCGGGATCGATGCGCTCGTGCGTGCGCTCCGCAAGGTCCCGGGCGTGAAGCCCACGGTCGTCGCCCCCTCGGAGAACCAGTCCGGGGTGTCCGACAGCACGACCCCGGGCGAGCTCCAGGCGATCAAGATGACCACCGGCGGTTCGCCGTCGACCGGTGTGGTCGGCACGCCGGCTGACTCGGTGAACTACGCAGCGCTCGACACGCTGCACCTCCGGCCGGACCTGGTCATCGCCGGGATCAACAAGGGGCAGAACGTCGGCCCGGGCGTCCCCGACTCGGGGACCGTCGGCGCGGCCCGCACGGCAGCTCGCCGAGGGATCCCCGCGCTCGCGGTGAGCCAGGGCTACGCGACCGGTCTCGTCGTGCCGAGCTACACCCAGGGCGTCCGGTCGACGATGAAGTGGCTCAAGCAGCACCGCAAGGAGCTCGCCGCGAAGGCGCCGGTCGATGCCTTCGTCGACAACCTCAATGTGCCGACCTGCGCCCCGGGCACCAAGCCGCGCGGCACGCTCGAGGTCCCCATCGGCACCGACCGTCTCTACATCGAACCACAGGACTGCGCGTCCACTCTCCCCGCGCCGGGCGAGGACGTCACCGCGCTCAAACGCGGGATTCATCACCCTGACGCCCAACATCCCGTTCTGAGCGGCGCGGCCCTAGGCGCGCTCCGCCCGCTCTCGGGGCAGCCGCACCCAGAAGGTCGATCCTCCGCCGCCATCCGCTCCGGGGGGCGTCGCCCGCACCCCGTAGGTGCCGCCGTGCGCCTCGACGATCGCCGCGACGATCGCCAGGCCGAGGCCGGCACCGCCCCCGTCCCGACGGGTGCGCGACGAGTCGGTGCGAACGAGACGATCGAAGATCGACGCCGCCAGCTCGGGATCGATGCCCGGCCCGTGGTCGACCACCTCCATCTCCGCGTCGTCGTCGACCGACCGCAGCACCACCTCGACCGCGGTGGCGTCCGGCGTGTGCGCCCGCACGTTCGCCAGGAGGTTCGCGACCACCTGCGTGAGCCGGGCGCGGTCTCCCGACGACGACGAGGGCGTCGGGAGCATCGAGCTCGACCGGTCGGTCGGGGTCGAGGGTCCGCAGATCGGAAACAGCACCGGCGGCGAGGTCGACCAGATCCACGGGCTCCGCGTCGAGGGGCCGGTGCTCGTCGAGGCGCGCCAGCGTCAACATGTCGTCGACGAGCCCGCCCATCCGCGCGGCTTCTTCCTCGATCCGCCGCATCGCTTTCGGGAGCTCCTCGGGGTCGTCGGCCGCGCCACGGCGGAACAGCTCGGCGTACCCGCGCACCGCGGTCAGTGGTGTGCGCAGCTCGTGCGACGCGTCGGCGACGAACTGCCGGAGGCGCTGCTCCGACGCGGCCTGGACCGCGAAGGCACCCTCGATCTCGGCGAGCATGCCGTTGAGCGACTTCCCGAGCCTCGCGATCTCGGTGCGATCGCCGCTCGGCTCGACGCGCTGCGAGAGATCGCCGGCCGCGATCGACGCGGCCGTCCCCTCCATGCGACGGAGGGGCCGGAGACCGAGGCCCGTCAGCCACCACGCGAGCCCGAGCACGCCGAGCAGGACCGCTGCGCTGGCCCCGACCTGGATGAGCAACAGCTGCTGCAACGTGTCCTCGATGTCGTTGACGGGCAACGCGGCCAGGACGGTGAACTCGGAATCCGGCAGGTGTTCGGCCACGACCCGGTAGGGAGTACCCCCCGGAGCCCCGACGTCGAAGTACTCCCGCTGGCCCGGTCGCAGCTCGACGTGCTCGGGGAGGTCGGGGACCGGCTGGTCGGTGCCGAAGACGAATCGCGCCGCGACGATGTTGCCGTCGGCGTCGCGCAGCTCCGAATAGACGTCGCCGAGATCGAGGCTGGCGTCGGAATCCCCACCGAACCGCGGACCGAGCTCGTCGCCCGCCCTGCTGGGCCTCGGCACCTCGGCGCGCGACAGGGATTCCGCAGACGGGATGATGAGTCCGTTGAGCTGCTCGTCACGCTTGTCGGTGAGGAAGTCGTCGACGTAGCGGCCGATCGCGATGTTCGCGATCACGAGTGCGAGCGCCACCGCGACCACCGTGATGATCGCCAATCGGGCGCGCAGCGACATCGGCGCCTCAGCCGTTCGCGGGGCGCAGCGTGTACCCGACGCCGCGCAGCGTCTGGATGAGCGTTGTGCCGTCGCCTGCCGACATCGAGCTTCTTGCGCAGGTACGACACGTACGTCTCGACGATCCCGGCGTCGCCGCCGAAGTCGTACTCCCAGACGTGGTCGAGGATCTGGCTCTTCGAGACGACCCGGCGCGGGTTGAGCATGAGGTATCGGAGAAGCTTGAACTCGGTCGGCGTCAGCGTGATGGCGTGGCCGGCGCGCCACACCTCGTACTTGTCTTCGTCGAGCTCGAGATCGCCGAGCTTCAGCACGGCGCCGGCCTGCGTGTCGGTGCCCGGCCCGCCGGAGGACGGCGCGGATCCTGGCGAGCAGCTCCTCGAGGCTGAACGGCTTGGTGACGTAGTCGTCGCCGCCGAGCGTGAGGCCGCGGACCTTGTCGTCGGTCGTGTCGCGAGCGGTGAGGAAGAGCACCGGGATCCGGTGGCCGTCGCTGCGGAGGCGTCGCTGCACCTCGAAGCCGTCGATGTCGGGGAGCTGCACGTCGAGGACGACGAGCTCGGGCCGGAAGGTGCCGAGCGCGTCGAGCGCCGGCGCGCCCGGTCGGCGCGATCTCGGTGGAGAAGCCCTCGTAGCGGAGCGCGGTCGAGACGAGCTCGGCGATGGGCGGTTCGTCGTCCACCACCAGCACCCGCACCGCATCGGGCGCGATCTGAGGTCCGGTCATGCTCCCATGATGCCTCCCCGCGCCTGAGAAGAACCTGGGAGACCCCTGAGCGGCCCTCCGAGCCGGGCGAGCCGCGTGCGCTCAGGCCAGGAGCTGCTCGAGGAGGGCGACGCTGTCGAGATCCTCGACCGCGGTCGTGGCGCGGGTCATCCCGCCCTGGCCGACCTCCTCCGTCTGCCAGCGGCTGCCCATCGCCGCGGTCGACGTCGCCGAGCTCCAGGCGTAGATGACCAGCAGGCGGTACTGCTGCCAGGCCTCGTCGAAGCCGAGGTCGATGCCCGATGCCGCGAGGACGTCGAGGTACGTGCGGAGCCATTCCTCCTCGTGGGCCCGCCGCACCTCGGTGCGGGTCGAGTTGCCGAGGACGTACGCGAAGTCGCGGACCCCGGTCGCGCGCCAGACCATCCCCCAGTCGAAGAACCCGGCCGTCGAGCCGTCCATGAAGAGGTTCCCGAGGTGCGGATCACCGTGGATGAGCGTCGGCGGCCCGGCGCCGAGGAGTCCCGCGATCTCGGGCGCGCGGTCGACGTACAGCTCGGCGAGGCGCCGGAACGTCGGACCCATGCGATCGCCGAAGGCGTCGAGCGCCTTGCCGATGAACGGCCCCCCCCCTCGAACCCGACGCGCCATCCCTCGGTGACCCAGGCAGCTCGCCGTCGAGGCGTGGATCACCCCAGAAGCGCGCGTGCAGCTGTGCGAGCGCCTCGATGATGGCGGCGATGCTGTCCGCGACGTCGGGGTCGTCGGGGCTCGGGAAGCGCAGCCCGGGTGCCTCCAGGTCCTCGAGCAGCATGACGAACCGACCGTCGACGTCGAGCTCCGCGTGGTGCACCTCCGGGATCCGGATGGGCACCTCGGGCCCGACGTCGCGGTAGAAGCGCGCCTCGGCAACGCCCAGTCCCGACCCCGTCGACGAACCGTCGTTGGCGCTCGTCGAAGGGTGCGAGCTTGAGGAACGCCGAGGCCGGCCCGGTCGCGCCCGGTGCGTACTCGATGCCCAGACGGGCGCGTCCGGTCGTCCCCGAGTGCGCATCGAGCACGGTGACGCCGGACGACGGGCACGCCGAGGACCGCAGTCGAGCCACTCGGGGGTGGCGTCGGCGACGTCGAGCGGGATCGAGGCGGCGCCCATCCGGGGAGTGTGTCCGCGTCACGCGCCACGCCCGCCAGCGGGCTCCGGGTGACTACGCGGCCGGTGCGGGCTGCGGCCCGCGCACCAGGCGCCCGGGGTGCGCGCCGGTCGCCACGCCGTTGCGGTAGGTGACGACACCCCGCTTGATGGTCGCGACGTAGCCACGCGCGCCCTGCAGGAGTCGACGGCCCCCGCCCGGCATGTCGTCGCGCACCTCGGGGTTCTCGAGCTGCAGCGCGTCGTAGTCGATGACGTTCAGGTCGGCGAGCATCCCCGGTGCGACGAGCCCGCGGTCGAGGAGCCCGTAGAGCTCTGCGGTCTCACGGCACTGCTTCTGCACGATCAGCTCGATCGACACCCGCTCGCCACGGTCGCGGTCGCGGGTCCAGTGCGTGAGCATGTAGGTGGGCATGGACGCGTCGCAGACGATCCCCACGTGTGCACCGCCGTCGGCGAGGCTCAGCACCGAGCGCGGGTCGTGCATCATCTCGAGCACCGGCTCGCTCGATCCGTCGCTGTAGCCGAGCAACGGCACGAGCAGCATGGCGCGGCCCTCGTCCTCGAGCATCGCGTCGTAGGCGACCTCGATCGGCCGCCTGCCCTCGCGAGCCGCGATCGCGGCGATGCTGCGCTCCGGCCCTGGCTCGTAGTTCGGCGGCGTCCCCATGACGAAGGTCTTCGCGTACGCGGCGTCGAGTCGTGCCGCGGTGTCGGCGTCGGGCTCCCAGTCGAGGATGCCGGCCCGCACCGCGGGGTCGCGGAGCGCGGCGAGCAGCTCGGGCATCGGCAAGCGTCCGGAGCTCCGACATAGGCCGGCATGACGTCGAGCAGGTTGTGCGAGGTCTGGTGCCCGGCGAGCAGCCCGGTCGGACGGCCGGCGATCTGCACGCGGAGGTCCGCGCCGTCGGCTGCGACCGCGGTCGACCGGGCGAGCACCTCGCGCCAGAGGTCCGGTGCGGAGTCGACCTGGATGAGCACGAACGACACCGGGCGCCCGGTCGCCGCCGAGAGTCGCGCCATCCACTCGAGCTCGCGGCAGCGTGCCCGTCGGGATCCTCACCGGCCGAGCCGAGGGGCGCGACCTCGTACACGCCGGCGCCGGCGTCGTGCAGCGCCTCGCCGATGCCGAACAGCTCGTCCTCTGCGGCGAAGGTGCCCGGCACCGGCTCACCGTCGACGGCCCGGTGCGCGAGGGTGCGGCTCGTCGAGAAGCCGAGCGCCCCCGCCTCGATCGCCTCCTGCACGATCCGTCGCATCTCGGCGATGTCCTCGGCGGTTGCGGGTTCGTTGCGGGCCCCACGCTCACCCATGACGTAGCCGCGCACCGCGCCGTGCGCGATCTGGGTGCCGAGATCCATCGTCCAGGAGCCGCGCTCGAGGACGTCGAGATGCTCGGGGAACGTCTCCCAGCCCCACGGGATCCCGGCGGCGAGCGACGCGCTCGGGATGTCCTCCACGCCGGCCATGAGGTCGATGAGCCAATCGTGCTTGTCGGGCGCGACCGGAGCGAAGCCGACGCCGCAGTTGCCCATGACCGTCGTCGTGACGCCGTGCCACGCGCTCGGCGCGAGCTCCTGGTCCCAGGTTGCCTGACCGTCGTAGTGCGAGTGCACGTCGACCCAACCGGGCGCGACGAGCAGCCCGTTCGGCGTCGATCACCTCGTCGGCGGTCGCGTCGCCGAGGTCACCGACGGCCGACGATGCGTCCGTCGTCGACCGCGACGTCGGCCGCGTAGGGCGGGACGCCGGTGCCGTCGACGACGGTGCCGCCTCGGATGATGAGCTGGTGCTTCATGACGTTGCTCCTGGAGCCGTTGGCGCAGGAAGGGCGGTCCGACTGTCTGTGCGATCACACCGCGCACGAGCGTCTCGAGTGAACGGGTGAACAGGCGCTCGTGGTCGATCGGCTGCGACAGCAGCTCGAGCAGCTCGGGCGCGTCGGTCGACGTCGGCCTCGTCCCACTCCCGCTCGGGCGGGGCGACCGACCTCGGGCGAGCGCTCCACCTGGATCTGGGTGAGCACGGAGCCGCTGACGAGCTCCAGCACCGCACGCACGGCGAACGCCGCATCGGCGCCGCGCAGACCGGCCGCGGTGAGCTCGCGCACCAGCATGCGCCGGGCAGGCTGGAACACCGCATCGGTGCGACCACGCTGGTGCGCGATGCCGACGAGGTGGGCGCGCTCGAGCAGGTTGCGTCGCAACGACCGGCCGAGCGAGACGATGCGAGCGACCGGGTCGGCGCCGGCCACGCGGATGCCGCCGACCTCGGTCGGCGACACGGTCCGCGATCGCGTCGAGCAGGGCTTCCTTGTCGCCGACGTGCCAGTAGATCGCCGTGACCGCGACGCCGAGCCTCGCGGCGAGCGCGCGCATCGTGAGGGCGTCGACCCCCGACTGGTCGACGATCTCGAGCGCCACCTCCACGATCCGGTCGGCCGAGACGGCGCCGCGCCCGGCCTCACGGGCAGGCGCTTGACGGGCCGGAGCGCTCATGGAACGATGTTACAGGAACGCTGTTACAGACGCACTCGCTGCCTCGACGATCGGAAGACCGATCGGACCGCACGCGTCGAGGAGGGGGACGCGTGACGGCGAGCTACACGATCATCTCGGCCGACGGCCACGCCGGGGGCGAGATCCACGAGTACCGCGACTACCTCGAATCGGCGTACCTCGACGACTTCGACGCGTGGGTCGTCGACTACCAGGTGCCGTTCGTCGACCTCGAGGGACCCGACGCGAGCCGCAACTGGGACAGCGACCGTCGACTGGCACGAGCTCGAGGACGACGGCATCGTCGCCGAGGTGCTGTTCCCGAACACCGTCCCACCCTTCTACCCCCGCGGCTCGCTCACCGCCGCGCCACCTCCGGCGAACGCCGGTGACCTCGACCAACGGTGGGCCGGCCTGCGCGCGCACAACCGCTGGCTCGCCGACTTCTGCGCGGCGACGCCCGGGCGGCGCGCCGGCATCGCGCAGATCCTGCTCCACGACGTCGACGCCGCGGTCGCCGAGATCCGCTGGGCGAAGGACGCCGGCCTCACCGGCGGCGTGCTGCTGCCGGGCGCGCCACCGGGCACCGGCGTCGCAACCCCTCTACAAGCCGGTGTACGAACCGATCTGGGCGGTCTGCGAGGAGCTCGAGCTGCCGGTCAACCACCACTCGGGCAGCGCCGTCCCGCCGCTCGACGACACGCCCGAGGACAAGGTGATCTTCCTGCTCGAGGTCACGTGGTGGGCGAACCGCACGCTGTGGCACCTGCTCGTCGGCGGCGCGATGGAGCGCCACCCGAACCTGCAGTTCGTCTTCACCGAGCAGGGCACCGCGTGGATCCCGGAACGCCTCGCGATCCTCGACTACTTCTTCGACCGCATGCGCGGCGGCGCCGGAGGTGGCGCGTCGCAGGAGCTCGAGTGGGGAGGCCCGGTCCGCAAGCTCTCACTGCAGCCGAGTGAGTACTGGGCACGGCAGTGCCACGTCGGATCGAGCTTCATCCGCCCCGCCGAGGTGCCGCTGCGGTACGCGGTCGGTGTCGACAAGATCATGTGGGGGTGCGACTACCCGCACAAGGAGGCGAGCTACCCGTACTCGCGTGAGGCGCTGCGGCTCGCGTTCGCGGGCGTCGACGAGGCCGAGGTCCGCGCCATGGTCGGCGGGAACGCGGCCGCGCTCTACGGGTTCGACCTCGACGCGCTCGCTCCGGTCGCCGAGAAGTTCGGGCCGACCGTCGAGGACGCTCGCGACGCCACTGGCCTACGACGACGTCCCGGCCGGGCGCGGCCAAGTGCCCGGCGTTCGCACCACCGATGTCCTGAGATCCGAGGAGATGGCCATGGGGAAGATCCGGTACGGGGCGCGTTCCGAGGAGGAGCTGCGCAACCGGGAGCTCGAGGCGACATCGGTGGGAGCGTGGGCAACCGTGCTCACCGCGATCTACACGACCGATCCCGCTGCGATCGCGGCCGTGCTCCCACCGCCGCTCGAGCCGACCGACGAGGCGCGCGTCCGCATCACGATGGCGTCGGTCGACATCCCCGGCCTGCCGACCTTCGGCGGCGGGACCTTCGCCGTGCGGGCCCGCCACGAGGGCACGATCGGCGACTACCCGCTGGTGATGCCCATGAGCACCGAGCAGTCGGTGATCGGCGGCCGCGAGACGTTCGGGGAGCCCAAGAAGCTCGCCGACGTCCAGCTGACGCGTGACGGCGACACTGGTGCGCGGCACCTTCACCCGGCTCGGCACGACCTTCGTCGAGGTCACCGGCCGGGTCACCGGGACGCTCCCCACCCCACCCGACGGCAAGCGGACCGACTTCTACTTCAAGTTCCTGCCCGCACCCGACGGCAAGGGCTTCGACTCGGAGCCGGCACTCGTCTACTGCCACCGCGACGAGCAGACGCGGACGTTCGAGCAGGTCGAGGGCGACGTCGCTCCTGCGGGACTCCCGCTTCGACCCGGTCGCCGACCTGCCGGTGCTCGGCATCATCGACATCACGATCTGGCCGAGCGCCACAGCGTCCAACGGGGCGAGATCCACAGCCACGTGCCGGCCGACCTCGCTCCTGCCGTACGTGCACCAGCGCTACGACGACCTCTCCCCGATCGGCGAGGAGTAGTCGCGCCCGATGCAGGACCTCGCGGGTCAAGACCGCAGTCGTCACCGGCGGCGGGGGTGGCCTCGGTCGCGCGATGGGCGAGCGCTTCGCACGCGAGGGCATGCGCGTCGTGCTCGCCGACGTGCAACCCGCGCTCCTCGAGTCGACGGTCACCGAGCTCCGCGACGACGGGCTCGAGGTCACTGGCGTCGTGACCGACGTCGCGAGCTGGGACTCCGTCGAAGCGCTGCGCGACCGGGCGATCGAGGCCTATGGCGCGGTCCACGTCGTGTGCAACAACGCGGGGATCGGCGCGGGAGCAGAGGGCCGCGTCTGGGAGCACGACCTGAACGACTGGCGATGGGCCGTCGGGGTCAACCTCTGGGGCGTCATCCACGGCATCAATGCGTTCGTGCCGCACATGCTCGAGCACGGTGACCAGGGGCACGTGGTGAACACGTCGTCCGGGAACGGCGGCGTCGCGCCGCTCGCGACGACCCCGCAGTACTCCGTCACGAAGGCCGCGGTGGTCACGCTCACCGAAGTGCTGTACGCGCAGCTCGAAGATGCCGGGGCCCCGATCGGCGCGTCGGTGCTGTTCCCCGGGCCGCACATGTTGCGAACCGGGTTGTTCGAGTCGTGGCGGAACCGCCCGGCGGAGCTGGCGAACGCGAAGCCGCGCCGAGCGCCGGCCGTCACGCTCGAGCAGTACGAGCAGATGATGACCGATGCCGGTGTCGAGGTGCAGTACACCCCGGTCGAGGAGGTCGCGGCCCGTGTCGTCGACGGCATCCGCACCAAGACCTTCTGGCTCCTCCCCGAGAGCGAGCAGGGCGACGCCCAGCTCCGCGCCCGTGCCGAGTCGATGCTGCAGCGGACGAACCCCACCTACATGCGAACCGTCGCCGGCTGATGCGCACCCGGAACGGGCGCACACGGATCAGACCGGCCCGACCCGAGGAGCACCCACGATGAGCGACCGGTACCTGGTGATCTCGTCCGACTGCCATGCCGGGCTGCCCAACCTGCAGTACCGCGACTGGCTCGAGGCCGAGCACCACGACGCGTTCGACGCCTCCCTCGCCGAGCGCGAGGCCCAGCTGGCGCTCGCGAGCCGCGGCCTCCTCAACGAGGAGTTCGCGGAGGAGTGGCACCGCGAGAACGAGGAAGGGCTCCAGGGGACCTGGGACGCGGCCCGACGCGACAAGGAGCTCGATGCGGACGGCGTCGCGGGCGAGGTGATCTTCCCCGACGGCGACGCGGTGACCTCCGGGGCATCCGCACCCTTCGGGGCCGGCCTCGGCCAGAGCGGCGACCTCGACGGCGAGCTCCTCATGGCCGGCGCCCGGGCGCACAACCGCTGGCTCGCGGAGCTCTGCGCCGGGAGCCCGGACCGCAGGGCCGGCGTCGCGATCGTGCCGATCCTCCACGACATCGACGCCGCGGTCACGGAGATGACGCGGGCTGCGGAGTCCGGGCTCCGGGGTGGGATCCTCATCCCCTCGATGTGGCAGCCGTTCGCGCCCTACCACGACGAGCGGTACGACCGGATCTGGGCCTGCGCATCCGACCTCGACCTGCCCGTGCACGTCCACTCCGGCTCCGCCGACCGCGAGAGCTACGGCGAGCATGTCGGCATCTACGTGACCGAGGTCCGGTGGTGGTCCACGCGCGCGCTGTGGTTCCTGCTCTGGTCGGGCAAGTTCGAGCAGTTCCCGAAGATGAAGTTCGTCGTGACCGAGTGCGGCGCGTTCTGGGCCGCGGACCTCCTCTGGACCTCGGACATCGCGTACGACCGGGAGCACGCGGCGAAGAAGCTCGGTTCGCAGCTCACGAACAAGCTCCCGCGCCGACCGAGCGAGTACTTCGACCAGAACTGCTTCATCGGCGCGTCCAACACGCGTCGACGCGAGCTCGCACGGCGCTACGAGATCGGCGTGCAGAACATCATGTGGGGGAACGACTTCCCGCACCCCGAGGGGACGTGGCCCCACACCAAGGAGTGGTTGCGCAACGCGTTCTGGGACATGCCGGTCGACGACACGCGGGCGATCCTCGGCGGCAACGCGGCGCAGTGCTACGGGTTCGACGTCGACGCGCTCGACACCGCTCGCGGAGCGCATCGGACCGACCATCGACGAGCTCGGCCAGCGGGGGGCGGAGTCCGACGGTCGGCTCGACAAGTGGGCCGAGGTCGAGGCCGCGGGCCGCCCGTGGCTCACCGGAGTCGAGGCGGTCGAGGTCCCGATCGGCTGAGCCGCCGATCGTCGGTGTGGGCACCGACCGGGTCCGAGGATCCGAGCGTGCACCCACAACGGCACAGGCGCTGGACGAGGCGAACAGGTGTTCGCTAGCGTGCTCGGTGTGGGACCCCTCCAGGGCACGCTGCTGGGCGCCGGGGCGCCGGCGGTCGACCGCTCCGCCCGACCCGAACGCCTCCTGCTCGACGCGGGCTCCTGGGTCGAGATCACCCGCGAGTGGCTGCTCGGCGCCGACACGCTCCTCTCGGTGCTCACGGCAGCGGGAGGCTGGCACCAGGGCCGGCGCCGCATGTACGACCGGATCCTCGACGAACCCCGCCTCTCCCGGTCGTGCTCGGCGACCGACGCGCTCCCGCATCCGGTGCTGCAGGAGGTACGCGACGCGCTGAGCCACCAGCTCGGCGTGCCCTTGAGTGGTGCCTTCCTCAACTACTACCGGGACGGTCGTGACAGCGTCGCGTGGCACGGTGACCGCGAGCTGCGCCACCTCGACGACACCCGTGTCGCGATCATCACACTCGGCGCGGCGCGCCCGTTCCTGCTCCGCCCCCGGGGCGGCGGCGCCGCGCACGATCTCCGCCCGGGGTCGGGCGACCTCATCGTGATGGGTGGGAGCTGTCAGCGCGAGTGGGAGCACGCGGTGCCGAAGGTCGCGCGTGCCGGACCGCGCATCAGTGTGTCGATGCGCTGGTCCTCACACCGGGGGGCCGCGACCGCCCGGGCATCGAGCCGCTCCGGCAGCCGCGCCGCCGGCTCCGCGGCACCGGGGAGACCGGGACCGGTGAGGAGCACCCGCGGCCGGCACGATACCGTGCCGTGCATGTTTGACGACCTCCTCGCCGCGAACGCCCGCTACGCGGGCGACTTCCACCTCGCAGGGCTCGAGCCGAAGGCGGCCCGGGGCCTCGCGGTGCTCACCTGCATCGACTCGCGCATCGAGCCTCTGGCCATGCTCGGGCTCGCGCCCGGCGACGCCAAGATCCTCCGCAACGCCGGGGCACGCGTGACCGACGACATGTTGCGCACCCTCGTCCTCGCGGTCGCGCTGCTCGGCGTCGACCGCATCGCGATCGTCCACCACACGAACTGTCGGATGGTCGGCGTGACCGACGACGAGCTGCGGGTGGCGCTGACCGAGGCGTCGGGCGTCGACGCCTCCGGTTGGGAGTTCTACGCGGTGCCGGACCAGCCGACGGTGATGGCCGGGGATCTCGCCAAGGTACGCGAGTGCCCATTGATCCCCGACGACGTGCCGGTCGGCGGGTTGCTCTACGACGTCGCGCACGGGACGGCTGACCGTGATCGACGAGCAGGCCCCGGCCTGACCGTGCACGAACCCGACCTCGCGGCGCTCCGCTCCGAGTCGGCCATCCGAGCCGTCGTGCTGCGCTACTGCCGGGCGATCGACCGCCGCGACTTCGACCTCCTGCGGAGCTGCTACCACGCGGAGGCCACCGATGAGCACGGGTCGTTCTCGGGCACCGTCGAGGAGTACGTCGCGTGGGTTCGCCCGCTGCTCGCGAAGTACACGATGACGATGCACCTCGTCGGCAACCTGCTCGTCGAGCCCGTCGCGCCGAACTTCGCTCGGGTCGAGACGTACGGCGTGGCCGTCCATCGCGGGGACCCGTCGGAGCCGACGCAGAACCTCACCACGGGGTTCCGGTTCGTCGACCGGTTCGAGCGACGCGGCGACCCCGGCGACTGGCGCATCGCTCGCCGGATCGCCACGACGGAGTGGAGCCGCGTCGACGATCCGTCGGCGTGGTGGGAGGCACCTGCGTCGTTCCGCCGCGGCACCCACGGCGGGGACGATCCGCTCTTCCTCATCTGATCAGGGAGATCTGATCAGGGAGATCTGATCAGGCCGACAGCCGACCGGTGCCCTCCGCGAAGACCACGACGCCGAAGACCACGAAGAGCACTGCCATCACCGTCGCGTTGTTCGCCGCGAGCCAGACCTTCCAGCCCTCGAGCGTCGACTTCGCCCGGTCACCGCCGAGGAGGTAGAAGACCACCGGCACCGCGATCGTGAGGCTCGCGAGCACCACGAACACAGCGAGCGTCACGACCGCGTCGGAGGTCGAGAGGTTCGCCTGCGCGACGGTTGCCGCCGCCGCGACCGTGAGCAGCAGGTTCTTCGGGTTGACCCCGCTCAGGAGCACGCCGAGGCCGGCCGCCCTCACCGGGGTGACCGAGTCGACCGCGGCCATCCACTTCGGCATGGGCGCCTCGGCGCCGGGCGCCGGGCGGTGCCGCCAGCGCCGCAGGCCGGCGATGATCAGCACGAGCCCCAGCGCGACCTTCAGCGTCGATGCCCCGTCGCTCGCACCGCTGTCGGTGCCGACGTCGAGCGCGTCGGCGAGGAACGCGACGATCGCGCAGACCAGGCCCAGGCCGACGATCCAACCCAGCAGGAACGACGGCCCGTTCGTGCGGGCCCGCGAGGAGAAGAGCATCAGGATCACGGCGATGATCGGGATGGGGCTGATCGCGACACCGAGCGCCAGGGGGAGGATGTCGCTGATGGCCGGGCCCATGGGCACACCCTAAACAGGCTGCACGCTCGGGCCGCGGATCACCGCGCGGGCAGCTCCGGGGCGACGGCGGACCAGCGGATGGCCGGTTCGGGTTCGGGTTCGGGTGTCGGCACGCGGGCCGGACGAGGGACGACGACCCGGCGCTGCTTGCGTCCACCGAGCACCCGCGCCGTGGTCAGGAACACGACCAGGCCGGTGACACCCAGCGCGCTCCACTGCAGGATCGTGCTCCCACTGTCGGTCCCCGCGGTGAACATGTGGATCGTCGCGACGACGAAGAGCCCGAAGCTCGAGAGGTGCACCGTGTGCCAGAGACGACGCGGGAGGCGCTTCATCAGCAGGGAGGTGACCTCGATCGCGAGCAGGAGGTAGAGCCCCACGACGCCCCAACCGACGGCGATCGGCTTCCAGCCGGACGCGAACGGCACGAAGATCTCCCGCAGTCCGAAGTCGACGTACGAGTCGGCGACGAGGCCGGCCAGGTGCACGCCGACGAAGACGACCGAGAGCCCGCCGAGGAACCGGTGGAGGTCCAGCACCCAGGCGGGGCGCGGCGAGCGCGTCAGCCGGAGGGAGACCCACAGGCCGAAGACCACCGAGGCGCTGACCAGCGCCCACGCGACGATGCCGCTGGCGCGTGAGACGTACCACCAGACCTGCGGGCTCACCTCAGCTCCCTCGGGTCGCCGTGACCGGTGCCGGCGCCGGCGCCGCGGGGGCGGGGGCCGCGGCGGCCGGCGCCGACCCGGAGCTCGGCGCCACCGCGCCACCACCGCTCGAGGACCGGGTCGAGCCCGACCCTGAGCCGGTGGGTGCCGACCCGCTGCCGGCCGGTACCGGGATGTAGCGGTACACCTGCTGGACCAGGGTCGGCGGCGGTGAGCTCTCGACGAGCTCGGTGGTAACGGGTGCGCCGCTGGTAGCGGGTGTGCCGGTGGCGCCGGTGGTGCCGGTGGGCGGCGCGTCCGCGGCGAGCGCGGTCAGGATGCCGAGGGTCGACGCGATGGCGAACCCTCCGACGAGGATGCGCGTCGCGGCGGCCGCGTGGGGTCTGCGCGCCACCTCAGTCGTCCGCGCCGTCGCCGGGCTCGAACCCGTGCCCGTCCTCGACCTCGTGTCCGGCGCCGGATCCGTAGGTGCTGCCGGCGCCAGTCGATCCGCTCGGGGCGACCGACGTACGGGGCGCGGGCGTCGTTGACCGCGAGGCCCCACTCCCACCGGCTGCGGGGGCCGGTGCCGGGTCTGCCGCGGGAACGGGGACGTCGACGATCTCGGTGTGGACCGCCGGCTTCGTCTGTTCGGTCTTGTCCACGAGCTTGAACTGACCCGGGCCCGCGTCACTGCGGGTGAGCCCGAACAGCCCCATGTTGGCGCCGAGGGCCATGACGGCCGCGAGGGCCGTGACGCTGACGGCGCCGGCGGTGGCGAAGGCCTTGCGTCGCTCCATGGTGGTTCCTGCCTTTCGGTGTCGATCGGGGGGTGCTGATCGCTCGCCTCGCACAGTACGGATCGGGCTCCCAAGCGCGTGCCAGCCGACTTCCAAGAATCCGCCAAGTCCCGGGGCCGTCTGCTCGCCGGACGCCGTGATGTGGCAGCGTGCTCACGTGCTCGTACTGATCATCGAGGACGATGACCGGATCGCCGACCCGCTCGTCAAGGGGCTGCAGCGCGAGGGGCTCGACGCCGAGCGCGTCGTGACCGGCGCGGCGGGATTGGCGCGCATCGCCGACACCGCGCTCCCGTTCCCCGACGTCGTGCTCCTCGACCTCCGGCTCCCCGACCGCGACGGACTCGAGATCTGCAGGGAGCTCCGCACCGAGCATGACGTGCCGATCATCGTCGTGACCGCGCGCGGCGAAGAGGTCGACCGGGTCCTGGGACTCGAGCTCGGCGCAGACGACTACGTCGTCAAGCCGTTCGGGTTCCGCGAGCTCCTCGCCCGGATCCGGGCCGTCACCCGGCGCGCGCAGCCCGCGCGGTCCGACCACCGCCAACGGCACCGTGCTCGAGATCGGGCCACTGACCGTCGACCGGCGCACGCGACGCGTCACCGTCGACGGCGAGCCCGTGGTGCTCACGCCGAAGGAGTTCGACGTGCTCGCCCTCCTCGCCGAGGATCCCGACGCGGTGTGGTCACGGACCCAGATCCTGGAGGAGGTCTGGGATCCTCATTGGTACGGGCCCACCAAGACGCTCGACGTGCATGTCGCCACGCTCCGCAAGAAGCTCGGACATCCCGAGTGGATCGAGACCGTCCGCGGCGTCGGCTTCCGGTTGCGCGTCGACGGTGAGTCGTGACCAGGCGGCTCCTGCTCAGCTACGTCTCGATCATCGTGCTCGTGCTGATCCTGCTCGAGGTGCCGCTCGGGGTTGCACTCGCCGACGCCGAGCGTCAGCGCCTCGAGACCGACATCCAACGCGACGCGTTCGCCCTCGTGCTGCGCTCGGAGGAGTCGCTCGAGGACACGCCGACCGGCGCGAACCCCGATCTGCAGGCGCTCGCCGAGCTGTACCAGAAGCAGGAAGAAGGCCGCGTGGTCTTCGTGGACGCGAACGGCTCGAGCGTCGCCGACAGCGACCCCCCGCTCGGCGACGACGGGACTCCGCAGGTCGACGCGGAGCTTTCGCACCCGCCCCGAGATCCGCACCGCACTTCGAGGCAAGGACGTCAGCGGGGAACGGGCATCCGAGACGCTGGGGACCGACCTCCTGTACGTCGCGGTACCGATCGCGACGGGTGGTGAGATCCACGGCGCGGTCCGGATCACCTACCCGCTGTCCTTCGTCAACGACCGGATCCGGACCATCTGGCTGCTCCTCCTGGCCATCGGCGCCGTCGTGCTGCTCGTCGTCTTCGCGGTGTGCATCGTGCTGTCGCGCTCGCTGACCCGGCCGCTCGCCGACCTGGAGCGGGGCGCACGCGCGCTCGGCCACGGCGAGCTCGACACCCGGGTCGCCCTCCCCGCCGGTCCCCACGAGCTCCGGGAGCTCGCACGGTCGTTCAACAGCACTGCGGCGCGGCTCGAGCAGCTGGTCGACGCACAGCGCGGCTTCGTCGCCGATGCGTCGCACCAGCTCCGCACTCCGCTCGCCGCGCTCCGGCTGCGACTCGAGAACCTCACCGACGAGATCACCCCCGACGGCCGCGGCGACCTCGACGGGCGCCGACCGACGAGGTCGCCCGCCTCTCGTTGCTCGTCGACGGGCTCCTGGCGCTCGCCCGCGCCGAGCAGCACGGATCGCACCCGACCGACACCGACGTGCAGGAGGTCGTCGAGGCGCGCTGCGACGCATGGCGCGACCTCGCCGACGAGCACGACGTGCGGCATCGTGGTGCGGGCCGACCAGTGAGCGGGCGCTGGTCACTCCCGGGACGGCTCGAGCAGGTGCTCGACAACCTCCTGAACAACGCGCTCGAGGTCGCGCCCGCGGGGTCGACGATCGACGCTCGACGTGCGTACCGATGGCGATCAGGTGCGGGTCGCGGTCGCCGATGCGGGCCCGGGATGGACGAGACGCAGCGGGCGCACGCCTTCGACCGCTTCTGGCGCGCCGACGAGCACGACGCCGGCGGGTTCGGCCTGGGACTGGCGATCGTGCAGCAGCTCGTCGTCGCCGACGGCGGCACGGTGACGCTCGGCGTCGGCCCCGCGGGTGGCCTCGCGGTGACGGTGACGCGTCCCGATCGCGCCACGCGGCGGGCGCTGATCGCTGCTGGGCCTCCGCGCCGGTCAGCGCCTCGGTCGGCGCAGTGCCCACCCGAGGTCGGCGGCACGTCGAGCGACGGGTTCCGGTCGAAGAACCCGAACGGCACGAGGTGGAAGCCGGCGTACTCGACCGGCATGACCGGCCAGTCCTCCGGCCGGGGGATGTGCGTGATCGCCGAAGCTGTGCCACACGACGATGTCGGTGTCGGTGATCGGACGGTCGGCGGCGGTCCATGCCGGGAGCCCATCACCGCCGGCGTGCTGGTTCGGGTGGTCGCCCGCGGCACGACGCTCGTCGGCGCGGTACGGCGTCACCCACAGGTTGCTCGCCGCGAATCCGGCCCGGCGTCCGACGCTCGACTCGGGGTCGGCCAGCAGCGTCGGCGTGGATCCCGGGACGAGCTTGTAGGCGACCGGCTGGCCCAGGCCGTTGCGCACACCGGGGTTGACGATCTTCCACGATGCGGCTCCGCGCCGGGTCGACCAGCCGCTTGGCCTGCAGCTCGGTCTCGAGTGCGGTCGCGGTGACGTCGATCGTGTTCGCCATCGGGTTTCCGGGCCCGGCGTGCCGCCCGATCTGCGTTCACCTCGTAGACGGTGTTGCTCGACACCGTCGACGTCGACATCGAGGCGCACGTTGAAGAGGTGCTGGTGGTAGGGCGCGGCGAGCTGTGGCGCGACGATCGAGGAGTTCGCCGGCTCCTCGCCCGGCTCGACCGCCATCGTCGACATGATGCCGGTGAGCTTCACCTCCAGCTGGATCGTCCCGTCGAGGTAGAAGTACCAGTAGAAGCCGTACTCGTAGTTGCCGACGGTGCAGATGAAGCTGACCACGAGGCGACGCGACCGGCGGACCTCGGTGGTCCCGCCGTGCAGGTCGGCGTGCTTCCAGAGGATCCCGTAGTCCTCTTCGTGCATGCAGATCGCGTTCTCGAGCGTGAACGGGCCCGCCCTGCTCGGTGGCGAAGTCGACGTCGAAGTAGTGGATGAGCCCGAGGCAGTCGCAGCCGAGCTTCAGCGAGTTGGCCATCCGGCCGAGACCCCACTCACCGGCATCGAACGCGTTCTTCCAGTGATGCATCGGACCCGGCTCGCCGTAGGGCACGACCATCTCGCTCACGGACGCGCGGTGGAGGATGGGTCGTACCCGACCCGCCGTCCTCGTACCCGACCCCGTGCAGCACGAGGCCCTCGTAGGGGTCCATGGTGAGCCGCATCGACCACCGCTGCCACTGGACGAGGTTCCCCTCCACGGTGAAGCTCGCGCCCTCCGGCTGTGCGATCTCGAGCGGCTTGAGGTCGGTGCGCATCGGTCCGACGTCCTCGGGCAGGTACCCGCCGCGCTCGGGTGGGAGCGGCACGACGCCGTAGTCGACGATCTCGAGCACCTCCCGCCGGCCCAGGTCGACGAACGCGAGCACGCCTTCGATCGGACGGGCGTACCCATTGTCGGTGGGGTGCTCCCGGTAGTAGAAGAGGACGCGCGTGATCCGACGGTCGTCCTCGTGGGCGATGCCGAAGTTCCCGGCCGGCCAGGGATCGGTCTGCACCTTGTCCCAGTCGGTGATCCCCCGGCGGCGCATCGCTGCCTGCCAGTCCGGATGCTCCTTGCAGGCGATGATCGCGAACATCGACTCCTCGAACAGGAGGGCCGGTCGCGTCTCCGCGCGCTCTTCCCAGGAGTCGACGGCACCCGCCGTCAGATCCACGACGACCTCGATGACGGACGCCTGCGGCCCGGGCACGACCACGAGACGGACCCGGCGGGGGACTGCTGCACCACCGGCGAACGCCGCGAGCGCCTCCTTCTCCGGCTCCTCGAGGCCGACGTAGGCGAAGCGCGCGGCTTCCGAGAGACGACCGGTGTCGCGGACGAGCGCCACGGCGGCCTCGATCTCGGGACCACGGAGCATCTCCAGGGGGTGCAGGGTCGGTTCGGTCGTGCTCACGACGTTCCTCCTGTGACCGCGCCGGAGCGCGCTCGTCTCGTGCTCGGGTTCGGTCGCAGCGCCTCGAGCAGCGCCTCCACGACCTCGATCGTCGCCGCGCGCTCACCCGTGCGCAGCACGTGCAAGCGTGGCCTCGGCCCACGCACCCGTCAGCACACGTGCGAGCGCATCGGGGTCGAGCGCCACGATCTCCCCGCGAGCAGCGGCGACGGCGAGGATGTCGCGCACCACCTCGATGGCGGCGTCGTGGTCGGTCCGCCCGCCTTCGTCGAGCTCGGGGATCACCCACGCGTCGCGCAGGAAGAACCGGGCCTCGCCGAGATCGTCGAGCGCCTCGAGGTACGCCCCGAACGAGCGGCGCATGTTCTCGATCGTGTCGCCGTGCGGGTCGAGGGCGCGCATCGACACCACCGACAGGCGCTCGTAGAGGTCGTGCTGCAGCTCACGCCCGAGGTCGTCCTTGTCGGAGAACCAGTGGTACACCGCTCCCTTGGTGACACCGGCGGCGTCGGCGATCTCCTCGACCGAGACCCGGGCGTAGCCGCGCGCCGCGAACAGGCGCAGCGCCTCGGCCAGGATCCGCGCTCGCGTCTCCTGTCCCCGGGGCACACGACGTGCCATCCACCGCTCCGCTCGGTCCGTGTCCGACATACGCATCGTATGTTGGACATTCGCGGAGTCGCAACCAGCGACTCCGGGCGCGACCCTTACGGGGACGCGGCCGCCTCCGCCACGTCCTGGTCGTGGTACTCCTGCAGCAGCTCGTTCTCGTGCTCGCGCTTGGGGAACATGAAGAACACGAGGACGAAGCCGACGAGGACCGCGACGATCCCGGCCGCGTAGGCCCAGTTCGCCCCGTCGAGGAACGACGTCCGGGCCGCGGCGATGATCTGCTTGGAGTACTGGGGGTACTGCTCGGCCGTCGCCGCGGCGCTCGAGAAGGACTTCGTCAGCTCGTTCTCGACGTTGCTGCTGACCTGGGAGCCGTTCGGCGACGCTGGCGATCGCCTTCGCGAACGCCGTCGCGTAGCCGGCGGTCAGGAGGGCACCGAGGATCGACTGCATGATGGCGCCGCCGAGGTCGCGCTGGAGATCCGCGGTGCCCGACGCCATCCCGGCGCGTCGCACCGGCACGGACCCGGTGAGCGAGTGCGAGGCGGGGGTGCCCGCGAAGCCGACGCCGATGCCCATCAGCGCATACGCGAGGCCGACCTTCCAGTACGGGATGCCCTCCTCCCAGAGCACCAGCATCGCCACGAACCCGAGGAGGCAGAAGACGTACCCGAGGAGCAGCGTGAACCGTGCACCGTGCGCGTCGACGAGCTTCGCCGAGCGGGGTGCGACGAAGACCATGAACAGCGCGGCAGGCAGGATCGACAGGCCCGCCTCGAGCGGGTCGTACCCGAGCACGTTCTGCAGGAACTGCTGGCCGATGAACATCGCGGCCATGAGCGACCCGAACACGATGATGCCTGCGACCGCCGCGACCCAGAAGATCCTTCGGGCCGCGACGTCGAGGTCGTAGAGCGGGTTGCTCGCCCGGCGTTGGCGGATGACGAATGCCACGGTGCCGGCGACCGCGATCAGCCCGAGGCCGATCGCGACCGTGCCGGCGTCGGGCACCGAGGCGAAATTGATGGCGAGCACCAACGACGCGACGAGCACCACGGACAGGATGCCGCCGAGGTTGTCGACCGGGTCGGTCGACTCGTTCACGTGGCTCGGGACGTACTTGACGGCCAGCAGGAACGCGACCACCGCGAGCGGAAGCGTGACGAGGAACACGGAGCCCCACCAGAACTCCTCGAGCAGGGCTCCGGAGATCAGCGGCCCGAGTGCGGAGATCGCCCCGCCCAGCGCCGACCAGAGCGCGATCGAGCGGGTGCGGGAGGGACCGGACCAGAGTGCGGTGATCAGGGCCAGCGTCGTCGGGTACGCCATGCCGGCAGCGAGCCCGCCGAGGAGCCGACCGAGGAAGAGGGCCTCGACCGTCGGCGCGTACGCGGCGAGCAGGCAGGCGGGGACCGACAGCCCGACGCCGAGCAGCAGCATCATCTTGCGCCCGTGCCGGTCACCCAGGGCCCCGAGGTAGAGGACCGAGGCGGCCAGGCCGAGCGAGTACCCGACCGCCACCAGGTCGAGCTCGGTCTGCGACGCGGTGAACGCCTTGCCGATGTCCGGGAGCGCGACGTTCGCGACCGCGAGGTTCAGGTTCGCGACCGCGGCGACCAGGATGAGCGCGAGCAGGACGAGCGTGCTGCGGTCGGGGCTGGTCGACTCGTTGACGGAGCCCCCACCGGCACCGGTCGCCACCGCATCACCCGTCATCGCCCACGTCCTCCCACCAGGTCCCCGGACCCGGTGGACACTACGCGTCCGCGGGCGGGCGGGTGCGCGAACGCGCCTCTTCGATCATCTCTGGTCGGCGGTCGCCCCGCGCGACGACGGCCGGCAACAGGTGCTCGAGCATCACGTCGCTGATCTCGCGGAGCGCTCGGAGCTGCTCGGGGGTGAGGAGGTCGAAGAGGTGCCGGCGGACGCTCTCCACGTGCTCGGGCGCGGCGGCCTCGAGCGCCGCGGACCCTTCGTCGGTCAGAACCGCCAGCTGCCCGCGGCGGTCGGTCGGGCAGCTCTCGCGCCGCACCCAGCCGCGCTGCTCGAGCTTGTCGATCGCGTGGGAGAGGCGGCTGCGCGACGACTGGGTGACGTCGGCGAGGTCGCTCATCCGACGCTGGTGGTCCGGCGTCTCCGAGAGCATCACCAGGATCTCGTAGTAGCCGAACGGGAACCCCGCCTCCCGCTGGAGGTCCCGCTCGACCTCCTCCCAGAAGAGGCGGGTCATGAAGACCCAGCTCAACCACAGCTGGCGCTCGTCCTCGTCGAGCCAGCGGGGGGCGCGAGGGCGTTCGTCCATGCCCGGCATCGTATCCCAGTTCTTGTTGACTTCTCAACTACATCTGGTACAGTGATCAATAGTTGAGAGAACAACAGAGTTGGCCCCCACCGAGCACCCGAGGAGCACTCCAATGACTGCAGTCGACACGACAACCAAGATCCCCGGCTACATCGCCGGCACCTGGGACATCGACCCCGTCCACTCCGAGATCGGCTTCAGCGTCCGCCACCTGATGGTGAGCAAGGTCCGTGGCCGGTTCGGGGCGTTCACCGGCACGTTCGTCACCGCCGAGCACCCGCTCGACTCGAGCGTGGAGGCAACGGTCGACCTGTCCTCGATCGACACGAACAACCCCGACCGCGATGCGCACATCCGCTCGGCCGACTTCTTCGACGTCGACCAGCACCCGGAGCTCTCGTACCGCTCCACCGGGGTGCGCCAGGACGGCGACGACTATCTCGTCGACGGCGACCTCACGATCCGCGGCGTCACCAGGCCCGTCTCGTTGCAGCTCGAGGTCCACGGCTTCCAGGCCCGGACGCCCTTCGGCGACTCCCGGGTCGGGTTCACCGCGAGCACCGAGATCAACCGGGACGACTTCGGCGTCTCGTTCAACGCGCCTCTCGAGGGTGGCGGCGTGGTGCTCGGCCAGAAGATCCAGATCTCCCTCGAGATCGAGGCGGTCCTCCGCACCAGCTAGGCACACCGCACCGATGTGACAGCACCGTCGGAGCCCCGGGGAACCTCCCACCCGGGGCTCCGTCGCGCTTCGGGCGCCACCCGAGCCGGCTGCGTCGCGGCGCGTCAGGCCTGCGCAGCCTGCAGGATCGCGATCGCACGCGACACGCGCTCGCCGTGCTTCGTCTCCTCCCGACCGTTGCGCCGGAGCAGGGTCGCCACCTCGGGGTCGGTCTCCGCCTCGGCCCACCGCTGGTAGCTCGCGTCGCCGTCGATCTCGGCCTGCACGATGACCGGCAGCAGGTCGGCGTCGATCGAGTCGGGCAGGGGGACGGGGTACCGCTCGAGCAGCTCGGCGGACGGGGTGTAGCTCCCGCCGAGCTTCGAGCGCGATCGCCCGCTCGATCCGGCGCGCGTGCCCGACCTCCTCCCGACCGTTGCGGCGCAGCAGATCGGCGGCCTCCTCGTTGTCGATCCGATCGGCCAGGCCGTTGTAGAAGTCCTCGCCGCTGCACTCGAGCTTGAAGAGCAGCTCCATCGCGGGCACGTCGAGCTGCTCGAGTCCGAGCACGGCGGCCGCCGCGGAGAAGAAGTCGGCCGGAGCGGAGCCCGCCGATGCGGAGGCAGGGGACGCATCGCTCATCCCGTCACTCTATGAGCGCCAGTCGAGCACCGTCCGCCCCGACGTCCGGCGGTCCGCCAGCCGCCGGAGCTCGGTCGGGAGGTCGGTCCACGGCGCGGTCCGGCCCACGACCGGGTGGATTCGCCCGGCGTCGAGCAGCTCGACCAGGTGATGCTGCACCCGCTCGCCGTCGGCCCGCGAGAAGAGGTTGAATCCCGAGTACCGCTTCACGAGCGCGGGATCGCTGCGGTACGAGAGCATCACGCCGCAGACGTCGAAGTTCCCGAAGAGGATCGGGCGGGGCACGATGCCGGTGTCCTCGGCCTCGATGCCGCCGGAGAAGCCTGCCAGCACGTGACGCCCGCCGAGTGCGACGCACGGGAAGGTCGCGGTCGTCGTCGCTCCTCCGACCAGATCGCACACCACGTCGACCCCGCGCCCGTCCGTCGCCTCGAGTACTGCGGCGGCAAAGTCCTCGGCGCGATAGTCGATCGCGACGTCGGCGCCGAGCTCCTGACAGCGCGCGACCTTCTCCGGACCGCCGGCCGTCGCCAGGACACGAGCGCCGATCGCGACGCCGAGCTGTACCGCTGCCGACCCGACACCGCCGGCACCCGCATGCACCAGGAGGGTCTGGCCGGCCTCGAGATGACCGCGCTCCACGAGCGCCAGGTGGGCGACGTGGAACGGGAAGAAGAACGCGCCGGCTTCGACGTCGTCGAGCGCGTCGGGGGCGTCGAACACCATGTCGACGTCGGCCAACACCTGCTCGGCGTGCGCGCCGAACGCGTTCGTCGCGGTGGCGAGGACGCGCCGCCCGAACCAGTGGTCCTCGCCGGGTCCCGCCCGGACGACCTCCCCCACCACTTCCATCCCGAGGGTGTAGGGCAGCGGCGGATCGACGGTCCGGTAGCGACCGAAGCAGCCGTCGACCTCGTTGAAGTTGAGTGGCGTGGTCGCCGACTCGACGACGACCTGACCCGAGCCCGGCGTTGGCTCGTCGACGTCATCGAGGACCAGCGCATCACCGGGATCGCCGTACCGGTGGACCCGCCAGGCTCGCATCGTCCTGTTCTACAACCGGTCGCGACCGTGCGCACCTAACATCGACCGCGTGCCACCGGATGCTTCCAACACGAGACGGAAGCTCCTCGACGCAGCAGCGCGGGCGTTCGCGGACGATGGGGTGTTCACCGCGTCGCTCATCGAGATCACTCGCCAGGCCGGTCAGGGCAACCGCGCCGCGCTCTACTACCACTTCGGGTCGCGTGAGGGGGTGCTGTGCGCGGTGATCGAGCGCCACGCCGAGTTCCTGGCGCAGCGCGAGGGCGAGCTGCTCGCGCATGCGTCTCGACGACCGGCCGACGACGTCGCGTCGGTGGTCGAGGCGATCGTGCGTCCTGCCGTGGAGCTCGCGGAGAGCGGCTGGAGGGGGCGGTGCTGCCTGCAGATCATCGCGGAGCTCGCCGGCGAGAACCCCGCGCACTTCGGAAGCGAGCTCCAGGCGACGCTCGCGAAGACCGGCGGGAACGACGTGTACGCCCTCCTTGCGGAGCGCATGGCGCCGGTCGATCCCCCGACCCAGGTCGAGCGCTTCTCGCTCATCACCACGTTCATCCTGCGCGCCGTCGCGGACCGCTCCCGCGCGCTCGCCCGGCGCGGTCGCGCCGGACGCCCGCAGCTCGACGCCGAACCGTTCGTGCGCAACCTCATCGCCATGGCCACGGGAGCCATGGAGGCGCCGCTCGAGGCCCGACGCGGATCGACGTCCTTGACGTAAGCAGGGGTGTTTATTACCGTCCCGCGGATGCAGGCAGTTCGAGTCGTGCCGAGCCCGCCGTGACCGGACTGCAGGTCGACGCGCTGCTCGCGCAGGCGCGGGCGCAGACCGGTCTCGACGACTTCGGTCCGGAGACCTACCGCGACGGGCTCGGCGCCGTACTGCGACTCGGTGAACGACCGACGCCGGAGCTCAGCGAGCTCGGCGGCGCCGCGGTCGAGGGCACGGTCGTCGCCGCGCTCGTGAACCGGCTGAAGGTGCTCGACTGGCATCGCCGGCACCCCGAGCTGGCGGACGAGACCGATCGACGCGCCGATCGTCGTCATCGGGATGTTCCGCGCCGGCACGACGTTCCTCAGCCAGGTGCTCGACCGGGACCCCGCCAACCGTGCGCTGCTGCGGTGGGAGTCGAACGACTCGGTTCCCCCGTCGTCACCCGCGGACCACCGGTCGGGACCGCGCGTCGACGCCGCCCGGGAGAGCGGCGACATGCTCGAGATGCTCAACCCGCGGATGAAGGCGATCCACCACGAGGACGCCGACGGCCCGACGGAGTGCGTCGCGGTCATGAGCCAGGACTTCAAGAGCCTCTCCTGGGAGGCGATCACGAACGTCCCCGGCTACCACGAGTGGCTGCTCGGGACCGACCAGCACTCCGCGTACGAGTACCACCGGCAGGTGCTCCAGGTCCTCCAGAGCGGCGGCGTCCGAGGTCGCTGGACGCTGAAGAGCCCGCACCACGTGCTCGCGCTCGACGAGCTCACCGACGTCTACCCCGACGCACGTCTCGTGATGCTCCACCGCGACCCGGTCGTGCTCTCCGCGTCCGTGTGCAGCCTGATCTCGTGCCTGTCGAGCACGTTCAGCGACGCCGACCACACCGCGTACGTCGCGGAGCACTGGACGATGATGCTCGAGGAGTCGGTACGCCGGGTCGACCGCGTTCCGCGCCGCCCACCCCGAGCGCCCGATCGTGCGACGTGATGTACGCCGACCTCGTGCAGGACACGGTCCGCACCGTCGCGGACATCTACGCGCGCTGCGGCACGGAGCTCAGCGAACGGGCCGCGCGCGGCGATGACCGCCCACGTGGCGTCACACCCGAAGGGCCGCTTCGGCGCCCATGGCTACGACCTCGCCGAGTACGGCCTCGACGCCGACGCGCTCCGAGAGCGCTTCGCCGACTACGTCGCCCGCTACGACATCCCGACGGAGCGGGCCGCGACCTGAAGGTCGCGGCCCGGCCCGTTGCATCGTGCGTGATCAGCGGAACTACTTGATCAGGTCGAGCTTGATCTGCTTGTAGTTCTTCGGCTTGCAGTCGAACGTCCCCTTCTTGGAAGGCGTGACCCGCACGAACTTGCCGTTCTTCACCTGGGTGAGCACGTAGCAGTTCGTGACCTTGCGCTCCGCGATGTTCGTCGTGCCGATCATGCCGCCGGCGTTGAAGTCGTTGATCGAGTTCAGCTGGTCGAACAGCGCCTGGCGGGTGACGCCGTTCACGCCGTCGGCCTTGACGATCTGGTCGATCGCCTGGCTCACGAGGAGACCCGAGGCGTACGCCTGGATCCCGAAGCCGTCGGCCTTGTCCTTGCCCGTGTACTTCAGGAACTGCGACAGCGTCTTGTTCGTGCTCGCCTCCTCGAACGGCAGGAAGAGCAGTCGACACGTACTGTCCCTCGACGTCGGCGCCGCCCTGCGAGACGCAGATTCTTGTCGTAGCACTGCAGCGTGCAGTCCCAGACGAAGTTCGGGTCGGTCACGCCCTGGAGCTTGGCCTCCTTGCGGAGCAGCACCGTCGTGTTCGCAGTGCCGCCGCTCTGGGCGTAGTTCGACGACTTGTCCTTCAGCTGCTGGACGATCGGCGTGTACGCGCTCTGCGGAGCCTGGGCCGAGATCGGCTCATCGAAGTCCGACTTGATCCCCGGGCCGGCCTGCTGCATCTCGAACATCGACCCGCGGTTCGCGTTCTCGGTCGACTTGAGGTCACCCGAGAGCAGGTAACCGCCATGGAGGTCCTTGCCGAACTTCTTCTGGTAGTAGAACGCGCGGCCCACGTTCGCCTGGTACGTCTGCGGGTGCTGGTCCTTCGTGTCGCAGATGAGCGGCGGCGGGTTCACCGCGAACGACGTCGGCGAGCACTGCTGCGCGATCTCGGTCGTCACGACCGCGATGTCCGGGATCCCGGTCGCGGCACCCGCCTGGTCGACACACGCCTCGATGTCGTCGACGTTGTTCAGGAACACCGCCGACGTCCCGACGATCGCGAAGTCGTCCTGAGCACGCCTGGATGACCGCGTTGCGGGCCTCGTCGGCGCTGAGCTTCGAGTCGATGAAGTCGACGACGACCTTGCGACCCGGCGAGGCCGCCGTTGGCGTTGACGTACTTCGCCCAGCCCTTCACCCCGTCGACCGAGCCCTGGAAGATGCCCGGTGCCAGCGGCGTGTCGACGTCGGCGACGACCGCGATCCGGATCTCCTTGTCGGTGACCCCGACATCGGTCGCCGTCGGCTTCTCCCCGCTCGAGCTCTGCGCGAACGAGACCGCGCTCGTCGCGGTCATGGCCAGTACCACGGTGGCGACGAGCGCCAACCAGCGAGTGTGCTTCACCTGTTCCCCCAGGAAGTCCCTGACGGCCCCGCTCCTGCGGTGGCCGTGGCGATTGAGTCTGCCCGTCTCGGCCCTGCTCGTATCAAGGCAGGATGCTTAGAACCTCTCCTCCCCTCCACCGGATCGGGGAGTCCGGTGCTGTCGCGAGAACGCTGCCTAGGCTCACCGGGTTCCACGGGGAGGAGTCCGGGTGGCCGAGCTGCGCATCGGCGTCATCACACCGATCGTGATCCTGCTGCCACGTTCGCACAACGCGTGGGAGGTCGACGCATCGGTCGACGACCTCGTCGAGGTCGCGTGAGCCGCGGACCGCCTCGGGTACCACCACCTCACCGCGAGCGAACACCTCGCCGTCCCGGTCGACGTCGAGGCCCGTCGGGGGAAACGCTACTGGGACCTGCTGTCCACGCTCTCGTACCTGGCGGCCGTCACCGAGCGCGTCCGCCTCGCCACCAACATGGTCGTGCTGCCCTACCACCACCCGGTCGAGGTGCTGAAGCACTACGGCACGCTCGACCGACTCAGCAAGGGGCGACTCGTCCTCGGCGTCGGTGTCGGGTCGCTCCGGGAGGAGTTCGACCTGCTCGGCAAAGCGTTCGAGGGGCGCGGCGAGGCCGCCGACGACGCGCTGCGAGCGATCCGAGCCGGATGGGGACGCCGCGAGCCGCGCTACGACGGCACGCACTACCGATACCGAGACGTCGTCGTCGACCCGACCGGCGTCCAAGACCGGCTACCGATCTGGGTCGGAGGTCGGACCCACCGCTCGGTGCGACGCGCGGTGGAGCTCGGCGACGCGTGGGTGCCGTTCCTGCTCGGCCCCGACGAGGTGCGCGACATGCTCGACCGCGCTCGCGACACCGCGGCCTGGGAGGCACGCGACGAGGCACTCGACGTCGCCCTCTGGCCCGAGCCCGCGCTCGACCCGATCCGCGAACCGGACCGGATCCGCGAACAGGCTGCCGCGCATGTCGCAGCCGGCGCGACGATCCTGAACTACCGCTTCCCGAGCACGTCGGTCGACCACCACGTCGAGCAGATGGCCGCCCTCACCGAGGTCCTCCACGCGGACTGGGGTGCTGCCACGTGAGCGACGATCCGGTCGAAGCGGTCGACTCCGGCCGCGCGTGGGACGCGTTCTGCGACCTGCTCCGCGATGCGGGTGCCATCCTCCAGCGCGACGACCTCGACCTCGACACCTTCGACCGGGCCGAAGGGCTGCGGTACCTCGCCCGGCTCACCCAGAACGGCCTGTCGTCCTTCCTCGAGAACCCGGGGCCCCGACACCCGCAGCTCCGAGCACTGCCCGAGCACTGCGGCTTCGGGCTCGACAACCCCGACAACGTCTACTCGAGCGTGGGGATCAATCCCGCGCTCGACTACCGGATCGTCGGCACGCGGGGCACGATCTCGTACCTCTCGTTCGCCGCGCAGAACCAGAACTACGCGCGCCCCGATCGGATCACCGGGGGTGCCGGGCACCTCGACCACACCGATCTGCATGTCGCACCCGACGGCTCGTTCGAGGTGATCGCGAGCCGCCGGGAGCACGACGGGAACTGGCTGCGCCTCGCAGACGACTCGAGCATGATCCTGGTCCGCCAGACCTTCGCCGATCGGGACCGCGAGATCGCGGCGGACCTCCGCGTCGAGTGCATCGGCGTGACGGAGGCACCGCGCCCGCTGCAACCGGCGCTCGTCCCCGATCAGCTGCTCGGCGCCGCGATGTACGCGATCGGTGCCTCGGCCTGGTTCGCCGACTGGGTCGCTCCGTGGCGCGCGGATCCGAACCGGCTGCACTTCCCGGACCCGGAACACCACCGCCTCGTCGGCGGCGACCCGAACATCGTGTTCCAGCTCGGATACTGGGCGCTGGGCCCCGACGAGGCGCTCGTGATCGAATCGACGCCTCCCAGCTGCGAGTACTGGAACTTCCAGCTGGGCAACATCTGGGCGGAGTGTCTCGACAAGCGACGGGTCATCTCGCGCAACCTCTCCACGACCACCCTCGAGGACGACGGCTCCTTCCGGCTCGTCGTCGCGCACTCGGATCCCGGGCACCCGAACTGGATCGACCCGTGCGGGCACCGGCACGGGATCATGGGGCTGCGTTGGGTGCGCGCCGAGACGCATCCGGCGGCCACGACGCGCGTCGTACCCCTCGCGTCGGTCAGCGGCTGACCACCGGGTCGCCCGCCGGCGGGCCAGGCCTTCCCCGGCGGCGTCGAGCGGCAGTACCGTTCGCGCCCATGAGCGAAGACGTGGAGTTCCCCTGCCAGGACACGACCGCAGGCGGCTACCTCGTGACCCCGCCCGAGGGCTCGGGGCCGGGGGTCGTGATCATCCAGGAGTGGTGGGGTCTCGACCCCTCCTGCAAGGAGATGGCCGATCGCCTCGGTGCCGCGGGGTTCGTGACCCTCGCACCCGACCTGTACCACGGGGAGCTCGCGGCCCACGACGAGATGGACAAGGCCGGCCAGCTCATGGCGAGCCTCCCCCCGGACCGTGCCGCGCGCGACATGAGCGGGGCGGTCGACTACCTCGCGGGTCACGAGGCGGTGACGAGCGACGGCCTCGGGGTCATGGGGTTCTGCATGGGCGGGATGCTGTCGCTCATCCTGGCGGCGAACCGCCCCGACCTCGTGCGCGCCGTCGTCCCGTTCTACGGCTTCCCGCAGGGCGACATGGAACCCGACTGGGCGCCGATGACCGCGGTGGTGCGCGGGCACATGGCCGAGAACGACGACTTCTTCGGCCCCGACGCGGCGCGCGCGCTCGAGGCGAAGCTGCAGGGGCTGGGCAAGGACGTCACATTCACGGTCCATCCGGGCACCGGCCATGCGTTCATGAACCCGCACAACGCACTCGGGACGCTCGACGAGGACCTCGCCGGCGAGATCTGGCCCGACGTCGTCGCCTTCCTCCACGAGCAGCTCGACTGATCGAGCTCGGCCCCCGGCGCCCGGTGCCGGCCGACGCGTCCGCCGTTGACGGTCGGCCCACCGAAGAATCTCCGCGAAAGTTCGTCCGGCGTGTCGATCTCGGCGCGGCTCGATCGACGTAGGGGACGTATGACCAACCACCCCGGGATCGAACCCACCGAGAAGGAGCCATCACCATGCGATTCATGATGTTCATGCTGCCCAACATCGAGCCGGACGCAGACTGGACCCCGAGCCCGGAAGCCGTCGCGACGATGACGAAGTACAACGAGGCGCTGGTCAAGGCCGGAGTGCTGCTCGTCGGCGAGGGGCTGCACCCCCAGGCCGACGGCCAGCGGGTCACGTTCACCGCCGGCAAGCCCACCGTGATCGACGGGCCGTTCACCGAAGCCAAGGAGATGATCGGGGGCTACTGGATCATCGACGTGAAATCGAAGGACGAGGCCCTCGAGTGGGCGAAGCGGGTCCCGGCGGTCGGGGGCGACTTCACCATCGAGCTGCGCCAGATCTTCGAGATGGAGGACTTCCCACCGGACGTCCAGGCCGCGGCCCAGCCCTGAGCCCCACGTCCACGAGCGGCGACATGGACGACGTCGAGCGCACGATCGAGGCGGTCTGGCGCATCGAGTCCCCGCGGCTCATCGCCCGCCTCACCCGCATGGTGGGCGATGTCGGCGTGGCCGAGGAGCTCGCGCAGGACGCGCTGGTCGCAGCGCTCGAGCGGTGGCCGGAGTCCGGCGTCCCGGACAACCCGGGCGCCTGGCTCATGGCCACCGGCAAGCACAAAGCCATCGACGTGCTGCGCCGCCGATCGGTCCTCGAGCGGAAGTACGCGGAAGTCGCCCGGGAGGTCGAGACGGAGGCGGCCCGCGACGACGCTCGCTCGGACCTCGATGCCGCGGTCGACGGTGAGATCGGCGACGACCTCCTGCGGCTGATGTTCACGGCCTGCCACCCCGTGCTCTCGACCGAGGCGCGGGTCGCCCTCACGCTGCGCCTCCTCGGCGGGCTGACGACCGAGGAGATCGCCCGCGCGTTCCTCGTGCCGGCCGCGACGATCGCACAGCGCATCGTGCGGGCGAAGCGGACGCTCGCCGCGGCACAGGTCCCGTTCGAGGTGCCCGAGGGTCCCGCGCTCGCGGCGCGACTCACGTCCGTGCTCGAGGTCCTCTACCTGGTGTTCAACGAGGGATACGCCGCGACGGCCGGCGACGACTGGATGCGACCCGACCTCTGCTTCGACGCGCTCCGTCTCGGCCGCGTCCTCGCCGAGCTCATGCCCGACGCGGCCGAGGTGCACGGACTGGTCGCGCTCATGGAGATCCAGGCGTCACGCTCGCGCGCCCGCGTCGGCCCGTCGGGTGAGCCGGTACTGCTGTTCGACCAGGACCGATCCCGCTGGGACCAAGTCCTCGTGCGTCGGGGCCTCGACGCGCTCGAACGCGCCGAGCGCGTCAACAGTCCGCGCGGTCCCTACTGGCTGCAGGGGTCCATCGCGGCTTGCCACGCGCGCGCCGCACCCCCGAAGAGACGGACTGGGTCCGTATCGCTGCGCTGTACGACGCGCTCGTCCAGCTCGCGCCATCGCCGGTCGTCGAGCTCAATCGAGCCGTCGCGCTCGGGATGGCTTTCGGCCCCGAGGTCGGTCTCGAGCTGGTCGACCGGCTGGTGGCCGACGGATCGCTCGCCTCGTACCACCTGCTCGCCAGCGTGCGCGGTGACCTCCTCGAGAAGCTCGGGCGCTTCGACGGGGCAGCAGCCGAGTTCGCCGCCGCCGCGTCGCAGACCCGGAACACTCGCGAGCGGGTGCTGCTGCTGGAGCGAGCCGCCGCGTGCGCCGAGAAGGACGCGAGCTCCTAGCTCGGGCGAAACACCCGGCGACGCTTACCTCTCGGCGCGCGCGCATCCTGTTGGTGAACCCGACCTTCTTGCCGCGCCACGAATCAGCGATCAGACTGCTGCCCGCAGACCGATCCGAAACGGAGAATGCCCGCGATGATCCGACGCAGCGTCCACTGCCCGTTGAGCGACCAGATGGCGGCGGTGCTCCCGACCCGCGAGATCGTGAGCTGATCGACCGATGGCGAGCGACGAAGAGCTGAGCGCCCGTGACCTACGCATCCGCGAGCGGATCGAGCTGGTCGCGACGGTGCTGCTGGCGTGCGCGACAGTGCTGACCGCGTGGTCAGCGTTCGAGAGCACGAAGTGGAGCGGCACGCAGACGATCCACTTCTCGCAGGCGAGCGCCGACCGCACCGAGTCGGCGAAGGCCTCGAACGTGGCCAACGCCCAACAGATCGTCGACGTCGACACCTTCATCAGCTGGGCCAGCGCGATCTCGGAGGAGCGGCGGATCGATCCGAACTCGTCGCTGGCGCTTGACGGTTCGTATGCACCGAACCCGTTTGCGCTGTCAGGGTTCCTCTTCGAGCGGTTCCGCAGTGAGTTCAAGCCGGCGGTGGAAGCGTGGCTCGAGCAGAACCCACTCGAGAATCCCGACGCTTCACCGACACCGTTCACGCTGCCCGAGTACGAGCTCGCCGAACGGGTGAAGTCCGACCGGCTCGAGGCAAGCGCGAGTCGGCAAGCCGAGCTCGCGCGGCGGGACAACCAACGCGGCGACAACTATGTGCTGACCACGGTGCTGTTCGCGTCAGTGCTCTTCTTCGCCGGCGTGAGCAGCAAGCTGGGCTCGACGCGCAACCGGCTGTTCACCATCTCGCTCGCGGTCGTGGTCCTGATCGCCGGGATCGCCATCCTGCTGACCTTCCCGGTGCAGGTCGGGATCTGACGAGCGACGCCGATGGTCACCGGATCGGCGTCCTGATCGAACGCGCGGGCTCCCTGCCGTCGTCTACACGTCGGCGTCAGGGGCCGAGGCTCGGTCGGCGCCGTAGGAGATCGACGTGACGGCGATGTCCTTCCGGAAGAGCAGCCGCCCCTTGAGGAGCAGTGTGCTCTGGTTGTGGAGGAGGTGCTGCCACCAGCGCTCGACGAAGAGCTCCACGACGACGACCGTGATCGTCGAGTCGGACCACCGTTCGGCAATCTCGTCGATGAGCCGCATCGTGGCATCGCTGAAGTCGCGCGCCGGCGCGATGATGGTCTCGAGAGGGACGGCGATCTCCTGCGCTGTCCACGCCGTGTCGGCGAGTTCGGCCTCGATCTCGTCGCCGACGATCGTTGCTGCGACGAAGTGATCCGGGTCCGTCCCGCGCACGTACGCAATCGCGTCGAGTACTCCGATGTTCACATCCTGCGCGAGGAGGACGACTGCATGCCGCCGCTTCGGCGGCCGCCAGTCCGGCGGCGCATCCAGTGCGTCGCTCACCCGCGTGTAGTGCCGATGGATCGCCTTGAACAGCAGCACGATGAGCGGAATCACCGCGAGCGGTACCCATGCTCCGCTCGTGAACTTCGTCACCGCGACGATCAGCAGCACGATGAGGGTCGCGACTGCGCCGACGCCGTTGAGCACCACGCTGCGCTGCCAATGCGGCTGGCGAACCTTG
Organism: uncultured Acidimicrobiia bacterium; assembly: GCA_963809885.1. Classification (GTDB taxonomy): domain Bacteria; phylum Actinomycetota; class Acidimicrobiia; order IMCC26256; family PALSA-555; genus JALHSW01. The sequence goes on along the minus strand of CAWELA010000003.1, from coordinate 88,228 downwards.
CGATGGTGTCGGACCATGCCCATCTGCGAGAGCGTGAACGATGTGAACACGCCGACGGCATAGAGCGGGATCAGTGCATTGGTGATGCCACCGAAGGCGACGAGCAGCAACGCCGCGGCACCCGCGAGGCCGATGATCCCGTTCGAGAAGACGAGGCGGTCACCTCGATGCGCGAGCTGGCGCGGCAGGTAGCCGTCCTTGGCGATGATCGAGGTCAGACCGGGAAAGCCGTTGTATGCGGTGTTGGCCGCGAGGGTGAGGATCAACGCGGTGGCGAACTGGAGGACCACGAACGCGACCCCGTCGCCGAAGACCGCCAGCCCGAGCTGCGCCATCACCGTCCGGTCGCGGCTCGGGTACGGCTTCAGGTGCTGCGCGAGCACCGAGATCCCGAAAAAGAGGCCGCCGAGCAGGACCCCCATCCACACGAGCGTCGCCGCGGCGTTCTTCGCCTCGGGACGACGGAACGCCGGCACCCCGTTCGAGATCGCCTCCACCCCGGTGAGCGCGACCGCGCCCGACGAGAAGCCCTTCAGCAACAGGAACACTCCGAGGCTGCCACCCGCCTCCAACGTCCCGTCGAACTGCTCTGCGTCGAAGGGCACGGGAGCGATGTCGCCGAAGAACGACTGGTAGAGGCCGTACGAGATGAGCGCGACGAGGATCGCCAAGTACACGTAGGTGGGAATCGCGAAGATGCGACCCGACTCCTTGATGCCCCGCATGTTCGCGAGTGTGATCAGCACGATCAGCGCCACGCCGAGCTCGACGCGGTGGGTGCTCAACCCGCTGAACGCGGGGATCGAGATGATCGCGGCAACGCCGGCGGAGATCGACACTGCGACGGTCAGGATGTAGTCGACCATCAGCGACGCGCCGGCGACGAGCGAAGCCCCTTCGCCGAGGTTCTCTCGACTGACGACGTACGCGCCGCCGCCACCCGGATAGGCGAAGATGACCTGGCGGTACGAGACCACCACGATCGCCAGCAGGACGGACACGACGATCGCGATCGGCACGAGTGTGTCCAACCCGAGCGCGAGGCTCGAGGCACCGAGGGCCGTGACGAAGAGGATCTCCTCGGTCGCGTACGCGGTGGACGACAGAGCGTCGGACGAGAACACCGCGAGGGCGATCGTCTTCGAGAGCCGTTGCTCCTCCATCTGGGTCGTGGCCAGTGGCCGACCCACGAAGAACCGCTTCAACAGTTCGAGCATGAGGGCGTCGATCCCGTCCGTCCGGGCCGATCGTGGCCCCGCGGCACAGCATGGCATCGGCGGGCATCGCGTGTTGGCCATCCGACAGATACCTGAAGGTGGGGCGTGGGCCCGGCGCCGATCCGGCCGGTACGGTGACCCGGTGGCGTCCAACGACGAGACCGTGCTCGAGGTCTCCGGCCGCGAGGTCAGGGTCTCGAGCCCGAACAAGGTGTTCTTCTCGGAGCACGGTGAGACCAAGCTCGACCTCATCGAGCACTACCGGCTCCTCGAGGAGCCGCTCCTGCGCACGATGGGCGGACGGCCCACGATGCTCCAGCGGTTCCCGCACGGCGCCGAGGGTTCGTCCTTCTTCCAGAAGCGCGTCCCGAAGTCCGCACCCGACTGGCTCGAGACGACGGTCGTCAGCACGCCGAACGGGACCACCTCAGACGCCCTGGTCGCGGCCGATCTCGCCCACGTGGTCTGGGCCGTGAACCTCGGCTGCCTCGGGTTCCACCCCTGGCCCTACCTGGCCGCCGATCCCGCGCACGCCGACGAGCTCCGCCTCGACCTCGACCCGCAGCCCGGCACCGACTTCGCCGACGTACGAGCCGCGGCCGTCGAGGTGCGCGGGCTGCTGCAGGAACACGGGATCGCCGGGTACCCGAAGACGACGGGGAACCGGGGCATCCACGTCTACGTGCGGCTCGAGCCGCGTTGGGACTCGTACCAGGTGCGCTCGGCCGCCGTCGCCGTCGCGCGTGAGCTCGAGCGTCGCCGTCCCGATCTCATGACCGCCGCGTGGTGGAAGGAGGAGCGCGGTGAGCGCGTGTTCATCGACTTCAACCAGAACGCGCCGCACAAGACGGTGTTCGGCGCATGGTCGGTGCGGGCGCGTCCGGGGGCGCAGGTGTCGACACCGTTCGCGTGGGACGAGCTCGAGGAGATCCACCCCGACGACCTGACCGTCGCGACGCTGCCGGCGCGAGTGGCGGCGAACGGCGACCCGTGGTCCGCGATGAACGACGCGCCCCAGTCGCTCGAGCCACTGCTCGCGATGCACGAGGCCGACCGGGCGGCCGGGCTCTTGGACGCGCCGTGGCCCCCGCAGTACCCGAAGCAGCCCGACGAGCCTCCCCGCGTGGCGCCGAGTCGCGCCAAGAAGGGGGACTGACCCGCACCCGTCAGACCGCTTCGTCAGTCCCGCCTGCGCTGCGGCTCGGCGCTTGACACATGTCGATATCGGAATATGATTCTCCCGTGGCCCGTACTGCGACGACGACCGATGCCTTCAGCGCCGTCGCGGAGGTGAGCCGCCGCGACCTCCTCGACGCCTTGGGTGCCGGGGAGGCGACGGTGAGCGACCTCGTCGACCGCTGCGGCCTCACCCAACCACAGGTGTCGAAGCACCTCGGAGTGCTGCGCGCCGTCGACCTCGTGCACGTCCGGGCAGACGGTCGGCGTCGCTGGTACCGCGTCAACGGTCCCGCGCTGCAGCCCGTCCACGACTGGGTGCGTTCCTTCGAGCGCACCTGGAACGAACGACTCGACCGGCTCGACGACCTCCTCGTCGAGCTCCAGGACCAGGAGCACTCGCCATGAACGACCCTGCCGTCACCGACCGACACGGCTCCGCGACCATCACCCTCCCCTCGGACACCGAGTACCTCGTCACACGCGTCTTCGACGCGCCGGCGGTGCTGATCTTCCGCGCGTACACGACACCGGAGCTCGTACAGCGCTGGTACGGCTACGAGACCGTCGAATGGCTGGTGTGCGACGTCGACCTGCGCGTCGGTGGTCGTTGGCGCTGGGTCTTCAAGCACGGCGAGCTGGAGGTCGGGTTCCACGGTGCGTACCGCGAGATCGACGCGCCACGTCGTCTGGTCTTCACCGAGATGTTCGAGGGAGTCCCCGATCCCGATCCCGACGCGCACCCCGTCAACTCGATGACGCTCGACGAGGTCGACGGCGTCACGACCATGACGCTGCTCGTGCAGCACACCACGCAGGAAGAGCGCGACCTGGTGCTCGCGACCGGCATGGAGCGCGGGATGCAGATCTCCTACGACCGCCTCGAAGACCTCGTCGGCCAAGATGACGTAGTTGCAGCGTGGGCTTCGCCGGCCGCCGGGCGGTAGCGTCACCGCTGTGACCATCGGAGGTGCGTCCAAGAGCCTTCCGCTGATCCTCGCCCGCGAGCTGGCGTCGAACCTCTCCACGCCGATGTTCCTGCTCGACGCGGAGGGAACGCTCGTGTTCTTCAACGATGCCGCCGAGCAGCTCATCGGCAAGCCGTTCGCGGAGGTCGGTGAGATCACCGCCGGCGAGTTCGGTGAAGTCCTCGCGCTCGCCGACGAGGACGGTGAGCCACTCCGTCGCCGGGACACGCCCGCCGGGGTCGCCTTCTTCGACCGTCGGCCGGCCCACCTGACGCTGTACGCGACCGGCTACGACGGCGTCCGTCGGCTCCTCGATGCGACCGCGTATCCCCTCTTCGGTGCCGGCGACGAGATGCACGGGGTCGTCAACGTGTTCTGGCAGGCGCCTCTCTCGGAATCTTCCTGATGTATGCGCGCGTCTGGGGCTGCCGCGGATCCGTCGCCGCGCCCGGGTCCGAGACGATCCGCTACGGCGGCAACACCTCCTGCGTGGAGGTGCGCCTCGAAAGCGGCCAGGTGCTCGTGCTGGATGCCGGTACGGGGATCCGGCCGCTGGGCGTCGCCATGGACGAACAGGAGGAGCTCCACATCTTCCTCACGCACCTGCATCTCGACCACCTGCAGGGCTTCGGCTTCTTCCGACCTCTGTTCCGGCCCGGTGCCGAGGTACACGTCTGGGGACCGCCGTCGCCCGTGCAGAGCCTCGCGGAACGGATCGCGCTCTACCTGTCTCCCCCGCTGTTCCCCGTGCGCCTCGCGGACATCCCGGCTCACCTGACGTTCCACGACGCGTCCGAGGAACCGACCAGCATCGGCTCGGCGACGGTGCGCGCCGAGGGCGTGACCCACCAAGGACCGACCGTCGGGTTCCGGATCGAGGAGGCCGGCCGCTCGCTCGTCTACCTCCCCGACCACGAGCCGTCGCTCGGGGTCGAGCTCGCGGACCAGCCGCCCGCCTGGATCAGTGGCTGCGCCCTCGCCCAGGACGCCGACGTGCTGTTCCACGACGCGCAGTATGGCGACCACGAATACCCGAACCATGTCGGCTGGGGGCACTCGGCGATCGAGCACGTCATGAGCTTCGCCGACAAGGCCGAGGTCGATCATCTGGTGCTGTTCCATCACGACCCGTACCACACCGACGACGAGCTCGAAGCGCTCCTCGTCGCCGCACAGGAGCAGCGCGGTGCCCTCGACGACCACGTCCGCCTGGCGTACGAGGGCATGACGATCGTGCTGGACGCCGACGGCGTGCACTTCGCAGACGCGAGCGCGGTCGGCTGACGCCCGGAGCTCTCTCGTCATGGGAAGCGGTCGGCACGAAGGTCGCCGACGACCCGACAGGATGACGAGCTCGGTGTGGGCAGCGGGGCCTACGTCCGATCGGAGTACCGCGTCCGCGAACTCGAGTGGGTGACAACCAACAGCAGCACACCGAGACCGAGCAGCAGCACACCAAGGACCAGCATCGAGCTCATCAGCGTGCTGAAGCCGGTGAACGCGAGGGCGACGAGGCTCGTGCCATTCCCGGCGCCGTTGGGGTCGCCGAGCGGTGCGACCGCCGTGCCACTCGCGCCACTCGGGTTCGTCGTGGTGACCGGCAGCCCTGAGATCCCGATCGCCGCCGCCGTCGTGGACGTGGTGCTGGTCGGCGGCTCCGTCGTCGTCGTGGTCGGCGGCGGCTCCGTCGTCGTCGTGGTCGTCGTCGTGGTCGTGTCCGGCGGAGCGGCCAGACAGGGTGGCGTGGTGAACGTGTCGCTGTCGAGCGTGACGGCGCCGTCCCGTGCGAGTGCGCTGCCTTCGAACTGCACGCCGGCTCCGACCGTGATGGACGTCTGCGCCAGGATCGTCCCCCGCAGGATGGAGGCCGCTCCGAGGGTGCCCGAGCTGCCGACCTGCCAGAAGACGTGGCACGCCTGGGCACCGTTGATGAGGACGACTTCGCTCGCCGCGGCGGTCGTGAGCGTGGTACCGATCTGGATCACGAACGTCGAGTCGAGGTCACCCAGGCCGTCGAGGGTCACCGTCCCGGTGATCGCGAGCGTGCTGGCGGCGGGGTGGACGCCCGGTGTCAGCGTCGTACCGCCCAGGTCGGCAGGGAGGAGGGGGCCCGTCGGGGTGCGCCCGGCCGCGTCGGCGTAGGCGGTCACGAGATCGTCGTGCGCCAGCGACGCCGTGGCGTCGCCCGCGTGCGTGGCAGACGCGACCCCCGGGGGGAACCCCGTGATCGCCGTGCCGGGACTCACCCCGACGTCCCCGTCGAGGACGGAGAGGCCGGTGTTGGTCACCGTCGTCGCGCCCAGCACCGAGAAGATGCCGGCGCTACCCAGGGGCACGGGCGCGTCCGCGGCGTACGTCGAACGGGGCAGCGCGAGCAGCCCGAAGAGCAGGAGACCCGTGAGAACGGCGAACGCGAGGGCCTCGATCGGCCGGAGGGAGCGGTGTCCGTCGGCGGTGTGTGCTCTGCTCCCGAGAACGGCCATGGCGGCACCTGGGCTACTGGGCCAGAGGCAATGCCGGGTTCCGGTTCAGTGTGAACGTTCGGTGAGCCGTCCTCCCGGGAACGGCCATCGCTCTCTCTATCGGCATCGAGGGCAGCGTCTTGACCATCGGGCCCACACGACGCCGGCGCCCGGGCGTCGATGGTCTTCCCGTCCATGAAGCGCGCCTGGTGCTCGGGCGAGTCCCAGACCTCCATGACGATCCCGCGCGCCATCGCCCTTCTCGACTCGACTCGCCTCACGACCGACCTTCGAGGGACGATGGGCACCGCGTCGGACGCACGAGCGTCGGAGCGAGCACAGCCCTGGAGGCCTGGTGGAGTTCGGCATCTTCCTCAACGGTTACATCCCCGGTCCGGGGGCGCACGAGACGGAGTGGGAGCACCGCCAGCTCATGCGTGAGGCGGAGTACGCGGTGTTCGCCGACAAGCACCACTGGAAGTACGCGTGGTTCGGTGAGCACCATGCCCTGACCGAGTACAGCCACATGTCGGCGCCCGAGGTCGTGATCGGGTACGTGGCCGCGCAGACCGAGTACATCCACCTGGGGACGGCGATCAACAGCCTCTCGCCGCGCAAGGAGCACCCGGTGCGGTACGCGGAGCGCGCGGCGATGATGGATCACATCACCGGGAACCGGTTCGAGTGGGGCACCGGACGGGGTGCGGGGAGCCACGAGCTGGCGTCGTTCGACATCATGGACAAGGACTCGACGAAGGCCGAGTGGGAAGAGGTCGTGCACGAGATCCCGCGCATGTGGGAGCAGGTCGACTACTCGTTCACCGGTGAGCACTTCACGGTGCCGACCCCGCACAACATCCTGCCCAAGCCCTACGGGAAGGGCCACCCGCCGATCTGGTTGGCGTGTGGGAACCCGCCGACGTTCGCGCGGGCGGGTGCGCTGGGGATCGGTGCGATCGCGTTCAACTTCGAGCCGATCTACAACCTGCGCGGCCGGATCGAGGCGTACAAGGAAGCCGTCGCGGAGTGCAAGGAGCCGTTGGGGCAGTTCCTGAACGACAACGTGATGATGACCAACGCGGTGATCTGCTTCGAGGACCGCGCCAAGGCCCGGGAGATCGCGCTCGACCGGTTGATCGGCTACCTCGTGACGATGGTCAACCTGTACCACGACACGATGCCCAAGTCCCCGGACGCGATCACCTGGCCCAACGCCCCCCTGCGGCTGCGCGACATCGGCGGGAGCGATCCCGAAGCGCTGCTCGACGAGCTGATCGCCGGCGGCCACATGCTGGTCGGCTCGCCCGAGGAGGTCTCCGAGCAGCTCGCCGCCTACACCTCCGTCGGCTGCGACCAGCTCGTCTTCGGGATGCCCCAGGACCTGCACCGCGACGAGAACCTCGAGCTCCTCGAGGTGTTCGGCGACCAGGTCATCCCCGAGTTCGACAAGGACACCACCCACTCCACCGACCACGCCCGCGCGACCGCGGTGCCGAAGTACTCACCGATCAACGAACCACTCCCCGACGTCGAGTGGCCGACCACCCTCCCGGTCACGGCGCACCGCGCGTCGTAGTCGGCCCGAGATCAGTCGGGCACGGGCGGTCGTTCGTCGGCCATCTCGCGCAGCTTGTTCTTGAGGATCTTGTCCAATGTGCCCAATGGGAACTCGTCGACGACGTAGACCGCGCGGGGCACCTTGAAGTCGGACAGCCGCCCACGGCACTCCTCGATGACTGCACGCTCCAGCTCGGCGTCGTCGGGCGCGTCCGAACCAGTGATCACGAATGCCACGACGACCTGGTCGAGCCACTCGTGGTGCTTGCCGACCACGGCGACTTGCGCCACCCCGCCGACCGAGAGGATCACGTCCTCAACTTCCTTCGCCGACACGTTCTCGCCGCCGACCTTGAGCAAGTCCTTGTCGCGCTCGCGGTAGAAGACGCTGCCCGCCTCGCCGAGGACCACCATGTCGCCGGTCTTGAACCAGCCGTCCTCGAAGGCGGAATCGTTCGCCTCGGGGTTGTCGAAGTACTCGAGGAACAGCTGGATGCCGCGCGTGCCGCGGAGCCACAGCTCGCCCGTCTCGCCCTCGCCGCAGAGCCGCCCCGTCTCCTTGTCGACGATAGCGAGCTCGTACCCCGGGGTGACGTGCCCCATCGAGCGCGACGGGAGCTCCTCGGTCGGCTTGCCGGCGATCGCGTGCGTGACGGTCTCGGTCATGCCGTAGGCGGCGTACACCTCGATGCCGAAGAGCTGCGCGAGCTCGGGCACGATCAGCCCGAACACGCCGACGCGCAGCTTCGTGGCCGGCCGGTCGGGCTGTCCGAGCGTCCCCATCACGAACGGCATCAGCGAGATGTGGGTGATGCGGTTGCGCTCCACGACGTCCCAAAATCGGCTCGTCGACCACTTCGGCATGAGCACGGCGGTCGCGCCGACCCCGAGTACCGAGAAGAACGACCAGCTCTGCGCGTTCACGTGGAAGAAGGGGAGGTAGATCAAGTACCGGTCGTCGGGGCCGAGGTCGATGTTGCGAGGCCCGACACGGCTGGCCCAGACCGCGTTGGCGTGGGTGTGGACGACGGCCTTCGGACGGCTCGTCGTGCCGGAGGTGAACATGATCCCGAACGGTCGCAGCGGCTCGACCGCCCGGCCCTTCCACTCGCCGGCATCGGCCTCCAGCGCGGAGAAGGCGACGAAACGGTCACTGGTGGGGACGCTCTCGGCGGCTTCCTCGCCGCTGTCGTCGTCGGTGACGGCGATCCAGCGCAGGTCCTGGCCCGCCTCGGCCACGAGCGCGGCGTACTGGGGCTGGGTGATCGCAGCCACGCACCGGGCCTTCTGCACGAAGTACGCGACCTCCGACGCGACCGAGCGGGTGTTGGTCGTCACGCCGACCGCGCCGACCGTCGCGCACGCGAGCCACGCGACCACCATCTCCGGACAGTTCTCCGCGTGGATGAGGACCTTGTCGTCGAGCCCGACGTCGGCGCCGACCAGGCCGGCCGCGACACCCCGCACCCGCTCCTCGAGCTCGCGCGTACGTCCACTCCCGGCGCGCACCGACGCGGGGCTCCCACACCATCGCCACGTGATCCGGCCGGTGTGCAGCCCAGTGCGCGAGCAGGGTCGGGATGTCCTGCCCGTGCATCTGCAGCTCGTGGATCTCGGTCTCGTCCATGTGCTCCTCGCCGGTCAGAGGTCGGGTTGCGCGCTCGGGAAGAGGAGTCCCGGTACACCGCCGTCGACCTCGAGCAGCTTGCCCGTCACCCACGCCGACGCCGGACTCGCGAAGTAGAGCACGGCAGCGGCGACGTCCTCCGGAGTGCCGTTGCGACGCATGGGCGTCGCGGCGACCATCTGCTCGCGGAGCCCGTCGGGCATGTGCTCCGCCCAGCCGCGGAAGGCGTCGGTCTCGATGGCCCCGGGCAGGACGCCGTTGACCCTGATCCGCGGTGACAGCTCCGCGGCCATGAGCCGCGTCATCTGGGCGACAGCCGCCTTCATGAGCGAGTGCGTGAAGGAGCCACGCGGCGCGTTGCGGCCCGCGACCGAGCCGATGTTGACGATGGTCCCGCCACCGCCGCCGAGCATGTGAGGGACGGCCAGCCTGACGAGCTCGAACGGCGAACTGACGTTGAAGTGGAACGAACGCTCGAGCGCATCCACGGTCGTCTCGAGCAACGGTCTCGACGTCGACCCACCTGCGTTGTTGATCAGCACGTCGAGCGAGCCCAGCTCGGAGTGGGTTCGCTCGACGAGCTCGGCCAAGAACGCGAGGTCGTTGACGTCGCCGGCCATCGCCAGCGCGCGACACCCCCGCGTCCGCACGGCCTCGGCGACGCGCTCGACATCCGCCGCGGTGCGTGCGGCAACCACGACGTCGGCACCGGCGTCGGCCGCGAGCTCGGCGGTCGCGGCGCCGATGCCCTTGCCTCCCCCGGTGATCACGACGACCTGGTCGGCCAGTGGTGTCGTCTCGAGCATCCCGGCAGTCTGGCGCGTCGAGGTCGCTGCCGTCCCTCGCGCGCCTCACTCCTCGCGTCGCACTCGGACGGGCCGCGTTCGGGCAGCGCGCTCGATCGGGACGACGGAAGCCAACTACGCCCGGCCGCTGAAGTCGACCTGGCCCGTGGCCAAGGCGGCATTGAAGCCGCCGTCGATGTCGAGGTTGACACCGTTGACGTAGGCGGCCGCGGACGATCCGAGGAACGCGAGGACCATCGCGACCTCGCGCGGGGCGACCGGGCGGCCGTTCATCTCCCGGATGTTCCAGTCGACGATCGCGTCGCTGGTCGTATGCCGGAAATCGGGGAGCAGCGGCGTGTCGATGGGTCCCGGGCATGCACTGTTCGTCCGTACGCCGCGTCGCATCGTCGGACGGGACGACCGCATCGTGTACCGCTCCACCACCTCCTTGGAGAAGTTGTAGGGCCCCTGGTCGAGGGCCGGCAGCTCGGCCTCGCACCACTGGGAAGCGGTCGCCCACCCGTCGTCGAGGTCGATGTCGAGCAGTGCGTCGATCTCCTTGGTCCGCTTGCGCCAGAGATTGCCGGCGAGCGACGCGGTGTTCACGATCGCGCCACCGTCCGCCATCCGATCCAGCACGCCCTCGGAGAGCGTCCGCAGCGCCAGGTAGTTCACGGCCATGACCGTGGGAGCAGGCTGCGTGTCGGCGACGCCGGCGTTGTTGAACAGGGTGTGCACCGGACCCTCGATCTTGCCCATCGCGTCCCGCACGGAGCCCTCGTCGGAGAGATCGACAGGGACGTACGCATCGTGCTTCCCCTCCGGTGCGGCGAGGTCGAGCACAGTGACGTGCTCGGCTCCGAGGTCCGCGACAACGTCGAGGAGCGCCGCACCGACGCCTCGTGCCGCACCGGTCACGACCACGCGGCGCTGCTCATAGCTGAACGGATGCGTCATGAGCGTCCTCCTGGTCTCCCCGACGACACGGCGATTCCTACTACGCATCGGGTGCCGCACTGCACTCGGCTACTTGTCCGGTGCCTCCGGGGTGGGACAGAGTCGGCGCCGTGAACCGTGCAGAGGAATGGCGTGGCAAGGGCGGGCACTTCTCGTGGAAGCCGCGCGACCGGGATGCAGCCGAGGTGCGGGTGTTCCACGTCGAGCTCGGCGACGCAGACGCGCCGCCCTTCGTGCTGGTCCACGGATTCCCGACGAGCAGCGTCGACTGGTTCGAGGTCGCGGAGCAGCTGAGCGACCGCTACCGAGTGTGCGCGATGGACTTCCCGGGCTTCGGCTTCTCCGACAAGCCGCTCGGCTGGGGCTACAGCCTCGCACGCGACGCCGAGCTGCTCGAGCACTACGTGGCCGAGGTGCTGGGTGTCGAGTCGATGATCATGGGCGCGCACGACCGCGGTTCCAGCGTCGCGATGATCCACACGACCAAGGGCGACTCGCGGGTGGAGCTCGAGCACCTCTTCATCACGAACGGCAACATCTTCCTGCCGTTGTCGAACTTGACGCAGGCCCAGCGGCTCATGCTCGACCCGGCGACCGGCCCGGATCTGCTCGCTCAGGTGACTCCGGAGCAGCTCGCACTGGGCATGGGCCTAGACCACGTACACGCCGACGCGCGGCGCGGGCGACCCCGAGATCCAGGCGCTCACGACGATCTTCAACCACGGCGAGGGCGTCAAGGTCCTGCACGAGACCATCCAGTACCTGGTCGAGCGCTCGGAGGACGAGGACTCGTGGCTCCGAGCGCTCGCCGCGTTGGGGGTTCCGACCACGTTCATCTGGGGCATCGACGACACCGTCGCGCCGCCCCGGGTCGTGACCTACGTCTGGGACGAGTACATGATGAGGAAGCCGGGCCGGAACTCGCTGTACTTCGTCCCCGGGGCGAACCACTACCTGCAGAACGACCGGCCGGAGGCGCTCGTCGAGACGATCCTCCACGCGCTCGAGGCGCCGGACGACACCCCACCGGGCGCGATCGCGCCGCGGCCCGCGTCGCCGCTGCTGGTCGACCGATCGAGACCGGAGCTCCCGCGAGCCGCCGACCTCCTGAAACACCCGGCCTGAGCCGGCGCACCACGCTGCGTGAGGGTCGGACGACGTTGATGCCGACGATGTGCTGCCTTCATGCATCGATGCCCAACAGGAACGTGCGAACCTCTGTCTCGAACGTCGTGGCCGACTCCAAGAAGCACTCATGACCGAGCCCGGGCATGACGGTGAGCGTCGATCGCGGGAGGGCAGCCTGGAGCGCCCGAGCGACGCTCAGGGGCGAACGCTGGTCGGCGTCACCGTAGAGCAGGAGTGTCGGTACGTCGATGCGTGGAAGCACGTCGCGGAGATCTGCCTCGGCGAGGGCGTATGCCATGGTACGAGTCCCGACCGGACGGATCTCGGACATGATTCGCGCCAGCTCCTCGGCTCTGTCGTCTGGCATCGCCTCAGAGAACAGCCCCGGCATCGAAGCAGGGGCGAACTCGTTCGGGCCTGCGTTCGCGGTCTCGAGCGCGAACCGGAGGCGTTGCTCGACCGCGTTCGGTGGGAGCGAGCCCGCCCAGCCTGCGTAGGCCCCCACGAGGACGAGACTCCGCACCCGGCTGGGTCGTTGACGGTACAGCTCCAGCGCCAAAGTGGATCCCCACGAGTGCCCGAGTACGTGCGGCCGTTCCAGGCCGAGGCCGTCGATGAAGCGCGCGAGGCAGTCGGCGAACTCGGCCATTCGAAAGTGCTCGGGTGGATCGGATGACTCGCCGCACCCGGGCGCGTCCCAAGCCACGACCGTGAACGCATCCGAGAGCGATTCGAGCTCGACTCGCCAGACACGGCTGTCGCAGACCGCGCCGTGGAGGAGCACGAGCGACGGTCCAGCGCCTTGTCGTCGAAACGCAACGCGCAGTCCGGCCACCTCGACATGGTCCATGCGCAGTGAGCTCATGGTTCGACAGCGACGCGCAGGAACGTCGCGGGGATGGATGTCGCTTCCCTGTTCGGGCTCTGGTTGAGTTCGTTGAACAGGGTGTCGAGCTCGCGGTGCAGCTCATCGGCCCGGCCGTTCGCCCGGGCGGCTTCGTACGCGTTCATCGTCGGGCCGTAGTAGTCGCGGAACAGCGCGAGGAACTCCGACGGTGGTACGGGGATGTCGAACACGAACGTGTCGCGCTCGCACGAGATCTTGGCTGCGGGAACTCCCGCAGCCCCGAAGCGTTCGAGCACCTGTTCCTCCACGCCCCAGGTCATCGGGCTGACGAATCCTTCGGGTGGGGGCGGCGAGTACGCAGAGCTGATCTTCAAGATCTGCGCCACGAGGGTCGGATTCCCCGGAATCCAGTTGCCCATGACGATCCGGCCGCCAGGCTTCGTCACGCGCACCATCTCCTTGGCCACATCGAAGGGTCGTGGCGCGAACATCGCACCGAAGATGCTCACGACGAGATCGAAGATCTGGTCGTCGAGGTCTGCCAGCTCGCAGGCGTCACCTTCCTGAAACCGCAGGTTCGTGAGGCCTTCTTCCTCGGCTCGGCGGTTCCCCGCCGCGACGAGGTTGCTCGCGATGTCGACGCCCAACACCTCGGCGCCGAGCCGGGCCGCGGGAACGGCCGTCGTCCCGTCGCCACATCCGAGATCCAGCACCTTGAGCGCCTTGGTGGTGCCGATTCGATCGACCAGCGCCGCGCCGCTGTCGCGCATGCTGACTGTGAGGCGCGTGAAGTCGCCCTTTTCCCACAGTGCCTTGTTCGGGTTCATGGGTCGGACTCCAGATCGAGACGGCGGTGCTCACGCGTCGTGCGGACGCCGCCCGAGGCGCTGGCTCGAGCTCGGGTCGGCCGACAGCACCGAGTCGATCTCATCGGGCTCGATCACGAGCGCGTGGACGGGGGTGAGCGCACGCAGAGTCGCCGTCCGGTGCCCGTTCCCGAGCATCGACAGCTCACCCACCACGTCGCCCGCGGTCACCGTCGCCACCTGCTCACCGTCGACGAGCACGGCCGCCTCACCGTCGACCACGACGAACCCGTTGGCCTCCGCGTCCCCCTGGTGGCAGAGCTCGTCGCCGACCGCGAAGTGCCGGTCACCCAGGAGCTTGGCGATGTCGTCGATCTCTCGCTGCGTACAGCCCTGGAAGAAGTCGACCTGAGCGATCAGGGCGCTCTTCTCCGCGGCGTCGAGCTCTTTCATGGCGTGCCTTTCGAGTGCGGGCTCCGAGCAAGGTAGCCGCCCGGCCACCTCGAGCCGGTCGGCCGCAGCGTCAGCCGGTGACCCGGATCACCGCGGTCGGAGGACACGCGTCGGTCGCGGGGTCGTAGCGCACGAGCACCGCTCGGTCTCCCGCGGTCGCACTCGACCCGACCGAGACCTCCGTCGCGGTCGGGAGTGAGGATGTGCCCGCCCCCCACCTCTCGATCCGGCGAATCCCTGCGCGGCGCCGCATCCACGCTGCCCATTCTTGCCGGACGCCGCGGGTCCACCACCACCGGCGACTTCCTCCCCGAGCGCGTGATCATCTCGATCACGGGTCACACGGATAGGGTCCGGCGATGCGGAGCCTCGGAGCGATGTTGGCGAGCGCGGTGCTGGTGGCGGGAGCGGTGGTCTGGGTCGGGGCAGCCCCGGTGGGTGCGGCGACGGAGTGCATTGAGCAGAAAGGTGGGGCGTGTGATGTGGGAGCAGTCGAAGTCCAGCTCCCACCTGCGATCGAGGTCGTCCCCCGCTTCACGGGCTAGCGCCGCGATCCGGGCCAGCTGCCGACCATCTTCGCCGGTACATTGCGCGGACGGCACGTTCGCATGACGCTTGCACGGGAGGACCCGAGACATGATCCTGAGCACTTCACAGGTGATCGTCGGCGGCGGGCGCCTCGTAGTCGGGTTCGTTGACCGTGGCACTTGAACGCGGCGGCGCGATGCTGCTCGCCGACCTCGCTCATCGCGGTGCCGTGCTCTTCGGGTCCCGTCCGGCGTTTCGCGCGCGAGGCGAGACCCGGTCATTCCGTGAGGTCGCCGAGCGCGTCGATCGCCTGAGCGCACTCTTCGCGGACGCCGGTGTCCGTGCGGAAACGCGGATCGCGACGCTGAGCGGCAACGACCCCGAGATCGTCGAGTCACTGCTCGCCGCCTCGCGCCTCGGCGCCGTGCTCGTACCGCTGAACGCCAGGCTCACACCCGAGGAGCTCGCCTTCCAGCTCGACGACTCGAACACGTCCCACGGGATCGCCCACCCCCTCCTCGAATCGCTCGCGCGCGCTTCGGGCCTCGCCGACCGCACGACGTGGACGATCGGGGCCCAGCTCGACGAGGCGCTCTCGGCCGCCGATCCCCTCAGCGAGCTCGCTCGGCCGAAGCCCGACGTCCCCGTCCTCCAGCTGTACACCTCGGGCACCACCGGACGCCCGAAGGGGTGTCTCCTCTCGCAGTCGGCGTGGCTGGCATCGAATGCCAACCTCGCGCAGGGTCTGCCGGTCTCGACCGACGACCGACTGCTCGCCGGCATGCCGCTCTTCCACGTCGCCGGTCTCGGCCTCGTGCTCACCCACTTCACGATGGGCGCACAGTGCGTCATGCCGCCCGGCATGGATCCCGAGACCGTCTGGGCGTGCGTGTCGACCGATCGAGTGACGACCATCCCCGCTCCGGGGGTGCGGGCGCTGCTCGTCGACGCGGCACGCGACGGGGTCGACGTGTCGTGCATTCGCATGGTTCTCGGAGGTGCCGCGATGGAGACCGGCGCGCTGCCACTGCTGGCCGACACCCTTCCCGGAGCCGCTTGGCGCGGGATCTACGGTTCGACCGAGGCCGGAAACTTCGTCACCCTCAGCAGCCTCGCCGACGAGCTCGACCACCCCGGGACGCTCGGGCGGCCACTGCTGGGCTTCGACGTCGCGCTGCACGACGAACGCGGCGACGCGGTGGGGACCGACGGGGTCGGCGAGCTCTGCCTGCGTGGGCCGAGCACGATGCTCGGCTACGCAGGGCTCCCCGAAGCCACCGACGCTGCGTGGCGCGGGGGCTGGCTGCACACCGGCGACCTCGTGCGGCTGGACGACGCCGGCCGCCTGTACTTCGTCGACCGCGTGAAGGACATGATCAAGACGGGTGGCGAGAACGTGTACTCGGTGGAGGTCGAGCAGGTCCTGCTGGCGCACCCCGGCGTCGCCGATGTCGCGGTCGTCGGCGTCCCCGACCGTCGATGGGGCGAGGCGGTGAAGGCGGTCGTGGTTCCGGCGCCCGGGACGGACCTCGACGCCCAAGCGCTCGACGGCTGGTGCCTCGCCCGCCTCGGCGCGTACAAGCGGCCCCGCTGGTACGAGCGAGCCGAGTCGATCCCCCGCTCGCCGCTCGGCAAGGTGCTCAAGCGGCAGCTACGTGACGCGCACGACACTGGCCGGGCGCAACGCCTCCCGGAGCGGGCCTGATCGAGCGAGCTCCAGACGCCGACATGCATGATGCGGTTTAGAGTGCGTTGGACCATGCCAACGAATCC
The DNA here is from genome assembly GCA_963809885.1 of uncultured Acidimicrobiia bacterium. Lineage (GTDB taxonomy): Bacteria > Actinomycetota > Acidimicrobiia > IMCC26256 > PALSA-555 > JALHSW01. The sequence continues at coordinate 71,941 of CAWELA010000003.1, read as the reverse complement.
GCCCGCTGGCTACCCACGCATCTCCCCCTACCTCAACTACGAGGACACCGGCGCCATGATGGAGTGGCTCGCGCGGGCGTTCGGACTCGTCGAGCGGCACCGGCAGCGCGGTCCCGGCGGCCGGGTGCAACACGCGGAGATGGCGCTGGAGGACGGCGTGGTCATGATGGGCACGCCGGGTCCCGACTTCCAGAACCCCAAGCACCTGGGCCGGGTCACCCAGAGCCTCTACGTCTATGTCGACGACGTCGATGGGCACTGCGCGCAGGCACGTGCGGCCGGCGCCGAGATCATCGAAGAGCCGGCCGACCAGCCGTATGGGGACCGGCGCTACGGCGCGGCCGACCCGGAGGGGCATCACTGGTACTTCGCCTCCCACGGCGTTTCCTGACGGACCAGGAGTGATCGAGCACCGTTCGCAACGGTCGGTTGGCATTGCGCGCGGCCGTTCGACGGCTCGACGGATGTCTTGTCGGTGGATCACGAGTCTCCCTGGCCGGTTCGACGAACTCTGCCTGCTCATCGCCTGCCATCGACACGATGTTGGGCCGTTCGCTCACCGCTGCTCTCCGTGTGCCAGGTAGGCGACGGTCCCGGCTCGCTGGTGGCAAGTTCGATGACCAGAGCCGCCGGTATCGCGCTGATCACGAACGATCCCGAGCATCTCTGCCCCGAGGACTCCGAGAGTGGATCACCATCCCGCCGAGCGCGGCAACAGCATCTCGGTAGCATCCGACGACCGACATTGCTGATGCCGAACGGGGTCGGGGTGGCCCACCGGCGGGGGGAACCTGATGGGGAACTGGCCCGCGCACCGTCGCAACGTCGGCGCGGTGATCGCACTGGTTGCCCTGAGCCTCGGGGCGTTCGGGGCGGCGGCCTCGCCCGGACCGGCATCGACGCGCACCAGCTCGTCCGGACCCGACGTGCGGTTCTTCCAGCTGGAGGGCTTCGCGTCGCCCGGGACGCCCGCCGAGTACGACAAGGTCGGCGTGATCGAGACCGGGCCGAAGACGGCCAAGAACGTGCTCGTCCTCGTGCCGGGCACGTCCGCGAGCGCGGCGTACTTCGAGCCCATCGCCAAGGACATCGTCGCCAAGAACAAGGGCTGGAAGGTCTGGGCGGTCGAGCGCCGCGAGAACCTGCTCGAGGACCAGTCGGTCGTCGACAAGGTGAAGGCGGGCACGGCGACGACGAAGGACCTGTTCGACTACTACCTCGGCTTCATCACCGACCCAAGCATCACGCAGCACTTCCAGTTCATCCCCGATTCCAGCGTCGCCTACGCCAAGGACTGGGGCATGAACGTCGCGGTCGAGGACCTGCACCGCGTCGTCGCGGCCGCGAAGCGCCAAGGCGGGGCAGTCGTGCTCGGCGGCCACTCGCTCGGCGGTTCGATCACCACCGCGTACGCGACCTGGGACTTCGCGGGCACACCGGCATCGAAGGACCTCTCCGGGTTGGTGTTCATCGACGGCGGCAGCGGTCCCACACCGATGACGCCCGACGTCGCGACGCAGAAGCTGCAGGAGCTCCAGAGCGGATCACCGTGGCTCACGTTTGGTGATATCAAGGCGCCCTACGCCGGTCTCTTCAACGTCGTCGGCGCGACCACGGTGCACGAGGAACCGAACCAGCGCTCGCAACTCCAGACCTGGCCGGTCCTGCCGGCGAACCTGAAGCCGCCGGTGCCGGCCACCAACGTCGGGGCGTACGGGTACGCGCTCGACGTCAAGACGTCACCGCCGGCCCTCGTCGCCGCGCAGGCGCACCTCGGGCACCTCGCTGCGAGTGGCGACCCGCGCGGCTGGGAGCATGCCGGTGCGCTCACCCCCATCCAACGCTTCGCCGACATGTTCTCGGGAACCGGGATCCAGGGTCACGACGGCACGGCCTGGTACCACCCCCAGCGCCTGACGCTCGACAGCGGCGCGGTGGCCGCCGGCAACGCGAACCCCGCGCAGCAGGTACTCGATGTCGACGCGACGCACGGCCACGACCTGCCGAAGGCGCTCCGGATCTACGCGTTCGCCGCCGCGCTCGGTAGCACCCGCGTCCTCGACGCCGCCAAGGCGCTCGCGGCACAGTCGGGGATCCCGCGCAGCCAGGTCGTCCTCGTCGACCGCCACGACACCTACGCGCACAACGACCCGTCCGGCGCGAGCCCCACGAACACGTTCCTGCAGCACCTGACACCGTTCCTGCACAAGATCGCCGGGTAGACGCTCCGCCTGGCGTCGTCGCGGGACTCGACTCGGCCTCAGCTACATCTCGCGATGCCTGTCACCGTCGCAGGGGTCCCGTCCCCGGAAGGACTGGATAGTGCGTACGAACGAGCCATCGTTGACCGCGCGTGGAGTCGCGGCCGCCCGATCCAGAGGAAGCCGCCACTGCGATCCCCGATGCGGCGGCCGGCGAGGTCGCCGAGGCGATGCTCGCGCTCGGGTAGAGGACGGCGCGTGCCGCGCAGTACAGGGGTATTGGACGACCGGCCACCCGGTAGAAGACCGGCAGCGGTCACCGAAACCAGCGAAGCCCCGCCGAAGCGGGGCCTCTGAACTGGTTCGTTGGTGGCGGGGGCGGGATTTGAACCCGCGACCTTCGGGTTATGAGCCCGACGAGCTACCAGACTGCTCCACCCCGCGGCGTGCCCTCATGGTATCGCCGCCACGTTCACCGAGTCACAGCGGGCCGGGTCGGCTCAGTCCGACTCCGGGGCGACGGCCCCCGGGATCTCGACGTCGAGCCCGTGGCGGAGGTTGTAGCGACGCTCGTCGTAGCGGGACGTCTCGTAGGCGATCATCACCCACAGCAACGCATCGACGATCCCGAGCATCGTGAGCGCGGAGACCTCGAGCGCGAGCGGGATGCACGCGAGGAGCGCCAGCGCGAGCAGGAACCGCTGCGGGTTGAGCGTGTGTGCGTTCCGGAGCCGCAGCGCCACGTGGGCCAGCAGGTAGATCGCCACGCCACCGAGGAGCGCGAAGGCGTGCACGGCGTCGAGCGAATCGTCGACATGGGCGATCGTCGCTTCGAGTCCGAGTGCCGCGAGTACGATCCCGGCGACCATCGGGTAGTGCAGGTACGAGTACGAGTCGCGGGCGAGCTGGTTGCGCGCCTTGCCTTCGGTCGCCGCCACCAACCGGCGCTGGGTCACGATCGCGACGACGTCGAAGTAGATCCACCACAAGGCTGCGGCGAGGAAGAGGCCGAGCACCGCCGCAGTGACGACCCCGGGCGTGAGCTCGATGGTGGACCCGACGCCCAGGGCGATGATCGACTCGCCGAGCGCCAGGATGATGATCAGGTTGTGCCGCTCGGCGAAGTGGCCGGGGACGAGCTTCCAGCCCGATGAGCCGAAGAGCGCGGGGCCACCGAAGTCGATCAGCACGGCGAGGCCCCAGAGCGCTGCCTGCGCGGCGCCGTCGAGGAACGACGCACCGATCAGGATCCCGACCCCGATCGCCGAGCTGACCGCCAGGCCGGCGACCGAGTGGCGCAGGTCGGGGTCGTCGCGACTCGCGATCAGGAACAGCGCGATGTGCGCCGCACGGACGATGCCGTAGGCGATCGCGAACTCCAGGGCGCGGGCACCGAAGGCTGCCGGGCCGCACAGCGCGGCGACGATCAGCCCCGCCATGGCGACGAACATCACTAGGCGGACGGCCCCTTCCTCGGGGTCGATGACGCTCGTCAGCCATGCGTACCCGACCCAGGCCCACCACAGGACCGCGAGCAGGAGCATCCCCCGGGCGACACCGACCCAGGTCGGCTCCCCCGCCATGAGGGCGGTGCACTGCGTGAACGCGAGCACGAACACGAGGTCGAAGAACAGCTCGAGCGGCACGACCGACTCGCGCGTCGCGCGGCGTGGCGAGGATCCGCGGGAGGTGCGGGCGGTGGTTCGGCTCGTCCGGCATCGGCTGCCTTGTTACCGCGAAACTCGTCGCGGCGTGACCGCTACCAGACCAAGGGGAGGTGGTCGGCCTGGCGGATACCCGGGGAGTAGTGGATCTCCGCGCCTTCCTTGATGCGGTAGTCGGGGATCCGGCGGTGGAACTCCTCGAGGCCGACGCGCAGCTCGAGCCGGGCAAAGTGCGAACCCAGGCATCGGTGCGGGCCACCGCCGAACGCGAGGTGGCGGTTCGCGCTTCGCTCGAAGTCGACGCCGTCGGCCGCGTCGAACTCCGCGTCGTCGCCGTTGGCGGCCCCGATGAGCAGGACACACCCGTCGCCTGCCTTCATGTCGACGCCGCCGATCGTCGCATCGACCTTCACGGTGCGCGGCAGCATCGTGACCGGGGTCTCGGTGCGCAGCAGCTCTTCGACCGTGCCGTCGAGGAGCGCCGGATCCGCGATGAGGCGGGCCCGCTCGTCAGGGTGTCGGGCGAGGTAGGCGATCATGCAATCGAGCGTGGCCGTCACGGTGTCGAGACCACCGAGCAGCAGCAGGTGGCACGTCCCGAGCATCTCGTCGTGCGTGAGCGGGCGGCCGTCGACCTCCCCGACCGCGATGCGGGACAGCAGCCCGTCGTCGGGGTTCGCGCGCTTCGCCGCGAGCTGCTCGGTGAAGTACTCGGTGATCTTGGTGCCGACCGCGTCGCGGATCTCGGCGGCCTGCTCGAGCGTATCGGCGGCGGGGCGGATCGTGTCGTCACGCCATTGGAGGAAGGTCGCGAGGTCCGACTGCGGCAGCCCCATGAGCCGGAGGAAGATCGTCGAGGGCAAGGGCGTGGCGAAGTCCTCGTGGAACTCGCATTCCCCCCGGTCGACGAACCCGTCGATGATCTGGTTCACCAGCACGCGCACGTCGGGCTCGAGCTCGCGCATCCGCCTCGGGGAGAACTCGGGGTCGAGGAGCCGGCGGTACTGCGCGTGCTCCGGGGGATCGACCTGCAGCGGGATGAGCGGCTGGTCCTGGCCGATGTCCACCGCGCCGATCGCCGACGAGAAGACCTCGGGGTGCTTCAGCGCCCAGATCACGTCCTCGTACTTGGCGATGTAGACGGTCTCACCGCCCATGAGCCCGGGGACGCGCGCGACCGGGCACTGCTCCCGGATCTGGCGGTACGCGTCCTGGGGCGCATCGGCCGCGCCGGGGTCGAACAGCAGGGCGCTCGGGTCGTTCACCGTTCCTCCTCGATCGCGCCCTCGGCGCGGCGCGCCACACCGTGGAGGGCACCGCGGCAGAACCGCCACAGGTAGTCGGCCTCGTCGCGGGGCTCGACCCGACCGAGCGTGACCTCGTGGATGCCCTCGAGCAGCAGGGCGAACACGATGTGCGCGTCGCGCGCCGGTTCGGAGGTGGTGACGGCGCCCGCGATCTCCTGCGCGAGCAGGTCGACCATCGGTGCGAGCGCGCTCCGCATCTCGTCGGGCCGGGCCTCGGAGAGCCGGCGGTGCTCGCCCACGAGCACCCCGGCGTACCCGAGCGCGCCCGGATGGGTGAGCAGCTCGAAGATCCCGACGACGTACGCGCGCAGGCGCGCGTCCGGCTCGGTGTGCGCGTCGACCACCTCGGCGAGGATCACCGCGCCGAGCCGGCTGTCCTCCTCGAGGAGCGCGACGAGCAGATCGTCCTTGCCGGCGAAGCACCGGTAGAAGCTCTTCAGCGACAGGCCGGCGCGCTGCGCGACCTGCGCCACCGTGAAGCCGGAGGTGCCGGTCTCGTTCGCGAGGTCGCGGGCCGCGCCGACCAGACGCTCGAGCCGGTCCACCGACCGCGCCCTGGGTGCTTCGAGCGACCGCTCGAGCGCCCGGTCGCGCCAGGATGCCGCCCCCGCAGTACCAGCGAGGTTTTCCGGTTGGGAGAACATGGTTCTCCACGCTAGCCCCTGGATCGCCCCTACGCTCCCCCGCATGCGCACACCGATCCGTCCTCAGTCCGCCCTCATCCGCTCCCGGGGCCGCCGGCTCCGTCGGGTGCTGCTCGCCGCCTGCGCGGTCGGGGCCATCGTCATGGTGAGTGCAGGGCCGGCGCTTGCCCAGAGCGGCGGCGGTCAGGGGATCCGCGCCCGGGCGTCCGACCGCCGCATCGGCGTCGGGAACGTCTACGTCGCGGAAGGCGAGTCGCTCGACACCGCAGTCGTCGCGATCGACGGGAACGCGTACGTCGACGGCTCCACGACCGGTGGTGTCCTGGTCGTGAGCGGGAACGCGTACATCACGGGATCGGTGGGCGACAGCGTGCTCGTGATCGACGGTGACGCCCGCATCTCGGGCCGCGTCGACGGCGACGTGGCGGTGCTCTCGGGTCGGGCCGTGATCCAGGACGGCGCGGTGATCACCGGGGACGTGCAGTCGTCGACGGAGCCGCGCGTCGCGTGGGGCGCGACCGTCCGCGGCGAGGTCAAGAACATCGACGCCACCGGGATGTTCACCGCGTTCGGGTTCACGCTGCTCGGATTGATCTGGCTCGCGGTGACCATCTCGACCGCGATCCTCGGCGTCGTGCTCCTCGCGCTGTTCGCCCGGCCCTTCGACACGGCGGCCGCGACCGTGCGCACCTCGGCCGGCAAGTCGATCGGCTGGGGTGTGATCCTCTGGATCGCGCTCCCGGCGATCGCGTTCTTCGCGTCCGTCTCGCTCCTGGGACTGCCACTCGGTCTGGGGACAGGCGGCGCGCTCGGCGTGCTCGGTGCCCTCGGCTACGTCACGAGCGCGCTGTTCCTCGGCCGCCTCATGATCAAGGCCCCGCGCAACATCTTCGGTGCGTTCTTCGCCGGCTGGGCCATCCTGCGCGTGCTCGCGCTGCTGCCGGGCATCGGCATGCTCGTCTGGGCCGCGGCGGCGGTCCTCGGCCTCGGCGCCCTGACGGTCACCGCGTGGCGAGCGTCCCGCGGGAAGTACGTCCCGCCCGCGACCGAGGCCGCGCCGACGGCTCCGGCACCCCAGGACTCCGCCGCCGGGGACGTCGCGTCGAGTGACCCGGCCGCCGAGACGCCGCCCACACCCGAAGCGGCCGAGGCCGCGACCACCACCACGACCGCGACGAAGACGGACGATGCGGCGAGCGACGCCGCGAACTGACGACTCGGGCAACGACACCTCGAAGGGCTGAACCGCGGCGGCGCGTCAGCCGATCTCGATGAGGGAGTCGAGGCCGAGCGACTCCATCACGTCCTGGATCCGTGCGGTCACGACGGACAGCTGGTCGGTGAGCAAGATCACGCCGAACACCGCGAGGATCGCGGCCGAGACGAGGGTGAGCGCCTTCGAGTGTCGCTTGACCCAGCCGAGCGGCGCGGCGAAGCGCCCGAACGCCAGGCCGACGACGAGGAACGAGACGCCGAGCCCGAGCGAGTAGGCGGTGAGCAGCAGCGCGGCGCGCCCGAGCTCCTGACCGGTCGCCGCGAACCCGAGCACCGTCCCGAGGATGGGCCCGATGCACGGCGTCCAGCCGAGGCCGAACGCGACGCCGGCGACGGGTGCGGCGATGGGCCCGAACCGCTCGAGGTGCGGCTGGAACCGGAACTCCTGGTAGAGGCGCGGCGTCGTCAGCAGCTGCGACCCGGCGAGGTACGCGGCCATCAGGAGCACGAGACCACCCGAGATGCGCGTCAGGGTCGACTGGTTCTCGAACAGCGACTGGCTGACGGCGGTGGTCGCGAGCCCGAGCACCACGAACACCGCGGTGAACCCGGCGACGAACAGCGCGGTCATCGAGCGCGATGCGCTTGAGCTGCGTCGCCTGTGCCTCCTCGATCTCACCGAGCGTCAGCCCGGAGACGAGGCTCAGGTAGCCCGGGACGATCGGCAGCACGCACGGGGAGAGGAAGGAGATGATCCCGCCGCCGAACGCGACGAGCAGGTAGAGGTTGCTCGCGGCATCGCGGGTCGCGCCGAGGGCGGCAGGTCCGAGGTCGATCACGTCACGACGAGGGTAGGAGGTCGGGAGTGTGGCAAGGCACTCGGGTTGAACCCGGATCGATCGATCCGCTCAGAGCGAACGGAGACGGCGAACTGCGGCTGGGTCGTTCACGCAGATCACGTCACTCATGATCCCGAGACGGAGCGCGGTGTCGAGCATGGCACGACCCGAACCTCGATCTGGGACGTGCGACGTGAGCACCACGTAGGGCGGATGCCCGGCGATCGCCTCGATCAGTGCACCGTTCGCGATCGCCTTCTTGAGCGTGTCGGTGCGACGTAGGCCCGGCGTGTCACCTCGGAAGCTCCCCTTGTACTCGAACCAGACGGTCAGCCCTCGGGTCGTCGTTGCAACCCTGTCGATCTCGACGCCCACCTCCGGGAGCCGGAGCGCGCCCTGCAGCTCGAACCCCTCACTCTGCAGGACGATGTCGCACTGATCGGAGAACTGGCGGCCCTGCTGTCCGGCGAGGGACTGGAACTCCGACATCGACGACCTGTCAGTCCTTGAACAGCGGTGCCATCCGGACCTCGAGCGACGCGCGCTCAGCGTTAAGGCGCGCCTCGGTCCAGATCTCCTCGTCGGGATACGCGTCGATCGCCTCGTCGGTGCACTCGAGCCAACGGACCACCGCGTCACCCCACCGTTCCTCCAGCAAGCAGTTCCGTAGGTCGTCAACGATCTCCGGCGAGGGGAGCGATTCCGGATGACTCGCCGCGACGACATTGAGTGCGAGCAGTCGCGTCAGGACGTACTCGTCCTCGGCGACGAACACCTCAGGCGGGTCGCGACGGATCACCGCAAAGGCGATGCGCCCTGGGCGGGTCGAGCCGTGAATCTCGCTCACGGGCGATCGGGCGGCAAGAGATCGCCATCGGTCCGGTCCGTCCAACCACCCGCGGCGTACTTCGCGAGACGCTCCTGACCGGCGGGACTCAGCATCTCGATCGCGTCGTGGATGATCTCGTGCTCACGCGTCGCCTTGAGCGCGGCATCACCCGCGCTGCCGGGCACTGGCAGGTCAGTGGTCAGGAGCAGGAAGGGTTTCGTGGGAGAGCTCACCGCAGCGGCCTTCCCGATCGACTTCCACAGTGTGTCGGTCCGACGGAGCCCGGCGCGCGTGCTCGTAAAGGCGCCGGACACGTCGACGTTCCATTCCTTCCCATCAGCGTCCGCGGCGACGAAGTCGATTTCGACGCCACTCTTCGTTCGCTGGTTCTTGTCGAGGATCGTGAATCCGCAGCGCTCGAGGACCTCACGGGCGATTTCTTGCGCCTTCTGCCCCTCCTTCACGGAACGCTGTTGGTGCGGCAGGGCCTCGACCTCATCCGGTGCGCTCGAAAGGTCGACGTAGTTCGACCAAGGACGATGCTCCTCGAGCCGCTCACGTTCGACCGTGCAGCGATCGTTGGCCGCCTCGACGTACTTCTCCTCCGTGTCGAACCCGACGTAGGAACGCTGCGTTCGAATCGAGGCGACTGCTGTGGTCCCGGATCCCATGAACGGGTCGAGGACGAGATCGTCACGATAGGTGTAGAGCTCGATGAGTCGCTGCGGAAGTTCTACGGGAAACGGCGCAGGATGGCCCACGCGAGTGGCCATCTCAGGAGGAATCTCCCAGAGGTCAATGGTCGCTTCCATGAACTCTTCCTTGAACAACGACACCTGTGAAGGCCGGTCGCCCTTCTCGCGCTCCTTGCGAGTCTTGGCTCGATCGAAGCGACCCTTACTGGCGACGACGACACGTTCCGTCAGATCTCGCAGCACAGGATTCGTCGGGCTCTGGAAGGAGCCCCACGCGCACGAACCCGAAGCCCCACGAGCCTTCTGCCAGATGATTTCGCCACGGAGGAGAAGACCGAGATCCTGCACCATCGTGATGATGTCGGAGGAGAGTGAGCGATATGGACGGCGCCCGAGGTTCGCGACGTTGATGGCCATGCGGCCGCCAGGCTCGAGCTTTTCGACGCATTTCGCGAACACGGCTTCGAGCAGGCCGAGGTACTCGAAGTATGTGGCGGGAACGTGACCTCGCCCCATATCTTCCTCGTACGCCTTGCCCGCGAAGTACGGCGGCGAAGTCACGACGAGCGCTACCGAGGCATCAGCGACCTGATCGTCTGACATGTGCCTCGCGTTGCCAACGAAGATTCGATCGCGGACCGCTACGGGGTTGATCGTGTCGTCATCGGAGAGCTCGGGTGGCGTGAACCGCGCATAGAAGGTTGATGCGTCGTGGCTCTCACGGCGACCGACACCGAAGTTCGAGGTCTCCGTTCCTCGCTTCTTCTCCATCGGTTCCCCCATCCGGTGATCTTGGCATCATCTCGGAGGGGTACGACGCCTTCAGCCAGGCCGGGTTTCCCGTACTCGCGGACTAGTCGAGCGGGACCGACATCCGTCGACGCCTGCGGAGCACGAAGCCACCGGCGCCCAGCGCGGCGAACGCGCCCGCCGCGACGGCAACGCCCCAGGGTGAGCCACTGTCGTCGGGGCGCGACACGAGCGGCCCGGAGGCCTGTTGGCTGTCCCGCCCCGCGCCTCGGCCGTCCTTGCCCGAGGCGTTCGACCCCGCTCCGCCGGCCGAGCCCGGGTCGGAGCCCGGGGACCCGTTGCCCTTCCCCTCGCCGCCCGACTTCTTGCCCGACCCCGACTGCTTGCCGTCGCCGGACTTCGGTCCCGCGGCCTTGGTGTCGCCGGTCGTCGCCGCGGCCGCGCTCCCGCCGGCTGCGCCGACCGGCGCCGCGGTCGGCGGCGTCGTCACCGGCGGCGGCGGCGGCGGGGGCGGAGCGCAACCCGCGACCGCGCAGAAGGAGGAGAACGGCGGTGGCCCGGTACCGAAGTTCCAGCCCTCCACCCAACCGTCCGCCACCGACGTGCCGCCGGCACCGCCTCCGGAGTACGAGAAGCCGCCGGCGCCCGGGCTCGCGCGCCAGTACGACCAGTACCGCCCATCACCCTGCTCGCCGAGACACTGCCCGGGGACTGCCGGATTGCCCACCCCGTTGATGCTGCACACGGCGGTCCCCTGGCCGCCGTACGAGATGGTGGCCACGCTCGCGACCATCTGCAGTGCGCCGATGCCGCTGATCGAGCCGTTGAAGCTGATGACGTGGTTGCTCCCACTCACGTTCACGACCGCGCGACTCGATCCCGCGGCGGGTGCCGGTGCGGCGGCGACGAACGTCACCCCCGCGACCAGTGCGCACAGCGCAGCGATCCGCACGAGCCGACTCATCCGGTGAACCGGGGAACGAGCAGCAGCGCATCGGGCGAGACCACTGCGTCGGGCGAGACCACCGCCCCGACGACGGCCGGTCCGCTCGGGTCGACGATCACACCGTTCTCCACCCCGTCGGCGTCACCGGCGCCCCCGTCGGTGAGCGCGAGCGTCACCACGTTCCCGCTGAACGACGCGAGCGACGTCGCATCGGACCACGTCGAGCCGATGAGCTTGAAGTAGCGCGACAGCGTCGTACCGACCGGCAGCGTGAGCCGAACCGCGACGGTCTCCCCGTCGTCGAGCTCGGTCACCGAGAACGAGACCAGGCCCTTGGGGAAGATCACCCCGGCTGGTGGCGCCGCCACCGTCGCAGGATCGACTGCCGCTGACGTTCTCGAGAACTCCGCGGTCGGTCTCGAGCGTCAGCGCTCCTCCACCCGTCGCCGCGGGCACCGTCCGCGGATGCGCGTACGTGGTGGCGTCGGGGATCCCGGTCCGCACGAGCGCCTGCACCGCCTGCGCGGTGCCGAACGTGTTGGGGGTCGCGTCGTCGTAGGGACCGGCGAAGTGCCCGTCGCTCTGCTGGACGCCGAGCAGGTAGGCGTCGCCGGCGGCCAGCGTGCCGGTCCGACCCGCGGCCGACAGCGCGAGCAACGCGACCGCGGTCGAGTTCGGGTTCTCGGAGAACCCGTCGGTCCACGCGCCACTCGGTTGCTGCTGCGCCTCCAGGTAGTCGAGTGCCTGGGTGACGTCGGCATCCGCCGCGGCGACTCCCGACTCGAGCAGCGCCTGCACCGCGAGTCCGGTGGTGTCGGCGCCGCCGTTCGTCCCGGTGTTGTCGCCGTCGTACGACCAGCTGCCGTCGCTCTTCTGCGCGTTGCGGACGACCGTGATGGTTGCATCCGGGACCGACGCGAACGCCGCGTAGCCCCGGATCGCGAACAGGATCGTGTTGAACGCACCGAGCGAGACGCCCCACTTGTCGTCGGCGCCGGGAGTGCCGAGCTGGGCCGTGAGATCGACCGTGCCGTCGCCCGACGGATCGAAGGCGGTCGGGTCCATCGCGAGGGGGTTCGTCACCAGCGCGATGATCTTCCCGGCTTCCCCCGGGTCGATCGAACCCGACGCATAGGCATCGACCGAGTCGAGCGGGGTCTTGCCGGCCGACGTCGAGGTGCCGAGGACCGCGGCGCGCGCCGCGGCGGCGTCCCAGCTCGAACCGGACTGCGCCGACTGCGCGAGCGCCAGGATCGCGTCGGCGTTCTCGAAGCCGGGGAAGCCCTCGGTCTCGAACCCGCCGTCGGGTTGCTGCAGGGACCGGAGCCACGCGACTCCGTTGGTGACCGGTGCGCTCGCACCGGACGCCGGTGCGCCGGCGAGCGACGCGAACGACGCGGAGACGATCGCGACAACGAGCGCTGCGCGCACGAAACGTGCCATGAGAGGTTTCCTCCGCCGGCCCCTGGTCCACGAGGGCCATATGTGACCGCTCGGATGGAGCGGCCTCCCACTTCGGGAGCGCCGGTGGCCCGGCGGACGGCGGCAGGTAGCCTGGCTCACGGTCCCGGCCCGGTCGCCCGAGCTCGGTACCGCTCACAGTTGCGGGTCAGCGTCGGTCTCGCACCGACTTCCCCCGCCCCGGATCGCCCCTCCCGCCGAAGCGGGGCGAGACGGAACCGGGACCACCCACGGCATCCGGGCCGTGGGTGACCGCTGTCGCTGCGGACATTACTGGAGAACGGTGCCAAGGACGCAAGCCCCCGACGGTGCACGCGCCGGCGATGCCCGGACCCCGCCGCGCAACCCGGCCACCCGAGATCCTGGGCGCCCGTGGCACGCCGTGACCTGGGTCGTCTGGGCCCTGGCGGCCGCGCTCGCACTCCAGCTCGCGCCGAGCCCGGTGTACGTGCTCCTCGTCATCGGGATCGCGTGGTTGGTCGTCGCCGAGCACGGGCTCGACGGCCCGTACGCGCGCGCGTTCCCGATCCTCGTGGGTGTCGCGGTGTTCTTCGCGGTGTTCCGCGTCGTGCTCATCGCGCTCACGACGCACGGCAACACCGATGTGCTGTTCACGACACCGTCGTTCACGCTGCCCGACTTCCTGGGTGGCTTCACGGTCGGTGGTTCCACCACTGCGCCGGTCGTGCTGCAGGCCGGCTCCGAGGGGCTCGTCGTCGTCGGGATCATCGCGGTGTTCGCCGCGTTCAACGCGGTCGTCTCGCACTACGAGCTCGTGCAGACGACGCCGCGCGCGTTCTACGAGCTCGGGCTGATCGTGGTGGTCGCGCTGGCGTTCGTCCCCTCGACCATCGAGGCGATCCGCGACGTCCGGGAGGCCGACCGCGCCCGCACCGGAGGACGCGGTCGTGCGGCGCGGCAGGCTCGTGCGTCAAGTCGTCCCGGTCCTGGAGCGCGGCCTCGAGCAGGCGGTGACGCTGGCCGAGTCGCTCGACTCACGCGGGTTCGCGCACGGCGGCGCGACGGCACGCGAGCGCGGGGCCGGTTGGGCCGGCGCGGCGTCGCTCGTCGCGCTGGGGAGCGCGTTCGTGGCGCTCGTCGCACGCGAGGACACGGTCGCGCTCGTGCTGGGGGCGGTCGGTTTGCTCGGGCTCGTCGTGACCGTCCGGGTCGCGTCCCGCGAGACCGGACGCATCCGCTACCGTCCGCGCCGCCTCGCCGCGGCGGACCGCTGGTGCATCGCCGGCACCCTGCTCGCGCCCGTGCTGCTCGGGGTGCTGGTGCTCACCGGCGACGACACGCTGACGTGGAGCCCCAGCCCGGTGGCCTGGCCCACCTTCGGCCTCCTGCCCGCGCTCGCCTTCCTCCCGCTGCTCGCGCCGCTGACCCGTCGGCCCGCGCTGCGCGCGGCTGGAGCGGGCGACCGAACCCGGAGCCCCGTTCGACGTCGCCCGAGCCGGGGATGGCGCCGGCATGAGCGCGATCTCCTACCAGGACGTCTCCTTCGCCTACCCCGACGGACCGGCGGCGCTGGAGCACGTCGACCTCGAGGTCGCCGCGGGCGAGATCCTGCTCGTCGTCGGCGACTCGGGCTCGGGCAAGAGCACACTGCTCCGGGCCGCGAACGGCCTCGTCCCGCACGCGACCGGTGGGCGATTCAGCGGCGACGTCGTGGCCTTCGGGCGCTCGACCCGCAGCCACCACCCGCGCGAGCTCGCCGACGTCGTGGGGTTCGTGAGCCAGGACCCGGAGGCACAGCTCGTCGTCGACGAGGTCGAGCACGACATCGCGTTCGTGCTCGAGAACCTCGGCCTCTCGGAGACCGCGATGCGCCGTCGGGTCGAGGAGACGCTCGACGCGCTCGGCATCGCGCACCTCCGCCGGCGCGCGCCGACGACGCTGTCGGGCGGCGAACGCCAACGCGTCGCGATCGCGGGCGCGCTCGCGGCATCGCCGTCCGCACTCGTCCTCGACGAGCCGACGTCGCAGCTCGACCCCCAGGGTGCCGAGGACGTGCTCGCCGCGGTCGCGCGCCTCAACGCCGACCTCGGCACGACCGTGCTGCTCGCCGAGCACCGCCTGGAGCGCGCCGCGCCGCTCGCCGACCGCGCGGTCGTGCTCGGCGTCGGTGCAGTGCCCGCTCCGACGGGCGTCGCCGACGCGCTCGCCACGTATCCCGGGGCGCCGCCGGTCACTCGGCTCGGACGCCTGCTCGGCTGGGTGCCGCCGCCGTTGACGGTGCGCGACGCCCGCGCGCTCGCTGCCACCACGAACCTGTCCGTGGACGATCCGGACGCGCCAGCCACCGACGGTCGCACCCCCGGCGCCGCGCTCGTGGCATCCGAGGGCCTCGTCGTCGAGCTCGGTGGGCGGGCGGTGCTGCACGGCCTCGACGTCGAGGTCCGGCGCCGGCGAGGTCGTCGCGCTGCTCGGGCGCAACGGCGCCGGGAAGACCACCCTCCTGCGCGCGTTCGCGGGGCTCGACCGGGCCCACCGAGGACAGGTGGTGCCGACCGGCACCGTTGCGTACGTCCCCCAGGACCCGAGCACGCTGCTGTTCTCCCCGACGGTCCGACGAGAGGTCGCCGAGACGCTCAAGCTCCTCGGCCGCCGGGACACCGGTTCGGTCGATGCGTGGCTGGACCGGCTCGGCATCGCCCACCTCGCCGAGCGCCACCCGCGGAGCCTGGCCGGCGGGGAGCGCCAGCGTGTCGCGATCGCCGCGGTCGCGGTGGGCGGCGCCGACGTGCTGCTGCTCGACGAGCCGACCCGCGGCATGGACGCCTCGTCGCGCGCGGCGCTCGAGCGGGCCGTGAGCGAGCACGCGGCCGCCGGTGGTGCGGTGGTGCTGGCGACGCACGACGTGGAGCTCGCCGCTCGGTGCGCCTCACGTGTGGTCGTGCTCGGCGACGGCGACGTCGTCGCCGACGGTCCGACCCGCGAGGTGCTCACCGGATCGTTGTTCGCACCGCAGGTGCTCCGGGTGCTCCCGCCGTTCCTGACGGTGGAGCAGGTCGCGGCCGAGCTGGAGCGAACGTGACCGAGCGCCTGCGCCCCGCGCTCGTGTACGTGCTCGTCGGCGTGGTCGGCGTCGCGGCGTTCCTCTACCCGTTCTGGTTGCCGTCGACCGCGTTTCCCGATGCCGCGCACAGCACCGACGCGCCGCTGTGGACCGCGGCGATCAGCATCCTCGTCGTCGCCGCGTTGGCGCTCGAGGTGCGACGCGGGACGATGAACGGGGCGACGGTCGCGGTGCTCGGCGTGCTCGCGGCGAGCGCCGGGATGCTGCGCCTCGTCGAGCTCCCGGGGAACAACGCCGGCATCTTCTTCCTCGTGGTCCTGGGCGGCGTCGCGTTCGGTCCACGCTTCGGACTGCTGCTCGGGCTCACCGCCATGGCCGCCTCGGCGTTCATCACGGGAGGGATCGGGCCGTGGCTCCCGTTCCAGATGCTCGGACTCGGCGCCATGGGCGCGACGTCCGGCGTGCTCGGCCGCTGGACGTGCCGGCTCGAGCCGCACGTCGAGGTCGGCGTCGTCGCCGGCGTTCGGATGGTTGTGGGGCTTCGCCTACGGGGCGATCCTCAACCTCTGGTCGTGGCCGCTGTTCCAGGGTGACGGCCCGACGCTCTGGCGCCCCGGGCTCGGTGTCGTCGACACCGCGCAGCACTACTGGTCGTACTACGTCGCGACATCCCTGGCCTGGGACGCCGCCGGCGCGCTGTTCAACGCCCTGCTGATCATCGTGCTCGGCCTCACCCTGCTGCGCACCCTGCGTCGGTTCGCCCACCGCCTGGAGCCCGCGATCGCCTTCGAGTAGGGCGCGCCGAACTTGCCAGGGGGAGCTAGGACGCCCTGGCTTGGCTGCTGCTCCAGCTGGCCCAGAGGCTCGCGTACCTGCCTTCGCGTCCGGACGAGCTCGTCGTGAGGGCCGACCTCGACGATGCGGCCGTCGTCGACGACGGCGACGCGGTCGGCACGGGCCGCGGTCGAGAGACGGTGGGCGACGACGAAGACGGTGCGACGCTCGGTCAGCGCCTCGAGCGCGCGCTCGACCGTGTGCTCGGTGCCAGGGTCGAGGTTCGACGTCGCCTCGTCGAGGACGAGCACCGGGGGATCGACCAGCGCCGCGCGCGCGAGGGAGACGAGCTGGCGTTCCCCGGCCGAGAGGCGGCTCCCCCGCTCGCGCACCTCGGTGTCGAGCCCCTCCCGGAGCGAAGCGAACCGCTCGCGGATCCCGAGCACCTCGAGCGCGGCGTCGACCTCTTCGTCGGTCGCCTCCGGCCGCCCGACGCGTACGTTCTCGCGGATCGTGCCGGCGAACAGGTAGCCCTCCTGCGGGACGACGACGATCCGCTTCCGCAGGGACGCCAGGGTCGCGTCGCGCAGGTCGACACCGCCGTAGCGGACCGACGCCGGACCGGGGGTCGTAGAAGCGGGCGACGAGCTTCGCGAGCGTCGACTTCCCCGCGCCCGTGGGCCCGACCAGGGCGATGCGCTCACCCGGCTCCACCCGCAGCGACACGTCGTGCAGCACGTCGGGACCGTCGGCGTACCCGAACGAGACGCCCTCGACCTCGAACGCGCCGCGCTCGGGGAGGTCGACCGCGCCCGGGCGCTCACCGATCGAGGCCGGCGTGTCGAGCAGCCCGAACAGCTTGTACAGCGCGGCGGCGGCCGACTGCAGGGTGTTGTAGAGCTGGCCGAGCTGCTGCACGGGCTCGAACAAGTTGTTCAGGTAGAGGATGAACGCTGCGACCGCGCCGACGGTGAGGATCTCCCTGGTCGACGAAGAGGCCGCCGATGCCGACGATCATCGCCACACCGACGACGCCGCAGAACTCGATGAACGGGAAGTACCTGGTCGAGATCTTGACTGTCTCGAGGTTGGCGTCGAACTGGGCCTCGTTCGTCTCGCGGAAGCGGCCGGCGAACGAGCGCTCGCGCCCGAACGCCTGGACGACGCGCACGCCCGCCAGACCCTCCTGCAGCGTCGTCAGGTTCGCGCCGATGCGCTCCCGCACCTCGAGGTACGCGCGGTTCGCCGCCCGGCGAAACCACCTGGTCGCGAGGACGATCGGCGGCACGAGGACCAGGATGCACAAGGCGAGCTGCCAGCTCAGCACGAAGATCACGATGACGGCGCCGAAGAACAAGCAGAGCGTTCTGCACGAACATCGCGAGGCCCTGCTGGACGAGCTCCTGCAGTGCGTCCACGTCGGACGTGAGCCGAGACACGAGTCGCCCGGTGCGCTCGCGCTCGTAGAAGTCGAGGCCGAGCGTGAGCAGGTGGTGGAACACGCGGACGCGCAGGTCACGGAGGAACTGCTCGCCGATCCGCGCGATCGCCCAGATCGAGGCCCGTCCGAAGAACAGCGCGGCAACAGCGACGCAGAGGTATGCGAGTGCGGCGAGGTTGAGGGCACCGGGGTCGTTCGCGCGCAGACCCGAGTCGATGCCGTAGGCGACGAGCGCCGGACCCGCCAGCAAGCACGCGGTCTGACCCACCAGGAGCCCGACGGATCCGACGACCCGTCCCCTCCAGGGGCGCAGCATCCGCGCCAACCGGCGCAGGACCCCGCGGGCCTCGTCGCGGGTCAGCGACTCTTCGACCGCGTGGACCCCGAATCCGCCGCGTCCGGCGCCTCTCACGACGCCGCCTCGGCCAGTCCGTCGGACTGCGCCAGCACGTCGCGGTACTTCGCCGACGACGCGAGCAGCTCGTCGTGTGTGCCCTCGGCGACGACCCGTCCGCCGTCGATCAGCACCACGCGATCGGCCAGCGCGATCGTGGCCGCGCGGTGGGCGATGATCAGCGTGGTCCGACCACTCATCACCTCACCGAGCGCGGCGCGGATCTCGTGCTCCTTGGTGGGGTCGACCGACGAGGTCGCGTCGTCGAGGATCAGCACACGCGGATCCGCGAGGACCGCACGCGCGATCGCGATGCGTTGGCGCTGCCCACCCGACAACGAGAAGCCCTGCTCGCCGATCACCGTGTCGTAGCCGTCGGGCAGTGCGCTCAC
Organism: uncultured Acidimicrobiia bacterium; assembly: GCA_963809885.1. Taxonomy (GTDB): domain Bacteria; phylum Actinomycetota; class Acidimicrobiia; order IMCC26256; family PALSA-555; genus JALHSW01. Next base: position 53,367 of record CAWELA010000003.1, on the reverse strand, counting down.
GAAATCGTCGGCGCCCGCGAGTCGGGCGGCCCGTCGCACGTGCTCCAGCGGCGCCTCGGGGTCCGCGAACGCGATGTTCTCGGCGACGGTATCCGTGAACAGGAACGTGTCCTCGAACACGATGCCGACCTGCCGTCGCAGCTCACGCACCTTCACGTCGCGCACGTCGACGCCGTCGACCATCACGCAGCCGGCGCGGACGTCGTAGAAGCGCGAGACCAGGCGCGCGATGGTCGTCTTTCCACTCCCGGTCGGACCGACGACCGCGACCGCCTCACCGGCCCGCACGACGAGGTCGAGCCCGGCGAGCACCGATGGCCCGTCGCCGTACGCGAACGCGACACCTTCGAACCGCAGCTCCCCGGACCCGTTCGCCGGGAGCGGCCTCGGGTCCGGCGGATCAACCACGGCCGGGTCGGTCGAGAGGATCTGATGGATCCGGCCTGCCGATGCCGACGCGCGACTCGCCTGGGCCAGCAGCATGCCGGCCATCCGCAGCGGCCAGATGAGCATCAGGATGAACGAGTTGAACGCGACCAGGTCGCCGATCGCGAGGTCGCCGTCGAGCACGAGGTGCCCGCCGTACCAGAGGATCGCGACGAGCGCGAGGGCCGGGAGGAAGTCGACGAGCGGGAGGAAGCGGGAGCGCAGCCGCGCCCCCTCGAGTGCCTTCTCGAGGACGTCGTCGGCCTCGGCCTCCAGCCGGCGGGCCTGGAGCTGCTCGGCGCCGAAGCCCTTCACGACCCGCACGCCGGCGACCGTCTCCTCGACGACGCCCGAGAGGTCACCGAGCTCCTCCTGCAGGTGCAGCGAGACGGGCGCGATCCGGTGCGAGAACCGGGTCGCGGCGATGTTGAGGAAGGGCAGCGCACCGAGCGCCAGCAGCGCGAGGGTGACGCTCTGCAGCAGCATGATCACGACGACCACGAGCACGATGAGCAGGCTCGCCGCGAACAGCGGCAGCAGCACGACGAGTGTGTTCACCTGCTGGATGTCGGTGTTCGCCCGCGCCATGAGCTGTCCGGTCTGGGCACGGTCGTGGAACGCGAAGTGCAGCCGCTGGAGGTGCGCGAACAGTCGCTCGCGCAGATCGCTCTCGACGCGGTACGAGATGCGGAACGCGGCATAGCGGCGACCACCGGTGCCGACGGCCTGGAACGCGCCCACCACGATGATCAGCATCGAGTACAGGACGATCGCCTCGGTGTCCCCGGGGATGATCCCCTGGTCGATCGCCGCTGCCGCGAGCAGCGGCACCGAGATCTTCGCGGCGGTCCACAGGATGCCGGCGACGACCCCGCCGATGACCCATCCACGCTGGGTGCGCAGCGCCTCGAGCATGAGTCGCCAGCCGGCCCGCCGCAGCTCGCGCTCCCGATCCACCACTCGCCGACTCGCTCTCTTGGGTCGTCCCCGGCAGCTCGGACGCGCTCGGGGCGACGGCTCGACAGTACCAGTGGGGTTGCCCGGGACCCTTCCCGCGAGCAGTCTGCGGTCAGGCGGGTTCCGGAGCGTCGCCCGACCGTTCGGGGAACAGCTCGGCGACCATCTCGGCGAGCGCGGCAGCGCTCGGTCCCCGGATCGCCGACGAAGCCGGCGGCGCGGGCACCGGCGTCGGTGAGGACGCGCACGGCAGCACCGACCTTCGTGCCGTCCTCGCCGACCACGACGACCACCCGTCCCGCGAGCGGCTCGGCCACGGCGAACGCTCGCTCAGCCGTCGGCGAGGCGGCCGTACTTGCCGCGGAAGAAGAGCAGCGGGCCGGTGTCGGAGTGCACGCCCGAGGTCGAGGACGCGGCCGACCACGATGATGTGGTCGCCGCCGTCGTACTCGTTCCAGAACTCGCAGTCGAGGTACGCGAGCGTGTCGTGGAGCACCGGCGAGCCACCGACGCCCGAGATGCCAGTCGGTCTGCCCGAACCGGTCGGCGCCCTTCTTCGCGAAGAGACCGCACAGCTCCTCCTGGTGCTCGCCGAGGATGTTCACGGCGAACTTGCGAGCCCGCTCGATGCGCGGCCAGGTGGACGACGTGCGCAGCGACGCAGAACAGCACGAGGGGCGGGTCGAGCGACACCGAGGTGAACGAGTTGGCCGCCACGCCGACGGGCTCACCGTCGTCGACCGCCGTGATGATCGTGACCCCGGTGGCGAACTGTCCGAGGACGGAGCGGAACTCGTCGGCGTCGGGACGGTAGATCTGCTCGTCGGCGTCGGACGGGCTCTCGCTCACTGGCTCCCCAGGTCGAGGCGCAGGCCGTCGTGGGCTGCGATGACGTCGGGTCCGTTGGTCTGCGCCGAGTGCTCGCGCGCGTGTTCGAGGATCAGGTCGAGGTCGGTGTCGCCGTGGCTCGGGCAGTGATGGAAGAGCGCGAGCGTCTTCGCCCCCGCCTCCTTCGCCACGAGGACGGCGTACTCGATCGTGGAGTGGCCGAAGTGGCGCTTGGCCTCGTACTCGTGCGTCGTGTGCTGCGCGTCGTGGATCAGCACGTCGGTGCCGTCGCAGAGCTCGAGCACGTCGTTCGGCACGAAGTCGTCGGCGTCGCCTGGGGACGCACCCGGGGCCGTGGTCCGAGATGTACGTGACCGTCATGCCCCTCCTGCTCGACCCGGTAGCCGAGGGCCGGGTCGGTGTGGCGCACCCAGCGGGAGCGGACCTTGGCACCGTTCACGGCGAAGTCGTCGACGCCGGTGTCGTGGAAGTTCAGCGTGCCGCCGAGCTCCGACGGGGTGATCGGGAAGTACGGCGGCCTCATCACGCCGGCGAAGACCTCGGCGAGCGGACCCGACTCCTGGCGCGGGCCGTACAGGTTGACCAGGGCATCGGGGCGGAACACCGGCGTGAAGAACGGCAGGCCGATGATGTGGTCCCAGTGGAGGTGGGTCAGGAGCACCGTGGCGCGGTACGGGCTCGTGAGGTTGTTCGCGGTGAGCTCGGCCGCGAACTGCTCGGTGACGACGTCGCCGTACTCGCGCAGGCCGGTGCCGAGGTCGAACACGATCGGCTCGTGGCCCTCGGACTCCAGCGCGACGCACGACGTGTTGCCGCCGTAGCGCTGGTAGCGGGCGCCGTCGCACGGCGTGGACCCGCGGACGCCGTAGAAGGTGAGATGCACTGCCCCCGGCACGGAGAGGAGGATAGCCACGCACTCCGGCGACCTCAAACAGGCCCAGGGGGGAAGTGTGACTCAGGTCACGACGCGTTGCTTGAAGCCACGGATCCCGAGCCAGGTGAACAGGATCGTGAAGCCGGTCAGCGCGCCGTACACCGCCCACAGGCTCATGTGGGCCGACGGGGTCAGCGCGGCCCGGAACCCCTCGCTCATGTAGACGAGCGGGTTCACGAGCACGAGCAGCTGGAGCCACCGGATCGGCTCGAGCGCCGACCACGAGTAGTAGATGGCGCCGAGGAACGTGATGGGGAGGACGATCACACCGAAGAGGATCGGCACGTTCCTGGGCTCGAACCGCGTGCCGAAGGTGAGACCGAACGCACCGGCCATCACGCAGGTGAGCGGCATGAGCGTGATCAGGACAGGCCAGTCGATCTCGAGGTTCACCGGGGTCGCGGGGACGATCGCGGCGATCGGGAACACGAGGAGCGCCGAGAAGAACGAGATGATCGCGCCGGCGATGATCTTCTCGAAGGCGACGAGGGAGACGGGCAGCGGCGCGAGCACTCGATCCTCGATCTCCCGCGTGTAACCGAACTCCTGGACCATCGGCAGCGCGACGGACTGGATGCCCTGGAAGATGATCGCGAGTGCGATGACCCCGGCGACGAGGAGCGTCGAGAACGATCCGGTCGCGTCGCCCACCGCACCGCCGACGCCCTGCCCGATCTTCGGGAACACGTACGTGAACACGAAGACGAGCAACAGGGGTTGGAGCAGCGTGCGGGGCACGACCTCGCCCAGGTGCTTGCGGGTGACCGTGAGGTCGCGGGACAGGAGCGCGCCGAACGCGACGACGGCGGCCGCGCGTGGCGTGCGCGCCGGGGCGAGGTCATTCGTCGCGATCGGCGTCGCAGGTGTTGGTGTTTCGAGCGTCGTCATTCGCGGAGGTCCTTCCCGGTGAGGTCGATGAACACGGTCTCGAGCGTGGGAGCCGTGATCGAGAGGTCGGTGACGGTGAAGCCGCCACGCTCGGCCGCGGTGACGACCGCGGGGAGCACGTGCTCGGTGCCCCGCACGTTGAGGCGCACCGTGTCCTCCACCTGGTCGGCACGCTCGACGCCGTCGACGTGCTCGGCGAGGTACGTCGCCATCGCCACGAGGTCGCCGGCGGCGGAGACCGTGACGAACGTGTCGGCGCCGGTGGCCCGCTTCAGCGCATCGGGCGTGTCCAGCGCGAGGAGCTTGCCGTGGTCGATGATCGCGACCCGGTCGCAGAGCTCGTCGGCCTCCTCCATGTAGTGGGTGGTGAGGAGGATCGTCTGCCCGCCCTGGTGCAGCTCGCCGAGGATGTCCCAGAGGGCGATGCGGCTCTGCGGGTCGAGGCCCGCGGTCGGCTCGTCGAGGAAGAGGATGGCCGGACGGTGCATGATCGCCCGAGCGACCATCAGACGCTGCGCCATCCCGCCGGAGAGCGCGTTGGTCGAGACCTTGGCCCGGTCGGCGAGACGGAACTGCTCGAGCAGACGGTCCGCCTCGGCGCGTGCGACGTGCGCGCGCTCATCCCGAAGAACCGCCCGTGGAAGTAGAGGTTCTCCCAGACGTTGAGCGACCGGTCGAGCGTGTTGGTCTGCGGGACGACCCCGATCACCTGTTTGGCGGCGACCGGGTGCGCGACGACGTCGACGCCGCCCACCAGGGCACGCCCGCTCGTGGGGATCACGCGGGTGGTGAGCATGCCGGCGGTCGTCGTCTTCCCGGCGCCGTTCGGTCCGAGGAGCCCGAAGATCTCGCCGGCGCGCACCGCGAGGTCGAGACCGTCGACCGCGCGGATGTCGCCCGGATACACCTTCGTGAGCGCCTCGGTGCGGATCACCTCGTCGGTGGCGATGCGCGTGTCAGTGGTCATCAGCGACCTGCCTTCGGGTTCGATGTGGTGGTGAAGTGCTCGAAGAGACGGGCGAGCGACCGCTCGAGCACCTGCTGGTCCTTCGTGGGGAGCAAGGCGCGCAGCTCGGCGTCGCAGGCGGTCGCCACCTCCTGGAGGCGACCCTGCAGCTGCCTGCCGGCCGGGGTGACGACGACGCGGATGACGCGACGGTCATCGGGATCACGGCGGCGCTCGACGACGCCGTCGCGCTCGAGGCGGTCGAGGTGCGCGACGAGGGTCGCGGGCTCGATCCACATGTGGGCGGCGAGCTCCTTCTGGCTGGGCTCGTCGGCGATGTTGTTCAGGACGATCCAGGTGGTGAGGTCGCCACCGGCCTCGGCCAGGCGCGCGTCGAACCACTTCCGCGAGAGCTTGCCGGTGCGGCCGAGCCGGCGGCCCAGGAGCTCGTGGTGCGGGGGATCTTGCATCGCGGGCTAATGATTAGCAGACGAACTATTCGGGGACAAACGATTGGTGCGGCGGGCGTCCGCCGGCCCGCGGCCGCCGATCAGGCGGGGGTCGGGCCGTCGGCGCGCACGCGCTCGACGTGGACGAGTGCGTCACGCAGCGCCTCGACCCACTCGCCCTGGTGCTCCTTCACGAGGCGCACGCACCAGGCGAGGGCATCGCTGCGGCTCCGGGCCACGCCGGCGTCGACGAGGGTGTCGAGCACGCGGTCGTTCGCTCATCCGCAGGCGCGTCATGACCGGGACGCTGAGGTGGGTGAAGACGAGCCCGTGGTCTCCGCACCGGGCACCCCACGCCACCTTGCGCCCGAAGCGGTGCTCCGCCTCGTCGGCGACCCGCATCCGCTGCTCCCGCGTGTCCTCGCGGAAGCCCTGGATCCGCGCCGCGCTCGCCGCGCGGCGGGTGTCCGCGTCGGCGTCCTTGGCGTGCTCGGGCTCGGGGAGCGTGCCGACGACGAGGATCTCGTCACGGTCGACGGTGACCTCCGGGGCGACGGTGAACCAGCCATCGGGGAGCCGCCCGGTGAACCAGGCGACCAGCTCGGCGGCGTCGGCGACGGGCTGCTTCGGCATTGGCATTACCTTATTACACCACTACATCTTCGGCAACGTCATCCGTCCCGTGGCAGTGCCGCACGGATCGCGGCTGAGGTCTGCGCCATCTCGGCGGCGTCGGCGTACGTCGTGCGGGGCCAGAAGAATCCCCGGAGCCCGTCCTTCCGCCGGCGCGGGACGACGTGGACGTGGAGATGCGGGACGCTCTGGCTCACCACGTTGTTCTCGGCGACGAAGGTGCCGTGCGCGTCGAGCCCGTCCTCGACCGCGACCGCGAGGCGCCGCACGTCGGCGAAGTACGGGCCGACGAGGTCGGTCGGCAGGTCCCGCAGCGTCTCGACGTGACGGCGCGGCACGACGAGCGTGTGTCCGACGAAGAGCGGGCGGTGATCGAGGAACGCGACCGCCGTCTCGGTCTCGTGGACGACTGCGGCGGGGATCTCCCCGGCGGCGATCCGGCAGAAGCGGCAGTCGGACCCGTCGGGCGCGGCCACCGTCGAGTTCGCTACTCGGGTGACGTGTACGGACGCCGGCGCGGCTTGGCGGCCTCGCGCTTGGGGACCATCACCTTGCGGCGGAAGGAGCAGACCTCTTCGCCGCGCTGGTTGAAGCCGCGTGTCTCGACGGTCACCACACCCCGGTCGGGCTTGCTCGACGACTCCTTCTTCTCGAGCACCTTCGTCTCCGCGTAGATCGTGTCGCCGTGGAAGGTGGGGCGCTGGTGCTTGAGCTCCTCGACCTCGAGGTTCGCGATCGCGACGCCGCTGACGTCGGGCACGCTCATCCCCAGCACGAGGGAGTACACGAGGTTGCCGACCACGACGTTCTTCCCGAACTGCGTCTGCGTCTCGGCGAACCAGGCGTCCGTGTGCAACGGATGGTGGTTCATCGTGATCATGCAGAAGAGGTGGTCGTCGGCCTCGGTGATCGTCTTGCCGGGCCAGTGCTGGTAGACGTCGCCGGGCTCGAAGTCCTCGTAGTACCGGCCGAACGGGCGCTCGTGAACCGTCATGCTGCTCAGCCTACGAGAGGGGGTGACGGGCGAGCAGGCCCCGGGCGATGACGATGCGCTGGATCTCGTTGGTGCCCTCGCCGATGATCATCAGCGGTGCGTCGCGGTAGTACCGCTCGATCGGGAGCTCGGTCGTGTAGCCGACTCCCCCGTGGATGCGCATCGCGTCGGTCGCGATCTCGAACGCCGCCTCGCTGGCGAACAGCTTGGCCATCCCGGCCTCGACGTCGCAGCGCTCGCCCGCATCCTTCTTCTTGGCCGCGCTCTGCGCGAGCAGCCGCGCCGCCTCGAGCTTCGTCGCCATGTCGGCCAGCTTGAGCTGGATCGCCTGGTGCTGGGCGATCGGCTTCCCGAAGGTCTCCCGTTGCTGTGCGTACCCGAGCGCCGCCTCGAACGCGGCGCGCCCGACCCCCACCGACCGCGCCGCGATGTTGATCCGCCCGACCTCGAGCGCCGACAGGATGAAGTGCTGCCCCCGGCCGAGACCCGCCTCGCCGCCGAGGACCGCAGTCGGCCGGCACGCGGTGCCCGTCGTACGACATCTCGACGGTCTCGAGGCCCTTGTACCCGAGCTTCGAGATGTTGCGGCTGACGGTGATCCCACCGGTCTGCGCGGCGCCCGGCTCCTTCTCGACCATGAAGCACGTGATGCCCTCGTCGGTGCGGGCCGCGAGGGCGATGAGTCCGGCCCGCTGGCCGTTCGTCACCCACGTCTTGGTGCCGGTGATCACGTACTCGTCGCCGTCGCGCACCGCGCGGCACGTGATCGCGCTCGTGTCGGTCCCGGCGTCGGGCTCCGACAACGACAGGCACCCGCGGATCTCCGCGGTGGCGAGACGGGGGAGCCACCGCCGCTTCTGCTCCTCGGTCCCCTCGGCCTTCAACAGGTTCGCCGCCATCACGTGGGTGTTGACGATGCCCGACAGCGACATCCAGCCGGCGGCGAGCTCCTCGATCACCCCGATGTAGGTGAGCAGGTCGAGCCCGAGCCCGCCGTACTCCTCCGGGATCGTCACGCCGAACAGCCCGAGCTCGGCCATCGTCGCGACGATCGCCGCCGGGTACTCGTCCGCGTGCTCCATCTCGGAGGCGACCGGCAGGACATCCTGCTCGACGAAGCGTCGCACCGTGGCGACCAGCTCGCCCCGGAGCTCGATGTCGGTCTCGGTCACGACCACAGCATCGCCGATCTGCTCACCGGATGTCCGATGGGCGCTGTGGATCGTCGGGCATCGGCACCCCGAGCATCTCGGCGAGCTCGGGTCGACCCCGCACCCCGAGCTTCTCGTACGCCCGCTGCAGGTGGTTCTCGACCGTGCGTGCGCTCACGAAGAGCTTCTCCGCGATCTCCTTGCTCGCCATCCCCCTGGCCGCGAGCTCGGCGACCTCCCGCTCCCGGCGGGTGAGCGGCGTCGTCTCGATGCCGACCCGCAGCGCCGGGGTCCGCGCACCTTCGCACCCGGCCGCGAGCCGGGCCGCCCGTTGCGTCGCCTCCGCGGCCCGGCGGGCCAGTCCGTCCCGGGTGAACGCGCGCGCCGCGCCGGCCGCCGCTTCGGCCGCGTCGAGGTGGGCCCCGATGTCCTCGAACGCTTCCGCCGCGCGCTCGAACTGCTCGGCGTCGTGACCCGAGAGTGCCTCGGCATGCGTCAACCGAGCCGGCATGAACGCTCCGTCGAGCACCGTCGCGAGCTCGCGCAGGCGGGCAAGCGACGCCTCGTCCTCCCCCAGTCGGACGATGTCGTGGAGCGCGGTCGCCTCCAGGGCCCGACTCCCGCAGTCCGCCGCGAAGCGAGCCGCTCGGCGGAGCATCTCGACCGCGAGCGAGTACTCCCCTCGTTGGGCGAGCACGCACGCGCGGGCACGATCGATCTCCGGGTCCATCATCCGCAGCGGGGTGCTCGGCTCGGCATCGAGGTCGGCCAGCGCGGCATCGGCACCCTCGAGGTCGCCGGTGAGCGCGAGCGCGTGTGCGAGACCTGCGTACCCCCAGCGGGCACCGGGGTGGTCGAAGTCGTCATAGACGAGCGCCGCCTCCCGGAACCAGCGCGCCGCCGCGGCCGCGCGCCCCGGTGCAACGAGATCCGTCCGAGGATGACCGAGAACCACGACTGCCCGTCCCGGATCTGCCGTTCCGTCGCACCGTCGTACCCGAGTCGGGCGGTGCCCTCGGCCTCCTCGAGCCGCCCGGCCTCGACCAGCGCGAGGGCACGCGCGACCAGGTAGATGCCGGGTCCGGCGATCTGCATCTGATCGCCGAGCGCCACCCGGGCGTCGAACGCCCGGTCGGCGATCTCGATCGCTTCGGCGGTCCGGCCCGCGAGTGCCCGCGCGACCGCCCCCGCGAGCGCGCCGTGCACGAACGCTCGGTCCGCGTCGCCCTTGCGCTCCAGCAGGGGATCGACGATCGCGATCGCATCGTCGATGCGACCCTCGAACAACACGTGGATCGCGCGCTGACCGCACAGCTCGTCGAGGAGCTCCGGGGCGTCCACCCGCTCTTCCGCCGCCGCGATCACCGCGTCAGCCTCCGGCGCACGGCCGAGGCCGCGGAACAGGTTCGACGAGCGCGCGAGGGCGATCATCGTGCGCTGTCGACCGTTCGTGACCAGGGCCTCGCCCGCGCTGAGCACGTCTTCCGCCTCGGCATGACGGCCGAGCGCGTCGAGGGTCTCACCGAGCAACGACGCGTTCTCTGCGTCCGGCGCCTGCATCCACGCGGCGCGAGCCAACCGTTCGGCGAGGGCGACGTCCGCGGCGTAGCGAGCCTGGGTCGCGCCCTCGATCAGCACGTCGGCGCGGCCTGGCCCACCGCCATCGAGCCGCCACAGCGCGACGCGAAGCGTGTCTTCACGGCGCCTCGTCCCACGTGCCTCGATCCGGTCGGCGAGCGTTCGGCAGATCTCCTGCCGGCGGCGCACCGGGATCCCCGCCCGCACCACCTCGCCGTAGAGCGGATGCGCCATGCGCACCTGCTGACGCGCGCCCTCGATGACGACCTCGACGAGCCCGCGCCGCTCGAGCACGTCGATGGCGTCCGGCGATGCGAGTGCCTCGAGGTCGGTGATCCCGACCGGCTCGCCCACGCTCACGACCTCCATCGCGGCGCGTGCGTCGTCGTCGACGGAACCGAGCCGGAGTCCAACGACCTCGCCCATGCGCGTCGACGGTGACAGCGCACCCACCAGCCGCCACATCCCGCGGTGCTCCTGCAACGTGCCGGCATCGACCGCGCCCACGACGAGCTCGCGGAGGAACAGGGCGTTCCCGCCGCTCGTGCTCCACAGCATGTGGGCGGTGAGTCCGTCGACCGGGCCTCCGAGCGCCTCGCCGACGAGCTGTTCGGTGGCTGCCGCCGAGAGTCCGTCCACCTCGACGCGCGTGAGCACCTCGTCCTTCCACAGATTCACCAACGCTTCGGGGATCGGCCGGTCGTCGGTGCGCACCGTCGCCACGACGAAGACCTCGGGGCGACCGGCGAGCAGGAGGAGGAGCGCGGCGGAGGACTCGTCGAGCTCGTGGGCGTCGTCGACGACGAGGAGGAGCGGGGAGCCCGCAGCGCCCGCCACGATGGCATCGCACGCCAGCCGCAGTGCGTCGGCCTGCCCGTCCGCCACCCCTTCGAGCGCCGGCAGCAGCGGAGCGAACGCACCGAACGGGATGGTGCGGGCGCTGCGGTTCGCACGCACGACCGCGTGCTGCCAGCCCCGAGCCGTGGCCAGTGCCACCGACTCGGTGGCCAGCCGGGTCTTGCCCACGCCGGGTGGCCCGGCGAGCACGACCCCTGCCTCGCACGCGTCGATGGCCGCCGCGAGGCCGGCGAGCTCCTCGTCACGCCCGACGAGCGGCCAGGAAAGGTTCATGCGTCGACAAGTGTTGCAGCACGGACACCGGTGAGGATCCTGCTTCCCGGGTCAGTAGTTTGGGTGCCGCAATGGGTATGCAGATGCATCAGACGATGATGGGATTCCGTCGCGACCCCGACGTCGTGAACGGCCGGAAGGTCGAACGCGAGATCATCCGTCGCGTCCTGCGCCTCGCCCGTCCCTACCGCGGTGCGCTCATCGGGTTCCTCGTCACGGTCATCGCATCCGCGGTGGTCGCGGTGATCCCGGCCCTCCTGTTCCGGGCGCTGCTCGACACCGCCGTGCCCGAGAAGAACGACGAGCTCGTCCTGGCCCTCGCCCTCGCCGCCGTCGGCCTCGCCATCGCCAGCGCCGGCCTGTCGCTCGCCCAGCGGTGGTACTCGGCCAAGGTCGGTGAGGGCCTCATCTTCGACCTCCGCGTCGCCCTCTTCGACCACGTGCAGCGGCTCCCACTGTCGTTCTTCACCCGCACCCAGACCGGCGCACTGATGTCGCGGCTCAACAACGACGTCATCGGCGCCCAGCAGGCGGTCACCGGGACGATCGGCACCGTGGTCTCGAACGTCATCACGCTGGTCGTCACGCTGACCGTGATGCTCGGGCTCGAGTGGCGCCTGACCATCCTGACCCTGATCGTGCTCCCGGCCTTCATCATCCCGGCGCGCCGCATCGGGCGGAAACTGCAGATCGCGACCCGCGAGGGGATGCAGCTCAACGCGTCGATGAACAACACGGTGGCGGAGCGCTTCAACGTCTCGGGCGCGCTCGTCGTGAAGCTGTTCGGGAACCACGACCGCGAACGGGAGCTGTTCGGCGGTCGCGCCGCGCGCGTCCGTGACATCGGCATCACGACCGCGATGTACTCGCGCATCCTCTTCGCGGCGCTGGGCTTCGTCGCCGCGGTCGGCACCGCGGTCGTCTACTACCTCGGTGGGCGCCTTGCGATCGAGGACGCCATCTCCATCGGTACCGTCGCCGCGTTCGTGATCTACGTCGGGCAGATCTACCAACCGCTCACGCAGCTCACGAACGCGCGCGTCGACGTGATGACCGCGCTTGGTCTCGTTCGAGCGGGTCTTCGAGGTGCTCGACTTCCCCGCCCTCGTCGACGACCGTCCCGGAGCGATCGACCTCCCGAAGTCCGAGGGCCACGTCGAGTTCGACCACGTGTGGTTCCGCCATCCCGCGCCGTCGGAGTCGTCGATCCCCTCGCTCGAGGAGGGCATGCCGGCGGTCGACACGGACCCGAGTGAGTGGATCCTGCGCGACGTCTCCTTCCGGGTGGAGCCCGGCGAGCTCATCGCGCTCGTCGGCCCGTCGGGTGCAGGCAAGACCACGACCGCGCTCCTCGTGCCCCGCATCCACGACGCCCTGGAGGGCCGGGTGCTCGTCGACGGGCACGACGTGCGCGACGTGACGCTCGCATCGCTGCGCGACTCTGTCGGCATGGTGATGCAGGACCCGCACCTGTTCCACGAGACCATCGCCGACAACCTCAAGTACGCGAAGCCGGATGCGACCGGCGACGACCTCGTCGCCGCCTGCAAGGCCGCGCGCATCCACGACCTGATCGCGAGCCTCCCCGACGGGTACGACACCGTGGTGGGTGAGCGCGGGTACCGCCTGTCGGGCGGAGAGAAGCAGCGCGTCGCGATCGCCCGCATGCTCCTCAAGAACCCCGCGATCGTGATCCTCGACGAGGCGACCGCCCACCTCGACTCGGAGTCCGAGCAGCTGATCCAGCGCGCCCTCGCCGACGCGCTCGAGGGTCGGACCGCGCTGGTCATCGCCCACCGCCTCTCGACGATCGTCGCCGCAGACCGGATCGTGGTGATCGACGACGGACGGATCATCGACCAGGGCACCCACGACGAGCTGCTCGCGAAGGGCGGCCTCTACGCCGACCTGTACCACACGCAGGTCGACCGAGCCGCGGACGAGGCCGAGGTGCCGTTCGGGTCGCCCACCGACTTCGTGCCGACCGACGTCGTCCCGGCCGCGGTCGAGGCACCCGCCGTGGAGATCGTGTAGTCGACGATGGCGGACGAGGACGTCCGGGCCGCGCTCGCCGAGGCGCACGATCGGCGGCTCGCCGGCGTCCGGCGGCGCGCCCTCGCGATCGGTGCGTCCGTCGCGATCGGGCTGCTCGCTCTCGCCGTGATCACGCTGTTCGTGACCGACGCGTTGCGCGTCCACGGCGGCGCGCGGCCGGCCCTCGCCGAGCGGGCCCGCAGCACGACCACGAGCACGACCGCAGCCGCGCCCGTGGACGAGGGTTGCCGCTCCCCGTTGACGCCGGAGTCGCCGCTCCGGCTTTGGATCGGCGGGGACTCCCTCGCCGGCTCGCTCGGTCCGTCGCTCGGCGACCAGACCGCGGCGACCGGGATCGTGCAGCCCGTCTACGACTCACGGGTGTCGAGCGGACTGAGCAGCCCGGAGCTTCTTCGACTGGCCGGAGCACGCGACCGAGGAGATGGCGCGCCTCAATCCGGAGGTCGCGGTGTTCATCATGGGCGCGAACGACTGGACCACACCACGCTCGACGCCGGTCGATGCGAGTGGCGAGCCTGCGTGGAAGGCGGAGTACGCCACTCGGGTCGAGGCGATGGTCCGCGTCCTCGAGGGCACAGGCGACGACCCGCGACCCGTCTACTGGGTCGGGTCGCCGACGCTGCAGGACAAGAAGAAGGATGCGGGCGCGCGCGAGGTGAACACGATCGCGCGCGCTGTCGTGGCCCGGCACCCGAGCGCCACCTACGTCGACGCGTACCAGCTGTTCTCGTCGCCGACCGGTACGTACACGGCCACGCTCGCCGGGCCCGACGGCACGAGCGGTGCGCGTGCGCACCGGCGACGGCGTGCACCTCACCCCGGAGGGCGGGGACCTGCTCGCCGTCGCGATCTACGGACCGCTCGACGCGGCCTGTGACCTCGACGGGCAAGCCGTGCCCGGCGCAGCCAAGCCGGTGATCCAGACCAAGGGCAGCACCCAGGTGCCCGGGACCCACCGGGAGCCGACGACCCCGACCACCCGACCGGCGGCGCCGCCGTCGACGACCCCGACCACCACGACCCCGACGACGACGACCGCAGGCACCGACCACCACGCAGGGCACGAAGCCCGGAGCGCCCGGCCCCGCCACGTAGCCTGCGGGACCGGGCTCGGCCCGGACGAAGACCCGTCGTTAGGCTCGTTCCATGCCCGACCCGCTGCAGCCTGCCCGCGCGGCCGTCGACGACGCCGCGGCGCTCGTCGACGCCGCGGCCCACCACCTCGCGCATGCCGCGGTCGACGACGGGACGGATCTCGGTCGCCAAGCTCGACGAGCACCAGGTACTCGCGTACGACCTCGCCCACGCCGCCAGCGCGGTCGCCGGGTGCCGGGTGATGCTCGAGTACGCGGAGCACGGCGAGTACGAGTCGCTGCTCGCGCGCGGGTTCATCGCCGACGCGATCGCGGACCTCGCCGGCAAGGTCCTCGGCCGCGAGTCGACGTGGGGCGTCGAGGCCGGGGACCTCGCGAGCGCGCTGCCCGTTCGTCGAGGCCCACCGCGCGCCGGCGTTCCTGGAGGAGATCGCGACCGCGCCTCGACCGCGACCGCACCGGGCCCGCGCATCTCGGCGACGAGTTCGACCTCGTGCGCGAGACGTTCCACCGCTTCGCCGAGGACAAGATCAGGCCGATCGCCGAGCACGTCCACCGCGCGAACGCCGACATCCCCGAGGACGTCATCAGCGGCCTCGCCGAGATCGGCGGCTTCGGCCTCTCCGTCCCGGAGGAGTACGACGGTTTCGCGCAGGGTGGCGAGCACGACTACCTCGGCATGGTCGTCGCGACCGAGGAGCTCTCGTGGGGGTCGCTCGGCGCCGGTGGCTCGCTCATCACCCGCCCCGAGATCCTCACCCGGGCGATCGTGCACGGCGGGACCGAAGAGCAGAAGCGTCGTTGGCTGCCTGCCATCGCGAGCGGCGAGCGCATGGTCGGCGTCATGGCGACCGAGCCCGACTTCGGCTCCGACGTCGGCCGGGATCAAGGTGTCGGCGACGCCGACCGAGGGCGGCTACCTCATCAACGGCGTGAAGACCTGGGCGACGTTCGCCGGTCGGGCGAACACGCATCATGCTCCTCGCCCGCACCGACCCCGACCGCTCGGCCCGGCACCGCGGGCTCTCGATCTTCGTGGTCGACAAGGAGCCCGCGCCGGGTCACGAGTTCGCGTTCAGCCAGGGTGGCGGGGAAGATGGAGGGCCGCGCCATCGACACGATCGGGTACCGCGGCATGCACTCCTACGAGGTCTCGTTCGAGGACTGGTTCGTCCCCGCCGAGAACCTCGTCGGCGAGGAGGGCGGCCTCGGGAAGGGCTTCTACCTCCAGATGGAGGGCTTCGAGAACGGGCGCCTGCAGACCGCGGCGCGCGCCGTCGGGCGTCATGCAAGCCGCGTTCGACGCCGGGCTCGCGTACGCGCAGGATCGCGTCGTCTTCGGCAAGCCGGTCTTCGACTACCAGCTCTCCCGCGTGAAGCTCGCCCGCATGGCGTTCCTCATCCAGACCGGACGGCAGTTCTCGTACGAGGTCGCCAGGATGATGGGCCGAGGCGACGGGCGCGCTCGACGCGTCGATGGTGAAGGCCTACGTGTGCCGGGCCGCCGAGTGGGTCACGCGCGAGGCGATGCAGCTCCACGGCGGCATGGGGTACGCCGAGGAGTACCCGGTCTCGCGCTACTTCGTCGACGCGCGCGTGCTGTCGATCTTCGAGGGAGCCGACGAGACGCTCTGCCTGCGGGTCATCGCCCGCCGACTGGCCGAGCAGGCGCTCGGCGTAGCTCAGCTCCCGCCGAGCTCGCGGAGCTCGTCGCGCGCCTCGGCCTGGTGGTCGAGCCGCTGGTTGATGCGGTCGAGCGAGTCGTCGACGCTGTCGACGAGCGGGCTCGCGGCCTCGATCGCGCTCTGGCCGATGCGCACCCCCGTCCGCTCGATCTCCGCGATCGCGGTAGCGCAGGCCCAGCAGGGTCTTGTGCCGGGCCTTGAAGGGCAGGCGCGACGCGAGCACGAGCTGGTCGTCGAGGGCGCGCACCGTGGCCGCCAGGTCGTCGACGAGACCTTCGTACCCCTCGGTCGGGACGCCGCGCTTGCGGGCGTCGCCGACGGAGCGCCGAGTGCGGTCGAGCGCTCGGTGCATGCGGCGGTGGAGGTCGGCGGCGACGCTCTGGCTCGTCTGCCATGCGAGCGGGACGCCCGGGCGGCGACGGGAGAAGCGCCACGCGAGACCCGCCGCCGGTCACGACCACGACCGCGATGATCAGCTCCACGCCGTCAACGGTAGCCCTCGGGAGCGGACGCGGCTCCGGCGCCCGCGGATCCCGGCCCGGACCGGGGGTTCAGCCGGCGCTGCGGACCATGCCCGGCGCGCTCGCCGCGGCTGACGAACTTGATCGCCATCTTGCGGCTCGCCTCGTCGATCATCTCGTCGCCGAACATCACCGCGCCCTTGCGCTCGCCGGCGCCACCTTCGGTGGTGGCCTTCTCGTACGCCTCGAGGATGTCGAACGCGGTGTCGAACTGCTCCTGCGTGGGCGTGAACACCTCGTTGATGACCGTGACCTGGTCGGGGTGCAGCGCCCACTTGCCGTCGTAGCCGAGGATGCGCGTGCGCATCGCGTAGTCGCGCAGCGCGTCGAGCTCCTTGATCTTGAGGAACGGCCCGTCGATGACCTGGAGGCCGTTCGCGCGACCGGCCATCAGGATCTTCGAGAACACGTAGTGGAAGTGGTCGCCGGGGTACTCGGGGATCTGCACGCCGCCCGTGAGCACCGGCATCTCGGTCGACGCGGCGAAGTCGGCCGGGCCGAAGATGATCGTCTCGAGGCGCGGCGACGCCTCGCAGATCTCCTCGACGTTGATCAACCCGCGGGCCGTCTCGATCTGCGCCTCGATGCCGACGGTCGACCGACGGCCGGTGACCTGCTCGATCTGGGTGAGGAGGAGGTCGAGCGCGCGCACGTCGCTCGCGTGCTCGACCTTCGGCAGCATCAGCTCGTCGAGTCGCTCCGAGGCGTGCTCGACGACGTGGATGACGTCGCCGTAGGTCCACTTGGTGTCCCACGCGTTGACGCGCACGCAGAGCACCGTGTCGCCCCAGTCGAGCGTGTTGATGGCCTCGACGACGTTGTCGCGCGCCGCCTCCTTCTCGAGCGGCGCGACCGCGTCCTCGAGGTCGAGGAACACCATGTCGGCGCCGAGCCCGGCGGCCTTGGTGAGCATCTTCGGGCTCGAGCCGGGCACGGACAGGCAGGCTCGACGGGGCAGGTTGCGGGAGCGCTCGGACATGGCCGAAAGGCTAGCGAGCCGGGCCCGGGTACCCTCGATCCGTGGCCGACCTGCCCACCCGCACGCTGCACGAGCTGGCCGACGGGGTCTTCGTCTGGCTCCAGGCCGGCGGCGAGACGGGCGTCAGCAACGCCGGGCGTCGTGGTCGACGACGACGGGCTGACCGTCATCGACACCCTCATGGTGCGCTCCCAGTGGGAGCCCTTCGCCGAGGCCGTCCACGCGCTCGACCGACCCGTCCGCCGCATCGTGCTCACGCACGCCCACGTCGACCACGTCGGCGGCACCAAGGCGTTCCCGCACGCGGCGGTCTACGCGACCCCGGTCACGAGCGCGCTCCTCGACCAGGACATGCCGATCGACGCGTACAAGGCGTTCATGTCCGCGTTCGCGGACGAGTTCGACGACCTCGCCGAGGTCGGGACCCGCCCCGCGACCCATGAGGTGGACGGCGCCGCGCAGCTCACCCCGCGCGTCGAGCTCCTCCCCGCGAGCGGGCACACGGCCGGCGACCTGATGGTGCTCGTCGCCGACGCCGACGTGCTCTTCGCCGGCGACCTCTGCTTCTTCGGGGTCGCACCGCTCGCGTTCCAGGGCGACCCCGCGGTGTGGGTCGAGATGCTCGACGCGGTCGCCGAGCTCGCCGACACGATCGTGCCCGGCCACGGCCGCGTCGGCGGCGAACGCGAGGTCCGCGCGCAGCAGGCGTACCTCCGTCACTGTGTCGCGGGCTCCGTTCCCCCCGGCCCGTGGGACGCCTGGCTCGACCGCCCCGAGCGCGACGTGATCAACATCGAGCGCGCCGCCCTCCTCGCCGCAGGCCGCGACGAGATGCCCCCCAGCATGCTGAGAGCCATCGGACTCGGCTAGCCGCGCTACGTTCGATCGCATGGCGAAGAACCCGGATCCGATGCTGGAGCTCGCGACGAGCCGCGGGGTCACCCGCACCCTCGACGACTGGTCGACCATGTTCCAGCTCTGCTGCGTCGTGCTCCCGGGCCGGCTCGAGGCCGCGGCGTGGATCCCGGTCGCGCAGAAGATCTTCGCGACGTTCGGCGACTCGGACTGCACGTGCGCCTACGTGGTCACCGGTCCGGCCGAGGTCGCTCGGCGCTTGCTCGGCCCGGCCGAGCGCGACGAGATCACCTTCGTCGACCCCGACCACGCGCTCGTGACCAGCCTCGGCCTCGAGCGGCTGCCCGCGTTCGTCGCCCTGCGCCAGGACACGAGCGTCGTCGCGGCCGCCGAGGGCTGGGACCCCTCCGAGTGGCGCTCCGTCGCCAAGGAGATCGCGGTCGCCCAGAAGTGGACGACCCCAGAGCTCACCGGAAGCGGGATGCCGCCCAAGACCGAGGGCTGGCCCCTCGCGACCGCCTGACCCGCCTCCGGGCGAGCTTTTCCGGGGCTTGGCTGGCATCGGGCAGGTGCGTTGCCTAGGGTGTCGCCCAGTGCCCGACCGTCCCTGCCCCGTGCAGATGACGACCGGGCGCTCGCGTTTTTTTTCGACCGTCAGACTCCTCGAGGACGAGATTGTCTAGGGTGAAAGGTGCCGTGTGGTCTCCCGTTGTCGTCCCACGATGGCTCAGGACCGGCACGCCCCTGACTTGCACGACCCCCCTCACCCCATGAACCCTGCCTCCCGTCGCCGCCCCCGCGTCCCGTTCGGACGCGCGCTGCTGGCGAGCCTTCTCGTGGTCGGGTCGGTGGCCTCGTTCGCCGCCTCCTCGGGAGCTGCGCCGGTGGCCGACAAGCAGCAGCAGGCTGCCGAGCTCCAGGACCAGATCGAGGCCAGCGACCTGCAGATCAGCGGCCTCGGGGAGAGCCTCCACGAGGCCGAGGCCCGCCAAGCGGAAGCCCAGAGCAGCGCCCAGGCCGCCGAGGCCCAGATCGCGGACGCCAAGCAGGAGGTCGAGCGGATCCTGGGCCTCGTCGAGCAGAACCTCGCGTCGCTCTACCGCCGCACCCTGCGAGGCCAGTCGGTGGGCGAGATGGACTTCAGCGCCACCGTCGACCTCCTCAAGCGCAGCCAGTACGCCCAGACCACGGCCAACCACGACTCCGAGCTCCTCGACCAGCTCGATGCGGCGCAGCAGGACCTCGCGGTCCAGCGCGACAACGCCACGCAGGCCCGCGACAAGGCGGCCGCCGAGGCCCAGCAGATCACGGAGGCCAAGACGGCCCTCGAAGCGGCCCGCGCCGCCCAGCAGGCCATCCTCGACAAGGTGACCGGCGAGCTCAAGGCCGCCGTCGAAGCCGAGCAGGCCCGCCGGGCCCAAGCGACGCAGGCCAAGCTCGCGACCTCGTCGGCGCCGGAGAAGTTCATCGACGTCGGCCCACCGAACGGGAGCGCCTCCCAGGCGATCGCGTACGCCCGGGCCGCCGTCGGCTCCGGATACTCGAAGAACCCGCGCATGGGCCCGACCTATGACTGCTCCGGGCTCACCACGATGGCGTGGCGGGCCGCCGGGATCAGCATCCCCACGACGTCGAGCTCGCAGTATGCAGGGCTCCCGCACGTCCCGCTCAATGCACTGCAGCCCGGTGACCTCATCTTCTGGGGGCCGGGCGGATCGGATCACGTCGCGCTGTACATCGGCGGCGGGACGATCATCGACGCGTCGAGCAGCAAGAACGCCGTGGCCCAGCGCGGCATCTGGGGCAGCCCCATCGGCGCAGCCCGGGTCCTCTAGCGACCCGACTCCAACCACCCCCGGGCCGTTCGCGGACCGGACCTCGCTCCACCCGACCCCATCCCCTAGCCTGGTCGGCCCGTGCGAAACCTCACCCGCAACACCAGCCTCGCTGTCCTCATCGTCGCCCTGCTCGCGGGGGCCACGATCACCCTGGACGGCGCGCGCCACCGGGCCGGTGCCACGCCCATCGACGACAAGCGGGCCGAGGCCGCGGCGCTGCAGGACCAGATCGACGCCAACGGTGAGCAGATCAGCGCCCTGGGCGAGCAGTTCAACGGCGCCCAGCTCCGCCTCGACCAGGCCAACCAGGAGATCGCCGACGCCCAGACCCGGATCGATGCCGCCAGGGCCGAGGTCGCGCGCATCCGGGACCTGATCCGCACCCGGGCCGCCTCCGTCTACCGGCGGGCCCTCGCCGGGGAGTCGTTGAACGGCTTCGACCTGCACGACGCCCGGCACCTCGTGAGCCGGAAGCACTACGCCGAGGCCCAGGCCAGCCGCGACGACGCGCTCCTCGAGCAGCTCGACCAGGCCCAGCAGGATCTCGCCCGGGACCGGACGGACGGCGAGCAGGCCCGCGCCCAGGCCGAGACCGACCAGGCTGCGATCGACGCGGCGAGGTCCCAGCTCGAGTCGGCGAACGCGAAGCAGGAGGCGCTCCTCCAGCAGGTGAACGGCGAGCTCGCCCAGCTCGTCCAGGAGGAGGCCCAGCGCCGGGCCGAGGAAGCGGCCCGCCAGGCGCGAGCCCGGTACGCTCCCGGCGCGCTCGGTGACGGCAACCCCGAGGCGTTCCCGAACCTCCCCGCCCCCGGCGCGGCCGCGGCCACCGCGATCGAGTTCGCCCGGGCCCAGCTCGGCAAGCCGTACCGCTACGCCGCGACCGGGCCCGACGCGTACGACTGCTCGGGGCTCACGATGATGGCGTACGCCGCGGCTGGGATCCGTATGCCCCACTACTCCGGCGCGCAGTACTCGTCGCTCCCGCACGTGCCGCTCGACGCGATGCTGCCAGGCGACCTCGTGTTCTGGGGTGCGGGCGGCGGCTCGCACGTCGGCATCTACGTGGGCAACGGACTGATGATCCACGCACCCCACACCGGCGATGTCGTGAAGGTCGCGGCGGTCTACGGCCGCCCCGTCGGCGCCGCCCGCCCGGGCGTCTGACGCGGCCCACCCCGGGCGTGCAACGATCGCGCCCGTGACCACGACCTCAGCATCCGGCACTGCCGCGTCCGACCCGGTCCGCCTGACCGACTTCTCCCACGGCGCCGGGTGCGCCTGCAAGCTCTCGCCCGCGGACCTGCGCACGGTGCTCGGCCT
Source organism: uncultured Acidimicrobiia bacterium (assembly GCA_963809885.1). Taxonomy (GTDB): domain Bacteria; phylum Actinomycetota; class Acidimicrobiia; order IMCC26256; family PALSA-555; genus JALHSW01. Next base: position 32,084 of record CAWELA010000003.1, on the reverse strand, counting down.
GATGCGCGGAAGCGACGCGGCGCGCGACCCCGATCTCGTCGTGGGCTTCGACACGTCGGACGACGCCGCGGTGTACCGGCTGCGCGACGACCTCGCACTCGTCTTCACGACCGACTTCTTCACGCCGATCGTCGACGATCCCTACGACTGGGGCCGGATCGCGGCCACCAATGCGCTGTCGGACGTCTACGCGATGGGCGCGGCCCCGATCCTCGCCTTGAACCTGGTCGGGTGGCCACGCGAGGGGCTCGCCTTCGACCTGCTCGCACGCGTGCTCGACGGTGGTGGTGACGTGGTGCGCTCCGCCGGTGCGCTGATCGGCGGCGGCCACTCGATCGACGATGCCGAACCCAAGTACGGCCTCGCGGTGATCGGGACGGTGCACCCGGATTCGGTGCTCACGAACGCTGGTGCACGTGTCGGTGACGCGCTCGATGCTCACCAAGCCGATCGGGCTCGGGGTCGTCTCCACCGCGGTGAAGCGCGGGGCGGCGCCGGCCCCCCTCGTCGACGAAGCCGTGCGAGTGATGACAACCCTCAACGCGGAGCACGCGACGCAGCAATCGAGCTCGATGCCGCGATCCACGCCGCGACCGACGTCACCGGCTTCGGCCTGCTCGGCCATCTCCACGAGCTCGCCGCCGCGTCGGGGGTGGCGGCCGAGGTCGACGCCGCCGCCGTGCCGGTGATCGACGGCGTCCCTGCACTCGTGACGTCCGGGATGATCGCGGGCGGCACACAGCGCAACCACGCGTTCGTGAGCGAGACCGCACCCGTCGACTGGGGCACCCGGTCGCTCGACGATCAGCTGCTGCTGTGCGACGCGCAGACCAGCGGCGGGCTGCTCCTCGCGGTGGCCCCCGACCACGCCGACGAGCTGGCCGGCGCGCTGGCGCGGCACGGCGCGCTCGCCGCGGCGGTCGTCGGGCATTGTGTCGAGGGTCCGCCGGGCGCGCTCGCCGTCTGAGCCGTGCGGCACGCGGCGCGACCGATCAGGGGATGACGAGCATCCCCAGCTCGGCCTCGATCTGCGGGCGCGGCTTGGCGCCGAGCACGGAACGCTCGAGCCGGCCGTCGCGGAACATCCCGATCATCGGGATGCTCTGGACCTCGAACGCCTGCGCGAGCTGTGGCTCCTCGTCGATGTTCACCTTCACGACCTTGTAAGAGCCCTCCCGCATCGCCGCGATCTGCTCGACGATCGGGGACACCTGGCGGCACGGCTGGCACCACGGCGCCCAGAAGTCGACGATGACGGGGAGCTCGGAGTGGAGCACCTCTTGCTCGAACTGCGCCGTGGTCACCCCGCGGACGAGGGGCTGGTGCGCTTCGGTGGGCACCGGCTCGCTCGGGCGCTCCCCGGCGGCAACGGCGAGCAACCACTGGTGCGCGTCCTCCACGCTCTGCATCGCCACCTGGTGACCCATCGGGTAGTCGTGGAACGTGACGGGCACATGGTGCTCCTCGAGCGCGTTGGCGAGCTCACGCCCACGCTCGACGGCGATGAGCGGGTCCTCGGTGCCGTGCTGGACGAGGGCCGGAACCTGCTGCGCGGCGTCCCAGTCGAACGCGAGCCCTTCGACATCGGGCAGGTACGTGCTCATCGCCAGGAGACCCGCGGGATGGGGTCGCTCGCTCGCGCGCAGTGCGAGCGCCACGGCGAGCGCACCGCCCTGGGAGAAGCCGGCGACGATCGCCTCGTGGCGCGGCTTGTCGTTCGCCGTGCAGACCTCGTCGAGCAGGTCGTCGAGCTCGTCGAGCGCCGCGAGAAAGCCCGCGTCCGCCGGCGCGCCGTCTGCTCCCGGGTCGCCGGTGACGGCAGCGATGTCGTACCAGGCGAACCCGGGCGGCGCGGCGACGGGTCCTCGGGGGAGCACGGTGAGGAACCGCCCCTCGGGGTCGAGGTACGGCAGCAGCCCTCCGAGGTCGCGCTCGTCGGCGCCGTACCCGTGCACGAGCAGCAGCACTCGGGATGCCTGGGGCGTGCCGACGACGTTGTGGATGAGGCTCATCTCGACTCCCGCGGAAAAGGCCAGGTGCGCGCGGCACCGATGATGGCACGCTTCGCGGATGGCCTTGCACGTCCCGGAGCTGCACGACGACATCGTGGTGCTCCGGCTCCCCGACGAGCGCGACCTCGACGCCGTCGACGACGCGTGCCAGGACCCCGACATCCCACGGTTCACGCGCGTCCCGTCACCGTACGGGCGCCAGGACGCCGTCGAGTACGTCGCCCGCACGGCCCAGCACTGGCGCGACGGGACCGCCGCCGGCTTCGTGATCGCCGACGCGGCCGACGACGTGCTCCTCGGGGCGATCTCGTTGATGCGCCTCGAGCCGTCCCGGTCGGTCGGCGAGGTCGGGTACTGGGTCGCGCGCGAGGCCCGGCGACGGGGCGCTGCGACCCGAGCAGTGCGGCTCGTCGCGCGCTGGGCAGCGCTCGACCTCGGGTTGGCCCGCGTCGAGCTCATGACCCGGGTCGACAACGTCGCGTCCCAGGGGGTCGCCGAGCGGGCGGGGTTCCGCCGCGAGGGCGTGCTGCGCTCGTACGCGACCCTCGGGTGCGGGATCGCCGACGTGGTCATGTTCTCGCTGGTCCCGGCCGACCTGGCTTGATCCGGCGGGGCCGGAACGCAGCCGGTCGTGTGTGACAGCATGCGGACATGCGACTCGGTGTGAACTTCGGGTACCAGGACTGGGGATCGGGGCTCGCGGGTGCGCTCGCCACGGCCCAGGAGGCCGACCGGCTCGGGTACCACTCGGGCTGGACGGCCGAGGCCTACGGCACCGACGCGGTCACGCCGCTGACGTGGCTCATGGCGCACAGCGAGCAGATGCACTGGGGCACCTCGATCATGCAGATGCCCGCCCGCACGCCCGCGATGACCGCCATGACCGCAGCGACCCTCGACATGCTGAGCGGCGGGCGGTTCCTCCTCGGGATCGGCGCGTCGGGCCCGCAGGTCGCCGAGGGCTGGCACGGCGAGGCGTACGGCAAGCCGCTGGGCAAGACGCGTGAGTACGTCGAGATCGTGCGGGCGATCCTCGCCCGCGAGGCACCGCTCGAGCACCACGGCGCGCACTACGACATCCCCTACACCGGCCCTGGCGCCACCGGGCTCGGGAAGCCGCTGAAGATCATCGTGCATCCCCGCCGCGGCCGACCTCCCGATCTACGTCGCCGCCATCGGGCCCAAGAACGTCCAGCTCGCGGCGGAGATCGCCGACGGGTGGCTCCCGATGTTCTTCTCACCGACCCGGCTGCGCGAGACCTACGGCGCCGCCCTCGACGCGGGCTTCGCCACGGCCGGCGGCGGGAAGGGCCTCGACTCGTTCGACATCGCCCCGACGGTGTCGGTCCTCGTGGGCGACGACCTCGACGCGCTCCGGGGCTTCGTGAAGCCGATGGCCGCGCTCTACATCGGCGGCATGGGCGCACGCGGCAAGAACTTCTACAACGACCTGGCGTGCCGCTACGGCTACGAGGCCGCGGCGAAGGAGATCCAGGACCTCTACCTGGACGGCAAGAAGGCCGAGGCCACTGCCGCGGTGCCCGACGAGCTCGTCGACGAGATCGCCCTCATCGGCCCGAAGGAGCGGATCGCGGACCGCCTCGACGCGTGGCGCGATTCGGGCATCTCCACGCTGATCCTCGGCGCCGCGCCGCCCGAGACGATGCGTCTGATGGCCGAGCTGGTCCTCTGAGGAGACGCCCACCCGGCCAAACCTTCCGGGTCGCTGCGGCGTGTCCCCGGTGAGCATGGAACCGCCCAGCTTGCATCCGCCCAGTCCGAGCCGGGGAGGTGGCCAGGGACATGGCCCAGCCGACTTCGACCGGACCTTCCGGGAGCACTACGAGCCGATGGTCCGATCCCTCGCCGTGGCCTGTGGTGACCGCGAGGTCGCGGCCGACGCCGTCCAGGACGCCTTCACGCGGGCGTTCGTGCGCTGGCGCAGGATCTCGCGCTACGACGATCCGGCCGGCTGGGTCCGCCACGTCGCGCTCAATCGCCTCCGGGACCACTTCCGTCGGGCCGAGCGGGGCCGACGCGCCGTCGACCGCCTCGGTGGCCAGACCCCGCGTTCCGTGGACCCACCGGAGCTCCCCCGCGAGCCCGCGCCCGGGCTCGCGGACGCCCTCGCCGCGCTCCCGCAGCAGCAGCGCATCGCGGCGTCGCTCTTCTACGTGGAGCAGCTCTCCGTGCTCGAGGTCGCGAGCAGCATGGGCCTCTCGGAGGGCGCAGTGAAGTACCACCTGCACGCAGCCCGCACCTCGTTGCGCGAGACCGTGGAGGCGCCGTGAGCGACGATCTCACCCCCGACGGTCCGGGCTTCGACCCGTTCGACGAGGCGCTCGGCCGCGCGCTGCGCGATGCCGCGCCCGCCGCCGGCGACCCCGACGCCACACTCGGTGCCCTCCGACCCCGCTTCGAGCGGGCCCGACGTCGCCGTCGGAGGGCCGTTGCCGCGGGCTCGACGCTCGGGGTCCTCGCGATCGTCGCCGTCGCCTTCGCCGTCGTGCCCGGAGGTGGCGGCGGCAGGATCCAGACCCCACCGGCGACGCGCCCCGACGCGACGTCCACGACCGTCGCGCCACCCGCGCCCACGACGCCCACCAGCCCGACGCTCCCCGTCCCCGGGAGCACCGGCTCCGGGGGGACGACCGCGACGTCGGACGACCACGGCGGCTCCTCGGGCTCCGGATCCGGTGGGAGCACCCCGACCACCGACGACCACGGCGGTGGCTCCGGCAGCGGCTCGTCCGGCGGATCGGGATCCTCCGGCAGCTCCGGCAGCTCCGGCAGCTCCGGCAGCTCCGGCTCCGGCGGGGGCTGACCAAACCCGTCCGACCCCTGCGTCGTGTCCTCTTCCAGAACCCAGATGGGGTCTCTCGAGGAGGACACAGGATGCAGGACTCACTGAAGCGCAAGCTGCTCGCCGGCGGGATCGCCGGCGCGCTCGTGCTCGGCGCCGGCGCGGTCGCCGGCGCGGCGACGGGCTCCGGCCCGTTCGACGACGGTGGCACACGGGTGGAGCGCCACGACAGCACCGAGGTCGAGCACGGCACCGAGGTCGAGCACGAGACCTCCACCACGCTCGGCACGACCGACCCCGCAGTGACTCCCCCCGCCGCGGGCACGACCTCGGACGACGGCATCGGCCACGACGTGGGTGACGACCACGGCGTCGACAGCGCCGGCCACGACGTCGACGACGACCACGGCGTCGACAGCCCCGGCCACGACCTCGACGACGACCACGGCTCCGTCAACAGCGGTCCCGGCTCCGTCAACAGTGGCCCGGGCAGCGAGAGCTCGGGGCGCTCCGGCAGCGGAGACGACAGCTCGGGCCACGGCGGTGGCGACAACTGATCAGAACAAGAAGTTGATCTGCTCCACGACGCGGGACCCCAGCCCCTCGTCACCGGAGCAGCGCACCGACCCCGCGGCCAAGGTGGCCGCGGGGTCGAGGCGTCCCACGGCCAGGCGCGTGAACGTCTCGACGTCGGTGACGATGCGCACCGTCGGCGCGGCGGGCACCTCGTCCAGGAGCGCCGCTCGACCATCCACGCCGATCGCGACGGTGCACGCGAGCGGACCCGACAGCTCGAAGACGACGGTCGAGCCGTCGGGCGCAGCGGCCTTCTTGCCGACGACATAGGGCATGGCGCCGATCACCCGCTCGAGCGCCGACGCGGCGACCGGGGTGTCGAGGTCGCCCGGCCGGTCGACGGCGCGACGCATGTCCTGCTCGTGCACCCACGCGTCGAAGATCCGGAACGGCAGGAGGTCGCGCACCGAGCCCGGACCGGCGGGCGTCCACGACTCGGCGCCGAAGTCCGCGGGCGTGTACGCGCGGAGCTGCGCGAGCCGACGGGTCGTCGCTTCACGGAACTCGGCGAGCACCTCCGCACCGCTCGACCGCCGACGGGAATCGACGAACACCTCGTTGCGCTTCCCCATGTCGTTCTTGACGTGTGGCAGGTCGTCGGGGATCTCGTGGGCAGGTGCTTCCTCGCCGAGGAGGCTCCACTCGATCCCGACGATGTGGGCGAGGTTGTCCTGCACCGACCAGCCGGGTACCTCGGTCGCCCGCTTCCAGTCGGCCTCGTCGAGCTCGTCGCCGAGACCGGACATCGACGCCCAGACCGCGTCGAGCTGCTCGACCAGCAGTGCGTCCCCGGGCTGGACCACGTCGTCGTCGGGCACGTCAACCTCCTCCGGCGGCCTCATCCTCGCGCAGCTCGACCACGGCGTGGTCGGGCCCCTTCACCACCACCACGTCGGCGAACGCCCGGGTCGGCGCGATGTGCTCGCGGAGGTTGCCGAGGTTGATCCCCCGCCACGTCCGGATCGCGAGCTCGTCGAGCTCCTCCGGGCTCCGCGAGACGAACGCCCGGTAGAAGGACGACGGGTCGCTCCGGGCCTCGTCGGTGAGCTCCCGGAAGCGGGTGACGTACCAGCGCTCGAGGTCGGCCTCCGCCGCGTCGAGGTACACACCGAGGTCGAGACGCTCGTGGAGCGCGCCGAGTGCGTTCACCCCTTCGACGACCACCGCACCGCGGGTGCGGATCGTGCGGGCATCGCCCTCGACGATGTCGTAGGTGACGTGTGAGTAGACCGGCACCTCGATCTCCGGGTCGTCGCGCCGTACCGCATCCGCGAACGCGCGCAACGCGGCGACGTCGTAGGACTCCGGGTACCCCTTGTGCATCTGGAGGCCACGATCCGCCAGCACCGTGTTGGGGAACAGGAACCCGTCGGTCGAGACGACCTCGGCCCCGACGTCGTGCACAGTCGAGCGTCTCGACGAGCGCGTTGGCGAGCGAGGTCTTCCCCACCGACACGGCACCGGCGATGCCCACGAGCACCGGCTCCGGGCGTGCCGAGCACCGCAGGGCGACGATCTCGGCGAGACGCGAGACCGCGTCGATCATCGACCGGCGCGGCCCGAGCGGCCCATGTGGCGGGGCAGGTCCCCCATGAGGTCCGGGTGCACCGTCCGCTCGACGAAGCGCCAGGCCCCGTCGGCGCGTTCGAACCGGTCGTGGTACCGACCGGCGAGGACCGCCTGCATGGGCGAGCCGTCGACGGCCTGCATCACGACGAAGGTGCAGCGGGCCGTCGCCCGAACGCCGTCGGGCGCGACCTCCACCTCGAGGTTCCCCAGCACGTGCTTCGTGCGAGGCGTGCCGTCGTCGTAGACGATCACCGGGTCGTACATGCGGCGCACGGCATCGGTACCGACGAGCGGCTCGCTCCGCTGCGCCGAGCGGAACGACCCGTGCTCGAACAGCGCGGCGACGCCGTCGAGGTCACCGGCGTCGAGTCGCTCGGCATATGTGCACACCAACGCCCGGATCGCCTCTTCGGCGCACTCGGCCGTCATGCCGGGGACGGCGCCGGGCACCCCCGCCTCGACGACGAAGCTCGCGCCGGTCTCGATCGTCGCCGTGGGCGCGTCGATGCCGGACACGTACCGGAAGTCGGCACGCAGCCGGTCGCGGTCGAGCTCGGCTCGGACATAGCCGTGCTTGGTGCCCTCGAAGTACTTGATGGTCGGTTGCGAGGCGACCGCACCGCGGACGAGCTCCTCCAGCGCGAAGCGCGACGTGATCGACGTGCCGACGAGCTCGGTTGCGACGACTCGGTCATCGGTGCCCGACGCGTCGCTGGTCTCGGCCACCAGGTCGTGCACCCACGACGAGTGGATGTCACCGGTGATCACGACCGGGTTGGGCGCCAGCCGCGGCGAGCTGCTGCAGCAGGCTCGCGCCGCGCCGCGGTGTACGCGTCCCACTGGTCGAGGTTGATGATCCCCCCGTTCGGCAGGCTGGGCGCGAAGTTCGACCGGCCCGACCATCACCTGCTGCGCCACGATGTTCCAGCGCGCACGTGAGGCCTCGAGACGGCCCGCGAGCCACTTCGACTGCACGTCGCCGAGCATCGACGCCTCGGGTGCGTCGATGTCGGCGCACGGCGGGCCGACGTCGACCGTGGACCCGCACGGCTGGTCGCTCCGGTACTGGCGGGTGTCGAGGAGCTGGAACGACGCGAGCCGCCCGAACTCGAGCGAGCGGTAGATCGGCACGTCGGGGCCTGTCGGCGCGGGCAGCCGCACGGGTTGGTGCTCCCACCACGCCCGGTACGCGGCGGCGCGGCGGGTTCGGAAGGCATCCGGCGGTCATGCGTGCCGTTCTGCGCGTGGTCGCCGGCGTAGTTGTTCTCGACCTCGTGGTCGTCCCAGATCGGGGCCCACGGGTGGGCGAGGTGCGCCGCCTGGAGGTCGGGGTCCGCCTTGTAGGTCGCGTAGCGGGCCCGGTACGCCGCGAGGTCGGTCGGCTCGGGCCCCTCGTGCCGGCGGACCTTGTCGTCGGAGGGGTTCGCCCTCGTAGATGTAGTCGCCGAGGAACAGCGACGAGGTCGACGTCCTCGTCGGCGAGGTGCCGATGCGGCGTGAAGTACCCCTCCTCGTACTGCTGGCACGACGCGAAGGCGAAGCGCATCGAGGGATTCGTCGCATCCGCTGCCGGCGCGGTGCGCGTGCGCCCCACCGGACTGGCCTCACCCCCGGCGACGAACCGGTACCAGTAGTCGCGACCGGGCTCGAGGCCGCGCACGTCGACGTGCACGCTGTGCGCCGCGTCGGGACGCGCCGTTGCCGTCCCGCGACGCACGACCGTGCGAGAACGTCTCGTCGCGCGCGACCTCCCAACGGACCGGGACCGCGTCCCGCGCCATCCCGCCCGCCGGTGCCGCGGGCTCGGGGGCGAGACGGGTCCACAGCACCACGCCGCCGGGCAGCGGATCGCCCGACGCGACGCCGAGCGTGAACGGGCGTGTCCGAGAGCTGCGGTCCGGCGCGTGGCACGAGCAGCGGCGAGCGCAGCGCCCGCGGTGCGACGATGAAGGCACCGAGACCGGCCGTCACCCCGAGGAACCCCCGCCGAGTGACGGTCCCCGGCTTCTTGGCACGCTGATCGGTGCTGGGCAACGACGAGCGTGCCGAGAACGATGGGGCGGGGGGATTCGGGTCGCGGCACGTGGGCACGGTAGCGTCCCCGGCCGTGACCTACACCGCAGTCGTGTTCGATCTCGGGGGCGTCGTGATGCCGTCGCCGATCGAGACGTTCCGGGACTACGAGGCGCGAGTCGGCCTCCCCCACCGGTTCATCAGCGAGGTGATCCTGAGCGGCGACGACAACGCGTGGTCGCGCCTCGAACGGGGCGAGCTGACGATGGACGAGTTCGCCGACGAGTTCGAGGCCGAGTGCGCGATGGCCGGCGGCACCGTCGTCGTCGCCGACCTGTTCGCCGAGATCGGCGGCGGGGTCGGCTCCGCGGCCCGAGATGCTGACGGCGATCCGGCGCATCCGCGCCGAGGGCCTGCGGACGGCGGCGCTCACGAACAACTGGCGGGCGAACGACGACGCGCCCGGGATCGACGAGCACTCCGCCCGAGCTGGCCGACGTGTTCGACCTGATCGTCGAGTCCGCGGTCGAGGGCGTCCGCAAGCCCGACCCGCGCATCTACGAGCTCACCTGCTCGCGGCTCGGGCGTGACCCCCGACGCCACCGTGTTCCTCGACGACCTCGGCACGAACCTCAAGTCGGCGCGTGCCCTCGGCATGACGACGATCAAGGTCGGGGACCCGGCCGTCGCACTCGCCGAGCTCGAGGGCGTGCTGGGCTTCTCACTCGCCGAGCGTTGAACGGTCACGTCGTGGAGCTGCTCCTCATCCGCCACGCCGAGCCTGTGCGCATCGCGCTCGGTGAGGTCGACGGGCCCGGCGGACCCGCAGCTGACCGCCCGCGGCGCCGACCAGGCCTGCCGACTCGGTGCGTGGCTCGACCGTCGAAGGCGTCGACGCGATCATCACCAGCCCGCTGCGCCGGGCACGGGAGACGGCCGCGCCGCTCGCGCGCGCCCTCGGGTTGACGCCGGAGGTCGATCCGGGCGTCTCCGAGTACGACGCCGACTCCGGCGAGTACATCCCGATCGAGGAGCTGCGCGAGCTGAAGGACCACCGCTGGCAGGCGCAGATCGAGGGCCGCTGGGAGGACGGCACCGATCCCCTGCAGTTCCAGGCCGAGATCGTCGTCCCGGCCATCGACACGATCGTCGAACGCTTCCCCGGCCGGAAGGTCGCCGTGGTCTGCCACGGCGGCGTGATCAACGTGTACCTCGCACACGTGCTCGGCATCGATCGCGCGCTCTGGTTCCACCCGGCCTACACGTCGATCAGCCGGGTGCACGCAGCCCGCACCGGCGGGCCGCGCAGCATCGGGTCGCTCAACGACACGGCGCACCTCGTCGGCACCCGGGACGCGGCGGACGGGTCGCGGCCGTGACCGTGCGCGTCGAGCACGACGGGCCCGTCACGGTCGTCACGATCGACCGGCCCGAGTGCCGCAACGCGGTCGACGGACCCACCGCTGTCGCGCTGGCCGACGCCTTCCGATCCTTCGCGGGCGACGACGACCGGTCCGTCGCGGTGCTGACCGGCGCCGCCGGGACGTTCTGTGCCGGCGCCGACCTGCGGGCGATGCGGGACGGCACGGGGAACCCGATGTCCGACGACGGCGACGGACCCATGGGGCCGACGCGGATGCTGTTCGACAAGCCGGTGATCGCCGCGGTCGAGGGCCACGCGGTGGCCGGAGGGCTCGAGCTCGCGGCTGTGGTGCGACCTCCGCGTCGCCGCGACCGACGCGGTGTTCGGCGTGTACTGCCGTCGCTGGGGCGTGCCGCTCGTCGACGGCGGCACCGTCCGGCTCCCCCGGCTCATCGGTCAGAGCCACGCGCTCGACCTCGATCCTCACCGGACGGGGCGTCTCGGGCGAGGAGGCGGTGCGGATGGGTCTCGCCAACCGGCTGACCGAGCCCGGCGGGGCCCTCGCAGGCGCCGTCGCGCTCGCGCACGAGCTCGCGCGCCTGCCCCAGACGTGCCTCCGCAACGACCGTCGCTCGGTGTACGAGCAGGACGGGCTGACCCTCGATCGCGGCGCTCGCGAACGAGTGGCGTCTCGGCACCGCGACGATCGCCACACCCGGCGCGCTCGACGGGGTCCGTCGCTTCGTCGAGGGCGAGGGACGCCACGGAGCGCCGACGTAGGATCTCGCCGGTGGAAGGTCGCGGAGCGGTGGAGAGTGAGCGTCGATGAGCGGGGCGAGCCGATCGGTTGCCGAGATCATGAGCCAGCCGGTCGTCACCGTCACGCCTCGCCGAGTCCGTGGTGGCCGCGGCCGACCGGATGCGCGACCAGGGCGTCGGTTCGGTGGTCGTCGTCGACGGTGACCGGCCCGTCGGCATCCTCACCGAGCGCGACCTCGTGCGCATGGGCGCCGCCGGCGGCAGCCCCGACCGACCCGGTCTCGGCCTGGATGACCGCCGACCCGGACTCGGTCGCTCCCGACGTCGACGCGACCGACGGCGTTCGCGAGCCTGTCGGAGCACGGATACCGCCACATCCCGGTCGTCGACGACGGCCAGCTCGTCGGCATCGTGTCGATGCGCGACCTGATGCGGATCGCGCAGATCCAGCCGGCCGAGAGCCTCGCGCACGAGATCCCGAAGGGGCTCGAGGGTGTCGTCGTCGCCGACGACGACCATCGGGGACGTCCGCGGGCTCGAGGGCTTCTACCACTACCGCCAGTACGACGCGGTCGAGCTCGCGGAGACCCGGTCGATCGAGGACGTCTGGTACCTCCTGTTCAACGGCGAGCTGCCGTCGGCCGTGCAGCGCGCGCGACTTCGCCGCCGAGGTCGCGCCGCTGCGCAGGGTCCCGGTCGAGGTGCAGTCCGCCCTCCCCGAGATCGCACGAGTCGCGGCGGGAGGCGCCGCCGCTCGACCTCCTCCGCACGACGCTGTCGCTGCTCGGCGCGTCGCTCGGCTTCCGGCCGTCGCTCGACCTCGACGAACAGGAGCTGCGCGCGCAGGGACTGCGCGTCTGCGCCGTCGTGCCGACCCTCCTCTGCGCACTCCACCGCCTCCAGCAGGGACTCGAGATCATCGAGCCTCGCGACGACCTCGCGTACGCCGCGAACTACCTCTCCATGATGAACGGTGAGGTCCCGAGCGCCGAGCACGCGCGTGGGGTCGAGCAGTACCTCATCTCGACCATCGACCACGGGTTCAACGCCTCCACGTTCACCGCACGCGTCATCACCTCGACCGGCGCAGACCTCGTCGCGGCCGTCGTCGGCGCGATCGGCGCGCTCTCGGGCCCACTGCACGGCGGCGCTCCCGAGCCGGGCCCTCGACATGCTCGACGCGATCGGCACCATCGACCGGGCCGACGCCTGGCTCCGCGACGCGGTGGAGCGAGGCGACCGACTCATGGGGTTCGGACACCGCGTCTACAAGACCGACGATCCCCGCTCCGTCATGCTGCGCTCGGTCGCCGAGCGGCTCGGCGGACCGAAGGTCGATCTCGCCAAGCAGGTCGAGCAGGCCGCGGTCGACGTCCTGGCCGAGCTCAAGCCCGGCCGGAAGCTCTACACGAACGTCGAGTTCTACGCAGGCGTCGTCATGGACACGTGCGGGGTGCCGCGCGAGATGTTCACGCCGACGTTCGCGTCGAGCCGGGTGATCGGCTGGACCGCGCACATCCTCGAACAGGCCGCCGACAACCGGCTGATCCGCCCGAGCGCGCAGTACGTCGGCCCGCCGCCGCCCCAGCCCGTCCCCGCCGCGGACTGACCGGCGCCGGGGTCACCGCCACCTCGACGACCGAACCACTGCGCTGAGGTCGCGTCAGTTGCAGCTGAGCGTGTCGGTCACCGTCGAGGCCAGGTCCTCGAGCTGGGAGCGGGCGTCATCGAGCGCGGTGCCGACGTCGGCGAGGCTCTCGAGCGATGTGAGCCCGCTGAGCGTGTCCTGCACCTCGGTGAGCTGCTGCTGGATCGTCTGCTCCTTCTGGCCTACGAGCTCGCCAGCCGAGGCGACGAGCGCGTCGAGCGCGACTCGACACCTTCGAGAACTGCTCCTCGGCGTCGCCGAAGTTGCCGTCCGTGAGATCGCCCACGAAGGTCTCAGCAGACCGCTGGAGCGCCTCGGCGTCGTGACAGACGGCGGCCTGGGCCCGCTCCTCCGCGGTCGGACCGTCGTCACCGCTGCAGGCGACGAGTCCGGCCGCACCGAGCGCCGCGACGAGGGCGAGCGCGATCGGACGGCTCACCGCTGCGATGCCTCCTCGACCTCCACCATGCCCTTCTGGTCGAGCACGTACAGGAGCCCCAACGACGGGAGGATGACGATCGCGGCGATCACGAAGACGACGAGCACCGTGGTGAGGGTGGCGTCCGGCGCCGCGGCCTGACTCACCTTCAGCGACTCCGGCAGCAGGTACGGCCACTGCGCGACACCCCAGGCGATCACGACCGACGCGACGGCACCGACGGCGAGGAACCGCGCGAAGCGGTGGTTGTCCCGGACGAGCAGGACGATGGATCCGACGCCGGCAGAGCGCGGAGAGGATCACGAGTGGGAGCGCTCGCGAGGTGAGGCCGTCGAACACGTACTCGGCGTCGTCGGAGAGCACCAAGATCCCCGCGAGCGCGAAGACGCCGGTGGCGACGGCAGCACCGATCGCCCGCAGCCGGAAGTACTCGGCCATCTCGTCGTCGCCGAACCGCTTCGCGTCCCAGACCATGTAGACGGCAGCCAGGTAGGCACACACGGTGACCGCGAGCACGCCACCGAGGATCGACGTGGGGTTGATCCAGCTCGACCAGGTGTCGCCGGCCGTGCCGCCGGCGGGGACCCGCCCGGACGCGATCGCGCCGGCGACCGCGCCCATGCAGAACGGCACGAGCACCGAGGAGCTCGCGAACGCCGCGCCGAAGTTCCGACGCGACGAGGTCCGCGAGACCTCCTTGCGGAACGCGAAGCTCGAGCCGCGCAGCACGATGCCCAACGCGGCAAGGCTCAGCGGCACGAAGAGGGTGAGCATGATCGAGCCGAACGCCTCCGAGAACGCGGTCCAGAGCACGACCAGGATGAAGATCAACCACACGTGGTTGGCCTCCCAGACCGGTCCGATGGAGTGATCGACCACCGCGCGCGGGCGCTCGCCCTGTTCGGCCCCACCGGCGACGAGGTCCCAGAACCCCGCCCCGAAGTCCGCGCCGCCGAACAACGCGTAGGCGGTGATGCCGATCATCAGGACAACGGCGACCGCCTCGCTCATCGGTTCCCCACCTCCTCCAGGGCCCGGTCCGACGGAGCCAGTGGTGGACGCGGACCGTACGGCGCCTCGTGGTCCTCGCCCGCTGACCCCTGGGCGCGGAAGCGCCGGCTCATCGCCCGCAGGATGAGCACGAGTGTGACGGCCACGCCGGTGTAGAGCGCCGCGATCACCAGGAACGTCACCCAGACACCCGTGTTCCCCGTCGCGGCGGCGGTCACCTTCATCTGGCCGAACACGATCCAGGGCTGGCGACCGACCTCGGTGACGACCCAGCCCGCCTCCATCGCGAGCACGGAGAGGATCCCGCTGACCGCCGCGACGCGCAGGAACCACTTGCCCTCCGGGATCCGCCGCTTGAGCAGCCACACCGCGCCATACCAGGCCGAGAGCAGGAACAGCAGCGTCCCGAGCCCGAGCATGACGTCCCACGCCAGGTGCACCGTGTTCACCTGCCGGGTGGTCGGCCGCGAACCCTCCGGGAACGAGTCGAGGCCCTTGACCACCGTCGAGGTCCCGTCGCTCGGGTTCGAGAGGATCGACGCCATGCCGGGGATCGCGATCCCCCCGCTCACCGTCCCGTCGTCGTTCAGATGGCCGAACAGGGTCTCGGGCACGTCGCTGGCGGTCTTGGGGACGAGCTCGATCGCGGCGAACTTCGTCGGCTCGTTGTTGTAGACCCAGCGGGCGAGCTGGTCGCCGACCAGCATCTGCACCGGCGTCGCGATCGCCGCGACGGTGAACGCGATCGTGAAGCCGAGCTTGTGGTACCGGTCACGACGGCCACGCAACATGCCGGCGGCGTACACCGATGCGATCAGGAACCCGCCCACGAGGTAGGCGGCGATCAGCATGTGGAGCGCTTCGAGCGGCATCGCGGAGTTGAAGATCACGTCGAGCGGTGCCACCTCGACGACCTTGCCCGCGCTGTCGAGCGTGAAGCCGGAGGGCTCGTTCATCCAGCCGTTGGCGGCGACGACCGACACCGTGCCGCCGATGCCGGCGATCACGATCGGCACCCCGGTCCAGAAGTGGTGCCACGGCTTCAGCCGCTTCCAGCCGTAGAGGTAGATCGCGATGAAGATCGCCTCGAGGAAGAAGAACAGCCCCTCGACGGCGAACGGGATGCCGAACGCGGCGCCGTACCGGTCCATGAAGTTCGGCCAGAGCAGCCCGAACTCGAACGTGAGCACCGTGCCGGTGACCGCGCCCACCGCGAAGGTGACGGCCATGTACTTGGACCACCGCTTCGCGAGCTCCAGGGCGTCGGCGTCGTCGTGCTTGATCGCGCGGTAGTTGGCGAGCAGCGCCATGAACGCCCACGCGACCCCGAGCGGCACGAGGATGATGTGCGCCGCGAGGGTGAACGCCATCTGGCCCCGCGCCCACGGGACGGGGTTCACTGCGAGCAGGAGCTGCGACATCAGGAGTCCCTAGCCCTTCCGACCCGGCGAAGGCTTGCCCGGCGGCGTCGATGCTACGTCTTGCTGTTGGCGCAGACGCGACATGCCGTTCGTCGCCATTCGCCCGACGAGGAGCGCCACGATGACCACGAGGTAGAGCTGCCCCGACAGCGCTTCGAGAACCGACACCGCACGCCCGAGTCCGGTCGCGGCCGTGAAGTCCCCGTAGCCGGTGGTGGTGAGGGTGACGAAGCTGAAGTAGAGGAAGTCGGCCGAGGTCGCGTGCGCGGTCTGCGAGAAGAACGGCTCCGAGATCACGGCGCCGATGGTGGCGAACACGAAGGCGAACAGCATGCCCAGCATCATGTAGATGCAGAGGGCGCCGAGCACGGTGTGGACGTCGACGACGCCGCGCCGGGCGATCGCGCGTGCGATCACCACCGGCGCCGCGACCACGACGAGGAAGGACAGGATCCCGAAGACGGCCGAGGTCGACGGCTCGTCGCTGATCGCCGCCACCAGCGCGCCCCCGAACGCGAGGAACGCGACCACGGTCGCGATGCGCATCAGGCGTCGTCCGACCCCCGACGCGACGAATGCCATCACGAGGGTCGCACCCTGGAGCGCCACGGTCACGACCCGGTACCAGGCGCCGTCGAAGCCGGACGCCTCGACGACGAACGTGGCGAAGAGCAGGAGCAGGACGACGCCGTAGCGGAACCCCGGCAGCTTGGCCTCGATCGTCCCGTCGTCGGGGTCGTTCCCCTCGAGATCAGGAGCCATGGCTCAGTGGTGGAACCCCTCGCCGTGCTCGCTCGGCGGCAGCGGCGCCGGGAGCTTCTCGAAGTACGCCACGTGTCGCTGGAGGTCGGCGACGAGCAGGTCGGCGAGATCGCGGGAGAAGCCGTTCTTGACGACGATTCGGAGCGCGGCGACGTCCTGGCGGTTCTCCGGGAAGGTGTATGCGGGGACCAGCCAGCCGCGGTCGCGCAACCGCTCGGACACGTCGAAGACCGTGTAGGGGACGCTGGTGTCCGAGAGCTGGAACGCGAACACCGGCAGCTCGCTCCCGTCGGTGATCAGGGCGAACGGTCCGGCCTTGGCCACGGCATCCGCGGTGTAGCGGGCGACGTCGCGGCACTCCTGCTGGACCTTCCGGTACCCGTCGAAGCCCAGCCGGAGGAAGTTGTAGTACTGCGCGACGACCTGGTTGCCCGGACGCGAGAAGTTGAGCCCGAACGTCGGCATGTTGCCGCCGAGGTAGTTCACGTTGAACACCAGGTCGTCGGGCAGGGCGTCGGGGTCGCGCCAGATCGCCCATCCGATGCCGGGGTACACGAGCCCGTATTTGTGGCCGGAGGCGTTGATGGACTGCACCCGCGGCAACCGGAAGTCCCACTCCAGATCGGGGTCGATGAACGGTGCGACGAAACCTCCCGACGCGCCGTCGACGTGCACCGGGACGTCGAGTCCGGTGTCGGCCTGCAGCTTGTCGAGCGCGGCGCAGATGTCGGCGATGGGCTCGTAGCTCCCGTCGAACGTGGAGCCGAGCACCGCGACCACGCCGATCGTGTTCTCGTCGCAGAGCGCGACCGCCTGGTCGGGCGTGAGGTGGTAGCTGTCGCCCTCCATCGGGGCGAGGCGGGCCTCGACGTCCCAGTACCGGGCGAACTTCTCCCAGCACACCTGGACGTTCGCACCCATCACCATGTTGGGGGTGTCGGTGGGCTTGCCCTTGGCCTTCTGACGATCGCGCCAGCGCCACTTCAGCGCCATGCCCGCGAGCATCGCGGCCTCGCTCGAGCCGGTCGTCGATGTCCCCGTCGCCTCGTCGACGTCGGGCGAGTTCCAGAGCCGGCTCAGCATGTTCACGCAGCGCAGCTCGAGCTCGGCCGTGGCCGGGTACTCGTCCTTGTCGATCATGTTCTTGTCGAAGGTGTCGGCCATCAGCCGGTTGGCCTGCGAGTCCATCCAGGTGGTCACGAACGTCGCGAGGTTCAGCCGCGAGTTCCCGTCGAGCATCAGCTCGTCGTGGATGTACTGGTAGATGGTGTCGCCGTCCGACTCGAGGTCGGGGATCGTGTGCCGCGGCGCGCGGCGCTCCTCACCCGGGCGCGCGTACATGGGGCTCAGCAGCAGCGGCTTCAGGTCGTCGACGAGCTTCTTGTGCAGGGCCACGGTCGCTCCTCACGAGACGGCGAGACGACGCTACCCCCGGACCGACGACCGAGGTCGCGGTCCGGGGGCAGCAGTCGGGTACTTGGATGGATCGAGCTAGACGAGCATCTCGTCTTCCTTGCCGCAGTGCACGGCGATCCCGTAGATGATGAAGACGTCGATCAGGATCATCGTGAACGACCAGAACGTATTGTGGTCCAAGTACGCCAGCTGGACGATCAGGTTCACGCTCACCACCAGGATCGCGACCACTCGGGCCCAGGTCGCGCCGCCGAGCATCGCGAACCCGGCGAGGATCAGGATGATCCCGAGAATCAGGACGACCCAGCCCCACGTCTTGATGTTCTGTGTCAGCGGCAGGCTCGCGAGCTCCCCGTTGGCGACACCCTTGATCGCCGACGACCGCGTCAGCGCGACGAGCCCGTCGATGACATTGAAGAACCCCACGATCATGAGCAGGATCCCGACGAAGGTCTTCCAGCCGTAGCTCGGCCTTCCAGCCATGTGTTCCTCCCTTTCTTGTTGGAATGTCGATCTTGTTGGAACGTCGATGGAACGGCGTTTGGGTCGCCGTTGGACCGCCGTGATCATGCCCTACTTCGCGACTCGTCGCTCGCTTCGGCCGCGCCGCGGGCCCGGGTGCCCCTCGACGCCGCCTCGACGCGGCCTCAGCGATTACGGTGCCCGCCGATGGCTTGGATTCGCAGGGTGGCGGAGCCGCCCGAACGTCGCCCGATCGACCTCGTGCGGCTCGTGGTCGGGGCACTCGGCGCCTTGCTCCTCGGGATGTGGGCCCAGACCCAGAGCCCCCTGAACGCGAACTTGTTCCAGGTCGTCAACGACCTCTCGGGCAGCCTCGAGGGCGTCGCGAGCTGGTGCTACGCGCTCGGGACGATCTGGGCGGTCCTCGCCGTGACGGTGGCCGCGGCAATCGTCGCCCGCCGCAAGCTCGCCGTCGCGGCAAGCGTGGCGCTCGCGGGTGCGGGCGCCTGGGCTCTCGCGAACGGCCTGAACGATCTCCTCGGCGACCACGCCGTGAAGGGGATCCCCATCCACCTCCGGGAGGGCAGCCTCCCGACGTATCCGTCCGTGAACGTCGCCGTGGTCACCGCGCTGGCCTTGGTCCTCGCGCCCTACGTCGTGCGCGTCGTCCGTCGCGTGCTCCTGCTCCTCGTCGTGCTCGTCGCGCTCAGCGTGATGTACCTGGGCACCGCGTTCCCGGCCGATGCGATCGGAGGCATCTTCCTCGGCATCGCCGTGGCAGGGCTCGTCCTCGCGATCTTCGGCGCGCCCGGTGGACGTCCGTCGATCGACGAGGTCCGCGACGCACTCGGAGAGCTCGGCTTCGCCGTCAAGGACGTCCGACACGCCGACGAGCAGGTCGCGAGGGCCGCCACGATGGACGCGACCCTCGCGTCCGGTGAGCACGTCCGCGTCCAGGCGTTCGGGCGCGATCAGCGCGACGGGCAGTTCGCGGCGCGGCTCTGGCACTGGATCATGTACCGGGAGCCGGGTGAGAACCTCCTCGGCACGCGTGCCCAGCAGGTCGAGCACATCGGTTTCGCGATGGTGCTCGCGGAGCGCGCCGGCGTCCCGGCCGTGCGGCTGCTCAAGACAGGCGTCGCCGGGGCCGACTCGGCGATGCTCGTCACGACGGTCGCGGAAGGCCGATCGCTCGACGCGATCGAGCCCGAGCAGATCACCGACGCCATGCTCCGAGCCGGCGTGGAGGCCCGTGCTCCAGCTGCACGAAGCCGGGGTGATCCACGGGAACCTCGATGCCCGGCACCTCGTGGTGCAGGGGAACGGCAAGGTCGCGCTGGCCGACTTCACCTCGGCGGACGCCGGCTCGGAGCAGTACTGGTTCGACCGTGATCTCGCCGCGGTCCTGGTCGCCACGGCGCTGATCGTCGGGAACGAACGTGCGATCAAGGTCGCGGTCAAGAGCCTCGGGCAGGAGCGGGTCACCGACATCATCCCGGTCGTACAGCCCGCGGCGCTCCCGAAGGGCATCACCAAGGGCCAGAAGCACTTCGCGAAGCTCGCTCAAGGGACTCCGCGGACGAGGTCGCCGCCGCGGTGGGTGCAGAGGACGTCCCGCCGCTCAAGATCCAGCGCCTGAGCCTGGTGAACATCGGGATGCTCGCCGGCATCCTCTTCGCGCTCGGCGATCGCGATCCCGGGGCTCCAGGACATCGACTTCGCGTCGGTCCAGTCCGAGTTCGAGAACGCGATCTGGGGCTACGCGGTCGTCGCTGTGCTCCTGTACCCGTTCGTGACCGCCTCCTGGTCGATCGCGCTGATGGGCGCGGTCAACAAGGACCTCCCGTTCGTGCCCACGTTTCTCACCCAGCTCGCCGCGACGTTCCTCAACCTGATCACGCCGAACGGGATCGGGGGTACCGCACTCCAGCTCGACTACCTCCACAAGGAGGGCGTGCCGGTCGCCTCCGGCGCGAGCGCCATGATCCTCAGCACCGGTGTCGGGAGCGCGATGCAGATGGCGCTGTTCCTCATCGCGGCGAGCTTCACGTCGACGTCGCTTCGATCTCGGGAGCTCGAGCGGGAGCACGAGCCTGCTGGTCATCGCGCTCGTGGCGGCGATCGTCGGGATCGTCCTCGTGATCCCGAAGATCCGCAACAAGGTCGTGCCGGCGGTCAAGCGGGCCGCGAGTGACATCTGGGCGGTGCTGCGGAACCCGAAGAAGGCGCTGATGCTCTTCGGCGGCGACACGATGGGCAATCTCTTCTACCCTGCCATCCTCGGGCTCTGCCTCCTCGCCTTCGGGCAGTCGCTCCCGTTCGCCGAGCTGATGGTGGTCCAGATCGGGGCCGGGATGCTCGGGGGTGCCGCACCCGTGCCCGGGGGCATCGGCGTGACCGAGGCGGCGCTGACC
This sequence comes from uncultured Acidimicrobiia bacterium, assembly GCA_963809885.1. Taxonomy (GTDB): domain Bacteria; phylum Actinomycetota; class Acidimicrobiia; order IMCC26256; family PALSA-555; genus JALHSW01. Next base: position 11,416 of record CAWELA010000003.1, on the reverse strand, counting down.
TCGCTCCTCACTGGTTTCGGGATTCCCGCGGTGCCGGCCCTCGCGGCGGTGCTGCTGTTCCGCGGCATCACCTTCCTGCTCCCGCCGATCTTCGGCTTCTTCACGCTGCGCTGGCTGCGTGTCAAGGGATACGCGTAGCGCGGCCGGTCACCGCCGCGATCAGCCGTCCGCGCCGATGCTGTCGGCGATCGAAGGCGTGAAGTTCGACATGGTGGCCGCAGTCCTGACGAACGCGAGGTGGGTGAACGCCTGGGGAGTGTTCCCGAGCTGCCGCTTGGAGACGGGGTCGTACTCCTCGCTGAAGATCCCGACGTCGTTGGCGATGCTCGCGAGCTTGTCGAACAGCATCCGGGCATCGTCGGTCCGGCCCTGGAGCACGTAGTTGCTCACGAGCCAGAACGAGCACGGCAGGAACGCGCCCTCGCCCGGCGGCAGGCCGTCGTCGCCGGTCTCGCTCCGGTAGCGCAGGACGAATCCGTCCTGCAGCAGCTCACGCTCGATCGCGGCGACCGTGCCCACCATGCGCTCGTCGGTCGCGGGGAGGAAGCCGGTCGCGGGGATCTGGAGCAGTGCCGCGTCGAGTTGCTTCGACCCGTACGCCTGCACGAGCGAGCCCTTGTCGGGGTCGTACCCCTCGGAGAGCACCTGCGCGTGGATCTCGTGCTGTGCCTGCTTCCAGCGGTCGACGGGTCCGGGCAGCCCCAGGCGTTCCGCCGAGAGGATCGCGCTCGTGAAGCCCAGCCAGGCCATCACCTTGGAGTGCACGAAATGCTGGCGCTCGCCGCGCATCTCCCAGAGTCCGTCGTCGGGGTGCTGCCACGCACCCTCGAGGTAGTCGAGGATCGCGACCTCGAGCTTCCACGCCTCGTCGGCGTCGCCGGCGGCGCCGGCGACCCGCGGTGCGACGCCGCGCATCAACGACAACGACGCGAGCGTCTCGCCGAACACATCGAGCTGGAACTGACCGCTCGCCGCGTTGCCGACCCGGACGGGTGCCGAACCCTCGTAGCCCGGGAGCCAGGGAAGCTCGTACTCGTCGAGGCGGCGCTCGCCCGCGATGCCGTACATGATCTGCAGCTTCGACGGTTCGCCTGCCGCGGCGCGCAGCAACCAGTCGCGCCAGGCGAGTGCCTCCTCGTTGTAGCCACCGGTCATGAGCGCGAACAACGTGAGCACGGAGTCGCGCAGCCAGCAGAACCGGTAGTCCCAGTTGCGCACGCTGCCGATCCACTCGGGGAGCGAGGTGGTCGGCGCGGCCACGATCCCGCCCGTCGGAGCGTAGGTGAGCGCCTTCAACGTGATCAGAGACCGCAGGACGAGGTCGCGTGCCTCTCCCTCGTACGTGCACTGCTTCGACCAGTTCCGCCACCAGGTCTCGGTGCGCTTCACTGCGTTCACCGCGTTGTACTCACGCGGTGAGTGCTCGTGCGACGGGTACCACGCCAGCGTGAACGGCACCTTGTCGCCAGGGCCGACGATGAAGTCGGCGACCGTCGACGGGCCCGCGCCACCGACCTCGACCGGTGTCGACAGCACCATGCAGTCGGGACCGGCGGTGGCGTGCATGCGGCCTTCTCGATTCGTCACCCATGGCAGGTTCTGGCCGTAGTCGAACCGCATGCGCAGATCCATGTGGATCGGAACCCGACCCGACACCCCCTCGACCACCCGAACGAGGTCCACCGTGTGCTTGCGGATCGGCATGCAGTCCACGACCGCGCACGACCCCGTCGTCGGTGTGGAACGTCGTCTCGAGGACGAGCGTGTCACCCCGATACTGGCGCTCGATGCGCCGGATGCCGCCCGCCGGCGCGACGAGCCAGCGCCCGTGGTCGACCCCGCCGAGCAGGGCGGCGAACACCGCGCTGGAGTCGAAGCGGGGCGCGCACAACCAGTCGATGGAACCGTTCTTCGCGACGAGTGCCGCCGTCTGGGTGTCCCCGATGATGGCGTAGTCCTCGATCGGACTGGGCATGTGCAGCTCCTGGACCTGGATTCCCGCCGGTTCGACGGCGTCTCGGCGCCGCGCTCCGGCGCACGCTGGCGAACGCTAACGCCGTAGTGTTCTCCGGACGAGTGTTTGCAGGCGAGGGAGCAGGATGGACATCGAGGAGTTCTACGACCAGGACCCGAGGCGCCGGGCGTCCGAAGAGGTCGAGTACGGCACCGAGTGGACCGATGCCAACGGGAACCGTGCCGAGCTGTCGTGGATCGAGGCCACCGGTGAGCTCTACCTGATGGCCGAGCCGGTCGAGCCGATGGGCTCCGACGGCATCGGCGACCTCTACGTGCAGAACCTGCCGACCGATGCGGTCACGGTCGAGATCCTCGGCACGTTCCCCTCCAGGGAGGACCTCGAGGCCCGGCTCGCGGGCTGGGAGACCGCGATGGCCGGGAAGAACAGCCTCGAGTGGGTGCGCTCTCACGTCGCGTGACCGGCGCCGACCGGTAGCGCTCGCATCCATGGCCCGTGCCCGCGTCCCGGCGACCGGCGCGCTCGTCCTCGCCGCGGCCGTCGCGATGGTCCTCGGCGGCGTCGCCGGCGCGTCGCGCTCGACCCCTGGTGAGGAGGTCGCGCCTCCGACGGTCACGGGACCGATCACGACGGGTGGCGGGATCTCGCTCGTCGCCCCGGCATCGGATCTCCTCACGGCGAACGGCTACATCGCCGAGGAGTACTTCTTCGACGGCACGGCCACGGCGTACGAGCCGGCGCGGCCGCTCACCGCGGACGGGCGGTGGCAGCTGGAGGCGAACGGCACCGCGCCGTACGAGAGCCGCATGGTCGTGTACCGCCCCGCGGACGCCGCCGACTTCAACGGCACGGTGTACGTGGAGTGGTTGAACGTGACGAGCGGGTTCGAGACCCCCGCGGTGTACGGCCTCGTGCACAACGAGGTGTTGCGCGAGGGCGCGGCGTGGATCGGTGTGTCGGCGCAGGCCGGCGGGATCCAGGGCGAGGAGACGATCATCGACGTCGCCGGCGCACCACCGGGCGGCATCAAGAAGACGGACCCGGTGCGGTACGGGCCGCTGTCCCACCCCGGCGACCTCTACTCCTTCGACGTGTTCTCGCAGGCCGGCATCGCGGCCGCCGGCGACGCGCAGGGCGTGAACCCACTCGGCGATCTCGAACCGGAGCGGGTCATCGCGATCGGGAAGTCGCAGTCGGCGTTCCGGCTCATGAGCTACGTCGACGGCGTGCAGCCACTCGCGAGCGTCTTCGACGGCTTCCTGATCGCCAGTCGCCATCGGTCCGGTGCGCCGCTCGGCCCGACGGCCGTCGGACTTCCCGACGACACGGTGCCGAAGACCCTGCGCATCCGCACCGATGCCGGCGTCCCCGTGCTCGTCGTGCAGACCGAGACCGACGTCGAGAGCTTCCAATCCGCACGGGCCCGCCAACCCGACTCGAAGACGCTCCGGCTGTGGGAGATCGCCGGCTCCGCGCACGCCGACATCTACTCGGGAGCCATCGGGTTCGCCGACACCGGCGACGGCACCGTCGAGCAGCGCATCCTCGATCCGACGAACGCCGACGGTGGCGCGCTCGGATGCTCGCGACCCGTCAACTCGGGCCCGACCTTCGCGGTGCTGAGCGCAGCGCTGGCGCACCTCGACGACTGGGTCCGGGACGGCACCGCGCCGCCGAAGGCACCTCGGCTGGAGACGACCGGGACCGACGAGCCGTCGATCGTGCGCGACGAGCACGGCAACGCGGTCGGCGGGATCCGCACGCCGCTCGTCGACGTGCCGATCGCCACCCTCACCGGCGAGGAGAACGAGGGCTCGAACCTGTGCTCCCTCTTCGGGAGGACGACGCCGTTCGACGCGGCGACCCTCGCCAGGCTCTACCCGACGCGGGCCGACTACGTGCAGGCCTTCGACGCGTCCGCAGATCGAACGACGAAGGCCGGGTTCTGGTTGCGACGCGAAGCCGAGAACTTCAAGGCTGCTGCTGCGCAGCTGCCCGTCGGGCGCTGACCCCGAGCACCTTCGTCCGATCGGGATTGGGCGGTCGAACGCGCCCACTACGGTGTCCGACGTCCGTCCAGGCCAGGAGGAGCACCGCATGGCGCCGCCGTTCCAGGGCAAGATCGAGGTCGACATCCGGGACTCCACCCCGGACTGGGCGCCGTACCTGCCTCCCAAGGCACCCGAGGGTGCACCGAACGTGTTGTTCCTGGCCTGGGACGATCTCGGCTACGCGACGATGGACATGTTCGGTGGCCCGGTCGAGACGCCGAACATGCGGCGAATCGCCGACATGGGTGTGACCTTCTCGAACTTCCACACGACTGCGCTGTGCTCGCCGACGCGTGCGTCGCTGCTGACCGGTCGGAACGCGACGACCAACGGGATGGCGACGATCGCCGAGTTCGCGTCCGGGTTCCCCGGGATCTCGACGCGCATCCCGTTCGAGAACGGGTTCATCTCCGAGGTCCTGGCCGAGCAGGGATACAACACCTACTGCGTGGGCAAGTGGCACCTGACGCCGGGTGAGGAGTGCAACCTGGCCGCGTACAAGGGTCGGTGGCCGCTCGGCCGCGGCTTCGAGCGCTTCTACGGGTGGCTCGGCGGCGAGACGAACTCGTGGTACCCGGATCTCGTGCACGACAACCACCAGGTCGATCCGCCCGCGACGCCCGAGGAGGGGTACCACCTCGCGGATGATCTGGCGGACAAGGCGATCGAGTTCATCCGCGACGCGAACGTCATCGATCCCGACAAGCCGTTCTTCATGTACCTCGCGCCCCAGGCAGGCCATGCGCCACACCACGTCCCGCTCGAGTGGGCCGACAAGTACAAGGGCACGTTCGACGAGGGGTACGAAGCGATCCGGGCCGGGATCCTGGCGCGGCAGAAGGAGCTCGGGCTCCTGCCGGCCGACACCGAGCTCTCTGCGATCAACCCCCACGGGGGCCTCGAGCGTCAGGGGCCCGACGGGCAGCCCTGGCCGCCGCTCGACACCGTGCGGCCCTGGGACTCGCTCAGCGCCGACGAGCAGCGTCTCTTCGTCCGGATGGCCGAGGTCTTCGCGGGGTACATCTCGTACTACGACGACCGCATCGGACGGGTGCTCGACTACCTCGAGGAGTCGGGTCAGCTCGACAACACGATCATCGTGGTGATCTCCGACAACGGTGCGAGCGCTGAAGGTGGCCCGAACGGCACGTTCAACGAGTGGGAGTTCTTCAACGGCGTGCCGTCCACGACCGAGCGCACGCTCCCCCACATCGACGAGCTCGGGACCCCGAAGTCCTACAACCACTACTGCACCGGCTGGGCCTGGGCGTTCGACACTCCGTTCCCGTACTGGAAGCGCTGGGCAGGCTACGAGGGTGGCGTCGCGGACACGCTGCTCGTCGCGTGGCCCGAGCAGATCAAGGCGTCCAAGGAGGTGCGCGACCAGTACGTGCACGCCGTCGACGTCGTCCCGACGATCTACGCGCTGCTCGGCATCGAGCCCCCCGAGGTGATCAAGGGTCACCTCCAGAGCCCGATCGAAGGCGAGAGCTTCGCCGCGGCGCTGACCGATCCGAAGGCTCCGGGGAAGTCCACGCAGTTCTACACGATGCTCGGGAACCGATCGATCTACCACGAGGGCTGGCTCGCGACGACCGTCCACCCGCCACTGTCGGGCTGGGGCAGCTTCGAGCACGACGAGTGGGAGCTGTACGACCTCGAGCACGACCGCTCCCAGACCAAGAACCTCGCCGCCCAAGAGCCCGACCGGCTGGCGACGCTCAAGAGCCTGTGGTTCTACTACGCGGGGCTCTACAACGGGCTTCCGCTCGACGACCGGTCCGCGCTCGAGCAGGTCCTCGCCGAGCGGCCACGCGGTGGTCCCGATCGGAGTCGCTACACCTACTACCCGAATGTCGCTGACGTCCCCGAGTCCGCCGGCGTCGCCATCAACGGACGCTCGTACACCATTGCCGCCGACGTCCAGGTCGACACCGCCGACGCCGAGGGGGTGCTCTACGCACACGGCGGCGTCGCCGGCGGCCACTGCCTCTACGTCAAGGACAAGAAGCTGCGCTACACGTTCAACTGGCTCGGGTCGCACTTCCAGGACGTCGTGGCCGACCGCGACCTCACGCCCGGGCGACACTCACTCACCGTGAGCTTCGCATCGGACGGTGCGAGCACCGACGCGGCGACGCCGGGGTTCACCGGAACCGCGACCCTCTACGTCGACGGCGACACCGTTGGTGCGGGTGCGATCACGACGCAACCGGGCGCGTTCTGTCTCATCGGTGACGGCATCTGTGTGGGCCGGGACAGCGCGTCGCCGGTGAGCCCGGAGTACACCGCACCGTTCCGGTTCACCGGCGGCTCCATCGACAAGGTCGTCGTCGACGTCTCGGGGGAGAAGTTCGTCGATCCCGAGAAGACCGTCGCCGCCTGGTTCGCGAAGGACTGACCGACACCCATCCAGAGATCGGGATCGACGCCGAGCGCGAGCGACACGATATGAGCACGGCGCTGCGGGTCGTCCTCTACGGAATCATCGCCGCCATCAGCCCGCTCGCGCTCGGCGCGACGACCGCCGTGCTGGCGAGTCGACGGGCACGGCTCAACGGGCTCGGGTTCGCGATCGGTGTGCTCGCCGGCCAGACGCTGGTCTTCGTGCTGCTCGCGCTCCTCGGCTCGGAGTGGATCCCGGAGAGCTCGACGAGCCACGACGCGCTCCGCATCGCCGTCGATCTGGTGCTCGGCGGCGCGCTCCTCGGCGCCGCATGGCAGGAGCTCCGGACGCCGTTGCCGCGTACGCCACGGCCACGGCCTCGCACCGAAGCACTCAAAGCGCGCCTGCAGGACATCGGACCGGTGACCGCGGTGAGCTCGGGGGTCCTCCTCGGCATCGGCGGACCGAAGCGGCTGGCGCTCGCGCTGTTCGCGGCCGCGGCGATCGCCACGGCCGACGTGGGTCGGGTGGCGAGCACCTCGCTGTCCGTCGTCTACATCCTGCTCGCGACCGTGCTCGTCTGGGTTCCGGTGCTGGTCGCTCTCGTGTTCGCCGATCGGACGACTGACTGGCTCGCAGCCGGGCAGACGTGGGCGCGGGCCCACGAGCGGCCACTCGTCATCGTTCCCGCAGTCACCCTGGGGGCAGTCTTGATCGGGAGCGGACTCCTCCTGCTCGCCGGCCTCGTCTGACGTGGCGCGTTCTACCAGCTCGGTACGGCGCGGCCGCGTTCGGTGCTCGATGCGCCGGGCCGGCGGTGCCCGGACCAGGATTCGAACCTGGACGCCCCCGAAGGAGCCGGCGGGTTTAGGCCTGGCCAGTGCGTGTTAGCGCATTCGGGTGGTGGCGACGCGTACACCTCGGCCATGACAGTCGACCGGAGGCCAGCGTGCTCGCGGCACTCGACGCTGCGTTCGACGAACAGGCAGCTGGCTCACGAGCCGAGTAACCCAGACCGTGGACGCCGCGCCGCCCACGCCCCCGATCGCCGGCTTGGCGACAGTCCCACGGGCCGGCTCATACGCCCCGAAGGTCGTCGCCGAGCATTCCGGAAGATGCTGCCGTTGTCCGCCGCGTGAAGGTGCTCGCGATCAGTTGGTCCACGCGCTCGATATCTGGTGTCCCCGACCAGCGCGTCTTCGGCATTTCATCGGTGTTTGCTCTGGAAGGGTGGCCTCGGAGGACGCCGCTCAGTGGCTTCGAGCCCCTGGTTGGGACGTCGAGGAGCAATCCCGGATAGGCCTCGCAACCGCAACGGGCGTTCGATCGCTGACTTTTCCGCGGGTGGCTTCGTCACTGCCACCCGCCGAGGTTGATCGCCTCCCGCCGCCGACCGGACGGGTAGGTGCAAGGTTCAGAAGCGTCGCGTCGCCGAGGCCCGCGGGATCGTTGTACTCGGCCAGCGGGCTCGCGGGCCGTGACCTCACGTCAATCGGTAGGTGAAGTAGCTGACCGTCTGGTCGTCCTTGACCAGATTCTTCTGCACCAACACTTCGGTCTTGAAGTCGGTGGCCTCGATCAGTTTCTTCAGGAAGTCGATGTCGCCAGAGGTACCGAAACCCAGGAGCACTCGCCCACCAGGATTCAGGCGGCTCCTCACTTCGCGGAAGAAGGCCCGCAGTGAGGCGTAGTTCTCGTCCGCAGTTCCTCGCTCTCGAAGGTCTCGCGGCTTGAACCACCGAAACGGCGGATCGAAGATGATCAAGTCGAACGTGCCATCGACGTTCTCGAAAGCGTCGCTCTCACGAACTTCGACGTGATCGCCAACACCATTGCGTTCGGCGTTCTGTTCGGCAGTAGCGACAGCGACTGGATTCACATCGACCGCCACCACGTCCGTGGACTTCGACGCGGCGAGCACGGCGTTCACCCCGCAACCGGTGCCCATGTCGAGCACGCGGTCGGTGGATGTCACTTCGTCAAGCAACGCTCGGCTGAAGAACTCGGCCATTCCCTGGATCGGATGAACCTGCGGCGGGATCACGAACGTACGGCCGAGATAGGCCATAACCCTGTCTCGATCTCGAGCGTCGCCTTGATAGGCAGCTTCATGCCACGCGCGGAGTCGCCCGATTCTCTCATCGGACATCTGGGGCATGTAGGTGCCGAACGGGTCCTCGTGCATCTCGTTCCGATTCTCTCATCGAGGGGTTCGTCCGGGTGCAGCCCTTCGTTCGATCCGGCCTGGTCCCGGCGAGAACGGCCAGGCGCTACCCGACACGCAGGCGAACGCTACGGATTCCGTTCGCCCTGAGGTGCGAGGCTGCACGCCGTGGCACCGGAGATCGGCCGATTGCTCGCCAGCGGACGCGACGGCGACATCTTCGAGTTCGGACCCGAGCTCGTGCTGCGACGGGCTCGGGACGGGCGGAACATCGAGCACGAGGCGAGAATCATCGAATACGTCCACGCGCGGGGTTTCGCGGTCCCGGCGATCCACGAGGTCCGCGCCAACGGCACCGAGATCGTCATGGACCGCATCGATGGCCCGACGATGCTCGCCGAGATCTCGAGACGTCCGTGGGCCCTCTCGCGGCATGCCGAGGTGCTTGCCGATCTCCATCGCCGGCTCCACAGCATCGACGCGCCCGACTGGCTCCCTCAGCTGCCCGATGGTGGCGATCGCGTTGTGCACCTCGACCTCCACCCACTCAACGTCCTCTACGGGCCGCGCGGCCCGGTCCTGATCGACTGGACCAACGCCGCCCGTGGGCGCGCCGAGACCGACCTCGCGCAGACGTGGCTGATCGTGGCAGCGTCGGATACCTCCGACCAGGGTGTCGTCGCCCGCGTCGGTGCTCCCCTGCAGCGGGTCCTCGCCCACCTCGTCATCCGCCACTTCGACCGAACCGAGGTCGTGCCCTTCCTCAGACCAGTCGCCGACTCACGACGGCGCGACCGCAACATCCGTCCCGGGGAGATCCGGGCCATGGACCGAATCGTCGAACACGAGGAACGCCGCCTCGCACGCCGGTCGGGCTCCGGGTAGGACCGGCGCCCGATTCCGTTCGGTTCTCTCGCCGGAACGACGAGGTTCACGCTTCGAACGTTCTCAGCTTCGTGGTGAGCGACGCCTCGCACGCAGCACGACGTCCGCGATGTGCGGTGTGCCCGGCGGCGGATCGATCCGCGGTGAGACCGCGTGCTCCTCGATCGTGAATGTGTCGGCGAGCAGCCGGCTGAGGTCATCGGCACCGACGTAGTCGGCCGGGTCGAAGCCCCGCGTCTTCATGTTCTCGCGATGTTCGTCGTCGAGGTCGTGGTACACGCCGAGCAGCAACCCGCCGGGGCGCACCTCGTCGAGCAACCTCCGCACCGCGGCCTCACCGGCATCCTTGGGCAGCGCCGGGTACTGGAACGACACCAGGTCGAACGAGCGTGCCGGCAGGACGGTCTGCAGGGCGTCCCCACACACCCACTCGACCGTGGCACCCACGAGCCCGGCCGCCGCTCGCGCCCGATCGATGGCGACCTCGGAGATGTCGATCGCGGTGACGGCCCAGCCGCGTTGCGCGAGCCAGATCGCGTCGGCGCCCTCACCACATCCGACGTCGAGCGCCCGGCCTGCGTCGAGGTCGGCGATCTCGGCGACGAGGCGCCCGTTGGGGCGTCCGCTCCACATCGCCGCGCTCTCTCCGTATCGCCCGTCCCACTCGGCAGCCTGTGCCGGTGAGTCGAACCGCTGCTCGCTGTGCTGGTGTTCGTGCATAGTTCGCACGGTAGACGGCCATCGGTCTCGCCGACCCCGCTGTGCCCCATTCGGCGGTCGGCTCGGCACCGCCCCACCGGACGGCGCCCGCGATCGCCGGGTCAGCGTCACAGCGATCTCCGCGCGCTTGCCGTACCACGACGCAGACCGCACCACGACCCGGTCTCGCTCTTCTGAACTTTGAGCCAGCCCCGCCCCCTCAACCGGCTCCGTGGCGGCGGGACCAGGACCAGGGCGGAGTGTCCAGGTGCTCGGCGAGCCGGCGCCTGCAAGGATGCGGCCCATGAGTGATCAGCGCATCGAAGTCAGCCGGGCCATCGCGGCTACGCCTTCCGAGGTGTTCGCCATCGTGTCGAGCCCTGAGGGGCACGTAGCGATCGACGCATCCGGGATGCTGATGTCCGCGTCCGGTGACCGTGCGACGGCAGTCGGAGACGTCTTCACGGTCCACATGGACCGGGAAGCGCTCAATGACTTTCCCCTCGGGCTCTACGACGTCGGCGTGCGGATCACCGAGTTCGAGCAGGACCGGCGCATCGCATGGACGATCGAGAGCGCGTTCCTGCAGCCGTCGATCGGGCACGTGTACGGCTACGAGATCGAGGAGATTCCAGAGGGCTGCGTGGTGACCCAGTTCTACGACTGGTCGGGCATTCACGAGCAGTACCGCGAAACGATCCCGTTCCCGATCGTTCCCGAATCGGCGCTGCGGGCGACGCTTGGGATCCTGGCCAGGACCGTCGCGCCTGGTATCCCTCGGCCGATCCTCGACGGGAGCGCTTGATCGTCGGAGCCACATCCCAGAAGGCCGGCTCGGAGCGTGAAAGCTGGCACGAGGCTCTTCCTCGACGACCGTGGGCGACTGGTTCACCTGCAGACGCCCGGCGTCAAGACACAGGACCACCGCAGGCCGAGCAGCTCACCACGCCGCATCCCGGTCGCTGCGAGAGGAGACGGTACGCAGCTGCGGGTCGGTCGCCTTCGACGAACTCGACGAAGGTGCGCACCTCGTCGGCGATCCGGGCGTGGAGCTCCTTGCGTTCGGGCTTTGGTTAGCGTGACGCCTTCTGGCGAACTGGACGCTCGGGGCTGGCCCACGTTTCCGCAGGTCAGCGGTGCCCGGACCAGGATTCGAACCTGGACGCCTCCGAGGAGGCCGGCGGGTTTAAGCCGCGCCAGTACGTGTTGGCTCGTTCGCGTGGTGTTCAGCACGTACGGCCTGACCTGGGGTTTCG
>CAWELA010000002.1:0-858076 GCA_963809885.1 uncultured Acidimicrobiia bacterium | reverse complement strand
AGCGGCTCATCCGCCCAGCCTGACGCTGGTCCCGTATGGATAGAACTTATCTTCTGGTTGATAACTTATATAAGACGCCATAAGATCTATCAACATGAACCGCTAGAGAATCCGTACCGCCCGGGAGCTGGACCCCACCGCCCGCTCTGATTGGTCGCGATTTCTCCCTACGCATTCGTCGGGCAATGACTGGCCGGCCTGGAAAGAGCCTGATGCCAGTGGGGCTCCGTGGTGCTTTGGAAGACGGTGCTTCTAACCGATTTGTGGAGATCGCTCAGAATGAGGGATGTGCTGAAGCTCGGGTTCATCGGAAGCCCCGGCGAGGAGGCTCCCGGGACCCTCCTCTGGAATGTCTCTGTGGAAGGTTCTTTTGAGCCTTGATCAGGGGCACGGCCGCAAGATGTGCTGAAGGCTATGCGGGTTCTGAAGGCCTTAACCCAACCCCTCCCCGGATGGCTCAACCATCAGTTTCGATGTCGACGGCTGCCTCCCACCCTCGGACATTTTTGGCCGACGACATGACCGATGTCCTGGTTGCCTGCGGGGGAAGCCGGCCAAGGACAGGTCGTCGGGCCTGCTCTTGGTGATCGATGAGGTTCAGTACCTCGAGGCCCAGGAACTCGTGGCGTTGATTACGGCGATTCACCGGTCGACCCAGTTGGGCTTGCCTGTAGTGCTCGTCGGAGCGGGGGCTTCCCCCAACTCCCTGGACTTGCCGGCGAAGCCAAGTCCGGCCGCGGAGCGCCTATTCGACTTTCCGCCGACGGGTTCCCTCTTGCGCATGCCGAGCAGGCCCTCCAGCTCAAAACCTGGCGTGTCATTTGACAGCGATGCGCTAGCCGAGGTCGTTGCCGAAGCCCACTGGTGTCCCCACTCCACTACTTCACGTTTGGAATCACGTGAGCCATCGACGTCGATCTCGCTGGACGACGTTCGTGCAGTAAGGCCGAGCGTTATCGATCAGCTGCACCTACAACTTCTTCTTGGTCCGATTCGATCGCCTGACACGCAAGGAGAAGGAGTACCTCCGCTGCCATGGCGGAACTTGGTGCTGGCCCTCACAGGCTCGGGCGATATCGCCACCGTGGTCGGCGTGAGAGTCGAAATCGGTTGCACCCCGACGCTTGGGCCTGATTGGCAAGGGGATGATCTAGCATACCCCGCCGATGGGGACACTGCATTCACAGTCCCCCTATCGACGAGTACTTGAAGTGTGTGACGCCCATTGGAAGGCACCAAAGACTCGCAAGCAGCCGGCGGCCAACTCCCTGTGAAACCGCGGCAAGTTGCACTCGGCGGACGCGGTGCACGTGGTGGACGCGAAGTTGCAGGTCAACGGTACGGTGTGGACGTCAAGGAACCGTCTGGACGGGTTCGTTTCTGGTCACCGGATCAGAAGGTTGGGGGTTCGAATCCCTCCGAGCAGTGCTTGTCTCCCTGCGACGCATCCACCGCCGACCGGGTCTGATGGGACTTCGGGACCCGGCTCACCTGTGCCATCCTTCGGCGGTGAACGACTGCATCTTCTGCCAGATCGTCGTGGGGCGTGGGGAGCTGGCTACGTCGTTGCGGAGGACGATCACACGGTTGCTCTCCTCCTCGACCGTGGACGCGGCCACCGAAGGTCACACCATCGTCGTACCGAGAACGCACGCCATCGACATCTGGGACATCCCCCAGGCCGAGGCCGCAGCCGTCATGGTGATGCGCCAACGTCCCTCGCTTAATCCTCCCCACGAGAAGCTCAACCCCGAGGGGCTCTCACCTGGCCCAGCTTGAGGCGGCCGGCGGGTGGGCAAGACGTCTTCCACTTCCATCTCCACGTCATCCCCCGATGGTCGGGTGACGGCCTCGGCCCCCGTGGCTGCTAACTCGCCGTCGGACTTGCAACTCGCGGGCAACGCTCGCTCGGCTGCGGTGTACTCTGCTGACGGAGCCCCACGCCGTCCCACTCAGGAAGGCTGGGGCTCGAGTCCCCCCCGAGCGCGCGGGAGATCGCTCGTCCGGGACTGGTCAGTTCGCCGGGTGCGATGAACGGCTTGTCGGGTGAGCTCAGGGCCACCTCCTCGAAGTCGTCGACGCGGCCGTCGTCGGCGAAGTGGAGCACCCAGAGCGTCCGGTACTCCTGGCGGAACGGTTCGCCACCGCGGATGCTCGGCGCGGGCGACCGCGTCTGGCGCCATGACCGCGGACCGACGGATGCGTCCATCGTGAAGGCCTCGCCGTCGTCGGCCCGCCAGAACTCTTTATCGTGGCATCACCGATGATTGACGCCTCGAACTGGGGAGCGCCGTACTGGGGTGTCCGCCGAGAACAGCGCTCGGTATCTCGTGCCCCGCCCGCCACCGCTCTCAACCCATTCCAGGACGGCGTCTCGATCCACGCTCTGCATTTTTCTCGCCGGCGCCCGGGCGCATCGGCCGCGCCTGCCCGACGTCGTCGACGAGCAGGCGCAGTGGCGGCTCGTTGCCGATCAGCTCGTCGGCGGGACGCGACCACCGGGAGCCCGCTGTGGTGCAAGACCTTCAACGTGCGCTCCCGAGGCGGAGCCCGGCGATGCCGCCGGTACCACGAGTGCCGACCACGACCAGGCCGGCACGGTTGTGCACACCGGCTTCGGTGATCGCCTTCACCGGTTCGTGCTCCACCACCAGCGTCTCGGTCGGGATTGCGGCGTCGCGTAGCGGCGCCGCCCACTCCTCGACGTCGCGCTCCAGTGGGTCCGGCCAATCTAGGTGGGACGGGTCGGCAACGAGGAACCCACTCCGGGAGGCAGCTTGGCTAGTGGTGGATGACCTGTGCCCCGAGCTTCGGCGCCACGTCGCAACACCACGTACACCCGCGCTCCCCGTGAGCCGTCGACGCCGACGGGTACCCGCGCCGGCCACGCGGCGCGCGACGCGCGGACCGGCAGCGAGCGGAATGTCGGTGTGGTGGGACGAGGTGGTGTCTTCCGAGGTGGAGCGCGTGAGGGTGGCTACCGGCGCGCGGGCGCCGGAGCCACCTCGACGCGCTCCACCTCGGGAGCGTGACCCACCACCTCGTCCACCACACCAACATTCCGCTCGCTGCCGTCCCACCGTCGGCGCGCGCGCGTGCCGGCGCGGGTCCTCGTCGGCGTCGACGGCTCGCCGGGGAGCGCCGGTGCGGTTGCGTGGTGTTGCGACGTGGCGCCGAAGCTCGGGGCACAGGTCATCGCCGTGTACGCCGCTGCCTCCCGCGGGAGTGGGTTCCTCATTCCGACCCGTCCAGCTGGTACCAGACCGCTCGACGCGACGTCGAGGAGTGGGCGGCGCCGCTGCGCGACGCCGCAATCCCGACCGAGACGCTGGTGGTGGAGCACGAACCGGTGAAGGCGATCACCGAAGCCGGTGTGCACAACCGTGCCGGCCTGGTCGTGGTCGGCACTCGTGGTACCGGCGGCATCACCGGGCTCCGCCTCGGGAGCACAGCGTTGAAGGTCTTGCACCACAGCGGGCTCCCCGTCGTGCTCGTCCCGCCGACGAGCTGATCGGCAACGAGCCGCCACTCGGTGCACCTGCTCGTCGACGACGTCGGTGGGCGGGGCAGCGCGGCCGATGCGCCCCGGCGCGCGAAGAATGCAGAGCGTGGATCGAGACGCCGTCCTGGAATGGGTCAACCGATACGAGCAGGTGTGGCGGGACGAGGACGGGGCCGCGATCCCGACGCTGTTCTCGGCGGACGCCCGGTACCGGCGCTCCCCGTACGAGGCGTCGATCGTCGGTGATGCCGCGATCACCGAGTTCTGGCGGGCCGACGACGGCGAGGCCTTCACGATGGACGCATCCGTCGTCGCGGTCGATGGCGCCGACGCGGTCGTGCGCGCCGACGTCCGCTACGGCGAACCGTTCCGCCAGGAGTACCGGACGCTCTGGGTGCTCCACTTCGCCGACGACGGCCGCGTCGACGACTTCGAGGAGTGGCCCTACTGGCCCGACAAGCCGTTCATCGCACCCGGCGACTGACCGGTCCGGACGAGCGATCTGCCGCGCTGGGGGGACTCGAGCCCCCACCCTCCTGAGTGGGACGGCGTGCAGCTCGTCAGCAGAGTCACCGCAGCCGAGCGAGCGTTGCCGCGAGTTGCGAGTCCGACGGGCGAGTTGGCCGCCACGGGGGCACGAGGCCGTCACCCGACCATCGGGGGATGACGTGGAGATGGAAGTGGAAGACGTCTTGCCCACCCGCCGGCCGGTTCGACTGGGCCAGGTTGAGCCCCTCGGGGTTGAGCTTCTCGTCCAGGGCTGAGCGACGCGCTTCGCCATCACCATGACGGCTGCGGCCTCGGCCTCGGGGATGTCCCAGATGTCGATGGCGTGCGTTCTCGGTACGACGATCGTGTGACCTTCGGTGGCACCTCCACGGTCGAGGAAGGCGACCGTGTGATCGTCCTCCGCAACGACGTAGCCAGCTGCCGCGCCCGCGACGATCTGGCAGAAGATGCAGTCGTTCACCGCCGAAGGATGGCACGGGTGAGCCGGTCCCCGAAGTCCCATCAGACCGGTCGGCGGTGGATGCGTCGCAGGGAGATGCAGCGCGCTCGGAGGGATTCGAACCCCCAACCTTCTGATCCGTAGTTGCAACGAACCCGTCCAGACGGTTCCTTGACGTCCACACCGTACCGTTGACCTGCGACTTCGCGTCCACCACGTGCACCGCGTCCGCCGAGTGCAACTGCGCGGTTTAGCAGGGGATTAGCAGCCGGCTACTTCCGAGTCTTTGGTGCCTTCCAATCGGGCATCGCGCGCTTCAAGTACTCGTCGAATAGGGGGACTGTGAATGCAGTGTCCCCATGGGCGGGGCTGTAGATCATCCCCTTGCCAATCAGGCCCGAGCGTCGGGGTGCAACCGATTCGACTCTCACGCCGAGCGCGGTGGCGATATCGCCCGACC
The DNA here is from genome assembly GCA_963809885.1 of uncultured Acidimicrobiia bacterium. Classification (GTDB taxonomy): domain Bacteria; phylum Actinomycetota; class Acidimicrobiia; order IMCC26256; family PALSA-555; genus JALHSW01. Next base: position 853,165 of record CAWELA010000002.1, on the reverse strand, counting down.
TGTGAGGGCCAGCACCAAGTTCCGCCATGGCGCGGAGGTACTCCTTCTCCTTCGGTGTCAGGCGATCGAATCGGACCAAGAAGAAGTTGCGGTCCAGCTGATCGATAACGCTCGGCCTTACTGCACGAACGTCGTCCAGCGAGATCGACGTCGATGTCGCGTGATTCCAAACGTGATAGCCCCACTCTTGGAGGAAGTAGGGATAGCCGTGGGCTTCGGCAACGACCTCGGCTAGCGCATCGCTGTCGAATGACACGCCAGCTTCGGTAGCTGGAATCGCGATCGCTTCGGCGGCCTGCTCGGCATCGAGGGAACCGATCAGCGGAAAGTCGAATAGGCGCTCCGCGTAGGACTTGGCTTCGCCGGCAAGTCCAGGGAGTTGGGGAAGCCCCGCTCCGACGAGCACTACAGGCAAGCCCAACTGGGTCGACCGGTGAATCGCCGTAATCAACGCCGCGAGCTCCTGGGCCTCGAGGTACTGAACCTCATCGATCGCCAAGAGCAGGCCCGACGACCTGTCCTTGGCCGCTTCCCCCACAGCAACCAGGACATCGGTCATGTCGTCGGCGAGGATGCCCGAGTCAGCCTGGCCGGCGAGCGCATCGACATCGAAACTGATGGTTGAGCCATCCGGGAGCTGCAGCGTGAAGGCCTTCAGAACCCGCATAGCCTTCAGCACCGTCTTGCGGGCCGTGCCCTGATCAAGGCTCAAGAGAACCTTCCGCAGACGCACTGCGAGGAGGGTCCGGAAGTCCCCGGTCTCAGGAGCTTCGATGAACCCGACTTCGCATCCCTCATTCTGAGCGATCTCCGCGAATCGGTTGAGCAGTACCGTCTTACCAACGCCGCGGAGCCCCACTGGCATCAGGCTCTTTCCAGGCCGGCCAGTCATTGCCCGACGAATGGTGAGCCCAAATGCGTCGATGAGCGCATCGCGACCGATCAGAGCGGGCGGTGGGGTCCCGGCTCCCGGGCGGTACGGATTCTCTAGCGGTTCCATGTTGATAGATCTTATGGCGTCTTATATAAGTTATCAACCAGAAGATAAGTTCTATCCATACGGGACCCGCGTCAGGCTGGGCGGATGAGCCGCTGTGTGACCATCTGCCACGCCGCATCCTTCGCCGTGTCGAAGCGAGCTGTTCGCCAGCCGAACAGAGCTGACTGGGCCTCGACCGCAGCGATGTACCCGAGCATCACGAGAGCAATGACCTGCTCGATCCCCTCGCTCGTCACCTGAATCGGGACAGAGTGCGTGCCCATGACCGGGTCATAGACCGAGTCCTCGGCGCCGAGGCTGGGCCGAAGCGCGTAGAACTCGCCATGCGAGATCCCCGCCCACCACTTCGCCACGGTGGCTCCAACCTCCGTCTCCCTGGGTAGTCCCACGTTGAACAGGTGCTCAATCACGTCCGTGTAGTGCGGCACCTTCGCAACGAGACCGCGCTCCTTCGCTCCCGCTTCGAGCCGGCGTCGATCGGCCTCGACCTTTGCCCGGTCAGGATCCGCCTCTCGCGGCATCTCCAATCGGCGGGAGAGGCTTCGTACGTCGGCTGCGACGCTCCGTGCGATGCGCACCTCAACCCCAACACTTGGCTCAAGAAGCCAGAACGCCCGCGCACAGGCCTCGAGCGTGGCCCGACCAAGCACCGCAGGCGCGAACACGGGTACGCGTCCATCTCTGAACAGAGACGGGATCGAGCGCCCCGAATCCTCCGCCACGACAAAGTGCAGGCCTGGCATGAGATGCGCGTGACGAACCGGCTCGGCGTTCCAGTCTCCGGCGAAGCGAGCTTCCTGCTCAAGCTCGGCCATCCCAATGGAGTCTGCTTCGGGGAAGTGGCGTTCGCAGCGGAGTTCCTCTCCGGCATCGAGGAGTTCATCCAGAGTGGAACACGCTGGCTGCAGAATCTGCAAGAACTCGGTTCCAGAGACTTCGTCCATCCTCATGCTCCACGTAACGGGGGTTGGACCTTGATTGCACCATGGCCCTACGACACTGATTGACGCTGTCGCGCATCCGACTTGAAAATCCCGTGGCCTCGCGAGAACCGACGAGCGCTGCCCCACGCGGCGCAGCCCTTTCCAGACGCGGAAGCGTGGGACACAGCCGTTGTCCCACGTGGGACGTCCCACCCGCGGCAGGTTCCGCCGGTAGGCGGGACCTGCAAGGGTGTATGCGGACGGTTCTCGGCGTGGGACTCGGTGGGACTGGTCAGAGGGAATCGTCGAGGCGGAGCTGCGCGTTGCCTGTCGATCGTCGGGAGGGCCTCGTCCTGCGCTTCGGGGTGCGGCTCGGTGGGACGTCGAAAACGAGTCCCCCGATCATGAGCGCGGCCTGCTCGTGGAGCACCGGCGCCACGTGGGAGTACGTGTCGAGGGTGACCGACACGTTGGCGTGGCCGAGGAGCTCCTGCACGACCTTGGTGTGCACGCCGGCCGCGAGCGCGAGGGTCGCGACGGTGTGGCGGAGGTCGTGGAGGCGAATCACCGGCAGCCCAGCGGCTCGGATGGCCTGACCGAAGAGCTTGGTAACGCGGTCGGGATGAAGCGGTTCGCCCGCTTCGGTCGTGAACACGAACCCGGTGTCGGTCCAGGCCGGGCCCGCGACCAAGCGCTCCTGCAGCTGGGCCTTGCGGTGGGTGACGAGGAGATCGCGCGCCTTCGGGTGGAGGTGCACGAGCCGCATGCCGGCTGCGGTCTTGGGTTCCGATGTCTGCATCTCGTACCCGACGACGACGAGCGCTCGGCGGATCGTCACGGTGCCGGCGTCCAGGTCGACGTCATCCCAGTGAAGCCCGAGCGCTTCGCCGCGACGCATGCCCGTCGTCGCGAGAACGGCCCAGAGGGCCCGAAGGCGGTCGCCGTCGACCGCTTGGAGGAATGCACCGGTCTGCTCTGCCGTCCACGTGCTCGTGACTGCTTTCGGCGCTCGTGGCGGCCGTACGAGCTCGGCCGGGTTGCGCAGGATGAGGCTGGCGCGCACGGCGTCCTTGAGTGCGTGGGACAGCACGCGGTGCGTGTACGCGACCGTCCGTGGCGAGAGCCCGCCAGGCGCGCGCCGACTGCCCGACTCCAGCAACTCGCCGTACAGGGCGACGATGCGCGGCGCCGTCAGGTCGACAAGCCGGATCGATCCGATGCGCGAGATCACGTACGCCCGGAGGGTGTCCTCGTAGCTGAACGCGGTCTTGTCCCGAACGCTCGTGCGAATCCCGTCGAGCCACTGCTCGAGGTAGTCGCCGACGGTCAGGTGGCCGGCGTCGACAAACGTCCCGGTGTGCACTCGATCGAGAACCTTGGCCAGCGCGACCTCGGCGTCTTTCTTGGTACGAAATCCACCGACCCATTTCTGGCGCTTTCGCCCGCTCGCGTCCCGCCCGAGCGAGAGCACGTAGGTGTACGTCTTGCCTCGCTTGACGATGCTGCCTCGCATCGGTCGCTCCCTTCGTCGTCGTGATGACGTTGGGAACCGACCGGAAGGACTCGTTCGGCAGTGCGGATTAGCAGGGGATTAGCAACCCCGAACGCGACGAGCGCTGCCGACGAAGCGACAGCGCTCTGACCTGCTCATTCGCAGGGAGATGCAGCGCGCTCGGAGGGATTCGAACCCCCAACCTTCTGATCCGTAGTCAGATGCTCTATCCATTGAGCTACGAGCGCTGGAACCTCCGAGTGTACGCGCCTTCCCCTCCGGCCTCCCGTCCGGGCTGACCCGCCGATCCACGCTCGGCGCAGCGGCGTGTCGCGGCGTACCCTGCGCGCCATGTGCGACACCATCGTCGTCGTCGGGCCCGAACGTGTGCTGTTCGCGAAGAACTCGGGTCGGGATCCGAACGAAGCCCAGCTCCTCGACTGGCAGCCCCGTCGGCAACACGAGGAGGGTTCGCGGCTCCGATGCACCTGGATCGACATCGACCAGGTCGACCGGACGCACGCGGTGCTGCTGAGCCGCCCGTTCTGGATGTGGGGTGCCGAGATGGGCACGAACGAGCACGGCGTGACCATCGGGAACGAAGCGGTCTTCACCCGTGAGCCCTACGCCGATGTCGGGCTGACCGGCATGGACCTCCTGCGACTCGCGCTCGAACGTTCCACGACCGCCAGCGAGGGGGTCGACACGATCGTGACGCTGCTCGAGCGCCACGGGCAGGGCGGCGGCTGCGGACTGGAGAAGCCGGGCACGAAGTACCACAACAGCTTCATCGTGGCCGGCACCGGCGAGGCGTTCGTGGTCGAGACCGCGGGCGACAAGTGGGCCGTCGAACCCGTCACGGCGGGCGCGCGATCGATCAGCAACGGGCTCACGATCCCGGGGTTCGCGGCGAACGCCGACCGGCTCCACACGCACTTCTCGCGGTGTCGGACCCGGCGGGCCATCACCGAGCACGGGGCCCGGCAGAGCACCGGCGTCGGCGACCTGATGAGCGTGCTCCGCGATCACGGCACCGGGGGTCCCGTGCCCCGCTACTCGCCCCTGACCGGAGCACTCGCCGCTCCCTGCATGCACGCCGGGGGGACCGTGGCCGCGTCCCAGACCGCGGCCTCCTGGGTCTCGGCCCTGCACCCCACGAACCAGGAGCACTGGGTCACCGCGACGGCGGCGCCGTGCACCGGCATCTTCAAGCCGGTGCGGGTCGGCGAAGGCCTCGACCTCGGCCCGGCCCCGTCCGACCGCTTCGACGAGCGCAGCCTCTGGTGGCGCCACGAGCTGTTGCACCGTCGGGTGATGACCGATCCGGAGCGCCTCGCCCCGCGCTTCACCGCGGAACGTGACGCGGTGGAGGCAGCCTGGCGATCCGACCCGCCGGAGCCGGCCGACGCGTTCGCCGCGGCTGACCGGCTCCTCGACACCTGGACCGAGGCCGTGCGCGACGGGGTCGGGCGCGACACGCGCCCGCTCTGGGCCCGGCGCTACTGGCACGCGCGGAACCGGCACGCGGGGATCCCGCTCGCCCGGACGGGCACCGCCGCGGCTGCCTCGTGAGCACCGGGCAGCCGTACCCGTCGCGGGCCACGACCGCGGCAGCGTTCGCGACCCACGTGAACCGCGGCAAGGTCGAGGCCTACCAGGCGCTCGGGCTCGATCTGGTGATGGGTGAGCGCGAGGGTGCGCGCTTTCGGGACGCGTTCGACGACCGCTGGCTGTTCAACTGCCACTGCAACGGCGGCGTCTTCAACCTCGGCCACCGACACCCCCGGGTCGTGGCCGCGGTCCGCGACGGGCTCGACGCGCTCGACATCGGCAACCACCACCTCGTGTCCGGCTGGCGCGCGACCCTCGCGACCCGTCTTGCGGCCACGACCGGCGGGCTCCTCCCCGGGGTCGTGTTCGGTGTCGGCGGCGGCGAGGCGAACGACCTCGCGATCAAGGTCGCGCGCGCCCACACCCGGCGCACCGGCATCGTCTCCGCCGTCGGCGGATATCACGGGCACACCGGCCTCGCGCTGGCGACCGGCGACCCCGAGTATCGGGACGCGTTCGGTCCGAACCTCCCGGGCTTCGCGCAGGTGCCGTTCAATGACCTCGCTGCGCTCGACCGGGCAGTCGACGACACCACCGCCGCGGTGATCCTCGAACCGATCCCGGCGACGCTCGGCATGCCGCTCCCCGAGGCGGGCTACCTGCCCGCGGTCGAGCGGCTCTGCCACGAGCGCGGTGCGCTCCTCGTGCTCGACGAGGTGCAGACCGGGCTCGGACGCACCGGGACCCTCTGGTACTTCCAGCAGGAGGATCTCCGTCCCGACCTGGTCACCACCGGCAAGGGCCTGAGCGGCGGCATCTACCCGATCACCGCGACGCTGATGACCGCCGAGGTCCATGCCTTCTTCGACGAGCACCCGTTCGTCCACGTCTCGACCTTCGGCGGCGCCGAGCTCGGCTGCGTCGCCGCCCTCGCCGGGCTCGACGTGATCGAGGCTCCCGGGTTCCTCGAACGTGTCCGGGCGCTCGGCGACCGCTTCGCGGACGGCTTCGCGAGCCTGCCCTTCACCCTCCGGCAGCGCGGCCTGCTCATGGGCCTCAAGTTCCCGGGCGACGGTGAGGGGATGCTCGCCGCCCGCTCCGTGATCGAGGGCGGGGTCTTCGCGATCTTCGCCAACAACGACACGTCGGTCCTGCAGTTCCTCCCGCCGCTCGTGCTCACCGACGACGAGGCCGAGGAGATCATCACGATCGTCGCGGAGCGCGTTGGCATGATCGACGCCGCCCACCTCGAGCAGCTGGAGCAGGACGTCACGGCCGCCCTCGACCGTGCCGATGCGCTCGGCGCTGCGCGTGCTCGGGTACGGCGAGATCTCGATGGTGCTGGGCTGGCCGGCCGAGGCACCGCGCCTGGCGTGCAAGCGGCTGCCGCCGTTCCCGTCGGCGAATGCGGCCGACCGCTACTGCACCGTCCTGGCGCGCTACCTCCACGAGCTCACGCAGCGGGGCGTGACCGTGGTCGAGACCGAGGTGGCCCGTGTCCCGCGGCCGAGCGGCGAGGTCGTGCTGTACTGCGTCCAACCCGTCCTGCCCGAGGACACGCTCGGCCCCGGGATCGTGGCCCGCGGCGGCGACGCGGCCAGGAACCTCCTCGGCGTCATCGTCGAGACGGTGCTCACGGTCGTCGACTCGCGTGTGGGGCTCGATGCCCAGCTCTCGAACTGGGGCATGCATGACGGCCGACTCAGCTACTTCGACGTGACCACGCCGCTGCTCGCAGCACCGGACGGTTCGTCCGAGCTCGACACCGATGTCTTCCTCCAGTCACTCCCCTGGGCGTTGCGCGCGCCGGTGCGCCGGCTCGTCCTGCCCGGCATCCTCGGGCGCTACCACTCGCCGCGAACCGTGGTGCTCGACCTCGCCGCCAACCTCGTGAAGGAGCGGTGCGACCGCTGGATCCCGACGGTGATCGACGCCGCGGGTGGACGGATCGTGCCACCCCTCACCGAGGACGAGGTCCGACGCGACTATCGGAGCGATGCACGAACCTGGAACCTGCTGCAAGCGATGCGTCGCGTTGACCGGTCCTGGCAACGTCGCGTCCGCCGCCGCACGTACCCCTTCCTGCTCCCCGAACGAATCGAGCGCTAGCGCCCCCCCCGACCAACCCTGCGCAGGGCCGGCAGCGTGGATCGCACGGGCGTCGGCCCGCTCAGCCCACCGACACCGAGGCCACCGGCGGATGGCGGGTGAGCACGTCGTCGAGGATGGGAGCACACAGCGCCTCGCGCGGCCCTCGGAGCGTGCACTCCGCGTACGTCACCGGGACGCCGAGCGACGGCTTCGCGGCGACCTGGGGATAGATCACCTCACCGCGCGTGCCGACCGGATCGGTGAAGATCGCGACGTCGTCGGTCTCGTGCTCGACGATCCGACCCTCGGGCAACGCGGGACAGGCCGGGCCCTCGGGACCGAAGAAGCGCGCGGCCGCGCTGTCAGGGAAGTACGGGCACACCAGCTGCGCGCCGGGACCGTGGCCGGTGTTGTCGGCGACGACGAGGACCGACTGGCCGACCTTCCCGCCGGGCTTCGGCACCTTGCCCGGCGGGTACGCCTGGAGCTGCTCGCTGCCGTCGGCCGCGACGAGCCCGTCGCATGACCAGCCCTTCGGCGCGAGCAGGGTGAGCCGACCGTTGGAGTAGAACGCGAGGCGCCGCGTGACCCGGGGTGCGAGCCCGACCGGCAGCTGCTTCGGTGGGGTCGGGAGCGAGTCGGGTGTGGCGCCGAACTCCGTCGCGCACGAGACGACGGGGACCACCGGCCGCTTGGATGCACGGGCGGCACCGACCGGCGCCGCGACGAGGAGCGTCGCGGCGAGGGTCACGGCGAGCGCCGAGCACCGGAGGATCGAGGGCGCGGCGCACCACTGCGCCCGGGCGCGCCGGGTGGTCGCCGTCGAGCCGCCAGGGGTTGGTCAGGACCGTGCAGGAGCCCGCCATCGGCGTATTCGAGCACGCCCGGGGCCGCGCGTGCGTAGGGTCCGCCCCGTGGATCGCACGCGCCTCGGACTGGTGTACGGGCTCGGCGCGTACATCCTCTGGGGCTTCCTGACGATCTACTGGAAGGAGCTCTCCGGGCTGAACGCCTTCGGGCTCATCGGCCAGCGGATCATCTGGTCGGTCGTGCTCCTCGGCATTGTCCTCGCCGTGACGCGCCGGACCGCCGAGCTGCGGACGGTCCGGCGCCGCCCGCGGCTGATCGTGGGCGCGGGCATCGCGGCGCTCCTCCTGACCGCGAACTGGACCACCTACGTGTGGTGCGTCACGCACGACAACGTGGTCGAGACGGCACTCGGCTACTTCATGGCCCCGCTCGGCATCGTCGCGATCGGGGTCGTCGTGCTCCACGAGCACCTCCGGCGCACCCAGGTCGCGGCACTCGCCCTGGTCGGCGTGGCGATCGTCGTGCTCACCATCGGCTACGGCCGCGTCCCGTGGTTCGCCTTGCTGCTCGCCGTCACGTGGTCCGGTTACGGCCTGCTCAAGAAGCGCGTCCCCCTCGGACCGCTCTCGAGCCTCACGCTCGAGGTCCTGCTCCTCCTCCCCCTCGCGCTCGTGGTCGTCGGAGCCACCGAGGCCGCGGGTGACGGCGTGTTCGTGAACGCGTCGACGCTCCAGGTCGTCCTCATCCCGCTGGCCGGCGCGGTGACCGCCGTGCCCCTCCTCCTCTTCGCGGCCGCGGCGCACCGCGTGCCGCTCACGACGCTCGGGCCGCTCCAGTACGCCGTTCCCGTCATCAACTTCGTGCTCGGGGTCGCGATCTACGACGAGGCCATGCCGGGTTGGCGGCTCGCGGGCTTCGCGCTCGTCTGGGTCGCCCTGGCGGCCTTCACCGTCGACGGCCTCCGCACCGCGCGCACCGGTCGTCCGCTCCCCAGCCCCGAGATGGAACCGGTGCCCTTGGACGGATGAGCCGTGACGACCACTAGCGTGTCGTGCCACCCCGTGCCCACCCCGTGCCCCCAGGAGCCCTCCGATGACCATCGCCGCAGGCGACGACGCCCCCGACTTCGTGCTCAAGGACCAGGAGGGCAACGACGTCACGCTCGCCTCGTTCAAGGGGAGCCAGAACGTCGTCCTCGTCTTCTACCCGTTCACCTTCACGGGCGTCTGCCAGGGCGAGCTCTGCGAGATCCGCGACGACCCGTCCGCCTTCGCCGGTGCCGGTGCGCAGGTGCTCGCGATCTCCTGCGACACGTGCCACGCCCAGAGGCAGTGGGCCGAGCAGCAGGGCTTCGCGTTCCCCGTGCTCAGCGACTTCTGGCCGCACGGTGCGGTCGCGAAGGCGTACGGCGTCTTCAACGAGGACCTCGGATGCGCGAACCGCGCGACGTTCGTGATCGACAAGGCGGGGAAGGTCGTCGACACGTTCTCGTCGGCCAACCTCGGCACGCCGCGCGAGCGTGCGGAGTACGACGCGGCTCTCGCGAAGCTTTCGTAGCCCCGGCGCTAGGAGACGACGACCTCGACGGCGGTCCCGGCGACGGCAGGGAGGTCGACCGCCGCGTTGTCCTCCGCGTAGCGCCGACCCTGCACGTTCAGGAGGCGCACCGGCTCGTCGCCGAGCGGGAACGGACCCCAGTGCCACGTGCCCTGGTCGAGCACGAGCACGTCCTGGGCATGCAGCACGAAGGCCCGGACCCTGGACGCGTCGGTGGCCCCGGTGAAGTCGACCGCGGCTGGTGCCACGGCGACGACCGCGTCGCAGTTGAGCGGCATCAGCGCCTGGGTGTGCGTGTCGTGCCGGAACATCGTCGTGCACACGAGGCCGTGCTCGGTGTGTTCGACCTCGTCGGCGGTGTGCGCGATCACGTTGAGGTGCGGATCGGACCACTCGTAGCGCAGCGTGGACGAGCCGTCGGATGGGTCGGTGTCGGCGACAGGGAGCCAACCGAACGGCGCCCACGCGTCGGCGGTGAGCGGCTCGGCGACCACCATGAGCATCGAAGTGTCGGTCATCGCCGCACAGGATGACAGATCTCGCGTAGGTTGAGACCGCCTCGGAGCAAGAAGAGGAGCCCTCATGGACGTGCGGTCGATCGAGGACGTCGAGCCCACCATCGAGCACAACGGGACCGTGCCGGTGTGGTGGCTCGTCAAGCCGCGCGAGATGCAGGAGATCACCCAGGGTGGGCACCTCGAGCTCGTGAGCGAGTTCGAGGTGGCGGGCGGCGGACTCGTCGACCCGCACTCCCACCCGACGCACGAGTTCTATTACGTCACCGCGGGCCGCGGGATCATGATGATCGACGGTGAGGAGCGCGAGATCCGCCAGGGCGATCTCGTGCACATCCCGCCGAACGTCGTCCACAGCCTGCGCCCGGTGTCCGACCACGCCCCGATCCACGCCCTGGCCTTCGCGGTCGCCGTGAAGGACGCGCCGCCGATCGACTACACGTCGCACTGAGCGACCCGGCTCCCCGTGGCTCGCGTCCTCGTCACCCGTCGGCTTCCCGACGGCGGCACCGACCCGCTCGTCGCGGCCGGCCACGAGATCGTCACCCGCGACGACGACACCCCGTACTCGCCCGACGAGCTGCGCGCCGCCGTGCGCGACGTCGACGCCGTGGTCTGCCTGTTGACCGACCGGATCGACGCGGACGTGATCACCGCCGCGGCGCCGCGGGTCAAGGTCGTCGCCAACGTCGCGGTCGGCTACGACAACGTCGACGTCACTGCGGCGCACGCTGCCGGCATCGCGGTGTGCAACACCCCAGGCGTCCTCGACGAGACCACCGCCGACCTCGCGTTTCTGCTCGTGCTGGGCGCCGCGCGCCTCGCCTCCGAGGCCGAGGCCGACCTGCGCGCCGGGCGCTGGCACGGCTGGGGCATCAACCAGCACCTCGGGCGCGACGTGCACGGTGCCACGCTCGGCCTCGTCGGCTACGGCCGCATCGGGCAGGCGGTCGCGCGCCGCGCGGCGGGGTTCGGCATGGACGTCCTGCACCACACGCGCTCCGACACCGGGCTGCCGGGCTGGCACGGTGATCTCGACATGATGCTTGCCGCGTCCGACGTCGTGTCGCTGCACGTCCCGCTCTCCGACGCGACCCGTCACCTCGTCGACGCGCGCAGGCTCACGCTCCTCCGCCCGACCGCCGTCCTCGTGAACACTGCTCGGGGACCCGTCGTCGACGAGGAGGCGCTGGCGGTCGCGCTCGAGCAGGGTCGGCTCTTCGCCGCCGGCCTGGACGTGTTCGAGCGTGAGCCCGAGGTCCACCCCCGTCTGCTCGCGGCGCCGAGGACGGTGCTGCTCCCGCACATCGGCTCGGCCTCCGTGGCGACGCGGACGCGCATGGCGCGCTTCGCGTGCGAGGGTGCGGTCGCGGTGCTCGCGGGAACGGAGCCGCCGAACCTGATCCGGCGCTAGGCCGGCGCGTCGGTCGAGCACGTTGGTCGCGATGCCGGCGAGCGATGCCGCGTCGCGGCGCGGTGTCGCCGGTGCAGGCCGCGACGACCACGGTCCGTTCCCCCTGCTTCACGTAGAGCGTGCGCCCACACGTCTTGATGCTCGAGAACGCGCTGAACCCGTCGACCGCGATCGCCGCGTCACCGACGCCCGGCACGCTCTGGTTCTGGGAGGACGCGGTGAGCCGGTCGAACGCCAGCGTGCTCTCGTAGACGTCGACCGCCAGCTCGAGGTCGTCCTGCCCCGACGCCGACGTCGCCGTGTAGGTGCAAGTGCCGTCGTCGTTGCTGGTCTCGGCGGGCGCGCCCAGGACCGCCTCGGCCTCGTCGGCCGTGACGAGCACCTTGCAGTCACCGCCGACCGGAAACACGCCGCACGCCGATCCCGCATCGGAGAACGCAGCCTTCTGCTTCGCGCCGGCTTCGTTGATGTCGACGCTCTTCGCCGACGCCCCGAACCTCTTCGTGGCCCGGCTCAGGGCCTGCTGGTCGACGGCGACGTCGCCGACCACGGCCTGGAGGTCCGTCTCGGCCGTGAGCCTCACGTCGGCCAGCTTCTGGATCTGGTCCGCGGTCAGGCCCACGTCCTGCAGCATCGCGACGCCCTTGGCGAACGTCTTCGCCTGCTGCTTGAAGAGCTTGCGGAGCGGCGGCTCGGTCCCCTCGGCGAGCGTCTGCGTCACCTGCTCGAGCTTCGGCGAGAGCAGCAGATGGAAGCTGTTCGCGGATCTCGGCCTCGGCCTTCGCGGCGTCCTTCTTGCCGGCGGCCTGCGCGAACGCCGAAGCGAACGCGACGAGGAACTCGATCTGGAAGTAGTCCGAGAACGCCTCGCAGGCCTCCCGGGTCGGCGGCGTCGCAGCCTTCGTCGGGCGCGCGGCGCGTACCGGGGACGGCCCCCACGAACATGGCCACTGCTGCGACTGTGGCGACGACCACGACCCGCGGCGAGCGCATCACGCCTCGTCGATCGGTGAAGGGTCGAGCGTGAGCAGCTCCAGGGTGGTCGTGCCCTCTCTGAGCCGGGCGAACATGCCTTCCTCCTTCTCGGCGCGGGCGCGCCCCGCAACGAGGACCGCATCCAACGCACCGCCGGGCACCACAGTCACCCCGTCGACGTCGCCGACGACCCAGTCGCCGAGCTGCACCTCGACGCCACCGGCGGCCGTCGACCCACCGACGCTACCCGACAGCTCCTTCGTGGCACCGGGGAGCGCGAGACCCGGTGGAGAACACCGGGAAGCCGTGTGCCTCGAGCGCGGCGGCGTCGCGCACGCAGCCGTCGATCACGAGGCCGGTCAGGCCGCGCGCCTCGGCAGCCGTCGTGAGGACCTCGCCCCAATAGCCGAGCTCGCGCTCGGTGCCCACCTCGACGACGAGCGCGTGACCGACGGGCGCACGCGCCACCGCGACGTGGATCGCCAGGTTGTCGCCCGGGCTGCACCGCACCGGGTAGGCCGGCGCAGCGAGCGTCGCCCCACGCCACGCGGGCTTGATGTTCGCCCGCATCGGACGGCCGCCGGACTCGCCGAGGGTCGCGGATCCCAGCTCCAGCAGTGCTCGGGTCGTCGCGGCGGTCATGGGCTCCGGCTTCGGGTTGGCGGAGGGAGAGGGATTTGAACCCTCGAGGAGGCTTGCACCCCCTACTCGCTTAGCAGGCGAGCACCTTCGGCCGCTCGGTCATCCCTCCAAGGAGGAGGAAGTCTACGTCGGAGCCGTCCTCGACCAGATATGCCAGGCGCTCGAGCGTCGCCTCCATGCCCTTGCGGTTCCGCTCGGGATAGCCCATGAGCTCGATGCCCCTGCGGCCCCGCCCGTTCGACCAGTCGAAGCTCTCCCGCACACGCGTCCCACCGTCGACCGGAGTGAGCTCGTAGCGCCACACGTTGCGGGCGAAGTGCTGCCACGCGATCACGCGCCCTTCGTCGAACTCCACCACCGTGTTGGTGATCCGGTACGGAAGCCCGATCCGCATGTCCATCGAGAACTGCGCCCCGAGCGAGAGGCGTTGCGGGTCGCCTCGCGCCGCCTTGACGGTGTCGGAGCCATCGAAGCGTGCATGCTGCGTCGGGTCGGCCAACAGCTCGAAGATCGCCTGCGGGGTGGCCCGGATCACCCGCTCGGCGGACACGACTCGCTCAGGTTCGGTCATGTCGAGACGGTACCGTGGAGCCGTGGACCCGGGAGAGGCGCTCGAGCGCATCGCCGATCTGCTCCAGCGGGTGCGCAACCAGCGCCCCAAGGTGCAGGCGTTTCACCGGGCAGCCGAGGCGATCCGCGACATCCCGACCGACGAGTTGCGCGCACGCGCCGACGCAGGCACCCTCACCGACCTCCCCGGCATCGGGAAGAGCAGTGCCACGGTGATCACCGAGGCGCTCGAGGGCAAGACGCCCGCCTACCTCGAGAACCTGGCCACCGACCACGAGCCACCCACCGACCTCGCGGGTCCGGTGCGCGCCGCGCTGCGCGGCGACCTGCACCTGCACTCCGACTGGTCCGACGGCGGTGCGACCATCGAGGCGATGGTCCGCACCGCGGCCGAGCTCGGGCACGAGTACCTCGCGCTCACCGACCACTCGCCGCTCGTGCGCGTCGCACACGGGCTCGACGCGGCCCGACTCGAGCAGCAGCTCGAGACGCTCGCCACGATGAACGCCGAGCTCGCTCCGTTCCGGATCCTCGCCGGCATGGAGGTCGACATCCGCGACGACGGCTCGCTCGACATGGACGCAGACATGCTCGCCCGGCTCGACGTCGTCGTCGCGAGCGTGCACTCGAAGCTCGACATGGAGTCTGCGGCCATGACGAAGCGACTCGTCACCGCACTGGCCAACCCGCACGTCGACATCCTGGGGCACTGCACCGGACGCCTGGTCGTGGGGAAGGGTCGGGCCGAGTCGACGTTCGACGCCGAGCTCGTCTTCGCCGCAGCAGCACACCTCGACAAGGCGATCGAGGTGAACTCCCGACCGGAGCGCCTCGACCCGCCCCGCCGGCTCCTCAAGCTCGTCGACGAGTCCGGCGCCAAGATCTCGATCGACTCCGACGCCCACGCGACCTGGCAGCTCCCGTGGCAGACGTACGGCGCGCACCGCGTGGCCGAGGCCGGCATCGCCGTCGACCGGATCGTGAACTCCTGGCCGGTCGACGACCTGCTCGCGTGGACCGCCGCCCACGCCGACGCGGCCTGAGCCGCATCGCCCGCCCGAGCAAGTGACGTTCCGGGATCCTCAACGACCGTGAGCGTCACTTGTTCGTCATCACGACGCCTTCCCAGGGCCCGAGCACGAGTGCGCCCGCGACCTGCTCGCCGTCGCGACCGCGGCTCGTGCCGATCCGGACCACACCCTCGATCCGGTCGAGCCTCGCGGGCGCGTCGCCGAGGTTGAGCGCGACCACGACGGACGCACCGCGTCGCCAGGCCCACACCGACCCCCCGGTGGGCAGCTCCTCGTAGCCGCCGTCGCGCAGATCTCCCAGCTCCTTGCCGGAGCGCGATCAGGTCACGCGTGAGGTGCAGCGTGGAGTCCGGGTCGATGCGCTGGTCGGCGACGTTGCACTCCTCGACCACGCCGAACGGGAGCCACGGCTCGACGCCCGGCTGGGTGAACCCCGCTCCCGGGCCGGGCGCCCACGGCATCGGCGTCCGCGCCGCGTCGCGATTGTGGATCGGCTGCAACGCGATCGTCACCGGGTCGAGCATCCGGTCGACAGGCACCTCGGTGTCGGGCATGCCCAGCTCGTCGCCGTAGTAGAGGAACACCGCGCCGCGCAGCGTCAGGAGCATCACCAGCAGGGCCCGGGCCCGGTCGCGGTCGCCACCGGCCCAACGGGTGGGGAACCGGGAGACGTCGTGGTTGCTCCCGGTCCAGACGGGCGCGCATCCGTCGGGGATCGCCGCTTCCGTCTCGGCGACCAGGCCCCGTAGCGTCCCGACGTCCGGCTGCGCGAGCAGGAACGGGACGTTGAACGCGAGCCCCAGCTCGTCGCCCACGCCATAGAACGGCATCAGGTGGGCGATGTCCTCCACGAACGTCTCTCCGACCAGCAGTCTCGGCGGGTCGTACCCGTCCGCGATCGTGCGCCAATGCCGATGCACGTCGTGGACCTCGGGGCGGTTCGAGTTGTACAGCGGAACCTGACCACGCAGCTGGTCGAGGATCGGATCCTGCTCCGTCGCGGGTGGGTTGTCACGCAGCTCCCGGTCCTTCACGATCATGTGCGCGACGTCGATGCGGAAGCCTGCGACGCCGCGGTCGAACCAGTACCGGAGGATGTCGTCGAAGGCGTCGCGCACATCGTCGTTCCACCAGTTCAGGTCGGCCTGCGAGTCGAGGAAGTCGTGCAGGAACATCTGCGGGGCGACACCCGGTGCAGGCGTCGGCTCGAGCTCCCAGGCCGGGCCCGTGAACTGGCTCACCCAGTTGTTCGGCGGTCCGCCGTCGGCCGCGGGATCGGCCCACACGAACCACTCGCGATGCTCCGCGTCGCGCGCGGTGCACGCGTCCACGAACCACGGGTGCTCGACGCTCGTGTGGTTCGGCACGAGGTCCAAGAGGACCTTGATGCCGCGTCGCGTCGCCTCGGCGATGAGCTCGTCGAGATCGGCCGCGGTACCCAAGTCGGGGTGCACGCCGAGGTAGTCCGCGACGTCGTACCCCCAGTCCGCGTTCGGCGACGGAAAGGTCGGTGAGATCCACAGCACCTCGATGCCCAGCCACTCGAGGTGGTCGAGGTGCGCGGTGATGCCCGACAGGTCGCCGATGCCGTCACCGTTCGAGTCGGCGAACGAGCGCGGATAGATCTGGTAGCCGACCGCGTCGTGCCACCACTGCGTCATGCGCGCAGCGTACGTGCGGCGGAGGGGGTGGGATTCGAACCCACGGAGGCTTGCACCTCAGCGGTTTTCAAGACCGCGCCATTCGGCCGCTCTGGCACCCCTCCCGGAGGAGAGCGTACGCGTCAGCGCGGTGCGACCCGTTCGAACCCGGTGATCGGGCGCAGGACGTCGGGCACGACGAACGCGCCGCCGTCCTGGTAGTGCTCCCAGAGGAACACCAACGTGCGACCGACCGCGCACGCCGTCCCGTTCAACGTGTGCACGAGTCGGCTGCCGGTCGCGTCCTTGACGCGTGTCCCGAGCCGCCGGGCCGAGAAGTCCCGGTAGTTCGAGCACGAGGTGAGCTCGCGGTACCGCCCTTCCGACGGCAGCCACACCTCGAGGTCGTACTTCCGTGCCGCCGCCGCGCCGAGATCGCCCGCCGCGATGTTCACCACCCGATACGGCAGGCCGAGCCCGCCGACGATCGACTCCTCGATCGCCAGGATCCGCTCGTGTTCGTCGTCGGACGCCTCGGGGAACGAGTACGAGAACATCTCGACCTTGTCGAACTGGTGCACACGGAAGATGCCGGTCGTGTCCTTGCCGTGCGTGCCGGCTTCGCGGCGGAAGCACGTGGACACGCCGGCGTATCGCGCCGGGAGATCGGCCTCGGTGAGGCGCTCGCCGCGGTGGAGGGTCGACAGCGGCACCTCGCTCGTGCCGACGAGGAACAGCTCGCCTCCGTCGACCTCATAGACCTGGTTGCGGTCGGTCGGGAAGAACCCGGCCTCGACCATCGCCTCTTCACGGACCAGCACCGGGAGGGACGACCGGGACGAACCCCTCGGCGACGAGGCGGCCCATCACCCACTGCACGAGCGCGAGCTCCACGAGCACCGCCTCGCGCATCAACGAGGCGAAGCGCGACCCGCTCGACTCCGCGGCATGGCGCGTCTCGACGAACCCGAGCGACTCGGCGAGGGCGGCGTGGTCGAGTGGCGGCGGGGGCGGCGTGCTCGCCCACGACGCGCAGCACCTCACCATCGTCCTCGCCGCCGTCGGGGACCGAGACGTCGGCCGGGTTCGGCACCTGGAGCGCGAGCTCGCGCACCTTCGCGTCGAGGACGCCGAGCGCGCGCTCTGCCTGCTGCAGCTCTTCCTTCAGCACGCCTGCCTCGGCGAGCTTCGCGGCCCGGTCCTCGGGTGAAGCCTTGCCGACGTCCTTGGAGACCGTCTTCTGCCGCGCGCGGAGCGCCTCGACCGCGGTCTGCTGCGCGCGCTGCTCGGCGTCCGCGGCGAGCAACGCGTCGAGCAGCCCTGCCGGCACCCGCTTGCGCTCGATCGCGCCCCGGACGTCGGGGTCCTCGCGGCAGTCGTCGGAGATCGATCACGTCGCCACGTTCATGGATCGGCCATCACGCGTCCGGCGCACGGATCTGCGCCCGGAGACCCTCGACCCACTCGCGTCGCCTGCTTCCACGCCTCGGTCGCGACGCGCCGGCGCTCGGGCGCCTCGGCGCCGGCGACCGCATACGACCCGAGGAACTTCACCTCGGCCTGGTTCGCCAGCAGGTGCCGCAGGCAGTCGGCGACGATCTCGTCGCTGAGGTGACCCTCGATGTCGATGAAGAAGCAGTACTGCCCGAGCCCGCGCTTCGTGGGCCTGGACTCCAGCTTGGTGAGGTCGATGCCACGCGCCGCGAACTCCTGGAGGATCGCGAGCAGCGAGCCGGGGCGGTTCTCGCGCTGGAAGCACACGATCGATGTCTTGTCGTGGCCGGTGGGTGCAGGGATGCCGCGCCCGACGACGACGAAGCGGGTCTCGTTCCCGGGGTGGTCCTCGATCTGGGACGCGAGGATCTCGAGCCCGAAGCGCTCCGCCCCGTGCGCCGTCCCGATCGAGACGCGCGACGTGCCCTCGGACTCCGCGACCTGCTGCGCCGCGTCGGCCGTCGAGTTCGACGCGACGAGCTCGACGTCGGGCAGCTTCGCCGCCAGCCAGCCGCGCGACTGCCCGAGAGGGTTCGGGTGCGAGATGACGGTCCGGACGTCGCTGAGCTGCGTGCCGGGCTTGCCGCAGAGGTGCAGCGAGATCGGGAGGTCGATCTCGCGCTGGATCAGCAGGTCCGTGTCGAACGCGAGCGTGTCGATCGTGACGGTGATCGTGCCCTCGATCGAGTTCTCGATCGGGACCAGTCCGAGGTCGACCTCACCGCGTTCCACTGCGGTGATCACGTTCGGGACCGTGCGCAGCGGCACGGGCTCGCCCGCGGCGAGATCGGGTTGGGTGTGGAGCGCCTCGTCCGCGAACGTGCCGCGGGGCCCGAGGAAGCCGACGCGGGTCACGACGAAGGATCGTAGTGGGGCGACCCCCGGATCCAGCGGCCGATTCGGGAGCTGCGGCGGGTCCCGACGCGTAGGGTCGTCGCGGTGCACCACTGGACCGTCGAGCAGGCGAAGGCCGCGCTCCCCGAGGTGAGCGCGATCGTCCGGCGCATGCGCGCCCTCGTGCGCGAGTCGCGCGAGCACGCGCGGGGCCACGAAGGCGGTCGCGGTGCGCCCGTCGCGGGGAACGGGCACGGGCCGTCCGTGCACGTCGACGACCGCGAGCTGCGCGGCGCTCATCGCTGACCTCGACGCCCGCGGGATCATCGTGCGCGACCCGGCCCGGGGGCTCGTCGACTTCCGAGCGCGCACGACCGACGGCGAGACGTACCACCTGTGCTGGCTCGACGGCGAGGACACCATCGAGTGGTGGCACTGGCCGGACTCGGGGTTCGCGGGCCGCACGCCGCTCGACGAGCCGCCCGACTGATCGACCCGACCGATCGAGACGGACGCCCGGCTAGCCGGAGGCGATCGCCGCGCCGACGATGCCCGCCTCGTTCAGGAGCTTGGCCGGCACGATCTCGGCCTGTGTCCGCAGCCTGGGCAGGAACTTCTCGGCCTTCTTGCTGATCCCGCCGCCGATGACGATGAGGTCGGGCCAGAGCAGCCGCTCGAGCTCGGCGAAGTACTCGTTGAGCCGCTTCGTCCACTGCTTCCACGACAGCTTGTCGCGCTCCCGCGCGATCTCCGACGCGCGCCGCTCCGCGTCCTTGCCCCGGATCTTGAGGTGGCCGAGCTCGGTGTTGGGGACGAGCACGCCGTTGTGGAACACCGCCGATCCGATCCCGGTCCCGAGCGTGAGCATCACGACCGTGTCGGTCCGACCCTTGGCCGCGCCGAACTTCACCTCGGCCAGGCCGGCCGCGTCCGCGTCGTTCACCACCGTGACGGGCATGCCGGCGACTCTCGAGAAGACCTCACCCGCGTCGGTCTCGACCCACGACTTGTCGACGTTGGCCGCAGTGTGGACCAGCCCACCCTTGACGACCGCGGGAAACGCCGCGCCGATCGAGTCGGTCCAGTCGAAGTGCTTCGCGAGCTGCGCGACGACGCTCCGCGACGGCTTCGGGCGTCGCGGGTTTGGGCGTGAGGATCCGTTCGCGTGGTGCGAGGAGGTTGCCGGTCTCGAGGTCGACCGGTGCGGCCTTGATGCCGGTTCCGCCGATGTCGACGCCCAAGCGGGTCGTCATGAGCATCACTCCTCGTCGCGTCGGCGGCGTTCTCGAGCAGATCCGCCGGCGAGGCCACCCCGGCGCGACCGGAAGTCCCGCAATGTGTAGCCGGTCACGACCGCCGGCGCACTCCCGGCCCGTGCGGTCGCGGACCGTCGGAGCCCGAACATCGGTGCGAGCTCCCCGAAGTAGCCGGCCGTCTCGATCACGGTGAGCAGCTCCTCGCCACCATCGGCCAGCTCCTGGACGATCTCGATCCGACCGGAGTCCACCTCGTAGACCAGGTCCCCCGTGTCGCCCTGGCGGAACAGGACCTCGCCGGCGGTGAGCTCGACACGCTCGGGCGGACGGGACTCGGCGAGCGAGGCGTGGGGTGTCAGCTCGACCACGCGGTCGGCGAGGGGCAGCAGCCGCTCGTCGTGCGTCGCGATCACCACGATCCGGCCCGGTGCCGCCAGCTCCCGGAGCAGCCGGATCACGCCGTCGACCTGCACGTAGTCGAGGGACGCGGTCGGTTCGTCGGCGACGATCAGCGGCGGGTCGAGTGCGAGCGAACGGGCGATCGCGACCCGCTGCTGCTGGCCGCCCGAGAGCATCCGGGGCTTGTGCCCCATGCGGTCCTCGAGCCCGACCAGCGTGAGCAGCTCCTCGGCGCGGGCCCGCGCGGCGGAGCGAGCCACGCCCGCGTTGCGCAAGGAGATCGACACGTTCTCCCGAGCGGTGAGGCTCGGGATGAGGTTGAACGCCTGGAACACGACGCCCACCGTGTGCCGCCGGTAGTCGGTGAGCTCGTTCCCGCTGAGGCCGGTGACCTCGATGTCGCCGACGGTGATCGTTCCCGACGTCGGCGTGAGCAGCGACGCGAGCATCGAGAGCAGTGTCGTCTTCCCGCACCCGCTCGCACCCAACAGCAGCACCAGCTCGCCGGTGCCGAGCTCGAGGTCGAAGTGGTCGAACGGGCGCACGACGTAGCCACCACTCGAGTACTCCATCGTGAGGTCGCGAATCGAGATGTCGGGCATCACGCACCCCCGAAGGCTGCGGCGGGATCGGTCTTCAGCGCTCGGCGTACGCCGGCGAGACTCGCGAGCACGCCCACGAAGATCGCGATGACGGTCAGCTGTGCGATCGACGTGGCGCCGATCTCGGCCGGGAACGGCAGGCCGAGGCTGAGCACGTTCGCGAGCCCGACCGCGGCGAGCGCTGACGACGAGCGCGAGCAACACCGACTGGATGAGGAGCCCGCCGACGACGACGCGGGTCGGCGCACCCGTGGCCTTGAACACTGCGAAGTCGCGCACGCGTTCGAGCGCGGTGAGGTAGATGATCGAGCCGATGATCCCCGCGGCGATGAGCCAGAGCATGATGCTCGTGAAGTTGATGGTCTCGATCCCGCTCTTGATGGGCCGTTGCATGTCGTCGACGGCTTGCTCGTTGGTCCGGACCGCGAATCCGTCCGGCACGTTCGACACCCCGCCCTTCACCGCGATCGACATCGCGAGCGGCTGACCCGCGAACTGCACCTTCTGGGCGTCCTCGAGGGACAGGTAGACGGTCGGTGTCCCGAAGTTGAACTGGCCGGCGTCGGTCGTGCCGACGACCCGGTACGGCGATCCGCCGATCGAGAGGCGATCTCCGACCGAGGCTTCGACCGCGGCACCGACGACCACCTCGCCGGGGCCCTTCGATCGCCCGGCCCTCGCTGACCTGCGGCTCGCCGAGGCCGCCGGGGACGTAGCCGATGAGGTTCGCGTCCTTGTCCGCGGCGTCGAGCACGGTCCGGCTGACGACGACCGGATCGGCCCGGTCGACGCCCCGCAGGTCGTCCGCCGCGCCGGCCGGGACGACCTTGGTGGTGGTGAACGGCCCGTTCGCGCCCGCCGCGACCACCCACTCGTCGGCTCCGAACGAGTCCACCACCCGGCCGCCCTCGTTCTGCATCGCGTGCTTCACGCCGTCGAACATGAGCGCGATCCCGAAGACGAGCGCGGTGACCGCCACGGCGATCAGGAACCGCCGCAGCCGGAACTGGAGGTCACGAATGCTGATCAGCCACATCGGCGCCGCCCCCGACCACCCGGCCGCGAAGGCCGGAGAATATCTCCCGTGGTCCGACGACGCGCCGCGAGCGCCGACGCTTGCCGTGGGACCATCGCGCGCCCCACCATGGGCGGAACACGTGCACCGCCCACCTGGCGCGGTGGCTGGCAGCGAGGGGTCGAGATGCAGCTCGGGATGATCGGACTCGGCCGGATGGGTGCGAACCTCGTCCGCCGACTGATGCGCGACGGGCACGAGTGCGTCGCGTACGACGTCAGCGCCGACGCCGTGAAGGCGCTCGAGGGTGAAGGTGCCGCGGGTGCGACGAAGCTCGAGGACTTCGTCGCCAAGCTCGACAAGCCACGCGCGATCTGGATCATGGTGCCGGCCGCGGTGGTCGACTCGACGCTGGCCGACCTCGTCCCCCTCCTCGACCAGGGCGACATCGTCATCGACGGCGGGAACTCCTACTACCACGACGACATCCGTCGAGCCGGTGAGCTGCAGAAGAGCGGCATCCACTACGTCGACGTCGGCACGAGCGGCGGGGTGTTCGGACTCGAACGCGGGTTCTGTCTCATGATCGGGGGTGAGGACGACGTCGTCAGCCACCTCGACCCGATCTTCGCGACCATCGCCCCGGGGTCGACAGCGCCGAGCGCACCCCCGGCAAGACCGGCGCTCCGAGCCAGGCCGAACAGGGCTACCTCCACTGCGGCCCGAACGGCGCCGGCCACTTCGTGAAGATGGTGCACAACGGCGTCGAGTACGGGCTGATGGCCGCCTACGCGGAGGGCCTGAACATCCTCCAGCACGCGGATGCCGGCGCCGTGAAGCGGGACGTCGATGCCGAGACGACGCCACTGCGCAACCCCGAGCTCTACCAGTACGACCTGAATCATCCCCGACGTCGCGGAGGTCTGGCGGCGCGGCAGCGTCGTTGCGTCGTGGCTGCTCGACCTCGCCGCGCACGCGTTCAGCGAGTCGCCCGAGCTGTCCGACTTCGAAGGACGGGTCTCCGACTCCGGGCGAAGGTCGCTGGACGATCCTCGCCGCGGTCGACGAGGGCGTCCCCGCGCCCGTGCTGTCGACCGCGCTGTTCGAACGCTTCACCTCACGCGGCGAAGCCGACTTCGCGGACCGCATCCTGTCCGCGATGCGCAAGGAGTTCGGCGGACACGACGAGAAGAAGGGCTGACGCCCTGATGGAGAAGCCCCCCAAGTCCGACGCACTCGTCTTCTTCGGGATGACGGGCGACCTCGCGCACAAGAAGATCTTCCCGGCCCTGTACCTGATGACCAAGCGCGGCGAGCTCGACCGTGCCGGTCATCGGCGTCGCGTCGACGGAGTGGACGCGTGAGCAGCTCCTCGACCGCGCCCGGGACGGCATCGAGCAGTTCGGGGGCGGCGTCGACGACGAGCAGGTCTTCAACGAAGCTCTGCGACTCCCTCTCGTACGTCGACGGTGACTACAACGACATCGCCACGTTCACCCAGCTGTTCGACGAGCTGAAGGGCGCTTCAGCGACCAGCGCACTACCTCGCGATCCCGCCGAGCCTCTTCCCGACCGTCGTCGCGAACCTGGGGAAGTCCGGGTGCGCCAAGAACGCACGGGTCATCGTCGAGAAGCCCTTCGGGCGCGACCTCGCCTCCGCGCAGGAGCTGAACCGGGTCCTGCACTCGGTGTTCCCCGAGCAGAGCATCTTCCGGATCGACCACTACCTCGGCAAGGAAGCCATCCAGAACATCCTCTACTTCCGGTTCGCGAACGCGTTCCTGGAGCCGATCTGGAACCGCAACTACATCCGCCAGGTCCAGGTGACGATGGCCGAGGACTTCGGCGTCGAGGGGCGCGGTGCCTTCTACGAAGAGGTGGGCGCGCTGCGTGACGTCGTGCAGAACCACCTCATGCAGACGTGCGCGCTCCTGGCGATGGAGTCGCCCATCGGCTCGCACGTCGAGGAGATGCGCGACGCGAAGGAGAAGGTCTTCAAGGCGATGTGCACGCTCTCGAAGGACGACCTGGTGCGCGGCCAGTTCGACGGCTACCGAGACGAGGAGGGCGTGGCCAAGAACTCCGACGTCGAGACGTTCGCCGCCGTCCGCCTGTACATCGACTCGTGGCGCTGGGCTGGCGTCCCCTTCTACCTCCGCGCCGGGAAGAACATGCCCCGTCGAGTGCACCGAGGTGCGCGTCGAGCTGCACCGTCCGCCGCAGCGGGTCTTCGCGGAGTACGAGGCGATGCCCCACGACACGAACTACCTGCGCTTCCGGATGAACCCGCAGGTCCAGATCGCGATCGGTGCCCGGGCCAAGAGCCCGGGCGAGGGCTTCACCGGCGAGACCGTGGAGCTGCTCCTCACCGAGGACACCGCAGACGAGATGACGCCCTACGAACGGCTGCTCGGCGACGCGATGGACGGCGAGAACCTGCTGTTCGCCCGGGAGGACGGCGTGGAGGAGGCATGGCGGGTCGTCAACGACGTGCTGACCGACCACCACAAGGCGCTGCCCTACAAGCCGCACACGTGGGGTCCCGAGCAGGCTCAGGATCTCATCACCGATCCCGATCGCTGGCACGACCCGGTGCTCTGACGCACCCGACATGACGCCCGTCCTCGCCGTCGACCTCGGCGGCACGAACATGCGCGTCGCGATCGTGGACGACGACGGCACGATTCTCGACCGCGCCCACCGCACCGACGCCCCACGACGTGCCGACCATCGAACCCTTCGTCGACCTCGTCGTCGACATGCGGGAGCGCCACGACGTCGAGCACGTCGTCGTCGGGCTCCCCGGGCGCGTCGATCACGACGACGGCCGTCTGCTCCACGCGCCGAACCTGCCGGCCGGCTGGGCTGCACAGGTGCAACGTGAGCACCTGGAGACCGTGCTCGGGCTGCCGGTCTCGCTCGCCAACGACGCCGACGTCGCCGCCGTCGGAGAGGCCTACTTCGGCGCAGGACGCGAGCACCGCGACGTGGTGTACGTCACCATCTCGACCGGCGTCGGTGCCGGGGTGCTCGTGGGCGGTCGCCTCGTGCTCCCGCGGTACTCGGGCGGCGAGATCGGGCACACCGTCGTCGACCGCGCCGCCGCGAGCAGGGGCGCGGCCGCGACCGTCGAGGGGCTGGGCTCGGGCACGGCGCTCGCGCGGCTCGCGGTGGCGGCCGGGCTCGAGACGAGCGGTCCCGAGCTCGTGCGCCTCGTCGAGGCCGGCGACCCGCGCGCTGTCGCGGTCTGGGACGACGCGATGCACACGGTCGGCCTGGGCATCGTGAACCTCGTCCAGATGGTCGCACCCACCTGCATCGTCGTGGGCGGAGGCGTGGGCCGCAACGGCGAGCTCGTGCTGGCACCGATCCGGGCCGCGCTCGAGTGCCACGGTCCGGAGGGCCCGCCGCCCGTCGTCGTGACCGCCCTCCTCGGCGACGATCCGGGCCTGATCGGCGCCGCCGCGTGGCGGGACGCCACCGGATCGCCGACCACCGCCCCGACCCCCAGCCACCGCACCGCCGGCATCGATGCGTCCACCTGACGCGAGCGAGGAGCAACCATGAGCGTCGAACCTGTCCTCACGCCGAGCCAACCCTGGGCGGTGGGCCCGTACTCGACCGCCGTGCAGGCCGGCGACTGGCTCGTCTGCTCGGGGCAGGTGGGTATCGATCCGCAGAGTGGGAACGTTGTCGAAGGCGGCGTCCAGGCTCAGGCCCGGCAGGCGCTGGAGAACGTGACGGCGATCCTCGCGGACGCCGGCGCCACCTGGGCCGACGTCGCGAAGGTCACGCTCTTCGTGGCGACCGAGAGCGCGCAGTGGATGCAGGAGGTCAACGCGATCTATGCCGAGATGATCGGCCAGCACCGGCCCGCCCGGAGCACAGTCGGCGTGGCCTGGTTGCCGATGGGCGCGGAGTTCGAAGTCGAGGTGTGGGCCCATCGGCCGCAGTGAGGGAGCAGGAGCAGATGGCGAAGAAGACGCAACACGAGATCGAGAAGCCCGACGAGCAGTGGCGCGCGGCGCTGACGCCCGAGCAGTACCAGGTGCTGCGCAAAGCCGGCACCGAGCGCGCGCTTCACCGGGCAGTACTGGGACTGTCACGACGACGGCATGTACCGATGCGCGGGGTGTGGCGCCGAGCTGTTCGACGCCACCACCAAGTTCGAGTCCGGCACCGGGTGGCCGAGCTTCACCGAGCCCGTGGTCGCCGAAGCCATCGAGCTCAAGCGCGACCTCTCGCACGGCATGCTCCGCACCGAGGTGGTGTGCCGTCGGTGCGGCGGGCATCTGGGCCACGTCTTCGACGACGGCCCCGGTCCCGAGGGTCAGCGCTTCTGCATCAACTCGCTGTCGCTCGACCTCACACCGCGCGACACGGACTAGGCCGACCGCGGCGCGCGCCCGCGACCGGAGCCGGGCCGACGAGCAGGACGATCCCGGGGACGCGAGCGCGTCAGCGCCGAACCCGTGCGTTCTCGGGAGTGCGGGGGCCACCAAGTACCATGCGCAGTCGCCCCATCGGGCCCGCACGACCGTGCCCGTCCGCTCGCAGACAGCCGTTCCATGACCTCATCCTCGGACGCCCCCGCCGGACCGCAGCCGAACGTCGTCATCATCGGCGCCGGCCCTGCCGGTCTCACCGCGGCCTACGAGCTCGTCGAGCGCTACGGGATCACCTCGACGATCCTCGAGGCCGACGACGTGGTCGGCGGGATCAGTCGTACCGTCGAGCGCGACGGCTGGCGCTTCGACATCGGCGGCCACCGCTTCTTCACCAAGGTGAAGGAGGTCGAGGCGTTCTGGCACGAGATCCTCCCCGACGAGGACTTCATGCTGCGGCCGCGGATGAGCCGCATCTTCTACCGTGGCAAGTACTACGACTACCCGCTGAAGGCGTCGAACGCGCTCGAGGAACCTCGGCCTCTGGGAGGCCTTCCTCTGCGTCATGTCCTACGTCTGGGCACGAGTCCGCCCGCCGAAGGACACTTCGACGCTCGAGGGCTGGATCATCTCCCGCTTCGGGATGCGCCTCTACACGCACTTCTTCAAGACATACAACGAGAAGCTCTGGGGCGTGCCGGTCGACAAGCTCCCCGCCGACTTCGCCGCGCAGCGCATCAAGAACCTGTCGCTCTTCAACGCGGCGATGAACGCCCTGCTCCCGAAGCGCAACCAGAAGGACATCACCTCGCTCATCGAGGAGTTCGAGTACCCGAAGTACGGGCCCGGGATGATGTGGGAGCGCTGCCGCGACCTCGTCGAGGCCAAGGGCTGCACGGTCGTCATGAACGCGCGCGTCATCGGAATCCGCCACGAGAACGACCGCGCGGTTGCGGTCGTCTCGGAGGCGCCCGACGGCACGCGCGTCGAGCACCCCTGCGACGAGGTCATCTCGTCGATGCCGATCTCACAACTGCTCCAGGTGATGGACCCGACGCCGGCCGACACCGCCGTACGGGCCGCCGGCGACCTCCGCTACCGCGACTTCCTCACCGTCGCGCTCGTCGTGCCCGAGGAGTACAGCTTCCCGGACAACTGGATCTACGTGCACGCGAAGGAGGTGCAGGTCGGGCGGATCCAGAACTTCGGCTCGTGGTCCCCGTACCTCGTCAAGGAGGGGCGGACCTGCCTCGGGCTCGAGTTCTTCGTCTTCGAGGGCGACGAGACGTGGAACAGAGCCGACGCCGACCTCGTCGAGCAGGGCAAGCGCGAGCTCGCAGATCCTCGGCCTCGTCGACCCCACGAAGGTCGAGGCGGGCTACGTCGTGCGGATGCCGAAGGCATACCCGTTCTACGACGAGCGCTACAAGGAGAACGTCGCGCGCATCGTCGAGTGGCTCGAGGACTGCTCGCCCAACGTGCACCCGGTCGGTCGCAACGGCATGCACCGCTACAACAACCAGGATCACTCCATGTACACGGCGATGCTCACGGCGGAGAACATCGCGACGGGTTCGCACCACGACGTGTGGAGCGTGAACGTCGAGGAGGAGTACCACGAGGAGTCGACGTCGGATGCCTCGTCGACCGACGGCCCCCAGCGCGGCACCGGACGCGACGCCCCGGTGATCGCCCGCGAGCACTACCCGGAGGATCACCCCGTCAACAAGGCGGGCTGAGGGGTGCACGGGGCGGTGGTGGGTGGGCGAGGGGGGACTTGAACCCCCACATCCTTTCGGACACAGGCACCTGAAGCCTGCGCGTCTGCCAATTCCGCCACTCGCCCGGGTGGAGGTGCGAGCCTACCAAGGAGCCTTGCGCGGGCCCCTTGCGCGCACGGCCGTGCGGTCCGCCCCGACCGTAGAATCGTGGCGATGGGCATGCAGGGTTTCGAACGCAGGTTGGAGCGGCTGGTGGAAGGCTCGTTCAGCAAGGCGTTCCGCAGTGGCCTCGAGCCGGTCGAGGTCGGGCGGCGCCTCACAAGGGTGCTCGACGCCGAGCGCACCATGGGTGTCGACGGTGTCCCGGTCGCGCCCAACAACATCGGCGTGTACCTCTCCCCCGACGACTTCGACCGCTTCGAGTCGTTCGCCGACGCGCTCGCCCGTGAGCTCGCGGAGACGGCACGCGAGCACGCCAAGGCCGAGGGCTACCACTTCGTCGGTCCGGTCACGGTCACGCTCGTGGCCGACGACGAGCTGCGTGCCGGCGAGTGCGACATCGCCGCCGAGATCCACGAAGGTCTGCGCGTCGGATCGCTGGTCCTGCCCGACGGTCGCCGCGTCCCGCTCGGCGAGCAGCCGCTGATCATCGGCCGCAACGCCGACTGCGGCGTGGTCGTCGCCGACGCCCGCGCGTCGCGCCAGCACGCCGAGATCCGCGCCCAGGGCAACGGCTTCGTGATCCACGACCTCGACTCGATGAACGGCACCCTCGTGAACGGCACCGCGGTGCGCCAGCACCCACTCGCCGACGGCGACGAGATCCGGCTGGGCAACACCGTCCTGCGGTTCGAGGCGTCGTAGCCAGGCGGCGTGGTGCTGCCCGCCCTCGTCACGCCGCTGGCGGACGCCGTCCCCGAGGCGGCGCTCACCGCCCTCAAGTTCGGCTTCCTCGCGCTCGTCTACCTCTTCCTCTGGCGTGTGGTGCGTGTCGTGCTGCAGGAGCTCCGTGCGCCGGCACTCGTCGGCGCCGGGCCGGCCGCGGCGCGAGCCGCCGAGAAGCGCCCGGCGAAGGGCGACAAGCGCGGGGCCCGGCTACGCATCCTCGAGCCGGCGTCGCACCAGGGTGAGGCGTATGCGCTCGGCGACGAGATCACCGTCGGCAGAGGCGGGGGCTGCGGGATCGTGCTGCCCGACGACGGGTTCGTCTCGACCGTGCACGCGCGGGTCTTCCGACGCGGCGACGAAGTCCTCGTCGAGGATCTCGGATCCCGCAACGGCACCTTCGTGAACGGTGAGCGCGTCGTCGCACCGACGCGGCTCCGACGCGGGGACCACGTCCAGTTCGGTCAGACGGTTGCGGAGGTGACGCGATGAGCCTGCGGCTCCAGGTAGGTGCCGCGACCGATGTCGGTCAGGTGCGCGACCACAACGAGGACGACTACCTCGTCGACGACGACCTCGGGTTGATCGCGGTCGCCGACGGCATGGGCGGCCATCGCGGCGGCGAGGTCGCGAGCGCGGCTGCGCTCGAGGCGCTGCGGGTCGCGTTCGTCGCGGGTGCGCCGATCGACGAGGCGGTGATCGCCGCGAACGACGCCGTGCACGAGCAGTCCGTCGCCGACCCCAACCTGCGGGGCATGGGGACGACGCTCACCGCCGGCTCCTTCGACGACGAGGGCCACGTCGTGCTGGGCCACGTCGGCGACTCCCGGGCGTACCTGTCCCGCGACGGCACCTTCGAGCGGGTCACCACCGATCACAGCCTCGTCGAGGAGCTGATCCAGGCCGGGGAGCTCACGCCCGAGGAGGCCGAGCGCGATCCGCGCCGCTCTCAGATCACCCGGGCCCTCGGGCTCGAGCGGGGCGTGCTGGTCGACGTGATCGAGCTCGACCTGTCGGACGGCGACCGGCTGCTGCTGTGCTCCGACGGGCTCACCACCATGCTGAGCGAGGACGCGATCGCGACGTTCCTCGCCGACGAGGCGGATCCGACCGCCGCTGCGGTCGGGCTCATCGACGCCGCCAACGCGGCCGGTGGCGTCGACAACATCACCGTGATCGTGATCGACGTCGTCGGCGGCGAGGCGGGTGACGTCGACGACGTCCAAGCGCCGGCCGACGACGTGATCGCAGTCCCGACCGGCGACGAACCGACCCAGCTCGTGGAGCCGGCGAAGCCCAGACGTCGGTGGTTCGGGTTGCGACGGTGAGCGCCGCGACGCATCGGCGCAACGTCGAGCTCCGGTTGGGGCTGTTCGCCGTCGTCATCACCATCTTCGGGTACACCCTGGTCCAGCTGGCCGACAAGCCGAACCTGCCACCGGAGCTCTGGCTGTCACTCGCTGCGATGATCGCCCTGTACGTGATCGCGCATCTCGCCGTGCGCGAGGTCGCCCCGCAGGCCGACCCGGTGCTGCTCCCGCTCGCCGCCCTGCTGAACGGGATCGGCTTCGTCACGATCGCGCGTCTCGACCGCGATCTCGCGCAGGTCCAGGCGGGGTGGACCGCGGCGGGCGTCGCCGCGTTCGTCGTGACGCTGGTCGTCGTGCGACGGGTCCGCACCCTGGAGCGCTACCGCTACACGTTCCTGTTCCTCGGCATCGTCGCGGTCATCCTCCCACTGCTCCCCGGCATCGGGAAGACCATCAACGGCGCGCGCCTGTGGGTCGGGTTCGGGCCGATCAACTTCCAGCCCGGCGAAGCGGCCAAGGTGCTGCTCGTCATCTTCTTCGCGGCGTACCTGGTCGACAAGCGGGAGCTCCTCGCGAGCGGCTCCCGCCGCATCGGCCGGATGCTCATCCCCGACCCGAAGCACCTCGGTCCGCTGCTGCTCGCGTGGGCGGTGTCGATCCTGATCATGGTGCAGCAGAAGGACCTCGGGCTCCGCCCTCCTGTTCTTCGCGGTCTTCGCCTCGATGCTCTACGTCGCGACCGAGCGCGCCGCGTACCTGATCATCGGGCTCTTCCTCTTCCTCGGTGGCGCGGGGATCGCGTACCAGCTGTTCGGTCACGTGCAGGACCGCGTCGGCACCTGGATCGATCCCTGGACGGTGTCGCAGGGCAAGGGCTTCCAGATCGTCCAGTCGATGTTCGCGTTCGGGACCGGCGGGTTCGCCGGCACCGGCCTCGGGCTCGGCAACCCGCAACAGATCCCCAACGCCGCCACCGACTTCGTGTTCTCCGCGATCGGCGAGGAGCTCGGGCTGCTGGGCACCGTCGCCGTGCTGGCGACGATCCTGCTGTTCGTCGGCTCCGGCTTCCGCATCGCGGTGCAGTCGGAGCGCCCGTTCTCCAAGCTCTTCGCCGCCGGCCTCACGACGATCATCGGGGTGCAGAGCTTCGTGATCATCGGGGGCGTGACGAGGGTGATCCCGCTCACCGGGCATCACCCTGCCGTTCATCTCCTACGGGGGATCGTCGCTCGTCGCGAACTTCGTGATCCTGGCGCTGCTCCTCCGGATCTCCGACGACAACGCTCGTGGCGGCGTCCTGCGGCCGAGGGACCGCCGTCCGCGGCACGCAGCGTGAGGACTGACGGCATGAACCGGGCGATTCGGCGCGTCGGCGTCGCGGTGGTCGTGCTGATGCTCGTGCTCGTCGCGCAGCTCACCTGGCTGCAGGTCATCGACGCCGATCACCTCGCGAACGATCCGCGCAACACCCGAGCGGCCCTGCGCGACGCGAACCGACCGCGTGGCCCGATCGTCACCGCTGACGGTGTGGTCCTCGCCCGTTCCGTGCGCGGTCGACGACGGCACCGACTTCAAGTACCAGCGCGAGTACCCCGAGGGCGCCAAGTTCTCCCAGATCGTCGGGCTACCAGTCGTTCGTCGTCGGCAACACCGGCGTCGAGAAGACCTACAACGACCAGCTCGTCGGGCGCGACACCGAGCTCCAGCTCCAGAACATCCCCGACCTCGTCGACGGTGGCGCCGCGACCGGCAAGGTCGTCCTCTCGATCCGAGCCGACCTGCAGCGCGAGGCGGTCGACGCGCTCGGCTTCCAGCGCGGCTCGGTCGTCGCGATCGACCCCAAGACCGGCAAGCTGCTCGCCCTCTACTCCAACCCGTCGTTCGATCCCCAGCCCCTCGCGAGCCACAACACCAAGGAGGCGCAGGACTACTACGCAGGCGCTGACGCAGGACCCGAACCACCCCGACCTGCCCGCGCGCGTACCGCGAGCGCTATCCGCCGGGCTCGACGTTCAAGTCGGTCACCTCCGCGGTCGCGATGGACGACGGCGTCGCCACGCCCGACAGCCCGGTGTACCCGACGCTGCGCGAGCTCGTGCTGCCGCAGACGACGGCGACCCTGTCGAACTTCGGTGGGCACTCGTGTGGCGGGACGCATGGCGCAGAGCTTCACCGTCTCGTGCAACACGACCTTCGCCCAGATCGGCCTCGATCTCGGGGACTCGTTCGTGCCCGGCATGGCGCGCTTCGGTGTCGGGACGCGACCCGCCGCCGCTCGACGTCGCGCCCGGTGCCGCGTCGAGCGTCGGACCGCCGGAAGGCAGCTTCGAGGACAACCAAGCCACTCTTCGCGCAGGCCGGCATCGGCCAGGGCGACGTCGCGACGACCCCGCTGCAGATGGCGCTGGTCGCCGCGTCGGTCGCCAACGGCGGCGTGATCATGGAGCCGCACGTCGGCGCGGAGATCCGCGACGCGAGCGACGACCTCGTGCGGCGCATCGACGACACGGAGTGGAAGACCGCGATGAGCGGTACCTCGGCGCAGGCGCTCAACTCGATGATGATCTCGGTGGTCGAGCGGGGCAGCGGCACGAGCGCGCGGATCGCCGGCGTCTCGGTCGCCGGCAAGACCGGGACGGCGCAGGCCGACGGCGGCGCCCCGCACGCGTGGTTCATCGCCTTCGCGCCCGCGAACGACCCGCAGATCGCGGTCGCGGTGCTCGTCGAGCGGGGCGGGAGCCTCGGGAACGAAGCCACCGGTGGCGCTGTCGCGGCGCCGATCGCGGCCCGGATGATCCGGCGTCGCGCTCGGAATATGAGCGGTCTCCCGTGCCCCGGAGCGACGACATCGTCGGGGTACCGTGAATCCTCGATGTTGCCAGGTCGCCACAGTGCAGGTCCCCACGACTCCGGGCGAGACGATGACGCAGGTCGGTGACCTCCTCGTCGGCAGGTACGCCATCGACGTCGCCGATCGCTCGCGGCGGGATGGCCGACGTCTTCCTCGCCCGCGACCAGCAGCTCGACCGCCCCGTCGCGGTGAAGGTCCTGTTTCCCGAGTTCGCGCGCGACCCCAGCTTCGTCGAGCGGTTCCGCCGCGAGGCGCAGCACGCCGCGATGCTGAACCACCCCAACATCGTCAGCGTGTACGACTACGGCCAGCAGGAAGGCACGTACTTCATCGTCATGGAGTACGTGGAGGGCCAGTCGCTGCGCGACGTGCTCCGCTCGCAGGGCTCGCTCGCCCCGATGCAGGGAGCCCGCATCGCGGCCGAGATCGCCGGCGCGCTCGACTTCGCGCACCGCCACGGCACCGTGCACCGCGACATCAAGCCCGGGAACGTGCTCCTCACCCCGAACGGCCAGGTGAAGGTCACCGACTTCGGGATCGCCGCGAACCCGACCGATGCCGGAGCCGGACTCACCCAGACCGGCGCCGTCATCGGCACGGCGACGTACTTCTCCCCCGAGCAGGCCCAGGGCTACCAGGTCGACGGTCGCAGCGACGTCTACTCCCTCGGGGTCGTCCTCTACGAGATGCTCACCGGGCGCGCGCCGTTCACCGCCGAGAGCCCGGTCGCGGTCGCGATGAAGCACGTGCGCGACCCGGTGGTCCCCCCGAGGGAGCTCGTCGCCGGATCTCCCACCCGACCTCGAGCGGATCGTGATGACCGCGCTCGCCAAGGACGTGAACACCCGGTACCAGTCGGCCGAGGCGCTGCGCGCCGACCTCGTGCGCTTCGGTCGCGGTCGCCCCCTCGAAGGTGCGACCGACGGTCGCGGCCGCGCCCGTCGGCGGCAGCCACCACCGTCGCGGCCGTCCCGTCCACCGCGGCGTCCGCCGATCCCGACGAGGAGATGTGGGACGACGAGCCGAAGCGCTACGGCACCAAGGTCGCGGTCGCCATCGGGGTGATGCTCCTCGCGCCGCGATCATCTTCGGGTTCTTCGCGCTCCAGTCGAAGGACTCCGGTCGAGTCGCGGCCCAAGGTCGAGGTGCCCGACGTCGTCGGACAGCCGTTCGCCGATGCCTCCGCCACCCTGGTCGCTGCCGGCTTCAAGGTCGCGCGCGTCGACGAGGTCAGCAGCAGCGTCCCCGTCGATGCCGTCATCAGCCAGAGCCCCGACTCCGGACTGCTCCTCGAGAAGGGTCGCACCGTCACGTTGACGGTCAGCAGCAGCCAGGTGACGATCCCCGAGCTCGTCGGTCAGCCCTTCGAGGAGGCCCAGGCCGCGCTCCAGAAGCTGGGGCTCACCGTGAACCGGGTCGACACCGAGAGCGCCGACCAGGCCCCCGGCACCGTCCTGGCGACCAACCCGCCCTCGGGCACGACGGTCGACAAGGGCTCGGCAGTGGAGGTCCAGGTCGCCGCGGAGCCCCCGGTCGACATCCCGAGCGTCGTCGGCCAGGACCAGGTCGCCGCGCAGAACGCGCTCCAGACGGCCGGCTTCCAGGTGACCGTGCAGCCCGCGCCCAGCAACACCGTCGCGGCCGGCAAGGTGATCGCGACCACGCCGGCCGGCGGTACGAAGGCACCCAAGGGCTCCACGGTCACCATGCAGGTCTCGACCGGTCCGACCGCCACCGCGATCCCCAACGTGATCGGCCAGACCCGGGAGAACGCCGCCGCCGCGCTCACCGGCGCCGGGTTCAACGTCACGATCAACGGCTGCGCCCCCGGCGCGGTGATCGTCTCGCAGAACCCCGCGGGGGGCGAAGCGCCGCCGGGCACCGCGGTCACCATCGGCTGCTGATCGGCCGTGGAGGGCCCGCTCGCGGGTGGTACCGCGAGCACGGTCGTCACGACCTCCCGTGGCGCCACACGCGTGACCGCTGGGCGGTCCTCGTCTCGGAGGTGATGCTCCACCAGACGCAGGTCCCGCGCGTCGCCGCGGTGTGGCCGGCGTTCATGCAGCGGTTTCCCGAGCCCACGGCGATGGCCGACGCGGGGCCCGCCGCGGTGATCGAGGCCTGGGGGCGCCTCGGCTACCCGCGTCGGGCCCGTCGGCTCTGGGAAGCCGCGACGCGGATCGTCGAGCTCGGATGGCCCGACGATCTCACCACGCTGCCCGGCGTCGGGCGGTACACGGCCCGGGCGGTCGCCGCGCAGGTCGGACGACGTCGACGTCCCCGCCGTCGAGGTGAACGTCCGGCGTGTC
Source organism: uncultured Acidimicrobiia bacterium (assembly GCA_963809885.1). Taxonomy (GTDB): domain Bacteria; phylum Actinomycetota; class Acidimicrobiia; order IMCC26256; family PALSA-555; genus JALHSW01. The sequence continues at coordinate 817,893 of CAWELA010000002.1, read as the reverse complement.
GTGGAGCGGATCCGCGGTCGGCGATTGTCGGAAGCGGGCGACCGAGGCCGCGAGCGTGCAGATCGGCCGGCCCCTCCGCGGGCGCGACCGGCTGCTCGCGCTGATGGACGTGGGCGCGACGCTGTGCCGACCGCGGGACCCCGAGTGCGGATCCTGCCCGCTCCGCCGACGCTGCGCTGCGCACGGGCCGCTGCCCCACGAGGCCGCTCGCCCGAAGCAGGCGAAGTTCGCGGGGTCGTTCCGCGAGCGGCGGGGTGCGGTCATGGCGCGGCTGCGGGTCGCTCCGGTCGCGGCGGCGGATCTCGACGCGGCTGCCCTCTCGTCCCTCGTCGCCGACGGGCTCGCGGAGTCGGTGGGCGGGATCGCTCAGCTCCCGACGTCCTAGCCGAGTACACCTCGCCGGCCGCCGGCCGGCTACCCGACCGGGACGCGCGCGAGGAAGTTCCCGAGCAGCTCGTGGCCCGACTCGGTGAGGATCGACTCGGGGTGGAACTGCACCCCTTCGATCGGGAGCTCGCGGTGACGCAGCCCCATCACGAGCCCGTCCTCGCTCTCCGCGCTGATCTCGAGCACCTCGGGCACCGAGTCGCGCGCGACGACGAGCGAGTGGTACCGCGTGGCAGTGAACGGGCTCGGGATGCCCGCGAACACGCCTGCGCCGTCATGGGTGATCTCGGAGGTCTTGCCGTGCATCACGTGTGGCGCGCGCTCGACCCGGCCGCCGTAGACCTGGCCGAGGCACTGGTGGCCGAGACAGACGCCGAGCACCGGCACGCCGTGCTCGCCGAAGGAGCGGATCGCGTCGTTCGAGACGCCCGCGTCCTCGGGGCGCCCCGGCCCGGGTGACACCAGGACGGCATCGGGCTCCAGCGCCCGCAGCCCGTCGAGCCCGAGGTCATCGTGGCGGTGCACGATCGGCTCGGCGCCGAGCTCGCCCAAGTACTGGACGAGGTTGTAGACGAACGAGTCGTAGTTGTCGATCACGACCACTCGGGCGCCCACGGCACAAACGTAGCCGCGGGCTTCACTAGTGTTCGGCGGGTTATGGCGAACAAGAGCCCCGCGAAGAACAAGGCCAAGGCGAAGGGCAAGAAGCCCGTCGGCCCTCCGCCCAAGCCGTCCCGGTACACGCCACCGACCCCAAAGTCGAAGAAGGAATCGCCCTTGTGGGTGCCGGCGGCGATGTTCACGTGCCTCCTGCTCGGGCTCCTCGTGATCGTCGGCAACTACCTCGAGCTGCTCCCCGGCGGCCAGGCCCAGAACTCGTCGCTGTTCATCGGCCTCGGGCTGATGGTGGCCGGGTTCGCGCTCTCCACCCAGTACCGCTAGGGGAATCCCACCCGTGTAACTCACCCACAGGGTTCTCCCCACCCTGTGGAGAACGGGCGATGCGCCCGAGTGCCCGCCACGTGCGGCGTCAGACGGGGGTGACCTCGACCATGTCCTCGCGGCAATGGCGGGGGGCGTCGGGCTCGTCGTCGCCGCCCTGCGCCGCGGTCATGACCACCTCGGCGCCGCAGACGATGCAGCGGTAGCGGATGTTCACCGGCACGACGGCGCTCGGATCGACCTCGTCCTCGGGCTCGACCTTGAACTTCCTCAGGATCCCGGCACCGACCACGTAGATCAGCACCATCGCGACCACCGCCACGACGACGCGCAGGATCCACCCGATGACCGAGACCCCGAGCACGACCGTGGTGCTCACCCGAGGCGTTCGATGATGGTGGCGTTCGCCATGCCGCCGCCCTCGCACATCGTCTGGAGGCCGTAGCGACCGCCGGTGCGCTCGAGCTCGTTGAGCAGCGTCGCCATCAGGCGGCTCCCGGAGCACCCGAGCGGGTGGCCGATGGCGATCGCTCCGCCGTTGACGTTCACCTTCTCCATGTCGGGGTGGTGCTCCTGCTCCCACGCGAGCACGACGGGCGCGAACGCCTCGTTGATCTCGACGAGATCGATGTCGTCGAGCCGCATGCCCGGCGCGCTCGAGCACCTTCGTGGTGGCCGGGATCGGTCCGGTGAGCATGAGGACGGGGTCGACGCCGGCCAGCGCGAACGCGTGGAACCGGGCGCGCGGCGTGAGCCCGAGCTCGGTCGCCTTCTCCTCGCTCATGATCAGCGTCGCGGCCGCGCCGTCGGTGATCTGGCTCGAGTTCGCGGCGGTGATCACGCCGCCCTCGGGCTTGAACGCCGGCTTCAGCTTGGCGAGGGTCTCGAGCGACGAGTCGGGCCGGATCCCCTCGTCGCGCCGGAAGATCGACGACTCGTCGTCGAGCGTGACCGGCACCGGGACGATCTCCTGGTCGAAGCGCCCCTCCTCCGTCGCCCGGGCGGCCCGCCGATGGGACTCCACCGAGAACGCGTCGTTCGCCTCCCGGCTGATGCCCCACTTCTCCGCGATGAGCTCCGCCGAGAGGCCCTGGGGAACCAGGTCGTACCGCTCGAAGACCTTCGGCCCGTACGGCATCGAGCCCTGGAGGAACGACGAGCCCATCGGCACGCGGGTCATGCTCTCCACCCCCGCGGCGATCACGACGTCGTACGCGCCGGCCATCACCCCCTGTGCGGCGAAGTGCGCGGCCTGTTGCGACGACCCGCACTGCCGGTCGATCGACGTGCCCACCACCGTCTCCGGGAAGCCGGCCGCGAGCGCCGCGTTCCGCCCGACGTTGCCCGCCTGGTCACCGACCTGCATGACGCAGCCCATCAGCACGTCCTCGACGAGCCCCGGATCGAGGTCGTTGCGCTCGACGAGCGCCTGCAGCGTGTGGGCGGCCAGGTCGACGGGGTGCCAGTCCTGCAGCGATCCGTTGCGGCGCCCGAGCGGGGTCCGGACTGCGTCGACGATCACGGCAGTGCGCATGGCGACTTCCTTCGCTGGTTCCGGCACCGCTCCGCGGTGGGCCATCTCGTCGGCCTCCCATTAGGTTGGCACGCCGTGCCCCGGAGTATGGACAAGAGCCTCGGCGACGGCGGCATGCCCCTGCTCGGGCGGCTCGGTGTCACCTTCGACGCCTACGGCGAGGGATGGGCGACCGCGACCTGGGCACCGACCGAGCTCGCGTGCAACCCGCTCGGCGGGGTGCACGGCGGCGTGTTCGGCGTGATCCACGATGCCGCGATGAACTTCGCGACCAACAGCGCGCTGGAGTCGGGCGACCGGGCAGTCACGCTCGACGTCGCGTACCAGACCATCCGGCCCGCGGCATCGGACGACGCGCTCACGGTCCGCGGCGAGGTCGTGCGGCTCGCGAAGCAGGTTGCGTACGCGACCTCGATCGTGCGGGACGCAGGCGGCGAGCTCGTGTCGAGCGGCACGGCGACGTTCCTCGTCCGTCGTCGCGCCGCTTCATGACCACCGACGCGACTCGGCTCGAGACCGACGTTGCCCCGGCGCGCGTGGTGCCGCGCTCGAAGCGCTGGCGCTACGGATGGATCCTCGAGACGCTCGGCATGCTCGCCATCTACCAGCTGTACGACCAGGGACGCGACCACGCCACCGGCACCACCGCGGCCGCGTTCGCGAACGCGAAGGACGTCGTCGCCGCCGAGCGCTGGCTCGGCATCTACTGGGAACGTCCGATCCAGCAGGCGTTCCTGAACGTCGACTGGTTCATCGCGTTCTGGAACATCTACTACGGCACGGTCCATTTCGTGCTGCCGCTCGTCACGCTCGTGTGGCTCTACCGGAAGCGCCCGGCGCGCTACGTCCGGTGGCGCAACACGCTCGTGCTGATGTGGGCGATCGCGGTGCTGGTGTTCTTCACGTATCCGCTCATGCCCCCGCGCCTGATGCCGAGGAGCTACGGGTTCACCGACACCGCGGCCGAGTACTACAACTTCGGGCCCCAGGTGAAGGTCGAGTACGGCCGCGACGGACAGCCGACCGAGGAGGCGCTCGCGCAGTACGGCAACCCGTTCGCGGCGATGCCGAGCTTCCACATCGGGTGGAGCACGTGGTGCCTCCTCGCCCTCTGGCCGATGATCCGGCGCAAGTGGGTGAAGGCGCTGTTCCTCGCCTATGTGCTCGGGGTGCTCTTCTGCATCACGGTGACCGCCAACCACTGGCTGCTCGACGCGGTCGGCGGCCTCGTGGTGCTCGGGCTCGGGGCGCTCGGGGCCTGGGGCATCGACCGGGCCGGTGCCGTGTGGCGCTCCCGGGGGTCGGCTCGGCCCCGGGACGGGCTCAGTACTCGGCCCGCACCTTCCGGCGCTTGTTGAGGACCCAGCCGGTCCCGATCAGCCCGAACGCGGCCAGGCCCGCGAGCCACGGTCCCGCGTCGGAGTCCGGGGCGGTGCGGCGCTGCACGAGGATGTCGGCCCGGCCCTCGAGCCGGGGTCGACCCCCGGTCTGGGGCAGCGTGCCGGCCTGCGAGCTCGACTGGAACCACTCGGGCCGCCAGAGCCACACGATGCTCGAGTCGACGCCGTCCCCACCCCCGGTGAGCGCGGAGCTCGTCCGACGCGGCGGGGCGAAGACCACGGCCGGCGCGGCCGCGGGCTGACGCACCGGGACGCCCCCGAACCCGCCAGGGGTCCCGCCGGCGGGGTTCGTGCCGGGTGGAGCCGTCGCCGGCGTCACCCCGTCCACGAACTGGCAGTCGGTCCCACCGACGCCGTACGACTTGGTGAAGCTGTCGGCCGTGTTGGTGACGTCGAGTGAGACGCAGTACACGTCGTCGGCATCGAGATCGAAGGTCGCGACCGGGTTCGGGCTCGACGTGAAGGTCTTGCCGTCGCTCGCGCGCGTGACCGTCCAGGAGAACACGAGCTGGCCGGGGAACTGGTCGCTCGACGCGCTCGCGTCGAGCGTGAGGTGCCCGGGGGTCGTCCCGCTGGCCGGGGTCGTCGCGGTGGCCGGGTCCCAGCTGAACACGATGCTGAGCTGGGGCGGCGCGCCCAGCGAGAGGTTCGCGTGCTGATCGAACTGGCCCAGCACGTTCGGGTCCGGTTGCCCCTGGGGGTCGAGCGGGGTGCCCGCGGCGAACCACAGCGGCTGACCCGCACCGCCGACCGCGTAGTACGGGCAGGTCGTCGCACCGCGGTCGCACCAGTCGGTGGCGCGCTGCAGCTGGATGCTGCCCAGCTGCCACGAGGCGGGCCACCCGTACTCGAACACACCGGGCTGCGGCTCCCGGACCTCCCAGGAGTCGGGGCTGAACGCCGTCGCCAGGTCGAGGCCGGGGCTGCTCGAGCGCGTGATGGTGACCGGTCCCCAGCGCTGCTCGGACCGGCTGACGGGGGCGAGGCTCGTGTCCCCGAGCGTGAAGGCGACCCACGCACCGCTGCCGGGGTCCTGCCAGCCCGGGGGCGCGACCGGATCCGCGAAGGCCGGGGCGGCGAGACCGACGAGCACGGCCCCCGCCGCGACGGCCGCGACGGCCGCGCGGGTGCAACACCCGGAGAGCTTGCTCGCCATGTTGCTCCCCCTCACGCGTCGGCGGTCCGGTCGACGTGGAGACGATGGGACTCGAACCCACGACCCCCTGCTTGCAAAGCAGGTGCTCTAGCCAGCTGAGCTACGTCCCCGAGAGGCGCTCCCGGCAACCCGATGGTGCTCACGCAGGCTACTGCGGGGTGCGTCGCGCCTTGCCGTCGGGCCGAGCCCGCCGCTCTCCCGGGGTGTCGGTCGGACGGCGCGGCCGTCGTCGGCGAGCGGTCCCACGGCGCAGCACGACCGGCGCGGCTCAGGCCGTGCTCACGCCCTCGAAGGCCGCTGCCTTCACCCCCCGCCGAGCCAGCTCGGCGAGGAACGGCGGCGGGTCGACCAGCGCCCCGAGTCCCCGGGCACCCCCGACCGCCGAGCGCAGCGTCAGCCGGGGCAGCAGGCCGGCCAGGCGGGCCGCCGTGACCGCGAGCACGGTGCCGGCGGCCACGGCGGGCCGCTCGATCACGCCGTAGACGATCGCCTCCCGCGCCCGGCCGCGCCAGCCCCACACCTCGACGCGCGCGCCGCCCCATCCGTCGTCGAGGGGACGCCGGGTGAATGCCGCGAGCGACGCGTGGCGCATCGGCGGCTCGCCGACTCGCAGCGAGGCGTGCCGCACCTCCGGCACCGCGTCGCGCAGGAGCTCCACCCCGGGGGCCACGACCTCGCACTCCCGGGCGCCGATCGGGTCCGGGAACCACACGAGCTGGGAGCCGAGGCGTCGCGGCGTGTGCCAGGCCCCGTCGTGCCACTCCCGGGGACGATCGCGACGGGCCTTGCGGAGCGCGGCGACGCACTCCGCACCCGCGGCACCGACACGGGCGACGTTCACCTCGTCGGCGTCTTCGAGCCCGTCGGCGGCATGGCGCGCGAGCACGTCGCCGAGGCCGGGCACGAGGCCGCAGCCGGCTGCAACCACCACGCCGGCCTTCCGGGCGCGGTCGTCGAGCGCGAGCAGGCTCGCGAGGCCCTCCTCGTCGTCGGTCACCGCCGCCGAGGGCACGCCGACGGCGACGGCCCGGGCCGCGAGCCGGGCGGCGGCACGTCCGGGGATCGCGATCGCGATGCCGTCGACGCCGGGAGGGATCTCCCCCTCGAGCGGCACCGCGGTGGCCCGGCTGCCCAGTGCCCCCGCGAGCTCGCGGGCGTGCTCGGTCGCGCGTGCAGCGACGAGCAGCCGGTCGAGGCCGGGCGTGTCCAGGAGCTGACGCGCCGTGCGACCACCGACCGCGCCGGCGCCCGCGAGGAGGACCGTGGTCACCGGAAGTCCGGACCCTCGAGCTCCCGCCAGCCACCTGTGGTCGGTGGGACCTCCCCCTTGCCGCGCAGGCGCACGACGAGGCCGATGAGCACGGCGAGCGCGCCGACCAGGAGGCCGCGGCGGAAGGTCTTCACGAGTCGGAAGTGTAGGTGCCGGGCGGTTCGGGGCGGTGGTGGTGGGGCTAGCTGGAATCGAACCAGCGACCTCATCCTTATCAGGGATGCGCTCTAACCGACTGAGCTATAGCCCCGGCAGGCGGAAGATGGTATCCGCGACGCGCGTCAGCGCGGCTGCTGCTCCTCTTCCTTGATCGTCATCTCGAGGCCACCGAAGAGCTCCGCGAAGATGTTGAAGAACGACGCGGCGACGACCGTGATGACGACCGCGAGGGCGACGACGACGAGCGCGATGAGGATCGCGCCGCGCAGCACCTCGGCCGAGAGGAACGTGAAGTCCTTCGCCGAGAGCAGATCGCCGAGGAACTTCTCGACGCTGTGAATGATCCCGGCCGCATCCGCGATCGCCCAGAGCGCGACGATTGCCACCAGGGTCACGAACATCGCCGACACGTAGAAGCACAGGGACAGCTTCGTCACCGACCAGAGATCGACCCGCACGATCGTCTGGCGGAACCGACGGGGTGGGGCCGCGGCACGCCGGGGCTGCTTCGTGGCCTTCGGCGGCTTCGACGACTTGCTCGTGGTCTGGCGCTGCTGACGGGACCGCCGCGTCGAGCCGGTGTCGAGCGCGGTCGGCTCGTCGGTGAGGACGGCTTCGGCGGCCGGGGCGGCGGGTGCCGCGGCGACGACCGCGTCCACCGGGGGCGCCGAGCTGCTCACGGTGCGGCGCTGGCGGGTGCGCCGAGGGGCGGCCGGGGCGTCGCCGCCCGAAGAGGTGACCGACGTCGAGGTGCTGTCACCGGGCGCGCCGGGCTCGGCCCATCGGGAGGGGTCATAGGGGAATGTTAGGCGTCGGAGCCGGCATGGTCGCCTTCGAGGACCGGGGCGACCGCCACGATGGTCTCGCCGTCACCGAGCTTCGCCATGCGGACGCCGGTCGCATCCCGGCCCTGCATGGAGACCTCCGCCGCCTCCATCCGGATGATGTTGCCCGCGGACGAGAAGATCAGGACCTCGTCGTCGTCGGTCACCGTGAAGGCGCCGACCACACCCCCGCGCTTGGCCGTGATCTTCATGCCCCGGACGCCCATGCCGCCCCGGCCCCGCTTGGGGAACAGGTCGAGCTTCGTGCGCTTGCCGTGCCCGCTGGCGCTCACGAAGAGCATGACCGCGCCACGCCGGTAGACGTCGCAGGAGACCACCGCATCCCCCTCGTGGAGACGCATGCCCCGCACGCCGGCCGAGGCGCGCCCCGTGGCGCGGACCCCCGACTCCGCGAACCGCAGCGTCTGACCGTCGTGTGACGTCAGGACGACGTCGTTCTTCCCGGTCGTCTGGACCACCCGCACGAGCTCGTCGTTGCGCACGAGGTTGATCGCGATCAGGCCGTTGCGCACCGAGGAGTCGTACTCGCTCATCTTCGTCTTCTTGACCGTGCCCTTCTTGGTGGCGAAGAAGAGGTACGCGCCGTCCTCGTAGGTGCGCGTGTCGATGATCGCCTGGATGCGCTCGTCGTTCGCCAGGGAGATCAGGTTGACCGAGCGCGGTGCCGCGCGCGGTGCGGTCCTTCATCGGGATCTCGTGCGCGCGGAGCCGGTACACCTTGCCGCGGTTCGAGAACAGCAGCAGGTACGAGTGCGCCGTGGTGGTGAGCAGCTTGTCGACGTAGTCGTCGTCTCGGGCCCGACTCCCCTTGACGCCACGACCCCCCCGGCTCTGCCGGCGGAACGCGTCGGCCGCGACCGTCTTGATGTAGCCCTTGTTCGTGAGGACGACCACGACCTCTTCGTCCTCGATCATGTCGAGGATGTCGATCTCTCCCGTGTCGACGGTGAGCCGCGTCCGCCGATCGTCGGCGTACTTCTTCTTCAGCTCGAGGAGCTCGTCCTTGATCACCTTGCGGAGCTTCGTCTTGCTCTTCAGGATCGCCTCGAGCTCCTTGATCGTCGCCTGGAGCTCGGCCAGCTCGTCGCGGAGCTTCTTGCCCTCGAGCTGGGTCAACCGCCGCAGCTGCATGTCGAGGATGAAGCCGGCCTGGATGTCGGAGAACCCGAACGGCTTCTTCATGAGCCCCGCACGCGCGGTCTCGACGTCGGCGGCCTTCTTGATGAGCTCGATGATCGCGTCGATCATCCCGAGCGCCTTCACGAGACCTTCGACGATGTGCGCGCGCTCCTGCGCCTTGCGCAGGCGGTACTGGGTGCGCCGGGTCACCACATCGATCTGGTGGTTGACGTAGACGAGGATCGCGCTGGTCGAGCGACAACAGTCGGGGAACGCCGTCGACGAGCGCGAGGATGTGCGCCGCGAACGAGGTCTGCATCGGGGTGTGCTTGTAGAGCTGGTTCAGGACGACGTTCGCGTTGGCATCGCGGCGCAGCTCGATCACCAGGCGGTTCGTGACGCCGGAGGACTCGTTGCGGACGTCGCGGATCCCCTCGATCTTCCGGTCGTTCACGAGCTCGGCGATCTTCTGGCCGATCACCTCGACCGAGGTCTGGTACGGCACCTCGGTGACGACGATCCGCTGCTCGCCGCGCTTGCCCTCACCGATCTCGGCGACGGCTCGCATCTTGATGGAGCCGCGGCCCTTCGTGTACATGTCCTTGATCCCGTCCTTGCCCAGGATCAGCGCGCCCGTCGGGAAGTCGGGACCCTTCACGATCTTCATCAGCTCGCGCGGGCTTCGCGTCGGGGTTGTCGATCACGTACACCGCGGCGTCGATGACCTCGCCGAGGTTGTGCGGAGGGATGTTGGTGGCCATGCCCACCGCGATGCCGCCGCCACCGTTCACGAGCAGGTTCGGGAACCGAGCGGGGAGGACGGTCGGCTCCTCGTTCTCGCCGTCGTAGGTCGCGACGAAGTCGACCGTCTCCTCGTCGATCTCGCCGAGCAGCGCCATCGCGATGCGGGGCGAGCTTCGCCTCCGTGTAGCGCGCCGCGGCGGGACGGTCATTGGGGTCGGGCGAACCGAAGTTCCCGTGGCCGTCGACGACCGGGTATCGCAGGGAGAAGTCCTGGGCCATGCGGGCCATCGCGTCGTAGATCGCGCTGTCGCCGTGCGGGTGGTAGCGAGCCATCACGTCGCCGACGGTCTGCGCGGACTTACGGTGCTTGCGATCCGGCCGGGTGCCGGCGTCGTACATCGCGTAGAGGATCCGCCGGTGGACCGGCTTCAGCCCGTCGCGAGCGTCGGGGAGCGCGCGAGCGGTGATGACCGACATCGCGTAGTCGAGGAAGGAGCGCTCCATCTCCTCGCGGAGCTCGATCGACTCGACGCTGCCGCCTCCGAGCGTCTGTTGCAACGCGTCGTCAGGCATCGATGAACCTGACGTCCTTGGCGTTCTCCTGGATGAAGCGCTTCCGTGTCTCCACGTTCTCGCCCATCAGCGTGGCGAACACCTCGTCGGCCATCGCTGCGTCCTGGAAGCCGACCTGCAGGAGGCTCCGCGTCTCCGGGTTCATCGTCGTCTCCGCGAGCTCTTGCCAGTCCATCTCGCCGAGCCCCTTGAACCGGCTCACCTCGAAGTTGCGATTCTCGTACTCGGTCTCGAATGCACGGAGCGCGGCCTCGTCCTTGAGGTAGTAGCGCTCCTTCCCGAGGTCGGCGCGGAACAGCGGCGGTTGTGCGAGGTAGATGCACCCGTGCAGCACGAGCTCTTGGAGCTGACGGTAGAAGAACGTGAGCAGCAACGTCCGGATGTGGCTGCCGTCGACGTCGGCGTCGCACATGATGATGATCTTGTGGTAGCGGACCCGCTCGCCGTCGAACTCCTCGGCCACCCCGCCGCCGATCGCCTGGACGAGCGTCTGGATCTCCTCGTTCTTCAGCATCTTGTCCATGCGGGCGCGCTCGACGTTCAGGATCTTCCCGCGGATCGGGAGGATCGCCTGGATGCGCGGGTCGCGTGCCTGCTTCGCCGAACCGCCGGCGCTGTCGCCCTCGACGATGAAGAGCTCCGACTCGGACGGGTCCTTCGAGGAGCAGTCGGCCAGCTTGCCCGGCATCGCCGCGCTCTCGAGGAGTGACTTCCGGCGGGTGAGATCGCGCGCGTTGCGCGCCGCGAGGCGGGCACGGGCGGCCTGGGTCGCCTTGTTCAAGATCTGGCGGCCCTCGGACGGGTGCTCCTCGAGCCAGTCGGCGAGCTTCTCGTTGGTGGCCTTCTCGACGAGCGAGCGCATCTCGGTGTTGCCGAGCTTCGCCTTGGTCTGGCCCTCGAACTGCGGGTTGCGCAGCTTCACCGAGACGATCGCGGTGAGGCCCTCCCGGATGTCCTCGCCGAGGAGGTTGGCCTCCTTCTCCTTGATCGCGCCCTTCGCCTTCGCGTAGCGGTTGAGGACGTTCGTGAGGGCCTTCTTGAAGCCTTCCTCGTGCATCCCGCCCTCGGTGGTCGCGATGTTGTTCGCGAACGAGTGGATCCCCTCGTAGAAGCCGGTGTTCCACTGCATCGCGAAGTCGACCTCGTAGTCCTTGCCGATGTCGGTGAACGCGATCACTCGCTTGAAGAGCGGGTCCTTCGACTCGTTGAGGTGCTTCACGAAGTCGCTGATGCCGCCGGAGTACTTGAAGGTCTGCTCGACCACCGGCTCGGGTCGCTCGTCGCGGAAGCGGATCTCGAGGCCTCGGTTGAGGAACGCCATCTCGCGGAGTCGCTCGACCAGCGTCTGCGCGCGGAACTCCGTCTCCTCGAAGATCGTGGGGTCGGGCCAGAAGGTGACGGTCGTGCCGTGCTTCTTCGACGGCGAGGCCTTCTTGAGCCGTGCGGTCGGTGTGCCGCCGTTCTTGTAGGTCTGGGTGTACTTGCCGCCGTCGCGATGGATCTCGAGCTCGAGCTTCACCGACAGCGCGTTGACGACGGAGACGCCCACGCCGTGGAGGCCCCCGGAGATCTTGTAGCCGTCGCCGCCGAACTTCCCGCCGGCGTGCAGCGTCGTGAGGACGATCTCCGCTGCGGACTTCTTCTTGTCCTCCGGGTGCGGATCGACCGGGATCCCGCGTCCGTTGTCGAAGACGCGGCAGCCACCGTCCGCCAGGAGGGTCACGTCGATGCGGGTCGCCTCACCGGCCATCGCCTCGTCGACCGCGTTGTCGACGACCTCGTAGACGAGATGGTGCAGCCCCGAGAGACCCGTCGATCCGATGTACATGCCGGGGCGCTCGCGCACGGGCTCGAGACCCTTGAGGACCGTGATGTCCTTGGCCTTGTAGGTCGCTGTCAACGCGCGAGCACCTCACCAATCGGGACGAGCAGGTCGAACAGGACCTCGGCGGTGGGTCGGGGCGACCCGCCGCCCGATCCAACGGGTTGGGGGACGAATCCGCAGGTCAAACCGGTCAAGACCCCGCGATCACAGGATCCATTCTACCAGAGGCCCGTGACGCGCCTCCGACACGGCGCGCGGCGCGGCGCAACGCGTCAGCGCGGCTCGACCACGACCCTGACCTCGCGCACGACCCCGTCGCCGACGATGCTCGCGATGCGCGTCAGCAGGTCGTCGTGGAGGTACCGGAGCTGGGTCGCCCACGCCCCCGAGTCCACCGCGATCGTCAGGACGTCGCCGCGCAGCGCCCGCAATCGGGCCTGGCCCGCGACCGCTTCGCCGACCACCTCCGGCCAACGGTCTGCGAGGCTCCCGACCACGCGTGGATCCGCGAGTCCGAGCTCGGAGCCGACGGCCGCGAGCGCCTCCCCGAGCCGCGTCGGATCCGGCTCCGGCTCTCCCGGCACTCCGGTGGGTCGTCGCCGACGGCGGCTCACGCGTCCTCGAGACGGCCGTCGGTGACGCGCACCTGCGATGCCGGTGTGACGCCGGGCGGCAGCGACCCCGCCGTCGTGAGCAGCGTCTGCGCCGCGGGGAGCCGGTCGACGAGCGCGTTGGCGCGCCGGTCGTCGAGCTCGCTGAAGACGTCGTCGAGGAGGAGGACCGGTTCCTCGCCCGTGACGTCGGCCACGACGCGGTGTCCGGCGAGGCGCAGCGCCAACGACAGCGTCCGTTGCTCCCCCTGCGACGCGTGCGTGCGTGAGTCCAGTCCGTTCACCCGGAGCTGCCAGTCGTCGCGGTGGGGTCCGACCAGCGTCACGCCCCGATCGATCTCGCGCTTGCGCAGCGCGGCGAGCCCCGCGCGCAGCGCCTCGGGGACGGCGTCGGGATCGGGCGCCGCGCCCTCGGCCCACTCAGCCGTGTAGCGCGCGTCGATCGTCGCGTCGTCTCCGGCGAGATCGCAGTACGCAGTGGTCACCGCGGGCACGAGGCGTTCCCCCAGTCGCAGTCGACCGCGCACCAGCTCCGCGCCGGCGCTGACGAGCTGCTCGTCGAACACCTCGAGCGTGGCGCGTGCGTCGTCTTCGCGCACACCCCCCTTCAGCAGCGCGTTCCGGTGCCGTAGCACGCGGTCGTAGTCGGCGCGTGCTGCGGCGTAGCGCGGGCCGACGTCGACGAGGAGGTCGTCGAGGTAGGTCCGTCGGTTCGCGGGCCCGCCCTTGACCAGCTCCAGGTCGTCGGGTGCGAACACGGTCACGCGCAGCGCGCCGAGCAGGTCGCGCGTGCGGGTGAGCGCATGGCCGTCGAGCAGCACCCGGTTCCGCCCGACTGCACGCAGCTCGGCCTCGACCCTGCGCGCCCGGCCGGTGGTGTCCTCGATGGCGAGCCGGACGATCGCCTGCTCGCTCCCCTCCCGCACCAGGGCCGCGTCCACGACCCCGCGGAACGAGCGCCCGAGCGCCCCCCAGGCGATCGCCTCCAGGAGGCTGGTCTTGCCCTGACCGTTGTCGCCGCGCACGACGGTGATCCCGGCCGGGAGCTCGAGCCGGATCGACTCGTAGCAGCGGAAGTCGGCGAGCTCGACGAGCGTGACGCGCACGAGCCGGCGCGACTCAGGCGATGCGGACCGGCATGAGCAGGTACAGGAAGTCGGCGTCCTTGCCGCGCAGCACCGCCGGCTTCAGGGGATCGATCGTCTCGATCGTGATCTCCGGCGACGCGGCTGCCTCGACCCCGTCGAGCAGGAAGCGCGAGTTGAACGCGACCGTGACCTCACTGCCTTCGAAGGTCGCCTCGACCGGCTCGAACGACTGGCCGACGTCCTGCGCGGTCGCCGAGAGCTCGAGCCCGTCGCCGCTCATCGCGAGTCGGATCGGCGCAGAGTCGCGGCTGGTGCCGCCGACGAGGCTCACGCGCTCGACCGCGCCGACGAACGCGTCGCGCTCGATCGTGAGCTTGTTCGGATAGCCGCCCGGGATCAGCTGCTGGTAGTTCGGGAAGTCCCCCTCGATGAGACGCGCGGTCAGCTCGGTCGCCTCGAGCTTGAAGGTGACGTAGCGCTCGCCGAGGTACACCTCCACGTCGCCGCCACCCACCAGGCGCTGGAGCTCCCCGAGACCCTTCGCGCCCACGAGCACCTTCTGGCCCTCGGGCAGCAGCGTGACACCGGGAAGGTCTCGGACGGCCAGCCGGTAGGAGTCGGTGGCGACGAGTCGGACGCCGTCGTCGGTCGAGGTGATCAGCACGCCGGTGAGGATCGGCCGCGCGTCGTCCCTCGACGCGGCGGGCACGACCTGACGCAGGCCCTCGGAGAGCGGCCCGCCCGCGACGGTGACCGCGGGGCCCTCCGGCTCCGGCAGCTTCGGGAAGTCGTTCGCGGCGAGGGTCCGGACCTCCGAACGGAAGCGGCCCGCCTCGATCTTCGCCTGGTCGTCGCCGATCTCGACGGTGACGGTGTCCGAGGAGACCTTCGCGAGCGTGTCGACGAGGAGCCGCGCGACCAGCACCGCGGAGCCCTCCCCCTCGACCTCGGCCGGCACCCGGACCCGGATCGTCAGCTCGAGATCGGACCCGGTGAACTCGACCTGCCCGGCACCGAGGGTGACCTTGACGCCCGAGAGCACCGGCAGGGCACCGGTGCGTGAGGCGACGGCCCGATAGGCCGTCCCGACTGCTTCGGCGAGCGCATCGCGATCGCAACGGAACTTCACTGCACAGCTCCTGCTCTATCTCTTAGGGAGAAGGTCGTCGTTGCCGTAGGGCCTGTGGATTGTGGAGAAGTGGGTATCGTCGCAGGTCAGGGGCATGATCCGTTGTCCCCACGTTTCCCCGCTCCTCCACCGGTCGTGGTCGGATCCACACCGGAGGCGGGACGGGTGTCCCCAGAACTGCCCAGGTATCCCCAGTCCTCCACAGCGTTATCCACTGCTCCCGAGGCGGACCCGGGCGATCAGCTCGTTGACCTGCTCGAACGTGGTGTGACGCTCCGCCATCTGCTGGCGGATCTTGTCCACGGCGTACATCACCGTGGTGTGGTCGCGGCCGCCGTAGGCCTCCGCGATCCGGGGATAGCTGAAGTCGGTGAGCTCACGCATGACGTACATGCTGATCTGGCGGGCCGTGACGAGGGGCCGGCGCCGGCTCTTGCCGCACAGGTCCTCGACGGTCCAGCCGAACATCTTCGCCGTCTCGTCGAGGATGAGACCCGCGGTGATCTCGCGGGGCCGAGTCGTGGGGAGCAGGTCGGCCAGCACCGAGCGGGCGACCTCCTCGGAGAGCGGTGCCGCGGTTGAGGCTCGAGTAGGCCGCGACGCGGATCGAGCGCGCCTTCGAGCTCACGGATGTTCTCCTGGATGTTGCTGGCGATGAACCCGAGCACCTCGTCGGGGATCCCGCCCAGGTGCTCTGCCTCGGCCTTCTTGCGGAGGATGGCGAGGCGGGTCTCGAACTCGGGGGGCTGGACGTCGGTGATCAGCCCCCACTCGAACCGGCTCCGGAGCCGGTCCTCGAGCGTGGCGATCGACTTCGGCGACCGGTCCGACGAGATCACGATCTGGCCGCCCTCGCCGTGGATCTGGTTGAACGTGTGGAAGAACTCCTCCTGGAGCTCCTGGGTGCGCTCGAGGAACTGGATGTCGTCGATGAGCAGCACGTCGAGCTCGCGGTAGCGACGCTTGAAGACCGGCATCCGGGTGCGGTCCCGGATGGCCTCGACGAAGTCGTTCATGAACGACTCGGTGGAGACGTACCGGACGCGCTTCTTCGGATAGAGGCTCCGGACGTAGTGGCCGATGGCATGGAGCAGGTGCGTCTTGCCCAGCCCGGCGGGTCCGTAGATGAAGAGCGGGTTGTAGGCCTGGGCCGGCGCCTCGGCGACCGAGAGCGCCGCGGCGTGGGCGAAGCGGTTCGACGCGCCGATGACGAACTCCTCGAAGGTGTAGCGGGGGTTCAGCGTCCCCGACGCCCAGATCGACTCGCTCTTGGGCGCGGCGGCCGGCGCGGCCTCGGGCCGCGGGGACCTCGAGCGGCGGCGTCTCGAACGCGGGCTCGGCCGCGCGCTCGTCGGTGTCGACGAGCAGCTCGACCGCGACCGCACGCCCGATCGCGCCGTGGAGCGCGTCGTCGAGCATCGGGCGGTAGCTGGAGCGGATCCGATCCGCTGCGAGGTGGTTCGGGACGGAGAGCACGAGGACGTCGTGCTCGAAGCGGACCGCACGCACCCCCTGGAACCAGGTGCGCCAGGTCGCCTCGGCGAGCTCGGCGTGCAGACGGCTGCCGGCCTGCTCCCAGATGCGCTCCGCGATGTCGTCGGCGGCGTGCTCGGAGCCGGCTCGGTCGGTGCCGCTCGTTGCTCCCCCGCTCATGGTTGGCCGATCCACGTTGTCCACAGGTACGTCCACAATTGTGGAGAACGGCGGGAACGGCGGTGAGGCCGCGCCCCTGGGCTGATCGGCCATGTGGGTGGAGTCCCGAGACACTGGGTCGGGGACCCCGGCGGGGAAGAGCGTCGCGTCGAGGCCGGTTCGACGAGACGCGGCGGAACGTAGCACCGCGCTCGGGTGCGCTCAAGGGGCCCCGCGTTGCGGCTGCCCGCGGCGCACCCGTAGACTCCGAGTTCCTTCGCCGCGCGGACGGCCCATCCCTCGGCCACCAGCCCGCGTCTTCCGCCTCGAGGAGGCCATGCGTGAAGCGCACCTTCCAACCCAACAACCGGAAGCGAAAGAAGAAGCATGGCTTCCGTGGCCGCATGCGCACTCGTGGCGGGCGGGCGGTGCTTCGATCCCGCCGCGCGCGTGGCCGCAAGCGCCTCAGCGCCTGATCTGGCGAATCCGCGACCGTGCCACGTTCGAGGCATTGGCCCGGGCGCGCCGACACCGGCGAGGCCCGATCTCCGTGCGCCTGTGCCGGGCGATCCGGCCGAACCCCCGCGGGTGGCGTTCGCGCTGGGCCGGAACGTCGGCTCCGCGGTCCGGCGGAACCGGGCCCGCCGGCGGCTGCGAGCGGCGATCGCTCACCACGCGGACCAGCTGGCTGCCGGGCGCGTACCTGTTCGGCGGAGGCCCGGACGTCGTGACGGTCCCCTTCGGCACCCTCGAGCGCTCGGTGGTCGAGCTGCTCGACGCGGTCGGGGACGGCGGGACGTGACCGCGACCGCGACGCCGACCGCGCGCCCCGAAGGCCCGGCGCCGTCCCACGCTCGCCGCGCGGATCTTCAGCCTGCCCGTCCGCGGTTGGCGGCTGATCAGTCGCTGGCTCCCGCCCCACTGTCGCTTCTACCCGTCCTGCTCGGCCTATGCCCTCGAGGCGCTCGAGCGCCACGGCGCGGTGCGCGGGACGTGGCTGGCGGTGAAGCGGATCGGTCGTTGCCATCCCTGGCACGCTGGAGGCCTGGACCCGGTCCCGGAACCCCGGGACGCGCCGCACCCGCCCGACCGAATCGAACGTACGTTCCCCCGTCCCGCCGGCCACGCGCCCGGCGGAGACCGCCTGAGAGAGAGCTCCGGACGTGGACTTTGCCTTCCTGAACCCGATCTACGAGGCGATCGCCTGGTTGCTGGCGCTGTTCTACAGCGTCATCCCGAACCTCGGCGTCGCGATCATCCTGCTCACCTTCGCCATCATGTTGATCCTCTACCCGCTGACGGCCAAGCAGGCGAAGTCGATGATCGCCATGCAGCGGGCGCAGCCGGAGATCAAGAAGCTCCAGGCGAAGTACAAGGGCGACCGTCAGAAGCTCAACGAAGAGACGATGAAGTTCTACCAGGAGAACAAGATCAACCCGCTTGCGGGTTGCTTGCCCCTCCTGGTCCAGATGCCGATCTTCTTCGCGCTGTTCCACACCCTGCGCGACCCGTACAAGTACGTCCCGAAGGACTCGTCGCTGTACTCGGCCCTCTGCGACGGCGTGAAGTGCGTGAGCACCGAGACGGTCAACCACCTCAAGTTCCTGGGGATGGACCTGCAGCTCTCGGCGACCGACGCCCACAACGGTTCATGTCAACGCGGCGCCCGTACTTCATCCTCGTCGGCCTGGTGATGCTGACCGGGTTCCTGCAGACCCGGCAGGCGCAGAAGCGCACGCCCGTCGCCAACAAGCAGATGGGCATGGTGATGAAGGTCCTCCCGGTGTTCTTCGGGTTGATCTCGCTCCAGTTCCCGGCCGGCCTCGTCCTCTACTTCTTCGTGAGCAACCTCTGGCGGCTCGGCCAGCAGGAGATCATCTTCCGGAAGTTCGGGTCGGCCTTGTCGCCGAGCAAGGGCGGCGGGCAAGGCCCTGCCCGGAGGCAAGCAGACGCGCGGTGATCGACGTCGACAGCCGCGAGGCGGTCGCGGACGACCTCGACGAGGAGCCGGAGCCGCCCAAGACGGCGAAGCCGCGACCGGCGGCCGCGAAGCCCAAGCCGAACCCGTCGAGCGCGGCGCGCCGCCGGCGGCGACGCAGCCCGCGAAGACCAAGCGCAAGGGGCTCCGCGGCATGCTGGAGCTCCCGCCGCCGCCGGAACCCAACGGCGGGACGGCGAAGTCGACCGGTTCGGGCAGTACGAACGGCGGGTCGAAGGCGTCGCCCAAGCCACCACCGTCACGGAACCGGTCGAACAAGAAGAAGCGCAAGCGCTGATCGATGGAGTGGGTGGAGACGACCGGTCGAACGGTCGCAGACGCGCTCGACGCCGCGCTGGATCAGCTCGGGGTCAACGAGGACGATGTCGAGTTCGAGGTCATCCAGGAGCCCAAGTCCGGGCTCCTGGGCCGTCGCGAGGCCCGGATCAGGGCCCGGGTGAAGCCGATCTCCCGGGAGAAGCCCGGGGGTGACCGCCGGCGCCGCAAGGGCCGGGAGGGCTCGGGCGGCGGCGGATCCCGGAACCGATCGGGCCGGGGCGCCGGGCGGAGTGGGTCGAAGCGCCCCGAGGGCGGCGGGGGATCCCCGAAGCAGCCGGCGACCGGCGAGCGACGACGCGGGGTCACGCGGCCGCCGGTGCTGCGAGCACCACCGGGGCGAAGCGGCGACGGCGAGGTGGCCGAGGCCGCGGCGGGGGCGGGAATCGACCCGCGCCGCGGGCGTCCGGCACAGCAGAGGCACAGGAGGACAGGGTGAGCGAGGCGAGTGGTGACGGTGGAGGAGCAGGCCGATGCGGCCGCGGACTTCACGCGAGGCCTGGTGGACGCGTTCGGCTTCGACGCCGACGTGAGCACGCGACGCGAGGACGAGGACACGGTGATCGTCGACGTCACCGGGGGCGATCTCGGGCTGCTCGTGGGCCCCAAGGGCGTGACCCTGCAGGCGATCGAGGAGCTGGTGCGCACGGCCGTGCAGCGCCAGACCGAGGGTCACGGCGCCCGCATCCACGTCGACGTGGGCGGCTACCGGGCCAAGCGCCGGGCCGCGCTCGAGCAGTTCGCCGTCAGCATCGCCGAGGAGGTCCGCGACTCCGGCGAGGGCCGCGCCCTGGAGCCGATGTCGGCGTCGGACCGCAAGGCCGTGCACGACGCCGTGGCGGACCTCGACGGGGTCGCAGACGTCGTCGGAGGGCGAGGATCCCCGCCGGCGGGTGGTCATCTCCCCCGCCTGATCCCATCGCTCATCCGGTGTCACTCGACGAGGTCCTGCGCCAGTGCGCAGGACCTCGGCTTGTTCGGGCCCGGCGACAGTCGGGCACCAGCGGACCCACGCCGAGGCCTTCGTCGCCCTGGCCCTGGAGCAGCTCGGGGACGCGGTGCCCGGAGCTTCCTGGATCTCGGGTCCGGCGGCGGCCTGCCCGGCTTCGTCCTCGCCGAGGCGCTCCCGCGGACCGCGGGCACGCTGCTGGACTCGCAGCGTCGGCGGACCGCCTTCCTGGCCAGGCCGTCGAGGAGCTCGGCTGGTCCGACCGCATCCGGGTCGTGACCGCGCGGGCGGAGGACGCGGCCCGGGATCCCGAGCACCGGTCCCGGTACGACCTGGTGACCGCCCGGAGCTTCGCGGCCCCGGCGGTGACCGCCGAGTGCGCGGTCGGGTTCCTCTCCCCCGGGGGTCGCCTGATCGTCAGCGAGCCTCCGGACCGGGAGCCGGACCGATGGGACGAGGCGGGCCTGGCGGCGCTCGGCTTCGATCCCCCGGCGCCGGTGATCACGACCGACGCCACGGCCACGATCGCCACCTTGCTGCACCCCGGTGGACCGCCCGACCGGTACCCCCGCCGGCCCGGGATCCCCGGGAAACGCCCCCTCTGGTGAGGTTCCACGTGGAACGGGCAGGCCCTCCGGGCGCCGAGGTTCCACGTGGAACACCCGCGAATCCGGGAGCCGCTCGGGATCGCCGACGGCGCCCCCCGTTCTGCCGGACGTTCCACGTGGAACGCCCACCCGGGCGAGCCTTGAATCCCGGTCTCCCGGGAGAGGGTCGGTCCGGAATCCACAGGAGATCCACCGGCAGGGGAGAACGAGTCGCCCGGTCTCCGCGCCGGGGACGAGCGCCCAGCCCTAGCGAGTGACGACGCGTCCCTCGCGAGGAGGGACCGGCCGAGGGTAGCGACGGTGCGCGGACCGGGCAGTCAGCCGGAAGCCGGCCGAGACCCGGGTCGGAGACCCGACCGAGCGGAGCGAGGGAGCAGGGGCTCGACCGGCGTGAGGCGCCCGGTTCGCCATCCGGCGCGGAGCTCGACCGGACCCGGTCACTCCCCGCGGGGAAGGGTCGGGAGCGAGCAACTTGACGGATGCGTCGGGGGTCCGGTCACGATGCGCATCCCGGTCGCGCTCAGGAGCTACGGATGGCCAAACGCAAGTTCACGCGCACGCGGCGGGAGCAGCGGTCGCGTGACGCGGGGCAGGAACCGGAGGCGGGCAGGATCCCGGGGCGCCGGCGGCCTCGAGCGAGCACGACACGGACCTCGGGAACCACACGAATAACACTGGTGTAATTTCGTCGACTGGCGTATCCTCTCGTAGACATGAGCCTCAACTCGAGGTGGAGGCTCACGACGAGGAGGCGGTGGTGGCCACCACGAAAGTCCGTGAGAGTCCCGACGTGCCCGAAGCGGAGCTGCCGGACACGCCGATCCTCGACGTGGAGACCCTGCCGGGTGCCACGAACGTGGGCGGCACGCCGGTCCCGCTCGAGCTGCCCCGGGTGATCGCGATCGCGAACCAGAAGGGCGGGGTCGGGAAGACCACGACCGCAGTCAACCTGGGTGCGTCGCTCGCCGAGCTCGGCTTCCGGGTGCTCGTCATCGACCTGGACCCCCAGGGGAACGCGACGACCGGCCTCGGCCTGAACCCGCGCGACGTGAGCGGCTCGATCTACGACGTCCTCCTCCAGGAGGCATCCTTCGAGGACTGCATCGAGCCGACGGCGATCAAGAACCTGTTCGTCGCGCCGGCCACGATCGACCTCGCCGGCGCCGAGATCGAGCTCGTGCCGCAGATCAGCCGCGAGCTGAAGCTCCGGAAGGCGGTGAGCTCGGTCCGCGACGACTACGACATCATGCTGATCGACTGCCCGCCCTCGCTCGGCCTCCTCACCGTGAACGGGCTCGCCGCGGCCGACGACGTCATCGTCCCCATCCAGTGCGAGTACTACGCGCTCGAGGGGCTGGGGCAGCTGCTCCGCAACGTCGGGCTCGTGCAGGCGAACCTGAACCCCGACCTCGACGTGCGCGGGATCGTGCTGACGATGTACGACGCGCGCACCAAGCTGGCCGACCAGGTCGAGGCCGAGGTCCGCAACTACTTCGGGGCGAAGGTCTACGAGACGATCGTGCCGCGCACCGTGCGGCTCTCGGAGGCCCCGTCGTACGGTCAGCCGATCATCGTGTTCGATGCGACCTCGCGGGGCGCGAAGGCGTACCGCGATCTGGCGAAAGAGGTGAGCCGTGGCGCGTCAAGGCGGACTGGGTAGGGGTCTCGGTGCCCTGATCCCGCCGGGGGCGGCGGAGCACCGAGCCCCGTCGGGGACCGGGCTACCGGGAGATCCCGATCGCGTCGATCCGGCCGAACCCGTACCAGCCGCGCGACACGTTCGACGAGCAGGCGCTCGGCGCGCTGGCGGACTCGATCCGTGAGGTCGGGCTGCTCCAGCCGGTGCTGGTCCGGCCCGCCGGCGACGGGTTCGAGCTGATCGCGGGGGAGCGGCGCTGGCGCGCCGCACAGCGCGTCGGACTGCAGGAGATCCCCGCGCTGGTTCGCGAGACCGACGACAACACCGCGCTCGAGCAGGCCCTCGTCGAGAACCTCCAGCGCGACGACCTCAACCCGCTCGAGGAGGCGGCCGCCTACCAGCAGCTCATCGAGGACTTCCAGCTCACCCACGAGCAGGTGGCCGCCCGGATGGGGAAGAGCCGCGCCGCGATCTCGAACACCCTCCGGCTGCTCCAGCTCCCCCCGTCGATCCAGCGGTCGGTGCGGGAGGGACAGCTCACGATGGGCCACGCCCGCGCGCTGCTGGGGACGCCCGACCGGGCGTTCCAGGAGGCGATGGCCAGGCGCATCGTGAAGGAGGACCTCTCGGTCCGCCAGGTCGAGGAGGCCGTGCGCGCCAGGAACGACGGCGCGGCGTCCGACCACGGCACGGCGGTGGAGGTCCCCGGGCGGATGCGCCCCGCCGGGCTCGCCGAGCTCGAGGAGCTCCTCGGCGACCACCTCGACACCCGCGTGAAGATCCGGCTCGGGGCGGGGGGCAAGGGCACGATGACGATCGACTTCGCCGGTCTCGACGACCTGGAGCGCATCTACCGCTCGATCACGCAGGCCGACCTCGTTGCGGAGGCAACGACCGCGTAGCGGCGGAGCCCGTCCTCGACCCGCGCTCAGGCGGGTTCGGGTGGCTGCTCGACCGAGCGCTGCACGCCGTCGACGACCGCGCGCGCCGCGTCGCCCGCGCGCGCGACGAGGCCACGCATCGCGTCGACGTCGCCCTCGGGGACGAGCTCGCACACGACCGCCGGCATCCGCGTCTCGCGCAGCACCGCGTAGGCCTTGCCGCAGACGGACTGCTCCGTCGGGAGCACGGAACCGAGCGCGGCATGGACCTCGGTGGCGACGGAGCGACCGACCTCCGACGCGAACCTCGCCGAGGCGTAGTAGGCGCACCGGCACGCGGGGGCGTCGCCCGCCCGGAGCGCCAGGAAGAGGTCGGCGTCGAACCGGTTCGCCTCACCCGCGACGAAGGAGTCGTCGTCGCCCGACGCGTCGAGCACCGCGGTCGCGCCGGCTTCGAGCAGGCCCCGGGTGACCGCCTCGCCGAGCGCCGCGAAGCCCGGGCGTGGCGGCGACGTAGACCCGGCGACCGGCGAGGAGGGGTGGTCCCGACCGCAGCCGTTCGCGCAGCCCGGCCGCCGAACCGGCCGCGAACGAACCGACGCGGTCGAGCGCCGCGATCGTCGTCGCACCGCAGATCCCGTCGTCGGCGAGCCCGACCGCCCGCTGGAACTCCGCGACCGCCGAGCGGGTGTCGTCGCCGAGGATGCCGTCCTCGCGTCCCGCGTCGAAGCCGAGCGCGTTCAGGCGGTGCTGGAGGTCGGCGACGTCGTCGCCGCGGACCATGGGGCGACGGAAGTAGAGGAGACGGTCGCCGAGCGCGTAGCCGCTCTCGACGAGGGCCGACCAGGTCTGGCGGCCGACGATGCCGTCGACGCGGAGGCCCCGCGCCTCCTGGAAGGAGCGCACGGCGGTCTCGGTGCCCGCCGCCGAAGTCGCCGGGCTCGTCGCCCGCGACGTCATGACCGGCGCCGACGAGGCGCTGCTGGAGGTCCCGGACCGCTTCCCCGCGGTCCCCCTGGCGGAGCACCGCGGGCATGACGAGAAGGTCCGAGACGACGGTCCGAGTGACGACGACCCTTGCGGGTCGGGTCAGACGAACTCGGCGAGGTCCTGGAGGAGCTGACCCTTGCCCTTGGCGCCGACGAGGCGCTTGGCCTCGGCCTGCGCGTCGCCCGGCTTGAAGACCAGGAGGGTGGGGATGCTCATCACGTTGAAGCGCATCGCCGTGTTCGGGTTGTCGTCGACGTTCAGCTTCGCGATGGCGAGCTTGTCGGCGTGCTCGACCGCGAGCTCCTCGAGGACGGGGGCGATCATCTTGCACGGACCGCACCACTCGGCCCAGAAGTCGACCAGGACGGCCTTGTCGGAACCGCCGATCGTCTCGTCGAAGGTGTCGTCGGAGATCGTGAGGATGTGCTGGGACACGGGAAGATCCTTTCTCCGCCGGTCCGTGCTCGGCCGGGGTGTGCGGCGAGTGTACTGATGGGGTGAACCCCGACCGGGGCCCGGGGATTCCTGGTCGGTCGGGTCGGATTCGAGCGCCTCGGAGTCGGGGTCAGGCGGTGGCCGCGGCGTGGGCGGCGGCCTCCAGCCAGCGCTCGGCCTCGATCGCAGCCATGCACC
The DNA here is from genome assembly GCA_963809885.1 of uncultured Acidimicrobiia bacterium. GTDB lineage: Bacteria > Actinomycetota > Acidimicrobiia > IMCC26256 > PALSA-555 > JALHSW01. Next base: position 793,465 of record CAWELA010000002.1, on the reverse strand, counting down.
CGCTGCCGGCCGCGGTGATCGCCTGCCGGTAGACGTGGTCCTGCACGTCGCCGGCGGCGAACACGCCCTCGACGGAGGTGAGCGTCGAGTCGGGCGCCGTCACGATGTAGCCGTTCTCGTCGAGGTCGAGCTGCCCCGCGAAGAGCGACGGTCGTCGGGTCGTGCCCGATCGCGACGAACAGCCCGGCGACGTCGAGCTTCGACACCTCGTCGGTCTCGACGTTGCGGATCTCGAGGCTCTCGACCTGGTGCTCGCCGTGCACGTCGCTCACCACGGAGTTCCACAGGAACTCGATCTTCGGGTTCGCGAACGCGCGCTCCTGCATGATCTTGGACGCGCGCAGCTCGTCGCGGCGGTGGACGAGCGTGACCTTGGTGGCGAACTTGGTGAGGAAGATCGCCTCCTCGATCGCGGAGTCGCCACCCCCGACGATCGCGAGGTCCTTGTCGCGGAAGAAGAACCCGTCGCACGTCGCGCAGGTCGAGACACCGTGCCCGAGGAGGCGCTGCTCGGCGGGCAGGCCGAGCATCCGCGCGGTGGCGCCGGTGGTGATGATCATGGCGTCGCCGCGGTACTCGGTGTCGCCGACCCAGGCGCCGAAGGGGGCGGCGCCGAGGTCGACCCGGTCGGCGTCGGCGGTCACGAACTCGGCGCCGAACCGCGCGGCCTGCTCACGCATCTTCACCATGAGCTCGGGGCCCATGATCCCGTCGGGGAAGCCGGGGTAGTTCTCGACGTCGGTCGTGAGCATGAGCTGACCGCCGGCGCTGATGCCCTCGATGACGACGGGCGACAGGTTGGCCCGGGCCGCGTACGTCGCGGCCGTGAGGCCCGCCGGCCCCGAGCCGACGATCACGACCTTCCGGTGCTCGGTCATCGGCGCTGGTCCGGTCATCGTGCGGTGCGCCCTCATGCTGCGGTCGGCGGGTCGTCCTTGGGCGCCTTCAGGCGCCGTGACCAGCAGAACGCCCCGAGGAGCACCAGGATTCCGCCGCAGATGAGGTACGCGAGCCAGACCTCTCCGGTGAGGATCACCAGACCGCGGAAGAGCCCGATGATCAGGAGGGTGACCGCGGTGAAGACGAAGAAGCCGACCAGCAGCCCGTAGACGACGGCCTTGGTCGCCTTCTGGGCGGGCACGACCGTCTTGTCGCGGACGAGCGTGACCGCCTGCTCGAGGGCGTCGGCGGCCTGGGTCGGCCAATCGGCCGAGGGGGAGAGATCTGCCATACCGGCGGGGATCGTATCGGGCCCCCGGTCGATCCGGTCGGTCGATCGTACCCGGTGGTCCGGGAGGCGATCAGTCGTGGAGGGCACGGTAGCCGACCACGGTGCAGTCCGTCGGCGTCACCGCGACCGCGACGTTCTCGCCCGCGGGGGTCGTCCCGACGAGGACGACGACCGGCCCGGCGTCCGCGTAGGTCGCCGTCCCGACTGCGCTGACCGCGACGAGCCCGGCCGCCTCGGGTCCGCGCCAGACAGGCGGCCGCGAGCTCCGACGCCGCGAGGGCGGCCCCGGTCTCGAGGCGGTTCGTGATCGCGGCGCGCAGCGCGGCCGGGCGACGCGACGGCTGCCGAGGTCCCCGAGCTGGTTCTCGGAACCCGGCGCCGGCGCGAGCGTGGGTGCCGCTGTCCTCCGTGCCGGCGTCCTTGGGCGCCGGCGCCGTGGCCTCCAGGCGCCCGGGCGGCGGTGGTCGGTCTGCGGGTCGTCGGGGCGGGTCACCACGACGGCGCCGACGACCACCCCGAGCAGGAGCGCGGCCGCGACGCCGAGGGCCGCGGTCGTCCGCCCGACGGGTCGCGCCGGCCCGCGGCCGCTCGCGCGACCGCCGACGTCGACCATCCGACGCCGGGTCACCTCGTCGAGCGGCGGGACGGCGAGCAGCGCGGCCGAGCTCCGGGTCGCGGCCCCGGTCGTCGGGGGTCGTCGGGAGAGGTCGCCGGGGAGCAGGATCGTCGGGAGTGCAGGTCGTCGCTCATGATCCGTCCGTTCGACGTTCGGAGGGGGTGGCGCGGTTCCCGAGGGCCTCCCGGAGCGCCTGCGGCCCCGGGCGATGCGGGACTTCACGGTCCCCACGGGCACGTCGAGCACCGTCGGCGATCTCCGGGTAGTCGAGATCGGCCAGGTCGCGCAGCACGACCGCGGTCCGGAACTCCTCGGGGACTGTCGCCGAGCGCCTGGTCCACGTCGAGGCGAGCGTCGACCGACCCCTCGGCACTCGGGCTCGTGAGCTCGGGTGGCTCGTCGAGCGGCACCGGGCGGCGGGACCTGCGCCGGAGCTCGTCGAGGGCCGCGTTGGTGGCGACGCGGTACATCCAGGTGGTGAAGGCGGAGCGACCGTCGAACCGCCCGATCCCCGCGCGATCGCGATCAGCGCCTCCTGGGTCGCGTCGAGCGCGTCCTCCGGGTGGCGCGACGACGCGGCGGCAGATCGCGTGGACGCGGTCGGCGTGGCGGTCGAGGAGCAGCTCGAGCGCCCGGCGGTCGCCGCCGGCGGCCGCGCTCGCGAGGCGCGGCTCGTCGACGTCGCCGCCCCGGTCAGCCAACCCGGTCACCCGATCCGTACTTCGGTGATCTCGAGCTTGCCGGACGACGGCAGTCGGGTCAGCCAGATCAGCACCGCCCGCCCCGACGCGGCCGGATCGAGCTCGAAGGTGGCGTTCGGCCCGAGATCCTCACCCGAGGCCGCCGGCTCGCCCCACCCGGCCAGCGTCTCGGCGGGCGAGTCGGAGACGTAGACCTGGGCGTTCCACCCGGTCCCGTTGGTGTCGACCTCGACCGTCGAGACCTCCGAGGACGTCCGCGAGGTCGATCCGGAGCCCGACGCCGGACTTCCCGCCGAGGTCGGCGCTGCTGTAGGTCTCGGTGTTCCAACCGGTCGCGCCGTTGCCGTCGACCGCGAGGCCGTGCCTGCTCGGGGTGCTCGCCGTCGCCGCCCTCCGGGTCGAAGTCGGCCGCCCCGACGATCTGAGGGGCCGGACGTGCTCACTCCCGGCCCGATCCGGAGCCGGTGCTCCCGGTGTCGTTGATCGCCTGGACGACGAGGTAGCCGCCGGCGGCGCCCGCGGCGAGGAGGAAGATCCCGAGCAGCGCCCAGGGCCAGGCCGACGACTGTGCGCCGCGCCGGTGGCCGTCGGGCGGGCGACCGCTGCGGTGCGCGGCTCGGGACCGGGCGCGGGTGTCGGGGCCGGCGCGGTGGGGCGGGTCGGTGGGGGAGCCGGCGGCGCGCTGGCGGGTCCGGTCGACGCCCGGCGAGGTGAGGTGCAGCTCCGCGCCGCCCGCCACCGCGGTGAGGTCCTCGCCCAGTGCGCCGGCGCTCTGGTACCGAGCCTTCGGGTCTCGGCGCGAGGCACCGCAGGGTGATCGCCTCGACCATCGGAGGGACGTCGGCGCGGACCGAGCGCAGAGGAGGCGGATCCTGGGTGAGCCGGGCGAGCGACGCGGCGGTCTCGGTGTCGCCGCGTGAACGGCGGGGAGCCCGCCAGCATCTCGTGGAGCAGGAGCCCGACCGCGTAGAGGTCCGCGCGGGCGTCGACCGGCTCGCCCGCGAGCTGCTCGGGCGCGAGGTAGCGAGCGGTGCCGACGACCGTTCCGGTCTCGGGTGAGGTCCTGGCCGTCGCCGGCCTTGGCGATGCCGAAGTCGGTCACCTTCACCGGCGCGTGCGGCGGCACGAGCACGTTCGCGGGCTTGATGTCGCGATGCACGATCCCGTTGCGGTGGGCGTGGTCGAGCGCTGCGGTGACGCCCGCGCGCGATGCGCAGGCTCTCGTCGACGGGCAGCGGACCGCGCTCGTCGAGGAGGTGCCGGAGGTTCGGGCCCTCGACGAGCTCCATGACCAGGTAGGCGACGCCGTCGTCCTCGCCGGTGTCGTAGGTGGCGACGATGTCGGGGTGGGCGAGGCTGGCGACGGCCACTGCCTCGTTGCGGAACCGCGTCCGGGTGTCGTCGTCGTGCGCGAGATCGGGGTGGAGCGTCTTCACCGCGACCCGGCGGGCGAGGAGGGTGTCGTCGCCGACCCAGACGCTGGCCATGCCGCCCCGCGCGAGCAGCGACTGGAGGTGGTAGCGGCCACCGAGCGTGCGACCGGGCGCGGCGGGGTTCGACACCGTGCCACGGTACCGGCCTCGTGGTCGCGGTACGCGGGGCACCACCGCGGGGCGTCGCTCCGGTACGAGCGCGGTCCGGGGTGGACCTGGAAGCTCACGCCGATCACGCCGGGGCCGGCATGCGTGCCGATGACCGGGCCGACGATGCCGGTCACGATCTCGTCGCGGGGCTTGATCGGGGTCGAGCAGGTCGAGGAGCTCCTCGAGGTCGTCGGCCTGCCCGTGGAGCACGGCCAGCGTGTCGATCGGCTGGGCCGCGACCTTCTCGGCCAGCACCTTGAGCGACTTCGAGCGCGTCCGCACCTTGCCCGCCTCCTCCACGACGCCGTCGCGGACCTCGACGACGGGCTTGATGGAGAGCATCGAGCCCAGGAGCGCACGGGCGTTGCCGACCCGACCTCCCTTCTTCAGGTACTCGAGCGTGTCGAGCGCCCCGAAGAGACGGGTGCGGTCGCGGCGGCTGATCACCTCGTCGACGATCCGGTCGAGGGGGTCACCGTCGGCCGCGCGGCGGGCCGCGGTGAGGCAGAGCGCCCCGAGCCCCATGGAGACGGTGAGCGAGTCGATGACGTGGACCGGGCACTCCTCGCCGATCGACGCGGCTGCGACCTGCGCGGCCTGCATGGTCGCCGAGAGGCGCGACGAGAGGTTGATGCAGATGATCCCGGTGGCGCCGCGGGCGATCAGGTCGCGGTAGCAGGCCTCGAACGCGCCGGCGGACGGCGCCGCGGTCTCGGGCAGGTCCTCGGAGGTCTGGAGCCGGTCCCAGAACGCGTCGGCGGTCAGCTCTTCCCGGTCGACGAGCTCCTCGTGGCCGAAGCGGATCGTGAGTGGCACGACCTCGATCCCGAGCGCGTCGACGAGGTCCTGCGACAGGTCGCACGCGCTGTCGGTGACGACTCGAACTCCCACGGTTCCTCCTCTTGGGCCCGAGCTGCGGGCTGCCCCCCGCTGCTCATGGTGTCATGGTGTCGGACTCGCCGCCGAGGCCGCCACCGGCCGGCGGGGGCACCGGAGGAGGCGGGGCCGTCCCGCGCCCGGAGCGCCGGCGGAACCGCCGGAGCCGGAAGAGCGCCGTGAGCTCGCGGAACTCCTCGACCTTCAGGAGCGAGAGCCCGAGCGCGGTGACCGCCATGGCGGCGACCAGCCCGAGCAGCACGGCCAGGACCGCCGCCCCGGCGCTGGCCCAGCCGACCGTGTCGCCCACGACCCACGCGGCCGCCGCGGCGGCGACGCTGACGAGCAGGATCTTGACCGCCGACGTCCCGATCCCGCGGCCCTGCAGGCCGCCGAGGCGCCGGGACAGGACCGTCAGCGTGAGCAACGCGCCGATGGCATAGGCCGCGGAGTACGCGTAGGCGAGGCCCGGGATGCCGAACTGGTCGAAGAAGACCATGGCGAGCCCGATGTTCACGGCGTTCTCGACACAGTTGAGCAGGAACGGCGTGCGCGTGTCCGACAACGAGTAGAACGCGCGGAGGGAGAACAGGTAGGTGGAGAAGAAGGGCAGACCGATCGCGAAGCCGACCAGCGTGTCGCCCACCAACGTCGCATCGCCCGCGTTGAACGCGCCGCGCTGGAGGAGCGCGACGACGATCGGTCGCGCCAGCGCGACGTACACGGCAGCAGCAGGGACGATCACCGTGAGCGTGAGGCGCAACGCGCGGGCGAACCGGTGGCGCAGCGCGGGAGCATCGCCGCGTCCTCCGGCGGCGGCCAGCTCCGGTGCGACCGCCGTCATCACGGACACCGCGAACAGGCCGTAGGGCAGCTGGAAGAAGGCGAACGCGGCTCAGGTACGCGAACGAGCCGCCGCGCTCCCCGTTCGCCAGGACGAGCACGACCCACAGTGCGATCTGGTTCGCGATCACGTAGCCGATCGTCCAGCCGGAGAGGCGGAACACGACGCGGACCGCGGCGTTGCGGAACGACGGGAGGAAGCGGAGCCGCACCCGGGCACGCCAGAGCGCCGGGACGAGCGCGAGGGCCATCACCGCGATGCCCGCAGTGGTACCGAGGCCGAGCAGGAGCACGAGGCCGGTGTCGTCGTTCAGGCGCCGGACGGTGAGCGGCCCGTCGATGATGCGCGGGAGCGCGAGGAACATCGTGATGACGACGACGTTGTTCAGGATGGGCGCGAAGGCTGCCGCGGCGAAGCGCCGTCGCGCCTGGAGCAGGCCGGTCGCGAGCGCGACGAAGCCGTAGAAGAGCATCTGGGGCATGAAGAGCCGCAGGAGCTTCGTCGCGAGCTCCTGCTGGTCGGCACGTCCGGGACCCGTGACGCGCAGGGTGTAGATGTCGACGATGTACGGGGCGAGCACGATGCCGAGGACCGTGAGCACGACGAGCGCGAGCATCGCTACCGACACGACCGCGCTGCTCGCGTCGGGATCGCGGTCCTGGAGGTGCTTGACGAACTGGGGGACGAGCGTCGCGGTGAGCACACCACCGAGCAGGAGCTCGTAGACGATGTTCGGCGTCTCGTTCGCGTACGAGTACACGCCGGCAACCGTCGTGACGCCGAGCGCGTACGCGATCGCGGCGACCCGGAGGAAGCCGGTGATGCGCGACAGCGCGGTGCCGATCCCGACGATCGCACTCGACTGGAGCAGGTCCTTCGTGTCGTGACGGCTGTGTCGGACCGAGCGGTCGTCGCTCGTCACGCGACCGCGACCCCGGCGCGCCGGGTCCGGCGTGCGCGGCGGATGTGCACCGCCCACCAGAGGGCGAGGAACACCGCGGCGCCGCCGATGAGCACGATGCCGACGGTGCTCACGACCGTCGACCGCACGCGGAACTGCGTGTCCGCGACGAGCAAGCCACCGTCGGCCGAGCGCACCTTCAGCTGGAGGGGGAACGTCCCCGACGTGCGCGACTCGACCTCGAAGCGCACGGTGGTGCTCTTGGGCTTGAGCGTGACGAGCCGGCTCGAGCCCTGCGGGAAGACGAGCTTCGGGCTCGCGAGCTCGATCACGACGTGCGACGCGCTGTCCGGTGTCGTTCCGGAACGTCAGCGGGATCTCTCCCGAGCGCGACGTGAGCGTGATCGTGCTCCGTCGGGGGACGTGGATCCGGGAGAGGAACTGGTCGATCGAGAGATCGATGCTCCCGAGCGTGGCGCTCGCCCGTGCCTGCCCGGCGGGGCCGGCGAAGGTCGCCGACACCGAGAGGAGCAGCGAGCGGTCGCCCGCGACGGCGATCGGGTCGTTCGTGCCGGCGAGCGACCGGAACGCGCTCAGGCGCTTCTGCGCCGCGAGGTAGGTGCTCGCGGGAACGGGCGGGGCCGGCGGTGGGTACGCGACGAGCTCGCGCGCCGGGCCGGTCGCCGCGGGCACCGTCGCGAAGATCTCGTCGATGGTCTGGGGCTGCAGGAGCGGGTTGCCCCGGAGCCCGGTGAGCATCGCGTCGAGGAGCGCTGCCGGGACGTCGAGCGTCGGTGGGTTCACCACCACGACGGCGCGCGGGCTGTCGGACGGCTCCTGTGCGACCACCGAGAGCGCGGCGAGCGCGAGCTGGGCCTGGAGCGCGGGCGCACCGTCGCCGGCGAGGAGCCGCGCGATCCCGGTGTCGTTCGCGACCGCGGAGACCGGCGAGGTCGGCGCCAGCGCAGGCGGTGGCTGCAACGAGAAGGGCCGGGTGAAGGAGGAGCGCGCGTTCGTCGGGACGATCGTGGTGTCGTCGACCACGACACGGTCGACGCCCCCGGCACGGAGTCGCGCGAGCGATGCGCCGTCGATGGGGCGCGCCGAGCGCGGTGCGCGTGTCGGGCGCGCGCGCCGAGCAGGCGGATGAGTGTGTCGTCGCCGCGCACGATCTCTCCGTCGACAGCCGTCGGGAGCCCCGCGGCGAGCAGGGACGGGAGGTCGGTGGGGACGAAGGTGCTCGTGAGGACCTGGGCCCGCCCGGATGCGTCGCGGACCGCAGCGGCTCCCCGCCCGATCGCGGCATCGTCGCGTCCCTGCTCGACCCAGGCCTCCAGCGTCTCGGGCCCGGGGAGGAGGGTCAGGGGCACGTCGCCGGCGCGGGTCAGCGCCGCGGCCTGACGCCCGAGGCGGCCCCTCGGGCGCAGCTCCGCGGAGACCTGGGGGTCGACGCTGCCGTCGGGAAGGGTCGACGGTCCGGTGACGAGCGGCCACACCCAGCCGACCCCGAGCCGACGAGGGAGCACCTCGGGTGCACCCCCGGGTGCGGCGTCCACCACCACGGCCATGGTCGTGAACTTCGACTGGCTCCGCTCGTCTGCACCGCGGAGGTCGATCGAGAGCGGGTAGACACCGGCACGCCGCAGCGAGAGCCGACCCGGATCGCGGGCGGCTCCGGAGGCTTCGAGGCCGACGGTGATCGTGCGGGTCCCGGCCGCGTCGGTGGGCAGCGACGACAGCGGGAGCACGACCTGGTCGAGCACCGACGCCGGGACGTCGCCCGCGGTCACCCGGTCGAACGCGGCGCGCGACGCGACCGGCTGATAGGCGACGAGGCTGATCGTCGAATCGGGCCCGGCGAGCGCTGCCGGGACGTTGACCTGGAGGTTCAGCGTGCTGCCGGCCACGTCCCAGGCGTCCTGGGCGACGAGCGCGATCGCCGGCTCGGTCGAGGTGGCGCCCGCCGAAGCCGGTCGAGCGGGGAGGATCGTCGCGCCGAGCGCGAGCAACACCGCGGCGAGCGCCGCGGCGCGCTTCACAGTGTCCGGTCGAGGACGCAGAGCCCGACCGGAAGCCGCCGGAAGCCGCACGATTCGTACAGCGCGACTGCACTGTCGTTCGTCCATTGGGTGTTGACCAGCGCGCGCCGCACGTCGTGGCGACGCAACCACCGCAACGCGTCCAGCACGAGCGCCCGGCCCCACCCGTGGCGGCGGTCGTCAGGATGCACGGCGATCCGTTGGAGGTAGCCCTGCCGCCCGGCGCGTCCCGTGATCGCGTACGCAGAGGCCTCGAAGCGATGCGCGGCGACCGGGTGGCTCCCGCCGGGCTCGCCGATGCGGAAGCGAACCGCCGGTGTGGCCTGGAGCGCTTCGCGAAGACCCTGCTCCTCGAGCCGCCAGAACTCGTCGAACGCGAGCCGGTCGAGCGCGAGGACCGACGGACGGTCGGCTCGCCACGCGCGGCGCAGTCGCAGCGGGTCCGAACGCGGGACCGGCAGCGTGTCGAGGTCGTGCTCGAGGAGGTGGAGGCGCTCGCGCAGCTCGAAGCCGGCGTCGACGAACGACACTGCGTCCCCGGGTGGCATCGCGGTCGTGACGACCGTCGTGTACCCCGCCCGGCGCAGCGTCGCGAGGCAGGAGCCGATCGCCGACGGATCGGTCGGGACGCGCTCACCGAGGAGGAGTTGGGCGACGTCGTGCCGTCCGCGCCAGGACTGCGCGCGAGCCCACCCGAAGGAGTGCTGGGGCTTCGAGTGCGCGTGCTCGGGGTCCGCGGGTCGGCCCCCGGTGATGCGCTCGGCCACGGCGATCGAGCGTACCCGCCGGGCCCGTCGACGGTGGGGGCGTCTGCGGCGGGCCTCCGACGGGGTGCGTGGCGGTACCCTCCCGATCGTGCTCCTCGTCGCGGAGACCGACGCCTACCTCGCCCACGATCCGGGCGCCGGTCATCCCGAGCGGGTCGTGCGGCTCCGTGCGGTGACGACGGGCATGGAGCGTTCCGGGGTCGCGGATGCGTTCGTCCCGCTGCCGACGCGCGACGCCACGGACGCGGAGCTGGCCCGGGTCCACGAGCCGGTGCTGCTCGAGCGCCTCGCCGCGCTCGACGACCGTCGGCGGCGGATCGATCGACGGGGACACCGTGATGTCGGCGGCGTCCTGGGCGACCGCGCGCCGTGCGGCAGGTGCGGGCCTCGCGGCCACCGACGCGCTCGCGCGCGGCGAGGCCGACGCCGCGTTCCTCGGCATCCGTCCACCCGGACACCACGCCACCGGACGCGTCCCGATGGGCTTCTGCCTCCTCAACAACGTCGCCGTCACCGCCGCCGCGCTGGCGGCGCGCGGCGAGCGGGTCGTGATCGTCGACTACGACGCGCACCACGGCAACGGCACGCAGGACATCTTCTGGGACGACCCGAACGTGCTCTACGTGTCGCTCCACGAGTGGCCCCTGTACCCGGGCACGGGTCGGCTCGACCAGGTGGGCGGCGCGGCCGGCGAGGGCGCGACCTGCAACTTCCCGCTGCCCGCCGGCGCGACCGGCGACGTCTACGCGCGTGCCGTTCGACGAGGTGATCGTGCCCCTCGCGGAGGACTTCGCACCCGACTGGGTGCTCGTGTCGGCCGGCTTCGACGCGCACCGGGCGGATCCGCTCACCGGCCTCGCACTCTCCAGCGGCGACTACGCCGACCTCGCGAGGCGTTGCGTCGCGCTGGCACCGGGCCCGGGTCGGGTCGTCGTGTTCCTCGAGGGCGGCTATGACCTCACGGCGCTGACCGATTGCGTCGCCGCGACCCTCCCGGTCCTGCTCGGGGCCGCCGTGGCGCCCACCGAGGCGCCGACGGCGAACGGACCCGGCCGCCAGGTGGTGGACGCGGCCTGGCAGCGCCGGACCCGCTGACCCGCTCCCACGATCGGGGGAGGTCAAGCCTGCGCTGTCACCGGCCGATACCCCTCACGTGCTGGATCTCGATCGCCTGCTGCGCCTCGCCGTGGAGCAACGGGCGTCCGACGTCCACCTGAAGGTCGGGGTCCGTCCCCGGCTGCGGGTCGACGGGGCGCTGCACGAAGCGCCGCTCGACGTCCTGGAGCCCGGGGACACCGAGCAGGCCGTCCACCACCTGCTCGGGCACGCCGCGATCCGTCTCGACGGCGGCGCCGAGGTGGACGGCATCCACGCGGTCCAGGGCCTCGGCCGGTTCCGGGTGAGCGCGTTCCGCCAGCGCGGCTGGATCGGGCTGGTGCTCCGCCGCGTCGTCCCGGGTGTGCCGACGCTCGACGCGCTCGGCCTGCCGCCCGTGGCCGCGGACCTCGCGAGCGTGGGCTCGGGGCTCGTGCTCGTCACCGGTCTCGCGGGCTCCGGTCGGACGTCGACGCTCTCCGCGATGGTCGACCACGTGAACGAGCACCGTCCGGCGCACATCGTGACGATCGAGCAGCCCATCGAGGTGCTGCACGCCGACAAGCGCTCGGTCGTCGACCAGCGCGAGGTCGGCTCCGACACCACCAGCTTCCTGAGCGCGCTGCTTCGGCGCCGCACACCAGGATCCCGACGTCGTGGTCGTCTCCGACCTCCCCGACGCCGAGACCGCACTCGCTGCACTGGAGATCGCCGACGCGGGCCGTCTCGTGCTCGCGGCGACGCAGGCGGTGGGCGCGGCCGATGCGGTGACGCGCCTCATCGAGCGCTTCTCGCCGGCGCAGCGCGCCACCGGTGCGCGCACTCGTCGCCCGGACGCTTCGAGGGGTCCTGTGCCAGCGGCTCGTGCCGCGTGCCGGCGGTCGCGGACGCGTCCCTGCCCTCGAGGTGCTCATCGCCAACGGTCCGGTGACCGAGGCGGTCGGCGACTCCGACGGAGCGACGCGCCTCGACCCGATCATCGCCGACGGTGAGTTCTGGGGCATGCAGACGTTCGACCAGGGGCTCGCCGGCCTCTACAAGCGGGGCCTCGTGACGCGCGAGGACGCGCTCGCGCACGCGACCTACGAGCCCGGCCTGTCGGTGATGCTCGACGAGGCCGACCGGGCCCGCGCGGTGCAACCGCTCCCGGACGCGCCGCCCGTCGGCGTCGGGTCGCTCGGAGGCTAGGTCGCGCCCTCGCCGCGCCGCGGTGGTCGGCTCGTCGACCCGCCCGTCGCCGTTCGATCGCTCGCCGACCGGGTTCTCGGCCCGCAACAGCTCGGCGAGACCGCCGACCGCCCCGAAGAGTCCCGACATCTCGGTCGGCAGGAAGATCTTCGTCGCCTGCCCGTCGGCGACGCGCGTCGAGCGCCTCGAGGTACTTGATCGCCACCACGTCGTGCGTCGGGTTGCCGTCGTGGATGGCCCCGAACACCGAGCGGATCGCCTGCGGCCTCGCCCTCGGCGACGGTCAGCTGGCGGTACTTCTCGGCGTCGGCCACGCGCTCCATGGCCAGCGACTTGCCCTCGGCCGAGAGGATCGCGGCCTGCTTCTCGCCCTCGGCGCGCGTGACCGCGGCCTCGCGCACCCCGAGCGCCTCGGTGACCACGGCCCGCCGGGTGCGCTCCGACTGCATCTGGTGGTGCATCGACTGCACGACGTCCGGCGGCGGGTCGATCCGCTGGATCTCCACCCGCACGACGCGCGCACCCCAGGAGTCGGTCGCGTCGTCGAGGATGTCGCGCAGGTGCGTGTTGATCTTCACGCTCGAGGTCAGCGCGTCGTCGAGGTCGAGGTCGCCGATCAGGTTGCGCAGGTTCGTCTGCGCGAGCTTGCTGACGGCGAGCTCGAAGTTGGCGACGTTGTACAGGAGTCGCTGCGCGTCGGTCGCCTCGTGGTAGATGACGGCGTACACGGTCACGACGACGTTGTCGGAGGTGATGACCTCCTGGGCCGGGACCTCGACGACCTGCTCGCGCATGTCGACGAGGATGAGGCGGTCCACGAAGGGCGCGATGATCCGCAGACCCGGGTCCGCGGTCGCGTGGTAGCGCCCGAGCCGTTCGATGACGCCCCGCTGGTAGGGCCGCACGATCCGGAATGCTTTCAACGCGGTCAGGAACAGCAGGAGCGCGACGGCGCCCAGCACGATCAGCGGGATCACGGAACCCTCCTCGGGTCTGGTGGTGCGACGACGAGGCGAGTGCCACGCACCGCGATCACCTCGACCTCGGCGTCGACCGGGATGCTGCGCTCACCGGCGGTCTCGGCGCGCCACTTGCCGCGCTCGAGCCGGACGAGCCCGGTGGCGTGGGGTCCGCCGGGGATCTCCTGGAGCACGACCGCGGTTCGCCCGACCCAACGGCCGGCGCCCTCGGGGCTCTCGTCGCCCTCCGGGGAGGCCTGGGAGATGTGGCGCCCCACCGGGATGAGCACTGCCAGGGCGATCCCGCTGCCGAGGACGAAGAGCGCCCACTGGATCCCGACGCCGATGTCGAGCACGGCGGCGAGGGCGGCGAGCGCGCCGCCGGCGGCGAACGAGATCATGAAGAACATCACGGGGGTCACGAGCTCGAGGAAGGCGAACGCCACGGCGACCCCGAGCCAGATCCAGACCCAGTCGCCAGCGTCCACGGACACGCTCCTCGGGTGAGCCGGGTCCGGAGTGGACGGAGCTGCCACCGCTCTCTCGACGGTAACACCGGGGTTTCCAGCCTGCTTCGCGACCCCGGAGCGGCGACAATGGGCGCGATGACGTTGCCCGAGCGCGCCAAGTCGTTCTACGAGGCGGGTGCGCCGCCGCGGGAGCTCGCCGACCGTCTCATCGCGGCGGGGTACGAGGCCTATCTGGTGGGCGGGACGGTCCGCGACCTGGTGCTCGACCGGGTCGACGCCGAGAAGGACATCGATCTCACCACCGACGCGCGACCCGAGGCGATCGAAGCGGTCGTGCGCGACTGGGCCGACGCGGTCTGGCTCCAGGGCCGGCGCTTCGGCACGGTCGGCTGCTTGAAGGACGGTCGCTCCGCTGGAGATCACGACCTTCCGCGGCGACGTCTACCGCCCGGAGAGCCGCAAGCCCGAGGTCACCTTCGCGGACGCCATCGAGGACGACCTCGGCCGTCGCGACTTCAGCGTCAACGCGATGGCGCTCGCCTACCCGGCGCCGCGTCTCGTCGACCCGTTCGGCGGCGCCGACGACCTCGCGGACCGGCGTCTCCGCACGCCACAGACGCCGGAGCTGTCGTTCGCCGACGATCCGCTCCGGATGCTCCGCGCGGCCCGCTTCATCGCGGAGTTCGCGCTCGTGCCCGAGCCGGAGCTCCTCGACGCGATCCGGGAGATGCGCCACCGGCTCGAGATCGTGAGCCTGGAGCGGGTGCGCGACGAGCTGCGGCGCCTCGTCGTCGTCGACGACCCGAGTGCGGGGCTCTGGATGCTCTGCGAGACCGGTCTCTCCGACGAGTTCCTGCCCGAGCTGAACGCCATGCGCCTCGAGCAGGACCCGATCCACTCGCACAAGGACGTGCTCGCGCACACGATCGCCGTCGTGAACAACGTGCGCAGCCGCGACGAGCTGGTGCGACTCGCCGCGCTGTTCCACGACGTCGGGAAGCCGAAGACGCGCTCGTTCGCGTCGGGCGGCGTGAGCTTCCATCACCACGAGGTGGTCGGCGCGCGCATGACCGAGGAGCGCATGCGCGCGCTGAGGTTCCCGAACGAGACCGTCGACGACGTGTCGAAGCTGGTGTACCTGCACCTGCGGATCCACACGTACGCGATGGGGTGGACCGACAAGGCGGTGCGCCGCTATGTGCGCGACGCCGGTCCGCTGCTCGGGCGGCTCAACGAGCTCCAGCGCGCCGACTGCACGACGCGCAACCAGCGCAAGGCCGCCGCGCTCGCTCGTCGGATGGACGACCTCGAGGCGCGCATCGCCGCGCTCCGGGAGCAGGAGGAGCTCGACGCGATCAAGCCTCCGCTCGACGGCCGCCAGGTGATGCAGCACCTCGGCGTCGAGCCCGGTCCGATCATCGGCGAGGCCCTCGAGTTCCTCCTCGAGGCGCGCCTCGACGAGGGGCCCATCTCGGAGGACGAGGCGTACGTGCGCCTGGCCGCGTGGGCGCGCGAGCGCGGGGTCGAGCCCGCGGACGGCTGAGTCTCAGCTGGCGCGCACGTGCTCGAGCACGACCGCGAGCGAGGGGTAGTCGCCCACCGTCGTCGCCCGATGGATCCAGTGCAGGACGCGGTCGGGGGTGACGATGGCCACGCCCGGGAGCTGGTGGACGTCGCCGGTCACCTTGCCCTGGCGGGCGCCCCGCCGGAAGGCACGGAGGTAGTTCCGCCAGAGGCGGGGGGTGAGCCACTGCCATGCCCGCACGCGTCCGAACCCCAGCGTCTCGTAGAGGTGGTGGTCGGGGTCGACGACGCAGGGGAACGGGAGCGGTGCTCGATCGGGGCTCCCGGCCATGAGCGCGGCGGCCTGCCAGCCCGCGGCGGTCCCGACCACGAGCACCTCGGCGCCCAGTGCGGTGATCTGTTCGTACTGCTCGCGTACCTCGACCAGGTACTGCTGGCAGGGGATTCAGCCGTAGTACCGGATCGCGACGACGAGCAGGGTTCGTTGCAGGAAGTCGCCGAGCTCGATCCGCGCGCCGGTCGACGACTCGAGCTCGACGCGCGGGACGACCTGACCGACCTCGACGGGCATGCGCGCGATCACTCGCCCCGGGAGAACGCCTCCACCATGTCGCGCGCCTCGTCGTCGGTGTACTGCACCGGCGGCGACTTCATGAAGTACGCGGACGGGCCGAGCAGCGGGCCGCCGATGCCGCGGTCGAGCGCGACCTTGGCGCAGCGGACGGCGTCGATGATGACGCCGGCCGAGTTCGGGGAGTCCCACACCTCGAGCTTGAGCTCGACGTTCAGGGGGACGTCACCGAAGTTGCGACCCTCGAGCCGGATGTACGCCCACTTGCGGTCGTCGAGCCACGGGACGTGGTCCGACGGGCCGATGTGCACGTTGTCGGCCTCGACCGCGTGGTCCATCTGGCTGGTGACCGACTGGGTCTTGGAGATCTTCTTCGACTTGAGGCGCTTGCGCTCCAGCATGTTCTTGAAGTCCATGTTGCCGCCGAAGTTCAGCTGGTACGTGCGGTCGAGCTCCACGCCGCGGTCCTCGAAGAGGCGGGTGAGGATGCGGTGCACGATCGTGGCGCCGACCTGGCTCTTGATGTCGTCGCCGACGATCGGGACGCCGGCGTCCTCGAAGCGCTTCGCCCACGTCAGGGTCGCTCGCGATGAACACCGGGATGGCGTTCACGAAGCCGACGCCGGCGTCGAGGCAGGCCTGCGCGTAGAAGCGCTGCGCGTCCTCGGACCCCACAGGGAGGTAGCTCACGAGCGCGTCGGCCCCGGTGTCGCGCAGCACCTGCGCGACGTCGACCGGCTCGGCCGGCGACTCCTCGACCGTGTCCCGGTAGAACTCGCCGAGCCCGTCGTAGGTCGGGCCGCGCTGCACCTGGATCCCGAGCTCGCCGACCTCGGCGAACTTGATCGTGTTGTTCGGGCCGGCGTGGATCGCCTTGCCGAGGTCGAGCCCGACCTTGGCGGCGTCGACGTCGAACGCCGCGACGAACTCCACGTCACCGACGTGGTAGCCACCGAGCTCGACGTGCATCAGGCCCGGCACGTCCTCGTTCGGGTCCGCGTCGCGGTAGTACTCGACGCCCTGGACGAGGCTGCTGGCGCAGTTGCCCACACCGGCGATCGGCGACGCGCACCTTCTTGCTTGGCGGTCATGTGGTGGCTCCTTCTTGGACGACTGGGGATTGCACGATCGGGGTCTCCGCGACGGCGTCGGCCGGCGCGGTCGGCGGTGGCCGCGGCGGTCGGGGACCCGTCGGCTCGTTCGAGCACGATGAGCTCCTCGATCCACTCGAGGTCACGCTGGGTCGAGCGAGTGCGGTGCTCGCGGAGCGAGCGGGTGTAGCGATCGTCGGCGGCCCCGGCGGTGCCGCGCCCGGGGCGGCGGGAACGGTCGAGGCGCTCCAGGAGCAGGGCTCGGCGGCGCTCGAGCAGCTGGACGCGGGCCTCCTGGGGGAGGTGGCGGCAGAACGCGAGCTTGAGCGCGAAGGTCCGCTCGTCGTCGGCCCGCTCGTCGTCGGCGAGGAGCAGCTCGAGCAGGAGCTCGTCGCCCCGTTCCGTGATGCGGTAGGCCTTGCGGGTCCGGCGGCTGCCCGAGGTGATGCGGTCGGCCACCGAGCGGAGCCGGGCGGACGCGAGGTCGCCGGTGATGGACCCGGTCGCGGGGATGGGGGCGGTCGGCGGGGCGACGGGCTCGACGATCTCGATCGCGCCGTCGCGCTCGAGGCGGCGCAGGGCCGGGTAGAGGGAGCCGTACGAGACGCCCCAGAGGAAGCCCAGGGTCTCGCCGAGCCGCTTCTTCAGCTCGTACCCGTGCAGCGGCTGCTCCTTCAGGAGGCCGAGGACGGCGAGCTCGAGCATGGGGACGCTCCGGGACGTGGGACGAGTCGTCCGACGCCGGACGTATCGACTGGATGTATCGGAACAATGTATCGGGTCGATATATCGCTCCGCAAGTCAAGAGCCAGCCAGTACCGGCGCCGGATCCGCGGGGTGCGTGCCGGGACGCGATCGGCCGGACGGCGCCCTACACTCCGCGGCGTGCGCCGTCACCACGTCGACTACGCGCTCGCCCGTCGGGCCGTCCTGCGTGACCTCCGCTCGGGCCGACGCGACCGCGACCGACGTCTGCGACGCCCACCCCGAGCTCCTCCGGGCGGGCCGCCACATCGGTGAGGTGGAGGACGGCGACTGCCCGGTGTGCGGGAACGCGAGCCTCCGGCTCGTCTCCTACGTCTACGGGGACGCGCTCCGCCAGGCCAACGGCCGGTGCATCGCGACCGACCAGGAGCTCGCCAAGCTCGAGGCCACCCACGAGGAGTTCTCGCGCTACGTCGTGGAGGTCTGCCTCGACTGCCGCTGGAACCACCTCCAGCGCCACGAGCTCCACGGTCGCCGCCACGTCGGCTGAAGACCCCGCGTCGCACCGCCCCGCGTCGCACGGCTCCGCGTCGACGGGAGCCCTGCCGCGGGGGTTAGTGTTCGGTTGTCGCCGGGAGCCGTGGGTGCCCTGGACGACGGAGGTCTCGAGATGACCGAGGCAACGGTGCCGAGCACCGATGTGAAGCGGATCGTCAAGGGTCGGGTCACTGCGCCGGACATCGGCGCGCACAAGGGGAGCGACACGCCGCTCGTCATGGTGACGGCGTACGACGCCCCCTCGGCGCGCATCGTCGACGGCGCGGGCGTCGACATGATCCTCGTGGGCGACACGCTCGCGATGGTCGTGCTCGGCTACGACGACACGCTGCAGGTGACGACCGACGACATGGCCCACCACGTCGGCGCGGTCGCGCGCACGAAGCCGGACGCCCTGGTCGTCGGCGACCTGCCGTGGCTCAGCTACCACGTCTCGATCGACGACACCGTCCGCAACGCCGCCTCGCCTGATCCGCGCGGGTGCCGGTGCGGTGAAGCTCGAGGGTGGCCGCAAGCGCCTGCCGGCGGTGCAGGCGATCCTCGACGCCGAGATCCCGGTCATGGGCCATCTCGGCCTCACCCCGCAGTCGGTGCACGCCCTCGGCGGGTTCCGGGTGCAGGGCAAGGAGCTCGAGGCGGCTCGGGCGATCGTCGACGACGCGATCGCGCTCGCCGACGCCGGGTGCTTCGCGATCGTGCTCGAGTGCGTGCCCGATGGCGTCGCCCGCCTCGTCACCGACACCGTCCCGGTCCCCACGATCGGCATCGGTGCCGGTCGCCACTGCGACGGCCAGGTGCTGGTGTTCCACGACCTGCTCGGGCTCGAGGACCGCATGCGCCCGAAGTTCGTCCGTCGGTACGCGGAGCTCGCGTCCGAAGGCACGGAGGCGGTCGCCCGCTTCGCCGACGACGTCCGCACCGGGCGGTTCCCGTCCAGCAAGGAGACGTACCACGCGGCGGACACGTTCCCCGACGAGCTGCGCCTCTCGGGTGAGCCCGCGGAGGTCGAGGAGCCGGCACCCGCATGACGCGGCGGGTGGCCGCGGCCGCGCTGCTCGCGGCCGCGCTGCTCGCCGTCGGGATCGGACCGGCGCACGCCGCGAACGAGCCGATCCGATCCGGCCGTGGAGGACGCGAAGCGGGCGAAGCGGCCGTTCCGTGGTCTCACCGCGACGCGGCTCACGGTCGGTCACGAGGACCTGAAGGTGGTCGTCGCCGACGACTCCGACGAGCGGTCTCGCGGTCTGCGAAAGCGCCGCGACCTCGGCCGGTACGACGCGATGCTCTTCGCGTTCGACGGTCCGACCCGGACGGCGTTCACGATGTCGACGGTCCCGGTCGCGCTCGACATCGGCTTCTACGACGTGTCCGGACGGCTTCGTCGATGCCTGCGGATGCAGCCCTGCGCAGGGAGCGAGGCGAAGTGCCCGGTCTACCTGGCGTCGGGCGACTTCGTCTACGCGCTCGAGACGCTCGCCGGCGACCTGCCCGGCGTCGGTGCCGTCAGAGCGTGGCCGCCTCGTGTCACACCCCCCTCGTAGGGTCGTCCGGACATGACCGCGTCGAGGAGGTCGAGGTGGACGGGCGACTCCCGAGGGGCGGGGCGGGGCACGGGCCGGGTAGCCTGGCTCGCTCACAACTGAATCGTCCTGTCCTGCTCCCCCGGCCACGCCGTGATCCCGCGTGGCGACTGCGGGAGCCCGGGGTCCGAGAAGGGGCCCACGGTCCGAAGGAGGCACGGCCATGAGGCCGTACGAGATCATGGTCATCTACGACGCGGACCTGGAAGAGAGCGATGTCCGGGCCGCCGTCGATCGGGCGACGGAGCTGCTCACGTCGAACGGCGCCGAGATCGGCGCGGTCGACTTCTGGGGCAAGCGCCGCTTCGCCTACCGGCTCGACCACAAGTGGGAGGGCTACTACGTCGTCCTCCAGGCCAAGGCCGAGCCCGCGGCGACCGACGAGCTCGGTCGGATGCTCTCCCTGGCCGACGAGGTGCTTCGCCACAAGGTCCTGCGCATCCCGGAGCACGTCTACGGGAAGCTCGGCACCCCGGCGGAGACGTAGGCGTCGAGACTCGGACCCAGTGCCCCGTCGGGCACTCGTGAGGGAGACAGCAGATGGCAGACAACTCGGTGACCCTGGTCGGCAACGTCACCCGCGACCCGGAGCTGCGGTACACCGCGGGCGGTGCGGCGAAGGTGGCGTTCGGCCTCGCGGTCAACCGCCGCTGGCAGAACCGCCAGACCCAGGAGTGGGAGGAGCAGGTCTCCTTCTTCAACGTGGTGGCGTGGCGTGAGATGGCCGAGAACGTGGCCGAGTCGATCGCCAAGGGCTCGCGCATCGTCGTGACCGGCCGCCTCGAGCAGCGCTCGTGGGAGACCGAGAACGGCGACAAGCGCTCCGTCGTCGAGGTCAACGCCGACGACATCGGCCCGAGCCTCCGCTGGGCGACCGCGCAGATCACCCGCAACGAGCGTCGCGGTGGCGGCGACTTCGGGGTGGTGGCGGCGGCGGCCAGGGCGGCGGCCAGGGCGGCGGGCAGCGCCCCGCACCCGCGGCCGGTGGCGGCAACGACTACGACTCGATGGGCGAAGAGCCCTTCTAAGGCGCCTTGCGCGACGGCCCGCACGACGGGACCGTCGACACAGACCAGATTCGGAGCACACGATCCAATGGCACGTTCCAGGAACAGCAGCGACAGTCGCAAGCCCCGGAAGGGCGAAGCCGCTGACCGCAAGATCAAGAAGAAGGTGTCGATCCTCGACCAGGAGTCGGTCGACTACATCGACTACAAGGACGTCAACCTGCTCCGGCGGTTCATGTCCGAGCGGGCCAAGATCCGCGCCCGTCGGGTGACGGGCAACGACGCCAAGCAGCAGCGCGAGGTCGCCAAGGCGATCCGGGTCGCCCGCGAGATGGCGTTGCTCCCGTACTCGGTCCGTCAGGTCACGCACCGCAACAAGGGCAAGCGCGGCGACCGCGACCGTGGCGACCGCGAGGGTCCGCTGCGCGCCCAGGACATCGAGATGCCGCGTCCCACCGAGGGCCCGCCCGAGGGCTCGGCTCCCGAGCCGACCTCGCCGCCGCCCCAGCCGGTCGAGGCCGAGGCGAACGACGCCCCGGCCGACGCCGCCGTCGGTGCGACCGAGGACGTCGTCGAGGAGACGGCGTCGTGAAGATCGTGCTGCGCGAGGACGTCGACAACCTCGGTCACAAGGGCGATCTGCTCGACGTGGCCGACGGCTACGCGCGCAACTTCCTCGTCCCCCGCGGGCTGGCCATGAAGGCCACCCGCGGCGGCGTGGCACAAGCGGAGGCGATGCGTCGCAACCGCGCCGCGCGCGAGGAGCGCGACCGCGGGCGAGGCGCAGGACCTCGCCGACCGCCTCACCGCGGGCAAGGTCGTGGTGAGCGCGCGCGCAGGTGAGGGCGGGAAGCTGTTCGGCTCGATCACGTCGGCCGACCTCGCGGACGCGATCGCCGAGCAGTCGGGCGCCGAGATCGACCGACGCTCGATCCAGCTGGCCGATCCGCTGAAGGAGCTCGGCGACGCCGACGTCGCGGTGAAGCTGCACGCCGAGGTGACCGCCACGATCCACGTCGAGGTCGTCGCCGAGTAGCCCACACGGCCGGCGTGCTCGGTCGTCCGAAGTGCACCGTGAGGCCCCGCTCCGGCGGGGTCTCGCCGCGTGTCGGGCCGCTGCGGAAGCGTTGCGGGGCCTCGGCTGGGAGCTGTCACACCCCCGTGCTCCCATGAACTCCATGCGCCCCACGTTCTCCACAGGCCTGGGGATGACTACCGGCTTCTCCACACTGCTTCCACAGCGGTTCCACAAGGGAAATCGGGGTTGTCGCTCTAGTGATCCACAGGGCACCTGTGCGCCTAATGGCGACTCGATCGACTGCGTGAACGTGCGGTGAACGCAGCACCAACGGACGGTCACACCAGGACTCGGCCCGCCGGAGCGCGGACCCCGGCAGGAGAAGGGTAGGCAGGGTGGTTCAGGCGCTCGAGTCGGCACCACGCAGAGCCGCGGGTCGTGTGCCCCCGCACAACCTGGAGGCCGAGGAGTCTCTGCTCGGCGCCATGTTGCTCTCCCGGGATGCGATCAGCGCCGCCACCGAGGTCCGGGTCGAGGCGAGCGACTTCTACAAGCCCGCGCACACCCACATCTTCGAAGCCGTCATGTCGCTCTACGGCCAGGGCGAGCCGGTCGACCCGGTCACGGTCGCCGACGAGCTGCGCCGCGCCGAGCTGCTCGACGCGCTCGGTGGGCGTCAGGCGCTGCTGCGGCTGCAGGCGCAGACGCCGGCCTCCGCGAACGCGGCCGCACTACGCCAAGATCGTCAACGAGCTCGCGCTGCTGCGCCGCCTGATCGCGGTCGCGGGCGACATCGCCGAGATGGGCTACGACGACTCCGGAGAGGTCGCGGAGACGCTCGACCGCGCCGAGTCCCTCGTGTTCGAGGTCGCCGAGCACCGCGTGTCGGACTCGATGATCGGCGTGTCGGACGCGCTGCAGGAGACGCTCGACCAGCTCGAGGCGCTGTACGGCTCGCAGGGCGAGATCACCGGCGTGCAGACCGGGTACACCGATCTCGACAGCCTCCTGCTCGGGCTCCAGCCCTCCAACCTGCTCGTGCTCGCAGCCCGGCCCGGCGCCGGAAAAACCGCATTCGCGTTGGGGGCCGCGGCGAACGTCGCGATGAGCGCGGCGCGGCCGGTGATGTTCTTCTCCATGGAGATGGGGACCCTCGAGCTCACCAAGCGACTCCTCTCGGGCGAGGCGCGCGTCGAGATGCGACGGCTCCAGACCGGGAACATCCCCGAGGGCGACTGGACCAAGCTGTCGCACGCGGTCGGGCGGCTCGCGGAGGCGCCGCTGTTCATCGACGACAACCCGCACTGCACGGTGATGGAGATGCGGGCCAAGGCGCGGCGGCTCAAGGCCCGCTACGGCGACCTCGGGCTGATCGTCATCGACTACCTCCAGCTGATGACGCCGAGCACCTCGAAGAAGACCGAGAACCGTCAGGTCGAGGTCGCGGAGATCTCCCGTGGGTTGAAGATCCTCGCCCGGGAGCTCGACTGCCCGGTGATGGCGCTCTCGCAGCTGAACCGCCAGCTCGAGTACCGCCAGGACAAGCGCCCGATGCTCGCCGACCTTCGCGAAAGCGGGTGCATGCCGGCAGCGACGCGGCTCGCTCGCGCGGACGACGGCACCGAGGTGACGCTCGGGGAGCTCGTGCTCAGTCAGGAACAGCCGCTGGTCTGGTCGCTCGACGACAGCTGGCGTCTCGTCCCGCGGCGGCTGCTCCGCGCGTTCCCGTCGGGGGTCAAGCCGGTGTTCCGGCTGCGCTTGCGCTCGGGATACGAGGTGGATGCCACGGGGAATCATCCGTTCCGAACGGTTGGTGGTTGGCGACGCCTGGACGAGCTCGAGGTCGGTGACGCGCTCGCCGTCCCGCGGCGGCTGCCGGCGCCCATCGAGCAGCACGCGACCTGGGACCCCGACGAGCTCGTGCTCCTCGCGCATCTGCTGGGCGATGGCCACATGGGCCCATCGTCGGTCAAGTACGCAACCGCCGACCTCGCGAACAAGCAGGTCGTGGAAGAGACGGCGCGACGCCTGTTCGGCATCGAGGTCCGAGGGGAGCAACGAGGGCGCACCTGGCAGCTCTGGTTCCCGAGCCCGTATCGACTCACCCACGGTCGGCACCACCCCGTGCGGGGTTGGTTGGAGCCGCTCGGCCTCTGGGGCTCGCGTTCGCACGACAAGTTCGTCCCCGAGGACGTCTTTCGCCATGGAGACGCGGACATCGCCCGGTTCCTCCACCATCTTTGGGCGACGGACGGCTCGATCACGATCAGCCGGAACAGACGGGGCGAGCTGGTCAGGATCTACTACGCGACGACGAGTCGGCGCCTTGCTGACGACGTGCGGCGTCTCCTCCTCAGGGTCGACATCCGCAGCCGCGTGTCCCGGGCACGCAAGGCCGGCTATCGGGACTGCTGGCAGGTCCGTGTCGAGGGCGCGGAGAACCACCGGCGGTTCCTCGAAGTCGTCGGGTGCCACGGCGAGCGAGGCGAGCGCATCCCGGCCGCGCTCGAGATCGTCAGCGCGCTCAAGCCCAACCCGAACGTCGACCTGATCCCATGGGCAGTGGCCGAACGGGTGAAGGCATCCGCCCAGCGGGCCGGCGTCACCCACCGGGAGCTGGCAGCGGCGCTCGGGGAGGGATACTGCGGTTCGTACCTGCTGGGGAGCCCGAGCCGACCGCGTCGGTTCTCGCGGGCTCGCCTGCAGACGATGGGTGAGGCCACGAAGGACGCGTCGCTCGTCGAGCTCGCACAGTCCGACGTCTTCTGGGACGAGATCGTGGAGGTCGTGTCGCTCGGCGAGCAGCCGACGTTCGACGCGACGATCGAGGACACCCACAACTTCGTCGCCGACGGCGTCATCGCCCACAACAGCCTGGAGCAAGATTCGGACGTCGTAATTTTTTTGTACCGCGACGAGATCTACAACCCGGAGTCCGAGCAGCGTGGCACCGCCGAGGTGATCGTGTCCAAGCACCGAAACGGGCCGACCGGCGTGACCCGCCTGGCGTTCCTGGATCACTACGCCAAGTTCGCCAACATGGCGAGGGAGTAGGGCCCCGCCCGAGTCCATGCGAGCGCATGGGGTTTACATGCGTGCGCATCCATCGTAGGGTGCCCGCATGAGCCCAACCCAGCGCACCGTCACGGTCCGGCGGCCCACCGCGGCGCCCGCCGGCGACACCGCGGCACCGAGCTTCACGCTCGGCAAGCCCCTCGCCGGCCTCACGATCGCCCTCCGGGAGGACCGGGCCTGGCGGTCGTGGCAGCTGATCGGCGACATCTGGGCGGAGTACCTCCGCCGGGACGGCGCCGCGACGACCACCGTCGAGACCGGTGGCCAGGTCGGCCAGCCCGGCTCCGACGACCGCAAGACGATCGACGACCTGGCCCGCACTTCCGACGCCGGCATCGTGGGCCTCGGCACCTGCGGGTCGTGCACCACGTACACGATCAAGGACGCGGTCGCCTTCGAGGCCCAGGAGCGCCCGGTGGTCGCGATCGTCTGCGAGGAGTTCATCGTGCACGGGCAGAACGTCGCCCGGCACCTCGGCCATGGGGACCTCAAGATCCTCGTGCTCCCGTACCCGCTCGAGGCGCGGCCCGAGGACGAGCTGCGGGCGATCGCGGAGGAGTACTACCCGAAGATGCTCGAGCTCCTGGGGGCCTCCGCATGACGCTCACCAGCGAAGCGCTCGAGATCCCGGCCGATCCCCGCGCGCAGTACGACCGGGCGCGGGAGGAGCGGTGGAGCGACGGCGTGCCGCTGCTGCCGGCCACCGACGACGTGGTCGAGGCGCTGCTCGCGAGCTCGCCGTACCCGGCCGACCACGCGCTCTGCGTGCTGCCGCCGTGCAACGGCGTCGCGACGGTCGAGCTCGTCGCGATCAACGCGGCGATGGCCGGTGTCGAGCCGGCCGCGTTCCCGGTGGTGCTCGCCGCGCTCGAGGCGATCAGCGAGCCCGAGTGGAACGCCTTCGGGCTCACGACCACGACGTCGAGCGTGTTCCCGATGCTCATCGTGAACGGGCCGTGTCGCGACGAGCTGGAGATCGACTACCGGGCCGGGTGCATGGGCGGCGCCGCGGGTCGCGGGTCGATGACGATCGGGCGCGCGGTCTCGCTGTGCCTGCGCAACATCGGCGGGCAGCGCGCCGGCGAGACCACGAAGTCGGTCTTCGGCCAGCCCGCACGCTTCGGGTTCTGCTTCGGCGAGTGGGAGGAGCGCTCGCCGTGGGCGCCGCTCTCCGTGCGCCGGGGCTTCTCGGAGGGCCAGGACGCGGTGACCGTCCACGGCGGCAAGGGCACCCAGCCGCTCGCCGACATCCACAACGACGACCCGCGCGACCTCCTCTACCCTGATCGCCAAGAGCCTCGCCTACCCGCTCGCCAACCCGTTCCTCGGCAACGCCGAGAACGGTGAGGTCGTCGTGGCGTTCAACCCGATGTGGGCGGAGCGCTTCGGGAAGGCGTTCCCCGACGTCGAGGACCTCCAGCAGTTCCTCCACGAGCACGCCTACCAGCCGATCGACCTCTGGCCCGCGGAGAACGCCCGCCTGCTCCGGGAGCACGGCCGGGTCGACGATCAGGGCCGCGTGCACCTGTTCGAGCGCCCCGACCAGCTCGTCCCGATGGTCTGCGGTGGGCTCGGCAGCCTGCACGCGATCGGCCTCCCGAGCTTCGGCGAGAGCCAGATGCAGACCAAGGCCGTGGTCCGCCCGTGAGCATGGATCCCGACGGCGTCGCGGTCGCGGTCGACGAGGTGGCCGGCTTCCTGCGGGCCGACGGCGGCGACCTGGTGCTCGTGGACGCGGACCCGCGCACCGCGCGCATCCGCCTCGCGGTCGTCCTCGACGGGGTGTCGTGTGACGACTGCGTGCTCCCGCCGAAGATGCTCCACGAGACGATCGAGCACGCGCTCTCGAGCCGGGTCGTCGGTGAGTTCGAGCTCGTGCTCGACG
The DNA here is from genome assembly GCA_963809885.1 of uncultured Acidimicrobiia bacterium. Taxonomy (GTDB): domain Bacteria; phylum Actinomycetota; class Acidimicrobiia; order IMCC26256; family PALSA-555; genus JALHSW01. Next base: position 767,181 of record CAWELA010000002.1, on the reverse strand, counting down.
ACCCGCGCGCGGCCGACGGCGGGACGGCGGGCTGAGCGCGGTGCCACCCGACGCCCCCGAGCTCGACGCCCCGGAGCTCGAGGCGTGGGGCGCCATCGTCGCGGTCTACCAGTCGGTGCTCCACGACCTGGTCAGCGTGCTCGAGCGCGAGGTCGGGATGGACTCGGGCGTGTTCTCGGCCCTCGCCTACCTCGAGCGCGCCGACTCCGGCGCACCGGATGCGGATGAGCGAGCTCCAGCGGCACCTCCACCCGCGGTACAGCCAACCGGGGTTCAGCCGGCTCGTGTCGCGGATGGAAGCCGACGGCCTCGTCGCGCGCGAGCCCGACCCCGACGACGGGCGCGCGGTGCAGATCGTCACCACGCGCGCCGGTCGGCACCGGTACCGGAAGGCCGGCGAGGTCTACACGCCGGAGGTGCAGCGCCTCGTGGCTCGGCACCTCACTCCCGAGCAGTGCCGCCGCCTCGTCGCCCTCCTCGGGTCGGGTGAGGAGTCCCCGTCCTCGGCAGAGCGCCTGGTGGCGTCGGCTCGTGCGCACATCGGTCGTCTCGACCCGGCGGCGGCGGCCGCCGCGATCGAGACGGGGGCGGTCCTCGTGGACATCCGGCCCCTCGACCAGCGCGAGCGCGACGGCGACCTGCCCGGCGCCGCGGTGATCGGCCGGAACGTCCTCGAGTGGAGGCTCGACCCGTCCAACGAGTGGCGCCGCGACGACCTGCTCGACCCACCCCGCCGCCTGCTGGTGCTCTGCAACCAGGGCTTCCAGTCGAGCCTCGCGGCCGCCGCCCTGGCCGACCTCGGCCACGCCGACGTCGCCGACGTCGCCGGAGGGTTCGTCGCCTGGCGGGCCGCGGGGCTCCCGGTCGAGCCGTTCCGCGGCCCGACGGACGAAGAACGCGGGACCTTCGCCTCTGACCGGCCTCCCGCCGGCGCCGCGTACCCTGGGGGCATGACCCATCGAATCGTGGTGCTCGGCGGCGGGACCGGCGGCACCATCGCCGCGAACCGCCTCCGGAAGCACTACGACGAGCGCGAGGCGACGATCACGGTGATCGACCGTGACGACTGGCACGTGTACCAGCCGGGGCTGCTGTTCGTGCCGTTCGGGCTGACCCAGCCCGAGGACATCATTCGGCCCCGCGGCCGCCAGCTCCACGGGGGCATCGAGTACCGCCTCGGCGAGATCGAGGCCGTCGACCTCGAGACCGACACCGTGCGCCTGGTCGACGGCTCGACGTTGCCCTACGACGTGCTCGTCGTCGCCTCCGGCGCGACGCTGCTCCCGGAGGAGACCGAGGGCCTCACCGGGCCGGGATGGCACGAGCGGGCCGGCACCTTCTACGACCTCGAGGGCGCGACGGCCCTGGAGCGGTCCCTCGCCGAGTTCGAGGGTGGGCGCATCCTCGTGAACGTCGTCGACATGCCCATCAAGTGCCCCGTCGCCCCCCTCGAGTTCTCGTTCCTCGCCGATTGGTACTTCCAGGACCGGAAGATCCGGGAGAAGGTGGAGCTGGCCTACGTCACCCCGCTCGACGGTGCCTTCACCAAGCCCGTGTCGTCGAAGGCCCTCGGGGGCCTCCTCGACGAGAAGGGGATCGAGCTCATCACGGAGTTCAACACCGGCGAGGTCGACGTGGCGGGCGGGAGGCTCGTGAGCTACGACGACCGCGAAGAGCCCTTCGACCTCCTCGTCAGCATCCCGTTGCACGGTGGCGCCCCGTACGTGGCGCGCTCTGCGGGCCTGGGCGACGACCTCAACTTCGCCGCCGCCGACGAGCACACGCTCCAGTCGGACGCCAAGCCCAACGTGTTCGTGATCGGCGACGCCGGGAACCTCCCCGTGTCGAAGGCCGGGTCGGTCACCCACTTCGAGGGCGAGATCATGGTCGAGAACGTCGCCCGCTTCCTGGGCGGCAAGGATCTCGACGGGTCCTACGACGGCCACGCCAACTGCTTCATCGAGACCGGGTTCCACCGGGCGCTGATGATCGACTTCAACTACGAGACCGAACCGCTCACCGGCCACTACCCCACCACGGTCGGAGCCCCGCTCCTGAAGGAGTCTCGGCTCAACCACCTGGGCAAGCTCATGTTCCAGTGGTTCTACTGGCACGCGTTGCTCCCGGGCCGCGACATCCCCGGCATGGGTCCCGACATGCCGACGGCGGGGAAGGACCTCCCGGCCGAGTCCGCCGCCGCGCCCTGAGCGGCACCGCACACGATCGAAACGAGAAGGCAGGTTCACAATGACCACCCAGACCATCGCCGGCGTCGCCGTCGACGTGAACGAAGAGGGCTTCCTCGAGGAGCCCGACCAGTGGACACGCGAGGTGGGTGCCGCGATCGCGGCCGAGAACGGCATCCCCGAGATGACCGACCGTCACTGGCAGGTCGCCGACTTCATGCGGAAGACGTACCTCGACACCGGCAGCGCCCCCTCGATCCGCACGCTGGGCAAGGCGTCGGGCGTGCCGATCAAGGAGCTGTACCAGCTGTTCCCGAAGGGCCCGGCGAAGCTCGCGGCGAAGATCGCCGGGATCCCCAAGCCACGCGGCTGCATCTGAGAACGCTGGATCTGAGAACGGAGGAAGCGATGGGCAACGAACCGATCGAGAAGGTCTCCATCATCATCTCGCAGGGGTCGCTCGAGGGCATCTATCCGGGGCTGATCATGGCCAACGGCGCGCGGATGGAGGGGATCGAGGCGAACGTGTTCTTCACGTTCTTCGGCCTCGACGCGATCCACAAGGAGCGTCAGGGCAAGATCAAGGTCGCGACGGTGGGCAACCCGGGCATGCACATGGCCACGTGGCTCGGCGGGTTCCCGGGCATGTCGGGGATGGCGACGAAGATGATGAACAAGAAGATGGAGGAGCTCGACATCCCGCCGATCCCCGAGTTCGTCGAGCTGGTCTCCGACTCGGGTGGCGGTCTCTACGCGTGCAAGGCCTCGGTCGACATGTTCGGCTTCACCAAGGACGACTTCATCGACCAGGTCGACGAGATCATCACGGTCGGCGAGTTCTACGAGCAGGCCGCCGGCGCCCAGATCGTCTTCACCTAGGGCTCCCGGAGCCCGACCAGCTCGGCGACCAGCGCGATCGCCGGCTCGAGGCTGCCGGTGACGAGCCGATGGCAGCTGGCCCGGTCACCCGCGTGCTCGCGGCGGGCCCGGTCAGCCGATGACGGATCCGCCACCGTCGGGTGGCGGTGCAGTGGGCTCGATATTGGCGAGCAGCCCCTCCTCGCCGAGGCGGGCGACTAGCGCAAGGGTGGTGGCGAGCGCGTCGTCGTAGGGGACGCCCAGGATCTCGCTCAGGTCGGTGACGATCTCCGCGATGCTCGAGGTGCCGTCGAGGCACGCCCAGACGAGGGTTGCGGTCTGGTTCAGGTGGTGGAGGCGCTCGGTGTCCTGGTCGAGCAGCACGGCCTCCCCGTCGAGCTCGACGGTGTGCACGGCAGGAGTCGGCACCGGGACGAACGCAGCGTCGACGGAACCGCCCGGTCGTGCGGTCACAGGTAGGGGTCCCCCACTGCGCGCGGGCGCACGACCCGCGCCGGCACGCCGTAGGCGACGACGAGGTCGGGCAGGTCCTCGAGCACGAGCGCGCCCGCGCCCACGACGGTGTGCGACCCGACCGAGACCTGGTGGATCACGTTCGCACCCAGGCCGATGGCCGTGGAGCTGCCGATGGCGACCCGCCCACCCGTCGTCGCGCCGGGCCCGAGGCTCCCGAACTCGGCGAGCGTCCCGTCGTGGTCGAGCGAGGAGTTCGTGCCCAGCAGCACGCCGGTCCCGAGTGTGCACCCGTTGCTCACCACGGCGCCGGCCAGGATGGTGCTCCCGGGGCCGACCACGACGTCGCGGGCGACGACCGCGCCGGGATGGATCACGGAGCAGGGCTGCAGATCCGGGCACTCGGCCTCGGCCGTCGTGAGCACGCGGCCGCGGGTGGCGTTGTCACCGATCGCGACCACGAAGGCGTCTGCACGTGCCGTGCGCGCACAGTCGCCCAGCATGTCGAGGGGGCCGAGCACCCGGTACCCGCCGACTTCGGTCCCGATTGCGAGGCCGGTGTCGAGCACGCCGACCACCTCGTGCTCGCCGGCAGCCTCGATCGCGTCGATGGTCTGGCGACCCTGATCCGAGCCGCCGAGCACGAGCACCCGGGGACTCATCGCTCGGCCCGGGTGCGCGCGGTCTCGCCGACCGGGGTCGAACCCAGGAAAGGCTCCGTCGTCGCCGACCCGGGGGCCGAGACGCCGCTGCCGGTGAGCACCGCGCCGAGCGTCTTGGCGAGGATCGAGCAGTCGAGCCGGAAGGTGCGGTGCTCGACGTACCAGACGTCGAGGGCGAGCTTCTCGTCCCACGTGATCGCGTTGCGCCCGTGCACCTGCGCCCAGCCGGTCACGCCCGGGCGCACCTCGTGGCGACGCGCCTGCTCGGGTGAGTACAGCGGGAGGTACTCCTCGAGGAGCGGCCGGGGCCCGACGAGGCTCAGGTCGCCGCGCAGCACGTTGAGCAGCTCGGGGAGCTCGTCGAGGCTGGTGCGGCGCAGGAAGCGGCCGAGGCGGGTCAGGCGCTCCTCGTCGGGGCCGGGGCCCGAGCGCATCGTGCGGAACTTGACCAGTGTGAACAGCTCACCGCCGCGTCCGGGGCGTGCCTGGCGGAACAGCACCGGCGAGCCGAGCTGCACCCGGACGAGGAGCGCGAGCACGAGCAGGAGCGGCGAGAGCACGACGAGGAGCAGCGACGCCACCGCGACGTCGAACGTTCTCTTCACCGGATCCCGCATCGCATCGTCGCCTCGATCGATCCGCAGTATCGTACGGGCTCTGAGCCGGATCCTCTTGTCTGTGCCCGACGTCTCCGAGATCGAGCGCACCCTGTTGCTCGAGGCGTTCGACTCGAACTGGATCGCCCCGCTCGGACCCCAGGTCGACGCGTTCGAGGCCGAGTTCGCCGCGTCGCTCGGGATCGGCCATGCGGTCGCGCTCTCCAGTGGCACCGCCGCGCTGCACCTCGCACTCGTCTTGTTGGGGGTGGGCCCGGGCGACGAGGTCATCGTGCCGACGCTCACCTTCGTGGCGACCGCGAACGTGGTCACCTACGTCGGCGCGCAGCCGGTCTTCGTGGACAGCGAGCGCACGAGCTGGAACCTCGACCCGGCCCTGCTCGCAGCGGAGCTCGACGAGCGAGCCCAGGCGGACCGCCTTCCCGCCGCGGTCTTCGGCGTCGACCTCTTCGGACAGTCGGCCGACTGGGACCCGATCGTCGCGGCGTGCGCGCGCCACGACGTCCCCCTCGTCGAGGACGCCGCCGAAGCGCTCGGCGCGACCTACCGCGGTCGACCGGTCGGGCGGTTCGGGACCCTCGGCGCCTTCTCGTTCAACGGCAACAAGATGGTCACGACCAGCGGCGGGGGCATGCTCGTCACCGACTCCGCCGAGCAGGCCGAGCACGCCCGCCACCTCGCCACCCAGGCGCGTGACCCGGCGCCGCACTACGAGCACTCCGAGACCGGCTACAACTATCGCCTCAGCAACCTCCTCGCCGCCGTGGGCAGGGGCCAGCTCCGGCGCCTGCCCGAGATGGTGGCGAGCTGCCGCGCCATCGACGCCCGGTATCGCGCCGAGCTGGGCGACCTCCCCGGCCTCGGCTTCATGCCCAACGCGGCCTTTGGCGAGCCCACCAACTGGCAGACGGTCGCCACCGTCGACGAGGCGCGCTTCGGCGTCACCCGCGACGAGCTCGCGGCGCACCTGGACCGAGCCGAGATCAGCACCCGGCCCGCGTGGAAGCCGATGCACCTCCAGCCGCTCTACGAGGGCCGACCGGTGCGCGGCGGAGCGGTCGCCGAGGAGATCTTCCGCACCGGGCTGTGCCTCCCGTGCGGCTCGGCGATGCCCGACGCGGACCTCACCCGCGTCATCGACGCGGTGCGCGCCGCGCACGAGCGGTAGGAGGGTCGGACGTGTGCGGCATCGCGGGCATCCTCGACCCGACGCGCTCGACGCCGGCCGACGAGCTGCGCGCCACCGTGGCCACGATGGCCGCGACCGTGCGGCACCGCGGCCCCGACGCCGCGGGCGTCTGGGTCGACGCCGAGGCCGGCCTCGCGTTCGCCCACCAGCGGCTCTCGATCGTCGACGTCTCCGCGGCCGGTGCCCAGCCGATGACCTCGGCGTCGGGCCGCTTCGTGCTCTCCTACAACGGCGAGGTCTACAACGCGCCCGAGCTCGCCGGCATGCTCGCGTCCGCGGGACGACGCTTCCGCGGACACTCCGACACCGAGGTGCTGCTCGAGGCGATCGACGCGTGGGGCCTACGCGACGCGCTCGGACGCGCTGAACGGCATGTGGGCGTTCTCCCTGTGGGACCGCGAGGAGCGGCGACTGCACCTCGTCCGCGACCGCCTCGGCGAGAAGCCGCTCTACTACGGGTGGGCCGGACGGTGCCTCCTGTTCGGGTCCGAGCTGCGCGTGCTCGCGCGCGCACCCGGAGTTCCGCGGCGAGATCGACCGCGATGCCCTCGCGCTCTTCCTGCGGCTGAGCTGTGTGCCCGCGCCGTACTCCATCTTCCGGGGCGTCGCCAAGCTGCTCCCGGCGTCGATCCTCACGCTCGACCCGGCCCGCTCCCCGCGCGACGCGACGCCTGATACCTACTGGTCACCACCGCAGGTGTCGGCCCCGGAACCGAGCCCGGCCGGCGTGTCCGACGACGAGGCGGTCGAGCGGCTCGACGCGCTGCTGCGCGACGCGACCCGCATGCGGATGCGCTCCGACGTGCCCCTCGGCGCGTTCCTCTCCGGCGGCGTCGACTCCACGACGATCGTGGCGCTCATGCAGGCCCAGAGCCTCGAGCCGGTGCGCACCTTCACGATCGGCAACACCGTGGCGACCTTCGACGAGGCCGGCAGCGCGAGCGCGGTGGCCCGCCACCTCGGCACGCAGCACACCGAGCTGCGGGTGACGGCCCAGGACGCGCTGGCGCTGATCCCGCGCCTGCCCGCGATCTACGACGAGCCCTTCGCCGACGAGTCCCAGATCCCCACCTGCCTCGTGGCCGAGATCGCGCGCGAGCAGGTGACGGTGAGCCTGTCGGGCGACGGCGGCGACGAGCTCTTCGGCGGCTACGACCGCTACCGATGGGTGCCGCGGGTCGCGCGCCGGGTGGGGCCCGCCTCGGCGGCGCTGCGCCACGCCGCTGCGCGCTCGGCGCTCGCCGTCCCGTCGCGCGTCTGGGACGCGATGGCCCGGCCGATCCCTACCGCACGCCGCCCCCGCCTGCCGGCCACCAAGCTCAGGAAGCTCGCCGCGATCGCGGCGCTCGACGCCCCCGACGCGATGTACCGCACGCTCCTCTCCCAGTGGGACGACCCCGAGCGCGTCGTCGTCGGCGCCCACGAGCCGCAGATCCCGCAGCTCGCACCGTGGCCGGCGGGGGTTCCCGTCGCCGAGCAGATGATGCGCCTCGACCTCACCGGGTACCTGCCCGACGACATCCTGGTGAAGCTCGACCGGGCGACGATGACCGTCGGGCTCGAAGGCCGCGTGCCGTTGCTCGACCACCGCGTCGTCGAGCAGGCGGCCGCGCTGCCGCTGCGCGCCAAGATCCGCGACGGCTCCGGGAAGTGGATGCTGCGGCAGGTCCTGGGCCGATACGTGCCCCACGAGCTGTTCGCTCGTCCCAAGGCCGGCTTCGGCGTGCCCCTCGGCGAGTGGCTCCGCGGTCCGCTGCGACCCTGGGCCGAGGACCTGCTCGGCGCCGACCGGCTGCGCCGCGACGGCTACCTGCGACCCGAGCCGGTCCGCGCCTGCTGGGAGCAGCATCTGGGTGGGCACGATCGCGAGTACGAGCTGTGGAACGTGCTCATGTTCCAGGCATGGACGGAGACGGCCCTGACCTGAACGGTCAGGTGGTGGCGCCGACGTAGCGACGCCGGTTCAGCCGGCGGCGCAACGAGTCCTCCAACGCCATGCCGCCGCGTGCCTTCCTGGCGAACCAGGTCGTCCCGTCGCTCACCTGCACGGGCGAGCGCGCGAGCCGGTAGGGGTCCGAGCGCCCGTACCGGTTCGCGACCGGTGCCGGCGAGTGCCGCTGAGCGGAACCGGCCGCGCACCTGTTCTTGGGCAGCGGGTGATCCGAGGACGGCCTTGGGGTACGCGAAGTGCTCGGGCGCGGCCCCGAGGTGCTCGCCGAGGAGGTCGATCGAACGATCGAGCTCGTCGGCGACCTCGCCGGCGGGCAGGCGGTCGAGGAGCGCGTGGCGGTGCGTGTGCGAGCCGACGGTGACGACGCCGGTCGAGCACGCGTCGCGCAGCGCGGCCCACGACAGCGGCGCGCCCTGATCCGGGAATGCCTCGCCCGTGTCGATGAAGTGTGTCGCCGCGTAGAGGGTGGCGGGCACGCCGAAGCGAGCGAGGACGGGTACCGCGAGGTCCGCGAAGTCGGCGGTGCCGTCGTCGAAGGTGACCGCCACGCTCCGCTGCGGTGCGGGTTCCGCCGATCCGAGGAAGCGGAGCCCGTCCTCGAGCGTGACGACGTGGCATTCTTCGGCGAGCAGCCGGATCTGGGCCTCGAAGAGATCGAGCGGCAGGTCGACCTCGACCGAGGTCCGCCGCCCGACGCGGTGGTAGATCAACACCACGAGGCCCGGTTCGGGACGGCGGACCACGTCGGCGGCCGCGGCCGCGGCCTTCACGAGGAGACGGGCTGATCGCACGACAGCGCAGCGTAGGCCCCGCATGAGCGATCGACCGGCGGGTGTCGATCCCGGCGCGCTCGTGGTCCGGCGCGCGGAGGAGACCGATATCCCCGGGGTGCTCGAGCTCGCGCGTCGGTCGCTGGGCTGGCCGGGAGGCGCCGACGACGCGGCGTTCTTCCACTGGAAGCACCGGGAGAACCCGTTCGGCGAGTCACCGATGTGGGTCGCGACCGACGGGGAACGCATCGCCGGCTTCCGGACCTTCCTCCGCTGGCGGTTCGAGCGACCCGACGGCTCCACGCTCGTGGCGGTGCGAGCGGTCGACACCGCAACCGCCCCCGACTACCAGGGGCACGGCATCTTCACCCGGCTCACCCTCGGCGCACTCGACGAGCTGCGAGCCGAGGGAGTGGAGCTGGTCTTCAACACACCCAACGCCAAGAGCCTCCCCGGATACCTCAAGATGGGTTGGAGCGCGGTCGGCCGCCTCCCGACCGCGGTGATGCTCCCCCGCCTCGGATCACTCTTCGCGCTCGCGACGGCACGAGAGGCCGCGAGCCTGTCGTCGATCGCCATCGGTGTGGGCGAGCGCGCCGCCGACGCGTTCGCCGATCAGGAGTCGGTCCTCCGGCTGCTCGTGTCGCTCGGGCCGGTCCGCGGGGTGAGCACCGCGCGGACTCCCCAGTTCCTCTTGTGGCGCTACGGGTTCGAGCCGCTGCGCTACAGGGTGATGCTGCACGGGCCCTCGCTGGATGAGGGGCTCGCCGTGTTCCGTCTGCGCCGACGCGGTCGCGCGGTCGAGGCGGTGGTATGTGATGTGTTGGTCCCGGACGGCGACCAGTCGGTGGCGGCCTCGCTCCTGCGCAGCGTCGCGCGCGACACCGGGGCCAGCTACCTGCTCAGGATCGACCGGCCGCTCGTGCAGCGGGGGCCATTCCTGCGGGTGCCGCGGACGGGTCCGATCCTTGCGTTCCGCCCACTCGACGGCGCCGCGCCGCCCGCACTTCACGATTGGTCGTTCACGATGGGCGATGTCGAGTTGTTCTGAAGGGTGAAGGTCGGGGAGGAAATCTTGGAAGTTCTGCACGGGACTCGTGTGCTGGTGGTGGCACCGTCACCTCGGCCGACGGTCGAGCGAGCCGTGGCCGAGGCAGCGTTGACTACTGGGAGGGGCCCGTGCGCCCGTCTCTCATGCGTGGACGGCGACGTCGCTTCTTCGAGAGCAGCTCGCGATACAGGCCGCGCAACTCTTCAGCTACCACGTCTGGACGAAATCTGACGGTCTCGTTCGCTATCGAACGAGAATCCCAAGCGGCTTCCGAGACCGTCAAGATCCCCTCGGCCAGGGCCTGGGGGCTCGCCTCGGGAACAAGAACCCCGCAAGACCCATCGGTCACCAGCTCAGGAACGGCGCCGACCTCCGTGGCCACAACGGGGATGCCGCACGCCATCGCCTCAGCGATCGCTACACCAAACGTCTCGAACCGGTGCGACGCGGAGACGAGCAGGTCGGACCGCCTGAGAAGTTCTGCCACCTCCATCCGGCTGGCCTCACCGAGAAATTGGACTCGATCCTCGACTCCGAGGGAGAGCGCCAATTTCTCATGGGCTGAACGGTCGGACCCGTCACCGACGACGACCAGAAGAATGGGCTTGCTGTCGTCGGCGCACAAGCGGACTGCTCGTATGAGATCTGGGAGTCCCTTTTGGAATCCGTTGAGGCGTCCCACAAAGGCCACGCGGACTCCTGGCGCATCCTCCTCCGGTAGGTTGGGCTTCCCGAGCGGGAAAGAAGACATGAGGGTCCACGATGTTCGGGATGACACGTGTAGCCGTGGTCACGCCTCCGTTCCGCAGCTGCTTCTCCAGCCAGTTGCTCACGGGGATGACCGCGTCCGCCAGGTTCAGAGTCCGACGCGGGCCTCTGAGCCGCGGTGAGCCGGGATCCGCGTTCGCCCAGGACCCACCGTGCTCAGTCACAACAACGGGAATCCCCAACATTCTCCCGGCGATCACAGCGCCGAGCATCCCGCGTGACCAGTGGATGTGGATGATGTCCGGTCTTCCCTCCCTCCAGAACAGCCACAAGAGACGAATGGCGAGCCCGGCTGAGGTCAAGCGGCCCCATGCTGCCGGGTAGTAGAGATCCTGTATCAGGGTCCCCGTGGACGTCAGGTGCGAGCTCGCGAATCTCCCGCGCATCCAGTTTCGGGAGCCCGGTGCGACGCGTCTAATGATTGGTCGGCAGGTTCCCGCGAGGGCTTCCGCCTGATCGACGACGAAGATTCCTTTGGACATGTCGGCGCGATCGGGCAAGAGCCGACTCAACAAGAGGACCGTGGGGGGATCCACGTCGCTGCAGGGCTCCGTCGTCATGAGCGGCTGAGCGAAGTCATTTGATGAGGTACTCGTTGTTCCTGAAGCGGAACCCATTCAGAAGGAGCCTGGTCACGGACCAGCGGTAGCTCATCTTGGGGCTGCGTCCTTGGCGAACTACGCGGTAGCCCTCCGCAGGATCTCGACTTCCATCTCCAAGCCGAATCGGCGCAACCGCGTGGCCCATCTTGGGGAGAACTTCCTCGCCTCGATACGTAGTTTCGTTTGAGCCTTCTGCATCACCGATATGGGGACGGACCGTAGTCTGCGGCTTGTTTCGTTTGAACACCCGCCTAGGCGCTGCATTCCTTGGTTTGCTCCGCTCGCCGTACACTGCGGCCATGCGAGGGCTTCCAGGAGGCCTGGATCGGGGACGGCCCCGGGTTTTCGGCATCGGCCTTCGGAAGTCGGGCACGCGCTCGATCGCCGTGGCAACTCGTCAACTCGGCTTCCGAACCCTCCACAAGGGCGGACGCGGCACCAGTGAGCTTGTCGAACGAGCCTCCCGGGAAAGGTTGCCGCTGCTCACGCACCTCGGTACCAAGTTCGATGTGTACCTGGACGTGGAGGCTCTGGTCCACGCGTTCGCTGTTCTCGATCAACAGTATCCAGGAAGCAAGTTCTTGCTCACGACCCGTCCCTTCGAGCCCTGGGCCGAGAGCGTGCAGAAGCATGCCGTACGTAACAGAATCCGTGCGGCGCATGGGGCCTACTCCGGCGATCTGCTCGAGCCAGACCAAGACGCTCTCCAAGTGGAATACGAAGCACATCACGCAGCTGTGCGCGAGCACTTCGCTGGGCGCAGCGGAGACTTGTTGGAGTTGGATGTGACCGTCGGCGATGGCTGGACACGACTGGCGCCGTTCCTGGGTGCACCGGTCCCGTCGACGCCCTTCCCGTGGGAGAACCGTGACGGGCGGGGGACGTACGCAAGCCGAGGGGCCCTCGAAGGTTTGGCGGTGCGCCTGCGTGCCGCCCGACACGCAGCCCGCCGTGTAGCCGCCCCCCGTCACGTCGCACGAGGACTCGACCCGTCCCCCTAGCCCCCGCGAACCAGACATCCGGCGGCGTTAGGGGGAGGACCCCCGGGCGCAGCTCGGAATGCCCTATGGCAACTGGAGCACGGGGTCGCCGCCGCGGGCCTCCTCGGGCTTCGGCTCTACGAGTTGAGGTTGCACATCCGCCACTGTGAAGGGGTGGCAGTGGACCCTGTGGTTCCTTCCACAGATCCAGAGGAGTCCACTGCCATGTCTCCTTCGCAGATTCCATCGTCGCGTCCGCGTGTGGAGCATGTCGCCAAGACGTCGGTCGCGGAGGCCAGCCGTGTGTTCGGGTGAGGGCGAGGTCGATCCATGACTGGAAACGCCTGGCGGAGGTCTATGGGCTCGAGGCCTTGAGGGTCAACCCAGGGCAGACCCGTCGTACTCGTGCCCTGGCGCGTCAGCGGAGCTTGACGATGCGGGGTTCGCGCTCAAGGCAATCGGCCGAATGCATAGGCTCCGAGGCCATGCGAGTGGCGTTCGTAATCACGAATCTCGGAACAGGTGGTGTTCCCGAACTCGTCAGGAACTACATCAGACCGCTTCGCGCCCGGGGGTGCCCGCCGAAGTCATTCATCTATGTCCACCCATGGAAGCCGCGAGAGAGAGGATGCGCGTCGAGGGAATTGAGCCAATCTGTCTGGGTCATCGAACACGAACCGACCTGCCGAGGACCATTTGGCGATTGGCGCGGTGCCTGCGCTCGATGAACATCGACATCGTCCACACCATGCTGCCAACGGCTCAACTCGTCGGCTCGATTGCCGGCGCTTTGACCAGGAAACCGGTTGTGGCGACCCTCGTCAGTACTGCGCCGCCAGCGCCTCCCCGAGTCAACTCCCGAATTGCTGTTGAAGTTCGGAGCGCTCTGACGTCGTTACTCCGGGTGAGAACGTGTGCTGTCTCAGAGGCGGTCGCGGAGGCGGCGAGAGCGCGCGGAATATCCGTTGATTCCGTCACCTATCCGGGCATTCCCGACGTCCCACAGCTGGCTTCCGCCCCGACGCGTGCCCTTCGTTCGAACCTGGGCGTGAGGGGCGAGGGCCCGTTGCTTCTCAGCGTCGGTCGCCTGGAACGCGCAAAGGGTCATGCCAGCGTTGTGCGAGCAATGCCGGAGGTCCTGCGAGAATTGCCCCACGCAAGACTTGTGGTCGCGGGCGACGGCACCGAGAAGGGGTCACTGCAGACGCTCATCGGTGAGCTCGATCTGGGGGCGTCAGTTGCGCTCCTTGGGGTCCGCACCGACGTAATCGATCTTCTCCACGCGTCAGACATCTACGTTTCAGGTTCGACTGCCGAGGGCTTTGTTGGGTATGCCACGCTCGAGGCAGCCTTGACGAGGACGCCAATTGTTGCAACGAGGATCGCAGCTGTCGCCGAACTGCTCAAGAACGAGGTCCATGCCTTGCTTGTCGACCCCGGCCGATCCGATGCCATCGCGGATGCGATCCTGACACTCGCTCGCACTCCCGTACTCGCTGCCGATCTCGCGACCGCTGCTCGCGCCACCGTAAGGATGAACTGCTCGCTGGACTCGGCCGCTCGTCAGCTGCGGGACTTCTATGGGACTGTTTCGGCAGGTTGACGGTCTGAGGATCGACGGCTGGCGCAAAACTGCAAAGAGCGAAAGGCGTCCACGCCGCGGGAGGGCGACGCCCTGGTCATCACGGGGCGAGCCGCGTGCCCCGGGCACCGGACGGCGCTCAGTCCCGCGACTCCGCCACGCCGCGGTAGAGCACCACCATCCGGTCGACGACGCGATCCAGCTCGTAAACCGCGGCGAATCGAGCGCGGCCCGTGTGAGCCAGCTCGGTGGCGCGGACCGGATCATCCAGAACGCCGGCGATGCCAACGGCCAGCGACGCAGGGTCGCCACGGCGGGTCACCACGCCGTAGCGACCGTTCCCGAGCACCTCGGTGAGCGCTGGATGATCGGAGGCCACGACCGGCGTGTCGAGCGCCATGGCTTCGATGACCGCTCCGCCGAAGCCCTCCGAGATCGACGGGAAGGCGAACACGTCGGCAGCCGCGAGGAGGTCAGGGACATCGGCGCGATGGCCCAGGACGCGGACCGAGCGCTCCACGCCCGTGCGGTGGATCTCGGCACGGAGCTGAGCGGAGGCGTTGCCCTCGCGGCCGGCGATCAGGAGCACCGCATCGGGATGTTCGACGAGGACCTCGGCGAAGGCCCGTACGAGCAGGGCCTGACCCTTCTGCTGGTCCTGACGCGCCACGTTGAGCACGACCGGAACGTCGTCGCCGAGACCGAGCGACTGCCTGACCCTCCCTCTCCGGTCAGGCGTGCACTCGCCGAGCTGTGCCGCGGAGCGGCCACGGGGGATCTCGACGATCCGCTCCGGGTCGATGCCGAGCACATCGGTGGCTTCTGCTGTCACCGCCGCGGTGAGCGTGTGGACCCGGTCGACGAAGTGGCGGGCGGTGAAGCCGTCGACGACGGCCAGCGCGCGGAGCTTCCATGCGGGGATGGCGGCCTGGCTGCTGAGGTGACGGTCGTAGGTGGTCTGGACGAGGCTGTTGACCTGCGGCACGCCGGCGCCGGCGCCCGCGACACGGGCCAGGAGGCAGGAGCTCACGAGCGAAGCGTGGAGCAGATCGGCTTCGCTGGCGCGAAGCCGCGATCGCAGCCATGCGGCGCGACTCGGGAACCGGCCCGGCGGTACGACGTCGACCCGAAACCCGAGTTCCTGCACGCGGACCTGGAGTCCGCCTTCCCGGGGGATCAGGCAGACCACCTCCGACTCCACCCCGCGCTCGGCGAGCAGCGGGAGCATCGCGACCAGCGAGTGCTCGGCGCCGCCGCCCACGCCGAGCGCGTCGATCACATGGAGGACCTTCAGTGACGGCTGCTTCCGTTGCCTACCTCGCGGCCCGGTCCCCCTCGGCGCCGCTGCTTCGGCACTTGACGGCGTGGCCGATTGCCCGCGACGCACGATCCGACGTGCGATCCGGCGGGTGAGAGCCAGCGCGGGCCCGGGGTCGGACATGGACCACACCGCCCGCACATTGTTCGGCGCGTGGCCGAAGGCGCGGCGATCGGCGGGCAGCAGCCTGAGCGTGGCCGGGTCGGTGCGGACCCGATTGAGCCACGCGGTCCCGACCCAGGCCGCGGCCGGGCGCTGCTGCACCGGCGCGGC
This sequence comes from uncultured Acidimicrobiia bacterium, assembly GCA_963809885.1. Classification (GTDB taxonomy): domain Bacteria; phylum Actinomycetota; class Acidimicrobiia; order IMCC26256; family PALSA-555; genus JALHSW01. The sequence goes on along the minus strand of CAWELA010000002.1, from coordinate 751,900 downwards.
CGGGGCGCTGTCCCGTGGCGAGGTCCTCGTAGGTCAATCGCACGATGTCGACCCCGGCCGTGCTACCGAGAAAGTGGGTGGCCTCGAGCCTCGGGTTGAACTCGACGAACGACAGCCGGCCTTCGTGGCGGATCAGTTCGATGCCGCCAGGCCCCACGTGGCCGGACCGGTCGAGGAATCGCAGGGCCGCGTCGCGGACGTCGGCCAGGTCGACGGCCTCGCCCCAGGCCATCACCCCGCCGCAGGGTTCGGCGGCCCGGCGCTTGCGACCGGTGCAGGTCGCGGTGCTGGTGCCGTCGATGCTGCGCCAGGTGAGCGCGAACTCGACGGCGGACTCGGCCACCTCCAGGTACTCCTGAACCAACAGCTCTGCACCGCGAGCGAGCGCGGCCCGCAACTCGGCGTCGACCTCCGCCTCAGCCAGGACACGGAACTTGAAAGAGGCCGAGCCGGCCGTCGCCCAGCTGGTCGGGCGGACGATCAGCGGTGGTCGAAGCGCCGACACCAGTGCGAGATCCTCGACGCGACGCACATGGGCCCAGGGTGCGATCTCGAGTCCGGCCGCCGCGGCGACACCGAGCGCTGCTGCCTTGTCGAGGAGCACCGCGTTGACCTCGTGCGGCGCGATCGCCAGCCGAAAACGCTCGGGGAACTGGTCGCGATGCGTGTCGAGGAACGCGACGAGCCGGTCGCTGAGCGGGATCGTCGGCACCGGCACGTCGTCGGGCACGTGTGACTCGGCCCACGCCACCAGCTCTCGGCAGAATGCCCCCGGGTCGGCCGGGTCCAGGTCCACGGCGGCAGCGCAGTACTTGCTGGCCCCGAGGATCGCGGCTCCCTCGCCGGCCACGGCGACGAGCGGCCGCGCGCCGATGGTCGCCAACGACCGCGCCGTGTGCAGTGGGCTGCCCCAGACCTCCTCGGCCACCAACAGGCAGGGCGGGCGGTTCCCGGTGGAGTCGATCACTTCGGGCGAGCGCCATCCATCGCGGGGCGCGGCGCGAACCGACGGCGGCCCGAGCGCTTCATGCCCATCGTGAACGTGGTCCAGTACTCGCCCGACCAGAGCCACCCGATCCTGTCGAGTGAGCGGATCGACGCGACGTTCCAGTGGTACACGAGCCCCCAGATCTCGTCGGCAGGCCCTACCGTTGCGGCGTAGCGCTGGATCATGTGACTCAGCAGGGACTGCCCGCGGTAGTCGGGATGCACGAAGCTTCTTGTGCTGAAGTGCTCGCCCTCCGGCACCGGGAGCGTGCGATGGAGCTCGTAGACATGGACATCGCCCCAGGTCATCCAGGTGCTGGCGGCGACACGGTCGCCGTCGTAGGCGACGATGCAGCGCGACGCCTGCCGGTCGAAGTCGGCAAGGTCGTCGGACGTCAGATGGGGCGACGTGCCCAGGACCCGGCGGTACGAATCGGGGCCGAGCACCTCGATCCGACGAGGGGTCGGCGGGTCGACCGGTGTGTGGAGGCCGGCGCGCGCGCCGAAGCGTCCCATCGCGATCTTGCGGTACACCAGCTTTCGGTACGCGAGGCGGGCCACCTCCTTGGGCGGCGTCGATCGCAATGTCGCGAGGGGGTTCTTCGGACCACTCATGCGGTTCGCTCCACGAGCGCTCGTCCGCCGAGCCTCGACCGCGCGCGCCTCGGCCATGACCCTATCGGGGTTCGTCGCGGTCGAGCCGCGCGGGTGCGCGGCCGGCGGACGCGCGACGGTCGATGCCGAACGCGGGCGGTAGTGTCCGGCGTCGGATGACGACCCGTCGAAGACTCGCGTCCTCGCTCATCGGCAATCGATGGGTGTCGGCGGCGTTCGGCTCGGCAACTCGCGGGAGACTTCGGGTCATCGCCTATCACGAGGTGCCGGAGCCGGAGCGGTTCGCGCGCCAGATGTCGTGGATCAGCGAGCACTTCACCCCGGTCGGGCTGACTGCAGTGCGTGCGGCGGCCCGGGGCCAGGAGCGGCTCCCCCGTGGTGCGGTCTGGATCACCTTCGACGACGGTCGGCCGAGCGTCGTCGACCACGCACAGGGGGTCCTCGAGGGGCTCGGGATCTCGGCCACGCTCTTCGTGTGTCCGGGCCTCGTCGACACGCACGCTCCCTATTGGTGGGAGGTCATCGACCAGGCTCTCGCGTCGGGACTCGCACCGGTCGTCGATGGCCGACCGTGGCGTGACGGGTCCCTCGTGGCGCACCTCAAGACCCGGCCGGATGCCGATCGCCGTGCGGTCGTGCAACAGGTCACGCGCGACCTCGAACGCGCCACCGGCGCGCTCCCGACCACTCGGCAGCTGACGACCGAGGAGCTCCGGGGATGGCTCGCCGCTGGTCATGACGTCGGCAACCACACCTGGGACCATCCGTGCCTGGGCACGTGCGATCCGCGGGCACAGCGAGAGCAGGTGGAGCGGGCGCACGCCTGGCTGCGCGACCTGGTACCGGACGCAGCCTGTTCCTTCGCGTATCCGAACGGTGACTGGACCCCGGAGACGGAGAGTGCGCTCCGGGACCTCGGCTACGAGGTCGGAGCGGTCTTCGACCATCGACTCGCCGGGCCGAACGTCGATTGGCTTCGCGTCTCGCGCCTGCGCCTGTCGTCGGACGACCCGCTGAGTCGCTGCCGGGCCGTCATGAGTGGCGGACACTCCGCGCTGCTGAACCTCGTCGGTGCTCGATGACTGCCACGTCGCGCGAGTGAACCGACCGAGCAGCGCCGAGGAGGCGGCTTGGGGACAACCTGGTCGCCTATCCTCGCGGTCGCCCGGGTCGTCGGGAAGCATGGTAGGGAAGCCGCGTGCTGAGGTGCTGGTGAGCCTGCTCGAGTCCCTGTCATGAGCAAGCACGAGGTTTCAAAGCGCGAGCCCCTGCGGGCGATGATCTCCCCGTTCCTCGTCGGGCAACGCCGCCGACTGGCGCTGCTGGCGCTGTCCGCCGTCGTGGGAGGGTTCGCCGAGGCGGGCGTGCTCGTGCTGATCGCCCGAATCGCGTTCGCGCTGGCGGCAAAGGGTGCCCATCGCGACCGGATCCCGATCGACGCCGGGCCGTTTCACGCGACCGTTGCGCTCACCGCACTGATCGCGCTGGCGGCTGCGTTGGTGCTGGTGCGGTTCGCGTTGAACGCCGCGCAAGCGCGACTCGCAGCTACCACCACGACGAGCGTGATGAGCAGCACGCGCAAGCGCTTGGCCGGCCTCTACCTGCGCGCCTCGTGGTCGCTCCAAGCCGAGGAGCGCGAGGGCCGCCTCCAGGAGCTGCTCACCACGTACACACTCACGTGCTCGGGGGCGGTGTTGAGCCTGACTCAGGGAACCGTGGCCGTCTTCAATCTGAGTGCGTTCATCCTCACCGCGGTGGTCGTCAGCCTTCCCGCCGCCCTGGTCGTTGCGTCTGCAGCGCTGCTCATCGGCGCGGTGCTCCGCCCCGTCCGGTCTGCTGTCCGCCGCCGGTCCCGACGGGCGGCGGACTCGAACCTCGACTTCGCCACCACGCTCACCGAGCTGGCGGCCACCACCCAGGAGGTCCGGATCTTCGAGGTCGAGGAGCAGGTGCAACGTCGTATCGACGAGCAGACCGACCGAGCGGCAGCGCGGCAGCGCGACACGCGCTTCCTCAGCCAGCTCACTCCCGCGGTCTATCAGGCCACCGCGCTGCTCCTGGTGGTCGGCGCGCTGGCGCTTGCGTACGCCGCCGACTTCTCGGGTCTTGCGTCCCTGGGCGGGGTGATCCTGATCATGTTGCGCTCCCTCACCTACGGCCAGACCGCACAGACCAGCCTCCAAGCCCTGCACGAGAGTGCCCCGTACTTCGAGACGCTGCAGGCCGAGGAGGCTCGATACCGCGCCGCGGCCGCACCGAGGGGCGGGGATTCGGTGCGCTCGATCGGTCAGCTGGTCTTCGAGCACGTGGACTTCGAGTACGTGGTCGATCAGTCGGTGCTACACGACGTGTCTTTCACGGTTCCCAGCGGTGAGATCGTCGGCATCGTGGGGCCGTCGGGCGCCGGGAAGTCGACGCTGGTGCAGCTGGTGCTGCGACTCCGAGACCCGACGGGCGGTCGCATCCTCGCCGGGGGCCGCGACGTGCGCGAACTGTCGCTCGACGATTGGTATCACCACGTGACGTTCGTACCCCAGGAGCCTCGCCTTTTCGCGGGCACGATCGCCGACAACATCCGGTTCTATCGCGAGCACGTCGACGATGCGGCGATCGAGCGAGCCGCGCGCCAGGCGCACCTCCACGACGACATCATGTCGTGGCCGCTCGGCTACGAGACGCCCGCCGGCGAGCGGGGCGGTCAGCTCTCCGGCGGCCAACGCCAACGGCTCTGCATCGCGCGTGCCCTCGTGGAGGAGCCCGAGGTCGTCGTGCTCGACGAGCCCACCAGCTCCCTCGACCCGAAGTCCGAGGCGTTGATGCGCGAGACGATGGCCGACCTGGCCCCCCGTACGACCGTCTTCGTCATCGCACACCGGCTGTCGACGCTGACGATCTGCGGACGCATCATGGTGATCCACGACGGTGAGCTCCAGGGGTTCGATGCCGCGGCCCAGTTGGAGCACGACAACCCGTTCTTTCGCGAGATCCTCGAGCTCTCCGGCATGCGCTGAGGACCGCAGGCGCGGCGACGGCGATTCGGTGTTCGTTGGAGCCGGAGCCTCGAGAGAATGAGGGCTTCACCATGGTGACTTCCGCGCCGACGACTCTGGGGTGACGGTCTCGTCTTCGGTCCTCCCGGTCGACCTCCGCGCCGCCGTGCCCACGCGCCGGGAGTGGAGGGTCTGGGGGCTAGCATTCGATGCTGTCGAGCCGAGCCCGCGACGCTGCGCGGCACCGTGGCCCCGGCAGAGTCGCTGATCGGGTGCATCCATGGATCTTCTCGCTTACCTCCGAATCCTGCGCCGCCGCTGGGCGCTGATCCTGGCGGTAGTCGTCGCGGGCGCGGCGATCGGCGCCGGGACCGCGCTGGCCAGCTCGAGCAGCGACAGTGGTCGCTTCTACAAGGCCACGCACGTGATGTTCCTCGACAACACGAGCAGCGACTCGAACAGCTCCGCCTTCACGAACTTGGATCAGATCGCCGTCCTCACCACCACGGGCGACGTGCCGGAGCGAGTAGGAAAGAAGCTCGGTCAGGACGGCCGTTCGCTCGCGGAGCGGATCATCGTCACGACCAACTCGGTGGCCGGCACGCTCGACATCACGGCGGCCGCGCCCTCGGCCCGCGAGAGCGAGGACATCGCCAACGCCTTCGCCAGCGAGCTGGTGGCGAGCTTGTCCGACAAGGACCAAAAGCGCTTCGACTCCCGGCGGGACCAGGTGGTGAAGCGCCTCGACGAGGTCCAGGCCGAGATCAGCGCGCTCGACGCCCAGGTCGCCGCCGGCGGCGGTGACGTCGTGAAGGCGCAGCGCGACGGGCTGGTCAACCAGTACCGACTCACCTACGAGCAGTTCCAGCAGCTCGCGGACCAGGGCGCGCCGGCGGTGCTCCTCACCACGCTCGAGGACGCGACCCCGGTGCCCATCGGCTCCTCCGAGTACAACGAGCGCCTGAGCCGCGGCCAGCTGGGCGAGAACGTCACTCGGGTCGACACGAGCAACGGCACGAGCAGCGACACGTCGGTGTCGGACTCGAGCTCGAGCTTCACCGGCCCGGTGTCCCGCGGCGCCCTCGGTGCGTTCCTCGGGTTCCTCATCGGGGCCGGCTTGGCGATCGCCGCCGATCACCTCGACCGGCGGCTTCGCTCGCGCGAGGACGTGGAGGAGGCCTACGGCGTGCCCGTGCTCGCCGAGGTGCCGAAGCTCTCGCGGCACCAGCAGGACGACGACGAGGTGCTCTCGCGGACCGCGCCGCTCTCGCGCACCGCCGAGGCGCACCGCGCGGTGCGCTCGGCGTTGCTGTTCCAGCACGTGACCCAGGGCTCGCCGAGCGCGAATGGTGAGGGTTCCGGCGCCGAGGCAGCCGCCGCGGCCGCCTTCGTGGCCGAGGCAGCCACCGACGACGCGACGTCGCTCGTCGTGCTCGTCACCTCCGCCCAGCCGAACGAGGGCAAGAGCACGACCACGGCGAACCTCGCCGCGGTGTTCGCCGAGTCCGGGGCGTCGGTGCTCGCGGTGAACTGCGACTTCCGACGGCCCACGCTGCACCGCTACCTCGGCGTGGAGCATCAGCCGCGTCGGGTGCAGGAGTCGGACATCCCCGGGGTCGCGGTCGTGTCGGGCGTGGTGTCGGACCCGAGCGCGAACCCGGCACAGGTGATCGCCGCACAACGCCAGGTCGTGGCCACGGCCCGAGACCGCTTCGACGTGATCCTGCTCGACACCGCCCCGCTGCTGACCACGAACGACGCGATCGAGATCATCCCGGTCGTCGATCTCGTCGTGCTGATCGCGCGCCCGAACGTCACCACCTTCGACGGCGCCGTGCGCACCCGCCGGCTCCTCGAACGGGTCGAGGCCCCGATCGCCGGCGTGGTGCTCGTCGGCGACGACACCGTGTCGAACGACGAGTACTACTACTACTCGCGAACCCCCGAGGCGAAGGAGGCCGCGCCGAGCGATTCACCCCCGGTCGAGGAGGAGGACGCCGACGGAGCGTGCTCCGGACGTGGCCGGCGAGGTGGCGACCGCGGCGGAGCCCGCCACCGCGGACGACGACGCGGTGGCTTGGGCCGGCGAGGCCGCGTCCTCGGTCGACGATTCCACCGCGCCGGGCGATGGCGAGGGGCTCGGAGACTCCGAGACGCACTGAGGAGATCGCCGCCGTCGCGACCGTTGCGGACGACGAGCCTGCCCCGGAGCCGAAGAGCCGTCGTCAGAAGCGGAAGCCTCGGCGCTCGAGCTGATGGCGTCATCCACGCGGCGCGATCGCGTCGCGGCGGCCCGAGACGCGAACCGTGGCGCGTCGTCGCGCTGCTTCGCGTTCCTCCTGTGCTTCGTGCTCTTCGCGTGGTCGTGGCTCGTCGGACGGTGAGGCAACGCAGGCGGGGTTGCTCCTGGCGCCGGTGCTCCTGGCGTTGACCGCCCCGATGCTGGTGCGTGCCGCGCGGGTCGAGACCCGCTTCGATCTCGACCGGGATCATGGCGACCGGGCTCGCGCTGCGCTTCGGGGGCTCCTACTACCGATGGTCCCATGCCGTGGACGCAAACGTGTACCAGAAGGTCGGTGCCGAGCTCGCCGACAGCTTCCGCGCCTTCCACTTCGACGTCGACACCGGCGCGCCGGTCCCCGGCACCGGCGGGCTCCGCTACGTGACCGGGCTCGTGAGCGTGCCGACCGGTGCGAACAACTTCGCGAACTTCCTCGTGTTCACCTGGCTCGGCTTCTTCGGCTGCGTGATGCTCTACCGGGCGTTCGTGACCGCTCTCCCTGACGCCGACCATCGCCGCTACGCGCTGCTGATCTTCCTGTGGCCGTCGCTCGCGTTCTGGCCGTCGAGCATCGGCAAGGAGTCGTGGATGCTCTTCACGCTCGGGATCGCGATGCTCGGCGCCGCCCGCGTGTTCGCCCGGCGACCCGGCGGGTACGCGCTGCTCGCGCTCGGCCTCCTCGCCGGCAGCTTCGTGCGGCCGCACGTGGCCCTTCTCGCCCTGCTCGCCTTTTCGATTGGTCTCTTCATCGGGCGACGCGAGTCAGCCGGGCGTGGTGAGATCAGCCCTGCCCTGATCGCCAAGGTCGTGGGTCTCGCCGTCGTGGTGCTGCTCGGGGGCGTCCTCGTCAGTCGCACCCAGGAGCTGCTCGACAAGGGCGACACCCAGGCGTTCGACGTCGCTCAACTCGGCCCTCGACCGGGTCAACGAGCAGACGACCCAAGGCGGCTCTGAGTTCTCGCCGCCGAACCCCCGGTCGCCGATCGGGCTACCCGGCCGCCGCAGTCACCGTGCTCGTCCGCCCCTTCCCGTTCGAGGCGAGCGGCACCGAGCAGCTGCTCACCACCGCGGAGGGCCTGCTCCTCGTGGTGCTGTGCGCAACGTCGTGGCGGCGGATCTGGGGGATCCGAAGGCGGCTGCGGGACCAGCCCTACTACGCCACGGCGATCGTCTTCACCCTCATGTTCGTCTATGCGTTCGGGACGGTGGCCAACTTCGGCATCCTGGCTCGGGAGCGGACCCAGCTCATGCCGTTCGTGTTCGTCCTGCTTGCTGCACCGCTCGTCCTCGACGCGGCCCGGCCGAAGGCTGCTCCCCGCCGCCCTTCCCGGCGCCGGTGAAGGCCGAAATGCCGCTCGCTCGGGCCCGTGGTGCAGGTGCGTCAGGCGAACCCCTCTTGACCGCAATGGGTGGTCAGTTCCGTCCTGTGGGTCGTTCCCGGGATTGCCAGGCGCCGAAGATCCGAGTAACCTTCGCGCACTGAGTGGTCAATCGAGCAACTGGGGAAAGTTGGGAAATGGCGATCGCGAGTACGGACACCGAACGGGATCCGGCGGGGATCGATCGGCGGACGTTGATCCGACGCGCTGCGATCGTGGGAGCGGCGGCGTGGACGGCCCCGGTGATCATCGGCAGCCTCACTTCTCCCGCGGCGGCCGCGGTCACTGGTCCGTGCGGTTGCACGCGCATCACGGCGAACGGCGCGGCTTGCCAGTTCAACTGCAACGACATCCCGTGCACGAGCACGCTTCCTGGGTGCGATCCGGATACCGCATGCAATGACCTGAAGAACTGTGTCACGAAGACATCTGCTGGGAACTGCCAAGGTCAGGCGTCGAGCGTCGGGGGCACAGGATCTGCTGTCGTCTTCCAGATCGTCAGCGCCTGCAACAGTTGCACGTTCGTGGCTGGGGTCGCCGGGCACGCGGGGAGCCTCTGCCAGTCTGGGACAGTAGGGGCCGGTCCAAACGGTCCAGCTACGCAGATCACGTTCCCCGGGCTGCCCTGCAACTCGGGATCCGCGGGTTCCTGCGACAAGTACGACCAGCTCGCCATGCAGGTCTACTGCGGCCCCTGCACCTGAGCCCGGCGGGGCCGCGACCGTTTCCTCGGTAGCCTGATCCGGTGCACGAGAGCGGCTGGTTCGACGCTCTGGGATTCTCGTTTCGGGTGCACGCCGAGGACCCGCGATTCATTCGATACGTCAGCGAGCTGTTCGCCGACCTCGCGACCTTCCACGGCGGACGGCACCACTACGAGTTCTCGACGGTCGTCACTCCCGGTCTCGATCCGCAGTGTGGGCTCACCTTGGACGGTGAGCTCATGTTCTCTGCGGCGAAACCCGAAGAGCTGGTTTCCAGCTTGGTGCAGCATGTCAATCGTCGTGCTGTCGAGGGTTGCCGCACTGTGGTGTTGCACGCTGCCGGTGTCGAGCACGGCGGTGCGGGTCTGATCTTCCCGGCCGCGATGGAAGCTGGAAAGTCGACGCTTTCCGCCGGCTTGGTGCGGGCCGGCTCCGGGTACCTCACCGACGAGGCCGTGGCGATCGATCGGTGGACCCTGATGGCCCAGCCGTACCCGAAGCCCTTCTCACTCGATCCTGGATCTTGGTCGCTCTTCAGCGAGTTCGAACCGAATGCCGATCTCGCGTCGGGCGCGTACAAGGCGCACCAATGGCAAGTACCCGCGCACGATGTCGGTCGACTCGGGGGGCCTTGTCGGGTCCGAATGATTGCCTTCCCGCGCTACGTGCCGGGAGCTGAGACCGAGCTGATCCCGATGAGCCGTTCCGAGACCGTGATTGAACTGATGGAGAACGCGTTCGGGTTTCAGGTGAGCGACGCGGGGCGCGCTTGACCTGTTGGCCGAGGTGGTTCGGAAGGCCGAGTGCTTTCGGCTGACGATCGGTGATCTCGATGCCGCCGTCGAGCTGGTGCTCGACGCGGCTGGTGCGCTGCTGCCGAGGAAGTCGGTGGTGTGAAGCGCTGATACGTCTGGAAGGAATCACGCCCCGTTTGACCACGCGATGGCAGTGGCGGCCGGCCACGCGAGGTCGACGAATCGCTGCACCAGGTCCTCGAGCTCGTCGGCGGTCTCTTCGTGCTCGACGAGCGGACCACCGGCTGGGTCCGCCACCTCGTCGTCGCTCGAGGTCCCGAGCAGATCCTGCGAACGACGCCCGGAGTGGAGGCGCTGCAGCCATGCCGACAGTGGCTCGTCCTCGCCGCGCGGCCCGATGGTCTCGGCGCACCGCACCGCCCCCTTCAGGGTGAAGCTCCGCGGCCAGAGGTTCGGGTCCGCCACCACGAGGTCGCGGACGTGGAGCCGCTCCATGGTCAACACGAGATCGACGCCGTCGAGCTCGGCAGCGAAGTGGCGGCTTCGGTGCTTGTCCAGGGCGAGGCCGCGGCGGTCGGCGACCACGAGCGTGTTCCGGGTCGCGGGGTGCTCGCCCGTGCCGAAGCCGGCGGTGAGGACCACGGCATCGACCCCGCGGGCCGCCAGCGCGCGTTCGAACATGGCTCCGGCAAGTGGGGAGCGGCAGCGATTGGCGGAGCAGAGCACGAGCAGTCGGAACTGCCCGTCTCGCGCGCTGTCCGCGGGCGACGTCACGTGGTCGTGACGGCCGGTCGGCTCAGGTGCGGACGAGCACCTGCGAGCGGCGGCGGGCGGCGACGACGATCACGCCACCGACGACAACGGCTGCGAGGCCGATGGCGACGAGCGACGGGGTGTTGTTCGAGCCGGTGAAGGGCAGCTGCCCCGAGCCGGTACCCCCGTCGGCGCGGGTCACGACTTCGCCACCCACGGTGACCGTGTAGTCGTCGGTGGCCTGGGCCAGCGCGGGAGCTGCGAGCGCGATGACGAACACCGTCACCAGCAACGTGAGCTTCAGCATCCTGCGCATTTCCAGCCTCCCAGCGGCCGTCGTTCACCCTGTCTCAGACGACCACTCTGTCACAACCAGAGGCCTCTGTCCACCGCGAAGAGTGGTCAAATCGCCCCTGGAGGCGCCTTCGGGGCCCTCAGGTGCCCGCCTCGAGGCGCTCCCAGAGGTTGAGCGCAGGGGGCTTCGGCGCGACCTCGACCCGCACCCGCCGGTCCCGGTCGAGGTGGACCACGCCCGTGGCCAGGCGGTCGAAGGGCTGGACCATCCCCGGGGCGTCGAGGACCTCCCAGCCTTGTGCCACCTGGACCGCGGTCTGGATCCGGTCGGGTTCGATCGTGGGCTGGTGGTCGAGCCGGAGGTCGTACCAGGACTCGGGGCGGAGCCGGATCCGGCCCGAGAGGTGCAGCCGGACCGTCCGGACGCTCTGGGCCGGGATGGCCACCTCGTGGGAGTAGACGGAGCGGCCGGCTTCGGTCCCGGCGGTGAAGTCCACCGGTTGCCCGTCCACCGTCATCTGCAGCACGCCGAGGGGCGAGTACACGGAGACCAGGCTCCGGTTCTCGCCGGCGACGTAGTTCTCGTCGAACGGGCCGATGACGATCCGGGGCAGCCCCGTGGCGGGCGCCGTGTTCTCCAGCCGGATGGTGAGGCGTGCCTGCACGGTCGCGGCGCGGAGGTCGGCGTCGGGTTCCAGGTGCACCCGGTACTCGATCCGGCGGTCGAGGTAGTAGTCGATCTTGTTCGCAGCGGCGTTCTGGGTGTTCACCGCGAGTGAGTCGGAGCGCACCGGCGCCAGCTCGCCGGCGACCTCGAGCTGCTCGGCGAGGCGCTGCTCCTTCGGGCGGGCGAAGGCGAGCTGCACGTGACCCTCGTGCGCCGCGCCGCCCAGCACCTTCGCGATCTTCGCGGGCGACCCGAGGTTCGTCGACGTCGCCGTGTCGACGACCTCCCGCGCGACGTCGCCGAGGAACGTGTTGCGCCGCGGGTCGTTCTCGAACTTCGCGTACTGGTCGCGCAGCGTGATGTCGACGACGTTGCTCGCGGTGACGTCCTCGGGCCAGCCGGCGACCCGCACGGGCCCGGTGAGCTCGAGGAGCGCGGCGAGGCCGACCGGGTCGACGGCGAGCACGCCGTCGAGCTCCGGCAGGCCGACGTCGGGCGCGAGGCTCGTGAGGATCCTCGCCGCGGTCGGGAAGTCCTCCGACACGTTGGCGTCCTGCATCGCGAACTGGGGGCGGAAGGGGAACCGCTCCAGGAAGCCGGCCGGCACGTCGAGCTGCGCGGCGGTCGCGTTGCCGAGCGCAGCGTTGAACTCCGACGGGTCGTGCATCTCGCCGACGCTCACCTTGCCGTCGGCCACGGTGAGCAGGGCCCAGTTGCCGATCAGCCCGCCGGTCGCGCGGAGCTCAGCGTTGTTCTGCACGATGAGCAGGTAGGTGCGGGTTGCGCCCTCGCCGAAGATGACGGGCGCGAGGCGAGCGGCTGCGGCGGCGTTGCGCGCCTCCTTGGCGGCGCGCCGGAGCTGGCGCGAGATGTCGTCACGGGCCTCGCCGACGACGGAGAGCTGGTACGGGTCGTCGAGATCCTGGAGCCGGCTCAGCGCGTCGTCGAGCGCACGCCGACCGTCCTCGAGCGCCGGGGTCACCGCGTGGACCTGGTCGAGCGGGAGGCGTCCGTCGACGACCTCGAGGGCGGTGGGGTCCACCGCGGCGGTCACGTTCTCACCCGACTTCGCGAGGTCGAGCCCGATGTCGGCGAGCGTGCGGGCCGCGCGCAGGTTCGAGGCCAGACCGGGGACGAGCGTGCCCCCGGCGAGGAGCGTGCCGTGGAGCTGGTCGCTCGCCTCCTGGAACGACCCGGCGGCGCGGCGGAAGCTCAGCTCCGCGGTCGCGGCATCGCCCTCCCGCGCGGCGGCGAGGGCCCGCGCGGCGTCGCTGCGCCCGGCCTCCATCGACTGCTTCACGTCGGGGACCGCCAGCACCGCGGGCAGGGTCGCGAACGCCACGAGCGCGACGCCGACCCCCACCGCGATGCGCGCACCGCGGGGGAGACCTCTCGCGGGCTCCTGGCCGGGCTGCGCTCGGGTCGCCTCGATCCCGATGGCGCCCACGATGATCGCGGCGACGAGGACGCCGAGACCGACGGCGAGCACGCCCCGCCCGGTGAAGACCGCGAGCAGCACGAGGCCGAGCTGGGCCACGAGCAGCCCGACGATCGCTTCGCCGGTCGACCACCGCCGCGACTCGAGCCGATGCAGCAGGTGGTCGCGCCGGGCTGCCGCGAGCGACTGGCGCCGGCGGACCCGATCGATCGCGACGACCAGGCCGTCGAGGAGCAGCAGGCCGAGGAGGATCGCGGGGACGAGGAGCCGTCCGATCGGCTCGATGGGCAGGTCGACCGAGAGAGCGCCGACCGCCAGGACGTAGCCGATGGCGAGACGTCCACCGCGGCCCACGAACAGCGAGGCCGGGCGCAGGTTGAACGCGAGGAACGCGATGCAGGCGCCGGCGAGTCCCGCGGCGACCGCCGCGAGCGAGTCCTGGTGGGCGAAGCCGGCCAACGCGAGCACGCCGAGCGCGCCCTCGGCGCCGAACGTGGACGCGAGTCCCTCGGTGTTGCCGAACCCGTTCGCGGCGGCCGTCGCGAGAGCCACGACGCCGACCGCGAGCGCCAGGTCGAGGACGTCGACCCCCGTGGGTCCCACGCGCACCCCGGCGACGACGGCGAGCGTCGCTACCACCAGGATGCTCCAGAAGATGAGCCGGTCCGCGTCCGGGCGCCGGTCGGCGGCCACGCCGATCACGGCCAGGGCGACCGCACCGACGACCGCGATCAATGCGTGCTCGCCGAACGTGGGCGAGGTCAGGAACCCGACCAACGGACCCGCGACGAGCAGGACCCCGGCGCTGCGTCGCAGGCCGCGGGTCTCCTCGCCGCGGGCGCGAGCCCGGGCCCGGGCGTGCTTCGCCGCGCGCCGCAGCAGGGTGCCCCCGACGAGCACGGCGAGCGCGGCCAGCGCGAAGGCGAGGAGCCAGCGGTCAGATGCGGCGATCGCGAGCAGCGAGCCGGACGGCATCAGTCGATGCTACGGGGGGCGGTCTCGAATCGGACCGCGGGTCAGGCGGTCTCGGCGCGAGCCGCCGGTGACGCGGCCTCGAGGAGCACGACGCGGGCGAGGGCGCCCTCACCGGCGAGGGCCAGCGTGCCGAGCTCGTCGAGCGTCGACTCGACGACGGGCACGGGGATCCGGACCGGCGCGATCGAGGTCAGGCGTCCGTCGGCGCAGGGCACCGCGTGCTCGCGGGTGCCGACCACCGCCTCGTCGAGGTTCTCGCCGGGGCGCAGGCCCACGACGTCGATCTCGATGTCGTGCCCGACCCGGAGCCCGGAGAGGCGGATCATCCGCTCCGCGAGCTCGTAGATGTTCACGCGCTCACCCATGTCGAGCGCGAGCACCTCGGCACCGCTGGCCATCGCCGCGGCGAGCAGCACGAAGCGCACGGCCTCGTCGGTGCTCATGAAGTAGCGGGTCATCGACCGGTCGGTCACGGTCACCGGACCGCCGGCATCGATCTGCCGCTGGAACGTCGGGATGACGCTGCCCCGGCTCCCGAGCACGTTGCCGAAGCGGACCGAGCAGTACGCGGAGTCCTTCGGGGCGCGGGTGAGCACGATCTGCTCGGCGAGCCACTTCGACGCCCCCATGACGTTGGTGGGCTGGGCGGCCTTGTCGGTGGAGATCGCGACGAGGTTGGGGACCCCGGCCGCGCGCGCTGCGTCGACGACGTTCGCGGTGCCGAGCACGTTGGTGCGGATGGCCTCGCACGGGTAGTCCTCGAGCATCGGGACGTGCTTGTGGGCCGCGGCGTGGAAGACGACCTCGGGTCGGAGCTCGGCGAAGGTGGTGTGGATCACGTCGCGGTCGCGCACGTCGGCGAGGACGACGCGCGCGCCCGGGACCTCTTGCCGTGCGTCGAACAGGTGGGTCTCGTCGTGGTCGAGCAGCACCAGCTCGGCCGGGTCGAAGCCCGAGACCTGGCGGGCGATCTCCGAACCGATCCAGCCGCCACCACCGGTGACGAGCACGCGCCGGCCCTGCAGGAGCTTGCGCATCGGCTCGAGATCGATCTCGACCTGGTTGCGCCCGAGGAGGTCGTCGATGGTCAGCGAGCGGAGGTGCTGCAGCGGCGCACCGTGCACCCAGTAGCTGGCCTTGCGTACCACGCGGATCGGGATGCCGGTGCCGTTCACCGCGTCGGCGACCCGTCGTGCGACCTCACCGCGCGTCGACTGGACCGCCAGCAGCACGAGGTGCACGTCACGGTCGCGGATCACGTCGTGGAGCTTGTCGATGCCCACCGACGATGGGGACGTCGTGCAACGAGCGGTGGCGCAGCGTCGGGTTGTCGTCGACGATCGCGATCGGCACGAAGCCGAGGCCGGGGTTCTGGTGCATCTCGCGGAGCGCCGTCGCGCCCGTGCGCCCCGCGCCGACCACGACGACGCGCAAGCGCGCCGGCCACGCCGTCACGGTTGCGGTTGAACGCGAAGAGCCGTGACTGGAACCGGACGAGGCCGAGCAGCGCGGTGGCGACCATCGGACCGATGACGAGGACCGAGATCGGCATCGCGCGAGGGCCGAACCCGAAGGCGGTGACCAGGATCAGCGCGCTCAACGTGCCGGCGAGGACCAGGCGCCGAGCCTCGTCGATCCCCGCGTGGCGCCACCAGCGGCCGTACCCGCCGCAGATCGCGTTGGCGACGATGTGGACCACGCAGGCGATCGGGACGAACCAGGCGAAGCGTCCCCACCAGGTGTCGGGGACTGATCCCGTCGAAGCGCATGATCAGGACGACGAAGTAGCTGAGGGCGATGAGGACGACGTCGAGCGCGGCCAGCGGGAGGTCGACCCGGACCCGGCTGGCGGCGCGGGCGAACCTCGGTCCGAAGCCTGCGCTCGACCACGCTCCGTGATCCTCCGGCGAGATCCCTGCCACTCTTCGTGCCCTCCCAGCCTTCCCTGTGGACAAAGGTTAGGCGCGGCCCGCCTCACCAGGAAAGGGGCCGAAACACCTCCCGGCTGACATCGACCGGTTCGCGGGGCGGCTTGACGCCCGGTGACCTACCTCGGGGACCGGGCCGACACCGCGTCCAGGACTCCGATCCACCGGTCGGCCACCGGCTCGATCTCGAACCGGCGCAGACAGCGATCCCGCCCGGCCCGGCCGAACGCATCCCGGTGCTCCAGGGCCCGATCCAACCCAGCCGCGATCGCGTCGACGTCGCCTGCCGGGACGATCACCCCGGTCTCGTCGTCGACGACGACGTCCCGCACGTAGCCCACGTCGGTGACGACCGCGGGGAGGGCCCGAAGCCCCGCTTCGATGAGCACTGCGGGGAGGCCCTCGGTCCGGCTGGGGAGCAGCAGCACATCCGCTGCCTCGTAGGCCGGGCCGGGATCGGGGAGCGAGCCCAGGAAGCGGACCCGTCCGGGGGCTCGCTCGCTCGCGAGCTCCTCGAGCGCGCCGCGTTCCGGGCCGTCGCCGGCGACGAGCAGCGTGAAGTCGGGGCGTGCCCCGATCCCCTCGATCGCGAGGGCGACGTCCTTCTCCGGGCTGAGCGCCGACACCACGACGACCACTGCCGTACCGGGAGCGAGCCCGAGTGCCTCACGAGCGGCCCGTCGATGTTCCGCATCGACGGGGGCGTTGCGCGCGCCGGGCGCACCATTCGGGATCGTCCTGACGCGCGACGCCCCGACCCCGAACCGGTCCGTCAGCTGGCGTTCGGCCCCCTGCGCCACCGCCACGACGATCGCGGCGCGGCCGAGGAACCAACGGACGCGCGCGCGCCGGAGTGGTGTGGAGGCCCAGAACGCGGGGTCGCCGATGTTGCGGTAGACGAACGGGACGCGGGTGCCGAGGAGCGCCAGCGCACAGGCCGGCAGCGTCGAGGAGCCGTGCGCGATCACGACGTCGGCCTCGCGGGCGGCGCGGCGCAGCGCGTGCAGGGTGCGGGCCGAACGCACGCTCGGCCCCAACACCTCGACCTGCAGCCCGCCGGCGGCTCCGGGCGCGAGCGCGACCACCCGCGACCGCCACCCCCGCCGAAGCAGTGCGGCGTCGAGGTCCAGCGCGAACAGCTCGGCCCCCCGGCGGTCGGTGGACGAGATCACGTGCAGCACCGATGGGCTGCTCATGGCAGCTCGCGCAAGGGCAGCGTGACGGCCTTCGCCCGCGCGATCTCCCGATAGGTGTCGAGCACCGTACGGACGACGGCCCGCTCGTCGAACCGTTCGACCGCCACGGCCCGACTCGAACCGCCCATCGCGACTCGCCGGTCGGGGTCCTCGACGAGTCCCCCGATCGCGTCGGCGAGCGCGGTTGGATCGCCCACCGGTACGAGCACGCCGTTGCGGCCCGGGTCGACGACCTGCCGGCACCCTCGGATGTCGGTGACGACGAGTGGCAGCCCGCTCGCCGCCGCCTCCATGGCCGCCCGGGGGTAGCCCTCGCGATGGGAGGCGAGCACCAACAGGTCCATCGCCCGGTACACGGTCTCGATGTCGTCGCGATGGCCCAGGAGGCGGACGCCGGCGGCCTCGGCGCGGGCGACGATCCCCCGGTCCAACGCGTCCGGCTTCGACGGGTCCGTCACCGCCGACCACCACGAGCACCGCACGCGCCGGGTCGAGGCGCGCCATCGCCGCGAACAGCTCGGGAAGGCCCTTCTCGGCGACCAGGCGGCCGACCGACCCGACGACGACCACGTCGTCGTCGACGCCGAGGGCGGCCCTCGCGGCACG
The DNA here is from genome assembly GCA_963809885.1 of uncultured Acidimicrobiia bacterium. Classification (GTDB taxonomy): domain Bacteria; phylum Actinomycetota; class Acidimicrobiia; order IMCC26256; family PALSA-555; genus JALHSW01. The sequence goes on along the minus strand of CAWELA010000002.1, from coordinate 734,332 downwards.
TCGCGCGGCGGCATCGGGCGGCGTGAAGCGATCGAGATCGACGCCGTTGCCCAGGAGCCGGGCGCGGGGTGACAGGTGCCGCCGGCGGAGCAGCGCGAGATCCTCGGGGTTCTGCACGAGCTCGGCGTCGGAGCAGCGCGCGGCGATCGCCTCGAGCCCGTACACGACGCCGCGCTTGTACCAGGGGTCGGTCTCGGTCGCGTACAGACCGTGGAGGGTGTTGACGACGATGGGGACGCGAGCGATCCGCCCGACGATCCGTCCGTAGATCCCGGGCTTCGGGTTGTGCACGTGCAGGACGGTCGGGCGCTCGCGCCGGAGGATCTGGCCGAGCTCGCGGGCGGCTCGGAGGTCCGCGATCGGGTCCATCGAGCGCGTCGAGGATCCGAGCGGCGCGTGGCGGATCCCCTCACGCTCGAGGTCGGCCACCCAGGGACCGGGGGCACTGATCCCGAGCACGTCGGCGCCCGCGTCCCGCAGCGCCCGCAGCTGCGCCAGGAGGAGGAAGCGCAGGCTGATGTCGGTGGTCGTGAGGTGCGCGATCGTCACGGCGGGGCCGTCGCTGCGCCCCGGCCCACCGCGACTCGCCACGTGGGCGATGCTACGGCTCGATGAGGGTGCTGGTCGGCGACACGGGGTTCTGGGTCGGCCTCGGCGTCGCCGCGGGCGTCGTCGCGGCGCTCGCCGTCGTCCGTGTGGTGTCGGGACGATGGTGGGCCGGCAGCGGGCTCGCGGCGTCGCTGGGCGCGCTGGTCGGGCTGGTGGCGGTCGACCTCGCGCCGGCCACGCTGGTCGTGGGTGTGGTGCTGCTCGGTGGCGCCGCCCGGCTCACCACGTGCGCCACACCCTGTGGTGCGGATCGCGGCGGCGGTCCCCGGCGGGGCGCTCCTCGGCGTCGCGGTGGGGACGGTCGCGCCGGGCTGGGTGCGCGTCCTGGTGGGCTGCTCGGCGGTCGCGGCCGCGGTCCTCGTGCAGGACCTCGACCGTCAGCGTCCGCGGCTGATCGGCCTGTGCCTCGCGATCGCCGCGCTCGGCGTGTTCGTCGACGTGCCCGACACCGAGCAGGTCCGCGCGCTTGCCGGCGCCGCGCTCGCGGCCGCGGTGCTCGGTCTCGCGGTGACGCGCGCGCCGGCGCCGCCGGCTCGGCCGCGGCGGTCGGCCTCCTCGTATGGACGGCGGGGATCGGCGGGCAGGCTCGCCCGGGATCCGTCGTCGGGGGCGTCGCGTGCGTCGGCCTGCTCGTGCTCGGGCCGGTGGTGCGGCGTGCGGGCGCGTCGGCGCTCGCGGTGGCTCATCGTCCATGCGGGTCTGGTCGCCGTCGTGGCGCGGGTCGCCGGGCTCCGCGAGGGCGCGGCACCCGCGGCGGTCATCGTGGCGGGTGCATACGTGCTCGCCGTGGTCTCGCTGGTCGTCGCGGGCCGGCTGGATCGAGCGCCGCCGCGGCGCAGGAGCGTGAGGGTCAGCGCACGCGCGGGTTCGCGAGCTCCGCGTAGATCTCGTCGAGGCGGACGACGGCCGCGTCCCCGTCGACCTGTGCACCGCGTGCGTCGGCGCCGGCGGCCAGCCGTCGGCGGGTCGGGGTGTCCGCCAGGGCGCCGATGCCGGCCGCGAGTGCCGCGGGGTCGCCGGGAGGCACGAGCAGCCCGTTGACCTGGTCCTCGACGAGCTCGGGGATGCCGCCGACCCGGGTCGCCACGACCGGTACCCCGAGGGCGAGCGCCTCCATCACCGCGAGCGGCAGCCCCTCGTGGTCGGACGCGAGCACGAGGAGGTCCGCGCCCGCGATCAGGCGCGCGGCGTCGGGCACGTAGCCGAGCATCCGGAAGCGGGCGTCGAGGCCGGCTGCGGTGACGCGGGCGCGCAGCTCGTCCTCGAGCGGCCCCTGCCCGGCCGCGACGAAATGGATCGACGGCTCCTGGTCGGCGACGAGGCGCGCTGCCTCGATGAGCGTGGGATACCCCTTCGCGCGACGGAGGTTGGCGACGGTGACGGCGAGCACGTCGTCGTCACCGATCCCGAGCTCGGCGCGCACGGCGGTGCGCTCGGTCAGGTGCCGGCGGACGTGCCGCGTGTCGATCCCGTGCACGATGACCTCGACGTCTGCCTGCCGCTGACCCATCGAGCTGCGCACTTCCTCGGACACGGCGATGGTCGCGTCGTCGAGGCCGAGGGTGCACCGGTTCGCGACGCGGTGAGGGGGTGATAGCTCGGCCACCGGTTGTGCTCCGTGTAGACGATCGCAGGACGCGATCGCGCGACGCGGAGTGCCGGACGGGCGAGCGCTGCGAGCGCCGGTGACTGCAGGTGGACGACGTCGAAGTCGCCGTGTCGGACCAGGCGTCGGAGTCGGTGGACCCAACGCGGGTCGGCCGGCGTGCGGACGTCGAGGCAATGGGTGGCGACGCCGACGCGTTCGAGCTCAGGGACCAGGTGCTGCTTCCAGGGCAGGAGGTAGGCCGCGGCGAACTCGAACGTGTCGCGGTCGCCCATGCTCGCGTGCTGCACGACGAGGCGTTCCGCACCACCCGGACCGAGACCTTTGAGCACCCAGAGGACGCGCGTGCGCTCGGCCATCGTGTGATCGACGGTAGCGGTGCGTGACGTTCGTCAGGCGCCCTTGGGGTGCCAGTGGAGGAGCTCCTCGAGGAGGTCGGCCTGGCCGCGGGTGCGCTCGTCGACGTCGCCGTCGGCCGGCGGCGCGGTGATCCACTCCGAGCCGTTGGTGCCGGTCTCCGAGCCGTTGATGCTCGTGGCGCCGTTGGTCGTCGCCGGCTTCGGGGACTGCACGACCGCGAGCGCGGGCGGACGATTCGCCTCGACGCGGAGGCGACGGCGCTCGGCCACGATGGTCAGGCCGACGAGCAGGGCCACCCCGAGGAGCACCGCGGCGGCCACGATCGCGACGACGGGTTCGCTCCCGGCGACGAGGATGCCCAGCGCCGCGGCGGCGACGCCGACCGCCAACACGACCATCAGGAGCATCATCCCCAACCGTCGGCGCACGCGCGTCGCGGTCTGGACCGAGGTCGGGGCGGTCGGCGTCGCGGCAGGTGGGGTGCCGTGCTGCCTGAGCCGTGCGTCGTGCTTCGCCGAGGCCATGCGCCCCACCTCCTTCAGCATTGAGGGTCTTCGGCCGGTGCCGACCGACGCTTGAGGCGCCCGCCGCGTTGACCACCCATCGTGGCGGATCTCGCTGCGGATGACCACAGTCTGCACCCAACCCGGGGCGAATTGCACGCGGGCGCCGGACGACGGCCCGAAGGCATGCCGGGTGGGGCGGGGCGCGGCTCCGGGCGGGTGGGGCCGGTGCCGGGATTCAGGAGCGCTCGAGCGCCTTGACCAGCCCGGCTGCGGAGTCGTACGAGATCGGCCGCACCGGGATCGCCCGTACCAGGGTGGCGAGGTCGGCCGCGGCGGCGGGGATGTCGTCGGTCCGGCACTGCCCGATGGTCGACGCCACGGCGAGGGCCGGGGAGAGGTCGCCATCCCCGGTGCCGTTCGTAGCGTCGGGATCCCAGACCGGCAGGTACCAGGCGCGGAGCGGGTATCGACCCGGCGGGACGAGGGGCAGCTCGGAGCGTCCGAGCTCGACGTCGGCGTCGACGTCGGTCAGGACCGCCGGATCGTGGGCCACCGACGGTGGCTCCACGACGAGCTCGCCGCTCGCCGCATCGACGAGCGCGATGGGCACGTCGGCGAAGGTGAAGCCGAGCTTCGCGAGCCGCGGCTGGAGCTTGCCGACGGCGTCGATCAGGCCCGGAGGCAGGAGGATCGCCGATCCGTCCGTTGCGACCGCCGGGGTCGCGGCGAGCCGGAGCAGCGAACCGTCGGAGGTGCGAAGGTCGTCGGAGAGGTGTTGGAGCAGCGCCGCCAGCACGCGGGCACGCGAGCGGCTGCGGACGTGCTGCCGGCTCCCTTGTACGAGCAGCTCCAGGTCCCGGCTGCGGCCGCTCCCGCCGGTCAGGGAGACCGAGTAGTTGTCCGGCACCGAGGGATCCTCGACCACCGCCCCGACGAAGAGCTGCTCGAGCAGCGTGCGGGTCGACGCCGAGTTGTAGCGGATCCCGACGTGGGTGTCCCCCAGCCCGAGGGCCAGCGTGCCGGCCCACTCCGTGGTCGGTCCGCTCGCTGCGCCGGGCCCGCACATGCCTCCGGCGGTCGGGAGATAGCGGATGCCGGAGTCGGCGTCGTCCGCCGCCCCGTCGCTCGACGCTCCGTCCGGGGTCGCGTCCGGCGCCGACGGCAGCTCGACTCCGGCCAGCCGTGCTGCCTGAGCCGGCACCTCGAGCGCGCCCATCGCGAGCGGCATCGCGACGGCCCCGTGCTCGTCGAGCAGCGTCGCCGCCGGCGTGCCGAGCGGGCCGAACGGCTCGATGTCGTCGCGCTTGAGGAGGACCGGCGCGCCAAGCCCGGACTGCTCGACCAGCGCTCGGTTCGCGTCGACGTCACCGCTCGTGACGAAGACGAGGTCGACCCCTGCTGCAGCGAGTTCGTGCTCGAGGTCCGCCAGCGTGGGAGCGATCGAGACGCAGTAGCCGCATCCGGGGTTCCAGTTGACCAGGAAGACCTGTCGGCCCCGGAAGTCGTGCAGCGATCGATCCGTCCCGTCGAGGTCGGCGAGCGTGAACGCGTCGAGCTCCTCACCGGGCTCGAGGTGCGTCGGGGCCGCCGCCGGCTCCATCTCGATGAGCTCGATCGGCTCCCGGACGTCGACGAGGAGCCCGCTGCGCCCGAGCGCCCGGGTGAAGTCGAGGAGGTCGCGCCGCACGACCTTGCGCTTGGTGTCCGTCGCGTCGGAGAAGTCGTCGATCAGCTCGCCGAGGGGGGCGCTGCCGTCGAGGAACTGCCACACGAGCGCTGCCGTCGGGTTGAGGACCTGGGCTCCTCCCCACGGACCGCCGATGACGATGCGCTCGCCGTCGATGTCGATCTCGGTGATGTCCTCGACCACCCGGGGTGCGAAGGCCTCGTCGATGTCGGCGGGTGCGGTGACACCTTCCTCGAGCACCGCGGCGCGCCTCTTCGTGCCCGCCTTGGTGCGCGTCTTCGTGCGGGTCTTGCGCTTCGCCATCGTCACATCGTACGCGGCTCCCGGCGGGCTCCCGGCCGGCGGTTCGGATGGCGCCCGCGGTGTGGCTGTGCGTGGGACGCTGACGAGCGTGAACGGGAACGGGACCGGCGTTGCCCTCGCCGCGGTCACGGCTTACGGCCTCCCGACGCGGCTGCACCTCCCGGAGACGGTGCTCCCGGACGCGGACTTCGACGCGCTCGATGGCCGACAGCCGGGCGCAGCGGGTGCTCGGGATGCTGGCCGCGGCGGTTGCCGAGGGCGCGTTCCCGGTGAGCGACCGTCAGCTCGAGGCGCTCGGCGCCGAGGAGCTCGCGCTCGCCAAGCAGGCCCTGGTGCTCGAGCGCCTCCTCCTCCGGGTGGCCGCGGTGCTCGAGGACGCCGACGTTCCCTATCGGGTGTTCAAGGGTCCGGCGCTCGCCCACCTCGCCTACCCGGCGCCGCGATGGCGGATGTTCGCCGACCTCGACCTGCTGGTGCCCGGGAGCTCCTTCGCGCGGGCACGCGACGCGATCTTGGGCGAGCTCGACGGCACGCAGCCGATCCCGGAGCTGCGCCCCGGGTTCGACGAGGAGTTCGGGAAGGAGGCGCTGCTCAAGGTCGAGGGCCGGGAGATCGACCTCCACCGGACGTTCGTCACCGGGCCGGTCGGGCTCACCATCCCGCTCGAGGAGCTCTTCGACGCCCCGGCCGAGCTGCCGCTCGGTGGCCGTTCCCTGCCCACCCTCGGGCCGGCGGTGGCGTTCCTCCATGCCTGCATCAACGCCGCGGTCGGGGACTTCCCGGTCCGCGCGTGCTCGTTGCGCGACGTCATCCAGCTCAGTGCGGTCGCCGCGTCGGACCCGGGGGCCGTGACCGCCACCGCGCAGCGGTGGGGGATCGGCGCGGTCGTGCAGCGGGCGGTCGGGCTCGCGTGGCCCGGACTCGGCCTCGACGATGGCCCGCTGACGGACTGGGCCGCGGCCTATCGGCCGGGGATGCGCGAGCGGCTGGGGTTGCGCTCCTACCTCACCAGCGGACGCAGCTACTCGCGCCCGCTGGCGTCGCTGTTGGTGATCCGAGGCGTCCGAGCACGGGCCCGCTACGCACGCTCGCTCCTGTTCCCCCAGCGCTCGTACCTCACCAGCCGCGGGTGGGGCCTGGGCGTCCACGCTCGGCGTGCCCTCGCGTCGTTGCGCCGTCCCGGCTCCGGAGGCGCCACATGACGGACGACGACCGCAGGTTCGTGCGCGACCCCGCCGTGTTCTCGCGGCAGACCCTGCCGGGCGTGGTCGTGCTCGGCCGGGAGTCCGACGAGTTCCGCCTGCTCGAGGCGCCCGGCGACGCGATCTGGGCCGCGCTCGCCGAGCCGATCTCGGTCGAGGTGCTCGTGGCGCAGCTCGCGGCCGCGTTCGGCGCGCCGATCGCGACCGTGCGAACCGACGTCACCCGATTCCTGGACGACCTGGTGCGCGCCGGGCTCGCCGCCGAGGCCGCACCGTGACGGCGGCGCCCGACGTCGTGCGCGGCGACGACGGCGTGCGCCGTTGCCGGTGGGGCGCGTCGACCCCGGACTACGCGGCGTACCACGACGACGAGTGGGGCCGGCCCGTGCTCGACGACACCCGCCTGTACGAGAAGCTCTGCCTCGAGGGCTTCCAGTCCGGGCTCTCGTGGCTCACGATCCTGCGCAAGCGAGAGAGCTTCCGAGCCGCGTTCGCCGGGTTCGACATCCCGACCGTCGCGCGGTTCGATGCGCGCGACGTGACTCGGCTCCTCGGTGACGCCGGCATCGTGCGACACCGGGGGAAGATCGAGGCGGCGATCGGCAACGCCCGCGCCGCGCTCGACCTCCAGGAGCGGCACGGGTCGCTCGCCGCGGTGATCTGGTCGTTCGAGCCGTCGGGTCGGTGCCGCGCGCCGCCGCGAGCTGCGCGACCTCCCGGCACAGACCGACGAGTCCGCGGCCCTCTCGAAGATGCTCCGGGGCGTCGGGTTCCGGTTCGTCGGTCCGACGACGATGTACGCGGCGATGCAGTCCCTCGGGCTCGTGAACGACCACCTCGTCGGGTGCTCGGCGCGCGGGCCGTGCACCAGGGCGCGTGCCGCCCTCACCCCGCCGCGGGTCTGACGCGCCCAAGGCGGCCGCTCAGCAGCGCCCGCCCCAGGGCTGGTTGCCGCGTCGCGCGTAGAGGTCGCGGGCCATCTGGTCCTGGTCGGCGGTGGACGCGTTCGCGGGATCGATCCCGACGAGGTCGTGGCGGCCCGACGTCGCCGCGTTCGAGTCCCAGGTCCGCTGGTCGAACTGGTACGCCCCCCGGTACGTGCCACCCGGGCTCACGGCGTTGTAGTTGCCGGTGCTCTCGATGTGCCGGGTGCACTCGAGGAACGCCTCGACGTCGCCACCGGTGCGGACACCGCTCGGTCTGCTCCGCGAGGAACGGGCCCGGAGGAACGCGGCGAGGGCCTCCTGGCGCTCCTGGTCCTCGACGGCACGCAGGTACGCGGCGCGCGCCTCGCTCTGGACCGCGACGACGGCGATCCCGGTCTCCTGGACCGCCGTGGCCTGCCACCCGAGGTCGTAGACGAACTGGGCGTCGCGTGTCACCGCGTCGCTGAGCACGTCGGCGTAGATGGCGGTGGTGTCGGGGTCCCCGGCGCGGGGCGTCGAGGCTGCGCCCGCGCTCGCCGGGAGGAGCAGCGCGACCGCCGCGATGCCCATGACCACCCGGCGCACGGGCACCTGCCCCAGCAACCTCATCAGCCCCATCCTCCCACCCGGGCACCTCGACTCCCAAGGGCGCCCCGGTTGCACCTGACGCACCCTCAGATAGCCTCGTCCCGTCCCCAGACCCGCTCGGAAGGCCCCCACGATGCTCGATCTCCTCCTCCGTGGCGGCACCGTCATCGACGGCACCGGGGCACCGGGCGTGCGAGCCGACGTCGGCGTCCGGGACGGCCGGGTGGTCGAGGTCGGCGACCTCGCCGCCGAGGCGGACGGCGCTGCGACGGTGGTCGATGCCGACGGGCTCGTGATCGTCCCGGGCTTCGTCGATCCCCACACCCACTACGACGCCCAGCTCTTCTGGGACCCCACCGCATCCCCGTCGAACGTCCACGGCGTGACGACGGTGATCGGCGGCAACTGCGGGTTCACCCTGGCGCCCCTCGACCCCGACGACGCCGACTACCTGCGTCGCATGATGGCCAAGGTCGAGGGGATGCCCCTCGAGGCGCTCGAGCACGGGATCGAGTGGACCTGGCGCGACTTCGGTGAGTACCTCGAGCGCGTCGCCGGCCGGGGGCTCGGCGTCAACGCCGGCTTCCTCGTCGGCCACTGCGCGCTGCGCCGGCGCGTCATGGGGACCGACTCGGTCGGCGGCGCCGCGACCCCCGAGCAGGTCGACGAGATGCGCGGGCTCCTCGCCGACCTCGCTCGAGGCCGGCGGGCTCGGCTTCTCGACCTCGCGGGCGTTCACGCACTCCGACGGCGACGGCGAGCCGGTGCCGTCGCGCCACGCGGCACCCCGACGAGGTCCTCGCGCTCTGCGAGGAGGTCGCGCACCACCCGGGCACCACGGTCGAGGCGATCACCGACGGGTGCCTCAACGGCTTCTCGGCCGAGGAGGTGGACCTGTTCGCCCGGATGTCGGCGACGGCGCAGCGCCCGCTGAACTGGAACGTGCTCACCGTCGACTCGACGAACCCGGACGGTGTCGGGCACCAGCTCGCCGCGGCCGACCGCGCGACGGAGCTCGGTGGGCGCATCGTCGCGCTGACGATGCCGATCCTCGTCGGGATGAACATGAACTTCGGCTCCCATTGCGCGCTGTTCCTCATCCCGGGCTGGGGCGACGTGCTGCGCCTCCCGCGCGACGAAGCGATGGCGAAGCTGCGGGACCCCGAGGTCCGGGCCGGGCTCGACGAACGTGCCCACTCCGAGGAGGCGGGGGTGCTCCGGCGGCTGACCGGTTGGGGGACCTACCGGATCGGCGACACGTTCTCCGCGGAGAACGCCGGGCTCAGCGGCCGCACCGTCGGCGAGATCGCCGAGGAGCGCGGGACCACACCGTTCGACACGCTGCTCGACATCGTGCTCGCCGACGACCTGCGGACGATCCTGTGGCCGTCACCGACCGACGACGACCAGGCGAGCTGGGAGCTGCGGGCCCGGGTGTGGTCCGACCCGCGCGTCCTCATCGGAGGCTCGGACGCCGGTGCCCATCTCGACCGCATGTGCGGCGCGCCCTACCCGACGGCCTTCCTCGCCGACTGCTTCCGTGGCCGACGCCTGCTGCGCGCGGAGGAGGCGGTGCGGCTCATGACGTCGGTGCCCGCCGACCTCTTCGGGCTCCGCCATCGCGGCCGGATCCAGGAGGGATCGGTGGCGGACCTGGTCGTCCTCGATCCCCGGACCGTCGACGCGGGCCCGATTCAGATGGTCGAGGACCTGCCCGGTGGGACCTCGCGACTGGTCGCCGACTCCATCGGCGTCCGCCACGTGTTCGTCGCCGGGGTGGAGACGGTGCGGGACGGCGCCGCGACGGGCGCGCTGCCGGGGCAGGTGCTGCGGTCCGGTCGCGACACCGACACCGTCGCGGTCGGCTGACGCATCCCCCGAGCGCGCAGCGGCGCTCGATATCCACCACCTGACGGCCTTCTTTCCCTATCGTCGCGATGCGACCGCACACGTCCGGGTGCGGCGTCGAAGGGGGAAAATCATGGTGCTCGGCATCGAGCTCATGGGCAGCACGTGGCGCTTCATCTTCTACGCGATCGCGCTGGTGCTCTTCATCGCGTCGGGCGTCGGTCTGAAGCCGGGTGGCGAGCGGGTCTCGCTGGTCGGCCTCGGCCTGGCTGCGTTCGTGTTCCCGCTCTTCTGGGACAACTTGGCCACGCTCTGATCCGTTCGTCCTGGCCGGGACGGCGCCCGGGTCCACCCGCGCGTCGTCCCGTCAGAACAGCTTGAGCGCGTCGGGCGCATCGCCCCGGAGCTCCTCCAGGTCGACCTCGACGCACTCGATGCCGCGGCTCTCGGCGTACACGCGTGCCTGGGGCTTGATCCGCGTCGCCACGAACATCCCGAGCGTGGGCGCCAACGTGCCGTCCCGGTCGAGTCGCTCCTGGTACCGGAGCAGCTGCTCGACGCCGGCGATCTCGCCGACCCGCTTCACCTCGATGACGACCGCCCGGCCCTGACCGTCACGGCACAGCAGGTCGACGGGGCCGACGTCGGTCGGGTACTCCCGGCGGACGAGCAGCAGGTCCTCGCGCAGCGCCGCGACGCGCGCCGCCAGCAGCTCCTGCAGCTCGGCCTCCACCCCGTCCTTGGCGAGACCGGGGTCGTCCCCCAGCTCGACCTGCTCGTCGAGGAAGACCTCGTGGAGCTCGATGAGGAGCTGCTCGCCCTTCGGGTTCGCGACCGTGATCACGCCCTCGGCCTCCTGGATGGTGCAGGGCGGGTTCATCCAGTTGAGGGGCTTGTACGCCTTCGCGTCGGCGTGCACGGCGAGGGACCCGTCGGCCTTGAAGAGGAGGAGGCGCCGGGCCCGGGGGAGCCGGGCACCCAGGCGGCCCGAGTACTCGACGGAGCATTCGGCAACGACCAGGCGCACGCCACGCGTTGTACCACGCGTGCCTAGGATGCGCCCCGGTCCGGGTGGGACGGAGCGGGAGGAGATCGATGCTCGCGGCGTACGGCAGTGATGCCTACAAGATCGTGCTCGTGCTGCACATCCTGTGCGCAATCGTCGGGTTCGGCGCAGTGTTCCTGAACGGGCTCTACGGTCAGCAGGCGAAGTCGCGCAAGGGAACCGAGGGCCTCGCGATCTCCGAGGCGAACGAGCTCGTCTCGAAGGTCGGGGAGTACTTCATCTTCGCGGTCTTCCTGCTCGGCATCGCGCTGGTGCTCATCGGCGACGACGTGTGGAGCTTCGGCGACACCTGGGTGTGGCTCTCGATGCTGCTCTACCTCCTGGCGCTGGGGACCTCGCAGGGACTCATGTTGCCGCGGGTGCGGCGCCTCATCGCACTGCAGCGGGAGCTCGTCGCTGGGGGGCCGCCTCCGGCCGACGCTCCGCCGGGACCACCGCCGCAGGTCGTCGAGATGGAGAGCGTGGGCAAGCAGGTCGGGCTCATCGGCGCCCTCCTCAACCTGGCGCTGGTCGTGCTCATCGTGCTCATGGTCTTCCAGCCGGGTGGGCCCTAGGCCGAGCGCGCGGTCGCGCGACCCGGCGCCGAGGGCCGGGCACTCCTAGCATCACCTCGTGGACTTCTACAGCGACGTCCTGCTCGAGCTCGTCACCGCACTGGGTGCGGCGCTGTTCGTCGGCGAACGCGCTCGCGCTCGTGCGCCGGCGCCGCGACCGCCAGGAGGCGGCGCGCTCTGCTGTCGTGCGCAGCCGGCCGGGGAGCCCGGTGCGCAAGGAAGCGCTCGCGTCGCGGGGCACGCTCGACCAGGCGCCCGTGGGGCGGACGGTGGTGTTCATGCTCCTCGGTCTCGGAGTCGCGATTTGGGGCCTCGCCTCGATCGTGGCGTAGCGTCTCGCCATGACGACCCGCCGGATCTGGCTCGCCCCGGTGCTCGACCTCGTGTGCATCATCGGGTTCATCCTCGGTGGTGCCGGGCAGCACAACATCAGCGAGGGCGTGAGCTGGTTCCTGATGGTGCTGTGGCCGCTGGCCGTCGGATGGTTCGGGGTCTCGCTGCTCACGAAGCTCTACACGAACCCGGACCGGGAGTGGGTGCGCCTCGCCGCGACCCTGGCCGGGGGGATGTTGGTGGGCTCGGTGCTCCGCGGGACCTTCACCGACCGCCCGATGTTCTCGATCTTCACGGTCGTCTACGTCGCGTGGATGATCCTCACCGCGTTCGGATGGCGGTTCGTCGCGATGCTCTGGAAGATGCGCCGCACGCGGCGTCAGCGCGTCGCGCGCGCCATGTAGAACCACAGCGGGAACGGCGCATCGGCCGCCTGCATCGCCGATCGCGCGGCCAGCAACGTCCGGCCCGCCTCCGTCTCCTCGTAGAACCAGGCCTCGCACGCTCCGCCGGCGGGTGGCCCGTCGGCGAGGGCGATCGCCGCCTCCTCGTAGTACATGCGGACGTCGTGGGCGACGCTCACGGGGTCGCCGGGCAGTCCGGCCGCCTTCCAGTCCTCGCCCGCCGCGATGCGGGCCAGCGCGTCGAGTGCGCCGGGGACCCCGTCAGCCGTCATGGCCCGGCCGACCGACGAGGTGCCGCGTGCGGCGAGCGTGCGGTCGTAGGCCGCCCGCAACGCCCGGGCCTCGTCGACCGCGGCGGGGAGCGACGGGTCGTGACGCGGCGGGAGGGCGCAGGCGAGCGGCGTGTCGTCCGACTCGATCACCTCGGGGTGGTCCTCGAGCACCGGGCCCGACGGGCGCTCCAGGAGCGCGAACGCCCGCGCGAGCACGTCGTGCTGGAACGCGGCGTCGCCCGGGCGCCCGAGCGGACGGCCCAGTGGGAACTCGCCGTAGAGGCCGCGGGGCGGCGGCAGTCGTTCGGCGACCTTGCGGACCGAGATGAGCGCCACAGTCGCGAGACCGGCGGCTTCGAACACGTTCGCGAGCACACACACGGTGCGCGAGCAGAGCGGTCAGACGGGTGTGAGCAGCACGACGTCGACCGCGTCGGCGAGGAGCAGTGCCGCGGCACGCGGCCCGCTATCGAGCCGGATGGCGGTGAGCGTGTCCTCCTGGTTGCCCGCGAACGCGAGGTGCCGGGGCGCGACCGACCCGATCACGCCGTCCGCGGCGAGCTCCTCGAGTCGGTCGATCGGGTAGACGACGTCGAGATCGGCCGCGAACCCACCGCGGTCGAAGTTCGGGCTCCAGTGCCCGAGCGCGAGGTCGCGCCGCTCGCGCGGGAGCACGCGGAACGACGTGTCGTCGTTCTCGAACGCGTCGTCGTCGATCACGTGCAGCGCCGCGGTGGTGACGATCGCGACCCGCGACTCGGCGAGCGGCTTCGGGGTGGTCCACGCCGGGGGCCCCATGTCGGGCATCGGTGTGGTGCCGGCGTAGTCCCGCATCGGGGTGTCGCTCATGCCGGGGCCTCCACGTCGAGCACGAGCCGCTCGGCCGGGAGCGAGTCGTACAGGTCGGCGATCAGGTCACGCTTCACGGCCTGGTAGCCGGCATCATCCCAGAGGTTGCGCCACTGGTGCGGATCCTCGTCGAGCCGGTAGAGCTCGCCCTCGGTGCCCTCGTAGTGGACGCCGCACGGGGCCAGCACCTGGTCACCCCAGGACCGCTCCAGCCCGTTCGGCTGCCCATCGGTGCTCTCCTCGTACGCGGTGCACAGCCAGCCGTCGCGCACGATCGACCGGAGGTGCATGCCGTAGCCGGGGAACTGGCTGTCCCACTCGCACAGCGCGCGCTCGTGCACGCCCTCGCCGTCGCTCAGCGGGAGCGCGTCGCCCTGCATCCAGGGCGCGGGCTCGATGCCCGCGATCGCGCAGAACGTGGGGGCGAGGTCGACCTGGCCGACCGGGTCGGTGACCGCGCCCGGGCTCACACCGGCGGACGGTGCGGGCCGCCAGACGAGCGGGAGCCGCATGAGGGAGTCGGTGTGGAACGGCCCCTTGTAGAGCAGGCCGTAGTCGCCCTGGAGCTCGCCGTGGTCGGTCGTGAAGACGACGTCGGTGTTCTCGAGCCAGCCGCGCTCGGCGATGCGCGTCGAGCACGCGGCCCGTGGCCTCGTCGATCAGCTCGTTCATGACGTGGACCTTCGCGGTGATCTCCCGGAGCTGGTCGTCGCTGAGCGTCGCGGGGTTGAAGAACATCGGCCCGCCCTCGGCGTTGAGGAACTGCCCGTCCCACCACGCGAGCCAGTGCGCCGGCTTCTGCGCGAGCACCGCGCGGATCTCGTCGGGTCCACCGGGGCGGCCCGGTGGCAGGTCGAGCGCCCGCCAGTCGACGCGCCCGAGCTCCGATGCCGGCGGATCCCAGGGGTGGTGCGGATCGGGGAAGCTCATCCAGCAGAACCAGTCGTCGTCGGCGCCGAGCGAGTCGAGCCAGGCGATCGTCCGGTCGGCGACCCAGTCGGTGTGGTACCAGCCGCGCGGGATCGGGTTGTTCTTGGTCTCGGGGGCCATCGTGTCGCCACCGGGTACGGCGCCGAGGAGCGGGGCGAAGCTCTCGAGGTGCTCGGGGTGGTTTGCCTCGAGCCACCGTCCGTAGTGCGCGATCGCGCGGCCGCGGAACGCGGCGACGTGGTAGGTCTGCTCGGCCCGGTCGAAGCCCCGCCACGGACCGGTGTCGCCGCGCATCCAGCGTGCGTTCTCCTCCCACCGGCCCTTCGGGTCGAACGCGGGCTCGAAGTGGGCCTTGCCGAGCAGCGCGGTCTTGTACCCGGCCTCGTCGCGCAGGTATGCGGCGACGCTGGGGGCATCGACGGGCAGCGGGACCCCGTTGGCGACGACGCCGTGGGTGCGCACGTACTGGCCGGTCAGCATCGTGCACCGTGCGGGCATGCAGACGGTGTTCTGGTTGTAGGCGCGGTCGTACCGGATCCCGGCCTCGGCGAGTCCGTCGACGACCGGTGTGCGCGCGACGGCGCCCCCGTTGCAGCCGAGCGCGTCGTAGCGCTGCTGGTCGGTCGTGACGAAGAGGATGTTGCGACTCATGCGGATCGCCGTTGCGTGAGCCGCATGAGTCGGCTCGCGACCCGGAGGCCGCGGGCCGGACTCCGGGCTAGCCCGTGAACCGCACCACGGTCTGGACGGGGATCACGAAGGGCGGGATCGTGAGGTCCGACGCGGAGATCGCCGACTCCAAGGAGAAGTAGGCGCTGCCACCGGGCGGGATGCCCGGCGCGAAGTTCACGTCGCCCGTGTACATGTCCCCGGAGATGTTCGAGAAGGAGGTGCCCGGACCCTCGTAGCCGGTCGGTCCGAACGGGCACCCGGCGGGGATGGCGGCCGGTCCGCCGGCCCAGTCGCAGAGACCGTCCCCCTCGAAGTCGAAGGGGGCCTCGGCCAGCGTGTTCGCGCCGGTCAGGGTGAGCTTGGTGATCGTCAGGATCGAGTTGTTCTGCACCCCGATGAGCGTGTCGTCGTCACCGTCGTACGGGCCCTGGCCCGAGTCCTGGACGGTGACGGTGCCGTCGGCGTTGATCACGATCAGCAGCCCGCAGCCGAGGTTGCTACCGACGTCCGGGCACTGGGTGAACGCGGCTTGCGCGATGGTCGTCGCCGGCGGCGTGTCCGGCCTCGGGCCGTCGGGCTCCGCGCCGACCGGCGCAGTGAACCCTGCGACGACGAGCGCGGGAAGCGCCGCTCCCAACAAGATGGTACGAAGTCGCCTCACGTCCTTGGCCCCCTGCTCCGCGCTTCTTCTCCCGACCGCTGTGCGGAAGGTGCGAGCAAGGTAACACCACCGGCCCGTCCGCCGCACAACCGCGGCGCGCCGCGGCCACCGGGCGTGGCGCTCCGACCACCGGATCCGGCTCACCTAGCCTCGGTGCTCGACACCGGAGGCCGCCCGTGCCGCACCTTGACCCCACCGAAGCCCAGCTGATGGCGCTCGCCTCGAGCGACGTCACCACGCCGATCGTGATGCTGAACCTGAACCGCTCTCGGGACCGCGCCGCGTTCGTCGAGATGATCGGGATCGACTGGTACCGAGACGCGTCGGTTCACCGAACCGCGGCGCTCGAGCAGGCGACGATCGTGGCGTTGACCGGACCGTCCTCGCCCGACCTCACGCGACCCGGTTCGGGGTCGTGAGCGACGGATCACCGGTCGTCGACAACGCCGAGCGGCTCCGCTTCGAGCTGGTCGAGGACGGCCATCGCGCCGAGCTCGTCTACGAGCGCAGCGCCGACCACCTCGTCCTCGTGCACACCGAGGTCCCCGAGGCGTTGGAGGGCCGGGGGGTCGGCGGGAAGCTGGTGCGCGCCGCGCTCGACGAAGCCGAGCGCTCGTCCCTCGTCGTGGTGCCGCACTGCCCGTTCGCCCGCGCCTGGCTCGAGCGTCATCCCGACGAAGCGGCGCGGGTCACGATCGACTGGGAGCGACCGGTCGGTTGACGGGCGAGCCACCGCCGTCGGTCGGTGGGTCGGGACTTCGCGAACCGCTGCACGAAGGCGAGCGCTGTGTCGACGAAGGTGGGATCAGAGCGGGTGACGGGAATCGAACCCGCGTTCTCAGCTTGGGAAGCTGATGTTCTGCCTCTGAACTACACCCGCGAGCGGCGGCGATCGTATCGGCCGGGGCGGCGCTCGAGGAAGCGGACGTTGCGTCATCTCTTCGTGCCTTGGTCCGACATTCGCTCGTGCGACGAGCGCTCCAGGAAATCGCGCGCGGTGCCGACACAGGCACGAGGGATCAGCGTTGTTGCATCGGTCCCCTGCGCCGCGGGTCGTGTGATGGCTGGTGCTCTGCGCCGGAGCATCCCGGGCGGCAGGTGCGAGTTAGTGGGAGAATCGGTTGCCGTGATCGGGTCGGAGTTCAGCGACGTGCTGGACGCAGCCCGTCGCGGCGAGGATTGGGCCGTAGCGGTCCTGTGGCGCGATCTGCATCCACCGCTCCTGCGATACCTGCGGGGCCTCGGACCACGAGGAGCCGAAGACGTCGAGTCCGAGACGTGGCTCCAGGCCGCGCGCGGCCTCGAACGCTTCGACGGAACCGAGGTCGAGTTCCGGGCTTGGCTCTTCACCATCGCCCGGCATCGCCTCGTCGACGAGCGCCGGAAGGCCGATCGGCGACCGGCGGCACCCATGGCGCCCGAGGATCTTCCCGAGCGGCTCGACTCCCACGACCCCGCCGATGCAGCCCTCGAGCGGCTCGACACGGACGCAGCGCTCGAGCTGGTTCGAACGCTGTCGCCTGATCAGGCCGAGGTGATCCTGTTGCGCGTGCTCGGCGGGCTCGACGTCGCACGGGTCGCCGCGATCATGGGCAAGCGCCCGGGAACCGTGCGGGTACTGCAGCACCGCGGGCTGCGAGCCCTGGCCGAGCGGCTGGATCGCTCCCCGCTCGAGCGGAGACGTGTAACGGAATGAGCGACCCCGACGCTCCACCTCCCGAGATGCGATACCTGCGATTCCACACCCACCTCGATCCACTCGACCTCGACGGGCACACCGCCAGCCGGCTCATGGACCGGGACATGGTCTGCGACGACGCCCCGCCTCAGTATCGGCACGTCGCACGGCTGATCCAGGCCCTGGCCGACGAGGCGACGACCGTCGAGCTCGCGACCGAGGGTCCCAGCGTGGCCGGCATCGCGGCCGCAATCGCGTCTTCGCACCGCCCCCCAGCTCGGAGGTCCTCCATGCCCCGCTCCTTCCTCTCCGCCAAGAAGAAGACCGTCGCCGCGACGGTCGGTGTGCTCGCCCTCTTCGTCGGCCTCGCGGCCGCCGGGGCGCTCCCTGGCGCCGTCAACCCGCTCCACACGGACGGGATCGACGTGACCACGCCCAACGATGGTCACGCCGACCAGCGCGGCAAGTCCGCCGAGCACGTTCCCGAGACGACTCCTCCGACGCAGGGCGATGTCAGTGGCACGGCCGACACCAGCGGCAAGGGCGCCGACATCTCCGCAACCGCTCAGAACCCTGACCTCACCGGCGTGGAGAAGGGCGCGGAGGTCTCGAAGCAGGCGAGCAGCGGTCAGAGTCAGGCGGGCCTGGACCACCCGAGCGCCGATGTCCCGCCGGTCCCGCCCAGCACACCGGACGCAGCGACCGACGGGCTGGGTCACCGACCGCAGCAACCCTGACGCCAACGCGGAGGGATCCGCTTCCCCCACGCGTGGATGCGTGATCGCATCGGGCGCTCCCGATGCTGCGCCGACGGCTACGCGTCGGGCTCGGGCGATCCGTCGGGCCGGTCGACCTTCCAGCGGCTCCAGGGCCACGTCCCGTCGATCTCGACCTCGAGCGAGAAGCTGAGGACGATCCGGATGAGGACGATGACGCCGAGCACGCCGACGCTCTCGATCGATGGGTCGACGACGATGGTGCGAATGATGTCCGCGATGATGAGCACCTCGAGGCCGAGCAGGATGACCCGGCCGAGGTCCTGACGGAGTGCGAGGTACGCAGCACCGGCTCCGGCGCCCAGTCGACGGGCGTACAGCACGAACGCCACGAGCCCGCCGCCCACCATGATCGCGGCGCCGACTGCCTCGATCACCCGCACAAGGTCCGAGATGACGTCGTCGTAGGTCACGGCGGCACGCTACGCGTTCCCGGGAGCGAGCGTCCGGGGCTCGGCTCGGTCAGGCCGGTCGGGCGGCCGCCGACGGAGTCCTCCCTGCCGACCTCGAGGAGACGGTGACGCGCTTCACCACCCTCCTGCTCGACGGCCTCCGCGGGCGCTGACGTTCGAGCCCGGCGCCGGTGGCGCGCCGGTAGGCTCCCGCGCCGTGATCCTGTCGGATGTCTCCATCAACGAAGAGCTCGCGGCGGGGCGCATCGTCATCGACCCGCTCGGGCCGAGCTCAGTGCAACCGTCGTCGGTCGACCTGCGCGTCGACCGACTCTTCCGGGTGTTTCGCAACGACACCACGCCCTACATCGACCCGAAGCAGTCGCAGGAGGACCTCACCGAGCTGGTCGAGGTCGACGAGGGGAAGGCGTTCATCCTCCACCCCGGCGAGTTCGTGCTCGGCAGCACGCTCGAACGTGTCGCGCTCCCCGACGACCTCGTCGCCCGGCTCGAGGGCAAGTCGAGCCTCGGTCGGCTGGGTCTGCTGATCCACAGCACCGCGGGGTTCGTCGACGCCGGCTGGGACGGGCACCTCACGCTCGAGCTGTCGAACGTCGCGACGCTCCCCATCGCGCTGTACCCCGGGATGAAGATCGGGCAGATCTCGTTCCTCCGCATGACGACCGCGGCGGAGCATCCCTACGGATCCGACTCGACCGGCTCCAAGTACCAGGGTCAGCGTGGCCCGACCCCGTCGCGCTACTACCTCAACTTTCCCCAGGAGGGATGAGCCGTGGACGCGATCGCATGCGCGACACGCACCGCCGGTCCGATCGTCGACGTCGGGGGCGCGTTCATGCTCGATCCCGCGACGACCGCGATCGGCGAGGCGTTCGGGCTCGACTTCGGGGAGTTCTACGGGTTCGGTCGGGGGAGCGTCCTCGGTGACGTGGACGCCGACGTGGTCGCAGCGAGCTTCGTGTTCTTCAACCCGGTGGTCGTCCGCGTGATCTGGGAGGCCGCACGCGCCAAGCGCGAGCCCGCCGCTGCGGTCGCCGCGTACGCCGATGCATGCGATGCGTGGGGTCGGAGCCATCTCGCGGGCGCGGCCGGGCTGGAGGAGCTCGCCGAGCTCCTCCAGCGGGTCATCGCGTCCGCGAGTCCGATCGGCGCTCCGGTCTTCGCCGGTTGGCGAGCGGTGCCGCTGTCGGACGACGCGCCTGCACGGGTCATGCGCCAGCTCCACGTGCTCCGTGAGCTGCGCGGCGGCTTGCACGGGGTCGCGGGTGCTGGCGGCGGGCCTGACGCCGCGGGATGCCATGGTCGCCGGGGGTTCGGCGATGATCGGGACGTTCGGGTGGGCCGAGCCGTATCCCGACCCGGAGTCCCTGCGCGCGCCGTACGCCGAGGCCCGCGCGATCACGGAGCGTCTCGTCGCACCGGCGTTCGAGTGCCTCGACGAGTCCGAACGGGATCGCCTCGCCGCCCTGCTCGACGGGGTACGCGAGTCGAGCGGCGTCTGAGGCTTCAGCGCGCGGCGCGGACCTCGACGAACTCCCGCAGCGGGGTGTCGGTCACGCGGAAGGTTCCGCTGAACGGATAGTCGAGGCTGACGACCAGCGCGAGGGTCAGCCAGATGACGAGCGCGAGCATCGACAGGATGAACAGGTGTGAGCGTCGGTGGCGGGTGTCGAGCAGCGTCGCGACGGCCATGACGCAGATGCCGATCACGAAGAGCAGGACGAGGAGCGGGCCCGGGATCGTGGCCGACGACGAGTCGATGAGCTGCTCGCGCGCCCGCACGACGTCATCGAGCGCGTCCAGCATGGCGGTGTACGCGGCGCGATCGCCCTGGGACACCGGTTCCACGTTCCGGACGCTCCGGAAGAGGGCCTCGATCTTCTTGCCGCCGGACCGGTCGGGGCGGTTCGTCTCCTCGAGGTGTGGGATGCCGTCGTTGATGACCGAGCGCGCGTAGGCGAGCGCGCCTTCCTGGATCGGCCGCGCCTTCGCCCTCGGGAGGGCGCGGCTGTTCTCGACGATGATCGAGAGGCTCGCTGCCTTGGTGGAGATCTCGTCCTGGGTCGAGCGGATCTGCGTGTACGCGTCCACGATCACGAAGGCGATCAGGATCGCGTAGATGGTCGCGATGACCGTGAGCGTCACCGCCGCCGTCGGGGCCGCGCGCTCACGCGTCTCGTCCTTGATCCGGTCTCGCATGAAGACGTCGAGCAGGACGGTGATGCCGATCCCGACGGCGGCGAACAACGTGAAGAGCAGGATCGGGTTGAGGGACCCGAGCCAGTGGATCACGACGCGGTGCGGGCCTAGAGGCCGGGGGTGAAGTGGGAGCTGACCGGCGCAACGGCGACGTCTGCTCCCTCGACGGCCTCGAGGAGCACCTCGGCGATGTCCTGGACGGCCACGTCCTCGCGGCCCTTGCCCTTGACGCCGTCCTCCATCATCACGAAGCAGAAGGGGCACGCGACCGCGATGCGCGACGCGCCGGTGGCGAGCGCCTCTTCGGACCGCTCGTCGTTCACCTTCTTCCCGATGCTCTCCTCCATCCACATGCGCGCGCCGCCGGCGCCGCAGCACATGCCCTGGGTGCCGTTGCGGGGCATCTCGACGATGTCGATGCCGGCCAGGGAGCCGATGACCTTGCGCGGCGCGAGGTACACGTCGTTGTGGCGGCCCAGGTAGCAGGAGTCGTGGTAGGTGACCCGCTCGTCGAGCGACGCGCCCTGCATCGAGAGCCGGCCGTCCTCGATCAGCTCCATGAGGAGCTGCGAGTGGTGGACCACCTCGTAGCTCCCGCCGTACTGCGGGTACTCGTTCTTCATCGTGTTGAAGCAGTGCGGGCACTGCGTGACGATCTTGGTCACACCCATCCCGTTCAGCGCCTCGATGTTCTGCATCGCGAGCATCTGGAAGAGGTACTCGTTGCCCGACCGGCGAGCCGAGTCACCGGTGCACAGCTCGCTCGGCCCGAGGATCGCGAAGTCGATGCCAGCCCGCTGCAGCAGCTTCGCGACGGCGCGGCTCGTCTTCTTGTTGCGGTCGTCGAAGCTGCCCGCACAGCCGACCCAGTAGAGGTACTCGTGGTCGAGTGCGCCGAGCCGTCCACGATGTCGATCCCCTCGAGGTCCTTCGCCCAGTCGGCCCGCTCGCCCTGGTTCATGCCGTAGACGTTGGACGTGTTCTCCATCGACCGGTAGGTGTTGCCGAGCTCGACGGGGAAGTCGCTCTCCATCAGTGAGAGGTAGCGGCGCATGTCGAGGATCTTGTCGAGGATCTCGATGTTGACCGGGCAGATCTCGTCGCAGGCCTTGCACGTGGTGCAGGACCACAGCTCCGCCGACGTGATCCGCTCGAACACGGAGTCGGCCGAGATGGAGATGTCGGCGTCGACCGAGACCGGGGGCGACACCTTCGGGTCGCCCGTCGCGGTCATCACCTCGCCGACCTTCAGCACGATCTCGCGTGGGTCGAGTGGTTTCCCCGTCGCGTGTGCCGGGCACACCGACGTGCACCGCCCGCACACCGTGCAGGCGTCGGTGTCGAAGAGCTGCTTCCAGGTGAAGTCCTCGATGGTGACCGCACCGAACGTGTCGAGCTCGGTCTCCATGAGGTTGGGCAGCGGCTTCATTGCGCCCTTCGGGCGGTCCTTGTCGCCGAGGTACATGTTCATCGGCGATGTGACCATGTGCCGGAGCTTCGTCGTCGGCGAGCAGGATCAGGAACGCCAGGAACGCACCGAAGTGCACGAGCCACATCCCGCGGTGTACGTCGGAGAGCGTGCCGGCGTCCCAGCCGTCGAAGAGCTGTCCGATCGGGTACCCGACCAGCGACCAGCGCTCGAACGAGGGGGTCCCCGCGAGCGCGAGCCGGAACCCCTCGGTGAGGAAGCCGGTGACCCCGATGACGAGGAAGGTGCCGAGCACGACGGCGTCCTCGGGCTTGGTCTTGATGCGGATCCGGTATGGGCGCTGCACGTAGCGCCGCACGATCGCCCACACGATCCCGACGACGAAGACGACCCCGAAGATGTCGGCCGTCGCCGCGTACGCCTGGTACACCTCGCCGTGCAGGAACTTCAGGTTGTCGGGCAGCTGGTGGTCGATCTCCAGGATGATCGTCGCCGCGAACAGCACCAGGAACCCGAAGTAGATGAACGAGTGCATGACGCCCGCGGCCGGGTCGCGCAGGAGCGTGCTGCATCCACACCCCGCTGCGGAAGTCCTTCAGCCGGCGGTGGACGTTCTGCTTGTCGGTGCTGCGGTCGTCGGGCTTGCCGCGCTCGTAGTTCTGCACCCGCTGCGCGACGAGCCACGCGCACAGGAACAGCGCGAGCGGCGCCACCGCGTAGAACATCCAGTAGATCGGGTCGGGGACGTTGACGAACACCTCGCGGCTGATCGGTGAGACGTCGTGCCACTCGGTGATCCTGGGGATGATCCCCGAGGCGATGGCGCCGAGCGCGGCGAGCACGCCGATGGCGAGGACGACCTGATGCGGCTTGACCCGGATTGTTCGCACGGGGTGGAAACTACTGTCCCGGGCCGGTCGCGGCGGGCTCCGCGCGCCGTCGACGCCCGAACCGGGCGGGCGCTACTGGACGGTCTTGGCGTCGTTGTCGCGGAGTCGGCGCGCCAGGCCGGCGAGGAGCTTGTGGGCGAAGCCCGGGCACCTCGTCGATCAGCGCCGAGAACTCCCGCTGCCCGAGGACGACGAGCTCCATGGGCGTCTCCGCCGTGATCGTGGCGTTGCGCGGCGCTCGGTCGAGCAACGCCAGGTCTCCGAAGAAGTCGCCGGGACCGAGCTTGGCGACGTCCTGCCCGTGGCGGGTCACCTTGGCGTTGCCCTCGACGATGACGAAGAACTCGGCGCCCGCGGCTCCCTCGCTGACGAGCACCTTGCCCGCGTCCACCTTGACGTCCTCGGCCCGCTTGGCGACGAGCCCGAGGTCCTTCTTCGAGCACGCCGAGAACAGCGGCACCGACACCAGCACATCAGCGAACGAGTCACGCTTGGCCATGCGTGGAATGTAGCCAGCGCGGGGCCGTCGCGCGCAGGTCGTCGGTCACACCGGCCCCTGCGGGACGGGGACCGCGCCGGGATCCTCTCCGGTCCTCGCGCTGCGGTGCGAAAACCCCCCGGAACTTGGAATAGAACCCCGCGCAGCAAAGTTGATACCGTCACACTCAACATTCGTGTACCGCAAGATTCGTGTACCGGAGGAAAACCTATGAGCAAGGCCGTCGGCATCGACCTCGGCACCACCAACTCGGTCGTCTCCACGCTGGAGGCGGGCGAGCCCACCGTGATCCCCAACGCCGAAGGCGCCCGGACGACCCCGTCGGTCGTCGCGTTCTCCAAGTCCGGCGAGGTGCTGGTCGGCGAGGTCGCCAAGCGCCAGGCGATCACCAACCCCGACCGCACCGTCCGATCGGTCAAGCGCCACATGGGCACGAAGTGGTCGGTCGACATCGACGGCAAGCAGTACACGGCGCAGGAGATCTCGGCGCGCATCCTGCAGAAGCTCAAGCGGGATGCCGAGGCGTACCTGGGCGACACCGTGACCGAGGCGGTGGTCACCGTCCCGGCGTACTTCGACGACGCCCAGCGCCAGGCCACGAAGGAGGCGGGCGAGATCGCGGGCCTCGACGTGCTGCGCATCATCAACGAGCCGACGGCCGCGGCCCTCGCCTACGGCCTCGACAAGGAGCAGGAGCTCACCATCCTGGTCTTCGACCTCGGGGGCGGGACGTTCGACGTCTCCGTGCTCGAGCTGGGCGACGGCGTGTTCGAGGTGAAGTCGACCGCCGGGAACACCAACCTCGGCGGTGACGACTGGGACCAGCGCGTCATCGACTGGATGGTCGGCGAGTTCAAGAACGCGCACGGCGTCGACCTCGGTGCCGACAAGATGGCGACCCAGCGTCTCAAGGAGGCTGCGGAGAAGGCGAAGATCGAGCTGTCCTCCCTCCAGGAGACGTCGATCAACCTTCCGTTCATCACGGCGACCGCCGACGGCCCGCTCCACCTCGAGCTCACGCTGTCGCGCTCGAAGTTCCAGGAGATCACCGCCGACCTGCTCGAGGCCTGCAAGGGCCCGGTCGACCAGGCGATCAGCGACGCCAGCCTCACCAAGGACAAGATCGCCCGCGTCATCCTCGTGGGCGGGTCCACGCGGATGCCTGCGGTGCAGGACCTGGTGAAGGACCTGACCGGCCAGGAGGGTGACAAGGGCGTCAACCCCGACGAGGCGGTCGCCGTCGGCGCCGCGATCCAGGCCGGGGTGCTCAAGGGCGACGTGAAGGACGTGCTGCTCCTCGACGTGACGCCGCTGTCGCTCGGCATCGAGACGAAGGGTCAGATCATGACCCGCCTGATCGACCGCAACACGACGATCCCGACGAAGCGCTCCGAGGTCTTCACGACCGCGGACGACAACCAGCCCAGCGTCGAGATCAAGGTGCTCCAGGGCGAGAGCGACATGGCGTACCGCAACAACCTGCTCGGAACGTTCCAGCTCGTCGGCCTCCCGCCGGCGCCGCGTGGCGTCCCGCAGGTGGAGGTCACCTTCGACATCGACGCCAACGGCATCGTGCACGTGTCCGCCAAGGACCTCGGCACGGGCCAGGAGCAGCAGATGACGATCACCGGCGGGACCGCTCTGAACAAGGACGAGATCGACCGGATGATGAAGGAGGCCGAGGCGCACGCCGAGGAGGACAAGCAGCGCCGCGAGGCCGCCGAGGTGCGCAACAACGCCGACGCGCTCGTGTACCAGACGGAGAAGCTCATCAAGGACCAGGCCGAGAAGATCGCCGACGACGACCGCACGAAGATCGAGGCGGCGATCGGTGAGCTCAAGGAGGCCCTGGCGGGCGAGGACGTCGAGGCCATCACGGCCAAGCACGAGGCCCTCGTCCAGGCGAGCCAGGAGTTCGCGCAGCGCCTCTACCAGGCGGCCCAGGCGCAGCAGGCCGCGGGTGGCGCGGGTGCTCCGGGCGGCGCGCCCGGCGCCGAGGCTCCGTCGGACGACGAGGTCGCCGATGCCGAGATCGTCGACGAAGGTGACGCGGGCGAAGAGCAGTCCGCATGAGCGACGACGGAACGGCCGAGGTGCCCGAGGCCCAGGATCTCGATCCGGACTCGGGCGCCGCGGCCGCCGTCGTGGACGAGGCGCTCGTGAGCGACCCGGACGTCAAAGGCCTCGTCGACGCGGAGCCCGAGGCGAGCGACGTCGAGCGCGATCTGCGCGAGGCCGCGCAGCGCGTGCAGGCGGACTTCGAGAACTACCGGAAGCGCGTGCTGCGCGAGCAGACCGCGATCGTCGAGCGTGCGGCGGAGGGGCTGGTCGAACAGCTGCTGCCGGTGCTCGACAGCTTCGAGCTCGCGCTCGGGACGCTCGACGAGCTCGAGCCCAAGGTGCGCAAAGGCGTCGAGCTCGTCTACGCGGAGCTGCTCGGGGTGCTCGAGCGCGCCGGGCCTGGAGCGCATCGACACCGACGGCGCGCCGTTCGACCCGAACGTGCACGAGGCGGTGCTGCACGAGGACGGAGACGGTGAGCCCGTCGTGGCGGAGACCATGCGCGGCGGCTACCGCTTGAAGGGGAAGGTGTTGCGACCGGCGATGGTCAAGGTCGCCAGGTAAGCGATGGCACCACAGAGAGAGTGGTTCGAGCAGGACTACTACGCCGTGCTCGGCGTGGGCTCCGACGCGAGCGACAAGGACATCCAGAAGGCCTACCGGAAGCTCGCGAAGCAGTACCACCCGGACGCGAACCCCGGCGACGCCGCGGCCGAGGACGCGCTTCAAGGAGGTCTCGGCCGCGCACGACGTGCTCGGCGACGCCGAGAAGCGCAAGGAGTACGACCAGGTCCGTGACATGGTCGCCAACGGCGCCGGCCCCGGCGGCTTCGGCGGCGGGTTCGGTCCGGGGTTCGAGAACGCCAACTTCCAGTTCGACGACGGTGGCGGGCTGGGTGATCTGTTCGGCAACCTCTTCGGCGCGGGCGGCGGCGGCTTCGGGCGGCGCGGTCGGGGGCGCGGCGGCACGGCCGGACCGGTGCGCGGGGAGGACCTCGAGTCCGAGCTGCGCCTCGACTTCCTCGACGCGGTGCACGGGATCACCACGACGGTCAACGTCACGTCCGACGCGCCTTGCTCGGTGTGCGGCGGCAGCGGCGCGGAGCCCGGGACCTTCCCCGAGACCTGCCCGACCTGTCAGGGGACGGGCGCGGTGGCTGTCGACCAGGGTCCGTTCTCCTTCTCCCAGGTGTGCCCCACGTGCGGCGGCCGTGGTCAGGTGATCGCGCACAAGTGCAAGAAGTGCCGGAGCACCGGCGTCGAACGGCGCAAGCGCGAGGTCAAGGTGCGCATCCCGGCCGGCGTGAAGAACGGTGCCCGCATCCGGGTCAAGGGTCGCGGGGGTGCGGGCCGCAACGGCGGTCCACCGGGCGACCTCTTCGTCGTCGTCCACGTGCGCCCGCACCAGCTGTTCGGGCGATCGGGCAAGCGCAACCTCACGATCAAGGTCCCGATCACCTTCGCCGAGGCGGCGCTCGGCACGCAGGTGAAGGTCCCCACCCTGGAGGCGCCGGTCACCGTCAAGGTGCCGGCCGGCACCCAGCACGGCACGACGGTGAAGGTCCGCGGCCGGGGGGTCAAGCCCGCGAAGGGCGACCCCGGTGACCTGCTGGTGACGTTCGAGGTGGTCGTGCCGACCGAGCTCGAGGACGAGGCCCGCCAGGCGGTCGAGGCGCTGGCCGAGCAGCTCCCCGCGAGCCCGCGTGAGCATCTCGGCGTGTAGTGAGCACGAAGGAGGTGAGCCATGCGTGATCGTGACCAGGACCGAGCCCTCTACATCATCTCCGTGGCGGCCGAGCTCGCCGGGGTCCACGCCCAGACGCTGCGCATCTACGAGCGCAAGGGCTTGATCGAGCCCCAGCGCACGCAGGGCGGGAGCCGGCGCTACTCGGACCACGACATCGCGCTGCTGCGGCGCATCCAGGAGCTCACGAACGAGGGCGTCAGCCTCGTCGGCGTCCGCAAGATCCTCGAGCTCGAGGACCAGCTGGCCCGCCAGCGCGCCGCGCTCGAGCAGGCTCGACGCGAGTTCGCGGAGGCGATCGAGTCGACCCGGCGTCAGTACCGGCGCGACCTCGTCCCGGCGCCGCGGCCTGCCCGCGGGCCCCGCTCCGCGACCGGCTGAGCGGCTGGCTCGATCCGGCTCAGGCCGGGGTGACCGAAGCCACGAAGTCGCGCAGCTCCGCATCGCTCGGCGCGGTGCGCGGCTCGCGGATGGTGATGGTGATCGTCAGCGGACGCCCGGCCGTCGTGCGACCGACGTACTGCTCGATGGTGGCGGGGGGTGACGCGTCGGGATCGCGGAAGGTGAAGTGGAGGGCCGGCGCGCCGGCGAGGTGTGCCTCGGACGCGCTGACGAGCTCGATCCCGGGCAGGTCCCCGCGCAGCTTCTCGGTCAGCTGGTCCGCGAGGGTGTGCAGCTCGGGCAGCGCGGCGGACGTCGGCCCGACGCTGACGGACACGGTGTTGGTGTCGGTGGTGGGTGCACCTGGCGCGGCGATGGTGAAGCGGACGCCGGTACCCGGATCCTCCTGCTGCACGTGCCACGCCTCGGGGTAGCGGAGCGCGAATCCGGCGGCGGCGTCGCGCTCGGTCACCGTGGTGGCGAGGTCGGGCCGCTGGTCGTCGCTGCGCAGCATCCCGGCTCCGGCGACCGCCGCGGCAGCGACGGCGACCAGGGCGGCGGCCGCCACCAGCGGGGCGAGCCGCCGGCGCTGGCGCCCGGACGGTTCGGTGGGCGGTGCGGCGCGGTGCGCGCGCACGGCGTCGGCGCCGAACGCCACCACCAGCGGGTCCGAGGCGTACCCGGCGAACACGCCTGCAGGAGGCTCGGCGCGGGGGACGATCGGGACGTCGGGGATCGGGTCGGCGGTGTGAGGCGTCTCGACGGCGGGGGCCGCGAGCCCGGTCAGCGTGCTCCGCCAGCTGATGGCAGCCGCCGAGGGTGGGTCGGTCTCGACCGCCGAGACGGAGGCGGTCCACGCCCGGCCCTGCCAGTACCGCAGGCGTCCCGGCGCCAGCGCGTCCGGGTACCAGCCTGCGCCCGGAGCCGGGCGCAGGTCGGGTCGCGGGTCGGCGCCGCCCGCCCGCCAGCTCACAGCAACCACATCAGTCACGTCGACCCCAGGGTGGCACGGCTTGAGGCGGACCGCCAGACCCCGGATCCGGGGTTGACCGGCCGTGCCGGGAAGAACAAAGTTGATATCGGTGTTGTCAACTTTGACCGCACACCGGGCACCGCGCCCCGACGGCAAAGGGAGTCATGGCGATCGATCCGAACAAGTTCACCCGCAAGACCGGGGAGGCCCTCCAGGCCGCCCAGTCGCTCGCGAGCGAGCGCAACCAGTCCCAGGTCACGCCCGAGCACCTGCTCGCGGCCTTGTTGGTGCAGCCCGAGAGCGTCGTGCTCCCGGTGCTCGAGCGTCTCGGCGTCGCCCCGAAGACCCTGATCGACCGGGTCGACGAGGCCATCGACCGCCTGCCCAAGGTCTACGGGCCGACCACCCAGCAGGCCCAGCTCTCGCCCGACGCGTTCAAGGTGCTCGAGGCGTCCGACATCCAGCGCGGTGACCTCGGCGACGACTACCTCTCCACCGAGCACGTCCTCCTCGCGATGAGCGAGGTGGTCGGCGGGGTCGGGGACCTCCTGCGCGGCCTCGGCGTGACGCACGAGGCGCTGCTCGGCGCGCTCCAGCAGGTGCGGGGCAGCCACCGGGTCACCAGCGAGAACCCCGAGGACCAGTACCAGGCGCTCGAGCGCTTCGGCCGCGACCTCACCGAGGACGCGCGCAGGGGTCAGCTCGACCCGGTCATCGGACGCGACGAGGAGATCCGTCGCGTCATCCAGGTCCTGTCGCGCCGCACCAAGAACAACCCCGTGCTCATCGGCGAGCCCGGGGTCGGCAAGACCGCGATCGCGGAGGGGCTCGCGCGCCGCATCGTCGAGGGTGACGTGCCCGAGGGCCTCCGCGACAAGCGCCTCATCTCGCTCGACATCGGTTCGATGATCGCGGGCGCGAAGTACCGCGGGGAGTTCGAGGACCGCATGAAGGCGGTGCTGAAGGAGATCACCGACTCCGACGGCGAGGTCATCACCTTCGTCGACGAGCTGCACACCATCGTGGGCGCCGGCGGCGCCGAGGGCGCGGTCGACGCGGGGAACATGATCAAGCCGATGCTGGCCCGGGGTGAGCTGCGCATGATCGGCGCGACCACGCTCGACGAGTTCCGCAAGCACGTCGAGAAGGATCCGGCGCTCGAGCGGCGCTTCCAGCAGGTCTTCGTGGGTGAGCCGTCCGTGGAGGACACGGTCGCGATCCTGCGCGGCCTCAAGGAGCGCTACGAGGTGCACCACGGCGTCCGCATCAAGGACGCGGCGCTCGTCGCGGCCGCGGTGCTCTCGCACCGGTACATCACCGGGCGCCAGCTCCCGGACAAGGCGATCGACCTCGTCGACGAGGCCGCCGCGCGGCTGCGCATCGAGATCGACTCCATGCCCATGGAGATCGACGTCGTCGAACGGCGCATCCGCCAGCTCGAGATCGAGAACGCCGCGCTCGCCAAGGAGACCGACGAGGCCTCGAAGGGGCGGCTCGCGACCATCGAGGCCGAGCTCGCCGAGCTCTCCGAGGAGCGCGACGCGATGGTCGCCCGCTGGCAGAACGAGCGGGACGCCATCGCGGAGATCCGCGAGCTGAAGGGTCGCCTGGAGGCGGCGCGCACCGACGCGGAGAAGGCCGAGCGTGAGGGCAACCTCGAGCAGGCGGCCGAGCTCCGCTACGGGACGATGCGCGAGCTCGAGACCGAGATCGAGGAGAAGACCCAGCGCCTGGACGAGCTCCAGGGCGACGAGCACATGCTGAAGGAAGAGGTCGACGAGGAGGACGTCGCGGAGATCGTCGCCAAGTGGACCGGCGTGCCCGTGAGCCGGCTGCTCGAGGGCGAGATGGCGAAGCTGGTGCGGATGGAGGACGTCCTCCACGCGCGCGTCATCGGACAGGAGGAGGCGGTCGGCGCCGTCGCCAACGCGATCCGGCGTTCCCGTGCCGGACTCTCGGACCCGGACCAGCCCATCGGCTCGTTCCTGTTCCTCGGTCCGACCGGCGTCGGGAAGACGGAGCTGGCGCGCACGCTGGCCGACTTCCTCTTCGACGACGAGAAGGCGATGGTCCGCATCGACATGAGCGAGTACATGGAGAAGCACTCCGTGTCCCGCCTCGTGGGCGCGCCTCCCGGCTACGTGGGCTACGACGAGGGCGGCCAGCTCACCGAGGCGGTGCGGCGCCGACCCTACGCGGTCGTGCTCCTCGACGAGGTCGAGAAGGCCCACTCGGACGTCTTCAACGTGCTGTTGCAGCTCCTCGACGACGGTCGCTTGACCGACGGCCAGGGCCGCACCGTGGACTTCACCAACACGGTCCTGATCATGACGAGCAACCTCGGCGCCGGCGGCGACGAGGAGATCGTGATGGCTGCGGTCCGCAACCACTTCAAGCCGGAGTTCCTGAACCGGATCGACGAGATCGTGTTCTTCCACCGCCTCGACGAGCGACACATCGAGATGATCGTCGAGCTCCAGGTCGAGCACCTGCGGGCCCGGCTGATGGAGCGGAACCTCGGGCTCGAGCTCACGGAGAGCGCGCTCGCGCACGTGGCGAAGGTGGGGTACGACCCCGACTTCGGGGCGCGCCCGCTCAAGCGGGTGATCCAGCGAGAGATCGCCGACCCGATCGCGCTCGCGCTGCTGAAGGGTGACTACCAGGACGGCGACGTCGTGGAGGTGGACGCGAGCGACGGCTCGTTGACCTTCGGCAAGCACACATCGGTCACCGCGTGACCGCTCGCGACGCCTGGGCCGTCGGGGCTACGCCAGGATGTCCTTTCGGCGGAACCACCACCACGCGATGCCCAGGAACACGACGATGAACGGGAGGGGCTGCAGGAGCCCGGAGTACACGTCGTCGGGCACTCGGTCGGACCAGAAGAGCCCCGTCCAGGCGTCGAAGTACCGGAGCGGGAGGTAGTCGCGGGTGGCCCCGAGCGACTCGATCTCCCCCAGGATCTGCGACGTGATGCCGAGACCGACTGCCGCGCCGGCCGCAGCAGCGGGGGAGTCCGTCATCGTGGAGACCATGAAACCGAACGCCACCACACTCGCGAGCGACCACGTCACGAATCCCGTCGCCATGCCGATGTGGATCAAGAGGTTCCCGGTCGACTGGTCGACGAAGAACGCCTGGAACTGGATCGGCTCGAAGCCGAACGCGATGCCGCCTGCGATCGTCGCCGTGAGCATCAGCGCGATCGTCGTCACCAGCGCGAGCGATGCCGCGATGACCAGCTTCGCGGTGAGCAGCCGCCCGCGACCGATCGGTCGGAGCAGCTGGTAACGCAGGTTGCCGGTGCTCGCCTCGCCGGCGATCGCGTCGCCGGCGAACAGTGCCATGACGACGAGGAGCACGAGGCGGCTGACGACGCGGAGCATCGCCGCGGGGAACAGCAAGCCGCTCTGGGTCGCGACGTAGAAGAATCGGTCACCGTCCCCGGGGTCGGGAGGGTTCGCCCACAGGGCCAACGCGACCACCATCGGGATGAACATCACGAAGCCGATCGCGACGTAGGTGCGCGGACGCCGCAGCGTCTTCGACCACTCGGTGCGGAGGAGCGCGATCACCGCGTGTGCTCCTCGCCGACGAGTCCGATGAACGTGTCCTCGAGTCGACGCCGCGCGGTGACGGTGCGGACGCCGACGCCGCGGTGCACGAGGAGTGCCACCATCGAGGCCCGGTCGATTCCGTCGAGCTCGACGATCAGACCGTCCTGCTCGTCGCCCACGCTGACGACGCCGTCGGTGTCCCCGAGCAGCGCTCGTGCGGCGGCAGCATCGTCGACCTCGAGGTACACCGATCGGTCGCTGTCGCCCATGAGCTCGGCGACGCGACCGGCCGCGACGAGTCGTCCGCGGTCCATGACGACGAGGTGGCTGCAGGTCTGCTCCACCTCGGCCAGCAGGTGGCTGGACAGCAGGATCGTCACCCCTTGGTCCGCGAGGCGGTGGACCAAGCGGCGCACCTCGCGGATCTCCTGCGGGTCGAGGCCCGTGGTTGGCTCGTCGAGCACCAGCACCTCGGGCTTGGCGAGGAGGGCCCGGGCGATCCCGAGCCGCTGCTTCATGCCGTGCGAGTAGGTCTTGACCTTCCGTCCGACGGCACTGCCGAGCCCGGCGACCGCCAGCGCGTCGTCGACGGCGGCGTCGGACCACGACGCCCCGGCCGACTCCCACCAGAGCCGGAGGTTGGTCGAACCCGACAGGTGCGGGACGAACGCGGCTCCCTCGATCAGGCTGCCGACCCGCGCGAGCTCGGGGAGGCCCGGGGCGCACCGGCGTGCTCGAACAGCGCGGCGTCACCCGAGGTCGGCCGGATGAGACCGAGCAGCATCCGGAGCGTGGTGGTCTTCCCGGCGCCGTTCGGGCCGAGCATCCCGCACACGTCGCCTGCGTCGACGGTGAAGTCGAGGTCGTCGACCGCGAGGACCTCGGCCGAGTAGCGCTTGGTCAGATGGCGGACCTGGATGACGGGGGGCATTCCGTCGCCGACAGTAGTGATCCGAATCGTCCCGGGTCCGCACGCGGCGGCCCGACTACCCTGCCTTCGACGTGAAGGCTCACGCCGCTCAGGGGGACTCGTGCCGGGCACGGTGATCGTCGGAACCCAGTGGGGCGACGAGGGCAAAGGTCGCTTCACCGACTACTTCGCCAAGGAGAGCATGCTCTGCGTGCGCTACCAGGGCGGCCACAACGCGGGGCACACGCTCGTCGTCGACGGCGAGGTCTTCGCGCTCCAGCTCGTGCCCGAGCGGCGTGCTCTACCCGCACGTGATGCCGGTGATCGGCAATGGTGTGGTGATCGACCCCGCGGTCCTCCTCGCCGAGATCGACATGCTCGAGTCGAAGCACATCGACACGTCGAACCTGCGGTGTCTCGGGCAACGCGCACCTGATCATGCCGTACCACCAGGAGCTCGACCGGGTGACCGAGCGGTTCCTCGGCAAGAACAAGCTCGGCACGACCAAGCGGGGCATCGGCCCGGCGTACGCCGACAAGGCGCTGCGCGTCGGCATCCGTGTGCAGGACCTGCTCGACCCGAAGATCTTCCGCGAGAAGCTCGACCTCGCGCTGCGGGAGAAGAACGGCGTGCTCGCCAAGGTCTACAACCGGCTGCCCCTCGACGGCGACGAGATCGCCGACACGTACCTCTCGATGGTGCCGCGGCTGGAGCCGTTGATCGCCGACACCGTGCACCTCGTGCACGAAGCGCTCGACGCGGGGCAGCACGTGCTCTTCGAGGGCGCCCAGGCGACGTACCTCGACCTCGACCACGGGACCTATCCCTACGTCACGTCGTCGAACCCGGTCGCCGGTGGCGTCGGGCACCGGGGCGGGGGTCGGGCCGCTGGCGATCGACCGGGTCATCGGCGTCGCGAAGGCGTACGTCACCCGTGTCGGGAGCGGTCCGTTCCCCACCGAGTTCCTCGACGGCGACGAGGTCGGCGAGCTGCTGGTCGAGCGCGGCGGTGAGTTCGGCACCAACACGGGCCGCCGCCGCCGGCCCGGGCTGGCTCGATGCCGTGATGCTGCGGCACGCGGTGCGGCTGAACACGTGCACCGAGATCGCGATGACGAAGCTCGACGTGCTGGCACCGCTCGCCGAGATCAAGGTGTGCGTCGCGTACGAGGGTGAGGACGGCACGCGGTACGAGCACGTGCCGTACCACCAGTCGGTGCTGCACAAGGTTCGTCCGATCTACGAGACGCTCCCCGGCTGGCAGTGCGAGATCGACCGGGCCGAGCGGCTCGACGACCTCCCGACCGCAGGCCCGCGACTTCGTCACGTTCGTCGAGGGGCTCGCGGGTGTGCCCATCACATTCCTCGGGGTCGGGCCCCGGTCGCGAGCAGACGGTCGTCCTGCCGCGCGCTGCATGAGGGCGCTCGTCGTCGGAGGCGGTGGCCGGGAGCACGCGCTCGTCGCGGGCCTCGCCAGGAGCGAATCCGTCGACGACGTCGTCGCGGCGCCGGGCAACCCGGGCATCGAGGCGCTGGCGCGGTGCGTGCCCGTCGACGTGCAGGACGTCGAGTCCGATCGCCGGGGTCGCGGATGCCGTCGACGCCGATCTGGTGGTGGTCGGCCCGGAAGAACCCCTCGTGCGGGGCGCGGTCGACGCGCTGCAGGCGCGTGGGCGGCTCGCGTTCGGGCCGAACACGGCGGGTGCGCGGCTCGAGGGATCGAAGCGGTGGATGAAGGAGCTGCTCGCCGGTGCCGGGATCCCGACCGCGGCGCATGCGAGCTTCCGCGTCGGCGACGAGGAGTCCGCGATCGCGTTCCTCGAGACGCTCGATGGTCTCTACGTGATCAAGACCGACGGGCTCGCGGCAGGCAAGGGCGTGCTCGTCACCGAGTCGATCACCGAAGCGGCCGACGGGGTTCACGCGTACCTGTCGGGCGAGGCGTTCGGTGACGCGGGGCGCACGGTCGTGATCGAGGAGGGGCTCCGCGGGCCGGAGCTCTCGCTCCTTGTCGTCTGCAACGGGAACACGGACGCAGCGGTGCCGCTCGCACCCGCGCAGGACTTCAAGCGCATCCATGACGGTGACATGGGTCCGAACACCGGGGGGATGGGCGCGTACTCGCCGGTTCCCGCCGCCGGACCCCACCTGATCGACCAGGTCATGGCGACCGCGGTGTTCCCGACACTGCACGCGCTGGAGCGCGAAGGGATCTCCTACCGCGGGGTGCTGTACGCGGGCCTCATGCTGACGACCGATGGCCCCAAGGTCATCGAGTACAACGTGCGCTTCGGAGACCCGGAGTGCGAGGTCGTCGTCCCACGACTCACGACGGATCTCGGCGAGCTGTGCCGGGCATCGGCCGCCGGCGAACCGCTGCCCGCCGTCACGTGCTCCGAGGACGCCGAGGTGACCGTGGTGCTGGCGAGCGAGCACTACCCGGCGACGCCGCGCACCGGAGATGTGATCACGGGCCTCGACGCGGTCGAAGATCGTGACGACGTGCAGGTGTTCCATGCGGGAACCGCGCGCGCGCCCGACGGGGCGATCGTGACGGCCGGTGGTCGGGTGCTCGCGGTCACGGGGCGGGGACCGACCATCGCGGCGGCGCGCGGCGTTGCGTACGACGCGGTCGGACGGATCAGCTGGCCGGGGATGCAGCACCGGACCGACATCGCCGAGGCCGCCGCCGCGCACTGAGCGGGGGGTGCTGCGGGGTGCGGCTACCAGCGGCTCGTGGGGTGCTTCGTCGAGCGGTTCGTGCCGCTGATGCCCTGGCGGCGGGCTCCCGGCGCTCGCACCCCGGCCGCGACGAGGGCACAGGCCACGCACCTCGTGGGCATGCGCTTGCGGAGCGGCGGGACCAGGCACTCGTCGCAGAAGATCTCGCCGCAGTCGTCGCAGCGACCGACCGCGCGCTCGGTGAAGTGCTTGGCGCAGACGCCAACGTAGGCGCCCGCCTCGGCGGCCACGATCCCCAGCCCCTCCTCGGACCCCGGCCTCGGACCGATGGTCACTGACTTCGACTCCGGCGATGTTCGGCACTCGCCGCCCATAGAGTGTCGGCAGGGAGGGAACCGCGCTTGATCCCCCGATATGCATTGCCACCCATGGCCGGTCTGTTCACCGACGAGGCTCGGTTCGGCACCTGGCTCGAGGTCGAGGTCCTCGCGGTGGAGGCCCAGGCGAAGCTCGGGGTGATCCCGGCCGAAGCCGCCACCACCATCCGCGAGCGGGCCGGGTTCCACGTCGCCGAGATCGAGGAACGCGAGCGGACGACCGAGCACGACGTCGCCGCGTTCGTCGATGTCGTCCAGGAGCGGGTCGGACCGCCCCACGGTGCCTGGGTGCACCACGGGCTGACGTCGAGCGACGTCGTCGACACCGCGTTGTCGGTCACCCTCGTGCGCGCGTGCGACCTCCTGCTCCCGGTGGTGGACGCGCTCGCTGCCGCGATCAGCGTGCGCGCCCGCGAGTTCCGCTCGACCCCGATGGTCGGGCGCACGCACGGCATCCATGCGGAGCCGACGACCTTCGGCGCGAAGCTTGCGCTCTGGGCGCTCGCGATCCGTCGCGACCGGGTTCGCCTCGAACGCGCGCGCGCCGCGATCGGTGTCGGCAAGCTGTCGGGCGCGGTGGGCACCTTCTCGAACGTCGATCCCGAGGTTGAGGTCTTCGTCTGCGAGCGGCTCGGTCTGCTCCCGGTTCCCGCCACTCAGGTGCTCGCGCGCGACCGCCACGCCGAGCTCTTGTACGCGTGCGCCTCGCTCGGCGCCACGATCGAGTCGTGTGCGCTCGAGATCCGTCACCTCCAGCGCACCGAGGTGCGCGAGGCGGAGGAGCCGTTCCGTGCCGGGGCGCAGAAGGGCTCCAGCGCGATGCCGCACAAGCGCAATCCCGTCAAGTGCGAACAGCTCTGCGGGCTGGCGCGGGTGCTGCGCGCGAACCTCCAGGCCGGACTCGAGAACGTCGCGCTCTGGCACGAGCGCGACATCTCGCACTCGTCGGTCGAGCGGATCATCCTGCCCGACTCGCTGCAGCTCGCCTACTACGTCGCGGTGAAGTTCACGTCCGTGGTCGAGGGCATGGTTGCCTACCCGGAACGAATGCTCGAGAACCTCGAGGCTTCCCACGGGCTGGTCTTCAGCCAGCCGGTGCTGCTCGCGCTGGTGGAGGCCGGGTGCACGCGCGACGACGCGTATCGACTCGTCCAACGCAACGCGATGCGGACGTGGGAGGAGCGCCGGCCGTTCGTCGAGATCCTGCGCTCGGACCCCGAGGTCATGGGCACCCTGGGCGACGAACGGATCACGGCCTGCTTCGACCTCGACCACGCACTGGCGAACGCGGGCCGTGCGGTGGATCTCCTCGACGATCCCGAGGTGTCGTGAGCCGTATCGGTCTCCCGCACCACTCCACGGGCAAGGTGCGCGACCTCTACGAGGTCGATCACGACCGGATGCTCGTCGTCGCGTCCGACCGCATCTCGGTGTTCGACGTCGTGCTCGGCGACGAGATCCCGGACAAGGGCTGCGCGCTGACCGCGCTCTCCACCTTCTGGTTCGAGCAGACGGACTCCATCTGGCCCAACCACCTCGTGTCGTCCGATCCCACCGACTTCCCGGAGACCGCGGGCCCCGACGTCGCCGGCCGGGCCATGCTCGTGCGCGCCGCCCGGCCGATTCGGCTCGAGTGCATCGCCCGGGGCTACCTCTTCGGCTCGGCGTGGTCCGAGTACGAGGCGACCGGCACCGTCGGGGGTCGAAGCATGCCGGGCGGGCTCCGCGAGGCCGAGGCGCTGCCGGCACCGATCTTCACCACGACGACGAAGGCCGAGTCCGGGCACGACGAGCCGCTCACCGCGGCCGAGGCCGCCGACCTCGTCGGCGCCGACGTCTACGACCAGGTGGAGGAGGCGACGCTCGCGATCTACCGGCACGCCGCCGCCCACGCCATGTCCCGGGGACTGATCCTGGCCGACACCAAGCTCGAGTTCGGGACGATCGACGGTGCCGTGACGATCATCGACGAGATGTGCACCTCGGACTCGTCGCGGTACTGGCCGGCCGACGCGTACCGGGTCGGCGGCTCGCCGCCATCGTTCGACAAGCAGTTCG
Organism: uncultured Acidimicrobiia bacterium; assembly: GCA_963809885.1. Lineage (GTDB taxonomy): Bacteria > Actinomycetota > Acidimicrobiia > IMCC26256 > PALSA-555 > JALHSW01. The sequence continues at coordinate 696,328 of CAWELA010000002.1, read as the reverse complement.
TGCGCGACCACTACCTCGGCATCGGCTGGGACAAGACCGCTCCGGCGCCACCGCTGCCCGCGTCCGTGATCGACGGGACCCGGGCCCGCTACGTCGAGGCCTACGAGATGCTCACGGACCGGAGCTTCGACGAGTGGTACGGGATGGACGAGTGACCCGCACCTCCTCGGTACCATCGGCAGCGTGAAGTTCGAGGCGCTCGTCGAGGTCAGCCACCTGCCCGGCGTGCTCGATCCGCAGGGCGCGACCGTGGAGCGGGCGTTGCCCGCGCTGGGCTACGAGAACGTCTCCGAGATCCGCATCGGGAAGTCCATCCGCCTGGTCGTCGACGCAGGCGACGAGGCCGCGGCCCGGGCCCAGGTCGAGGAGATGTGCGAGCGACTCCTCGCGAACCCGGTGATCGAGGCCTACGAGATCGGGCTCTCGGCCCTCACCCCGTCCCCATGACTGCCTCTCGGCGAGCCGAGCGGACGCAGTGAGCGCGGCGAGCGGAAGGAGCGGAGCGGGAGCCGAGCGATGGTGAAGGTCGCGGTGGTGCTCTTCCCGGGCTCGAACTGCGAGCTCGACGTCGTGCGCGCGGTCGAGCACCTCGGTGGGAGTGCGGAGATCGTGTTCCACACCGAGACGTCCCTCGGGGGCGCGGACGCGGTGGTGGTCCCGGGCGGTTTCGCCCACGGCGACTATCTCCGCACCGGCGCCATCGCGCGGTTCTCGCCGGTGATGGACGCGGTGGCCGCGCACGCGTACGCCGGCGGACCGGTGGTCGGGATCTGCAACGGCTTCCAGGTCCTCACCGAGGCCGGACTGCTCCCCGGTGCGCTGCAGAAGAACGCAGGGCTGAAGTTCGTCTGCGACACGGTCGAGGTGCAGGTGGTGAGCACACGCACCGTGCTCACGTGTGCCGCGACCCCCGGTGCGGTGCTTGCGCATCCCGATCAACCACTTCGAGGGCAACTACACCTGCGACGCCGACACGTTGGCGCGGCTCCGAGCGGAGGACCGCGTCGTGATGCGCTACGTCGACAACCCGAACGGCTCGATCGACGACATCGCCGGGATCTCCAACGAGACCGGGAACGTCGTGGGGCTGATGCCGCACCCGGAACGGGCCTCGGAGATCATCCTCGGCTCGGCCGACGGGGTGGTGCTGCTCGAGTCGCTCCTGCGCGCGACCGCGACCGGCTCGGTCACGCTCCCCGCGTGATCCCCGCCCGCTTCAGCACCTCGGCCGACACGCCCAGCTCCCGCCAGGTCGCGTACGCGATTCCCTTGCTGGCGCCGTAGGCGCGGGCGTACTTCACGAAGTCGGCTTCCAGGCCCGAGAGATCCGCCGTCGGGCGAGGACTTCTCGGCGAGCTCTTCCTGCAGGTCGCGGCGCTCCTGCGTGAGCTGCAAGCGCTTCAAGGACGAGGCCTCGGGCAGCTGCCTGCTCGATCTTGGCCAGCCGGCCGCGGATGGAGTCCGGGGTGCGCTGACGCCCGCGGCGGGGGCGGTGCTGGTCGAGCGCGTCGAGGTAGGCCTTGACCGCGCGGCCCTGCTCCCGGCCGGTCCTCATCGCGGCCTTGTGCTCGTCGGTCATCGTCCTCGGTGCCATGGGACCTCGCTGGGAGTCGTGAAACGCCTCGAAACGGCCGGGCGCTTATGTGCAAATCGTGTCCGGGGCATTTCAGGTTATCGGACCCGATCCATTCAGTGAAATCAGCCCGTCGCTAGGCTCCGCTGGTGGCCCCTGCCGAGACACCACTGCACCGAGCACTGGGCCTGACCGACGACGAGCTCGGCGCCATCGTGGAATTGCTGGGCCGGCAACCCACCGAGCTCGAGCTCGCCATGTACGCCGTCATGTGGTCCGAGCACTGCTCCTACAAGTCGTCGAGGGTGTATCTCGGCCGCTTCCCGAGCGAGGCGCCCTGGGTCCTGGTCGGGCCGGGCGAGGGCGCCGGCGTCATCGACGTCGGCGACGGGCTCGCCGTCGCCATCCGCATCGAGAGCCACAACCACCCGTCCGCGGTCGAGCCCTACCAGGGCGCAGCGACCGGCGTGGGCGGCATCATCCGCGACATCTTCTCGATGGGCGCGCGCCCGATCGCGCTCATGGACCCGCTGCGCTTCGGTGCGCTCGACGACGCGCGCACGCGGTACCTGTTCGAGGGCGTGGTCTCGGGGATCAGCGGGTACGGCAACTCGGTCGGGGTTCCCACGGTGGGCGGCGAGGTCGTGTTCGACGACTGCTACCGCGACAACCCGCTGGTGAACGTCCTGTGCCTCGGGTTGCTCCCCAAGGACCGGCTCGTGCTCGCGCGCGCGGAGGGCACGGACAACCTCGCCGTGCTGCTCGGCTCGGCGACCGGGCGAGACGGGATCGGTGGCGCGAGCGTGCTCGCCTCCGCGGGCTTCGAGGAGGGCTCCGACGCCAAGCGGCCGTCGGTCCAGGTGGGGGACCCGTTCGAGGAGAAGCGGCTCATCGAGGCGTGCCTGCAGCTGCTCGACGAGGGGCTGGCCATCGGTGTGCAGGACCTCGGTGCCGCGGGCCTGTCGTGCGCCGCGTCGGAGACCGCGGCCAAGACCGGCGCGGGGATGGACGTCGACGTGGCGCGCGTCGCGAAGCGCGAACCGGGTATGAACGCGGTCGAGGTGCTGACGTCCGAGAGCCAGGAACGGATGCTCGCGATCGTGGAGCCCACGAACCTCGAGCGCGTCCTGGCGCTGGCCGAGCGCTGGGAGGTGCGTGCCACGGTCGTCGGGCGCGTCACCGACACCGGCCGCTTCCGGGTGTTCGACGGGCTCTTCGACGCCAGCGGTGTCCCCGGCGCGAACCCGGCGCCGCCGCGCGGCGACGAGCCGACCGAGGTCTCGTCCGACCGCGTCCCCGACGCGGACATCCCGTGCGACTCGCTGGGCGACGGGCCCGTGTACCACCGACCGGTCGCGCGCCCGGTCGGCCAGGACGCGCTCGTCGCGGACGACCCGGCGCCCGTGCTGCTCGCCCGGTTCCCCGACGGCATGGACCTCGGGGACGAGCTGCTCGCGCTCCTCGGCCACGCCGACCATCGCCGACAAGTCCTGGGTGTGGCACCAGTACGACCACCAGCTGTTCCTGAACACCGTCGTCGGCCCGGGCGGCGACGCCACGGTGCTCCGGCTGCCCGGGACCCGGCGGGCCGTCGCGCTCGCGACGGACGGCAAGGCCCGCTTCTGTCGCCTCGACCCGCACACCGGAGCCCGCCTCGTGGTCCTCGAGGCGGCGCGCAACGTGGCGTGCGCCGGCGCCGAGCCGCGAGCGCTCGTGAACTGCCTGAACTTCGGGAACCCGGAGCACCCCGAGGTCATGTGGCAGTTCGCCGAGACGGTCGACGGGATGAGCGAGGCGTGCACCGCGCTCGGCATCCCGGTCGTGGGAGGGAACGTCAGCTTCTACAACGAGTCCCGAGGAGCCGACATCGACCCCACACCCGTGGTCGGGGTCCTCGGGATCCTCGACGAGCTCACCGACGTGCCTCCGGGCACCGCGTTCGGTCCCGGTCAGCGGGTCGTCACCCTGGGCGACACCCGGGCGGAGTTCGGCGGCTCCGAGTGGGCCTTCACCGTGCACGGGCTCGACGGGGGATCGGCGCCGGTCGCGGACCTCGACACCGCGCACGCCCTGCACGATCTCGTCCGCGGCCTCGTGCGCGAGCGCGCGGTCGCGGCGGTGCACGACGCGTCCGACGGCGGACTCGCGGTGACGATCGCAGAGATGGCGATCGCCGGCGGCTGCGGGTGCAGCGTCGCACCGGAGGAGGACGTCCCGGTCGCGGCGTGGTGCTTCTCGGAGTCGACGTCGCGCGTGGTCGTCACCGTCTCGCCGGATGGAGTGGACGGGTTGCTGGAGCGTGCACGCGCCCTGGGCGTGCACGCGCGTGGACTGCGGAGTCGACCGGCGGTCGATCGCATCGTGATCGAAGGTGCGTGCGACGTGGCCGTCGCGGACGCGACGGCCGTGTGGCGCGACGCGATCCCGGATCGGGTCGCGGGAGACGTCGCGCCGACCGTCTAGGCCTCGGAGGGGTGTGCCGGGTCGTGCGCGATGACGCCGCGATCCTCGAGGAACGAGAGGACCTGTGCCGTGGACGCCGCCACGTCGCGCCCGTGGGTCGGTACGCGGAGCTCGGGCGCGTACGGCGCTTCGTAGGCGTCGTCGGCGCGACCGGCACGCTGCCGCGCACACCTCGGGCGGTGCATCCAGGAAGATCTCCAGGAACCCGGCGACGGACGCGCGCAGCAGCTCCCGGTCGTCCCGGGCCGGGAGGGTCACGGCGACGACCGTGGGCACGCCGTTGGAGGTCAGCAGCTCGCAGCACCACGCCAGCGCGTCCGGCCCCTCGACGAGCCGACCTGTGACGGCCCGCTCGTCGAGCAGCACGGCCGGCCCACCGCGACGCCTGAGCTCCTCGACGATCGCCGCCCCGATCGTGCGCTTGCCCGCGCCGGCCCGTCCGGTCAGCCAGAGGCAGGCAGTGGGGGTCACGGCCCCGAACCTATTGCCCACGGAGCAGCCGAGCGGCTGCGCACGGGGTTTCCCCGTGCGCAGCGAGCGCGACCGGATGGTGGAGCAGCCGAGCGGCTGCGCACGCGGATCCCCGTGCGCAGCGAGCGCGACCAGAGATGGGATACTGGTGAGGCGATGGAGCCCCAGATCGGCCATGCGTGTGGCGTCTTCGGCGTCTATGCCCCCGGGCAGCCGGTGGCGAACCTCGCGTACCTCGGGTTGTACGCACTGCAGCACCGGGGGCAGGAGTCGGCCGGCATCGCGGTGAGCGACGGCGAGACGATCACCGTCGTCAAGGACATGGGGCTCGTGACCCAGGTGTTCGACGAGCGACGCCTCGCTCCGCTCACCGGACACCTCGCGATCGGTCACAACCGCTACTCCACGACCGGGTCGAGCACGTGGCGGAACGCGCAGCCCGTCTACCACTCGGTCGGCGGTGATGCCGGCTTCGCACTCGGGCACAACGGGAACCTCACGAACACCGTCGAGCTCGCCGAGACGCTCGGCATGCTCCCGGGTCTCGCGGTCGCGCCGACCGAGGTCGACTCGACGACCGACTCCGCGCTCATCGCCGAGCTGGTGGCGAACGAGTACCCGCCCGAGCCGCGCTCGGACGGCCGCGACCTCGAGGTCGCGCTCGAGCGCGTCCTGCCCCGGCTCGCAGGCGGCTTCTCCCTCGTGCTGATGGACGACGCCCGCCTCATCGGCGTTCGTGACCGTCACGGGTTCTGGCCGCTCGTGCTGGGCCGGGTCGAGGGCGGTTGGGTGCTCGCGAGCGAGACGGCCGCGCTCGACATCGTCGGCGCGCACTTCGTCCGCGAGGTCGAGCCGGGCGAGATGATCGTCCTCGACGCGACCGGCATGCGCGCCCATCGCTTCGCCGAGCCCGACCCGAAGCTCTGCCTCTTCGAGTTCGTCTACTTCGCCCGACCCGACACCTACCTCTTCGGGCGCAGCGTGCATGCGGCCCGGCAGCGGATGGGGGAGGAGCTCGCGCGCCAGGCGCCCGTCGTCGACGCCGACATGGTCATGCCGGTACCCGAGTCCGGGATCCCCGCCGCGCAGGGCTTCGCGCGCGAAGCCGGCATCCCCTACGGCGACGGCCTCGTGAAGAACCGCTACGTCGGCCGCACGTTCATCCAGCCCAACCAGCAGCTGCGGGCGGGCGGGGTGCGGGTCAAGCTCAATCCCGCTCCCGGAGAACATCCGCGGGAAGCGCCTCGTGGTCGTCGACGACTCCATCGTGCGCGGGACGACCACGCGGCAGGTCATCGCGATGCTGCGGGAGGCGGGCGCGGCAGAGGTCCACTTCCGGCGTGTCGTCGCCTCCGTACCGCTGGCCCTGCTACTACGGCATGGACACCGGGCGTCGGTCCGAGCTGCTCGCCGCCGACCTCTCGGTGGGCGAGATCGCGGACTTCCTGAAGGTCGACTCCCTCGCGTACCTCGACCTCGACCGTCTCGTGAACGCCACCGGGGTCGCGAGCGGCTCGTTCTGCACCGCGTGCCTCTCCGGGCACTATCCCGTGCCCGTTCCCGAGCTGGCCGACTCGAAGCTCGCGCTCGAGCACGGCGACGCCGCGCTCGCCGTCACGCCCGCGATGTCGGCCGACCCGGATCGCGCGTGAGCCGCAAGCGGGACGGAGCTCGCCGGAGGACCAGCGCGCAAGCGGGCCGGGGGAGCGCCCGCGGTCGAGGGACCGAACGGACGCCCACCGAGGGACCGACGGCGGACCGGCTCACGTACGCCGGCGCGGGCGTCGACATCGCCGCGGGCGAGAAGGCCGTCGAGCTGATCAAGGCCCACGTGCGCTCGACGTTCCGCCCCGAGGTGGTCGGTGACATCGGAGGCTTCGGCGGGCTCTTCTCGCTCGGCCGCCTCGACTACCGCGAGCCGCTGCTCGTCGCGTCCACCGACGGCGTCGGTACCAAGTCAGTGGTCGCGGGCCAGGTGGGCCGCTTCGACACGATCGGGTTCGATGTCGTCGCGATGTGCGTCGACGACATCGCAACGTGCGGGGCCGAACCGCTCTTCTTCCTCGACTACATCTCCGTCGGCAAGCTCGTCCCCGAGCACATCGACCAGATCGTGTCCGGCGTCGCCGGAGCATGCCGAGAAGCGGGCTGCGCGTTGCTCGGTGGCGAGATGTCGGAGCATCCCGGCGTGATGGCGATCGGGGAGTTCGACCTGGTCGGCTTCGCGGTCGGTGTGGTGGAGCGCTCGGAGATCGTGCCGAGCGGCGTCCAGCCGGGCGACTGCCTCATCGGGCTCGCGAGCCCGGGTCTGCGTTCGAACGGCTACTCCCTCGCGCGGAACGCGTTCGATCGGGCGGGGCGCACGCTCGACAGCCCGGCCTGGCGGGGGGCCCGCCACTCGCTCGGCGCAGAGCTCCTGCGCCCGAGCGTGATCTACTCCCCGGCGCTGGCCCACCTCCGCCGCCACGTCGAGGTCCACGCCTTCGCCCACATCACGGGCGGTGGCATCCCCGGCAACCTCGTCCGCGCGCTCCCGCACGACTGCGACGCGGTCGTGCAGCGCGGTCGGTGGGAGGAGCCGCGGATCTTCTCCGTGATCCAGGCCGCCGGTGATGTCACCGACGACGAGATGGAGAGCGTGTTCAACCTCGGGATCGGCATGATCGCGATCGTGCCGGTGGGCGAGGCGCACCGGGCGCTCGACGGCATCCGCGCCTCGGGCCACGAGGCGTGGCAGATCGGCGAGGTGGTCGACGGACACGGGCGTGTGTTCGTCGAGCGCTCGTGAGCACCTCGGGCGGGGAGCCGCCCGAGGTCCCGGCGTGACCGGGCGAACGAGCAGGACGACGACGAGCTCCTCACCCCGGCCGAGGTCGCCAAGATGTTCCGGGTCGACCCGAAGACGGTGACCCGCTGGCACCAGGCCGGGAAGATCTCGGCGATCCGGACGCTCGGCGGCCACCGCCGGTTCCATGCCAGCGAGGTGCGACGGCTCCTCGGTGAGGACCCAGGCCGAGCGACCCGTCATGAGCGGCCTCGGTCCGTTCGAGCTCGTGTCTGGCTGCTTGGTGGCCGGGACCGGCGTCGATCCGGTGACCTCGCGCTTTTCAGGCGCGCGCTCTGCCAACTGAGCTACCCGGCCGGGTGTGGGCGGCGACCAGGTCGTCGCCCGAGCGGTCCTGACGGGATTTGAACCCGCGGCCTCCGCCTTGACAGGGCGGCGTGCACTCCAAACTGCACCACAGGACCTCATGCATCGGCTTGCGCCGATGATTTGTGCATCGGCTTGCGCCGATGATTTGTGCATCGGCTTGCGCCGATGATTTGTGCATCGGCTTGCGCCGATGATCTGTCGGTAGCGACTCACGTCGCCGGGTGCCCCCAGGGGAATTCGAATCCCCGTTACCGCCTTGAAAGGGCGGCGTCCTGGGCCACTGGACGATGGGGGCTGGTCGTTCCCCCTTGCGGGAGCGTCTCATCGTAGCAAGGCGTCCTCCCGACCGACCGGCCCGGGTGCGGCGGCGCCCCGGGGCCCGGTGGTCCGCCTCGGAGCCGCTCGTCCGGCTCGTGCTCGACGCACCGCCGCCGCGTCCGGTCTCCCACTCGCGGGACAGCGCTGCCCTACCATCTGGCCCGCCGAGGAGGGTCCCATGTCTGCGATCCAGGTGACCGATGCCGACGAGCGCGAGGTCGAGGACTTCGCCGGGCGCCTCTTCGGCGCGTGCCTCGCGACCATGGAGCTCGCGAACGTCGAGCTGGGGATCCGGCTCGGGCTCTACGAAGCACTCGCGGGCGCGGGACCGGTCGCGGCGCCAGAGCTGGCCGTGCGCGCCGGCATCGCGCCGCGCTACGCGCAGGAGTGGCTCGAGCAGCAGACGGTGGCGGGCGTCGTCGAGGTCGACGACCCGGCGAAGCCCGCCGACGAGCGGCGGTTCGAGCTGCCGAACGCCCATGCGCACGTGCTGCTCGACGACGACAGCGAAGCGTGCATGAAGCCATGCGCGGCGGTGGTGCCCTGGGTCGCGAAGGCCATCGAGATCATGGCCGAGGAGTTCCGGGCCGGCACCGGCGCGGCGTTCGGACTGTTCGACGTCCACGACGTGCAGGCGGCGTTCACGCGACCCGTGTTCGTGAACCACCTCACGCAGCATTGGCTCCCGGCGATCGGCGACGTCCAGGCGAGGATCGACTCCGGCACGCGTGTGCGCATCGCCGAGGTGGGCTGCGGTGAGGGCCTTGCCGCGATCACGATCGCCCGCGCGTACCCGAACGTCGAGGTCGACGGGTACGACCTCGACGAAGCGTCGATCGCCGCAGCACAGCGAGCCGCCACGGAAGCGGGGGTCGCCGATCGCACACGGTTCCAGGTCCGCGACGCGGCCGACCCGACGATCGACGGCGACTACGACCTCGTCATGGCCATCGAGATGATCCACGACGTGCCCGACCCCGTCGGGATCCTGCGAACCATGCGAACACTCGCCGGCCGGGACGGCGCAGTCCTGGTGGTCGACGAACGGACCGAGGAGGCCTTCACGGTCCCGGCGGGCGAGATGGAGCGGTTCTTCTACTCCTTCAGCACACTGCACTGCCTCGCCGTCAGCATGCAGGACGGCGGGGCAGGCACCGGCACGGTGATCCGACCGGACACGATGCGCCGCTACGCCACGGCGGCAGGCTTCACGTCCGTGAAGGCCCTCGACGTCGAACACCCGCAGTTCGTCCTGTATCGACTGTCGTAGCCGTCATTCCCGGCGCGGCCACGTCTCAGCGAGTCGCGTGGACCACCGCCCGGCCGTGCCGGTAGGAGTGGCGGGGTCGCCCCCTCCGCACGCGTGAGCCGAGCGCGTTCCGCACCCGCTGGCGCCGCGGGGTCACGTGGACGACCTCGCACCGACGGAACCCGACGGCTTCGAGCATGCCAACCAGCGCGGCGAGGTTCGGACCCCACCAGTTGGTGTCGTCGCCGTAGAGCTCGTCGGCCGGGTAGAAGGCCGCGGCCGCGCGGCGGGTCGTCAGGAGGTCGACGTGCGTCTCGAGCACGAGGGTCGACCCGGTGACGCTCGCCACGTGCTCGAGCGCCAGCAGGGGATCGGGCACGTGGTAGAGGACGCCGAGGAAGAGCACGAGGTCGTAGGTGCCACCTGCCGTCTCGGGAGCCAGGTCGAGCACGTCCAGCTGCAGCGTCTCGACCGAGGACCCCAGCGTGTCGCGCGCGAGGTCGAAGCCGCGCCGCCCGGTGCCCAGTCGGGTCCACGCGAACTCGTCGGAGGCGACGACGCGCTGCGCACCGCGCCGCTCGCAGGCGAAGGAGTAGAAGCCGTCCCACGCGCCGATGTCGAGCACCGTCTGCCCGGCGAGCGACTCCGGCAGGTGGAGCAAGGGGAGTCGCGCCGGGGACTCGTCACGACCCGGGGTGACGATCCCGTTCCCCAGGTCGATGGTGTGCCACCACGCGATGTCCGCGACCTCGGCGCGCAGCGCGTCGAGGTCGGGTTCGCGCTCGGGGACCGGGGTCAATTGGACTGGCACGCCTTCGCGTAGATCGCCGCGGGCACGCTCCCGTTGTCGCAGTAGACGCCCTGGTCGACGGCCTGCCAGGCGGTGCCGTTCCAGCGGAGGAGCACGGTGACCTGGCGGCCGGACGGCGCCGACGCGCTCGTCACCGTGGGCTGGGCCACCGCCCAGGTGATGGCGCAGTTGAACGCGTTGAGCTTCACCAGGGTCTCGCCGGCGAGGAGGCTGGCGGTGACGACCGGTCGGATCGCGGCGTCGGTGCACGGCGGGGTGTTCGACGCCGCAGTAGAGGGCTTCGCCGGCGCCGGAGGGGGTGGGCCGACGGGGCACCGGGGGGTGCCGGTCGCGGCGGCGTTGCTCAGCGCGGCGCGCGTGTTGGGTCCGACGATGCCGTCGACCGCGATGCCGGCGACGGACTGGAAGCGACGGATCGCACCCAGCGTGTCGGGCCCGAGCTCGCCGTCGAGGGGACCGGCCTCGCAGCCGAGCGTGTTGAGCTCGCGCTGGACGTCGAGGACGTCGTTCCCGTCCGCTCCGGTGGATCCGCCGGCTGATGCTTGCTGCGCGTTCGTGGCGGACGTGCCGCCCGTGCTGACGGAGTCGTCGTCACCCCCACTGCAGGCCCCGGCCACGAGCGCGAACGCGAGCACAGTCGTGACGACCCACGTGACTCGAAGCTGGCGATGCATCCGGTGATCCTCCCAGGCGTGTCGGCGTCGGACACTACCGTCATGGCGTCGGGTCGCTAGCTCAACCGGCAGAGCAACGGGCTTTTAACCCGGAGGTTCAGGGTTCGATCCCCTGGCGGCCCACCGACGAGCCCGGTCGTCTCCTGGTCAACCGACTCCGACCGATGCGAGAGACGGCGTCGGTCACTCGAGATCTTGGGAACCGAACGGAAGCCGAACGAGGCGAGCCCGACCCCTGCGACCCGCGAAACGCGGCGCGCGACCGAGGCGCGGTCGGGTCCTCTGGCGGTGCTCGGAGGCTTCGTCCTGTTCGGCGCCGGAGTGCTCCTCGTCGTCCCGCTCCCCGAGCTGGGTCTTCCGCTCGCGTTCCTGGGTCTCCGACTTCTCGGGAGACGGTACGTCTGGGCGAGACGAACGAACCACCGGATCGACCGGATCGCGACCGCGGCGCGTGCGCGCTGGGCGGGACTCCCGTCGGCAGCCCGTTGGGCGATCATCGGAGGTGTGGCGACCCTGGTCGGACTCCTGGCCTGGTGGTTCCTCCGGTGACCTCCCGGGCGCCACCCGACCGCGCGTTCAGGCGAGCGCGGTGTCGAGCGCGGTGAGCGGACGTCCCAGTGCCTCGGCCACGGCGGCGTTCGTGATCGCGCCGCCGAACGTGTTCACGCCCATCGCCAGCTCGGGGTCGTCGTTCGCCGCGCCCGCGACGCCCTTGGTCGCGAGCTCCCGCGCGTACGGGAGCGTCGCGTTGGTGAGCGCGTATGTCGAGGTGTGGGGGACCGCGCCGGGGATGTTCCCGACGGCATAGTGCAGCACCCCGTGCAGCTCGTACACGGGGTCGGCATGGGTCGTCTCGCGGATGCTCTCGATGCAGCCGCCCTGGTCGACGGCGCAGTCGACGATGACCGCGCCGGGCTTCATCCCCCGCACCATCGACTCGGTCACCACCACCGGGGCGCGGCCACCGGGGACGAGCACGGCACCGATCACGAGATCCGCGTCGGCGCACGCGCGCTCCACGGCGCCGACGTTGCTCGCGAGCGTGACGATACGGCCCTGGTGGATCTGGTCGACCCAGCGCAGCCGGTCGAGGTTCTTGTCGAGCAGCAGGACCTCGGCCTCCATGCCCTGCGCGATCCACGCGGCGTTCCACCCGACGTTCCCGGCGCCGAGCACGACGACCCGGGCGGGCCGCACGCCGGGGACCCCGCCGAGGAGCACCCCGCGGCCGCCGTGCTCGCGCTCGAGGAAGTGCGCACCCACCTGGGTGGCCATCCGGCCCGCCACCTCGCTCATCGGCGCGAGCAGCGGGAGTGCGCCGGATGCGAGCTGCACGGTCTCGTAGGCGACACCGGTGACCCCGCGGTCCAGGAGCGCGTCGGCAACCGCCGGATAGGCCGCGAGGTGCAGGTAGGTGAAGAGCACGAGGCCGTCGCGCATCAGCGCGAACTCCTCCTGCTTCGGCTCCTTGACCTTCATCACGATGTCGGCGCGGCCCCAGACGTCGTCGGCGCCCGTGACGATCTCCGCGCCGGCTCGGCGGTAGTCGTCGTCCGCGATCGACGAGTCGACGCCTGCGCCGGCTTCGACGAGCACCGGGGCACCGGCGGCCACCAGCTCGTGCACGCCGTCCGGCGTCATGGCGACCCGGTGCTCGCCCTCCTTGACCTCGCGGGGGACACCGACCGTTCGCGCGCTCATCGACCGACTCCGGGCATCAACGCTCCTCGTCCGTCGACGAGCCGGGTCGGACCGTGCGCGAACCCCGCATCGCACCCCGCGGCGACTCGCCCGCATGCGCACCCGCATGACCGAAGCGCGCCCACGCCTCGGAGAGCGCGGTGCGCAGCGTCGCCTCGATCTGGTCGAGCTCCGGGTCGCCGGCGACGAGCGGCGGCGAGAGCTGGACGACGGGATCGCCCCGGTCGTCGGCTCGGCAGATCAGCCCGAGCTCGTAGAGCCGCGGGGACAGGAAGCCGCGGAGGAGCTCCTCGGACTCCGCGCTCGTGAAGGACTCACCAGTCTGCTGGTCGCGCACCAGCTCGACGGCCAGGAAGTACCCGGCGCCGCGGACGTCGCCGACGATCGGGATGTCGCGCAGGCCCTCGATGCGCTCGCGGAACCCGGCCTCGTTCCGACGGACGTGGTCGAGGACGCCCTCGGACTCCATCGCGTCGAGGTTCGCGAGGCCGACCGCGCAGCTGACGGGGTGTCCGCCGAACGTGATCCCATGGAGGAACGACGAGTTCCCGGCGAGGAACGGCTCGGCCAGGTGGTCGCGACAGATGACCGCGCCGAGGGGGGAGTACCCGCTGGTGAGCCCTTTCGCGCAGGTGATCATGTCGGGCAGGTAGTCGTACCGCTGTGCGCCGAACCACTCGCCCAGTCGGCCGAACGCGCAGATGACCTCGTCGGAGACGAGCAGGACGCCGTACTGGTCGCAGATCTCGCGCACGCGCTGGAAGTAGCCGTCGGGCGGCACGAAGCAGCCGCCGGCGTTCTGCACCGGTTCGAGGTAGACCGCGGCGACCGTCTCCGGTCCTTCCCAGAGGATCGCTTCCTCGATGGCGTCCGTGACCGCGAGCATGAACCCCTTCTCGTCGTCCGCGAGCGGGTGGCGGTAGCGGTTGGTGTTCACCACGTGGCTCGCGCCGGGCGTGAGGGGCTCGAACGGCGTCTTGAGCGCGGGGAGGCCGGTGATCGCGAGCGCTCCCAGCGTGGTGCCGTGGTACGCGATCTGGCGGGCGATCACCTTGTAACGCTGACCCTCCCCGCGCGCGCGGTGGTACTGACGGGCGAGCTTCCATGCCGACTCGACTGCTTCGGAGCCGCCGGTCGTGAAGAAGACGCGGTTGAGGTCACCGGGCGCGAGTTCGGCGACCTTCGTCGCGAGCTCGATCGCCGGCGGGTGCGCGTACGTCCAGATCGGGAAGTACTCGAGCGTCTCGGCCTGGCGCGCCGCGGCGGCGGCGAGGTCGTGGCGACCATGACCGAGCTGCACGGTGAAGAGCCCGGACAGCCCGTCGAGGTACTCCTTGCCGTGGGCGTCCCAGACCAGGCAGCCTTCACCGCGCACGATGATCGGCACTGCGTTCGCGTCGTACGACGCCAACCGGCTGAAGTGCATCCACAGGTGTCGCTGTGCGAGCTGCTCGAGCTCGCGGGTGGTGTGGCCGTGCACGGTCCCGTCTGCGTGCGTGGATTCAGTCATCGTGTTCCCCAGGCGTAGGTCTGCTTGTAGAGGCGGAGGTACGTGAAGCTCTCGGTGCTGCGCACGCCCGGGATCGCGCGGATCTTGTCGTTCAGGAGCCCCAGCAGGTGGTCATCGTCCTCGCAGACGACCTCGAGGAGCACGTCGAACGATCCGCTCACCAGCACGACGTAGTCGATCTCGGGGATCGCGGCGATGGCGTCGGCGACCGCGCGGGTGTCGCCCTCGACGTTGAGGCCGATCATCGCGATGCGGCGGAAGCCGACCGTCATCGGATCGGTGACGGCCACGATCTGGGTCACGCCGGACTCGATGAGGCGCTGGACGCGCTGGCGGACGGCCGCCTCGGACAGCCCGACGTGCTCGGCGAGCTTCGTGTACGGCATCCGCCCGTCGCGCTGGAGGGCCTCGATCAGGGCCTTGTCGGTGTCGTCGATCGCCACCGCGACCTCGGTCGGCGGTTTCGCCATGGCGACGACGATGGCACGCTCCGGACGGTCCGCGCAAGGGAATCCGTCGTTCCAGCCGCATCAGATGACGGAATCCGACGATCACACCCCCTCCGACCACGGATCGCGCGCCGCGCACTCCCGTCGTGACGCGGTGCCCGCTGGTCCGCGCGCCCGGGAGCCCCGCGTGGCGCCCGGAGCCCGGTGCAGCCCCCTCCGTAGGATGGGCCCGTGTCGACACCGGTCGCGGCCCCCCTCGCGCCCGGGTTCTCGGAGTCGCCGCTCTGGCACGCGGACGTGTCGCTCCCCGACACGGTCCGGCACCCCGCAGCGCTCCCCCCTGCGGCAGACGTCGTGGTGGTGGGCGGCGGCTACTGCGGGATCGTCGCCGCCGCCGAGCTGGCCCGACGGGGGCGGCACGTCGTGCTCCTCGAAGCCGACGCGCTCGGCACCGGGCGCGAGCACGCGCAACGGCGGGATGGTCATCCCGGAGCTGAAGCACGGTCCGCGGCAGCTGGCCCGACGACACGGTCCGCTCGGCGGCGAGCTCGTCGAAGCGGTGTTCGACGCGTTCGCGCTCGTCGAGCGTCTGGTCGAGGACTGGGCGATCGACTGCGACTACTCGCGCTCGGGCGGGCTGCTTCTCGCGCACCACCCGGCGCAGGTGCCCGGCCTCGTCGAGGAGCTGCACGAATGGCAGGACGATCTCGGCGAAGAGGCGCGGTTCCTGGCTCGTGACGAGCTCGCGACCGAGATCGGGACGGACGAGTACCACGGCGGCCTGCTCGTCGAGCGCACAGGCGGACTGCACCCGGCGAAGTACCACGCCGGCCTGGTGCGTCGGGCCATCGACACCGGCGCGTCGCTCCACGAGCACACGCATGCGCTGGCGATCGAAGTACGGGCGGGTGGCGGGTTCCGCGTCGCTACCTCGCGCGGCGCGGTGGACGCCGGTGAGGTGTTCGTCGCGACCAATGCGTACAACGACGACTTGGTGCCGGGGCTCCGTGAGCGGGTCGTTCCGATCGGGAGCTTCATCATCGCGACCGAACCCTTGCCGCCCGGGCCTCGCGCGCTCGTGCATCCCGCACCGGCGGATGGTCTACGACGCGAAGAACTTCCTCTTCTACTGGCGCCTCTCGCCGGACGACCGCATGGTGTTCGGAGGCCGGACGAGCCTGGCCGCGACGACGGCCGCGCACGCCCGCGACGTGCTCGCGCGGGAGATGGTCCGCGTCCACCCGCAGCTCAGCGGTGTGCCGCTCGAGTACTCGTGGGGCGGGAACGTCGCGCTCACGCTGGACCGGCTGCCGCACTGCGGCCGGATGCCGATCGGTGGAGGTGCGAGCGTCGCCTACGCGACCGGCTGCAACGGGACCGGTGTCGCGCTCGCCTCGTGGTTCGGCTCCCGCGCCGCTGCATGGCTGAGCGGGGAGGAGCCGCCCCCGCCGTTCTCCCAGCTCCCGTTCCCGAAGATCCCGCTGCATGCATGGCGCGACCGGTACCTGCCCGCCGTCGGCTGGTGGTTCCGCGCGCGAGACCGGATCGGGCGCTAAGAGCAGGCCGGGCCCAGGTCGCGCGTGAGCCGTTCGACGAGCTCGGAAACGCTGGTCACGACGTCGCTCTCGCGAACGCCGGCGTCGTTCGTCGTCAGCCAGTCGCGGTTCGCGCGGTGCACGGCGAGCGTGTCGTCGTAGCGGTTGAGGACGACGAGCACGGGTGCGACCGGCGCGAACGCGTCCGACGCAGAGCCGCACCGCGTTGATCGTGCCGAGTCCGGCGTCGCCGACGAGGACCACGACATCCGGCCGCAGCGCAGCCGCGAGCGTCGACCGAGTCGCCGTCGTCGGCGAGGGGTGAGCGGGGTCCCCCGGCACCCTCGACGACGCCGACGTCCACGCCGTCGGGCCAGGCCAGCTCGCCGACGAGGTCCGTCACCGTGAAGCCGGGTCGCCCGAGTGCGGCGGCGGCCATCGGCGGCGCCATCGGCACCTCGTACCATCGGTGCGGGCGGGCAGACCGTCGACGCCTCCTCACCGGTCGCCGCGCCGAGCACCGCGGCGTCCGTCTCGGCGTCGTCGGGGTCGAACGACTGTGCAGGCTTGCGGGCGGCGACCGTGCGGCCGGCGGCACGCAGCGCACGGGCCCCCGCCGCCGCCCACCACGTCTTGCCGACCTCGGTGCCCGTCCCGCTGACGAAGACGAGCGCTCGCGGGCGCGACCTCATCGTTCGCGGCTTCACGGGGCGAGCACCGAGAGGGCGCGTGCCAGGGCGTCGACCTGCTCCTCGCTGTGCGCAGCCGAGAGCGCGACGCGGAGTCGCGACGTCCCCGGCGGCGACGGTCGGCGGCCGGATCGCGGGCACGAGCATCCCCTGCTCGAGCAGGGCCGCCGACGCGTCCAGCGTGACGCGCTCGTCGCCGAACATCACGGGCACGATCGGAGAGGGGTGCCCCGGGCGCAGACGCTCGACGTGTCCGCGGAGCCGGGCGCGCAGCTCGTCGCCCTCGGGCGAGCGCACGACGCGCAGTGCGGCAAGGGCCGCACCCGCATCGGCCGGGGTGGAGGCGGTGGTGAAGATGTACGGACGCGCGAGGTTGACGAGGAGGTCCGCGAAGGGCGCGGAGCACGCAGCGAACCCACCCAGCGCGCCCAGTGTCTTGGAGAGGGTCCCGACCGCGGACGACGTCGACGCCGGCGTTCGCGAGATCGAGGTCGGGACCGAGCACCGCATGGGCCTCGTCGATCACGAGGAGCGCGCCGTGCCGGGCGCAGACCTCGACGAGCTCTGCCAACGGCGCGACGTCACCGTCCATCGAGAACACCGTGTCGGACACGACGACGGACCGGCGGTTGCCCGCCCCGCCGAGCAGCCGGTCGACGTGCTCGGGGTCGGCGTGCCGGGCCACGACGGTCTCGGCGTGTGCCAGACGACAGCCGTCGATGATCGAGGCGTGGTTGAGCTCGTCGGAGACGATCAGCACGTCGTCGGAGCCGAAGGTGGTCAGGACCCCGAGGTTCGCCGCGAAGCCGGTGGGGAACAGCACCGCGCGCTCGGCGCCCTTCCACGACGCGAGCTCGTCCTCGAGCTCGGTGTGGACGGGGCGCGAGCCGACGATGAGGCGGGCCGAGCCCGAGCCGGCGCCCCAGCGATCGAGCGCGGCGTGTGCGGCGGCCACCACGGCGCGGTGCTGGGTGAGCCCGAGGTAGTCGTTCGACGCGAACGAGACGACGGGCCGGTCGTCCGGCGCGAGCTTGCCCTCGGGTCCGGCTGCATCGAGGTCGCGGGGCGCGCGCCACCTCCCGGCGCCGCGGATCCCCGCGGCGCTGCTCGCGTGCCCACGACCCCCAGGTCATGATGCCGAGCCGGTCGTCGCCACGTCGGCGATCGAGTCGACGAGGACGTCCACGATGCGCTCGAGCTCGGTCGTCGTGATGGTGAGCGGGGGCATGAGGACGACGACGTCGCCGAGCGGGCGGAGCAGGACGCCACGCCGCACCGCCGCGGCGCAGACCCGCCGTCCCCAGCGCGCCGCGCCCTCCGGTGCGTCGAGCTCCACGCCGCCCATCAGGCCCTGCAGCCGCACTTCGCGCACCTCGTCGAGCGGCGCGACACGTGCGTGCAGCATCGCCCGGAGCTCGTCGGACCGCGCGCGGACGTTGTCGAGCACCCGCCACGAGTCGAGCAGGCCGAGGTGACGCAGCGCGACGGCGCACGCGAGCGCGTTTCCGCTGTAGGAGTGCCCGTGGTACAGGGTCTTCTCGGAGAGATCCGGACCGAGGAAGGCGTCGAACACGCGGCTGCTCGCAACCGTGGCCGACTGCGCGAGATAGCCCGCGGTCAGGCCCTTGCCGAGCACCAGGAGGTCGGGGCGGAGTCCGCACTGCTCGGACGCGAACAGCGTGCCGGTGCGGCCGAATCCCGTCGCGACCTCGTCACAGATCAGCAGCACGTCGTGCTCCCGACACGCCGCGCCGAGCACCGCGAACGCCTCGGGCGGCGCGAGCTGCATCCCCGCCGCCCCCTGCACGAGCGGCTCGACGATGACCGCCGCGAGCTCGCCGGCGTGCGCGGCGACCATGGCCGCGGCGGTCTCGAAGCAGCCCGGGTCGGCGAACGCGGGTGCACGGAGCACCGGGAACCGGAGCGGGTCGAACAGATCGGTGCCGAAGCCACCGCCGCCCACCGAGAGGGCCCCGATCGTGTCGCCGTGGTACGCACCACCGAACGCCAGGAAGGTGGTACGTCCGCGTGCGCCGAGGTTGGCCCAGTACTGGAACGCGATCTTCAACGCCTGCTCGACCGCGGATGCGCCGTCGGACGCGAACAGGAAGTGCGGCGCGTCGACCGGGACCCGCGGCGCCAATGCCTCGGCCAGCTCGATCACGACCCGGTTGCCGTTGCCGAGCATCGTGGAATGTGCTCCGCGCTCGAGCTGCTCGCGGATCGCCGCGTCGAGCTCCGGCACATGGTGCCCGATGGTGTTGACCCACAGCGACGAGATCGCGTCGAGGTAACGGTTGCCGTCGACGTCGATCAGCTCGTGGCCCTCGGCGCGCTCGACGACGATCGGCGAGCTCTCCGTGTACGTCGACATCTGCGTGAACCCGTGCCACACGACGTCCGAGTCGCGCTTCGTCCAGACCGGCCCCTCGTCCACCGTGCCATGATGCCCCTTCGATGACCCTCAGAGACAAGGCCGCCGTCGTCGGCGTCGGTTCCACGCCGTACTACAAGCGGGGACGTTCGCTCCCGCAGACGCCGTTCGAGCTGGCGGGGAAGGCGATGCTCACCGCGCTCGACGACGCCGGGCTGTCCGTCACCGACGTCGACGGCCTTGCGCTCTACTCGTTCGGGCTGGGCGGCGACACCTCGTTGTTCGCGCAGGTGATGGGCATCCCCGAGGTGCGCTTCACCGCGATGCTGACCGGTGGCGGCGGCGGAGCGGCCGGCTCGGTCGGGCTCGCCGCCGCGGCGGTGGCATCGGGAATGGCGGAGTGCGTCGTCAGCCTCATGTCGCTGCAGCAGTCGGTCAGCCGCTTCGGCGCGTCCTTCGCGCCCAAGGGGAAGCCGGGCGCGCAGTACTCGGCGCCGCCGACACCGGAGGGAAACTTCATCCAGCCGGCAGGCTTGATGGGACCCGGGCAGATGTTCGCGGTCCTCGCGCAGCGGCACATGCACCTGTACGGCACCAAGCGCGAGCACTTCGCCGAGGTCGCCATCTCGACGCGGGAGAACGCGCGTCGCCGCGAAACGTCGATCATGCGCGACGAGCTCACCCTCGACGACTACTTCGACGCCGCGGATGATCGCCGACCCGCTTGTGCCTCTTCGACTTCTGCCTCGAGTGCGACGGCGCCGTCGCGGTCGTCACCACGACGGCCGAGCGCGCCAAGGACCTGCGGCACCCACCGGCCTACGTCCGGGCGTCGGCCAACGGCGGCAACGGTCGGTGGGGCCAGGCGATCACCTGGATGGGGATGCCCGACGACGAGTTCGCCTCCTCGGGGCACCGACCGGTCGCGAGGCGACTCTGGGAGATGGCCGGTGCCGGCCCGGAGGCGGTCGACGTCGCACTCCTCTACGACCACTTCTCGCCGATGGTCGTCCTGCAGCTGGAGGACTACGGCTTCTGCGACATCGGTGAGGGCGGCGAGTTCGTGGCCGACGGCAACATCCGGTGGCCGAGCGGCAGCATCCCGGTCAACACCCACGGCGGGAACCTGTCCGAGGCGTACATCATCGGGATGACGCACGTGCGCGAGGGGGTCGAGCAGGTCCGCGGCACCGCGGTGAACCAGGTCGAGGGCGCGAAGGTCGCGCTCGTCACCGGCGGGCCGGCATCGATCCCGGTCTCCTCGCTCCTGCTCGCGAGCGAACCGGCATGAGCGCGCCGTCACCCGAGTCGAGCGCGCACCGAGCCGAGGGAGTGATGGCGAAGCTGCCGCCGGCCGAGCTGATCAGCCTCGTCCCCGACGTCTGGACCAAGCCGTTCTGGGACGCCGCGGCAGAGCACCGCCTGGTGATCCCGCGCTGCATCGCGTGCGGCACGTTCCGACTCCCGCCCGAGCGCGTTCTGCTGGAAGTGCCAGACGCAAGCGGTCGACTGGGTCGAGCACGACGGCAACGGCACCGTCTACAGCTTCACGGTGATCCACCACCCGATCCTCCCGGACCTCGCCGACTCGGTCCCGCACGTCCCCGCGGTGGTGGAGCTCCCGGGCACCGACGGATGCCGGCTCGTCGCGGCGCTGATCGACGTGCCGATCGACGAGGTGAAGATCGGGATGCCGGTCGAGCTCGTGTGGCGCGACGTACGCGAGGGGGAGACCGTCCCGACGTTCCGCCCCGCAGGTTCATGACTGACGCCGCGGAACCGGTCAGCGCGTACTCGACGCTCCCGGGCGAGGGACCGTACGAGACGCGCATCGGCTCTGCCCTCATCACCCTCGTCGAGCCGCACGTCGGCCACGAGCGCGCGTACAACCGCTGGTACGAGGACGACCACTTCTACTCGGGCGCGATGGCGATGCCCTGGATGTTCGCCGGACGCCGGTGGGTCGCGACCCGCGACCTGCAGGCCCTGCGCTACCCGGCGGACTCGGCGATCGCGCAGCCGCTCGACGCGGGCAAGTACCTCGCCACGTACTGGATCACCGGCGGGCGCTACGACGACCACCTGCGCTGGACCGTCGCGACGAACCAGCGGCTGCTGCCCGACGGGCGCATCTCCCTCGATCGCACGCACGTGTACACGTCGTTCCAGACGTACATGGGTGCGGTGTACCGGGACGAGACCGGGCCGCGCGACATCCACAGCCTCGATCACCCGTACGAGGGTCTGGTGATGGAGGTGATCGACGCCGCGGACGACCGCGCTGCGCTCGATCGCTGGCTGCGCGACGAGCACCTGCCCGCGCGGCTGGCCGGCTCGGGCGCGGCGATGAGCCTCGTGTTCGAGCCGATCCCGCTCCCCGAGGATCGGATGTCGTACGTCGAGGACGTTCCCGGGCTCGAGCGTCGGCTCACCCTCCTCACGCTCACCGACGTTCCGCGCCGCGGAGATCTGGGACGCGACGTTTGCGGCCACCGGCGACGCGGTGCGCGCCGCCGGCGTCGGCCGCGTCCAGCTCGCGGCGCCCTTCCTGCCGACGATCCCCGGCACCGACACCTACGTGGAGGACCTCCGATGACCGCACTCTCCGGCGCCAAGATCCTCGTGACCGGCCCCACGGGGCAGGTCGCGCTGCCGCTCACGCTCGCGCTCGCCGCCGACAACGACGTGTGGGGTACGGCCCGCTTCACCGACGCGAAGGCACGGGAGCGGCTCGAGGCGGCGGGTGTCACCTGCGTCGTCACCGATCTCGCGACCACGGACTTCTCCGACCTCCCGAGCGACTTCGACTACGTCCTGAACCTCGCGGTCACACGCGGTGGCGACGCGGACTGGGACCGCGACCTCGCGGCGAACGGCGAGGCCGTTGCCCTGCTCATGGCGCGCGCCAATCCGAAGGCGTTCCTGCAGTGCTCGTCGACGGCCGTGTACCAGCACGCCGGCCCGAAGCACGCGCTCGTCGAGACTGATCCGCTCGGCGACAACCACCGCGTCATGTTCCCCACCTACAGCCTGGCGAAGATCTCGGCCGAGGTGGTCGCGCGGGCCGCGGCGCGCGACCACGGGGTCCCGACGACGGTCGCCCGTCTCAACGTGCCCTACGGCGACAACGGCGGCTGGCCGGCGTGGCACCTCGAGTCCATCAAGGGCGGCCACCCGATCACGCTCCATCCCGAGCGCCCGAACCTCTTCAACCCGATCCACGACGACGACATCCTCGCGACCCTGCCCGGGCTGCTCGACGCCGCGAGCGTGCCGGCGACGATCGTGAACTGGGGTGGCGACCCGGCGTCGATCGAGGACTGGTGCGGCTACATGGGTGGGCTCACCGGCATCGAGCCGAAGTTCGAGGAGACGCCGGGCACGCTCGGGAGCGTCTTCGTGGACCTCACCAGGATGCACGAGCTCGCCGGCGGGACCCGGGTGTCGTGGCGCGACGGGATCCGTCGGATGGTCGAGGCGCGGCACCCCGAGATGCTGAAGACCTGATGTCCGCCGCGACGGCGATCGACGTCGACGGGCACGTCTTCGAGCCCGACTCGCTCTGGGAGCAGCACCTCCCGGCCGCGTTCCACGATCGTCGGCCGCGCCTCGTGCGCGACGACCGGGGCACCACGCGCTACGAGCTCGATGGCCACCTCATCCCGGCGGGCACGGGACGGGGCGCGTGGGTGCCCGAGGGGATCATGGAGGCGTCGGCCCAGCGCGACGGGGCGACGGATCCCCGGGCACGGCTCGCCGACATGGACACCGAGGGGATCGCGGTCGCGGTCCTGTACGGGGCGATGAGCCTCGGCCTGTACGCGCTCCGCGACCTCGACCTGTCGGTCGCGTGCTGCCGTGCGTACAACGACTGGTTGGCCGAGTACTGCTCGGCCGACCCTGCCCGCTTGAAGGGGACGCCCGCGTTGCCGCTGCGCTCGATCCCCGACGCGCTCGACGAGGCCCGGCGTTGCGTGCAGGACCTCGGCTTCGTCTCGTTGACGGTGCCGTGCGCGGTGGGCGAGCGGAACCCCGACGATCCCGACAACGATCCGCTGTACACGCTCGCGGAAGAGCTCGACGTGCCGGTCGGGTTCCACGCAGGGGGCACCCGGTTCGCGTACGGGCGCTTCGTCGACTCGTACGCGACCCTCCACGCGCTCGAGTTCCCCTACGACGTCATGTTCGCGGCCGCGACGATCGTCTGCGGCGGCGTGCTCGAGCGGTTCCCCCGACTGCGCGTGTTGCTGCTCGAGGCCGGGAGCGCGTGGGGTCCGTACATGTTCGAGCGCTTCGACGAGCACTGGGAGAAGCGGCCCACGGAGATGCCGCTGCTGACCAAGGCGCCGAGTGAGTACCTGGCGGATGGCCGCCTGGTGGTCTCGTGCGAGGGCGAGCAGCACCTGCCGCACGCGCTCGCCGGACTCGGCCGCCAGTCGATCGTGTTCGCGTCCGACTACCCGCACTGGGACTCGGAGTTCCCCCACTCCGTCCGGCGCATCGCGGACCGGGAGGACCTCACCGGCGCCGACAAGCGAGCCGTGCTCGAGACCAACGCGCGACGCGTGTACGGCTGGGCGCGCTGAGCGCTCCCGGTCAGGGGGCCGGCGCCGCGAAGATCACCTTGTACATGTCGGTGTGCTTGTCGTTGTCCGGAGCATTGGTGTTGTACGAGACCGTCACGGCAGCACCCGGGAGCTGGAACACCCGCCCGTTGTACGTGAAGCCGCCGGCCGGCGCGGGAGTGCTCGCAGCGAACGTCGGTTGGGTCCACGGGCCGTACGGTGTCGGCGACCGCCAGGTGTCCACCGGGTCGGCGTAGACGTCCCGCAGCTTCGCGCCCGCGAGGAACGTGCCGTCGCCGAGCTCGATCACCGACAGCGGCGCGTTGGGCCCCTCGGACGTGAGCGACCCGACGCCGGGCATCTCGAACTGCATGGGACACGCTCCGCCGCTCCCCACGCCGGCGGTCACTGCGCACGGGACCGTCGCGTCGTCCGTGCCCCAGTCGGCGTCGGTGCCGGTCGAGCCGCCGTTCCAGTAGCGCCACGACGCGCCTGCGGTCGGGTCCGATCCGACGGGGACCCGGGCGAGGTAGTGGGTGCGCGGGTGCTGCCCGTCGGGGGTGTTGCGTCCGACGAAGTAGTGGAAGTCCGTGGTCGACGTGACCGTCCCGCCGAACTCGGGCAGGAGCCCGCTGCTCGGGCTCGGGCCGACCCCGAGCAGCTGGAGGCCGGGCAGGGCGAACCGCGCGATCTCCATGTCGAGCGCCACGCACCCGCAGAGGCCTCCACCCGGGACGAACTTCTGCACGAACACGTACAGCGTCCCACTGTCCGCGAAGGCTCCCATCGGCCAGAAGAACTCGCCGGCCGCTGCCGGGATGACGTCGGTCCGCGCGCCGTGGACCCCGCCGAGCATCGGGGTCAGGCAGCCCCCGGACTGCACCACGAACGCGTTGCGGACCAGCCGGTACGGGTCGGCCATCGCGTTGTTGCGGATGTATCCGACCCACGTGTCCGCGAAGATCCAGAGTGTCCGACCGTCGGGCAGCGCGACCGGGCGGCCGTCGTCGCCGGCACCGAAGTCCGTGTTGACCGTGCGGAGGCCGTCGTGCTGGGCCTGATAGTCGAGCGCCTGCTTCGGGGTGCCGCCGAGGCAGTACTGGGTCTGGTAGGTCGGCACCGGTGGTGGCGGTGGTGGCGGCGGTGGCGGTGGTGGCGGTGGTGCGACGGGAACGCACGCCGCGAGGAGGATGCCTCCCACCGCGAGCACCAGGAACCACACTCGCCGCACGGGACGACAGGTTGCACGCACGTGATCAGGGTAGCGGTGGTCCATCCAGGGGCCAACGGGGGCCGGGCGCCGGGGTTGCACGGCGGGTGGGCGGCGCAACCGATGCCCCGGCGTGGCGGCAACACCGCCGTTCCTGGTCCGGTCCGGGCCGCGGCACTAGGTTGCCGGAACTGACGCACCTGTCAGGTCGAGGACGGATCGGTCGTCCCGGCGCGCGGGTGACGGTCGGGGGAGGGTCAGCGAGTGAAGCCGGCACCGTTCGAGTACCACGCGCCCGAGACGGTGGCGGACACCGTCGCGCTGCTCGGCGAGCATGGCGACGAGTGCAAGCCGCTGGCCGGCGGGCAGAGCCTCGTGCCCATGCTGGCCTTGCGCCTCACCCGCTTCGAGCACCTGATCGACCTCAACCGTGTTCCGGAGCTCTTCGGGATCCGCCGGGACGACGGCTCCTTGCGGGTCGGCGCCATGACGCGCCAGCGCGCGGTCGAACGAGATCCGGCGATCGCGTCGCTGGTGCCGTTGCTCGCGGCCGCGGTGCCGTTCATCGGGCACTCCCAGATCCGCAACCGCGGCACGATCGGCGGCTCGATCGCGCACGCCGACCCGGCGTCGGAGCTGCCGGCGGTGGCGCTGGCACTCGACGCCGAGCTCGACCTCGCGTCGTCGCGGGGAGCGCCGGGTCCCGGCGAGGGAGTTCTTCGAAGGGACGTGGACGACGTGCCTGGCCGACGACGAGCTGCTCGTCGCAGTGCGGTTCCCGGTGTGGGAGGGGAAGTGCGGCTTCGCGTTCGAGGAGGTCGCGCGACGCAGCGGCGACTTCGCGCTCGCCGGTGTCGCGGCCGCGGTCGAGCTCGGCCCGGGCGATGTCGTGCAACGGGCGTCCCTCGGGCTGCTCGGCATGGGCGGCACGCCGGTGCGGCCCACCGAGGCCGAGCAGTCGATCCTCGGGCGCGTCCCCACCGCGGCCGATCTCGACGAGGTCGCCGCGCTCGCGATGCGAGACCTCGACCCACCCGATGACGTCCACGCGAGCGCGGCCTACCGGTCCCGGATCGGCCGGCACCTCGTCGGGGTCACGCTCAGCCGCGCGATCGAGGAGGCTCGCCGCTCATGACCGAGGACCTCACGACCGACCACGTGATCAGCGTCGTGGTCAACGGCGCCACGCACCGCGGCCGCGTGGAGGCTCGGCGGACGCTCGCCGACTTCCTCCGGGAGGACTGCGCGCTCACGGGGACGCACCTCGGCTGCGAGCACGGTGTGTGCGGGGCGTGCACGGTGATCCTCGACGGCGAGACGGTTCGCTCCTGCCTGATGTTCGCGGTGCAGGCCGACGGCTCCGAGATCACGACGGTCGAGGGGCTCGCCGGCGCCGACGGCACCCTCTCTCCCGTCCAGGACGCGTTCCGCGAGGAGCACGGGCTCCAGTGCGGCTTCTGCACGCCCGGCTTCGTGGTCACGGCCACGCAGCTGCTCCGGGAGAACCCCGATCCCACCGACGACGAGATCCGCGAGGGGATCTCCGGGAACCTGTGCCGGTGCACCGGGTACCAGGGGATCGTCCGGGCCGTGCGGCGCGGCGAGCAACGCAGGGGTGGACGCGTGACCCAGGTCACCGAGCACACGGCCGGGCGGTTCGTCGGGCAGTCGGTCACGCGGCAGGGAGGACCCGCGCCTGCTCACCGGCCACGGCGCCTATGTCGACGACGTCGTGGTCCCCGGGATGCTGCACGCGGCGTTCGTGCGCAGCGACCTCGCACGTGCCCGCATCACGCGGCATCGACGTCTCCGCCGCGCGGGCGCTCCCGGGCGTGCACGCCGTCCTGACCGCCGCGGACCTCAACCCGGACGCGGGGTCGCGCCAGCCGAGCATGTTCCAGGGCGACGCGCCGCCGTCGCCGTGCGCGCCGGTGCCGCTCCTCGCCGATGCGGACGTCCGGTTCGTGGGGGATCCCGTCGCGATCGTCATCGCCGAGAGCCGGTACCTGGCCGAGGACGGCTGCGAGCTCGTCGAGGTCGACTACGAGGACCTGCCGGCGGTCATCGATCCCGAGCTCGCGGTCACCGAGACCGAGCACCTCGTGCACCCGGAGCTCGGCTCCAACGTCGCGATGGCGATCCCGACCCCACCGGATCCCGACCTCGACGCGATCTTCGACTCGGCTGCACACGTGGTGCGCGAGACCCTCGTCCAGCACCGGCACACCAACGTGCCGATGGAGACGCGTGGCGTCGTGGCCGGGTACGAGCCGACGAGCGGCGAGCTGGAGGTGTCGCTCTCGACGCAGAACCCGCACGAGGCCCGCCAGGTGTGCAGCCGGCTCACGGGCGTGCCCGAGCACCGGATCCGGGTGGTCGGCGCAGACGTCGGTGGTGGGTTCGGGCAGAAGTTCTTCATGCAGCGCGACGAGCAGATCGTGGTGACCGCCGCGGTCAAGGTCGGTCGGAGCGTGAAGTGGATCGAGGACCGGCGCGAGAACCTGATCGCGTCGAACCACGCGTGTGCGGATCGCATCACCGTCGAGGTCGCCGTCGACGCCGACGGGCGGATGCTCGCGGCGAGGCTGGATCACCTGGAGGACTGCGGCGCGTACCCCGTCGGCGGCACCGGCGGCGTCGGCCCGTTCGTGGCGATGCTGTTCCCCGGCCCGTACCACATCGGTCGGCTGGGCTTCGTGAGCACCTCGGTGTGGACGAACACCTGCGGACGCGGCGCGTACCGCGGTCCGTGGATGCTCGAGACCGTCGCGCGCGAGGAGATCATCGACCTGGTCGCGCGGCAGATCGGGATGGATCCCCTCGAGGTACGGCGCGTCAACGTGCTGCACGCGCACGAGCTGCCCCACACGACGCCGATGGGGATGGAGCTCGATCACGTCACGCCGGCGGAGACCCTCGAGCAGGCGGCAGGGATCATCGGGTACGACGCGTTCCGCGAGGAGCAGCGAGTCGCGTTCGAACGGGACGGCCGCCTGCGCGGCATCGGGATCGGCCTGTACGTGGAGCCCACCAGCATGGGATCCGGCTCGCTCGGGGTGGAGACGGCGACCGTGCGCGTCCAGCCGAGTGGCAAGGTCACCGTGATGCTCGGGACGGGCTCGCACGGGCAGGGCGTCGAGACGACGATGGCCCAGGTCGTCGCAGAGCACCTGGGCGTCGCGCTCGACGACGTGGTCGTCGTGCAGGGCGACACCGCGTCGGCTCCCTTCGGCGGGGGCACGGGCGGGAGCCGGACCGCGGTGGTGGCCGGCGGCGCGACCCGCGAAGCGTCGATCGCGGTCCGCGAGAAGGCCGTGGAGATCGCCGCACACCTGCTGGAGGCCGCGCCCGAGGACCTCGAGGTCGAGGACGGGAGCGTGTCGGTCCGCGGCACGCCGACGCGTGGGGTCGACCTGTCGGAGGTCGCCAGGGTCGCGTACAACGCGCCGGGGGAGCTGCCCGAGGGTGCGGCGCGCAACCTCGAGGCGACGGTCAGCTACCAGGCACCGCCGATCACGTGGTCGAACGCGTGCCACATGTGCACGGTCGAGGTCGATCCCGACACCGGGATCGTCGAGGTGCTGCGGTACGTGGTGAGCGAGGACTGTGGCGTGATGATCAACCCGATGATCGTCGAGGGGCAGATCGCGGGGGGCGTCGTACAGGGGATCGGTGGCGTGCTCTACGAGCACATGATCTACGACGAGCACGGCACCCCGCTCACCACGACCTTCCTCGACTACCTCGTGCCGACCGCGACCGAGGTGCCGGTGATCGAGTACGGCCACGTCGAGACGCGGTCCCCGACGCCGGGCGGGCACAAGGGCATGGGTGAGGGTGGTGCGATCGGCTCACCGCCGGCGGTGTTCAACGCGGTCGCCGACGCGCTCGCGCTCCGGGGCGCAAAGGTCACCGCACAGCCGCTGACGCCCTCGGCGATCGTCGAAGCCCTCGACGCCGCGGGCTGAGCGTTCTCGGCACGCCGATCGGCGCATCGCGCCGGGAGCACCTGCCGAGAACCCGGTCAGGGGGCGCCGTCGAGGATGCCGGTGAGGCCGTACCTGGGGAACTCGCCGAGGAACATGTACTCGTGGAGGCCGAAGCCGACCTCACCGGTGCTCGTCTCGAAGCGCGCCGCCGCGTCGACGATGCCGTAGAACCGATCGGCGTCCCGCTCGGTGTCGAGGGCGACTCCCTGCACCACGAGCTCCGGTCCGTGGTACATGCCGTGCTTCCAGTCGGGCTCAGGGCCGTACCCGGTCGCGACCGCGATGTGCGACTCGATGAGCGGTGTGACCTCGATGTCGAACGCGCCGCCGGGCGCGTCCGGGAACGACAGCTTGCTGCGCTTGATGCGGCGGGTCCCCGAGATGAACTCGTGGTCGTGCTCGGGCCGGCCGAGGTACTCCACGGGCTTCGCGGGGTCGTTCCACACCTTCTTCGCGGTCTCGAGGTCGCGCGTTCCGTCGGGCTTCTCGGAGCACATGTAGACGATCGCGCAGTCGTCGAACTGGATCGGGTCGTAGTTCCACATGCTCATCGCGAAGGGGCCGTCGGCGAGGATCCCGGGCGGTTCGGGGTCGCCGACCGGTCGCACGCCCCACGAGCGGTCGCGGGTGCCTTTCCAGTTGGGGCCCTCCACCTCGATGCGATCCCCGTCGACGAGGATGTGCCCCTCCCAGAACCCCGTCTGCGCGAAGCGCTGGGTGTCGAAGGTGATCCGCTCCATCTGGCGGATGTAGTGCCGCGGCTCGAGCATCGGGACGATCGAACCGGTGAACGTGAGGTCGAACGACACGCCGTGCTCGTTCGGCTCGAGGACGAAGCGCACCTTCTTGAGGCCTTCGATCACCTCGAGTGCGAACGGGCCGACGGTGGTGTCCATGCGGTCGACGCCGAGCCGCCGCGACGCCCGGACCACCCGGTG
Organism: uncultured Acidimicrobiia bacterium; assembly: GCA_963809885.1. GTDB lineage: Bacteria > Actinomycetota > Acidimicrobiia > IMCC26256 > PALSA-555 > JALHSW01. The sequence goes on along the minus strand of CAWELA010000002.1, from coordinate 666,655 downwards.
CTCCGTGCCGCGCCGGACGAGGACGAAGGCGTCCTGCACCGAGAGGTTCGGGTACTGGCCGAGGCCGGTGATGAGCATCACCTCACCGGTCGAGTCGTGGAGCATGTTGTAGGAGCGGTCGTAGAAGTTCCGGTCCGACGTGGCGGGGTGGCGGAGCACCTCCGCGACCTGGTGGATCGGGTAGTCGTCGAAGGGCGACAGCGCGGAAGTCATGGAACGTGTTCTAGTCCAGGCGCCACCGCCCGGGCACGGCGCAGGTGGCGACGGCCTGGTGCTGTCTCAGGCGGCGACGGCCTGGTGCTGTCTCAGGCGGCGACGGCCTGGTGCTGTCTCAGGCGGCGACGGCCTGGTGCTGTCTCAGGCGGCGACGGCCTGGCAGAACGTCCCGAACGCCTCCACGTACGCATCGATGTCGGCCTCCGTGTGCTGGACCGAGATCGTCCATTGCTCCTCGTCGCCGGGGGTCATGAACACGCCCCGGTTGAGCACCCACGGGAACGACGCCTCGTAGAGCTCGGTGCGCGTGTCGAGGAAGTCGCGGTAGCTCTGGAGGGGCTCGGCGCGGTACGAGATGCATCCCTTCGCGCCCAGGTCGACGGTGTGGGCGGGCACGCCGTGCTCGGCGATCGCCTTCGAGCAGCCCTCGGCCAGGCGGGTGCCGAGCTCGGAGAGCCGCGTGTACACGTCCGGTGTGAGGACCTCGGTCAGTGCGGCGAGCCCGGCGGCCGCGACGAGCGGGTTGCCGTTGAACGTCCCTTGCTGTGCCGCGCCGTGCTCGATCACATCCATCACGTCGGCGCGACCGCCGAACGCGGCGGTGGGCGTGCCGCCACCGATGGCCTTCGCGAAGCAGGCGAGGTCGGGTTGCACGCCGAACCGCTCGATCGCGCCGCCGGCGGCGACGGTCGCGCCCGACTTGACCTCGTCGAAGATGAAGACGACGCCGTGCTTGGTGCAGAGGGCGCGGATGGCCTCGAGGTACCCGGGCTGCGGGAGCACCACGCCGATGTTCATCATGATCGGTTCCATGATGAGACAGGCGAGCTCGCTGCCGCGGTCGGCGAACAGGCGCTCCGCGGCCGGTACGTCGTTGAACGGCACCGCGACCGTCCACTTCGCCATCTCCGACGGGATTCCCTTCGACATCGGTGTCGAGGCCGGTGCCTCGCGCCCGCCCATGGCGTCTGCGTTCGGGACGACGGAGAACATCACCGTGTCGTGGTGTCCGTGGTACGAGCCCTCGATCTTCGCCACCACGTCGCGTCCCGTCGCTGCGCGGGCGACGCGGATCGCGTCCATCGTCGCCTCCGTGCCGGAGTTCGCGAAGCGGACCTTGTCGAGGTTGAAGCGACGGCACAGCTCCTCGGCGAAGGCGACCGTGACCTCGGTGGTCACGGCGAAGTGCGTTCCGGACCGTGCCGGCGCGCTCGATCGCCTCGACGATCTTCGGGTTCGCGTGGCCCGACCACGTTGCACCCGAAGCCTCCGTGGAAGTCGACGTACTCGGTGCTGTCGACGTCCCAGACGTGCGCGCCCATGCCCTTCGCGAGGTAGATCGGGTACGGATCCCCCGCCTGGAACGAGGAGGCGACCCCCATCGGCATGTGCTTCGAGGCCCGCTCGAACAACGCCTTCGACCCCCGCGTCGCCGCCAACAACCGAGGAGTCTCTTCCGCCACGATGCGGCTTGCGTTGTCGGAGAACCGGTCACTCATCATCTGCTCTTTTCGGGATGGCGATGCTGCCGAAGGGCAGCACGGAGGTGGAGGTGCCGACGGTGAATCGCCGACACCAATCGGAGTGGAAGGTCACCACTTGACCATCACGTGCTTGAGCTCCGTGTACGCCTCGATCGCGTACATCGACATGTCCTTGCCGTATCCGGACTGCTTGAACCCGCCGTGCGGCATCTCCGAGACGATCGGGATGTGGTCGTTCACCCACACGGTGCCGAACCTCAACAGCGCCGACATCTTCATCGCCCGGCCCGCGTCCTTGGTCCAGACGCTCGCCGACAGGCCGTAGTCGACGTCGTTCGCCCACTGGAGCGCCTGGTCGTCGTCGCTGAACTGCTGCACGGTGACGACCGGTCCGAAGACCTCGCGCTGGATGATCTCCGAGTCCTGCGCCGCACCGACGACCACGGACGGCTCGTAGAAGAACCCGGCCCCGTCGATGGCCTTGCCGCCGACGGTGACTTCGGCCCCCGCGTCGCGGGCACGGTCGACGAACCCGGTGACCCGCTCGCGCTGGTCGGCGGAGATGACGGGGCCCATCGCGACGTCGGGGTCGTGCGGGTCCCCCGTCTTGATGCCCTGCACCGCATCGGTGAGGCTCGCGACGAAGCGGTCGTGCACCTTCGGGCCCGCGAGCACGCGGCACGGCGCGGTGCAGTCCTGGCCGGAGTTGTAGTAGCCGGCCTCGGCGAGCGTCGCGACGACGGCTTCGAGGTCGGCGTCGTCGAACACGATGACCGGGGCCTTGCCGCCGAGCTCCAGGTGCACGCGGGTGAGGTTGTCCGAGGCCTCACGCGCGATGAGCTTCCCGGTGCTGACGTCTCCGGTGAGCGACACCATCGCCACCTTCGGGTGGGTGACCAGTGACGCTCCGGCGGTCTCGCCCTGTCCGGTGACGACGTTCAGCACACCGGGCGGGAGGATGTCCGCGGTGATCTCCGCGAGCCGCAGCGCGGTGAGCGGCGTGAGCTCGGAGGGCTTCAGGACCACCGTGTTGCCCGCGGCGAGCGCGGGACCGAGCTTCCAGGTCGCCATCCCGAGCGGGTAGTTCCATGGTGCGATGGACCCCACGACACCGAGCGGGTCGCGACGCAGGAACGATGTGTGGCCCTCCATGTACTCGCCGGCGGCGCGACCTTCGAGGAAGCGCGCGCCGGCGGCGAAGAACCGCCAGTTGTCGACGGCGAGGTCCATCTCGAACTCGATGATCGACTCCGGCTTGCCGACGTTGTCGATCTCGAGCGTGTTGATCGTCGGGAGGTCGGCATCGATCGCGTCGGCGACCTTCGACAGCAGCTCGGACCGGTTGCGCGGCGGAAGCTGTCCCCACTCCGCGAACGCTGTGTCGGCCGCCCGCACCGCGGCGTCGACGTCGGTCCGGTCACTCGACGCCACCTCTGCCAGCACCTCGCCGGTCGCGGGGTTCAGCACCTTGTCGGTCGCGCCGGACTTCGCGTCGACCCACGCGCCCCCGATGAAGTTCTGGTACGCCATCGTCTGGTCCCCTCCTGGAATTCTTCCCGCCACGATGTTGGTGGGTGATGCGCACCTTGCGCAAGGGAATCCGTGGTCCGCCGCACGAACGAGCACGGAATCCCTTGCGCAAGGGGCGGGAAGCGTGCCTAGGCTCCCGAATCGGGGGAGGGAGCTCGCACGTGGTCGAGGATGTGGTCCAGGGCGGGGCTCCCCGCGCGGCCGGGGCCGACCCGGACCCGGACGTGGTCATCGGGATCGACCGGGTCACCAAGCGGTTCGACAGCTTCACTGCCGTGCGCGAGGCCGACTTCGGCATCCGTCGGGGCGAGTTCTTCTCGATGCTCGGGCCGTCCGGGTGCGGCAAGACGACGACGCTGCGGATGATCGCCGGGTTCGAGCAGCCTTCCGCGGGTCGTATCACCCTGGAGGGCAGGGACGTGTCGCGCGTTCCGCCCTACAAGCGCAACGTGAACACGGTCTTCCAGCACTACGCGCTCTTCCCGCACATGTCGGTGTTCGACAACGTGGCCTTCGGGCCCCGGAGCAAGCGGATCGGGAAGGCCGACGTGCGCGAGCGGGTGCACGAGCTCCTGGGCGTCGTGCGACTGACCGACTTCGCCGACCGCAAGCCCGGCCAGCTCTCCGGCGGCCAGCAGCAGCGGGTCGCACTCGCGCGCGCACTGGTGAACTATCCGAGCGCGCTCCTGCTCGATGAGCCACTGGGTGCGCTCGACCTGAAGCTCCGGCAGGCGATGCAGCTCGAGCTCAAGCGCATCCAGCGCGAGGTCGGCATCACGTTCGTCTACGTCACGCACGACCAAGAAGAGGCCCTGACGATGTCGGACCGCATCGCGGTGATGAACGAGGGCTGGGTCGAGCAGGTCGGCTCACCGGAGGAGATCTACGGATCGCCGACGTCGGTGTTCGTGGCCGGCTTCATCGGCGTCGCCAACCTCCTCCCGGCCACGATCGACGCCGTCGCCGACGGTCGCGCCACCGTGACCCTCCCCGGAGGGTCACGGGTGTCGGTGCCGGTCAGCCACGGCGTCGCCGAAGCGGGCGGGGTCGCGACGGTCATGGTCCGACCGGAGCGGCTCCGGCTGGTCGCCGCGGAGCCGTCCGGCGAAGCGCCCGGGGTGAAGCTCGGCGTCGTGGACCTCACCTTCCAGGGACCGATGGTGCGCGCCGGCCTGCGGGCGGCGGACGGGACCGAGATCGTGGGCCACATCGGGCCCGAGGACGACCTCCCGATGCTGCGCCCGAACGACAGCGTGTGGGCGACCTGGGACCCCGACGCAGCGCGGCTGCTGCTCGGCCAGGATCCCCTGCGAGGCAAGATGTCCGAAGCAGACGAGTTCCAGACAACCGGAGGATGACTTCGATGAGTGCTCGCAAGCGGAACCAGTCGGCAGCGGGAGTGACCCGCCGTCAGTTCATCGTCCGGGGTGGCGCGACCCTCGGCGGGGTGGTGCTCGCACCGTCCCTCCTGTCGTCGGGCCTGTCGAGCGGCACCGCGTTCGCCGCGCGCCTGGGTGGCGGTTCGTCGGGCAAGGTCAACGTGCTCAACTGGCCGCTCTACATCGACAAGAAGTCGAAGAAGGACTTCACGACGCAGACGGGCGTGGGGCTCAAGTACAACGAGGGCATCAACGACAACAACGAGTTCTTCGCCAAGTACCAGGAGCAGCTCTCCCAGGACCAGAGCATCGGCTTCGACATCGTGACGCCGACCAGCTGGATGGCCGCCCGGCTCATCGACCTCGGCTACGTGCAGGAGCTCCCGCTCGACCAGATCCCGAACGCCTCGAACCTCTCCCCGGGCTTCCAGAACCCGCTGTGGGATCCGACCGGCGCGTACTCGCTGCCCTGGCAGACGGGGATGACGGGAATCGCGTACAACATCGAGGAGACCGGACGCGAGCTCACGAGCGTCGACGACCTGTTCGACAAGAAGTTCAAGGGCAAGGTGGGCATGCTGACCGAGATGCGCGACACCGTCGGGCTCGTCGCGCTCTCGACCGGTGTCGACCCCGCGACGATCACCTACAAGCAGGCCCAGCCCGCCTTCAAGAAGCTGGCGAAGGCTGCCGACAGCGGGCAGATCCGCCGCTTCACCGGCAACGACTACCAGGACGACCTCGTCGCGGGGAACTTCGCCGCGTGCATCGGCTGGTCCGGTGACGTCGCCCAGCTCCTCATCGAGAACGAGAAGCTGCGCTTCGTGATCCCCGACGAAGGCGGGATGCGCTGGGCCGACACGATGCTGTGGGTCAAGCCCTCCCCGAAGAGCCAGGCCGGGCCGGTGGCGGCCTGGATGAACTACTTCTACGACCCCGTGGTCGCGGCGCGGGTCGCGAACTACGTCCAGTACATCTCGCCGGTCGACGGCATCAAGGAAGAGCTCGCCAAGCTGGACCCCGCCGCGGCAGAGAGCCCGCTCATCTTCCCGGCGGAGGACGTCCAGGCCCGCCTGAAGACGTTCGGCTCGCTCTCCCCGAGGGAAGAGGAGAAGTTCGACCGGAGGTTCTCCTCGATCACCGGGGCCTGAGCCGGCACGTCCGCATCCGAGCGGGCAGAGGAAGGACGGTGGCAGGGACTGCACAGCAGGGCGCCCGGCGGCGGCGCCTCGCGCCCTACGGCCTGCTGAGCCCCGGCGTCATCTGGCTGCTGCTGTTCTTCCTCGTCCCGCTCGCGTTCCTCCTGCGGACGTCGCTGTCGACGAGGCCGAATCGGTTCACACCGAACGAGCTCGTCTTCAGCTGGCAGTGGAGCAACTACTCCGATGCCCTCAACCAGTTCGGTGAGCAGTTCCAGCGGTCGTTCCTCTACGCGACGATCACGACCCTGCTCTGCATCGCGATCGGGTTCCCGCTCGCGTACGTGATCGCGTTCCGCGGGGGCAAGTACAAGAACCTGCTGCTCGGTCTCGTCGTCATCCCGTTCTTCACCACGTTCCTGATCCGCACCATCGCCTGGAAGACGATCCTCGGCGACCAGGGTGTCGTTGTCAGCGTGCTGCGCGACCTCGGGGTGCTCGGCCCGGACCAACGCCTCCTGGCGACGCCGGGGGCGGTGATCGGTGGGCTCACGTACAACTTCTTGCCCTTCATGATCCTCCCGATCTACGTGAGCCTCGAGAAGATCGACCGTAACCTCGTCGACGCCGCGAAGGACCTGTACTCGGGTCCGACGCGCGCGTTTCGCAAGGTCGTCCTCCCACTGGCGGTCCCCGGTGTGGTCGCGGGAAGCCTGCTCACGTTCATCCCTGCATGCGGCGACTTCGTGAACGACGTCTTCCTCGGAAGTCCACAGACCACGATGATCGGCCGCGTGGTCCAGGACCAGTTCCTCGTGCAGCTCGACTACCCGACTGCGGCGGCGCTCTCCTTCATCCTCATGATCATCATCACCGTCGCGGTCCTCCTCTACGCCCGGATCCTCGGCACCGAGGACCTCACCGGATGACCGTGCGCAGCGCGGTCTCGGACCGCGTGGACGGCCGTCCCCGGGTCGAAGACCTGCCCGTCGAGCGGTCGTTCCCGCCGCCGTGGCTGCGGCGGGTCGGGTCGATGCTCCTCAACGTCTATGCGTTCTTCGGGTTCCTCCTGCTCTTCGTTCCCATCTTCGTCATCGTCATGTTCAGCTTCAACGAGCCCAAGGGACGCTTCAACATCGTCTGGCAGCAGTTCACGTTCGAGAACTGGCTGCACCCGTTCGCGGTCCCCGAGCTGGTGGATGCCTTCAGATTGAGTCTCGAGGTCGCGGCGATCGCGACCGCGGCCGCGGTGGTCCTCGGTGGCCTCGTGGCGCTCGCTCTGACGCGGTACCGCTTCACCGGGTCGGGCGCGATCAACCTCCTGCTCGTGCTCCCCTTGACGACCCCGGAGATCGTCCTCGGGGCGTCGCTGGCCAGCCTGTTCATCGGGATCCCGTACCAGCGCGGGTTCACGACGATCCTCATCGCGCACATCATGTTCTGCGTCAGCTTCGTCGCGCTCACCGTGAAGGCTCGCCTGCGCGGCTTCGACTGGACGCTCGAAGACGCCGCGATGGACCTGGGCGCCGGCCCGATGCGGACCTTCCTCCGTGTCACGCTCCCGCTCATGATGCCCGGGATCTTGGCGGCTGCGCTGCTGAGCTTCGCGCTGTCGCTCGACGATTTCATCATCACCACGTTCAACGCGGGGAGTGAGGTCACGTTCCCCCTCTACATCTTCGGCGCCCGCCAGCACGCGATCCCGCCGCAGATCCAGGTGCTCTCGACCACGGTGCTCGTCGTCAGCGTGCTGCTGCTCGTGTCTGGCACGACGATCGGTCGACTTCGCTCGCGGCGGTCCGCGCCCGGCCGAGCGGTGGTGACGATCGAGGGGGACACGCTTCCCTCGGTGGCGTGGACGACCGATCCGACGCCCGAGCGCTGAGCCCACACGTCCGGGAGTCGCGAGCCGTCAGTCGCTCGCCCCTTCGGCCCCGAGAGCGACGAGCGCCGCACGGATCCGCACCGCCTCGCGCTCGAGCTGCTCCGGTGCCGCGCTCGTCGCGCGGTCGAGGTGGAGGTCCGCCTCGCTGTGGACGATCGGGATCACGTGCAGGTGGACGTGCGGCACCTCGAGCCCGGCGACGAGGAGGCCCACCTTCACCGGGTCGTAGACGGCCTGCTCGGCCCGGGCGATGGTCTGCGCGACCCCGGTCAGGTGGCACGCGAGCTCGGGGTCGAGGTCGATCCAGTGGTCGACCTCCACGATCGGTACCACCAGGGCGTGGCCGGGCTGCACCGGGTTGATCGAGAGGAACGCGACGCACTGCGGGTCGCGCCAGACGAACGTCCCCGGCAGGTCCCCCTCGATGATCCGGGTGAACACGGTGGGCATGCGGCCAGGCTAGGGCAGGGCGAGAAAAGTCGGGTCGCGGATCAACTTTGGCCCCCCGCGATGCCGATAGGACGGGGATGGCCACCGTCGCCGACCCCGCCGCGCCCGTTCCGCCACCCGGCCCCCCGTTCGCGCCGCCCACCGGGCCACCCGTGGGCGTCACCGGGTCGGGCTCGGCGTCCGACACGGGACCGAGGATGCCCGACCTGGGGGCCGACGCCGGGCCGCGCGAGGTGCGGTGCTCGGCCTCGGTGCCGCTCCCGCAGCTCCGTCCGGTCCCCGACTTCGTCGGGCTGCCGTCGGGCCGGCGGTACGTGACGGTCCAGTCGAAGTTCGTGATCGCCCAGGTCGCCGCGGCGGGCTGGACCGCGATCGCCGTCGCCATCTCGTTGGCGTTCGCGCAAGGGCTCGCGAACCTGGTGTCCTGGCCCTACGCGGTGATCCTCCTCGCCGCCGTCGTGTGGATCCCGGCGTACCTCGCAGCGTTCGGCGCGATCACCCTCGTGCTCGACGATCCACCGGCGCTCAAGGTCGTGCGACCGGGGACACCCGTCACGGTCCTGATCCCGGTGCTCGAGGAGCGCACCGCGGTGGTGGCGACGCTCGCGTACCTCGCGGCGCAGGACTACGACGGAGCCGTGCAAGTGCTCGTCGTCGACCGTGGCTCGTCGGACGACACCCCGGGAGAAGCACGGCGGGCGGCGCTCCGCCTCGGAGTCGCCGCCGACGTGCTCACGGTCGCGGGGGCCGACCGGGCTGCTGCACGTAACGCCGGGCTGGCGCGGCTGACGACGCCGCTCTTCCTCACGGTCGAACCCGGCGCGTACCTGCACCCGTCCGCGGTGCGTCTGCTCGTGGCCCGGCTGTCGAGCTCACCACCCGACACCGCAGGCGTCGCGGGCGACGCCGTCGTCCGCAACCACGACGAGGGAAGCAGCGCCGAGCTGCTGGCAGCCGAGTACGCACTCGGCGCCAACACCGTCCAGCGAGTCAATGCCCTGTTCCAGGGCGCGCTCGTCGCGGAGGGTGCCTGCAGCGTGTTCCGCACCGACGCGGTGCGCGCGGTGAACGGTTGGGCGCCGGGAGCAGCCCAGGACGTCCAGCTGTCGTGGCGCCTCCTCGAGCGGGGCTGGCGGATGTTCCACGAACCACTCGCGCTCGCGTTCACCACCGAGCAGATCACGATCGCCTCCGCGGCGCGACGGCGCGCGCGACACGCGTGGGGCCTGCTCGCCGCGCTCCGCGAGCCCGGGCGCCGTGCCTTGCGGTTCCCCTTCAGCCGGTTCCTCACCGCGGTCGACGTCGCCACCCCCGTCCTCGACCTCGCGTTCACGATCGCGTGGGTCCAAGCGGTCGTCTTCCTCGCGTTCGGACAGCTCAGCCTCGTCGGGTTCTACGCGCTGTTCGCGCTGCCGCTGTCGCTTGCCGTACCTGCGCTCGTCCGTCGGTACCAGCGCGAGGTGCTCGACGAGGCCGGGCTCGCGGTCGCGCGACGAGGAGGGCTGGCGCGCCTCTCGCCGCTGCTGTGGGCCCAGGCCGTGCAGGCGCCGGTGGGCGTGTGGTCCGAGCTGCGCGAGATCCAGCGGCTCCGCGACGAGGGTCCCGACGACGTGACCCGGGTCCCGCTGCGCGTCCCGTCAGCCCTCGCTCGCGCCTGGCCGGCGTCGGGAGAGCAGGCGCGGCGGTCCGGCTAGCGTCGCGGCGGTGCCGATCCCTTCCACCACGCCGCGCACTGCGTGAGCGACCTCGACGCGTCGCTCCGCTTCCATCGCCCCGGCCCGACCGCTCCCGTCGCCATGGCGACGGGAGGTGATCCCGACGGGGTGCTCGTCGAGCCCATCGGCGCGTAGCCGCGCCCGGCCGCGTCGTCCCACCCGGTACCGAGAAGGAGAGCGAACCCCGTGTTGCACCCCGAAGTCGACAGTGCCGCGACCCGAGCCATGCACTCGGTCGAGGGTCGCACGATCATCGTCACCGGCTCCGGCCGGGGCGTGGGGCGCGGGATGGCGAACCACCTCGCGAAGGCGGGCGCGAACGTCGTCGTGGCGGAGTGGAACGCCGAGAAGATGCGGCGGACGGTCGACGAGCTCAGCGGAATCGGCGCGCGAGCGATCGGCGTCGAGGTGGACATCATGCAGCGCGACCAGATCGAGGCGATGGTGGCCCGCACCGTCGGGGAGTTCGGGCGGGTCGACGGCATCATCAACAACGCGCAGACGTTCCGGGCGAACGCGCCGGTCGCGACGGTCGAGACGGACGACGTCGAGGTCTTCTACCGTTCCGGCGTGCTGGGCACGCTGTGGGCGATGCAGGCCGTGTACCCCCACATGAAGGAAGCCGGGTGGGGGCGCATCGTGAACTTCGGGTCGTCGATGGGTCGCGTCGGCGGCGCCGGCTTCGGCGCGTACAACGCGTCGAAAGAGGCGATCCGCGGTCTGTCGCGCACAGCGGCGCGTGAGTGGGCGGCCGACGGCGTCGTCGTGAACGTCATCGCCCCGGCCGCCGCGCCGCCGCGCGCGGTCGGGAGTGAGCACTACGAGGAGTTCATGCGCACCTGTCCGATGGGGCGCAACGGCGACCCCGAGCTCGACATCGGTGCGATCGCGCACTTCCTGTGCTCGGACGCCTGCCGGTTCGTGACCGGACACACGTTCATGGTCGACGGCGGCAACTTCCTCTGGTCCTGACCGTGACGCAACCCAAGCCGGACTGGACGAACGAGTGGCCCGTCGTGGGCGTCGCCCGGGGCGGGGCTGCGCCGTCGCCCGGCGCCGACTCGTTGCGCGCCGAGGGGTTCCGCGTGGTGTTCGACATCGACTCGATCCCGTCCGACGCCGACGCGTACCAGGACCATCTCAACAACCACGCCGCAGTGCGCATGTTCAACGAGCTGCGGATCGCCTACGTCGCGTCGGAGCTCGCGCCGGACTGGCCGCGCTACATCCGGCGGAGCGGCTCCACGGTCGTCGTGCGGGAGCTGCACGTCGAGTACCAGAGCGAGGGCCGGATCCACGAGCGTTTCGTGGGCGCGACGCGCTGGGACGCGCGGCGCGGGAAGTCGGGGCTGGTCGAGCAACGACTCGTGGAGGCGACCACCGGCCGCCCGATCGCGCGAGCGTGGGTGGTCCAGCTGTTCGTGACGCCCGACGGCGTCGACGCGTTCCCGGAGTGGCTGTGGGAGCGCATCGGCGAGGTCGAGGGCGGGCCGATCACCGAGCTCCCCGACGAACGTCGTCCCTGGGGACTGCCCCGCTAGACCGTCGCGCTGCGACAGGCGTTGCGACCGTCGGTGAACCCGGTCCGGAACGCCGCGACCCTGGCGAACGCGGAGCCGCGTCCGGCGCTGTGGCTGTTCGTGCTCGCGAGCGTGAACGTCTGGATCGCCTCGTCGAGGTCGCCCGCCGAGAGCGCGGCGCTCTTGGTGTCGCGGCTTCGCTCGCCGCTCGCGACGCTCCCGGTCCACGCGCCGGTCAGGCAGTCCGCGCGGAGTCGAGCCGTGTCGGTCCCGATCTCCTGACCCTGGGCGTGCTGGGTCGAGGAGGACCACGCCGCCGCGATCAGCATCCCGGCGCCGAAGTCACCGACGTCCGAGTACAGCTGGTCGAACGTGCGCTGGTCGTAGGCGATCGTGTTCGTGGCGGCGCAATAGGTCGCGCCGTCGTCGAGGACGCCGCCGTCGGAGGTGCCCGAGCACGCGGGTGCGTTGCGCGCATAGGCGACGACCTTCGGGGCGGGCGCGTCCTTCCCGAGCTCCTGGCTCCAGTAGTCGGTGAGGTCGTCGGTCACGAGCTGCTGGACCTGGTCCTCGGAGACGTTCCCGCCGTTCGCCGCGTCCTGCTGGCTGGTGAAGCCCGTCTCGGTGACGTCCGGGGGGCGGCTCTCGTAGCCGCGGCATGCCGAGGTGCCGTCCCGGTAGCCGTCCTGGAACGCACTGACGCGGTCGAACGCGCTGCCGTGCGCACCGCTCTGGCCGCCGTCGGTCCCGACGGGGTCCCGGAAGACGAGGAACCCGCCGAGTGCGGTGTCGAGGTCGCCCGCACCGAGGTGCAGGGACGTGCCGGTCCCGCTCGCGATGTGCCGCGTCCACGCGCCAGCGAAGCAGTCGGCCTGCATCTCGAGGTAGACGGTGGCGCCGAGCCGGGTGTCGGTGCGCGCCTGGATCGTGTGACCCCACTCGTGGGCGAGGACCAGCGCGACCGCGAAGTCACCGAACTGGTTCCGCAGCTTGGGGAGGAGCGTCTCCTCGTCCCACGCCACGAAGTCGCCGGCGGAGCAGTAGAAGGCGTTGCCCTTGACCTGCTCGTAGGGGGTGGTGCCGCGGCCCGAGCTGTCGCACGCCGGCGGCGGGTTCGAGCTGGAGTAGGCGAACAGGCGGCTCGACGGGATCGAGCGGTAGTCGATCCCGTAGGTGTCGGGGAGCGCCTTCGCCCAGAACTGCTGGATGTCGGCGATCGACGCGTCGACCCCGGCCGAGTAGCGGCCGGACTCGGCGACCGCGGAGCTCGACCCGGGCCCTGCGACGGTCGCGCACGACGGCGATCACCGTCACGAGTGCCAGCGCCCCGAGGCCGCCGAGGCGACGGCGGCGGGCGGCGCGGCGCTGCCTGCGGATTCTCCTGCTCATGCAGGGGAGAACGACGTCCGTGGGGGGTGGGTTCCCGCTCGGCCCGATTCCCAGGGACTTCCCAGGTGCCGGGAGCGGATCCGTGCGCGGTCCGCCCGAGGTGTCCGCGCTATGCGCCCAGGCGCTCCAGGAGCTCGCCCAGGGCGGCGACGGCCCGGCGGCACGCGGCGTCGTAGCCCTCCTCGTCGATCCGGGGGCCGATGAGCTCGAGGTCGAAGCAGCCGGGGTAGCCGGCCGCGAGCACCTGCCCGAGGATGCGCTCGAGCGGGATGTCGCCGTCGCCCGGGACCAGCCGGTTCGGCGTCGAGAGCGTGCCGATCTCGAAGTCGCTCACCTGCACGATGCGGAAGGTCTCGACGCCAGCGTCGATCGTGGTTGCGAGGCCGCGCTCGGCCCAGCACGCGTTCGTCTCGACGCAGACGCCGATCCCGAGCCGCCGGGCGAGGTCGACTACGTCGGCCAGGGTGTGCACGAACCCGACGTCCACCCGGAGCGAGTTGGTGTGCTCGAGCCCGAAGGGGATCCCCCGCGCGTGTGCGTCGGCGATGACCGGCGTGAGTGCCCGCTCGAGCGCGTCGGCTGCGTCCTCCCACGAGAGCTGTCCCGCGGGACCCGTCGTGAGGATCATGCACTCGGCCTGCACGGCTTCGGCCGCGTCGACGGCTCGACGGACGCGGTCACGCTGTCCGTCCCACTGCGAGGGGTCGTCGAGGTGGAACGGCCCGATCCCGATCAGGTTGCTCACCCGGACTCCCGCGTCGCGCAAGCGCCGAGCGCCGTCCTCGATCCCGGCCGTCTCGAGCTTGGCCAGGGACGCGCCGATCGCGGTGATTCCCGCCCGCTCGTAGAACGCGAGGTCCTCGTCCAGCGACCACCGGAAGGTCGAGATCGCGGAGAGCGAGACGCGGGGATGCACGGGCGCCTATCCGAGCACGGCGGCGCGGGCGTTGCTGCCCCCGCCGTCGAGCTGCAGGTTGATGCCGGTCAGGTACTCGGACTCAGCGCTCGCGAGGTAGACCGCGGCGTGGGCGATGTCCCTCGCCTCCCCCAGCCGGGTGAGGTGCATGCCCTCCAGCCGGGTTCGACGCTCGTCGGTCATGTCGGCGTCGCGGCGCTCGTTGCGCACGTACCCGGGGCTGATCGTGTTGCACCGGATCGCGTTCGGGGCTTCCTCGACCGCGACGGCACGGGTGAGCGCGTTGAGCCCGCCCTTGCTCGTCGCGTACGCCGCGAGGCCCGCGCTGGGCTTCTCGCCCTGGCGCGACGAGATGTTGATGATGGAGCCGTGCCCGGCCGCGCGCATCAGCGGGATGGCGGTGCGGCAGAGCCACATGGGTGCGGTCACGTTCACGCGGAGCGTGCCCTCCCATGCTGCGGTGCTCATCTCGGCGACGGTGGCATCCCGACTGTCGACCAGCCCGGCGACGGCGTTGTTCACCAGCACGGTGAGGCCACCGAGCCGATCGGCCGCCTCGGCCACGACCTGCTCGCATGCCGCCTCGGTGCCCAGGTCGGCGGCCACGAAGACGCCCTCGCCGCCGGCTGCCGTGATCTGGCCCACGACCGCGGCTCCCCGGGCGGCGTCCCGCCCGTGGACGACCACCCGGGCCCCCTGGGCCGCGAACTCGATGGCGATCGCCGTCCCGATCCCGGACGTCGATCCGGTGACGAGCGCGAGCTCCCCGTGCAACCGCACGCCGTACCCCCCTGTCGGGCGGCGAGGCTAGTGCGGGCCGTCATCCGGGCCCGCCGCCGACGTTGTGACCCCTGTGGCGGACGCGTAGCCTGCGTGCATCCGGATCGGCTCGTTGGAGCCGGCGCGCCCGCACCCTGTTGCTCATGTGGTCGAAGTTGGACATGTCATCTGTCGTCGCCCTTCGTGGCCTGCGGTCCGCCGCTCGGACGGTCCTCGTGGTCGCCCTCGCGCTCAGCGCGCTGGTGGCGGGAGCGGCCTTCCCGGGCGGCGCCGACGCCGCACCGATCGACGACGCCCGTACCCAGGTCGCGGAGGCGCAGCGATCCGCCGACGCCGCGGCGGCCCGGTACGAGGAGGCCATCGGCCACCTCGAGGAGCTCGGCGCCCAGGTCACCGACCTCGAGGCCCGGATCGCGGCGGGCAAGACCGAGGCGGCTGCGCTGCGGATCGTCGCCAAGGAGCGTGCGGTCCGGGCCTACGTCGATCGCGACACGCTCGGCGACGGTGCGTTCCTGATCGACGGGGGTGACCCGCTCGACGAGATCCGACGCCAGAAGCTCCTCGCACGCACCAAGGCGCGCGAGGACGCCTCGGCGGAGCGGCTGCGCGTCGTGACGAACGACCTCGATCGCCAGCGGCGCGAGCTCGAGGTCCGCAAGGCCGAACAGCAGAAGGTGGTCGCGCAGGTGGCGGCGGAGCAGGCCACCGTGCAGGCCCAGCTCGGCGCTGCGCAGCAGGCCCTCGACCAGCTGGAGGAGCAGCTGCGCCAGGAGATGGAAGCGGCCAAGGCACGCGAGATCGCGGCCGCGGCAGCGCGCGACGCGAGCAACCGCGCCGGGAACGGGAAGGACTACTCGGGCGCCTACGTGTCCACGGGGATCGTGTGCCCGGTACGCGGCGCGGTGTCGTTCATCGACTCGTGGGGCTACCCGCGCCACCAGGGTCCGCACATGGGTGTCGACCTCATGGCGGCGACCGGCACACCCGACGTCGCGGTGGTGTCGGGCAACGTGACGTACAAGTCGGGGGGCACCTCGGGCCTCGGCGCGTACCTCAGGGGCGACGACGGCAACCTCTACTACTACTTCCACCTCTCGGCCTACGAGGGTGGGCCGCGTCACGTCGCGCAGGGCGAGGTGATCGGGTACGTCGGTAACACGGGCGACGCCCGGTACACCGCGTCGCACACGCACTTCGAGATCCACCCCGGTGGTGGTGCCGCCGTGAACCCCTACCCGTCGGTGCGCCCGGTCTGCTGATCGTGCGGGTGCTGGTCGTGGGCGTGGTGCTGGTCGTCGGTCGCGCCGCCCGGTCCTGACG
The DNA here is from genome assembly GCA_963809885.1 of uncultured Acidimicrobiia bacterium. Classification (GTDB taxonomy): domain Bacteria; phylum Actinomycetota; class Acidimicrobiia; order IMCC26256; family PALSA-555; genus JALHSW01. The sequence continues at coordinate 650,932 of CAWELA010000002.1, read as the reverse complement.
AGGCGTCGAGCGCGACCTCGGGCGTCACCGGATCGTGCCGCCGTCGGGCGGCGAGTGCGACCGCGCCGAAGATCATCGCGGCCGTGAGCACGATCGACCCGCCGGGGGCGAGGTCCCACTGGCGTGCCGCTGCGAGGCCGACGACGACGGACAGGAGCCCGACGAGGACGGCCAGCACCACCGTGGTCCGGAACGAGCGGGCGAGCAGCCGGCTGCTCGCGACCGGCAGCACCATGAGGGCCGCGATGAGGAGGACGCCGACGACCCGCATGGCTGCGACGACGGTGACCGCGGTCAGCACCGAGAGCAAGGCGTTGGCGGCGTCCACCGGGATGCCTGCGACGCGGGCGGACTGCTCATCGATGACGATCGCGAAGAGCGCGCGACCGAAGAACGCCATCGCCAGGACGATGACGACGCCAAGGACCGCGACGACCCGGACGTCGTCGGCGCTCACCGTGAGGATCGACCCGAACAGGTAGGGGAGCACGTTGACACTGCCGCCGCCGGTGCGGCTCACCAGCACGACCCCGAGCGCGATGCCGCCGTAGAAGAACAGCGCGAGCGCGAGGTCGCCGGTCGCGCGGCCGCGCGTCCGCAGCCACTCGATGGCCAATGCGCCGAGCACCGCGACCGCGAGCGCGCTCCAGATCGGCCAGATCTCGAGGAGGAGGCCGGCCGCGACCCCGGCGAACGCCATGTGCCCGATGCCGTCACCCATCAGCGACATGCGACGCTGCACCAGGAACACGCCGATCAGCGGCGCGCACGCGCCGACGATCAACCCCGCCCAGAGCGCGAGCTGCATGTAGTCGCGGTCGAAAGGCCACGGGAGGTCGAGCACACCGAGCAGCACACCGTGCGCCCATCAGCCGAGCCCCTCGAGCCAGAGCGGGAGGTCGTCGTGGTGCACGCCGAGGCTCACGCCGGTCGCGGTGAGCTCGTCGGGCGGACCGTCGAAGACGATACGTCGCTTCATCACGATGACCCGGTCGAGATCGTCGGCGACCGCACCGAGCTCGTGGGACACGAGCAGCACCGTCGCGCGTCGTGGTCGTGCACGAGATGGACGAGCGAGTCACGGAACAGCCGCTGCGACTCGACGTCGACCCCGGCGATCGGCTCGTCGAGCACGAGCAGCTCGGGCTCGCTCGCGAACGCCTTCGCGATCAGGACGCGCTGCTGCTGGCCGCCGGAGAGCTCGCGGACGGGACGTCGGCGCAGGTGCTCGAGCGCGACGGACTCGAGCGCGTGGTCGACCGCGGCGCGGTCGACCGCCGTCGCGCGGCGCCACCAGCCCCGCCGGGCGAGGCGGCCCGGTCGCGACCACCTCGTCGACGGTCGCGGGGAGGTCGGGCGCGAGGGTGTGCCGTTGGGGGACGAAGCCGACCCGGCCGCGGTCGGTGAGCTGGCGGGGGTCGGCTCCGAGGCACTCGACGGTGCCGGCGTCGGGGCGAAGCAACCCGAGGAGCAGCCGCAGCAGGGTCGACTTGCCCGAGCCGTTCGGGCCGACCAGCGCCGCGAACTCGCCGGCGTCGATCGCGAGCGACACGTGGTCGACCGCCGGTTCGGGTCCGTACCCGAAGGTGACGTCGTCGGCGGCCAGGAGGACCGGGTTCGGGGAAGCGATGACGGACCTGCCCTTCGACGGCGCCCTGCCTGGGAACAGTAATAAGATCGATTCTCATGAAGCCTATCGCGGTCCGGGCCGTCGCAGCCGTGGTCCTGGCGGTGCTCGCCGTCACCACCGCACCGGGCTCGGCCCTCGCCGCGGGCCGCACTGACGTCGTGGCTGCCTTCTACCCGCTCGCCTTCGTGGCGCAGGCGGTCGGCGGCCGGCACGTCGACGTCGAGAACCTCACGCCGCCGGGGGTCGAGCCCCACGACCTCGAGCTCACCCCCGACCAGGTCGACGCCCTGCAGGACGCCGGCCTCGTCGTGGTGATGGGCAAGGGCTTCCAGCCGGCGGTGGAGCAGGTCGCGGGCGATCGCGACGCGGGAACGCTCGAGGTGCTCGAGCACCTCCGACGTCGCCCGGGCGCTCCGCGACGACCCGCACGTCTGGCTCGATCCCGTCCGCATGGGCGAGATCGTCGACGAGGTGCGTCACGCGCTCGTGCAGGCCGATCCGCAGCATGCTGCCGACTACCGCGCGAACGCGGCCCGACTGCACACCGAGCTCGATGCGCTGGACGCGGAGTACCGCGCGGGCCTCGCGACCTGTGATCGCGACCTCGTCGTCACCGCGCACGAGGCGTTCGGGCACCTCGCGGCGCGCTACGGGCTCCGCCAGGAGGGCGTGTCGGGCCTCGGCCCGGACGCCGAGCCGAGCGCGCGGCGGCTCGGCGAGCTGGCCGACCTCGCGCGGCGCGAGGGCGTCACGACCGATCTTCACCGAGGAGCTCGTGTCACCGAAGGTGGCGCAGACCCTCGCGCGCGAAGCCGGCGGCCTGCAGACCGCGGTGCTGAACCCGCTCGAAGGACTCACCGACCGTGAGCAGCGCGCGTGGCGACGACTACTTCGGCGTGATGCGTGTCGAACCTCCGCAAGCTCCAGCGCGCGCTGGGGTGCTCGTCCGCGTAGTACCGGTGCGTCAGGCCCGGGTCAGTCCTTGTGGTCCTCGTCGGAAGGTGCAGCCTTTCCGACGCCGACCCGCGGTGCCGGCGTCTCACCGTCGGGCCCCTCGATCCAGCGCTCGACGCCCTCCTCGCACCCCTGGACGACCTTCCAGGCCAGGACGGTCTTCTTGTCCGGCGCGGTGAAGGTGATCTCGAACGCGTCGGTCGCGTCCGACGGCATGGTCCCCCCTGAGAAGGTCACCGTCCGCCTCGTCGCCTTCGACCTCCCACCCGTCCTTGGGCTCGGGCGTCACCTCGCTCGGCACCCTTCGGGATCCGGAACTTCATGCTGGTGATGGGGAGTCCTTGCAGCCGTGCTCCGGGCGTGAAGCCGACGGTCGCGGTCTTGCCCGGCTTGACGCGGCTCGGATCCGGCTCCACGTGCGCGGCTGCGGGTCCGGCCATCGCGAGCAGGGCGCCGGCGCCGACGATGAACGGCGATGACGGCGCGTCGGGGGCTGTGCATGCAGGTCCTCCTCGGCTCCGGCCGGTCCCTCGGTGCCCGGCACCGTGAGGTAGTCGTCTCGGAGGCAGCGTCTGGTTCCCGTGGGAAGATCGGTTCGTCATCGAGGCACCGACCAGCGAGGCTCAGGTGGGCGCAGGCCACGACCACTCGCACGGCGTCACCAGGCGGCGAGCGTCGTCGGCGCGCGTCGCCGGGCGCTGTGGATCGCTCTCGGGGCCAACGCCGCCTTCCTGGTGGTCGAGGTCGCCGCCGCGATCGCGTTCGGCTCGCTCGCCCTGCTCGCCGACGGCGTGCACATGGTGTCCGACGTTGCCGCGCTCGCGATCGCGCTCGTCGCCCAACAGCTCGCGACCCGGCGGGCGTCGTCGAAGCACACGTACGGGCTCGTGCGCGCCGAGGTCATCGGCGCGCAGGTGAACGCGATCCTGCTGCTCGGTGCCGCGGCGTACATCGTGATCGAGGCGGTCGGCCGCATCGACGACCCCGGCACGATCGACGGTGCGGGGGTGATGGTCATCGCGGCGGCGGGGCTGGTGGTCAACGTCGGGAGCGCGTGGGTCATCGCGCCGGACCGCAGGCGGCGAACCTCAACCTCCGTGGTGCCTTCTGGCACCTCGTCGGCGACGCGCTGGGTTCGCTCGGCGCGCTGGTCGCGGGTGCGGCGGTCGTGCTGTTCGGCGCCGACTGGGTCGATCCCGTGATCTCGCTGTTCATCGCCGGCCTGGTCGTGATCTCGGCGCTCGTGCTGCTGCGCGACGTCGGGCGGGTCCTGCTCGAGGGCGTCCCGGCGGGTCTGCACATGGACGAGGTGGAGGGCGCGCTCGTCGACAGCGTCGGGGGTGGAGGCGGTGCACCACGTGCACCTGTGGTCACTCGGGTTCGGAGACGCCGGCCCTCTCGGCGCACGTGGTGCTCACGGGCGAGCCCTCGTTGCACGAGGCCCAGATGCGCGGTGACGCGCTGAAGGAGATGCTCGTCGAGCGGTTCGGGATCGCGCACGCGACGCTCGAGCTCGAGTGCCACGACTGCGGAGCCGTGCACGGTCCGCCGAGCTAGCCGGCACTGCGGGTTCGTGGCCCGGTCGCCGGGACCCGCGGCGCTCGCTGCCGGAGGTGCAGCGCACCCACCGCGGCGAGGCCGAGGCCGAGGCCGAGCGCGAGGGTCACCGTCAGCCGGGCCGATCGCCGGCGCCAGGGTCGTCGGGATCTGTGAGCGGGTCAGCACGGTGATGTCGGCGAGGCCCCCGGCGAGCGCGAGGAAGAGCCCGGCGATCAGCACCAGTGGCGCCGCCGACGAGAGGCCGCGCCGGACCAGCCAGACGAGCGCCAGCACCGCGACGACGACCCCACCGATCGCGTAGAGGCTCGCCGCCAGCTTCGTCCCCGTACCGGCGGTCGTGCCGCCCCAGCCTCCGACGAGGTGCACCGTCTCGCTGACCACGACCACGGCGAGCGTCGTGCCGACGGCACTCACCGCGAACCTCGTGCGGCTGAGGAGGACCAGCAGGAATGCGAGCGCGACTGCGAGCCCGACCCACGGCCAGGGCGAGGGTCCGGGGACCCAGCGCACGTCACCACGGACGGCGATGGTCGGCAGTCCGTCCCGACGCAGCGGCACCTCGAAGCGCTGGACGAGGTGCGTCGCCCCCGGGTCGGCCTCGACGACCGGTGCGTCCCCGTTCCCCATCCAGTGGGCGCGGTGGTCGTGCCAGCGCGCGGTCGTGTCGTCGGAGACCTTGCGCCACTCGGGTGGCGCGCTCGGATCGGCGCGCTTCGGGACCGGCGCGGATGCCGACCGGGTCCGGGTCCGGTTGAGGTAGACCGCGGGGGAGCGGCGGTTCTCGAAGACGCCCTGCGGGCCGATACGCAGGTACGGCTCGTCGTCGTAGCCGACGACGACCACGTCGGTCCCGGTGGTGTTTCGCAGCTCGAGCCGGTCGCCGAGATCGACTGCGTGCACCTCGATCCCCGGGACCTGAGGACGCACCGACAGCACGCGGGTCTCGTAGTTCGTGGGTCGGATGCCGCCGATCCCGTGCGCGTCCGCGCGGTCGGGGGATACGACGACGGCGGCGACCGCGAGGACCGCGGCGAACCCCCCGATCCCGGCGATCCGGCCGACGCGCTGCACGATGCGGGTCACCCCGCCGCCTCTGCGGCGCGCAGCGCGGCGATCAGCTCGTCACGGGCGCGAGCGACCCGTGAGCGGATCGTGCCGACCGGGACCCCGCAGACGATCGCTGCCTCTTCGTACGACGTCCCGACGAGCTGGGTCAGCACGAACGCCTCCCGCCGCTCGGCGGTGAGGTCGGCGACCAACGCGTCGAGCGCGTGGCGTGCGGCACCGTCGGGAGCGACCGCGTCGGCGAGCGTGGCCGCGTGCTCGATCCGCTCGTCGAGTCGGCGGCGACGGCCACGTGCCCGGAGCGAGTCGGCACAGCGTGCGACGCGCGATCGAGAGCAACCAGGTTCGGGCGCCGGCGTCGGCCCGGTACGCCGGGAGGGCCCTCCACGCTCGGAGGTAGACGTCCTGGGTGACGTCGTCGGCCTCCGACGGATCGGTCAGGTGCGCGACCAACCGCCACACTTCGCCCTGGCTCTGGCGCACGAAGGCGCCGAGGGCGAAGCGGTCGCCGTCGCGGGCCGCTACGGCCAGCCGCGTGAGCTCGTCCACCGTCGAGCGACGATACTGGGGAACCTCGGGCACCCGGGAGTCGACTACCTGTTCATGGACTGCGAACGAACCAGAACCTGCATCTCGGCGCGACTCGACGGTGAGGACCTCGGCGCCCCGTCCGAAGCGGTCACAGCACACGTCGCGTCGTGCGCCGCGTGTCGTTCCTTCGAGGCCGAGGCGGCGACGCTGCACCGTCGGGTGCGCGTGGTCCCGGCCCCACCGGTCCCGGACCTCACGGCGCGGATCCTCGGTGCGATCGGTGCGAGCGCACCGACCCCGGCGCAGAGTCACCTCGACGCTTGGCGGCTCGGGCTCGCGATCATCGGTGTGGTCCAGATCGCGCTCGGGGTGCCGGCACTGCTGCTCGGGGCCGACGCGGGGCTCCCGGTGCACACGGCCCGACACCTGGGCTCGTTCGCCGTCGCCCTGGCGGTGGGGTTCCTCTTCGCCGCATGGCGCCCGAGTCGGGTCGCCGGCCTCTTCCCGGTCGCGGCGGCACTCGTGGCCTGTCTCGTCGTGACATCGATCATCGATGTCGTCAGCGGCCGGACCGCGGCGGTCAACGAGCTCGGTGCGCACGTGACCGAGCTCCTCGGCCTCGCGCTGCTGTGGCTCGTCGGCCGGGCCGCGCACGACGCGTCGGACGAGCGACCGAGCATGGGCACCATCGCCCCGGGACCCGCCTGATGCTGCGTCGTGGCCTCACGGTGCTCGCGGTGGCGGGCACGCTGGTGCTCGTCGCGGCGTCCCCGGCGTTCGCGCACGCGGAGCTGGCCGAGTCGACCCCTGCGCCGGGCGCGGTGCTCGCCAAGTCGCCCCCCGACATCACCCTGAACTTCACCGAGACCGTCCGCGCCGACAACGGCGGGATCCGGGTCTTCGACACCGACGGCGAGCGGGTCGACCACGGTGGGTCGAACGTCTCGGGGAGCACCGTTCGACTCCCCGTCCCCGAGCTCGACGACGGTTCGTACGTCGTGACGTGGCGGGTGGTGTCCGCCGACGCCCACCCGATCCAGGGCGCGTTCACTTTCCAGGTCGGCGAGGGCGGTGGCCCCGGCGCCACCAGCCGCCAGGTCACCGGCCTCGCGAACCGGCTGCTCGGTGCCCAGGGTGGCGACCGCGTGGTCGGGGTCGTGTACGGGATCGTGCGCGGTCTCGTGTTCGCCGGGCTGGCCCTTCTGATCGGTGGGGCGGTCTTCGCGGCGCTGATCTCGCCGCGCGCCAGGCGGTCCAAGGACGCGCGCCGCCTCGTCGGGCTGGGCTGGGGCGTGACGTTCGGCGCCACGATCGTCGGACTCCTCGTGTACGGCCCGTACGTGTCGGGACTCGGTCTCGGCGACGCCTTCTCGATGGACCTGCTCGACCAGACCCTCGGCGAGCGCTTCGGGAAGATCTGGCTCGCGCGCGTCGTCGTGCTGCTCGTGGCGCTCCCCCTGCTGTCCCTGCTGTTCCGCCGCCAGGACGCGAAGGCAGTTGATGCCGACGCCGACACCGACGCCGACACCGCGCCCGGTCACCTGCCGCCCTGGTGGCTCGCGCTGGGTGCGGCGGTCGCGATCGCGCTGGCGGCCTCGCCGGCGCTCGCCGGCCACGCGTCGACGGGAGACTGGATGACGGCCGCGGTCGTCGCCGACACATTGCACGTGCTCGCGATGGCGGTCTGGCTCGGCGGCCTGGTCATCCTCGGCGCCGTGACGCTGCGGCGCCGCGACCTCGAGCAGCTGCGCGTGGCCGTCCCCCGGTTCTCGCGCGTCGCGCTCGGGTGCATCACCGTCCTGGTGGCGACCGGCGCGTTCCAGACGTGGCGCCAGGTCGGCAGCCTCGACGCGCTCCGGAGCACCGACTACGGCCGGATCCTCGCGGTCAAGCTCGTGCTGTTCGCCGCCGTCGTCGTGTTCGCGGCGTTCAGCCGCGAGATCGTGCTGCGGCTCTTCGGCGAGCCCGTCGACGTGCCGCCGCCGGTGCCGGCCGTGGCGGGTGGCTCCGACGACGACCTGCCGCCGGCGGACGAGCCGGACGACGAGTACGAGCTCGACGAGGAGGTCGAGCTCCGTCACCTCCGGCGATCCGTCTGGGTCGAGGTCGCCCTCGCGATCTGCGTGCTCGCCGCGACCGCGTTGCTGGTGAACGCCGCGCCGGCGAAGACGGCGCTCGCCGGTGCTGGCGACGGCGGCGCGGTGGGGGTCACCATGAAGTCCAACAAGGTGTGGGTCGACTTCTCCGCGACGCCGGGCATCGCGGGTGCCAACGACCTCCATCTCAATGTGCTCACGCCGTCGGGGGCGCCGTTGAACACCCAGGAGCTCACGGTGTCGATCGCGAGCGCCGACGGCAAGATCGCGCCGATCGACCTGCCCTTGCGGCGCCTCGCGCCGGGTCACTACTACGCGCCGGGCTTCGACGTGCCGATCGCAGGGGACTGGCGGGTCAAGGCGAACCCGCTGATCTCCGAGTTCCAGCAACCCACGCTGCGTGGCACGGTCACGTTCGGCTGAGCATCGTGAGCACCGACACCGCGAACTCGCTGTTCACCGTCCTCACGTTCCTCGCGAACGTCGCGTTCCTGGCCCTGCTGCTGGTGGGCCTCGCCGCGCTCGTCTCGAACGGCGGTCGCCGGTTCGCGACCGGCGTCGTCGGGTCGCTCGGCCCCTACGCCCGGCCTGCGGCCGCAGGGGTCGCGGTCGTCACCATGCTCGGCAGCCTCGCCTACTCCGAGATCACCGGGTTCCTCCCGTGCGAGCTGTGCTGGTACCAGCGCATCGTCATGTACCCGCTCTCGGCGATCCTCGTCGTCGGGGTGCTGCGCAAGGACCGTGGCGTGATCTGGTACGCCACCCCGTTCGTGGTGGTGGGCGCACCCCTCGCGCTGTACCACTGGCTGGTCGAGCGGGTGCCGTCGTTCGCCGAGGGCTCCTCCTGCTCGGTCTTCGTGCCGTGCAGCGTCCCCTACTTCGAGGAACTCGGATACATCACCCTGGCGTTCATGGACTTGAGTGCCTTTCTGCTGATCGGTGCGTTGCTCGTCGTCGACTGGCGGGCGCATCGCGGACCCAAGGAGACGGTCGTATGAGGCCCCCCCGGCATCGCCCATTCATGCTGCTCACCACCCTCGGCGTGGTGATCGCGACGGCTCTGGCCCTGGTCGCCGGCTCCGCAGTGGCGAAGAACTCCAAGACCGAGCTGAGCAAGAAGGTCGTCGTCACCGGCGCCGCTCTCGAGGCCTCGGACAAGATCGGGAGCGCGGCGGACCCCGCGATCGGCACGACCGCGCCGACGCTCACCGGCAAGGGCTTCGACGGCAAGAAGGTGACGATCGGCGGCCCGGGTCAGCCCCGGGTGGTGCTCTTCCTCTCCCACTCCTGTCCCCACTGCCAGGCCGAGGTGCCGCGCATCGTCAAGCTCGAGAAGCAGGGCAAGCTCGACGGCGTCGAGGTCGACACGGTCACGACCAACACCAGCAAGGAGCTGCCGAACTACCCGCCCTCGAAGTGGCTGGCACGGGAGCACTGGCCGTTCAAGAAGGTGCTCGCCGACGACGCCAAGCTGCGGGCGTTCTTCGGGTACGGGGGTGAGGCGTTCCCGTACTTCGTGCTCCTCGACGCCGACGGCAAGGTCGTGGCGCGGGCGAGTGGCGAGCTGGCCCCGAAGGTCATCGCGGCGGCCGCGAAGAACCTTGCCGCAGGGACGTCGGTGTTCGGGTCGAGCTAGGCGCAGGCGCGACACCGACCGACGAGGTCGATGCGGTGTCGCTCGGTCGTGAAACCGGTCGCGCGGTCGATCTCGGACACGGCGGCGTGGAGCGATGCCTCGAGCCCGGCCGAGGCCGGGACGTCCTCGACCGCGCCGCACGACGAGCACACGAGATGGTGGTGGTGGTCGCCCGTGAGGTCCTCGGTGAGCTCGAACCGCGCGTGCTCGTCGTCGGTGACGATCCGGTGCACGATCCCGGCCTGCTCGAGCACCACGAGGTTGCGGTAGACGGAGCTCTGCGCGAGCCCGCCGTGCTCGTCGAGGATCTCGGGGATCGTGAGCGGGCGGCTGGCGTCGCGCAGGACGTCGACGAGGGCGGCGCGGTTGCCCGTCATGCGCTGCTTCACCCGCCGGAGCCGGTTCGCGACCTGCTGCTCGAAGATCTCCGGCGCTGCGTCACTGTGCACGTGACCGCGCACCTCGGTTGCCACGGACCGAGTGTACCGTCGGCCTCAGTGGATCCGACCGAGCGCTTCGGTGAGCTGGTGCGCGCACCCGACCGCGAGGTGCCGCTCGCCGAGGCTGCGCTGCTGATCGCGGCGCACGACCATCCCCTCGACATCGCGGAGCAGCTCGGTGCCCTCGACGGGCTCGCGCGTGACGCACCCGACACCGCGGCGGAGCTCGCGCCGGCACCTGTTCGTCGATCTCGGCTTCGCCGGGAACGTGGCCGAGTACGGCGATCCGCGCAACTCCTACCTCGACGACGTGCTGCGCCGCCGGCTGGGGATCCCGATCACGCTGAGTCTGGTGATGCTCGAGGTCGGAGGCCGACGGCACCTCGCGTTGGCGGGCGTCGGTATGCCGGGGCACTTCCTCGTCGTCGACGAGGCGGGGACCTACTACGACCCGTTCCACAGCGGGGTGCGTCTCGACGCGGCAGGCTGTCGTCTGCTCTTCGAGTCGACGCACGGTGGGGCACCTTTCCACGCCGAGTACCTGCAGCCCGTGGGCAGCCGCTCCATCCTCGCCCGCATGCTCGCGAACCTGATCCATGGCGCCGCGGTGGGCCGACCCGGCAGCCGCAGTCCGCGCGGTCAGGCTCCGGTTGCTGATCCCGGGGCTGTCGGCGGCCGAGCGTCGTGCCGGTGCGGCGATGCTCGGCCGCTCCGGGCGCTTCGCGGAGGCGGCGCGTGCCCTCGACGCGCTCGCGGCCGAGCTCGACGGCGAGTCGGCGACGGAGGTGGCTCGCGAGGCTGCGACCTTCCGCTCCCGGGCGAACTGAACGCGCCTGGCGCGCCGCGACCGGATGGCTCGACCCGGCGTGCCGGTAGCGTCGCACGCGTGGCCCCGTCCCCGTCCCCGACGCCGATGTTCCCGCTGGGGAGCGTGCTCTTCCCACATGGCCTGCTGCCGCTGCACGTCTTCGAGGACCGGTACCGCGCGCTCGTCGAGCGGTGCCTGCGCGACGACACCCCGTTCGGGGTCGTGCTCATCGAGCGGGGGAGTGAAGTCGGCGGCGGAGACGTGCGCTTCGACGTCGGCACGCTCGCGCGCATCGTGCAGGCCGGGCGCTTCGACGACGGTCGTTTCGCGCTCGTGACCGCGGGGACGACGCGTTGCCGGGTGCGCGAGTGGCTCCCCGACGACCCGTTCCCACAGGCGCACGTCGACGAGCTCGACGAGGCGGCGTCACCCGACGCCGCGCCGCTGATCCCGGAGGCGACCGCGCTCCTCCGCCGGGTGTTCGAGCTCCACGCCCGCCTGGGCGTCGGCGGACCGACGGAGGAGATCGCGCTCGCACCCGATCCGGTGCGCGCGTCCTTCCAGGCCGCGACCCTCGCCCCGATCGGACCTCTCGACGCGCAGGGGCTCCTCGAGCTCGACGACGCGAGGGAGCGGCTCGAACGCCTGGTCGGACTGCTGACGGACGAGGCTGCCGTCCTCGAGTTCCGTCTGGCCGACTGACCGGGGCCCCGGTCGCGACTGGGCGTACGCTGGCGGGCATGGAGTCCGAACCACCGCCGGAGCCGACCGCGGCGGCCCCGGGCGCCCCGGGCCGTGACCCCGACCTCCGGGCGCTCGAGGGCTTCGAGGCCGAGTTCGCGGAGCTCGAGGACGAGCTCGAGCAGGTCGAGCGACGCGGCGGAGCCGTCGGGCGGTGGCGCGGGTGCTGCCGCTCCCTGATGGTCCGGCTGCGCCTCTTCGCCGCGGCGCGCCAGGCCGCGGGGCGACCCGACGACTCCTTCGACGCCGAGACGCTGGGTGACGCGCTCGACGCAGGCCAGGGCCGCCTACGGGGAACCGTTCGTCTCGGTCCTCCGGACCGCCCGCGTCTGGGTGAACGGGGACGAGCCGGACGCCGGCGACGCGACGGTGCTGCACGACGGCGACGAGGTCGCCGTGCTCCCACCGGTCAGCGGCGGCTGAGCCTCAGGCGACGCGGGCGCGGACGAGCCAGACCGCACCCTTCATGCGGACGCCCTCGTCGGTACGGTACGGCTCCAACGCAGAGCGCATCGCCGCGAGCGCCCGCTCGCGCACGTCGTCAGGAGCGTCGACCGAGGAACCCGCGTGTGATCCGGTTCCGCGCCGCGAAGGTGAACGCGTCGTCGAACGTCCCGGGGCCGCCGAGCAGCAGCGGCACATCCATCGCCTCACCTTTCACGTCGGTGAAGCCCGCGTCGGTGAGCGCCTGCTCCAACGCGCCGGCCTCCCCGAACGCGAACGGTCCTGGCGCCCCCGGGGGAGGAAGCTCCGGTGGCGGGACGTGCTGCAGCAACGCGCCGGCCGGCACCGGGTCCATTCGTTCTCGAGCATGCGGCCGCCAGCAGAGGAACACGACGCGCCCACCGGGCGCGAGCGCGCTGCGGATGTTCGTGAACGCCGCGGCCGGGTCGTCGAAGAACATGATCCCGAAGCGGCTGATCGCGACGTCGAAGGACCCACTGATCGCGTCGGTCTGGGCATCGCCGAGGGTGAAGGTCGACGTTGTCGAGGCCGGCAGCGTTCGCTCGTCGCGGTCGCGACCTCGAGCATCGGTGCCGAGATGTCGATCCCGCGCACGCTCCCCTCGGGAACCCGCCGTGTCGCCGCGAGCGTCGCGTGCACCGTTCCCGCACCCGATGTCGAGCACGCGCTCCTCGGGCACGCAGGTCGGCCGCGTCGAGCAGGATCTCCGTGAACGGCGCGAGCATCCCGTCGAAGCGATCGGCCTCGACGACCCACTCTCGCGACTCGTCGCCGTTCCAGAACTCGCGTTGGGCTGCGTTGGCCTCTGGGTTCATCGGCCGAGCGTAGGACTACCCGAGGGAGAGGTCGATCGCCCGGGCCTTCTCGAACCGTTAGGACTACCCGAGGGAGAGGTCGATCGCCCGGGCCTTCTCGAACCGTGCTGCGACGTCGTCCCAGCTGACGAGCTCCCAGAACGCGTCGACCCACTCGGCCTTCCGGTTCTCGTACTGCAGGTAGTAGGCGTGCTCCCACATGTCGAGCACGAGCAGCGGTGGGCCGCCCTGCCCGACGTTGCCCTGGTGGTCGTAGACCTGCTCGACGATCAGACGGCCACCGGCCGGCTCCCACGAGAGCGCGGCCCATCCCGATCCCTGCACCGCCGTCGCGGCCTCGCTGATCTGGGCCTTGCACGCGTCGAAGCTGCCGAGGTTGTCGTCGATCGCGGCCGCGAGCTCGCCCTCGGGCTTCCCGCCTCCGTCGGGCGACAGGTTCCGCCACAGGATCGAGTGCAGGATGTGCCCGGAGATGTGGAACGCCAGGTTCTTCTCGAGCTGGTTGATCGTCCCGAAGTCGCCGCTGCTGCGCGCCTCGGAGAGCTTGTCGAGGACGGTGTTCGCGCCGTCGACGTAGGCCTTGTGATGCTTGTCGTGGTGGAGCTCCAGGATGCGGGCCGAGAGGTGCGGTTCGAGCGCCGCGTAGTCGTACTCGAGCTCGGGCAACGTGTACTTCGCCATCGATTCGTTCCTCCTCCGACGTCGTCTGACGTCCTGCTGCGGGAGCACCCGATGGCGCTCCCTGTACTTCTCTTACCCACAGTCGCTGCGCTGGTAACCTCGTTCTGATGTCGGAGCCGCGACGCCGACGTGCTGACGTCATCCTCGAACCCTCCTACGTGGAGGGCCTCGGCGACAAGACGATCGAGGACGTCCGAGCGATGCACGAGGAGTGCATGGAGGTCGAGACCGAGGTCTCGTACGTCCGGCGCCTCGCCCAGGCCCGGATCGACATCGTGCAAGCCGAGCTCGACCGCCGGGAGGCCGGCGGCACGATCGGCGACCTCGTCGCAGCACTGCCCCAGATCCTCGCCGACGAGGGACCGCGGGGAGACCCCGTCACGAGCCGGCTGCCCCGGCACCTCGCCCCCGCACCCGCGATCGAGTGGAAGCGGGGTCTCGAGCGCCTGATCACCGATGCGACGCTCGTTGAACCTGCCGACGTTGTCCGAAGCCGAGCTGCGGAGCACGGCTCGAGCAGCTGCGCGAGCTCGAGTCCGAGACGTCGTCACGCCGCCGGTCGCTCCACGACGTGATCGACACGATCGAGGCCGAGCTCACCGCTCGCCACGCCGTCGGCCGTTCCTGACCGCCGGGCGACCGGCATGAGCGACGCGATCGAGCAACGCCTGCACGACCTCGGCGCGTTCATCCGCGACCAGCGCCACAACGCCCAGCTCTCGATGCGCAAGCTCAGCGAGCTCGCCGGCATCTCGAACCCGTACCTCAGCCAGATCGAGCGGGGACTGCGGAAGCCGAGCGCCGAGATCCTCCAGCAGATCGCGAACGGCCTGCGCATCTCGGCGGAGAGCCTCTACGTGCGGGCCGGGTTCCTCGAGCAGCGCGACGACGACGCCCCGGACCTCGAGCACGAGATCCGGCGGGATCCGACGCTGTCGGACCGCCAGAAGGACGTGCTGCTGGAGGTCTACCGGTCGTTCCAAGCCGAGGACCGAGCGGTGTCCCGCGAGCGCGACCACCAGGATCCCGACCGGCTGGGGCAGCCGAGCGCCCGAGCGTCGGGTACCTCGACGCTCGGCGAGCGCGACCGAAAAGTAGGATCGTCATTCCTATGTCCGTGCGCCGCGTCGCGATGCTCAGCGTGCACACGTCGCCCCTCGCGCAGCCCGGTGCGGGCGACGGCGGGGGCATGAACGTCTACGTGAGCTCGCTCGCGTCGGCGCTCGCCCGGGCAGGAGTCGAGTGCGACGTGCTCACCCGGGCCGACCACCCCGGCCAGCAGCGGGTCGTCGAGGTCGAGCCCGGCTTCCGGGTCGTGCACCTCGACGTCGGGCCGACCGCACCGGTGGGCAAGCGAGCCCTGCTCGGGATGGTCGACGAGCTCGTCGTCGCGGCCGGCGAGCACCTCGCGGGCTCGGCGGAGCCGTTCGACGCGCTCCATTCGCACTACTGGATCTCCGGCGTGGTCGGACACCGGCTCAAGCACGAGGTCGACGTCCCGCTGGTCGGCACCTTCCACACCCTCGCCCGCACGAAGGCCGCGGCCGGGATCAACGACGATCCGCACGACCGTGCCCGCATCGAGCGCGAGACGATCGCGTGCCTCGACCGCATGATCGCGTCCACGGCCGACGAGCGTTCGGAGCTGATCGCCGCCTACGGCGCGGATCCGGAGCGGATCGAGGTCATCGCGCCGGGCGTCGACCACGCGATGTTCTCACCGGGCGACGCGGCCACCGCCCGCCGGGTGCTGGGACTCGCGACCGACCGGCCCCTGCTGCTGTTCGTGGGGCGCATCCAACCGTTGAAGGGCGTCGACCTCGCGATCCGGTGCCTCGCGTCGATGACCGACACGCGCGCGATGCTCGTCATCGTCGGCGGCCCGAGCGGCGCCGACGGTGAGGCCGAGATGGAGCGGCTGCACGCGCTCGCCCGGGACCTCGGGGTCGCGGATCGCATCCGCTGGGAGCCGCCACAACCGCACGGTGCGCTCACCGACTGGTACCGGGCTGCGGACGTCTGTCTGATGCCGTCGCGCACCGAGTCGTTCGGGCTCGTCGCGCTGGAAGCAGCCGCATGTGGGACACCGGTGGTCGCCGCGAACGTCGGCGGGCTGCGCTCGCTCATCGACAACGGCCACACGGGCTTCCTCGTCGACGGTCGCTCGGGGCAC
This sequence comes from uncultured Acidimicrobiia bacterium, assembly GCA_963809885.1. Lineage (GTDB taxonomy): Bacteria > Actinomycetota > Acidimicrobiia > IMCC26256 > PALSA-555 > JALHSW01. The sequence goes on along the minus strand of CAWELA010000002.1, from coordinate 635,337 downwards.
GACTTCGCCGCCCCGGTCGAGCGGCTGTTCGCGGATCCCGAGCTCGCCGGGGAGATGGGTGTGAGCGCGGCGGCCCGGTCCGGTCGCTATACGTGGAGCATCACCGCGGCGCGCTTGCGGCGCATCTACGCGGACCTCGGCGCCCGCGAGCTCGTGCGCTGCACCTAGCGGTGGCCGAGCACGATCCGGCCGAGCTCGCCGGCACGTGAGCGCGCGCCGCCCACGAGCTGCTCGCCGCGCACCTCGAGGGCCCCGTGGCGGCGGAGCCGTGGATCCAGACGGTCGAGTACGACCCGGAGCTGCATCGGTGGTACGTGCGGTTCGGGTGCGACGCACGCGACGCCACGACGATCTACTTCGACCTCCACCAGCGCACGCTGCGCTACGAGGTGTACTTCCTGCCGGATCCTCCCCCGCACGAGCAGGCCACCAACCACCTCGACCTGTATCGGTACCTGCTCCAGCGCAACCACGACCTGTACGGTGCGCGGTTCTCGATCGGTCCCGACGGCGACGTGTACGTCACGGGCCGCGTCGCCCTCGAGCACCTCACCGTCGAGGAGCTGGACCGGGTGATCGGCGTTCTCTACGAGCTCGTCGAGCGCACGTTCCGGACCGCGATCGAGATCGCGTACCCCGATGCCGCGGCGCGCCGTGCGACACCCGACGACGCCGACGCGTGCCGCGGGTGACGACCTGTCGTCGACCTGATCGATCGCCCTGCTCGATCCGCCGGACCGGATGATCCGGTTGCCCATCGTCACGACGCGCGCGACGATGCGGCATCGGCGCCGACGGGCGCCGTGCGGTCGGCACCTTCCTCCTCGGGGTTCGTCCTTCGGGCGCGGCCTTTGGGTGGTTCGCCGACCGGTGCAGCGGGCCCGAGGTGCAGGGTGGCGAGTCCCGTTCGGGGAAGTGCGGGGCGAGTCCGAGCGTTCCTCGGGCTCGCTCGCGTCCGGGTCCGGGCGGGTACGACGCGACGCTCCGCCGGGTAACACGGTTAGCCTCGCCCGACATGGCGACCCTCGCGCTGCTCGGCGGCGGGCGGATGGGCGAAGCGCTGATCAGCGGACTGCTGGACGCGGGCTACGAGGCCGACGCGCTCGCGGTCGCCGAGGTCGACGCCGAGCGGCGCCGTGACCTCGAGGTGCGGTTCCCCGGGGTGCGTGTCGCTCCCGAGTCCGGCATGGGCCGTCGCCGACGCCGACGTGGTCGTCGTCGCGGTCAAGCCGGGCGACGCCCCGCGGCGCTCGAGCAGAGCCTGCCGAGCCTGGCCGACGACACCCTGATCATCTCGATCGCCGCGGGTGTCCGCCTCGCGACCCTCGAAGCGGCGGCGCCGGGGCGCCCGGTCATCCGGGCGATGCCGAACACCCCGGCGGTCGTCCGCCGCGCCGCCACCGCGATCGCCGGTGGCGCGCACACGACCGACGTGCACCTCGAGACGGCCGAGCGGTCCTCGGGTCGGTCGGGATCGTCGTACGCGTCCCCGAGGCCCACCTGGATGCCGTGACCGCCCTCTCGGGCTCGGGTCCGGCGTACGTGTTCCTCATCGCCGAGGCGCTCATCGACGCCGGCGTGCTCGCAGGGCTTCCCCGCCCCGTCGCGGACGCGCTCACCCGGGAGACCCTGCTCGGGCGCGGCCTCCCTGCTCGCCGACGGCGAGGCGCCCGAGCAGCTCCGCGCCGCGGTGACCTCACCGGGCGGCACCACGGCCGCCGGCCTGCACGTGCTCGAGTCGCACGGCGTGCGCGGGGCGATCCTCGACGCCGTGCTCGCCGCCGCGGCGCGGTCCCGAGAGCTCGGCGAGGAATGACCCGGCGCCCGCGGAGCAGGCGGCCTCCCCGCCTCGACGCCCCGCAGCCCGTCCGGTCCGCGGCCACCGCCGAGGCGTCCCCGCCGACGCCCCGCCGACAGGTCGTGACCGGGCGCATCGCCGGACCGCACGCCCGCCTGGGCCGGAACGAGGTCGCCGCGGTCGTCGCGCGGCTCGCCGCCGGTCACCCGGAGGCCACGCTCGGTCTCGACCTCGGGCGGATCGCCCGCGAGGAGGCCTGGGCCGCGATCGACGAGGGCTGGGGTTACCGCGAGCGAGGAGGCCCGGGCCTGCATCGAGCCCGAACGGACGCTGGCCGGCGCCACCCGGGCCGCCGAGCGCCTGCACGACGTCGCGCGACCGCGGCGGCCGGATCGCGCTCGCCACCGGCCGGCCGGCCTCGCTGCTCGGGCCCTACCGCGACGCTCGCCGCCGCGCTCACCGAGGCCGGGGCGGACGTCCTCGCGTTCGAGGCGTTCGGCCCCTTCGGCGCCGGGCGTTCGCTGTGGTGGATCGACGGCGTGGCCGTGGTCACCGACGGCAGCGGGATCCTGGCCGACGACGGGGCCGAGGCCGGGCGCGGAGTGGTGCTTCGCCGTGGGGCGACCCGACCTCGTGGTGGCCGATCGGGGCTTCGCGGCCGCCGCACTGGCGGCCGGGCTCGAGACCGTCGCGTTCGCCGACCTCGATGCCGCCGCCCTCGGCGTCGCGGCCCGGCGGGGCCAGCCCGGTGCGGTTGGTGCCCCTCGACGAGCGTCGGCCCCCCGAGGCCTACGCACCCATCGTTGCTGTGCTCACGGCCCCTCGGCCACACTCGACAACTCCTGCCCCGGACGCCTACGCTGCCCCCGAGAGCGGGGGAGAGGGGTGAGCCGCGTGGCGCAGTCCTTTGCGAAGGCGCGCTTCCTGACAGTGCAGGAAGTAGCAGACATGCTGCGGGTGTCGTCGATGACGGTGTACCGCTTGATCAAGGCGGGCGACCTGCCGGCCGTGCGCGTCGGAAGGTCGTTCCGCGTGCGCGACACCGACGTGGACGCCTACCTGGCGTCCCGCTTCACCCAAGCCGGCTGACCCGACGAGTCGCCGAAGCCGCTCCGTGCCCGGGGAGTGCCTCCTCGTAGAGTGACGAGGTGCCCCGGCCCGTCGCCTTCCTCACCGACTACGGGTTGCGCGACGAGTTCGTCGGTGTGTGCAAGGGCGTGATGCTGGGCATCGCCCCCGACCTGGTGATCATCGACGTCACGCACGAGCTCGAGCCCCACGACGTCCGGGGCGGCGCGCTGGCCCTCGTCCGATCGGTGCAGTACCTGCCCGAGGGATCGGTGGTGCTCGCGGTGGTCGACCCCGGCGTCGGCACCGAGCGGCGGTTGCTCGCGGTGGAGACCGACCAGGCGACGTTGCTCGGACCCGACAACGGGCTGCTCGCCCCCGCGGCGGCGATGCTCGGCGGAGCCCGACAGGTGATCGACGTCACGAGCGAGCAGCACCGCCTCCCCGCGCCCGGCCCCACCTTCGCCGGCCGCGACGTCCTCGCCCCCGCCGCGGCCTACGTGGCCACCGGCACCCCGCTCGACGACCTCGGCGCTCCCGTGGACCCGGCGACCCTCGTCCCCGGGCTCCTCGGCCTCCCGAACGTGACCGAGCAGGGTGCGCTCGACGCCGAGGTCTGGTGGGTCGACCGGTTCGGCAACTGCCAGCTCAACGTCGGCCCCGAGGAGCTGGTGGCCCTCGGTGCCGAGCCGGGCGGACGGGTGCAGGTCGAGGCGGGGGACCGGGCCAAGTCGGCCCGCTGGGTCCACACCTATGCCGAGGCCAAGCCCTCCGAGCTGGTCCTGCTCGTCGACTCCTCCGGGCTCTGCTCGCTGGCGCTGGACCGACGGTCGGCCGCCGACGAGTACGGCCTCCGATCGGGTTCGGGCGTGACGCTCACGCCCCCCGGCTGATCCGGCCCCGAGAGAGAAGGACACCCCCGTGCGCCCAGGGACCACCATCGCGATCGTGATCCTGCTCGTCCTCATCCTGGGGGCTGCCTTCGCCCAGTTCGTCCTGCGCCTCAGCCCCTGAGACACCCGGGCACGCAGCCATCACCACTGAGCCGGAACCACTTGAGCCGGAACCACTGAGCCGGAACCACTGAGCCGGAACCGCGGAGCGGGTAAAGGCAAGGGAAAATCTCACTCTCCGTGGTCGATGGTCCTCAAGGCAGGGGTGCCCCCGGACGATGCGGTGGATGTTCCGGTACGCGGGCGTGGGTGACGTGATCGGCGTCGAGCGATCGACGGCGATCACCGGCCTCCCAGCCCGCCCCAAGGCCCACGCCCGCGTCCGGTCCTTCCTCGCTCGCTCGTTCGCTGCGGTCCGAGAGACCCGGCCCGCGGGCGATCACTCGCCGGGTCGCCGCCTCCGCGGGGGCGTGCGTGAACACCTCGAAGGCCCGTTCGTCGCTGCGTGCTCGTACGATCCTCCGCGTGAACTTGGTCGACACGCTGCTGGGCGCCGGCGCTCCTGAGCACGCTGCGCTGGTGGGCGCTCGCGGTGAGACCGTCGTACGCGTCGCTCGCGGATGCTGTCGGGCGGTTCGCCGGGTCGCTCGTCGCGGCCGGGGTCTCCCCGGGGATCGGGTGGCGGTGCTGTGCCCGAACGAGGAGGGGTTCGTCGTCGCCTACCTGGCGGTGCTGCACGTCGGCGCGGTCGCGGTCGTGGTGAACCCGCTCGCGCCCGACGACGAGCTCCGACGCCAGCTGGCGTCGGTCGCGCCGGGGCTCGGACTCGCGTCGGCCGGGACCGAGCCGGTCCTGGCGGCGACCGGAGTGCCGACGCTCGTCGTCGACGTCGACGACCCCGGTGACGCGGCCGTAGCGCGCGTCGAGCGCGAACCCGACGACCCGGCGGTCCTGCTCTTCACCTCGGGCACCGCGGGCGCGCCCAAGGCCGCGATCCTCACGCACGCGAACCTGGCGGCGAACATCGACCAGGTCCTGCGCCACCCGGGGCTGCGCGTCCGGCGCGACGACGTCATGCTCGGCTCGTTGCCGTTCCACCACGTGTTCGGGCTCAACGTCGTCCTCGGCGTGTCCCTCGCGGCCGGGGGGACCGTCGCGTTGGAGTCACGGTTCGACGCGACCGAGGCCGCGGCGATCGTCGAGCGTCACGCCGTCACCGTGCTCGCGGGTGTGCCCACCATGTACTCGCACTGGCTGGCCCTCGATCTCCCGCCCGAGACCTTCCACACGGTCCGCCTCGCCGTGTCAGGCGCGGCACCCCTGCCGGCCGCGGTCGGCGCCGGGTTCTCCGAACGCTTCGGGATCGTTGTCCACCAGGGGTACGGACTCACCGAGGCGGCGCCCATCGTCACGACGACGGCGCTCACCGACGGGGAGCCCCGACCCGGCTCCATCGGCCCACCCCTCCCCGGGGTGGAGGTGCGGATCGTCGACGACGACGGTGCCGACGTCCTCCACGGCGACCCGGGTGAGCTGTGGGTGCGCGGCCCGAACGTCTTCCCCGGCTACTGGCACGACGACGAGGCGACCGCGCGCGTCCTCACCCCGGAGGGCTGGCTGCGGACCGGGGACATCGCGGTCGTGGAGGAGCAGGGTGAGCTGCGGCTCGTCGACCGCGCCAAGGATCTCATCATCGTGTCCGGCTTCAACGTGTACCCGGTCGAGGTGGAAGAGGTGCTGCTCCGCCAGCCGGAGGTGCTCGACGCGGCGGTCGTCGGCGAACCGAGCCCGCGCACCGGCGAGACCGTGGTCGCATACGTCCTCCCGCGGCCGGGCGAGACGCTCGATCCGGCCGCGCTCGGTGAGCGGTGCGGCCAGGCGCTCGCGCGCTACAAGTGCCCGTCGCGCATCGAGGTCGTCGACGAGCTGCCCCGGTCGGTGGCCGGCAAGCTGCTGCGACGCGAGCTGCGCCCCTCCGCGACGAGGAACCCGACGTAGATCACGCTGATCCCCGCCGCGAGGCTCAGGGTGAACGCCTCGTCGTGCCCCACGACACCCTGGATGAGCCCACCGCTGGAGAGGATCAGCGTGCCGAGCGCGATGAGCGCGTTCGCCCCCGCGAGCCGGGCGTGGCCCGGGGTGGTCCGGTCCCGCGCGTACCGCAGCGCAGAGGAGACCGCGCCGGCCAGGATCACGATCGCCGCGATGCCGCTGCCGGTCGCGGCGAGGGCGCGGGGGAACGCACCGAACACGTCCTTGCCGACGGGGATCTCGGTGCCCGACACCGTGGCCATCGGTGCGCTGAGCAGCACGCCGGTGGCGAGGCCGGAGAAGAACACCAGGAACCACCGGACCTTGCGGCCGACGTCGGCACCGAGGAGCAGGCAGACCGTCCCGAGCGCCAGCCAGGGGACGTCGAGCACCGCGCCCAACAGGTAGAAGACCCGGAAGGTCCCGTTGTCCCATCCAGTGGAGACGCCCACGGCCAGGGCTGCCGACGCCAACGCGAACATCGCCAGGGCGATCGCCCACGCCGCGAGGTGCGGGGTGCGCCGCTGGGTGTAGCGGACGAGCGTGGCCTCGGCGAAGAGCGATGCGACCGCCGTCGCGAGGAAGGCGAGGCCGGTGACCATCGCCGTCGAGCGTACCGAGGCGCACCCGCACGGCTCGGGCCGGTCCGCCGGTGCTTCCTCCTGGGGTCCCGGGGGGCCCCGGACTTTGTGAATGCGTGCACGAGCGGCGGTACGCTTTGGGCGAAGCACTCACCCGGCCGTCGGCAACCCCTTGCCGCCGAGCGAGGAGCACCGCCATCTCCGAGGCTCGCCGCATCCCCGAGGCCACCGTCGCCCGCCTGCCCCTCTACTACCGAGCGCTGCTCGAGCTGACGGACCAGGCGCTCTCGACCACGTCCTCCGAGCACCTGGCCGAGCTGGCCGGCGTGAACGCGGCCAAGGTCCGCAAGGACCTCTCCTACCTCGGCTCCTACGGCACGCGCGGCGTCGGGTACGACGTGGCCGAGCTCGTCGACGAGATCGCGAACGAGCTGGGCCTCACCCACGACTGGCCCGTCGCGATCGTCGGCCTGGGCAACCTCGGTCACGCGCTCGCCAACTACCGCGGGTTCGGCGCCCGGGGGTTCCGAATCGTCGCCCTGGTCGACGCCGACGCGAGCAAGGTCGGTGAGCCCGTCGGAGACCTCCTGATCGAGGGCATCGACGACCTCGACACCCTCGTCGCCGAACGCCAGGTCGCGATCGGCGTGATCGCCACCCCCGCGGGGGCCGCCCAGGAGGTCGCGGACCGCCTGGTCGCGGCCGGGGTGGGATCGATCCTCAACTTCGCCCCTGCGGTCGTGACCGTCCCGGCGGGCGTCTCGCTGCGCAAGGTCGACCTCGCGACCGAGCTGCAGATCCTGTCCTTCTACCAGCAGCACCGCGCCCAGAACGGCCTCGTGGCCCCGGTCTGATGCGGCCCGCGACATGGAGACGCAGGCGGAACGGGCACCGAAGGTGCGGAGCCGGAGTCGACCCGAGGTGATGAGCGGCACGACCGAGCCGGGCCGTCCGGGCCTCGTCGGCTACCCGGTCAACCTGCTCGTGCGCGGGCGCCGCTGCGTCGTGGTCGGGGGCGGACGCATCGCCGCCCGCAAGATCGAGGCGCTGCTCGACGCCGGCGCCGAGGTGCACGTGGTCGCCCCCGACCTCGTCGACGAGCTCCGGGAGGCCCGCGACGCCGGACGCATCACGACCGCTGAGCGTCCGTTCGAGCCGTCCGACCTCGACGGTGCCTGGCTCGCCACGACCGCGACCAGCACCACCGCCGTCAACCGGGCGGTGTTCGAGGCCGGGGAGGCCCGCCGGATCTGGGTCAACGCGGCCGACGATCCCGAGCACTGCTCGTTCACGCTGATGTCGGTCGTCCGCCAGGGCGACCTCGTCGTCACCGTGGGCACCGGGGGCCGCAGCCCGGCGCTGGCGACGTACCTCAAGGACCACGTGACCCAGGAGATGGGCCCGGAGTGGGCGGTGCTGCTCGAGCTGCTGTCCGAGGCCCGGGAAGAGCTCCGGTCCGGTGGGACCTCGAGCGAGACGGTCGATTGGCGGCGTGCCCTCGACTCGGGCATGCTCGAACTCGTACGGGGCGGCCGAACGGCCGAGGCCAAGGAGCTCCTCCAGGCGTGTCTCTCGTCGTCGTTGGACTGAACCACCGAACGGCCGCGGTCGATCTGCTCGAGCGGATGACCGTGGCCTCCCCGGCGTTGCCGAAGGCGCTGCACGACCTCACCAGCCGCGAGCACCTCGCCGAGGTCGTCCTGCTCTCGACGTGCAACCGCACCGAGGTCTACGCGCGCACGACCCGCTTCCACGACGGTGTCGACGACGTGCGCCACTTCCTCGCCGAGCAGTCGGGGGTCGACCCGGACCTCCTCGGCGAGCAGCTCTACACGTACCACGACGACGCCGCGGTGGCGCACCTCTTCGGGGTCGTCGTCCGGGCCTCGACTCGATGATCATCGGGGAGGGCGAGATCCTCGGCCAGGTCCGCGAGGCGTGGACCGCCGCCGAGCGTGAGGGCTCGGTCGGCCAGCTCCTGTCGCGCACCTTTCGCCACGCGGTGGAGGTCGGCAAGCGGGCGCGCACCGAGACCGGTATCAGTCGCCATGCGGTGTCGGTGTCGTCCGCCGCCGTCCAGGTCGCCGGTGAGCGGCTCGGCTCGCTCGAGGGTCGCCGCGTCCTGCTGCTCGGTGCCGGTGACGTCGGTGAAGGGATGGCGATGGCGCTGTCGGGTGCCGGCGTCGGCGAGATCGTCGTCGCGAACCGCAGCCGTGCGCGCGGACGCGAGCTCGCGGCGCGGGTCGGTGGCCGAGCGGTCCCGCTCGACGACGTGCTCGACGTGCTCGTCTCGAGCGACGTGCTCCTTGCCTCGACCGGAGCGCCCGGGACCCTGCTCGAGCGCGGCGACATGGAAGAGGTCATGCGCCGCCGCGACGGGCGCGCCCTGCTCGTCGTCGACGTTGCGGTGCCGCGCGACGTCGACCCCGGAGTCGCGAACGGTCTTCGGTGTGATGCTGCTCGACATCGACGACCTGAAGGCAGTCGGCGAGCAGTCGCTCCAGCACCGGCGCGCCGAGGTCGGCAAGGTCCGCGTCATCATCACCGACGAGATCGACCGGCTGCGGATGGAGCGCCTCGCCCGCGAGGTCGCGCCGCTCGTCACCAGCCTCCGCGAGCGGGCCGAGGAGCTCCGCCGGACCGAGCTCGATCGCCACGCCTCCCGGCTCGGCGCCCTCGATCCCGCGACCAGCGACATGATCGACCAGATCACCCGGGCGCTCGTGAACAAGCTGCTGCACGAGCCGACCGTGCGCCTCAAGGACGCCGCCGGCTCGGCACGTGGCGAGCTGTACGCGGACGCCCTCGCGGCGCTCTTCGCCCTCGACGACCTGGGGGCCGACGAACCGGCCGCCGGAGATCCGGCCGCCGTCGACCCTGGGGTCCGAGACCCCCGCGCCCGACGCCGAGGGGTGATGCGGGTCGCGACCCGCGCCAGCGCGCTGGCCCGCTGGCAGGCCGAGCGCGTGGCCGGGCTGCTGGGAGCCCGGGGCGGCGTCGACACCGAGCTGGTGCTGGTGGAGACGACGGGTGACCGGCGCACCGACGTGCCGTTGCACTCGATCGGGGGAACCGGTGTCTTCGTGAAGGAGGTCCAGGAGGCGGTCCTCGACGGTCGGGCCGATGTCGCGGTGCACTCGGCGAAGGACCTCCCCGCCGAGACCCCCGCCGGCCTCGTCCTGGGCGCGATCCCCGAGCGGGCCGATCCCCGCGACGCACTCGTGGGCTCCACGCTCGACGCGCTCCCGACGGGCGCGGTCGTCGCGACCGGCTCGGTGCGGCGACGCGCGCAGCTCGCGGCGCTACGTCCCGACCTCGGCTTCGTCGAGATCCGCGGGAACATGCACACCCGGCTCGAGAAGGCCGGGCAGTTCGACGCGATCGTCGTCGCGGCAGCCGCGCTCGATCGGCTCGGGCTCACGGACCGGGTCGCCGAGCGGCTCGATCCGTCGGTGATGCTGCCGCAGGTCGCCCAGGGCGCACTCGCGGTCGAGTGCCGCGCCGACGACCTCGCCACATGCGAGCTGCTCGCGGCGATCGACCGCCCGGCGGTCCGCCGCCCGGTCGACGCCGAGCGAGCGTTCCTGGCCGAGCTCGGCGGTGGCTGCTCGCTCCCGGTCGGCGCGCACGCCACGGGCACGGACACCGTGACGATCGAAGGGCTGCTCGCCACGCCGGACGGTCGCTCGGTGGTGCGCACCACGGACGCGGACACCGAGCCCGCGGCGGCGGGGCGCCGGGTCGCGGCCAGGCTCGTCGAGATGTTCCCCGGCGCGATCGAGGAGGTCGCGCGGTGACCGTCTTCCTCGTCGGTGCCGGTCCGGGTGACCCGGGCCTGCTCACCCGCCGCGGCGCCGAGCTGCTCGCCGCCGCGGAGGTCGTCGTGCACGACCGGCTCGCGAACCCGGTGCTCCTCGACCTCGCGCCGCCGGGTGCCGTACGCATCTCGGTGGGGAAGGCCCCGGGCGACGTCGAGGCGACCCAGGAGCAGATCAACGCCGCCCTGGTGGAGCACGGGAGCACCGGCAAGTGCGTCGTCCGGCTCAAGGGTGGCGACCCCTTCGTGTTCGGACGCGGTGGCGAGGAAGCCGAGGCGCTCCTGGCCGCCGGGATCCCGTTCGAGGTCGTGCCCGGGATCACGAGCGCCGTCGCGGCGCCCGCCTATGGCGGCATCCCGGTGACGCATCGAGGACTGTCGACGAACGTCACGATCGTGACCGGTCACGAGGACCCGGAGAAGGGTCGCACCGACGTCGAGTGGGAAGCGCTCGCGAAGGTCGGCGGGACGCTGGTGATCCTCATGGGCGCGACCCGGCTGGGCGACATCGCGGCCCGCCTCGTGGCAGGCGGACGGTCGCCGGACACGCCGGTCGCTGCCGTGCGCAACGGGACCCGTCCCGATCAGCACACGGTCCGCGCGACGCTCGCGACCGCGGCGGACGCAGGAGTGCGCGCCCCGTCTGCGATCGTCGTCGGCGACGTCGCGGCGCTGGACCTCGCGTGGTTCGAGACTCGACCACTGTTCGGTCGGTCCGTGGTGGTCACCCGCGCACGAGAGCAGGCGAGTGAGCTGCGCGTGCAGCTCGAAGCGCTGGGCGCGGAGGTCCTCGAGCTGCCTGCGATCCGCGTCGAGCCGATCGGGTTCGACCTGCCGAAGCTGCACCGCTACGCGTGGCTGATCTTCACGTCCGCGAACGGCGTACGAGCGTTCTTCGAGCAGGGGCTCGACGCAGCCGGTTTCGACGCGCGCGCGCTCGGCGGCCTCCGCCTCGCCGCCATCGGACCGGGCACTGCGGCCGCGCTCGAGGCGCGCGGGCTGCGACCCGACCTCGTGCCCGACCGCTTCGTCGCCGAGTCGTTGCTCGAAGGCTTCCCTGCGCCGGGCGCGCCGGGTGAGCGGGTGCTGCTGGCGCGCGCCGAGCAGGCTCGCGACGTGCTCCCCGAGGGGCTGGGAGAGCGCGGCCACACCGTCGACGTCCTCCCGGTGTACCGGACGGTGCGGGCCGAGCCCGATGCCCGCGTCCTGGAGCGCATCCGCCGCGGCGACGTCGACGCCTGGACGTTCACGTCGTCGTCGACCGTCGACAACTTCGTCGAGGCGGTCGGCACGCTCCCGGACCTGCAGCCGACCCTCGTGTCGATCGGCCCGGTGACCTCGGACACCGCCCGGGGTCGCGGGCTTGCGGGTCGACGCCGAGGCCGACCCGCACACGATCTCGGGCCTCGTGCAGGCCGTGCTGGCTTCGCTGGGGCGGTAGCGGGCGAGGCGCGCCCCTACCATGGGGCGATGGCGTTCCCCGAGCAACGGCCCCGTCGTCTGCGCCGCACCCCGGCCATACGGCGACTCGTCGCGGAGGCCCGGCTGTCGGTCGACGACCTCGTGGCGCCCCTCTTCGTGAAGGAAGGGATCGATGCCCCCGCCCCGATCGCGTCGATGCCGGGGGTCGTGCAGCACACCCAGGAGAGCCTCCGCAAGGAGGTCCGGACCCTCGCCGACCTCGGCATCCCCGCGGTCATCCTCTTCGGCATCCCTGCGGTGAAGGACGCGCGCGGCTCGGGTGCCGACGCGCCCGACGGCGTGGTCCAGGTGGCGCTGCGGTCACTCCGCGACGAGGTCGGCGACGCCCTCGTCATCATGGCCGACGCCTGCCTCGACGAGTACACCGACCACGGGCACTGCGGGATCCTCGACGACGCGGGTTCGGTCCGGAACGACGAGACGCTCGAGCGCTACGCCTCCATCGCGATCGCGCAGGCCGACGCCGGCGTCGACGTCGTCGCACCGTCGGGGATGATGGACGGGCAGGTCGGCGCGATCCGCACGGCACTCGACACCGCGGGTCACACCGACCAGGCGATTCTCGCCTACTCCGCGAAGTACGCATCCGCGCTCTACGGCCCGTTCCGCGAGGCGGCGGAGTGCGCCCCGAGGTCCGGCGACCGCCGCGGCTACCAGATGGATCCACCGAACGCGCGCGAGGCGATCGCGGAGACGGCGCTCGACGTCGACGAGGGCGCCGACATGGTGATGGTGAAGCCCGCGCTCGCCTACCTCGACGTGATCGGCGAGATGCGGAGCGCGTTCGACCTTCCCGGTCGCGGCGTACCACGTCAGCGGTGAGTACGCGATGGTGAAGGCCGCGGCCGAGCAGGGCTGGCTCGACGGCGACGCGGTCGCGCTCGAGCATCTGACCGCGATCAAGCGCGCCGGCGCCGACTTCGTGCTCACCTACTTCGCGCGCGAGGTCGCCGAGCGTCTGCAATGACGATGCACCGGTGACCGACCTCCCGTGACCGACGAGCTGCACGCACGCGCGCTCACCCGGATCCCGGGCGGCGTGTCCTCACCGGTCCGCTCGTTCGGCTCCGTCGGTGGCGAGCCGTTCTTCGTGCGGCACGCCGAAGGCGCCCGCCTCTGGGACGAGGACGGCAACGAGTACCTCGACTACGTGCAGTCCTGGGGCGCCTCCATCCTCGGGCACGCGGATCCCAGGGTCGTCGAGGCGGTGCAACGCGCCGCGTCCGACGGGACGTCCTACGGCGCGCCCACGCGGCGCGAGGTCGAGCTCGCCGAGGTGATCGCGGACCGCGTGGCGTCGGTCGAGAAGGTCCGGCTGGTCTCGTCGGGCACCGAGGCGGCGATGACCGCGGTCCGGCTCGCCCGGGGCGCCACGGGGCGGCCGAAGATCCTGAAGTTCGCCGGGTGCTACCACGGGCACGTCGACGCACTCCTGGTCGCGGCCGGGAGTGGAGTCGCGACGCTCGGGTTGCCGGGCTCCGCGGGCGTCACCCCCGCCGCCGTCGCCGACACCGTCGTCGTGCCGTACAACGACGTGGCCGCGCTCGACGCCGCGTTCGACGCCCACGGCGGCGCCGTCGCCGCCGTGCTGGTGGAGCCGATCGCCGCCAACATGGGGCTCGTGCTGCCCGTCGCCGGCTTCCTGGAGCATCTTCGTCGGCGGTGCACCGAGCACGGTGCCCTGCTCGTGTGCGACGAGGTGATCACCGGGTTCCGAGTCGGGCTCGGTGGCGCGCAGGGCCGGTTCGGTGTCACCCCGGATCTGTCGATCTTCGGGAAGGTCGTCGGCGGCGGGATGCCGCTCGCCGCGATCGGCGGGCCGGCCGCACTGATGGACGAGCTCGCCCCGCTCGGACCCGTGTACCAGGCGGGCACCCTCGCGGGGAACCCGATCGCGACTGCAGCGGGACTCGCGGTGCTCGCGCAGCTCGACGACGCGTCCTATGCGGAGCTCGAGCGGATCGCGACCCGGCTGTCCGACGGGCTCGCGAAGGCCGCGGCGGATGCGGGCGTGGTGGCGCAGCTCCCGCGGGCGTGGACGATCGACGGACTGTTCTTCCGCGATGCACCGGTGCGCAACTACGACGACGCGAGGACTGCCGACGGCGACGTGTACGCGCGCTTCTTCCACGGGATGCTCGAGCGCGGCGTGTTCCTCGCGCCGAGCGCCTTCGAGTCCGTGTTCCCGAGCCTTGCCCACACCGACGCCGACATCGATCGGACGATCGCGGCCGCCTCCGAGGTCTTGGCGTCGGAACCCGGTGCCTGCGGCGACCGTGCTGACGCCGGGCGACCGCGCTAGGGGAGCACGAGGAGGCGGGCCAGCTCGCCGGCCCAGGACGTCGCGTCGAAGCCGTCGGCCCGGACCCGCTCGTCGAGCTCGCGCACGGCCGGGTGCGGGCCGACGACGGCCGCGAGCTGCACTGCGGTGCGCGGGCTCCCGTGCATCCCGGGCTCGGCGTCGAGGCCCTCGAAGCAGAGCCAGCGTCCGGGCGGACCCCACGCGACCTGCACACCGGGCGCGACATCGGTGGCCCCCTGCAGGTCGTCGATCGCGCCGAGCACGCTCGCGGCGTCGGCGCGCTCGCCGTAGACGACCGCGGCACTTCCCTCCGGGAACCAGGTGAGCCCGGTCCCGTCGAGCGGCTCCGTGAGGTCGATCGGCTCGGGGACGTCGATGGTCTCGGTGGCATGGTCACTGACGACGATCACGACGCTGTCGTCCTCGCGTGCCTCGACGGCGTCGCGCACCGCCGCGAGCCGCGCGTCGGTCGCGAGGTAGACGTCCCGCGCCGCACCGGAGGTCGGCCCGTGCACGTGGCCGGCGGTGTCGGGGGCATTGAGGTGCCCGACGACGAGATCGGCCGCGGTGGCGATCGCGTCGAGCAGGCGCGGCAACGTCTCGTCGTCGTGGAGGTACCCGTGGTCATCGGTCGCGGCGCCGTCGGGGACCTCACCGCCGGGCGGCCAGTGCGACCCCGCGCGGGTGCCGCCCATCACGCCCACGAGCTCCTGGTCGCCGACGACGAGCGCGCTCGTGAGACCGGCAGCCTGCACCGAGTCGAAGATCGTCGGCACCGCGGGACCGATCGTCCGCGCGGGCCGGAACCGTCCGTCGTCGCACAGCACGTAGTTGCCGACGATGCCGTGCTCCGCCGGCGCGACGCCGGTCACGAACGTCGCGTGGTTCGGGTAGGTCGACGCCGGGAGGACCGAGGGAACGGTGTGCGTCGACGTGCCGGAGGCAGCGCACCAGGCGTCGAGCACCGGGGTCACGTCGTCGGCGACGGCCGGCGCGGGCATCCCGTCGAGGACCAGGAAGACCACCCGCGCTCGGTCGCCGCTCATGCGGCGAGCCTACGGCCGGGGTCGGGCCGGGAGCCGGGGCTACTCGGCGGGGTTGGTCTGCTCGCGCCGACGACGCACACGGTCCATGAAGAACAGCGCCGCCCAGATGAGCATCACGAGCAGCGCCATCAGCACGAAGGCGAGCGCGCCCGAGCCGTCGCCCTCCTTCCCGGCGTCGACCAGCTGCTGCGCGCCCGCGGGGGCCGTGAAGCCCGCCAGCGCCGCGACGGCGAGGACGGAGGTGCACAGGATCCGGCGGAACGTTCGCATCGTGGCGCTCCTCGTCATCATCGTCCTCAGGCGTTCACCGGCACCGGCGTCGCGGTGTCGGTGGTCGACGTGCCCTCGGCCTCGGCCTTCTTGGCCTGCTCGTCCTGCTCCCGCCAGTGCAGCAGGAGCAGCCCCAGCCCGAAGAGCAGGATCGAGCTGATCCAGGCGACGAACGGCGGGACCCGCAACGACCCCAGGTCACGCTTCAGGACCAGGAAGCCGCCCTGGTCCGATCCCGCCTTGCACTCGGCTGGTGGAGGTGCGACGCCGAAGGGCACGGTGGTGGCCGGGTCGACCACCTCGCAGAACTCGACGACGGCGAACAGGGGCGTGTGGGTGAGCTCGAGGTTCAGCGGGTTCGGGCTGCTGCCACCGATCTCGTAGGTGTTGAGCACCTTGTAGTTGGTGACGGCCTGGAAGCGGGCGAACGCCTGCTGGGTGAGCTGCGGCTCGCTCGGCAACGCCTCGACCTGGATGAGGTTCTCGTCGGCCGCGGCCTTCACGTTCGACGCCTCGATGGTGTCGACCTTCTTGCCGTCGGCCTCGATGTTGCGCACCTCGGTGGTCTTGGCCTGCTGCAGGTTCTTGGTGACCTCGACGGCCTGCCACGCCGGGATGCGACCCTTGAGGGTGTTGAGCGGTGAGGCGGTGGTCACCCACAGCGACGTGAGCAGGACCATGAAGCCCATGAGGGCGGTGAACACGACGAGGAACCCCAGTCGCGCGCCCATGTTCGTCGACAACAGGAGGTAGATGGATCCGACGAACAGCAGGATCGCGAAGACGACGACGAGGAACCCGAGGATCGTCGGGTACCAGATCGTCTTCTCGATCAGCTCGGAGGCGAGCACGGGCAGACTCACGGTGGTGGTTCCTTTCCGCGCTAGAGGCTGCGCTCGTACTGGACGATCGCGGTGATCTCGGCGTCGTCGAGCTGCTTGGCGAAGTGCGGCATGCGACCCGAGGAGATCCCGCGGACGCCGTACTGCTGGTTCTGGGGGACGCCCAGCGCGACCCAGTCGAACTGGCCCTGCTCGCCGGCCTTGCCCGGGAACTGCAGCAAGGTCGAGCCGTCACGCAGGCTCGGACCGTAGGCACCGCTTCCCTGCGGTGCGGGGGGCGGGAGGGCGAGGTTCGTCGGGTCGTAGTACGACCAGCCCTTGGTGTGGCAGCGGGCGCAGTTGAGGCGGAAGAGGATCGCCCCGTCGGTGAGGTCCTGCAGCTCGGCGTCGTAGGCGATCGCGGCGTCGAGCTGCGCCTGGGCCGTGACCACTGCGGCCTGGGCCTGCTCGATCGCGGCCGGCGTCGAGGTCGGGTCGGCCTGCGCGGTCGCGAGGTCGTCCTGGGCCTTGGTCAGCGCCTTCTGCTGGTCGTCGACCAGCTGCTTGCCGCCGCCGCGGTACTCGCCGACCGCCTGCTTCGAGATCGCCTTGGCCTCCTTGGAGTCGATCTGGAGGCTCGCGAGGTAGTTCACCAGGTCGTCGATGCTCTGCTGGTTGAGCACGCCCTTCCCGCTGATGACGCCCCATGCGGGCATGGGTGTGCCCGGTCGGCCGTAGTTCAGGATGTGCTTGACCTGCCCGCGGGTGAAGCGGAGCAGGACGGTGTTCAGCGCCGGCGCCTGCCAGGAGACCTGTTGGGGGAGGCACTCGGGGACGTCGGGGTTGCCCTTGTTCTGCTCCTCGAGGCAGAGGTCGCTCTCGGGCTGCAGGACGAAGGGCGCCGCGCCGCCCTCGGCCTTCGTGCCGTGGCAGTTGGCGCAGAGCAGTGACTTGGTCGAGTCGTAGACCGGGCTCTGGTTGTTCGCGAAGAGCACGGCGCCGCGCTCTTCGGAGCGGGCGAGGAAGTCGTCCTGGGCCGCCACCTGCCGGCTGGGCTCGACCAGGAAGTAGACGGGCAGCGCGATCGCAACCACGAGGACGAAGAGCAGCGACCAGCCGAGCACGCGCTCCAGGCGACGGCCCTCGAGGTCGTCGTCCTCCAGGAACTTGGTGAGGTTCGCCGGCGTCGGCTCCTGGTTGCGTCGGAGGCTCATGACGCGCCAGATCAGGTACCCGGCCAGGCCGAGCAACGCGAGGCCGTTCAGCACGATCAACGTGGTGCGGAAGCTCACGGGGGGCTGCTCCTACTCTCCGCTCGCGGGCGTGGGCCGGGCCGGGGTCAGGGTGCCGATCAGACGCACGGTGCTCCCTCTTGGCCCTGGCCGGTGGTGTCGGTACCGATCGGCGGGCCCTGGACGATCGTGCCGGTGTCCACGACGATCGAGCCTCCGGACACGCTGAGGACGAAGCGGTCGAGTCCGCGGGGAGCGGGGCCACCCCGCTTCTCGCCGACCCGGCTGTACTTCGATCCGTGGCAGGGGCACTCGAACCACTGCGACGTCTGGCACCACGGGACGCGGCAGCCGAGGTGGACGCACTTCTGGTACAGCGCGACGTAGCCCTGGGCCATCCCGGCGGTGATCGTCGAGGGGTAGACCTTCTGTGCCTTCTTCAGGTCCGCTTTGGGGTAGGGCTGGATGTAGACCTTCGCCGACGCGTTGTAGAAGGGCTGCTTGGCATCGATCGACTTCTGGACGTCGGCGACGCTCCCGACGTTGACCTTGCCGCCGAAGCCGCTGGCGCCGCTCGGCCACAGGAAGGCGAGGGCGGCACCACCGAATCCGGCCACCGCGAGCGAGAGGCCGGTGAGGATGCCCCGGTTGAAGAACTGTCGCCGGGTGACGCCCAGCTCCTCCTCGTCGATCGGCTCGTAGCGGACCGGCGCGCGGTCGCCGGCGGCGACCGGGACGTTGCTCTCGCCGCTGCCGAGCGCCCGCTGGGCGTCGTCGGCGCCCTCCTCGTCTCCGCGCGCCGAGGCGGTGGCCCCGCCCCCGGGCGCGGACGCGTCGGCGCGGCGCGTCTCGCGGCTGAGCCGTCCGGTGCCCGCGCGGCGACGCGCGGTGCCCAGGAGCACCACCGCAGCGAGGGCGAACAGGACGACGACGCCGATGACGATCAGAGCCACGATCGCTCCTTAGAGCTCGAAGAAGGTGCCATCGTTCCAGGGGAACACGAAGTTGAAGCCGGGCCCCCGGAAGAACGATCCGATGATCACGAGCACCGACCACATCATGATGAAGATGGTGAAGATCGCGATCGCGAACTTGCGGTCGGTGGGCTTCACCGACGAGTTCTTGTCGATGTAGGGCGCGAGGGCCAGCAGTCCGAGGCCGACGCCGGGGATGGTCACGCCGGCGACCATCGGGTGGAACATCGTGAGCAGCTCCTGGAGGCCCAGGAAGTACCACGGTGCCTTCGACGGGTTCGGCGTCTTGTTGAAGTCGGCCAGCCCGAGCAGCGGCGCGCGCACGAGCGCCGAGAAGATCGTGACGCCGGCCAGCAGGATGAGCATGGAGGCGAACTCGACGACGACCAGATGCGGCCAGGTGTGGACCTTGTCCTGGGCATCGGCGCGCGTCTGCTGGATCGACCCGGACTTGACGACCGTCAGCAGCCGCTGGGTGTGGCCGCCCGGACCGGTCGTGCCGGGGGTCGGAGGTGCCGCCACCGCGGTCGCGGTGCCGCCCCCGGAGGCGGCACCGCCGGCGTCGCCCCCGGCGAGCGCCGCCTTGCGCCGCTTGGACCGTTCGAGGAGGTGGGCCGGCACGCCGCCGGTGTCGCCGCTGCCCGCACCGCTGTCGTCGCCGCCCGTGCCACCGTCGTCCGAACCCCCGGTACCGCCGCCGCCCGTCGCCGGGGGAGGGGTGTCGCCCGCGCCGGCGCCGCCACCCGCGTCTGGGGCGGGCGCGGCCGCTTCGGCCTCGCCACCTTCTTCCGTGGGGAGACCGAGCGCCTTGCGACGCTCCTGGGAGCGCTTCAGCAGGTGTTCGGGGACTTCGGCCATGCGGAACCTTTCCGAAGCTTCTACAGGGGACCGGAGATGCCGCCGTCCTTGCGGACGCGCCAGAAGTGCACCGCCATGAAGATGACGATGACGAACGGGAACAGCAGCACGTGCAGCACGTACCATCGGAGCAGCGTGTCGTTCCCGATCTCCTTGGAGCCGAGCAGCACGTACTTCACGCTCGACCCGAAGACCGGTGTGTACCCCATCATGTTCGTCCCCACGGTGACCGCCCAGAGCGCGAGCTGGTCCCACGGGAGCAGGTAGCCGGTGAAGGAGAGGAGCAGGGTGAGCGTGAGCAGGATCACGCCGATCACCCAGTTGAACTCCCGCGGCGCCTTGTAGGCACCGTGGTAGAAGACGCGGCACATGTGCAGGAACACGGACAGCACCATGAGGTGCGCGGCCCACCGGTGCATGTTGCGCACGAGCGAGCCGAATGTCACCGCGGTCTCGAGTGTCTGGATGTCGTTCCACGCCGACGCGGCGGTCGGTCGGTAGAAGAACATCAGGAAGATGCCGGTGACGGTGAGCAGGATGAAGAGGAAGAAGCTCAGGCCGCCGAGGCAGAGCGTGTACGAGACCTTCACCGCGTGCCGCTTCACCTTCACGGGGTGCAGGTGGTACAGCACGTTGTTCATGATCACGTAGGACCGGTTGCGGGGACTGTCCGTGTACCCGCGCCGATAGACGGAGCCGGGTCGGAAGATGGAGTTCCACGCCTGCGAGCCGCGGATCTTCTCGTCGGTCTTGTCGAGGGCAGCGCTGACCTTGCTGCCGCCCCCGTTGGTGCCGTTGCCGTTCCCGTTGGCCACGAACCCTGCTCCTGTCAGATCTGTTGCCTAGAACCGGACACCGTACGAGTAGCCGTGCCGATTCGTCCGAACGTGGGGGTCCCCATCGGCGATGTCGGGGTTGATCTTCCCGAGGATGATCACGCCGGTGGGGCAACGGTCGACGCACAGTGCACACCGGGTGCAGACGTCCTCGTCGACGATGAAGGCGACGTTGTCGTGGGGGTCATCACCGGGCTGCTCGGTGGAGACCGCCTCGGCGATCGCGTCGACCGAGACCATGTGGATGCACTTCCACGGGCAGATGTCGACGCAGCCCTCGCAGAGGATGCACTCGGCCTGGTCGATGTGGAGGAACTGCTTCGGCTTCACCGACTGTGTCAGGTAGGCCGGGTCGACCTCCTGCAGCACGTAGTCGGTCGCGAAGTCCGGCATCGGCGGGTTCGCGTCGGTACGAGCCATGTCACACGCCCTCGGGAGTCGCGCCGACACCGACCGGATCCGGCTCCGGCACCTCGACCTCGGGCGCGCTCTTGCGCAGGGGGCGGCCGAAGCGCGAGCGCTTCGGCGGCGTGTCGTCACTCGCGGCATCCACGACCTTGTGCCGGTCCTGCCACATGACCCAGAGCTTGAGCGTGAGCCCGAGCAGTACGACGTAGATGATCGTCACGACGATGTCGCGCAGGGCCGGGTAGTCGATGTTGAACGGCCAGTCGACCGGCAGGAAGCCCAGCATCTTGTGACCCGACTGGACGATGAACTTGGAGCTGTCTCCCCATTCGAGGTCGGCGTTCGCGAAGGTGAGGAACTCACTCGGGATGATCGCGTAGCCCAAGGCGAAGATCGCGAACACGCCGACGGCGCCTGCGAACGCCTCGGACCACGTGGTCACCTGCTCGGGATCGCGCGGCTTGCGTGACGCGATCATCAGGAGCAGGTGCGCGACGAGCACGGCCAGCCCGATCAGCACGATCGTGCGCTGGAACGAGGGGATGAGTTTCCCGAGCACCAGGGTGCCCACGATGATCACCGGGAACAACGCGATGCCGACCTTGGTCGGGAACGGCCGCTTGAGCTTCGGCGGCTTGATGAGGGTCACCACGATCGCGATGCCGATGATCAGCAGCACGATGCTCCAGATGAGGCGGCCGGCCTCACGAGTGTTGAAGTCGCCCAGGTCCCATGGCAGCGTCAGGGTCCAGTTGGGCAGCAGGTTGGGCATTGTCCGGCGTCCCTCCCCGTCGCACGCGCCGGCGCCCCGAGCGCGAGGCGTTTCCTATCACGCTAGTGGTGGCAACGGCATATTCGGGGTTCGGAAGCCATCGGATCTCCGATCGCGGGGTGGACGCACCCGGGGTCGGGAGGCGGGCCGCGGTCGGGAACCCGCAGATGCCAGCCGGAGTCGTGGGAACCCACGAGCTCGGAGCCGTGGTGGGTGATGAGGTCGTCGTGGTGGCCGCAGAGCCGAACGATCGTGACGCGAGCCTCGAAGACGCTCCGCGGCCCGGGTGGGGTCGAGCCGGTGCTCGGGTCCCCCGGCGCGTCTGCCAGCATGAGGCCATGAGCGCCGCCCCCGACCCGGCGAAGTGGGACGTCCTCGTGATCGGCGGCGGTCCGTCGGGAGCGGCGACGGCGTTCTGGCTCGCCGAGGCCGGTCACCGCGTCCTGGTCGTCGAGAAGAAGCGCTTCCCCCGCGAGAAGACCTGCGGCGACGGGCTCACCCCTCGGGCCGTCCACCAGCTCGAGGCGATGGGGCTGGGCGACCGCCTGGCCGCCGACCACCTTCGCTACGAGGGTCTCCGCTCGATCGCGCACGGGGTCACGCTCGAGCTCGAGTGGCCCGACCACCCGGTCTTCCCCAGCTACGGGTACGTCGTCCGACGCCGCGACCTCGACGAGATGGTCGCCGGCACGGCGGTGAAGGCAGGCGCCACGCTGTGGCCGGCCGCCGAGGCCGTGACCCCCCTGGTCGAGGGCGGCCTCGTCACCGGGGCGGTGGTCGAGCACAAGGAGACCGGGAGCAGAGAGGAGGTGCGCGCCCGCTACCTCGTGGTCGCCGACGGGTCCAACTCCCGCTTCGGCCGGGCGCTGGGTGCCGCGCGGGACCGCACCTATCCGCTCGGGATGGCCGTCCGGGGCTACTTCGCCAGCCCCCGCCACGACGATGCGTGGATCGAGAGCCACCTCGACATCCGGGACCGGAACGGGGAGAACCTCCCCGGGTACGCCTGGATCTTCCCCGTCGGCGACGGGACGATCAACGTGGGCGTGGGCCTGCTGTCCACCTTCTCGGGCTGGAAGGACATCAACACCAGCCAGCTGATGGACGCCTTCTGCGAGACCGCACCCTCCTCTTGGGGCATCTCGCCGGAGACCGCTTGCGGGGCCCCGACCGGCGGCAAGCTGCCGACCGGCCTCTCGGTGAAGCCGTCGTCCGGGCCCACCTGGCTCAGCGTCGGCGACGCGGCCGGGACGATCAACCCGTTCAACGGGGAAGGGATCTCGGTCGCGTACGAGACCGGTCGCTTCGCCGCCGAGGCGCTCGACGAGGCGTTGCGCACCGGCGACGGGCTCGCGCTGCGCGGGTACGACGATCGGCTCGAGGAGACGTACGCGCTCTACTTCAAGGTGGCGCGGGCGTTCGTGCGGGTGATCGGCAACCCGGCGGTGATGCGCGAGCTCACCCGGGTCGGCTTCCAGAGCCGCACGCTGATGGAGTGGGTGCTGCGGATCATGGCGAACCTGCTCCGGCCCGACGAGCTGGGACCGGCCGAGGTCGCCTACAAGATGGTGGCCGCGATGGTTGCCGTCGCTCCTGAGCCCTGAGTCACTCGCGGCGCGAACCGGCAGCGGCGAGACTGACCCCCGTGAACGGCGCGGTGCGCAGGGCGTCGCGGGTGGCCATCGTCATGTCCGCGCTGTACGCGCTGATGCTGTACGTCTCCGACGACCCGTTCACCGCCCTCTTCGGCGCGTTCGCCTGCTTCTCGCTCCTGGTCTTCGCGGACTTCGGCGGCCCCCGCGCCGCCCGCGCGCGGGCGTACCTGATCGCCACGGTGATCGGCATTGGGCTGGTGAGCCTCGGCACCGTCCTCTCCGAGGAGTTCGTACTCGCCGCGATCGTGATGGTGGTCGTCGCGTTCGCGATCCGCTACCTCGGGGTGTTCGGCGGGGCCTGGGCCGCGGGTGCGAACGCCCTCATCCTCGCCTACGTCCTCGCGGCGACCGTGCCCGCCCCGGCGTCCGACGTCGGCGACCGCGTCGTCGGTTGGACGATCGGGGGGATCGTCGCGCTGGTCGCCGCCGTCGCGGTCTGGCCCGTGTTCGAGCGCAACGTGCTCCGGTTGCGCATCGCCGACGCCGTGCGCGCGACCGCCGCCCTGGTGCGTGTCTACTGGGAGGCCGACGGCGACCGGACCACGGCGCACGATGCTGCGGTGGCGTCGGTCGCCGCCATGCGCCACGCGTTGAACTCGACGACCCTCCGCCCGTCTGGCCCGGCGGTGCGGGACCGCGCGGTGGTCGCGGTCGCCGAAGGCGTCGAGCGGATCGTGTCCATCGTGGGTGAGCAGGCCACCGACGAGGCCGCGGGCACGGCTCGGAAGATCGGTGACTGCCTCCAGCTCTGCGCCGTCACCGCGGCGGTCCTCGACGACGCGGCCTCGATGCTCGAGGGCGGTGCCCCGATCCCTGACTACCTCGCCCTCGAGTCGGCGCGTGCCGACCAGCTGGTGACGCTCGACACCTGGACGGGCGAACGCCTGCAGGCCGGCGACGACCCCGAGGACGTCGTGACCCGACTCGAGGCGGCGTTCTGGACGCGGGTCACCTCGTACCTCGCGCTCGGCGTCGCGGCCGACTCGGCGATCGCCCGCGGCGGCACTGCGGCCCAGTCCAGACCTGACGTCCGCCCTGCACACGCCCCTCATGACGTTCGGGAGCCTCCGCGACCGCGTCACCTACCTGCTGCGCGCCCACAGCCAGATCCGCTCGGCGCGCTTCGCCGATGCGGCTCGCGCGGGCATCGGTCTCGGCATCGCGGTGTTCGTCGCGGGACTGACCGACGTCGACCACGGCTTCTGGGTCGTTCTCGGCACCCTCTCCGTCCTGCGTTCGAACGCGCTCGCCACCGGGCGGACCGCGTTCGAGGCGGTCGGCGGCACGCTGATCGGCTTCGTCGTCATCACGCCCTGCGTGGTGCTCTTCGGCGACGACACCGACGGGCTCTGGATCTTGTTGCCGATCACCGTGTTCCTCGCCGCGTACGCACCGACGGCGATCTCCTTCCTCATCGGTCAGGCCGGGTTCACGGCCTTCGTCGTCGTGCTGTTCACGATCGTCGAGCCGGAAGGCGTGAAGACCGGCATCGCACGCGTGCAGGACATCGCGATCGGGGCCGCGGTGAGCGTCGTGGTCGGGTTCCTGCTGTGGCCGCGCGGTGCGCGGGGGATGGTGCGCCGCGCGCTCGCGGACCAATGCCGCACGGACGCGGAGTTCCTCGACCGTGGGATGCGGCGGATCGTGGGCGAGACTGCCGACGCCGACGCGGCGCGCACGCAGGCGGTCGAGGCCGGCCTGCGTGCGGGCGAGGCGTTCGACCAGCTCAAGACCGAGCCCGGGGCTCGCCCGGTCGACGACGAGACGATCGCGGAGGTCGCGGTCAGCGCCCGCCGGGTCCGCGCCGTGGCGGAGCTGATGTGCGATCAGGCCGATCTGGGGTTCGTGGTCGAGCGACCGGAGGCTCGCGCGGCGCTGCGCGAAGAGTGCTCCGTGCTCTCGGACGTGCTGCGGGGCGATGGCGATGCGATCGCCGACGGGGCCACGGCGCCGGCGCTGAACGAGGACCTCCCCGTCGGTGTCCGGAACGTGGCCGTCGACGCGCTCGTCGCGTGGGGTGGTGACGGGCCAGGGCTCGCGGCCCTCGGCGCCCTCTGGGCCTGGGAGTGGGTGCGCCTCGTCCACCTCGCGCTCGTCCGGGCCGAGCCCGGTGTTGGGGCGATCTCCGCGTCGGTCGACGCCCCGTGGTGGCGGTGAGCTTGAGCGGCCTTCGTCGCGCCTTGCCTTGCCTCCGCGGCGGGCACCTCGGATAGCCTGCGCACCGCAGACTGCCGAGAGGGGAGCTCGTGGAGCAGTACCTGCCGATCTTCTCGATGGTCGTGCTGGTGATCCTGTTCGCCGCCGTGTCGTTCGTCGCGTCCAGGCTGCTCGGTCCCCGTCGTCCGACGAACGCGAAGCAGGCCCCGTACGAGTCGGGCATCGTGCCCGAGGTCGAGACCGTCGAGCGCTTCCCGGTGAAGTTCTACCTGGTGGCGATGGCGTTCATCATCCTCGACGTCGAGATCATCTTCCTCTACCCGTTCACGACGATCCTCAAGGATCTCGGTTCCTTCGGGTTGATCACGATGGGCGTGTTCCTGATCGTGCTGCTGGTGCCGTTCGCCTACGTGCTCTCCACCGGTGCGGTGTCGTGGGGGCCGGTGCGTCAGGTCGCATCGCAGATGCCGGCGCGCGTGCTGCACGCGATCGGACGCCCGGGTCGCGAGGGCATGGACCCGTCGGCACCGAACGCCGACGACGCCGAGGAGCAGGTCGCGTAGCGATGGGCATGGAGCAGATCCCCCACAACTTCCTCACCGGGCGGCTCGAGGATCTCGTGAAGTGGGCACGTCGCAACTCGATGTGGCCCGCGACCTTCGGACTCGCGTGCTGCGCGATCGAGATGATGGCGACGGGCGCGGCCCACTACGACCAGGCGCGCTTCGGCATGGAGGTGTTCCGTGCGAGCCCTCGCCAGGCCGACCTCATGATCGTCGCCGGTCGGGTGAGCCAGAAGATGGCGCCGGTGCTCCGACAGGTCTACGACCAGATGGTCGAGCCCAAGTGGGTCATCTCGATGGGCGTGTGCGCGAGCAGCGGCGGCATGTTCAACAACTACGCGATCGTCCAGGGCGTCGACCAGGTCGTCCCCGTCGACGTCTACGTGCCCGGCTGCCCGCCCGGTCCCGAGACCCTGCTGCACGGGATCCTCACGCTGCACGAGCAGGTTCGCTCCGGCGAGATCATGCGCCGTCGTGGCGAAGGGCGTGGCGCCGGCATCCGGGTCGACCAGATCGACGGCACGCCGTCGCACGTCCAGCCCGTCAACGCGCCCGCCTGAGCCGTTCCAGAGGATCACCGGACATGCCCGAAGCGCCACCGACCGACGACGAAGCTCGTGAAGGGATTCACAATCCCGCGCCTGCCCGGTCGGCGGTGTCGGACGAGGTCGCGGCCGCGGTGCTCGAGCGCTTCCCCGAGGCGGTGTTCCACGACTCCCACGGCCAGCCGGTCGTCTACGTGGGCCGCGGCTCGTGGCACGACGTCGCGGCCTTCTTCCGCGACGACCAGCAGTTCACGCAGTGCGTCGACGTGACGGTCGTCGACCACTCGCTGGACGCCACGCGCCTGCACGTGGCGGGTGTCGTACCCGAGCGCTTCGAGGTCGTGGCGAACTTCCTCTCGCATCCGCGCAACCGGCGGCTGCGAGTGATCACCGAGGTGCCGGACTCGGACACGACGATCGCGAGTCTCACCGACCTCTACCCCGGCGCGGACTTCGCCGAACGCGAGGCCTACGACCTGCTCGGCGTGACGTTCGAGGGCCACCCGGACCTCACACGCATCCTCCTCCCGACGACTGGGAGGGCCACCCCCTGCGCAAGGACGACTACCCCGCACGGGTGCCCGTCACCTTCAAGGAAGACCCCGGCCCCCGTTGACTCCGCGGCGACGAATGACGCAACGCGGGCCGAGCGAGCGCCCGCAGCCGGGGTATCCCCGGCTGCAGCGAGCGAGGCAGTCGAGATGAGCGAAGAGATCATCACGAGCGACCCGGCGGCGAACCGGCTCGAGGCGCAGACCGACGAGGGCGAGCAGGTCCTGCGTCCGTCGGGGCGTCCGACCGAGCACGAGCTGGTGCTGACCGGCGGGCTGTGGCCCGACGAGTCCGAGACCACCATCATCAACATGGGCCCCCAGCATCCGTCGACCCACGGAGTGCTGCGCGTGATGCTGGAGCTGGACGGGGAGACGGTGCTGCGGGTCAAGCCCGTCGTCGGGTACCTGCACACCGGCATGGAGAAGACGGCCGAGGAGCTCACCTACGTCCAGGGCGCGACCAACGTCACGCGCATGGACTACGTCTCGCCGCTCTCGAACGAGCTCGTGTGGTCCACCGCGGTCGAGCGGTTGCTCGATGTCGAGGTGCCCACCCGAGCAGTGTGGATCCGGATGCTCCTCGTCGAGCTCAACCGCATGGCGTCCCACCTGCTCTTCCAGGCGACCAACGGCATGGACATCGGCGCGCTCTCGATGATGATCTACGGCTGGCGAGAGCGTGAGGAGGTGCTGCGCCTGCTCGAGATGTTCACCGGGCTGCGGATGAACAACAACTTCATCCGCCCGGGCGGGGTCGCCGCCGATCTCCCGGACGAGTGGGAGGCCGCGACGCTCGAGGTCTGCGACATCGTCGAGAAGGGCGTGCGCGAGTACTCCGAGCTGCTCACCCAGAACCCGATCTGGCTGGAGCGCCTCGTCGGGGTGGGCGTCATCACCACCGAGCAAGCGCTCGCGCTCAGCATCACCGGACCGATCCTGCGCTCGACCGGCTTCCCGTGGGACCTCCGGAAGACGCAGCCGTACCTGGCCTACGACGAGGTCGACTTCGATGTCGTGTACACGGAGAACGGTGACTGCTACGACCGCTTCCTCATCCGTCTCAACGAGATCCACGAGTCGGTGAAGATCGTCCGCCAGTGCGTGGAGCGCATGCCGCGCGGCGACTATCGCCTCCAGGACGCCAAGATCACCCCGCCGCCGCGTGCGCGCATCGACGAGTCGATGGAGGCGCTGATCCACCATTTCAAGCTCTTCACCGAGGGCTTCAAGGTTCCGGCCGGAGAGACGTACTGCGCGATCGAGTCGCCCCGCGGCGAGATCGGCTGCTATCTCGTGTCGGATGGATCAGGGAAGCCGGCTCGGATGCACATCCGGGGCCCGTCGTTCTACAACCTGCAGTCCGCGGGGCCGATGGCCGAGGGTTCGTTGATCGCCGACGCGGTCGCGATCATCTCCAGCGTCGACCCGATCCTCGGAGAGGTGGACCGGTAGTGGCCTTCACCGACGCGGACCGTCGACGGGCGAAGGACGTCATCGCCAGGTACCCGCACGCACGTTCCGCGCTGCTGCCGTTGCTGCTGATGGCGCAGGACCGCGAAGGATGGGTCACGCCGGAGGCGATGGAGGAGATCGCGGCGCTCCTCGACCTCACGCCGGCGCTCGTCCTCGGCACGTGCTCCTTCTACACGATGCTCAAGCGCGAGCCGGTCGGGAAGCTCGTCGTCTCGGTGTGCACGAACGTGTCGTGCCTCGTCAACGGTGCACCGAACCTGCTCGACGGCCTCCGCTCGCAGTACCTCGACGACGACGACGTCTTCGTCGAAGAGGTCGAGTGCGTCGCGGCATGCGATCTCGCGCCGGTGTTGCAGGTGAACTACGAGTACCACGGACCGCTCACGACCGAGACCGCGGTCGACGTCATCGAGCAGTACAAGCGCGGCGAGCTGGTCGCGCGCACCGTGTCCGGCACGGACGCCGGCAAGGCCCCCTCGAAGCCCGCCTCGACAGCCGCGTCGAGCGGTGGAGGAGCGTCCTGATGGCCGTCGAGGAGACGCGCATCGTCACCAAGTTCCTGCGGACGCGCGAGAAGGACTCGTGGACCTTCGAGTCCGCGCGCAAGAACAACAAGGCGTACTCGGCGCTGGAGAAGGCGCTGAAGATGGACCCGGCCAAGATCGTGGAGGAGGTGCAGACCTCCGGCCTGCGCGGCCGCGGTGGTGCCGGGTTCGGCACCGGGCAGAAGTGGTCGTTCCTCCCGAAGGACGTCTTCCCCCGCTACCTGGCTGTGAACGCCGACGAGGGCGAGCCGTCGACGTTCAAGGACCACATGCTCATCGAGCGCGACCCGCACCAGATCATCGAGGGCGCCGCGATCACCGCGTTCGCGATCCAGGCGCACCACGGGTTCATCTACATCCGCGGCGAGTTCGGCCTCGGTGCCGAGCGTCTCCAGCAGGCGGTCGACGACGCGTACGCCAACGGGTTCCTCGGCGAGAACATCCTCGGCTCGGGCTTCGACCTCGACCTCGTCGTGCACCGCGGCGCCGGCTGCTACATCGCCGGTGACGAGACCGGCTTGCTCTCGAGCCTGGAGGGCGAGCGCGCGATGCCGCGGATCAAGCCGCCGTTCCCCGCGGTGCAGGGTCTGTATGCCGCACCAACCGTCGTGAACAACGTCGAGACGATGTCGACCGTCCCACACATCATCCGACGCGGTGGGAAGTGGTACTCCGGTCTCGGCGTCAACAAGTCGACGGGGACGCGCATCTTCTCGGTGTCCGGAATGGTGGAGCGGCCCGGCAACTTCGAGGTCGAGCTGGGGATGACGTTCCGCGACCTCATCGAGGGGCTCGCGGGCGGGGTGCGCGACGGGAAGCAGATGAAGTTCTTCATCCCCGGCGGCGCGTCGGCACCGTGGCTCATGCCGGAGCACCTCGACGAGCCACTCGACATGGACCGTGCCAGCGAGCTGCGGACCATGCTCGGCTCCGGGGCGATCATGGTGTTCGACGAGACCGTTGACCCGCTGCTCGTGTCCTGGCGACTGGCCAAGTTCTTCGCGCACGAGTCGTGCGGCAAGTGCACGCCCTGTCGTGAGGGATCCGGGTGGATCGACAAGATCCTCTACCGGATGTCGCACGGCCTCGGCCGCCCCGACGACCTCGACCTCCTGCTCGACTTCGGCAACAACATCGTCCCGGGTCTCAACGCGCCGTTCGCGCAGACGACGATCTGCGCGCTCGGCCCGTCGACCATGAGCCACGTCGTGAGCCTCGAACGCTGGTTCGGCGACGAGATCCGCGATCGCCTCAAGCGCGACTTCGACAAGCGCAGCGTCCTCCAGGTGGCACCATCGTGAGCGTCGACGCCGTCCCAATGAGCCAGTGGCCGTCGGACCACCGGTACACGATCCCGGTTGCCGGCGACCAGGACGTCGTCACGGTCACGATCGACGGCAAGGAGGTGCAGGCGCCGCGCGGCGAGCTGCTGATCAAGGTCGCGCAGGAGCACGGCACCTACATCCCGCGATTCTGTTACCACGAGCGGATGAAGCCGGTCGGCATGTGCCGGATGTGCCTCGTCGAGGTCGAGGGCATGCGCGGTCTGCAGATCAGCTGCGCGACACCGGTCGTCGACGGCATGGTCGTCAACACGCAGTCCGACGGCGTCAAGACCGCGCAGGACGGCGTGCTCGAGTTCCTCCTCATCAACCACCCGCTCGACTGCCCGGTCTGCGACCGCGGCGGCGAGTGCCCGTTGCAGGACCAGACGCTCGCGTTCGGACCGGGCGAGTCGCGCTACGTGGAGGAGAAGCGGCATTTCGAGAAGCCGATCCCGATCAGCGACCTCGTGCTGCTCGACCGGGAACGCTGCATCCAGTGCGGTCGCTGCACCCGCTTCGCGGCCGAGGTCGCCGGCGACCCGCTGATCGACTTCGGCGGCCGTGGTGAGGACACCGAGGTCATCACCTATCCCGACGAGCCGTTCACGTCCTACTTCTCCGGCAACGTGGTCCAGATCTGCCCGGTCGGCGCGCTCACCGCGCGGCCCTACCGCTTCAAGGCCCGCCCGTGGGACCTCGAGGCGATCGAGACGTCGTGCCAGACCTGCGCGGTCGGCTGCCGAGGGACGCTCGACTCGACGTCGAACCGGATCGTCCGGCTCCTGGGGGTCGACTCGGAGCCCGTGAACCAGGGCTGGCTGTGCGACAAGGGCCGGTACGGCTACGAGTGGGTGCACAGCGAGACCCGCGTGCGAGCTCCGATGATGCGCAAGGGCGCCGAGCTCGTCGAAACCTCCTGGCCCGAGGCGCTCGACGCCGCCGCGGCCTCGATCCGCCGCGTGCGCGACGAGCATGGCTCCGGCGCGGTGGCCGTGCTCGGCGGCGCGCGCAGCACGAACGAGGACGCATACGCATGGGCTCGGCTCGCGAAGGGTGTCATCGGCACGGACCACGTCGACGCCCAGCTCGGTGACGGTCTCCCGGCCGAGGTCGTGCTCGGCATGTCGCGGGCAACCATCGCCGACCTCGACCGCGCAAAGGCGATCGTGCTGCTCGGCGCGGACCTCAAGGAGGAGCTGCCGGTCCTCTCGCTACGCGTCCGACGCGCGGCCGTCGACCTGGGCGTCCCGCTGATCGAGGTGGGCGCGCGGGACACCGGGCTGAGCCGGTACGCGACGACGGTCCTGCGGCACCTCCCGGGCGCGAATGCGGAGGTCGTCGCGAAGCTGGTGGCGGCACTCGGCGGGCGCAAGACGCGCACCAAGGCGATCGACGAGCTGGTCGACGCGCTCGCAGACCGCGAGGGTCCGATCGTCGTCGTGCTGGGGCGTCCGTCGGTGGCGGAGTCGGCCGACGCGACCGTGCACGCGGCATCCCTGCTCGCGGCCGCAGGGCCCGACGTCCGCTTCCTCTCCGCCCTGCGCCGCGGCAACATCCACGGCGCGCTCGACCTGGGGCTCACGCCAGGGTTCCTGCCCGGTCGGGTCACGCTCGAGGCCGGCCGTGACCTCTTCACCGGAGCCTGGGGGAGCGTCCCGGATGCGCCGGGCCTCGACGCCGCGGGCATCCTGCGCGCCGCCGCCGACGGATCGGTCAAGGCGCTCGTGCTGCTCGGCTGCGACCCACTCGCCGACTTCCCCGACCGCGCGCTCGCCGAAGCCGCACTCTCGAAGGTGGAGCGAATCGTGTGCGTCGGGGCTTTCCCCGACGATGGGGCGGCGCGGGCCGATGTCCTGCTCCCACCCACGGTGTGGGGTGAGCAGCGCGGCACCATGACGAACCTCGAGGGACGAGTCGCGCGCCTCGGCCGCAAGGTCACGCCCGAGGGCACGACGATGGAGCCGTGGCGTATCGCCGCGGAGCTCGCCGCCCGCCTCGGCGCCGACTTCGATCTCGAGCTCGTCGACGAGGTCCAGGACGAGATCGCCCGGCTCGCGCCCGCGTTCGCAGGGGTCGACGCCGCGCTGGTGCGTCGAGCCCGCGACGGCGTGGTGCTGCCGCTCGTCGAGCACGCGGTCGAACTGAGGTTCGGCACCGGTCCGGCCGGTGCCGGCGTCTCGTGGGAGCCGATCCCGACCACGGCGGAGGAGTCGCTCCCGGTGGACCTGCTCCCGGGAGACCCTGCCGACGACGCTCCCCCGGCGGACGAGGACGCCGAGGCGACGATCGGACCCCTCGGTCCCCGCCGTCGTGGCGCGTCCGCCCGCACCGGCGATCCCGCTCACCGTGTGGTCCGGCGAGGCGGCGGCACCCGCCGGGATCCCCGTCGACGCGTACAGTCTCCGCCTCGTGGCCGCGCGCACCCTCTACGGATCCGACCGGGTGGTCGCGGCGTCTCCGTCGCTCGCGCGGCTCGCCGAGGACGGCGCCCGTCTGCGCGTCCATCCGCGTGATCGGGACACGCTCGGCGTCGCCCAGGGTGACCTCGTGCGGGTGACGACTGCGCACGGCACGGTCGAGCTGGCCGTCGAGGACGACCCGCAGACCCAGCAGGGCACCGCGTTCCTCGCGAGCAACCGCACCGGTCCCGGTGCGCCGCGATCTGGTCGACATCGCCGCGCAGGTCACCGATCTCCGGGTCGAGACCATCACCCCAGGTGGCACCCCAGGTGGCACCCCCCGCGGCGCCGCCGCGGGCTCGCGGGGCGGCGGCGCATGAGCTGGATGCTCGCAGCCGACCCGCTCCTCGACGGGGACATCGACCTCACGGTCATCCTGATCTTGATCGGGAAGACGATCGTGATCTTCGCCCTGCTCCTGATCGGCGTCATGTTCTACGTGTGGTTCATGCGGAAGGTGATCGCCGACATGCAGAACCGCATCGGGCCCGCGTCGGCTGGTCCGTTCGGGATCCTGCAGACACTCGCCGACGGCATCAAGCTGTTCTTCAAGGAGCAGTCGACGCCGACGATGGCCGACAAGCGCGTCTACCTGCTCGCGCCGTATCTCTCGATCATCCCCGCGTTCCTCGCGTTCGCGATCGTGCCGATCGGTGGCACCGTCTCGATCGCCGGGCACTCGACCGAGCTCCAGCTCGCCGACCCGGCGATCGGCATCCTCTTCCTGCTGATGATGTCGGGCATCGGCCTCTACGGCGTGATGCTCGCCGGATGGTCGTCGGGCTCGAAGTACCCGCTCATCGGTTCGGTGCGCGCATCCGCACAGCTCCTCTCCTACGAGGCGGCGCTCGGCCTGGCCATCGTCGGTGTGCTGATCCACACCGGCACCCTGTCGACGCGCGCGATCGTGAACCAGCAGGCGTGGACCGGTCTCGACTCGATCGTGAGCGAGTGGTACTGGCTGCCGGCGATCGGCGCCTTCATCATCTTCATCATCGCGGCACTCGCCGAGACCAACCACCCGCCGTTCGACCTCGTCGAAGCCGAGCAGGAGCTCGTCGGTGGATTCCACACCGAATACACCGGCATCCGCTTCGCACTGTTCTTCCTCGCCGAGTTCATGAACCTCATCACCATGTGCGCCATCGCGGTGACGCTGTTCCTCGGCGGGCCGAACGGGCCGAGCCTCACCGGGCTCGGGATCCCGGCTGACAGCTGGATCAACACGTGGGTCATGCCCATCGTCTGGTTCATGGTGAAGCTGCTCGTGCTGCTCTACGGCACCGTGTGGATTCGAGCCACGCTGCCGCGGCTCCGCTACGACCAGCTGATGGACGTGAGCTGGAAGGTCCTCATCGAGGCCGCGTTCCTCTGGGCGATGGTCACGGGCGTGATCGTGGTCGGGCGCGACCAGGGTTGGGACCTCTGGCTCGTGACGCCCGCTGCGGCCCTCGGCGCGCTGCTCATCTACGGGATCCTGATGGCCTGCGTGCCGCGACGCGGCGAAGTCACGGAAGAGATCAAGTAGATGGGGAAGTTCAGCGGGTTCCGCGTCACCATCCAGCAGGTCTTCCGCAGGAAGCTCACGGGCGACTACCCGAAGCACAAGCGCCCGAAGCCGGAGCGCTTCCACGGTCGACACGTCCTGAACCGCTACGAGGACGGGATGGAGAAGTGCATCGGGTGCGAGCTGTGCGCGGGTGTGTGCCCGGCCAAGTGCATCTACGTGCGCGGCGCCGACAACCCGGCCGATGCGCCCGTCTCACCCGGTGAGCGGTACGGCTTCGTCTACGAGATCAACTACCTCCGATGCATCCACTGTGATCTCTGCGTCGAGGCGTGCCCGACCGAAGCGATCACCGAGACGAACCTGTTCGAGTTCTCGTTCGCGAACCGCGACGACGCGATCTACACGAAGCGCGAGCTCCTCGTCGACGACGACGGGCGTGCCCGGCGCCAGCCGTGGGAGCTGTGGCTCGGCGGCGAGGACGACGACACGAGCGCGTGGATGCGAGCCACGGCGCCGTCGGGCCAGGCCGCCTTCGAGGGCAAGGTCGCATGGTCCGGTGAGCTCGGCTTCGGTGTGCGTGAGCCCGAGCGCGGGCAGTCCGCGGTGCCGGCCCCCACTGCCGCATCGACCGACGACGAGGCGCAGGACGATCCGGAGATCGACCTCGGGTGACCGTCTTCCTGTTCTTCCTGTTCGGCGGACTCACGCTCGCCGGGGCGCTCGGCGTGGTCCTGTCGCGCAACCCGGTGCACTCCGCGCTGTTCCTCGTGATGACGCTCCTGAGCGTCGCGGTCCTCTTCCTGCTGCAGGACGCCCAGCTGGTCGCGGCCGTGCAGGTGATCGTCTATGCCGGAGCCATCGTCGTGCTCTTCCTCTTCGTCATCATGCTGCTGGGCGTCGACCGCCGCGAGGCGCTCTCCGAGGCGCTCCGCTTCCAGCGACCGATCGCGCTCGCGCTCGGGGCCATCCTCCTGGCCGAGGTCCTCTTCCTCGGCGGCCACCAGTGGGCGACCGGGGCCGTGACGGTGAGCGGGGTGCCGGTCAACGGCGGCGGGGACTTCGGCACCAACATCCAGCGGGTCGCGCGGGTCCTGTTCACCGACTTCCTCTGGCCCTTCCAGCTCACCGCGGTGCTCCTCGTCATCGCCGTGGTCGGCAGCGTCGCCGTCGCGCGACGCAGTGGGCACGCTCCTGACGAGGCGGGTGACTCGGCCGACGCCGACTCGAGCGGGGGGTCCACCCCGTGAGCACGCCGGTGCTGTCGGCGCTCGAGATCACGCCGACCTACTACCTGGTCCTCGCGGCGGGTCTGTTCACGATCGGCGCTGTCGGCGTGCTCGTCCGCCGCAACGTGCTGGTGATGTTCATGAGCGTCGAGCTCATGCTCAACGCAGTGAACCTGACCTTCGTCGCGTTCGCCAAGGCACTCAACGACACGGCCGGCCAGGTGCTCGTGTTCTTCACGCTCGTGGTCGCGGCTGCCGAGGTCGCGGTCGGGCTCGCGATCATCGTCGCGATCTTCCGTCGCCGCCGCGGGGCCACCGCCGACGATCTCACGGTGCTGAAGGGATGACGGCGTGAACGCGCACGATCTGCTCCAGACGGTCGGCATCGTGCCGCTGCTCCCCCTGCTCGGCGCGGTGTTGCTGCTGTGCTTCGGGAGGCGCATCGGCGAACCACTCGCAGGCTGGATCGCGACCGGCCTCTTGGGACTCGCGTTCGTCTGGTCGCTCGTGATGCTCGCGGCTGCACTGAGCCTCCCGCCCGACGAACGGTCCGTGTCCACGGTGCTGTTCACCTGGCTCCCGGCCGACCAGCTCAGGGTCGACATGGCGTTCCTCGCCGACCCACTCTCGATCACCTGGATCCTGCTCGTCACCGGCGTCGGGATGCTGATCCACATGTACGCCATCGGGTACATGCACGGGGATCCCGGCTTCGGTCGCTTCTTCGCGTACTTCAACCTCTTCGCGGCATCGATGCTGCTCCTGGTCCTCGGGAACAACTACCTCGTCACCTTCCTCGGCTGGGAGGGGGTCGGCGTCTGCTCGTACCTCCTCATCTCGTTCTGGAACCAACGCGAGAGCGCAGCCCTCGGCGGCAAGAAGGCCTTCATCTACAACCGCGTGGGCGACTTCGGCTTCATGCTCGCGATGTTCCTGCTGATCGCGGAGTTCGGCACGCTCGACTACGGCGTCACCGGCAAGGCCGCAGTCACGGCCACGGGCGGTGTCGTCACGGCGGTCGCGCTCCTCCTCTTCCTCGCGGTCACCGGGAAGAGCGCACAGATCCCGCTGTTCCCGTGGCTCACCGACGCGATGGAGGGTCCGACACCGGTCTCCGCGCTCATCCACGCCGCGACGATGGTGACCGCAGGGATCTTCCTCGTCGCCCGAGCCCACCCGTTCTTCGACGCCAGCCAGGACGCGTCGACGGTCGTCGCCTGGATCGGGGCCCTCACCGCGCTGCTTGCCGGGACCATCGCCTGCATGCAACCCGACATCAAACGCGCGCTCGCGTACTCCACGATCAGCCAGCTGGGGTACATGGTGCTCGCGCTCGGGCTGCACGCGTACACCGCGGCGATCTTCCTGGTGCTCATGCACGCGTTCTACAAGGGCTGCCTCTTCCTCGGGGCCGGTTCCGTGATCCACGGCAATGACGAGAACCAGGACATGCGCGTGATGGGCCGGTTCAAGGCCTTCCTGCCGGCGACCGCGATGGGCATGGTGATCGTGTGGCTCGCGATCACCGGCGTGCCACCGTTCGCGGGCTTCTGGTCGAAGGACCTCGTCATCGAGTCGGCGTTCGAGGCCGGCGACTACGGCCTGTGGGTCCTCGCGACCCTGGCCGCGGTGATGACCGGGCTCTACATGACCCGGCTCATCTACCTCACCTTCTTCGGCAATGCCCGGTTCAACGACCTGCCCGAGCCCGACCCGATCCCCGCGGTGAGTGGCGGCTCGGACGACGACCCGGCGTCGGACGTCGCCGTCGCGGATCCCGACGCCGCGGTGTACACGGAGGCCGAGCTCGGGTACGACCCCGACTTCTCACCCACGGTGGACTACCGCGAGCTCGCGCGCGCACCGCGCCTGCACGGCCACGATCCCCAGGAGAGCCCGGCGGTGATGCTCGTGCCGATCGGCGCGCTGGCCTTCCTCGCCGCGATCGGCGGCCTGCTCAACCTCCCGATCCAGGGTCTGGAGTTCCTCGGCGAGTGGCTCGACCCGGTGTTCGTGGGGGTCGACCAACCCCATCCGTCGAGCTTCGACGAAGGCCTCGCGCTCACCGGCGTCGCGTTCCTCTTCGCCGCGATCGGCATCGGGATCGCGTACCTCATCTACCGACGGGGCTTGCGTGCGCCGAACCGCGACCCGTTGCGCGAGAACCTCGGACCCGGCGCGAACGTCGTGGGGAACGCCTACTACCTCGACGCCGGCGTCTCGGCGTTCGTCGACAAGCCGGGCCGGGGGACGGCCGGCTTCCTCGACGAGACGGTCGACACACAGGTCATCGACGGGAGCGTCAACGGGGTCGCGCACCTCGTGAAGCGCGCCGGTGACGGCCTGCGCGCGGTGCAGGACGGCCACGTCCGACGTTACGCGATCGGCATCGTGCTCGGCACCACCGCGCTGCTCATGTACCTCCTCGTCTACGTGGCGCGCTGAGCATGGGCGACTTCCCGATCCTCTCCGCCATCATCGTCGCGCCGTTGATCGGCG
Source organism: uncultured Acidimicrobiia bacterium (assembly GCA_963809885.1). Taxonomy (GTDB): domain Bacteria; phylum Actinomycetota; class Acidimicrobiia; order IMCC26256; family PALSA-555; genus JALHSW01. Next base: position 597,637 of record CAWELA010000002.1, on the reverse strand, counting down.
CGGTCGTCGTGATGTTCCTGCCGGCCGAGCGGCCCGAGGTCATCAAGGCGGTCGGGTACCTGTTCACGATCGCAACGCTCGCCCTGAGCCTCTGGATGCTCTGGGAGTTCTCGACGACCGACTACTTTTTCCAGTTCGTCGAGGACCACGCCTGGATCCCCGGCATCGGCACCCGCTACATCGTCGGCGTCGACGGCATCAGCCTGTTCATGATCGTGATCACCGCGGTGCTCATGCCGATCGGCCTGCTCGCGTCGGCGAAATACCCATCGCACCGGCCCAAGGCCTTCGTGGCATGGTTCCTGGCGCTCGAGTTCACGATCATGGGCGTGTTCCTCTCCCTGGACCTCATCCTCTTCTTCGTGTTCTGGGAGCTGCTGCTCGTCCCCATGTACTTCCTGATCCAGGGCTGGGGGCACGAGCGCAAGAACTACGCGGCCACCAAGTTCTTCCTGTACACGGCGGCCGGTTCGGCGTTGATGTTCGCGAGCATCTTGACGCTCGGGTTCCTCCACCAGTCCGACACGGGCGTGCTCTCGTTCGACTACCGGGTGCTCGCAGAGTGGGGCTGGACCGGGCTCGGGGGGACGGCCGAGGTGCTCCTGTTCCTCGGGTTCATGGCGGCGTTCGCGGTCAAGGCGCCGTTGTTCCCGTTCCACACCTGGCTCCCCGACGTGCACACCGAGGCCCCGACTGCGGGCTCGGTCGTCCTGGCCGGCGTCATCATCAAGATGGGTGCCTACGGGCTCCTGCGGTTCTCGTTCGAGCTGTTCCCGCAGGCATCGGTCGACCTCGCGCCGGTGATGCTCACGCTCGGGGTGATCGGCATCGTCTACGGCGCGATCGTCGCCGCGATGCAGAGGAACGTGAAGCGGGTGATCGCGTATTCATCCGTGGCGCACATGGGCTTCATCGTGCTCGGGATCTTCTCGTTGACGGTCTTCGGACTCGACGGCGCGGTGTTCACGATGCTGAGCCATCCGCTCACCACGGGCGCGCTGTTCCTCGCGGTGGGCTTCCTGTACGAGCGGCGCCACACCTACGAGCTGGGCGAGTACGGCGGCATCTGGAAGTCGGCGCCGATCCTCACCGCGATGTTCATGATCGCGATGTTCGCCGGCATCGGGCTGCCCGGGTTCTCGGGCTTCATCGGCGAGTTCCTCTCGCTCCTCGGGACGTTCGTGTCCGAGCGGCCCTGGGCCGTCGTCGGTGCGACCGGGGTGATCCTCGCGTCCGTCTACATGTTGTGGTCGTTCCAGCAGGTCTTCACCGGGAAGCCCAACCCGCGGCACGCCAAGCTCAAGGATCTCCACTTCCGTGAGATCGCCGTCGTTGCACCGCTGCTCGCGCTGAGCCTCTTCCTCGGCCTGTACCCGAAGCCGGCCCTCGACCGCATCGAGCCCTCGGTGCAGCGATCGATCGTGAACCTCGAGCTCAAGACCGACTACCAGGAGACGCGACCCGCGGGCTCCGACGAGACCGAGCTCAAGGGCGTCGAGCGCGGCAACTCGATCCATCTGGGACGCACGAAGCGGGGGCCGCAGTGACGCTCGGATCCCTCCCGCTCGGCGTCGCGCCGATCACCACGCCCGACGTGGACTGGCTCGGCATCAGCCCGGTCATCGCGCTCGCCGCGGCCGGCATCCTCATCGTGCTCTCGAAGGCGCTGCTGCGCGGCCACCGTGCGGCGATGCCGGTCGCCATGGCGCTCGCGTCCGCTGGTGTCATCGCCGCCGGCGTACTCGAGATCGTCCTGTGGAACGACATACGCGACAACGGTCCGATCACGACCGTCGCGGGCATGGTCCGGGTCGACCTGTTCGGTGTCTTCCTCGGCGCCGTCGTCGTGATCGCGACGTTGCTGGCGGTTCTGCTCTCGATCGCGTACCTCCGTCGGGAAGGACTGGACAGCTCCGAGTATCTCGGGCTCCTGCTGCTCTCCGGAGCGGGGATGCTCGCGATGACGACGGCGAACGACCTGATCGCGGTCTTCCTCGCGCTCGAGGTCCTGTCGATCCCGCTGTACGTGCTCGCCGCGTTCGACCGGCGCCGGGCGGCATCGCAGGAGGCGGGCATCAAGTACTTCGTGCTCGGCGCGTTCTCCTCGGCCGTCTTCCTGTACGGCGTCGCGCTCACCTACGGCGCGACCGGCACCACCTCGCTGACGGGCATCCACGACTTCCTCGCCCAGAACACGCTGCTCGAGCAGGGGACGCTGCTCGCCGGGTTCGCGCTGCTCCTGGTCGGTCTCGGCTTCAAGGTCGCGGCCGTGCCGTTCCACATGTGGACGCCCGACGTGTACCAGGGTGCACCGACGCCGATCACGGCCTTCATGTCCGCTGCCGTCAAGGCCGCGGCGTTCGCCGCGCTCCTGCGGGTGTTCGGGGTCGCGTTCCCGCTCTACAGCACGGACTGGAAGCCGGCGATCGTGACGCTGTCCGTGCTCTCGCTCGTCGTCGGGAGCGTCGCCGCGGTCGTCCAGACCGACATCAAGCGGATGCTCGCATACTCGTCCATCGCCCACGCCGGGTACGTGCTCATGGGCTTCGCCGACAACACGGCGCGGGGCCGGGAGGCCGCGCTCTTCTACCTGTTCGTCTACACGTTCATGTCGATCGGTGCGTTCGCGGTGATCACTCTTGCGACGCGCGAAGGGCGACGACAGCCACGAGCTCGACGACTACCGCGGCCTCGCGCTCCGGCGCCCGGTGCTCGGTGGCTTCCTCATCTTCTTCGTCCTGGCCCAGGCGGGGATCCCGCTCACGGGCGGGTTCGTGGCGAAGCTGGAGATCTTCTCGGCGACGGCCCGGGCCGAGCAGTACGGCCTGTTGATCGTCGGTGTGCTCGCGGCCGTGGTGACCGCGTTCTTCTACCTGCGGATCGCGATCACATTGCTGAGCTCGCCGGAAGGCGACGCGGAGATGCCGGCGGAGGAGCCGGGGCAGTCGCTGGTGGTGCGGCGGGTGGACGCGTGGAGCGCGGTCGTGCTCATCGCCACCGCGGTGATGGTCCTCTGGATCGGGGTCGCCCCCGACACCTTCATCCAGTGGGCGAGGGACGCTACCTTCCTCCTGTGAGGATCTGCCTGCCGTGAGGATCTCCGAGACGCCCGAGTGGCGGGCCCTCGAGGCGCACTTCGAGCAGACGCGCGACGTCCACCTTCGCGACCTGTTCGCCGACGACCCCACCCGTGGCGAGGCGATGACGGTCGAGGCCGGTGACCTCTACCTCGACTACTCGAAGAACCGACTGACGCCCGAGACGCTCACGCTCCTGATCGCGCTCGCCCGCCGGGCCGACGTCGAGGGCCTGCGGGACGCGATGTTCGCCGGCGAGAAGATCAACATCACCGAGCAGCGCGCGGTGCTCCACGTCGCGCTCCGCGCTCCGAAGGGCGAGCAGATCCTCGTCGACGGGGTCGACGTCGTGCCGGAGGTGCACCGGGTCCTCGAGAAGATGGGCGACTTCTCGCAACCGCGTGCGCTCGGGCGACTGGAAGGGCCACACCGGCAAGGTGATCCGCAACGTCGTCAACGTGGGGATCGGCGGCAGCGACCTCGGCCCCCGCATGGCGTACGAGGCGCTCAGGGACTTCAGCCGTCGCGACATGACGTTCCGGTTCGTGTCGAACGTCGACGGGAACGACTTCTGGGAGGCGACCGCGGATCTCGACCCGGAGGAGACGCTCTTCATCATCGCCTCGAAGACCTTCACGACCCTCGAGACGATGACCAACGCGCGCTCGGCGCGGGAGTGGTCGCTCGCGAAGCTCGGCGACGAGTCCGCGGTTGCGAAGCACTTCGTCGCGGTCTCCACCAACGCCGACGAGGTGGCGAAGTTCGGGATCGACACCGCCAACATGTTCGAGTTCTGGGACTGGGTCGGCGGCCGCTACTCGTACGACTCCGCGATCGGTCTCTCGCTCATGCTCTCGATCGGCCCGGACGCGTTCCACGACATGCTCGCGGGCTTCCACACGATCGACGAGCACTTCCGCACCGCACCGATCGAGTCGAACCTGCCGATGCTGCTCGGGCTCGTCGGCATCTGGTACGACAACTTCTTCGGCGCCGAGACGGTGGCGATCCTCCCGTACAACAACTACCTGTCGAAGTTCAGCGCCTACCTCCAGCAGCTCGACATGGAGAGCGACGGCAAGTCGGTCGACCGGCAGGGCAACTCGGTCGACTGGCAGACCGGCCCGATCGTGTGGGGCCAGCCTGGCACCAACGGTCAGCACGCGTACTACCAGCTGATCCACCAGGGCACGAAGCTCATCCCGGCCGACTTCCTCGCGTGCTGCGAGCCCGCCCACCGGGTCGGTGACCACCAGAACCTCCTGATGGCGAACTTCTTCGCCCAGCCCCAGGCGCTCGCGTTCGGCAAGACCGCCGAGGAGGTGGCGGCCGAGGGGGTGCCCGCTGCGCAGGTCCCGCACCGCACGTTCGCGGGCAACCACCCGACGAACTCGATCCTGGTCACGAAGCTCACACCGAACACCCTCGGTCAGCTCGTGGCGATGTACGAGCACAAGGTGTTCACCCAGGGTGCGATCTGGAACATCAACAGCTTCGACCAGTGGGGGGTCGAGCTCGGCAAGAAGCTCGCGATGGACATCGTGCCGGAGCTCGACGCGGCCGACGAGCCCGACCTCGGGCACGACTCCTCGACGAACGCGCTGATCCGCCGCTATCGACGCCTGCGCTAGCGCCGGGCGAACGTCACGCCGTCCTCAGCTCGCGAGGCGCTTCCACCAGCGGCGCCTGCGCTGGCGGCCGGGTCGCTCCGCGAGGTCGTCGAGCGCCTGCACCGCGAGGTCGTAGGCGTCCTGGATCAGCTGATCGGACCCGGAGAAGTCGAGGAAGTCCCGGTTGTCGCGCGGCGGCGGGAGCACGACGACCTCGATCTCCTTCGGCACCCACTGCAGCTCGAGCTCGAAGCGCTGGTCGCGGGAGATCGCGAAGGCGCGGACGGCGACGTCCAGCGGAGACCGGATCGGGCGGTCGCTGATCGGGTCCGAGACGTCGAGCACGAAGATGCGGTCGATGGGCCCGGCGAGCGCGTGCGAGATCGGCACGAGGTTCACGACGGCGCCGTCGACCAGGGTGTGCCCGTTGAGCACGACGGGCGGGAAGAGCCCGGGGAGCGCGGCGCTGGCCAGCAACGCCGGAGGGAGGTCCCCCCGCACGATCACGTGCTCGTCGCCGGTGATGAGGTCCGAGGCGACGACGCGGAACGGCACCTGCAGGTCGGCGAAGGACTGCGCGACCCCGACCCGCTCGATCAACGACTCCAGCCCGTCGGCAGGGATGAGGTGGTCGTCGCGCCGGAGCAGGTTCCAGGCCCGTCGCAGCGTGTTGCCGGGGAAGACCTCGTCGCCCTTGAGGTCCCGCCAGACGCCCTCGAGGTGGTCGACCTGCGCGGCGGTCGGCGTCGTCGCGACGACGGCCCCGTTGAGCGCACCCACCGAGGTCCCGATGATCACGTCGGGTCGGATCCCTCGCTCGAGGAGGGCGCGGAGCATGCCGACCTGGGCGACGCCCTGGTTGCCGCCACCCGACAGGACGAAGGCGGTGATGGGTCCGGTCCGGTCCCGGACGGCTCGCAGGGTGGCAGTCATCGGTCCTCCTCGCCCGGGGGAGATGGTCGCGCATCCCGGCCCGGACCCCGGGACCGGCGTCCGGGAGGCTTCCCTGACCGAGGTGTGGGTGCCCGGGTCGGTGCCCTGGAGCCCGACGCTTCGGTTTGTGGCTGCCGAGAATCCGCTGGGTATGCTCCGGGCGCACCGGCCTCGGGGGAGGGAAGGCACCAGCGCCGTGACGGAGTTCTACCGGGAGTACCTCGCGGTCGCCCTGCTGATCGTGGCTGCGATGCTCATGGTCGGCGCGATGCTCGGCCTGGGTCGGCTCGTGCGGCCCAACGCGTCCGCAGTCCGAGAAGTACATCACCTACGAGGCGGGTTCGGACCCGGTCGGCGGCTGGGGTCAGTCGAACGTCCGCTACTACATCTATGCGCTGCTCTTCGTCATCTTCGACGTCGAGGCGGTGTTCATCTTCCCGTGGGCCGTGAACCTCGAGTCGCTCGGGGTCTTCGGACTCGTGGAGATGATCGCATTCATCGCGATCCTCGCGTTCGGGCTCGTCTACGCATGGAGGAAGGGCGTGTTGCGGTGGGCCTGATCGAGAGCGGGCGGATGCCGAAGCCGCTCACGCATCTCCTCAACTACAGCCGCAAGTACTCGCTCTGGATGTTCCAGTGGGGCCTCGCGTGCTGCGCGATCGAGATGGGCGCAGCGCTCGCCAGCCCCCGCTACGACATGATGCGACTCGGCGTCATTCCCTTCCCCGCGAGCCCGCGCCAAGCCGACCTCGTGGTCATCTCCGGCACCGTCACCGACAAGATGGCGCCGGCGATCAAGCGGCTCTACGAGCAGATGCCCGACCCGAAGTACGTGATCTCGATGGGATCGTGCGCGAACTGCGGGGGTCCGTACTGGGACTCGTATTCGGTCACCAAGGGCGTCGACCAGGTGATCCCGGTCGACGTCTACGTGCCCGGATGCCCGCCACGCCCGAGGCGCTGCTGCAGGCGATCGTCATGTTGCAGGAGCGCATCCAGCACGAGGGTGTCGACAACGACCAGCTCGCGAAGCGCTGGCGCGGGGAGCCGATCACCGTTGCCTGACGATGACACCGTGACCGAGGCCTCCGAGGCCGAGGCGCCGCCCGAGCCGCCTGCGCTCAGCGACCGTCAGGAGGCGGTCCTCTCGCCGCGTCACGCAGCACCTGGGCGACACGGTGATCGAGGCGCTGCCGGTGTTCGACGACGTCGTCGTCCGCGTGCGGCACGACGCGTGGCGCCGGGTCGCCGAGGTCGCGAAGGCACACCTCGACTGCGACTACCTCTCCTTCGTCGCCGGGATCGACTGGGCGCCGGCGCCCAAGGAGGGTGGCGACGAGGCCGGCAGCGACACCTCGTCCCCGGTGCAGCCCTCGGAGATGACCTTCGGCGCCGCCGGCTCCGCGGGCCGATTCCAGGTCTTCGCCCACGTGCAGTCGACGCACCGACACTGGGGCGTCACCTTCAAGGTCGACCTCGACGAGGCCGACCCACGCGTCGCATCGTGGGTGCCCGTGTACCCGGGCGCCGACTGGCACGAGCGCGAGTGCTGGGAGATGTACGGATTCGTCTTCGACGGGCACCCGAGCCTCCGCGGCCTGTACCTCCCTGCGGAGTTCGAGGGTCACCCGCTCCGCAAGGACTTCCCGCTGCTCGCCCGCGTCGTGAAGCCGTGGCCAGGTCTCGTCGACGTCGAGGGGATGCCCGGCGAGCCGGAGGGTGCGGGCGACGAGGCGACGGCGACCGAAGCAGCCGGCGCATGAGCACCACCGAGGCCGGCAGGCCGGACACGCCGCAGCTCGAGGTCGACCGGGTCGCGCTGACGCCGCTGGGCGACTCGCGCATCAACGTCGAGCTCGACACCGGCGACATGATCCTGAACATGGGGCCGCAGCACCCGGCGACCCACGGCACGCTGCGCCTCGTCGTGCGCCTCGACGGCGAGCGGGTCGTCGCGGCCGACCCGGTCATCGGGTACATGCACCGCGGCTACGAGAAGCTCGCCGAGTTCCGCACCTACCCGCAGGTCACGACGTTGATCAACCGGATCGACTGGCTCTCGAGCTTCGCCAACGAGGTCCCCTTCATGGAGGCCGCCGAGAAGCTCATGGAGGTCGAGGCGCCGCCCCGGGCCAAGTACATCCGCACGATCCTCACCGAGCTGTCGCGGATCGCGACCTTCCTCCTGTTCCTCGGCGAGATGGGCCTCCAGGTCGGTGCCCTCACGCCCGCCTTCTACGGCTTCCGAGACCGCGAGCACATCCTCAACCTCATCGAGGCCGTCACCGGTGGTCGGTTCCACCCGAACTTCAACCGCATCGGCGGCGTGAAGGACGACCTGCCGTGGGGCTGGCTCGCCGAGTGCCGCTCCGCGATGCAGATCGTGTTCGACGCCTGCGACGTGTTCGAGGACCTCGTGCTCGGCAACGAGATCTTCGAGGCCCGTTGCCGGGGGATCGGCATCATCCCCGCCGAGCTCGGCGCGGCGTACGGCGTGTCCGGCTCGAACCTGCGTGCATCGGGCGTCGACTGGGACCTGCGCCGCGACGGCGAGCCCTACCTCGCGTACCCGGACCTCGACTTCAAGGTTTGGACGCACCCCGACGGCGACTCGTACTCGCGCTACTGGGTGCGCCTCCAGGAGACGCGCGAGTCCGCGCGCATGGTGCTGCAGTGCCTCGATGCGATCCCGGCCGGCGCGGTGATGGCGAAGGTGCCGCGCATCATCAAGGTGCCCGAGGGCGAGATCTGGGTCGAGACCGAGAACCCGCTCGGGCAGATGGGCTACTACGTCGTCTCGAAGGGCGCGACGGGCCCGTTCCGCGTGAAGATCCGTTCGGCGTCGTTCAGCAACGTCTCGATCCTGCCGTGGCTCCTGCAGGGCGTCTACGTGCCCGACATCATCACGATCCTCGCGGGTCTGTACTTCATCCTCGGGGACATCGACCGATGAGCCGCAGCGGAGCCGTGACCGGACGCCCGGGACGGCGCAGCGAAGGCGATCTGTCGTGATGGGCCACGCGATCCTGGCGCTCGAGGTCGGGTGGGGCACCACCATGGCCATCAAGACGCTGGTCATCTTGATGATCATCCCGTTGGGTGCGCTGATCCTCGGGTACACGTTCCTGCTCAAGATGATGAGCCACATGCAGAGCCGCCTCGGGCCGATGGACCCCGGTGGCTTCCACGGCTGGTTCCAGCTCGTCGGTGACGGCCTGAAGTTCCTCCAGAAGGAGGACATCATGCCGGGCGAGGCCGACCGGCGAGTCTTCGCCGCGGCGCCGGCCGTCGTCGTCCTGTCCACCTTCCTGGTCTTCGCGGTGATCCCGATGGGTCCAGACCTCGTCGTGAAGGACCTCGACGTCGGCGTCTTCTACGCGTTGGCGGTGTCGAGCCTCTCGGTGGTCGGCGTGCTCATGGCGGGGTGGGCGAGTGCGAACAAGTTCGCGCTCCTCGGTGCCCTGCGCGCCGCCGCGCAGCTGATCGCGTACGAGCTGCCGCTGATCCTCGCCGTCGTCGGCGTCGTGATGCAGGCCGGCACGATGAGCCTGCAGGGGATCGTCTACGCCCAGCGCGACGGCTCGATGTTCGGCATCGAGGCGCTCGGCAACCCGTTCATCTTCACGCAGTTCATCGGCTTCGCGCTGTTCCTCGTCGCCGCGCAGGCCGAGCTCACCCAGACCCCGTTCGACATGCCGGTCGCGGAGAGCGAGCTCGTGTCGGGGTACATGGTCGAGTACACGGGCTTCCGGTTCCTCTTCTTCTTCATCGGGGAGTTCGGGACCGCGTTCGCGTTCTCCGCGCTCGCGGCCACCCTCTTCCTCGGCGGTTGGTCGATCCCGGGCGTCACCGGCGACTGGGCGAACATCCTCGGCCCGTTCGCGCTCTTCGCGAAGCTCATGTTCGTGGCGTTCCTGATGTTCTGGGTCCGCTTCACGTATCCGCGCCTGCGCGAGGACCAGCTCCAGCAGCTGGCGTGGAAGGTGCTGATCCCCATCGGTCTGCTGAACATCCTCGCGACCGGCATCCTCAAGGTGGCGGTGTGATGCAGCGACACCGGCACGCGGAGCGAACGGCCACGAGTCGGGTATCCCGGCTCGTAGTGAGCGACGCCTTGATGAAGGTGGCTGTCTGATGCCGAAGCTCCCCGGTCTGATCGGTGGTCTGGGCATCACGCTCAAGACGATGTTCAAGCCCGCCGTCACGGTGCAGTACCCGCACGAGAAAGAGGCGCCGGCCCCCCGCGCACGGGGTGTCATCGCGCTCAAGGAAGAGAACTGCACCGTCTGCATGCTCTGCGCACGGTCGTGCCCCGACTGGTGCATCTACATCGAAGGTCACAAGGAGCAGCGCCCGCCGCGACGAGAAGGCGGACGGCCGCGCTCGGTGAGCGTCCTCGACCGCTTCGACATCGACTATGCGCTGTGCATGTACTGCGGCATCTGCGTCGAGGTCTGCCCGTTCGACGCTCTCTTCTGGTCGCCCGAGTACGAGTACTCGGAGAGCAGCATCGCCAAGATGCTGCACGACAAGCAGAAGCTCGGTGAGTGGATGGAGAGCGTCCCCGAGCCGGAGCCCCTCGAGGTCGGCGCCCTCCCCCCGAAGGGGGCCAAGAAGTGACGGCCATGCGGCGACCGGAGCGCAGCGCAGGGAGCTCGCCGCCGAGCGCACGCCCGCGAGCCGGGAACCCCGGCTCGCAGAGAGCGAGCGCATGATGTGGGAGCAGCAGGTCGCGTTCTGGATCCTCGCCGTCAGCATGGCCGTCGCCGCGATCGGGGTCGTGCGGTCGAAGAACATCGTGCACGCCGCGCTGTTCCTGGTCGTCGTGCTCGCCGGCGCCGCGGCGCAGTACATCCTGCTCGCGGCCGAGTTCGTCGCGTGGGTGCAAGTGCTCATCTACATCGGCGCGGTGGTCATCCTCTTCCTCTTCGGGATCATGCTCACGCGGGCGCCCATGCGGGGCGAGGGCGGGAAGCTCGACAACGACCAGCGCTGGGCCGCCGCCGCGGTCGCGCTCCTCGTGTTCGGTGTCCTGGTCGCGATGCTCGTCGACGCGTTCGGCGGCCAGGAGATCCACTTCGGCGCGGAGCTCGTCGCCCAGGGCAGCACGGAGTCCGTCGGCAGCGACCTGTTCCGAACCTTCGTCGTCCCGTTCGAGGTCGTCTCGATGCTCCTGCTCGCTGCGCTCGTCGGTGCCGTCGTCCTGGCGAGAAGGGACTGACGCCGTGGAGCTGAACCAGTTCTTGATCCTCAGCGCGTTCCTCTTCGGGACGGGTGTCTACGGCGTGCTGGCTCGACGCAACGGCGTGCTCGTGCTCATGAGCGTCGAGCTGATGCTGAACGCCGTGAACATCAACCTGGTCGCCTTCTCGGCGTTCAACCACGACGTCGGTGGCCAGATCTTCGCCCTGTTCATCATCGCGATCGCTGCGGCCGAGGTGGGAGTCGGCCTCGCGATCGTCCTGCTCATCTACCGGAACCTGCGCAGTCCCGACCTCGATGAGGTCGACCAGTTGAAGGGCTGAGACTCATCCGATGATGCTCGACTCCGTCTGGATCGTCGTGGCGCTCCCCGCGCTCTCGTTCCTCGTCATCCTCTTCTTCGGCAAGCGATTGCCGAAGGGGGGCGCCTGGCTCGGGATCGCGTCGGTCGGCGCGTCGTTCGTCCTGTCCTGCATCACGGCCGCGCAATGGATCGACCGCGTCAGCAACGCCGAGGGGCACTCCGTCGGCCTCGGTGCGTTCGGCAAGGGCGTGCTGCTCTCCGGCGGCGAGCACGCGGTCGTGCAGCCGGTGGTGCACTCGATCACGTGGTGGCGCACCGGCGGGGTCACCTTCAGCGTCGGTACCTACGTCGACGGCCTCACCGTGATGATGCTCTTCGTCGTCACGCTCATTTCGCTGCTCGTGCACATCTACTCGACGGGGTACATGCGCGGCGACCACCGCTATACCTGGTTCTTCGCGTGCCTCTCGCTCTTCACGTCGTCGATGCTGCTGCTCGTCGTCGCCGACAACACCCTGCAGATGATCGTCGGCTGGGAGCTCGTGGGCCTCTGCTCGTTCATGCTCATCGGCTTCTGGTGGGAGGATCCGGCCAACTCGCGTGCCGCGATCAAGGCGTTCCTCACGACCCGAACGGGCGACATCGGGCTGATGATCGGTGTGATCATCCTCTTCTTCGCCGTCGGTTCGTTCGGCATCGAACAGACCAACCTCTACGCGAACGGGCCGCTCGGTCAGCACGACATCCTGTTGGCCGCTTCCGTCTGCCTGATGATCGCCATCATGGGGAAGAGCGGGCAGTTCCCGCTCCACACCTGGCTCCCGGACGCGATGGCCGGTCCGACACCGGTGTCGGCGCTGATCCACGCTGCCACCATGGTGGTCGCCGGTGTCTTCCTCGGCGCCCGGCTGTACCCGGTCTTCTACGAGGGCTTCTCGATCGGTGACGGCGGCGTGAACATGATGGCGCTCATCGGCGGGATCACGATCCTGATCGGGGCGGTGCTCGCCTTCGTCCAACAGGACATCAAGAAGGTCCTGGCGTACTCGACGATCAGCCAGCTCGGGTACATGGTGATGGCGCTCGGCGTCGGTGCCTGGGTGGCCGCGGTCTTCCACCTGTTCACCCACGCGTTCTTCAAGGCGCTGCTGTTCCTCGGTGCTGGCTCGGTGAGCCACGGCGGGACGCATCACAGCTTCGACATGCGCGAGATGGGCGGGCTGCGTAAGCCGATGCCGATCACCTTCTGGACGTTCTTGATCGGTTCGCTGGCGCTGGCGGGCATCTTCCCGCTCGCCGGCTTCTGGTCGAAGGACGAGATCCTCGCCAACGCGGGCGCGAACGGGTTCGACACGTTCCTGATCATCGGCCTCATCGGTGCGTTCCTGACCGCGGCCTACATGATGAGATGTGTGTACCTCACCTTCTTCGGCGAGTACCGGGGCACTCACCACCCACACGAGTCCGAGCGCTTCGATCACCATCCCGCTCGTCGTCCTCGCGGTGTTCGCCGTCTTCATCGGGCTCGTCAACGCCGCACCGCTCGGCCTCGAGAAGTTCGCCGAGTATGTCGAGCCCACCTTTGCGTTCCCCGACCTGGCCCACGCCGAGTTCGACTACCCGAAGGCGATCATCTCGGTCGCGCTCGCGACGCTGGCGATCGGCATCGCGGCCTTCTACTGGTTCCGGCGCGAGGAGCTCGGGGCACTCAAGGACCTCACCAAGCGCAACAAGGTCGCGCACGCCGGCTACACGTTCCTCGAGAACAAGTACTACCTCGACTACCTCTACGAGGACGTCATCGTGGACGGCATCACCGGGCCGGTCGCCCGGGCCTCGTACTGGGTCAACCAGCACGTGATCGACGGTGTGGTCAACGGTGCCGGTCGCGGTGCCCGTGCATTCGGGCGGGTCGCGTACGACACCTTCGATCAGCGAGTGGTCGACGGCTCGGTCAACGCGCTCGCGACCGAGACCGGTGCGGCCGGTGAAGAGCTGCGCAAGATCCAAACAGGGCAGGTTCAGCGGTACGCGTTGCTGCTGTTCGCATCGGTGGGGCTGCTCAGCCTCATCCTGTTCCTGACGAACGTCCTCTAGATCGGCATCGGAAGGGCTACGGAGCGATGGACTGGTTCGACGACTCGGCGTTGACGCTGGCGGTGTTCGTGCCGCTCGTCGGCATGGCGCTGGTGCTGCTCATCCCGAAGGTCCACGAGACTGCGGTCAAGTCGATCGCCCTCCTCACCGCGGTCGTCACCGGCGCGGTGGGCATCGGGATCCTCGCCCGCTTCGACTACGGCGCGTCCGGGAAGCTGCAGTTCCAGATCAACAAGCCGTGGATCCCCCTCATCCACAGCCGCTACCACCTCGGCGTCGACGGCATCTCCCTGCCGCTGCTGATCCTCTCGATGCTGATGGTGATCCTCTGCATCATCTACTCGTGGGACCACTTCCCCGAGCCGCACAACCCCAAGGCGTTCCTCGCACTGATCCTGCTGCTCCAGGTCGGGATGAACGGCACGTTCGTCGCCCAGGACCTCATCCTCTTCTTCATCTTCTTCGAGCTCGTCCTGCTGCCGATGTTCTTCATGATCGGTGTCTGGGGCGGGCCGAACCGCGAGTACGCGTCGATCAAGTTCTTCCTCTTCACCCTGTTCGGCTCGGCGCTCATGTTGGTGAGTTTCCTCGCGATCTTCTTCACGTCGAAGGTCGAGACGTTCGACATGGTCACGTTGTCGCGTCTCGGCGCCGACGGGATCACGCAAGCGACGCAGGTGCTGCTGTTCGCGGGGCTGTTCCTCGGCTTCGCGATCAAGGTGCCGATGTTCCCGTTCCACACCTGGCTGCCCGACGCCCACACCGAGGCACCCACCGTGGGCTCGGTGCTGCTGGCCGCGATCATGCTGAAGCTCGGCACCTACGGCTTCATCCGCATCGCGCTGCCGATCCTGCCCAAGGGGGCCGAGGAGTGGGCGCCCTGGATCGGGCTGCTCGCCGTGATCGGCATCATCTACGGGGCCCTGTGCTGCCTCGCCCAGAGGGACATGAAGCGGCTCATCGCCTTCTCGTCCGTGTCGCACATGGGCTTCGTGATGCTGGGCATCGCGACGCTCACCAGCTTCGGCCTCAACGCCGCGGTCTTCGGGATGGTCGCCCACGGGTTCATCACCGGCATGCTCTTCTTCCTCGCCGGATCGGTGCAGGAGCGCTACGGCACCCGCGAGATGAGCCGCCTCGGCGGCCTGCTCACCCAGGCACCGAAGCTCGGCTGGATCCTCGGGTTCACCGCGATGGCCTCACTCGGGCTCCCGGGCCTCGCGGGCTTCTGGGGTGAGTTCCCCGCGGTGCTCTCCGCGTACGACCCGTCGCCCCTCGCCCAGGGGCTGTTCGGCTCCGACAACAACCTCTGGACGTATCGCACGTTCATGGTCATCGCGGCGATCGGCACCGTGCTCGCTGCGGGTTACCTGCTGATGATGCTGCAGCGTGTGGCCTTCGGGAAGGTGAAGCCGGAGTTCGAGCACGCCCACATCCACGACGTCCACGTCCTGGAGTGGATCGCGTGGACGCCGCTGCTGCTCCTCACCGTGATCCTGGGCTTCTACCCGGACCTGCTCTTCTCGATCACCGACGGCGCCGTGAACAACGTGACGAAGGTCTTCGGGGGATAGCGCGTGAACCCCTCGATCGACTACCACGCGCTCGCGCCGGAGATCGTCCTCACCGGGACGATCATCGTCTGCCTGCTCGTGGACCTCTTCGTCTCCGGGCGCCCGCAGCTGGCCCCGCGCCTCGCGAGCTTCGGCGTCCTCGGTGCGCTGATCCCGGTGCTCACACTCGCGGCCGACGGCACCGACCGTTCGATGTTCGGCGGTGCGATCGTCGTCGACAACTATGCGCTCGCGTTCCAGGGCTTCTTCCTGGTCGTCGCGTACCTCTCGCTCCTCCTGTCATTCGACGAGATCTCGGAGGGCGACTACTACCGCGGTGAGTACTACGTGCTCATGCTCACGTCCGTGCTCGGGCTACTGGTCATGGCCATGTCCCGCGACCTGATCTCGATCTTCGTCGCACTCGAGACCATCTCGATCCCCACGTTCATCCTCGCGGCATGGCGCAAGCACGACACGAAGTCCAACGAGGCCGGACTGAAGTACTTCCTCATCGGGGTGCTCTCTTCCGCGGTGATGCTCTACGGCATGTCGCTGATCTACGGACTGTCGAGCTCGACGCTGCTGACCGACATCAACCGCTACGCGCTCAGCAACGCGCCGGCCCTCTTCGCCGTCGCGATCTTCCTCACCCTGGTCGGCTTCGCATTCAAGGTGAGTGCGGTGCCGTTCCACTTCTGGGCACCCGACACCTATGTCGGGGCGCCGCTCCCGGTCACCTCCTTCCTGTCGGTCGCGTCGAAGGCCGGCGGGTTCGTCGCGCTCCTGACGATCATCAAGTTCGGGTTCTTCAACTCGACCGACTCGTGGGAACCGATCCTCTGGATCCTCGCCGCGGTGTCGATGACGCTCGGGAACTTGGCCGCGCTCAAGCAGACGAACGTGGTGCGGATGCTCGCCTACTCGTCGATCGCGCAGGGCGGCTTCATCCTGGTGCCGCTGGCGGTGGCCGGCGACGTCGTCGGCAACACGGCGTGGGAAGCCGTCATCATCTACATCATCATCTACGGCGCGATGAACATCGGCGCCTTCGCGGCGGTGATCGCCGTGGCGCGCCGGACCCACTCCTCCGAGGTCAAGAGCTTCTCGGGGCTCGGGACGACCGATCCCCGCACCGCGGTCCTGCTCTCGATCTTCCTGTTCTCGCTCGCCGGCATCCCACCCTTCGCCGGGTGGTTCGCGAAGTTCGTGATGTTCCGAGCGGTCTTCGACGCGGGCACGACCTCTGCGGTCGTGCTGGGTGTGATCGCCGCGATCAACTCGGTGATCGCGTTCTACTACTACGTTGCCGTCGTCCGCCGGATGTGGTTCCACGAGGCCGAGGAGCCGGTCGTGACGGCCGAGTCGTCGCCGGTCCCGATCGCCCTCACCGCGGCGATGTTCCTCTCGACGGCAGTCGTCATCATCTGCGGTGTCGCACCGCACATCGTCGCCCGCGTCGGCGAGCTGGCTTTCACCCAGGGTTAGGGCGAGCCACTCCCACCACCTCCGGGAGCATGTGACAATCGGACCGGTCTATGGCGCCCACACGTCACATGCTCACCGAGAAGCTGGCCGATCGGATCCGGCGGAACGGACCGATCACGTTCGCTGCATTCCAGGAGGCCGCGCTCTACGACCCGGAGGGCGGCTTCTTCACGGCGGGTGGTGGCGCCGGGCGCGTCGGACGTGACTTCGTCACGAGTCCCGAGATCGGTGCCCTCTTCGGCCTGCTCATGGGTCGCCACCTCGACCAGGTGTGGCGGCGCCTGGGGTCGCCGGATCCCTTCGTCGTGGTCGAGGTCGGGGCCGGACGCGGGCGGCTCGCGGCCGACGTCCTGCGCGCCGACGCCCGCGTGCGCACGGGCCTTGCGGTACGTGTTGGTCGAGCGCTCGACGCTCCTGCGCGCCAAGCAGTCGGAGCTCCTCGAGATCGAGCCGGCGGACGAGGCGCTCGGTCCGATGCTGCGGAGCGTGGATCCGGACGAGCGCGATGAGCCGGTCCCCGGCCAGGGGCCGATCGTCGCGTCGCTCGCGGACCTCCCCGGCGTGGCGTTCGACGGCGTGGTGCTCGCGAACGAGCTGCTCGACAACCTGCCCGTGCGCATCGTGCAGCACACCGGCGAAGGCTGGGCCGAGGTCCGCGTCGCCCTGGAAGGGGAGCACCTGACGGAGCTGCTCGTGCCGGCCGACTCGGGTCTGGCGCACGAGGCCGATCTCGTCGCGGCGGGCGCACCGCTCGGACCGGGGATCCGGTTGCCCGTGCCGAGCGGCGTGTCCGACTGGCTCGCGGCCCTCGCCGCGGTGCTGCACCGTGGCGAGGTGCTGCTGCTCGACTATGCGGACGTCGCCGCAGGGCTCGCCGAGCGCGGGCCGGCCGGGCCGAGCGGATGGTTGCGGACCTACCACCTCCACCAGCGGGGCGGTGACCCGTTGGCTACACCCGGCACGCAGGACATCACCTGTGACGTCCCGCTGGAGCACCTGCGCTCGGTGGCCGGACGGGCGGGGTTCACGGTCACGGCCGAGACGACGCAGGCCGAGTGGCTGACCGACCTCGGCGCCGACGAGCTCGTCGAGGAGGGCCGGGCGAAGTGGCGAGCGCGCGCGCACCTCGGGGACCTCGAGGCGATCGCCGGCAGGAGTCGAGTGGGCGAGGCCGAGGCGCTTCGTGACCCGACCGGACTCGGCGCCCATCGGGTCATCACGCTCGAACGACCCGTCCACTAGCGTCCCTTCCGGTCTCGTCGGGCCACCGGGTCCGGCGACGCAGACAGGCGTGCACGAGGGCGCAGGTCTCAGCAGGTCTCAGGAGGGGAAGTCCATGACTGCAACACAACAGGCCGCCGGCGACGTCCGAGATGCGGCGAAGGCCTGGTGGCTGTTCCTCGTCACCGGGTGCCTCTGGTTCATCATCTCGCTGGTCGTGCTGCGCATGAACGACCGCTCGATCACGACGGTGGGGGTCATCCTCGGCATCGTGTTCATCATCGGGGCGTTCAACGAGTTCCTGATGATGGGGGCCGACAGCACCGGATGGAAGGTCCTGCACGGGATCCTCGGGGTGCTGTTCGTCCTCGCCGGGATCTGGGCGTTCGTGCAGCCCGAAGAGGCGTTCTGGGCGCTGGCGTCGGTGCTCGGGTTCCTGCTCCTCTTCATGGGGCTCTTCGAGATCATCGCCGCGGTGGCCACCAAGGACTTCAACCCGCTCTGGTGGCTCGGCCTGATCGCCGGGATCCTGTTCCTCGTGCTCGCGTTCTGGACCTCCCAGCAGCTCGTCACGACGAAGGGGCAGCTGCTCCTCTTCTACGTCGGTCTGATGGCGATGTTCCGGGGGATCAGCCAGATCGTGTTCGCGTTCGGCATCCGCCACGTGGGCAAGGAAGCCGGCAAGCTCGCGTAGCCAGCACGTTCGAGGCTCTTCACGACCGCCGCTCCCGCCGGGTCCGCCCGGCGGGAGCGTCGCGTCCGGGCCGATAGCCTGACCCCGCTTCGCGACGCCGGACCCGGGGAGAGTGCAGATGTCGGACGCGATCGAGTCCTTGCTGGCCGAGGGACGGACCTTCCCGCCCTCTGACACCTTCAAGCGCAACGCCCGCACGGTCGACGCCGAGATCTACGACGAGGCCAACGCCGACCCCGACGGGTTCTGGGCCCGCCAGGCCGCCGATCTCCTCGACTGGTTCGAGGAGTGGGACACGGTGTGCGAGTGGGACCCGCCGTTCGCGAAGTGGTTCGTCAACGGCAAGCTCAACGCCTCGTACAACTGCCTCGACCGCCACGTCGCCAACGGCCACGGCGACCAGGTCGCCTACCACTGGGAGGGCGAGCCCGGCGACACCCGCACGATCACCTACGCGCAGCTGCTCGACGAGGTGAGCAAGCTCGCCAACGCGCTGAAGGAGCTCGGCGTCGAGAAGGGCGACCGGGTCAACGTCTACCTCGGCATGGTGCCCGAGCTCCCGATGGCCCTGCTCGCGTGCTCCCGGATCGGGGCTCCGCACTCGGTGGTCTTCGGCGGCTTCTCGTCCGACTCGCTGCGCGACCGCATCGACGACGCGGAGGCCAAGGTCCTCATCACCGCCGACGGCGCCTGGCGACGCGGCACCGTGTTCCCCCTGAAGGAGACCGCCGACACCGCGGTCGCCGAGTGCCCGTCCATCGAGAAGGTCCTGGTGCTCCGGCGGACCGAGAACGAGGTCCCCTGGACCGACGGCCGCGACGTCTGGTGGCACGACCTCGTCGAGCGCCAGAGCACCGACTGCCCGCCCGAGCCGATGGACGCCGAGGACCTCCTCTACCTCCTCTACACGTCGGGCACGACCGCCAAGCCCAAGGGCATCATGCACACGACCGGGGGCTACCTCACCCAGGTCGCGTTCACCCACCAGCAGGTCTTCGACCTCCAGCCCGACTCCGACGTGTACTGGTGCGCCGCCGACGTCGGCTGGGTGACCGGCCACTCGTACATCGTCTACGGACCGCTCATCAACCGGACGACGAGCGTGATGTACGAGGGCACCCCCGACTTCCCCGACAAGGACCGCCTGTGGCGGATCATCGAGCGCTACGGCGTGACGATCCTCTACACCGCGCCCACCGCGATCCGCACCTTCATGAAGTGGGGCGCCGAGTACCCGGAGCGCTGCGACCTCTCGACCCTGCGCCTCCTCGGGACGGTGGGAGAGCCCATCAACCCCGAGGCGTGGGTCTGGTACTGGAAGCACATCGGCGCCGAGCGCTGCCCGGTCGTCGACACGTGGTGGCAGACCGAGACCGGCGCGATGATGCTCAGCCCGCTGCCCGGTGCGACCACGCTCAAGCCCGGCTCGGCCACGTTCCCGCTCCCCGGCATCGGTGCCGACATCGTCGACGACGCCGGGAAGAGCGTCGACATCCCCGGCGGCGGCTACCTCGTGCTCACCCAGCCCTGGCCCTCGATGCTGCGAGGCATCTGGGGCGACCCCGAGCGCTACCGCGAGACCTACTGGGCTCGCTTCCCGGGCCGGTACTTCGCCGGCGACGGCGCCAAGCGGGACGACGACGGCTACTTCTGGCTCCTCGGACGCGTCGACGACGTGATGCTCGTCTCCGGGCCACAACATCTCCACCGCCGAGGTCGAGCACGCCCTCGTCGGGCACCACGCCGTCGCCGAGGCCGCGGTGGTCGGACGCACCGACGCGACGTCCGGGCAGTCCATCGCCGCGTTCGTGATCCTGCGGTCCGGGGAGGAGCCGAGCGACGCCCTCGCCGACGAGCTCCGCGACCACGTCGCCCGCCACATCGGCCCGATCGCGAAGCCCAGGTCGGTGCTCTTCACCGATGACCTGCCCAAGACCCGCTCGGGCAAGATCATGCGCCGTCTGCTCAAGAACGTGAGCGAGGACGAGGCGCTCGGCGACACGACGACGCTCGCGGATCCCGAGCGTCGTCGAGGGCATCAAGGCCCGGTACCTCGCCCAGGCGACCGTCGGACGAAGACTGACGGTGCCGCGATCCCCGAGCACTGGACCTGGCGGGACGGGCCGGTCGAGCCCGGTCCGGCCGCGGTGATCGACATCGACGGCGTGCTCTCCGACGCGGTGAGCCGCCAGCACTACCTGGAGGCACCCCGCCGCGACTGGCGTGCGTTCTTCGACGCCTGCGGTGACGACCCGGTGATCGAGGAGGTCAAGGTCCTGCTCGACCTCCTCGACCCCGAGCTGCGCATCGTCCTGCTGACCGCTCGACCGCAGCGCGTCCACGAGCTCACCGAGGCGTGGCTCCACCGCTACGCGATCCGCTGGGACCTCCTCGTGATGCGCTCGTACGGCGACTACGACGTCTCACGTGACTTCAAGCAGGCGACCGTGTGGGAGCTGCGGACGCGCGGCTTCGACCTGCGCTCGGCGATCGAGGACGACCGCCGCAACGTCGAGATGTTCCGGGGTGAGGGCATCCCCTGCCTGTACAAGCACTCCGGGTACTACGACTGACCGGCGCACGTTGCTCGAGGCGACCCTCCTCGCGCTCGGCTCCGCGTTCCTCCACGCGGGATGGAACCTGCTCGTCAAGACGAGTGGTGAGCGGTTCCTCACCGCGTGGGGTCAGTTCCTGGTCGGTGGCATCTGCTTCCTGCCGGTGCTCCTGCTCACGGGCCTACCGCCCGGGGACGCGGTCCCGTTCCTCGTCGCGTCGAGCATCGTGCACGTGGTGTACGTCGGCGCGCTCGTCCGGGCGTACCACCATGGCGACTTCTCGTTCGCGTACCCGCTCGCCCGCGGCGGCGGCGCCCTGCTCGCCGCGATCGGGGGCGTCGTGTTCCTCGGCGACTTCCTCTCGGTGCCGTCCTGGCTGGCGATCGTGATCGTCGTGGCCGGCCTCGCCTCGCTCGTCCGCCCGAGCGTGGGGATGCTCGCGCTCGGGTGGTCGCTCCTCACTGCGCTGACGATCGGGACCTACACCACCATCGACGCCGCGGGC
This sequence comes from uncultured Acidimicrobiia bacterium, assembly GCA_963809885.1. GTDB lineage: Bacteria > Actinomycetota > Acidimicrobiia > IMCC26256 > PALSA-555 > JALHSW01. Next base: position 576,398 of record CAWELA010000002.1, on the reverse strand, counting down.
GCCCGCCGCTCGGACAGCGGCTTCGGGTACGGGATCCTCGTCGTGCTCGGCGCAGCCCTGGCCCTGAGCGCCGTCGGCGTCGCCCGGGGTCGCGGGGGCGACGCTCGTCCGCTACCTCCGCACCGCCGCAGCGCTGGCGCGTCCTGGCCGGCGGGCTCGCCTCGGTCCTCGCCTACTCGATGGTCCTGGCCGCGGTCCGGCTCGCCCCGGTCGGTTACGTCGCCGCGCTCCGGGAGTCCTCGGTGGTCCTCGGCGCCGGCCTGGGGTGGCTCCTCCTGCACGAGCGGCTGGGCCGGGCCCGCCTGGCGTCCTCACTCGTCGTGGCGACCGGCCTGATCCTCCTGATCGCAACCCGCTGAGGGCGGCGTGGGAACGCGCGCCCTTCCCCCAGGCGTTGAGAGGGGGAGAGGTGATCGACATGCGCAACGCACTCAAGACCGCCGGCCTGCTCGCCGGGCTCGGGGCCCTGTTCATGGTCATCGGCGCCGCCGTCGGCGGCACGAGCGGCCTGGCGATCGGGCTGCTGCTCGGCGTCGCCTTCTGCGGCGGCTCGTACTGGTTCTCCGACAAGCTCGCGATCAAGGCCGCCCGTGCCGTCCCCGTGACCCGGGAGCAGGCCCCCGAGCTCTACGCGATCGTCGAGGATCTCGCGCAGCGCGCCGACATCCCGATGCCGCGCGTGTTCATGTCGCCCGAGCAGCAGCCCAACGCCTTCGCGACCGGTCGCGGTCCGAACCACGCCGCGGTCTGCGTGACCCAGGGCATCCTCCAGGTGCTCGACCAGGACGAGCTGCGCGGGGTGCTCGCCCACGAGCTCAGCCACGTGAAGCACCGCGACATCCTCATCGGGTCCGTCGCCGCAGCCGTCGCGCTCGCGATCACCTTCGCGGCGCGCATGGCGTTCTGGTTCGGCGGCGACAACAACGTCATCGCGTCGCTGCTCATGATGATCCTCGCCCCGATGGCGGCCATGCTCATCCAGATGGCGATCTCGCGCTCGCGCGAGTTCGAAGCCGACGCCGGCGGTGCGCACCTGTGCGGCAGCGGCGAGCCGCTCGCCCGTGCGCTCGAGAAGATCGAGGCGTACGCGCAAGCAGGTGCCGATGAACGTGCCCCAGGCCGAGGCGAGCGCCTACATCATCAACCCGCTCACCGGCCGCAAGCTCCAGTTCGCGAGCCTGTTCTCCACGCACCCGCCGACGCCCGAGCGCGTCCGCCGCCTCCGCGACGCGTCCTGAGCCAGGTCGCGAGATCGGGGGGCGGGTCAGTCGCGGAAGTTGGTGAACTGCAGCGGGATCCCGAAGTCGTGGTTCCGCATGGCCTCGATCGCCGACTGCAGGTCGTCGCGCTTCTTGCCGCTCACCCGGAGCTGATCGCCCTGGATCTGGTGGGAGACGCCCTTGAGGCCGAGCTCCTTGATGAACTTGCCGATCTCCTTGCCCTTCTCCTGGTTGATCCCCACGCTGAGGGTCACGGTCTGGCTGACCGTGCCCTTGGAGGCCTCCTCGATCTTCCCGTAGTCGAGGGCCTTCAGGGAGACCTTCCGCTTCACCAGCTTCTCCTCGAGCACCTGCGACGAGCGCCTTGAGCCGCTGGTCGCTCTCGGAGTGCAGCTCGATCGTCTTGTCGGTGAGCTCGACGGACGAGTCGGTGCCCTTGAAGTCGTAGCGGGTCGAGATCTCCCGGCTGGCCTGGTCGACCGCGTTGCGGATCTCCTGCATGTCGACCTCGGAGACGACGTCGAACGTGGGCATGGGCGCGACACCTCGTCAGAAAGGAGAAATCGTGACGGCTGCTACTGTACGCGGCCCTCAGGGTCGGTACCCGAGTGGCCAAAGGGGGCAGGCTGTAAACCTGCTGGGAAACCTACGCTGGTTCGAATCCAGCCCGGCCCACCGCTGAGACCTCCGGCGCCCCACGAGTGCGGAGTCAGAGCAGGTGCTGCATCAGCACCACGTCGAGCCACCGGTTGAACTTCCGACCGACCTCGCGCTCGGTGCCCACCACCTCGAAGCCGAACGCCGCGTGCAGCGCGATGCTCGCCTCGTGGCCGCCGACGATGCGGGCCACGACGGCGTGGAACCCGTGGTCGACGCCCGAGCCGGAGCAGCTCGGCGAGCAGGAGCCGGCCCACGCCGGCGCCCCGGTGGTCGCGGTGCACGTACACGGAGTCCTCCACCGAGGTCACGTACGCCGGTCGGTCCCGGTACGGCGACAGCGAACCGAACCCCACGACCGTGCCACCTGACGACGGCGACGATCGCCGGGTGGGCACCCGAGTGGCCGTCGATCCAGGCGACCTGCTCGGCGAGGGTGCGGGGGACCAGGTCGAAGGTGACCGTCGAGGTCGAGCACCTCGACGTTGTAGATCGCCCGGATCGCCTCGGCGTCGGACCGGTCGGCGATGCGGAGGGTGACGGTCGGTGCGGGAGGCGGATCGGGCGCGGGCATCGTCGGAGGCTAGCCATCACCGACGAGACCCCGACCGCGCCCGGGCTCGGGAGCGTGGACTTCGGTTCGACTAGCCTGGGCGCTTCGCCCCCTTAGCTCAGTCGGCAGAGCACTTCCATGGTAAGGAAGGGGTCTACGGTTCGAGTCCGTAAGGGGGCTCGGCGGTGTAGCTCAGATGGCAGAGCACGCGGCTCATAATCGCGGCGTCGCGGGTTCGAGTCCCGCCACCGCTACCAGTACCGATACCGCGAGGGTCCCTCGGACCCTCGCTCTTCACGCGCAGGAGCACGTCCCATGGCGAAAGCGAAGTTCGAGCGGACCAAGCCGCATCTCAACATCGGGACGATCGGTCACATCGACCACGGCAAGACGACCCTGACCGCGGCGATCACCAAGGTCCTGTCCGAGGCCAACCCGAACACCTCCTTCACCGCGTTCGACCAGATCGACAAGGCGCCGGAGGAGAAGCAGCGGGGCATCACGATCTCCATCTCCCACGTGGAGTACGAGACCGAGAACCGTCACTACGCCCACGTCGACTGCCCCGGCCACGCCGACTACATCAAGAACATGATCACCGGTGCGGCGCAGATGGACGGCGCCATCCTCGTGGTCGCGGCGACGGACGGCCCGATGCCCCAGACGCGTGAGCACGTGCTGCTCGCCCGCCAGGTCGGCGTGCCCTCCATCGTGGTGGCGCTGAACAAGACCGACATGGTCGACGACGAGGAGATCCTCGAGCTCGTCGAGCTCGAGGTGCGCGAGCTCCTCAACGAGTACGAGTTCCCCGGCGACGACACCCCGATCGTGCGCGTCTCGGCGCTGAAGGCGCTCGAGGGCGACGCCGAGTGGTCGGGCAAGATCATCGAGCTCATGGACGCGGTCGACAGCTTCATCGTCGAGCCGACCCGCGACGTCGACAAGCCCTTCCTCATGCCGATCGAGGACGTCTTCACGATCACCGGTCGCGGCACGGTGGTGACCGGCCGCGTCGAGCGCGGGATCGTCAAGGTCGAACGAGGAGATCGAGATCGTCGGCATCAAGGACACGACGAAGACGGTCTGTACGGGCGTCGAGATGTTCCGCAAGCTCCTCGACGAGGGCCGTGCCGGCGACAACATCGGCGCGCTGCTCCGCGGCACCAAGAAGGAAGAGGTGGAGCGCGGGCAGGTCCTCGCGAAGCCCGGCTCGATCACCCCGCACACCAACTTCGAGGGCCAGGTGTACATCCTGACCAAGGAAGAGGGTGGCCGGCACACGCCGTTCTTCGGGAACTACCGCCCGCAGTTCTACTTCCGCACCACCGACATCACCGGCGCGATCGAGCTCCCCGAGGGGACCGAGATGGTCATGCCGGGCGACAACACCGAGATGACGGTCGAGCTCATCGCCCCGATCGCCATGGAAGAGGGCCTGCGCTTCGCGATCCGCGAGGGCGGCCGCACCGTCGGCGCCGGTCGCGTCACCAAGATCATCAAGTAACGCAAGGCCTCATGCGGAGCGAACGCAGATGGCCAGCGACAAGCGGGTGAAGGTCACCCTCGCCTGCGAGGACTGCAAGCGGCGGAACTACATCACCACGAAGAGCAAGATCAACGACCGTGAGCGGATCGAGATGAAGAAGTACTGCCGCTTCGACCGCAAGCACACCCTCCACAAGGAGACCCGGTAGCTGCCCGGTCGCGGGGTCGCTGACCCCGCTCCTCGGCCGCCTCTCGGCGCCTGAGCCCCTGGCTCCCTCGCTGCGCTCGGTCGGGTCTTCGACCGGGTCTCGTCGCCTTCGGCTTCCGCTCGTCGCGGGTTCCTCGACCCGCGACCTCCCTGCTCGACGTTCCGAGTCGCCGTGCTTGCGGTCTCGGGCAGTACCGCTGGGGGCTGCCTGTGAACGTTGGGTTTCTTTGGGGCTTCGTCGCTGGGCTTACCCCTTGGTAACCCCGTAGCGTCGCTCGGAGTCATATGGATGCACATCGAGATTCGCCAGAGGCGCCCGACGAGCTGCACGTGCTCGTCGACGCGGCTCGCCGGGGGGACCGGGGCGCGTTCGACGAGCTGGTGCGCCGCACCTACGTCGACACGTACACGCTCGCCGTCCGTCTCACCGGGAACGAGGAGGACGCACGAGACGTGGTGCAGGAGGCATACCTCCGAGCCTGGAAGGGCATCCGGCGCTTCCGTGGTGACGCCGCGTTCACGACGTGGCTCTACCGGATCACCGCGAACTCCTCGTACACGCTGGTGGATCGCCGCAAGCCGACGTCGCACGGTGCACCTCGACGACGTGCCCGAGCAGGCCGACGTCCGCCTCGACGCCCGCCCCGACGACCTCGCTGCCTCGACCGCGGGGCTCGGCGACGTCGCCGCCGCGCTCGACCAGCTGCCGCCGGCGATGCGCACGACGGTGATCCTCAAGGACGTCTACGGCCTGTCGCACGACGACATCGCCGCCGAGACCGGGATCTCGGTCGCGGCGGCCGAAGGTCCGCCTGCACCGGGGCCGGAAGCGCCTCCGCGACCTGCTCGACGAGACGGAGGGCAGGTCGGCCCGTGCGGTGTGAAGAGGTCGCCCTCGTCCTGCCCGCGACGGTCGACGGTGACGCGCCCGTCGCGCTGACGGTGCAGCGCGCACGTCGAGTCGTGCCTGCGCTGCCAGGCCGAGCTCGCCCGCTACCGCCGGATGCTCCGGAGCCTCCAGCTCCTGCGCACCCAGTACCTCGAGCCGGCGCCGGGCGTGCTGAGCCAGACGCTCGCAGCGATCGGAGAGGCGTCCGAGCAGCGGGCGATCCGCTCCGTGCTCTCGGGCAAGCGCCTCGCCTACGTGGGTGCGATCGGCGGCGCCGTGGCGCCGCCGGGGCCACCGACGGCGCGGTGCTCGCTCGCCCGGGCCCGTCGGCGGGCCGCGCTCGCGACTACGACTCGCGTCACGCAGTGCCATGCCGCTCGCCGGGTAGGCGTGCCGCGCGGCTCCCGCGCCTCGCCAGAACCCGTGGAGCACCCACGCCCGCCGGAGCGTAGCGCACGGCGGCAGCAGGTCGGGCGCGGGTGCATCGAGGGCGGTCACCTGGTGCCGGCGCCGGGGCGATCGCCTCGCGCCATGGTGCGGAGCCTTGAGAGTGGCCCGCGCGCAGCGCCCGCGCCACGCCGGACGGCCGGATCGGCGGGTCGCGCGGTGCGCCCGTCGACGGCGCCTGTACGGACCCGGCAGTGACGCCACGGACCGGCGCGGCGTGCCGCTGCTATCCTCGACGGTTCGGCGCCCGGTGCCGGAGGGCAGTAGCTCAATTGGTAGAGCACCGGTCTCCAAAACCGGCGGTTGGGGGTTCGAGTCCCTCCTGCCCTGCTCTGACCCGCAGATGAACCGTACGACGACGCCATGACACGAGCCGCATGAACCGACAGACCAAACGCTGATGGCGAAGCAAGAGGCCGACAAGCCCGCGCGCCGAAGCGGTCGCGCCCGGCGCCGGGCTCGGACGTCAAGCGCGAGCACACCGGTCCGCGCCAGTTCCTCAGCGAGGTCCGGGTCCGAGCTCGAGAAGGTCGCGTGGCCCACCCGCAAGGAGGTCGTCAACTCCACGATCGTCGTGCTCATCGCGGTCGTGTTCATGACCGCCTCATCTTCGGGTACGACTACTTCTCCTCGAAGTTCGTCCTCTTCCTCTTCGACTGAGATCGATGGCCTTCGAATTCACTGACGAAACCACCGGCGAGAGCGAGTCCGACCGGTCGAGCGAGACCGTCGACGCGAGCGCCGCCGCGGCCGTTCCTCGGGCTCGACCCGACGCCCGCGGCCGAAGCGCCCGACGACGCCGGCCGTCGAGGAGGTGCTCGTCGAGGCGGTCGCCGTCGAGGACGTCGTCGAGGGTCGCCGTCGAGGAGCCTCGACGCCGACCGACGTCGACGAGGAGGCCGCCGCGCCGGCCGAGCCGAGCCCGTTCGACCGCCCGGGCGACTGGTTCGTCGTCCACACGTACGCGGGCTACGAGAACAAGGTGAAGCAGAACCTGCTCAACCGCATCCGCTCGATGCACGTCGAGGAGCGCATCTTCGAGGTCGTCATCCCGATGGAGGACGTCATCGAGTTCAAGGGCGGCCAGCAAGGCGCGTCGTGCAGAAGAAGGTGTTCCCCGGCTACCTGCTCGTGCGCATGGACCTCGACGACGACTCCTGGTACGTCGTGCGCAACACGCCGGGCGTCACCGGTTTCGTCGGCCCGAGCGGCTCGAAGCCGACGCCGCTGTCGCGCAAGGAGGTCGAGGACATCCTCGGCGTCGCGAAGCTCGAGGGCGCACCGGCCGCGAGAAGAAGGTGCGTCCCGCGTGGAGTTCGAGAAGGGCGAGCAGGTTCGGGTCGTCACCGGCCCGTTCGCCGACTTCAACGGCGCGATCTCCGAGATCGACGTCGACCGCTCGAAGCTCAAGGTGCTGGTCAACATCTTCGGTCGTGAGACCCCGGTCGAGCTCGAGTTCGGCCAGGTCGCGAAGCTGTAGGACGCGACGTCAGAGCAAGGATGCGCTAAGCACAGTGGCAAAGAAGAAGTTCGCCGCGATGGTCAAGATCCAGATCCAGGCCGGGCAGGCGACGCCGGCGCCGCCCGTGGGCACGGCGCTCGGTCCGCACGGCATCAACATCATGGACTTCTGCAAGGCGTACAACGCGGCGACCGAGAACCAGCGCGGGCATGATCGATCCCGGCCGAGATCTCGATCTTCGAGGACCGGTCGTTCACGTTCGTCACCAAGACGCCGCCGACGCCGTTCCTGCTCCGGCAGGCGGCCGGCGTCGAGAAGGGCGCGGCGAACGCCGCGCACCGAGAAGGTCGGTACGGTCACCAGGGCGCAGGTCCGCCAGATCGCCGAGACGAAGATGCCCGACCTCAACGCCGATCGACCTCGACGGTGCGATGCGCCAGGTGGGGGCACGGCCCGCTCGATGGGCATCAAGGTCATCGACTGACGCACGCACGCGACCAGCGGACGACCCGCCCCGGCGGAGGACCTCGCCGCCGGAGTCCGGGCCGACGAGCGAGGAGGAGCGAGTGCCGATGACCAAGCACGGCAAGAAGTACGCGACGCGACCAAGCGGTTCGACCGCGACCGGCTGCACAGCCCGGCCGAGGCGTTCGAGCTGGTGAAGTCGCTGGCGAAGCGCAACTTCGACGAGACCGTCGAGGCCACGTTCCGGCTCGGTGTCGACCCGCGCAAGGCCGACCAGATGATCCGCGGCACGGTGTCGCTGCCCCACGGCACCGGGAAGACCGTCCGGGTCGCGGTTTTCGCCACAGGGCGACGCCGCCCGCGAAGCCGAGGAAGCCGGCGCCGACGTCGTCGGGTGCCGACGACCTCGTCGCCCGCGTCGAGGACGGCTTCCTCGACTTCGACGTCGCCATCGCCACCCCCGACCTGATGGCCCAGGTCGGCCAGCTCGGTCGCACCCTCGGTCCCCGCGGGCTCATGCCGAACCCGAAGACGGGCACGGTCACGAACGACGTCGGCAAGGCCGTGGCCGAGTTCAAGGCCGGCAAGGTCGAGTACCGCACCGACCGGTACGGCAACGTGCACGTGCCGATCGGCAAGGTCGAGCTTCGATCGTGACGCCGCTGGTGGAGAACTTCCACGCGGTCCTCGACGAGATCGTGCGGGCCAAGCCGGCGTCGGCCAAGGGCCGGTACCTCAAGTCGGCGTCAGCTGTCGTCGACGATGGGCCCCGGCGTCCAGCATCGACCCCGCCGCGCGCCGACGCGACGACTCGCCGCGGCGTAGCGCTCCCGAGCTAGCTGCTCCGCCTACCACCAAGCGTTCCGCCGCAGACCTCCGGTCTCGCCGGGCGCATCGGGAGAGGTAATGGGCTCCGCCCGCCGGACGAGGCGACCTGCCGACTCCAACTCGGGGCGTCTCGCGTCGTCTGCGGCGCCCCGTTTCGTTGCCTGACGGAGCACTCATGGCCGAGACCAGAGAAGACCGCAGTCGTCGAGGAGATCCGCACCAAGCTCGACGACGCCGACGCCGCGGTGCTCACCGAGTACCGCGGGCCTCACGGTCGCGAGCTGGCGGAGCTGCGCAGCGTCCCTGCGGCCCGCGGACACCGAGTACAAGGTGTTCAAGAACACGCTGGCCCGCCGGGCGGTCGAGGAGGCCGGGATCGACGGACCTGTCCCGCTGCTCGAGCGGCCCGTCGCGATCGCCTTCGTCCAGCGGCGACGCCGTGCCCGCGGCCAAGGCGCTGCGCGACTTCGGCCGGACGAACCCCGCGCTCGTCGTCAAGGGCGGCCTGCTCGGGCCCCGGGTGCTGACGCCGCCGACGTGACCGCCCTCGCCGACGTCAGCCGCGAGAGGTGCTGCTGGCCCGGCTGGCCGGCGGGCTTCCAGGCGCCGCTGACCAAGGCCGCCGGGCCTGTTCCAGGCGTTCACCCGCAACTTCGCCTACGGCGTCAAGGCGCTCGTCGACCAGCGGGTCGAGGGCGGCGAGGCCTCGACGACCGCGCGCGGCCGAGCCGCCGAGGCCGCCGTCGAGCCGCCGAGGCGAGGCGCTGCCGAGGCTTCGACGGCCGGAACGCCGAGCCGCGCCGAGCACCGACCCCGAGCCGACCGATCCGATGCGAGCGAGTCGACCGCGGACGGCGATACCCCCGGCCGCGGAGCCGAGTCGACTCGCCGACGAGACGACAGCGAAGGAGAATGACAATGGCAACCATGAGCACCGACGAGCTGCTGGACGTCTTCAAGAACATGACCGTCCTCGAGCTCAACGACTTCCTGAAGGCGTTCGAAGAGGAGTTCGACGTGACCGCCGCGGCCCCGGTGGCGGTCGCCGCGGCGCCGCCGCCGGCGCGGTGGCGGCGAGGCCGCGGCGCGCCGAGGAGCAGGACGAGTTCGACGTCGTCCTCACCGCGGCCGGCGACAAGAAGATCCAGGTCATCAAGGAGGTCCGGACGCTCACGAGCCTCGGGCTCAAGGAGGCCAAGGACCTCGTCGACAACGCGCCGAAGCCTGTCCTCGAGAAGGCCTCCAAGGAGGACGCCGAGAAGGCCAAGGCGCAGCTCGAGGGCGCCGGCGCCACCGTCGAGCTCAAGTAGCGGCGAGGCGTCCGATACGCGCGCAATTGTCCGAACCGGATCGCTTGACCCTTCGCGGGGGTGGGTCTGTATCCTCCCCGAGCCGTCAGGCGTCGCCCCGGATGCCGCGGCACCTCAGGGCAGCGCTGCGTTTGTTTGCGACGGACATCGCGCCGCGGTCTAGCATCTCTGCAGCCGTGTCTGCTCCGTTCGTGCCCTTGCTGACCCAATTTCGGTCCGCGCTGCCCGGCACGCGTCCTTCACCTCGAGGAGTCGCTTGTGCCTCGTCTCGCGTCCCGCGAACGTCTGTCCTTCGCCAAGCTTCCCGAGGTCCTCGAGCTCCCGGATCTCATCGCCGTCCAGCGCGAATCGTTCCAACGGTTCATCGACGAGGGCATCGCCGAGGTCCTCGCGCGACATCTCGCCGATCGAGGACTTCACCGGCACGCTCAAGCTCGAGCTCGCCGACCACGTCTTCGACCCGCCGAAGCACTCCGAGGAGGAGTGCCGCGAGCAGGACATGACCTACGCGCGTCCGCTCTTCGTCACCGCCCGGTTCATGAACTCGCCGACCGGTGAGATCAAGGAGCAGACGGTCTTCATGGGCGACTTCCCCATGATGACCGACCGCGGCACCTTCATCATCAACGGCACCGAGCGCATCGTCGTCTCGCAGCTCGTCCGGTCGCCGGGCGTCTACTTCGGCATCAGCCCCGACAAGACCCAGCCCGAGAAGGACGTCGTCGACGCCAAGATGATCCCGGGCCGGGGCGCGTGGCTCGAGTTCGAGGTCGACAAGAAGGACATCGTCTACGTCCGCATCGACCGCAAGCGCAAGCAGCCGGTCACGGTCCTGCTCAAGGCGCTCGGCTTCGGCGAGACCGAGGAGGAGCTGCTCTACCTCATCCTCGACACGCAGGGTAACCCGTACGACTCGATGCGCAACACGCTCGCGAAGGACAACACCGAGAACGCCGAAGAGGCGTTCATCGACATCTACCGGAAGCTGCGTCCGGGCGAGCCGCCGACGCCCGACTCGCGCGCGCCAGCCTCCTCGAGAACCTCTTCTTCAACCCCAAGCGCTACGACATGGCCAAGGTCGGGCGCCACAAGGTGTCGAAGAAGCTGGCCGACGAGTACCCGAAGCTCCCGCTCGCCAAGTACGAGCTCTCGATCCCGAACGCCGATCCCGAGCGGGCCCGGTCGACTACCAGCTGTCGAAGGCCGACATCCTCGCGACGGTCTCGTACCTGGTGAAGCTGCACTCCAACGACCAGCCCGACGACTACTTCCGCGACGACATCGACCACTTCGGCAACCGCCGGGTGCGTTCGGTCGGTGAGCTGATCCAGAACCAGGTGCGCGTCGGCCTCTCGCGCATGGAGCGCGTCGTCCGCGAGCGCATGACGACCCAGGACGTCGAGGCCATCACGCCCCAGACGCTCATCAACATCCGTCCGGTCGTCGCGGCCATCAAGGAGTTCTTCGGCTCCAGCCAGCTCAGCCAGTTCATGGACCAGACGAACCCGCTGGCCGGCCTCACCCACAAGCGGCGTCTCTCGGCGCTCGGGCCCGGCGGTCTGTCGCGTGAGCGTGCGGGCTTCGAGGTCCGCGACGTGCACCCCAGCCACTACGGCCGGATGTGCCCGATCGAGACGCCGGAAGGCCCGAACATCGGCCTGATCGGCTACCTCGCGAGCTTCGCCCGGATCAACCCGTTCGGGTTCATCGAGACCCCGTACCGGAAGATGGAGAACGGCAAGGCGACGGGTCGGCTCGACTACCTCGCGGCCGACGACGAGGACCGCTACGTCATCGCGCAGGCGAACGCCGTGCTCGACGACGAACGGCAAGTTCGTCGACGACCGCGTGCTGGTCCGGGCCCGGCGCGGCGAGCTCGCGTACGTCGACCCGAACGAGGTCGACTACATGGACGTCTCGCCGAAGCAGATCGTCTCGGTCGCGACGGCGCTGATCCCGTTCCTCGAGCACGACGACGCCAACCGTGCGCTGATGGGCGCCAACATGCAGCGCCAGGCCGTGCCGGTGCTGCAGCCCACCGCGCCGTTCATCGGCACCGGCGTGGAGGCCCGTGCGGCGCGCGACGCCGGCGACGTCATCCTCGCCGAGGGCGACGGACGCGTCACCGACGTGTCCGGCGACTCGATCAGCGTCGAGTACGACGGCGGCTCCCGCAAGGGCAAGGTCACGTACGAGCTCTCGAAGTTCGTGCGCTCGAACCAGGGCACCTGCATCAACCAGAAGCCGCTCGTGAACACCGGCGACGAGATCAAGGAGGGCGACGTCCTCTGCGACGGTCCGTCCACGCACGAGGGCGAGCTCGCCCTCGGCAAGAACCTGCTCGTCGCGTTCATGTCGTGGAAGGGCCACAACTTCGAGGACGCGATCGTCCTCTCGGAGCGGCTCGTGAAGGACGACGTGCTCACCTCGATCCACATCGAGGAGCACGAGATCGACGCCCGCGACACGAAGCTCGGTGCCGAGGAGATCACGCGCGACATCCCGAACCTCTCCGAGGACATCCTCAAGGACCTCGACGAGAGCGGGATCATCCGCGTCGGTGCCGAGGTCGGCCCCGGCGACATCCTCGTCGGCAAGGTCACGCCGAAGGGTGAGACCGAGCTCACGCCGGAAGAGCGCCTGCTCCGTGCGATCTTCGGTGAGAAGGCGCGCGAGGTGCGCGACACGTCGCTGAAGGTGCCCCACGGCGAGACCGGCAAGATCATCGCGGTGCGCGAGTTCTCGCGCGAGAAGGGCGACGAGCTCCCGCCGGGCGTCAACCAGCTGGTGCGGGTCTACGTCGGCCAGAAGCGCAAGATCAGCGAGGGCGACAAGCTCGCCGGCCGCCACGGCAACAAGGGCGTCATCTCCAAGATCCTCCCGATCGAGGACATGCCCTTCCTCGCCGACGGCACGCCGGTCGACATCGTGCTGAACCCCCTCGGTGTGCCGAGCCGCATGAACGTGGGTCAGGTGCTCGAGGCGCACCTGGGCTACGCGGCCCGTCACGGCTGGGAGGGCCAGCGCCGCGGCCCCCGCGTCGACACCAAGACGCGCACGCAGACCGAGCCCTCGGTGTGGGTCTCCACGCCGGTGTTCGACGGCGCGCACTGGGACGAGGTCGAGCAGTCGGGCCCGGAGGGCACGATCCTGCGGCTCTTCGAGACGCTCAACCCCGACGGCGACGACGGCCAGCGCATGGTCGGCAACGACGGCAAGGCGACCCTCTACGACGGTCGGACGGGTGAGCCGTTCGACGGCCCGGTGACGGTCGGCTACTCGTACATCCTGAAGCTGTCGCACCTCGTGGACGACAAGATCCACGCGCGCTCGACCGGCCCGTACTCGATGATCACGCAGCAGCCGCTGGGTGGGAAGGCGCAGTTCGGCGGTCAGCGCTTCGGTGAGATGGAGGTGTGGGCGCTCGAGGCCTACGGCGCCGCGTACGCGCTGCAGGAGATCCTCACCATCAAGTCCGACGACGTCCTCGGCCGCGTGAAGGTGTACGAGGCGATCGTGAAGGGCGAGAACATCCCCGAGCCCGGCATCCCCGAGAGCTTCAAGGTGCTCATCAAGGAGATGCAGGCGCTCTGCCTGAACGTCCGCGTGATGAACGAGGACGGCCAGGAGGTCGAGATCCGCGAGCTCGACGAGGACGCCTTCCGCACCACCGAGGCCCTCGGCATCGACCTCTCCCGCCCCGAGCGCGGGACCGACGAAGAAGACGCAGCGCGCGCGCGGGAGCGCGAGCGCGAGTCCGCACATGGTACTGACCACCGGTTGGTATTGACCACCGGGCACACCCGTTCGATCCCTCGATCGGGAAGCCAAGCGGGAAGTAGGAGCGCGTAGTGCACGACGTGAACGAATCGGCACGGTTGTCCATCGCGTTGGCGACGGCGGATCAGATCCGCACGTGGTCGAACGGTGAGGTCAAGAAGCCCGAGACGATCAACTACCGCACGTTGAAGCCGGAGAAGGACGGCCTCTTCTGCGAGAAGATCTTCGGGCCGACCAAGGACTGGGAGTGCTACTGCGGCAAGTACAAGCGCGTCCGGTTCAAGGGGATCATCTGTGAGCGCTGCGGCGTCGAGGTCACGCGCTCGAAGGTCCGTCGTGAGCGGATGGGCCACATCGAGCTGGCCGCGCCCGTCACGCACATCTGGTACTTCAAGGGCGTCCCGAGCCGGCTCGGGTACCTCCTCGACATCGCGCCGAAGAGCCTCGAGAAGGTCATCTACTTCGCGGCCCACCTGATCACCTGGGTCGACGAGGAGAAGCGCCACACGGACCAGCCCGAGCTCGAGGCCGAGATGCAGGCCGAGATCGGTGACCTGGAGGCCGAGCTCGAGGGCCGCCTGAAGGCGCGCCACGAGGAGTACGAGAAGGAGGTCGCCGACCTCGAGTCCCGTGGGGGCAAGAAGGTCGACATGGAGCGCGCCGAGAAGGCGTACAACAAGGACGCGGAGGATCTCCGCGCCCGTGGCGAGGCGGAGATCACGCACCTCAAGACGGTGTGGACGACCTTCGCCAAGCTCGCCCCGAAGCAGCTCGTCGACGACGAGCGCGTGTGGCGCGAGATCGTCGACCGCTACCAGGAGTACTTCACCGGCGGCATGGGTGCCGAGGCCGTCAAGGACCTCATCTCGCGCCTCGACATGCCGGAGGAGGAGGTCGCGCTCAAGGAGATGATCGCGACCGGCAAGGGTCAGCGGAAGGCCAAGGGCATCAAGCGCCTGAAGGTCATCTCGGCGTTCAACCGCGTCGACGACGACGGTCGCACGATCAACTCGCCGATGGGGATGGTGCTCGACGCCGTCCCGGTGATCCCGCCGGACCTGCGCCCGATGGTGCAGCTCGATGGTGGTCGGTTCGCGACGTCCGACCTCAACGACCTCTACCGACGCGTCATCAACCGCAACAACCGGCTGAAGCGTCTGCTCGACCTCGGTGCGCCCGAGATCATCATCAACAACGAGAAGCGGATGCTCCAGGAGGCCGTCGACGCGCTGTTCGACAACGGCCGCCGTGGGCGCCCGGTCACGGGCCCCGGGCAACCGCGCGCTGAAGTCGCTCTCCGACATGTTGAAGGGCAAGCAGGGCCGGTTCCGCCAGAACCTGCTCGGCAAGCGCGTCGACTACTCGGGCCGTTCGGTCATCGTCGTCGGCCCGCAGCTCAAGCTGCGCCAGTGCGGTCTGCCCAAGCAGATGGCGCTCGAGCTCTTCAAGCCGTTCGTCATGAAGCGGCTCGTCGACCTCGAGTACGCCCAGAACATCAAGTCCGCGAAGCGGATGGTGGAGCGCTCGCGTCCGCAGGTGTGGGACGTCCTCGAGGACGTCATCAAGGAGCACCCGGTGTTCCTCAACCGCGCCCCCACGCTGCACCGTCTCGGCATCCAGGCGTTCGAGCCCGTCCTCATCGAGGGCAAGGCCATCCAGATCCACCCGCTCGTCTGCGCGGCGTTCAACGCCGACTTCGACGGTGACCAGATGGCCGTGCACCTGCCGCTCTCCGCGGAGGCGCAGGCCGAGGCCCGGCTGCTGATGCTGTCGGCGCACAACATCCTGTCGCCGGCGCACGGTCGCCCGATCGCCGTGCCCAGCCAGGACATGATCATCGGCGTCTACTACCTCACCGAGGTGGTCGACGGCGCGCCCGGCGAGGGGCGGATCTTCTCGACCCTCGACGAGGCGATCATGGCGTACGACACGCAAGCCCGGGCGTCCGCGGTGGCGACACCACGGATGGCTCGGTGTCGATCCACGCCAAGATCAAGGTGCGGATGCCCGGCGGCCGCTTCCCGGCCGAGATGTTCCCCGCGCTTCGACGACAAGGGCAAGGAAGTCAACCCGGGCGCGCTCGTCATCAAGCGCAACGGTGAGAACGGCAACGGCACGGTCCTCGTCGAGACGACCCTCGGTCGTCTGCTCTTCAACGAGGCGTTCCCGCCGGACTTCCCGTTCCGTGCGTCGGACGACGGCGGCCTGAAGAAGCGGGCGCTGACCGAGGTGGTCGGCGACCTCGTGGAGGCGTACTCGCGGGCCGAGGTGGCCGAGAGCCTCGACAACCTCAAGGCGCTGGGCTTCGAGTTCGCGACCCGCTCCGGGCTCACGATCTCGATCGCCGACGTCAAGACGCCGGCCCAGAAGGCCGCGCTGCTCGAGAAGTTCGAGGGCGAGGCCGACAAGATCGAGCAGAACTTCGACCAGGGGCTGCTCACCGACGACGAGCGTCGTCAGCTCGAGCGTGAGCTGTGGTCCGAGGCCACCGACAAGGTCGCCGACGCCATGCACGCCGAGATGGCGAAGGACCGGTTCAACCCGATCGAGATGATGGTCGGCTCCGGGGCCCGAGGCAACGCGGTGCAGGTCCGCCAGATCGCCGGCATGCGCGGCCTGGTGGCCAACCCCCGCGGTGAGATCATCCCTCGCCCCATCAAGTCGAACTTCCGCGAGGGCCTGTCGGTCCTCGAGTACTTCATCTCCACCCACGGTGCCCGCAAGGGTCTCGCCGACACCGCGCTCCGCACCGCGGACTCGGGCTACCTGACGCGTCGACTCGTCGACGTCGCCCAGGAGCTCATCGTCCGCGACGAGGACTGCGGCTCGACCCGTGGGATCTGGGTCGAGGAGATCGACTCCGAGGGTGACGCATACCGCTACCTCGAGACGAAGCTCCTCGGTCGCTGCCTGCTCGAGCCGGTGAAGCTCAGCGACGGCACGACGCTCGACAAGGACACGGAGCTGCGCGAGGAGCACATCGAGCAGCTCGCCCACGACAAGAACGTCGACCGGGTGCGTGTCCGCTCGGTGCTCACCTGCGACTCGATCTCGGGTGTGTGCGGCAAGTGCTACGGCACGATGCTCGCCACCGGGAAGCCCGTCGACCTCGGTGAGGCGGTCGGCATCATCGCCGCCCAGTCGATCGGTGAGCCGGGGACCCAGCTCACGATGCGGACCTTCCACACCGGTGGTGTGGCGGGTGACGACATCACGCACGGTCTGCCCCGCGTCGTCGAGCTCTTCGAGGCCCGGACGCCCAAGGGTGCGACGGTCCTCGCCGAGAACTCCGGTGTCGTCCGGATCGGGGAGAACGAGAAGGGCGAGCGCGTCATCGTGGTCGTCGGCGACGACGGCGAAGAGGTCGAGTACGTCGTGTCCCGACGGGCCCACCTGTACGCCGGTGCCAGGGGACCGAAGGTCCACGACGGGGCCGAGGTCTCCGCGGGTGACCAGCTCACCGGTGACGACGAGACGCCGCGCGACCCGAAGAAGGTGCTCGAGGTCAAGGGAATCCGGGAGACCCAGCAGTACCTCGTCGACGAGGTGCAGAAGGTGTACCGGGAGCAGGGCGTGTCGATCCACGACAAGCACGTCGAGGTGATCATCCGCCAGATGCTGCGCCGGGTCGGCGTGTCCGAGCCGGGGGACTCCGCCTTCCTCCCGGGCCAGAAGGCCGACGCCCGCTTCTTCGCCGACACGAACCGTCGGCTCGTGGAGGAAGGGCAGCAGCCGGCCGAGGGTCGGCCCGAGCTCATGGGGATCACCAAGGCCTCACTGGCCACCGAGTCGTGGCTGTCCGCGGCGTCGTTCCAGGAGACCACGCGAGTGCTCACCGAGGCGGCGATCGAGGGCAAGGTCGACGGCCTGTTCGGGCTCAAGGAGAACGTGATCATCGGGAAGCTCATCCCGGCCGGTACGGGCATGCCCGCCTACCGGGAGATCGCGACCAACGCGCCCGACTACGAGCCGCTGCCCTTCTACTCGTCGGAGTTCGACGCCGAGCAGATGGCGCAGTACCTGCGGGAGAGCATCGGCAGCGGTGGCGAGGAAGAGCTCGCTGCCACGGCGGGCGTGCTCACCGCCGTCCCCGACGCCGAGATCGCCGACGACGTGGCTCCCCTCGAAGGGACCGGAACCGGGGAGTGAGACTATTCTCGACTCTCCCGAACGCACGTCACCGCCGTTCCCCGAGCTGCCGATACCCGAACTGCCGATACCCGAACTGAAGGTCACCGAGTGCCCACGATCCAACAGCTGGTCCGCAAGGGCCGCGAGACCAAGCGAGACAAGTCGAAGACGCCCGCGCTCAAGGGCTCCCCGCAGCGTCGGGGTGTCTGCACGCGCGTCTACACGACGACTCCCAAGAAGCCGAACTCCGCGCTCCGCAAGGTCGCGCGCGTCCGGCTGACGTCGGGCATCGAGGTGACCGCCTACATCCCGGGCATCGGCCACAACCTTCAGGAGCACTCGATCGTGCTCGTGCGCGGCGGTCGTGTGAAGGACCTCCCGGGTGTGCGGTACAAGGTCATCCGCGGAGCGCTCGACGCGAGTGGCGTGTCCGACCGCAAGCAGGCCCGCAGCCGCTACGGCGCGAAGCGGGAGGGCTGAGATGCCACGCAAGGGTCCCGCATCCCGTCGCGACCTGCTGCCCGACCCCGTCTACCGGTCGGTGGTCGTCACCCAGCTCGTGAACAAGGTCCTGCTCGCGGGGAAGCGCTCGGTGGCCGAGCGCCTCGTGTACGACGCACTCACCGAGGTCGAGACCAAGACCGGCGGCGACCCCGTCCCCACGCTGAAGCGTGCGGTCGAGAACGTCCGCCCGGCCCTCGAGGTGCGCAGCCGCCGCGTCGGTGGTGCCACCTACCAGGTGCCGGTCGAGGTCCGTCCCCGTCGGGCGACGACGCTCGCGATCCGTTGGATCGTCGGGTACTCGCGCCAGCGCCGGGAGAAGACGATGGCGGAGCGTCTGGCGGCCGAGCTGCTCGACGCGAGCAACGGGCTCGGCGCCGCGATCAAGCGCAAGGACGACCTGCAGAAGATGGCGGAGTCGAACAAGGCGTTCGCTCACTATCGGTGGTAATGCGCTTGGTCCTCTTGTCGTTACGTTCCTGAACTCGCCCGGCCCTGCCCTCCGGGGCGCACCTCGGCTCGTCGCTGCGCCTTGGTCCGGCGAGCCCCTGCTCCCTCGCTTCGCTCGGTCGGGTCTTCGACCCGGGTCTCTCCGGAGTCGGCGCAACTGCTCCTCGCCGAGGAGCACCCCTGCGGTCAGGACCTCCCTGGTGCACGGCCTGGGCGCCGGAACGTTCGGCCGGAGCGAGGCGTTCGAACATTGTTGACCTGAAGAATCCACAGAGAAGAAGAAGCAGATGGCAGACGAGAAGGGTAAGGGCGGGCCGGTCATTCGGGAGGTTCCGCTCGGTCGCGTGCGGAACATCGGGATCATGGCGCACATCGACGCGGGGAAGACCACGACGACGGAGCGCATCCTCTATTACACGGGGAAGACCTACAAGATCGGTGAGGTGCACGAGGGCGCTGCGGTCATGGACTGGATGGTCCAGGAGCAGGAGCGCGGCATCACCATCACCAGTGCGGCGACCACGTGCGTGTGGCGCGACACCTGGATCAACATCATCGACACGCCCGGCCACGTCGACTTCACGGTCGAGGTCGAGCGCTCCCTGCGCGTGCTCGACGGCGCCGTCGCCGTGTTCGACGCGGTTGCCGGCGTCGAGCCGCAGACCGAGACCGTCTGGCGTCAGGCCAACAAGTACAACGTGCCGCGCATGTGCTTCATCAACAAGATGGACCGTGTCGGCGCCGACTTCTACCGGTGCGTCGACATGATCAAGGACCGCCTCGACGCGACGGTGGCGCTCGTCCAGCTGCCGATCGGCGCCGAGAGCGAGTTCCAGGGCGTGATCGATCTCCTGCTCATGAAGGCTCTCGTCTGGTCCGACGAGATGGGCGAGAGCTACCAGACGGTCGACATCCCCGCCGAGCTGCAGGGTGACGCCGACAAGTGGCGGCACGAGCTCGTCGACGTCGTGAGCCAGTTCGACGAGAACGTCCTCGAGAAGTACGTCGGCGACGAGGAGATCACGGCCGAGGACCTCCGCTCCGCCGTGCGAGCCGCCACCCTGAGCGGCGAGGTGGTCCCGGTGCTCTGCGGCACGGCATTCAAGAACAAGGGTGTCCAGACGCTGCTCGACGCGGTCGTCGACTTCCTCCCGAGCCCGGTCGACATCCCGCCGGTGCAGGGCGCCGACATGAAGACGGATGAGCCGATCGATCGGCCGGCTGAGGACGACGCGCCGTTCTCGGCCCTGGCGTTCAAGATCATGAGCGACCCCTACGTCGGAAAGCTCACCTACTTCCGCGTCTACTCGGGCCGCATCGCTGCCGGGAGCGCGATCCTCAACGCCACCAAGGACAAGAAGGAGCGGATCGGGCGCATCCTCCAGATGCACGCGAACCACCGCGAGGACAAGGAAGGCGTCTTCACTGGCGACATCGTCGCCGCCGTCGGCCTCAAGAACACCACGACGGGTGACACGCTCTGCGACCCGGCCAACCCGATCGTGCTCGAGCGGATGGTGTTCCCGGAGCCCGTCATCCAGGTGGCCATCGAGCCCAAGACCAAGGTCGACCAGGACAAGCTCGGCAAGGCGCTCGGCGCGCTCTCGGAGGAGGACCCGACCTTCCAGGTCCACACCGACGACGAGACCGGCCAGACCATCATCGGCGGGATGGGCGAGCTGCACCTCGACGTGCTGGTCGACCGGATGATCCGCGAGTTCTCCGTCGCCGCCAACGTCGGGAAGCCGCAGGTCGCGTACCGCGAGACGATCACCGAGCCGATCGAGGACGTCGAGCAGCGCTACATCCGCCAGACCGGCGGGCGCGGCCAGTACGGCCACGTCATCATCAGCCTCGAGCCCACCGGGCCCGGAGGCGGCTACGAGTTCGTCGACAAGGTCAAGGGAGGCGACGTCCCCCGCGAGTACATCTCCGCGGTGGATGCCGGCATCCAGGAGGCCATGGAAGGTGGTGTCGTCGCGGGCTACTCGCTCGTCGACGTGCGCGCCATCCTCACCGGCGGCTCCTCCCACGACGTGGACTCGAGCGAGATGGCGTTCAAGATCGCCGGCTCGATCGCGTTCAAGGACGCGGCGAAGAAGGCGCACCCGGTGCTGCTCGAGCCGATCATGCAGGTCGAGGTCGTGACGCCCGAGGACTTCATGGGAGACGTCATCGGCGACCTCTCGTCGCGCCGCGGCAAGGTCGAGGGGATGGAGCAGAAGGGCACCTCACACGTCGTGAACGCCCAAGTGCCGCTCTCGGAGATGTTCGGCTACGCTACTGACCTTCGTTCGCGCACCCAGGGGCGCGCGACCTACACGATGCAGTTCGACTCGTACCGGCAGGTACCGCAGTCGGTCTCCGAAGAGATCACCGCCCGGGTCCACGGCGAGTAGGCGACCCGGCACCCACTTCGTTCACCACCAGGAAGCACAGCGAAAGGAACGGCCTCGCCATGGCCAAGGAGAAGTTCGAGCGCAACAAGCCGCACCTCAACGTCGGCACGATGGGTCACATCGACCACGGCAAGACGACGCTGACCGCGGCCATCACGAAGGTGCTGGCCGAGAGCGACCCGGCGAACACCACCGCGACCGCGTTCGACGAGATCGACAAGGCGCCGGAGGAGAAGGCGCGTGGGATCACGATCAACATCTCCCACGTCGAGTACGAGACGCCGAACCGGCACTACGCGCACGTCGACATGCCCGGTCACGCCGACTACATCAAGAACATGATCACCGGTGCGGCCCAGGTCGACGGTGCGATCCTCGTGGTCGCGGCCACCGACGGCCCGATGCCCCAGACGCGTGAGCACGTGCTGCTCGCCCGTCAGGTGGGCGTTCCCTCGATCGTCGTCGCCCTCAACAAGGTCGACCAGGTCGAGGACGAGGAGCTCCTCGAGCTCGTCGAGCTCGAGGTCCGCGAGCTGCTCAACGAGTACGAGTTCCCCGGCGACGACACTCCGATCGTCCGGGTCTCGGCGCTCAAGGCCCTCGAGGGCGACGCCGACGCGGCGGCCCAGGTCGTGGCGGCTCATGGAGGCGGTCGACACCTTCGTCCCCGAGCCGAAGCGCGACTTCGACAAGCCGTTCCTGATGCCGATCGAGGACGTCTTCACGATCACCGGTCGTGGCACCGTGGTCACCGGCAAGGTCGAGCAGGGGATCCTCAACACCGGCGACGAGATCGAGATCGTCGGGATCAAGGACACCACCAAGACCACCTGCACCGGCGTCGAGATGTTCCGCAAGCTCCTCGACGAGGGCCGCGCCGGCGACAACATCGGCGCCCTGCTCCGGGGCACCAAGAAGGAAGAGGTCGAGCGCGGTCAGGTCCTGGCCAAGCCGGGCAGCATCACGCCCCACACGAACTTCGAGGCGCAGGTCTACGTCCTGACCAAGGAAGAGGGTGGGCGGCACACGCCGTTCTTCGGCAACTACCGCCCGCAGTTCTACTTCCGCACCACCGACGTCACCGGAGCCATCACCCTGCCCGAGGGCACGGAGATGGTCATGCCGGGCGACAACACCGAGATGACGGTGGAGCTCATCCACCCCATCGCCATGGAAGAGGGCCTCCGCTTCGCGATCCGCGAAGGTGGCCGCACCGTCGGCGCCGGTCGCGTCACCAAGATCCTCAAGTAGGCGATCTCGATGCCCTGCGAACGGAGCGAATGACGTGAGTGCAGCGAACGGCAACAGCGCAGTGGAAGCAGGGCGATAGACATGGCAGCAGGGAGCGGTGGACAGAAGATCCGGATCCGGCTGAAG
This sequence comes from uncultured Acidimicrobiia bacterium, assembly GCA_963809885.1. GTDB lineage: Bacteria > Actinomycetota > Acidimicrobiia > IMCC26256 > PALSA-555 > JALHSW01. The sequence goes on along the minus strand of CAWELA010000002.1, from coordinate 554,236 downwards.
GCCTACGACCACGAGATCATCGACCAGTCGACGAAGAAGATCGTCGAGACGGTCGTGCGGACCCAGGCCAAGGTACGGGGTCCGGTGCCGCTGCCGACGGAGATCCGCCGGTTCTGCGTCGTACGCTCGCCCCACGTCGACAAGGACTCCCGCGAGCACTTCGAGATGCGGATCCACAAGCGTCTGCTCGACATCGTCGAGCCCACCGGGAAGACCGTCGAGAGCCTCCAGCGCCTCGATCTCCCTGCCGGCGTCGACATCGAGATCAAGATCCAGACCGCCTGAGATCTCTCCTCGGGTCGGCTGCGGGACCCCGCCTGGCGTGCAGGGGTGGGGGTCCGATAGTCTTTCCCTTCTGCCGCCACGGCCTCTCCACGCCGGTGGGCAGCGCACGATCAAGCAGGACGCATTCGCCAACCGACGTCCGCGCAGGCCAGCTGGGAACCGCGCGGCACAACCGACACACGCTCCGCCGGACCGCCGCCACCAGGCCACGGACCGGGGGAGCGTTCGCGTGAGCAGCACCGGCTGCCACGAACGATGGACGAGCGAGAGAGACGATGGCTGCCAAGGGGATCCTCGGGCGCAAGCTCGGCATGACCCAGGTCTGGGATTCGGAGAACCGGGTCGTCCCGGTGACCGTGATCGAGGCCGGTCCGTGTCGTGTCGTGCAGCTCAAGACGCCCGAGCGCGACGGCTACGCGGCCGTCCAGCTCGCCTTCGGCACGACGAAGCCGCAGCGCTTGTCGAACCCCGAGCTCGGGCACCTCGCGAAGGCGGGCGCCGAGCCGGCGCGCGACCTCGCCGAGCTTCGTGTCGAGGACCTCGCCGGCTACGAGGTGGGGATGGTCATCGGTGCCGACGTCTTCGCCGCCGGTGAGCGCGTCGACGTCACGGGCATCAGCAAGGGCAAGGGCTTCGCCGGCTCGATGAAGCGTCACAACTTCAAGGGTCAGGGCGCCAGCCACGGGAACCACAAGAGCCACCGCAAGCCCGGCGCGATCGGCGCGTGCGCGACGCCTGCACGCGTGTTCAAGGGAACGCGCATGGCGGGCCACATGGGTGCACAGAAGACCACGACCCTCAACCTCGAGGTGGTCGAGGGTGACACCGAGCGCGGGCTCCTGCTCATCCGCGGCGCGGTGCCGGGGCCGAAAGGCTCCCTCGTGCTCGTGCGCAACGCGGTCAAAGGCCCCGAGGTGAAGTTCACGCCGCCCGCGAACGCCGAGCCGGCAGCCGAGGGAGCACCCGCGGACGAGGTCGGCGAGACCGTCGAGGAGCAGCAGTCGTGAAGGTCGACGTCACCTCCGTGGCCGGCACGAAGGGTGGGAGCGTGGAGCTCCCCGACGATCTCTTCGGGGTCGAGCCCAACATCGGGCTCCTCCACCAGGTCGTCACCGCGCAGCTCGCGCACCGACGGGCCGGCACGCACAGCACCAAGACGCGTGCCGAGGTCGCCGGTGGTGGGGCGAAGCCGTGGCGCCAGAAGGGCACCGGTCGTGCTCGTCAGGGTTCGATCCGCTCGCCCCAGTGGCGCGGCGGTGGGGTCGCCCACGGGCCGAAGCCTCGTGACTACTCGCAGCGCACGCCCAAGAAGATGGTGCGGGCCGCGCTGCGCTCCGCGCTGTCGGACCGCGCCGCCGAGGGTCGCCTCAAGGTCGTCGACTCCTGGGGCATCGACGAGCCCAAGACCAAGCAGGCGATCACTGTCCTCGAGACCCTCGGTCTGCGGCCGGCCGGCGAGCGCGCACCCCGCGTGCTCCTCGTCCTCGACCGCACCGAGCAGGCGGTCTGGAAGTCGTTCCGCAACCTCGGCACCCGGGTCCAGATCGTGCTCCCCGAGGAGCTCAACCCCTACGACATCCTCGTGAACGACTGGATCGTCTTCTCCCGGCCCACGCTGGACGCGGCGATCGAGCACTTCGCCGACAAGCCGGCCGCGGCCACGTCGAAGGCGACGCCGGCGAAGAGCGAGGCACCCGCGCCCGAGGTACGAGACCGACGCGGAGGCGACGGCATGAACCGCGATCCGCGTGACGTCATCATCAAGCCGGTCGTGTCGGAGAAGTCCTACGCGGCCTACGACGGTGAGGTCTACACGTTCGTCGTCGCGCCCGACGCCAACAAGGTGGAGATCCGCCAGGCGATCGAGGCCATCTTCAACGTCAAGGTCACCAACGTGAACACGCTCAACCGCAAGGGCAAGCGCAAGCGCAACCGGAAGACCGGCACCTTCGGGCAGCGCACCGGACAGAAGCGCGCCATCGTGTCCCTCGCCGAGGGCGACCACATCGAGATCTTCGGGAGCTAGGGACGATGGCGATTCGCAAGCGCAAGCCCACCAGCCCCGGTCGTCGGTTCCAGACCGTCTCCGACTTCGCGGACCTCACCCGTGACCGACCGGAGAAGTCGCTCACGACCTCGAAGCCGAAGACGGGTGGGCGCAACGCGTACGGCCGCATGACGTCGCGCCACCGTGGTGGGGGTCACAAGCAGAAGTACCGCCTGGTCGACTTCAAGCGCGACAAGGACGGCGTGCCGGCGAAGGTCGCCGCCATCGAATACGACCCGAACCGCAACGCGCGTATCGCGCTCGCTGCACTACCGCGACGGCGAGAAGCGCTACATCATCGCCCCCGCGGGCCTCGACGGTCGGCGACGTGCTGCAGAGCGGCCAGGGCTCGGAGATCCGCCCGGGAACGCGCTCCCGCTGCGCTACATCCCGGTCGGGACGATCGTGCACAACGTCGAGCTGAAGCCCGGCGCCGGCGCCAAGATGGGCCGCGGTGCGGGCGCGGCGATCCAGCTCGTCGCGAAGGAGGGCAACGTTCGCGACGCTGCGGCTGCCGTCCACGGAGATGCGCCGCGTGGCGATCGACTGCCGCGCCACCGTCGGCACGGTCGGCAACGCCGAGGCGTCGCTGATCAAGATCGGCAAGGCCGGACGCAACCGGTGGAAGGGCAAGCGCCCCCACAACCGTGGTGTGTCCATGAACCCGGTCGACCACCCGCTCGGTGGTGGCGAGGGCAAGAGCTCCGGTGGACGGCACCCCGTGTCGCCGTGGGGCAAGCCCGAGGGCCGGACCCGCAAGAAGGGCAAGAAGTCCGACGAGATGATCATCCGCCGTCGCCGCAGTCGCGGCTCGCGCCGGTAGAGGGAGTCACCGTGCCGCGCAGTCTCAAGAAGGGCCCGTTCGTCGACGAACACCTCGAGAAGAAGGTGGAGCAGCAGAACGCGGCCGGCGACAAGAAGGTCATCAAGACCTGGTCGCGTCGTTCGACGATCACTCCCGACATGGTCGGTCACACGATCGCGGTCCACGACGGCCGCAAGCACGTGCCCGTGTACATCAGCGAGTCGATGGTCGGTCACAAGCTCGGCGAGTTCGCCCCCACCCGCACGTTCAGGTTCCACGCGGGTCAAGAGCGATCGGCGAGGCGGTAACCGTGGCGGACACCATGGCCCCTGCGGCCACCCGCGAGACGACGGCTCGGCTGCGCCACCTGCGCACCTCGCCCACCAAGGTCCGTCCGGTCCTCAAGCTGGTCGTGGGCAAGGACGTGCTCGAGCGCGCGCGACACGCTGCGCCTCTGCGAGCGTGGCGTCGCCGACGACCTCGAGAAGCTCCTCGACTCGGCGATCGCGAACGCCGAGCACAACGACAGCGTGCCCGAGGACGAGCTCTTCATCACCCGGGCGTTCGCCGACGAGGGCCCGACCCAGAAGCGCTGGCGCCCCGCGCTCGCGGTCGGGGGACCCGCATCCGCAAGCGCACGAGCCACATCACGATCGTGGTGGCGCGCTATGCCGACGACGAGCTCGAGCAGCGCCGTCGGCGCGAGGCCGCCGCGGGCGGTCCGGCGCGGCGTCGCCCGACCCGCCGGCGCACGCCCGAAGCCGGAGCCGGAGCACGACCACGACCACGACCACGACCACGACGACGAGGCCGCCGAGGCGGCCCCGGCGAAGAAGTCGACCGCGAAGAAGACGGCCAAGAAGTCGACGAAGAAGGCCACCAAGAAGGCGACCGCCAAGGCGGCGACCACCGACACCGATGACAAGCCGGCGAAGAAGTCGACGGCGAAGAAGTCGGCTGCCACGAAGACCACGGCCAAGAAGGCGGCCAAGAAGACGACCGCCACCAAGACCACTGCGAAGAAGACCACTGCGAAGAAGAGCGCTGCGAAGAAGCCCGCGGCTGCCGACGACGACAAGGACGCCTGATGGGCCAGAAGGTCAACCCGTACGGGTTCCGGCTCGGGATCACCACCGACTGGAAGTCGCGGTGGTTCGCGGATGGCAAGGAGTTCCGCGAGTTCCTGATCGAGGACTGGGAGATCCGCGACTACCTCAAGCAGCAGCTGCCGCACGCCGCGGTGAGCCGCGTCGAGATTGAGCGCACCCGCGACCGCCTTCGGGTCGACGTGTACACGGCGCGTCCCGGCATCGTCATCGGCCGGCGTGGCGCGGAGGCCGACCGCCTCCGTCAGGGGCTCTTCAAGATCACGAACAACGCCAAGATCCAGTTCAACATCCAGGAGATCAAGCAGCCCGAGCTCGACGCGATGCTGATCGCCCAGGGTGTCGCCGACCAGCTCGCCGGCCGCGTGTCGTTCCGGCGGGCGATGAAGCGCGCGGTGCAGACTGCGATGAAGGCCGGCGCTCAGGGGATCCGCGTGCAGTGCGGTGGTCGTCTCGGCGGGGCAGAGATGTCCCGCAAGGAGTGGTACCGCGAGGGTCGGGTGCCGCTGCACACGCTGCGAGCCGACATCGACTACGGCGCTGCTGAGGCGCGCACGACGTTCGGTCGCATCGGCGTGAAGGTCTGGATCTACAAGGGCGAGATCCTGCCCTACAAGTCCGCCGCCGAGGACAAGATCACCCGCGAGGCCGCCATGGCGGTCGGCGAGACGTCGGGTGAGGCCGCGCCGAAGCGCCGGGTCGTCAGTGCCGGCGGTGGACGCCGCCGCAACGAGGAGACCGTCGAGGTCCCCGTCGACGCGACGGCCGAGGAGACGCCGGAGGAAGCCGCTCCGCTCGTGAAGGAAGCGGACCCGGAGCTCGAGCGCCTCCTCGCGGAGGAAGAAGAGATCGAGCGTCGGACCCGCGAGCACCACGAGGCGCCCAAGTTCCACGGGGACGAGGACTAGCCATGTTGATGCCGAAGAAGGTTCGGCACCGCAAGGTGCAGCGTGGCCGGATGCGCGGCAACGCCAAGGGCGGCACGCGCGTCACGTTCGGCGACTTCGGGATCCAGGCGCTCGAGCCGGGATGGATCACGAACCGCCAGATCGAGGCCGCCCGAATCGCGATGACCCGTTACATCAAGCGTGGCGGGAAGGTGTGGATCAACATCTTCCCGGACAAGCCGGTCACCCAGAAGCCGGCCGAGACGCGCATGGGCTCGGGCAAGGGCAACCCGGAGCACTGGGTCGCCGTCGTGAAGCCCGGGTCGCGTCATGTTCGAGCTCTCGGGTGTTGCCGAGCAGACGGCCCGCGAGGCGATGCGCCTCGCGATGCACAAGCTGCCGATCAAGACCCGCTTCATCGTGCGCCAGGAGGAAGCGTGATGGTGCTCGCTGCGAACGGAGCGGATGGAAGTAGCGGAGAGGGAGCAGCGCAATGGTGAGGCCTGCGGACTTCGCGAGCTGAACGACGCCGAGCTCGCCAACAAGCTGCGTGAGGCGAAGGAAGAGCTCTTCAACCTCCGGTTCCAGCTCGCCACCGGCCAGCTGGAGGACTTCTCGCGGATCAACGACCTGCGCAAGGACGTCGCGCGGTGCAACACCCTGTTGCGCCAGCGGGAGATCGCCCTCGCCGAGGGAGCGGAGCAATGAGTGACGACAACGTGACACCCCGGGCCGAGACCGGCGAGACCGAGCAGCGCTCGAACCCGCGCAAGGTGCGTGAGGGCCTGGTCGTCTCGGCAAAGATGGACAAGACGCTCGTCGTCGCGGTCACCGACCGTGTCCGTCACCGCCGGTACGGCAAGACCCTCCAGCGCACCCGCAACTTCTACGCCCACGACGAGGCGAACGACGGCCGCGAAGGCGACCGCGTGCGGATCACCGAGACCCGCCCGCTGTCCAAGCAGAAGCGCTGGCGCCTGGTCGAGGTCCTGGAGCGCGCTCGATGATCCAGCAGGAGAGCCGGCTCAAGGTTGCCGACAACTCGGGCGCGCGCGAGGTCCTGTGCATCAAGGTCCTCGGCGGCACCCGTCGGCGCTACGCGGGCATCGGCGACGTGTTCGTCGCGACGGTGAAGGACGCCGTCCCGGGAGCCGCGGTCAAGAAGGGCGAGGTCGTCAAGTGCGTCGTCGTGCGCACCAAGAAGGAGCGGCGTCGCGCCGACGGCAGCTACATCCGCTTCGACGAGAACGCCGCGGTCCTGATCAACGACCAGATGCAGCCACGCGGGACGCGCATCTTCGGCCCGGTGGGTCGGGAGCTGCGCGACCGTCGGTTCATGCGCATCGTCTCGCTCGCCCCGGAGGTGCTCTGAGATGACCGCACCGAAGCTGAAGCTCAAGAAGGGCGACCGCGTGGTCGTGCTCTCGGGCAAGGACATCGGCAAGGAAGGCGAGATCACCCGTGTCCTGCGGGAGCGCAACATGGCGATCGTCGACGGCGTGAACGTCGCGAAGAAGCACCAACGCGCGACGAACGCCACGATGCAGGGTGGGATCATCGACAAGGACATGCCGGTGAACATCTCGAACCTGGCGCTCCTCTGCCCGGCCTGTGGCAAGACGCGGGTCGGATACCGGGTCGACCCGGACGGCACGAAGTTCCGGGTGTGCAAGAAGTGCGGGAAGGACGTCTGATGGCGGCGACGACACACCAGAACCCGCGCCTCAAGGCTCGCTACGACGAGGAGTTGCGGCCTGCGCTGCAACAGGAGCTCGGTCTCGCGAACGTGATGGAGGTCCCGCGGCTCGAGAAGATCGTCGTCAACATCGGAGTCGGGCTCGCGACGCAGCAGGCGTCGCTCCTCGACGGAGCGGTCGCCGACCTGTCGATCATCACGGGCCAGAAGCCGCTGATCACGAAGGCGAAGCAGTCGATCGCCGGCTTCAAGCTCCGTGAGGGCAACTCGATCGGCGCGAAGGCGACGTTGCGCAGCGATCGCATGTGGGAGTTCTACGACCGCCTGGTCAGCCTGGCGATCCCGCGCATCCGTGACTTCCGAGGCATGAACCCCAACTCCTTCGACGGACGTGGCAACTACACGTTCGGCGTGACCGAGCAGCTGATCTTCCCGGAGATCGACTACGACAACATCGACACGGTCCGCGGCATGGACATCACCATCGTGACGTCGGCAACTTCCGACGACCACGGTCGGGCGCTCCTCCGAGCGCTCGGATTTCCGTTCCGCCGCGACCAGGAAAGCAGGTAGCGGAAGTGGCGAAGAAGGCACTCATCCAGAAGCAGCAGCGTGAGCCGAAGTTCAAGGTTCGCGGCTACACGCGGTGTGCCCGCTGTGGTCGCACGCGGTCGGTGTACCGCAAGTTCTCGCTGTGCCGGATCTGCTTCCGCGAGATGGCGCACGCCGGCGAGATCCCCGGCATCACCAAGGCCTCGTGGTGAGGGGGATCAGCCGATGACGATGACCGACCCCATTGCCGACATGCTCACCCGGATCCGCAACGGCAACGTCGCGTTCCACGACGAGGTCATCATGCCCTCGTCGAAGGTGAAGGAAGCGCTGGCCAAGATCCTCGAGCGCGAGGGCTACATCGAGGGCTTCGCGGTCGAGGACCAGTCCGACCGGCCCGGCAAGAAGCTCACGATCGTGATGAAGTACACGCCCGATCGCGAGCGCACGATCTCCGGGCTCAAGCGCGTCTCGAAGCCGGGGCTGCGGGTCTACACGAAGTCGACGGACGTCCCGCGGGTCCTCGGCGGGATGGGGATCGCCATCCTCTCCACCAACCAGGGCCTCATGACCGACCGGGAAGCGCGGCAGCGCAAGGTCGGTGGCGAAGTCCTCTGCCACGTCTGGTAGGAGCGAACACACCATGTCCCGCATCGGAAAGCAGCCCATCACGATCCCCTCGGGGGTCGAGGTGACGCTCGACGGAGCTCACGTGACGCGTCAAGGGGCCCAAGGGCACCCTCGAGCACGATGCGCCGCCGACGATCACCGTCACGCGCGACGGCGACGACATCGTCGTCTCGCGACCCGACGACGAACGCGAGAACCGTGCGCTGCACGGCCTGACGCGCTCCCTGGTCGCCAACATGGTGCAGGGCGTGTCCGAGGGCTACAGCCGTGACCTCGAGATCGTCGGCGTCGGGTACCGGGCCATCGCCCAGGGTCCGTCGAAGCTCGAGCTCCAGCTCGGCTTCTCGCACCCGGTGCACTTCGACGCACCCGAGGGCATCACCTTCGAGGTGCCCCAGGCCACGCGCATCACGGTGCGCGGCTTCGACAAGCAGCTCGTCGGCCAGGTGGCCGCGAACATCCGCAAGATCCGCAAGCCCGAGCCCTACAAGGGCAAGGGCATCCGATATGCCGACGAGCGCGTGCTGCGCAAAGCCGGCAAGTCGGCGAAGTAGGAGAAGGTTCCAGTGCTGCAGAAGGTCGCGGGGCGCAAGCGCCGTCACCATCGGGTCCGCAAGAACGTGCGAGGCACCGCCGCGCGTCCGCGCCTGGCGGTGTTCCGTTCGAACAAGCACGTCTACGCCCAGGTGATCGACGACGTCGCCGGGCGCACCGTCGCGTCCGCCTCCACGATGGAGACCGACGTCAAGGGTGGTGCGACCGCAACCGTGGATGCCGCGAAGTCGGTCGGCAAGCGGGTCGGCGAGCGCGCCAAGGCTGCGGGTGTCTCCGCAGTCGTGTTCGACCGTGGTGGCTTCCGCTACCACGGACGTGTCGCCGGTGTCGCCGACGGCGCACGTGAAGCCGGATTGGAGTTCTAAGCATGGCTGAAGGTCAGCTCGAAGAGCGGGTCATCGCGATCAACCGCGTCGCCAAGGTCGTCAAGGGTGGACGTCGGTTCTCCTTCACCGCGCTCGTCGTGGTCGGCGACGGCCAGGGCAACGTCGGCCTCGGGTACGGCAAGGCCAAGGAGGTCCCCGCGGCGATCCAGAAGGGCATGGAAGAGGCGCGCAAGAACCTCTTCGCCGTCCCGCTCGCGGGTTCCACCATCACCCACCAGATCCTCGGAGAGCACGACGCTGCACGCGTCCTGCTGAAGCCGGCGTCGCCCGGTACCGGCGTGATCGCGGGCGGCGCGGCGCGGGCGATCCTCGAGGCTGCCGGGGTGCACGACATCCTCGGCGAAGTCGCTGGGCTCTTCGAACGCGATCAATGTCTCCCGCGCGACCATCGCCGGCCTCCGTGGCCTGCGTCGGCCGGAGGAGATCGCACGCCTGCGCGGCAAGTCCGCCGAAGAGGTCGCGGGTGGCCCGATGCTCCGGGCCTACAAGGAGCGCAACATGCCGAAGCCCGTCATCACCGAGGTGGCCTGACGATGGCGACGAAGCTCAAGGTCACGATGATCCGCTCTGCGATCGGAGCGAAGCCCAAGCAGCGCAGGCACGCTGCGCGCCCTCGGGTTGCGTCGCATCAACCAGACGGTGGAGCACGCCGACCGCCCGGAGATCCGGGGGATGGTCGCCCGGGTGCCCCACCTGGTCACGGTGGAAGAGGTCTAGATGCCGATCAAGATCCACGATCTCAAGCCGGCCCCCGGCTCCCGCAAGGCGTCGCGTCGCGTCGGTCGCGGCATCGGCGGCAAGGGCGGCAAGACGGCCGGCCGTGGGCACAAGGGCCAGGGCGCACGTGGCACCATCCCCACGCGCTTCGAGGGTGGTCAGACCCCGATCGCGCGCCGCACGCCGAAGGCCAAGGGCTTCCGGAACCCGTTCCGCGTCGAGTACGCCGTCGTGAACCTCGAGGCGCTCGAGTCCTTCGACGCGGGCTGCGACGGTGGATCCGGACACGCTCCGGGCCCGCGGCCTCGTGGCCAAGCGCGGCTACGTGAAGATCCTCGGCCGGGGCGAGCTCACCACGAAGCTCACCGTCAAGGCCCACCGCTTCTCGAAGTCCGCCCAGCAGGCCATCGAGGCCGCGGGTGGGACCACCGAGCTGATCGCCCTCCCGTGGGGCGAGGGCCGACCGCCCGCCGGCGGCAACAACGCCCTGACCAATCGGTAGGCTGATCGACCATGCTGTCTCGACTCCGGAACATGTTCCGGGTCCCCGACCTGCGGAACAAGATCCTGTTCACGCTGGCGATGGTCGGGGTCTACCGGTTCGGTGCCCACCTGCCGGTCCCGTACGTCGACTTCGAGCGCGATCAAAACCCTCCAGGACCAGTCGAACAACAGCGGCGTGGTCGGGTTCCTCGACCTCTTCTCGGGCGGTGCGATCACCAACGTCGCGATCTTCTTCCTCGGGATCATGCCGTACATCACGGCGTCGATCATCATGCAGCTCCTCGGCGTGGTCATCCCGAAGCTCGAGCAGTGGCAGCAGGAGGGCCAGACCGGGCAGAAGAAGATCACCCAGTGGACCCGCTACCTCACGGTCGCACTCGCCCTGGTGCAGTCGACCGGCTTCGTGTTCGCGTTGCACCAGGGCAGCGGTGGTCTGCTCGGCTTCGGCGCCACCCTCCCGTCCGGGATCGACTTCATCCCGGGCTTCAACTTCTGGCGCGCCGGTCTGATCGTGCTCGTGTGGACGGCCGGGACCGCGTGCGTGATGTGGATCGGTGAGCTCATCACCCAGCGCGGCATCGGCAACGGGATGTCGATCCTCATCTTCGCCTCCGTGGTCTCGCGCCTCCCCGCGCAGGGTGGCGCGCTCTGGAGCGAGGGCTCCAAGTTCCAGTTCTTCGTCATCCTCCTCATCGGTGTGGCCATGATCGTGGGCATCGTGTTCGTCGAGTCGGGGCAGCGACGTATCCCAGTCCAATTCGCGAAACGTGTCGTCGGCCGCCGCATGTACGGCGGTCAGAGCACCTACATCCCACTCAAGGTGAACCAATCGGGTGTGATCCCCGTGATCTTCGCGAGCTCGATCCTGTCGTTCCCCGCCTTGATCGCATCGGCGATGGGCAGCAACTTCACCGGGGTGCAGCAGTGGATCAACGACAACCTGGTGAACAACCAGGGCTGGTTCTACATCGGCTTCTACACGCTGCTCATCGTCTTCTTCGCGTACTTCTATACGGCGATCGCGTTCAATCCGCAGCAGCAGGCGGACATCATCCGCAAGCAGGGTGGTTTCATCCCGGGCATCCGCCCGGGGCCACCCACCGAGAAGTACCTGGCCAAGGTGCTGAACCGCATCACGCTCCCCGGCTCGATCTTCCTCGCGTTCATCGCCATCACCCCGTTGCTCGTGTTCGCGCTGTGGGACATCAGACAGTTCCCGTTCGGTGGTGTCGCGCTGCTGATCACCGTGGGCGTCGCCCTCGAGACGATGAAGCAGATCGACAGCCAGCTGATGATGCGGAACTACGAGGGCTTCCTCGCCTGACCGGGCGAGTGGACGATCGGTTGTTCTGATGAGCGGACGCGGCCCCCGGCTCGTGCTGCTGGGGAAGCAAGGTGCCGGCAAGGGCACCCAGGCGACCCGGCTGGCGGAGCACTACGACGTGGCGCACCTGTCCACCGGCGACCTGTTCCGCGACGCAGCGAACCAGGGCCACAGGCTCGGGCTCGAGGCCAAGGGCTACATGGACCGCGGCGAGCTCGTCCCCGACGAGACGGTCGTCGGGCTCGTCGAGGAGCAGCTGCAGTCCGAGGACCGTGCTGCGCGCGGGTTCGTGCTCGACGGCTTCCCGCGCACCCGCCGTCAGGCCGAGGAGCTCCATCGCATCCTCGACGGTCGGCCGCTGGACCTGGCGATCGACCTCGACGTGCCGACGGAGATCGTGCTGCACCGCATCGCCGGTCGTCGGGTGTGCGCCAACTGTGGCGCCACGTACCACCTCGACACGCCGCCCGAGCAGAACTGGACGTGCGACGTGTGCGGCGGGAAGGTCGAGCAGCGGGACGACGACACCGAAGAGGCGGTGATGCGGCGTCTCGAGCTGTACGAGGTCGAGACGCTTCCGGTGATCCAGTTCTACCGACGCGCCGCGACGCTTGCGCACGTCGACGGCAGCGAAGAGAGCGACGACGTCTTCAAGCGCCTGGTCGAGACGGTCGAGACGAAGTTCGACCCGGCGACACCGTGACCCGCCGCCGATGATCACCCGCAAGAACTCCGAGCAGCTCGCGCTGATGCGACGTGCCGGCAAGGTGGTCGCCGAGATGCACGAGGCGTGCACGAAGGCGGCGAAGCCCGGCGCGACGACGATGGACGTCGACGCGGTCGCACGTGAGGTCCTCGAGCAGCGGGGTGCCCGCTCGAACTTCCTGAACTACCACGGCTTTCCGGCCGTCGTGTGCACGTCGCCGAACGAGGTCATTGTCCACGGGATCCCGAGCGAGGCGGTCGTGTTGGAAGAGGGGGACATCCTCTCGATCGACTGCGGGGCCATCATCGAGGGTTGGCACGGCGACGCCGCGATCACCGTTCCGATCGGTGAGATCGACGACGAGTCGCAACGGCTGATCGACGTCACCCGTCGCTGCCTCGAGGACGCGATCCAGGAGATCGTCGTGGGGAACCGTCTCGGCGACATCGGCCACGCGGTCGAGTCCCGTGCACTCGCCGCGGGCTTCTCCGTCGTCCGTGAGTACGTCGGCCATGGCATCGGGACCGCGATGCACGAGGAGCCCCAGGTCGCCAACTACGGACCACCTGGCCGCGGCATGAAGGTGCGCGAGGGCCACGTGCTGGCGATCGAGCCGATGATCAACGTCGGGACGCAGGAGACCCAGACGCTCGCCGACGGCTGGACGGTCGTCACCCGCGACGGCAAGCGTTCGGCCCACTTCGAGCACACCATCGCGTGCACCGAGCACGGCCCCGAGGTCCTCACCCTGCCCTGACGCGGACACCATCGACGGTGGGCGGCGGTGGTGGCGGCTCCGGGTTCGGCCCGGCCGGGGCGGTCTTCGAGACCGGCGTCGGGGAGGGCGACGGCCTGGTGACCAGCACCTGGACCCCGAAGAGGTCTCGGCGGTGTGCCTGGCCCCCGGGTTCACCGGCGGATCGGGGCGATCGGGGGATCCCGGCCTCGGCGACGGCTCCGGCCTAGGGTCCCTCCGGGCGCCCGCGCGGCGACTTGGGTCGTCGCGCCCCCTTCGTGTAGCCTGTCTTTTCGGTTCCGAGAAGGTTTTTCGGCGTGCTTCCGCGCGCCACGTGTAGGTGAGGGAAGTCGCTGGCAAAGCCCAAGGACGACACGATCCTGGTCGAGGGAACGGTGGTCGAACCGTTGCCGAACGCCATGTTCCGGGTCGAGCTCGAGAACGGGCACAAGGTGTTGGCCCACATCTCCGGGAAGATGCGGATGCACTACATCCGGATCCTTCCCGGCGACCGGGTGCAGGTCGAGCTCACGCCCTACGACCTGAGCCGCGGCCGCATCACCTACCGGTACAAGTAGACGAGAGCAGCAGGACTGTGCCACAGCAGAGCGGAAGAGCATGAAGGTTCGACCGTCGGTCAAGAAGATCTGTGAGAAGTGCAAGGTGATCCGCCGGCACGGGTCGGTGCGCGTCATCTGTCAGAACCCGCGCCACAAGCAGCGTCAGGGTTAGAGGAGCAGCCATGGCCCGCATCGCCGGTGTCGACATCCCCCGCGAGAAGCGGCTGGAGATCTCGCTCACCTACATCTTCGGCATCGGCCGCTCGACGGCCCGGCTCGTCTGCGACCAGGCGAAGCTCTCCCGGGACACGCGCGTGCGCGACCTCACCGAGGACGAGGTCGCGACGCTGCGCACGTGGATCGACTCCAACCTCAAGGTCGAAGGTGACCTCCGGCGTGAGGTCTCCGCCAACATCAAGCGCAAGGTCGAGATCGGCAGCTACGAGGGCATCCGGCACCGCCGGGGCCTGCCGGTCCACGGCCAGCGCACCCGGACCAACGCGCGCACCCGCAAGGGACCGAAGAAGACGGTCGCGGGCAAGAAGCGCGCTCGCAAGTAAGACGAGCAGGAAGCAGGAGCGGTGGCAAAGCCAGCCCCGGGCGGACGACGCCCGAAGCGTCGCGAACGCAAGAACGTTGCGTACGGCGTCGCGCACATCAAGTCTTCGTTCAACAACACGATCATCACGATCACCGACCAGCAGGGCAACACGCTGGCCTGGGCGTCGTCGGGGAACGTGGGGTTCAAGGGATCCCGGAAGAGCACGCCGTTCGCCGCGCAGCTCGCCGCCGAGACCGTCGCACGGCGCGCGATGGAGCACGGCGTCCGCAAGGTCGACGTGATGGTCAAGGGTCCGGGTTCCGGCCGTGAGACCGCGATCCGCACCATCCAGAACACCGGCATCGAGGTGGTGGGCATCAAGGACGTCACGCCCATCCCGCACAACGGGTGCCGTCAGCCGAAGCGGCGCCGGGTATGACCGGGCAGCCGATGAACAGGGGAATCTGACCGTGGCCAGGTACACCGAAGCGGTCTGCAAGCTCTGTCGACGCGAGCGCATGAAGCTCTTCCTCAAGGGCGCGAAGTGCGACTCGATGAAGTGCGCGATCGAGCGGAAGCCCTACCCGCCGGGTGAGCACGGCCGCGGCCGCATCCGTGAGAGCGAGTACCTGCTCCAGCTCCGTGAGAAGCAGAAGGCTCGTCGCATCTACGGCGTGCTCGAGAAGCAGTTCCGCAACATGTACGCGGTGGCGTCACGCCAGCAGGGCATCGCCGGCGAGAACCTCCTGCGGATGCTCGAGTCCCGCCTCGACAACGTCGTGTTCCGCGCCAACTTCGGTGCGAGCCGCAACCAGGCCCGCCAGCTCGTGCGCCACGGTCACGTCACCGTCAACGGCAAGCGCCTCACGATCCCGTCGTACCAGTGCCGCAAGGGCGACGTCGTGGGCCTGTCCGACAAGATCAAGAAGAACATCGTCATCCGGCACAACCTCGACACCATCGACCGCGCCGTCCCCGCTTGGCTCGACGTCTCCAAGGACGCGGTCGAGACGACGGTGCGCGACCTGCCGCTCCGGGAGCAGATCGACGTCCCCGTGCGCGAGCAGCTCATCGTCGAGCTGTACTCCAAGTAGTCCCGAGACCTGTAGCGAGAGAGTCGTAGCCCCACATGCTCATCATCCAGCGTCCTGAGGTCGAGTCCGGCGAGGCCGACGGCAACACGCAGTCGTTCGTCATCGCTCCCCTCGAGCCCGGTTTCGGTCACACCCTCGGCAACAGCCTGCGTCGCACGCTGCTGTCGTCGATCCCCGGCGCCGCCGTCACGCAGGTGCGCTTCGACGAGGCCCTGCACGAGTTCGACACGATCCCGGGGGTGAAGGAGGACGTCACCGACCTCATCCTGAACCTCAAGGATCTCGTGCTCACGTGCTCGAGCGACGAGGGCGTGAACCTGCGCCTCGACAAGCGCGGTCCCGGCGACGTGACCGCCGCCGACATCCAGACCACGTCTGACGTCGAGATCCTCAACCCCGACCTGCACCTCGCGACGGTCAACGCGAAGGGCCGCCTCGCGGTCGACCTCACGGTCGAGCAGGGTCGCGGCTACCTCTCGGCGGAGCGGAACAAGCGCACGTCGACGATCGGAGTCATCCCGGTCGACGCGATCTTCTCGCCGGTCCGGCGGGTGTCGTTCTCGATCGAGCCGACCCGCGTCGAGCAGGCCACGAACTACGACAAGCTCACGATCGAGATCGAGACCGACGGCTCGATCACGCCGCGTGAGGCCTTGGCCTCGGCGGGCGACACGTTGCGCAGCCTCGTCGCCCTCGTCGCCGACCTGTCCGACGAGCCCAAGGGGCTCGAGCTGGGTGAGATCTCGCCCACCGCTGCGGCGTCGCCCGACCTCGAGCTGCCGATCGAGGAGCTCGACCTCTCGGAGCGGCCCCGCAACTGTCTCAAGCGGGCCCGCGTCGACACGATCGGGCAGCTGGTGCAGAAGAGCGAGGACGACCTGCTCGCGATCACGAACTTCGGTTCGAAGTCGCTCGAAGAGGTGCTCCAGAAGCTCGACGAGCGTGGCCTGTCGCTGCGCGTGAAGGAGTAGGACGATGCCCACTCCGCGCAAGGGTCCTCGCCTCGGCAAGGACCCCGCTCACCAGCGGCTCATGCTCGCCAACCTCGCTGCGAGCCTGTTCGAGGCCGAGGCGATCGTCACGACGGTCACCAAGGCGAAAGTGCTCCGCCCGTACGCCGAGCACCTGATCACCAAGGCAAAGTCGGGGTCGGTGCACGACCGTCGTGTCGTGATCGCGAAGATCCACGACAAGCAGGTCACCCACAAGCTCTTCTCGGAGATCGGGCCGCGGTACGCCTCGCGCCCGGGCGGGTACACGCGGATCCTGAAGCTGGGCCCGCGTCCGGGCGACAACGCGCCCATGGCCCGCATCGAGCTCGTCTAGCCCCACCACCAGGGCCGGCATGACGCTCTTCGAGCAGCCGGCATCGGAGGAGGTGCCGCCCGCGGCGCCCGTGCGGCGGAGCGAGCGGCTGAAGCTCGTCGTCGCCTACGACGGCACCGAGTTCCACGGCTTCGCCGCGCAACGCGACGTCCGTACCGTCGAAGGCACCCTGTCGGACGCGCTCGAGAAGGTGCTGCATTCGCCGCGAGAGATGCTGAACCTCGCCTGCGCGGGACGCACCGACGCCGGGGTGCACGCCTGGGGCCAGGTGGTGAGCACCGACATGCCACCCGACACCGACCCCGACCGTGTGCTGCGCTCGGTCAACCGGATGCTCGGCCCCGAGGTGGTGCTCCGCTCGGTGGAACGCGTCCGTGGGGATTTCGACGCCCGGCACTCCGCGACCGCGCGCACCTACCGCTACACGATCGTCAACCGCGACGTCCCCGACCCGTTCCTGGCCCGGAGCGCGTGGTGGGTCCCCGAGCACCTCGACGCCGCGCTCCTCCGGCTCGCCGCCGACCCGTTCATCGGCGAGCACGACTTCGCCGCGTTCTGTCGTCGTGGCCCCGAGGGTTCCACGACCAAACGGCGCGTCCTGGCGTCCCGCTGGATCCCCGACGAGCGCCCCGGCGTGCTCGTGTACGAGGTCCAGGCGACGGCCTTCTGCTGGCAGATGGTGCGCGCCCTCGTCGGCACCATCGTCGAGGCCGGGATGGCGAAGCGGCGCCCCGGTGACCTCCTGCGCATCCTGCGATCGAAGGACCGGGCCCAGGCCGGGCGCATCGCGCCGCCCCAGGGCCTCTGTCTGTGGGACGTCGCCTACGACTGAGGTTCGGTCACTGCCGTCCGAGGGCGGAGCGCCCTTCGGTGGCGGCGACGTCGCGCTCCTGGTGGCGGGACGCGCGCAACAGCTGGATGTCGAGGCGTGGAGGACCCCTTCGAACGGGAAGGTGCTCTCGTAGCGGTCGCTCACCGGCATGCCGTGGTCGTAGCCGACACTGCTGCCGACGCTCGAGATGACCCGCATCGCAAAGGGGATCTCAGCCGACCCGACCGGGCTGTCGTCGACCACGATGGTGGCTGTCGCGCCGTTGCCGGTGCGGCGGAACCGCACCCCGAGCACGCAGGGCCCGGTCGGCAGCGGTTCCTCCGACTCGACCACGGTGTGGTCCCCGAACGCGTTGTAGTCGAAGACGAGGCGGTCGTCCTGGACGAAGACGGACAGGCCGGCGTTGCCGTTGCCGAGCGCGTAGAGCACCCCGCCCTCCCCGGCCGCCCGCTCGACCCTGGCGTCGAGGTCCCAGCTGCGGCCGCCGATGGCGGCCGACGTCTGTCCCGGGAGGTACGACATCGGTGGCCGGTAGGTGTAGCGCCGGTCGGGTCGGTGGGGGGTGTGCTCGGCGAACCGGGAGGCGAACAGCTCGACCATGCGGTCGTCGAGGGGCAGCACCCCCCGGGCCTCGGCCTCCTCCCACCACCGCGCGACGAGCGTCGCCAACCGCTCGGGCTGCTCGGCGGCGAGGTCGTGGCACTCCGAGGGATCGGTGGTGAGGTCGTAGAGCTCCCAGACGTCGTCGTCGAAGGGCGTGCCCTCCTCGTGGCGCGTGACCGCCTTCCAGCCATCGACGTACATCCCCCGATGGCCCATCATCTCGAAGTACTGCACGGTGTGCCGGCTCGGGGCGTCGGCGGAGGCGGGATCGAACGTGGAGGCCATCGACGTGCCCGTGAGCGGGAGCTGCGGGACTCCCCGGTACGTGTCAGGAGCCTCGATCCCGACGAGCTCGTAGATCGTCGGGGCGATGTCGGTCACGTAGTGGAACTGGTGGCGGATCCCGCCGACGTCGTCGATCCCCTTCGGCCAGTGCACGATGCACGGCACGTGGACCCCGCCCTCGTGGGTGTTCGACTTGTACCAGCGGAAGGGCGTGTTGCCCGCCTGGGCCCAACCCCACGGGTAGTTGGCGTGGCTGCGTGGCCCACCGATGTCGTCGAGGCGCTCCAGCGCGTCCTCCGGCGTCTCGAACACGAAGTTGAAGAACTTCATCTCGTGGAGCACCCCGAACGGGCCGCCCTCGCGGCTGGCGCCGTTGTCGGAGAGCAGGACGATGACGGTGTCGTCGAGCAGATCCATCCGCTCGAGGCCGTCCACGAGCCTCCCGATCTGGTCGTCGGCATGCTCGAGGAACGCGGCGAACGCCTCCTGGAGGCGGGCGGCCAGGCGACGTTGCGCCTCGGGCAGCTCGTCCCACGGTTCGACTCCCGGGTTGCGGGGCGCCAGGTCGGTGCCGGGCGGGATCACCCCGAGCTCCTGCTGGCGCGCGAACCAGCGGCGCCGAGCCTCGTCCCAACCGTCGTCGTAGCGGCCCCGGTGGCGGGCGAGGTACTCGGGCGGCGCCTGGTGGGGAGCGTGGGTGGCTCCCAGGGCCAGGTAGGTGAAGAACGGCCGATCGGGTCGGATCGACGCCGAGTCGTTGATGAACTCCAGCGTCCTGTCGACCAGGTCCTCTGTGAGGTGGTAGCCCTCCTCCGGCGTGCGCGGTGGGTCGATCCGGTGGTTGTCGTACGTGAGGTCGGGGGTGAACTGGTCGGTCTCGCCGTCGAGGAAGCCGTAGAAGCGGTCGAAGCCCCGCTGGAGCGGCCAGCTGTCGTAGGGACCGGCAGCCGAGGCCTCGTCCATCGGGCAGAGGTGCCACTTGCCCACCATGAAGGTCGCGTAGCCGACCCCGCGGAGCACCTCGGCCATGGTGGTCGCCTGGTCGGTGATGCGGCCCCGCATGTGGGGGAACCCGGTGTTGAAGTTGGAGATCGCCCGCATGCCGACGGTGTGGTGGTCCCTGCCGGTGAGCAGGGCGGCCCGCGTGGGGGAGCACAGCGGCGTGACGTGGAAGTTGCTGTAGCGGATCCCCCCTGCCGCCAACCGGTCGACGTTGGGGGTCGGGAGGTCGGACCCGGAGCAGCCGAAGTGGGAGAACCCGAGGTCGTCGAAGAGGATCACGATCACGTTCGGCGCGTGCTCGCCGGGGTGGGCCGGCTCCGGCCACCACGGCTCGGACTCCGCGACCGTGCGGCCGATGGTGCCGCCGAAGGGGGCGGTGTGGGGGGCGCCACTCACGATCTGCTCCGCATCGGGGCGCATTCTGCCCGCTCCATGCCACCCGAGCAGGAAGGCCCGTCCCACTGGGTGAGAGAGCATCGAGCGCGGGGACCGCCTCGCTCGTACAGTCCTCCTGGGAGCTCCCTCGCTCGGAGGCGTAGTGGGCGTCGAGACCGACGGCAGCCCGGGAGGAGCAGGATCGTGGCGCACGAGGTGTTCACAAGGATCGAGGAGGCGAGCAGCGAGCTCGCCGATCGATCGGCGGCTGCCGACCAGCTCGGGAGGCTCCCCGACGACGTCGCCAAGCGCCTGAAGGACATCGGGGTCGTCCGGATGCTCCAGCCCGCCGACTTCGGCGGCTACGAGGCCGACCCCCGCGACTTCCTGGCCGCGGTGATGGACATCGGCCACTCCTGTCCGGCGGCCGGATGGGTCGCCGGGGTGGTCGGAACCCATCCCTGGGAGCTCGCCCTCAACGACGAGCGCCTCCAGGAGGAGGTGTGGGGCGACGATCCCGACACCTGGGTGGCCTCGCCGTATGCGCCGTGCGGCACGGCCGCGCCCGTCGACGGTGGCTACACGGTGGAGGGTCGGTGGCCGTTCTCCTCCGGGACCGACCTGTGCGACTGGGTGGTGCTCGGCGCGATCGTCCCGGGTGGGGGCAGTCGCGGCGTGCCGTTCATGGTCCACGTCATGTTGCCCCGCGCCGACTACGAGATCGACCCCGACTCCTGGAAGGTCATGGGCCTCGAGGGCACGGGCAGCAAGGACGTCGTCGTACGGGGCGCCTTCGTCCCCTCGTACCGCACCATCGACGCGGCGAAGGTGATGGACGGCCGGGCGGCGGCCGAGGCCGGCCACACCCAGCCGCTCTACCGCATGCCGTGGTCGACGATCTTCCCGTGCTCGGTCGCCGCGGGCCTGCTCGGGATCGCCGAGGGGGTTCTCGAGCACGCCCTCGAGTACCAGGCCGGCCGCGTGAACGCGGTCGGCGTGGCGCAGCTGAGCGACCCGCACACGCGCCGGACGCTCGGAGAGGCGGCCGCCGACCTGCGCGGGGCACGCGCCCAGCTCCTCTACGACGTGGGCGAGCTCTACGAGCGGCTGGCCACCGGGTACCAGGCGACCATGGCCGACCGCGTCGCCATCCGGCGCGACCAGGTCCGGGTCGCCTGGCGTGCCGTGGACGCGGCCGACCGGGCGTTCACCTGCTGCGGGGGCAACGCGGTCCGGCTCGACAAGCCCGTCCAACGGTTCTGGCGCGCGATGCACGCCGGCATGAACCACGCCGTGTTCGTCCCCGGCCCCGTGTACGACGACGCCGCCGGGATGCTCATGGGCGAGAACCCGTCGGGCCCGGCCGCCGTCACCTTCTGACCCGTCGCGGCCGGATCGGGCGCCGACTCGGGGTCCGTCGGCGAGGAGGACAGCGATGACCACCACCGATCTCACCGCCGACGCGACGGGCAGGACGCTCGCCACCCCCGACGGCGAGCTGCACTACCACGAG
This sequence comes from uncultured Acidimicrobiia bacterium, assembly GCA_963809885.1. GTDB lineage: Bacteria > Actinomycetota > Acidimicrobiia > IMCC26256 > PALSA-555 > JALHSW01. The sequence continues at coordinate 533,169 of CAWELA010000002.1, read as the reverse complement.
GCCGGCGATGGCCCCCCACTGCTGCTCCTGCACGGCTCCGGGCCCGGCGTGAGCGGCTGGGCGAACTTCGGCGACAACCTCGCGCGGTTCGCCCGGCACTTCCGGACGCTCGTGCTCGACCTGCCGGGCTTCGGGAGGAGCCACCCCGTGGACGGGCCGCCGATCCTCCACGCCCCGGGCGCGGTGCTCGCGTTCCTCGACGGCCTCGGCGTGGATCGGCTCGCGATGGTGGGCAACTCCCTCGGCGGTGGTGTGGTGGCCGGCCTCGCGGCGTCGAACCCCGACCGGGTGAGCCGGCTCGTCACCCTCGGCGGTGTCGGCGTGCCGTTCTTCAGCCCCAGCCCGCCCGAGGGGATCATCCGGTTGGTCGAGTTCGTCGACGACCCGACGCGCGACCGGCTCGTCCAGTGGATGCGCTCCATGGTGTTCGACCCGGCCCTCCTCACCGAGGAGTTCGTCGAGGCGCGATGGCGCGCCGCGAGCGATCCCGAAGCGCTCGCCTCGATCCGCACGATCTACAACCAGGGACTGCTCGACGCGTTCCGGTCGCTGACGGTCGCCAACCCGGAGACGCTGGCGATGCTGGGCCGGATCACGGCGCCGACGTTGCTGACGTGGGGGCGCGACGACCGCGTCACCCCCCTCGACGGTGCCATCGCGCCGCTGCGGCTCATCCCCCGGTGCGAGCTGCACGTGTTCCCCGACTGCGGGCACTGGGCGATGATCGAGCGCAAGGACGAGTGGGAGAGCGTGGTGCTCTCGTACCTCCTCCGCGACCTGGAGGGCGAGTGACCGACGCCGATCGGCGGTCCGCCCACGAGGCCGCCGCCGAGCGCCTCCTCGACGCGGCCCGCCGGAGACGCCCGTGTCGCCCCGTGCGGGACCTGCTCCCCGACGGCGGCCTCGACGACGGCTACGAGGTCCAGAAGATCGTGCACGCGCGCGGCTCGGCAGGACGCCGCCGCGTGGGCCGCAAGATCGGCCTCACGTCACCCGCGGTGCAGCGGCAGATGCACGTGGACACCCCGGACTTCGGGGTGCTGTTCGCCGACATGGCCTACGGCGACTCCCAGCCGATCCCCTTCGCCGATCTCCTCCAGCCCCGTGTCGAGGCCGAGGTGGCCTTCGTGCTGGGCGCGGACCTGCCGGAGGGCGACGTCACCGCACCGGAGGTGATCCGGGCGATCGACTTCGTCCTCCCCGCCATCGAGGTGGTCGACAGCCGGATCGCCGACTGGGACATCTCGATCTTCGACACGGTGGCCGACAACGCCTCGTCGGGGCTGTTCGTCACGGGTGGATCGCCCCGCTCGCTCCGCGACATCGACGACCTGCGGGCGAGCGAGATGGCCCTCACCGTCGACGGGGAGGTCGTGAGCTCCGGCACCGGGGCGGCCTGCCTCGGGCACCCCCTGAACGCGGTGGTGTGGCTGGCCCGGGTGGTGGCCGAGCGTGGAGCAGCCGCTCCGAGCCGGCGAGCTCGTGCTGTCCGGAAGCCTCGGACCGTTGGTCCCGGTCCGGCCCGGCCTGACCTACGACGCGCACATCAGCGGCCTCGGCTCGGTGCGGGCGACCTTCACCCCGGACGACGCTGATCCCGCAGCGCTGCCCGTGCGGTCCGCCGTCCCGCTCTCCGGTACGCACCGGTGCGCCCGGCCGGCGCAATGGCGAGGATCGAGCGTCATGAGCGCGCGCCCAACTGCTGCCGTCGTGGGGTCCGGGAACATCGGCACCGACCTCGTGGTCAAGCTCCTGCGGTCCGACGCCCTCGAGCTGCGGTACGTCGTCGGGATCGACCCCGAGAGCGTTGGCCTGCGCCGCGCGTCGGGACCTCGGCCTGGAGGCGTCGGCCGGGGGCGTGGACTGGCTCCTGTCGAGGGCCGAGCTCCCCGACATCGTCTTCGAGGCCACCTCGGCCCAGGTGCACCACGGCAACGCTCCACGCTACGAGGAGGCGGGGATCCGGGCGGTCGACCTGACCCCTGCGGCACGGGGCCCCTACGTGATCCCACCGGTGAACCTCGACCGCCATCTCGGCGAGCCCAACGTCAACCTGGTGACCTGCGGCGGTCAGGCGACCATCCCGATGGTCCACGCGGTGTCCCGGGTGACCCGGGTCGCCTACGCGGAGATCGTGGCCACCGTCGCCTCCCGTTCCGCGGGGCCCGGGACTCGGGGCAACATCGACGAGTTCACCCGGACGACCGCCGTCCGCGGTCGAGGTGCTCGGCGGTGCCGAGCGCGGCAAGGCGATCATCGTCCTCAACCCCGCCGAGCCGCCGTTGACCATGCGGGACACCATCTTCTGCTCCCTCGAGCCCGACGCCGACGCCGGTGCCGTGACGGCCTCGATCGAAGCGATCGTGTCGGAGGTGCAGGGGTACGTCCCCGGCTACCGGCTGCTCCAGCAGCCCCAGATCGAGCGGGAGGTGACCCCTGACGGGCGGGGGCGGGTCGCCATCTTCGTCGAGGTCGAGGGCGCCGGCGACTTCCTCCCTCCCTACGCGGGCAACCTCGACATCATGACGGCGGCCGCGGTCGCGCGTCGGCGACGAGATCGCCCGGTCGTTCGTCCCCCAGGAGCGCTGAGATGCCCGATTCCGAGGTCCTGGACGTGCGGGTCACCGACTCGTCGCTGCGAGACGGGTCCCACGCCAAGGAACACCGCTTCACCGTCGACGACGTGCGCCGGGTGGTGGACGGGCTCGCCGGCGCCGGGGTCCCCGTCATCGAGGTCAGCCATGGCGACGGCCTGTCGGGCTCGTCCTACAACTACGGGTTCTCCGCGGTCGACGAGCGGGTGCTCATGCAAGGCGCGGTCGAGGCCGCAGCCGGCCGCTCGCGCATCGCGGCGTTGATGCTGCCCGGCGTCGGGACGATGGACGACATCCGAGCGTGCCGGGACATCGGTGTCTCGGTGATCCGGATCGCGACGCACTGCACCGAGGCCGACATCGCGCGACAGCACTTCGCCATCGCCCGCGAGCTCGGCCTCGAGACGGTCGGGTTCCTGATGATGAGCCACAGCCAGCCGCCGGAGGTCCTCGCCGCCCAGGCGCGGGTGATGGCCGACGCCGGAAGCCAGTGCGTCTACGTCGTCGACTCCGCCGGTGCCCTGATCCTCGACGAGGTCAGCGACCGCGTGACGGCGCTCGCCGCCGAGCTCGGCGGTGATGCGCAGGTCGGGTTCCACGGGCACCAGAACCTCTCGCTCGGGGTGGCGAACACCGTGCTGGCGATCCGCGCCGGAGCCGTCCAGGTCGACGGCTGCGCCCGTTCGTTCGGCGCGGGATCGGGCAACACCCCGACCGAGGCGCTGGCGGCGGTGCTCGACCGGCTCGGCATCCGCTCGGGCATCGACCCGCTCGCGATCTTCGACGTCGCCGAGGAGGTGGTGCGCCCGGTGATGGACGGTGAGTGCGTGCTCGACCGCATGAGCCTGATCATGGGCTACGCGGGCGTGTACTCGAGCTTCCTGCGCCACGCCTACCGGGCGGCCGAGCGCTACGGGGTCTCGGGCGCGGAGATCCTCCTGCGCTGCGGCGAGCGGCGTCTGGTCGGTGGCCAGGAGGACCAGATCATCGACATCGCGGTCGAGCTGCGCGCCGAGCAGGCGCCCCGGGCGACCGTGGGGTGAGTCGGCATGGCGTCGGGACGCAGCAGCCGCGTCCGGTCCGACGCTCCGGCAGCTCGCCCGGGAACGGCGTGGTACCGTCGTCAGCCGTTCGGCGCCCTGGGGGAGGAGTATCGTGCACCAACCACACCTCGACGCGCAGCCCGAGGGCGGCCGACTCGAGGCGCCGCCCGGGCTGCCCCGGTCGCCTTCCCATCGGGGGGAGGAGCCACGCCGGTCGGTGCTGGGGCGGGTCGACTGCATCATCGGCGCCTTCGAGCCTGCAGATGGTGCGCTCACGTTGCACGAGCTGACCGAGCGCACCGGGCTCCCCAAGTCCACGGTGCACCGGATGGTCGACCAGCTCGTCGCCATCGGGTGGATCGAGCGGGAGGTGTCCGGCTACCGGATCGGGATGCGCCTGTTCGAGATCGGCGGGCTGGCCTCGCGCCGCAGCCGCCTCTCGGACCTGGCCTACCCGCACCTGCACGCCCTGTCGGTGGCCACCGGGCTCGCCGTGCAGATGGCGATCCTCGACGGCTCCGGGGTCGTCTACCTCGAGCGGATCCCCATGCGGGGATTCCGTCTCCCCACCCGCCAGGGGGGACGTCAGCCCGCATACTGCACCGCTCTCGGCAAGGCGATGCTCGCCTTCGACGCCGCCGCCGCTGCCGAGGTGCTGGCCCAGGAGCTCCCCGAACGCACGTCCCGCACCCTCACCAAGCCGCGCGACCTCGAGATCGAGCTGGAGCGCATCGCCGAGACCGGGCTGGCCTTCGATCACCAGGAGTCCTACGACGGGCTGGCGTGCGTGGCCGCCCCGCTCCGCGGCAGCGGACGCGCCATCGCCGCGGTGTCGGTCACCGGGCCGGTGACCCGCATCGACCTGCATGCTGCGGCGCCGCTCGTCCGCAACACCGCGGCTGCGATCTGGAACGACCGCTTCCAGCGGAGCTGATCGGATCGGTCCGCGCCTGCGGGTGCGACCAGAGCCGTCGACCGGCGGCGGGAGCGGGCACGGCCCGTCGGCTCGCCGGGTCCGCAGCACCAGGAGATGTTCCGGCATGACGAACGGTGACCGCCAGCTCGGTGGTGTCGGGTTCGGTGGTGTGGTCGGTCGCACCGTGAGGGAGTCGACGCCGTGGTGGCCGTCCCCGGTCCGCCCCAGGGAAGGCAGCCCCAACGTCGTGCTCGTCCTGCTCGACGACATGGGCTTCAGCGACACCGGACCCTACGGATCCGAGATCCCGACGCCGACGCTCGACCGGCTCGCGGCCGACGGCATCCGGTTCACGAACTACCACACCACGCCGCTGTGCTCGCCCTCGCGGGCGGCGATCCAGACCGGGATGAACCCGCACCGGGCGGGGTTCGCCGCGGTCGCGAACTTCGACCCCGGCTTCCCCGGGTGGACGATGGAGATCGACCCGTCGGTCGAGACGCTCCCCGAGGCGTTGCGCGCCGCGGGCTACGCGACCTTCGCGGTCGGCAAGTGGCACCTGACCCGGGACAGCGCGATGCACGCCGCCGCGCCGCGTGACTCGTGGCCCCTCCAGCGCGGGTTCGAGCGCTACTACGGGGTGCTGGAGGGGTGGACGAACCTCCACCAGCCCCACGCCCTGGTCCGGGACAACTCGCCGGTGGACGTCGACGAGTACCCCGAGGGCTACTACTTCACGGACGACATCACCGACCAGGCGATCAGGTACCTGAAGGAGCTGCGCGCCCACGACGCGACGCGCCCGTTCTTCCTGTACCTCGCCCACGGCGCGGTCCACGGTCCGCTGCACGCCAAGGCGTCCGACCTCGCCCGCCACCGCGGCCGCTACGACGTCGGCTGGGACGCGGTTCGCGAGGCGCGCTTCGCCCGGCAGCTGGCGCTGGGCCACTTCCCGGTCGGGACGGCGCTGCCGCCCCGGAACCACGAGGCCGGCCACGAGGTGCAGGCCTGGTCGGAGCACACCGCCGAGGATCGGGCCCTCTTCGCCCGGTACATGGAGGTGTACGCGGCGATGGTCGACAACGTCGACCAGAACCTGGCCCGACTGCTCGGCGTGCTCGACGCGCTGGGCGACCTCGACGACACCGTGGTCATCTTCACCTCCGACAACGGAGGCACCGAGGAGGGCGGTCCGACGGGCTCCCGCAGCTACTACAAGAAGTTCGGCGGGTTCGCCGCGATGACCGGGTGGAACCTCGACGTCGAGCGCGATCCCGAGCTGATCGGCGGCCCGCAGACCCTCGTGCACTACCCGCGCGGCTGGGGGATGGCGTCGAACACCCCGTTCCGCCTGTACAAGTCCACGACCCACGCGGGCGGCGTGCGCGTCCCGTTGGTCGTGTCGTGGCCCTCGGGGATCCCCACTTCGGACCGGGGTACGTTCCGCCACCAGTACCAGTACGTGACCGACCTGTACCCCACGATCCTCGACCTGGTCGGGCTCCCCGCCCGGGAGGGCCGGGACGGCTCCAGCTTCGCCGCGGCCCTCTCGCACGGCGCCTCCGAGAGCACCCATCTCGAGCAGTACTCCGAGTGCTTCGGGAACCGCAGCTTCTACCGGGACGGGTGGAAGCTGGTGGCTCTCCACCAGCGGGGCACCGCCTACGACGACGGGGAGTGGGAGCTGTACGACATCACGTCCGACCCGACCGAGGTGCTCGACCTGGCTCCGGACCGCCCCGACAAGGTGCGCGAGCTCGCCGACGCGTGGGAGTCGGCCGCGTGCGACAACCAGGTCTTCCCGCTCGACGACGGCACCGGCCTGCTCCAGCTGCTGCGGCGGCCCGATGACGAGGCCTTCCACCGCGAGGTTCGCCTCCTCCCGGGCACGCCGACCCTGGAGCGGTACCGGTCGCAGCAGCTGATCGCCTTCCGGGACTTCACCATCGACGTCGAGCTCGACCACGGCCCGGAGGGCGAAGGGGTCCTCGTCGCCCACGGCGACCAGGGCGGCGGCTACGCGATCTACGTCGAGCAAGGGGAGCTGCACTTCGCGTACAACCACTACGGCGAGATGTTCGGCCTCGACGGCGGGCACCTCGCCACCGGGCTTCGTACCGTCAGCCTCCGCGCCGTCGCCGGCGCCGGGTTCACGTGGGACTTCGAGCTCGTCGTCGACGGGACCGTGGTCGCCTCCATGCCCGGCGCGCAGATGCTGCTGGGGTTCGCCCCGTTCCAGGGCATCGACGTGGGGATCGATCGCCGCTCCCCGGTCGCGTGGAGCGTGTACGAGCGCCACGGGGCGTTCCCGTACTCCGGTCGGTTGCTCGCGGTCACCTACCGGCCCGGGCCGGCAGCCCCGTACGACCCGCACCACCTGGTCGACGCGATCCGGGCCGCCGGTCGCGCCGCCCAGTAGCGGGGCCCCGGCATGGAACTCGTCGAACGGGTCGTGGTGGTCACCGGTGGCGGCTCCGGCATCGGTGCGGCGTTGGCGATGGCGGCGACGGAGGCCGGCGCCCGTCACGTGGTGGTGGCCGATCGCGACGGCGACGCGGCCGAGTCCGTCGCGGCGTCCATCGGTGGAACTGCGGCGACCCTCGACGTCCGCGACGAGGCCGCGATGGCGGCTCTGGTGCGCTCGACGGAGTCGGCCCACGGGGCCATCGACCTGTTCTGCTCGAACGCCGGCTTCGTGACCCAGGGCGGGGTCGAGGAGCCCGACGAGGTCCTCCAGGCCTTGTGGGAGGTGCACGTCCTGGCGCACGTGCACGCGGCGCGCGCCGTGCTGCCGTCGATGATCGCCCGGGGCCAGGGCTACCTCCTCAACACCGCGTCGGCGGCCGGCCTGCTCACCCAGGTCGGGTCGATGGGCTACACGATCACGAAGCACGCGGCGGTGGCGCTCGCCGAGTGGCTCGCCATCACCCACCACCACCAGGGGATCCGGGTGTCGGTCCTGTGCCCGCAGGCGGTGCGGACCAACATCACGGCGAACAGCCCCGACGCCCGCGTGGCGGACCCGTCCGAGACCGGGCCGCTCGGCGTGTCGCCCGCCGACGCGGTCCTCGAGGCAGACGACGTCGCCCGGGAGTGCATCGACGCCATCGCCGCCGAGCGCTTCTGGGTGCTCCCACACCCCGAGGTCGCCGAGTACGTGGTGCAGAAGGCCGACGACGTCGACCGGTGGCTGGCCGGGATGCGCCGCTACCAGGCCCGCCTCTACGGCGAGGGCGCGCTGCCCGGGGATCGGCTGGGTTCCGGGGCCTGAGCCCGCGCGACCCGACGGATTCCGTTGGCCGGGACCGGAACGGGACTTGCGCGGTGGCGCCGGGGCACAGTGGAACAGATGGACATCCGCGCACTGGGCTACCTGAGGCTGGAGGCGACCGACCTCGACGCGTGGGAGCGGTTCCTCCGCGACGGCCTCGACATGGAGGTGGTCCGCGACGGGGACTCCGAGCTGCGGGTGCGGATCGACGAGCGACCCGCCCGGCTCGTCGTCACGGCCTCCGACGTGGACCGGCTCGCGGCGGTCGGTTGGGAGGCGTCCGGCCTCCGGGCGCTGGCCCGGGTCACCGCCGCCCTCGATGGCACGGGCGTGGCGGTCCGCGGCGCGGCGCCCGAGGAGCTCGCGGACCGACGGGTCGAAGCGCTGGTGCACGTCTGCGACCCCGGCGGCACCCATCTGGAGATCTACGCCGGACCGGCACTCGACCACCGTCCGCTGGCACCGAGCGCCGGGACCCGCTTCGTCGCGGGCGACCTCGGGCTCGGGCACGTGGTCCTGCCGCAGCCGGAGATGGACGCGGCGATGGAGCTCTACGAGGGGATCCTCGGGTTCGGCCACCGCGACTCCATGCGCCTGCCGGGCGGGCTCATCCCCGGGCGCGACCCTGAGCAGGGCGACGCCTGGATCCGCTTCCTCGGCTGCAACGCCCGGCACCACAGCCTTGCCCTGTTCGAGGGACCGGCACCGAGCGGCATCGTGCACCTCATGGTCGAGGTCGCCGATCTCGACGCGGTGGGGCGGGGCCTCGACCGGTGCCGAGCCCTCGAGGTCCCCATCTCGGCGTCGCTCGGACGCCACACCAACGACCACATGGTCTCGTTCTACGTGGGGACGCCCGGCGGGTTCGACGTGGAGTACGGAACGGGCGGGCGCCTGGTGGACCCCGCCACGTGGGTCGCGACGGAGATCACCGCGGTGAGCTACTGGGGACACCGATGGGGCAGCGCCGACTGATGGCGCGCCCTCCCCGACGACACGATGAGCCAAGGCGACAAGGAGAGAGGGACCAGTGAGGGGACTGCGCGCTTCAGGGATGACGGTCGTGGTCGCGGCGCTCGTGGCGGTCGCGTCGATCGCCAACGCAACCGTTGCGTCCGCCGGGAGCAGCGGGGGTGACCAGGCCCTCGAGGCGACCGACGTGGGCATCACCTCCGGCGAGATCAGGATCGCGGTGGTCGCCGACGTGGAGAACGAGCTCCAGCCCGGTCTGTTCCAGGGAACCGCCGACGCGATGCAGGGCTTCGAGAAGTACATCAACGACCAGGGCGGCCTCGCGGGCCGCAAGGTCGTGGTCGACTTCATCGACTCGCACCTCGACGCCGACGAGACGCGCAACGCGATCATCCAGGCGTGCGAGAACGACTTCGCGCTCGTCGCGACGACGTCGCTGTTCCTCAACAACATCGACGACATGGTGGGCTGCGCGAACTCCGGCGGCGTTGCGGTGGGCCTGCCCGATTTCCCGGTGCTGACCACCGAGCCGGCGCACCAGTGCTCGCCGGTGTCGCACCCGATCACCCCGCCGGCGCTCGACTGCTCGACGATCGACGACCACCCCCAGACGTACCGGGCGAACACGGGTCCGACCAGCTACTACCTCAAGCAGCACCACGGCGATCTGTCGGGCGTGTTCCTGTACCCGTCCGACCTGAAGTCGGCGAAGAACGCCCAGGTGCCCGCCTTCATGGGCCAGGTCGAGAAGGGCATCGAGCTCGACGCCGAGTACGACCTATCGGCGCGGGCGCAGCAGAGCGCGTACACGCCGATCGTGCATCAGATGAAGGACGATGGCAGCACCTACGCCCGCAGCGGGCTGGCGTTCAGCTCGACCGTCACGCTGCGCAAGGAGGCGAAGCTCCAGGGTGTCAACAGTGTGGAGGTCTGGGACTGCTGGGTCGCGTGCTACACCGAGCAGCTGGTCGAGCAGGGTGGCTCCGACGTCGAGGACCAGTACGTGAGCCTGAACCTCGTCCCGTTCTACAACGAGGCGAAGGCGAACAAGATGACGAGCAACTTCGTGAAGTACACGGGCAAGGACAAGATCGACGGCTTCGGGGCCCAGGCCTGGGCGGCCGGTGTCTACTTCCGTGACGCGGTGAACGCCGTCGTGCAGGACGGTGGGAACAACGCCCTGACGCGGGAGGCGGTCCTCCAGGCCGCCGACGGGATCAACGGCTTCACCGCCGACGGGATGATGGGCTCGACCGACGTCGGCAAGCGCATCCCGTCATCGTGCTTCGCGTTGCTCCAGGTGCAGAACGGTGACTTCAAGCGGATCTACCCGAAGAAGCAGGCGTCGTTCGACTGCAAGAAGAGCAACCGGGTCACGGAGCAGCTCGACCTGATCACCGGCTAGCTGCATCCCGGGGACGTTCGTCAGCCTGCACCGGTTGCCGACGCCGAGGGGTTCATTCGCCCAGGTAGAGGAACCCGTAGCCCTCGTCACGGAAGGTGAGGCCGGCCTCGGCGAGTACGACGCCCCAGTCGCCGCGCACCGCGGGATCGGTCTCCTCCATGCCGTGGTCGGCGACGAGCACGAACGCGGTGTCGTCGAGGACGCCGGCCCGCTCGACCGCGGCCATGATCTCGCCCATCCGGGCGTCGCTGTCGCGGATCGCCGCGGCGGCGATCTCGGAGTACGGCCCGCCCTCGTGCATCGCCGCGTCCGTCAACGTGAAGTTGGCGAACATGAACCGGGGCATGGGGTAGGACTCGTCGCGGTAGCTCCCGCCCCAGATGCCGACGGCCTGGTCGGTGCCCATGTGGTCGACGACCGACGACCACGAGTAGTCCTTCGACGGGCGCACGAACCGTTCCGTGGTGTGGGGTAGCCCGTCGGGGCTCTTGGGGATCGGGGGAACCTCGCCGCGGCGGAAGAACCCGAAGGTCGAGAAGTCGGCGTCGATGTCGCACGGCTCGTTGACGGATGCGGTGAAGACGCCCGGCTCGTGACGGTGCAGCACCGTGTGGATCGACTCGACACCGGTGAACGCGTGGTGCATGGCCCAGGGCCACGTCGCGTTCGAGTTCGTGATCACCTGCTCGCCGGAGCGCCGGTCGAACCAGGCGTTGTGCAGGATCCCGTGGTGCCCGGGGAGGCGCCCGGTGAGGATCGAGGTGTGGTTCGCGAGCGTGATGGTGGGAAGACCGGCCATCGCACCGTGGCCGTAGGCGGTGCCGCTCGCGATGAGACGTGCGACGTTCGGTGCCTCGCCCCGCGCGGCCATGTCGTAGAGGACGTTCGGGTTGGTGCCGTCGAAGAGGAAGACGACGACGTGCGCGGGTCGCCCGGCCGACGGATCGAGTGCGTCGTGGCGCACCTCGCCGTCCTGACCCGAGAGGTGGTCGCCCCCGGCGGCCGGCAGGAACCCCGAGGAGCTCGAGGACCGTGGGCGCGACGTCGACGAGGCGGGCGGCACGGGGGACGAGGCCGTCGGCGCGCACGCCCTTCCCGGCCAGCACGAACGGGGCGCGGGCCTGCACCACCCCCGGCGAGCCGTGCTCCCCGCGATGGCCGCCCTGGTCCTCCCAGTTGTGGTCGGCCGAGTGGATCACGCACAGGTCGGGGGCGGCGGGGTGGTCGAAGAGCTGGGCGACCTGGTCGAACCCGTGGGGGTAGGCGTTCTCGCTGCGGTGCGGGTGCTGGTGGGCCTGCTCGTCGGCGAGGTCGGGGAAGCGGTCGGTGGACTGGTCGGCGAGGGGGTCGTCCCCCTCGATCCCGAGCACGGTGAACCCGCCGTCGGGCTCCCGGCGGAACCGCACCGAGCCCTGGTGCGAGCGGGCCTCGTATGCCCCGTCGCGGGCGAGCAGCACCATGTCGACGATGGGATCGAGGGCGCCGTCGGTGAGGATCCCCAGCGCGGTCTCGGCGTCCTCGACCCGTTCGTCGGCAAGCCAGGTGGGGCTGGTCGTCATGGTCCCCGACTGTACGCGTGGCCCGGAACCGGTTCGCGTCGCCCCGAACGGCCCGATTGCCCGTGGAGCGCCCGAATCGGTAGGATTGCCCCTCGTGCCCACGGCCCCCAGGCCATGGCGCTGCCCACATCTCCACTCCTTCGAGTCCACTGTCCTGAGGACCCGCGTGCGGACCTTCCAGCCCAAGCCTGCCGACATCCAACGTGCCTGGCACGTCGTCGACGCCGACGGCGCCGTCCTGGGTCGCCTCGCGTCCGAGGTCGCGCACCTGCTGCGGGGCAAGCACAAGCCGACCTGGGCACCCCACGTCGACACCGGCGACCACGTGATCGTGGTGAACGCCGCGAACCTGTCGGTGAGCCCCCGCAAGCTCGCGGACAAGAAGTACTACCGCCACTCCGGCTACCCGGGCGGCCTGCGTGAGGAGTCCCTCGAGCACCTGCTCGGCCGCGACCCGGGCCGCGTCCTCCGTCTCGCGGTTCGCGGGATGCTGCCGAAGGGCCGCCTCGGCCGCGCCATGATCTCGAAGCTGAAGGTCTACCCCGGGCCGACCCACCCCCACGCCGCCCAGCAGCCGACCCCGAGGGCTCTGACCTCGGCGCGGCGCGCGGGCTGATCCAGGAGCTCCCGTGCCCAAGCCGCTGATCCAGACCACCGGACGCCGCAAGTCGGCCGTCGCTCGCGTCCGACTCCGCCCGGGCACCGGAGTGGTGACGATCAACGGGCGAGCCGTCGAGGCGTACTTCCCGGTGCCCACGCACCGGCAGCACTCGACCGAGGCGCTGCGCGTCTCGCAGGTGGCTGACGTCTACGACGTCGACGCCACGATCCACGGGGGCGGCGTGAGCGGCCAGGCCGGCGCGCTGCGTCTCGGGATCGCGCGTGCGCTCGTCGCACTCGACGACGAGCTGCGGCCGACCCTCAAGAAGGCCGGGCTCCTCGTGCGCGATGCGCGCGAGAAGGAGCGTCGCAAGTACGGCCTCAAGAAGGCCCGCAAGGCGCCCCAGTACTCGAAGCGGTAGCCGCGCCTCATGGCGCGCTCCAAGCTGTGACACTGCGTTTCGGTACCGACGGGATCCGCGGGATCGCGAATCGGGAGCTGACCCCCGAGCTGGTGACGGCGCTCGGCCGCGCCGCAGCACGGGTGCTCGGCACCGACACCCCGTTCGTCGTCGGCCGCGACACCCGCCGTTCGGGCCCCCTCCTCCAGGCCGCGCTCGTCGCCGGCATCTGTGCCGAGGGTGCGAGCGTCGACCTCGCCGGCGTCCTGCCGACTCCGGGTGTCGCGATCCTCGCCAAGGCGCGCCAGGCGCCCGCCGCGGTCATCTCGGCGAGCCACAACCCCTTCGAGGACAACGGGGTGAAGCTCTTCGCTCCGGGTGGCCGCAAGGTCACCGAGGAGCTCGAGCGCCGGATCGAGCACGAGCTGCGCACGCTCGCCACCAGCGTCCCGGACGCAGGGCCGACGGGCGCAGGAGTCGGGGTCGACCGCCCGCTGCAGGACCCGCTCGACGAGTACGTCCACCACGTCGTCGGCGCGCTCGAGGGTCGTCGCCTCGAGGGGCTGAAGATCGTGCTCGACTGCGGCAACGGCGCGACCTTCCGCACCGCGCCGCAGATCTTCCGGGACCTCGGCGCCGAGGTCGTGGTGATGCACGCGCAGCCCGACGGCACGAACATCAACCACGAGTGCGGTTCGACGGATCCCTCCGGGCTCCAAGAGGCCGTCCTGGCATCGCGTGCGAACGCCGGCCTCGCGTTCGACGGGGACGGTGACCGAGTCATCGCGGTCGACGAGCGGGGGAGCCTCGTCGACGGCGACCAGATCATGGCCGTGTGCGCGCTCGATCTGAAGGAGCGCGAGAAGCTCCGGAGCGACGCCGTCGTCGCGACCGTGATGTCGAACCTCGGGTTGCGGCGATGTCTCAGCGCCCACGGCATCGAGTTCATCGAGGTACCGGTCGGCGACCGGCAGGTGCTCGACGAGCTCGAGCGTCGCGACCTCGCCCTCGGCGGTGAGCAGTCGGGCCACATCATCTTCACCGACGCGGCAATGACCGGGGACGGTGCTCTCACGGGTGCGTTCCTGCTCGACGTCGTGCACGGCACCGGTCACACGCTGTCGCTGCTGAGTGGCGTCATGCAGCGCTTCCCGCAGATCCTCCGGAACGTGTCGGTGCGCGACCGCAAGGCCCTCGACACCGCGTCGGGGTTCTGGGCCGAGGCGAGCGCGATCGACCAGGAGCTCTCACCCGACGGGCGGATCCTCGTGCGACCGTCGGGGACGGAGCCGGTCGTGCGCGTGATGGTGGAGGCGCCGAGCGTCGAGCGCGCCGAGCTCGTGGCCGACCGGCTGGTCGAGGCCGTCCAACGGGCCTGTGGGGGGGTCGGGAACGGCCAGCCGACCCTGAACGACGACTCGGTACTCTAGAGACGACATGTGCGGGATCATCGGCGTCGTCCGCCGCCGCAGTACGCGCGTTCCACCCGAGCTGGCGCCCCTGGTCGCCGACCTCGAGCTCGCGCTCGCGCGCATCGACGCCTGGCGCGGGATGGTCGCCCAGCTCGAGGACGCGGCCGACGCGGTCGAGCGCGTCGACGCTGCGCTCCGCGGCGTCCCGGGTGTGCGTGCGCTCCTGACGGACCGCGCCGGTGCGCTGGCGGTGGAGCACCACGTCGACGCGATCTCGGAGCGCATCGGTGCGGCCGAGACACTCCTCGATACCGGTGGCGCGGCGGTCCGCGCGGGCGACCTCGAGGGTGTGAACGCGGCGCTGCTCCGAACGAAGGACGCGACCTGGGCCGTGCGCAACGACCGGCTCCGCAACGCGCGAGCGGTCGGCGACCTCGCCGGGTCCGACGCCGGGATCGCCGCGATCGAGGCGTTCACGTCGGTGCAGGTGGCCCTCTCGGCCCTCGACCGGCTCGAGGTGCGTGGGCCGCGACTCCGCCGGTCTGCACCTCCTCGTGCGCGACCACGGGCTCGACTTCGACGACCCGGCCGTCGCCGGCCTGCTCGCCCGCCGGGCTGCGGATCCCGTTGTTCGCGGACGGCGCGGCGCCGGACGCCGGAGGGGTTGCTCTCCCTCGTGTACAAGGCCGCCGCCGAGATCGGCGAGCTCGGCGACAACACCCGCCACCTCCGTGCCGCGATCCGCGACGACGAGCTCCTGCACCTCGCGCTGTCGAACGACACGGCCGAGGTCGTCGTCCTGGGCCACACCCGGTGGGCCAGCGTCGGGATCATCTCGGAGCCGAACGCGCACCCACTGAACTCCGAGGAGCTCGGCCGCGCCGACGGGCCGTACGTCGTCGGGGCGCTCAACGGCGACGTCGACAACTACGCCGACCTCACCGTGCTCGAGTCGCTCGCGGTCCCGGCGGAGATCACCACCGACGCGAAGGTCATCCCCACGCTCGTGTCGCACCACCTCGGCGCCGGGGCGGCGCCCGTCGAGGCGTTCCGGGCGACGGCGGCGACGCTCGAGGGGTCGGTCGCGATCGGCGCGAGCGCGGTGGCGGCGCCGGACCAGCTCTTCCTCGCCCTGCGCGGGAGCGGGCAGGCGCTCTACGTCGGACTGGCCGAGGACGCGTTCGTCGTGGCGAGCGAGCCGTACGGGCTCGTCGAGGAGACCGGCCATCTACCTGCGCCTCGACGGCGAGACCCCGGCGGACGCGACCCGGTCCGGCGCCACCCGGGGCCAGATCGTCGTGGTCGACACCGAGCACGCCGGCACCCTCGCCGGCCTCGAGCGGCTCGCGTACGACGGCACCCCGCTGCCGCTCGTCGAGCGACGACCTGCAGCACGCGGAGATCACGACGCGCGACATCGACCGGGGGTCCTTCCCGCACTTCCTCCTCAAGGAGATCTCGGAGGCGCCGGCGTCGTTCCGCAAGACGCTCCGGGGCAAGATCGTCGAGGACGGGGACCGGCTCCACGTGGCCCTCGGTGCCGAGACGATCTCGGACGTGCTCCGGGCGCGGCTCGCCTCGGGTGAGATCACCCGGGTCGCCGTGATCGGGCAGGGGACGGCGGCGGTTGCCGGACGGAGCCTCGCCGCGATCCTCCGGGTCGTCGGTCGACCGTGGTTTGCTCGTCGAGCCGATGCTCGCCACCGAGCTCTCGGGCTTCGGCCTCCGTGACGACATGCGCGACACACTCGTCATCGCGATCAGCCAGAGCGGTACGACGACCGACACCAACCGCACAGTCGACGTGGCCCGCGACCGCGGCGCCTTCGTCGTCGCGATCGTGAACCGACGCAACAGCGACCTCGTCGACAAGTCCGACGGCGTGCTCTTCACCTCCGACGGCCGCGACGTCGAGATGAGCGTCGCGTCGACGAAGGCGTTCTACGCGCAGATCGCCGCCGGCGCGCTGCTCGCGGTCGCGATCGCCGACGGGCTGGGAGTCGATCGACGCCGACTGGTCGAACCGCTTGCTGCCACGGCCTGCGCGAGCTCCCGGACGCGATGCACGAGGTCGATCGACCGCCGCGAGGAGATCGCCGCTCGTCGCGCAGCGCCACGTCCTGAACCGCCGCTACTGGGCCGTCGTCGGCAACGGCGCGAACGCGATCGCGGCGAACGAGATCCGGATCAAGCTCTCGGAGCTCTGCTACAAGGCGATCGCGTGCGACGTCACCGAGGACAAGAAGCACATCGACCTGTCCTCGGAGCCGCTCATCGTCGTGTGCGCGGCGGGGCTGGTCGGCTCCAACGCCGACGACGTCGGGAAGGAGGTCGCGATCTACCGCGCCCACCGTGCGGCCCCGATCGTGATCGCCAACGACGCCGACCCGGTATCCCGCGGCGCTCGAGACCATCACCGTCGCTGCGGTGCACCCCGAGCTCGACTTCGTGCTCGCGACCGTCGCCGGCCACCTGTTCGGCTACGAGGCGGCACTGGCGATCGACGCGTCGGCCCGGCCGCTGCGCGAGTCCCGCGCCGCGGTCGAGGCGACTGCACCGGGTGCGCCCGAGGGCCTGCTCGACCGCCTCGGCCCGGCCGTCGACCGCCCGGCCCGGACCTTCTTCGACGGGCTGCGCGCCGGCAGCTACGACGGCACCCTCGAAGCCAGCACGGCCGCGCGGCTCGCCTCGTTGCTCCGCTACGCGACCGGCGGCCTGTCACTCGACTCCTACGAGATCGAGCACGGGAAGGTCGGCGTCCCGAGCACGGTGGTGCAGGACCTGACCGGCGCGCTCACGAAGGGGATCGAGGAGCTGACCCGCCCGGTCGACGCGATCAAGCACCAGGCCAAGACCGTCACCGTCGGGATCTCCCGCTCCGACGAGACGCTGCTGCAGGCGCCGCTCGTGCGCGAGGTGCTCGCCGGCGGGCGCGCCCGCGACGGACTCAGCTACCGGGCGCTGCGGACGCTCGTCGACCTCGACCCCGCGGTCGTGGAGGTCACCGGGCTACACGCGCTACCGGATCGAAGGCGACGTCGCCGCCGAGACCGCGACGCTGCACGTCGTCGACAAGGGCGGCGTCGCCGCCGGCCTCGTGTCGCGCGCCGAGTCCGACCCCCGCCTCCGGGGCACCAAGCACCGCGTCGCGACCCAGCGCGAGGTCACCGCGGTCAGCGGTCGCAGCGACGGGCGCACGCTGGTGATCGTGCCCGAGATCAAGCAGAACCAGGCGGTGGGGCTCACGCTGCTGCACGTGCGGTTCGCGGAGCGCCTCGCGCCCGAGGTGATGCGGGCGGTCCTGCAGGGCTACCAGGGTCGATACGGCGCCCTGAAGGACGCGGTCACCGAGACCGAGCCGACCTTCGACGACGCGCGCCTCGGGACGGTCGCCGTCATCGAGCTGCTCACCGCACCGGTGTACGTGCTCGCCGAGCGCTGGAGCATCCTCCTCCTAGACGGATGACCCCCATGATCGTCCGCCCATGATCGTGGGACTCGGGACCGACCTGGTCGAGGTCGGCGCGGTTCCGCCTCGCGATGGAGCGCCGCGCGCGACGCTGCCCGAGCGGCTCTTCAGCGATGCCGAGCGCGAGTACGCCTTCCGCCAGAAGGACCCGGCCAAGAGCCTCGCGGCGCGGTTCGGCGCGAAGGAAGCGGTGATGAAGGCGATGGGCGTCGGGCTCTGGAAGTTCCGTTTCCGCGACGTCGACGTCGTGCGCGCCAAGAGCGGGGCACCGTCGATCGCCCTCGCCGGTCGAGCGGCCGAGATGGCCGCCGAGCGTGGCGATCACCGCGTGGCACCTGTCCCTCACCCACACCGAGACCACCGCCATGGCCGTCGCCATCGCGCTGGACGCGCACGGGCTGAGTCCGACGTGGAACCGATCCTGACGCCGACGGAGATGGGCGAGGCCGACCGCCGCACGATCGCCGCCGGCACCCCCGAGGCCGTGCTGATGGACCGGGCCGGACGCGCGGTCGCGTGGGAGGTGCGCCGACGCCTGGGCGCTCGCTACGGCCACCGCGTCGCCATCGTGTGCGGCAAGGGCAACAACGGTGGTGACGGCCTCGTCGCGGCGCGGGTGCTGCGGGGTTGGGGTGTCCGGGTCGACGTGCTCGAGCTCGCGCGCGACCTCGAGCGCGCCGCCGTCGATCGATCGCTCGAGCGCGCGGACCTGCTCGTCGACGCGATGTACGGCACCGGGTTCACGGGCATGCTCGAGGGCGTCGCGGCGCACGTCGCGGCGCGGAGCCGCGACCTCCTGACCGTTGCGGTCGACATCCCCTCGGGCGTGGACGGCGCGACCGGCGTTGCCGAGCGGTGCGGCGGTCCACGCGGACGCGACGGTCACGTTCGCGGCCCGCAAGCCCGGCCTCTGCTTCGAGCCCGGTCGTGGGCTCGCCGGCGAGGTGATCCTCGCCGACATCGGCATCGACATCGGCATCGACGTCGGTGCGCCGGTCGGCGGTGCGACGCTCGGGTACCCGGAGGCCGCCGACGTCGCGGCCTGGCTGACACCGCCGGGGGCGGAGACGCACAAGTGGCACAGCGGGTTGCTCGTGGTCGGTGGTTCGGGGGGCATGACCGGCGCGCCGATGCTCGTCAGCCATGCCGCGATGCGGGTCGGGGCCGGCATCGTGTGGTGCGGCGTGCCCGGCAAGGACGCGGCGGCCGCCGCCGTCGGGCGGCGAGGTCATCACCAAGGCGCTGCCCGCGACCGCCGATGGCGGGTTGACCGGTCTGGGTGACGTCGCAGATGACCTCGACCGCTTCCGGGCCGTCGTCGTCGGGCCCGGTCTCGGCGGCGCACCGGAGACCCGCGCCGCAGTGCGGTCGCTCGTTGCCGAGGTCGGGGCGCCGATGGTGCTCGACGCCGACGGGCTGAACGCGTTCGAGGGTGACGCGCGTGCCGCTGGTGTCGCGCGACGGTGCGACCGTCCTCACGCCGCACGAGGGGGAGTTCGCCCGCCTCACCGGCACTCCGGTCGGGGCGGATCGGGTCGCTGCGGCGCGGGACCTCGCGGTGACGACGCAGGCCGTCGTGTTGCTGAAGGGCCCGGGGACCGTGGTCGCCGCGCCCGACGGGCACGCGACGATCAACCCCCACGACGGGCCCTGGCTCGCCACCGCCGGCAGCGGCGATGTGCTCTCGGGGATCATCGGCGGGCTGCTCGCCCGGGGCCTGGAGCCGTTCGCGGCGGCGACCGTGGGGGCGTTCCTGCACGCCGGTGCGGCGGATCGGGCCGGGCATACTGGATTGGTCGCCGGCGACCTCGTCGCCGCGCTCCCGCGCACCCTCGAGAGCCTGGAGCCCTGAGCAATCGTGAGTGATCTTCCCGGTCTGCGCCCCGTCTGGGGCGAGGTCGATCTCGGGGCGGTCCGGGCCAACGCCCGCATGCTCGCCGAGCTGGCCCGCCCGGCCGCGCTCCTCGCGGTGGTGAAGGCCGATGCCTACGGTCACGGCGCGGTGCCGGTGGCGCGTGCCGCGCTCGAGGCGGGCGCGAGCTGGCTCGGCGTCGCGCTCGTGGAGGAGGGCGCCGAGCTCCGTGACGCCGGCATCGAGGCCCCGATCCTCGTGCTGTCGGAGCCCGCACCCGCGGCGGCCGGCGCGGTCGTCGCGCACGGCCTCACACCCGTCGTGTACACCCCGGCCGGGATCGAGGCGCTTGCCAAGGCCGTCGTCGACACCGGGAGCGACGCCCCGCTCGCGGTCCACCTGAAGGTCGACACCGGCATGCACCGCGCCGGCTGCACCGTCGAGGACGCGCCCACCCTCGTCGACGCGATCGCGGCGCGTCCCGAGCTCGTGCTCGAGGGGGTCTGCACGCACTTCGCCGTCGCCGACGAGCCCGGCCATGAGTACACCGCCGACCAGGTCGCACGCTTCGACGCGCTCCTCGCCGAGCTCGATGCGCGTGGGGACGCGTCCGACGATCGTGCACGCAGCGAACTCGGCCGGGCTCCTCGCCGAGCCGAGCCACCGCTACGACCTCGTGCGGGTCGGGATCGCGCTGTACGGCGTGCCACCGGCCGACGCGCTCCAGGAACGCCTCGGACTCGAGCCCGTGCTCTCGTTGCGCGCCCGAGTCGCGCACGTCAAGGAGCTCCCCGCCGGCGCGCGGGTCTCCTACGGCCTTCGGTACGAGCTCGACCGACCGGGGACCATCGCCACCGTCCCGGTGGGGTACGCCGACGGCGTGCCGCGCAACCTCGGGCTCCGCGGCGGTGAGGTGCTCGTGCGCGGTCGCCGCTTCCCGATCGCGGGGACAGTGACGATGGACCAGCTCATGGTCGACCTCGGCGACGCACCGGTCGAGGTCGGCGACGACGTCGTGCTCCTCGGCCGTCAGGGAGACGAGGAGATCACCGCGAGCGAGTGGGCCGGCCGGCTCGACACCATCCCGTACGAGGTGGTCGCCGGCATCGGCCCGCGCGTCCCACGGCGGTTCGTCGGATGAGTGCGGGCTCGCGAGCCCTCAAGGTCGCCGGCATCGCAACCGGCGTGGCTCTCGGCAGCGCGGGGGCGATGATCGGCGCGGAGCGAGCGGTGGTCCGTGGGCTGCGCAGGCGGACCGATGGGGATGTCGGGCGTCTCAGTCCGCTGGTGTTCGACGAGTCGCGCCGGCTGCCGAGCCACGACGGCGGGCTCCCTCTACACGGTGAGCCGCGGGGAGACGGGACCGGGCGGGCCCACCTTCCTCTTCTCGCACGGGGTCACCATCGACTCACGCATCTGGGTCAAGCAGTTCGCGTCCTTGCCGGAGATGGGCGTGCGGGTGGTCGCGTTCGACCACCGCGGGCACGGCGAATCGCTCTCCGGCGAGAGCGGGCACTCGATCGACAACCTCGCGGCTGACGTCCGCACGGTGCTCGAGGGGCTGGACCTCACCGACGTCGTGCTCGTGGGCCACTCGATGGGTGGCATCGCCGCGCAGGCGTTCGCGATCCGGCACGCCGAGATCGCCCGGGTGCGGGTACGCGGCCTCGTCCTCCTCTCGACGTTCGCCGCGCACGCCGCTCGGTGCGGCGTGCGACCGTTCTCCGGGACTGCGTCCCGGGTGGCGGGATGGCTCGACCTCGCGGCGTTGACCCGCCGGCCGGAGCTCGGCACCCTCGTCGCGCGGCTCGGCTTCGGGCGACGGCCGGTCGCGAGCCAGGTCGAGCTCGTGCGAGAGATGCTCGCCTCGTGCTCCCCGGAGACGGTTCGGGACGCGGTCGTCCCCCTGCTCGGTCTCGATCTCGTCGACGACCTCGACCGCATCGATCGTCCGACCATCGTGATCGCCGGGACGTCCGACATCCTGACGCCGCCGGTCGAGTCGCGGCGCCTCGCCCGGCACATCCGGGGTGCCCGGCTCGAGCTCATCGAGCGCGCCGGGCACACGATCATGCTCGAGCGGTCCGAGCTCTTCCACGAGCTGCTCCTCGACTTCGCCCGCGACGTCGGCGTGGCTCCGATCGCCGCGGCCGCGTCGGCGTGACGCCCGGGCGCAACGAGCTCGTCCCCGAGGTCGGGGTCGGTCACTGGACGGGTGCCGGGACCGGCGTCACCGTGGTGCTGTGTCCGGCCGACACCGTCGGCTCGGGCGAGGTGCGCGGTGGAGCTCCGGCGACGCGCGAGACCGCGCTGCTCGCGCCGGAGCGCAGCGTCGAGCACGTGGACGCGGTCGTGTTCTCCGGGGGCTCCGCGTTCGGCCTCGCTACCGCCGACGGGGTGATGGCCTGGCTGGTCGAGCACGACCGGGGCTTCCCCACCAGCGGGGGGCGCGTGCCGATCGTGCCGACCGCGGCGATCTTCGACCTCACCGCCTCGCGGCGCGACCCGGCCCCGCCGAGGGGCGTGCTGCCATCGAGGCCGCGGCGTCGGGTGCGGACATCACGACCGGACGCGTGGGTGGCGCGGCCGGCGCGACCGTCGGGAAGTGGCGGGGTCGGCGAGCACGCGGTCCCCGGCGGGCTGGGCATCGCCCGGGCGAGCGTCGACGACGCGACGATCGGCGCGGTCGCGGTGGTGAACCCGGTCGGCGACGTGGTCGAGGCCGACGGACGGCCGATCGCGGCCTCCGCCGCACCCGAGGGCGCGGAGGAGTTTCCCGACGTCCAGGGCTTCGGGGGAGAGGCGACCACGCTCGTCGCGCTCGCGACGGACGCACGGTGCACCAAGACCGAGTGCTTCCTGCTTGCACAGAGCGGGCACGTCGGGCTCGGGCACGCGGTCCGTCCGTCGCACACCCGTCACGACGGTGATCTCGTGGTGGCGCTCGCGACCGGGCGAACGGTCGCGAACCTCGACCGGCTGCGCGTCGCGGCCGCCGACCGTGGTGGCAGAGGCGATCCGTGGCGCCGTGCGGCACAATGACCCTTCGTGAGCCTGCTCGACGACCCGGCACCGACATGGTCCTCGTGGGAAGCGCTCGAGACGGAGGCGACGTCATGCACGAAGTGCGCCCTCGCCGCGGGCCGAACCCAGGTGGTCTTCGGCGCCGGTGACCGTCTCGCCGACCTCGTGTTCGTGGGCGAAGGTCCGGGTGCCGAGGAGGACAAGCAGGGGATCCCGTTCGTCGGCCGGTCGGGGAGCCTCCTCACCCGGCTGATCGAGGGGATCGGCCTGACCCGTGACGACGTCTACATCTGCAACGTCGTGAAGTGCCGCCCGCCGGGCAACCGCGACCCGCTCCCCGCGGAGATCGGCGAGTGCCGGCCGTACCTCCAGTCGCAGCTCGATCTGCTCGAGCCGTCGGTGATCGTGACGCTCGGGAACTTCGCGACGAAGCTGCTGCTCGACACCAAAGAGGGGATCACGAAGCTGCGGGGGCGCGAGTTCCCCGCCCGGAACGGCACAGCGGTGCTGCTCCCGACACTGCATCCCGCCGCGGTGCTCCGCGGGGGTGGGCCTGCGCTGGCGCAGGCACGAGCCGACTTCGTCGCGGTCAAGCGTGCGCTGGCCCGACGCGCCCGCGTGAGCGAGCTGATCGTGATGACGCACTCGGTCGACGAGACGCGCGCGCTCGGACACTCCCTCGGTGACGTGCTCGAACCAGGTGACGTCGTGCTCCTCGTCGGTGAGCTCGGCGCGGGCAAGACGCAGGTGGCGAAGGGAATCGCCCGCTCGCTCGACGTGCGCGAGCCCGTGGTCAGCCCCACCTTCACGATCGCCCGGGAGTACGAGGGCCGGATCCGCCTGGTGCACGTCGACGTGTACCGCCTCGACCGGGCTCAGGAGGTGTTCGATCTCGGGCTCGACGACACCGGTGACGACGTGGTCACCGTGGTCGAGTGGGGCGACGTCGTCGGGGCGTACCTGCCCGCGGAGCGTCTCGAGATCCGCCTCGAGCCCGTCGACACCGACGGGGCGACGGACGACGACCGGCGCATCACCCTGACGCCGTGCGGGCCACGCTGGCACGCACGCGAGACCGCGCTCGCGCACGCGTTCGAGGGGTCGGCGTAGGTGCAGATCCTCGCTCTCGACACCGCGACCGCGCAGGTCGGCGTGGCCATCGGCGACGCCGGCGAGGTGCGTGGCGAGATCCGCCTCGTCGGGGGACGGCGGCATGCGGAGCAGCTCGCTCCTGCGATCCGGTCGCTCGTCGAGTGGACCGGTGTCCGCCTCGATCAGCTCGCGGCGATCGGCGTCGGCGTCGGTCCGGGGCTGTTCACGGGCCTCCGGGTCGGGGTCACGACCGCGAAGGTGATGGCGCAGGCGCTGCGCATCCCCGTCGTCGCGGTCCCGAGCCTCGATCTCGTCGCGTACCCCGTGCGGCACTCGAACCGGCTGGTCGTCGCGGTGCTCGACGCCCGTCGGCATGAAGTGTTCCACGCGTCCTACCGACCGGTGCCCGGTGGCGTCCAGCGGGTGAGCGAGTATGTGGTCGCACCACCAGCGGACCTCGTTGCGCAGCTCGAGGCCGGTGGCGAGGAGACGCTCCTCGTCGGCGACGGGGTCGCGGCTCACGCGGCCGCGTTCGCGGGTCTGGACCGCATCGAGCTGGCCGGACCGGAGTTCGCGCACCCGAGCGTCGCTGCGCTGGTGTCGCTGGCGACGGCGCGGGTCGAGCGCGAGGAGTTCGAGGCGCCGTGGGTCGTGCAGCCGCTCTACCTGCGTGAGAGCGACGCCGAGCTCAACTGGTCGACGAGTGGGCGGCGGTCATGACGATGACCCCGTCGATCACCGTGCACCTCACGCCGATGCGGCGCCGGCACCTGCGTGGCGTCCTCCGGATCGAGGAGCAGGTGTACCCGCGGCCGTGGAGCCACACGTTGTTCCTCTCGGAGCTCGCCCTGCGGTCGACGCGCTGGTACGTCGTGGCGAAGGTCGGTCGCGACGTGGTCGGGTACGCAGGGCTGATGCTCTCGACGGAGGACGGGCATGTCACGACGATCGCGGTCGACCCGAAGTGGCATCGCCATCAGATCGGCACTCGGCTCCTGCTCGCTCTCGCCCGCGAGGCCCTCGCGCGCGACGCGCGCAACCTCACGCTCGAGGTCCGGCTGTCGAACAAGGGTGCCCAGTTCCTCTACCGGCGGTTCGGATTCGCCCCGGTCGGTGTCCGCAAGGACTACTACCCGGAGACGAACGAGGACGCGCTCGTCATGTGGGTGCACGGGATCGACACGTCCGACTACCGGCAGCTGCTCGACCGCATCGACGCCGGCATCGACGGCGGGACGGTGCGCGATGAGTGACGTGAGCACCAGCGACCCCCGAAGGGGGGCGGAGGGAGCTCGCCAGCGAGCGAACACCCGCGGCCCGGGTATCCCGAGCCGCAGTGAGCGGGTGAGAATCCTGGGCATCGAGACGAGCTGCGACGAGACGGCTGCCGCGGTCGTCGACGAGGGACGGTTCGTGGCGTCGAACGTGGTGTCGAGCCAGGTCGACCTGCACGCGCGGTTCGGGGGCGTCGTGCCCGAGATCGCGAGTCGGGCGCACGTGGAGCTGGTCGGCCCGGTCGTGGCCGACGCGCTCGGAGAGGCGGGGATCGAGCTCTCCGGGGTCGATGCGGTCGCGGCGTGCCACGGCCCCGGTCTGGCCGGTGCGCTGCTCGTGGGCGTGAGCGCCGCGAAGGCGCTGGCGCTGGTCGCCGACGTGCCGTACGTCGGGGTGAACCACCTCGAGGCGCACCTGTACGCCGCATGGCTCGAGGAGCCGGAGCTGTCTCTGCCGCTCGCGGTGCTGATCGCGTCCGGTGGGCACACGCTCGTGGTGATCGTCGAAGACCATGGTCGCTACCGGGTCGTCGGCCAGACGGTCGACGACGCCGCGGGGGAGGCGTTCGACAAGGTCGCCCGCTTCCTCGGCCTGGGCTACCCCGGTGGCCCGGCGATCGACCGGCTCGCCCGCGAGGGCTCGCCCGACGCGATCGCGTTCCCGCGCGCGATGGCGGGCGACACCGACTTCTCGTTCTCGGGGCTGAAGACGGCCGTGGTGCAGCACGTCCGGAAGCTCCCGCAACCGCTCGACGAGGGGGAGGGCACGACCGCTGACGTCGCGGCGTCGTTCCAGGCCGCGGTGGTCGACCAGCTCGTCGACAAGCTGGTGGCCGCCGCCGACGCGGCTGACGCGCCGACCCTGGTGATCGGCGGTGGCGTCGCCGCGAACTCGGTCCTGCGGGCCCGGGTCGAGGAGGTCGCGGCGGCCACGAGCCGGCGCGCCTTGCTGCCGCCGCGCGACCTGTGCACCGACAACGCCGCGATGATCGCCGCCGCGGCCTGGTGGCGTCTGCGCTCTGACGGCCCGACCCCGCTCGACACCGGCGTCGACCCGGGCCTGGCGCTGCCCGCCACGGGGCGCTGAGGCGAGCGACCCCCGCTTGCCCGGCCCCGGGCACCCGGGTATCTTGGAGCGTTAGCACTCGC
This sequence comes from uncultured Acidimicrobiia bacterium, assembly GCA_963809885.1. Classification (GTDB taxonomy): domain Bacteria; phylum Actinomycetota; class Acidimicrobiia; order IMCC26256; family PALSA-555; genus JALHSW01. The sequence goes on along the minus strand of CAWELA010000002.1, from coordinate 507,136 downwards.
CCCTATCGAGTGCCAGCGACCGATCCGCCGCGACCGCCCCAGGAGGCGAAACGAATGAAGCTGCAGCCACTGGACGACCGCATCGTCGTCCGGTCCAACGAGCCCGAGGAGACCACCGTCAGCGGTCTCGTCATCCCCGACACCGCCAAGGAGAAGCCCCAGCAGGGCGAGATCCTCGCGGTGGGTCCGGGGCGCCGCGCCGAGAACACCGGCGAGATCGTCCCCATGGACGTCAAGGTCGGCGACACCGTCGTCTACTCGAAGTACGGCGGCACGGAGATCTCGGTCGACGGTGAGGACCTCCTCATCCTGACCAGCCGCGACGTGCTTGCAAAGGTCGGCAAGTAGGCACTGGCGTACCAGCAACCCCGGACCCACCACCGTCCTCGCACGCCTTCGGCGCTGCTCCGGGCGGCGGCAGGTCCGGGGTTGCGGCGCGTCCGGACCCGGCCGACGACCGAGCGCGCCGCTCGGGATCGCACTCGTCGCGCGCCCGGGTCCCGCGTGCTCAGTCGACGCCGGCGACACCCTCGAGCGCCGCGGCGGCGGCCCAGCGGTAGTCCGCCTTGCCGTTGGGTCCGCGCGGGATGTCGTCGACCAGCACGACGTGGCGCGGGCGCTTGTACTTCGCGAGGTGGCTCCCGGCGGCCTCGACCTCGGCGAGCGCGAGGGTCGCGCCGGCGTCCGGCGCGACCACCGCAGCCACCGCTTCGCCGAAGCGCTCGTCGGGGACGCCGACGACCACGCAGTCGTGCACGCCGTCGAGCGCCTTCAGCGCCTCCTCGACCTCCTCCGGGTAGACCTTCTCGCCGCCGGAGTTGATGCAGACCGAGCCGCGCCCCAGCAGCGTGATGCGTCCGTCGGCCTCGACCGTCGCCCAGTCACCGGGCACCGAGTAGCGGACGCCGTCGAACACCCGGAAGGTGCCGGCGGACTTCGCCCGGTCCTTGTAGTACCCCGAGGGCAGGTGCCCCCCGAGCGCGAGCATCCCGCGCTCCCCCGATCCCGGCTCGACCGGACAACCGTCCTCGGTCAGGACCTTCGTGTGCGCACCGATCGTGAACTCGGCGGTCGCAACGTCCTGGCCGGGTGCGGCCAGGCTCGACGCGAAGCCGACGCCTTCGCTCGACCCGAGCGTGTCGAGGCAGAACACCGGCTGGTGGCCCATGAGCGCCTGCTTCACGGGTGCGCTCCACATCACGCCCGAGCTGACGACCAGGACGAGCGACGACAGGTCGTAGGCGTCGCCCCGCGCCGAGGCCTCGTCGAGCGCCCGCACCATGGGCTTGGCGAAGGCGTCGCCGACGATCGCCATCTGGGTGACGCGTTCGCCGGCGACGCACCGCCACAGCTCGTGGGGATCGAAGTGGCGACCTTCCAGCGTCACGATCGTCCCGCCGCAGAACAGCGCCTGCATCGACGTCATCCCGCCGGTCCCGTGCATCAGCGGCGAAGCCGGCAGGTGCACCGGCGCCCGGCCGGCGGCGACGATGCGGAGCGCGGCGGCCGCGGCCTCGGCCGGTGACGCCGGGACGGCCTCGCCGAGCACCGGGTAGACGGCCTCGGCGAGGGTGCCGAAGAGGTCGTCGCTGCGCCACATGACGCCCTTGGGCATGCCCGTGGTGCCCCCGGTGTAGACGAACCACAGGTCGTCGCCGGACCGCTCGATGCGCGGCGCCGGCTCGTGGTCCGCGATCAGGTCCTCGTAACGCAGCGCGCCCTGGAGGAGCGGCGACCCGTCGTCGACCTGTACGACCGCCCGCAGGGTCGGGCAGCGGTCGCGCACCGCGGCGACGCGGTCCGCGAGCTCGCCGTGGAAGAAGAGGATCTCGGCGTCGGCGTTGTCGACGAGGTATGCGAGCTCGTCGTCGAGGTAGCGGTAGTTGACGTTCACGTGGACGCCCCGCACCTTGAACGTCGCGAACTCGACCTCGAGGTACTCGCTGGAGTTGAAGAGGTAGAACGCGACCTTCGAGTCCGGTCCGATCCCGAGCGCACCGAGCGCGGCGGCCAGTCGGGACGCACGGTCCTCGAGCGCCCGCCAGCTCGTACGCCGCCTGCCCTGCACCAGCGCGGTGCGATCGGGCACGGCGTCGGCGACCGCTTCCCAGACGTCGGCGAGGTTCCCGTCCATGGCGGGAGAGTAGTTAGGTTGCTCGGATGGGAGGTCCGCGGCACCACGGTGGGGAGCAGGCGTCCGAGGAGCAGGCGTCCGAGGGGGGTGCTGCACGCGGGGGGCGTGCAGCGCATCCCCCGGCCCGAGGGCTCACGTGCCGGCGGACCGCCACCGTGGGCCGATCTCTCGCCCGCCGAGCGGCGCTTCTCCCTTGCCGAGATCCGGGCGGCGGCGCGACGCGTCCCGATCCCCGACGCGGATCGAGGTGCCGGAGACCGCGCGCGCCGCGGCCGTCCTCCTGCCGTGGTTCGAGGAGTCGCCCGCGCCGGACGAGCCCGCCGAGGCGCGGGTGATCCTCACCAAGCGTCCCGAGACGATGCCGTCGCACCAGGGCGAGATCGCGTTCCCGGGCGGGAAGCTCGAGCCCGGCGTCGACAGCTCGCTGCGGGATGCGGCGCTGCGGGAGGCCCACGAGGAGATCGGTCTGGATCCGGGGCTCGTGCGACGTGGCGGCCGAGCTCCGGAGCATGACGACGGTGGCCGGGATCGCTTCGTGCTCACCCCGTTCGTCGGCCTGCTCGAGCGCCGTCCCCGCCTGGCCCCGGACTTCACCGAGGTGGTCTCGGTGTTCGACGTGGCCGTCTCCGAGCTGCTCGACCCTGACGCCTACCGGGAGGAGCGCTGGGACATCCCGTCCGAGCTCGGGCCCGACGCAGGTGCCGACCGGGCGATCCACTTCTTCGAGCTGCCGGGCGAGACCGTCTGGGGCGCCACCGCGCGGATCCTGGTCGACTTCCTCGAGCACCTGGTCGCGACCCGCCGCTGAGGACCCAGGTCCGGGGCCTGTTCCCGCCCCCCGTCCGGACGGGCGGTATCCTCGAAGTCCGCGGACGAGGGAGCATCTCGGGTGGAAGTCGAGATCGGGATCGGCAAGTCCGGACGACGGGCCTACGGGTTCGACGACATCGCGATCGTCCCGAGCCGCCGCACGCGAGATCCCGAGGACGTCGACATCACCTGGGAGATCGACGCGTACAAGTTCGACCTCCCGCTCATCGCCGCCGCGATGGACGGCGTCGTCTCCCCGAAGACGGCGGTCGAGCTCGCCGAGCTCGGTGGTGTCGGCTGCCTCAACCTCGAGGGTCTCTGGACCCGCTACGAGGACCCCGAGCCGCTGCTCGAGGAGATCGCCGCGCTCACGCCCGAGAAGGCGACGCGGCGCATGCAGGAGATCTACGCCGAGCCGATGAAGGAAGAGCTCGTCGGCCAGCGCATCCGTGAGATCAAGGAAGCCGGCGTCACCGCGTGCGCGTCGCTCACACCCCAGCGGGTCGAGCACTTCGCGAAGGCCGTCGTCGACGCCGAGCTCGACCTGCTCGTCATCCAGGGCACGGTGGTCTCCGCGGAGCACGTCTCCAAGGACGAGTCCCGCCAGCCGCTCAACCTGAAGAAGTTCATCCGTGAGTTCGACCTCCCCGTGCTCGTCGGTGGTTGTGCGTCGTACTCCACCGCGCTCCACCTCATGCGCACGGGTGCGGTCGGCATCCTCGTCGGTGTCGGGCCCGGGCCAGGCGTGCACGAGCCGCGGCGTCCTCGGCATCGGTGTGCCCCAGGCCACGGCCATCGCCGACGCCGCGGGCGCACGCATCCGGCACCTCGACGAGACCGGCGTCTACGTGCACGTGATCGCCGACGGCGGCATGCGCACCGGCGGCGACATCGCGAAGGCGATCGCCTGCGGCGCCGACGCCGTCATGATCGGCTCGCCGCTGGCGAGCGCGCACGAGGCCCCCGGCGGCGGCTTCCACTGGGGCATGGCGACCTTCCACCCCTCGCTGCCGCGTGGCGCACGGGTGCAGGCCGGGACCCGGGCGAGCCTCGCCGAGATCCTCGTCGGTCCGGCGCACGAGAACGACGGCCGCCTCAACCTCTTCGGGGCGCTGCGCACCTCCATGGCCACGACCGGCTACGAGACGCTCAAGGAGTTCCAGAAGGCCGAGGTCATGGTGGCGCCGTCACTGCAGACCGAGGGCAAGTCGCTCCAGCGGGCCCAGGGCGTCGGGATGGGCCGCTGAGCGCAGCCGACTCGCCGGCTGCACGAAGCTCGGCATGCGCAGGAGGCCTGACGCGCGCAGGAGGGGAGTCGAGGTGACCGGTGTGCACGACACCGTGCTCGTCGTCGACTTCGGTGCGCAGTACGCACAGCTGATCGCGCGCCGCGTGCGCGAGGCGCGGGTGTACTCCGAGATCGTGCCGCGCACGATGCCGATCGCGGAGATGCTCGCGAAGCAGCCGAAGGGGATCATCTTCTCGGGTGGCCCCGCGTCGGTGCACGTCGACGCACGCACCCTCGATCGATCCGGCGATCTACGACGCCGACGTCCCCGTGCTCGGCATCTGCTACGGCGCGCAGCTCGTCGCGCAACAGCTCGGCGGCGTCGTCGAGCGCACCGGGGGCGGGGAGTACGGCCGCACGTCGATGACACGCAGTGGGTCGTCGATCCTGCTCACCGAGCTCCCCGAGACCCAGAACGTCTGGATGAGCCACGGCGACGCGATCACCGCGGCGCCCGACGGCTTCTCCGTCACCGCGTCATCGCCCGGGGCCGCGGTCGCCGCGCTCGAGGACCGCGACCGAGGCGTGTTCGGCGTGCAGTTCCACCCCGAGGTCGTCCACACCGAGCGGGGTCAGGACGTGCTGCGCGCGTTCCTCTTCGACGTGTGCGCGTGCCGACCCACGTGGACGAACACGAACATCATCGAGGAGGCCGTCGCCGAGGTCCGCGCCCAGGTCGGCGGCGAGCGCGTCATCTGCGGCCTGTCGGGTGGCGTCGACTCGGCGGTCGCCGCGGCGCTCGTGCACCGCGCGATCGGCGACCAGCTGACCTGCGTGTTCGTCGACACCGGGCTGCTCCGCCTCAACGAGGCCGACCAGGTGGAGGAGACGTTCCGCGCCCAGTTCCACGTCGACCTGATCCACGTGAAGGCGGCCGACCGCTTCCTCGCCGCGCTCGGCGGGATCACCGAGCCCGAGGCGAAGCGCAAGCTCATCGGCGAGACGTTCATCCGGTGTGTTCGAGGAGGTCGCGGCCGACCTGCAGGACGCCCGTTTCCTCGTGCAGGGCACCCTCTACCCCGACATCGTCGAGTCCGGCGGGAGCGACAACGCCACGATCAAGTCGCACCACAACGTGGGCGGGCTGCCGGAGGACATGAAGTTCGACCTGGTCGAGCCGCTCCGGGCGCTGTTCAAGGACGAGGTCCGGGCGATCGGCGAGGAGCTCGGCCTGCCCGAGGAGATCGTCTGGCGCCAGCCGTTCCCCGGCCCCGGCCTCGGCGTGCGGATCATCGGCGAGGTCACCCCCGAGCGCCTCGACACGCTCCGCCTGGCCGATGCCGTGGTGCTCGAGGAGCTCAAGCGGGCCGGCCTCGAGCGGGAGATCTGGCAGAGCTTCGCCGTGCTGCCGGCCGTGCGGACCGTCGGCGTCATGGGCGACGGCCGCACCTACGAGTACCCGGTCATCATCCGGGCCGTCACGTCCGAGGACGCCATGACCGCCGACTGGGCCCGCCTGCCGCACGACTTGCTCGAGCGGATGGCCTCGCGGATCATCAACGAGGTGCCCGGCGTCAACCGGGTCGCCTACGACATCACCAGCAAGCCACCAGGCACCATCGAATGGGAGTGAAGCCTTGACCGGACCTCACAACATCGACATCGACGCCCTCCGCGCCAACGCCGAGGCCCTCGTCGCTCCCGGCAAGGGCATCCTCGCGGCCGACGAGTCGAGCGGCACGATCAAGAAGCGCTTCGACTCGATCGACGTCGAGTCCACCGAGGAGAACCGGCGCGCGTATCGCGACCTGCTCTTCACGACCCCGGGCATCGAGGAGTTCATCAGCGGCGTCATCCTCTTCGACGAGACGATCCGCCAGGACAGCCTGAGCGGGACGCCGTTCCCGAAGCTGCTCGAGGAGCAGGGCATCATCCCGGGCATCAAGGTCGACACCGGCGCGAAGCCCCTCGCCCTGTCCGACGGCGAGACCGTCACCGAAGGTCTCGACGGGCTCGCCGATCGGCTCGCCGAGTACCACGCGCTCGGCGCCCGCTTCGCGAAGTGGCGTGCGACGTACACGATCACCGACGAGCTGCCGTCGCGCTACTGCTACGAGGTCAACGCCCACGCGCTCTCGCGCTACGCGGCGCTGTGTCAGGCCGCCGGGCATCGTCCCGATCGTCGAGCCCGAGGTCCTCATGGAGGGCACGCACACGATCGACCGTGCGAGCGACGTGACGGCCGAGGCGCAGGCCGAGCTGTTCCACGAGCTGCACCGCCAGCGTGTGCTCTTCGAGGGCATCCTCCTGAAGCCGAACATGGTGCTGTCGGGCTACGGGGCCAAGAAGCAGGCGTCCGACGAGGAGGTCGCGGAGAAGACGATCCGCTGCTTCGGCTGGACGGTGCCCGCGGCGATCCCCGGCGTCGTGTTCCTCTCCGGCGGCCAGACCGACGAGCAGGCCACCAACCGCCTCAACGAGATGAACAAGCGCGGCCCGCACCCGTGGGAGCTCTCGTACTCGTACGGCCGCGCGCTGCAGGCGCCCGCGCTCAAGGCGTGGCGCGGCGACGCAGCCAACGTTCCGGCAGCCCAGGCCGCGTTCGCGCACCGCGGCAAGATGAACAGCGCGGCCCGCTCCGGCAGCTACTCGCCGGCGATGGAGTCGCAGTAGCCGGCACGCCGGCAGGTCGGCACGCCGGAACTATTCCTCGTCGTCGGACTCGCACGTCAGCGGGATCGACCTCGACGCCTGCCTCGGCCAACCGGGCCAGGAGCCGATCCCGGATGGAGTCACCGGGTTCGCGCGCCCTGCTCGCCGAGCTTCCGCCAGCCGTGCCGGGACGAGTACAGCAGCGTCGGCTCCTTGAGGCGGCCGTAGCCCCAGCCGGTGACCTCGGCGAAGAAGAGCTCGTGGTCCCGCATCGTCGTCTGCTGGAACGTCCGACAACGCAGCCAGGCGACGCAGTCGCGCACGACGGGCATACCGTCCAGCTCGTCGGGCGTCTCCAGGTACTCGGTGGCGATGTACCGGAAGCGGCGGCCGGGGTACGAGAAGTACTGGCCGACGTCGACCTGATCGGCCGCGAGGATCGACACGGTGAACTCGCCGCTCGCCACGATGAGCGGATAGGTGTCGTGCTTGGGCGACACCGACGCCATCACCACCGGCTCGTCGAACGCGACCTGGCTCACCCAGTGCGAGGTGTAGGCGCGCACGACGCCGTCGTGCGCGGCCCCGACCACCTGCACGCCCTTGACCATCTGGCCGAGGGCACGCTTGAGCTTGGGGTCGATCATGGGCGCTCGGTCAGGAGCCGAACTTCGTGACCTTGCCGTCCCCACCTGCTGCGGCCACCGCTTTCTCGTAGTCCTTGCGGGCCCGGGTGTACCCGTTGGCGCCGTGGCGCAGGATGCCGCCGGTGCGCACCTCCTTGACCTTGTCCTCGAGGTCCTTGAGCAGCCCCTCGAGGTCGTCGCCGGGCTGCGCGCTGACGACCCGGTCGAACCGCTCGTGGATCTCGTCGAAGCGGCGTCGGACCTGGCCGTACTCGTCGTCGAGACGCTTCTTGGCGTGTTCCACGCTCTTGGCCATGGCTGGATCTCCTGCAGACGGGATCGGGTCGGCGCAGGGCAGCCTACGGCGAGCAGGGGAGCAGAGGATCCCGAACAGAGACGAGGCGCGGCCTCACGCCGCGGCGGATCGTCGCCGCCGAGGCGCCGGTGCCGGACCGCCGGGTGGCTCGAGGGTGCGGGACCAGTCGGGTCGCTCGATCAGCCGCCACCCGTCGGTCTTGCGCCGGTGGTGCGCCCGACAGAGGCCGTGGCAGTTCTGCTCGTCGGAGTCGCCACCGTCGCTCACCGCGAGCGCGTGGTCGAGCTCCAGCCGCTGGGTCCGGCCGCAGCCGGTGATCGTGCGGACCGGGTCGCGGGCGTCGAGCAGCTGGGCCAGCGCGGCGACCATCTTGCGACCCGGGCGGGCGAAGGTGCGCACGTCGCGGCCGTCCTCCACCAGGATCGTGAGCACCGCGTCGCCGAGCAGCGACCGCACGTGCTCGACCGGTACCGGGCCGATGCCCGGGATCTCGCAGCGCTGGTCGGTCCGGACCTCGCCGCCGAGCAGCGAGGGCAGGTCGACGTGGGCCACCACGTGGTCGCGCGTCTTCGCCCGCCCGCGAGGCTTCGTCCCGGCCGCGGGGGCCACGCCGTCACGCGCGGCCCGGGCCATCCGCAGCATCCCGTCGAACGCGATCGCGTCGGGCGTGTCGCGCTCGCCGTCGGCCTGACCGGCGGCCGCGTCCCACGCGGCGTCGTCGTAGCGGGCGAGGCAGGCCCTGCAGCTCGGCGCCGAGCGCAACCGTGCCCTGCAGCTGGAGGTTCCAGACCCCGTCGCGCGACACCCACGAACGGCGGGCACGGTTGCGGTGGGTGCGAGCCTCGCGCTCGGCCGCGTCCGGCGCGTGGGCGAGCACCCGCCGGGTCTCGTCGCGTGCGGCCTTGAGCCCCTGGTGCTTCGCGGTCCGCGAGCACCCGCTGCTCGGCCGACGCACCACCGACCTCGGCAGCCGCCGTCACCTCGCGTGCCGCGCTCGAGCGAGATCGCGCCCGAGCGGAGCGCCACCTCGGTCGACCCGCAGTCGGGGAGCGCCTCGGCGACCTTGAGTGCGTCCCGAGCCGCCGCGATCCCCGTGTCGGTGAGGTCGGCGAACCACTCAGCCGGCGTCACGGCGGGAACGCGCGACGACCCGTCGGTCTTCCACACGCCGGTGTCCACACACCGCTGTCCGAGGAGCGCCGTCGCAGCGGTCGCGAGGCGGGCGACCTCCGCCGCTCGCCGAGCGGTCCGCAATGCGTCGCGACCGTCGAGGCGCGCCGCGTCGAGGTCGGCGACGACTGCTCGCATCTCCTCTGCGATGTGCTCGATCCGGCTCATGGCTCCAACCTTGCCAGGGGGGTGTGACAGCTACGTCCGACCGCGACCTGGAGGTCACGACATCCGAGGTGCTGCGTCGATCATGAAGACGCGCGACGCCGACGCGATGTGACACCCTCGACGCCATGCGAGCGCTCGTGCAGCGGGTCACCGAGGCGAGGGTGCACGTCGGCGACGAGATCGTCGGCGAGATCGGTCCCGGCCTGTGCGTGCTGCTCGGCGTCACGCACACCGACGACGACGCGGTCGCACGAAAGATCGCCGACAAGCTCTGGAACCTGCGGATCCTCGACGATGCCGAGGGCGTGATGAACCGCTCGGTCGCCGACGCCGGCGGTGCACTCCTCGTGGTGAGCCAGTTCACGCTCTACGGCGACGCCCGCAAGGGTCGACGCCCGTCGTGGACCGCGGCCGCGGCGCCCGAGCAGGCCGAGCCGCTCGTCGAAGCGGTCGTGACCGCGCTCCGGGAGCTCGGCGCCCACGTCGAGACCGGCCGCTTCCGCGCCGACATGCAGGTCGAGCTCGTGAACGACGGCCCGGTGACGCTCCTCGTCGAGATCTGATCCCGAACCCGAGCGCCCTCCCGCTCAGAGGCCAGGTTCTAGGCTGCCGTCCGCCCGGTGAACGCCGGGTGGCCACGAGGGCGGGGGTCCATGGCCGGCACGGTGGTCATCTGCTTCACCGACATCGTCAGCTCCACCGAGCTGCTGACGCGCCTCGGCGACGAGGCCTTCGACGACGTCCGGCGTCGCCACTTCGAGGTCCTCGAGCGCCAGGTCGACGCCCATGGTGGCGAGGTCGTCAAGAACCTGGGCGACGGGATCATGACCTCGTTCGGCAGCGCGTCGGACGCGGTGTCCGCCGGGGTGGCGATGCAGCGAGCCGTCGACGCCGCTGGGCGCGGCGATGGTGCTGACGCGGTCACCGTGCGGATCGGGATCTCTGCGGGCGACGCCACCCGGGAGGGCGATGACTGGTTCGGCGCGCCGGTCGTCGAGGGTGCCCGCCTCTGCGGCGCGGCGGCACCGGGGCAGATCCTGGTGAGCGAGGTGGTGCGGCTGCTCTCGGGCACCCGGGGCGGGCACGAGTTCCGATCGGTCGGCACCCTCGAGCTGAAGGGGCTTCCCGAGCCCGTGGGCGCGGCCGAGGTGGCATGGACCCCGGCGGCGGCGACGCTCACGGTGCCGCTCCCTGGCCCGCTCGCGCCCGACGACGGCGAGCTGCCGTTCTCGGGCCGCGGGGATGCCCTGGAGGAGCTGCACGAGGTGTGGAAGGCCGCCGCGGCCGGGGACCGTCGGGTCGCGATGGTCGCCGGGGAACCGGGGGTCGGGAAGACCCGGCTCGTCTCCGAGCTGGCGCGGACCGTGCATGCCGACGGTGCGCTCGTGCTCCTCGGGCGCACCGACGAGCACGTCGACGCCCCGTACGGTCCGTGGCGCGAGGCGCTGCGCGCACTGGTGCGGAGCGCGCCCGATGAGGTGCTGCAACGGCACGTCGCCGACCACGGCGGTGAGCTCGCGCGCATCGTCCCCGACCTCCGGCGCCGGGTCGAGGCGCTCCCCCCACCGGTCGCGACGGATGCCGAGACCGAGCGTCTCGTCCTCTTCGAGGCGGTCAGCGGCATCGTGTCGACGACCTCGGCCGAGGCGCCGGTGCTCGTCGTGCTCGACGACCTCCACTGGGCCGACCGCTCCAGCCTCCAGCTGCTCCTCCACGTCCTGAAGGCCGACGCGCCGGCGGCCGTGCTCGTCGTCGCGACGTACCGCGACACCGACGTCGACCGGTCGCATCCGCTCGCCGACGCGCTCGCCGATCTGCGCCGGTTGCGCGGCGCGACCCGGATCGCGCTCAGCGGGATCGACAGCGCGGGCATCGAGGCGCTGCTCGCGAACGCCGGCGGGCACGAGCTCGACGACGCCGCCCGCGAGTTCGCGGGGAACCTCTGGCGCGAGACCGAGGGCAACCCCTTCTTCGTCGGCGAGGTGCTCCGACATCTCATCGAGACCGGCGGGCTGGTGCAGGAGGGAGGTCGGTGGGTCGCGGGCGCGACCCTCGACCAGACCGGACTCCCCGAGGGTGTGCGAGAGGTGATCGGCCGCCGACTCGGCGAGCTTCCCGACGCGACGAACACGATCCTCGGGGTTGCCTCCGTCATTGGGCGCGAGTTCGACGTGGGCCTCGTCGCCGAGGTGTCCGACCAGCCGATCGACGCGGTCTTCGACGCGCTCGAGCCGGCCGAACGGGCGCGCCTGGTCGGCGAGGCGCCCGGTCGTCCGGGTCGGTACGCGTTCGCCCATGCGCTCGTGCGCACCGTGCTGGTCGAGGAGCTGGGGACCAACCGGAGGGTTCGGCTGCATCGCGCCGCGGGCATCGCGCTCGAGGCCCAGACCGATCCACCCCTCGACGAGCTCGCGTACCACTTCGGCGAGTCGGCGGTGATGGGCGAGACGGAGCGCGCGCTCCGGTACGCGACCGCGGCGGCGGAGCAGGCGCTCGAGTTCGCCGCATCCGAGGACGCAGTTCGCCTGGCGCGACGCGCGCTGGAGACGGCCGACCTGGACGATGTCGGTGGCGTCGAGCGGACCGCGCTCTTGCTGCTGCTCGGCCGGGCGCTGCACGCGGCGGGGTCGACTGCCGAGGCCCTGGGGCTCGTCGCCGAGGCGTTCGATCGCGCCGAGGCCGCGGGCGACATCGAGCTCGCGTGCTCGGCGGCGCTCGAGTTCGGTGGCCCGAGTGGGAAGTGGCAGGCCTACGGTGACGAGCGCGGCCCGGCGCAGCTCCGGCGGGTCCTCGAGCTCCTCTCGGACGGCGACACCGAACGGCGCGCGGCGGTCCTCGCGTCGCTCGCCGAGTGGCTCATCGCCGCACCTGGTGACGAGGGAGCACGAGCAGCCCGGGAGGCGTACGACTTCGCCGCCCGCGTCGGGAGCGCCTCGGCGCGACAGATCGCGGCGAGCGCGCTCTCCGACACGAGGCGAGCACTCGATCCGCCGGCCGAGCTCGCCTACGGCGAGGAGGCCATCGCGCTCCAGGGCGCGGAGATGACCAACGCGACGCTCCTGGCGTACGGATCCGTCGCCGAAGCCTCCCTCGCGCTCGGCGACCTGGATTCGCTGGACGTGGCGATGCGCCGGTTCGCGACCTCGTTCGAGGAGAGCGGCCTGCGCCGGGTCACGCGCTATCGGAGCTGGGAGCTCGCCTTCGTCGACGGGATCGGGATCGCTCGCGACCTGATCGCCGGCCGGTTCGACAGCGCCGAGCGCCGGATCTCGGGCCTGCGCTCCCAGGGGGGCGAGGACGTCGGCTTCAGCGTCAACGGCGGTGTCGGCGGGGTCCAGCTCGCCTACCTGCGGGGGGAGTGGGCCGGCGCGACCGAGCGGTGGACGGAGCTGCGCCGCGACCACCCGGTCATCACGGCGCCCTACTTCGGCTACGTGGGGACGAGCGGCGACCTCGACACCCTCCGGAACCACTGGGAGCAGTTCCTCGAGCTGCAGGCGCTCGTGCCGGCGTGGACCAGGCCGCCGAACGTCGGCGTCATCGCCGAGGCCCTCCGGCGGCTCCGGGAGCCGGACGCCTCGGCTGCGCTCGCCGAGGAGTACGCCGACCACGCCGACTACTACTTCACGAACGGCTACGTCTGGTTCTACGGGCCGTTCGCCACCGCGCTCGGGGTCCTCTCGGTCACGGCCGGCGACCTCGACGCCGCGGTGGGTCACCTCGACCATGCCCTCGAGCGGTGCGAGCACATCTCGTCACCGTCCTACGGCGCGATCGCGCGCCTCGAGCTCGCGACCGCCCTGCGGCTCCGAGGCGGATCGGGTGACGGGGAACGCGCGGCGGCGACGTCGGCCGAGTCGCGGGCCCTGATGGAGCAGGTCGGGATGCCCGGATGGCTCGAGCGGGTCGACCGACTCGACGACGGCGACCTCGAGCCCTGGCGCATGCCCGGCGACTGATCGCCGGGTCAGGGCAGGGTGATCGGGAGCGTGGCAGGGCCGCGGACGGACGACGAATGGATCCAGGTGACGGCATCGGTGTCGAGCTGCCAGTCGGGCAACCGACGGAGCAGCTCCTCGAACACCACCTGGGCCTCGAGCCGGGCGAGCGCGGCGCCGAGGCAGAAGTGCACACCGTGGCCGAACGCGAGGTGGCGCTCGATGGTGCGGGTGACGTCGAAGCGGTCCGGCTCGGCGAACTCGCGCTCGTCGCGGTTCGCGGCGCCGTAGAGCAGCTGGACCTTCGCGCCCTCGGGGATCGTGACGCCGTGCCGCTCGACGGATCGCGTCGTCGTGCGCGCGAGCCCCTGCACCGGTGAGCTCCACCGCAGCATCTCCTCGACCGCACCCGACACGAGCGACGGGTCGGCGAGCAGGCGGGCGCGCTCGTCCGGGAACGCCGCCAGCGCGTGCACGCCGTTGCCGATCAGGTTCGTCGTCGTCTCGGTGCCCGCGACGATGAGCAGGAAGCAGAACCCCAGGATCTCGTCGTCGGCGAGGTGCTCGCCGTCGACCTCCGCGGCGATGAGGGCAGACACCAGGTCGTCGGTGGGTGTGGTCCGACGAGCCGCGATGATCTCGGAGAAGGAGCCGACGACCGCGCCCGCCGCCGCGCGCCCCGCCTCCACCGTCTCGGGCCGGTCGACGTCCTGGTGCACGACGGCGTCGGACCACGTGCGGAACTGCTCGCGGTCCTCGGGCGCGACGCCGATGAGGTCGCCGACCACCGTCATCGGGAGCGGGCCGCTGAGGAGGGGTACGACGTCCGCCGGTTCGCCGGCCGCGGCGCGCTCGACCATCGCGTCGATCGCCGCATTCGTGAGCTCGCGAACGCGCGGCTCGAACGCCGCGACGGGGCGGGAGGTGAACCCGCGCGACACGAGCTTGCGCAGCTGCGCGTGGCGCGGGTCGTCCATCACGATCAGGTTCGGGAAGGGGGAGCGAGCCTGCCCCTCGAGCGCGATGCCCTCCCCGGAGCAGAAGGCCGCCGGGTCGTGCGCGGCCCACAGCACGTCCTCGAACCGCGAGAGCGCCCAGAACCCGCGCGCGTCGTCGTGGTAGACGGGCGCCTCGTCGCGCAGGCGTCGGTAGGTGGGATACGGGTCTGACTGGAGGATCCGGTCGTACGGGTCGAAACGGACCCGCCTGCCTTCACCGAAACCTGATGTTCCCGGGGGTGTTGTCTCAGACATGGAGGGGCACACTGGCGGAATGGAACCCACGAACGCCCGAGCGGACGATCAGACCGAGGACCAGGGGGACGACCTGCTGCCCGGCCGTCACCACGTCGGGACGGCACCGGCGCCCGACGTCGACACCGGCGAGATCCTCATCCCGACCCCGCAGCACACGTTCCTCTTCGACCGGATCCGCCGTCGGTTCCGTCGTCTGCCCCGGGGTGCCAGTCCGCACGACCCCAGTGTGGCCGCTGACTGGGAGCCGTACTTCGGGCTCGACGCCGACGCCGAGGGGGCCCTGACGGTGCAGCTCGACGCGGCCGGCACTCGCCGCCTCCGGGTGATGCGCCGCGGCTTGCGCCGCAAGCGCCCGCCCGCCTGATCGAGGCGCCCGATCCGCGGCGTCCATCGAACACCTGTACGACGCGCCGCGCGGCGCGGCGTACGATGGCCGGACCCATGGTGGAACCAGTCGTCGAGCCGCTCACCGAACGCCACACCACCCACGAGCTGCCGCCCGACCAGTTCGGCCCCGAGGACGGTCCGGCGCCCGGCGTCGACTCGGCGAAGCTCGAGGCGCTGCTCGCGGGCCTCAACCCCGTCCAGCGCGAGGCCGCCGCTGCACCCGACGGCCCGGTCCTCGTCGTCGCCGGGGCCGGCTCTGGGAAGACCCGGGTCCTCACGCACCGCATCGCCTACCTGATCGCGGCGCGCAAGGTGTCGCCGTTCGGGCTGCTCGCGATCACCTTCACCAACAAGGCGGCCGGCGAGATGAAGGAGCGCGTTGCCGACCTCGTCGGCCCGGTCGCGCACCGCATGTGGGTGAGCACGTTCCACTCGGCGTGCGCGCGCATCCTGCGCCGGGAGGCGACGCGACTGGGGCTGCGGCCGCAGTTCTCGATCTACGACCAGTCCGACGCCGTGCGGCTCACCGACTACGTGCGCCGCGACCTCAACCTCGACCCCAAGCGCTTCCCGCCGCGCCAGCTCCACGCGCGCATCTCGGCGATGAAGAACGAGCTGGTCGGCCCGGAGGAGGCGACCGCCAACGCGTTCACGCCGCCGGAGCACAAGCTCGCCGAGGTCTACACCGAGTACCAGAAGCGCCTGCTCGACGCGTCGGCTGTCGACTTCGACGACCTGCTGACGCTCGTCGTGAGGCTCTTCCGTGAGCACCCCGACGCGCTCGCTCGCTGGCAGCACCGGTTCCGCTACGTGCTCGTCGACGAGTTCCAGGACACGAACATGGCGCAGTGGGAGATCGTGCGGATGCTCGCGAGCGAGCACCGCAACGTGACGGTCGTGGGCGACACCGACCAGGCGGTCTACAAGTTCCGCGGCGCCGACTACCGCAACCTGCTGCGCTTCGAAGAGGTGTTCCCCGAGGCGACGGTGATCATCCTCGAGCAGAACTACCGATCGACCCAGCGCATCCTCGACGCCGCGAACGCCGTCATCGCCAACAACGCGGCCCGCAAGCCCAAGCACCTCTGGACCGAGCAGGTCGCGGGCGAGCTCCTCACCCGCTACCAGGCCGAGGACGAGCACGACGAGGCCGCGTTCGTCGCCCACGAGGTGACCCGTCTCACCGACGCCGAGGGTCAGCGGTTCGCCGACATCGCCGTCTTCTACCGCACCAACGCCCAGAGCCGGATCATCGAGGAGATGCTGGTGCGCGCCGGCATCCCGTACCGGGTCGTCGGCGGCACCAAGTTCTACGACCGGCGTGAGGTGAAGGACGCGCTCGCGTACCTGCGGGCGCTCGTGAACCCCGACGACGAGGTCAGCTGGAAGCGGGTCGTCAACACACCGAAGCGGGGCGTGGGCGACACGTCGATCGCGAAGGTCGAGGCGTACGCGCAGGGTGCGCACCTCACGTTCCGGGACGCGCTCCGCGAGGCCGCGGTCGCGGGCGTCAGCGG
This sequence comes from uncultured Acidimicrobiia bacterium, assembly GCA_963809885.1. GTDB lineage: Bacteria > Actinomycetota > Acidimicrobiia > IMCC26256 > PALSA-555 > JALHSW01. The sequence continues at coordinate 490,934 of CAWELA010000002.1, read as the reverse complement.
CAAGGCCCTGGGCGGGATCCGGGACCTGCTCGAGCTGATGGTCGCGTTCGAGGGCTTCACGGCCGACGGCGTCGGTGGCACGGTCGCGAAGATCCTCGAGCTCACCGGGTACGTCGCCGACCTCGAGGCCGAGCGATCGATCGAGGCCCAGGGCCGCATCGAGAACCTCGCCGAGCTGGTCGGGTGTGTGCCGCGAGTTCGACCAAGCGCTCGACCGGGGGAACCTCACCGGCCTGCCCGCGATCGCCGGCGTCGGCACGTCGTCCGACGCCGACGCCGACGCCGACGCGGCGACGCCGGCCCGGGTGGGGACGTGGGCGCGGCGCCCGGCCCCGACGCGCCGGCCGACGCGGCCGAGACGCCCGTGGCGATCCCAACCGGCCTCGCACGGATCCAGGCGTTCCTCGAGGCGATCTCGCTCGTCACCGACATGGACGCCGAGCCCGACGGCGAGGAGCTGAGCCAGGTCACGCTCATGACCCTCCACACCGCGAAGGGCCTCGAGTACCCGGTGGTGTTCCTCACCGGGTTGGAGGACGGCATCTTCCCGCACGTGCGCTCGCTCGGTGATCCCGAGGAGCTCGAGGAGGAGCGACGGCTCTGCTACGTCGGCATCACCCGCGCGCAGGAGCGTCTGTACCTCTGCCACGCGTGGAGCCGCACGCTGTTCGGTTCCACCGACTACTACCCGCCGAGCCGGTTCCTCTCGGAGATCCCCGAGGAGCTGGTGCACGCGATCGGTGACGACCGACGTCGCGGCAGCGGGCTCGGTGCGCATCGCGACGCCGTCGTGAACGCCGCGATCCGGCGCGGGGGCGAAGCGCCGGGCGCGCGGGGCGCAGAGGAGCTCCGCCTCAAGATCGGTGACGACGTGCGGCACGAGAAGTTCGGTGAGGGTGTGATCCTCGACCTCGAGGGCACCGGCGACAAGGCCGAGGTCGTCGTGCGCTTCCGCGACGTCGGCGAGAAGCGCCTGCTGCTCGCGTGGGCTCCGCTCGAGCCGATCACCTGAACAGCACCGCACCCTTCCCCGGCACAGGTGACGACCCGGGATCGTCACGAATCCCGCAGCGTCACTTGCTCGTCGGGGAGAGAGGCGGGGACGGCGGCGCTACTCGCCGGGGCGTGACGACGGGCGCGGGTTCGTGGACCTTCAGGTTCACGTACACGGCGTCCGCCGGGGAGTCCTGCCGCACCTTGCCGATCGTGACCCTGTAGCGGTCGAGGTCGGGGGTCTGGAGGTCGTGGTCGTCGCAGTCGACGTAGGCCTGGCGCGGGTCGCGCCACTTCACCTGGCAGTCCTTCGTCCCGGGCCGCACGAGGTTCAACGCGACGAGCCGGCCCCGCTCGAGGTCGAGCCAGAAGCCGTTGTCGCCGAAGGGGCTCGCGAAGTACAGCGGCCCGCCCTCCTCGATCTTGGCGACCAGCTCGGGGCGCAGGCCGAGGAAGAGCGGCTTGTTCCCCGTGGGCGTGTCCCGGGTGCCGCCCGTCGCCAGGAAGAGGAGTCCGGCGACGGCCAGCCCCGCGACCAGGACGATCACACCGGCGAACACGAGGACCCGACGGTCGTCGGGGGCGGCAGGCACGAGGGACAGTCTCGCCCACCGGACCTCGGGGCCCCGAGTCGGCTCCGAGCACGAAACGTCGGGCCGCGCCCGAGTCGCCTCGCCCGGGAGTCGTCTCGCCCTGGGGAGCGGGGGTTCGGTACCGTGGGGTGCTCGCCGGACCGCCCGGCGCCACCCCCGGGAGGGCTCCAGGTTGCACCGGCGCTACCGCGTCGTCATCGCGAAGCCCGGTCTCGACGGTCACGACCGTGGGGCCAAGGTGATCGCTCGGGCGTTGCGCGACGCCGGCTTCGAGGTGATCTACACCGGGCTCTTCCAGACGCCGGAGCAGATCGCCGAGACCACGCTCCAGGAGGATGCCGACGCCGTCGGGCTCTCGGTCCTCTCGGGCGCGCATCTCACCCTCTTCCCCAAGGTCGTGGAGCTCCTCGCCGAGCGGGGCCGGTCCGACGTCCTGGTCTTCGGGGGAGGGATCGTGCCCCCCGACGACCTCGCCATGCTGCGGGCAGCCGGGGTCGCCGAGATCTTCACGCCGGGCGCGCCGCTCGCGGACGTCACCGGCTGGTTGGAGACAGCCCTCGACGAACGGGAGTCGCGAGTGGCGGGATGAAACGACCAGGCTCGCGGCTCAGGCCCGACCACCGGACTGAGGCGAGCGAAGAGGGCGCAGGTACCCTGCGCGCCTGCGAGCCGGGGCCCAGCGGCCCGGCGCGAAGCGCCAGGAGCGGGAATTTGGATCTGTACGAATATCAAGGGAAGCAGCTGTTCGCGCGCTACGACATCCCGGTGTCGGCGGGCGAGGCGGTCGTGACCGTCGACTCGGCGGTCGCGGCGGCCGAGTCGATCGGCTACCCCGTCGTGATCAAGGCGCAGGTGCAGGTGGGTGGCCGCGGCAAGGCCGGTGGCATCAAGCTCGCCGCCAACGCGGAGGAATGTCGCGAGCACGCGTCGAACATCCTCGGGATGGACATCAAGGGCCATCACGTCGCCCTGGTGTGGGTCGAGCGCGCGAGCGACATCTCGCAGGAGTACTACGCGTCCTTCACGCTCGACCGGTCGAAGAAGCTCCACCTCGGGATGCTCTCGGCCGAGGGTGGTGTCGAGATCGAGCAGGTCGCCGACGAGCACCCCGACGCGATCGCCAAGATCCACGTCGACCCGGTCGACGGGCTCACGGCGACGCGGGTCGGGGAGTGGGTCGACGCGGCCGACCTCGACCCCGAGGCACGGACAGGCGCGATCGACATCCTGACGAAGCTCTACCGCTGCTACGTCGACGCCGATGCCGACCTCGTGGAGATCAACCCGCTGATCCTCACCCCGGACGGCCGAGTGCACGCGCTCGACGCAAAGGTCACGCTCGATGACAACTCGGTCTTCCGTCACCCGGAGTACGCCGGGTACGACGAGACGCAGGTGCGCGACACCCGCGAGATGGCCGCCCACGAGAAGGGGCTCCAGTACGTCGGGCTCGACGGCTACGTCGGGATCATCGCCAACGGTGCCGGCCTCGCGATGAGCACGGTCGACATCGTCAGCCAGGTGGGTGGCAAGCCCGCGAACTTCCTCGACATCGGCGGCGGCGCCAACGCCGACGTGATGACGGGTGCGCTCGAGGTCATCAACAACGATCCCGACGTCAAGGCCATCTTCATCAACATCTTCGGGGGCATCACCAAGGGTGAAGAGGTCGCCAACGGGATCGTGGCCGCGCTCGAGCGGGTGACGATCGAGTCGCCGATCGTGATCCGCCTCGACGGCACGAACGCCGACGAGGGGCGCGCCATCCTCGAGCCCCACCTGTCCGACACGCTGCAGCTGCAGCCCACCATGGTCGACGCCGCGCGCCGGGTCGTCGAGATCGCGCAGTCGCGCGGAGGAAAGTAGGAGTCATGGCGATCTTCGTCGACGAGAACACCAAGGTCATCTACCAGGGGCTCACCGGCTCCCAGGGCCGCTTCTACGGGCTGCTGAACCGCGACTACGGCACGAAGGTCGTCGGTGGGACGAACCCGAAGAAGGCCGGCACCGACGTCGACGGGATCCCCGTGTTCGCGTCGGTGCAGGATGCGGTCGCGGCAACCGGTGCCACGGCGTCGTGCGTGTTCATCCCGGCGCCCGGCGTGAAGGGCGCGGTGATGGAGGCCGCCGAGGGCGGTATCGAGTTCATCGTCGTCATCACCGAAGGTGTGCCCGCGCACGACGAGGCGTGGTTCTTCAACAAGCTGCGGCGCGACCACCCGAAGGTCCGCCTGCTCGGTCCGAACTGCCCGGGGATCATCAGTCCCGGGAAGGCCAACATCGGCATCACTGCCGGTCACATCGCGAAGGAAGGTGGACCGGTCGGCATCGTCAGCCGTTCCGGGACGCTCACCTACCAGGCCCTGTACGAGCTGAAGCAGAACGACATCGGCGTCACCACCTGTGTCGGCATCGGCGGCGACCCGGTCCCCGGGACGAGCTTCATCGACTGCCTGCAGGCGTTCGAGGCCGATCCCGAGACCGAGGCCGTGATGATGATCGGCGAGATCGGCGGCACGGCCGAGGAAGAGGCGGCCGAGTACATCAAGGCCGAGATGACGAAGCCGGTCGTGTCCTACATCGCGGGCGTCACGGCGCCGCCGGGCAAGAAGATGGGCCACGCGGGGGCGATCGTCTCCGGGGGCAAGGGCACCGCGGCGGCGAAGATGGATGCGCTCGAGGACGCCGGCGCGAAGATCGGGCTCAACCCGACCGAGGCGGGCGAGCTCATGGTCGGCGTCGTCGCCAAGCTATGCCTCGCTGCACCGGTGCGTCGGCTCGGCTGCCTAGGCTGCGGGTGTGACGAGCGCACCCCCACCGTCAGCGCCGCCGCCCCCGACGCCGCAGTGGGCAGGCGCGGCGCCGGTCACGTACCAGCGGACCAACGGCTTCGCAGTGGCGTCGCTGGTGCTCGGCGTGTGCTTCTGCGTCGGCTTCACCGGGATCCTCGCCGTGGTGTTCGGCAACGTCGCGCGGAACAAGATCGACGCGTCGAACGGCACCGAGAAGGGTCGCGGGATGGCGATCGCCGGGATCGTGCTGGGCTGGGTCGGGATCGCGCTGCTCGCGGTGCCGGCGGTCCTCTGGTTCGGCTACGGCGTCAGCAACCTCTAGGCCGGCCCCGTCACGGGCGCCGTGTCCGGCTGCGGTGCTGCGAGGAACGCCACCGGCCCGCCGATCATCGCGAGCAGCCCACCCGCGAGGCACGCCCAGAGCGCGGGCCCGATGCTGGCGGTGCCGCCGAAGGACTCGACCTGGTCGATCGTGTCCTTCACATCGAGGATGTCCGCGACGGCGACGAGGGCACCGAGCGCGCCGAGGCCGCAGATCAGCCAGCCGCCCCATCGGGGGAGGACGCCGACGGCGACGAGCACCGCCACGATGCCGATGACGATCGCGATGCCGAGCTCCAGCGGTCCGTCGCCGTCGATGTAGCTCTTGCTGACCTCGACGGAGAGGCTCGAGGAGCCGAGGTTGGCGGTGACGGCGTCGAGGAACGCGCCGACGCCGAGCGCGAGCGCGCCGACGACGGCGATCCACGCACCGACGGGGTTCCCGCGCCGCTTCGGGAGTACCCCCGGAGCCGGTGCCGGTGCACCGGGCTGCGCGGCCGGCGCGCTCGGTGCAGCGACGCCGGGATTCGACGCCGGTGCAGTGCCCGACGCCGGCATGGTCGGGGCGTCGGTCGCGGTGACCTGGTCGTCGGCGACCTGGTCGGTCCACTCGGTGCCGTTCCAGTACCGGTACTGGTGCCGGCCCGTCGGGTCCGCGTACCAGTTGGGGGGCTGTTGGGCATCGGTCATGCGAGTACCTCCTGAGGACGCGACGCGGCCCCCGCTCCCGCGGGGGCCGCGTCAGTGCTCGTGGGTGGTTCAGGCCGCGGGCGGCGTGGAACCGCCACCACCACCACCCCTGAGCTCGGCGAGGTGCCCGCGCTCGTTGGCGACCAGGAAGCCACCGACGGCGAGGCCCAGCGTCGTGAGCAGTCCGACGTAGAGGCCGAACTTCGTGTAGTCGGTGTTGCCCACCCACTTGATGAGGACGAAGACGAAGGCGATGACGCCGCCGGCGAGGTAGAAGACACCCCACCCGACCTTGCCGAGGCGCTCCGGCATGTCGACGCCGGCGAGCTTGTCGGCGATGACGTGGCCGGCCATCACGACGCCGATGAGGATCGCCACGATGGACAGGAACGCGCTCGGTCGCTGCCAGCCGTTGTAGCCGACCGTGTCCTCGAACGGGGTGCCGCTGAGCACGGTGACGCCGTACCACTTGAAGAAGCTGAAGATGAGCAAGAGGATCCCGGACACGCCGATGACCATCTCGCCGGGGGTGAGCTTCTTGAGATCCATGCAGTGTTCCTCCGAACGGGTGCAGACAACGACTGGGGGCGCGACCGCCGTCCGGGGCGCCGTCGATCAGCCCACCACGGATCGTGGTGGGAAGCAAGAACCTTCACAGGGCGAAGAATCGGGCGGGAAGGCTAGGTTCGGTCCGTGCGGCGGCTCGGGATCCTTGCTTCGGGGAGCGGGACGATCCTCCAGGCGCTGCTCGACGAGCGGCTGCCGGTCTCGGTGGTCGTCGTCGACCGCGAGTGCGGCGCGACGCAGCGGGCCGAGGCGGCCGGCGTACCGGTCGAGCTCGTGCAGCGGGAGTCGTTCGGGGCGGACTTCGACCGCGGCGCCTACACCGAGCGCGTGGTCGACGTGCTGCAGCGCCACGCGGTCGACCTGGTGGCCATGGCCGGGTTCATGACGATCCTCGACCAGCCGATCCACGACGCGTATGGGGGACGGATCACGAACACGCACCCGTCGTTGCTGCCCGCGTTCAAGGGCGCGCACGCAGTCGAGGACGCGCTCGCCGCCGGCGTGCAGGTGACCGGCTGCACCGTCCACTACGCCACGCTGGCGGTGGACGAGGGGCCGATCCTGGCCCAGGAGTCGGTCCCGGTCCTGGCCGGCGACACCGCCGATACCCTGCACGAGCGCATCAAGGAGGTGGAGCGCCGCCTCTACCCTGCGGTGCTCCGGCACCTCGTGGACGCCGAGCCGGCCGACACGATCGGCGTTCGGAGCGAGACCAGGAAGGAGGATGCGTGAGTCGTCGAGCACTGCTGTCCGTCTACGACAAGGACGGGTTGGTCGACTTCGCGCGTGGGCTGCACGACCTCGGGTTCGAGCTCGTGTCGTCCGGCGGGACGGCTGCCGCGATCGCCGAGGCCGGCGTCCCCGTCCTGCAGGTCGGCGAGCTGACCGGCGTGCCGGAGATGCTCGAGCACCGGGTCGTCACGTTGCACCCGAAGGTGCACGGCGGGATCCTGGCCGACCGCGGCAAGCAGTCGCACCTCGACGACCTCGCCACGCACGGCATCGAGCCGTTCGACCTCGTGGTGACGAACCTCTACCCCTTCTCCGAACGCCCCGAGATCGAGACCATCGACATCGGGGGACCGGCGATGACGCGTGCCGCGGCCAAGAACCACGCCTGGGTCGGCGTCGTGACGTCACCCGACCAGTACGGGCCGGTGCTCGAAGAGCTGCGCGCCAACGACGGCGCGCTCTGCCGACGCGACGCGCCGCGAGCTGGCGGCCGAGGCGTTCGCGCACACGGCCGCCTACGACGCCGCGATCGTGCGTTGGTTCCGCGAGACCGATCCGGCCGCCGACGACGCGCCGCCTGCGCACCTCCGGCTGGCGCTCGACCGGACCGACGAGATACTCCGCTACGGCGAGAACCCGCACCAGCGCGCGGCCCGCTACCGCCTCGCCGGCACGACGAGCTGGTGGGACGGCGTCGAGCAGCACTCCGGGCTCGCGCTGTCGTACCTCAACTTCTACGACACCGACGCGGCGTGGCAGATCGTGCACGACCTCCACGGCGGTGCGCTCGGCGACCTCCCCGCGGTCGCGATCATCAAGCACGCGAACCCGTGCGGCGTCGCGATCCACGCTGATCTCGCGACCGCCTACCAGCGCGCGTTGGAGTGCGACGAGCGCTCGGCGTTCGGCGGCATCGTGGCGTGCAACCGTCCGGTCGACGCCGGCGACGGTCGAGCGGATGCTGCAGCGGCCCGCAGGCCGACGTCGTGATCGCCCCCGGGTACGAGGACGGGGCGATCGAGGCGCTGATCGGGAAGCGCAAGAACACCCGCATCCTCAGCGCCCCGGCGCCCGAGCCGGGCCCGTCGACGTGCGCCAGATCTCGGGCGGCTTCCTCGTGCAGGACCCGCACCACTTCGCGAGCGGACGCGACGACTGGCGATGTCGTCACCAAGGTCGTGCCCGACGGACGACCAGTGGCGCGACGTCGAGCTGGCCTGGCGGATCTGCGGGCACGTGAAGTCGAACGCGATCGTGCTGGTGAAGGACGGTCAGGCCGTCGGCATCGGCGCCGGGCAGCAGAACCGGGTCGAGTCGGGCGAGATCGCGGCGAAGAAGGCCGACGGCCGGGCGCAGGGCGGCGCCTGCGCGAGCGACGCGTTCTTCCCGTTCCCCGACGGGATCGAAGCTGCTGCCGCGGCGGGCGCCGCCGTCGTGATCCAGCCTGGCGGTGCCATGCGGGACGATGCCAACATCGAGCGCGCCGACGAGCTGGGTCTCGCGATGGTGTTCACCGGCGAGCGGCACTTCCTGCACTGATGACCCGCATCCCTGATCAGATGGAATCGTGACCACCCGAATGACTGCCGAGCTGCTCGACGGGAAGGCCTTCCTGGAGACGACGAAGGCTCGCCTCGCGGAGCGCGTCGCCGCGCTGCGGGCAGCGGGGCGTCACCCCCGGGCTCGGCACGATCCTCGTCGGCGACGACCCGAACAGCCACGCGTACGTGCGCGGCAAGCGGGCCGCGTGCGAGGAGATCGGCATGTCGCTCGCACCACCGCGAGCTCGCCGACGACGTCTCTGCCGCGGCACCTGCACGCCGAGATCGCCGTCGTTCAACGAGAACCCCGACGTCGACGGGTTCATCGTGCAGCTGCCGCTGCCCGGCCACCTCGACGAAGAGGCTGCGCTGCTCGCGGTCGACCCCGAGAAGGACGCCGACGGGCTGCACCCGGTGAACCTCGGACGTCTCGTGATGGGGGTTCCCGGCGCCGCGTCCGTGCACCCCGCTCGGCATCCAGGCGCTGCTCTCGACGCACGGGGTCGCGATCGCCGGGAAGCACGTCGTGGTCGTCGGCCGCGGCCTCACGATCGGCCGTCCGCTCGCGTTGCTGCTCGCGCTCAAGGAGGCGAACGCGAACGCTGCGGTGACCGTCGTCCACACCGGCGTGGACGACCTGGGGGCCTACACCCGTCAGGCCGACATCCTCGTCGCCGCGGCCGGGGCGAGCCTCGATCATCACGCCCGACATGGTGAAGCCGGGTGCGGCGGTGGTGAGCGCAGGGATCACGATGGATGGCCGCAAGGTGGTGCCCGACGTCGACGAGGCCGTGGGCGAGGTCGCCGGCTGGATCACCCCCCGCCTGGGTGGCGTCGGCCCCACCACGATCGCGATGCTGCTCTCCAACGCCGTGGACGCGGCGGAGCGGCGAGCGGAGCGAGCGTGACCATGCAGGCGGAGCGAGCGAGCGGAGGGGGGAGCAGCGTGAGCGTGCCGCAGCCCGTGATCCGAGCACGTCCCGGGCACCTGTCCGCTCTGTGGCGCAGAGACCCCGCCGGACGAGGAGCGGTGCGTCTCGTGCGGCTTCGCGCTCGCCGGCGTCGACGGGCGACCCCCCGCCTTCTCGCGGGCCACGTTCCTCTGGACCTCGATCGGCTTCGCTGCCGTCTACCTCATTACCCTCGCGATCGTCCTCGCCACCCGCTAGAGCGGCGAGACCCATTCCACAAGGAGCACACGCCCCATGGCCGAGAAGATCACGCTCGTCGACGGCGAGCTGCAGCGTCCCCGACAACCCGATCATCCCCTTCATCGAGGGCGACGGGACGGGCGTCGACATCTGGCCCGCATCGCAGCTCGTGCTCGACGCCGCCGCGCAGAAGCACGGCAAGAAGATCGAGTGGACCGAGGTCCTCGCCGGCCAGAAGGCGTTCGACAACACCGGCGAGTGGCTGCCCGAGGCGACGGTGCAGTCGTTCCGCGACCACCTCATCGGGATCAAGGGGCCGCTCACGACGCCGATCGGTGGCGGCATCCGCAGCCTCAACGTCGCGCTGCGCCAGATCATGGACCTCTACGTGTGCCTGCGGCCCGTCCGCTGGTTCACCGGCGTGCCGTCGCCGGTGAAGCACCCGGAGAAGGTCGACATGGTGATCTTCCGCGAGAACACCGAGGACATCTACGCAGGCCTCGAGGTCGAGGAGGGCACGGCCGAGGCCAGGAAGATGATCGAGATGCTCCACGACGCTTTCGGCTGGGAGATCAAGCCGGACTCGGGCATCGGCGTCAAGCCCGTGTCGGAGAGCGGTTCGAAGCGCCTCATCCGCGCCGCGATCAACTACGCGGCAGAAGCGGGGCCGCAAGAGCGTCACGCTCGTGCACAAGGGCAACATCATGAAGTTCACCGAGGGTGCGTTCATGAACTGGGGCTACGAGCTGACACGAGAGGAGTTCTCCGACATCGCCGTCGGATGGGACGACTGCAACGGCGACCCCGGCGACAAGATCCTGGTGAAGGACGCGATCGCCGACATCACGCTCCAGCAGGTGCTCACCCGCCCCGACGAGTTCGACGTCATCGCGCACGATGAACCTCAACGGCGACTACCTCTCGGACGCCCTCGCCGCGCAGGTCGGCGGGATCGGCATCGCGCCGGTGCGGCAACATCAACTACGTCACCGGTCACGGGGTGTTCGAGGCGACCCACGGCACCGCGCCGAAGTACGCGGGCCAGGACAAGGTCAACCCCGGCTCGGTGATCCTGTCGGGCGTGATGATGTTCGAGCACCTCGGATGGCAGGACGCCGCCGACGACATCGTGCACGCGCTCGAGGCGACCATCGCCGACAAGATCGTCACCTACGACTTCGCCCGGCTCATGGACGGGGCGACCGAGGTCAAGACGAGTGAGTTCGCGAAGGCGATCGTCGACCACATGTGACCGAGCACGTCGTGGGCCCGTTCCGATCGGGCTGACGGACCGCACCGTTCCGACCCATCCGGCGCGTGGGGCGTGCGCGAACATTGGGGGAGCCTCGGCGTCCGGACGCCGATCGGGGAGGCACCGTGCTGCTCGCTGAGCTGAACGTCCGCCACACGCGGCTGCACATGCCGACGCGGCGCGTGGCGCTCGGCGACGTGTACCTCCCGACCAGCGGTCCCGCATACGGCGCGGTGCTGCTCGGCGCGGTCGATGTCGGAGTACGTGGGCGCGCTCGACGAGGAGCAGCGCGAGCTCCTGCCCCGGCTGCTCGACGACGCCCGTGACGGCCTCGCGGTGCCGCGCATCGCGCTGCGCTACCGGCTCCAGAACGACACGCACGGCCTCGACCGGTCGCGCCACCGCATCGTCGGGGAGAGCCTCGACGGTTCCGACGGGTCGGAGCACCGCGTCGTGCTCGAGCTCGATCACCACGGCCGTGCCGACCCCCAGGTGATCGGCGCCGTGCTCGCGGCGACCGCGCTCCCACCGTCGGCCCGGTCGGTCGCGCTGCCGCGCTCTCGACGAGGCACTGCGCCGCCCGAGGCTCCCCGAGGGACCTGAGCGTCCGGCGGCTGCTCGAGGGTGCGCCCGACCTGCGGGAGTTCATCGCCCCGGGCGGCGGCAGCGACGGGCGCGCCCGATCGACGACGTGGCGCGGGGTCCCCGCCGACCGGCGGTGGGCGATGGAGGTGCTCGGGCTCCGAGCCGACATGCGACGTCGAGCGCTCCGACGTGCAGGCGCGGTTCCGCCGCCTGGTGCGGATGGCCCATCCCGACCACGGCGCCGCGCGCGACGGCGCCGCCGAGCGCCTGGCCCAGCTCCGCGAGGCGAGAGAGCTCCTGCTGGCCGCGACGCTCGCCGCGAACGACCCGGCCGCCCGCGCCGGCGCCGAGCGCACCGGCTGAGGCTTCTTCGGCACGTTCGCACGCGCATCCAGCGTCCCAGCGTGTCGAGAACGGGTCGAGTGGAGGGTCCGTCGGACGGCGGCTTCTTCGGGCCGGGGCTCGCGCCGGTAGATTCTCGGACATGGCGAAGTCACCGGTACATGTCACCGTCACGGGCGCCGCCGGACAGATCGGCTACGCGCTCGTCCACCGCATCGCGAGCGGGCAGCTCCTCGGGCACGACCAGCCCGTCGTGCTCCGGCTCCTCGAGATCGAGCCCGCGATGGCGTCGCTCGAGGGCGTGGTGATGGAGCTCGAGGACGGCGCCCACCCGCTGCTCGAGGGCATCGAGGCGACGAGCAGCCTCGAGACCGCGTTCGACGGCACGTCGTGGGCGCTGCTCGTCGGTTCGATCCCGCGCAAGGCGGGCATGGAGCGCGGCGATCTCCTCACGGTGAACGGCGGGATCTTCAAGCCGCAGGGTCAGGCGATCAACGCACACGCTGCCGACGACGTGCGCGTCCTCGTGGTCGGGAACCCGTGCAACACCAACTGCCTCATCGCCCGGTCCAACGCACCCGACGTGCCGGCCGACCGCTGGTTCGCGATGACCCGGCTCGACGAGAACCGGGCCAAGACGCAGCTCGCGCGCAAGGCCGGCGTCCCGGTGCGCGAGGTCACGAACCTCGCGATCTGGGGCAACCACTCCGCGACGCAGTTCCCCGACTTCGAGAACGCCAAGATCGGTGGCAAGCCGGCGCCCGAGCGTGATCGGCGACGAGGCCTGGCTGCAGTCGACCTTCCTCGAGACCGTGCAGAAGCGCGGCGCGGCGGTGATCGACAAGCGGGGCGCGTCGTCCGCCGCCTCCGCCGCCCACGCGGCGATCGGTTCGGTGAACAGCGTCGTCGACGCGACGCCCAAAGGTGACTGGCACTCGCTCGCGGTCGTCAGCCGCGGCGAGTACGGCACGCCCGAGGGCCTGCAGTTCGGGTTCCCGGTACGCAGCAACGGGAAGACCTGGGAGGTCGTCGAGGGCCTCGAGCACGACGACTTCGCCAAGGAGAAGGTGCGCATCACCACCGAGGAGCTCGTCGGCGAGCGCAGCGAGGTCGAGTCGCTCGGGCTGATCTGAGCGCCGGCGTGGCCGACCTGCGGTCCCCGGGCGACCTGCGATGGTGGGTGCAGTCGACGCCGATCGGTGCGATCGGCATCACGGTGTGTGGCCCGCCGGCCGACCCGGTCGTCGTCCGCATCAGCGCTGCCCGGGTCCGACCTCGCGCCGCCGCCGGACGCGATCGAGCAGACCGCGCCGGCGATCTCCCGCCAGCTCGACGAGTACTTCACCGGCGTGACGCCACCGCATCGACGCCAGGGTCGACCTGTCGGCGGTGACGGGTCCGTTCCGGCGCACGGTGCTCGAGACGCTGCGGCGCGAGGTGCCGTGGGGTGAGACCGTCACCTACGGCGAGCTCGCGGCGATGGGCGGCCGGCCCCGCGCGGCCCGGGCCGTGGGCACCGCGATGGCGTCCAACCCGGTGCCGTTGGTCATCCCGTGCCACCGCGTCGTCGCGTCGAACGGCCTCGGTGGCTACGGCGGTGCCGACGGGCGTCCCGACCTCAAGCGCGCGCTCCTGGCTCTCGAAGGGGTCCACGTTCCCTGAAGGCGGTCGCGTCACGATTGCCGTGTGGCGGATGCGGGTGCACCGGTCGAACGCGGCCAGACGGTCGACCGGCTGGTCGCGTTCAGCGACGGCGTGTTCGCGATCGCCATGACGCTGCTCGTGCTCAGCCTGACGATTCCCGACCTTCACGGCAGCGAGCAGTCGATCAACGAGCAGCTCTGGAGGATCTTCCGCGAGCAGGCGCCCCGAGCTCTGGAGCTACGCACTCAGCTTCGCGGTCATCGGGCGCTACTGGCTGGTGCACCACCGCTTGTTCGGACTCGTGCGCAAGGCCGACAGTCGTCTGCTCGTCCTCAACCTGTTCCTCCTCGGGTGCATCGCGGTGATCCCGTACCCCACGGAGATCCTCGGTCGCTACGGCGACACCACCGCCGCCGTGGTGATCTACTCGGCGACGTTGACGGTGACGGGCATCGCGAACTTGCTGGTCACGCACCACATCGACGTCGCCGGGCTCATGGACGAACGTGCGACCGCCGCGTACCGGCACCATTCGCACCTTCGGGCGCTCACGCTCCCGCTCATGTTCGGGCTCTCCATCCCCATCGCGTTCGTCGACCCGACGCTGGCGATGATCTCGTGGGCCGTGTTCGGCGTCACGCTGACGGTGGTCGGGACCCGCCGCTACGGCAAGATCAGCGGCACGTTCGAGGCGTGACCGGCACGCTGCCGCGCTCGGAGCGTGCGGGTTCGCTCAGCCGTCGGCCTTGGCTTCCTTGGCTTCGCCTTCGTCGGCCGGCTTCTCGGTGGGCGGGGGAGTGGACAGACCGAGCTCGCTCCTGAGCTCGCTGAGCCGGGCCTGGGCCTCGGCGCTGGCCTGGGCCTGCTCCACCTCCAGCATCTTCGTGTCGACGGTCGCGCCGTGAGGTCGCTCGTGGCCTGCGCCTTGGACAGCCGCCTCTCGACCTTGTCGCGGACCTGCTCGAAGGTCGGGACGTCGTCGCCGACCGTCTCGCTGAGCTGGGTCATCGCCTTGCTCATCTGCTCCTGCATCTTCGCCTGGTCGAGCTGGCTCAGGAGCTTCTCGCGTTCGGCGAGCTTCTTCTGGAGGGCCGCGGAGTTCTGGGCGACCATCTGCTTCGCCTTCTCGGACTGCTGCGTGGCGTCGAGGAGGGTCTTCTTGAGATCAGCGATCTGCTTCTCGAGGTTGATCAGCTTGTTGGCGAAGGCCTCCGCGGCGGAGCTGAACGACGCGGCCTTGTCGGCGTTGCCGGCGCGGGTCTCCTGGTCGGTGAGCAGGAGGGCCTGACGCGCGGAGGCGTTCGCCTTCTCGTACTCGTCCATGGCGCGGTCGAGCTTCAGCTGGGTCTGCTTCTGGTTCGCGATGACGTTCGCGGCCTGCTCGGTGAGCTTGCGATGCTGCTCCCGAGCCTCGGCGATCGCCTGCTCCAGCTGGACCTTCGGGTCAGCCGACTCCTCGAGCTTCATCCCGAGCTTCGCCCCGAGGTACTTCCACCACCGTTTGATCGCTTTCCACATGGGCGAAAGCCTACGTCAGTGCTCCGGGCCGGATCCCCACGTCAGGCGGTCGGAACCGGGCGAGCCCGATCAGCCGTCGGCCCCGGCGGCCCGCGCGGTGCCGTCGATGGCCTCGGAGGTGTCTCCGGCGACCTGGCGGCCCTTCCCGACCTCGTCGAGGGAGACCCGGAGGGTCTCGAGGTCGCTCACGAGGGTCTCGACGTCGCCGCCGAGCCCCCCGAGCTCTCCGACGTCCTCGGCCCGGATCGAGAGCTCGACTGCCCGGGCGACGGCCTCGTCGAGGCGCGCGTCGAGGAGGCGGAGCTCGTCCTGGGCCTCCGATGCGACGCCGATCAAGCGGTCGGCCGAGGCGGCCTGCGACTCGAGCGCCTCGACGGTCGCCTTCGCGTTGTCGCTGGGGTTGAGCTTGGCGGCTTGCTTCGCGGCGTCGAGCTCGCGGCGCGCACCGGCCGGGTCGAGGTTGCCGATCGCGTCGACGAGTGCGTCGCCACGCCGCGCGACACGCCAGCACTCCTGCACGCCCTCGTCGATGCGCTCTCCGATCTCGACCAGCCGGTCCCGCAGCGGTCCGGGGTTCGCGGCAGCGACGGCCTTGCGGTAGCGGCGCTGCGCGTCGAGCGCCTCGCGGACGAACCGGCGCCACGGGTCGCCGATGCTCATCGGGTCGATGCCATCGTGCTTCCGACGCGGCAGCAGCGTCGCGACGCGCGCGAGCCACGCGAACGATCCGACGCCGACCACTGCGAGCGCCGGGAGCCCGAGCACGATCGCCGCCGCGGCGCCCACGCCGCAGAGGACGATCGCCGAGGGCGCCATGAGCGCGTCGGCGGTCTTCTCGGTCTTCCACTGCTCGGGGAGCTTGTCGACGACACCCATGATCAGGTCATTCTGCCGCGGCGGCTCAGAAGTTGCTGATGACGGCGTTGAAGACGTTGACGATCGTGGACGGGTCGACCGCGCTGTACGCCGCACCGTTGGTGGCCTCGGCGATGCGCTTGAGCGTGGCCTGGTCGGCGTCGTTGCCGTACGCGATCGTGAAGATGCGCACGGCCTTCGTCGACTCGCCCTCGTTCTGACCACGGAGGAAGTCGAGCAGGTCCGCGAGGCTCTCGTTGCGGGGGTCCTCGTTGCGGCCGTCGGTGAGGAGCACCACGGCGTTGATCCGGGTCGGGTCGTACTCGTCCACCAGCTTCGTGTAGGAGTCCTCCGCGACGGTGTACAGCGGCGTTCCCTGCGTGGGCACGAGGCGCTCGATCTGACTCTCGAGGTCGGCGCGGTTCGCCGGACATCGGGCCGATCGGTACGACGTCGCGGTAGTCGGTCGGCTCACTCGTGCCGATCTCGGTCGAGAAGATCCGGAGCCCGACCTCGTCCTCGGGCTGGAACTGTCCGAGCGCCGCGATCGCGGCCTTCTTGGCGAGGTCCAGCTTCGTGGCGCCCGAACGAGCGTCGGCCTCGTCGCCCATCGAGCCGGACACGTCGATCACCAGCAGCGCACGGGCCTTCTTGCGTACCTGGTTCCACTCGTCGATCACGCCGGCGAGCACCGACGGCTTCGGGACTTCGAGCGTGGTCTGCGGTTCCTGGGGGTCGACGCCGTTCGTCGCGACGATCGGCTTGCCGATCGCGACCGCCGCGTTCCCGGGCCGGAACCCGTACTCGAGGACGCGCCGCTGCGCGGTGGGCTCGGTGACGAACTTCGTGAACTTGCGAGCCGCTGCGGCCTCGTCCTTCGACACCCAGGGCGCGTCGAGCGTGATCAGCGGGTTGTCGGAGAAGAGCGTGCCCTCCTTCGGGTAGATCGCGACCAGCGGGACACGCGGCTTGCGTGGCCGCTCACCCGGGTCGAGGATCCCGTCGGGGTTGCCTCGGTTGTAGTCGAGGAGCGACTTCTCCTCGACGGCGACCGCGGACGCGTACCCGAACGGGTTGCCGCGTCGGTCGGCCCGGTAGAGGTTGTTCAGGAACGTCAGCGTGGTGTCGCCGTAGTGGACGACGGCGGACTCGACGCCGCGCGCGAAGGCCTCGACCTCGGGCCGGGCGAGATCCTCGAGCGTGAGGTCGCTCGTCTTGCCGGTCGCCGCGTAGTACTGCGCGACCGTCTGCGCGAGGCCGCTCGTGGAGAAGTTGGGGTTGGTCTTGCCGAGCAGGAACGGGCCCCACTCGGGGTGGCCCTTGCCGGCCCAGCCCGACGGGTCCTGCGCGAGGGCCAGGATGTCGGAGAACCCGATCGGTGTGGCCGGGTAGCCGAGCGCGTCGGCCATCGGCTTCGGCATCGCGATGACGAGCGGCGTGAGCATGAACGACGTGCCGGGCGTCGTGACGTATGGCGCCTTGCCGGCGTCGGCGCGGCGCTGGTCGAGCACCGCTCCCCAGGTGCTCGCCGCCGGCGACCAGATGACCGGCCGAGCGCCGTTCTTCGCCGGCTTCGGCCAGTCGGCCGCGAGGAGGGTGGCCGCCGCGCCCGACGACTGCCTGTGGATATCGACGTTGATGCACGTGCCGTTCACGGTCGACTCGCTCGAGCGCTCGAAACGCTTGGCGAGATCGGTGAGCAGCTCGAGCTTCTCGGGGGACGACGCGACGTCGACGGTGACGCATCCACCGGCAGCCCCCGCGGAGCCGGCGCCCGCGCTCAGGAGCGCACCCGCGAGCAGGCTCACCGCCAGCACCGTCGTGATCGTCCGACCGAACCTCATGCTCCGCCTGCTTCCCGCCCGCCTCGTCGTCGTTCTCGCTCTCGGCGCCGAAGGGCGTCGGGCCGCTCGGGCGGCGCCGGTCCTCCGCTCAGGTCTCATCCGGTCACCTCGCGCCAGGTCTCGAGCAGCGCCTCGAGCGAGCCGGCGGTCGGGAGGTTCGGGCGGGCGGGGAGGACCGGGGTGCTGCGCACGCCCTTGGCCCGGGGCTCGCCGTCGACCCGCCACCCGGCTCGGGCGAGGGCTACCCGTCCATCATCGCCCGTCAGGAGGTCGCCCAGGGCGTCAGCCTCCCGCGCGCCGGCGATCGGGACGTACACGGCGTCCGCGCTGGCCACGGGCCGGGGGGAGCGGAGCCGCAGCTGGGCCCGACGGTCGGCCGAGGCCGCGGCGAGGAGCGGTCCGGCCTCGGCCTCGGTCGTGCCCACGACGTCGTAGATGGCGGGGCCGCCGACCAGCATCCGCTCGAACGCCGAGCCCGGGTCGAAGCGGATCGAGCGCTCGAGGCGACCGAACCAGTCGAGGAAGCCGTCGTCGGCGTAGTCATCGCGGGACAGGTTCGTGCGGCCGAAGTACTGGGTCGCGGCCTGCCCGATCACGAGCAGGCCGACGCCGTCGGTCGCAGGGATCGCGTGGCCCGGCTTGACCGTGCCCCAGGCGGTCGAGCCGCCGATCGACGCCCACGACGCCCCGGCGACGTCACCGATGCACTTCCAGTCGAGCTGCTTGCCCCCGCACCGGGCCGTGAGGACGTCGGCCCGGTCCTTCCAGATCGCGAGCACGAGGGGCGAACGCCCGATCGGCGCGGAGGGTGCGCGGACGGTCGGCGGCAGACCACCGCGCTCGCGGGCGTCGCGCACGATCTCGGCTTCGCGCCCGAGGGTGAGCCAACCGTCGTAGCCGAGCGATCGCGGGGTCGGAACGGCTGAGCTCGTCGGCGCTGACGCCGGCAGGCGCCATCGTCACGTCGATGCCGAGATCGGAGCTCGCGAGGGTGTCGCAGACCCCGAGCTCGCTCGCGCACAGCAGGCGCAGGGCCCGGTCGGGAAGACCGTCGCTCCCGTTGCCGCCACCGCCGCCGTCGAGCAGCGCACGGATCCCGAGCGCGCCGCCGATGAGCGCGATCGCCACGACGAGAGCGAGCACGCGCTTCGTGGTGATCGACATGCCGGTCAGGCCTTGGCAGGCGGGACGTCGGCGGCGACGAGGGTGACGAGCTGTTCGTTCGACGGGTCGGCGGGGCCGTCGACGATCCGGGACGCCTGCCGGGTGACGCACTCCTCGAACAGGTTGCGAGCGAGTCGGCCGTTGCCGAAGGTCTCGCCCCGCGGCTGGGCCGCGAGGTAGGCCTTGACCGCGGCGCGAGCAGACTCGTCCAGCTCGTAGTGGTGCTCCTTGCCGATCCCCTCGAAGATCGCCACCAGCTCGTCGTCGGTGTAGTCGGGGAACTCGATGGTCTTCGGGAACCGCGAGCGCAGTCCCGGGTTCGACTCGAGGAACTTGTTCATCGGGGTGGGGTACCCGGCGACGATCACGATCAGGTCGTCGCGGTCGTCCTCCATCCGCTTGAGGAGCGTCGCGACCGCTTCGGCGCCGAAGTCCTGCTCGCTGTCGGTCGTGAGCGCGTACGCCTCGTCGATGAAGAGGATGCCGCCCTTGGCTTCGTCGCAGACCTTGTTCACCTTCGTCGCGGTCTGGCCGACGTACCCGGCGACCAGCCCGGAGCGGTCCGTCTCGACCAGGTGGCCCTTCGAGACCACCTTCAGCACCTTGTAGAAGCGGGCGAGCAGCCGCGCCACGGTCGTCTTGCCCGTGCCGGGGTTGCCGACGAAGACGAGGTGCAGGCTGCGGTCCACGACCGGAAGCTTGCGCTCGCGCCGCAGGTTCTCGACGCGCACGAGGTTGGTGAGCAGCCGGACCTCGGTCTTCACCGCCTCGAGTCCGATGAGGGCGTCGAGCTCGGCGAGGAGCGACTCCACGGTGTCCGCGGGCGCCTCGGGCGCCCGGGGCTCGCCAGGAGGACGGGGACCGGAGTCGGCGGGCCGCTCGATCGCCGCCGCGGCGATGCGGCGGAGCATCATCGCCCGGAGCGTGTCGACCGCGAGGAGCTCCTCGCGCGTCGGGGTCGGGTCGATCGCGCAGGACGCGTGGGCGACGCGCAGGGCAGCGTCGTAGTAGCGCCACGAGTGCGCGCGTGTGCTCGCGCTCGTCGGAGGCGACGATCGTCTCGAACAGTGGCGACGGGGTCACCACGAAGCCCCGGTGCTGCTCGGATCGCCGCGCTGTCGCGGAGGGAGGCGGGGGTGGCGCCGCGCAGCGACTCGAACCAGGGCGCGAGCGCCTCCGCGAACGCGGCGAGCTCGGCGTCGCTCGGGTGGCCATCGGCGGCGATCACGCCGGCCGCCACGGCCTGGGCCTCGAGCGGCGGCGTCGCGCTCGATCGCGGCTCGGGTCCGGGGGCGTGGCCGCGCGCTGCTGGAGCTCGCCGAGGACCTGGGTCAGCTCGGTGACGAAGGCGCGGACGGGCTCGCCGAGGAGGCCTCCGCCGGACCCCGCCCCACGTGTCCGTGTCCGCCATGCTTCCCTCGAGCTCCGATCCGTCGCGAGGCCCCATCCTTCCATTCCCGGGACGCTCGCCCGAGGGCGTGGCGTCCCGGCGCCCGGTCGGGAGCGCCGTCTCGGTGTCGTCGAGGAACGCCGCCACCGTGTCGACGAACCACTCGGGCTCCTCGAGCTGCGGGTGCGTGGCCGACGCCCTTCGAGGACGCAGAGGTCGAGGGTGGCGTGGCGCGCCGCGGCGGCGTGGGCGAAGCCGACGCTCACGAGCTGGTCCTCCGCGCCGTGCAGCAGGAGGGTCGGCCGAGCGGACGCCGCGAGCCGCGAGGTCGGCGTCGAAGTCGCCGGCGACCTCCTGGAGGAGCGTCCGGGCCGCGTCGGCGTAGGCCGCCGCGGCCTCCGGGTAGGCGTAGCGCTCGGCGGCGAGCAGCACGATGCGGCGGCGCAGGTCGGGGTCGAGGCGCTCCGGGTCGTGGAGGGTCACCCCGAGGCTCAGGTCCACGAGCCGCTCCGGGCCGAGCATGCGCGCACGGGCGGACACGGTGCGGCGCCCGAGCGACTGCATCATCACCGGCATGTAGCGCGCCGCCCGCAGCCACGACGACGGCGGGATGCGACCCCATGGCAGCGCGGGGTTCACGAGGACGAGCGCCTCGACGAGGTCGGGCCGCCGGGCGGTGACGCCCGTCGCGATCACGCCACCCATCGAGTTCCCGAACACCGTCGCGGGGCCCGTCTGCTCGAGCAGGGTGAGCACGAGGTCACGGTTCGTCTGGAGGGTCGCGACCCGCTCCGGCGCGCGGGTGCGTCCGAACCCGATGAGGTCGACCGCCATCACCGACGCCTCGAAGCGGTCCGCGAGGAGCTGTCCGACGGGTTGCCACGACAGCGTGTTCGCGCCGAGACCGTGTACGAGGAGGATGCGGCGCTCGGGCGGAGCGTCCGTCGGTTCCCAGGCGATGCTGTGCACGCGCACACCGTCGACGTCGAGGTACTGCACGGTGCCGGGAGCCACGGCACCAGGCTACGCGGTGCTGCGCGAGGCTGCGGGTCGTGCCGCAGCCCGACCGCGCGTGGTCGCTGGACTTCACCGCGATGGATGCGTTCCGTCGCGGGCTTCGTCCGCCTCGAGCTCCGACCCGATGCCGCCGTCGCGTGGTACTGGGCGTACCTCGTCGGCGCGGAGGTCGGCCTCGTCGTCGTGCGCGACCACGAGGTGCCGCTCCCGCGTGGCGACCAGCTCGTCGTCCGGGCCGAAGGACTGTGGGCCGAGCTCGTCTGCGAGACGCGCGGCGAGCACTGGACCTTCGGGCTCGAGGCGTTCGGGGTCCGGCTCGACGATCCCGCGGACGGTCTGCGCGGCGAGATCGGGGAGCGGCTCGCGGTCGGTTTCGACATGGAATGGGAGGTGGGGCCGGGAACTCCGCCGGGGGAAGGGCCGGTCGATGGCGTCGTCTTCGGCGAGGTGCTCGTCGGCCGTGACCGCCTCGCGCTCGACGGCATCGGCACGTTCCGCGAGGAGCACGGCTCACGCGACTGGACGACGACGCCCGGCGTCGCGGCCGAGCCGGGCGGTGGCGTGCTGCCCCGGAGGGTGACCCGGATCGTCGGCGGCGAACCGGCGCCGGTCGAGATCCTCGGCATGGCCGCGCTGCCCCTCACGGGGCCAGGGCGGGCGGGGCCCGGGCGGCTGGTCCGCGTCCTCGGCCGGTGGACGGGCGACGATGGGGCGACCAAGGTGGGCTGGATCGACCTCGTGGAGTGACCTGGTGGAGCAACCATGACGGACACACCAACCGAACCACCCGCGCCGGCGGCACCGCCGCTCCCGATCGAGCCGCGGCCGGTCCCGCACCACCCGGCCGCGCTCGTCGTCGCAGCGACGCTCTCGTTCGTCGCGGCAGCCGCGACCATCGGCGGCCTGTTCCCGGACTTCTGGGACAGCGGCACGTTCGCGCTCGTCGACCTCACCGGGCCGCTGGCGCAGCACCTGGTGTTCGCGGTGAGCCTGTTCGCGATCGGCGTCGCGCTGCTGAGCCGGCGCACGTCAACGGCTGGCGCGGCCGCGGCGGTCGTCGTGGTCGCGACCGGTCTCCAGCCGCGTGTCGTCGACGTGGTCACGCTCGCCGACGACCACGGCCCACGCGGCGGCGCGGGCTTCTCCCTCACGGTCGGCGGTTTCGTGCTCGCGGTCGCGGCGGCGGCGCTCGCGGCGGCGATCGAGCTGCGGCCGCGCGCGTGGAGCCTGTGCGCCGGCGCCCGGACGTGGACGACCTTCGCTGCGCTGTTCGGGTTCGCCGCGTCGGTCGGGTACGCGATGGAGCCGTTCCAGGCGTCGGTGTCGCGGCGCTCGCCGTTCTTCTTCTCCTACGGCAGCCCGCTCGAGGCGATCGGGGGTCCGCGCTCGCTCTGGGCCGCGGTGCTCGTGATCGTGCTGCTCACGGTCGTGCCCCCGACCTCCGTCGCGGTCGGGCGCTCGATCGGAGTGGGCCTCGCGTTCGGGCTGCTCGGGGCCATGGGCGGGATCGCCGCGTTGCGCCTGGGCGAGACGCTCGGCACGTCGGCAACCGAGTTCACCGGGGTCGGTGGTGCCGAGGGGACCTGGACGTTCCTCGCGGCGTCCGGCGCGACGTTGCTGGTCGTGCTCGGCGGTCTCGCCGCGGGTCGTCGTCGGACCTCCCGCCGACCGGGGCCTGCCCCGGGGCCTGTCGCCGATGCCCCGACCGAGCCCCCCGTGCTCGTGGCGCCGGACGGCGCCCCGGACCCGGGATCCGAGACGGGAACGGCACCGGAATCGACACCGACACCGGTACCGGCACCGGAATCGACACCATGACCGGCGGCTTCGAAGGACGGGTGGTCGCGATCTACACCGCGCCACGTCGAGGGCGCGCCGATGGAGGCGCACGACCAGGCGCAGGCGCTCGCAGGCCTGGGCCTCGACGGTGACCGCTACGCGATCGACGCCGGGAAGTACTCGGGCACCAAGGTCGGGAAGCGGGCGGTCACACTCATCGAGCGCGAGGCCGTCGCGATGGCGAACGACACCTACGGTCTCGGCATGACCGAGCAGGAGACCCGCCGCAACGTCGTCGTCGAGGGTGTGCCGCTCAACCACCTGATCGGCCGGGAGTTCCTCGTCGGTGACGTCCGGCTCCGGGGCTTCGACCTGGCCGAGCCCTGCGTCTATCTCGAGCGGCTCACCGGGAAGCCGGCCCGCAAGGCGTTCGTGCACCGGGGTGGGCTGCGCGCCGAGATCCTCGAAGGCGGTGCCGTCCGCATCGGTGACGCCGTGCGTCCCGACGCGACCTGACCGACGCGGCCGGTGCGACGCCATGAGCCTCGACCCGCAGGCGCTCGACGCCGCAGCGCTGGCCTTCCTCTCCGAACGCCACATCGGCACGCTCACGACCCTCCGGCCCGACGGCTCGCCCCATGTCTGCGCGATCGCGTTCACCTGGGACGACGACGCCAAGGTCGCGCGCGTCATCACGTCCGACGGCAGCACCAAGGTGCGCAACATCGAGGGGGCCGACGCTGGGGTGGGCCGCCCGCGCGCGTCGTCGCTGCGCAGGTCGACGGACCGCGCTGGCTCGCCCTCGAGGGTCGGGCGAGGGTGTCGCGAGACGCCGGACGCGATCGCCGAGGCCGTACGGCGCCATGCGCTGCGGTATCGACGTACCCGCCGACAACCCCCGGCGGGTCGCGATCGAGATCGCGGTGGATCGGATCCTCGGCCGGGCGACGACCTCGTAGCGCACGCACCGCTCGGCACGCGGCGCCGACGAGCCTCTAGCGTGCGGCCCCATGGCCGACCAGCAGTACGAGACCACCGCCGTCGTGCGCGAGCTCATCGAGACGCTCGCCGGACTCGACCGCGGTTCCTCGAGGGACCCAACGCGGTGACCGACGAGCAGCAGGTGCTCGAGGGCTACAAGTGGATGTTCTCGATCCTGCAGGTCGCGCTCGACGTGCAGGTGTGGGCCGACCCGGCGAACCCACGGTTCGTCGAGATCGTCGGGCCGTACAAGAAGTGGGGCGGCGACAACTCGGACGCGTACTACCAGCACGCACCGGTCGATCCGGCGCGGACGTACCGCGTCAGCGGCAAGATCGGCGACGCGGTGTACCTGTCGCTCACTGTCTACGGCGGCCCGCGCGACGGTCACTACTCGGAGCGGATCGTCAAGTCGTTCAACGACCGTGACGACCTCGACATCGGTCCTGACGGGTCCTTCGAGTTCATGATGGCGAAGGAGCGCCCAGCGGGGTGGGACGGTCCGTTCCTCCGGCTCGAGGACGACGCGGTCGTTGCGATCACGCGCGACTACCTCGACGACCCGTTCCGGGGCACGCGCTGCACGTGGCACATCGAGTCGATCGACCCGCCGGCGACGTTCCGAGAGAGCGACGCCGACCTCGCCCGGCGGTTCCGCGCCGCGGTCACCTGGCTGCAGGAGCAGTCGCAGATGGCGCCGATCGGTCTCGGTGAGGTCGAACCAGATCGACGAGCCCTACGGCGTGCAGCAGGTCACGTTCGGTTGGGCCGCGGGCGACGCGGCGTACGCGATGGGCGAGCTTCGACCTCGCGGACGACGAGGCGCTCGTGATCAAGGGCCGCTCGCCCGAGTGCGCGTTCTGGAACTGCTGCCTCTGGAACCAGTTCATGCACACGTACAACTACGACTACGAGCAGGTCACGATCAACGGCGCGCAGGCGACCTACGAGGAGGACGGTTCGTGGACGATCGTGGTGTCGGCGCAGGATCCCGGCCATCCGAACTGGCTCTCGACCGCGGGGCACCCGCGGGGCCGGATCTGGTTCCGGTGGTTCTATCCGTCGGCCACGCCCGACCGGCCGACCACCGAGGTCGTGGAGGTCGCGTCGCTCAGTGCTCGAGGGTGACGGCGAACCGGTCGGTGTAGTCGCGGAGACGCTCGCGCAGCTCGGCAGGGTCGAGGTCGAAGTCGCCTTCGGGGTCGTAGATCACGCTGCCGTGCACGCCGCGTGGGTGCGTCGCGATGAAGGCCTCCATCGCGACGCGTCCTTCCTCGGTGAAGGGCTGGTCCGCGACCTGGTAGATCCGGCTGCACCATGGCGAGGTCGTCGGCCATGAACTCGTCGAAGCGGACGTCGATGGTCCGGTCGGCGGGGAGCAGGTCGTGGTCGCGCATCCCGGCGCGGAGCATCTCCTCGATGCGGTCGGCCCAGTACTGTCCGATCTTCGGCGGGTCGACCACCGCGGCGCTGAACCGGGCGGTGTACGCGATCATCTCCGCGTTCGACGCGATGACCGCGACGGGATCGCGATGGGTGAACACGAACGTCGCGTCGGGGAACACGTTGAGCAGCGGCTGGATCTGCTCGAGGTGCTGCGGTGACTTCAGCACCCACCGCTCACCGCCGCGCAGCCACTGCGCGCATTGCAGCACCCGCTCGAGGTACGCGTACGCAGGAGTCTGATCAGTGGCGACGTACCACGCGCGCCAGCTCGGCATGATCCCCATGGTCTCGAAGAGCATCGACGAACCGGCGATGCCGAGCAGCTGGATCTCCTCGTGCACGTGCTCGACCGTCATCTCGTGCATCCGCTTGAAGTACGGCAGGGCGTCGTTGAGGATGGTCAGACCGACCGCGCAGCGCTCCAGCCGCGGATCGACGGCCCCGGCCGCGACCGCAGCCCGCTCTTCGGCCGGCGGCACGGGCTCGAGGCTCTCCCAGTACCGCAGGGAGCGCAGCGCCGGGTCCTCGGCCATCAGGTTGTGCAGGTGCGTGGTCCCGGTGCGCGGCTGTCCGACGATCACGATCGGTCGCGCGATCTCGACGTCGAGGATCTCGGGCTGCTCCCGCACGATCGCCTCCACCTGGAGGCGGTTCTTCATGTGGGTGAGCATCTGGGTGTGCGAGCTGATGCGCCCCCAGGGTGAGAGTCCGGCCTCGGTGTCGAGGGCCCGCAGGATCACGTCCGTCGGCTCGCGGAACCAGTCGTCGCCGAAGTCGTCGAGCCCCGTCTCCGCGCTCGCCTGCGCCAGGAGCGCGTCGAGGTCGAAGCTGACGTCGGCCGCGAGCGGTGCGACCGCCTCCATCATCTCAGCGATGTGGGGCGGGAAGGTTGGGGTCGCGAGGTCGTCGATGCGGACCGGTGCCGGCCGTGCAGTCATGGCAGGCACCCTCGCAGCCGCCCCGCTCCCGGGTCCAGCCCACCCGGATCGAGCGCGTGTGGCGTTCGGCCGGCCCTTGCCCGGTCGCCGGCGGGCCGCGTGGGAGGCCGGTCACCCGGCGCGCGGGGCGGGGTCGTGCCCTCCACGCCCGAGCGTCGGCGCGGCGGTGATCCCGATCCCCTCGCGCCCTCACCGCTGCGCCGCGCTCGGGTGACCGCGCCGCTGCAGGGCTCAGAACTTCAGGGCCGACAGTGCGGGGATCCAGCCCTCGGCGCGCGACACGGCCTCCTGCCACCGCGTGCGATCGGTCGGCGGGCCGGGCTCGACGACCCGGGCCGGTCGCCAGGTCGCGGCGAGGTCCTCGTCGCCCGACCAGATCCCCACCGCGAGCCCGGCGCAGAAGGCGGCACCGAGGGTCGTCGCCTCCCGCACCGGTGACGACCTCGACGGTGCGCTGACACGCGTCGGCGAGCGCCTGGAGGAACACCTGGTTCGCCGCCATGCCACCGTCGACCTTGAGCCGCTCGATGGACGCACCGGCGTCCGCCATCGCGGCCTCGAGGAGGTCGGCGCCGCGGTGTGCGATCCCCTCGAGCACCGCCGCGCACGATCTGCGCGCGGTCGGTGCCACGGGTGAGCCCGACGAGCGCCCCGCGGGCGCCGTAGTCCCAGTGTGGCGTTCCCAGCCCGAGTGGGGCCGGGACGTACCAGACGTCGCCGGTGTCGTCGCAGGTTGCCGCGACCGCGTCGGACTCCTCGGCCGTCGCGATGAGGCCGAGGTCGTCCCGGAGCCACTCCACGTTCGTGCCGGCGGCGAGCATCACCGCCTCGAGACCCCAGGCGTCGGCCCCCGCGGTCCGGCGCGTGACGATGGGGAACGTGCCCCCGTCGCCCTGCTCGAAGTCGGGGCGGGTGCCGTCGACGACCACGTCGAGCATCCCGCCGGTGCCGAACGTGACCTTCGCGTCGGCGTGGCGCACGCAGCCCTGCCCGAGCAGCGAGCCCTGCTGGTCGCCGATGATGCCCGCGATCGGCGGCGCGCCCGGGAGCACGGTCGCGGTACCGAGCGCCCCCGTCGAGTCGACGACCCGGGGGAGGGTGGCCGCGGGGATGCGGAGCGTGTCGAGGAGGTCGGGCGACCACGCGTCGTTCGCCTTCGTGCGCAGCGCCGTCACCTGCGCGTTCGTGGCGTCGGTGACGTGCAGCTGGCCGCCCGAGAGCGACCACGCGAGCCAGCTGTCGACGGTGCCGACGCACAGATCACGCGTCCGGTCGGGGTCCGCCACGTCGAGCAGGTGCTCCACCTTGGTCGCGGAGTGATTCGGGGCGACGCCGATGCCTGCAGCCGACAGCTCGAGGCACCGGCCGACGGTTCGCAGGTCCTGCCAGCCGAGGCCGGGCGCGACAGGTGTGCCGTCGGCCCGTTCCCAGACGACGGTCGAGGCGCGTTGGTTCGCGATCCCGAGTGCGTCGACCGGACCGTCGGAATCGATCGCGCGCGTCGCGAGCTCGATCGAGACGCGCGCCATCTCGGCGGCGTCGAACTCGACGAGGCCGGGTGCGGGAGTGTCGGGGAGGAGCGGCGCCCGGTGCTCGGCGACGACACGGGCGTCGCCGTCGACGATCGCGGCGCGCACCGATGACGTCCCCACGTCGACGACCAGCACCCGTCCCCTCACCGATCCGCCCCCTGTTCGTGTCCTGGCGTCAGCAACGGGTGTCTCGAGCACCCATGTCGACGCCAGAGCATGCCCTAGGGCCAGGCGAGGTCGGGAACGAAGGGGCTCGGGAGCCCGAGCTTGCCGGGGTTGAGGATCCCGGCTGGGTCGAGCGCCTGCTTCGCGGCCACGAGCACCGCGAAGGACTCGCCGAGCGCGTCCGCGACGAAGCGGGCGCGATTGAGCCCGATCCCGTGGTGGTGGCTGAGTGCACCACCATGGTCGAGCACCGCATGCGTCCCCGCGTCCCACGCGGCCCGGTAGTACGCCTCGCGCCCGTCGGCCGGCGGCTGCCCGGCGAACGTGAAGTAGAGGCAGGCACCGTCCCCGTAGGAGTGCGACTGGTGCGCGGAGACGACCATCGTGTGCTCGATCACGCCGATCGCTTCGGTTGCAGCCGCATAGATCGCCGGCAGGTCGCGCCAGCGGGCGGCGACCTCCATGGTGTCGACGACATAGCCGCGCGAGATCAACGCCTCGAGCGCGGAGACGTCGTTGCGGTGCTCGAGCCAGCGCGCGAGCAGCTCGTTGCCGTCGAGGTCTGTCGTCCAGTCGCACTCCTCGCGCACGATTCCCATGACTGCGTCGATCACGTACGGGTCTCCCTCGTCGAGCACGAGGAGCGGGTGCACGTCGGCGCCGGTCTGGAAGTTCCGGTCGCCCTCGATCGCGTCGTAGAGCCTGAGGACCGCCGGGGTCGCGCCCCGCTGCACGATCTTGCGGCACGCGTCGAGGCCGGCCCCGAAGGACGGGAAGCCGTAGGCAGCCCGGCGCTCGGAGCGCGGGGCCGCGTGGAGCCGGAGCCGGGCCCCGGTGATGACGCCGAGTGTCCCTTCGCTGCCGACGAACAGCTGGGTGAGATCGGGGCCGACCGCAGCCCGCGGCGCGCCGCCGGTCGTGATCGCGCGCCCGTCGGCGAGCACCACGTCGAGCCCGACGACGATGTCCTCGATCTTGCCGTACCGCGTCGAGTACTGACCCGCGCCGCGACAGGCGAGCCAGCCGCCGACGGTCGAGAGATTGACCGACTGGGGCCAGTGCCCGACGGTCACGTGGTGTGTGCCGCGCAGCTCGTCCTCGAGCACGTCGCCGAACGTGCCGGCGCGCACGTCGAGCACCATCGACGTCGCGGTCGACGTCGACGATCCCGCTGATGCCGCACAGGTCGAGCACGACACCCGCCCGCCAGCGGGACGCTCGCACCGCAGACCCCGCTGCGGCCACCAGCGGCCGTGACCGGGATCCCGGCCTCGTTGCAGATGCGAGAGGACAGCCGCCGACCTCGGACGCGTTCGTCGGCGCCGCCACCGCGGCCGCGCGTGCCGCCACCTCGCCGTCGAGGGCCCAGATCATCGCGAGCGGCCACCAGTCGCGGCTCGCCTCGCTCAAGGTCGGCCGGGTCCTGTGTGACCGACGCGCAGGCGCCGCGCAGTCGCTCGAGCAGCTCGTCGTCCACGTCGACACGCGGCGTCGCGAGGTGCGCGGTGACCGCCGCGGCGTCGCGACCGAACGCGATGGGCGGTGTCGGCGCACCTCGTCGGGTCTTGATCCCGCTCATCGCCAGATCAGGCGCCCAGGGACGCGTCGAGGGCGGTCTCGGGGAGCTCGGCCATCGTCGCGTTCGCGCGTCACCGCGGCGCGGTAGGCCTCGACCTGCCGGGCGGACTCGTCCCGATCCCAGCCGAGCTCCGGGCCGATGAGCAGCGCGACACTCTCCGCGGCGGCGGCCGACGCGTCGCGCGCGAGGAGCCTGGCGCGGGTGCGTCGCGAGAGGACATCGTCGAGCGTGCGTGCCATCTCGTGGCGGACGGCGTGGACCGCTTCGGCGCGCAGGTAGGGCAGACCGGGCACGAGCGGCTCACCGAGGTCGGGATCGGCCGCGACCAGGTCGAGCACGGACTGGGCCTCAGTGCCGTAGCGACCGGCGAGGTGCTCGTGGAGGCTCGGCTCCATCGACGCACCGGGGTGCTCGTAGCCCTCGCGCGCCGATGATCGGCACCTTCTTGGTGCGGCAACGCGTCCGGCGCCCCAGGACGCGCGACGCCTCGTCGACGGTGTCGGCGGCCATCCGCCGGTAGGTCGTGAGCTTGCCGCCGGTGATCGTGATGACGCCGCTGTCCGAGACGCCCACGCTGTACCTGCGGGACAGGTCGGCGGTGCGCTCGGTGTGCGCGGTGCGGAGGAGCGGGCGGAGGCCGGCCCAGGTCCCCACCACGTCGTCGCGGGTGACGGGCTCGTCGATCGCGAAGTTCAGGGCGCGGAGGAGGTAGTCGACGTCGTCGGGCGTGCACTGGGGATCCTCGATCGGACCGTCGTAGTCCGTGTCGGTGGTGCCGATGTACGTGGTGTCGCCCCACGGCACCACGAAGACCGACCGCTTGTCCTTCGGCACCGGGACGATCGCCGCGATGTCGTTGCGGACCTTCGCCCAGGGCACGGTGATGTGGATGCCCTTGGCCGGCCGGATCGAGTCGGGATCGGCACCCTCGTCCATCGTGCGGATCTGATCGGACCACACACCGGTCGCGTTGATGACGACGCGCGCCCTGACCTCGAGATCGGCGCCGTCGGCCTCGACGCGGGCGCCCCGTAGGTTCCCGTCGGGTCCCTTCAGGAAGCCCGTGACCTTCGCATAGTTCGCGACCGTGGCACCGTGGGCCGCGGCCGTGCGCGCGATGGCGAGCGTGAGCCGGGCGTCGTCGGCCCGGGCGTCGTAGTAGAGGTACGCGCTCGCCACGCTGTCGCGCCGCAGCGTCGGCATGTGCCGGAGCGCCTCGTCCTTGTCGATGCGCTTGTGCGCCTTGCGGATCCGCAGCCCGCCCGTGAGGTCGTACATCCACATGGCGCCGCCGAGCGCTCGCGCGACCCGGCGGTCGATCAGGCCGTCACGGGTCAGGATGGGGATGAGGAAGGGGAGCACGCGCACGAGGTGCGGGGCGTTGCGCAGCGCGATCTGACGCTCGTGGAGGGCCTCGTAGACGAGGAGGAACTCCTTCTGCTGCAGATAGCGGATGCCGCCGTGGACGAGCTTCGAGGACTTCGACGACGTCCCCGACGCGAAGTCGTCGCGCTCGACGAGCGCCGTGCGGAGCCCCCGGCTTGCCGCGTCGAGGGCACACCCGACCCCGGTGATGCCGCCGCCGACGACGAGGACGTCGAACTCCTCCGTGCCCAGGCGGGCGAGCGCCGCAGCCCGCTCGGTGGCTCTCGGGTGGGACGGCGCACCCGCCTGGTTCCGTGCTTCCGACGTCCGAGCCATGCACCCAGGTTACCGACGGGTAGCCGTGGCCTGCGCACCTGCTCCAGCGACGATTCGGCCGGCCCCACCTCGGGCCTGCCGGCCGACCCGGCGGTGGCTCGAGCGGTGTCTCAGGCGTCGACCCCGATCCGGGCGGGTTGGCTCGGGGTCCGGTTCACGCCCCGGCGCGTCCACCACATGATCCCGCCGAAGAACACGGCCGCGGCGCCGATGACGACGGCGACCGCGGTGGGCAGCAGCGCGTTCGTGTCGGTACCGGCCATGAGCCCGTGGACGGTGGTGGTGGCGAGGAGCGCGTAGCTGAGGAGGTGGACGCGTCGCCACGAGCGCTGCGACATGCGGTTGCGCAGCTGTGAGGTGATCTGGACGGCGACGAGGAGGTACATCCCCACGATCCCGAGCGCGACCGCGAACGGCGCCCATGACGAGGTGAAGGGGACGAGCACCTGGGTGATCCCGAAGTCGACGTAGTCGTCGGCGACGATCGCCACGACATGGAGAGCGGTGAACACCACCGCGAGCAGGCCGAGGAATCGGTGCAGCGAGAGCAGCCATGCCGGCGACGCCTTGCGACCGAGCACGCGCGTCGCGAGCAGGAGACCCCAGGCGGCCGACGCGACGATGAGCGCCCAGGCGACGATGCCCGCCGACCGGGCGATCAGCCACGAGAGGTTCACCGCTGCGAGCACTCGGTCAGCTCCCGCGCGTCGACGTGTCGGAGCTCGACGAGGAGCTCGAGCTCGGCGATGCGCTGCTGCTCGAGCCGTACCCGTTGTCGTACCCGTACCCGTCGTCGTACCCGTACCCGTCGTCCGAGTACGACGTGTTGCCCGAGCTACTCGACCCGGAGGTCCGGTTCGCCGTCGTGTCGGTGCCGGCTTTCGAGCTGCTCGTCGTCGCGGCCCCCGTGGTGCCGCCGACGGCCATGGCGACCGCGAGCGCGATCGCCGCGACGGCGCTCGTGGCCGCGGCGACGGTGCGGCTCTTCCGGAAGCGGGTCGAGCGGGCCCGGGCGCGGTTGCGTCTGGCCCGGGCGCCCGGCAACGGGGCCGCCGACGGCCTGGGCGCGGGAGCGGGCACCCGAGCGCCGGCGGGAGGGGCCGGCGGCCGGCGGGGCGGCGGGGGCGGGGCGACGTTCTCGTCGGTCATGGCGACTCCTGGGGTGCAGCCCCGGGCCGTGGGGGCAGCCTCGGGGCGGGTGCTCGACCGCAGTCAACCCCCCGGGCTTGAGAACTCGCTGAGAATCGGGTCAGGAACCGGCCAAGCGGTCGGCTCAAGCCACCGTGCCCGGCGTGCCGGCCTCGGTGACGACCGGGTGCCCGGCGGCCTGCCAGGCTTGCATGCCCCCGGCGAGGTTCACCGCGTGATATCCGGCCTGCACCAGCGCCTGGGTGACCCTGCCGGAGCGCGCGCCGCTGCGGCAGATCACGACGATCTCGCGTCCGCCGGGGAGCTCGGCCTGGCGGGCCGCCACCTCACCCATCGGGATCCACTGGGCCGCGTCGGCGTGCCCCGCGTCCCATTCGTGGGCCTGGCGCACGTCGAGGAGCGCGGCACCGGCCGCGACCCGCTGCCGGGCCTCGGCGACGTCGATCTGGGGGATGTCGGGCACGGTCCGCTCCTGGCTCGGTGTCGTTCGCCGATCGTGGACGGACATTCTCGCCCTTCCACGGTGCTGCTCCGGCCTCGGGGCACCGCACGCGGCCCGGACGGTCAGCGTGACGCGTTCAGTGGCGGTCGACGGCCGCCGGGCCGGCCTCCGCATTCCAGGCGCCGAAGCCGCCGAGCAGGTCGGACACGTCGGCGAAGCCGTGGGCGTCGAGCACGCTCATGGCGACGGCCGAGCGCGTACCACCGGCGCAGTACACGACGGTCGGCGAGGCAGGATCGAGGGTCTCGAGCTGCGCGACGAGGCGGGGCAGCGGGATCGCGTGCGCGCCCGGCACCGTGCCGAGCGCGACCTCACTCGGGTTCCGGACGTCGATGACCTGCAGGTCGGCGACGTCGCGTCGACGGGCCTCGAGCTCGCGTGCGGTCAGGCGCGACGAACGCCGCGTCGCCTCGGGATGCGTGGCGAATGTCTCGTACAGCCCGTCGAGGTAGCCGATGACGTGGTCGAAACCGATGCGTCCGAGTCGCACCTTCGCCTCGAGCTCGGTCCCGGGATTGCCCACCAGGACGATCGGCGTGTCGTGCGTGAGGATGTCGCCGGTCCACTCGGAGAAGCGGCCCTGGAGGTCGACGTTGACGCTGCCGCGCAGGTGCCCGGCCGCGAAGTCCATGGCGTCGCGCGTGTCGAGCACGGCCGCGCCGTCGCGCTGCGCGTCGAGCAGCGCGTCGATGTCCATTGGCGGCGGCGCGGTGGTCTCGTCGAGGATCGGCCGCGCCTCGCGGTTCCGTGCTGCGTCGAAGGCGAAGTACCCCGGTGCGGTGGGCTGGCCCTCGGTGACGATCGCGACGAACCCGTCCTCGCTCATCGGCTGGAGCGCGTAGTTCAAGCGGCGCTGCTCCCCGATCGTGGACTGCGTCTCGGTCGAGAGCTGCTTGCCGCACGCCGAGCCGGCTCCGTGCGCGGGGAAGACGCGAGTCTCGTCGGGCAGGGTGAGCAGCTGGTCCCGCAACGAGTGGAACAGGCGGCGCGCGAGCTCGTCGGCGCTGACACCGATGGACGAGAGCAGGTCGGGCCTGCCGACATCACCGATGAACAGGGTGTCGCCGGTGAGCACCGCCGATGGCGTCGCGTCGTCCGGGTGCTCCCAGACGACGATGCTGATCGACTCGGGGGTGTGGCCCGGGGTCGCCCGGATCTCGAGGGTCACCTCGCCGAGGGAGAGCCGTTGGCCGTCGGTGAGGGGCTCG
This sequence comes from uncultured Acidimicrobiia bacterium, assembly GCA_963809885.1. Taxonomy (GTDB): domain Bacteria; phylum Actinomycetota; class Acidimicrobiia; order IMCC26256; family PALSA-555; genus JALHSW01. The sequence continues at coordinate 456,963 of CAWELA010000002.1, read as the reverse complement.
TACGGAAACCCGATGCCGGTGACGGCCTCGCCGTAGGAGATCGTGGCGCCGGTGCTCGCCGCGAGCTCGAGGTGCCCCGAGAGGAAGTCGGCGTGGACGTGGGTCTCGAGCACGCGCTCGATCGTGATCCCCCGGGCCTCGGCGTCCGCGAGGTACTGGGTGACATCACGCTGGGGGTCGACGACGACGCCGCGACCGGTCGACTCGTCGCCGATCAGGTACGACGCGTGCGACAGGCACTCGAGGTAGTACTGCGTGAAGATCACCCGATCGAAGGTAGCCCCCCCACGGGGGTGCTCCGGCCCCAGGAGCCACACGGGCCTCCGTTCGCGGGAATCTCGCCCCCTTCGCCTCAAGTCTGAGGCCCCGATGTGACGAAAACGAGAGTGGGCTTCTCGAAGCGGCACCGGTCCCGGGCACCTGGAAGGGACGATGGCGAAGCGCACGAGTTCGAAGATCGCGGCAGGCATCCTGGCCGTGGGTCTTGGCGCGTTCGCGATCGCTCTCGTGCCCGCGCCAACGGCAAGCGCGCACGACGGCGGGTCGGGGCAGGGCGGCACCGGCGGCGAAGGTGGCTCGGGGTACCGCGGCGGTTCGGGGTACGGCCCCGCACTCGCCCCCTGTCTCCTCCCGAGTCCCCACCGTCCGTCGTGGTGCGCGTCGCACGGTGACCACCCGGACCGGCCCTCGACCAGGGCCACACCGACGAACGTCGGACCGGCCGTCGTCCCGGATCCCGAGCCCCTACCCCCGGCGCTCGCGATCGAACCCGCGGCGCCGAGCGCGTCAGCGGCGGCGAGCCCGACCGCGGTCATCCGGGTCGCAGAGGTGCCGCTGGCGGCCGCGCTGCCCGACGCGCCGACCGCGGTGCCTCCCGAGGCACCGACGAGCCGCACGCGGTTCCCCGGCGGATTCCTGTCACCGATCGAGTCGGGGGGAGGCACCGTTCCCCTCGGGCTCGCGGTCGGCCTCGGTATCGCGGGCCTCGTGACCGGCGTGCTGGTCGGACTCGGTGCACGCGGGCACCTGTGGCGACGCCCCTCGTGAGCGACGCGCCGGAAGCGCTGGGTCAGGTGCGCGTGAGCTCGGTGGCCAGCGCGCGGAGCTTGCGGTAGTCGGCCTTCCCCGCAGCCGAGCGCGCGAGCGTCTCGACGAGCAGGAAGCGCTTCGGGCGCTTGTACCCGGAGAGCCGTCCCCGACACCACGTGTCGAGCATCGCCGCGTCCGCACCATCGTGGGCGGTCGGCACGACGAGCGCCACGACCAGCTCACCGAAGCGCTCGTCGGGCACGCCGACGACGAGGCAGTCGAACACGCCGGGGTGCTCGCGCAGCAGGAGCTCGACCTCCTCGGGGTAGACCTTCTCGCCGCCGGTATTGATGCACGCGGATCCGCGACCGAGCAGCTGGATCGTGCCGTCGGCCTCGACGGTCGCGTAGTCGCCGGGGATCGAGTACCGGACCCCGTCGACGGTGCGGAACGTCGCGGCGGTCTTCTCCTGGTCCTTGTAGTAGCCGAGCGGGATCGGCCCGGTGACGCCGACCATGCCGATGTCGCCGCTCCCGGGCGCGATCTCTGCACCGGTGTGCTCGTCGAGCACCTTGACCTTGTCGTTCACCGCGAACCGGGCCGGCTGGATGTCGCTGTCCGAACGCGACGCCGTGCGCGACATCATCCCCTCGGACGCACCGAGCGAGTCGATGAGCGTGACGCCGGGGACATGGCGGAGCAGGCCCGCCTTCACCTCCGGGCTCCACGTGACGCCCGAGGACGTGATCGCCCGGAGCGCGGAGAGATCCCACCGCGCCGGTTCGGCATCGAGCGCGTCGAGGAGCGGGCGGGCGAACACGTCGCCGACGATGGTGAGGACCGCGACGGCGTTGCGCTCGATCTCGGACCAGAGCAGCTGCGGGTCGAGACCGGGCTCGTCGACGAGGACGACGGTGCCCGCGCCGGCGAGCGTGGACAGTGCGATGAAGAGCCCGGTGCCGTGCATGAGCGGGCAGGCCGGGAGCGCGGTTCCCGTGCGCTTCCCGGCGCGGGCGGCGGCGATGGGATCGGGGGGTTCCGCGCCGGGGCGCGCCATCTGCCAGAGCGCCCGGTACAGGTCGTCGTTGCGCCACATCACGCCCTTGGGCATGCCGGTGGTGCCGCCCGTATAGAGGAAGAGCAGGTCGTCCCCGTCGGGCGTGCGCTCGGCCCACGCACCGTCGGGCGCCGCCGCGGCGAGCGCGGCCTCGTAGGGCGCGCCCGTCTCGAGCACGACGACGGGGCGGGCGGTCTCGGGCATGCCCGCGATCGCCGCGTGCGCGGCTCCCGCGAACGCGGGATCGTGGACGAGCGCACGCGCGTCGCTGTTGTCGAGCACGTAGCGGACCTCGTCGGCGATGTACCGGTAGTTCACGTTCGCAGGGACCGCGCCGACGAGCCACGCCGCGAACATCGTCTCGAGGTACTCGGGGCGGTTCGTCGCGTCGATCGCGACCTTGTCGCCCGGCCGGATACCGGCGTGGTAGAGGTGGGTCGCGAGCCGCCGGGCCCGGTCGGAGAGGTCGCCCCAGGACAGACGCCGGGAACCGCACACGATCGCGTCGCGCTCCGGGGACCACCTCGGCGATCCCGCTCCAGACGGTCGCGAAGCTCCAACCCGGCACGGCCGCTCAGGGTACGCGCCCGGTTGCCACCTGCATCGCTCCGGCCGCCATGATGGGTGCATGGGACTGCCGGATCCGCTCGGGGTCGCCGGCGCCGCGTCCGACCTCGTCCGCGGCGGCGTGGCACGCACGTTCCGCCTGCGGCTCTCCGGCGCGCCGAGCGGCCCCGAGGTCGCCCTCAGCGGCGACGCGGGGTGGTTCGGCCCCGACTCGGTCGCGTGGCGGGTGCACGCGGATCTCGGCACGCTCATCGGCGGCCTGCGTGCGCTCCTCTACCAGACGCTTCATCCGCTCGCGATGGCCGGCGTCGCCGAGCACTCGGACTACCGCGACGATCCCTGGGGGCGCCTGCACCGCACCGCGGAGTTCGTCGCAGCCACCACGTACGGCACGAGCGCAGAGGCGGGAGCCGCGGTGGCGCGGGTGCAGCGCGTGCACGAGCACGTGCGGGGGACCGCGCCCGACGGCCGGTCCTACGCGGCGGACGATCCCGCGCTGCTCGCCTGGGTCCACGCGACCGAGGTCGACAGCCTCCTCGCGGCGTACCGACGGTATGGCGCGGGGCTGACGGACGCCGAGGCGGACCAGTACGTCGCGGAGATGGCGATGGTTGCGATCGCCTTCGGCGCCGACCCCGTGCCGACGAGCGTCGCACGAGCTGGACGCGGTGCTCGGGAGCTACCCATTGCACGCGACGCGCCACGCTCGTGACGCCACGCGGTTCCTCCTGTTCCCGCCGATGCCGCTGTCCGCGCGCGGCACCTACGCGCTCATCGCGACGGCTGCGGTCGAGCTCCTCCCGGTGCGTGCGCAGCTCGAGCTCCGACTCGTGGTCCCACCGCTCGCGGGACCACTCGTGGTTCGCCCGGCGACCCGCGCCCTCTTCGGCACGCTCCGGTGGGCGCTCGGCGAGTCGCCGACCCTGGCGGCCGCCCGCGCCCGGGCAGCCGCCTCCACGTAGCGCCCGTCCGCCGCTCCTCAGAGCGGTATCGCGGACCGGCCACGGGGGTGCGCGCTCGCGTCCTGGCGGCGTCGGCGATGCCGATGGACGAGGCCGCCGGCGATGACCAGTGCGGTGGTGCTGACGATCGCGACGATCGGCGCCATCCAGAGCACTGCCAGGGCGAGGGCGAACACCTCGAAGACGACTGCGGCGGTGCCCGCCGAGGGGTGGCCGTCGGCGACGCCGAGCGCGATGCCGCCCGACATCAGTGCGAGGGCGAGGAACAGCAGCCCGACGCCGATCCGCAGTGCCGTCGAGCCGACGCCCACGCCGGCGAGCGCGACGAACCCGAGGATCGCCAGGGCGAGTGACTGGGTGCCCAGGATCAGGGCAGTGACGGTGGCTCCCATGGTGGCGCTCCCGACGCTCGTGGCGGCGCTGCCGAGCTCTCCGGCAGCCGGGTGCCAGCATCCGTGTCGAACATCAGGGACCGATGAAGCCTCGGTGAGAAGTCCCCGGGAACGCGGCGATGACGCGGGCGGCGGCTACGCGGGTGCGATGTCGATCACGCCGCGGGTGCGATCCAGCGCGGCGAGGCGCTCGTCGAGCACGGTCGAGCGGGCCGGGAGCGGCAGCGCCCGGATCGCGTCGACGGTCCGCTGGGTGTCCCACCCGGCGTACGCGATGCCGACGAAGGGCACGAAGCCGGCGCCCCAGCGTGCGAAGAGGCGGGCGGCGACGACGCGCACGACGTGCTTGGTGACGTGACGCCGCATCGCGGTGCCGGAGGGCGACTCGCCGGCCATCGCGAAGATGACGTCGTCGGCGACCTCCTGCGGATCGACCACGAGACCTGCGGCCTCGAGGTCGTGGACGCGGAGCGACGCGGCGACGGAGAGCTCCATCGCGACCGCGACGAGGTTCGCGCCGATGATGACCGGGAGCGACGGCGGGACGATCGAACCGCCGGACACGATCGCGGCGATCGTCTCGATCTCCTCACCGGCCGCGGCGAGCCCGCCCGCCGCGGCGAGGATCGCCTTGGCGCTCGTGGTGCGCTGCAGGGGGAGCGGGTGCGCGACGAGGAGCGGGGTGATGACGGTGAACAGGCGCTCGGTCTCGGTCTCCGCGGCGGCGTGGGCCTGCGCGGGCGTGCGGACCTTGCGGAGGCGATACACGGACTTCGCGAGCTCGGGGACCGCCTCCTTCGGGAGTGACTGGAGGGAGACCCTGGTGGCGTCCCGCACCTTCGACGCCGTGGCCATCGCGCTCGAGGTGGCGCCGGCGCCGCGGCCTCGGGCGAGCTCGACGGCGGGCCTCGAGACGTCGCGCGCGACCGAGCGAGCCGAGGCGGCGAGGTCGCGAGCCGCGCCCTTCACCTTGTCGGTCATGCCGGACGTGGGGGATCCCGAGCTCGTGACGGTCGCGGTGCCGGGCATCGCAGTGCTCCTGGTTGGGGCCGTACGGAGGAGCCGTACCCAGGGAACAACGCCGCAATCACGCCCGTCGTTCCCGTCCCCGACCCGCCTCACGCCTCGGCGGGCGGGGCGGCCTTGGGTCTCCTGGGGACGAAGGGGCTCGTGCGGGCCACGTAGTCCTCGTAGCCGGGGCGACGCTTGGCCATGCCCTTCTCCAGCAGCGTGACGCCCGAGACCCGGCGCAGGAACACGGTCATCGTGAGGGCGCCGAGGAGCCCGATCGCCCCGAGGCCGCTCTCGGCCGCCACGAGGGCGATGCCCCACCACACGCACGCGTCGCCGAAGTAGTTCGGGTGCCGGGTGTACCGCCAGAGCCCCCGGTCCATGACCAGGCCCCGGTTGGCCGGGTCCGCCTTGAAGCGGGCCAGCTGCGCGTCCCCGACGGTCTCGAAGCTGATCCCGACGGCCCACACGAGGATCCCGATGACGCCGAGCACGCCGATCCCGGGGTCGTCGGGCACCTGCCCGAGCTGCACCGGCAGCGACACGATCCACATCAAGGCGCCCTGGAGCGTGAACACGGTGAAGAAGCTGACCCACCAGAACCGGTCCCCCCAGTGTCGACGCATCGCCTGGTACCGGAAGTCCTCGCCGGACCCGTGGTTGCGCCAGTACAGGTAGATCGAGAGCCGCAGCCCCCAGACGGTCGTCAGCGCGACGAGGATCCACTGGCGAGTCGGGTTCCCGTCGACGGTGAGGCGGACGGCCCACGCGACCAGCACGAACCCGAGACCCCAGATCGGGTCGACGATGGAGGCGTCGCGCGTGATGACGCTGACCACCCAGGTCACCGTCATGAGCACCGCGATCGTCGCCACGGCGACCACCAGCGCGGTCGCGGCTCCGCTCACGTCGTGCCCGGCCGGGCCCCGGTCGCGTCCTGCGCCACGACGGCGCGGTCGACCGCCAGGGCCGCGTCGACCTCGGCATCGAGCCGGAGCCACACCTCGTCGAGCCACACGGTGAACGCCGCGTCGTCGGAGGGCACCTCCGACCGGGGGATGCGGCGCAACCACGCGCGCACCGGACGACGGCGGGGGAGGACGCGCAGGATCCCGCCGAAGGTGTCGAGCCCCTCGAACCCGATGTGCCCGAGGATGACGACGTCGGCGTCCGGTGCGCCCGCGAGGAGCGCCGCGCTGCCGGCGGGCCGCGGTGGGAGCAGGTGCTGCATCCCCGCGAGCCGGACCGCGCGCTCGGGATCGCGCTCCCCGATCTTCTCGAGCGCGCGAGCGCGCTTCTTCGGGTTCGCGCGTGTGCCCTCCGGGAAGATCACGGCGATGTCGTGCTCGCCCATGCCCCCGGACAGCGCAGTGAGCGCGGCGAGCTCGGGCCCCGAATCGGTTGCTCCACGATCGAGGAAGTGGTTCGGGATCACGTTGCCGGCGATGTCGAGGCAGGGATCGGCGAGGAGCTCACGCTTCAGCACGTAGCGCGGCAGCATTCCGGCGTCCGGGGCCACGATGAACAGCGACGCGATCGAGTCGGCGAGGCTGCAGTGGCGACCGAGGACCACGACCGGACCCGGTCGTGCGACCTCCGCACCCTCGACCTCCATCCGGAACCCGCACACGAGTCGGAGGGAGCCCACGATCCGGGCTGCCCACCAGCGCTGCAGGGCGTACCAGGGGCGCAGGTCACGTCGCGTCGCCCAGAGGATGAACGCCGTGACGACGCCGGCGGTCTCGATCCAGGTCCAGCACAGCGCGAACAGGAGCAGGCGCGAGCGGGGGAGGCGCCGGGGTGCGGTGACCAGGTCGACGAGCAGCGCGATGGGGAGCCAGACGGGGAGGAGCAGCGTGAGCAGCACCGCGCCCACGAACAGCGCGGGCACCGACGCCAGCCGACGCCGGTACCTCCGCGTGCGTCGTGGCTCGGGCTCACGCGGTGCGGCGGGTGTTGAGCTCCATCGCGTTGTCGCGCAGCACGAGGCGGCGATCGGCGTCGTCGAGCTCCTTGAGCTCCTGGACGTAGTCGAGTGGCTGGGGCATCCCCTCGATGTGGGGCCAGTCGGACCCGAAGACGACGCGGTCCGCACCCATGAGCCGGATGACCTCGTAGACGTCGTCCTCCCAGAACGGGTTGATCCACACGTTGCGGCGGAAGGTCTCGCCCGGGTCCTCGGAGAAGTAGCCGATGAGCTTGTTCGAGGTCGAGCGGAGCTTCTTGAAGAGGTCGGCGAGGAACTCCGACCCGTTCTCGACCGACGCGACGCGCACGTTCGGGAACCGCTCCCAGAGCTTGTCGAACGTGAGCGAGATCAGGAAGTCGTACGCCGCGCGCTCGATCGCGAACATGCGGATCGACGGCCGCCCCGAGCTCGCGCCGAACGCAGCGCTGAAGGAGTCGTCGGCGTATCCCTGGCTCGAGTAGCCGCTGTCACCGGCGTGCACGACGACGGTGATCCCGGCCTCGTTCACGCGCGCCCAGAAGGGGTCGAACATCGGGTCGGCGGGCGTGCGCTGCCCGGCCGCGGTCGTGCGGAGCAGCGGGTCGCAGCACGATCGTGCGCGCGTCGTGCTCGAGTGCCCACTCGAGCTCCTTGACCGCCCAGTCGACGTCGCACAGCGAGAGGTACGGGCGACGAGTAGATGCGGTCCTGGTAGTTGCAGCCCCAGTCGTCCTCGAGCCACCGGTTGAACGCGGTGCACATCATCGTGACCGCTTCGATGTCGTGCTTGAGCAGCTCCTCGTAGAGGATCCCGAGGGTCGGGAAGAGCCAGATCTTCTCGAGGCCCTGCTGGTCCATCACCTGGAGGCGCACGTCGCGGTCGCGGTACTCGGGGCGGATCGGCTCGCGCTCGCGGAGCATCTCGACGGGGTTCTTGCCCTCGGGGTTGCCGCGGAAGTAGTCGTGCAGGGCGCCCGCCTTGGCGACCGGGTCGAAGGTCGGGTTCACCACTGCGTGGCTCACGCGGCCACCGATCACGTGGTACTTGCGACCGTCGATCTCGCACCACTGCACCACGCGCGGCCCCTGCTTGGGGTCGAGGTGACGGGTGAAGGCGTCGATCGCCTCGTAGTAGTGGTTGTCGGCGTCGAAGACGTCGTAGCCCAGGTTGTCTGCATCCATGCCCACGAGCGTAGATCGCCGGCCGCCGGTCGGGGCCCGAAGCGGGCGCACCGGCCGCGCCGACCAGGGGCGGCTCGTCAGCCGCCCTCGCCCGACTCGCCACCTTCGCCGCCACCCTGGTCGATCTTGACCTGCGTCTTCTCCCAGGTGGCCTTCGCCCCCGAGTGCCCGATCTCGTAGACCCAGTAGGTCGACACCACGCCGGAGACGATCGCCAGGGCGCAGAGGCCGAGCCCGACCCGACGGGCGGTGTCCGCAGTGACGGTGCGCCCGCCGTGCGCGGCTGCCTCCTCGACCTGCGTCTCGGCGGCGTGCTGCTTCGCCCACCAGTCCCAGAGCATCACCGCGAGCGAGAAGCCGAAGAGGAGCAGGGCCCACGGTCGCAGGTTCTCGCCCTGCTCGACGTGGCGCCGGACGAGCGCGGACTCGGGCACGTGCTCCTCGAGCGCCTGCCCGCTGCCGATCGCGAGCTGGGTGAACACCAGGCCCACGAACGAGATCACGACCGTCGCCCAGCCGAACTTGGCACGGAGCCCGGGCCAGAGCATCAGGACCGCACCGATGGTCGCCAGCGGGACCAGCACGACGGGCACGTGCACGAAGAGAGGGTGGGCGGGGAGCCCGAAGATGGACGTGATCTCCACGGTGACCTCATGCCTGGGGGGGGGGGGGGGGGGGGGGGATGCTCTGGCCGACGGGGGCCGAGTCAACTCGACCGGTTCCCAAGTTCCGCCCAAGATGTGTCCAGGCCGCGCCCAAGTCGCCCGGCGAGGGCGGGTCTCGGACGTCAGGGTCCGACGGGTGGGCTCGATGCCGGCTCGATGCGGGTGCGCCGGCGGAGCCGGTCGGCGAGCGCGGCGTGGACGAGCGCGGCGACGGCGAGCGCTGCGCTCGTGACCTCCACCCCGAGGCCCATCCGCCAGATCGCGACCCCGAGGAGGGCCACGACGAGCGCGGACCCCAGCCGGAGGAGCAAGAGCGGGCGGTGGGGCACCCGACGCGTGCAGACGCCGAGCAGCGCGAGCGCGAGGTACGCGCCCACCACCGGCCCGTCGCCGAGCAGCAGTCGGTCGCCGTCGACGGTGACGCCCTGGTTCAGCGGCAGGAGCTTCGCGAAGCCGACCGCGATCCCGACCAGGAACGTCTGGAGCAACAGATGCCCGAGCAGCCAGCCGCGTATGCGCCGCGTGCTGCCCGGGAGCCCCGACCGTGGGATGTCGTCGAAGTACGCCCACCACATCGCGAACACGAGGAGGAAGAGGGCGACGAGCACCTCGAGGTCGAGCTCCTCGAGGCTGCCGTCCGCCGCGAGCAGCGAGACCTTCACGAACGACTCGCCGCACACGATGATCGTGAGGAGCCCGAGCCGCTCGACGAGGTGGCGCTCGTCGATGCCGACCTCACCGGCGCGACGCCCGAAGCGATAGCCGAGCGCGGGCAGGACGATGACGAGCACGGCGATGCACCAGCACACATAGCGACCGGGGCTGCCGACGAGCGCGGCGACGAGCATGGGGACGACTGCGACCGCGTACTCGTTGCGCCGCTGGGCCGCGAAGCGACGGAGCGCGGCGTCGGGCTCGTCGACGGCGCCCGTCCCCGCACCGCCGGCGGTGCGCCCGTACATGATCGCGACGTCGGCGACGAGCAGGCCGTAGACCACCGAGACGAACGCCTCGTGGAACTCCACCCCGTCGCCGATCGCCAGCGCGGTCATGGTGAGCAGGACCATCTGGGCGAGGATCAGCGCGCGGTGCACACCGTCGTCGGCCCGGAAGCGGTTGGCGAAGAAGGTGGTCGCGAGCCAGATCCACCACACCGCGGCGAACGCCGCGAACACGATCGCGATGACGTGCGGCTCGGGGTCGAAGCTCACGGCGTCGCTGAAGGTGACGATCGCGGCCACGAAGACGAGGTCGTAGAACAGCTCGAGCCAGCCCACCGCCTGGGGTGTGTCGGTGCCGTCCCCCGCGTACGCCATCGGGGCAGTCTTCCTGAAAGGCTGGCCGGACAACGGCGTTTCCCCCCGGCAGCCCGCTTCGGGGGTCTGTTTCGGAGGGGATCACCCTGTTACTGTTGTTGCTCCTGTGATCAACCACCTGCGGACCTCCCGCGCCTTCGCGATACTCCCTCGCCGCTGCCGTCGGTGCGCTCGTCCTCGCGGCGTGCGTCCCGCCACCGCCACCGCCCCCACCGCCGCCCCCGCCCCCAGTCGGGGCCGGCACGATCATGGGCCCGAGCGGTCTCACGGCTGATCAGATTGCGGCCTACGTGCACCACATCGAAGCGATTACCGGGAACGTGTGGCGTGCGACGGTCGACGAGCGAACGATGGCGCAGCTCTTCATCGACGAAGGGAATGCCGAGAACGTTCGCGGCGACATTGCGTTCTGCCAGTCCATCTGGGAAACCGGCTGGTTCCAGTTCAACGGCTATTCGCAGCCGCAGGACAACAACTTCGCGGGTATCGGCGCGTACACAGGCAGCACGGTCTACATGACGCAGCCGACCGCACAGCTGGGCGTCCGCGCGCAGATCCAGCATCTCCGCAACTACGCGGACGCGACATCGCGGGCAGCGAACCTCCACCTGCCTCTGGTGTTGCGCCCCGGATACGACGCGGCCGCGTTCGACAGCTTCCGATACAAGGGCACCGCGCCACTGTGGACGGACCTCAATGGCAAGTGGGCGGTCCCGGGTACGACGTATGGACAGGGCATCCTGAACACATGCAGCAACATGCGTGAGTACAACGGCCTGTCACGCCTGACTTCGGCTGCGCTCAGCCGCCGAGGCAGTCGAGGGTTCCGAGGGTCCGATCGTGTCGAGCACGCGCAACTGAGCGAGGCGAGACGCGGCACCCGCGGCCTGGTAGGCTGGACGTCAGTTCACCGGTGAGCACCGTTGCCATGCCGGAACCGAACGTACGCAACGGGCTAGCCGGCTTCTTCACGTCTCCAGGTTCGGTGGCACACCGCCACGAACACCGGGTCAGCGTCACGAGGTTCGTCCCGCCCCTCGTGAGACCTGTCCCCCAGCCCGCACCCTCGCGGGCACCCCATTGGAGCTGTGAACCCAGTGTCACCCACCTTTGCCGATCTCGGCACTCCCGACGATCTCGTGCGCGCCCTCGAGGCCCGCGGGATCGATTCCCCCTTCCCCGTCCAGGCGATGACCCTGGTCGACGGGCTCGCCGGCCGCGACGTCTGCGGCCGCGCGCCCACCGGCTCGGGCAAGACCCTCGCGTTCGGGATCCCGCTCGTCGCCCGCCTCGGGCGAGCCAAGCCACGCCGACCGCTCGGCCTCGTCCTCGTCCCCACCCGTGAGCTCGCGGCCCAGGTGGCCGGCGAGCTCGAGTGGCTCGGCGGTCCCCGCAAGCTCCGCGTCGCCTCCGTCTACGGCGGCGTCGGCTACGGCGCGCAGCGCAAGGCGCTCCAGCGCGGCGTCGACGTGCTCGTCGCCTGTCCCGGTCGGCTCGCCGACCTCCTGGGCACCAAGGACGTCACCCTCGACGCGATCGAGGTGGTCGTGCTCGACGAGGCGGACCGGATGGCCGACATGGGCTTCCTGCCCGCCGTCCGCAAGCTGCTCGACCTCACGCCGCAGGACCGCCAGACGCTGCTGTTCTCCGCGACGCTCGACGGCGTGGTGGACACGCTCGTGCGCCGCTACCAGCACGACCCGGTCAAGCACGAGCTCGCAGAGGACCCCGAGAACGCCGTCAACGCGACCCACCATTTCTGGAAGGCCGAGCGAGACGACCGTCTGCGGATCACCGCCGACGTCGTGCACGCCACCGGGCCGACGATCGTGTTCTGCCGCACCAAGCGCGGCGCCGACCGAGTCGCGAAGCGACTCGAGCAGGGCGGCCTCACCGCCGCGGCGATCCACGGCGACCGGTCCCAGGGTCAGCGCGACCGAGCGCTGCACGACTTCACCAATCGCAAGGTCGAGGCGCTCGTCGCCACCGACGTCGCCGCACGTGGCATCCACGTCGACGAGGTCGCGTGCGTCGTGCACTTCGATCCGCCGGCCGACGCGAAGGACTACACCCACCGTTCCGGGCGCACGGCGCGTGCCGGGCTCGGCGGGTACCGTCGTCTCGCTCGTCGGCAACGAGCAGGCCCGTGACGTCGCCCGGCTCCAGCGCACGCTGGGGTTGCCGGTCGGACTCATGGCACCGAGCCGCGACGCTCCTCACCGTGGTGGGTAGCGTCGTGGCGACAGATCGACCGTCAAGACGCGAAGCGCCTCGTCGGGAGAGCAAGCAAGAGCATCACCAACACAAGCATCAGCACCAGAGGAGCAACACCATGCCGCAGGGCACAGTCAAGTGGTTCAACGCCGAGAAGGGTTTCGGCTTCATCTCCCGTGAGGGCGCCGACGACGTGTTCGTGCACTTCTCGGCCATCGAGGGCACCGGCTACAAGTCCCTCGAGGAAGGCCAGCGCGTCGAGTTCGAGGTCGGTCCCGGTCGCAAGGGCGACGAGGCTCGCAACGTGAAGGTCGTCTGACCCGATCTCTCCGGGTGGTCTCGGCACGTTGGTCGGCGCGCTGCGCCGGTCAGCGTGCCAGAACCCCGAGGTCTGTCCTCCCGACGCGGGCTACGCCGCGTCGACGTGGGCGACGCGCCACGCCGCCGTCGCGGTGTCGAGCTCGACGAGCCGCTGCATCTCCGCGAACGTCGCTCGCAGCTCCTGGGTCAGTGATCCTCGCGGATCGCTGCGCGTCAGCACCTGCATCAGCACGCGGTAGCTGTCGAGCTGCTGGTTCGGTGGCGTGCTGAACCGCGCGAACGCGATGCTCCCGGCCCGACGGAGGTCGTGGACGAGCGCGCGCAGCTCGCGCAACAGGTCGGCGGCGAACACGCGTCGGAACGACGGGTTCTCGTCGCCCTCGAGCCGATCGGATCCGCTCCTGCAGGTCGTCACCCGGACGCGGCATCGGCGCACGCGGCGACGAGTCGTGCGGTCTTCTTCCCGAACCTCGACTTCAGCTCCGCGACGGGCGCCTCGTCGGCGCCGATCGCGTCGAGCAGCATCGCCGCGATCGCCTCGCGCTCGGTACCCCCGTCCTCGAGCACGAGCGACGCGATCCCCAGCACCTGACCGATCGAGGGCCGGCGTCGTCGGATCCGCGTCGGGCGCAGCCGCGTGGCGTGCCGTCGCCCACTCCGTCGCCGTGAAGAACCGCTTCGAGAGGTGGACGTCGTTGCTGCCGGCGTGCGAGCTCATCATGGCGAATGTAGCGAGCGCCCGCCGGTCCCGGTGGTTCTTGCCTCAGGCGCCCGCGGCCACCGTCGCCGCCTCCCTCGACGGCGCGGATCGCGGCCCGGTCGCCGACGCCGGGCTCGCCGAGCCCGAGGCCCTCGGGCAGCTCGACGTGGAGCTCGTCGACGCCCTCGACCGACGCCGTGCCCTCCAGAGGGTCGAGCGCGAGCACGTGGCCGCCGTGCTCGCGGTCGTCGGACAGGAAGTGGAGGTGGTAGCCGGGCACCTCCAGACCTGCGCTGGCGTCCGGGAACCGGAAGCCCACGAGGCTCCCGCTCGCCGCGGCCAGGCGCCACTCGGTCTGGTGGCGGGTCACCTCGGCGAGCGGCGGGTACGGCGGGCGTCTGAGCCGCGACGCTGCGCAGGGTGAGGTCGGTGAACGCCCCGTCGACCCGCACGGCCTCGACCGGCTCCTCGCACCCCGGCGGCGAGCGCGTCCAGCGCGGCGTGCAGCTCGCGGAGGCCGAGCGGTCCGGCGATGCGGGTCGTCGCGCTCGGCGCGAAGGGGCAGAGCACGGCGAACGGTGTGCGCGTCTCGGGCGGGACGCGCCGCACCCGGCCGGCGTGGTCGATCACCCAGGGTTCACCGTCGAGCACGACCATCTCGCCGTCGAGGTGCTGGAGGGTGCCGATGCCGTGGTCGCCGTGGGCGAGCAGCTCGCCGACGGTGATGTCCCCGTCGTAGCGGCCGCCCATGAGCGCGTCGAGCGTTCCCGCCTGCCACACCGCGTGCTCGGTCGCCCGGTCGTGCGCGAGCCCGGCACGATCGAGCGCGCGCACGTGCAGCGCGCCGATCAGACGATGGTCGATGACGTCGATGGCCACGGCCCGACGCTACCGGGGCTCTCGATCATCGTCGGGACGCTCGGCGACCGCTGGGCGGCTCGCGTCCGTCACGCGGGCGGATCGAGCCCGACCATCTGGCGGAAGTCGGCGGTCGTGTTCGTGTTGGGGAACGGCTCGTCGGGGACCGCGACGCCGAGGAACGCGCAGAGCGGCTCCCATCCCTCGGCCACGTCGTAGACGAGCAGCTCTTCGGCGGGAACGGTGTCGATGACGTCCTGCTCGTGGGCCGCGAGCACGGCGAGCGTGTGCTCGCGGCTGAGGTCGCCGTCGAGCGTGCGATCGAAGATGAGCGCGCGTGTCATGCGCTGGTGCTCGACCATGACCGGGTCGACGTCCTGCTCGATCGCCTCGTCGATGGGTTGTTGCATCGACTCGAGGATGGTCTTGCTGAAGCTGCGGTACCACGCATCGGGGTCGCGACGGGTCAGCACCACCTTGGCCTCCGGGTTTGCGGCGCGCAGCTCGTGCCAGAACGTGCACGCAGGCCAGTCGCAGGTCGAGCGGTAGCCGTCGAGCAGCGTCGGCCCAGTCGACGGGCTCGCCGGCGATCGCGGCGGCCCACGTCGCCACGTGGTCGTCCTTCCCGAAGACCTCGATCATGTGGTAGCAGGGCCCGAGCCCGAGCTGCTCCAGCGCCTGCTTGAACGACAGCGTGCCGGTGCGTCCCCACCCGGCTCCGATCACTTCGAGCGCCACCAGGTCCTCCTTCGACGTGCGGGACGCTAGCGCCGTGGTCGTCGGCGCCGTCCGGCATTCCGAGGGGGTCCCGGCGACGCGCAGCGCCGTCGCGGCGTAGCCTGACCCTCATGCGCATCGGGATCTTCGGCGGCGACACGGCGAACGGGCCGATCGACCGGATCGTCGAGGCGGCGCATGACCGCCGCCGACGGCGGGTTCGCGTCGTACTGGTTGCCGCAGATCTTCGGTATGGACGCGCTCACGGCGCTCGCCGTCGTCGGCCGCGAGGTGCCGGAGATCGAGCTGGGCACCGCGGTCGTCCCCACCTACCCGCGGCATCCGGCGATGCTCGCCGCGGCAGGCGATGACGACGCAGTCCATCATCGGTGGCCGGCTCGCGCTGGGCATCGGCCTCTCGCACCAGCTCGTCATCGAGTCGATGTTCGGGATGTCGTTCGAGAAGCCGGTGCGCCACATGCGCGAGTACCTCGAGATCCTCGTGCCGCTGGTGCGCACGGGCGGCGTCTCGTTCGCGGGCGAGACGCTCTCCGGCCACGTCGGGCTCGACGTCAAGGGCGCGACCCCGTTCCCGGTCCTCGTCGCGGCGCTGGGCACCGAAGATGCTCGAGCTCGCCGGGCACGGTGGCCGACGGCACGGTCACGTGGATGACCGGGCCGGCGACGATCGAGTCGCACATCGTGCCCACCATCACGGCCGCGGCGACCGCGGCGGGTCGGCCCGCGCCGCGGATCGGGGTGGGCCTCCCGGTCTGCGTCACCGACGACGAGGCCGCGGCACGGGAACGGGCCGGCGAGCTCTTCCAGATCTACGGCACCCTGCCCGTCGTACCGGGCGATGCTCGACAAGGAAGGCGCCGCCGGCCCGTCCGACGTGGCCGTCGTCGGCGACGAGGCCTCGGTCCGGGCCCAGGTCGAGCACCTCGGTGCGGTGGGGACGACCGACTTCGTCGCCAACGTGTTCGGCTCGTCCGCCGAGCGCACCCGGACCCGCGAGCTGCTCCGAACCCTGCTCTGAGGCGTTTTGGCGTCGGTTTCGGTGTCTCGGACACCCGGTGCCGACGCCGGCACCCGCCTGGATCCGACCCGTGTGCCCCGCTCCCAGGCTGGTGCGCGAAGGGCGGTAAACTGGGTGTTCCCCGGCTCCACCGGAAAGGCCCTGCTGTGCGCGCGCGTGCCGACCTGCGGAACGTGGCGATCGTCGCCCACGTCGACCACGGAAAGACCACGCTCGTCGACGCCATGCTGCGTCAGACCGGGGCCTTCCGCGCCCACGAGGAGGTCGTGGACCGGGTCATGGACTCCACCGACCTCGAGCGCGAGAAGGGCATCACGATCCTCGCCAAGAACACGGCGGTCCGCTACGGCGACGTGAAGATCAACGTCGTCGACACGCCGGGCCACGCCGACTTCGGCGGCGAGGTGGAGCGCGGCCTCACCATGGTCGACGGCATCCTGCTCCTCGTCGACGCGAGCGAGGGTCCGCTGCCGCAGACGCGGTTCGTCCTCCGCAAGGCGCTCGAGGCGCGCCTCCCGGTGATCCTCGTCGTGAACAAGGTCGACCGCGCCGGACGCCCGTGTCGACGAGGTCGTGCACGAGGTGGAGGAGCTCTTCCTCGACCTCGACGCCGACGAGCACCAGATCGACTTCCCGATCGTCTACTGCAACGCCCGCGCCGGTCGCGCGTCGCTCGACGCTGCAGATCCCGACCTGCTCCTGCCCGAGTCGTCGCCCGAAGGCGGGCTCAAGCCGCTGCTCGAGCTGCTCCTCGAGCGCATCCCGGCACCCGAGTACGACGCCGACCATCCGCTGCAGGCGCTCGTCACGAACCTCGACGCGTCGCCCTACGTCGGTCGCCTCGCGCTCTGCCGCGTCCGTCACGGCACGCTCCGCAAGGGCGAGCAGGTCGCGTGGTGCCGCGCCGACGGCACGATCGAGAGCGTCAAGATCACCGAGCTCTACGTGACCGAGGCGCTCGAACGAGTCGACGCGCAGGAGGCCGGCCCGGGTGAGATCTGCGCGATCGCCGGCCTGCCCGACGTCACGATCGGGGAGACGCTCGCGGATCCCGAGGACCCGCGTCCGCTGCCGGTCATCCACGTCGACGACCCGAGCCTGTCCATGACGATCGGGATCAACACCTCACCGCTCGCGGGCCAGGACGGATCCAAGCTGACCGCGCGCATGGTGAAGAACCGGCTCGACGCCGAGCTCGTGGGCAACGTGTCGCTGCGCGTCCTGAACACCGACCGCCCCGACGCGTGGGAGGTGCAGGGCCGTGGCGAGCTCCAGCTCGCGGTGCTCGTCGAGATGATGCGCCGCGAGGGCTACGAGCTCACGGTCGGCAAGCCCGAGGTCGTCACCCGCGAGGTGAACGGCAAGGTCCACGAGCCGGTCGAGCGCGTTGCGATCGACGTCCCCGAGGACTACCTCGGCGTCGTGACGCAGCTGCTCTCGATGCGCAGGGGCCGGCTCGAGCAGATGGTGAACCACGGCACCGGCTGGGTGCGGATGGAGTACCTCGTCGCGGCACGCGGCCTGGTCGGTTTCCGCACCGAGTTCATGACCGAGACGCGGGGCACCGGACTGCTGCACCACGTGTTCGAGAGGTACGAGCCGTGGCACGGCGAGCTGCGCACGCGGCCGACCGGGAGCATGGTGTCGGATCGCCGTGGACAGACCAACTCGTACGCCCTCATGAACCTGCAGGAGCGCGGGCAGCTGCTCGTGGGTCCGGGGGTCGAGGTCTACGAGGGGATGATCGTCGGGGAGAACGCGCGATCCGACGACATGGACGTGAACCCCACGAAGGAGAAGAAGCTCACGAACCACCGTGCTTCGTCGGCCGACGAGATGGTGCGGCTCGTGCCGCCCCGTCCGATGTCGCTCGAGCAGGCGCTCGAGTTCATCGCCTCCGACGAGTGCGCAGAAGTAACACCCGAGAGCGTCAGGCTCCGCAAGACGGTGCTCGACGCGACCATCCGCGGACGTGAGCGCGGGCGTGCAAAAGCGCCGCGCCGCTGACGCGATCGAACGACACCGACGACGAGAGGGGACAACCATGGCCGGGAGACAGCGCACGACGTTCGCGAAGCTCCAGAAGGAGCGCGCCCGCCAGGAGAAGCAGGCGGCCAAGCGCGCCCGCCGTCAGGGGCTCGCACCCGAGCCGGTGATCCGGGACGACGGCCCGCCGGTCGACATCAACGACCCATCGACCTGGCGTTACGCCGACGAGATCGCGGCCGAGAAGGAAGCACCGGCCGAGACCGCCGACGACGCCGAGGTCAAGGACGAGAGCAAGGCCGAGGCCACACCCGAAGCCTGACACCCGCGTCCGACCCCCAGGATGCGTTGGTCACCCCGAGGACACCGGGGTGAGGAACGCAGACCTGGGGTCGCGCGGTGTCGGGGAGCTCAACGCTGCCGCAGCTCGTCGAGCTCGGCGAGCGCGCCCCGCGGGTCCGGGTCGACGACGATCCCGTGGAGCCCGAGGCTCCGCGCTGCGACGACGTTGTGTTCGAGGTCGTCGAGGAACACGGCACGTGACGGGTCCGAGACGCCGAGGCGCTCGAGCGCCGTCGAGTAGATCGCCGGGTTCGGCTTGCGGACGCCTTCGATGCACGAATCGACGACCGTATCGAACAGCGCGTCGACGTCCAGCTGTCGGCGCCACGTGTCGCCGTACTCCCGGATGTTGTTCGTGACGATCGCCGTGCTGACACCGTCAGCGCGGAGCGTGCGCACGTACTCGACCACGACCCCTCGGTCGATCTCGTCGTCGGCGAGGAGACCGAACATCTCAGCCATGTCGAACCGCACACCCGCGGCCTCGGCTTCCGCAGCGATCTCCGCGAGCGCGTCGGTGAACTTCATCTCACCGCGCTCGAGTCGATGCCAGGCATGTTCAGTGTCGGCTGCGTAGGAGCCGAACACGACGCGCACGAACCCGTCGGGATCCGCGCCCTGAGCCCGGGCGTAGGCGTGCGCGGCATGGAAGGGTGACGGGATGAACACCCCGCCGAAGTCCCACAGGACGGCGTCGATCTGCATGCGCCCGTAGGGTACGGGACGAGGAGGCGAGTCCGTGACGCGCAGCGACGACACCGCAGTGCCCGACTACCCCGGGCTCCTCCGCCTCGACGGGCGGTGCGTGCTCGTACTCGGCGCGGGCCAGGGGATCGGACGTCAGACGGCCCATGCGCTCACCGCGGTCGGTGCGCAGGTGGCGTGCGTCGACCTCGACCCGGACCTCGCCCGGGACGTCGCGGCCGAGGTGGGCGGGACCGCCATCGTCGGCGACGCCACGTTGCGGCCCGACATGGAGCGCATCTTCACCGAGGCGGCGGCCGGGATCGGTCCACTCGACGCCGTCGTCGACATCATCGGCATGGCCCGGTACGCGGCGGTGATCGACGTCACCGACGACGACTGGGAGTGGCACCAGGGTATCGTGCTCCGGCACGCGTTCTACGCCATGCAGCTCGGCGGTCGCGCGTTACGCGAACGCGGCGGCTCCATGGTGTTCGTCGCCTCGGTGTCCGGCATCACGTCGGCGCCGCGGCACGCGGCGTATGGCGTCGCGAAGGCGGGGCTGATGTCATTGGTGCGCACCGCCGCGACCGAGCTCGGTCCGCAAGGGGTACGGGTGAACGCCGTGGCGCCCGGGGTCGTGTGGACGCCCCGCATCTCGGCCGCGCTCGGTGAAGAGGGTCTGGCGCGGAACCGGGCCAACACGCCGCTGCGGCGCGTCGCGCAGCCGTCGGACATCGCGGCCGCGATCCTCTTCTTCTGCTCCGACCTCTCGTCCTACGTGACGGGCCAGACGCTCGTCGTCGACGGCGGGGTCGGCGTCAAGTTCCCGTACCCGATGGCGGACGCCTGACGGTCGGATCGTCGAGCCACTGTTCCAACGTGGGCGCGGGGTAGCCGGTCAGGCCGGGCCGCCACCCGGCGTCGACCTTCTGCTCGCCGATGCCGCCCTCGGACCAGATGTGGCAGCTGTTCCGGAGCCACGGGCTCGAACCGGTCGGGGCGGCCGCGACGACCGGCGTCTCGCCGGCGCTTCGGTGCCGGGTGGACACCGCTGACTGGATGACCGTGGGCCCGAGGGCTCGCACGAGCTCGACGAGGTGGCTGCAGCCCGAGACGCCGCCGAAGCGTTCCCGGACGGCGCGGGTGTAGCCCGCCCCGATGCGCACACCGACGAGCTCCGTGAACCTGGGCGCGATGTCGGTGCACTCGGTGTGGGGGAACGCGTGCATGGTGGCCTCGGCCTCGACGATCGTGAGATCCGGCGTGCTCACCGTGACCGCGAGCTCCATGTCGTGCACCACCGCGGCCCAGGTGCCCTCGGCCCAGGGCCTGGTGTCCCGGAGGCGCCCCACCACGCGCAGGGCGTCGGGGAGCTCCGTGCTCTCGAACTCGAGGGTGCGCCGGTGGGCGGGTACATCGTGCGCGTTCGTCATCGTCCTGGACCGTAGTGACCGCGGCCGGATCGACGCGGCTCGTCGGTAGGATCCCACCGTGTCCGGAGCGCATCGGCTCGTGGCCTGGTTCCAGGACCTCCCCCCGAGGCGCAGTCTGTTGCTCACGATCGGAGCCGGAGGCCTCGTCATCGGCGTGCTGGCTGCCGCGCTCGTCCCGAGTGCTGCGGTGTTGGCGGAGGCGCACGCGTACCACGCCAACGTCCCGAAGCTCCGCGACCTCGCCCAGCGCTCCACGATCTACGACTCCGCGGGCACCCAGATCGCCCGGGTCGGGACGATCAATCGCGAGGACGTGTCCCTTTCCGACGTACCGAAGATCATCCAGGACGCGGTGATCGCGGTCGAGGACAAGACGTTCTGGACGAACGACGGCATCGACCCCAACGCGCTGCTGCGCGCGGCGATCGAGAACTTCAGCAAGGGCCGAATCGAGCAGGGTGGCTCCACGATCACCCAACAGCTCGTGAAGAACCGCATCCTCACCAACGCGCGCGACCTCGACCGCAAGGTCCGGGAGGTGCTGTACGCCCTGCGACTCAACCACAAGTACTCCAAGCGCGAGATCCTCGAGCAGTACCTCAACACCGTGTACTTCGGGCAGGGGTCCTACGGCGTGAAGTCGACCGTCGAGCGGTTCTTCCTGACGGTCGACCCGGGCGCGCCCTTCCCACGCCCAAAGCGCCTCGACGAGATCACGGTCGGGGAGGCCGCGCTGCTCGCCGGCCTCATCTCGAACCCGGAGGGCAACAACCCGTTCGTGAACCCGGACGGGGCCCGACGCCGTCGAACGTTCGCGTTGCAGCGGATGGTCGCGCAGCACTACATCACCCAGGCCCAAGCGGCGGCCGCCGACCAGGAGCCGCTGCCGACGATCAAGCCCGAACCCGAGCTCCGGCCGCGCACCTCGTGGGCCGAGGAGGTCCAGGACCGCCTCTTCAACGACGACGTGTACAAGGTGCTGGGCAAGACGCCGCAGGAGCGCGAGCAGAAGGTGCTCACCGGCGGTCTGAAGATCACCTCGACGCTCGACCCGAACCTGCAGCGGCTCGCGCAGGACGCGATGAACGAGATCCTCCCGGAGAAGCCCGGCTTCACGGGCGCGCTCGATCTCGATGGATCCGTCGAACGGACAGGTGAAGGCCATGGTGGCCGGGCCGGGGTTCGAGTCGAGCCAGTACAACATCGCGACGAGCTACCCGGGACGCCAGGCCGGTTCGACGTGGAAGGTCATCACGCTCGCAGCGGCGCTCGAGAGCGGATTCTCGCCGAAGGACTCGGTGAGCGGGAGCTCACCGTGCTCGTTCAAGGAGTGGGGCCGCACCCAGAACGCGGAGGGCGGCGGCGGAACCATGACCCTGCGCTCCGCCACCGCACACTCGGTGAACTGCGCGTTCGCCCGCACGGAGCTCGCGGTGGGCTTCCCCAAGGTGATCGAGACGGCGCACGCGCTCGGCATCACGCAGCAGACGCTCAAGCCCGTCCTCACGCTGACGCTGGGTGCCGTCGAGTCGACACCGCTCGAGATGGCGACCGTCACCTCGACCATCGCCAACGGCGGCATCCACCACCCGCCCGTGTTCGTCTCGAAGATCGTCGCACCGAACGGCGACGTGGTCTTCGACGTGTCGAAGGATGTCAAGGGCGATCGGGCGATCTCGGCCGACACCGCGGCGTGCGAGACCGACCTCCTGCGCGGCGTCGTCACCGGCGGGACGGGCACCGCGGCGCGCCTCGTCGGCAACCGCCCGGTCGCCGGGAAGACCGGGACCACCGACGAGCGGACCGACGCGAACTTCCTCGGCTTCACCCCGCAGCTCGCGACGTTCGTCTGGCACGGCAACGCGCTCGGACGCGTGCCCGGCGCCGGCTTCGGTGGTCAGATCCCGGCGCGGATCTTCAAGCGGTTCATGGATTCGGCGTTGTACGGGCAGCCGATGGAGGACTTCCCCCCTCCGGGCCCGTCGTGCGATCGCCCGGGCGCCGCGATCTCCGAGAACGGTCGCGGGGTGCCGCGGCGGCACGACCTACACCGGGCCGGGGACGTCGCCCACGCAACCCCGCACCGCCCCGCCGTCGACGACGGCGGCAACCACGGCGACGACGGTACCGGCACCGACCACGACCCCGTCGTCGGAACCCCCGTCGCCGTAGTCAGACGACGCGGCGGTACTTGCGCACCGCGAGCGGCGCGCAGACCGCGATGATGCCGACGATCCACGCGATCGCACCGAGCACGTCGCCGGAGTTCGGGCCTCCGGAGGTGAGGCCGCGCACGGCGTCGCAGACGACGGAGACCGGCTGGTACTCCGCGAAGGTCTGCAGCCAGTCCGGCATGGTCGCGATCGGCACGAACGCCGACGACGCGAAGACGAGGGGCGCCAGGATCGGGAAGGAGATCGCCTGGGCCGTCTCACTGTTGCGGGCGCTCAGCCCGACGATGGCGAACAGCCACGACAGCGAGTACGAGAACGCGAGCACCAACCCGAGCCCGGCCAGGATCGACAGCGCGCTCTGGTCCGGACGCCAGCCGACGAGGTAGCCGACGACGGCCATGAGTGCGACGACGAACGTGTTGCGCAGCAGGTCGGCGAACGTACGGCCGACGAGCACCGCCGAGCGTGCCATCGGGAGCGAGCGGAACCTGTCGATGACACCGGTCTGGAGGTCGTCGGCGAGCCCGACGCCGGTGGTGAGCGCGCCGAAGACGATGGTCTGCACGAAGATCCCCGGCATGAGGTAGTCGATGTACGGACCGCCCGGTACCGCGATCGCGCCGCCGAAGACGTAGCGGAACATCAGCACGAAGATGACCGGCTGGATCGTCGCGAAGACGAGGAGCTCCGGGTTCCGGCGGAGGTTCAGGACGTTCCGCCATGCGATCGTCGACGCGTCCGCGAACCACCGGGGCTTGCCGACGTGGAGCGTCGACGGCGTCGTGACGGCGGTCATCGGCCGGCTCCTTCCGGTGCGGGGTGGTTCCCGGTCTTGGCGCGCCGACGCCGGCGGCGACGCGATCCGTCGCCGTCCTCCTCATCGTCGTCGTCCTCGGGCTCCGTGATCTCGGCCGCGTGGCCGGTGAGCGAGAGGAACACGTCGTCGAGCGTCGGCTCGCGGAGCGCCATCGAGACCGGCTCGATCTGTTTGGCGTCGAGCGCGCGCACGGTCTCGAGCATCGCCTTCGCGCCGTCGGACACGCTGAGGCGGACCTCCTGCCCGTCGACGCTGATGCCACCGACGAGCGCGAGCGTCTCCGCGGCCCGCGCGGCGGCGTCGGAGTCGGCGAACGCGACCTCGATCACCGTCGAGCCGAGTCGACCCTTGAGCTGCGAGCTGGTGCCCTCCGCGATCACCGATGCCGTGGTCGATCACGACGATCGAGTCGGCGAGGCGGTCCGCCTCCTCGAGGTACTGCGTGGTGAGCAGCACGGTGGTTCCCCCGCCGACGAGGTCCTCGATCACGCCCCAGAGGTCGGTGCGGCTTCGAGGGTCGAGACCGGTCGTCGGCTCGTCGAGGAACAGCACCGGAGGCTGGTGCACGAGGGACGCCGCGAGGTCGATCCGCCGGCGCATCCCTCCGGAGTACGTGCGCACGAGGCGGTGCTGCGCCCGTGCGAGGTCGAACCGCTCGAGCAGCTCGTCGCTGCGCCGGGCGATCTCCTCGGCCGGCAGGTGGGTCAGACGTCCGACCAGCCGCAGGTTCTCGCGACCGGTCAGGTTCTCGTCGACCGCGGCGTTCTGTCCGGCCAAGCCCGATCGACATGCGCGTCGCCATCGGATCCGCCGTCACGTCGCGACCGAGCACCTCGGCGCGGCCGCGGTCGGGCCGCAGCAGTGTCGTGAGGATGCGCACGGCGGTGGTCTTGCCGGCACCGTTCGGCCCGAGCAGCCCGAGCACCGTGCCGGTGAGGCACCGCGAACGAGACGCCCTTGAGTGCCTCGACGTCGCCGAACGTCTTGACGAGATCTTCCGCGAGGATGGCAGGGGTGCTCACGGGGGTCGATGCTATGGCGGCGGTGACTCGTCTCCGTCATCGTTTGCCGCCGGTGTCGTCGGCGCGCCGCACGATCGCGATCGTGCGCTCCGGATGGTCGGGATCGAGCACGACCTCGAGGTCACCGAGCGGACGCGTCGGTGCCTCGTTGACGATCGTGACCTCTTCCTGCTCGGGCCGACCCTCCATGACGTCGCGCAAGCCGAGCAGCCCGGCGGCAACGATGCTGCCCGTGGCCGTGCGCCGGAACCGGTCGACCGGTCGGACGAACGTCTCGTCGTGGGACGACGTTCGTCCTTGGTGTCGGGGTCGTCCGGCTCTCCGGTGGTCCGTACGGCGTCGTCGTCCATACCTGCAGGGTAGGTCGGCTTCGAAACGTCCCAGACGGGGGGCGGCGAAACCCTCGGCTCGACCCGTCGTTGTGGTTGACGCGGCCTGGATCGGGGTATGCATACCGTACGGCCGGCTGGCCCAACTCATGCTGCGCACACTCGATCGATACGAGATCGGACCGCTCCTCGGGTCCGGGGCGATGGCCGACGTCTTCGAGGCGTACGACCCTCGCCTTCGTCGGCGCGTCGCCGTGAAGATCCTGAAGGTCGACGGTCTGGATGCCGCCGGTCGGGCGCGCTTCGAGCGCGAGGCGCTCGCCGGCGCTCAGCTGGCGCATCCGAACGCGGCCGCGATCTACGACTACGCAGCCGAGGCCCATCCGCCCTTCCTGGTGATGGAGCTGGTGGACGGTCCGACGCTCGCGCAGCACCTCGAGCGCGTCGGAAGGCTTGATCCCACAGAGGCCGTGTCCATCGCCGCGCAGGTGCTTGGGGCGCTCGAAGCCGCCCACAACCTCGGCATCGTGCACCGTGACGTGAAGCCGTCAAACGTCATGCTCGCGGGCGATGGCACGGCCAAGCTGGTCGACTTCGGGATCGCGAAGTCGATGGAACCGAGGTCGGGTGAGACGGCCGACATGACCGCGACCGGTCTGGTGGTCGGGACACCCAAGTACCTGGCGCCGGAGCAGCTGTACGGCGCGCCCGCAACGCCCCGCTCGGACCTCTACGCCGTGGGGCTCGTGCTCTACGAGCTGCTCGCCGGCGTCGCCGCGTTCGCGCCCGCCACCACGCCGGTCGCGCACCACCGGACCTCGATCCCGGATCTCCGCGCCGTGCGGCCCGGCCTGCCGCCCGCGCTGTACGCGACCGTCGACCGTTCGCTGGCCGACGATCCCGCCGAGCGCTTCACCGACGCCGCCGCCATGCGCGCTGCGTTGGCCGCGGGGGTCGAAGGTGAGTCGACCGTTGCGCTGGACGCGTTGGACCCGACGCGCACCGCCGTCGCACCGGTGTTGCCGATGCTCGCGGGGCCCCGACCCGGTCACACTCGGCGCGCGTGGCCGGGGCGCTGGGCGGTCGCAGCCGCGCTCGTTGTCGCGATCGTCGCCGGGGGGATCCTCGTCGCCGCGTCGGGCGGCGACGAGGATCCGTCCACCGACGCCGTCGCGAGCGAACCGTCCACGATTCCCTCGACCATCCCGCCGACGACGACGACCGTGCCGCCACCCCCGACCACCGTCGCGCTGCAGGCCGCGAGCATCTCGGATCTCCTGGGTCTCCTCGCAGCAACGCCCGGCGCCTACGGCTCGGCGGCAGAAGATCTCGCCCGCGACCTGGAGCGACTTCTCGAGCACCCGGACAAGCACGGCCGCGACGTGGATCGCCTGCGCGAGAGCATCGACGCGTGGGTTGCGAACGGCGAGCTCGATCCACGGGTGGGCGCGCTCGTCGGCGTGTTGCTCGATCAGCAGACGACGTTCGACGTCGGTCCCGGCTCCAGTGGTCGAAAGTCCAAAGAAGGCTGAGGGCACCTCGGCGCCCACCGCAACCAGCTGCCGCTGGATCCGGAGATGATCGGGCTCGCGGCGGCCCGGTGACTCTCCGAGCGCGGGTCCTGCTCAGTCGCCGCGCGCGACTGCGACAGCCGCCAGACGATCCGCGTTCCCCGTGTCGATGACCTCGACGCGCACCCACGAACCGATGCGTCGCGCCGTCGCCCGCATCGGCCCGACGCGCACCGCAGCCAGGTAGCGCACCTCGAGCTCGTTCGGGACGGGAGGGTCGTCGAGCGCGAGGACGGCTTCCTCGGCGAGCGTGGCGACGGCACCGCCCTGCACCGTCTGGGCCCAGTTGAGGATGCGGTCGTGCCGGTCCGCCTCGACCACACCGGGCGCGACGACGCGGCTCCTGAGCATGTCGCTCACCGGCGTGATCGCCTGCGCCGGGTACATCCGACGTCGGGCCGACGCCTTGAGCGAGGTCCCGGACTCACCGAGGTCCTGAGGGCGGGGCGACGCGACGAACGTGCCGAGCGACTCCGCGACGACGTCGTCGTCTCCCGCGATCGAGAACGTCGTCTCGCCGAACGTGAGCGTCTGCCCGGTCTTCAGCACTCTTCCGACCGCGACCAGCTCGGAGCCGGCCGTGACCGGACGCACGATCCGCACGCTCAGATCGACCGTCATGCACACGCGAGGGAGCGTGCACTCGTTCGCGAGCGAGCCGGTCAGGATGTCGGCCCACGCCAGGAGCACTGACGGGCGCGCCACTCCCGCTTCGGGGATGCAGAGTGCGGTGGTCATGGTTCCGGTGCCGACGAGCGTGTCGCCGTCGACGGCGACCGAGCATCCGAGCTCGGACGTGAAGCCAACCTTGTCGCGGCTGTCGGGTGCGGTCTCCCGGTGCATGAGGAGGTGACCCTAATTCCCGCGCCCGAGCGCTCTCTATGCTGGGCGGCATGAGCGTCGCGGTCGATCCGAGCATCCCGGTCCCCGCAGCTCCGTCGGGCCACGAGTACCGCCGGGTGACGGTGGCTCCCGTCGCCGGTGCCTGTGGTGCGGTCATCGGTGCCGTCGACCTCGGCGGCGAGCTCGACGACGAGGTCGTCGCGGAGATCCGTCGAGCCGTGCTCGATCACCACGTCGTGTTCTTCCGTGAGCAGGCGCTCTCCCCGGAGCAGCAGGTCGCGTGCAGTCGCCGGTTCGGGCCGTTCAGCCCGGTGCCGTTCATCGAGCCCGTCGCCGACCATCCCGAGGTCATCGCGGTGGTGCGCGAGGCGTCGGAGCACCAAGAGTTCACGTTCGGGAGTCTGTGGCACTCGGACTTCTCGTTCCTTCCCGAGCCTCCCTTCGGTTCGATCCTGCACGCGCTGGAGGTGCCACCGTGGGGTGGCGACACGCTGTGGGCGAACCAGGTCCTCGCGCTCCGGTCCCTGTCGCCGGGCATGCAGGCGATGCTCGAGGGGCTCACCGGTCTCCACAGCGCGGTCAACGTGTACTCCCCGAAGATGCAGCCGATCCACGACGGGTTCACCGGGATGACGGTGCGGACCAGCGAGCGCGCGAACGACGTGCAACGCCATCCCGTCGTGCGGGTACATGGTGAGACAGGCGAGAAGGCACTGTTCGTGAACGCCCAGTACACGATCGGCCTCGACGGGTTCGCACCGCACGAGGCCAAGCCGATTCTCGACCATCTGTTCGCGCACAGCGTGCGGCCGGAGGTGTCGTGTCGCTGGCGGTGGGCCGTCGGAGACGTCGCGTTCTGGGACAACCGTTGCCTGCAGCACATGGCCATGGCCGACTTCTCCGGGCATCGCCGCTCGATGCATCGCACGACGGTCGCGGGTGAGGCGCCGGCCGGCGTGGGCGGCTGAGCGATCGTGGCCCCGACCGCCGCGCGCGACGTCCAGGTCGATCGGGACGCGCTGCTCGCGTTCATGCGCCCTCGGCACCACGCGATCCTCGCCACCGTGCGTCGGGACGGATCACCTCAGCTCTCGCCGGTGACGATGGGAGTCGACGACGACGGGCGGATCGTCGTCGCGACCTACCCCGATCGGGCCAAGGCGCGGAATGCCCGGCGCGATCCACATGTCTCGGTGCTCGTGCTCTCGGACGACTTCGGTGGCGAGTGGGTGCAGGTGTCCGGGAGCGCCGAGGTGCTCGACCTGCCCGAGGCGCTCGAGCCGCTGGTCGACTACTTCCGGTCGATCAGCGGCGAGCACCCGGACTGGGACGAGTATCGCGACGCCATGCACCGACAGGGGAAGTCCCTCGTGCGGGTGGCGATCGAGCGGTGGGGTCCCGTCAGCCGCGGCGGGTTCCCGGCTCGCCTGGTGCGCGACACCTGAGAGCTCAGGTGGGAGTCGTGAGCGCAGCGACCTCGGCGCGCTCGGCGTCGGTGAGTCCCCACGCCGTCGTGGCGGCTGCGTTCTGACGCACCTGGTCGGGTGACGTCGCGCCCGCGATCACACTCGACACGAGCGGGTTGCTCGCGAGCCAGGACAGCGCGAGCTCGTGCAGCGTGTGTCCGTGCACCCGCGCGTACTCGTCGAGCCGCGCCACGACGGCGAACTGCTCGTCGCCGAGCATCGAGGAGACGCGCTCCTTCGGCCAGGCCGCGAGCCGAGTCCCGGCCGGGGGCTCCTCGCCGCGTCGGTACTTTCCGGTGAGCAGGCCGCTCGCGAGCGGGAAGTAGGGCACCAGGCTCATGTCGAGCCGCTCGCACGCCGGCAGCACCTCGGCCTCGGGCTCGCGGTGCAGCAAGCTGTACTCGTTCTGCACGGTCACGAAGCGGTGCAATCCGGCCTCGGCTGCCACCGCATCCGCCTCGTCGAGCTGCGCGGCCGAGAAGTTGGAGCAGCCGATCTCCCGCACCTTCCCGGCCCGCACCAGCGCGTCGAGTGCCTCGAGCGTGTGCCCGATCGGCGTTGCCGCGTCGGGTGCGTGGAGCCAGTACAGGTCGATGCGATCCGTGCCGAGTCGCCGCAGGCTGTGGTCGACGGCCTGCGGCACCCACTCGGGGTGCCCACCGGTGAGTCCCTCGGGCGGTGCCATCATCCCGAACTTCGTGGCGATGATCACGTCGTCACGACGCGAACCCAGCGCACGGCCCAGGAACTCCTCCGACTTGGTGCCGCCGTACAGGTCGGCGGTGTCGAAGTGCGTGATCCCCGCGTCGATCGCCGCATCGACGACCGCGCGCGACGCGGCTTCGTCGATCCGCATGCCGAAGTTGTTGCACCCGATGCCGGCGACCGACACCTCGAGCTCGCCGATCCGGAGCGTCTCGGTCATCTCTGCACCTCTCCCTCGTCCCGTCGTCGGCTCCGAGGCTAGGCCCACAGGTTCTTCACACTCGCCGAACACCCACCGAACACGTTCTCAGGGTCGGCTCAGTCACTCGCGCAGATGCTGTCGGTGCACCACACCGCACACCACCAATGCATCCAGGGAGAGGAAGAACCATGAAGCAGGAACGGATCGGTCGCATCGGCCTCGCGTCGTTGCTGGCCATCGGGACGCTCGCCGGCGCCACCGGCATCGCGAGTGCCCAGAGCTCGGACACGACGAACGACACCCAGTCGGGCACCACGTCCGACCGTCCCCAGCATCGGGGTCCCGGCCTCGAGGCCGCGGCCAAGGCGCTCAACCTCACGGAGGAGGAGCTCAAGGCGAAGCTCGAGGACGGTACGACCACCATCGCCGCCGTCGCCGAGGCGCAGGGCGTCGACGTCCAGACAGTGATCGACGCGATGGTCGCGGATGCGACCGCGAAGATCGACCAGAAGGTCGCGGACGGCGACGTCACCGAGGCGAAGGCCACGGAGATCAAGTCGAACCTCGAGGACCGCATCACCGAGATGGTGAACGAGGGCCGTCCGGCCCGTGGACCGGGTGGTCCCGGCCGTCCCGGCCTCGAGGCCGCGGCCAAGGCGCTCAACCTCGACGAGGACGAGCTGAAGACCAAGCTCCACGACGGTGATCAGACCATCGCTGAGGTCGCGCAGGCCCAGGGCGTCGACGTCGACACGGTGATCGACGCGATGGTCGCGGATGCGACCGCGAAGGTCGACCAGAAGGTCGCGGACGGCGACCTCACCGAGGCGAAGGCCACGGAGATCAAGTCGAACCTGAAGGAGCGCATCACCAAGTTGGTGAACGACGGCCCACCGGCCCGAGGCCAGGGCGGCCCCGATGGTGGTCCGCCGCCGGACGCGGACACCAGCCAGGGCTCAGGAGGCACCGCAGACCTGACCACCATCGAAGCGTCACCCCCGTACCACCGAGCGCGACGAGCCGCCGGGTTCCCCCTCCCCGGCGGCTCGTTCGCGGCGAGGCACGGGTACCCTCCAGGTACGCCACCGTGAGGACGCAATGACCACCGACGACGAACGCATCGCACTGTTTCTCGACTACGAGAACTTGGCGATCGGTGCCCGCGATGTGCTCGGCGGCGGGCTCTTCGACTTCCGACCCATCGCCGACGCCCTCGCCGAGCGCGGTCGGGTTGTGGTGCGCCGTGCCTACGCCGACTGGTCGAGCTTCGCCGAGGACCGGCGCATGCTCACCCGTCACCATGTCGAGCTGATCGAGATCCCGCAGCGGATGGGTGCCGTCCGGAAGAACGCTGCCGACATCAAGATGGCAGTCGACGCCATCGAGCTCTCGTTCGAGCGCGACTACATCACGACGTTCGTGCTCGGTACCGGCGACAGCGACTTCACCCCGCTCGTCCACAAGCTGCGCGAGCTGAACAAGCGGGTGATCGGGATCGGGGTGGAGGCGTCGACCTCCGGCCTCTTGCCGCCCGCGTGCGACGAGTTCCTGTTCTACGAGCAGCTCGAGGGTGTCGAGCCGTCAGCGTCGCGTCCGCGCAAGCGAGCCTCCGCCGGCCGGACGAGGACGCGCACGACTGCCCCCGTCGAGCCGGAGCCCACCGCCGACGCCGACGAGTCCGACCAGGTCACGACGCGCGGCGAAGCGGACCTCGAGGTCCTCGTGACGCAGACGCTCGCCGGCCTCGAGCGCAGCTCGAACGGCCCGGTGCTCGCGTCGATGCTCAAGCGCACCATCCTTCGCAAGGACCCGACCTTCAACGAGGCGAACTACGGCTTCCGCGGGTTCGGCGAGCTCGTCCGCAACCTCGCGGAGCGCGGCGTCGTGGAGCTGCGCGACGGCGGAGCCCAGGGCGATCCCGAGGTGGGGTTCCCTGCTACCGCGGGCGACGAGGACGCCGCGTTCGAGCTCCTGCGCGCCACCGTCGCGCGCCTCACGAAGAAGCAGGGGAACGGTCCGCACCTCTCCGGGCTCAAGACCGAGCTGCGCAAGCAGCAGAGCGACTTCAGCGAGAAGAAGTTCGGCTATCGGAGCTTCCTGCAGTTCTGCAAGGCCGCGCAGACCCGGGGCGTGATCGAGATGGAGCTTGACGAGAGCGCCGAGGACTACGTCCTGCGTGCCGGCGAGTCTGCTCCCGCGAGCTGATCGTGCGCGCGGCCCGGTGCACCACGTACGACGGTGTCGACGCGGTCGTCGTCGAGGACGTCCCGGAGCCGACCCCGGAGCCCGGTTCGGTGGTGGTGGCGGTGCACGCGGCGGCCATCAACTTTCCCGACCTCCTGATCCTCGAGGACAAGTACCAGGTGTCGGTGCCGCTGCCGTTCATTCCCGGCAGTGAGCTCGCGGGCGTCGTGGCATCGGTCGCGGACGACGTGACGACCCTTGCGCCCGGCGACCGGGTGTTCGGTGCGACGTTCGTCGGCGCGTTCGGTGAACGCGTGGCCGTACCGGCGGCGGCGCTGACGCGGATCCCCGAAGGAGTCGGGTTCGCGGCCGCGGCCGCGTTCGGCGTCGCGCACGGCACCGCGTACCACGCCCTGCGAAGCGTGGCGCAGGTGCGACCTGAGGAGTGGGTGGTCGTGCTCGGAGCCGCGGGTGGCGTGGGGCTCGCGGCGGTCGAGCTCGCGAAGGTGCTCGGCGCTCGCGTGCTCGCGGCCGCGGCCGGAACCGAGCGGCTCGCGGTGTGCACCGCGCACGGCGCCGATGCCGTTGTCGACTACCGCGAGGAGGATCTCAAGGTGCGCGCGAAGGAGCTCACCGGTGGCGGCGCTGACGTGGTCGTCGATCCGGTCGGTGGCCCGTACGCCGAGGCGGCGTTGCGCGCGATGCGTTGGGGCGGTCGGTTCGTGTGCGTCGGCTTCGCATCCGGCGAGATCCCGCGCATCCCGTTGAACCTGGTGCTCCTGAAGGGCGTCACCGTGCAGGGGCTCGAGATGCGAGGCTTCCTCGAGCACGCGGCCGACGACGCTCGCCGCGACCGCGACGAGCTGCTCGGGTTGCTCGCCGACGGCCGCGTCGCGCCCCACGTGTCGGCGACGTACCCCCTCGACCGCGTGCAGGAGGCGCTGCGGGCGGTCGCCGAGCGTCGCACCACGGGCAAGGTGATCATCGAGGTCGTTCCCGCCTGACGCGGCGTAGGCGCCGCGGCGGCTGGACCCCGCACGCGAGACTGACTGTCCCTCGCCGGAGGAGCCGCACGATGTCCTTCATCCAGATCGAGCAACCCCGCCCGCAGGTGACGCTGGTGACGCTGAACCGGCCGGAGCGGATGAACGCGATGGCGTTCGACGTGATGGTGCCGCTGCGTGACGCGCTGCACGAGATCAGCCTGGACAACGACTGCCGCGTGGTCGTCCTCACCGGTGCGGGTCACGGGTTCTGTTCCGGCGCCGACCTCGCCGCGTCGGGCATGGTGCCCAACATCTCGGGCCTGAAGAAGACGAGCATCGCGAGGCGTGCGATGCGCATCCTCGACGAGGTCATCCTCGCGGTCCGCGACATGCACCAACCGGTGATCGCTGCCGTGAACGGCGCGGCGATCGGTGGTGGCTTCTGCCTCGCGTCGGCCGCCGACATCAGGATCGCGTCCGACGCGGCCTACTTCCGCGCCGCGGGGATCAACAACGGCCTCACCTCGGCCGAGCTGGGCATCAGCTACCTCCTCCCGCGCCAGATCGGCTTCGCCCGCGCGTTCGACATCCTGCTCACCGGGCGCGACGTCGACGCCGAGGAGGCAGACCGGATCGGCTTCGTGTCCCAGGTCGTGCCGGGGACGCGTTGCTCGAGCGGTGCTACGAGGTCGCCGAGGGCATCATCGGGTTCAGCCACATCGGTGTCGAGCTCACCAAGCAGCTCCTGTGGGCGAGCTTCGACGCCGGTGGGCTCCACGCGCACATGAACCACGAAGGTCACGCGCAGCTGTACGTCCGACTGACCACGGGGAACTTCGAGGAGAAGGTCGCCGCGTGGAAGGAAGGTCGCACACCGGTCTACACCGACGAATGACGCGGCGGATCGAGCGACTGATCGGGGTCTACGACGCGGACGGGACCTTGCGCGGCGAGCTCACCTACTTCCTCGGTGCTCGCCTCGGGCGCGCCCACTGCGCACTCTGCGACCTGACACACGGGCGGGTGCGTGAGCGGAGGGACTGGACGGAGTGCAGCGCGGCGCTGCCGGTACCCTTCGAGCTGTACCACCGCGACGACCAGCCCGATGCCGCACGCGCCGCCGCCGAGCCACCATGCGTGCTCGCGGACACCGGAACCGACCTGGTGGTGGTCCTCGACGGCGCGGCGCTCGAAGCGTGTGCCGGTGACCTCGACGCCTTCATCGTGGCGCTGCACGACGCGCTCGCGCACCAGGGGCTCACCCTCCCCTCTGGATAGGCTGGCCCGACTCGCAGGTCACAGAGATCGGAGCTCGTCGCGTGAACGTTGCACCCCGTCGTCCCGTCGTCGCCGGCTTGCTCGCGGGCGTCGTCATCGGTGCGACCCTCTCGGTGGTGCCCGGGTCATCGGCGGTCGCCGACGTCTCGCCCCCGGTCCAGGCGTCGATCGACAGTGTGGTCAACGAGCCGCGCTTCCAGAACAGCGCGTGGGGAATGCAGGTGGTGGACGCCGAGACCGGAGAGGTCGTCTACTCGAGCGACGCGAACCAGATGTTCGTGCCCGCGGCGGTCGTCAAGAGCTTCGCCGGGGCCGCGGCGCTCGCTTCGCTCGGCGACGACCACCGCTTCGTCACGCCCGTGCACCGCGTGGGCAACGTCGACGGGGGCGCCCTCGACGGCGACCTCGTTCTGGTCGCGTCGGGCGACTTCAGCTTCGGGCTGCGCGACCAGGGCAACGAGCTCGCGACCACCGACGTCGACCACAACGACGCGAACTCGCGGAACGACGCGACGTTGGTCAACGGTGACCCGCTCGCCGCGCTCGACGAGCTGGCCCAGGAGGTCAAGAAGACCGGCATCGATTCGGTCAGTGGCAATGTGATCGTCGACGACCGCCTCTTCGAGTCCTACGACGGGTGGCCCGACGGGCTCGTCTCGCCCATCTGGGTGAACGAGAACGTCGTGGACGTCACCACGACGCCGACCGACCCGGGCCAGCCGGCCAAGGTCTCCGCGGTCCCCAAGACCGCGTCCTACAAGATCGTGAACAAGGCGACGACGGGCGACGACGGCAGCGCCCCGACCGTGAAGATCGAGCAGACCGCGCCGGGCGTGCTCACCGTCACCGGCGCGGTTCCCGCCGACCATGATCCGATCGTCCGGGTGTTCCAGGTCACCGACCCGTCCGCGTTTGCCCGGACCGCGTTCATCCAGGCGCTCGAGCGTGCCGACGTCAGCGTCGACGCGAGCACCACCGGCTCCAACCCGGTGAGCTCGCTCCCGAAGTCCACCCAGTACCCGAAGAAGACGCAGGTCGCAGAGCACGCGTCGCCGCCGCTCTCGGAGTACGTGAAGGTGATCCTCAAGGGTGGGGCGAACCGAGCGGCCGACCTGATGGTCTGCCTGGCCGCCGCGCAAGCGGGCGAGACGACGTGCCCGGCAGGCATGCCGCTTCTGGTCAAGACGATCCAGGGACTCGGCGCGGCGCCCGGCACCACGTTTGTGTTCGACCCGGCCGGGTCCGACGAGCGCAACCGCAGCACGCCGGCCTCGATGGCGACGTTCCTGCGCAGCGTGTCGTTCGAGCGCTATGGGGAAGCCATCCGGGACGCCATGTCGGGGCTCGGTGTCGACGGTTCGCTCGCGACCACGCTCGAACGGTCCCCGGCGAGCGGCAACGTCGTCGCCACGACCGGGTCGCTGGTGACCGACACGCAGGCCGGCCAGGGGTTGCTCACCGCGCAGACGGCATCGGGGTACCTGACCTCGGCGTCGGGCCGCGAGCTGGTGTTCGCGATCTACGTGAACGACGTCCCGGTCGACGGACCCGGCGACGTCACCGCGGTGCGCGCTGCCGAGGCCCGGCTCATGGAGATCTTCCAACAGGGCTCGTAGCGCATGGCAGGATGCGGCCATGGAACCTCGGCTCGTGCGTCTCGAGGGATTCGAGAACCTCCACCTGGTCGGTGACGTGTGGGGGAGCGACGACGCGTGGCCCGTCCTCCTCATGCACGGTGGTGGTCAGACCCGCCACGCGTGGGGCGGCACGGCGCGAACACTCGCTGAGCACGGGTGGAAGGCCGTCTCGATGGACCTCCGTGGCCACGGTGACAGCGAGTGGGCACTCAACGGGGACTACTCGTTCACCGCGTACGCGAACGACTGCGTCGCGGTGTGCGACACGCTCGGCAAGCCGCCGGTGCTGGTCGGCGCGTCGCTCGGTGGCGTCGCCGCGATGATCGCCGAGGGCGGGAGCGACCGGGTCGTCTCGTCGGGTCTCGTCGTCGTCGACATCACGCACCGTTCGAACCCCGAGGGCATCCAGCGCATCCACGACTTCATGAACTCGGGGCTCGGGGGGTTCGCGACGCTCGAGGACGCCGCGGAGGCGATCGCCGCCTACACCCCCAACCGCGCCAAGCGGGTGAACCCGGCCGGACTCATGAAGGTGCTGCGCCAGAAGCCCGACGGTCGCTGGTACTGGCACTGGGACCCCAAGTTCATCGGGCGGGGGCGCACCGAAGTGCCGCAGGAGGACTTCCAGGGGCTCTTCGAGGCCGCGCTGGCGAACATTCGAGTCCCGACGCTGCTGGTGCGCGGACTGCTGAGCGACGTCGTCACCGACGAGGGGATCCAGGACTTCCTCGACAAGATTCCCGGCTCGAAGCTCGCCGACGTCGGCGACGCGTCGCACATGGTCGCCGGCGACCAGAACGACGCATTCTCGAATGCCGTGGTCGACTTCCTCGAGCAGGACGTTCGGCCCCGCATCGACGCTGGGTAGTCTTGCGCGATGCGCCAAACTGTCGTCTGCATCTCGGTGGTGGCGGCGCTCGCGCTCAGCGCGTGCAGCTCGGGTGGTGGGTCGACCTCGGTCGACGCGGGCGCCCCGCCGGACACGGGGCTCGACCGTCAGAACTCGTCGCCGATCGTGGGCGGCCCGTCGTCGATCGTGCAGCTCGGTGACTCGATCGCTTCGGGGGAAGGCACGTTGTACGGGTACACCTACGACGCGTCCTCGCAGGACTGGACGGGCGGCAACGTCGACGCAAAATGGCCGCCGCCCTACCCGGAGTGCCACGTGTCGCCCGACGCGTACAGCACGAACGTCGGGAAGGCGTTCGGGGCGAAGGTCGCGCAGTTCGCGTGCACCGGTGCGACGTTCGCCAACGGGATCACCGCACCGGAGACCGACAGCAAGGGCACGCTCCGACCCGCCGAGTTCGGGAACTGGCAGACGAAGACGGATCTCAACCCCGAGTACGACGCGGCGGCACCTGACCTCGTGCTCGTCACACTCGGCGCCGATGACGTGCAGTTCACGTCGATCGTCGAGGACTGCATCAAGAACGGGTACGAGTACTACTTCGACGTCGAGAACCTCCGGTGCACCTCGAAGAACCCGGGATCGACGATCACCGACGACTTCTTCGACTTCCTCCCCACGCTCCAGAAGAACTACCGCACGCTGGTCTCGTGGATCCAGGCGCGGGCCGCGGCGACCCAGCGCGTGAAGCCGAAGGTCGTGATCACCAACTATCCGGATCCGCTCCCGTCGAAGGCGAAGTGCCCCGACACCAGTTGGCTGTATCCCGCCCAGGTCCAGTACCTCTCGAGCCTCGTCGCGACGATGAACCAGACGATCGCCAAGGCGGTGAAGGCGATCGACGATCCCGACGTCGTCCTCGCCGACATCTCCCAGGCCTACGAACCCCAGGGTCAGTCGCACGTCTGGTGCACCGATGATCCGTGGGCGTACGGCCTGTCGATCTACAGCGTCACCGATCCGTCGAGCTTCGACAGCCAGGCACCGTTCCACCCGACGCCCGACGGGCAGCAGAGCATCGCGGAGCACATCGTGCCGGTGATCCGCGCGTTGTACGGGACGCCGCCGCCCACCACGACCACCTCGTCGGCGAGCCCGGGCAGCACCACCAGCACGTCGGGGGCGAAGACCACCACCACCTCGGCACCGAACAGCACCAGCACCAGCACGAGCACGACGGCCGGCGCGACAGGCTGAACATCGAACGATCCCACCAGGAGGGAACCCATGGGACTGCTCGACAAGGCGAAGGACGCGGCGAAGGTCGTGGGCGACAAGGCCCAGGAAGGATTGAAGGCGGGTCAGGAGAAGGTCGACGAGGTCAAGACCAAGAAGCAGGTCGAGGACCTCAAGCAGGAGATCGGCGGCATCGTCTACCTCCAGCGCACCGGCGGCGCGGCGGCCACGGCTGACGCCGACATCGACAAGCTCGTCAAGGAGATCCAGGACGCCGAGGCGCGCCTTGCCGAGTGATCCGGCGACCCGATCGGTCTCGGTCGGGATCCCGCCGGGTCCCCGCGCGGTCGAGCTCGCCAAGCGCGCGGAGGACCTCGGGTACCAGCGCGTCTGGTTGTTCGACTCCGCCGCGCTCTACGAGGACATCTGGGTGTGGCTCGCGCTCGTCGCCGAGCACACGGAGGTCCAGCTCGGGACCGCGGTGCTGGTGCCCAACCTGCGCCACGTCATGACGACCGCGGCGGCGATCGCGACGATCGAAGGGCTTGCCCCCGGTCGACTGTGCTGCGGGTTCGGGACGGGCGCGACGGCCCGGTGGGTGCTCGGGAAGGACGCACTGTCGTGGGCGACCACCCGTCGCTACATCGAGCAGCTGCGTGCGCTGCTCCGCGGCGAGGTCGTGGAGATCGACGGCGCCAAGACGCAGATGATCCACCACCCCGATCTCGCCCCGGCCCGCCCCATCGACGTGCCGATCCTCATCTCCGCGCTCGGACCGAAGGGCAGGGAGATCGCGAGCGAGATCGCGGACGGGGTGATCACGGTCGGGCCCGCCGAAGGTGCGGTGGCCGACATGGACCGTGTCGTGCAGATGGTCTACGGCACCGTGCTCGAGTCCGGTGAGGACATGTCGACGCCGCGCGTCAAGGAGGCGCTCGGCCCGTGGGGTGTGATCGCGTACCACGGGACCTGGCAGGCCGCGGGGGAAGCGGTCGACAACCTCCCGCTCGGCGCGGAGTGGCGCGCCGCGATCGAAGCCGAGCGACCCGAGGGCGAGCGGCACCTCGCTGTCCATGCCGGGCACGTGACGCACGTCCTCGAGCGCGATCGCGCGGTCGTCGACGCGGCCGGGGATCTGCTCGGTGGGTTCGGGTGGGTGGGAGATGCCGGCGCGGTGCGGGCTCAGGCGGATGCCGCGTTCGCAGCCGGTGCGACCGAGCTGCTGTACACGCCGGCAGGTCCCGACATCGCCCACGAGATGGAGGCGTTCGCCTCGGCGGTGCTCTAGCGGATCCCGGCCAACGCCTCGCGGAAGCGCGCGTTGGGGTTCGACCGTGGGTGCGCTGCGGTCACTCGCTCGAGCGCACGCAACCCGTCGATGCCCAGCCGGGACGCGAGATACGCCGCGACGACCGTCGGCGTGCGACTCACCCCGGCGACGCAGTGCACGTAGACCGTCTTGCTGTGGTCGCGCCATGCGGTGATCGCGGCAGCGGCGTCCCGCAGGACGAACTCGAGGTTGGGGTTGTCGGCGGGGTTGGGCGAGTCCACGAAGATCAGCTCGTGCTGCGCGCCGGCACCGCACGGGATCTCCGAGCCCATCCGGCAGCACGAGAGGACAACGTCGACCTCGACCGACGCGGCGCCCGGCGCGTTCCCGAACGAGGTGCCCGGGTCATCGGGCAGGGCGACCACACAGGCCCGTTCGCCGGAGTGGTGCTCGTACCAATGGGTGACGTCGGGCGCGCTCGGCCACCCGATCTCGTCGTCGGCACCACGGCGGACCGAGAGGACCGCGAGCCGCAGCAGATCGCGTGCGCGCAGCCCGGGCCACCCGTGGAGCACCGACTTCCAGGCGAGCGGGATCGCTGAGGCTCCCCAGCGTGCGCCCAGGAGCGACCCGGCGATCGCGGCGACGGTGTCGGTGTCGTCCCCGATGCGCACCGCGGCGTGGAGCGCGTCCTGGAGGTGGCGACACGGGTCGTCGGGTGGGACCGGCGTCCGGCTGATCGCGGCCCAGGCAGCCTGCAGCGCGGTCACGACGAACCCGTTCGGGCTGAAGGTCGTCGGCGACTCCCGCTCGGCTGCGAGCAGCCAGCCCGACCAGCGGGCCGGCGCGTCGCCGGGGAGGAGGTCGATGCCGTCGAAGATCCCGTCGAGGCGGCGCTCGCGCACCGCCCGGTCGATCGCGATGCACCAGATGGCGCAGGCCTCACCGGCCACGGGATCGGCGTGGGTGAGCGCGGAGATCTCGTGCGCGGCTGCGATGATCGCTTCGTCGTCACCGAGGTGCGCGAGCGCGACGGGAGCCGTGCGCATGAGGCTGCCGTTGCCCCCGGCCCTGCGCGGATGCCGCTCGAAGTGGTCCCGGCTGGCCGCGTGCAGGTCGGCGCCGGTCCGCGCCACGCGCAGCACGGCCCGGGTCTGGTTGCCCACGTCCTTCGGGCCGTCCGCGAACCAGTCGAGGAACGCGTCCCCGACGGCGACGGCATCGAGCGAACCGGTCGCGCCGGACCGGGCCACGCAGATCGCCTGCTGGGTGTCGTCGGTCCACTCGCCCGGTTCCCAGTCGCCGAGGCCGCCACCGATCATCGCTGCATCACCCTGCGGCGGGGTACGGAACTCGTACCCGGCGCCGAGCGCGTCGCCGGTGGCCAGCCCGAGGAGGGAGCCGACGGCGCGGTCGAGCGTCGACGCGGGGACCGGGTGGTGCTCGGCCATCACCCGTACTGCTCGAGCAGGCGTGCCGCGTGGTCGCGCCGGCGGGTCGCGAGCTCGTCGGACCCGACGATCTCGGTGCCGGCCGGGAGGCACACGAGCAGGTGGTCGAGGCGCCGTTCAC
Source organism: uncultured Acidimicrobiia bacterium (assembly GCA_963809885.1). Lineage (GTDB taxonomy): Bacteria > Actinomycetota > Acidimicrobiia > IMCC26256 > PALSA-555 > JALHSW01. Next base: position 416,395 of record CAWELA010000002.1, on the reverse strand, counting down.
CGCTCACGGTGACGTCGAGCTCGATGCGGCCGTCGCCCAGCTCGGTGATCGGTCCGAGCCGGTGCGGCGCCGGGAGACTCTCGAGCGAGTCGGCGCGCATCCGCACGCGGACCGTCCGCGCGTGCGCGGACAGGTCGAACCACTCGGGGACCTCGACGTCCTCGGGCGGGTCGAACGGCCGCGACCCGACCCGTGCCGACAGGACGCGGTCGACCCGGAACTGCCGGACGTCGTCCTGGGTCACATCGCGAGCGGTGAGGTACCAGTGGCCCCAGCGCGACCAGAGGCGGTGGGGGAGCAGCTCTCGGTCGGTCGGCGCGTCGGCACCGTCGCGCAGGTAGCGGACCTCGACCGAGCGATGCCGGTCGAGCGCCTCGCGCAGGATCGGCAGTGACGGCGGCAGGTCGACGGGCATCCGCAGCTGCACGGCGACCTCGCCGGCGAGCTTGGTGACGGCCACGTCGAGGTCAGGGGTCGGCGCGTCCGCGATCGCCTGCATCGTCGTCCCGGCGACGAGCAGGCGCAGCGCGGCGTCGGGAGGTGGCGGGAGTGCGGCGACGTCGCGGAGCCAGTGACTTGCGGTGAGCGACACCACCGACTGCTCGTCGAGGAGGAAGGACGACGACTCGCTCACGAGAGAGCCGTCGGCCGCGTGGTAGTCGACGAACAGCGCGGCACCGAGCGTCTCGCGCAACGTGTCCTCGGGGACGCCGGTGCGGTGCGCGCAGTCCTCGAGTGGCACCGATCCGCGTTCCTCGACCAGGCCGAGGACGACCCGGAGCACATCGAACTGTCGTTGCTTGGTGAGCGCGGCCATCAGGAGCCTCGGGCCAGCGCGGCGAGGTGGTCCCGCACGACGGCGACCAGCGCGGGCGGACCCAGGACCCGTGCGTGGTCCCGGAACGAGAGGATCCGGTTGCGCGTCGACTCGTAGTGGCGCACCTCGAACACGACGACCGGCTCCCCGTCGACCTCCCCGTCGACATTGCCGCCGAGCTCGGCCAGGAACGCCGGCAGGTGGTCGCGCTCGACCCGGACGCGCGCGCGCAAGCGGGCGTCGCGTCCCCACACGTTCGGGTCGAAGTCGAACGCCAGCACCGGGTCGAACCAGTCGGGAACGACGTAGGCGCCCGCCGGCCCGGTCGCGCAGATCGGGACCTCGCCACCGACCCGGTCCAGGCGGTAGCGACGGAGCGCGGCGAGCTCGGGATCCCATCCGGCGACGTACCACCGTCCGTGCCAGGTGCCGAGTGCGTAGGGCTGGAGGACGCGGGTGCGACCTTCGTGATCGAACTGCACCGCGCGGCAGGTCTGGATCGCGTCCCTGAGATCGGCGACCTGCTCGTGGACCCGGATCACGATCTGGGCCGCGGTGTCGTCGACCCCGGCGCCGAGCTGGCCGCCGAACCGATCGGCGCGACCCTCGATGCCTTCGACCTCGACCGCCGCGGCCGCGGCGATCAGCGCGGCACGCTCCCGCGTGGTGAAGAACGGCGGCTCCAGCCGGTATCGGTGGACCTCGTCGTCGTAGCGCGCGTCGATGCCCCATGCCGCTCGCAGGTCCTGGAGATCGCGGCGGACCATCCGCCGCAGCGCCTCCCACTCCGGCCCGACGGTGAGCAGGGCGCCGTCCTCGTCGCGCGCCGATGTGGGGTCGTAGCCCAGGACGTTGCGGGCGATCTCGTCGAGCGACGCTCCGTCCTCGCCGCGCAGCTTGAGGTAGGCGGCCAGGTTCAAGATCCGCTCGGTCGGGGTTGCGTCCGCCACCACGGTGTCATGCTGGCACGCCGCGGACGTGCGTGTCGCGGTCACCGGTTCGCCACCGCGCGCTGGAAGCACTCGTCGAAGAGCAGGTCGCACACCTGCGCGGTGATCGACCGGGCACCCCAGGTGCGCCGGGCGCGGGCCAGCGCGTCGCTCGCGTGCTCGATCGCGAGACTGTGCTCACCGAGGTCGGAGTGGGCTCGGGCGAGCGCGCAGCGCAACGTGACCGCGCTCGGGGCGCGCATGCCACCCCGCCAGGCGAGCCGGGCGAGCAGACGGGGACTGTGCTCGACGGCGGCCTCGTGCTCGCCGATCGCGACCAGCGACTCGACGGCGGTGACCAGCGCGTCGACCGTTCGGCGGTCGAGGTTCACCGGTGCCCAGCCGAGCGCCCGTCGGGCGTACCAGTCGACCGCGACCGGCTGGTCGGCGCGCAGCTCGGCCGCGGCGAGCTCGGCTGCGGCGATCGCAGCCCAGCGCCCGGGCCGCACGAAGCCCTCACCGATCAGGGCGAGGTATCCGTCGTGCAGTGCGTGGCGCACGTCGACGAGGTCGTCGGTGAGGCGCGCGGCCTGCCACTCGTACGCATCGGTGATCAGTGCGTGGAACGCCTCGCCGGGCACCGACGGGCGGCCGGTCGCCACCTCGACGAGCTGCTCGAGCCCCGTTGCGAGCCGACCGACGCTCGGCAGCACGCTCCCGGGCACGATCGAGTCGTAGGCGTCGAAGAGGCCGAGGAGGGCCCGGGCGTACCGGGTCGGGTCTCCTGCCCGCGGGGGCGGTGCCGCGTCGACGAGCGCCGCGGCGACCCGACCCGACGCGGCAGCGCGTGGACCGTGCGTCGGACGAGCGTGCTCAGGCGCACCGGGAGACGCCGCGCCGAGGCCGGGTCGAGTCGGCCACGGGCGGCGAGACCGAAGGCGAGCTGCGCCACCGTGATCGGGTCGGCGACGGTGATCGGGAGTCGGGACGGTTCCATGGCCCGAGCGTCGCGCCCGGGTGTGACACCTACGGCTCAGCAGCCGGCGGCGCGGAGGGTGGGGTACGGGTCCACCCGGACGCCGTTGATCCCCCCGAGTCGGATCTCGAAGTGGAGGTGCAGGGCGGTGGCGTTGCCGGTCTGACCGACGTGCCCGATCGTCTCCCCCTGGGTGACCGCCCGGTCGCCGCCGACGAAGTCGTTCAGGTGGGCGAACTGGTACACGTTGCCGTCGGTGGCGGTCAGGTAGACGACGTTCCCGCCGGCCCCCTCGTCCGGCACGTTCCGCACGGTCCCGGCCTGCACCGCGACGACGGGGGTGCCGAGGGGCTCGAACATGTCGATGCCCCAGTGGAACCCCGTGCCGCGGGGGCCGTAGCTGTCGACGTAGATGGCGCCGGTCACCGGGCACACGAAGTCCCCGACGACGGGTGCCGGCCCCGACGGCGGGGGTGGCGGTGGCGGTGGGGGCGGGGGCGCGCACGCCGCGGCGACGGCGGCGAGGACACCCAGGAGACCCAGTGCTCCCGCCCGGAGCAGCGGGCTCCGATGCGCGCGACGAGGGCTCGAGCGGAGCATGCATTCAGATCGGCACCCGGTCCGGGTGGCTGAAGGGGAACCCCCGACGCCGCGGTGGCGTTGTCAGAAGGGCTCGGCACCAGGGCGCGCCCGTCCCGTCGCCGAGTCCCAGCCGTCCGAGTCCCACTGGAGGAGCCCCGATGCCCGACGAGACGACCCCGCAGGATCCGCCGGAGGAGCCGACGGACGCGGCCGCCGACGCCACGGAGCCGGCCGCGACCCCCACCGCGCCGGCACCCGCCGCGACGGCGTCGGCCGAGCGCAAGGGCGTGTTCGTTCCCCGCTGGCTCGCCGTCCTGCTCGGGATCCTCGTCGCCGTCGCCCTCGTGGGCGGTGGTGGCTTCGCGCTCGGCCGGGCGACCGCCGACGACGAGCACCACGACGGCCGGCACGCCCGGGTCGAGGACCGGCGCCAGGGTGGTCAGTCCGGTGGGCAGCCCGGTGGGCAGCCCGGTGGTCAGGGAGACCGGCAGGACCGGGGCAACGTCCCCACGCCGCGTGGTGACCAGCCGACCCCGACCCGGCGCGTCCTCCTCGGCGTCGTGGTCGAGCCGGCGGGCGACGGCGGCACCGGGGCCCGGATCGTGGAGGTCGCACCCGGGAGCCCGGCCGCCGATGCGAAGCTCCGGTCCGGCGACGTCATCACGAAGGTCGACGACGCGCCGATCGACGACCCCGCAGCGCTCGCGAGCGCGATCCAGGAGCACGCCGACGGCGACGAGGTCACGCTCACGTACCAGCGCGACGGCACGACGGCGACCGCCAAGGTCACGCTCGCCGTCCAGGCGCCGTCGAGCTTCCCGAGCACCAGCCCGCCGGCCTAGGCGACCGTCCCTCCGGCGCTCCGGTGTCCCCCTCGCGCTCGGCGAGGGGGAACGCCTATCCTGCGACGCATGACCGATGCCACCGCGAGCAGCCCTGACGACGTCGAGACCGTCGAACGGGTGATCCCCGCACCGCCCGAGAAGATCTTCGATCTCCTGGCGGACCCCGGCCGCCACCACGACATCGACGGTTCCGGCACCGTCCGGGATGCGAAGGACGCACCCGCCCGGCTGCAGCTCGGCGCGAAGTTCGGGATGAAGATGAAGATGGGCATCCCGTACTCGATGGTGAGCACGGTCATCGAGTACGAGGACAATCGCCGCATCGCGTGGCAGACCCGCCCGACCATCGGTGGCTCGATCGCCGGCGGACGGATCTGGCGCTACGAGCTCGAGCCCGTCGAGGGCGGGACACGGGTGCGCGAGAGCTGGGACATCTCGGAGGAGAAGATGAAGGCGGTCGTGCGGCCGGCGCGCAAGAAGACCCGCGCCAACATGGAGGCCACGCTCGAGCGCATCGAGGGGCTCGTCACCTCCTGACGCCGTCCACCGACGACCACGGTGGCACCGGATCGTCCCGGGGAGCTCCCGAGCCGGTCAGCCCTCGATGAGCCGGGCGAGCCGTCCGGCTGCGTCGTCGACCCAGACGAACTCGAAGCCGGCGAGGCGGGCGAAGTGCTCGTCGACGTGGGTGTCACCGATGTGGAGGTGCTGCTCCGCGGGGAACCGGTCGCGCACCTCGGTGAGGTGGTGCTTGCCGCCCACGAACGCGACCTCGATGTCGTGCATCTCCCACAGCGACTGCTGGTCGCTGCGGGTGCGGTCGGACGCCGAGCCGATCACGTGGCCGGCCGCGCCGACCGACCTGACCACCTCGACCGTGATCGGACCCGGCGGGTGACCGAACTCCATCGTCCCGTCGATGTCGAAGCTCACGAGCACGGAAGACCCCGTGCTCAGACCCGGTCGAGCTCGAGCATCTTGATCGCGTTGCCGCGCAGCACCTTGTAGGCGGTGTCGTCGTCGATCCCGGAGTCTGCGATCATCTTCTCGACGTACTCCTTGGAGTTCGGCCACGTCGTGTCGGTGTGCGGGTAGTCGGTCTCGAAGCAGATGTTGTCGACGCCGACGGTGTCCAGGTTGAAGAGCCCGACGCGGTCGGCCGTGAAGCAGCCGAAGATGCGCCCGTAGTAGTAGGTGGACGGCGGCTCGGGGATCAGCTCCTTGGAGTGCTGCCAGGAGTCGTGCTGGTCCCAGACCGTGTCGGCCCGCTCGAGCGCATAGGGGATCCAGCCGATCTGACCCTCCGAGTACGCGAGCTTGAGCTTCGGGAACTCGATGAGCTTGCCCGAGAAGAGCCAGTCGGCCAGTGACGCCATCGAGTTGTTGAACGCGAGGGTGCCGCCGACGCCCTCCGGCGCATCCGGGGACGCCGCCGGGTTGCTCGACGAGGAACCGATGTGCATGCAGAGGGTCACGCCGGTGTCGTTGGCTGCGCCGAGGACCGGGTCCCAGTAGCCGGTGTGGATGCTCGGCAGGTTCAGGCGCGTCGGGAGCTCCGAGAAGCAGAACGCGCGCACGCCGCGCGCCGCGTTGCGCTGGATCTCGGCGACGGCGAGCTCGACGTCCCAGAGGGGCATGAGGCACAGCGGGATGTTCACGCCGCCCGACGGCGCACACCATTCCTCGACCATCCAGTCGTTGTAGGCCTTGACGCACGCGAGCGCGAGCTCCTTGTCCTGCGCCTCGTAGAACGTCTGGCCGCAGAATCGCGGGAAGGTCGGGAACGGGAGCGACCCGTCGACCCAGTTCAGCTCGAAGTCCTTGACGCGCGCGTCACGGTCGTAGCAGCCGTCGCGCATCCCGTCGTAGGTGACCGCGGTCATCGTCATCGTCGTACGGTCGAACTTGGTGATGTCGCCGCCCGGTGTGGCCTCCTCGGGGATGGCAACGAACTTCTTGTTCACGTAGATGAGGCGGTCCTCGTAGATCCACGCGTCGCCCCAGTCGCCGTTCGGATCCTCGACGTTGGTGTACTTCGCTCCCGGGTGGTGCTCGAAGGGGCCCCAGCGCTTTCGCTCCACCCGCGGCCCCTGGGCCCGGTGCTTCTCGGGGAGCCAGGTCTGCCACACGTGGGGAGGCTCGACGACGTGGTCGTCGACGCTGACGATCTTCGGAACGTCCGCGCTCCGGGGCGTCATGATCACACCCGGTCCAGGTCGAGCATCTTGATCGCGTTGCCGCGCAGGATCTTGTACGCGGTGTCCTCGTCGAGCCCCTGGAGGATCTTCTCGCAGTACTCCTTGGAGTTCGGCCAGGTGGTGTCGGTGTGCGGGTAGTCGGTCTCGAAGCAGATCTGGTCTTCACCGACCTCCTGGAGCGAGTTCACCCCGTGCTGGTCCCAGGTGAAGCAGCCGAACACCCGGCCGTAGTAGTAGGTGGACGGGGGCTCGGGGCACAGCTTCTTGGCCTTGATCCATGCGTCGTGCTGCTCCCACACCGTGTCGGCCCGCTCGAGCGCGTACGGGATCCAGCCGATCTGACCCTCCGAGTACGCGAGCTTCAGCTTCGGGAACTGCGCCATCTTGCCGCTGAAGAGGTAGTCGCCCAATGACGCCATCGAGTTGTTGAAGGCGACCATGCTGCCGACGCCGGCGGGGGCGTCGGCCGAGGACGCGGGGTCGCTCGAGGACGAGCCGACGTGCATGCACACGGTCGTGTTCGTCTCCGACGCCACGTCGAACATCGGGTCCCAGTAGCCGGTGTGGATGCTCGGCAGATCGAGGCGAGTCGGGAGCTCGGAGAAGCACACGGCCCGCACACCGCGCTCCGCGTTGCGCTTGATCTCGGCGGCCGCGAGCTCGACGTCCCACAGTGGGATGATGCAGAGCGGGATGTTGATCCCGATCGCGGGATCGCACCACTCCTCGACCATCCAGTCGTTGTAGGCCTTGACGCACGCGAGGGCGAGCTCCTTGTCGTCGGCCTCGTAGAACGTCTGGCCGCAGAAGCGCGGGAAGGTCGGGAACGGGAGTGACCCGTCGACCCAGTTGAGCTCGAAGTCCTTCTTGCGCTCCGCGGCGTCGAAGCAGCCGGGGCGCATCTCGTCGTACGTGGTGGCGACCATGAGCATCTTCGACTTGTCGAACTTCGACAGGTCGCCGCCCGGCGTCGCCTCGAGCGGAATCGCCACGAACTTCTTCTGGACGTAGATGACCTTGTCCTCGTAGACCCAGGCGTCGCCCCAGTCCCCCTCTTCGTCCTCGCTCATCGCGTACTTCGCGCCCTTCTTCAGGCGAAACGCGCCCCAGCGCCGGCGCTCGACGCGCGGGCCCCGCTCGCGGAACCTCTCGGGGAGGTAGGTCTGCCAGACGTGCGCCGGCTCGACGACGTGGTCGTCGACGCTGATGATCTTGGGGAGCTCCATGGCTGGCCCTCTCGCCTCGTGGCCCGGATGTGACGCTGGTGTCAGAAAACGTACCAAACCCCTCGCCCGGGCCCTCTTTTCGGGGTGGGGTCCTGTCCCGGCTACCCCGGGGTGGGGGGCGCAGGTCCCACCAGACCCAGCGCCCGCCCGGCCGCGAGCCGCACGTCGGGGCCGAACCACGGGCCCTCGCCGAGGTGGGCGGTGCACCACGTGCCGAGCGCGTCGTCGTACCGCAGTGGCGACGGTGGTGGCGGCGCGCCCGGGGAGGCAAGGCGGGCCAGGCACTCGGCGAGCGGGGCCGGCGCGTCGAGCACCGCGTCCGCCGGGTCCAACGACGTGAACGGGATGCTCCACAGGTCGGGGCACGCGAGCGCGGGGTTGCCGCCGGGGATCGTGTTCGGCGCGTCCGGGCAGCGGATCGACGCGCGCCACGACCCGGGCGACCGCGCGTTGAGCAGCGTGATCGCGAGCGAGCTCTGTCGGCGGGCCAGCTCGGTGCCGGCGTCGGCGAGCTCGGGGCGCTGCGCGACGAGCCAGACGTGCACCGCGGCGAGCAAGCCGTGCAGCACCGCCTCCTCGGCGTTCGAGGCACCCGTGTCGTGGTGCAGGAGCGCGTGCGCGAGTGACGGTGCGACGAGCGCCGGGTGCTCTGCCGCGTACCGTGCGTTCACCACGCGCGTCCCGGAGTCGCCGCCGGGGTCGTCGCCGACGACTCGCCCGGGGGTGTCCGGCAACACCGCGAGCCCGAGGCGTCGGACCGGCCCCTGACCAGTGAGGAAGGTGTCGAGCACGGGAGCCGCTGCGGTGCCCGTCAGGGTGCAGAGCGCGGCGCGCACCCCTGGTGGTGCGACGCGTGCGACGAGGTCGGCGCGGTCGTACCGTTCGACTGCGATCGGGTCGCGCAGTGTGGCCCGCGCCGTCGCGACGTCGGGCACCGCTCCCGCCGCGGGGACCATTGGCGGGCCGCCGGGATAGATCCCCGGCTGACCGAACAGCATGTTCGAGGTGAACCGCGAGATGTCGGTCGGCACGAGCGCGGGACGCGCGAGCTGCTCGCGGGCCTCGTCGTGTGACTGGTCGCCATCGGCCGTTGGTTCCACGGCCTTCATCCTGCCCGCGACCGGGTGCTGTACGTTGCCGCCCATGACGGACCATGCGACGCGCGGGCAGATCGACTTCGGGATCTATCTCCCACAGCTGTCGTTCGAGTACGCGGACATCCTCGCCCGCGCCCGGCTCTGCGAGGAGCTCGGCTACACGTCGTTCTGGCTCTACGACCACATCTACGGACCGGAGGTGCCGGACCGGCCCTCCTTCGAGGGGTGGACGCTGGCCACCGCGCTGCTCGCACAGACGGAGCGCCTCCGCGTCGGCCACCTCGTGCTGTGCAACACGTTCCGGCATCCGGCGCTGCTCGCGAAGATGGCGACGTCGCTCGACGTCGATCTCAGGAGGCCGCCTCGACTTCGGGATCGGCAGCGGGTCGTACGAGCCGGAGCACGCGCGAATCGGCATCCCGTGGGGCTCGTTCGCCGAGCGGTCCGAGATGCTCGGCGAGGCGCTCGAGATCATCACCCGGATGTTCTCGCACGAGATGACGACGTTCGAGGGACGCGCACTATCAGCTGCGCGACCTCCCGAACCTGCCGCAACCCGTGCAGCAGCCCCGGCCACCGGTCCACGTCGGCGGCGTGGGCGAGCGGCGTACGCTGCCACTCGTCGCCCGCTACGCGGATGTCTGGAACGTGCCCACGTACGCGCTCGGTGAGATCGCGCACAAGCGCGACGTGCTCGCACGCGGAGTGCGAGCGCATCGGCCGCGACCCTGCGCAGCATCCGAACGTCCGAGGAGGCGGTGCTCGTCCTCGCCCCCGATGACGCGGCGGTGGCGGAGGCACTCGCGAAGGCCGAGCGTCGCTTCGGTGCCCCCGGCTTCGGCCTGCACGAGGGCGGCTACATCGGGACGCCGACGGCGATCGTCGACCGCATCGGTGAGCGGATGGAGCTCGGGATCACGTCGTTCGTGTTCTTCTGCTTCGACCGCGCGTCCGAGGCGACGCTGCACCTGTTCGCCGAGGAGGTCATGCCCCACTTCCGCTGAGTCGATCGAGTCAGGGAACGATGGGCGGGTAGTAGTGCTCGGCGCCGATCGCCTTGAGGTCCTCGATCCACGAGCTGTCGTACGCGTCCGTGCGCCCCTGCCGGGTCGGGTCCTCGATGTCCCACGCCTGCCGCTTGTAGGTCCAGTTCCCCCGGAACCGCCGGTGGGCCTCCTGCCAGTGCGGAATGGCCGCCGCGTGGTCGCCGCTCGAGTGCAGGTGCTCGCCGAGCTCGAACTCGGCCGCGGCGATCGCCTCGTCCTCACCGCGTGGCGCGGCTCGGCGCATGACCTCCTCGGGTGACAACACGTACCGGCTGTCGGCGCCGCGCTCGGCCCAGTCCTCGATCATGCGACGTGAGGCCTCGGGATCGCTCGTGATCTTGCGCGCCTCCAGCAGCATCTCGGCCGTCTCCGCCGGCAACGTCGTGACGTCCACCTTCCGGAACGACTGCATCGCCTCGTTGTTCCCGGGGAACATCGGTTCGGCCGGCCGCACGATCATCCCGGCCTCGTCGATCCAGACGCCGTTCGGCACGTTCACGAACCCGAACCGCCGGCCGGTCACGTGGGTGCGGTCGATCAGCGACGGGTGCTCCGGAGCCGTGGCCTCGACGAACGGGCGCGCGGCCTCGGGGTCGACGTCGAGCGCGACCGTGACGACCTCGAGGCCGAGCGGGTGGAGTCGCGCTCGCAGGGCCTGCCACACGGGCAGGTCGAGGCGGCAGCCTCACCATGACGCCCAGGCGACGAGCAGGACCTTCTGTCCGCGCAGGCTCGAGATCCGGAACGGGTTGCCGTCGAAGTCCGGGAGCTCGAGCTCCGGCGCGACGGCCGACGCGAGCGCGCGCCCGGTCACCGCGGTCTCGGGTCCGAGCGCGAACAGACCGTGCTCGGTGTCCGCCACGATCGGCATCCCGAGTCGCCCGGCGATGGCACGGACGTCGAGTCGTCCGTCGGCCGCGCGCACCTCGGACGGCAGCGGCACGCACACGTCACCACAGCACGCGCCCTCGGACGCGATCGTCCATCCTGTGCCCTCCGCGAACGCGTCGGGGTCGACCCGGAGCTCGGTGAGGATCATGCCGGGGGCCTCGGCGCGTCCGGCGCTTCGCGGGCGACGTCGGTTCCGAGCACACGCTCGGGATGGCGACCGTCGACGTAGCCGAGGAACGGCGGATACACGTTGTACCCCAGCAGCTCGCGCAATCGCGGCGGCAGCGTCCGCGCGAGCTCGGGCGGTACGGCGAGCAGGTGCGTCTCCTGCGGGCGCAGCCAGCTCGCGGCGTACTCCATCGCGACCCCGAGCCGGGTCGCGTCCGTGCGGTTGGCGCCGCCGCCGTGCCACAGCGACCCGACGTAGACCATCAGCGATCCGGCGGGCATCTCCGCGTAGGTGCAGGGCGCGTCCGCCGGCGGGGGCCCGAGGTCACGATGGCTGCCGGCGACGAGCCGCGTCGCACCATTGGCCTCGGTGAAGTCGTCGAACGCCCACATCACGTTCGCGACCAGCTGGGGGTGTGGTCGCGGGACGGGATAGATGTCCTCGTCGCGATGCAACACCTGTTGCTCCTCGCCGGGTGCGATCTCGATGCCGGTGGGTCCGCTGAGCTGGAACTCGGGCCCGAGCACGCGGGCCAGCACCCCCAGCACCAGCGGGTCGACGGCGAGCGGGTCGAGGACCCGGGTCTTGGCGAACAATGCGTAGAGGCGGCGGGTCCGGAAGCCCTCGAAGGCGTTGCGCCCCGTCGGGACCCGGTCGAGCAGCCGCCGGAGCTCGATGCCGATGGTCCGCGCCCGTTCCCGCTCGAGGACACCCGGGACGATGGCGTACCCGTCGGCGTCCAGCTGCCCGGAGACCGCACGGATCCGGGCCTCCAGGTCCTGCACGACCGTGGCCACCCGCGGACCGTACTCTCCCGGGACCGCTTGATCCGCCCGGATCACGCGCCGATAGTGACCCTGGGCCCACCGACGGTGGCACGCGACATCGGAGGGCACGGCCAGGTACGACCGGGAGGCCGGCGATGTTCAGGTTGCGCTCCAACCGGCGCCGGGTGAGCGGTCGCGGGAGCCCATCCCCGCTCACCGAGACCGAGTGGATCTGGGCTCGCATGAGCGGCGACTCGCCCCCGCCACCGCCGGCCTTCCTCCTCGGGGTCGGCCGCCCCGGCCGTCACCGGTTCCGCTACCTCGCAGTCAACGCTTCGTTCCGCCAGGCGCTCGCGGGCCACCGGATCGACGAGGCGACCGAGATCGTCGGCCGGGCGCCGCGCGAGCTGCTCCCCGCCGGCTTCGCGGCCGCGGCCGAGCAGCGCTACGAACAGGTCGTCTCGTCCGGTGCGCCGATGACCTACGAGGCGAGCTTCGCGCTTCCGGACGGTTCCATCGGCTTCGACGTCGTCCTCGATCCGATCGGCGACGCACGGGGTGGTCGGTGCACCCACCTGTTGGGGACGGCTCGTGCGCGCCTGCCGGGTGACCAGGAGGCGAAGCTGCGCGACAACGAGCGGCGCTTCGCCGCGCTGGTGGAGCAGTCGTCCGACATCGTCATGGTCGTCGACACCGAAGGCTTCGTGTCCTACGCGAGCCCCGCGGCGCGCGACGCGTGCTCGGCTGGCGGCCCGACGAGTTCCGGCGCGGCGCCGACGGCGTCACCGGTCGCTCGGGGTTCGACATCCTCCATCCCGACGATCTCCGCATCGCCCAGCAGCTGCTCGACGTCGACGACGAAGACGACGACGAGCTCGGCAGGGACCACTGCCTCGAGCTGCGCGCCAAGCGTGCCGACGGTTCGTACGTGTGGCTCGATGTGGTCGCGAAGGACCGCACCGACGATCCCGCCATCAAGGGTGTCGTCGTCAACGCGCGGGACATCAGCGAGCGCAAGGCCGCCGAGGCCGAGCTCGAGGCGAGCCACGAGTACTTCCGCTCGCTCGTGCAGCACGCCTCCGAGTACGTGACCGTCACCGGCACCGACGGCAGGTACATCTACGTATCACCGTCAGTGGTGGAGTTCACCGGTCGCTCGCACGAGGAGCTCGTCGGGGGACCACACCTCGAGATCCATCCTGATGACGCCGACACCGTCGTCGAGCCGCTCGAGCGCCTCCGCGACAACTCGGGTGCATCCGAGCGCTTCCCGGCGCGACTCCAGCGCCACGACGGCGAGTGGCGCAACTTCGAGCTCGTCGCGTCCCGGGTGGAGAGTGGGATCAATGCCGGCGCCCTCGTGGTCAACGCGATCGACATCACCGACCGGCTCAAGTCGGAGGTCGCGCTCCGCGAGAGCGAGGAGCGGTTCCGCAGCGCGTTCGAGCACGCTCCCATCGGCATGGCGCTCGGCTCGAGCGACTCCATCATCCTGCGCTCGAATGACGCCTTCGCCGAGATGCTCGGTCGACGTCCCGCCGAGCTGGTCGGGATGCGGATCATGGACCTCACCCATCCCGACGACCGGGCGCGCACCGACGAACGCATCGAGCGGCTGTTCGCAGGAGAGATCAGCGGCTACCAGATGGAGAAGCGCTATCTCCATGCGAACGGCAGCGCGGTGTGGGCGTCCCTGAGCGTCTCCGCGGTGCGCGACGAGGACGGCACGCCGCTCTACATGATCGCCCAGACGGAGGACATCACCGAAGAAGAAGGCCGTGCGCGAACGGCTCGCGCACCAAGCCGTCCATGATCCGCTCACCGGGCCTGCCGAACCGGGCGTCGTTCCTCAACCGACTCGAGCTCGCACTCTCGGAGGCCGGCAGGCACCGACGTCGGGTCGGCGTGCTCTTCCTCGACCTCGACCACTTCAAGGTGATCAACGACAGTCTCGGCCACGAGGCCGGTGACCAGCTGCTCGTGACGATCGCGCACCGACTTCGACGCATCCTCCGTCCGACCGATGCCGTCGCGCGGTTCGGTGGCGACGAGTTCACGATCCTCTGCGAGGACGTCGTCGAGTCGCGGAGTCGGTGATGGGGCTCGCGCGCCGTATGCTCGCAGAGGTCTCCCGACCGATCCTCCTGACCGAGGGCGAGGTGTTCGTGACCACGAGCATCGGGATCGCGCTCTCCGGGTCACGAGTCGGAGACGCCGCAGACCCTCGTGCGCGACGCCGACACCGCGATGTACCGCGCCAAGGATGCTGGTCGCGCCGCGCGCCGACGTCTTCGACGAGCGGGTGCGCGCTCGCACGCTCGAGCAGCTCCACACCGGCAACGCACTCCACCGCGCCCTCGCGCGCGGTGAGTTCGAGGTGCACTACCAGCCGATCCTCGACCTCGAGACGGGTCGGGTCGTCCACTTCGAGGCGCTCCTGCGCTGGAACCACCCCGAGCGCGGGCTCCTCAGCCCGATCGATTTCATCGGGCTCGCCGAGGAGACCGGTCTGATCGTGCCGATCGGGGCCTGGGTCCTCGACACGGCGTGCACGCAGGCCGCGCACTGGGCGCGAGCACTGCACCGACGGCGCACCCCTGGCCATCAGCGTCAACCTCTCGCCGCGGCAGCTCTCGGAACCGTCACTGCCAGGCGAGGTCGAGCGCACGCTCCGACGCAACGGGCTCGACCCCGACCTCCTCTGGCTCGAGATCACCGAGACCGCGCTCGATGCACGACACCGAGTCGGCTGCCAGCGCACTCCGCGTGCTCCGCGGAGCCACGGCACCCACCTCACGGTCGACGATTTCGGCACGGGCTACTCGTCGCTCTCGCACCTGAAGGGGTTCCCGATCGAGGCGCTCAAGATCGACCAGACCTTCGTGCGAGGGCTCGGACGCGACGCCGAGGACACCGCGATCGTGACGGCGGTGGTGAGCCTGGCTCACGCCCTCGGTCTCGTCGCGACTGCGGAGGGCGTGGAGACGCCCGAACAGCTCGCCGGATTGCGGACGCTCGGGTGTGATCATGCACAGGGCCACCTGTTCTCCGAGCCGCAGGCCGCGGCCGCGCTCACCGACCGGCCGCGCGAGTTCCTGGGGCCGTGGGCCAACCTCGCCGCGCGCCTGAGTCCGGAGGAGCGGGTCAGACCAGCCGCGTCGTGGGCACGTGGTCGAGCCGACCGGCCCGCAGCTCCTGCACCGCGGGCACCGGGTCGGGGTCGCCGAACACCGCCGGATCGTCGAAGTCGGCCGGGCGACCCGTCGCGTCGACCACCCACCACGACGCCTCGAGCGCGATCCCGTTCGGGTCGGTGAAGTACACGGAGCGGATGAACCCGTGGTCCACGACCGGCGTGACCTCGGACCCGGCCGCCAGCAGCCGCTTGCGAAGCAGCTCGAGCGCGTGCTCGTCGGGCACGTCGAACGAGAGGTGGTCGAACTGGACGGCGAAGTCGGCCGGCACCCCGGCCGGCTTCTCGAACGTCTCGGCGCCCTCGACCTCGAAGAACGCGATCGTGTTCCCGGGCGAGGTCTCGAAGAAGTAGTGGCGCATCGGACCCGCCATCGTCGTCGCGACGAGGCGCATGCCGAGCACACCGTCGTAGAACCGAACCGTTGCGTCCATGTCGGGGGTCACCATGGCAAGGTGGTTGACGCCCTGCCAGCGCGGGGCGGCGGGGAAGTCGGCTCGTGCATCCGTTGCCATGAACGTCTCCTTGCTGACGAGGTCGCCGGTCCGCCCAGGCTACCGGCGCTGCTCCGTCATGCCTCCCGGCGGGCCCGCGTCGACGACGGACCGGGTGCCGGCGAGGTCGTCGAAGGGCGCGATCGAGTGCAGCCACCAGGTGACGCCTGCCGCGGCGTAGTCCTCGAGCGCCCCGGGGGTCGCCGCCGAGCTCGGAAGCGCGAAGTCGAACGGTGTCGTCTCCGTCCGGTGTTCGTGCACCACCGCGAGGATCGCCGCGGCGTCGGCCGGCTCGACGGCGCCGACCGGGACGATCCCGTCCCAGCGAGCGGCACGGCGCAGGGGCGCGGGGTGCGGCGCGGCGTTCGGCCACACCGCCGCGCACCAGATCGGCATGCGCGGCTGCTGCCGCGGCGTCGGCGTCTGCAGCACGGCGTGCGCGGTGAAGTGCTCCCCCTCGTACGTCACCCGCTCACCGCGCCAGAGGGCCGTGACGAGGTCGAGACCCTCGTCGAGCATGGCGGCGCGGGTCCGGTTCTCCGTCGCCGGCTCCTCGAACGCGGCTGAACTCGCCGTACGCATCGGTCCCGATCCCGACCCCGAAGACGGTCCGCCCGTCGGCGAGCCGGTCGAGCGTCGTCGTCTCCCGAGCGACCTTCCATGGCCTGCGGCGGGGCAGCGGCGTGATCATCGGCCCGATGAGGAGGTGCTCGGTCCGCGCCGCGATCGCGCCGAGCACGACCCAGGGGTCGGCGGCGTCGGGGTCGCCCCGGTGCATGACGTGGTCCCAGACGAAGCACCCGTCCCAGCCCGCGGCCTCGGCCCGCACCGCGAGGTCGACCAGCACCCGGGGCTCCGCGAGCGCGCCGAGCTGGGGGACGTGGAGACCGAAGCGCACGGGCGCGGACCCTACTTCGCCTCGGTAGCGTTGGCGGCATGGCCACGATGATCTGCGAGCAGCCGGTGCGCATCGACCACCTCTTCGACGACCCCGACGCGATGCGTGCCCTCGTCGCCGAGCACGCGCCGTACTGGCCGGTGATGCGCTACTTCGCGAACCCCGCCGAGGAAGCGGCACAGAACGGCGGCAAGTCCGTCGACGCCGGCCGCGACGCGGCGAAGCACGCGAAGGCGATGCGGGTCATGCCCGTGTTCCGGGGCGACTGGGCGTACGACACTCCGAAGGTCGCCGGTGCCGAGGCCGTGCTCTACGACGAGCAGCTCATCGAGGCCGCGAAGCAGGTGTTCGGCGGCTCGGTCGTCGTGCCCCAGATCGTGTTCGTCAACCTCACCACCCCGATGCCCGCGCAGCCGACGGGCCACGTCGACATCCCCGCGTTCCGGGGGATCGACCGCACCGAGCACCCGACGTGGCTGCTGCAGATGATGGGCCAGTCGGGCCTGTTCGAGGACGTCCGCATCCGCATCGCGACGTCGGTCGCCTGGCTGTACTGCGGTGACAACGGCGGCTTCAGCTACTGGCCCGATGGTCCCGACGGTCCCCGTCGCCGGCACGCCACGGATCTCGACAACACCGCGATCGTCGGCGACAACGACTTCATGTTCCACCAGGTCGAACGGGTCGGGAGTCCCGACGATCCGCTCGCTCGGGGGCTCACCCTCGACTCGCTGCTGCACCCCGCGGCCGACGACGCCGACCGAGTGGGTCATCACCGACGACGGGGCGGAGCGCTACCGCCTGCCGTTCGAGCAGGTCCGCATCAGCGTCTCGTGGAAGGCCAAGGTGTTCCGCGACGTCGAGGAGCAGCGCATCGCGGACGAGCACCTCGACGACATCACGCTCGACCAGGTCGTAGATCGTTTCGTGGCCGACCTCGCCGACCGCGGCATCGACTGTCCTCGTCCCGCCGACCCGCATGCCGACGTCGACTTCGTCGCCACGCTCGCGGCGGCCTACCGCCGCACGCCGTCGTCCGACTGACCGGCGGGATCGGCGAGGACGCGCCGAGGGCTCAGGCGACGGCGGCGTCGCGGTCCCGGCGGGCCTGGGCGCTCCCGACGTGCACCGAGATGTCGGCGAGGAACGCGAAGACCACGATCACCCAGCCGAACCCGGTCACGCCCTTCACCGGCGCGTAGACCAGCGCCCAGGCGAGCGTGGTCCAGGGCAGGAACACGAAGCCGATCGCCGCCCAGTACCACTGGTCGAACGCGATCGACATCCGATCGGTGAACGCCCACAGGATGAACACCCCGAGTCGGGGTGAGATGGCCGAGGCGAGGACGAAGAGGCAGCCGCACATGGTCGGGCAGCCTACGGCGTTCGTGCGGTGGCGCGCGTCCGGCTACGCGAGCGAGCTGCCGTGGGCGAGGAACAGGATCACGCTCAGGCCCGCGATGCCGAGCGTGAGGTACCACGCAACCCGTCCGAGCCCGACCGCCCCGGCCACCATCGACGCCGAGCACCGCGACGAGCGCGGCCGCGAGCAGGCCCAGCTCGGCCGGCAGCCGGCGGCACCGGGCGGACCGAACGTGAGCACGACGACGGCGCTGCCGAGCAGCACCGCGGCGAGCACCAGCGACACCCGCGGCGCCGCAGCGGTGGGGCAGGCCGCGGATCCCGACCCGGGCGTCGTCGGCGAGGTCGGGCAGCGTGTTCACGAAGTGGGCGCCGCCGCCGAGCAGCGCCGCGGCGCGTCACGGCCCACCACGGTGGGAGCGGATGGCCCGGGAGCCCGAGGGTCACGAAGACGGGCAGCGCACCGAACGCGACGACGTACGGCACGACGCTCCACGCCGTGTTCTTGAGCCCGGCGTTGTACGCCCACGCCAGTGCGACCGCCCCGAGGTGCACGATCGCCGCCGCGCCACCCCGAGAGGAACGACAGCGGGACGCACGCCGCGGCTGCGATCGAGCGCCGCGACCCGGACCGTGCGCTGCCGAGACCGTGCCCGCGACGATCGGCTTGTCCACGCGGTCGGTCCGCCGGTCGCGCTCCCGGTCGAGGTAGTCGTTGCTCCACCCGACCGAGAGCTGGCCCGACGAGCACGGCGAACAAGCACTGCCAGCGTCCCGCCGATCCCCGCGACCGACGGCGACCGCGAGCGCGGTCGCGATCGCCGGTGACCGCGACCGTCGGCGGGAAGTGGCTCGCCCGGGCGAGCGCGACGACGGGCAACCGATGCATCGCGAGGAGTCTGACCGCGACGGCACCCCGACGCCCCGATCTACGCTCGTCGCCATGCGCATCCTCGTCATCGGGGCCGGCGGCGTCGGTTCGGCCATCGCCTCCATCGCTGCCCGCCGCGACTTCTTCGACACCCTCGTGCTTGCCGACCTCGATGCCGAGCGCGCCCGCCGGGCGGTGGCAGCAAGCCGGCGGCGACGATCGGCTGCGTGCCGCGACCGTCGATGCGTCGAGCACCGCGGACCTGGTCGCCCTCGCACGGGCCGAACAGGCCGACGTGATGGTCAACGCCTGTGATCCCCGCTTCAACCCGCCGATCTTCGACGCGGCCGCCGAGGCCGGCTGCACCTACCTCGACATGGCGATGCACCTCTCGCACGCTCACCCCGAGCACCCGTACTCCGAGCCGGGCGAGAAGCTGGGTGACGCGCAGTTCGCGGTCGCCGAGGAGTGGGCGGCGCGCGGCCGGCTCGCGCTCGTCGGGATCGGCGTCGAGCCGGGGGCGTCCGACGTGTTCGCCCGCTACGCCGCGGACCACCTCTTCTCGAAGATCGGAGGAGGTCGGCGTGCGCGACGGCGCCAACCTCGTCATCGACGGCTACGACTTTGCGCCGACCTTCTCGATCTGGACGACGATCGAGGAATGCCTCAACCCGCCCGTGATCTGGGAGCGGGAGCGGGGCTGGTTCACCACCGAACCGTTCTCCGAACCCGAGGTCTTCGACTTCCCCGACGGCATCGGTCCGGTCGAGTGCGTGAACGTCGAGCACGAGGAGGTGCTCCTCGATCCCGCGCTGGGTCGACTGTTCGCGCGTCACCTTCAAGTACGGGCTCGGCGAGGAGTTCATCGACGTCCTGCGCACGCTCCACAAGCTGGGTCTCGACCGTACCGACGAGGTGATCGTGCGCGGTCACTCCGTCGCACCACGCGACGTCGTCGCCGCGGCGCTCCCGAACCCGGCCGAGCTCGGTGACCGCATGCACGGCAAGACGTGCGCGGGAACCTGGGTGCGCGGCACGGGGACCGACGGGAAGCCACGCTCGACGTACCTGTACCACGTGGTCGACAATGACGAGACGATGGCCACGCACGGTCACCAGGCGGTCGTGTTCCAGACCGCGCTGAACCCGGTGATCGCGCTCGAGCTGCTCGCGAGCGGGGTGTGGAGCGGGGTCGGTGTGCTCGGCCCCGAGGCGTTCGACGCAGTGCCGTTCCTCGACCTGCTCAACGACTACGGCAGCCCCTGGGGCATCCAGGAGCTCCCGGTTTGAGGGACCGACAAGCTCAGGCTGCCGCGCCGCGGCGGTAGCGGCGGACCGCGAGCGTGGTGAACGTCACCGTGATGATCACCCACCACAGCGCGAAGTGCCACAGCGCGGTGGAGAGGTGGATCTCGCTCACCGCGTAGAGTGCCTTGTCACCCAGCGCGAACCCGCGCGCGCAGTCGATCGCGGAGGTCACGGGGTTGATCTTCGCGAGTGGCTGCATCCACTCGGGGAGACGCGAGATCGGGGCGAACGCGGAGCTGGTGAACACGAGCGGGAACACGGGGATGAACAGCGCCGGCTGCACGGCCTCGGGGTCACCGACCCGCAGGCCGACATAGCCCGAGAACGCAGTCAGCGCGATCCCGAACAGGATCACGACGATGATCATTCCGACCGCGCCCAGCACGCCGTTGAGGAACGCGAAGCCGATGATGAGCGACGCGACCACGAGCATCAGCACCTGGATGCCGAGGCGGAGGCTGTCGCTCAAGGTTCGGCCCACGAGGAACGCGGATCGGGCGATCGGCATCGCACGGAACCGGTCGATCATCCCGGACTCGAGGTCGTACGCGATGCCGACGCCCGAGCCCATCGCGGCGAACGCGATCGACTGCACCAGGATTGCCGGCACGATGAACTCCCGGTAGCCGATCCCGGCGCCGATGTTCGCGACCGCGGTGAAGACGTACGCGAACAGGATCAGCTGCATCAACGGCTGGATCGTCGAGAACACGATCAGGCCGGTGTTGCGCATGACCCGTCGCAGGTTGCGCTGGGCCAGCAGCCAGATGTCGGCGAGCACCCGCTGGGGCGGGAGTGCGGCGCGGTCCTCGGGGCTCTCGATGTCGAGCGGTCGTGCGAGCGTCGCCATCAGGCGCGGAGTCCTCGTCGGCGACTGGTCTTGGGTTCGGGGGCGTCGGGCCGGGGGTCGTCGGCGAGATGCCCGGTGAGGCCGAGGAACACGTCGTCGAGCGACGGACGGCGCAGCCCGAGGTCTTCGACCACGATCCCCTCGGCGTCGACCGCGCGCACGACGTCGACCAGCGCCGCGGCGCCCTGGGCGACCGGCACCTGGACAGTGCCGAGGTGCTCGTCGACCACGAGGTCGCTCGGTGACACGGAGAACGTCCGCGCCAGCAGCGCGGCGGCCTTGGCGGTGGCGCTCCGGTCATGGACCGCGAGGTGGACCACGTCGCCGCCCACGCGGGCCTTCAGCTCGTCGGCGGTACCCTCGGCGATGATCCGCCCACCGTCGATCACGCTGATGCGGTCGGCGAGGTGGTCGGCCTCTTCCATGTACTGCGTGGTGAGGACGACCGTGGTCCCGTAGCCCCGGAGCTCGGCGATGATGTCCCAGAGTGCGAGCCGGCTCCGCGGGTCGAGACCGGTCGTCGGCTCGTCGAGGAACAGCACCTCGGGTGCCACCATCAGGCTCGCCGCGAGGTCGAGCCGACGGCGCATCCCGCCCGAGTAGGTGCGGAGCAGCCGGTCGGCCGCGTCGGTGAGGTCGAACGTCGCCGAGCATGTCGACGGAGCGTTGCCGGGCCATGGGCTTCGTCATCCGGCCGAGGCGGCCGACGAGCTCGAGGTTCTCGCGCCCGGTGAGGTCCTCGTCGACCGCGGAGTACTGACCGGTGAGCCCGATGACCGCGCCGCACGAGCTGGGGCTGCGACGCGACGTCGTAGCCGGCGACGGTCGCGCGACCACCGTCAGCACACAGGAGCGTCGTGAGCACGTTGATGGTCGTCGTCTTCCCGGCACCGTTCGGCCCGAGCAGCCCGACGATCGTGCCCTCCTCGGCGACGAAGTCGACCCCCTGGAGCGCGCGGAAGTCGCCGAACCGCTTCTCGAGTGCTTCGACGACGACTCCGGGAGCCACCCACCGAACCTATCGTCCGGCCGACAAACGCTCGGGACACGGTCATGTCGCCGATGTATCGACTCGATCGGCCGTGAGCAAGCGCGCGGTGCGGATCGGTTCGTCGGGCGGCGAGCCGACGGTCGGGTCGTCGGACGCGAAGTGCTCCACGAACTCGTCCTTGTGGAGCATGAACTGGTGGTCCGCGAGGTAGGCCTTGGCGTTGCCACGCCCGAACAGCTCGGCGCGCCGGTCGATCATCTCGATGTCCTCCTTGTCCTTCTCCTCCTTCAAGGCGCGCATCTTCTTCTCGATGAGGTGCCGGAGCGGATACAGGAAGAAGGGCATCCGCAGCTCGACCGTGAGGTGGCTGATCGTCCGCTCACCGGTCTCGTCGGGGTAGTAGCGGAGATCGGTGCGCGTCTTCACCAAGTGGTGGACGCTCGGCTTCCACCACGGGTCGGACTTGATGTCGTAGTTGAGGAAGCGGGCGGGCGCGATGTATTCGCAGGTGCAGATCTGCGCGACGCGTCGGCCCCGGAACAGCCAGGTCTGCCGGATCATGATCTTGTCGTCGACGTGGCTGAGGACCTCGTACTGGGGCGAGTACTTGTTGTGCAGGAAGATGTAGTGCTCCGCGTCGAGATACGCCGCGACCGCACACGCGACGTTCGTGTCCAGCTCGTACGCGTGCGTGAAGACGTACTTCATCCGGCCCCGATGTGGATCGTGCCGTCTTCGACCCGGAACGGCAGCTTCCTGAGGTGGTACGGCGGCACCCGATCGGGATCGAAGTGCCGGCTGGGCGCTCGGAGCTTTGCCATGATCTGGACGTTCGGGTTCTCGACGAAGTGACCGTCGGCGGCGTCGAACACGTACCCGTGCCAGTGGCACCGGATCGTGCCGGCATCGGCGCAGTAGGTGGCGTCGCTCATGTCGGCTCCCATGTGGGGGCAGACCTCGGCGAACACGCTGATGTCGTCGCCCCGACGGATCACGAGCGCCTTGCGGCCCGACGCCAGCACCGTGACGTTGAGCACGCCCTCGCGCAGCTCGTCGAGCGACATCGAATCCGGCACGCGACGAGGGTAGCGCCCGGCTCCGGAGGCTCGGGAGTGCCGGCGCTCATCGCGCCGGCGGGAAGCCGGGTGGGACGCCTGAGAAGATGGGCGCGTGAGCGACACCTACACCCATGGGCACCACGAGTCGGTGCTGCGCAGTCACACCTGGCGCACCGCGGAGAACTCTGCCGGCTACCTCTTGCCGGAGCTCGAAGCGGGCCTCGACCTCCTCGATCTGGGCTGCGGTCCCGGCACGATCACGCTCGACCTCGCGGCCCGAGTCGCCCCCGGGAGAGTGGTGGGGATCGACACGGCCGTCGATGTGATCGAACAGGCCGAGGCGCGTCGGCGCGAGACCGAGGCCGCGAACGTCAGCTTCGCGACCGGGGACGCGTACGCGCTCGACCTCGCGGACGCGTCGTTCGACGTCGTCCACGCGCACCAGGTGCTGCAGCACCTCACCGCGCCCGTGGCGGCCCTGCGTGAGATGTACCGGGTGCTGCGGCCCGGTGGGCTCCTCGCCGTGCGCGACGGCGACTACGGCGCCTTCGTGTGGGCGCCGGCCGTACCGCTGCTCGACCGGTGGCTCGAGCTGTACCACCTGGTCACGGCTCGCAACGAGGCCGATGCCGACGCCGGTCGGCACCTCCTCGGCTGGGTGCAGGCCGCAGGCTTCGCCGAGGTGCGCGCGTCGAGCTCGACCTGGACGTTCGCGAACCCGGAGGACCGCTCGTGGTGGGGCGGGCTGTGGGCCGACCGCGTCGAGCAGTCGGCGTTCGCGGAGCAGGCCGTCGCCTACGGGCTCTCCGACACCGTCGAGCTCGCGGCGATCGCCGCGGCGTGGCGGACCTGGGCCACGCAGCCCGATGGGTTCTTCGCAGTGCTGCACGGCGAGATCCTCGCCCGCCGCGAGGGGTGAGCGTCCGTGATACGTCGAGGGCCGGGTCGTGGCGTGCGGCCCGTACGGAGGCGCGTCGGTGCGCGCCCGGCGGACGTGGGCCTCGCGCTCGGGAACCTCGTCGACCTCATGGCGGGCCGACGTCGGGACCTCCGCCGCTTCACAGAACGATCACACTGGCTCCTGAGAACGCTGACATCCCCGTGCTCGGATGGACCCGATGACGACCCGCCCCCTCCCCGAGATCGACGATCGGCCGAGCCGCCTGGGTCTCGTCACCGGCCTCACCTTCGTCGCTGCGATCGTGTTCGCGCTGCTGACCCGCGGCAGTGCCGCGCTGGGCGTCGCAGTCCTCTTCCTCCTCTTCGTGCCGCTCGAGAAGCTGTTTGCCCTCCGCAAGCAGCGGGTGCTCCGCCGGGGGCTGGTCACGGACCTCACCCACATCCTCGTGAACAACTTCTTCTCGACGGTGGGCGCGATCGTGCTCGTCGTGCTGTTCGCACTGCCCCTCATCTGGGTGCGCGGCTTCGACCTGGTCGGGTACGTGTCGACCGAGGCCGCGATCGTGCTCGGGTTCGCGCTCGTGTTCGTCGGCCAGTACTGGGGTCATCGCCTCACCCATACCGTCCCGTTCCTCTGGCGCTTCCACGCGGTCCACCACAGCATCGAGCAGATGGACTGGGTCGCGTCCGGGCGTCTGCACCCGTTCGACCAGGCGTTCACACAGGCGTTCGCGATCCTGCCGCTGTTCTTGCTCGGCTACGGCAACGGGGTCTTCGCCGGGGTCGCGGTGTTCGTCACGCTGCTCGCGCTGTTCCAGCACGCGAACGTGCGTCTGCGCTTCCCCGTGCTGCGCTGGGTGATCAACACGCCGGAGTGGCACCACTGGCACCACGCGATCGACGACGACGCCCGTGACAAGAACTTCGGCCTGCCGCTGCTCGACAAGATGTTCGGCACCGCGTACCTGCCGAAGGGCCGATGCCCGACCGGCTTCGGTACCCACGACCCGGTGCCCCAGGACTCGTACCTCCGACACCTCGCCTACCCCTTCACCGCAGAGGCCCGTCGCGGCCTCGCCGCCTCAGGGGTCGCCGCCGCCGATGGGTGACCCGCCGGCGTCGTGCGGATCGAGCTCGTCGCCCGCAAGTCCGACGACGGTGGCAATGGTTCCTCAGGAGCGGACCGAGTGATGCCGATGCAAGAGCAGTCTCACCGTCGAACGAGAGAGGGACGCTCATGCAGGGCAGCGGCTCCCGGCGATCCCCTGGGGACGACCGATCCGGGTTGCGCCGACGCGCCCTCCGGGTCATGGGCGTAGCGGCCGGCTTGGTCGTGGTCCTCCTCTGGCCGATCCAGTCCATCGTCGTCCTGATGCTCCTGGCCTCGGTGGTCCTGGCTGTGGACCTGTACGAACGCTGGACGCACCGCCACACGTTCGGGGCACGGCGGCGTGCCTCGTTCCGGCAGGCGATCAGCGCCGCCACCTTCGTGTTCCTTGCCGCTGGTCTGGTGGCCGCAGTCATGTGGTCCACGCCCATGGTGTTCATCGCACTGGGCATCGTGGCGGCCACCTGCACGCTGTCGTGCGCGGTGACCAGCTTGGTCTGGCTCGTCGCGATGGAGCACGACCTCACCGACACCCCGGCGCACCCACACCCACCCGTGCAGCGGCAAGCGGCCGCATCCCGTACCCGGCGCCCCCGTCCCGTCGGGCCGATCGCGTCGCTGCCGGAGCCGCACCAGTTCCGCGTCTGATCGACTCAGCTGGTCCGGCGCTCGTCGAACCGGAGCTCAGCACCGCGCCGCGGATTCGGCGCGAGGATCACGTCCTGCACCGTGGCGGCACGCGAGCGTCCGGCGCGCTTGGCCGCGTAGAGCCCCGCGTCCGCGACGGCGAGGAGAGCGTCGCCGTCGGCCATCTCCTCGGTGAGCGTCGCGTGGCCGGCACTGATCGTGACCGGCTGCCCGAGCGCCTCGATCGACGTCCGGAGCAGCAAGCGCTCCGCGACCTGCGCGGCGTCGGCGGCGCTGCACCCGGGGAGCAGGACCGCGAACTCGTCACCGCCCAAGCGCACCACTACGTCGAAGCCCTTGGTGTTCTGCTCGAGGGTCTCGCCGATCGTGCACAGGACCTCGTCCCCGGCCTGGTGGCCGTGGCGGTCGTTGACGCCCTTGAAGTGGTCGACGTCAACGACGATCGCACTCAGGGGCGCGAGCGTGCGTCGGGCTCGGGCGACCTCCCGGGGCAGCGTCTCGTCGAGCACACGACGGTTCGCGAGTCCGGTGAGCGGGTCGCGGGTGGCGAGGCGCTCGATCTCCTCGACCCGGGCTCCGAAGCGGACCCGGGCGAGGAAGCTGCCGACCACGACGGCGGCCAGGAACGCTGCGGCGCCGACCGCGGCATCGCGGTTGCTCGACGTGCCGGCGATGGCGACGACCGCCACTGCACCGACGCATCCGAGCACGGCGCCGGCGGCCCGGGTTGCAGATGTGGGGATCCTCGACCGCGTGTCCTGCTGCACAGCTGACTCCACTGTCGGTCCGGCCCAAGCCCAGGCATCTCGTGCTTCGACCGTGTGGAGCGGCCCGCTTGAGCGGACTGGCGGAGTCTTAACCGAACGCTACCCATCCGTAGGTGTTGCACAGGCCGTACGCGTCGATCACCAGGAACGCGAGGATCACCAGCAACACCACGTTGCGCCGCCAGCCGCGCACGAGCCGGGTGCCGCCGGCCGCGGACGCCATGTACCAGTCGCCGAAGGCGTGCTTCGGGCGAGACCCGGTGAGGTCCCAGAAGTCGACGGCGTCGGCGCGCACCGGGGTCTCGGGATCCGCGGCGAGGGCCTCGGCGGTGAGCTCCTCGTCGGTCACGGTGGCGGGGCCGACGTCGATCCTGGTCATGACCTGCTCCTCCTGCCGAACCGATCCTGCCGAACCGAGCTGGCGCCCAAGGAGGTGTTCGGAGCCGCCGCGGCCGCCGGATGGGCCGCGGGTCGGGGACGCGCCCGAGGTCTCGGTAGGGTCATGGTCATCATGTCACCTGCAGCGGTGCGGTCGGCAGCGGTGCGGTCGGCGGCGGTGCGGTCGGCGGCGGTGCTGGCGCTCGGCGCGGTGGCCGCGCTCGCGGGGCTCACGGGCCCGGCCCACGCGGCGGCCGCGCCCGGGGTGCGGGTGTGCGACCTGCTCACGCCGCAGGAGCTTGCCGCCGCACTCGGGAGCACGTTCGAGCCCGGGCACGCGTACGACGCCGGCACGGGGACGACCTGCGGGTTCGACGGCACCGGCACGGCGCGCGGTGCCACCGTCCGGCTGGCCACCGGCAAGCAGGCGAGGCTCGCGATGACCCGGACGCTGAAGGCGCTCCGCCAGACGTTGCACGACGTCGACAGCCCCCCGCCGACGAAGGTCGCCGGGCTCGGTGACAAGGCCTTCTACGCGCTCGACGAGTTCCTCGGCGAGGGGAGCATCGAGGTGCTCGACGGGAAGACGTTCGTGCAGGTCACCGCGATCGTCGCCGCGAACGGTGACCCGGCGAGCGTCTCCGAGTCGGTCCTCCGCGGGCTCGCCGAGCGGGCACTCGCCCGCGCCTCCTAGCAACCGGTCACTCGTCGACCGGTGACTCGTCCGCCGGGTCCTCGTCGAGCAGATCGAGCACGAGCGCGGCGGTCCACGAGAACCGGCGCGCCCCGAACGCCTCGCCGGTGAGCGGTGAGAAGTACTCGGCGAACCCGTTGCGATCCGTGAGGTCGAGCGTGCGCGTCCGCAGCTCATCGGCGACGTCAGCGGCGCCACTCGTGCGCAGGCCCTGGATGACCGCCCAGTTCATGTTCACCCAGGTCGGCCCCTTCCAGTAGCGCTGCGCGTCGAAGAGCCGTGCGTCGGTGGGCACGCTCGGGATCGGGTAGCGCGGCCACGAGCCCGAGTCGTCGGCGAGTCGACCGACGAGCCGGGCGGCGCGGTCGGCGCGGACGCCCGCCCACAGGGGGAGGAAGGTCGCGACCGTCGGGAGCGTGAGGAGTCGCCCCGTGACCGCGTCGCAGGAGTAGTACTGGCCCGTCGCGTCATCCCAGAGGTGCTCGTCGATCGCCGCGACCGTGCTCGGGAAGTGACGCTCGAGCTCGGGGTCGAGGCCGACCTCGAGGTCCTCGGCGATGTCGCGGAGCGCGCGGTTCGCCACGACGAGGAACGAGTTGAACGCGAGGTCCTCGATGAGCACGGAGTCCCCCGGTGACATCCGGCGCAGCTCGAAGCCGGAACGCTTGGCGCGGTGCGCGAGCACGAGCATGCGCAGGCCGTCGTCGTCGCTGAGACGCTCCGCCGCCGGCGCGTAGCGGGTGTCCCGACGGAAGAAGCGGGCGACGCGGGTCAGGCGGAAGCGCAGGACCGCGCGCATCCACCACGGTTCGGACCTGCGCCGCAGGGCACGCATCCAGGGCGGCGTCGTGTCGAGGCCGCACTCCCACGGGTGGATCAGCGTGACGAGCCCCCGGTCGTGCAGGTCGCGCTCCCGGTACATCCACGCGTGGTAGGCGACGAGCTTCGGGAGCAGCTCGGCGAGGAGTGTCCGACGCTCGGCCGCCGGGAGCGCTTGGGCGACATGCCACACGGCGATGGCCGCGATCGGCGGCTGGGTGATGCATGAGGTCGCGACGTCGCGTGGCGCGTCGGCGAACTTGCGTGACTGCCAGATCCGTTTGCTCCCGACGTCGGCCACGTCGTTCGCGAAGATCATGTGGGGGAGCATGCCGTTCGCCCACTGGCCCCGGAACACGGCACGGAGCTCGTCCGCCGCGCGGTCGGCGTCGAAGGTGGCGAGGCCGATCGCGATGAAGCAGGAGTCCCAGAGCCACTGGTGCGGGTAGAAGTCAGGTTCCGGACAGGTCCAACCGTCGCGGCGGTTGTCGTCGAGGACGTGCCGTGCGCGCTCGGCCAGCGATCCCGGTACGCGCGGAGGCATCGGTCGTGAGGCTACCGGCGTTGTCCGCCAGAACCGGCGCTGTCGTACGCTGCGCCTGTGAGTCAACCGGCCCCCGCGCCCCAGCGTTCGGACCCGACGACCGAGCGGCTCGAGGCGTTCAGCGACGGCGTGCTCGCGATCGCCATCACGCTGTTGGTCCTCAACATCGACATCCCGACGACCGCGCAGGGTCAGCTCTGGGACACGCTCGTCGACCGGTGGCCGTCGTACGTCGCGTACGTGCTGTCCTTCACGGTGATCGGGATCATGTGGGTCAGCCATCACTCGATGTTCGAGCGGATCAGCCACGTCGACCGCGGCCTCTTGTTCGCGAACCTGCTCCTCCTGCTGGGCATCGGCTTCCTGCCCTTCCCGACCTCCCTCCTGGCCGACTTCACGCAGCAGGGGGGGAGCAACGCTCAGGTCGCCGCGGCGATCTACAGCGCGACGATGGCAGGTATCGGGCTCGCGTTCACGGGGATCTGGGTGTACCTCGAGCGGCATCCCCGGCTGCTCGTGTCCGGCGTCGACCCGGGGAGCGTGCGGCGGTCCGTGCACCGGTCGCTCGTCGGGCCGATCGTGTACGGGCTCGCGATCCCACTCGCCTTCGTGAGCGTCGAGGCGTGCTACGTCGTGTACGTCCTGATCGCCGTCTACTTCATGCGGGGGCCGTCGAGCCGGGCCCTGCGGGCGACCACTCCCGCCGAGGACACTTGAGCGCGACACTGGATCGCATGGGTTGGATCGGCGTCGGATGGATCTGACGGTCGCGGCTACGCCCGGCTACTTCGGGACGATGGCCCTCGAGGCGGCGTACCTGCGTCGTCGGGCCGAGGCGCACGGCCCGTCCCCGGCCGACTACGAGCGGCGCGACACGATCGCGAGTCTCTCGATGGGGGTGGCGAGCCTCGTCGCCCCCATCGTGCTGCAGAAGCTCCTGAAGCCGGTCACCCCGGGGAAGGGCCGGTTCGGGAAGGCGCTGCTCGCGACCGCCCTCGGCGCGGTCGCGGTGACCACGGTCGCCGACCTGGTCGCCCGACGCGAAGCAGCGGATGAGGAGGCGGGTGATCGCAACCGTCAGAACCGCGAGATGCGCCGCGGGCGGGTGGCTCGCAAGGTCGCGAAGGTTGCCGGTGTCGCGTCGGTCGTCGCGGGGGGGATCGCGATCACCTCGACCTTCGCGTCGCGCACGACGCCCGACAGGATGTGGAAGCACCGCGTCGTGCGCGACCTGGGGACCGGGCCGGTCGCCCTCGCGGGCGCGGTGCTCGCCTGGGACTTCATCTACTACTGGAACCACCGGTTCATGCACGAGAGCCGGTACATGTGGGCCATCCACGTCGTGCACCACTCGAGCGAGCGGTACAACCTGTCGACCGCATTGCGGCAACCCGTCGCCGATGCCTTCGGGACGTTCCTGCCCTACAGCGCGCTCGCGCTGGTCGGGTTCCAGCCCGGGGTGATCGCGTCCGCCCGCGGCATCAACCTCCTCTACCAGTACTGGATCCACACCGACACGATCCGGTCGTTGGGACCGTTCGAGCAGGTGCTCAACACGCCTTCGCACCACCGGGTGCACCACGGCAGCAACCGCCAGTACCTCGATCGGAACCACGGGAGCATCCTCATCGTCTGGGACCGCCTGTTCGGCACCTACGAGCGCGAGGATGAAGCCGTGGTCTACGGGCTGACCAAGAACATCGAGACCTTCGATCCGGTGCGGATCATGACCCACGAGCACACAGACATGCTGCGCGACGTCGCGCGGGTCAACGACCTGGCGCGAGCGGTTGTCCTATGTCCTGCGCGGTCCCGGCTGGGCGTACGAGCAGCATCGGGCGCGCTCCGAGCGCGCCACGCCGGCCGCCCTGGAAGCCGCAGGAGCCGCGTGACCGACCCATCGTTGGGGCGCGCTGCTCGCCTCGCCGGCATCGCGACACGGAGGCTGCAGCAGCGCACCCGGCAGCTGTACGAAGGCTCACCGATCGCAGGGCTGCGGGTCGCCGAGTCCGTGAACCGCTTGCTCGACGGGGTCTTCGACGAGCCGTTCGACGTCCCCGACGCGCAGACCGCGCAACACATGATCGTGTCGGTCGCCGCACCGCCGGCGAGCACTGCCGCTCGCCGGCTCGAACAACAGGCCATGACACGGCTCACGCCTTGGATCACCCGCACGATCGAAGGGACCAAGGCCGCCGGATCGACGTCCGCGGCCGGAGCGACGCCACGGTGGGCGGCCGCAGCCGCCAACGCGGTGGTGAGCTCCGCGACACGTGGTCGCAAGGCGTCGGCTGACGGGTGGAACCAGCTCCGAGTGCTCGCGTCGTACCTCGTCGCCCGCGCCCGGGGCGCAGGTGGCGAGCTCGACCAGGCATTGGTGCGCGCCGCTGACCGTCTCGATCTATCTCGACCCCCGGAAGAAGGTCGACCTCGGCTACCAGGGGTCGCGGGCCGGCGCTGCGGTCGCTGCCCGGTGGGCCCGGGATGCCATGTTGCCGCCGAACGAAGCGGCGCGCCGCGAGCACGCCCATGCGCGCGTGGCTGCCGTCGAACGCCTTGATCTCGACGTGCTCCGCACCGACTGGTCCGCGGCCACCGCCGACGACTGACGCTGCGTCCGGGCGGGGGTGCCTCAGTGTGGGAACTCCCCGGCGTTCACGAGCAGCGACTGCGACGTGACCATGCGGGCCCGGTCCGACGCGAAGAACACGACGACCTCTGCGATGTCGCCGTCCGTGGGGATCTCGCCGAGCGGCATGTTCGCGGTGATGCCGCCGACGATCTCCTCGGGCGCGACGCCCTGGGCGTTCGCCGTCATCTCCACGTAGGCCTCGACGGGTGGTCCCCACATCCAGGTCGGGACCACCGTGTTCACGCGGATCCGGTCGGGCCCCAGCTCCTTGGCGAGGTAGTGCATCGCGGTCGTGAGCGCGCCCTTCGACGACGCGTACGCCATCTGCATCATCTGGGGCCAGTAGCTCGCCTGCGCACCGATGAAGACGATCGCCCCTCCGCGCACTTTGAGGTGTGGGATCGCCGCCTCGCAGACGCGCAGCGACCCATACACGTTCGTCTCGAACGTCGCTCGCCAGTCGTCGAAGTCGGTGCCCACGAGACCGCCGAAGGTCGTGTCGAGCGCGGCGCAGTTGACGACGGAGTCGAGTCGGCCGAACCGATCCGCCGCCGCGTCGACGAGGCGTGAGCACTGGTCCGGCTCGGTGATGTCGGTCGCCTGGAACGCCACTCGCTCGCCCGCCGGATCGATCGCGTCGGCGACAGCGCGGAGCCGCTCCTCACGCCGGGCGCCGAGCATCACCGACGCGCCTTCGCGCACCGCCGCAGTCGCGATCTCCCGGCCGAGGCCCGGGCCGACCCCTGAGACGACCATCACCTTCCCGTCGAGCAGCACGCGTTCCCCCTTCGTCTTCTCCTGGATGCGCCTCTCACCCGAGTCTTCCGGGGCCAGGGACGCACGTCCGTGGTCATCGGCCTGCGTCCCCGAGCGTCGCAGAGGAACGTGAGGGACGCAGCCATCGTCCGGGGCGGGGTCAGGAAGGGTCCAGGCGCTCGTCGGCAATGCCGCGTGCGACGGACGCGGTCGGCTCGTGGCCGGTGAGCGCGATCAGGAAGTCCTCGCGTTCGAGCGCGTAGAGCCGGACGTCGCCGCGCGCCCGAACGGTCGCCGTGCGCGGCACGTCGTGCAACAGCGCGATCTCGCCGAACCCGTCACCCCGACCGAGCACGGCCACACAGGCATCTCCCCTCCGCACCTCGACCTCCCCGTGCGCGATCGCGAAGTACCACTCGCCCCGGTCGCCTTCCCGCACGACGACGGCGCCGGCCGCGAACTCCCGGGCCGTCAACGCCTGGGCGAGCGCCTCGAGCGACGACGTCGGCAGCGGTTCGAAGATCTGGAGGCGCCGCAGCAGCGCGAGCTCGACGATCGGGACGTGCGCGGCCTCGTCGACCGACAGGACCGCGCCGAAGCGGACGGCCGCGAGCGCGGCGATCAACACCCCGACGCCGACCAGCGCCGCTTCGGGTCCGCCGAGGGCAACCAGCACGGGGACGAGCAGGGAGCCCAGCGCAAGCCCGAGCATGTCGAGCCCCTCGGCGACGCCGAACACCCGGGACACGACATGGGGTGGCGACGCACGCAACAGGAGCGTACGCGCACCCATGTCGAGCACCGCCCGACCACCGCCGGCGAGCACGAGCAGGGCGAACGCCGTGGCAGTGCCCGGCGCCGCGCCGAGCACGACCAAGGCGGCACCCCAGACGAGCGCGCCGCCGACCACCGCCGGGGCGAGGCGTCGGCCGCCGACGAGCAGCACGGCGACTGAGATCCCGACGAGTCCGCCGGCGCCGAACGCAGCCTGCAGGTAGCCCGCGCCGCTCGGACCGAGGTCGAGGAGGTCGAGCGCGAGCACGACCGCGAGCAGGTCGATCGCGCCCCACGCGACGTGCTCCAACCCGAGGAAGCCCACCATGAGACGCGCGGGCTGGTGTTCGCGGAGCGTGCGGAACCCTTCGGTGACCTCGCGCGCTCCGCTCGCCGCGAGATCGTCGGCCGCGCCCCTCCGGGGATCGGGATCGCTCGCCCGCAACGGCGCGATCGCGAGCGCTCCGAGTACGAGCAGCACCGCCATGACGCCGAAGACGGTCGCGGCATCGGCGGCCGCGAGGATCAGACCGGCGATCGCCGGTGCGATGAGCACCGATGAGTTCTCGATCCACCCGGACGTGACCATCGCCGCCACGAGCTCGAGCGGCGACCGCGACAGCGTGGGCGTCAGTACCGCCTGCGTCGGACGACTCGTGGTGAACGCCATCGTGGCGATCGCGGCCGAGCAGTACGCCACGACGTCCGGGCCGTCGAGTGCCAGGACTGCGGCCGTCGCCCCGACGGCCAGTGCCTGGGCCACGTACGCCGTGGTCTGCACCTTCGTCGGCGCGGCGCGGTCGGCGAGCGTGCCGAGGAAGGGCGCGACGAGCGCGGCCGGGACCAGCTGCACGACCGAGACGAGCCCCGCCTCCGTCGCGCCGCCACGCTCGAACGCGAACACGAGCATCGCGATCCAGACGGCCAGCTCGGCGATGTTGAACGCGGCGAACCCGATCTGGGCCCGCCGCAGGTCGGGCGTACGGAGCACGGCGCGCAGCGTGTCCACCGACCGGTTCATCGGACCGTTGCCATCCGGCTGCCGCCTACGACCGGTGCTTGCGGCGATATCGAACCGCAGCGATCGCACCGGCGATGACCGCGCCGCTCACGACGACGATCGCACCGTTCCGCAACAGGATCTTGGTGCGATCGCTGCCGTCATCGGCGCCTTCGGTGGCTTCGACGTCGTGCAGCGCGATCTCGTGGTGCCCACCGGCGTCGTCGGGGAACGAGAGCACGGCCTCGCCGAACGCCGGTTCCCGCTTCAGGTCCTCGAGGTGCTTCGGGTAGAGGTCGGCGCCGAGCCCCTCGGGGACCTCGCCGAGCACCAGCTCGTCGTCGCGCTCGTCGCGCTCGCCCTGCGGCCCGTCACCCATGGCCGCCAGCATGGCGCACCGGCGCTCACTGCGCCTCCCAGTGCCAGGCCTCCTCGTTGGCCCCGCGCTGCTGCACCGACTCGGGCTGGAAGAACCCGAAGCGCGCCGCGTGGTCGACGAGCCACTGGTAGCCGGGCGAGGTGAACGTCAGCTCGCCGAGCCGGTCCTCGAAGTCGACGGCGTGGCCCCGAGCGGATCAGCCCGATTCCCAGTGCCACGGCTCTGGGTTGGCACCGAAGAACTGGACCGACGTCGGCTGGTGGAACCCGAACCGCGCCGGTTCGCGTACAGCCATTGGTAGCCGAGCGACGACCACGTGAGCTCGCCGCCGGCGTCCTCGAAGTCCACCGCGCGCCCGAGGCCGTGCTTGCTCGTGCCGGGGACTGCGGCGAGGCCGCACCTCCCGATCGAGCAGTAGTAGTTCCTCCACCAGACCTGCATGTCGTAGCTGCGGTAGCAGGATTCGATACGCGGCGGCTGAGCGACGCCGGGCGGCAGGTAGCTGCTGCGCTCCGGCGCCAGGCCGGTGCCCGCTGCTCTGGCTTCGGCGAGCATCGCGCCGAGCCGCCCCGCGACGTCGTTGACCACCACACACTCGGGCGTGACCGGGGTCAACGCGCTGGGCGGGAAGCGGCCGTTCGGTCCGGGAAGGCACCCGGCGGCGAGCGCAGCGACGGCAGCCGCGGCGAGCGCGAGTCGCAGCCGTCTCATGCGGTCGCCTGCTGCGCGGTACGCGACCTCGAGCGAGCCACCACGTTGGCCGGGAGCTCGATCGAAAGTGGCGCCGTCGCACGGGTCACGCGGACCACGTTCGACGGGTTCGCGTCGAGGGTCGCGAGCAGGATGCGAACCATGACCCGGACACGGTTGCGCCGGGTGGAGAGGTCAGTCGTGCTGGCCATGTCCGCAGGCTAATCAGTCCGTCGCGCGGACGCGACGAGCGGCTGAGCGACGTCGCCGGGGGATTGGACGATGCGCTCAGCCGCTCGTACCGGTGTGTCGGTCGGTGGCTCCTCCCGGCGGGGCCCGGGCTTCCCGGCGACGCCCTCGGATGCGCCACCTGTAGCCTGCGGCCTCGTGACCTCTCCGACGGTGTTCGACCGCGACGATCTGATGGCCCGGGGCCAGGAGCGCGCCGGCGGCCTCACGGAGCTCGGCCCGGGCCAGTTCCTGGAGGGCCTCGACCGCTTCGTCGACTCCCTCAACCGCGATGCCCGGCTCAACGACGTGGGCCGGTTCATCGCCGAGGAGCGCATGCTGCTGCACATCACCAACCGCTTGCAGTACGTGCGCGACCGCGAGCTGTACCCGGAGATCGCCCGGGTCGACATCGTGAAGCCCGTGTTCATCGTGGGGCTGCCGCGCACGGGCACGACGATCCTGCACGACATCCTCAACCAGGACCCCGCGAACCGCGCACCCCTCACCTGGGAGCTGATGTTCCCCTCACCCCCACCCGAAGCGTCGGTCGGCAACGACGACCCGCGGGTCGAGGCGTGCCAGGCGACGATCCCGAGCGGCGATCTCCAGTCGACGATGTTCGCGGCGATGCACCCGATGGGCGCCACGCTCTCGCAGGAGTGCGTCGTCATGATGGGGGAGGCGATGTGCACCGCCCTCTTCCACAACCAGTTCCGCGTCCCCACGTACCAGGACTGGGTGGACGACGGGGCCGACTACGCCGCGGTCTACGAGTTCCACCGCAAGCAGCTCCAGCACCTCTGGTGGCACAAGCCCGGCGATCGTTGGATGCTCAAGACCGGTGCCCACATGTGGGGCATCGCGCAGCTGTTGGAGACGTACCCCGACGCGCGCATCGTGTTCACCCACCGCGACCCCGTGAAGTCGATGACGTCGTACGCGAGCCTCACCGCGCTCGTGCGATCGAAGGGGAGCGACGAAGTCGACCGGTTCGAGATCGCAGCCGACTGGACTGCCCGTCTGAAGATGGTGCTGGAGCGCACCATGGCGGTGCGCGTCGCGAAGGAGTACCCCGAGGCCGTCTTCTACGACATGTACTTCACGGACTTCGTCGCCGACCAGTTCGTCGAGATCGAGAAGATCTACGACGCACTCGACCTACCGATGTCGGCCGACGGTGCCGACGCGATGCGCGAGTACATCGCCGATCACCCGAAGGGGAAGGACGGCATCCACCGTTACAAGGCAGAGGACTATGGCGTCGATCCCGACACCGTGCGCAAGGAGTTCGCGCCCTACATCGAGCAGTTCGGCCTCCAGCCGGAACCGGGCGACGGGGACGCGGCGTAGCGCCTCAGGTCGGCGTCTCGACGCTGACCCGGTAGCCCTCGGCGCCGAGGGCCGCCACGATCTCCTCGACGTGCTCCCGGTCACGGGTCTCGATGACGAGCACCAGCCGCGCGCCCTTGAGGCCGATCGCGAGCACGTCGCGGCGGTGCTCGACCTCGACGATGTTGGCGCCGGAGCGCCCGACGATCGTGGTGATGCCGCCGAGCGCACCCGGGGTGTCGTTGACGTCGAGCACGAGTCGGGTGATCCGGCCGGTGCGCGCGAGTGAGCGCAGGATCACCGACGTGAGCAGCCGCGGGTCGATGTTGCCGCCGCTCAGCACGA
Source organism: uncultured Acidimicrobiia bacterium (assembly GCA_963809885.1). Classification (GTDB taxonomy): domain Bacteria; phylum Actinomycetota; class Acidimicrobiia; order IMCC26256; family PALSA-555; genus JALHSW01. The sequence continues at coordinate 379,833 of CAWELA010000002.1, read as the reverse complement.
GCCCGACCCGCCTGCCGCGGAACCGCTCGGGGTGCTCGAGCAGCGCGGCGAGCGATGCCGCGCCCGCACCCTCGGCGATCACCTTCTCGATCTCGAGGTAGAGGCTGATCGCCTCCTCGAGGTGTGCCTCGCTCACCGTCACGACGTCGTCGACCAGGGTGCCGATGATCTCGGTCGTGACCACCCCGGCCTCGCTCACCGCGATCCCCTCGGCGATGGTGCTGCAGGGCACGATCCGCGGTCCCTCGGAGAGAGCAGTCACCATCGATGGGCACTCGGCGGCCTGGACCCCGATCAGCTCGACGTGCGGTGCCCGTGCGCGCGCCGCGACGGCCATGCCCGCCAGCAGGCCACCGCCGCCGACCGGCACGACCAGGGCGTCGAGGTCGGGCTCGGCAGCGAGCATGTCGAGTGCGAGCGTGCCCTGCCCGGCGATCACCGCGGGGTCGTCGTACGGAGAGATGAACGTGCTGCCGCGGGACTCCGCCAGCGCGACCGCCGCGATGCGGGCAGCCCGGAAGTCGGCACCGGTCTGCACGATCGTGGCGCCCAGGGCCGCGGTGCGGGTGACCTTCACGAAGGGCGTGCCTTCGGGCATGACGATCGTCGCGTCGACGCCGAGGAGCGCGGCGTGATGGGCGACGCCCTGGCCGTGGTTCCCGGCCGATGCCGCCACCACGCCGCGGGCACGCGTCGAGTCGTCCATGAGCCGCATCCGGTTGCAGGCCCCGCGCTCCTTGAACGACGCGGTGAACTGCAGGTTCTCGAACTTCACCAACACGTCGGCGCCGGTGATCGCCGACAACGTGCGTGAGGGCGCGAACGGCGTGGACACGATCGCGCCGGTGATGCGTGCGGCAGCGGCGTCGACGTCCCCGGCACTCACCGGGAGCGTCGACGCCGCGGGACGGGGGCGCGGGGCACCGCACCAGGTTGGCCGGAACCCGGGCCGCGGGAAAGTCCGGGAGGTCACGGACTTGTCCGGCGGGAAGAGCGTGGACGACGATGGCGCCTCGTTCGACGGAGCGCGGGCGAACCGCAGGTCGACCGCTGCGTCGGCGCGAGGTAGGGGTGCAGACGATCCGCAACAGGGGGACGACGCATGACGCCGACGACGATGCGGGCCTGGCGGGTGCACGAGTACGGCGAGCCCACCGACGTCCTGCAGCTGGAGGACGTCCCGGTCCCCGAGCCCGGCCCGGGCGAGGTGCGGGTGCGCGTCCTCGGGTTCGCGTTCAACATCAACGACCTGGAGCGCATCAACGGCGGCAACATGATGGTCGCGCCCGAGCTGCCCTACGCGCCGGGCATGGAGACGATGGGCGTCGTCGATGCGTGTGGCCCCGGTGCCGAGGAGTGGATCGGCAAGCGCGTGGTCGCGATCACGCTCCAGGCGTACGGGGGCTTCGCCGAGTACGTGATCTGCTCGGCAGTCTCGACGTTCGAGATGCCCGAGGTGGTCCCGCTCCCTGACGCGGCGGCGCTGTTCTTCCCGTTCCACCTCGCGTGGCTCGGGCTCTTCGACCGCGCCGAGCTCCAAGCCGGGGAGACGGTGCTCATCCACGCAGCGGCCGGTGGCGCCGGCTCGGCCGCGATCCAGCTCGCCGTCGACAAGGGCGCGCGCGTGATCGCCACCGTGGGCAGCGACGAGAAGGTGCAGCTGTGCCGCGGCCTCGGCGCGCACACCGTTGTCAACTACACGACCGACGAGTTCCTCCCGGTCTGTCTCGAGCAGACCGACGGCAAGGGTGTGGACGTCGTGTACGACAACGTCGGCGAAGCCGTGATGGAGGACTCGTTCAAGGCGCTGGCGTACAACGGCCGCTACCTCATGATGGGCTTCGCGTCCGACAAAACGGTCGCCGACGCGAAGTCGATCGTGCCGCGTCGAATCGCCTTGGGGAACTTCAAGCTCTGCGGCGTGATGCTCTCCTACGCCGACGACGAGCGGCAGGCGATGATGAAGAACCTGCTCGGGTGGAACCTGCCGTCGAACGATCTGGGCGCTGAGATCACGCGCAGCGTGGTGGAGATGGTGCAGGCGGGGCGGGTGAAGGCGGTCGTCGGACGGGTCGTGGAGTTCGAAGACGTGCCGGCGGCGATCACCGCGATGGGCAACCGCGAGACGGTGGGCCGCGTCGTGGTCAAGCTCTGGGACGACTGAACCGACTGCTCAGAGCACCTCGGAGGCGAACGACCCGTCCGATTCGAGGTCGAGCTCGCCGATCCCCGCGACGATCCCCCGCTGCTGCTCGGAGCGACGCTCGGCCTGGAGCGCGAGGGCACCCCGTCGGGCCGGGAGGAACGCCGCCACGGTGCCGGCGATCAGGAGCAGGACGAACCCGATCAGGAACACCGTGTTGTAGGCGTCGACCGACTGACCGACGAGTGCCGGTGCCCGCAGGTTGGTACCCGCCGGTCGGATGCTCGCGAACACGGCCGCGAGGATCGCGGTGCCGATCGCGGCTGCGACCTGACGCGTCACCGAGCTCAGGGCAGTCGCCTGCGCGACCTTCCTGGACGGGACCGCATTGATCGCGATGATGTTCGGCGGCATCGTGGCCAGGCCCGAGCCGATGCCTCCGACGAACAGGATCACCCCGATCGTCTCGAGCGAGGTGCTGGGTGAGAGGTGCGCGAGGAACCAGAACGAGATCGCGGTGAAGCAGCACCCCACGACCACCGGGACGCGCGCGCCGATCCGATCCGTGAGCCAGCCCCCGAGGGGCATGGTGATCGTGATCCCGAGCGCGCCGGAGAGCATCACGAAGCCGATGGTGAGTGCGCTGATCGGACGTGTCGTGCCCAGCTCCAGGGGGATGTAGACGAGGCGCGTGTACTGGACCACCGTCAGCAGGGTGAGGGTGAGGAGGCCGAGCGCGAAGACCGGGATGCGGAAGATGCGCAGGTCGATGATGGGCGACCGCGACCGCAGCGCGTTCCGCGCGAACAGCGCCAGGACGAGGATGCCCGAGACCAGGAGCACGAGCGTGGTCGGCTGTTCGAAGCCGTGCGACGCGCCCTGCTCGAAGCCGATCAGGAGGAGGACGAGCCCGATGCTCGCGCTGATGAGGCCGCCGCGATCGAGTGCCCGCTCCTCGCGGAACCCGGTGTCGCGCAGCAGGTATGCCGCGAGCGGGACCCCGATCAGACCGATCGGGACGTTCACGAGGAAGAGCCAGCGCCATCCGACGGAGCTCACGATGGAGCCGGCGAGCACCGGGCCGATCGCCGGCGCGGCCATCACCGCGACGCCCCAGATGCCCAGCGCGCGGCCGCGCTCCTCCGGCGCGAACAGCTCGTAGATCATCGCCATCGTGACCGGGATCAGCATCCCGCCCCCGATGCCCTGCACGACGCGGGCACCGACGAGGAACCCGAGGCTCGGTGCGACGGCGCAGATCGCGGACCCGATCGTGAACGCGGCCAGGGACACGAGGAACGTGCGCTTGCGCCCGAACCGGTCCGCGAACCAGCCGCTCGCCATCTGCGCGACACCGACTGCGGCGAGGTAGCTGGTGACGACCCACTCCACCCCGTCGATCGAGTGGAACTCGCGCTGGAGCGAGGGGAGGGCGAGGTTCACGATGGTCGTGTCGAGGACGACCATGAACGTGCCGATGAGCACCACGCCCATGGCGACCCAGCGGTACGGGAGCCGTCCGATCGACCCGTCGCCCGACGGAGCGCGATATAGTTGCATGAGCCAAGCAACTTAGCACCCGGCCGACAACGGGTTCGACCGTGGCGGGTGGCGGAGGGGGAGATGGTGTGATCGCGACCCGGCCCGAAGCCCGGATCGAGGAGGCCCTGATCCAGCTGGTGCGTCGGGCCAACGACCCCCGGGGCAACGCCAGCCTCAAGGCGCGGGCCCGCATCGACCTCGACCGGGCCGCATCGACCCTGTTGTTCCGCATCGAGGAGCTGGGCCCGGCCCGCCTCTCCGACGTCGCGGTCGCGGCCGGCGTCGAGATCTCGACCGCCAGCCGGCCCGTCGCCCGCCTCGTCGAACAGGGCTACGTGGAACGGCGGGTCGACCCCGACGACGGGCGGGCCGCCCTGCTCACCTGCACCACCGAAGGTCGTGCCGTGGTGGAGCGACTCCGCGTCGCCCGGCGGGAGTGGCTGCGCGACGTGCTGGCCGACTTCGACGCCGCGGAGCAGACCCGCTTCGCCGATCTGTTCGAGCGCTTCGTCGACCGGGTCGTGGTGACGTGAGCGTTCGGAGGCCGCGGATCTGACCACTCTCCGTGGTGATATTCTCACCCTCTAGGGTCTTGTGAGGTGTGCCGTATATGCGGGTCGATCGTCGTTCCCACCCGCGCCGCAAGGTCTTCAGTGGAGCCGCAGGCTTCGGGCTCCTGGCGCTCCTCCTCCTCGCCGCGTGCGCTCCGGTCGCGCCCGCCCCGCCCCCGCCTGCGCCCCCGCCTGCGCCCCCCGCGGCGCCGACCAACCTGCACGTCACGACGAACGCCGCGGGTCAGGTCTCCCTCGCGTGGAACGCGCCGGCGCCGAACGGTGGGCCCGCGGTCACCGGGTACGTCGTCACGTCGCGTCGCGTCCCGACCGGTTCGGTGAGCGTCGCCCAGGTGCCGGACGACTCCGTCGGCCCGCAGATCATCGGGGGGAGCGACGTCTCCACGACCAGCTACCCCTGGGTGGTCCAGCTCTGGAAGCTGAGCGGCAGCTCCTGGTACCTGGAGTGCGGCGGGACGTTGATCGATCCGTCGTGGGTGTTGACCGCCGGACACTGCACCGCAGGCGTCGCCGGCGACCTGGCGGTGGTCGTCGGGCACGACACCGTCTCCAGCGTCGTCCTCGGCGACCTGCGGACCGTCTCGTCGATCTCGACGGCACCCGGCTTCACCAACCCCTCGATCGGCGTCCCCACCAACGACGCCGCGCTGCTGCACCTCTCGGTGCCCGTGGTCGGCGCAGCACCGCTGTCCATGGTGACGAACCCGGCCGACGCGGCCGATCTGGCTCCCGCCGTCATCCTGGGCTGGGGTTGCAACGACAACGGGACGACCGCCGACTGCTCCCTCCCCACGCAGTACCCGGATCACCTCAAGGGTGCGACCGTCGGCATCTTCGGAGGTCCGAGCACGACCGCCTGCGGAAGCTACGCACCGGGCGCATTCCTGAACGCGTCGATGGTGTGCGCAGGAGTCGCCGACGGCACGATCGACACGTGCTTCGGTGACAGCGGCGGCCCACTCATGGTCACCGTTGGCGGGCATCCGAAGCTCGCGGGAATCACGAGCTGGGGGAGCGGCTGCGCAGCCGCGCTGTACCCGGGCGTCTACACGCGTGTCTCGAGCGTGGCCGGCTGGATCGGTTCACTGCTCCCGGACCTGGGGCGGAGCACCGTGTCGGGAATCACTGGCACCAGCACCACGATCACGTCGCTCTGGTCCGGCGACACCTACGCGTTCCAGGTCGCAGCGGTCAACAGCGCAGGCACGGGCGCCTACGGTCCGGCGCTCGACGTGGCCGTCGCACCCTGACCGGACGAGTGGGGCCCACGCGCGGTGGCGTCGGCCGAGGACGGGGGCTGCGTCCATCGGGTGTTCCCAGATCGGGCCGATGTGCACGTCGTGGTCCGACGGTGGGTGGTCCGGAATGACGGTGTGAACGGCCTCAGGAACCCGGCTTCGCCGGCAACGACTCGGCGAAGTCGAGGCCGCGATCGACCCAGCGCTCGAGGGCGTGCTTCGTCCGGATCCCCGGGGCGTCGACCAGCACGAAGCCGCGCATCGGTCGGCCCGTGAAGTCCATCTCCCGGGTGTGGGGACGCTCGAGCGCCTGCTCGTAGGCGTCACGCCCGACCCGCACCATGAGCGCGTCGCCCAGGATCCCGACGGCCATGTTGCCGGCGACGAGGAACGCGAGCCCACCGAACATCTTCTGCTCCCGCAGGCGCGGATGCTCGCCGAGGACGCCGAGTACGCGCTCCGCGAGTCGCTCGTCATAGGCCACCGCGTCAGCGGGTCTGGCCGACGGCCGAGGTGGGGGTGAGCCGTGCGAGCAGGCGCCGTTGGTCGATCATCGCTCGGCGGTACTCGTCCCAGTCCGGATGCTCGCCCGAGAGTGCCCGGTAGTACGCGACGAGCCGGTCGCTGGTCGCGTCGCCGGGTTCGGTGGTGACCGGTGACAGCTCGACCGTGCCGTCGAACGCGACGTAGGACCACGCCGCGACGTCGGTGACGTGCAGCACCGCCCGCGGGTCGCGACGCAGGTTGCGAGTCTTGGCCCGGTCGTCGGTGATCGAGATCACGAACGACCCGCCCTCGACCAGGTAGACGATGTCGGACGACTGTGGCCGTCCGTCGGCCCGGATCGTGATGAGCACGCCGTTGCGCCGTTCGACGGCCCAGGCGAGTGCGGCAGCGAGGTCCACGGCCCCTCCTTCGTGAGTCGGGCTTCGTCAGTGCGGCCGACGGGCCGGCGGCGCTGGCGGACGTGCCGCGCTCCGCGCCCGGTGCCACGAGAACACGCCGATCAGGATCAGGTTGGTGATGGCGAACGCCGCGAGCAGCGCGCCGAAGATCTCCTCACCGCTGGTGAACGCGACGACGGCCAGGATCCCCAGGACGACCGCGAACCCACTCCGGATGAGCAGCAGGCGTTGCACGCAGCCGATGCTACGGGAGCCTCGAGCGGCCGCGTCCACGCCGACCAGGGGCAACGCCGGTCGGCACCGTTAGGCTCGACGACGTGGCAGTGGTCGAAGCACGAGCCCTCACGAAGCGGTACGGCGAGGCCCGTGGCGTCGAGGAACTCGACTTCGACGTCGAGGCCGGGGAGATCTTCGGGTTCCTCGGTCCCAACGGAGCCGGGAAGTCCACGACCATCCGCACGTTCCTCGACTTCCAGCGGCCGTCGTCGGGAACCGCACGGCTCCTCGGACTCGACAGCCGCCGCGACAGTGTGGAGATCCATCGACGCACGGGTTACCTGCCCGGTGACCTCCAGCTGCTCCCGAAGCTGACCGGACGCCACCACGTGGACGCGTTCGCCCGCGCGCGCGGCGGCGTGCGCGACGGGGTCGTCGAAGGACTCGTCGAACGGTTCCACATCGAGCTCGACCGACCCGTGCGCGACCTGTCGAAGGGGAACCGGCAGAAGGTTGGGCTCCTGCTGGCGTTCATGCACGAGCCCGAGCTGGTGATCCTCGACGAGCCGACGGCCGGGCTCGACCCGCTGATGCAGGAGCAGTTCCAGCAGCTGGTGCGCGAGGTGACGGCGGACGGGCGCACGGTGTTCCTCTCGTCCCACTCCCTCGACGAGGTGCAGCGGGTCGCGACCTCGGTCGCGGTGATCCGCGAGGGTCGCCTCGTCGTGACCGACACGATCACGAACCTGCAGCTCCGGGCGCCGGTGCAGGTCTCCTTCCGGTTCGCCACCCCGGTGGACGCGGAGGTGTTCGCGCGCATCCCGGGCGTGCAGAGTGTCCGGGCCGACGGGTCGAGGTTGGACCTCTCGGTCATGGGATCGGTCGACGAGGTCGTGAAGGAGGCCGCGCGCCACGAGACCGTCGAGGTCCGGGCGCGCCCGGCCGATCTCGAGGACCTCTTCCTCGACTACTACGCGTCGTTGGGCACCGCGACGCCGTCGGAGCACGCTGCTTCCGAGCGCCCGGCGTCCGAGGCCCATGACCGCTGAGGTCGCGCGCCTCGACCTGCGCTCGCGGCGGACGAGCCTCCTCGCGTACGCGATCGGGCTGGCGCTGTACACGATCGTCATCGTCGTGCTGTATCCGGCCTTCAAGGACGCGACGAGCCTGGACCAGACGTTGGCCGACTCGCCCGGGCTCGCCGCGGTGTTCGGCATCAACGGGTCCATCACGAGTCCCGCGGGCTGGACGAACGCGAACCTCTACTCGAACTTCTTCCCGCTGGTCGTGCTGCTGCTGACGATCGGCTACGGCGCGTCGACCCTGGCCGGTGAGGAGGAGGCCGGTCGCCTGGACCTCGTCGTGGCCCTCCCGCTGTCGCGTCGACGCATCCTGCTCGAGAAGGCGGCGACGATGACCGTGCAGGCCGCCATCGTGTGTTCCGCCACATATCTGGCGATGCTCGTCGGCCGTCCGTTCGACCTCGATCTCGATGCCTGGAACCTCGTGACCACCACCTTCGGCGTGTTCCTGCTCGGGCTGGCGTTCGGCTTCGTGGCCCTCGCGGTCGGTGGCGCACGAGGTGAGCGGGGCGCCGCCATCGGCATCACCACGGTGCTCGCGGCGGGCGCGTACCTCCTCAGCTCCCTGGCGCCCGTCGTCTCCTGGCTCGAGCCCTGGCGCGTCCTCTCACCCTTCTACTGGGCGGTCGGCGACGATCAGCTGAGCAACGGCCTGGGCTGGGACGGGGCGCTCGTCCTTGCTGGGGTCACGATCCTGGCGCTCGCAGCTGCCGTCGTCGGGTTCGATCGGTCCGACCTGCGCGGCTGAACGGCCTCCGTTCAGGCGATCCGCACCACGGGCCGACCGATCGTGCGCCGAGCCGCAGCAGCATGCGCACTGTCATGCATCGTCTGCACGCTGCTTCGGGCTCAGCACGGCGATGCCGAAGCCGATGAGGATGCCACCGATCGCGGCCCAGACGATCTCCCCCGACATGAACGAGCCGCCGATCACGCCGACGCCCTGGAGCCCCCACACCAGGCCGACGAGGCAGAGGACGACCCCGATGATCTTTCGCACCAGCATCGGGCCGCACCGTAGACGGCCAGGGTGGGTCGACCGCGTCGATCACGTCTTGATCGGCTCTTGGATGTTGCTTGGGCGGGTCTTGGCAGCCGCTTCCGTACGGTGCGATGGACCGAGTGGCCCGAGCCAAACCCCGACACCGGAGGTCGAAGGATGAAGGTCTGGATCGATCAACGAGCCTGCGTCGGCAACGGCGTCTGCGCCGAGCTCGCAGAGCGAGTCTTCGCCTTCGACGGCAACCTCGCCTATGTGCGGGACGGCGACCGTGTGCTCACGGAACGCGATGCCATCGTCGCCGTCGCACCGGCCGACGAGGGGAGCGTGCTCGAGGCGATCGAGGAGTGCCCAGCCGCCTGCATCTACGCCGAGGACGGCTAGGGGCGCCCAACCGCGAGACATGTCCGCGTGCCTCTGACAGTGGACTGTTTGGCGCGCACCGCATCCTGGATACGCTTGCTGCACCAGGCGCCCGATCCGCGCAGCGGCGCGATCGGCTCGTCCCTTCTCGGAGGTGCGGATGACCGTTGCCGACCTGCTCGCGGGGCTGCTCGGCCCCGACGTCCCGATCGCGTTCCGCGCCTACGACGGGTCCAGCTTCGGCCCGCCCGACGCGAAGACGACGGTCGTCTTCACGTCGCCCGACGCGCTCCGCCGCATCGTCACCGCACCGGGCGAGCTCGGGTTCGCCCGGGCGTACGTCGCCGGCGACTTCGACGTCGAGGGCGACATCTTCGGCATCCTCGCCCTGCGCAGCAACCTCGACGAGCTGAAGTTCCGTCCGCGCGACGCCGTGCGCGCGCTGCAAGCTCCTCGGCATCAAGAACCTGCGCCCGCTTCCGCCGCCGCCCGAGGAAGCACGCCTGCGTGGTCGTGCCCACTCGAAGGAGCGCGACGCCGCTGCGGTCGCATACCACTACGACGTGTCGAACGAGTTCTACGAGCTCGTGCTCGGCCCGTCGCTCACGTACTCGTGCGCGGTGTGGACCGATGACACGGCGACCCTCGAGCAGGCGCAGGCCAACAAGCACGAGCTGGTGTGCAAGAAGCTGGGTCTCGAGCCCGGCATGCGACTGCTCGACATCGGGTGCGGCTGGGGTGCCATGGTGCTGCACGCCGCGCGCGAACACGGCGTGCAGGCGGTCGGCGTCACGCTCTCGAAGCCCCAGGCAGACCTCGCCGCGAAGCGCGTCGTCGACGCGGGCCTCGAGGGTCAGGTCGAGATCCGCTTCGCCGACTACCGCGACGTCGACGACGGCCCCTACGACGCCATCAGCTCGATCGGCATGTTCGAGCACGTCGGCCTCACGCGGCGCGCCGAGTACTTCACTCGCTGCTACGAGCTGCTCCGTCCAGAGGGCCGGTTCCTCAACCACGCCATCTCACGCCCCGCGCACATCACGCTCCCCAAGCCGAGTCGGCTCCGTCCCCGTCGCCTCCCGCCCGGGTTCGCGGAGCGGTACGTGTTCCCCGACGGCGAGTCGCACGAGATCGGCAACGTGATCTCGGCGATCCAGGACGTCGGGTTCGAGGCCCGCCACATGGAGAGCCTCCGCGAGCACTACGGGCTCACGCTGCGGCGCTGGGTCGCGAACCTCGAGGCGGGATGGGACGACGCGGTGCGTGACGTGGGGGAGACCCGGGCTCGCATCTGGCGCCTCTACCTGGCGATCGCGGCGAGCCTCTTCGAGGATCACAGCGACGAGGTCCACCAGGTGCTGGCGACCAAGACGGCCGACGGCGCGAGCGGGATGCCGCTTCGCCCGAGCTACTCCTGACCGATGGTCGCGTCGGTCGCCCGAGACATCAGCTGGTGCTCGCGGCGCCTCGCATCGGCGACGAGTGCACCACCGGGAACCGGTGCGTAGCCTGGCGCCCATGTCCGCCCGATGGGCACGGGGCCTGGCGTGGGGCACGGCGGTCGTGCTCGTGATCCTCGGCGCCGGTGTGCGTGTATCGGCGTCCGTCGGGCGCAAGGATCCGTACCCGCGCGACGGTGATCTCACCCTGTCCGACGTGCAGATGCTCGGGACGCACAACAGCTACCACGTGCGCCCGGATCGCGCCCTGACCCCGAACGAGCCCGCCGACTACGAGCACCCGCCGCTCGACGTGCAGCTCGGCCAGGAGGGCATCCGCAGCCTCGAGCTCGATGCGTTCGACGCGCCCGAGCTTCCCGGTGATGCACTCGCTCCTCGTCGACGAGGGCTCGACGTGCCCGACGCTCGCGGAGTGCCTGGGGACGGTGCATCGGTGGTCGCGGAAGAATCCGGGTCACCTGCCGCTCATCCTGTTCGTGGAGCCCAAGGAGCTGCCCGTCAACGCGGACCCCGGCATCCAGGGGGTGCTCGACCAAGTCGTCGCCGATCGCGGGCTCGCGACCTGGGACGCGGCGGCCCTCGACCGACTCGACTCCCTGTTGCGCACGACATTCGGACGTTCGCTGATCACGCCCGACGAGGTGCGCGGCAAGCGGCCCACGTTGCGTGCGGCGATCACGAAGGACGGTTGGCCGACCCTCGCCGCGACACGGGGCCGCGTGCTCGTCGTGCTGGGATCCACCGGGGCCGAGCGCGATCTGTACCTCACCGGCGCGCCGTCATTGCAGGGCCGGGCGATGTTCGTCCCCTCGGACGTCGCGGACCCATATGCGGCGATCGTCAAACGCGACGTACCGCTCCCCAACGCGTTCCCCCGAATCGTGCAGCGGAACTTCCTGGTGAAGACCCGCGCGGATGCCGATGCGGTGGAGGCCCGGGCCGGCGACCTCACGCGCGCGACGACTGCGCTCGCGAGCGGCGCAACGGTCGTCGCGACCGACTACCCGGTCGCGGATCCGAAGGTGGGCGCATACGTGGTCGACCTGCCCGGGACTGCCGTTGCTCGCTGCAACCCGGTGACCGCGCCGAAGTGGTGCCGAGACCGCGACCTCGAGAACGCACGCGGACTGCACGCCTGAACGCGCGAGGCGACGCGGGGAATCAGTCGCGCGTCGGTGTCAGGAGGTCTGCCGCGACGGTCTCGCGCATCCAGTCCTCGACCTCGTCCTCGTCCAGGTCCTCGCCGAGCGGACCGGGCGAGAACCAGCCGAGCAGGAACAGGACCATCGTCGGCACCAGGAGCAACGGGATCCATACCGAGCCGCTGGGGCTGACGAGCAGGAGCAGCGACAGGAAGAGGGTGAGTGTCACGCCGACGCCCACTCCGACGAGCGCGAACCGCAGGCCGCGCCGCCACCGGTTGCGCGGCAGCTTGCGGCGCCCGACCGCGATCCAGATCACCGCGATGCTCGCGACGGTCACGATGGCGACGACGAGGGCGAAGACGCTCACCAACGAGGTCGCAGAGCCCGCGTACGTCGACGGTGAAGTTCCGCGAGGCCAGCTCGTTGCGGTCGGGATCGATGAGGCGGATGGCCGCGGGGAGCAACCCGTTGGCCTGCTGGCCCAGGTCGACGAACTCGACCGGGCACGTCCACCTCGCGTGCGCTCGCCCGGAGCGATCTGTGCATTGATCGTGACGTCGTAGGCGAGCAGGGTGATCCCGAACGCCTTGCCGCGGATCTGCACCTGACGGACGGTGAGCGGGGCCAGGGTGGTGTTAGCATCGACAGCGGCGAGGATCGACACCTTGTCGGGGTCGAGCACGATCGGGTCGCCGGACGAGGACAGGCCGAGTCGCTGGCCGTCGAGGGCCGCGCTGAACGCGACCGAGGGGCGTGCCGCGGCGCGCGTCGCGACCGCGCTCGCGGGCGCCGCGAGGAGGAACGCCAGCACCCGCGAGCGCGCCGAGCGCGGCGCATCGCATCGCGAGGGTGGGGGTGCGGGAGCGGAGGCTGCGTGCCGGTCGCCGGTCGGCCATCGCTCAGTCCTCCGAGCCCTCGTCGGTGGCGTCGTCGTCTTCCTCCGTGGGGGCGGGTGATTCGGGTTCCTTGCCGCCGGAGATGCGGGTTTCGCGGGCGGCGGGTGATTCGGGTGCTTTGCCGCCGGAGATGCGGGTTTCGCGCGCGGCGGGTGATCTCGGGTGCTTGCCGCCGGAGATGCGGGTTTCGCGGGCTTGGCGGGTGATTCGGGTGCTTTGCCGCCGGAGATGCGGGTTTCGCGGGCGGCGGGTGATTCGGGTGCTTTGCCGCCGGAGATGCGGGTTTCGCGGGCGGCGGGTGACTCGGGTTCCTTGCCGCCGGAGATGCGGGTTTCGCGGGCGGCGGGTGATTCGGGTTCCTTGCCGCCGGAGATGCGGGTTTCGTGGGCGGCGGCGGTGACGTCGGGTTCCTTGCCGCCGGAGATGCGGGTTTCGCGCGCGGCGGGTGATTCGGGCTGCTTGCCGCGGGCAGGTGCGGCGGGTACGCCCGCGACCACGGGCTCGAGCTCTTCCGGTGTCGCACTGCGTGCCCGCGCGAGCGCCAGGCGGCGCCGCCGGCCGGCGATGAGCACTCCGCGCGCGATCGCGAGGAACGCGCCGATGCCGAGCAGGATCCCGGCGAGCAACGTCAGCCACGTCAGCTGCGGGCCACCGAGCGCCCAGACGACGTCGACGACCGCGGCGCCCGCCACGCCGCCGAGGATGCCCATGCCGATGAAGGCCGACATCCGCTGGTGACCGCGTCGCAACGGCAGGCTGAGTGACCACCCGTACGTGATGACGAAGGCGAGCACCAGCAGGCCGATGAGACCGTTCGCCGCGAGCACCGCGGCCCGGTCGGAGTCGAGCCGGAACTCGGCGGTGCGCAGCTCGTCCTTGTCGCGCGTCGAGGAACCGGAGCTCACCGGTGACCTTGCCGGCCAGCAGCACGCGGACCCGTTGCGCGTCGATGTTGGCCCGGAAGCCGTCACTCCCGTCGGGCGTCAGCTCCGCCGAGCGCGACGGGGGGAGCTGCAGGCCGAGCGCCGAGAAGCCGAGCCGCACGTACGCGCGCGTCCTGGGTACCGGCGGGGAGGTTCTGCAGGCGCACCGGGACGTCGTCGGCGAGGTTCACGTCGACCGTGCGATCGGTGCTGATGTCCACGCCGGCGACGTCGACCGTTCCCGCACGCAGCCCGTTCGCCGCCGGCTCGGCGTCCCCGATGCCGAAGATGCTCACGACCGCGAGCAGCACGACGAGCAGCGTCGCGATCGCGAACGCGAGACGCGGCGGCTTCGGCGGCTTGATGAGGTCGTCGACGCGGACCAGGTCCTCGGGGCGCAGCTCGTCGATGCGGACACCGCCGCGGTGCACGGCAGTGGCCCGCATGCGGCAGCGGCGCATCCTGCGGGACCGGCCCACCCTGGCCGGCGATCATCGTCTCGCGACCCGTCGCCGCCGCACCGGCGAGGCCAACGCCGTCGCCCGCGGCCTGCATGGCGGGCCCGGCGGCGATCGTGATCGGCCCGGGTGCGACGAGGGTGATGTCGGCCTGTCCGAGCCAGCCCGTGCCGAACGATTCGGTCGCCGCCTCGCGCGATTGCGATGCCGAATGCCTCCGCCGTCGAGTAGCGGTCATCCGGATCGCGCGCGATCGCGCGCATCGTCACTTCGGCGAGCGGGATCGGCACGTTCGGCGCGACCTCGAGCAGCTCCTGCGGCTCCTCGTGCACGCGACGCTCGAGCACCTCGAACGATCCGCCCTCGAGCGAGAAGGGGAGTGTCCCCGACAGCAGCTCGTACAGGACGGTGCCGGTCGCGTACACATCGGCAGGTGGGCCGCACGAGTGGCCCTCCGCCTGCTCGGGTGCCATGTACGCGGGCGTGCCGATGACCGCGCCGTCGATGGTCGTGACGGTCTCCTCGCCGCCGAACACCTGGGCGATGCCGAAGTCGGTGATCTTGAGGGTGCGGTCCGCCGCGAACATGAGGTTGTCCGGCTTCACGTCGCGGTGCAGCACGCCACGCTCGTGCGCGAACTGCAGTCCGGCACAGGTGGCCAGCACGGCCGTGCACGCCGTCGCCATGGTGACGCCCTCACCGGTGAAGCGGTCCCACAACGTGCCGCCGGGCAGCGCCTCCATCACGAGCAGACAGAGTCCCTCGCGCTCGACGTAGTCGTACACGGGAACGATGTGCGGATGTGCCAGTGCAGCGAGGGTCTTGGCTTCCTGGCCGAAGCGGTGGCGGACCTCCTCGTCCGAGGCGAACGCGGCCGGCAGCTGCTTGATGGCGACATCACGCTCGAGCTGTCGATGCCGCCCGGCGAGCACCACGCCCATGGCGCCGCGACCGAGCTCGCCTCCGACGTCGTAGCTCGGCAGTGCATTCTGGACTGGTGTCAGGGTGACCTGGACCATGGGGGTGCCCCAACCCTCGGATTCGTCGATGCTTGCGGTCGCCGCCCGTCAGCGGCCGCACCGCGTCAACGGCGGCAACCTAGCCCAGCGCCGGCCCATGTATCGAGCGACCTCGGCGACGCGGGGCCGGTACGCTCGACGCATCGACACTCCGAGTACCTCCTCCACTGCCGCAGGGCCGGGCGCCCAGCGCGCCGACGCGGGCATCCCCCTCGTCGAGGTGCGCCAGCCGAAGTGCAAGCCGCTGGTCATCGCCGTGCGGGACGTGGTCGACATCGGTCGCGACTGCGACGGTCTCCTGCTCTCCGATCCCGAGGTGTCGCGCCGCCACGTGTCCTTGCGACTCGACGGCGATGCCGTCGTGCTCGAGGACCTGGGGAGCACCAACGGGACCATGCTCAACGGGGCCACGATCACCGGCCCGGTGACCCTCGACGAGGGAGACGTCGCGCTCCTCGGTCGCACCGAGCTCCAGCTCCTGGTCGCCACCGGAAGGGGGCGACCGGCCCGAAAGCCGATGCCCATCAGCGGTGACGTCGGCGGTCCCCGCAGCTCGCCGGCAGTCGGAGTCGGCGGCCCTCGCAGCTCGCCGGCGGCCGGAGCAGTCGTGCGTGGCAAGGTCGACTCCTCCGGGGCTCGAATGACCTCGATCGACGCCATGGCCGACGCCGTCGACGAAGAGCAGGCGAAGGTCGCCAAGCTCGCCGCGGCAGGCGGCACGATCACGATCGTCTTCTCCGACATCGAGTCGTCCACCACGATGGCGATGTCGCTGGGTGACACCAAGTGGTTCGACGTGCTCGGCGAGCACAACGAGATCATCCGCCGGAACCTGCGCAATCACGGTGGCACGGAGATCAAGTCCCAGGGCGACGGGTTCATGCTCACGTTCCCGGGCGCCCGTGCAGCCATGCTGGCGATGATCGACGTCCAGCGCGAGCTCGCCGAGCGCGCCCGGGGCGACACCGAGGCCCCGATCCGCATCCGCATCGGCATGCACACCGGCGAGGCGATCGTCGATTCCGAGGGCGACCTGTTCGGGAAGCACATCATCATGGCGGCCCGGATCGCGAACCTCGCCGAAGGTGGCCAGATCCTGGCGTCGTCGATCACCAAGGAGATCACCTCGAGCCGGGGGGACCTGGAGTTCGGTCCCCCGCAGGAGGTGACCCTCAAGGGCATCGAGGGCACCTACCAGGTGTACGAGGTGCTGTGGTCCGGGGACGACTGACACTGCGGGCCCGCCCTCCGAGTGAAGCTCCGGCCTCGGGGCCACGGAAACCGCTGCTTGCTGACCACGCGTATGGTGATGCCCGGCTGCATCGGGTACGGTTGACCACGGAGCGTGGTCGAGCCCGTCGTGCACTTGGGCGCACGGCGGCAGGCCCGCTCTGGCGACATCACAAGGGGTGCTGGGAGCTTGCGGTTGTCAGGGCGGCGCGTCACGCGCATGGGCGCAGCGGCATGCGCCGCCATGCTTGCCTGCCTCTCGTCGGCGGCGCTCGCTGTCGCGGCACCACTCGCCGATGCGTCCAACCCACCTGACGCGCAGGTCGGCTCGCTCGACGTCACGTTGTCCGTCACGGGGACACCGGAGGCGAGCGCCGGCGAAGGCGCGCCCTACGTCGCCACCGTGACGTGCACGGCCCCGGAGGGCACCGTCGCGCGAGGGGACACTGACGTTCGACGGACCGGCGACGAAGACGATCAGCGACCTTCCGGCCGGATCCTCGTGCACGACGAGCGAGACGACCGACGGTGGCGCCGATTCGGTGGCCATCGATCCGCCCGACGGGGTGACGATCGTCGCCGGCGCGACGGGTCGCGTCAGGTTGACCAACACCTTCATCAATGACCCGCCACCACCTCCGGTGACCACCAGCACCACGGCGGACACCGGCGACGCGCCAGTCAGCAGCCCGACGATCTCGAGCGACCGCGCCGACTACCACCCGGGTGAGACCGTCGTCCTCGCCGGGGAGCACTGGACGCCGGGTGTCACCGTGCACGTCGTCGTCAACGACGATCTCGGCGAGACCTGGCGCCATGTCGCGAACGTCACCGCCGACGAGTCTGGATCGATCACCGACTCCTTCCGGCTGCCGAACAAGTTCGTCGCGACTTACCGCGTGACCGCGACCAGATCGCCGACGGCGTCACCGCGACCGCGACGTTCACCGGACTCCAGGGACGCCCCGCCATCGATCACCGTGACGAAGGAGGTGAAGCCCTCTCGTCCACCTCCCACTCGTCCACCTCCCAGCAGTTTGATTTCGTGCTGACACCCATCAACGGGACACCGCACCTCCCGTCGCCGACTCGTCGGCGCCGATCTGCAACGACCGACGGCACGGCCACGCTTGAGCGACGACCAGAGTTGCGAGTGGGCGTGGCCTCGAGGCTGCGCCGACGAACTACAGAGCTCACCGAGAACGTGCCCGCCGGACTGGAGTCTTCCGACACATCACCTGTACCGCCGGGCAGCGATACGACAAACACGAACTACGCCACGATCAACCTCGGTGACGACGACGACGACCAGGGCCACTCGCACGTGACGTGCACCTTCACCAACAAGCAGGTCGGCTCGACCTTCACGGTGGCCAAGGACTTCTCGGACAACAACGAGACAGGGGTGACGGTCGGCTTGTCGTGCACCTCGGGGAGCGTGGTCGCCGACGACCCGACCGCTTCAGAGGCCGACCCGGCCCACTTCACGGTGAGCGGGTACACGACCGACAGCGCGACCTGCACCGCGACCGAGGCGGACATACCCGGATACACGGGGAGTGGTTCACCGCCGGGGACCTGCAGCGCCACCATTGCGGTGGGCACCTGCACGATCACCAACACGGTCAACGAGGCGCACATCAACGTGGTCAAGCATCTCGACGGCGACGCCGAGACCCCGGTGCCGGATTGGGTGATCAACGGGTCGATCGCGGCCCCCGGTTCCGATCCCGGCCGTTTCGGTCCCGGGAAGACGACGACAGCGCAGAAGACGACCAATGCCAGCTCGGCTTCCCCGGCGCATTTCGATCTGGTGACGGTGCCCAGCTCGGGTCCGACCGGCTCGACGGTCTCGTTGTCGGAGGTGTCCCAACCCGGCATCGCCTTGGGCGCAGTGACCTGCGCGGGACCACGGACGAGCCAGACCGGGTCCGGCGGTCAGATTCCGAACCTGAACGTCCGCCCGGGTGAGACCTGGACGTGCACGTTCGACAACTCGGTGAACGAGGCGTCGGTGACGGTGCGCAAGTCGCTGGATGGTGGTGCGCCGGTGGCGGGGTGGACGTTCGATGCGTCGACGGTGTCGCCGGCGGTGTTGGATGCGTCGCAGGGCACGACGGTGGCGGGGGAGCCGGCGGGGTTCACGTTCGGTCTCTCGAGGGTGTCGAACGATGGTTCGTCGGTGACGTTGACGGAGCTGGCTCCGGGTGCCGGGAACCCGGATGGGTACTCGTTCGATGATGTGTCGTGCGAGAACGGTGAGACGTCGGTCTCGGTCGAGAAGGAGGGTCGCTCGGCGACCTTCGATGTGCACGCGGATGATCATGTGGTGTGCACGTTCGACAACTCGGTGAACACGGCGCACATCCGGGTGGTCAAGCATCTTGGTGAGAGCTCGAGTGCGGTTCCGGGTTGGACGGTCGATGGTTCGATCGACGAGAGCGGTGGGTCGAACTCGGGTCGTTTCACGCCGGGTTCGACGACGACGGCGCAGGTGACGACGAACGACAGTGCGGGTTCGCCGGAGCAGTTCGATCTGAGCACGGTGTCGAGCTCGGGAACGACGGTGGATCTCGCGGAGCAGCTCCTGGACGGGTACTCGAAGGGGTCGGTGTCGTGTTCGAACGGTGAGTCCACCCAGGACGGCGCGGTCCCGGGGGCGGTGAGCCTGACCGTGCAGAAGGGTCAGACCTGGACGTGCGTGTTCACCAACACGGTGAACCAGGGCTCGGTCTCGGTGATCAAGAAGATCAAGGGTGTCGCGACGGAGAAGTGGGTGATCGACGGCAGTGTGCCCGGTGACGGCACGGGTCGCTTCACCGGTGCGGAGACCAACGCCCAGGGCGAGACGACAGGGAGCGAGGGTTCGCCGCTGACGTTCGGGTTGGAGCACGTCGCCAACGCGGGGACGCCGGTGACCCTGACCGAGCATCTGCAGGACGGCTATTCCTTCGGCGACGTGTCGTGCACCAACGACGGTGAGCCCGTGGACGTGACGACCGGCGACCTGTCCGGCACGGTCACGGTGCACAAGGACCAGAACATCGTGTGCACGTTCGACAACTCGGTGAACGAGGCGTCGGTGACGGTGCGCAAGTCGCTGGATGGTGGTGCGCCGGTGGCGGGGTGGACGTTCGATGCGTCGACGGTGTCGCCGGCGGTGTTGGATGCGTCGCAGGGCACGACGGTGGCGGGGGAGCCGGCGGGGTTCACGTTCGGTCTCTCGAGGGTGTCGAACGATGGTTCGTCGGTGACGTTGACGGAGCTGGCTCCGGGTGCCGGGAACCCGGATGGGTACTCGTTCGATGATGTGTCGTGCGAGAACGGTGAGACGTCGGTCTCGGTCGAGAAGGAGGGTCGCTCGGCGACCTTCGATGTGCACGCGGATGATCATGTGGTGTGCACGTTCGACAACTCGGTGAACACGGCGCACATCCGGGTGGTCAAGCATCTTGGTGAGAGCTCGAGTGCGGTTCCGGGTTGGACGGTCGATGGTTCGATCGACGAGAGCGGTGGGTCGAACTCGGGTCGTTTCACGCCGGGTTCGACGACGACGGCGCAGGTGACGACGAACGACAGTGCGGGTTCGCCGGAGCAGTTCGATCTGAGCACGGTGTCGAGCTCGGGAACGACGGTGGATCTCGCGGAGCAGCTCCTGGACGGGTACTCGAAGGGGTCGGTGTCGTGTTCGAACGGTGAGTCCACCCAGGACGGCGCGGTCCCGGGGGCGGTGAGCCTGACCGTGCAGAAGGGTCAGACCTGGACGTGCGTGTTCACCAACTCGGTGAACGAGGCGTCGGTGACGGTGCGCAAGTCGCTGGATGGTGGTGCGCCGGTGGCGGGGTGGACGTTCGATGCGTCGACGGTGTCGCCGGCGGTGTTGGATGCGTCGCAGGGCACGACGGTGGCGGGGGAGCCGGCGGGGTTCACGTTCGGTCTCTCGAGGGTGTCGAACGATGGTTCGTCGGTGACGTTGACGGAGCTGGCTCCGGGTGCCGGGAACCCGGATGGGTACTCGTTCGATGATGTGTCGTGCGAGAACGGCGACAGTCCGGTCGTGCCGGTCAAGCAGGGCCGGTCTGCGACGGTGACCGCCCACACCGGCGATGACATCGTCTGCACGTTCAACAACACCCTGAACACCGCACCCTTCACGGTCGCGAAGCACTTCACGGACAACAGTCCCGCTTCGGTGACCATGGCCCTGCAGTGCACCTCGGGGTCGGTCGTGAACGTCGACCCCGAGCGCGTCGGAGTTGGATCCCGCGCACTTCACAGTGAACGGCTTCTCGTCGACAGCGAGCACGAACTGCACCGCCACGGAGTCGGTACCGAGCGGGTACTCGAGCTCCGGCACCTGTACGGCGTCGCTCGCAGTGGGGACCTGTACGATCACCAACACGCCGAACACCGCGCCGTTCACGGTGTTGAAGAACTTCACCGACGGCAACCCGGCCTCGGTCACGGTGAGCCTGCAGTGCACCTCGGGATCGGTGGTCGTCGACGATCCGACCGCCTCGGGAGGCGACCCGGCAGATTTCACGGTGAACGGCTTCTCCTCGGCCGCGGGCACGAGCTGCACCGCGACGGAGTCCGGGGTCCCGATCGGGTACTCGAGCTCGGGAACGTGCACCGCGACGCTCGCCGCGGGCGCATGCACGATCACCAACTTCGTGAACACCGCTACCTTCACCGTCGCAAAGAACTTCACCGACAACAACCCTGCCGACGTGTCGGTGAGCCTGGTGTGCAACGCCGGCTCGGTCGTCAACGTCGACACGACTGCGTCCGAGTCCGATCCCGCGAACTTCACGGTGAACCGGTTCTCCAGCCTCGCGGGTACGACCTGCACCGCGACCGAGTCGAACGTCCCGGCGAGCTACACGGGCTCGGGACCGTGCAGCGCATCGCTCGCTGTCGGTACGTGCACGATCACCAACACGCCGCAGGTCGTGGTCGCGGGTGTCGTCACCAAGGTGTCGACCGACTCGGCGTTCCTGCGCCGTGCACTGGTGGCCGGGGAGTTCGTCCATCTGACCGGTCGGGCCCCGGCGGACTGCAGTCCCGTCCTCCGCATCGACGGCGATTCCCTCGGACCCGTCGACACCAAGCGGAACGGCGACTTCGACCTGGCGATCGCGACCCGTGACCTGTCGACGGGCAGGCACGTCGCCGAGGTCGCCTGCAAGAACCTGAACGGGGTGCTGGTCCGCAAGACGTTCTGGATCGCAGCACCCATCAGCAGCTCGAACATCCTGTTCATCGCACTCGCATCGCTGCTGGTGCTCTTCGCGATCGGCTGGGTGGCGCTCAGGACCCTTGCCGGCAACACCACCGACCCGACTCCGGTCACGACGTAGGCGGATCGCACCGCAGGGCGGCGAAATGGGGTCCTGCGGCAGAACCGACGGGTCGACCCGGGGCGTGGAGGTCTATCCTCCGCGTGTTCGCAACGGTTCGGATGAAGGGGGGAGCAGTGGAGTCCGTGACCACCGGCGCCTCGGGTGAGCCGCAGAACCGCAGCGCCGACGCCGCCGACACCCCGATCGAGGAGCACGACGTCGAGGAGGTGACCCTTGTCGCCCGGGGGATCGCCACGGCGGTCGCCCCCGACGAAGGACTCACCACGCTCCAGGCCGAGCTGCTCGCCGCGATCGCCACCGCGCTCACCGGGGTGTCGGTCGACTACCAGAGCCTGCCGCCGCTGGGGGCCGACGAGCTTCGCGGACGTCCTCACCGGCCGCGACCTCGTCTATCGACAGCGGATCGTCCATCACATGGTGCTGGGCGAGCTGGTGCTGCGGCCCATCCCGACGGTCGTGGCGCACCGCGTCGCGAAGTACGCACAAGCGCTCGGTGTGGAGGACGACTTCGTTCGGGTCGCCCGTCGATACGCGCAGGGCGCGTTCGGGCTCGCGTGGATGGACCTCCAGCGCAGCGGCTTCGTCGAGCACGTCAAAGAGGCCGGCGGCGAAGAGGTGAACCCGCAGGCCGGACCCGCACCGTTCGAGCCCGCGAAGGTCGACCCCGAGCTCGCCGCGCGCTGGGCCGCGTTCGAGGATCTGCCCGCGGGCACGCTCGGCCGCTCGGTGTGGGAGCTCTACGACAGTCGAGGCTTCCCGCTGCCCGGAACGCCCGGCGGTGCTCCCGAGTACCTCACCCAGCACGACTTCGTGCACGTCCTCGCCGACTACGGCACGAACCTGAAGGGCGAGCTCGAGGTGTTCGCCTTCATCGGGCGCGCCGATCCCGACCCGAAGGGGTTCGCGTGGCTGGCCACGCTGATCGGGCTGTTCGAGACGGGGTACATCGCAGACGCCGGCTTCTTCGAGCGCGACGTGCACGAACGCAACATCCAGGCCCCCGGCATGCACCAGCGCATCGCCGACTCGATCCGTCGGGGCAAGGTCGTGAGCCAGGCGTGCGGCGTGGATCTGTTCGAGGTCGACTACCACGCGGTGGCTGATCAGCCGGTCGACGAGGTGCGTGTGATGCTCGGCGTCCCGAGCAAGTCCACGGGTGCGATCGACGGCGGGTCGGCCGGCGCGTTCGACCTCGCCGGCATGTCGGAGATCCAGCGACGGTACCTGGAACAACGCCAGGGAGATGGCACGTGAATCGCAACGTGAACTTCTGCCAGACGATCACCGTGCAGTGCGATGATCCCGCGATCTTGCTCGAGCTGATCGAGAGCTGGGACCGTCAGCAGGCCCACGCCGACATCATGGGGTACATGGGCAGCCGACTTCTCGAGGACCGAGAGAACCCCGGTCGGTACGTGATCGTCGCCGACTTCGGTGTCGTCGACCCCGACGTCTCGGCGGCCGAGGAGGCCGCGCGGAACAACGATCGGCCCGAGACGCAGCTCTGGGGCGAGAAGCTGCGCGCGGTGATCCACGGTGAACCCGAGTTCCACGACTACGACGAGCTCTACCGAACGGGCTGACCGACCTGGTCGACGACCCCGGTAAAGGAGAGGAGCTCGCATGGCCGAGCTCGCAGGACTGTTCCGCCGGGCGGTCGAGGGTTTCGGGCGCCACGTGCACGCCGTCGGCCCGGGGCAGTGGCACGACCCGACGCCCGATACCGAGTGGGACGTGCGGATGCTCGTGAACCACGTGACGGTCGAGCAGCTCTGGGTGCCGCCACTCCTGGCGGGCGCGTCGGTCGTCGACGTGGGCGACCGGCTCGCCGGCGACCAGCTCGGTGACGACCCCGCGGTGACGTGGCAGCGCGCGGTGCAGGCGTCAGTGGCCGCGTTCTCTGCCGATGGTGCGCTCGATGCCAGCGTGTCGCTCGCGGGTGGCGACCAGCCCGCCGCCGCGTACTGCTGGGAGATGACGACGGACGCGCTGATCCACTCGTGGGACCTGGCCCGCGGCATCGGTGCCGACGACACGCTCGATCCCGAGCTTGCGAGCCTGGTGTACGAGCGGACGCTCCCGATCGCCGCGCACCTCCAGGAGACCGGGCTCTTCGCGCCGCCCGTCCCGGTGCCCGATGACGCGCCGCTCCAGGTCAAGGTGCTCGCCATCTTCGGGCGCGACGCCAGGACCGCGTAGCATTTCTCCCGCCGGGAGGACCACATGGGCTCGGCAGCCTGGTTGATCACCGCGTGTCGTTGACGCGCCGGCACGCAGGTCAGGCGCGCGGCGTCAGGGACGTCAGCGCGAAGTCCGTCGTCTCCTGATAGTCGATCGATCCGATCGGCGACGCCGTCGCGACCGAGATCGTGTGCCGCTCCCGCAGCGGCAGGCCGTCGGGTGCGAACCACAATTCCGCGCGCATCGTCCCTTCCTGCCCACCCGAGATCTCACGCCGCTGCACGAGGTGGTATGCGGACACCTGGGCCTTGCCGACGCGTACCGTCTCGATCCCGACGAAGCGCATCGGCCCGGTCGAGGTAGTCGTGCCCGCGATCGAGTCGTTCTTCCCGGTGCAGGTCTGTCGCCACTGGTCGCCCGGCTGCATGTCGGCGATCAGCGTCCTCGACCTGCACGTGAACGTGGAACGGTTGTCGATGGTCGAGACGCCGAGGTCCCATCGCTGGAACGTGTGCCCGTCGCGCTCTTCGAGTCCGCCGTCCTGCACGCAGTACAGCCAGTCCTGCCAGTGGTTGGAGCTGTAGTCGATGCGGAACGTCCAGCAGCCGTCGGCGGTGTGGGTCACGGTGCCGGGCATGCCCGGGCCGTGGTCCTGCGTGAGTGGTGGGGCGGAGAGGTGGTCGGAACCGTGACCCCGGTACCGGTAGACGCCCTCGGCCGGCTCGAGCGGACCGGCGCCTTGCGCGGCTCCGCGGTGGTCCCGTTCGAACCGCCGGCTCGCCGCATCGAGTGACACCGGTGTGGCGTCCTCGCGCAGCCAGTTCCACGCGAAGTACCCCGCCACGACGACCACCACGGCGGCGAGGGCGACGATGATCAGCGCCCGTCGCCGCCTCGGATGCCGCGCCGGATGGGCGGTTGCCTCCTCGCCCGTCGAGTCGGCGGTACTGGTCGAGCGCGTCATGGCGGATCCCCCTCGGCGTGCACGCTACGAGGGCGCGGCACCACGGGCCAGGGTCCGAGGTCCCCGTGCACGTCGGCCAGGATCTTGGAGTGAACCGAGTCGAGACCCCTGCGCCACCTGTCCGGTCAGCCGGCCGCGAACGATGCGTCGAGCGCCGTGATCACCTGCGAGAGCTTCGTGGCCGCTTCGCCGGCGAGGTCGGCGAACGGTGGGTCGGTCATGAGCTCGCGAGGATCTGCGATCGCGACGTGCGTGCCACCCGCGGCCGCCTCGATCACGACGTTGCAGGGGAGCACGAGGCTGACCGTCGGGTCGATCTCGAGCGCTCGGTTGGCGAACTGCGGATTGCACGCGCCGAGGATCTTGAGCGGCTGGCGTTCCACGCCGATCTTGGTTCGCAGGGTCGCGGCGACGTCGATCTCCGTGAGCACCCCGAAGCCCTGGGTCTGGAGGGCTTCCCGCGTCGCCGCCTCGACCTCTTCGACCGGTGCCGCGACGGTCGTCTCGAATGCCTGCACGACTTCCTCCTCAGTGCTCGACCGGCGCGAGTCCGAGGTCCGCCTCGATCAGGTGGCGGGGCTTGGCCCCGACCGATGCCGCGACCGGCTTCCCGTTGCTGAACAGGGCGATCGTCGGGATGCCGGAGATCCCGAAGCGCCGGGCGACGCCCGGGGCGGCGTCGACGTCGACCTTCACGACCTTGACCGCGTCGCCGTGTGCGGCGGCGAGAGCCTCGAGCTCGGCAGCGACCTGGCGGCAGGGCCCGCACCACTCGGCCCAGAAGTCGACGACCACCGGGACGGAGGCGTCCAGCACCTCCTGATCGAAGGTCGCGTCGTCAGCGTGGAGCACGGTCATGGGGGCCTCCTCGGCCTGGGGTCTGTGTCCGCTCTCCGGTACAACGATACCCCGGGGGGTATTATTCCGGGTGCGCCCACGGCCGGGATGCCGTCCTGGCCCTAGCATCCGAGGCGTGACACCAGCCGAGGAAGACCGTCGGCCCCACGCGGTCCATGGGGTGGATGCCGCGTTCCTGCACACCGGGACCCACAGCACCCCGTGGCAGATTGTGGGTGTGCTCGTGTTCGACCCGTCGACGAGCACGGCAGGGTTCGACCGGGCTGTGGTCGCACGCGTGGTCGGCGACCGGATCGAGCAGGTCGAGGCGTTCCGGCGCCGGGTCGTCGACGTGCGCGGGCCGTGGTCGCTCCCGCACTGGGTGCTCGAGCACACGGTCGACCTCGCCGAGCACGTGCGCGACGCCGAGCTCCCGACGCTGGACGGCCTCAGGGGCCTGAGCGGGCTCGCCGCCGAGAAGGCAGGGTTCCCGCTCGCGACGGACCGCCCCCTGTGGGAGATGGACGTGATCGCCGACATCGGCGACGGGCGGTCCGCCGTCATCGCCAAGGTCCACCACAGCATCATGGACGGGACCGCCGCGGTCGAGATCCTCGGCGCGCTGTTCGACCTCGAGCCGCGTGAACCGCCGCCCCGAGCGGAACCCGCTCCGTCGACCGCGCCAACGGGCCTTGCCCTCGGTGCCGTGCTGCGCACGCTCGAGCGGCTCCCGGCCGTCACCGCACGCACGGTCGCGCAGCTGCCCGGGGCCACGCTCGGCTTCGTGCACGCCCTGCGCGCCGCCGGCCGCTCGGTGACCCTGCCCCTCACCGGGCCGCGGACCTCACTCAACCGTTCGATCACCGCGGCGCGCAGCGTGGTGCTCACGACGCTCCCACTCGCCGACGTGCGCGAGGTCGCGGAGACCTTCGGGCTCACGATCAACGACGTGATCGTGAGCACCTGCACCGGCGCTCTGCGTTCGTGGCTGCAGGATGCCGGCGAGCTCCCCACGCGTCCCCTGGTGGCGGCGATCCCCGTCGCGGTGCGCGGGGGCGGGGACCATCGCACCGGGAACCGGGTGTCGGTCATCTTCGCGGCGCTCCCCACCCAGCTCGCCGACCCGGCCGAGCGGATCGACGCAGTCAGACACGCCATGAGCGACGCGAAGGCGACCCATGCCGACGTCCATCCCCAGACCCTCGGGGCGCTCGCCGAGGCCGCGCCCTGGAACCTCCTCGGCCTGCTGTTCCGCGTCTACTCCGACCTCGGGCTCGCGAACGTGCTGCCACCCGCCGTGAACCTCGTGCTCTCGAACGTGCCCGGTCCCCCGGTCCCCGTGTACCTCGGCGGTTCGCGCCTGGAAGGGCTGTACGCGCTCGGGCCGATCTTCGACGGGGCTGCGCTCAACGTCACCGTCACGACCTGCAATGACGACGTCGACGTCGGCATCGTGTCCTGCCCCGACGTCGCACCGCCGCTCGACGCGCTGGTCCCGGCGCTCGAGGCGGCGCTCGCCGAGCTCGTGGCGCTCGCGCGCGTCCCCGCGCACCCCGACGCCTGACTCTCCCGACGGGACTTCCGGCCCTGGTCGCAGCCACTCGAGCTCCGTACGCTTCGAAGACCATGTCGCGTCCAAGGTTGAGGAGACCGCGATGAAGGCACTCGTGTACCACGGTCCTGGTGAGAAGTCCTGGGAGGAGGTACCCGAGCCGGTGATCCTCGACGACACCGATGCCATCGTCCGGGTCGATGCGGTGACGATTTGCGGCACCGACCTGCACATCCTCAAGGGCGACGTCCCCGCGGTCACCGACGGGCGGATCCTCGGCCACGAGGCCGTGGGCACCGTGGAGTCGGTCGGCGCCGGCGTGAAGAACGTGGCGGTCGGGGACCGGGTCCTCGTCTCGTGCATCACCGCGTGCGGAGCCTGCCGGTTCTGCCGCGAAGGCCGGTACGGCCAGTGTCTCGGTGGCGGGGGTTGGATCCTCGGCCACCTGATCGACGGCACGCAGGCCGAGCGCGTTCGGGTGCCGTTCGCCGACACGTCCACCTATCCGGTCCCCGAGGGAGTGTCCGACGAGCAGATCCTGATGCTCGCCGACATCCTGCCGACCGGCTACGAGGTCGGGGTCCTCAACGGACGCGTCGAGCCCGGCGATGTGGTCGTGGTCGTCGGCGCGGGCCCGATCGGCCTCGCGGCGATCATGGGCGCACGGCTCTTCAGCCCGAGCCACGTCGTCGCGATCGATCTCGCCGATAGCCGCCTCGAGGCGGCCAAGCAGTTCGGCGCCGATGTCACCATCAACAACGGCCGCGAGGATGCGCTCGCGATCGTCCGCGACATGACCGGCGGGTTGGGGGCGGACGTCGCGATCGAGGCCGTCGGCGTCCCGGCGACGTTCGAGCTGGCGGCCACGCTGGCCCGCCCGGGCGGGCACATCGCGAACGTCGGCGTGCACGGGGAGCCGGCGACGCTGCACCTCGAGGAGCTGTGGATCCGTGACGTCACCATCACGACCGGCCTCGTCGACACCTCTTCCACGCCGACGCTCCTGCGACTCGTCACCGGGCGCCAGGTCGAAGCCGACCGCTTCGTCACCCACCACTTCACCCTCGACCAGTTCGAGGAGGCCTACGACGTGTTCGGGCGAGCGGCCGACACCGGCGCCCTCAAGGTGGTGCTCACTCGGGCCTGATCGCCGCCGGATCTGGATGCGTCGCTCACCCGCCTCTGCCGAGGCGGGTGGCCCACGTCCACGGGCACCGGCGTTCGTCGTCAGGCGAGGAGCCGCTCGAGGTTGTCGACCGCCGGGCCCGAGTACCGCACGAGGCGGCCGAGCGCGTCCTGCATCGCAGGCTCGCCGAGGTGCAGGTGGAGGTCGCGCGCGGCATTGAGCCGGGCGCGGTCCAACCATTCGGAGATGTCCGGCTCGGCGAGCCACCGGACCAAGGCTCGCTGGTCGACGCAGACGTTCGGGATCCAGTCCCGCGCCGTGTTCGGGTACGGGTTCGGTGGACAGAGCCGGTTCTTCGCCGCGTCGTCGTCCCGCACCGCCTCGACGAATCCGATGAACGCCGCGTTGAACGTCGGTTGGGTGGCGCGCACCTGCTGGATCGTGATCCGACCGGCCTCGAAGATCGGACGCGCCGGCATGATGCGCAGACCGGCCGCGGAGCAGTCGACGTACACCTGACCGGGGTCGCTCGGGATCGATCCGTCCTCCATCGTGACCTGGTCGGTGTCGATCGCGCGCACCCGTCCTCGGCGCACGACGTGCTCGATGCCCGACAGCTGCTCCACCTCGCTGCCGCTCAGCGTCGCGGCGCGGTACATGGTCGGCTCGACGGTGCGGTCGAGGCGGACGAGCTGCTCCGCGTCCTCGAGCCGGCGGAAGAGGTCGTCGACGGACTCCGCCGCCGCCGCGGCCTCGAACATGCGCGCCCGACCCTCGATGAGGTCCGCCACCAGACCCAGGGGCTGGGTGAACCGGCGGTCGAGGAACCAGCCGTCGCGTGGCCGGATCCACCGGATCGTGTCCGGCGCCACGCCGCGGTCGAGGAGCCACGTGCACGCGTCCATCGCGGTCTTGCCGCTTCCGATGATGGTGAAGCCCGTCGCGGGATCCGCCAACGTGGCGAGACCGTTGACCGACACGAATCGAACCTCGGGGTCGACCGTGAACGACGGCGTGTGCGTCGACGGCACCGGCGTCTCGAGGTACGTCGCATCGACGACCTTGCGCCGTACCGCGGACCGTGGTCTCCTCCCCGGTGAGGCGCGACACGAACCGGTGTTCACCGGAGGCGTCGTCGGCCCGGTGGTCGGACATCCCGAAGAAGCGCACCCGTCCCGACGGCAGGAAGTCCTCCGCCAGCACGTCCTGGAAGTAGGCGCAGATCTCGGGAGCAGTCGCCCGCTCGTACAGACCGGCGTTCGGTCCCTCCGCGTCGATCGAATCGGTGCCGAGCACGCGCGAGTTCACGCCGTAGTACGCGGACGGCTGGTGCAGGCGCACGAACGGATACGCGTCGTTCCAGTGACCGCCCGGGCTGTGCCGGCGATCGACCAGCACGACGTCGGCGTCAGAGTCGGTGATCAGCGCGTCGGTGAACGCCATCCCCGCGGCGCCCGCGCCGACCACGAGGTAGTCGGTCTCGAGTGTGGCCATCGCCGCAACCCTACGGCTCGATCAGTCGGCCGCGGCGACGTCGAGCCATTCTGCTTCGTAGACGAGCTCGGCACCCCGATGGCGGTGCACCAGCAGTCGACGGATCAGCTCGACGCCGGCCTCGCGAGCCGCGTCGACGCCGGTGTCGTCGGTGATCGAACCGAGGCTCGCCGCGAGCGCGGCGGCCGAGTCACGGAGTGGGTCGTGCTCGGCCTGCAGCCGGTCGGCCGCGTGGATGAGACGGGGGGCCTCCACGCGGATCTCGGCGAAGAGCCCGTCGGGTCCCTCGGTGCCCGCGAGGTGGGACTTCGAGGACGGCCTGCAGCTCCGCGACCGGACCCTGCAGCGAGGCGGCCCAGTCGGCAGGCCGACCACTGGCCGGCATGGCGAGGGCCGATTCGAGGGCGAGCGTCGCCTCGTAGAAGGCATCCCGACGGATCCGGATGGCGTCGACGATCGCCTGGTTGCGCTTCCGAAGGTCGTCCATGGCGCCAGTCCACTCCATCGGAGGGCCGAGCGAAAGGGCCGACCGAAGAGTCGCTGATCGCGATCACCCGTCCGAGCGCCGGGTGACCTGACCGGCGACCGGGACCCCGGCCGGGCGGACGAGGCGCCGGGCCGTCTACCGTCTCCCGTCATGGACGTCACCGAAGCCCTGTACACGACGCGTGCCATGCGTCGATGCAAGTCGGATCCGATCCCGATGGACGTGCAGAAGAGGATCCTCGACGCGGCGATCCGGGCCCCGAGCGGCGGCAACAACCAGAACTGGCGGTTCTTGCTGGTCGAGAGCGCTGACGTCAAGGCGCAGCTCGGGCCCGTGTACCGCGTCTGCATGAGCCGACTCTGGGAGACGATCTACGCGGAGCGCGTCGCGAGCTCGAACGCGAACCCCGACGACCCTGAGTCGCGGTCGTTCCTGCGCATGCAGCGTTCGGCCCAGCACCTCGCGGACCACTTCGAGGAGTATCCGCTGCTCCTGATCAGCTTCGTCCAGGCGGACCCCAGCGGCGGCTCGATCTTCCCCGCGACCTGGTCGGCGATGCTCGCCGCACGCGCCGAAGGCGTGGGTTCGGCGCTCACGAGCGTCTTCTTCTTCGAGGCCGACCAGGTGTGCTCGATCCTCGGCGTGCCCGAGGATGAGGGCTGGCTCTTCTCGTCGTGCGTCACCTTCGGGTACCCGACGGGGACGTGGGGCGTCGCACCCCGCCGTCCCGTACACGAGGTGAGCTACCGAGATCACTGGGGCACCCCGGTCGGGTTCGAGGTCCCCGAGCCCCTGTGGGCACCCTGATTGAGGCCTCAACGACTCTCCACCTTTCTGCGCCTCGTCTGAGGGGGACGCGACGCGCGGTGCGAGCAGGGCCCGCAGGCGTCGGTACTCTGGTGGCACTGCGTGGATTCTCACCCACGCGCCGAAGTTGGGTACGACGCTGATCACCTCTCCCGAAACTGCACACGAAGACCCTTCTCGCGACACCACGGCCACTGCTCCGAAGAAGCGGGAAGTTCCGTCCTGGCGTGCCAGCGTCGATCCGTTCGCACACCCGTACCTGCCGCGCAGCCTCTGGTCGCTCGCCACGTCGGTGGTGCCCTTCGTCGCGCTCTGGGCCGCGATGTACTTCTCCCTGCAGGTTTCGTACCTGCTCACCCTCGTGCTCGCGGTCCCGGCCGCCGGCTTCCTGCTGCGCACCTACATCCTCTTCCACGACTGCACGCACGGTTCGCTCTTCGCAGCTCGGCGCGCGAACACGTGGGTCGGGACGACGCTCGGCCTGCTGGTGTTCACGCCGTTCGCGCGCTGGCGCTACGAGCACACCGCGCACCACGCGACGGCCGGCAACCTCGACCGCCGGTTCATCGGCGACGTCCCCACGTACACGGTCGCCGAATACGAGGCGTGGAAGTGGCCGACGCGGATCGCCTACCGCCTGTTCCGCAATCCGCTCGTCATGTTCGGTCTCGGGCCCGATCTACGCGATGGTGCTCGAGCCGCGGTGGGGAGTCCCGAAGACCGCGCCCCGTCTGCGTCGAAGTGTCTGGCTCACCAACCTCGCGCTCGTCCTGCTCGTCGGCGGTCTCTGCCTGCTCGTCGGGTGGCAGGCGTTCCTGCTCGTCGAGGTGCCGTTCGTGTTCCTCGCCGGCGGGGCCGGCATCTGGCTCTTCTACGTGCAGCACCAGTTCGAGCACACCTACTGGCAGCGCTCGCAGGACTGGAGCTACGAGGACGCGGCGCTCCAGGGGAGCTCGTACCTGAAGCTGCCCAAGGTTCTGCAGTTCTTCACCGGGAACATCGGGCTGCACCACGTGCACCACCTCGGGGCGAAGATCCCCAACTACAACTTGCAGCGCGCCCACGACCGCAGCCCGCTGTTCCGGAGCATCCGGGAGGTCTCGTTCGTCGACGGCCTCCGGGCGACCCGGCTCAAGCTGTGGGACGAGCACACGGCGCGCCTCGTCACCTGGCGGGAGCTCCGACGGGATCGCCGGCGGGTGTCGGCTCCGGTCGCCTGAGTCAGCCCCCGGCCGCCGCCGGTGTGGATGCGCACTCCGCCGGGAGGTTGACCGTGCCGGGGCGGTGCGAGAACCCCTTGAGCACGATCCACTCGTCGAGCTGCGGGTCGTGCAGGTTCTGGAGCCCGAAGTGGAGCACCTGCCAGATCGTGGTCGGGTCCTGCTGGTCGACGTAGAAGTCGCCCTGCATGAGGGGGAGTCGGAGCGTGGGCTGGCCGGGGCCCGTCTCCGGAGTGCCCCCGACCGGAGTGACGAGCTCGGGTGGGAGCACCTCGGGCGGTGGCTCCCAGACGACGCCGACACGCCAGTGGTCGACGTGGCGTGGCTTCGAGAGCTCGAGCGTCTCCGGGCCCACGTAGCGGGACGACGCGAGGAAGGTGTTGAGATCAGTCCGCGAGAACGGCCCGACGTTGGAGCACGGCTGGCGAGCGAGGTCGGGCCACTTGTACGTGAGGGTGTAGAGGTTCCCACCCGAGATGACGTTGGTGAAGTAGATCGGGTACTGCTCACCGCCGGCGACCATCTGGTACTCGCCGTTGTTCCCACTCCAGGTGAAGGGGACGTCGATGTCGAGGCTGCGGACGACATAGCGACCCTTCGCGTCGAAGTTCTTCGGGAACTTCGGCGGCGGCGGAGTCTTCGCGGTCGGTGCCGCGCCCCGGTGCGCGTCGGGACCACCGAGCTGCCGGCGAGGGCCGGCGTCGCCAGGGTTACGGCCGCAAGCGGGGCGACGACCAACACGAGCAGCTTCATCAGATGCATCCCCCAGCCCTCCGAAGGCGCGCAGCGTAGCCGCCGCCCCTCGTGGGCCCGGCGGGCCCGTGGCGTACGACGGCTCCGCGGACTCCGGCGGTCCGGTCTGGGAGGATGGGAGCCGTGACGACTTCGACCCGACCGCAGGGTGCCGGGCTCGGGGTCGACACCGGCGGGACCTTCACGGACCTCGTCGCCGACGACGGCACCGTCGCCAAGGTCTCCTCGACCCCGAACGATCCCGGAGTCGCGGTCCGCGCCGCCATCGGACAGCGGGGCGACGTCTCGTCCCCGACCCGTCCCGAGCTGCTCGCCTACGGGACGACGGTCGCGACCAACGCCCTCCTCGAGCGCCGGGGCGGTCGCATCGCGCTGGTCACGACGCAGGGCTTCGCGGACGTGATCGAGATCGCCCGGCAGGTTCGGCCATCGCTCTACGACGCACATGTCGATCGCCCGGAGCCGCTCGTGACGCGCGACCTGCGCATCGAGGTCAGCGGACGGCTGGACGCCGCGGGTCGTGA
Source organism: uncultured Acidimicrobiia bacterium (assembly GCA_963809885.1). Lineage (GTDB taxonomy): Bacteria > Actinomycetota > Acidimicrobiia > IMCC26256 > PALSA-555 > JALHSW01. The sequence goes on along the minus strand of CAWELA010000002.1, from coordinate 346,333 downwards.
GCTGGCCCCGGTCGTGACTGGTGACCTCGACCGGGTGCCCGACGACGTCGATGCCGTCGCGGTATGCCTCCTGCACGCGGACCTGAACCCTGCCCACGAGCAGGCGGTGGCCGCGGTGCTCGCCGCCCGGGGCCTCGACGTGTCGTGCTCGTCCGACGTGTCGCCCGAGATGCGCGAGTACGAGCGCACGGTGACCACGGCGATGAACGCGATGCTGCGCCCGGTGTGCCGCCGCCACCTGCGGGACGTCGGGACCACGGCAGCCGAGGTGCTGGTGATGACCTCCGCGGGAGGCCTGGTGCCGGCAGCCGACGCCGCCGAGCAGCCGGTCACGATCCTCCTCTCCGGTCCCGCCGGCGGGGCCCGGGCCGCGGCCGCCGTCGCGGCCGCGTGCGGGTACCCGGACGCGGTCGGGTTCGACATGGGCGGGACGAGCACCGACGTGGTGCTCGTGCGCGGCGGGGTCCCCGAGCCCGCGGCCGAGCGGGTCGTCGCGGGCTTGCCCGTGCGCACCCCGTCGCTCGACGTCCACACGATCGGCGCCGGCGGCGGTTCGCTGGCGCGGCTCGACGCCGGCGGCGCGCTCGTGGTCGGGCCCCGGAGCGCCGGCGCGGTGCCGGGACCGGCCTGCTACGGGCGGGGTGGCGCCGAGCCCACTGTCACCGACGCCGACCTCGTGCTCGGGCGCATCGATCCCGCGGCCACGTTCCCGGACCTCGGCCGTCTCGACCCGACCGCGGCCCGCGGCGCCCTCGCCCGCGCCGGGGTGGACGCCGCCGGGGTGGTCGCGGTTGTCGACGCCGCGATGGAGCAGGCCGTCCGCCGGGTCTCGGTCGAGCGTGGGGTCGACCCCCGCACGCTCGCGCTCGTCGCGTTCGGGGGTGCCGGCCCGCTGCACGCGTGCGCGATCGCCGACGCGCTCGGCATGCCCATGGTGCTGGTGCCGCCCCGCGCCGGGGTGCTCTCGGCCGTCGGCATCCTGGCCGCACCCCGGGCCCGCGAGCTGGTGCGCAGCTGGGCGACGCCCGCCGACCACGAAGGGTTGGCCCGGGCGCGCGGCGCACTCGGCGACGAGGCCCGCGCCCTGGTCGGGCCCGACGCCCGGGTCACCACGTTCCTCGACTGCCGGTACCCGGGGCAGAGCCACGACCTGCGCGTCGCCCGGGTGGAGGACTTCCACACCGAGCACGAGCGCCGCAACGGGTTCGCCCGTCGCCATGAGCCCGTGGAGGTCGTGGCGCTGCGGGCCCGGGCCGTGCGCGACGGCCCGCTCGAGGTGACCGATCTCCCGGTGCCCCGCGGCCGCGCACAAGAGCGTGGACGGACCGGCGGTGCTCGCGGAGCCCGACTGCACGATCTTCGTCGGAGTGGGCTGGCGAGGCCGAGATCGGCGCGCTGGGTACCTGGGTGCTGCACCGAACGGGAACGGGGCGGTGACGCTCGACGCCGCGGGACTCCAGGTGCTCGTCGCGCGCTGCTCCGGCATCGCCGCGGAGATGGGCGCGGTGCTGCGCCGGGCCGCCTCGAGCCCCAACATCAAGGAGCGGGCCGACTGCTCCGCCGCGTGCTTCACCGCCACCGGCGCGTTGCTCGCCCAGGCCGAGCACATCCCCGTGCACCTCGGCTCGATGGAGACCGCGGTGCGCGCCGCGATCGCCGCTGCCGGTGCCGGCATCGGGCCCGGCGAACAGATCGTCGGGAACGACCCCTTCGCCGGTGGCACCCACCTCAACGACGTCACGCTGGTCGCGCCCGTCTTCGTGCGCGACGCGCTGGTGGGCTGGGTCGCGAACCGGGCCCACCACGCGGACCTGGGCGGCACGGCCCCGGGCTCGATGCCGCCGGACGCGCTCGAGATCGACGAAGAGGGCTTGCGCCTCGCACCGACGCGGCTCACCCGGGACGTCGAGGAGGAGATCGTGCGCTCCTCGCGCACTCCCGACGAGCGGCGCGGCGATCTCGAGGCCCAGCGCGGCGCCAACGCGCTCGGTGTCGAGCGGTTGGCCGGCCTCGTCGACGGGCTCGGCTCGACCGAGTCGTTCGCCGAGCTCCTCGACTACGGCGAGCGGCGGATGCGCGCTGCGCTCGCGGACCTGCCCGACGGCACCTGGGCGTTCGCCGACGTGCTCGATTCGGCCGGGCCCCGTCCCGAGCAGCAGACCCCCACGCAGGTGGTGCTGCACGTCACCGTTGCCGGCGAGACGGTCACGTTCGACTTCACCGGGACCGATGCGCAGCGACCCGGCAACGTGAACGCAGTCGAGGCGGTGACCATCAGCGCGGTGGCCTTCGCGCTCCGCAGCGCGACGGACCCGACGGTCCCGGCCAACGGTGGATCGATGCGCCCGGTGCGGATCGTCGTGCCGCCCGGCTCGGTGCTCGGGGCGCTGCCGCCCGCGGCGGTCGGTGCGGGCAACGTCGAGGTGAGCCAGCGCGTCGCCGACGTGTGCCTCGGCGCGCTGGCCGGCGCGGTACCCGAGCGCGTCGGCGCCGCGGGGCAGGGGACCATGAACAACGTCCTGCTCGGCGGCCCGGGGGTCGCGACGGGCCGAGCCTGGGTGTACTACGAGACCTTGGGCGGTGGGCAGGGCGGGCGGCCCTGGGCCCCCGGCGCGAGCGGTATGCACACCGCGATGACCAACACGGCCGATACGCCCACCGAGGCACTCGAGCGCGCCCTCCCGCTGCGGGTCCGTCGATCGACGCTGCGGCGCGGCAGCGGGGGTGCGGGGCTGCACGCCGGCGGCGACGGGATCGCCCGTGAGCTCGAGGTGCTCGAGGACACCGTCGTGTCGCTCGTCACCGAGCGGCGCGTCTCGCGACCGTGGGGCCTGGCGGGGGGCGAGTCGGGCGCTCGGGGAGAGAACTGGCTCCTGCCCGGTGGTGACGAGTCGCGCGCGGTGCGCCTCGGCGACAAGTGCACGGTGTACCTCGTGGCCGGCGACGTCCTCCGCGTGCTCACGCCCGGCGGAGGCGGCTGGGGCAGCATCGCGCCCGAGCGCGCTGGCCGAAGGGCCGCGCGCGCTGATTGACTGGTCGCAGGAGCCCACCGCCGACGGCGGGGGAGAGTAAGGGGGACCCATGATCGAGCTCTTGACCGATCTGCCCGACAACGTCGTCGGGCTGTCCGCCAGCGGCGAGGTGACGGGCGACGACTACGAGAACGTCTTCATCCCCGCGGTGGAGGCGGCACTCGGGAAGCACGACAAGATCCGGTTGCTCTACGTGCTCGGTCCGGAGTTCACCGGCTACTCGGGCCGGGCGATGTGGGAGGACGGCAAGGTCGGGATGGGGCACGTCACGCGGTGGGAGCGCATCGCCGTCGTGACCGATCACTCGTGGATGGCGCACGCCGTGAACGTCTTCGGCTACCTGATCCCGGGCCAGGTGAAGTCCTTCTCGGTCGCCGAGCGCGCCGCGGCGATCGCCTGGGTCACCGGCTGAGCACCGTGCTCGCGCGCCGCTTTCCCGGGACCCGTAGGCTGACGCCGTGAGCGAGCGCAACGTCCTCGGTGGCGAGCTCGAACCGTGCGGTCTCGAACCGTTGACCGGGTTCTTCCGCGACGGGTGCTGCAGCACCGGCCCCGAGGACCTCGGCAGCCACACGATCTGTGCCGTCGTCACCGCCGAGTTCCTCGAGCACCAGCGGGACATCGGCAACGACCTGAGCACCCCGATGCCGATGCACCGGTTTCCCGGCCTGCACCCGGGTGACCGCTGGTGCGTCACCGCGGTCAATTGGCTCCGCGCGCACATGGACGGCTGTGCGGCCCACGTGGTCCTCGCGTCCACGAACGAACAGGTGCTCGACATCGTGCCCCTCGAGGTGCTCCGCGAGCACGCCGTCGACGTGCCGGGAGACCTCAGCGCTCTCGAGGACTGACGTCGCGACATCGCAGTCCATCGCCGTGACCCACGCGCCAGGACGACCGCGAGGCTTGCTCACCCAGCGCGGGACACGAGGCCTTGTTTGGCGGCGACGACCCGGATTGCCGACCGCTCGATCTGACGGAGGCGCTTCGGCATCCCGGCAGCCCACGCCTTGATCTCGGCGACCGCGCCCTCGATCGTCCGTGTGCTGTCGTGCGCGGTCGGCGCCCAGTCCTGGGCGTCCGACATCATCACTGCCGTCGCGTCCGAGCGGTCGAGATGCTCGTAGGGCACGAGGCTCTTCCGCTGCAGCTTCGCCAAGGGTGCGCTGACGCCGGGGCGTTGTCGGTGTTGCCGCGCGGCCGACCTCCTCGAGAGTCAAGCCGGCGAGGTGATGGTCGTCGAGGAGCGAGACGAGCCACCAGATGACGCGTCATGGAGTGTGGAATCCAGATCGCTCCTGACTACCCGCCGGAGGAGCTCCCCGATCCCGACGACGACGAGCTGCCCGACGACGAGGAGCTGCCCGAATCCGAGCTCGAGCTGGAGCTGCCCGTGCTGGAGCAGCCGGAGCTCGAACATCCCGAGCTCCCCGTGCTGGAGCAGCCGGAGCTGGAGCAGCCGGAGCTGCTCGAGTGCGAGCAGCCGGAGCTGGAGCAGTCAGAGGTGGAGCAGCCGGAGCTGGAGCAGCCCGAACCCGAGGACGAGCTGGACTTCGAGGAGCCGGTGCTGCTGCCGCCCGTCGAGCTGGACCCGGTCGTGTAGGACTTGCACCACTTGAAGATCGGCTTGGCGCTGAAGTTGTAGTCGCTGGTCTCGGCCTCGCCGCTCTGGAAGTCGTCGAGGAAGTCCTCGGTCGCGTCACCGACGCCGTTCGCATTGCTGGTGGCCAGCCCGTACGCCGCCTTGTTGAGCTTCTTGACCTGTCGGGTCGTGAAGTTGTCCTGCTTCACGAACTTGCCGGTGTCCTCGTCGAGGAAGACGTTGTTCCACTTGGCGCACCAGTAGGTCGGGGTGTGGCCCGAGGTCGTGCCGCCGCCCGTGCTGGAGCTGCCCGAACCCGAGGACGAGCTGGACTTCTTCGAGCCGGTGCTGCTGCCCGAGTGCGAGCAGCCGGAGCTGGAGCAGCCCGAGCTGCTCGAGTCGGTGCAGCCGGAGGTGGAGCAGCCGGAGGTGGAGCAGCCGGAGGTGGAGCAGCCGGAGCTGCTCGAGTCGGAGCAGCCGGAGGTGGAGCAGCCGGAGCTGCCTGAGCTCGACGAGCTCGTCGAGCTCCCGGAGCTCGACGACGAGCAGCCGGAGGTGGAGCAACCGGAGCCGGTCGCAGTCGCGGCGCGGGCCGATGCACGCGTTCGATGTCGTGACCCTCTGGGGAGACTGGGCCGAGGCCCCGGTCGCCACCGCGCCGAGGGTCCCGACCGCGAGCGCACTCGCGAAGCCGCCCACCATGATCAAACGTCGAACTCGCCCCATTGCCGACCCCTTCTCCGCGTCCCCGGGGCTAGAGGTGCGCACCGGGATCCGGGCACCCTAGCGGGCCTCGGGCCGGCGTGCCTCGGGCACGGCGAACCGCCGGCGCACCCCGGGGCGGGTCATGCGGGCGCTTCGGCGGTGCCGGGGACGGCGGCCGCGCCCGCCCGCTCGGCCCCTCGGCCGGCGCGCCGCGACCGGACCCGCGCCGCGCGGCAGCCCAGTGCGAGCAGCCACCGATCCATGGTCTCGGGTGGGATGAACGCCAGGTAGAGGATGAAGATCGCGTAGCTGAAGAAGCCCACCCGGAACGCGTAGTCGATGCCGAGGTGCAGGCCGACGCCGGCGAGCAGCACCCACGGGCGGAGCTTCCGGTTCCAGACGAGCAGGCCCAGCGACAGCTCGACAGCCATCGTCCCGAAGGTCATGAGGTTCGAGACGAGCTCCGACGTCGTGAAGGCCTCGGGCAGTGGGAAGCGCGCGAGGTTCTTCATCCGGAGCGCGTACGACACCGCGGTGCCGTCACGCCAGGGTGCACCGCCGACCTTGGCCCAGAACGCCGAGAGGTAGATCACGCTCACCTGGAGCTGCATCAGGCGCAGCACCCACGGAGCCCGCTTCGGGAACTGCTCGCGGGGTGCTCCGCCGCGACGCGTCGGCGAACCAACGGTCGAACGACAGCGCGCCGCCGCTCGGCGCCAGCATCAGGAGGAACGCGATGCTCCGGATGAGCGGGTCGCCGGAGTCGAGCACCCACGTGTTGCGGCGGGTCAGCGCCATGAGGCCCACGAACACGACGACGGCGGCGACGCGCGTCCCGCAGCCCACCAGCAGCATCAGCGCTCCGACGAGCAGCGCCAGGTAGGTGACGACGAGCGCAGTGTCACTCGTGAACGTCCCGAGTGGGCCCCAGGCTCCCGAGCCGACCGCCCGGCCGAGGTCCTGTTGCTCCGGGAGGAGACCACCCTTCGAGAAGAAGGCGAACAGGTCATGGCCGAGCGCCGCCGTCCAGGCGAGCACCAGCAGCGCGAAGGCGATGCGGACGATCGCCAGCGTCGACACGGACTGGGGCGCGAACCAGAATCGGTTCCACGCCGCGAGCACGGCGCGGCCCCTGCCCGCGAGCACGCTCACGACTCGCCCCGATCCGCCCCGATGGTGACCCGGCAGACCAGGGATTCCTGCCACGGCCCGTGCGCCGGGTCGTGGCCGGCGGGGAAGTTCTTCCGCCGACGGGCGAACACCTTGACCCGCACGGGGCGCCGTCCCTCGTCGGCCAGCTGCCCCGCGGCGTAGACGGCCGTGCGCTCGCAGAGGTCGCTCTTCCCCGCGATCGCCCACTCGCTCCACTTGCCCCAGCGGAACTCCCAGTACGCACCCAGCACGGGGCCGCTCGTCGGGACCGGCCAGGTGCTGCGGGTGCCGTCGGCATCGGCGGCGCGCACCGCGAGCAAGAAGGACTCGCGGTACGGCTCGGGCGCGAACACCGACCAGTTCTGGTCGAGCCCGACCGCAGTCACGTACGGCTCGGCGATGCGCATGCCCTCTCGGCGGAGCAGCGATTCGGGCATGTTCCAGATCACCATCGCAACGACGGTGAACGCGACGAACACGCTGATCAGCAGGCGCCCGAATCGCCGGGACTCGAACCACTCCTGCATCACGTCCCGTTCTAGGGCCGCGTCGCGGTACCCGCAACCGAGTCTCGCCCGGGCCGGTGTCATCTCGCACGTGTTGCCTGGAGCAACGCGCGCAACCGGTGCGAGAGCGACGCGTCGCCCGGCCGCCCGGTATCGTTGGAGGAGCACGATCGACGAGGAGCACGATCGACGAGGAGGAGCAGCGATGCTGAGCACCGGCACCGAAGCCCCCGGGTTCACGCTTCCCGACACCGACGGCGAGCCGGTCGCGCTCGCCGACCAGCGTGGTCGCTGGGTGCTGCTCTGGTGGTACCCGATGGCCGACACCCCTGGCTGAACGATCCAGGGCAAGGGCCTCCGTGATGAGGCCCCACGGTTCGAGGACGCGGACTGCGTGATCCTCGGGATCAGCTTCGACGAGATCGACGCCAACCGGGCGTTCCGCGAGAAGTTCTCGTTCCCGTACCGGTTGCTCTCCGACGTCGACGAGCAGGTCGGGGTCGCCTACGAGACCCGCGATCCCGGCACCGAGAAGGTGTCCTTCGCCAAGCGCCTCGCGTACCTGATCGATCCCGACGGCGTGATCCGCCGCGCCTACGAAGTGAGTGACACTGCCGGCTTCGCATCGATGGTGCTCGCCGACCTCGAGGAGCTGCGCGGCTAGCTGGTGAACGACGGCGTGACCGTCAGGGGTCGGTGTTGTCCCCGCGGGCGCCGTTGGGCGAGGCTCGGTCCGATGGTTGCACCGACTTCGGAGTGGACCGACGACCCACTCGCCGCGGTGCGCTCCCCCGAGCTGCGCCGCGGCGGCTGGCGCCTGATGTACCTGGCCACCAAACGGGCCGGGCGGTGGATCCCCATCGGGCTCACGGCATCGTTGCTGTGGGTCGCCTGCAAGATCATCATCCCGCTCGCCGCGGGCGCCGCCATCGACGAAGGGTTCTCGCCGTACGACAGTTCCGTGATCCTCCAGTGGTGCGGGCTGATCGTCGCGCTCACCCTGGTGTCGGCGGTCTGCGCCGGGTTCCGCTGGTACTCGGCGTTCCTCGTCGCGCACCGCACCGAGCACGTGCTGCGCTCGCAGTTGTTCTCGCACCTCCAGCAGCTGCACTTCGGCTACCACGACCGGGCGCAGATCGGGAACCTGATGGCGCGCGCCAACCTCGACCTCCGGCAGATCAACCAGCTCGTGGTGTTCACGCCGGTCCTGGTCGCCAACTTCGTGATGGTGATCGGCATCGTCGTGGTGCTGTTCACGATCAACGTGAAGCTGACCCTGCTGTCGATCGCCACCTTCCCCCTCCTGGTGTTCGGGGCGGTGTGGTTCCAGCAGCTGCTCAACCCGGTCGCGGTTCGGCTGCAGGAACGGCTCGCCCAGGTGTCGGAGGTGGTGGAGGAGGGCATCGCCGGCGTGCGGGTGGTCAAGGGCCTCGGTGCCGAGGAGGTCGAGACCCGCCGACTCGACGACCGCGCCGAGCAGGTGCGCAGCGACGCCCTGGCGCTCGGCAAGCTCCGCGCAACCTTCAACCCGGCGCTCGATCTGCTGCCCATGGCCGCGCTCGTCACGGTGCTCTACGTCGGCGGCAAGGACGCGATCGACAACGTGCTCACCGTCGGTGACCTCGTTGCCTTCAGCGCGCTGCTCCTCCAGCTGGTGTTCCCGCTGCGCATGACGTCGTATGTGGTCGCGCAGGTGGCCCGGGCGTCCGCGTCGGCTGCACGGGTGCAGGAGGTCATGGTCGCCGAGCCCGAGATCGTCGAGGACGATTCCCTCCCGGCGCTGGCCCCGGGTCCGGGCGCAGTCTCCTTCTCCGGCGTGCGTTTCGGGTACCACGGCGGCCGCGCCATCCTCCGCGACTTCGACCTCGAGCTCGCGGGCGGCGAGTCGGTCGCGTTCGTCGGCCCGACCGGGTGCGGCAAGAGCACCGTGGCGCGTCTGATCCCGCGCTTCTACGACGTCGCCGCGGGCTCGGTCTGCATCGACGGCGTCGATGTGCGCGCCGTGCGGCGCGGGTCGCTGCGCCGCGAGATCGGTCTGGTGTTCGAGGACACGTTCCTGTTCAGCGACTCGGTGTGGGAGAACCTCGCGTTCGCAGCACGCGACGGCTCGGAAGAGGGTCGGCACACGAGCACCGAGGTCGACCAAGCTGCGGTCGAGCGCGCCGCCCGTCTCGCGGGCGCCGACGAGTTCATCCGCGACCTGCCCGAGGGCTACGGGACGATGCTCGGCGAGCACGGCTTCTCGCTGTCGGGCGGCCAGCGCCAGCGCCTCGCGATCGCCCGGCGCGATCCTCGCCGATCCCCGGGTGCTGATCCTCGACGACGCGACGTCCGCGGTCGACCCCACGAAGGAGCACGAGATCCGCGCCGCGCTCGCCGAGGTGATGCGCGGCCGCACCACGCTGATCATCGCCCACCGCCCCGCGACGATCGCGCTCGCCAATCGCGTCGTGCTGATGGACGAGCACGGGCGTGTCGCCGCGACCGGCACCCATGCCGAGCTGCTCGCGACCAACGCGGGCTACCGACGGGTGCTCGCGGATGTCTCCGAGAACGACCTCCCGCCGACCCGAGAGGTCTCGCCGTGACCGCGCGCAACCGGAGGAGCTGGGCTCCCCGGCCGACGAAGCGCTCGACGACCACTTGCCCGAGGCGCCCGACATCGGCCGGCGGACCCTCAGGGTGCTGCGGCCGTGGCGCTGGCAGCTCGTGTGGGTCTCGGTGTTCGTCCTGCTCCAGGCCGCGCTGACGACGGCCGGCCCGGCCCTGATCAGCTTCGGGATCGACGAGGGCGTCTCCAAGGGCGACGTCGACACCGTCACCCTCGCGTCCGTCCTCTTCATCGGGGCCGCCGTCGGTGCGTACGTCTTCGGGCGTTCGGCCATCTACGGCGTCTCGAAGGTGGGGGAGGCGTTCCTCCTCGAGCTGCGTCGTCGGGTGTTCCACCACATCATGGGCATGTCGATGGGCTTCTTCGACCGCACGCGCACCGGCCTGCTCGTCTCGCGCATGACGGCCGACGTGGAGGCGCTCCAGGACCTCATCAGCCAGGGTCTGTCGGTCTTCGTCGTGAGCGCGGTGCTGGTGATCGGGACGCTCGTCGCGATGTTCCTCCTGAGCTGGCAGCTCGCGGTCGGTCGTCATCCTCGATGAGCCCGATCCTGGTCGTGGCGACCGATCGTGGTACCGGCGCATGTCGACCCAGCGCGTACCTCCGCGTTCGTGACACCGTCAGCGGCACGCTCACCGCGCTCCAGGAGGGCCTGGCCGGGGTCCGGGTCATCCAGGCGTTCGACCAGACCGAGCGGACGGTCGGCGACTTCATCGACACCAGCCGCGACCAGTACCGCACCAGCGTCGGCGCCGAGCGGATCACCGCGACGTACAACGCGGTCATCCAGCTCGTCCAGGGGACCACGCTCGCGCTCATCGTCGGCCTCGGCGCGTACTTCGCCTCCGACGGATCGGTGACCGTCGGTGTCGTCACCGCGTTCGTGCTGTACCTGAACAACCTGTACGAGCCGATCCAGCAGCTCACGCAGGTGTTCAACACGCTCCAGCAGTCGGCGGCCGCGCTGCACAAGCTCTATGGGTTGCTCGACACCCCGTTCGACCTCGTCGAGCCGGACGCGCCGGTGCCGCTCCCGGCGCGAGGCGACCTCGTCGTCGACCATGTCGGGTTCCGCTACGGCCCCGAGCTCCCGCCGGTGCTCACCGACGTGTCCCTGCGGCTGGAGCCGGGCCGTCGGCTCGTGCTCGTCGGACCGACCGGTGCGGGCAAGTCGACGCTCGCGAAGCTGGCGGCGCGGTTCTACGACCCGACCGAGGGCACGATCAGCTTCGGTGGCGTGGACCTGCGCGAGGTCGACGAGGCGACGCTGCGGAAGGCGATCGTCGTCATCCCCCAAGAGGGGTTCCTCTTCACCGGGACGATCCGCGACAACCTGCGCCTGGCTGCGCCCGGCGCGTCCGAGGAACGCATCCGCGCCGCGCTCGACCACCTGGGCCTGACCGAGCGCTTCCTGCGCTTCCCCGACGGCCTCGACACGAGGGTCGAGACGCGGGGCACGAACTTCTCGGCAGGGGAGCGCCAGCTCGTGTCGGTGGCGCGCGCCGCGCTCGTCGACCCGTCGGTCCTCGTGCTCGACGAGGCGACGTCGAGCCTCGACCCGGGCACCGAGCTCCTCCTCGACCAGGCGTTGGAGCGCCTCTTCGTCGGTCGCACCGTCGTCGTGATCGCGCACCGGCTCACGACTGCGGAGCGAGCCGACCTCGTCGCGGTGATCGACGAGGGCCGCCTCGCCGAGGTGGGCACCCACGCCGAGCTCGTCACGCGTGAGGGGCGGTACGCGGCCCTCTACGCCTCGTGGTCCGGGCGCTTTGGCGCGGCGGAAGCATGAGCAAGGGTCGACGAGCGCGGTGCGACCGGCGGTCGGGTACCGCCAAGGGCTACCGTGCCGCGATGGCCGACTTCGGGGTCCCCGGCGACCTCGTCCACAACCGCGGGCTGATCGAGGACCCGGAGGCCTTCGCGCGCGACGCCGAGGCAGCGTCGTGGCTGTTCCTCTGCGGTGACGATTTCGCGGCGATGGACGGGGGGAAGTCGTACGAGCAGGTGCAGGCCGCGGTCCCCTCGTCGGAGAACATCGTCTCCGATCCACCCGTGAAGATGTCCGTCGACCTGGCGCGCGAGCATGTTGCCGCGCTCGACCGGCTGCCTCGGCCGACCCTCGTCACCTGCCGCGCCGGGCCGCGCTCGTCCGCGGTGATCTACCTCCACGCCGGGCTGAAGGCCGGCGCGTCGGCTGACGAGGTGCTCGGCCGGGCCGACGCCGACGGCGCGCTGTTCGCCTCCCACGACGAGTACCGGGACTTCGTCCGCCAGGGGCTCGCCGCGCTCACGACCGAGGTCTGAACGAGCCGCCCCGCTACGGGCGCCGGGGGTCGCTCGGGCCGACGGGGACGCTGGTCAGGTGGCGGGGGCCCGGGAGGTGCCAGCGGTGCTCGCCGACGAGGTCGTTCGCCGCCTCGGGGCCCCACGATCCGCGCGGGTAGGTGGTCGGCCGCTCGTCGAGGTCGAGGACGGGAGCCACGATCCGCCAGGCCTCCTCGACGCCGTCCTGGCGCGCGAAGCGTTGGAGATCGCCGGCGAGCGCGTCGTCCAGCAACCGCTCGTAGGCGCCGCTCCGCTTGCCGAGCGCCATGTCGAAGTCGACGTCGAGGGGAACCGTCTGGGTCGCGAGCTCGGCGCCGGGGGTCTTGGCCTGCAGGCACAGGGTGACCCCTTCGTCGTGGCCGAGCCGGAACGAGACGAGGTTCGGCTCGGGCCCGCGGCCGGAACCACCGGGGAAGAACCGCTTCGGCGGGCATCGCAGTTCCGCGGTCGCCAGCACCTCCTGCTCCGCCAGGTTCTTCCCGGTGCGCACGTAGAACGGCACCCCGGCCCAGCGCCACGAGTCGACCACGAGCCGGAACGCAGCGAAGGTCTCCGTGGTGGAGGCAGGGTCGACGCCGGGCTCCGCCGTGTAGCCCTCGTACTGGCCCCGGACGAGCCTCGTCGCATCGATCGGTTCGATGGCCGTGAGCACCTTGACCTTCTCGTCGCGCAGCGCGCCCGCGCTGCTGTCGATCGGCGGCTCCATGGCGAGCATCGCGACGACCGAGAGCAGGTGGTTCTGCACCACGTCGCGGATCACCCCCACGCTGTCGTAGAACGCACCGCGCCCGTCGATGCCGAACGACTCGGCCATCGTCACCTGGATGTTCTCCACGTAGTTGCGGTTCCAGATCGGCTCGAGGATCGTGTTCGCGAAGCGGAACACCAACAGGTTCTCGACCGACTCCTTCCCCAAGTAGTGGTCGATCCGGAAGATCGACCGCTCGGGGAAGGCGGCGCCGAGCAGCGTGTTCAGCTCGCGTGCGGACGCCAGGTCGCGGCCGAAGGGCTTCTCGACGACGACGCGGGCACCTCGATGGAGATCGGCCTCGACCAGGCCGCCGATGACGGTCGCGAAGGCCGAGGGAGGGATCGCGAGGTAGTACGCGGGGTGCTGCGCACCACCCAGTGCGTCGCGCAGTCGCGTGTAGCTCGCCGGATCCTCGTAGCGCAGGGGCACGAACGCGAGGCGATGCGCGAACGCGGTGAAGACGCGTTCGTCCACGGTGTCACCGAGCGCGTCGTCGAGCGACTCCCGTGCGTAGGCACGCAACATCTCGTTGTCCCACTCGGATCGGCTCGCCGCGATCACCGGCACGTCGAGCACACCCATCCGCTCGAGCTGGTACAGAGCGGGGAAGAGCTTCTTGCGGGCCAAGTCGCCGGTCGCGCCGAACATCACCAGCGCGTCGGCCGGTCCGACTGGACTGCTCATGGACCCGCTCCTCATCTTCGCCCGGCTCCCCGCGCCCACGCCGTCTTCCCGCGTGGCGGACGCTCGAGCCCTCCGCCACGACCGTAGCGTTGCCATGGCAGACTCCCGCCATGCCGGACCGCCGTCTCGACCGCGGCACGAAGGTCGCGCTCGTGGCGATGTGCCTCGGGATCTTCCTGGTCGCGAACGACTTCACCGCGCTCAGCGTCGCGATTCCCGAGATCGAGTCCGATCTCGGCACGACGCTCGGCCACGCGCAGTGGGTCATCAACGCGTACGCGCTCGTGTTCGGCGTGCTCATCGTGACCGGCGGCCGCCTCGCCGACCTGTTCGGCCGCAAGCGGGCCTTCATGATCGGCGCCACGACCTTCGCGGTGTTCTCGCTCCTGAGCGGGCTCGCGCCGTCCATCGGCCTGCTCATCGCCGGTCGGGCGCTGATGGGCATCGGCGGCGCGCTGATGTGGCCGGCGATCCTCGGGATGGTGTACTCGCTCCTGCCCGACGAGAAGGCCGGCCTCGCCGGCGGGCTGATCCTCGGCGTCGCCGGTTTCGGGAACGCGGTCGGACCGCTGCTCGGCGGAGTGCTCACCCAGGAGCTGACCTGGCGGTGGGTGTTCATCGTCAACGTGCCGGTCGCGATCTTGGCCATGGTCGTGACCCAGGCGAAGGTCACCGAGAGCAAGGCCGACGACGGGGGCGAGCGGCGCGTCGACTACCCCGGCATCGCGATCCTCTCGATCGCCGTCGTCTCGATCCTCGTCGCGCTCGACGAGGGCCCGACCGAGGGGTTCGGCGACCCGATCATCCTCGGCCTCTTCGTGCTCGCGATCGTGCTCCTTGGCATCTGGGTCGGCGTGGAGCGCCGCCAGGGCGAGGCGGCCCTCGTGCCGAGCTCGGTCCTGCGGAACGGCCTGTTCACTGCGTGCGCGGTCACCGTGCTCCTGATGTCGGCGATCTTCTTCGCGGCGCTGCTGTACCTCCCGCAGTACTTCGAGAACATCCTCGGGTACAGCGCGCTGGAGGCGGGCGCCGGGCTGCTCCCGATGATGGGGGTGTTCGCGGTGGCGTCGTTCGTGGCCGGGCACCTCTACGACCGGCTCGGGGCCCGCCTCGTCGTCGCAACCGGGGCGTTCGCGCTGGCGCTGGGGATGTTCGTCCTCGCTCTCCTCGATACCGACTCCAGCTACTGGGCGCTGGTGCCCGGGATGGCGGTGCTCGGCTTCGGGGTCGGGCTCTTCTACTCCGGGATCACCACGACTGCGGTGACGGCCTTGGACGCATCGCAGTCGAGCCTCGCGGGCGGGATCATCTACATGTGCCAGATCGCCGGCGGCGCTGTCGGCCTCGGTCTGAACACCGCGATCGTCACCTCGGCCGACTCGCTCCTCGAGGGCATCCAGGTCGCGTTCGCCGTCGACGGGGTGCTCGCGGTGTTCGGGTTCCTCATCGTGCTCGTGGTCGTGCCCACGCGCACACCGGCGGTGGCCGATGCGCCGGTCGCCGCGCACGCGGCGCACCACATGATCCACCACCCCCGCGCCGGGCAGTCCGCCGACGCGGCGTGATCGCTCGTGCCCGGATCGTCGAGCGCTAGGCCGAGTACTCGGCGAGGACGCCGAGGTCGGTGAACTCCGGAGCGCCGTCGAAGATCTCGGCCATCGTCGCCCGGGCGGCCTGCAGCGCTTCCTCCCGCGCGGGGTCGTTCTCGCGTGCGCGGGCCTTCGCCTCGCTCTCGAAGACCACCAGCATGTGGATGCGGCTCGGGTCACTCTGGTCCTGCATGAACGTCGAGCGCACGAGTCCCGAGCCCGGTTGCTCGGCCGCCTGAAACTGGTCGGCCAGCGCCGAGAGCTGCGCGTCCTTGCCGGGCTTCAAACGCACGGAGATGAGCTGTGCCCACATGACGAACCTCCGAGGGTGCGGTCGCGGTCGATGCCGCACCCTACGGTCTGCCGCGACTGCAGGCCATCGCGCCCGTGGCCACGCGAACTCCGGCTCCCGACCGTGATTCGCTTCACCGGTTAGGTTCGCTGCTCCATGCGTGATCCGGCTCCTCCGCCGACGATGGCGAACCAGACCCCGCAGGCGCCGCCACCACCGCCGTTTCGTGACGGTGCGCCCAACGTGGTCGTGGTCGTGCTCGACGATCTCGGGTTCGCGCAGCTGGGCTGCTACGGCTCCGACCTCGAGACACCCAACATCGACCGGCTCGCCGCCCGCGGTGTCCGGTTCTCGAACTTCCACACCACCGCGGTCTGCTCCCCGACGCGCGCGTGCCTGCTCACCGGACGCAATGCGCACCGGGTGGGGATGGGCATGCTCCCCGACCTCGCGACGAATTTCCCGGGGTACACGGGGCGGTTCCCCGCAGGCGTCGACACCCTGGCCCAGGTGTTGCAGGGATCCGGCTACGCGACGTTCTGTGTGGGCAAGTGGCACCTCGTCGCCCGTGACGAGCGCTCGACCGGCCCGTACGGCATGTGGCCGACCTCGCTCGGGTTCGACCGCTACTACGGCTTTCTGAACGGCGAGACGAACCAGTGGACGCCGAACCTCGTCCGCGACACGAACCACATCGAGCCCCCGCGCCCGCCCGAAGCCGGCTACCACCTCGACGCCGACCTCGCTGACGAGGCGATCGCCTACCTGCGCGAGCTGCGGTTCTCGCACCCGAGCCGTCCGTTCTTCCTCTGGTACGCGTCGGCCGCGCCGCACGCGCCGCATCAGGCGCCGCCCGAGTGGATCGAGCGGTTCCGGGGCCGCTTCGACGGTGGGTGGGACGAGTGGCGTGCCGCGACCCTGGAGCGCCAGCGCGCGCTCGGCGTCGTGCCGGCCGACGCGCCGCTCTCGGAACGGCCGCCCTGGATCGAGCCGTGGGACCAGATCGATCCCGCGCGGCGCCGGCTGTACGCACGGATGATGGAGGTCTGCGCGGCGTACATCGCCCATGCGGACCACCACCTGGGCCGCCTCGTCGACCACCTCGAGGCCACCGGCGAGCTGGATCGCACCATCGTGGTGTTCGTGTCCGACAACGGTGCATCGGGCGAGGGAGGGCCCAACGGCAGCTACAACCAGCTGCGCCACTACATCTCCGACGTGCCCGACGACCTCGACGACGAGCTCGCGCACCTCGACGATCTCGGCGGGTTCCGTTCGAACGGCCACTACCCGTGGGGCTGGGCCTTGGCCGCCAACACTCCGTTCCGGCGGTGGAAGCGCTACACGTTCGAAGGCGGAGTTCGTGACCCGATGATCCTCGTGGCGCCCGGCGTCACCGAGGCCGGCGGCGTGCGCGCCCAGTACTGCCACGCAGTCGACGTCGCCCCCACGGTCCTCGACCTGTGCGGGCTCGAGTTCCCCGCCGAGGTCGACGGCGTTGCCCGCATGTCGATCGACGGCGTGAGCCTCGTCCCCGTGCTGCACGACGCGGCTGCCGGCGAGGTCCGAACCCGCCAGTACTACGAGTGCTGGGGGAGCCGGGCTGTCTACGACGACGGGTGGAAGGCCGTCACCAACCACGTGAACCAGCTCACCAAAGCCGAGCGCGACGACATCGACGGCAGCCACGACTTCGCGACCGACACGTGGGCGCTCTTCGACGTGCGCAGCGACCCCACCGAGATGCGCGACCTCGCGGCGAGGCACCCGGAGCGCCTGCGCGACCTCATCGCGGGCTGGCACGGGGAGGCCGAGCGCAACGACGTGTTCCCGATCGACGACGGGCGCGACCACCGCTTCGCGCACATGCTCGCCCCGTGGAGCGCGTGGCAACCCCGGTTCCGACTGCGGACCGGTGACAAGGTGCACGAGGCTGTCGGGCCCAACCTGGCCGGTGGCTTCCGGATGGTCGCCGCGTTTCGCGAGCCGATCCCGCGTGACACCCAGATCGTGCTGTGCGAGCAGGGCGACTGGAGCTCGGGCTGGGCGTGGTTCGCCGTCGACGGTGTGCTCACCTGGTGCATCGCCGGTGCGGTCCCCGACACCGTGCTCGCCGACGTACCGCCCGACGCCCGGGTGCTCGTCGCCGAGGGCGCGCTGGTCGACGGGCAGATGGAGGTGTCACTCCACGCCGACGGCAGCGAGATGGCTCGGCGCCGCCTCGACGCGGCGGTCCCGCTCGCCTGGTCCCCGGACGGCGCGTTCCTGACCGTCGGGTACGGCCGGCCGTTCCCCGTGTCCGAGGACTACGCGCCGCCCGCACTCGCGCCGGCGACGTTGGTCGACGTGACGATCGACGTGGGTCGACCGCCACCGCTCGATCTCGACGCCGAGCTCGCCCGCGTCATGCGCCATCAGTAGCCACGATCCCGCTCGGGACCCTTGACATCCGGGGTCGAGGTGGGCATTATCCTGACAATGTTCGGAATACCGATTATCCTCAGTTATCCCGATGCCCCTCAGGGCGACCGACGATGAGCACCGAGGCCGACGCCGGAGCGCCGGTGCGGACCGACCGACGGGCGGCCCGGCGTCAGGGCACCAAGGACGAGATCATCGCCGCGGCCTGGGAGCTGGTGCGGGACCACGGTCTCGCCGGCCTCTCCATGCGGGATCTCGGCCAGCGGGTGGGGATGAGAGCACAGTCGATCTACTCGTACTTCGCGTCCAAGCACGAGATCTACGACGCCATGTTCCGGGAGGGCAATCTCGCCTTCGTCGCCGCCACGAACGAGGTGCCGAGACCGGGTGCGTCGCCCCGGGCCACCGCCCGTCGGGTCGCCCACCAGTTCTTCGAGTTCTGCACCTCTGACCCCGCGCGCTACCAGCTCCTCTTCCAGCGTACGATCCCCGACTTCGTCCCGTCGGAAGAGAGCTACGCGGTCGCCCTCGAGGCCTACGAGGCGATGCGCGCGCGAGCCGCGGCCATCGGCATCACCGACCCGGAGGGCGTCGACCTCTGGACGGCGCTGCTCACCGGTCTGACCGACCAGCAGATCTCCAACGATCCCGGCGGCGACCGCTGGGAACGAGTCATCGACCGCGCGGTCGACATGTTCCTCCGCGAGGTCGCCCCCCACACCATCGACTCGAGTGCCGGTGCGACTGACGAGAGGATCTGACATGAGCACCACGACCCACGACGTGACGACCCAAGGACCGCTCACCCACCGCGAGGCCATGGAGCTCCAGGCCGTCGAGCTCGAGCGCACGATCGACCTCCTCCGCACGCTCGACGACGCGGGCTGGTCGGCGCAGACCGACTGCCCGGACTGGGATGTCCGGCGCATGTACCTGCACGTGCTGGGGACCTGCGACGCCGCGGCCTCGATGCGCGAGAACGTCCACCAGATGCGCGCCGCGAAGCGGCTCCAGAAGACCCAGGGTGGCCCGCTCGAGGCCGGCCTCTCGGCGGTGCAGGTGCGGGAGCGGCTCGACGTCACCCCTGTCGACCTGGTCGAGCGGCTCAGCGCGGTTGCCCCGGTCGCCGTGCGCAAGCGCACCAGGCTGCCCGCGCTGGTACGGCGCGCCAGGATGAAGATCGACGGGCCGGTCATCGAGACCTGGACCTTCGGCTACCTCGTCGACACCATCTACCTGCGCGACCTCTGGATGCACCGCGTCGACGCGGCACGAGCCACGAACCGCGAGCTCGTGCTCAGCGGCGATCACGACGGTCGCATCGTCGCCGACGTCGTCGCCGAGTGGGGCCGCCGCCACGGACGGCCGTTCCACCTCGTGCTGACCGGCCCTGCCGGCGGTGTCGCGACGTCGAGCGGCTCCGACGCCGACCGTGCCGCCGGCGCCGAGCCGGTCACCCTCGAGCTCGACGCCGTCGAGTTCTGTCGCATCCTCGCCGGCCGCGCCGAGAGCGCCGACCTGCTCGACACCATCGTCCCCTTCTGAGGTACCGACCAGCCACACCAAACGAAAAGGAGCAACGATCATGGTGAGCACGTACACCGCCACGACGGACATCGAGGTCCTGACGTCGGACTTCCCGATCCCCGGCTTCGGGCTCGTGCCCGTCAACGCGTTCGTGATCAAGGGCCAGGAACCGATCCTGGTCGACACCGGTCCGGTCGTGGAGCGCGAGGAGTTCATGGCCGCCCTGCGATCGGTGATCGACCCGGCGGAGCTCCGGTGGCTCTGGCTCACCCACACCGACTTCGACCACATCGGCGGGCTCGCGCAGCTGCTCGAGGAGAACCAGGACCTCCGGATCATCACGACCTTCCTCGGCGTCGGCATCATGAGCCTCTCGTCGCCGCTGCCGATGGACCGGCTCCACCTGCTCAACCCCGGTCAAGAGCTGACCATCGGCGACCGCACGCTCACGGCCTTCAAGCCGCCTGCGTTCGACAACCCGTCCACGACCGGCTTCCTCGACAGCACCGGTGTGCTCTTCAGCTCCGACTGCTTCGGCGCACTGCTCGCCGAGGTGCCCCAGAACGCGGCCGACCTGTCGGACGAGGCGCTGCGGGAGGGCCAGGTCTTCTGGGCGACCGTGGACTCGCCGTGGCTGCACAAGGCGGACGAGGCGAAGCTCGCGCGGGAGCTGGACGCCATCCGGGCGATGCAGCCGTCGATGATCCTGAGCAGCCATCTCCCCGCGGCCGCGGGCGACATGACCGAGCGGCTGCTCGGATCGCTCGCCGCGGCACCGGGCGCGACGCCGTTCGTCGGACCCGACCAGGCCGCGCTCGAGCAGATGCTCCAGGGCATGAGCGGTCCCCAGTAGGCACCGGGCCCGCCGTGGGCTCAGCGCCTGCGGCGCGCCTCGGACCGACCGGCGTCGTGTGGGTTGGCAGCCGCGTCGATCCGATCCTGCACGTCGGTGAGCTCGGCGCGAGCCGCTCGGCTGTACCGCGGATCGGGGACGACCTCGTCGCCCGGGAGCGGTGGGAGCCCGAAGCCCGAGTAGACGACCTTGCGTGGACGCTCGACGGGTGGGTACGCGCGGTGCAGCGTGTCGCTGCAGTGGACGGTCACGTCTCCGGTTGCGGTCTCCAGCAGCTTGGCCGGCAGGTCGAGCTTCGGATCGCGGGCGGTCGCCATCGTGTTGGCCCGGTGGCTGCCCGCGATCACCCCGAGCGCACCGCTGCGCCGATCGGCTCCGGTGACCGAGATGCCGCACGTCAGGCCGCTGCACTGGTAGGAGTGGCGACCCTGCCCGCAGTCCTTGTGCCAGGGCAGGTCGGACAGGCCGCGGACGATCCCGAGCGGCTTCACCAGGCCCTCGCCGCCACCCTTGTGCTGGTGTCCGTCCCCGGTCAGGTCGCCGATCCACTGGTAGCGCTCGTCGTCGACCGCGTCCCGAAGCGCGGCTGACTTCTCGGAGAAGAACAGGACGCGGACGGCTTGATCCTCACCGCGATCGTTCTGCGCCCACCACGACTCACCGTCGTCCGGTGTCGCCTTTGCGATCCACTCGTCGATGTCGTCGCCGATCGTGGCCATCTCGCGCTCGTCGAACACGCCCCGGAGATGCAGGAAGCCCGCCTGCTCGAGGAAGTTCGTCATCTCCTCAGGGTCGTCCGCGATCGTGAACGTCAGATCGAGGTCGAGCACGCTCCCGTCGAGATCGGTGAAGGTGATGTCGCCGGCCTCGTGCACCCGGCGCCCGTCGAGCAGGGCGCGCAGCGGCGCCTCCCAGCCGATCCAGTCGGTGATGGTGCCGGCGGTGATCTGCACGCGCGACGTCATGGCGAGGCCCATGGTCGACTGGGCATCCTGTACCAGGTCCGAGAGCGCGTCGGCCGCCAGCGTTGCGACGACGCCCGCGTCGTCGACCCCCCGGTCGATCACCAAGGTGCCCGCCGACTCGCGGAGCGTCACGCCGTCTCCACCGACCTGGAAGCCGAGTGGGGGCAGCTCCTGGTACGCCACGCCCCGCCCCGCGAGGTCGCCGTGCACGGCGATGGCATGCGGGAGCAGCGCGTCGAACATCTCGTCGGTCTCCAGCGCGCGAACGTCCTTGGCGAGCCGAGTTCGCACATCGATCGACATGAGCACCTCCCCGAAGGCCCTCCCACACTATGACGCGTGCCGACGTCGTGGGCCCGGGCGTACGTCTACATTCGTTCCGTCCGCCCCCGGCGTCGAGGAGGCCACTGGCGCGTGCCCGCCCGACCGCTCGCGCTCTGGACGACCCCGCGCAGTGTCTCGACCGCGTTCGAGCGCATGATGATCGAGCGCGGCGACTTCGAGGTCCTCCACGAGCCGTTCTCGATGCACTACTACTTCGGACCTTCCCGACGTTCGGATCGCTTCGCGGAGTTTCGGGCCGACGCGACCCCCGAGCGCATCCGCGCGCAGATCGACGAGGCGAACGGACGCCGTCGGGTCTTCTTCAAGGACATGGCGAGCCACGTGCGCGGCTTGCTCACGCCCGACTTCCTCGCCGGCTTCGAGCACACGGTGCTGATCCGTGACCCGGCGTGGGCACTGCCCTCGTTGGCGGTCCGCTGGCCTGATTTCACCGAGGAGGAGGCCGGCTACGGCGCCCTCGACGAGCTGGTTGGCGCGGCGACGGCGCAGGGGAACGCTCCCGTCATCATCGACAGCGACGACCTCCGAGCGAACCCCGCGGGCACCGTCGAGGCGTACTGCGACGAGATCGGCATCCCGTTCGCGGCCGAGGCGCTCGACTGGACGCCGGGGATGCCCGACTCCTGGGAGGTGTGGGAGGACTGGCATCGTGAGGCGGCTGCCAGCGAGGGCTTCCAGCCGCCCCCTTCGGGGCCCTCCCCGACGATGAGCCCGGCGGTCGCCCGGGTCCACGATCGATGTCGGCCGGTGTACGACAGGCTCCGTGCCCGGCGACTGCGCCCGGAGTGAGGACGCGCGGTGCGGACCGGGTGCCTGGCCGGTCGCCGAGGCCGGAGGGCTCGGCCGCGTAGGGTGAGCAGCAGTGACCTCCGGCCATCCGACCCGTCGCAGGTTCCTGCAGGGGTTGGGGGCCGGAGCGGTCGGAGTCGGTGCGCTCGGGACGCGGTTCCCCACCTTCGGCGCGCTGGAGCCCGCGCTCGCTGCCGGCGAGTCGGGGGCGAGCGGTCTCGCGGGTGTCGAGCACATTGTCGTGCTGATGCTGGAGAACCGGTCGTTCGACAACGTCCTGGGTTGGCTCTACGACCCGGCGAACCTGCCGCCGTACGACGCCGTGCCGATGGGCCAACCCTTCGACGGGCTCTCCGGCAAGGTGCTCACGAATCCCGTCCCGGCCTACCTGGGTGGCGGGACCGCCAGCCCCGGCGACGAGACCAAGATGTGGAACCCGGACCCGGACCCCGGCGAGCTCTTCGCGGACATCTTCGAGCAGCTGTTCGACACCCAGGACGTCCTGGACCCGAACCGCAACGACCCGCCCGGGATGCAGGGCTTCGTGAACAACTACGCGCGCACCATCAAGCTGTACAACGAGGCGTCTCCTCCGGGCACCGACCCGCGGGTCATCATGAACGCGTTCCGCCCCACCCTGTTGCCCGTGCTCGCCCGGCTCGCGAACGAGTACGGCGTCTGCGACCACTGGTACTCGTCGATCCCGAGCCAGACGTTCTGCAACCGCTCCTTCGTCCACGCGGGCACGTCGTCGGGCTACGTGAACAACTCCTGGAAGACCGGCCCGTACCCGTGGGACATCGGCGTGTTCCTGAACCGGACGACCACGATCTTCAACCTCTTGGAGGCCGCGGGCAAGCGGTGGCGGATCTACTACCCGGGCTCCCTCGCGTTCTGCAACTCGTTCCTCACCCAGCACGCGCTGACGCCCTACCTGACGAACGACCCGGCGACGAACCGCTTCGTCCGCATGCAGCAGTTCTTCGACGACGCCGCGACGAGCGGCCCGAGTGGGCTGCCGAGCTACTCGTTCATCGAGCCCAACTACGTAAGCAGCATCAAGTACGGGCCCGAGAACGACGGGCACCCGAATCCTCCGTACAACCTGATCGACGGTCCGTCGAACCTGCTGCGGGCCGATGCGCTGGTCGGGCAGGTCTACTCGGCGCTGCGGCAGAGCCCGAACTGGGACCGCACGCTGCTGATGATCACGTTCGACGAGCACGGCGGCTGCTACGACCATCTTCCTCCCGGCCCGACCGTCTCACCCGACGGTACGGTGATCCCGATCGACCAGCCCGGTGGCAGCGGGTTCGCGTTCGGTCGCCTCGGCGTGCGGGTTCCCACCATCCTCGTCTCGCCCCTGATCGAGCCGGGCAAGGTCCTCAACACGCCGTTCGATCACACGTCGATCATCAAGACGGTGATCGACACCTTCGACGTGCAGGACGGGAGCGGGCAACCGGCGACGTTGCTCGCCCGCGAGGCGGCCGCGACCGGCGTGGGCGGCGCGCTGACGCTCGGGACCCCTCGGACCGACACGGTCTCGCTCCCGGTCACGTCGCCGCCACCGTTCGACCGCGAGCGTCCCGCGACCACTGACCCCGATGCAGACCGACCTTGTCGCGGCGGCCGCGGCGTTGCTCGAGCGCTTCGGCGTTCCGCTGCCGTTCCACTGGACCGACCTGACGACGACCGAGGAAGCGACCGAGGCGTTGGACGAACGATTCGAGGCGTTGCGTGGCCGGGGCCCGGCGGTGCCGGCGTCGCCGACGTTCACCGGCTGATCGAAGCTCCGGCTCCAGTAGCCTCGAGCCCGTGGCCGAGGTGCATGTCCATGTGGCGACCGCGAAGCCCCGGACCCACCACGCACGTTCGATGCTCCGGTGGGCGGACCGCGCTGGTGCTCGGTCTCGTGATGGGGGTGGCGGCGTTCGTGATGGAGCGCGCGGTGCTGCGCAGCAACAAGAAGGCGGCCGAGGCCCCGACCGCGTCCCGCTAGCGGCGACGGAACACGTCGGCCAGCAGGCCGAACGTCAGGACGCCGGCGATACTCCCGATCACGATCGGGATCCACTCCGCGACGTTGGTGGAGTCCGCGGTGATCGCCGTCGCGACGTAGGCCCCGGCGGCCGCGAGCGCGAACGAGAGCCGACGGCTGGCGCGCCGCACCGTGGCCTCGACGCCCTCGAAGCCCTTGAACTCCACCTGGAGGTTCGGGCCCGATCGCGCGCCCACGAGTCGTTCCAGTGCCTCGAGCAGCTTCGAGACGCGCGTCCGGAGCTTCTGGCCCTCGTAGAGCATCTCCTGGGGTCGAGCGACGATCCGCATCTTGTCGAAGGTCGTGCGGGCGAGATACCGACCGGCGACCGCGAACACGTCCACGTCGGGGTCGAGCTCCGCGGTCGCGTGCTGGATCTGCGCGAGCGCCTTGCCCGTGAGGATCATCGTCGCGGGGAGCGGGACGTCGAAGCGGATCGCCACCGTCGTCACGTCCTGGAGCATCGGGCCGAGCTCGAGCTCGTTCAGGGGGAGATGCCGGTAGCGCGAAACCAGGGAGCCGATCTCGACCTGGAGTCCTTCGACATCGATGTCGGGGCGGGGCCCGGTGCCCGAGAGTCCGAGCACGGTGTCGGTGAGGAACACGGAGTCCTCCTGCCAGAAGGCGAGGAGGAGGAGGACGAGTCCCTCGCGCAGCTCGGGTCCGACCTCGCCGACCATGCCGAAGTCGAGGAAGTAGACCTTCCCGTCCCACCACTTCATGTTTCCCGGGTGCGGGTCGGCGTGGAAGAAGCCCTCGGTGAGGATCTGCTTGTAGTACGACTCGATCAGTTGGCGCGCGGCCTCGGTGCGCTCCTCGCCGAGGGGGGCGCTCGACAGGGGCCCGCCCTGCACCTCCCCCATCACGAGCAGCCGCCCGGTGGAGAAGTCGGTGTACACGGCCGGCACGGCGAGGCGGTGATACGGCTCGAGGATGCCGCGCATCCGTTCGATGCTCGCGGCCTCCTTCCGGAAGTCGAGCTCGGCCTGGAGCGACTCGGACAGGTGTTCGACCACGGCAGCCGGGTCGACGACCTGGCGGAGGCCGGGGCGGTTCGCGGTCTTGCGTGCGAACACACCGAGGAGCCCGAGGTCGCGCGTGATCTCCTCGCGCGCTCCGGGTCGCTGCACCTTGACTACGACGCGTTCACCGGTGGCAAGCGTCGCCCGGTGCACCTGGGCGATCGAACCGGTCGCCAACGGCTCGGGCTCGATGGTCGCGAACACGTCGTCCCAGGGGACGCGCAGCTCCTCTTCCATCACCTCGACGACCTGTGCCTCCGTGAGCGGGGGTACGTGGTCGCGCAACGCCGCGAGCTCGTCGATGTACTCGGGCGGCACGAGGTCGGGGCGGGTCGACAGCACCTGCCCGAGCTTGCAGAAGGTCGGACCGAGCTCCTCGAACGCCTGCCGCAGCCGGCGCGCGGTCTCGCGGGTTTCCGAGCCATCGGTGTCGCCCTTGCGCCGGCCGAAGAGCTCGGCGATCCCGTGCTTGGCGACGACGCTCGCGATCTTCGCGGCGCGGCCGCTCAGCAGGAGCTCCTCGTCGTCCTCGGTCGCCGTCGTGACCACCGGCTGCGTGTGCCCGTCGAGGGACGCGGTGTTGACCGTGATCACCGTGCAGTGCGCGGCGTGCGTGATCCGGTTGGGGATGTTGGAGAGGAGGAACTTCTTGTTGTCTCGCATCCCGGCGTTGCCGACGACGATGACGTCGGCGTGCTCCTCGTCGGCGACCGCGACGATCGCTTCCGCGGGTTGGTCGTCGACCACCACGCGAGCTCGTCCGGCCGGGCCCGCGATCTCCTCGGCGAGGCGGTGCAGCTCGGCGCGCGTCGCGCTGAGCACGTGGTCGTCGATCCCGTCGGAGTCGTCGGTGCGAACCCCCTCGGCGATGCCCGAGTTCGACGGTGGTACGACCTGGATCAGCAGGAGCTCAGCGGTGAAGCGGTTCGCCAGGTCGGCCGCCCACTCGACGGCTCGCTCCGACGTCTCGCTTCGGTCGGTGGCGACGACGATTCGCTTCACGGCCCCACGCTAGGCGAGGGCGATTGCGAGTCCGAGCGCGTCGCGCTCCTCATCGACCAGCCTCAGCGGTACAGGTCGTCGTCGAGCTCCCAGGGCCGCTCGACCTGGACCAGGCGCCTGCCGGTGATCTCGAACGGTGCGATGGCCAGCCACTGCTCGCGCTCGGCGGGCACCCACGGTTCGGGGTCGAAGCGCTCGCGGAAGCCCGCCGCGTCGGGATCGATCGGTTCGAGCGTTCCCCGGGCGAGCACCGACCATCCCTCCTTCCGGACGTCGTAGTGACCGTCGATCTCGAACGCGCTCGCCAGCGGGGCGCGGCGCGATCAGGTTGCCGGGACGGGTGCGGAGCGCGATCCACGGCGCCGCGCTCGTCTCGACGATGCGGTAGTTCACGGGGAAGATCATCGGGAAGTCGTCGACGGCGAACGCGATGCGCCCGATCGTTGCGATCCGCAGCATCTGCATGCATTCGTCGAGGGTGAGCTCCTCGAGCACCGGCTCCACCATCTGCCACCGCCTCGGACTCGGACCCGCGGATCTGCGGGTGTCTGCCATCATGGCAGTGGGTCGCCGACCGGGCCACCGGATGGAGTGATGAGGGATCAGCAGGCCATGTCACCACCTCACCTCCGCCGGGGCGGCCCCGCGCGCACCCTCCGCGCGGTGATCTTCGACACCGACGGCGTCGTCACCCGCACCGCGTCGGTCCATGCTGCCGCGTGGAAGGCGATGTTCGACGCGTTCCTCGACGTGCGGGCGCCCGCGCCCGGCGAGTCGCATGCCGAGATGTCGCACGACGACTACCTGCGCTACGTCGACGGTCGCGCTCGCTTCGACGGGGTCGCTGCGTTCCTCGAGGCCCGCGGCGTTCGGCTTCCCGCTGGGGTTCCCGACGATCCCCCGGAGCTCGACACGGTCTGCGGTCTCGGGAACCGCAAGAACGAGGCGTTCGCCGAAACGGTCCGCGTCCACGGTGTCGAACCGTTCGCTTCGACCGTGGCCCTCGCACGAAGCCTCCGAGCGCACGGGATCCGTACCGGCGTCGTCTCGGCGAGCGAGAACTGCGCCGTGGTCCTCGACGCCGCGGGCGCGAGCGACTGCTTCGAGGTCCGGGTCGACGGCCGCGATGCCCGGGCGCAGCACCTCGCCGGCAAGCCGGACCCCGCACTGTTCCTCGAGGCGGCTGCCCGCCTCGGTGTGGCACCCCGCGACGCGGCGATCGTCGAGGACAGCCTCGCCGGCGTCGAGGCCGGGCGACGCGGCGGCTTCGGGCTCGTCGTCGGTGTCGACCGGCACGGGCATCCCGAGGCCCTCGCCGAGCACGGCGCCGACGTCGTCGTCCCCGACCTGGCGTGGCTCGAGGTCGACGCCGACGGGAGGTGGGCGAGTCGTGACGCGCACGACGACTGAGCTTCCCGACGCACTCGTCGATCCCGAGCTGTGGGAACGCCTCCGCGCGCGACCGGTCGCACTCTTCCTCGACTACGACGGCACGCTCGCACCGATCGTCGCCCGACCCGAGCTCGCGGTGCTGGACGACGCGACGCGAGCCGCGCTCGAGCGCGTTGCCGAGCGCTGCTTCGTGGCCGTGGTCAGTGGCCGAGATCTCGACGACGTTCGGGCGATGCTCTGTGACGACGCCGCGACCGGTGGGGTGAGCGTCTGGGTCGCGGGGAGCCATGGGTTCGACCTCGCAGCGCCCGACGGGTCGCGCACCGAGCTCGCGGAGGCACGCGCCCACGTCGGCGCGCTCGACGCGGCGGCGGACGACCTCGAGCGGCTGCTCGCGGGCGTTCCCGAGGCCTGGGTCGAACGTAAGAGCTTCGCGGTCGCCGCTCACTTCCGTCAGGTCGAGGATGCCCGAGTGCCCGAGGTCGAGGCCGCCGTGGATCGAGTGGTCGAGACGCACGCAGGACTGCGCAAGACGGGTGGCAAGCGCATCTTCGAGTTGCGACCCGACATCGACTGGGACAAGGGCACCGCACTGTGGTCGCTGTTCGACCGCGTCGGGTTGCGACGCGGCGAGGTGCTCGCCGTGTTCATCGGGGACGACCTCACCGACGAGGACGCGTTCCGCGCCCTCGGCGACGACGGCATCGGGATCGTGGTCGCCGACGAGGCACGCACCACGGCTGCCGACGACCGCCTCGGCTCTCCGGACGACGTCCGTCGGTTCCTCGCAGAGCTCGCCGCACTGCTCGCGGGAGGCGACCGGTGACCGCGTGGCTCCTCGTGTACGAGGACTTCGATCCCGACGACGAGGCTCGCCGCGAGGCACTCTGCGCGCTCGGCAACGGGTATTTCGTGACGCGGGGCGCGAACCCCGAGTCGGTCGCCGACGGGATCCACTCCCCGGGGACCTACGTGGCCGGGGTGTACAACCGGCTGGGGTCCGAGATCGCGGGCCGATGGGTCGAGAACGAGAGCCTCGTCAACGTGCCCAACTGGCTCCCGCTCACGTTCCGCGGCGAAGGCGGCCCGTGGTTCGGTGATGGGGACACCGAGGTCCTCGAACACCGCGTCGAGCTGGACATGCGTCGCGGCGTCCTCACGCGCAGCTCGCGGCTGGAGGACGCCGAAGGCCGGACTGTGCGCGTCACGCAGCGGCGGTTCGTGAGCATGCGCGACCCGCATCTCGCGGGTCTGGAGACCACCCTCGTCGCCGAAGGGTGGTCGGGACGACTCGAGGTCCGCAGCGCGCTCGACGGCACCGTGCGCAACCGGGGCGTGGCCCGATACGCGTCCCTGCCGGACCAGCACTTGGTCCCGTTGGGCACCGACCAGGAGAGCGACGAGGTCGTGTGCCTCCACTGCGAGACCAGCCAGTCGCACATCCGCGTCGCGGAAGCGGCCCGGACCCGGATCTTCCGCAACGGTCGGCGCCTCGAGCTCGTTCCCGAGCTGGTGCAGGCCGAGGGCTACGTCGCCCTCCAGTGCAGCGTCGACGTCGGGGACGACGAAGGCATCACCGTGGAGAAGATCGTCTCGCTCTTCACCTCCCGGGACGACGCGGTGAGCGAGCCCGGCGAGGAAGCGTGTCGCCAGGTCACCCACCGCGCCGGCGACTTCGACCACCTCCTCGAACGGCACGTGGTGAGCTGGCGCCACACCTGGTCGCGGAGCCGCCTCGAGATCGGCGCGGACGGACCACTCGAGCAGGGCCTGCACCTCAACGTGTTCCACGTGCTCCAGACCGTGTCGAACAACACGGTCGGCCGGGACGTGGGGGTCCCGGCACGTGGGTTGCACGGTGAGGCCTACCGGGGCCACGTGTTCTGGGACGAGCTGTTCATCCTCCCGTTCCTGTCGCTGCGCATTCCCCAGCTGACCCGCGCGCTGCTGCAGTACCGGTACCGCCGCCTCGATCCGGCCCGCTCGGCCGCGGCCGAGGCGGGCTACGCCGGCGCGATGTTCCCCTGGCAGAGCGGGAGCAGCGGGCGTGAAGAGACCCAGACCATGCACCTCAACCCCGTGTCCGGCCGATGGCTCCCCGACGCGTCGCACCTGCAGCGACACGTGAACGCCGCGATCGTCTACAACACGTGGCAGTACTACCAGGCGACCGGGGACGTCGAGTTCCTGCGCTTCTACGGCGCCGAGATGATCCTGGAGATCGCGCGGTTCTGGGCATCCGCCTCGACCTACCACCACGCGCTCGACCGCTACGAGATCAAGGGCGTGATGGGCCCCGACGAGTACCACGACGCGTATCCCGGTCGCGCCGAGCCCGGTCTCGACAACAACGCGTACACCAACCTCATGGCCGTGTGGTGCCTGTGCCGCGCGGCAGACACCCTCGACGTCTTGCCCCGGGCCTCGGCTCAGGACCTCAAGGAGCGGCTGTCGATCAATGAGCAGGAGCTGGACCACTGGCGCGACGTCAGCCACAAGATGCGCGTGTGCTTCCACGACGACGTGATCAGTCAGTTCGAGGGGTACGAGGATCTCGCCGAGCTCGACTGGGAGCTCTATCGCACGCGGTACGGCGACATCTCGCGGCTCGACCGGATCCTCGAGAACGAGGGCCTGAGCACCAACGACTTCAAGCTCTCCAAGCAAGCCGACGTGATGATGCTCCACTACCTCCTCTCGAGTCGCGGCGTCGCTGCGCTCCTGACCCGCTTGGGCTACGAGCCCGACCACGGGCTGATCGAGCGCTGCGTCGAGTACTACGCCCGACGCAGCACGCACGGATCGACGCTCAGCCGGGTCGTCAACGCGTGGCTCTACGCACGCCGTGACCCCGATCGTTCCTGGCGCCTGCTCCTGGAGGCGGCCCGCAGCGACCTCGACGATCTGCAGCACGGGACCACGAGCGAAGGCATCCACCTCGGCGCGATGGCCGGCACGCTCGACATCGTCCAGCGTGGCTACACGGGCCTCGAGACGCTGGGCGACATCCTGCGCCTCGACCCGTCGGTCCCCGACGCACTCGGCTCCGTCGCCTTCACCATCCGCTACCGCCGACACCTCGTGGACCTCGAGCTCACGCCGCAGGTCGCACGGGTGCACGTCGACCTCGACGAGGGTGAGCCGATCACCGTCGAGGTCCGTGGTGAGCGCCATCATCTCGTGCCCGGACAGCTCCTCGAGGTCGATCTCAGCACACACCCGTGAGCACCTGCGGGACGTGTGGGACCGGGCTGTTGATGGGATCGAGCACGGCCACTTACGCTCCGTCCTGACGCGCCCCGACGAGCTGGGCGCGCGAAGAGGGGGAAGCGACATGCCAACAGCCACCGAACAAGCGCGTCCGGGCGGCGTGACCGTCATCATGGTCCTGGGGATCCTGAGCGGGCTGCTCAACATCGCCTCCGGGATCTTCGTGATCGTCGACCGGCACACCCGCCAGCTGCAGAACTCGTCGGGATCGACGGGGGACGAGCTGCTCGCCGCCGGGATCGTGACGATCCTGATCGGCGTCGTGGTGATCCTGGTCGCCTACGAACTGGGCCGAGGGAGCCGGGTCGCGCGGCTGCTGCTCGGGATCTTCGCGATCATCAACCTCGCAGCCGGGTTCTACGCCGCAGTCGCCTACACCGGGGAACAGCGGTCGACCGGTCTGGTCGCGGGGGTGATCTGGGCCGTGGTGCTCTACCTGCTCTACGGGAGCGACCGCGATCGCGACTACTTCCTCGGCACCTGAGGCTCGGCCTTGCCGTCACGCCGGGCTCCCGGGGCTTGGTCCCCGGAGCCCGGCGCGGCAGGCCGTCCGACCCTGTCGGGGGACGAGCCCCGAGCAGTCGAGCACCACGGAGGACGCCGACGTGAACACGACCCGGGTCCTGGTGGTCGGCGCCGGGCCGACGGGGCTGTTGTTGGGAGCCGAGCTGCACCGACGCGGGATCGCGTGTCGGATCGTCGATGCTCACGCCGCACCGCTCGGGTGGGATCGCGCCACCATCGTGCACGCGCGGTCGCTCGAGGTCTTCGAGTCGATCGGTCTCGTCGACCGACTCCTCGACGAGGGGATCCGCCTGCGAGCGACACGGCTGTACTCGGACGGGAGCCTCCTCGGCGAGCTCGACGTCAGCGGCTCGGGGAGCCGCTACGGCTTCGACCTGTCCGTCCCGGAGGAGGTCACCGAACGGCTCCTCACCACACACGCCGCCGACCAGGGCGGCGTGATCGAGCGGTCGACCGTACTGGTCGGGTTCGAGCAGGACGACGACGGGGTCGCCGTCGCGCTCGACACGCCTGGCGGGACCGAGTCGCTCCGGGTCGACTGGCTCGTCGGCTGCGACGGCTACCACAGCACCACGCGTGCCACCGCCGGCATCGCGTTTCCGGGTCACGACTACCCGGTCGAGTGGGCCGTCTTCGACGGCGCGATCGACGGCTGGTCCGGGCCCGCTGACCGCACCTCCTCCTACCTCGAGCCCACCGCGGTGATCCTGGTGCCGCTCCCCGGTCGCCGCTGGCGCCTGTACCTGCACCCGACATCGCCGACCAGCGATCCGGTCACGGACGCCGAGGACCTCCTCCGGACGTACGCGCCCGGTGCGGCGATCCGAGACGTGACCGAGTCCGGCAGGTTCAAGACCCACAGCCGCGTGGCCGCGCGCTACCGCGCCGGTCGTGTGGTGTTGGCCGGTGACGCCGCGCACGTCTGCTCGCCGGCTGAGGGCCACGGCATGAACACCGGCCTCCACGACGCGCACAACCTCGCCTGGAAGCTCGCGCTCGTCTGCCGCGGCCACGCGGCGCCCACCCTGCTCGACAGCTACGAGTGCGAGCGGCGTCCCGTGGCCGAGCAGGTCGCTCGCTCGGGAGACAAGGTGGAAGCCGGCAAGGCGATCACGGAGCCCGATGCGCGTGCACGACGCGATCGCGTGCTGCGTTGTCGTCTCACCGACCCGGAGCTGCAACACGCGCAGACGGTCGCGGCGGCCGAGCTCGACGCGTCCTACGGTGCGTCCCCCATCGTGGCCGGCGATCGGAACGCAGCACTGGGTCCCGGTGACCGTCTCCCGGAGACGGACCCGGTGCGTGCGGCCGGAGGCCGGTGGCGCGCACTCCACGAGCTCACGCACCGATGCGAGCACACCGTGCTCGTCCTCGGCCGGGACTTCGGGGCCGTCGCGTCGGCCACCGCTGCCGCTGCTGCGGTCGGCGCGGAGTCGCCGGCGGTCGACAGCGTCGTCGGCCTGGCCCCGGGGGGAACGGTGGCATCGGAGAGATCACGGCGGCGACCCTCGACCGCCTCGGAGTCGACGAGCTCACGACCCTCGTCGTGCGGCCCGACCGGTTCGTCGGCTTCCGCTCCGATGGCGGCTCCGCCGACGCGCTCGCGCGGTACCTGCAGGGTCCCGTCCTCGGCCGCTGAGTGGTTCGTAGACTTGCGACGAGGGTCTCCCGCGTTCCGGTGATCGACTTCGGCCGACGCCCGAACTCGCGCGACCGGAGCATCCGCCGGGACGGCGGCTCGGGCTCAGCCTCCGCGTGCGCTCCCGAGGATGCGCTCGACGCGCAGCCACTCTTCGGTGCGGCGCATGCCCTCGTCGAGGCCGATGTCCGGCTCGTAGCCGAGGACGCGCCGCGCCTTCTCGATCGAGACCGCCCCGTGACCGGCGAGCATGCGCATGGTCGCCGCGGAGGCTTCGCTTCGTCGGCCGAACGCCCGCGACCCGCGACCGAGCACCTCGGCCACCAGGATGGCCACGCTCGTCGGTGCGACCGGCGCCGGGCGGATGCCCAACATCCGGGAGTACTGCGCGAAGAACTCGGCTGCCGCCACCGCAGCGCCGCCGGTCACGTTGAAGATCTCGCCGGCCGCCGCCTCGGCGTCGGCCGCGAGAAGGACCGCGTCGACGAGGTCGTCGATGAAGACGGGGTTGAACGTCCCGCGTCCTTCGCCGGGGAGCAGCACCTGATGACGACGGAGCATCTCGATCGGCACGATGGTCCACGGCCGCGACCTCGGTCCGTACACGTCGCCGGGACGCAGGATGGTCGCGACGATCTCCCTGGCGGCGTGGGCCTGCAGCACCACCTGCTCCCCGGCGATCTTCGTGTCGCCGTAGGGTGCGCCGGTCGGGCGCACCGGGTGCCGCTCCTCGACCGGGTCGGGCCGAGCATGCCCGTACACCGCGGCGGAGGAGAGGTGGACGAACCGGCGGGCTCCGCCGCCGACGCCGGCGTCGAGCACGTTTCGGGTCCCGCGCACGTTCACACGCCAGGATTGCTCGGAGCCGGCGACGTTCGAGACGGTCGCCGCGGTGTGCACGACGACGTCGCAGCCGGCCGCGTGCGACTGCCAGGGTCCGGACTCGCTCACATCACCCGCCACCACGTCGCCGGCCGGCGCTGCCCGCACGTCCACGCCGCGCACTTCGGCGCCACGGGCACGGTAGGCCTCGGAGACGGCCTGCCCGATGAAGCCGAGCGCCCCCGTGACGAAGACCCTCACCGGGGTGACGCCCGGGACTCGTTCGCCGTCGCGGCGCGGGCCTGGTTGCGGCGTGCCCGTCGTTCGACCCGGCGCTGCAGCTTGAGCGCTAGCCGTGGCGAGAGGCCGAGGAGCCGTACGCCGACGCCGCGTCGGTGGGGGACCGTCGCGACGACTCCACGCGAATCCAGCAGGCGCAGCCCCGCCGCGGCGACTGCGTCGGGCTCCAGGAGGCGCCGACCGGTGAAGGACATCAGCTGACGCGGGTCGTGCACGTCGACCATCGGGGTGCGGATGCCGTCGGGCAGGAGGCATCGGACCCTCACCGGCGTGTCGCGGAGCTCGGCGGCAAGCGCAACGCTGAACGCCCGCACGCCGTGCTTGGCCGCTGAATAGGCGGCGAGGTGCGGGGTGGGTGCCCAGCCGGCCATCGACGCCACGTTCAGGATCGCGCCGCCGTCGTGGGCGAGCATCGTTCGGGCCGCAGCACGCGAGCCGTGGATCACACCGAGCAGGTTCACCGCCACGATTGTCTCGACCTCTGCGTCGGCCTGATCGAGCACGTCACCGCGCCCGGTGACGCCCGCACAGTTCACCCACAGGGTCGGCTGCAGCTCCTCCGCGAGCGCAAGGCACGCGCCGGCGTCGGTCACGTCGAGTCGGCGCCGCGTGCCGCGCAGGTCGACCGGCACGACGTCGTAATCAGTTGCGGCGAGCAGTGTCGCGAACGCCGCGCCGAGCCCGCCGGCACCGCCCGTCACCACTGCGGTCCCGACCATCGCCCGGCCCCCGTGCCTCAGGTGTGCTCGGCGGCATACATGCCGTGGAAGTCGTCGAGTCCAGGAGGATTCGTGTTCTCGCGGTCGTCGATGACGACTTGCACGACGGCCGGCTTGCCGGATGCGCACGCGCGTTCGAAGGCCGGACGCAGCTCGTCGGGATGCTCGACGCACTCGCCGTGGCCACCGAGTGCTCGGGCCACGTCGTCGTACCGGACCTTGGTGTGCTTCACGCCCACCGTCGTGCCCGCGACCTTCTCCATGTAGCGCTCCTCCATCCCCCACGCGAAGTCGCACGCCACGACGGCCACCACGTTTGCGTGGTGCCGAGCCGCGGTCTCGAGCTCCTGGAGGTTGAAGCCGAAGGCGCCGTCACCGGTCAGGAGGCACACGGGCCGATCCGGATGGGCGAGCTTCGCACCGATCGCGTACGGCAGCCCCGTGCCGAGGTGCCCGAAGTGCCCGGTCCAGAGCAGTGAACGAGGGCGGCGGAACGTACAGGCAAGGTGAGCCCACAGACCGGTGTTGCCACCGTCGAGGCAGATGATCGCCGGGTCCTCGAAGAACCGCGCCACCTCGACCGCGAGGCGGCCCGGATGCACCGGGGTGCCGTCGATCGCACCGTAGGAATCGATGAGCGCGTCGCGGAACTCGTGGAATTCGCGCGCGTACGTCGCGGCGGCTCCCCCCGGGACTCGCGACGGGCCGGCCCGGTGGAGACGGTCGAGCAGCGCGGCCAGACCAGCCTTGGCGTCGCCGACGAGCGCGACGTCGACGACACGGTTGACACCGATCTGGGCCGGATCCGCGTCGAGGTGAACGAGCCGCTGCCGCTCGGGACCTGCCCATGCGGGGGGCATGAGGTACTGCACGGTCTCGCCGAGCTGCGTGCCGACGGCGAGGATGACGTCGGACTCGAGGTGCGCGGGCGTCCCCCACGGGAACCCGAACCCGACGGACTGTGCGTGATCCTCGGGGAACGCGCCGCGCGCGCCTGCGGTCGTCATCACGAGCGCGCCCAGCTGCTCCGCCAGCCCACGCAGCTCCTCACCTGCATCGGCGCGATGCACGCCGTGACCTGCGAGGATCAGGGGGAAGCGCGCCCCTTCGAGCAGCGCGGTCGCGGCATCGAGGCTGCCGGCGTCGGGTGCACCCGGCGCGGCGCGGTACCCGGCCGGGTCGAGGATCAGGAACTCGGACTCTTCAGCCACTTCCTCGAGCACGTCGCTCGGGATCTCGAGGAACACCGGCCCGGGTCGCCCGGTGAGCGCCTGCCGGAAGGCCTCCCGCACCAGCTCGGGAAGACGGCGTGCCTCCTCCACGGTTGCGGCGAACTTCGTGACCGGGCGCAGGACCTCGACTTGGGGTCCGTATTGGAACCGTCCCCGCCGCAGCGCGTGCAGACTGCGCCGCACCCGTTGCGTGCCGATCGCCAGCAGTGGGATGCCCTCCATCCATGCGCAGACGATCCCCGGCAGCATGTTGGCAACGCCTGGGCCACCCGCCGCGCCGACGACCGCCATGCGGCCCGTGCTGCGCGCCCAGGCGTCGGCCATGTGGACACCGGCGCTCTCGTGGCGCGGTCCGACGATGCTGATCCCCGCCGTCTCCGCGCTCCGCAGCATGCGTGACTGGCTGATGTCCGAGATCGAGAACAGTGTCTCCACGCCTTCGGCGACGAGTGCCTGTACGAGGATCTCCCCTCCGTCGATGCGCGCCATGATGCCGACGGTACCGACGCCGGCGGAACCCGTACAGGGTCAATGGTCCTTGGTTCTTCCCGCGCCTCCGCCCGTCGGCGATCCGGGCCGGCTGCGCGCAACATTCGTGAGCCCGCAGCGGCGAGATCAGCGTGCGGACGCGCAGCTCGTCTGGCCACCGCCGCTCCGAGATGGTCCGACGTTCACGTGGGCATCGACCCGGATCGCCCGCCAGCAGGGCGCCCGCTAGGTTGGCGAGGACCCACCACACCCGGAAGAGGGGGGTTGTCGATGCGAACGTTCCGGTTCGGGTTGATCGCGGCGCTGTCCGGTGCGTTCCTGGCGGTCGCACCGCTCGCCGGCGCGGGTGCGAGCACGAAGGGGTGCGACGCACTGCGCACGCTCCAGGACGAGATCGCCGATCTCGGCGACATCGCCGACGACCCACTGCAGCCGACCGCGAAGGAGCTCGAGGAGACCTACCGCGGCCAGGCGGCGGCCTATCACCAGGCGGCGAAGCGCGCGCCGAAGGGTTTGCGGTCCGCACTCGAGGCGCTGGGCGACAGCTACGAAGCGATCGGTGACGACGTCTACGGCTCGGCGGCCACCAAGTTCTTCACCTCGAAGAAGTACACCCGGTCGCTCAAGAAGTACCGGGGGTACATCTTGCGGAGGTGCTGAGGGTTTCGGAGCTTCCGGTGGTCGGGGGACGCCCGCACGGGACCACAGCGTCCGTGTCTGCCGGCGTGACCTTCGACCCTTGTCACGCCGCCGGTGTCGGGGAACCATCGGTGGTGCCAGGTGCCTCGGGGAGGAGCCGACCGATGAGGTCACGCGTGATGGCGGGTTTCGTTGCGGTGGCGGTCGTCGGCGTCGTCGCGGTGACCGGGAACGCGAACGCGGTAGCCAAGCATCCGAAGTCCTGCACCCTCCTGAAGGCCTCGCAGATCGCGAAGGTCATGGGCGTGCCGGTCACCGGCCCCGGCGATGCCGGGACGCTGGACATCGCGTGCAGCTTCGACATCGGGCCGGGGCTCGGCGAGCCCGGGGGTGGTTCCTTCATCGTGCAGTACTACAAGAAGGGTCCGATCGCGTCGGTGGTGTTCGCGCAGATGAAGGAGGGCACCGAGGGCTACAAGGAGCCCGGTCAGCGCGTCCCCGGGACCAAGGTGTGGTGGGACGGCGCCGACGCGTGGGTGCAGAAGAAGGGCAAGGTCGTCTCGGTCGGCGCGTCGTACACCAACAACGACCCGCCCCCCGACGCGGTGAAGGACGCGGTTGTCGAGCTCGCCCAGCGCGCGAGCAAGAAGCTCTAGCCCATCCGCATGGACCGGAGCGATTGGAACGCGCGCTACGCGGGCACCGAGCTGATCTGGACCGCGGAGCCCAATCGGTTCGTCGTCACCGAGGTCGAGGGACTGCCGATCGGACGCGCGCTCGACCTGGCGGCCGGCGAGGGCCGCAACGCGGTCTGGCTGGCCGAACAGGGCTGGGACGTCGCCGCGGTCGACTTCTCCGAGGCCGCGCTCGCCAAGGCCGCCCGGATGGCCGACGCACGATCGGTGACCGTCACGCTCGTCGAAGCCGATGTCACCGAGTACGTCCCCACGCCCGGCGGCTTCGACCTCGTCCTCGTCGCGTACCTCCACCTGCCCGAGCCCGAGCGCCGCGAGGTCATCGGCAGAGCGTGTGCGGCAGTGGCGAAGAACGGCACGCTCCTCGTGATCGGACACGACGCCTCCAACCTGACCGCCGGCTACGGAGGTCCCCAGGACCCAACCGTCCTCGCGACACCGGCAGAGATCGCGGCCGCGATCACCGGGCTCGAGATCGAGCGCGCCGAGACGGTCCGTCGCACGGTCCAGACCCCCGACGACGAGCGAGTCGCGATCGACCAGATCGTTCGTGCCGGGCGTGTGGCCTGACTGTGGTGGAATGACGCCATGGACGTTGCCGCGCTGCTGCTCGAGCTCTACGGCCGGATCCCGCCACTCGCACACGAGGTGGTCGGCGGCGTCGAGCCGTCGCAGCTCGCCATGGCGCCCGGACCCGGGGCGAACACCATCGCGTGGCTCGTATGGCACCTCACCCGGGTCCAGGACCACCACGGTGCAGAGATCCTCGGCGACGAGCAGATCTGGGTCCGCGGCGACTGGGCGGCGCGCTTCGGCCTCGATCCCGACCCGACCGACACCGGCTACGGCCACAACGCCGAGCAGGTCGCGGGCGTTCGCCCCGTCGATGCTGACGTGCTGCTCGGGTACCTCGACGCCGTCGACGCGCGTACCCGGGCCATGCTCGCGGAGCTCACCCCCGCCGATCTCGACCGCGTCGTCGACCGACGCTGGGACCCGCCGGTCACGCTCGGCGTGCGGCTGGTGAGCATCGCCGACGACGGCCTGCAGCACGTGGGCCAGGCCGCGTACATCCGAGGTCTGCTCGACACCTGACGCTCCTACAGTGGCAACGTGCACGTGCCGTTCGGGGGCCGGACCGACCCTGCGTTCGCCGCCGTCGGCGAGGAGTTCCGCGCGAACTTCCTGCCCGCAGCGGGTCGGGACCCGGACCTGGGTGCAGCGCTGTGCGTCGTCGCCGACGGCGCGGTCGTCGTCGACGCCTGGGGCGGTTGGTGCGATCCCGCGATGCAGCGGCCGTGGGCGCGCGAGACCCTGGTGAACGCCTACTCGGTGCTCAAGCCGGTCGCGGCCGTCCTCGCCCTGCAGCTCGTCGAAGCCGGCGAGCTCGACCTCGACGGCCCGGTCGCGGCCGTGTGGCCCGAGTTCGCGCAGGCCGGCAAGGCGAGCATCACCCTGCGCGACGTCCTCGCCCACCGCGCCGGGCTGCCGGGCGTGCGGGCGCGGCTCCCCGACGACGCGATGTACCACTGGGACACGATGTGCGAAGGGCTGGCCGCGTCGCGGCCCTGGTGGGAACCCGGGCGAGGACACGGGTACCACGTGAACACGTTCGGGTTCCTCGCCGGCGAACCGGTGTGTCGGCGCACCGGTTCGCCGTTCGGTGCGGCGCTCCGTGCACGGATGACCGGCCCCCGCGGACTCGACCTGCACGTCGGGCTCGGCGACGCAGACCTGCCGCGAGTGGCCGACATCGATGCCCCCGGCACGACGCCGAGCGGCACCGCCGACCCGCACCACCCGCCGGCGGCACTGACGGATGACGTGCACGAGCAGATGCTCCTGCATACCTACTTCAACCCTCGGGGGCTCTCGGGCATCGGCGTGGTCAACACCCCCGAGTGGCGCCGGAGCGCGATTCCGTCGACCAACGGGCACGCGACAGCACGCGCGATCGCGGGCTTCTACGCCGCCCTCCTCCCCGGCTCGCCAGAGCCGATCCTCGGGCGCGGGCTCGTGGCGGAGGCGACCACCACCCAGTCCGAAGGGCACGACTGCGTGCTCGACCGTCCGTCCCGCTTCGGGCTCGGCTTCGCGCTCCACCAGGACGACCGGCCAGTCGGCGCGACGCCGGCCGCGTTCGGCCACTACGGCTACGGGGGTTCCCTCGGCTTCGCCGACCCCGACGCCGGGATCGCGTTCGCCTACCTGATCAACCGGCCCGGCGACCGCTGGCAGAACCCCCGCACGAGAGTGCTCCTCGACGCCGTCCGCGCCTGCCTCTGAGGGCGGGCCCGCGGTGCGGTCCACCGGTTCGCCCGGCGACGACGTCAGCCGTCGGGCGCCACGAGGTCGTGCCGGAACGCGTACGCCGTCGCCGCGGCGCGCGTCGACACGCCGATCTTGGTGAAGATGTTCGAGAGATGGCGAGCCACCGTCTTGTCGCTCAGGAACAGCTCGCCCGCGACCCGCTTGTTGGTGTGTCCCGCCGCGACGAGGCGGAGCACCTCGGCCTCTCGCTCGGTCAGTCCGTCGGGGAGGGTGGCCGTCGCGCTCGGGCTGCGGGCCTCGCGTGCGTCCACGTGCACGCCGAGCTCGTCGAACAGCCGCCGCGCGGCGTCGAACGCCGCGCTCGACGCGGCGGCGTCGCCGACGTCGCGGCCGGCCTGTCCGAGCAAGGTGTAGGCGGTGGCGAGCTCGTAGGGGACACCGAGGGCGCTCCAGCGGGCGACCGCGTCCCGCAACGTCGACGCGGCAACCGGGTCGCCCGCCGCGAGCTCCACGCGACCCCGGCTCGCCACGGCCGCGGCCTCGATGCCCGGGCTCGAGAAGTCACGGGCGGTCTGCTCGAGCTCGGCGACGGCCGCCGACGCGGCGTCGAGGTCGTCGGTCGCGATCGCGACCAGCGCGAACGCCGGCAGCACCTTCGCGTGGGCAAGGCGGTTCCATCCGGCTCGTTCCAGGGCGTCACGTGCGACCGCGCTCGCGAGCTCGGTGCGCCCACGCGCGAGGTGCACCAGGGCGAGTCCCGCCCGGGGTTGCGCGCACAGCCGGTCCGCCTGAGCGAAGGCCGCCTCGGCGCCATCGAGGTCGCCGAGGCGACGCCGGATGTCGCCGATCTCCGCCCACGCGAGGGCGGCGTTGGGAAGGTTGATGCCGAGGAGCTCGTCGCACGCGCGGGTCGCCTCCCGCTCGGCTTCGACCCACGCGCCCTGCCAGCCGAGTGCGGTCGCGTGGTGCACCCGGCACACGCCTGGGAACAAGGAGAAGGGGGATCGCTCGGCCCAGCGGGCAGTCGCAACGGTCCACTCGCCGCTGCGGGCCAGGTCGCCGAGCTCCTCGCACGCGCTGATGAGGCTGCAGTACACCTTGCCGGTCGTGTACGGCGAGCAGCGGCCGTCGAGCACGAGGAGCATCGCCTCGTCGAGGAGCGCGAGTCCTTCGACTGGGTTCCCCTGGTCGATGCGGACGCGCCCGAGAGTCTGGAGCGCCTCGGCCTCGAGGTCCGCGCACCGCAGTGACCGCCCGAGTGCAACGCCCGCGTCGGCGAGCGCGGCGGCGTCATCGAGGTCGCCGCCACCGTGCGCGACCTCGGCCTCGCGCAGCAGCAGCGCCCCGTGCTCCGGGCAGTCGGTGTCGGCGTCGAGGGCCCGCCGCGCCCGACGCAGCCAGCCGCCGGCGATCGCCGGGCTGGCGCGGAAGCAGTGGTGCTCGTAGAGCCACACCGCGCATTGGCCGGCGCGTCGGTCGTCGCGCAGCTCGTCGTAGAGCGCGTAGGCGCGCTCACGGGCCTCGATGCACTCGTCGAGACGGCCGAGCCACCACGCGGCGTCGGCGAGCAGGTCGAGCCGCGCCGCCTCGAGCCGGCGATCGGTGCCTGCCGACGGCCCGTCGTCGAGCGCGTCGATGCAACCCTGCCAGTCCTGGCGAGCATGGGCGTCGCGGGCGTCGGCGAGCGGTTGCACGTCGTCAGGGTCGCGCCGATGACCCCGAACCGCCAGGCGGCTCAGCCGACCTCCGCCATCCGGGCCGCGAGGTGCTCGAGCACGGGCGCGATCTCGGCCGCGGGGCTGAACTCGAGGAAGGTGACGCCCTCGTCCGTCCAGCCGGTGTGCCCGCCCGGCCAGCAGTAGAGGTCGCCGGCGCGGTTGAGCTCCTCGGTGCCGTCCGCGAAGCGGACGTGGATCGAGCCCTCCAGCACGTAGCCCCAGTGCGGGCACTGGCAGAGGTCGCCGGGGAGGCCCTGGAAGAGCGGGGTGAAGTCGACGCCCGGGGGGAGGTGGATGTAGCGGGCGAGCACGTCGCCACACTCGGTGGCGCGGGTGTCGATGCCGTCGACCGCCATCTCCTGGGTCATCTCGGCGAGGGTGAGGCGCATGGGTGCTCCTTGGTCGGTGGGCGGAGGGTGGGTGATCCCGTCCGGCTGATCGTGCGGGGCGCGCACCCGCCGGCGCATCGGGCGGAGACACCAACCGGTCTCGGCCCGAATGGGTCGAATGGACCATGCGCCGGCGGGCCGGTTGGTGCAGGCTGCCGATGCGCCGCCCGACGGGCCCGGGGAGGATCGAGCCATGACCGACCACCCGTCGCGGGGGAGCACGGACGACGAGCTCACGAGGCTCATCCGGCACGGCCGCGACCGGGAGGCGGTCGTCCTGGCCCTGCACGAGCACCCACTGCCGACCCGAGGAGCACCGATGGACCCGCGTGACCAGATGGACACGATCATGCCGCTGCTCGACGGCGTCGCCGCACCGTTGACGCCCGATCAGCTCGACGCGCCGACGCCCTGCGCGGCCTTCACCGTGCGCGGTGTGCTCGAGCACATGATCGGTGGCGCCACGTTGTTCACCGCCGCGTTCCGCGGCGAGGAACCTCCCGGCTCCGTGCCCGGCGGCGACCCGATCGCGGAGTTCCCGAAGGCGATGGCTGCCCTGCGCGACGCGATCCGGAGCGACGGCGCGCTCGGGCGCACCATCGACGCGCCGTTCGGCCGCGTACCCGGTGAGGTGTTCGCCCGCTTCGTCGCGATGGACGGTCTCGTGCACGGCTGGGACATC
Source organism: uncultured Acidimicrobiia bacterium (assembly GCA_963809885.1). Classification (GTDB taxonomy): domain Bacteria; phylum Actinomycetota; class Acidimicrobiia; order IMCC26256; family PALSA-555; genus JALHSW01. The sequence continues at coordinate 303,357 of CAWELA010000002.1, read as the reverse complement.
GCCACCGCGACCGGGCAGGCGTACGACCCGCCGGATGCGCTGGTCGAGGAGGTGGACGGATTCGCGCGTCAGGCGATCGCTGACGGGATGCGCGACGGCGACACGTTCGCGGCTCCGGTCGAGCCGCCGGCCGGCGCGACGGCGATGGAGCGGCTGGCCGCGTTCACCGGGCGGACGGTCCCCGCGCACGCCTGACGCCCCTCGTCGACGGCGTTGGCGTCGAGCAAGGCAGCAACGCAGGGCGAGCCCTGCAGGTGCGGGTCGAGTCTCCCCGAGACGATGCGGGCCGGTACCGTCCCTCGAATGACTGATGATGTCGCGATCGCCCGTGGGTTGCTCGGGGCAGCCGCCGTCGGGGACGGCCCCACACCCGAGCAGCAGGGCCTCATCCAGCACCTGCTGCACGGCTACTTCGGCGTCGACACCGACCTCGCCACGCTTGAACCGCTCGACCCCGTCGCCCTGGTTCCTCTCGTCGCGGAGCAGGACCGTTCCCGCGTCGTGGATCTCCTCGTCGTCGTCGAGTTCTGTCGTCATCCGGCCACTCCCGCCCAGGCCGACCTCGTCGAGGAGTACGCGCAGACCCTCGGCGTCGACCAGCCGATGCTCGCCGTGGCGCGTGACGCGCTCATGGACAAGCGGGCGCAGGTCATGGAGGACTGGAGCCGGTTCCGGGAGGTGGCACCCATCGAGCCGAGTGTTCGCGCCGAGGACCCCGCGCTCGGTGCACGGTTCCGGGCGCTCCGGGACTGCCCCGCGGGGAGCCTCGGGCGCGCGTTCGCCGACTTCTACGAACGCTGGGAGCTGCCGTTCCCGGGTGAAGCGGACACCGGCGACGCCGGGCTCGTCGCCCACGACTTCAGCCACGTGCTCGCGGGATACGAACCCGACGCGCCCGGCGAGCTCGCACTCCAGGCCATGCTCACGAGCGCGACCGGCTTCGCCCACCACTTCTCGGGGCTCGTGGCGTCGCTGTCGCTCTATGAGGTGGGGATGTTCGAGTACCCCGGCATCAGGCCCAGGATCGGAGGTGTCGACCGGCCGGGTGCGGCCGCGGAGCTCGCCGAGGGATTTGCGCGGGGTGAGCGGTGTGGAACCGACTTCCAGGCCATCGACCACCTCGCCGCGCGGAGGAACCGCTCGAGGCCGTGCGCGCCGACTGTGGCATCCCGCCACGGAAGGTGTGACGACGACCGGTGCCGACGCCACGCGAAGCCGACGACCGGAGCAGCGGAAGCTTCAGTCGGTGGCGTGCGGCGGACCGGGAACCGGTGGGTCGTAGGAGATCCGTGCCGGCCCGACGAGGACGACGTTCAGGGGCTCTCCGTGCTGACTACGCTCGCTCGACGCGCCGAGCAGGAAGACCTCGCCGTCGTGCTCGAAGAGGTCTCCGTGGTGGATGCCGCGCCGCGTCATCCGCTCGAGGAGTGCGGCGCGGGCGGTGCATCGTCCGTTGTGGAGCTCGAAGTCGACCTCGCCGTCCCGAGTTCCGACGCTCGGGATGACCGCGTCGCGCTGGATGCAGTCCCATTCGTCCAGCGACGGTGGGAGCTCGATCGCTGTCGTCCGGGAGAGCGCGCGCATGGTCCAACGACTCGCGCTGAGCGACCGCGAGTCGCGGATCGCCACGATCATGTCGGCGTTCGGAGAGGTCGAGAGGCGGCAGTACTCGACGAGCTCGACGAACTGGAGGAGTCCGACGGTGACCGCGACGGCCCGCCGCGGACGCGGTCGCATGCCGCGTCCGGCGACAGCCACGGTCGACCACCAGCCTTCCTCGGGGCTGTGCACCGTCAGCGCGAGGAGATCACCGTCGATGGCCACGCGGATCGCCAACGGAGACTCCAACGCGGTCAGTGTCGCCAGCGCCTCGTGCAGCAGCTCGGGATCGACCCGGAGCCGAACGGAACCGACGACCCGCAAGCGCGCGCCCACAGCGCCCCGGCGAACCTGACTCGGCGCACGTGCACGCCGTCCTTGCCTCATCGATGCCGAGGTCGCTCGGGAACGGACGGAGCATCGTCGGCCGGCAGATCGCCCATGATGCTCCTCGTGTCGAGCCCGCTCCCGTGGGCCGCCGATTGACGACGACCCGGCAACGGGCTGATGGGTGGACGTCGCGTCACGCTCCGCGGCACCGCGGCGCGCGTCCCGAGGAGCGAAGTGTACGCCCGACGGCCGTGCGGGCTGCGGGTCCGGACCTCGAGGCGACGTTCGCAGCCGGACGTCAGGCGAGCCGCTCGTCCAGCCAGTCGAACATCCGCTGCTCGGTGAGCGCACGGCCCATGGGCTGGCAGTGGCGGTCCGCACCCTCGGCGGCGGTGAACTTCACCAGCTCCTTCTCACCCGGGAGCGCGTCGTAGAGGCGTTGCGACTGCCCGGGCCAGAACTGCTCGCCCTCCGGGTCGGTCACGAGCAGTGGGGTCCTGATCCGTCCGATGAGGTCGTCGTCGAGCCGGTAGCGCGACACGGCCCGGTAGACCGCGAACGTCGACGACTCGGCGTACGGCTTGGCCCGCCATGCCAGCTCCTGCTTGTCCTGGGCCGACGCGTCCTGCATGCCGATGTCCATCATCTGGTCGAACGTCGCCGCGTCGCCGTCGTCGAGCAGCTTCACCATCTCGGGCGGGATGTGCTCGAACCACGACGACGACACGTCGACCACACCGGGGTCGGCGATCGCCGCCGCGATGCGGCGCTCGAACGCCAGGGCACGCGGCACCCAGTAGCCGCCCTGACTCAGCCCGTACAGCGCGATGCGGGCGCGGTCCACGTCGTCACGGGCCTCCAGGTAGTCGACGACCGGCGAGATCACGTGCTCCCAGTCGTGCCGGAACGGGACGTTCTGCTGGAAGAGCATGCTCTGCTGCCCGGGACCGTCGAATGCGAGCACGTGGTAGCCGCGCGCGACTGCCGCCGCGCCCACGTTCGGGAACATCCACGTGATCGCGCCGTCGCTGCCGTTGTTGAGGATCAGGACGGGCCGCGGGCCGTCGGCCGCCGAGAAGAAATAGCCCGGCATCGTGGTGTCGCCATACGGGATCGCGACAGGCTCGGCAGGTCGGACGAGACGTGCCACGTACTCGTCATAGCAACGGCGGTGGGCGGCGAAGACGCGGGCGATCGTGGCATCGGCGTCGTCGACGCCGTCGGCTGAGGACAGCGCGGCCGCGTAGTAGAGCGCGCCGCGTAGGTACGCGTCGCGGGCACTGACGTCGTGCCCGCCGGCCGCTGCGGCCTCGGCCATGGCCGTCACGCGGTCGGCGGTCGCCTCCCACTCGCGGACCCAGCTGGGGTCGTCGCCGTCCTGGATCCGAGCGACCGTGCTGAAGATCTCGCCCGCGTCGCCCGCACCCGCGTGCAGCGATCCGAGGAGGTTCCGGACCTCGAAGTCGAAGCCGTCGTCGTCGAAGAACTGGTAGACCATTCGATCCCCGGGACTACACGCCGCGATGTGACTCGCCAACGGACACTAGCTCGCCCGTCACCGAGTCGCAGGCGTGATGCTCGCGTCCCTTGCTCCTGGTGCGCACGCGGCTGAGGTCGCGCGACGTCGCCTCAGATCGTGATGGTCGCGCCGAAGGTGAGGAGCGCGACGAGCGAACAGATGCCGGCCACGATGTTGACCACACCGATGATCCGGTCAGCGTGCGCCAAGCGTCCGCCCGCTTCGCCGAGGCGGTCGAAGGCGACGAGTCGTACGTGGTAGCTCCACCTGAGCCCTCGAAGCGCCCGCGCGATGAGCAGGCGGTCGAGGAGGCTCGCGGCGCCGCGCTGGCGAGGGGTGAGATCCCGCTCGTACCGGCGGGCGAGCGGGTAGGCAAGCGCGAGCCCGACCCACGTGGTGACGAGTCGCAGGATCAGGGCGACGAACACGAGTGCGAAGGGCGTCAACAGGCCGGCTGCGATCTTGCCGGATGACGACGTGTCCAGGTCGAGCTTGTTCGCGTCAGCCTGCGTGTCGGCCACGATCACGCCGATTGCGAAGCCGATGAACAGCACCCCGAAGAAGGAGCGTCGCACCAGGTACACGGTCATGAGGCGCGCCGGGTCGTCGCGACCCGGCAGGAGGGCGGCCTCCGGATGCAGGCGCGGATCGTCCGAAGTCCGACTCCCCGCGGCCGCACCGGTCGAGGTCGTGATCCGCTTCACCGTCTGGTTCCGCGATCCATGGCTCGGCGCGCGGCACTGCGGCTGGTCAGAGGAGACGTCCGGCTTCGGCCGCCGCTTCACGCTGCACCGCGGACATGCCGGCAACGTCGAACACGCCGGCCGAGCCACAGCGCGTCGCATCCTCGGACTTTGGAGGAACGTGCAGACGTGCCCGTACCTCGTCGAGCGGCAGGTTGGCCCACTCGTGGTAGTCGACGCTGAGCAGATCCCGGCCGAAGCCCTCACACACCGCCTTGCCGCGGCGGATCGCGTCGGCAAGGCGCGTTCGCATCCCCGGGCCCTCGAGGTGCCGATCCCGCACGTCGGCCTGCAGGAACCCCTGCTGGTGCACGTATCCGGTCTCGAAGAGCCCGACGACGGTGGCGAGCCACGCAAACCCCTTCGGGTCGGGGTCGGCTCGGCCGAGGAACGCGAAGACCTCGAGCTCGCCTTCGAGGTTCGTGCCGTAGTCGGCGACAACATGCACGAAGTCATGCTGCGCGAGGTACGCAGCCGCTCCGCCGGGAGACCCGGGCACGTCGAAGTGGCGCATCTGGTACATGTCCCAGACGCCGCGCCCGAGCGTGCCCGGCGCACAGGACTCGAGCGTCTGCCACTGCCGCGAGCTCGGGGTCCGCGACACCTGCGTCGAAGGGGTCCTCGAAGCGCGCCTTGGTGTGCAGGGGCTCCATGTGATCGTCGTCCCAGCGGTCGGTGAAGCCGCTGCGGCGCAGGTCACACCACGCGAGCCCGAAGGCACCGTCGGCGTAGTGGCGGGCGACCCTCACGAAGTCGTCTTCGATGCCGAGGGCGTGGCTGTAGGCGTCGACCCGGTCGGCGACCTCGGGGGGCAGCGGCCGGAGCACGAGCTCGGCGAGGACCATGTGGTGCACGATTCGCTGGCGGTACTCGGGGCTGCGGTTCACCAGCACGGCCGCCAGGTCGTCGGCACCGAGCGGGTCGAGTGATCGGTAGTCCACGTCGACGTCGGTGAGCGCCTTGGTCACGGCCTCGAGGAGCGTCGACTGCACGTCGGTGAGACCCTCGGCCGGCGCCACCGCCGTGGCGATGCCCCGGGCGACCGCGAGCACCTCGTCGTGGTCGGGGGCCAGCTGGTCGAGCTCCGCACTCATCTGTCCGTATTGTGACGCATCCGTCCCAGAATGTCAGGGCGAACCTCCCCGGGCGTCGTCTCACCGATCGCCGGTCGCGCGGACCGGGAGGCGCGCGCTACTTCGAGGGACCGTGTCCCTGAGGGGGATGGGCCGAGTCGCCGCCGGGGCCGGGTGCGCTCGACGTCCCGGGACCCGATGACTTCTCGTCGTCTGGCCCTGGCGCCGGGACCTGCGCCGGGTCGTCGGGTGCCGGCGCGAGCTCGTCGTCACCGGCCAGGGGCTTGCCGCACGGCGAGTGGGCGGCCGCGCTGCGGTCCGCACCGGTTCGGGGAGCGGACGCCACGTAGTGGCCGTGGTTCATCGGCTCGGGGCCGCAGGTCTCGTCCCAGTACCGGTCGACCGGGACGTCTCCCTCGGACGCCTCGGTGCCGTCGCCGGCCGGTGGTTCATCCACCGGTTGGGCGGTCCCGTCGCCCGGCACGACCACGGTGGTTGACGTCGTCGTGGTTGGCTCGTCCGCGAGCGTGGTCGGGGAGTCCCCCCGCTCGCGGCGAAGGCGAGCCCGCCGATGCTCACGGCCGCGACGGGGATGGTGATCAGCGCCCAGCGGGGCAGGTGCAGACGCATCAGAGCTCCTTCGATCGTGTCCGTTGTGCATCGGCATCCGAGGGCCCCGAACTTGACTGGGCGATCGGGACTCGACGGCGCCCGGGTTGCGGCGCTCGACCTCACCGGCTGACGCGCCGCCGTCCCTGATCGACGGGCGCCGGGCGGGGGGAGGCACCAGAATGCCCCCGTGACCCACGCACTCGGCATCGACGTCGGCACCACCAATGCCAAGGCGGCGCTGGTCGCCGATGACGGCACGATCGTGGCGAGCGCCACCCGCCCCATCTCCACCACCCGCAGTGAGGGTGACATCGCCGAGCAGAGCCCGGCCGCCCTGTGGGGCGCGGTCGTCGACGCGGTGCGCGAGGTCACCGCAGCGGCACCGGCAGCGGCCGGGTCGGTCGGCGCCGTGCTCTGTGCGAGTCAGTACTCCTCGACGGTGCCGGTCGACGCGGACGGCCACCCCACCGGCGAGATCGTGCTCTACCTCGACATGCGGGGCACCGACCACTGCTTCGCGATCATGGAGCGCTTCCCCGAGTCGTTCGACGCGTTCATCGACCACCACGGCATCCCGACGGTCGGTGGCGGCCTCTCGCTCGCGCACCTCCTCCACTACCAGCTCGATCGGCCCGACGTGCACGCCAGGACCGCGGCCTACCTCGAGCCGATGGACTTCGTGAACCTGCGCCTCACCGGGCGGGTCGCGGCGACGCAGTGCACCATGCTCACGACGCAGCTCTGCGACAACCGCACGATCGGCTGCACCGAGTACGACGCCGAGCTCGTGCGCTTCGCCGGCGTCGACCCGGACCGGCTCCCGCCACTCGTCACCATCGACGCCGCCGTGGGCCCGCTGCTGCCCGCGATCGCCGAGCAGCTCGGCCTCCCCGCCGACGCGGTGGTGTACGCCGGCGTGAACGACAGCCAGGTCGGCGCGATCGCCACCGGTGCATACCGCCCCGGGCGGGCCGGGGCGATGGTCGGCACGACCAGCGTGCTGCTCCAGACGATGGACCACAAGGACACCGACCTCGACCACGAGATCGCGTCGATCCCCGGACCGCTGGGCAACCGCTACGTCGTGTTCGCCGAGAACGGTCTCGGCGGGAAGGCACTCGAGCACGTGCTGGCGAACGTGGTGTATGCCTCGGACGAGCTCGCCGACCACGCCGCCGCCGATCACTTCGAGTTCCTCGACGACGCCCTGCGCTCGGTGCGCTCCGGGAGCGGGGGCGTGCTGTTCCTCCCGTGGCTCAACGGTTCGCTCGCACCGCGCGCCGATACGCAGATGCGGGGCGCGTTCGTCAACCTCTCGCTCGACAGCAGCCGCACGCAGCTGGTGCGGGCCGTGGTCGAGGGCATCTGCCACAACTTCGCCTGGCTCGAGCCGTTCGTGGAGTCGTTCACCGGCGAGCACGTGGACGAGCTCGTCTTCGGTGGCGGTGCGGCTCGCTCGCCGGAGTGGGCCCAGATCCTCGCGGACGTCGTGGACCGACCCATCCGCACCCTGCAGGCACCCGACTTCGCCAACGCCCGAGCGGCAGCGCTGCTCGCGCTCGGGCGCGCGGGCACGCTGGCGACCGGCGACCTCGCCGGCCTCGTGGTCACCGAAGCCGAGTTCGAGCCCGACCCGACGAGCCGGGGCGTCCACGACGCCATGCACGAGCAGTTCGTGGCCGCGTTCGACGCGCTCCAGCCGCTCTTGCACGAACTGAACACATGAAGGATGGATCCTGATGGGTGACTTCCCGTACGCCGAGGTGTTCACGATCAACCGCACCCTGCCGGTCGAGGGCCGCGACCGCGACGAGGTGCTCGCCGAGCTCGCGGAGATGGCGAAGAGTGAGGACGCGTTCTGGGAGACCGGGCGTTGTTCGGGCACCATGTACTGCGGCGACCACGATCACTACGACTTCATGAACCAGGCGTTCGCGCTCTTCTCGCACGCGAACATCCTCCAGCGCGACATGTTTCCGAGCGCGACCAAGCTCGAGGCCGAGATCATCGCGATGACCCTCGACATGCTCCACGCCGAGGCAGTCACCGACGGTCAGCCAGTCGGCATGGTCACCACCGGGGGGACGGGGAGCATCCTGCACTCGATGCTCGCCTACCGGGAGCAGGCGCGCGAAGCGCGAGGGATCGCCGCGCCCAACATCGTCAAGCCCGAGACCGGGCATCCCGCGTTCGACAAGGCGTGTCACCTCCTCGGGATCGAGCTGCGCAAGGTCGCCGTCGACCCGATGACCGCGCAGGTCGACGTCAGCGCCGTCGCCGCCGCGATCGACGACTCCACCGCGGCCCTCATCGGTTCCGCACCCAACTACGGCTACGGCACCATCGACCCCGTCGCCGAGCTCTCCGACCTGGCCCTGGAGCGGGGGGTCGGCCTCCATGTCGACGGGTGCCTCGGCGGGTTCATCCTCCCGTGGGGCCAGGAGCTGGGCTACGACATCCCGCTGTTCGACTTCCGGGTCCCCGGTGTCACCTCGATCTCGGCCGACACCCACAAGTACGCCTACGGCCTCAAGGGAACCTCGGTCCTCGCGTTCCGCGACCGCGCGCTGCGCGACGGCCAGTACTTCTTCCTCACCGACTGGACCGGCGGCAAGTACTGCTCGCCGGGGATCGAGGGTTCGCGCTCGGGCGGGCTGCTCGCGGCCACATGGGCGGGGATGCTCGCCATCGGTCGCAACGGCTACCTGGCGTACGCGAAGCAGATCTTCGAGACCGCGTTCTCGATGCAGGACGTGGTTCGCACGCACCCCGAGCTGCGGATCATCGGCGCACCGACGTTCTGCTTCAGCTTCACCTCGGACGAGTTCGACATCTACCACGTGAACGACGCGATGCGGGCGAAAGGCTGGCGATTCAACGGCCAGCAGTACCCGAACGCGATCCACATGGCCGTGACCCGACCCCAGACCCAGCCCGGAGTTCTCGACGCGTTCGCGGCCGACCTCACCGAGGCAGTGGCGTACGCCCACGAGCACCGTGACGAGTCGCCCGCGAGCGGCGCGATCTACGGGGGCATCCCGGGTGGCTCGACGCCCGAGGCCGACGAGTTCATCCGCACCGTGATGACCGAGATGATGGATGGTCAGCAGGAGATCCCCGGATGAGCAAGGTCGTCGTCACCGCGCGACATGACCGGTGCCCTGCGACGGCGAGGGTCGAGCGCACCTAGGCTTGCCGGTGACCGGGGTCCGGCGCGGCACCCCGACACAGGAGGGATCGACCATGCGGATGCAGCAGCGCACCTTCTACCAGCCGGTCCAGGTCGAACAGATCAACCAGATGTTCGCCGGCAATCCCGAGGATCCCGACGAGCTCCCCGCCGCCTACGACTACGCGCTCGACCTGCTGGATCGCACCGCGGCCGACTCACTGGCTGCGACGACCGAGGCCCTCACCCGCGCCGACAGTCGCGGCCCGTCGTTCGACGACGGCACGGTCACGCACTTCCGCGACCACTGGCTCGCCCAGGATGGTCCGATGCCCGGGGCCGACATCGAGCGGGTCATGCGCGGGATACAGCGAAGCGATCAAGCTCGCACGCGAGCACAACCCGCCGCTGCCGCTCGAGACGCTGTGGCTCACCGACGACGTCGAGGACTACGAGATCTTCATCAACGAGGGGACGAAGCGCATCACCCTCGTCGCGGTCATGCCGCGCAACCTCGCGGGTGACGGCGCGCCGCAGGCCGACACGGCCTCGCGGAGCTGGGTGGTGCGCGTCGCCCGCGGTGACGACGACGCCGCGGCCCGGAAGACCCTCGTTGCGGGGGATCGGCCCGTCGTGCGAATGCAGATGAGCGGACCCGCCGCCGCGTCCTGACGAGCGGGTGCTCAGCTGACCGCGGCCGCAGCGACCCCGGCCATCCCGAGCTCGGCGGCGTCGCGTGCGACCTCACCCAGCTCCACCCGTGCGGCCGCGACGACCTCGGGGCGGTCGTCACCCAAGAGGGTTCGAGCCTGCCAGAGCCGCGTGCCGCGTGAGCGCCGCCGTCGCCCCGAGCGTCCGCTCGCGGTTCGCGGCGATCGCGAAGTCCGCCGCGGCGTCGTCGGACCGACCGCTCGCGGCCGCGAGCATCGCCAGGTGTCGTTCCGTGGCGCCGAGGCATGCGAGCCCCAGCAGCGACACGAGCATTCGTTCGCGATACGGCTCCAGCACAGCGGCGAGCGCCGCCCGCTGCGCGTCGGAGCCGACCACGCTCGTCACCTCGCTCAGCAGCGCGAGCGACGCAGGTGCCCCGCTCTCGCGCGCGACCGCTGCGAACTGGTCGGTTGCGAGCGCGTCGAGTGAGGTGCGCGCGCGCTCCGGTTCCCCCGCCTCGAGCTGGGCCGCGGCACACATCGAGAGCAGGTAGCGGTTCCCCGGGCGCGCCCGCGCGGCCTCCTCGAGCATGGCGAGGCTCGGCACCCGTCCCTGCTCCCGGTCGAAGTAGTAGCGCTGGACGACGGCCATGGCCGCGACGCCTCGGTAGGCGCGCGTCTGGTCGAGCATCGAGGCGCTCCACCGGGAGAAGTCCTCGAAACGGCCCTCGAAGAGCGCACGCGTCGCTTCCCACTGCGCAGCGAAGGCGGTCGCCGGCAGCCAGTGCGCCCGTTCGCCGACCTGGCGGAGCTCGTGGATCGTCGCGTCGAGCCCCTCGGCATCGGCGGCCTCGAGGTGGGCCACGGCGAGCACGCGCAGACCCTGGGTCCACGGCCCGGGTCCGGCCCGCTCGCCGAGAGCCACGAGCTCCTGGCCCAGCGCGAGCCGCGCGTCCGGGGTGAGCGCGACCGGCGCGCTGACGGCCCGGGTGAACAGTGCGTCGCCGAGCGTCTCGGGGTCGTCGACGGTGCGAGCCAGGTCGAGCGCGCGTGCGGCGAGCGCCTGGCCGTCCTCGTGGTCCGTCATGACGTAGGTCGCCCGCTTGAACGCTTCCACCGCCATGAGGCGGGCACGCAGCGCGCCGTGCTCGGTGCCGAGCCGCACCCTCGCCTCGTCCAGGAGCGTGGACTCGTCGGGCCCCAGCTCGACCGCCGACCGGCAGTAGAGGAGCACCGCGCGGGCGAACGCCTCGTGCGCGTCGGCATCGCGTGCGGCACCGATCGCACGGAACGCGGCTTGCTCACCCGCGAGCTGGTCGGTGTAGAGGAGGGCGTCCCCGAGGTCGATGAGCAGATCGATCCGGCGCTCGGTGTCGTGTGGTCGGTGCTCGTCGAGCAGCTCCAGCGCTCGCTGGAGGTGGCCGGGCGCCTCGTCGAACGCGAGCTCCGTAAGCGCGAGCTGACCGGCGCGCGCGAGGCACTCGATGGCCCGAGCCGGGTCGCCGAGGGGCGCGGCCAGGGAGAGGTGGCGGGCGAGGGCGAGCACGTCCTCTCGGCTCGACGCACCCCGACCCTCGAGCGCGCGCCCGACGTCGGCGTGCGCGTGCGCGCGGGCCGCGACCCCGAGCTCGTCGTAGACGGCTTGGCGCACCAGATCGTGGGCGAACGCATACCTCCCCGGGCGGCCGTCCACCGACCGGACGAGGCCCGCCCGGCTCGCTCGGTCGAGCGCGTCGAGCACCTCGGGCGCCGGGCGCTCGGACGCGGTCGCGAGCAGGTCGAAGTCGAACGCCGGCCCGACGACCGACGCGACCGCCAGCGTCTCGCGCACGGATTCGTCGACGCGCCGCAACCGGTGCGCGACGAGCGCGCGGACACCGTGGGGGAGCCCGAGGCGGTCGAGGTCGAACGGCGTCGAGCGCTCGAGCACCGACGTCCACGCGCCGGTGTCGAGGAGGTGGCGGACGAGCTCGGCGACGAAGAACGGGCTCCCGTCGGTGACCCGGTACAGCTCCGTGATCACGTCGTCGCTCGCCGATGTGCCGCTCCGAGCACCGACGAGATCCGCGACCTCCGGTTCGCTGAGGCCGGTGAGGACGACACGCGTCACCTGCGGCTCGCGCTCGAGCTCGGCGAAGAGCTCGTCGAGGGCGGCGGAGCGGTCCATACCCGCGTCACGAAACGTGATCAGGAACAGCATCGCCGCGTTGGGCGTCGATCGGATGACGTGTCGGAGGAGGACGAGCGTGGCTCGGCTCGCCCACTGGAGGTCGTCGAGGACGACGAGCGCCGGTTGGCCACGACCGATGCCGTTGAGCAGGTTCGCGACGGCCTCGAAGAGTCGGTAGCGCTCGGTCTCGGCGTCGACGGCGACGACGGGCGCCAGCTCGGGGAATCGGCCGTCCAGCTCGGGGAACAGACGCGCGAGGTCGTGACCGAGGCCGCGGAGCTGCTCGTTGAGCGAGGAAGGGCTGGCCGCGGTCACGTAGGGGCGGAGTGCCTCGACGAACGGCTGGTAGGGGACGACGGCCTCTTCGTCGCACCGGCCGTAGAGCACGGCGCCACCCTGCTCGTGGACGCGCCGTGCCGTCTCGGCGGCGAGGCTCGTCTTGCCGATACCGGGTTCCCCGCTCACGAGGACGACCTGGCGGGTGCCCTCGGCTGCGGCCGCCCAGAGGGCGTCGAGTCGTTCGACCTCGCCGCGCCGACCGGTGAACGGTTCGTCACCCCCGGCGAGCACGGGCCTGGGCAACGGCAGGCTCGACGCCAGCGCGGTCGATCGAGCGCAACGGCGGGAAGGCGGTCCGGAGCCCGGACACGGAGAGCTGGGTGACGTGCTCGGCCTGCCCGATCCCCCGCAGTCGGTGCTCCCCGAGGTCGACGAGCGCGGCTGTCGGGTGGGGGATCGGCGCCGAGTGCGGCCGCGGCCCGAGCGGAGAGCAGGATCTGCCCGCCGTGGGCGGCGTCCATGAGGCGGGCCGAGCGGTTCAGTGGCGGACCGAAGTAGTCACCGTCGCGCGCGTCGGTCACACCCTCGTCGATCGCCATTCGGACGCGCAGCGGTCCCGTGGTGCCCCACGGCTCCTCGGCCAGGCGTTGCTGGGCGCGCACCGTCGCGATCCGCGGCGTCGCGCGACGACTCGAAGACCGCGTGCAGCCCGTCGCCCGTGGTCTTGAACACCGTCCCGCCCGCATCCTCGATGACCTGGCGGAGGATCTCGTCGTGGCGGGCGAGCGCGACCCGCATCGCCGCCGGCTGCTCGTCCCACAGCAGCGTCGAACCCTCGATGTCGGTGAACAGGAAGGCGGCCGGCATTCCGGTGTCGTCGGCAGGCTCTCGACTCGGCGACGGGACCATCGGATCGCGATGCTACGTGCCTCGCTTGTTGGACGGGGTCGAGGCACGCCGCGGGTTTGCGCGACGCTTGTGAGCGTGCACGCGATGACGGCATCTGGCTCGGAGGACGGGGACCGTTTCGACCTCGTGGTGATCGGCTCGGGCCCGGCCGGTGAGAAGGGTGCCAGCCAGGCCGCGTACTTCGGGCACCGCGTCGCCGTGGTCGAGCGCGGACGCGCGTTGGGGGGCGCCGCGATCGCCGTCTCGGGCGTGCCGGTGAAGGCGATGCGGGACACCGCGGTGTATCTGACCGGCTGGTCGCGCCGTGACGTCTACGGCGTGGGCATCAGCCTTGCGCCCGACCTGGTGATGAACCGACTCCGCGCCAGGGTTGCCGACGTGGTGAGCAGCATGACCGCGGCCGTCGCGGAGAACCTCGAGCGACACGGCGTCGAGCTGGTGCACGGCGACGCGCGCCTGGGGCCGGACTGCACGGTGATCGTTCGTGACGACGAGGGTGGGGAGCGGGTGCTGCAGGCCCGCGTGATCCTGCTCGCGACCGGTTCCCGTCCGTACCATCCGCCGGAGGTCCCCTTCGACGACCCCGACGTCCACGATTCCGAGACGGTGCTGTCGCTGGAACGGCTCCCCGAACGGCTGATGGTCGTGGGCGGAGGTCCGGTCGGGAGTGAGTACGCGTCGATCTTCGCCCACCTCGGTGTGGAGGTCACCCAGGTCGACCGGGGGGAACGGCTGCTGATGCTCCTCGACCGAGAGCTCTCCGACGTCCTGGCCCAGAGCATGCAACGCGCGGGCGCGCGGCTGCTGCTCGGCGCGGAGGTGGAGTCGGTCGGGCGCGACGACGACGGTCTCGTGGTCCGCGTCGACGGGGAGATCCACCGGCCCGAAGTCGTGCTCCATGCGGTCGGCCGCACGGGCTCCGTGGAGGGCCTCGGCCTGGCCGAGGCCGGGGTCGAGTCCGACGAGCGCGGGCGCGTTCGTGTGGACGAGCGCTTCCGGACCACGGCACCGGGCATCTACGCGGCGGGTGACGTCACCGGACCGCCGGGTCTTGCATCGGTGGCCATGGAGCAGGCGCGGGTCGCGATGTGTCGCGCGTTCGACATCCCGTTCAAGGAGTCGCTCGACGCCGTGGTGCCGACCGGCATCTACACACTGCCCGAGGTCTCGATGGTCGGGCTGACCGAGGAGGCTGCGCGCGACGCGGGTGAGGACGTGGAGACGGGCCGAGCGCTCTTCGAGGCGAACGCCCGGGCGCGGATCGTGGGCTACACCGAAGGTCTCGTGAAGTTGGTGTTCCGGGCAGCCGACCGGCGACTGCTCGGCGCCCACATCCTCGGCGAGGAGGCGACCGAGCTCATCCACGTCGCGCAGGCAGTCCTGCACAAGGGTGGGGTCATCGACGAGTTCATCGACACGACGTTCAACTTCCCGACGCGGGCCGATGCCTACAAGTACGCGGCCTACGACGGCCTCCAGCGGCTCCAGGCCCGCGCCGGAAACGGGGAGCACGTGGGTCCCCGAGCAGCCCCTCCACCGGATCGTGGTCCGGCGTGCTGAACGTCGAGGTCGACCCGATCGCGACCGAGGAGCTCGAGCGGCTCATCGGTCCGGAGCGAGCCGCGCACTTCGAGGAGGTGGCTGCCGACGCTCGGGCGCTTCTCGCCGGCCGGCGTGTGGTCAACGTGAACTCGACCGCCCGAGGCGGCGGCGTCGCCGAGCTGCTCCAGACGCTGCTGGCGTACGCGCCGGGGTCGGCGTTGATGCCCGATGGGCCGTCATCGACGCGGAACCGGACTTCTTCGACGTCACGAAGCGGATCCACAACTGGCTGTACGGCGCACCGGGCGACGGTGGCCCGCTGGGGCCCCCGGAGCACGCGCGTTACGAATCGGTGATGCACGCGAACGCGGCCGCGCTCGCAGACGTCGTCGGCGCGAACGACATCGTGCTCCTGCACGATCCCCAGACCGCGGGCCTCGCCGACGCGGTCCGGGCCACGGGCGCCGGCCTCGTCTGGCGTTGCCACGTAGGGCGGGACACGCCGAACGAGTACTCCGAAGGCGCGTGGGAGTTCCTCCGCCGTTACGTGCAGGATGCCGATGCCTTCGTCTTCAGCCGAGCCGAGTTCGCGCCGCGATGGCTGGACCCCGATCGCCTGTTCGTCATCCCACCGTCGATCGACCCGTTCTCGGCCAAGAACCAGCCGCTCGCCGACGACGAGGTGCTCGGGATCCTGCAGTACGTCGGGCTGCTGGGCGGCCACGCCGATCCACCCTCGGTTCCCTTCGTGCGGCGCGACGGTTCGCCGGGACGGATCGAACGCAGGGCCGACATCCTCCAGACCGGCCCCCCGCCACCGCCGGACGCCCCGCTGGTGGTGCAGGTCTCCCGTTGGGACTGGATGAAGGACATGACCGGAGTGCTTCGAGGCTTCGCCGCGCACCTCGACTCGGGGGATGCGCACCTCGCGCTCGTCGGGCCGGCGGTACGCGGCGTCGACGACGACCCCGAGGCCGGGCAGGTCCTCGACGAGTGCATGCGTGCTTGGGGCGAGCTGCCCGAGGTTCTGCGCGAGCGGGTGCACCTGGCGTGCGTTCCGCTGCACGACCCGGACGAGGCCGCGATCGTGGTCAACGCGCTCCAGCGCCATGCCGACGTCGTCGTCCAGAAGAGCCTCGCCGAGGGTTTCGGGCTCACGGTCACCGAGGCGATGTGGAAGCGCCGGCCGGTCGTGGCGAGCCGCGTGGGGGGCATCGCCGACCAGATCACCGACGGGGAGCACGGCCTCCTCGTCGACGATCCCCGTGACCTCGAGGGGTTCGGTCGGGCGGTCCGCCTCCTGCTGGAGGACCGTCCCCTCGCTGACCGGCTCGCATCCGCCGCTTACGAGCGCGCCTTCGAGGAGTTCCTCGGGGACCGGCACCTCGAACGCTACGGGTCACTGTTCGCCTCGCTCTGACAGCACGACGACGCGGTGCTCGAGCCGCCCGGTCGCCAGCGCCTCGGTGCTGTGCTGACGGGGTAGCGCTCGGGGACCTCCGCGAGGCTGGGACACGCGCCTCGGGCGACCGAGCTCAGTCGGTCCAGCGGCTGCGGTCGATTCGCCGTCCCGGGCGGGGCCGCTCGGGGAGCGTCGGTGAGGCGAATGCGGCGAGGTGCACGACGGCGTCTTCCCACTCGAGCGCGTTGCCGACGACCGCGTCGTCCGCGATCACCAGATCCTGTCCGAGGCCGACCGCATCTGCCGCGCTGGCTTCCGCGCCGAGCACCTGGGCGACGAACGCCTCGGCGCGCTCGATCGTGATGTCGCCGGGCTCGGTGTGGAGCGCGTCGACGGCGTAGCCCTGGACGAGGCCGGGCCAGTACGCGGCCAGCGTGGAGGCCTTGTCGAACCAGTCGATGCCCCGCACCGTGCCTGCAATAGAGAGGATGACTCCGCGCTGGTCGGGGAGGGGGGTGAGCTCGCCGACGAGGCCGGTGAGGTCGTCGTCGACGCGGCGGTAGACGTCTTCGAGCGCGCTCGTGGCCGAGGGTGCCGCCAGGTCGGACTGGTAGGAGGCGATCCGGTCCCAGACGGCGCCCTGGTCGGCACGTGGGCCCCCGCCCCGGCGGCGGGACGCGGCGACGCCGCGGGTCTTGAGGCGGCGCAGGTCACTCGGTGCGTGGCGGGCGCTGCGGGCCATCTCCCGGGGTGCACCCCACCGTCCCGCTTCGACACAGCTGACCGGCACCGGGAGGTGGGTGCCGGCGGGAACGAGGAGCGACACGTTGAGCGTGCGATTCTGCTTCGCCCCGATCAGGGTCTCGCCCTCGAGCAGCAGCACCGGCTCCGTGCCGGCGTTGTGCACGACGAGCTCGGGGACGTCGCCGGAGCCCTGCTCGCCCACTCGGAGGACGCCCGCTGCCTCGGCCTCGGGGCCGGTGAGGTACTGCGGCGCCTCCGGCGCGCTGGAGAACGCCGGGAACAGCGCGAGTGCTCCACGCACGATCGGGTCCTTGACGGTGAGCTCGAGCTGCATGTGCGCTCCTCCTTGGTTGGCGGCGGGTGACCCACAGTGTGGAAGGGGGGTGGGACACGGCTGCCGTGCAACGCGCGGGAGAGGAGCCCGTCGACGCGAACTCCACGTGCGTCACTGTCACACCCCCCGAGCACCCTGGGAGCACGACGACGAGGGGGATCTCATGAGCAAGCACGGGCACCACGCGATCAGCCGCACGCTGCATCTGGTCGACCTGGAGAACCTGCTGGGTGACCGCCGCAAGGAAGAGGTCGCGCTCGACGGGCTGCGCCGCTACCTGGCGCTCGCCCGCTGGGCGGAAGGTGACCAGGTCCTGGTCGCAGCACACCCGGAGATCATCCGCCAGATCGGATTCGAGCCCCCAGTGTCCTGCAGCCTGCACGCAACCGCCGGTGACGACGCGGCAGACCGGATGCTGCTCGCCCACGCGCCGGCGGAGCTGGTGGCCCGCCGCTACTCGCGCCTCGTCGTGGGCAGCGGCGACGGCATCTTCGCCGGCCGGGCAGTTGCCGCGCGCGCCCGCGGGGTCGGTGTCGCCGTCGTCGCCCGTGCCGACGGCTGCTCGACCCGATTCCGGCGCGGGGCATTCCCGGTCCTCGACTTCTGGATCGACGGCCTGCACGTCGCAGACCCGGTGCTCGATCTCGCGGCCTGAGCCAGCCCTTCACGGCAGCGCAGTTCGGCGCCACCGCTTCGACTCCCGTCGCGTCCTTCGGTGGTGTGGTCAGCGTCGACGGAAGAGGCCCCGGCGCCGATCGGCAAGGGTGATCCGGCGATCGATGTCGAGGCAGCAGTCGGTGACCTTGCGACCGAAATCGGGATTGACGCAGGCGATGTGGCCGTCGTCGATCCGGTTGATGTGGGCGTCGGGGATGGCCATCGCGAGTCGCGACTGCGCGGTCGGGTCGACGGCTCGATCGCGGGTCGTGATGAGCACGGACGTCGGGACGTCGACCTCGTGGATCCAGCCCTTCGCGCTGTAGGTCCCGATCGCGTGTCCGGCCTCGAGGACCGCACGCGGGTTGTGGCGCGCCATCTCCGAGCGGGCCCAGCCGGCGAAGCTGCCGGGTCGCTTGGGCGGACGCATGCCGAAGATGGTCCGCGTCGCCAGGCCAGGGAGGAACGCCGCGACCTGGCCGACGCGCGTGGTGCCCGCTGCCGCCGTCATCAGCGCCGCGAACCCGTAGCGCTCGCGATTCCCGGGTACGAACTCTGCGCCCGTCGCGCAGAACCCGAGCCCGGCGACGAGGTCGGGGTGTCGCCGCCACAGCAGCTGCGCCACCGGCCCACCCATCGAGTAGCCCACGGCGATCACCGGTCCACATTTCTCGCGCTCGATGAGCGCTGCGAGGTCATCTGCGCAGTCGGCGAGCGTGAAGCGCCGCAGGGCGCGAATGCCGCGGCCGTGGCCCCGTAGGTCCGGGGCCAGCACGTTGAAGTGTTCGCCCAGCGGGTCGAAGCACCGGAACCAGTTGAGGCCCCCGCTCGCAAGCCAGCCGTGCACCAAGAGCACGGTGCGGGCGCCGGACGGGCCCTCCACGCGGCGGACGAACGTGGTCCCGCGGCCGCGCAGCCAGACTCGGTCCCCGAGCGGGAGCGGCGGACCATCGACCGGTTCCGGAGCGGAGGTGCCCGGCTCCTCGGGGAGGTCGACCGGCGCTGCCTCGGATGCCATCGCAGCACCAACGCTAGCCCTCGGATCGGGAGACGAGGCCATGGGCCCGCTCCGCCGAGAATCCCGACTCCGGCGCACGCGCCCCTGAGCCTGGTGTTCGCTCCGAGACGCCACCGGAGCAGGAGGTTGTGACCTTCGCCTCTGGGGCCTGCCGGGTGCCGGTACGAGGATTGAGCCAAGACACCGAAGTGGAAGCGAAGGGACCTACGCCATGAGTACCGACGTAGCCAAGTCCGCCAGCCAGACCCAGGAGGCGTGGGCAGCGTTGGGCGAGCAGTTCGCCGACATCGGCCGCCGGTTCCGCGAGGACTACGAACGCGTGTCCACGGCGACCGCAGCCGGGACCGATGAGGCCCGCAGCTCGTTCGAGGAGGCCGTCGCCGAAGTGCGGGCCGCAGTCGAAGGCAGCGCCAAGGCGATCGGCGAGTCGCTGCGCGACCCGAAGATCCGGGAGGAGACCACGGAGGCCGGCTCTGCCTTGTTCCGCGCGGTCGGCGTGACGATCTCGGAGCTCGGCCAGAAGCTCCAGGCCCAGGCCGAGCGCGGGCAGTCGACGGCATGATCCGCCGCTTCTGAGGGTCAGCCCGGGGTCAGTGAGCACACGCGAGGTTCTTGACGGCAACGAAGCGGCCGCGCGCGTCGCCTATCGGTGCTCCGAGGTGATCGCGATCTATCCGATCACGCCGGCTTCACCCATGGCGGAGCATTGCGACACCTGGGCCGCGACGGGCACACCCAACCTCTGGGGCACTGTCCCCGAGGTCATCGAGATGCAGTCGGAGGCCGGGGCCGCGGGAACGCTCCATGGGGCGACGATGCGCGGCGCTCTCGCGACCACCTTCACCGCATCGCAGGGCCTCCTCCTGATGCTCCCCAACATGTTCAAGGTCGCGGGCGAGCTCTCGCCGGCCGTGATCCACGTCGCGGCCCGGTCGGTGGCCACGCACGCGCTGTCGATCTTCGGGGACCACAGCGACGTCATGGCCGCGCGTACGACGGGGTGGGCGATGCTGTCGTCGGGTTCGGTGCAGGAGGCGGCTGACCTCGCGCTGGTCGCCCACGCCGCGACGCTGGAGACGCGGGTACCGTTCTTGCACTTCTTCGACGGGTTCCGCACATCGCACGAGATCGCGACGATCGAACCACCGACCGACGCCGACATCGCCGCACTGATCGCCGACGAGTGGGTGGCCGCGCACCGGTGGCGGGGGCTCGATCCCGACCGACCGGTGCTGCGGGGGAGTGCCCAGAACCCCGATGTGTTCTTCCAGGCGCGGGAGGCGATCAACCCCTTCGTCGATGCGGTCCCCGACACGGTCGAGGCGACGCTCGCACGCCTCGGCGTACGCACCGGCCGGCGCTACGGGCTGGTCGAGTACACGGGTGCGCCGGATGCCGAGCGCGTCGTCGTGCTCATGGGCTCGGGAGTCGGCGCGGCGGTCGAGGCGGTGCGCGCCCTCGTCGCGGCCGGTGAGCGCGTGGGCGTGCTCCAGGTTCGGCTCTACCGGCCGTTCCCGGTCGACGCCGTGGTCGCCGCGCTGCCCGACACGGTGCAGTCGGTCGCGGTGCTCGACCGCACCAAGGAGGCAGGCGCACCCGGGGAGCCGTTGCGGCTCGACGTGCTCGCCGCGCTCGCCGATGCCGCGAGCCGAGGTGTCCGCCCGATGCCGCGCATCGTGGGCGGCCGGTACGGGCTGTCGTCGAAGGAGTTCACCCCTGCGATGGTTCGCGCCGTCCTCGACGCGCTGGCGTCCGACACGCCGCGCGACGGGTTCACGGTCGGGATCGTCGACGACGTGACCTTCCGGAGCCTGCCGGTGGACCGGTCGTTCACGACCGACCGGGCCGCACTGCGGGCGGTGTTCTACGGGCTCGGGAGCGACGGGACCGTCGGGGCCAACAAGCAGACCGCCAAGATCGTGGGCGAGCGGACGGACCGGCACGTTCAGGGCTACTTCGTCTACGACTCCAAGAAGTCGGGCTCGATGACCGTGTCGCACCTCCGTTTCGACGACGAGCCGATCCGCTCCACCTATCTCGTTGGCGAAGCCGACTTCGTGGCGTGCCACCAGTTCGGGCTGCTCGACCGGGTCGACGTGCTGGGCGTCGCGGCACACGGCGCCACCTTCCTGCTGAACAGCGCCTATCCGGCCGAGTCGACCTGGGACCACCTCCCGCTGGAGGTCCAGGCCGCGATCCTCGAGCGCGAGCTGAAGGTTCACGTCGTGGACGCGCACCGAGTGGCCCGCGACGCGGGACTGGCCGGCCAGATCAACGTGGTGATGCAGGTGTGCTGCTTCGCGCTCACCGACCTGCTGCCCATGGAAGAGGCACTCGACGCGATCCGAGCATCGGTGCGCGAGGTCTACGGCAAGCGCGGCGGGCCCGTCGTCGACGCGAATCTCGCGGCGATCGACGAGGCCGTGGTGGCGATGGCGCCGTTGGTCGTGCCCTCGGCCGTCACGGCCACCCACGGCCGGCGTTCACCGGTGCCGCCCGACGCCGGCGACTTCGTGCAACGAGTCACCGCGCGGCATGCTCGCGGGTGAAGGTGATCTCCTTCCCGTCAGCGCGCTGCCCGGTGGACGGGACCTTCCCGACCGGGACCGCCCGGGTCGAGAAGCGGTCGCTCGCAACCGAGATCCCGATCTGGGACCCCGAGATCTGCATCGACTGCGCGCGCTGCGCGCTCGTGTGCCCGCACGCGGCGATCCGGATGAAGGTGCACGACGGCGCCGCGTTGCCGGGCGACCTGCCCGACAAGGCGTTCCGGTCGCACGACCATCCGGGTCTGCGCCTGACGATCCAGGTCGCACCCGACGACTGCACCGGCTGTGGCGTGTGCGTCGACGTGTGTCCGGCGAAGTCGAAGACCGAGGTGAAGCACAAGGCCATCGACATGGAGCCCATCGGGGAGCACCTCGACCGGGAGCGCGAGCGCTTCGACGCGTTCCTCGAGCTCGAGGGGATCCCCGACGGTGTGCTGGAGCCGGGGACGGTGAAGGGCTCGCAGGCCCGGGAGCCACTCTTCGAGTTCTCGGGCGCCTGCGCCGGCTGTGGCGAGACGCCGTACCTCAAGCTGCTCAGCCAGCTCTTCGGCGACCGGGCACTCGTGGCGAACGCCACCGGCTGCTCGTCGATCTACGGTGGCAACCTCCCAACCACGCCGTGGGGGACCGACGCGCAGGGACGCGGGCCGGCGTGGGCGAACTCGCTGTTCGAGGACGACGCCGAGTTCGGGCTCGGCATGCGCATCGCCCTCGACCGCCAGAGCGCAACGGCGCGTCGCCTGGTGGGCGAGCTCGCCGCCGCGCTGGGTGAGGAGCTGACGGACGCAGTCCTCGCCGTCGACCCCGCGGTGCCGGTCGACGACGCGACGATCGCGGGACAGCGTGCGCGGGTCGCCGAGCTCGACGCCCGCATCGGGGCGCTCGTCGACGGAGACGACTCGGAGCTGGCCCGGCTCGCTGTCCACCTCGCGCCCTTGACCGGCACACTCGTCCGCAAGAACGTCTGGATCGTCGGCGGCGACGGCTGGGCGTACGACATCGGCGCCGGTGGACTCGACCACGTCCTGGGGTCAGGCCGCGACGTGAACGTCCTCGTGCTCGACACCGAGGTGTACTCCAACACGGGCGGGCAGGCGTCCAAGTCGACGCCGCGAGCGGCGGTAGCGAAGTTCGCGTCGGCCGGGAAGCGGAGCCCGAAGAAGGATCTCGGTGTCGAGGCGCGTCGCTACGGCGATGTCTACGTCGCGCAGGTCGCGATCGGGGCCAATGACATCCAGACGGTGAAGGCCTTCGCCGAGGCCGAAGCATGGCCGGGGCCGTCGCTCATCATCGCCTACTCCACCTGCATCGCCCATGGAATCGACATGCGCACGTCGATGACGCATCAACATGCTGCGGTCCGGTCCGGGTACTGGCCGCTCTACCGCTATCACCCGGGTACCGACGAGCACACGCACCCCTTCCAACTCGACAGCAAGGCACCGTCGATCCCGCTGGGCGAGTTCCTCGACGCCGAAGGCCGGTTCGCGATGCTCGCGCGGTCGAACCCGGGCGACGCCGAGCAGCTCGAAGCCCTCGCCCAGGCCGACGTCGACGAGCGGTGGCGCTACTACGCGCAGCTCGCCGGGATCGAGCGCAGCGTGAGCCACCTCCCCGTCGAGCACGCCGACTGAGGGACCGTTGCCGATGACCGACCTCAGGAGCACGTACCTCGGCCTCTCGCTCGCGAGCCCGCTCGTCGCCTCGGCCGGACCATTGACCGGTCGCCTCGACACGCTCGAGCGACTTGCCGACGCGGGCGCGGCAGCCGTCGTGCTCCCGTCGTTGTTCGAGGAGGACGTCGTCGCGGCGGCGATGGATCGCCAGCGCCTCTTCACCCAGGGCGCCGGCGTCTTCGCGGAGGCGCTGACCTATCTCCCGGAGCCCCGCGTGGCTGACGAGCTCGATCGGCACCTGCAGCTCGTCGCGGACGCAAGGGCCCGCCTCGACGTCCCGGTCATCGCGAGCCTGAACGGCACGACGCGCGGTGGATGGATCCACTACGCGGGAGCGCTCGCCGATGCGGGAGCGGACGCCCTCGAGCTCAACGTGTACAACGTGGGGGCGAATGTCGACGACACCGCAGTGTCGATCGAATCCGAGCTGCTCGGTCTCGTCCAGGCGGTGCGCGCCGAGACCTCGGTCCCACTCGCGGTGAAGGTCTCGCCGTACTTCACCGCGCTCGCGCACTTCGTCGGAGAGGTCGCGGCGGCGGGTGCCGACGGGATCGTCTGCTTCAACCGCTTCTACCAGCCCGACCTCGACCCGGACGACCTCACGGTCAGCCCCACCCTCGACCTCTCGACCTCGGCGGAGCTCCGGCTCCCGCTCCGATGGGTCGCACTCCTGCACGGACGAGTCGAATGCTCGCTCGCGCTCTCGACCGGCGTCCACACGCCGACCGACGTGGTGAAGGCCGTGCTCGCCGGCGCCGACGTGGTGATGGCGACGTCGTCGCTCCTCCAGCACGGTCCCGAGCACATCGGGAACCTGCGCCAGGGGCTGGCATCGTGGCTGGAGGAGCACGAGTACGAGTCTGCGGACCAGGCCCGGGGGAGCGTGAGCGCGCGCTCGGTCGCCGAACCCGCGGTGTACGAACGGGCCAACTACCGGCAGGTCCTGCGGCGCTTCACGACGGACTTCGACGAAGGCTGAGCCCCCGAGGTGGAGGCTCACGGCACTACCGTGAGCACCTCGCGAACAGGAGGTTCAGGTGCAGGTCGAAGTCACGACGGACCGCGCCGTCGAAGGCGGGGACGAGCTGATCCGTGAGATCGAGGCCGAGGTCGGCACAGCGCTGTCACGGTTCGGCGAGCGACTCACGCGGGTGGAGGTCCATCTGGGCGACGAGAACGCGGGCAAGCACGGCGCCGACGACAAGCGGTGCACGTTGGAGGCCCGGCCCGCGGGTCAGCAGCCGGTCGCGGTCACACACCATGCCGCGACCTCGGCCGAAGCGCTCCGGGGTGCGCTCAAGAAGCTCCAGAAGCTCCTCGAGAGCAAGTTCGGACGGCTCGACGATCGCAAGGGACGCGACTCGATCCGTCGTGACGAAGGGGTCTGACGCTCGGAGCGGTCCCCGCGGCAAAGGCCGCGGGAAGACCAGACATCGGCCTCCATCACCTGCACCGGCGTTGTCGTCACGAAAGCGGCTCGTGGGCGAGCTCGGCCATCCGGGTGAGCCCGTGCTCGGTGCAGTCGGTCAGGCGTGCGGCAGCTGCCTGCACCGCGGGATCGCTGCGCTGCGACGGTTCGATGCGCGCGGGGTTCAACGCACAGCCGTTGGCCCATGCAGCGACATCCGGCTCAGCGCCGTAGCTGCGCGCTGCGACGGTTCCACGAACCTGCATCCGCGCCCAGCTGGCCGCGTTGTCGGAGAGGGTGTTGGGCGGGCACAACCGGTTGCGCTCGCGATCGTCGTCGCGGGTTGCCTCCACATAGCCGGCGAGCGCCGCGCAGAAGCATGGGAAGCCGGCGCGGATCGTCTGGAGTCGGATCCTGTCCGGACCCCAGATGGGAACCATCGGTGGGTATTGCAGTCCTGAGGCGGCGCAGTGCACCACGAGCGAATCCGCTGCCAACGGGACCGACCCCTCGTCGAACACGATCTCGTGGCCAGTCACGTGCCTGATGTGTCCGAGGCGAACGACGTGCTCAATGGTGCGGAGCAGATCGAGTTCCCAAACGCCGAGGGTGGGGGTCTTGGCCATCGTAGGGATGACGTCCCTGTCGATCCGCAGCATCACACCGGCAGCTTCGAGGCGCAGGAAGAGATCGTCGAGCGACTCGGCGTGGGCGGCTGCCGCCAGCGTGTCCGCAGCAAGCCCCAGCGCCACCGCGGGATCGGGCTGGACGACTGCACGATTGAGCATCCAGGGGTCACGCGGGCGAACCCAGGTGATGTGGTCTGGCTGCACCCCATTCGCCAGCAACCAAACGATCCCGTCGGTGGCGGTCTTGCCGGAACCGACGATCACGTAGTTGTTCGACGCTGTGGACAACCGGGCGAGCTCGTTGACCGCGACGACGTGTGCGTCGTCAGCGACACCGAACGGCGGGGGTGTCGTCGCGGGGATCGTCGGCGACAGATAGGTCGCATCGACGACGCGGCGCCGTACGTCGATCGCCACGGTCTCGCCCGACACGCGGGACGTCACGAGATGGGAGGAGCCGTTGGTGTGATACTCGCAGCCCCCGAGGAAGGTGACGCGGCCCGAATCGATGAAGCGGCGATGGAGGACGTCGTCGTAGTAGGACTGGATCTCCGATTGACGGGCCCGTTCCTGGAGTCCCACCTCCGGGCCGCTCTCCTGCACGGCGCCGCTGCCGAGCACGGTCGACGCGACGCCGTAGAACAACGATGCCTGATGAAGCTGGACGAACGGATACGCGTCCTGCCAGTGCCCGCTGGCCGCATGGCGACGGTCGACGAGCGTGACGTGCACATCCGCGTGATCGATCAGGGCATCCGTGAAGGCCATGCCCATCGCGCCCGCGCCGACGACGAGGTAGTCGGTCTCGACCGATCTCATCGCCATGGCGCGCAGCCTCCGCTCGCATGAAGGAACGTCGGGCAACGAATACTACGAGCCTCCGAACAAGCGGCCGAACGCCGCGCGCGGACGCGGGCAGGTTCCTGTCTCGGCGCAGCGTCGATGGCTACTGTTCGGAGGGTCTGGTCTCGCGGTTCCTGGGGAGGGCGTCGATGCAGCGGATGCTGGCGATCGCGGGGGTGGCCGGTCTGAGCGCCCTCGGGTTGGCGTTCGGGAGCGGCCCGGCGGGGGCGGCGCCGGTGACGTTGTTCCAGGCGTCTGAGACGGGGACCAGCTCAGCGTCGGTGCCGGCGGGGATCTGTTTTGTGACGGTGACGGCCGACGGTGGTCACGGCGGAGATGGCTTCCCCGCGGGCGCTGACCACGAGGGTGGCGCGGCTGCGTTGGTCACGGCCCGCGTGCCGGTGCAGCCCGGAGAGGAGCTCGGGGTCCAAGTCGCGGGCGCGGGCACGGACGCGGATGCGAGCGGGACACTGACCGACGGTGGTGCCGGCGGCGGTGGCGGTGGTGGTTCGTTCCCCGACGGCGGCGGCGGTGGCGGCGGCGGCGCCTCCGCAGTGTGGACCGCGGCCGGGGTTCCGCTCGTCGTGGCCGGCGGCGGCGGTGGCGCGGGTGGCGGCAGCGGCCCCGCCCTCGGCGGTGACGCCGGCACGTTGGGCGTCAACGGGGGCGACGGCAGCGGGGGCAGCAGCGGAGGTGGTGGCACAGCAGGAGGAATCGGCGGTGCCGCTGCGGGCGACGGTGGTGGTGGCGGTGGCGGCGTCAACGGTGCTGGTACGTCCGGGGGATCTGGCGGGGACGGCGGGTCGGGGAATGGACGCGTCGGTGGTGGCGGGGGTGGGAGCGGCCCTAACGGCGCGAGCACTCCGGCGAGTGACGGCGGCACCGGAGGAGCTGCGGGCCAGACCGGCGCGCCGGGCACCGGGACCACGATCGGGGGTGGCGGTGGAGCCGGCAACGACGGCGGCGGCAACGGCGGCGACGGTGCGTCCGCAGGTCCAGCGGTCGGCGCCGGTGGCGGTGGCGGTGGCATCGGGGCCGGTGGTGGCGGTGCCGGGCTGGCCAACTCCGGCGGCGGTGGCGGCGCGGGCTACGGCGGCGGCGGCGGCGCGACGACCGGTGATGGTGGGGGTGGCGGATCGTCGTTCGTGACCCCGACCCGGACCAGCGCGTTCTCGGCGCAGAGCGCGCTCCCCGACAACGGGCAGGTGCTCATCACCTACGACGCCGCAACCGACCTGTGTCCCGTCACCCCGGTCGCGCTCACCCCGCGCTTCACCGGGTGAGGACGTTCCGCCAAGTCCGGCTGATCTGCGTGAACGGGATTCGTTCGGGTCAGTGTCGATCGGACGGCCAGGGAGGACGAGACCCATGAGCACTCACGCCACGAACTGGGACAAGTACCGAGGAACCCCGGCCGAGATCTACCAGCAGTACTTCGTCCCGGCGATCGGGTCGCCGTGTGCCCGATCGGTCGTCGACTCGGTCGCACTCCGGGCCGGTGAACGCGTCCTCGATGTCGCCTGCGGCACTGGCGTCGTCGCGCGCCTCGCCGCGCCGCGCGTCGATCCGAATGGCACCGTCACCGGGATCGACGGAAATCCGGACATGCTGCGGGTGGCCCGGTCTTCGACGCCGGCCGGAACCGCGATCGAATGGCATCAGGCGATCGCCGACGGTCTCCCGTTCGACGACGACTCTTTCGACGTCGCGTTGTGCTCGGTCAGCCTCCAATTCTTCGCCGACCAGGTCGGTGCAATCCGGGAGATGCGCCGCGTCGTGGCACCGGGCGGTCGCTTCGCAATCGGTGTTCCCGGACCAACACCGCCGCTGTTCGAGGAGCTCCGCGACCTGCTCGCGGACAGCCTCGGTGGCGAAGTCGCGGCGTTCATCCGTGCCGTGTTCTCGATCGACGACGCGGACCGCTTGCAGGAGATCGTCTCCGCAGCAGGGCTTTCCGAGGTCTCCACCACGACACGCCCCATCCCCGTGCACCTCGGTCCGCCGGCCGACTTCTTCTGGCAGTACATGCTCGGCACGCCACTCGCCGCCGCTATCGCCGAGCTCGACGCACACGAGCGCGAGATGCTCGAGAACGAGATCGTACGACGATGGTCGCCCTTCGAGGGCGACGACGGGCTCGAGGTCGAGATCGGACTGATCCTCGCGACTGCGAGAAGGCCAGCCTGATCGGGCTTGCGTGCATTGCACGCGCGCCGGCCTCCACCATGCAGCCGGACGACGAGCGGGTGCGTCAGGCGGCGCGCTCGCGGACGATCCTCGCCACGGCCAGGCGGCCGAGATGCCGTCGTGCGGGCAGGTAGGTGATCAGTGTGGTGACGACGAGCGCAGCGGCGACGAGGAGCGGCGTGGACGCCCGGATGCGCACCGAGAAGTTCCAGAGGTCGCTGTTGAACGAGCGCATCATGCCGCTGGCCACGGCCCAGCCGGCCAGGAGCCCCAGCGGGATGGCGGCGATGACGAGCAGGGCGTTCTCGCCAGTGACCAGGCGGGCGAGAGCGCTGGCGCGAGCGCCGGCGGCACGGAGGGTCCCGAGCTCCACGGTGCGTTCGGCCAGGTTGACCGACAAGGTGTTGAACAGCACCACGAAGGCCAGGATCGCGCCGAACAGCAACATCACCGCGACGATGGCGTAGAAGAACCCGAGCATGTTGGTGACCGCTTCCTCGGATCCTCGTGTGTCGCGTGTGGCGACGACGCCGGGCACCGCAGCGAGCCGTCGCTGCACCGCATCGCGGTCGGCGCCGTCGCGGTAGCGGACCAGGACCGACGGGGTGGCACCGGACCCGACGAGCTGGCGCGTCTGGTCCAACGAGGCATAGGCGAGGCTGCCGATCGGTTCGTCGACGAAGCCGGCGACCTCGACGGGAACGCGTTCCGCGCCGGCGGCGGCGGCGACCAGGACCTCGTCACCGACGTCGACGTCGAGCAGGTCGCGCAACGCGCGCCCGAGCAAGACGCCGGATGCGGGGATGCCGTCGGGGAACTGGTGCATCCGCGTCTCGGTCTCGAATCCCTCCAGCATGGTCTGATAGCGGTGGCCGTCGGCGGTGAGCACCACCGGCGCCCCGAGCGAGGCTTCGGCGGCCGCGACCCCCTTCACGTCGGACGCGGTGGCGACGGCACCCGATGTGGTGCTGTCGAGGTAGAGCTGGGCGTCCTCGCGCTGGATGTGGTGGAACTGCTCGTCGAGGACGACCTCGAACGTATCGAGCAACGCGAGGGAGGAGAGCACGAGGACGGCCGCGAGGATCACCCCAAGCCCCGTCGACAGGCTGCGTCGGGGACTGCGGAGAGCGTTGCGGATCACCATGCGGAGCCGGACTGGGAGCCCGCGGAGCGCGGGGAGTCGCTCGAGAAGCCTCGCGGTGCTCACCCCCACCGGCGCGATGCCGCGCATCGCCTCGGCCGGCGGCACCTGGACGGCAGCCCTCGCGGGCCCGGCCGCTGCGACGGTGCCCGCCAGGGTCCCCACGAACAGGCCGATCAGTGGCGTGAGCGGACGGAACCGGGTCACCGCGAGCGGGATGCTGAGGGACGAGGTGTAGGTGCTCGTCAGCAAGTGGGCCAGCCCGATGCCACCCAACGCGCCGACCGCGGCGCCAACGAGCCCGACCGCGGCGCCGAAGGCGAGGTAGTGACGCAGGATCCGACCCTTGGGGTAGCCGTTGGCCGCGAGCATGCCGAGCTGGGCCCGTTGGGCGCGCACCAGTCGACCGAGCAGCACATACGCGGCCAGGGATCCGGCCACCAGGAACAACAGCGGGAAGAGCACCGCCATCTCGCCGAACGCCCGCACGTCCTCGTGCAGGGCGGCGTTGGAGGGCTGGTCGCGCTGGGTCATCACGTCGCCGGCGCCGGCGTCCGCGGCGGCGCGCCGCACTTGGGCCTCGACCTCGTCGACGTTCGCGTCGCTCGCGTAGCGAACCAGGGTCTGGTGCTCGACGTCCCGACCCGCGAGCCGTTCGAGGAGGCCGGGGGTGGCGAAGAGCACCCCGAAGTCATCGGGCGAGGAGAGCACATCCTGGCGGTCGCGCGCCGGCCACAAGTACTCGGGCGAGACCGCGACGCCGGTGACGGTGAGAGGCTCCCAACCATCGGCCCCGAGGACGTCGACGGTGTCGCCGACAGCGAGATCGAAGTGGTCGGCCATGTGCCGCTCGACCGTCACGCCGGTGTCGCCCTTGCGCGGCCCGTTGCCCTCCTCGATGAACAGTTGGTCGACGGTCGCACGCGGAGGTTGCGCAACGACGCGGCCGAGAAGCGTGCGCTGCGCCCCGTCGCTCGCTGCTGCTCCGGGTTGCACCCGGAACGGCACATCGCGCTGGTCCCGGCGCATCACCGCAGCCACGCCGTCAATCGCCTCGAGTTCGGCAACGAGCTGCTCGGTGTCTCCGCCGGTGAGGGTGATGTCGGCGAACTGCAGCCGGTCGTAGACCTCCGAGTACGAGACCGTGAGATTGCGGTACGCGTCATAGGCCGCGCCGAACACCGCCACGCCCAACCCCAGTGTCAGCGCGACCGCGCCGAGCTGCCAAGGTTGTCGCCGCCCGTCGCGGATCAGCTTCCGAGCGAGCAGGCTCACCAGTCGAGCTCCGTCGGCTCGGTCGGGTGCATCACCAGCTCGTCGCTGCGCACTGCGCCGTCGTGCAGGCTGACCACGCGATCGGCCATCCCGGCGATGGCGTGGTTGTGCGTGACGATCATGACGGTTCGGCCCTCATCGCGGCTGGCCGCGCGGAGCAAGCCCAGGACCCGGCGTCCCGTCTCCAGGTCGAGTGCGCCCGTGGGCTCGTCGCACAGCAGCACGTTGGGATCCTTCGCGAGGGCGCGCGCCACCGCGACGCGCTGTTGCTCGCCGCCCGACAGCGACGACGGGAAGTGGTCGAGCCGGTCGCCGAGCCCCATCTGTTCGAGCAGCCCAGCGCTGCAATCAGCCCTGCCCACCAGCTCGGCGATCAGCGCCACGTTCTCGCGTGCCGTCAACGTCGGGACGAGGTTGAAGAACTGGAACACGAATCCCACCGACACGCGCCGGAACTCGGCCAAGCCGTCCTCGTTCAGCTCTGAGAGGGTGGTCCCGGCGACGGTCACCTGCCCCGAAGTCGCGAAGTCGATCCCTCCGATGATGTTGAGGAGCGTCGTCTTGCCCGAACCGCTCGGCCCCAGGAGCACCACGAGCTGGCCTTCAGGGACCGACAGGTCGATGCCCCTGAGCGCATCGAAGGTGACCGCTCCCGTTCCGAAGCGGCGGATGACGCCCTCGAGGTGGATGGCAGCACGGGTCCCACTCACGGCAACGGCCATCGGTTGCTTCGAACGAGGAACGCAACCTGCATCCGCGTCTCCTTGTCGGCACCGCATCGCCGATGTCGACGGACCATACGAGCATCATCGCGGCGCACACAACCAATGGCGCTGAGCCCCATGGTTCGGAGGCGTACGACGCGTCTCGCAGGCCACCCGTGCAGTACGAGCGGTCCGGAGCTCAGCGGTCTTTCGCGCACTGCCGGGCTCGAACCTGCATCGAAGCGCGCAGGTACCCCCGATACCGTCGCTCGGCCAGCAGGATGCTCTTGCAGGACGCGTACTGGAGAGGTGCGTCGGGTGGAACGAGGATCTCGAGATCGCGTGTGACGATCTGCGTGAATCCGGCGAACGCTTCGGGAGGGAACTCGATGACTCGACGCTTCGTGCCGTTCGGGAAGTTGTCGTCTTCAAAGCTGTAGGTCCGAGACCCGAGGTAGAAGACAAGCTGCGAGATTCGGTCGAACCGGTTCTGCTCGAGCGCAAGCGCGAAGACGTCCGGGTCGTGTTCATGCCCGAGGCGCCGTACGAACGCGGCGCGGTCTTCGAAGCCCGCGACCGGGTTCGCGTAGTTGGCGTTCCAGGCGTTGAACAGGTAGACGTTCGGCAGGTAGAGGTCAAGCGGCACGACCTCGGTCAAGAGGACTTCGGTGTGGTCACCGACAGCGCGCTGGTATCCGGCCAAGAGTCGGCCTGGATACTTCTCGGCTCGCTGTTCCTTGACGAACTGGATGTTCTTCGGCACCGACTGCCCGAGTGCGAACACGACGACGAGAAGCAGCACCAGCCAGGCTGGCCAGAGTTGAGCGGCGCGCGGTCGCAACCACCGACAGGCGTCGAGGACCCCGAGGGCGGCCGCGACGGCCAAGATCCACTCGACGAGGAACACGGTCTTGCCGGGGAGGAGGGGTACTCCCACGAGGACGCTCACGTAGCCGAGTGCGTACCACGCGTAGGCCGCTACCAGGAGAAGCGCCAAGGTGCGCAGGATGGGCGATCGCCGCGCCATCACGGTGAGGTACAGCAGACCGCCGAGCAGGATGAGTCCGACGAGGTCGAAGTTCAAGAAGGGCAAGGGTGCGCTGACGTCCCCCAGCCCGTAGAAGCGGTTCTGAAGCGGGTCCCAAGTCTCGTGTTGAATCGCCGCCCAGAGCAGCGGGCCCCAGTACCAACTGCTCAGGATCGCTGACCATCCGAGTACCTCGATGACCGCGAGTGGATTGCGGGGACCGAGGGCCTGCCACCGTGGAATGCGTCGAACGATCAGCGCAACCGCGAGGAGCAGCAGCCCGATGAACAAGAAGTAGTAGTAGGTCGAGATCATCACGGCGCCGAGCACGCCGAGCAGGATCAGCCGGCGGCGGCCCGGTCGCCCCACCTGCCACAGGTACAACCACCAGGGAACGAATGCGACTGCGGCCAGCCACTCGTAGGGCGCATACCAGTACTGCACGATGAGCGTCGCCGCCACGATGGTGGCGGTCATCGGCCATGTCACCAACCGGGACCACAGGCCGAGACTGACGAACGGCACGATCGCCGCCGATGCAAGGACCCCAATCTTGAGCATCTGCCATGCGGGGACACCGAAGAGGTTGCCGGCGTGGGCGAGCACCCAGAAGTAGGTCGGCGGGTAGAACCACGGGAGCCCCCGGTACGCGAAGTCCACCGGACCAATGTGTGTGGCCAGTTTCGTGAGATACGCGGTGCGGAAGCTCTGATCGACGCCGGTGCCGAATTGGGCGTAGTTGTTCGCGGAGAGCGTCAAGGTGGCAGCAGTGAGAAAGTACAGGCCGAGCAAGAACGCGAGGGAGAGCGCGGTGCTTCGAGGTGAAGATCGTGCTCGCAGGACAAGGCCCGCGGACGCGACCGCGACAACCAGCGCGATCTGAGTAACGACAGCAGTCGTCGTGGGGTCATGGCGCGTCGCCTGCGGGCAAAGCGCAATGGCCAACGCTGAGAAGGCCGAGCTCGCAGCACAAACGATCGCGACTCGAGCGCCCGCGCTCGTCCTCTCCGCCCCCGCCATCTGACCCCCTTGGGGGACCCCGGCTGCTTCGGGGTCGAGCTCATGTGCTCCGTGACCGGAGCCTCAATCTAGGAGAGAGAAGTGACCTCTGAGTGACTCCCGGTTCTCGAGACCGCGCGTCAACTCATACGGTGGACGGCGACCCCTGCGCTGCGAGCAGACCGCGAGTCGGGGTGGCGGGGCGTGCGACATCGGGACCGTCGAGGTCCGCGTTGTCCCGGTCGAGACGGTGATCCGCTTCACCGGCGAGGCGCCTGGTGCACAAGGCGGCGATCGGTGGGCGGCACGGCACGGCGTAGCGGAACGCCGAACGCGAAGGTGCACCGTGTGAGACACTCGGGCCGCGGTTCCCGGAGATGCCGGGGAAGAAGGGGGATCCGTGGATTTCGTGACGATCATGTCGTGGGAGCCCGGGCTGTCGCGCGAGCAGCGCGACGAGGCCCTGATGCGGCGAGCTGCCTGGAAGTACCCGCAGGGGATGGACGTCATCTGCGAGTACTGGCCGGCGTCCGAGGACGTGGCCGTGGTGGTGATCTCGCGCTGCGAGACGTTCGATCCCATCATGGAGATCGAGATGACGTGGAGCGACAAGTTCCACATCGACACCCACCCCGCAGTCTCCGCCGAGGAAGGGCTGAAGATCGGCCCGGCCGCGATGCAGCGAAGGGACGCGTGAGGCCCGGTCGGCACCGACCGGCCTGAGCGTCACCCGGCCGTCAGCTGCGGTCGCGTTCCGGCGCTGCGTCGGTGAGGTACCGGGCGAAGAAGGCGAGGATCCGCTCGCGGGCGTCCGCGGCGGACGGTTCGTCGTACGCGGTTGCGGCGTAGCGTCCGGCGATCACCGCCCACACTGGCGTCTCGCCGGGGGCGTGGTCGTTGAGGAACCCGTGACCGGCCTCGGGGTACTCCTTGACATCGTGATCGATGCCCTCCTCTGTGAGGAGCCGCTCGAGTCGGGAAGCAGCGTCCCGAAGTGAGCGATCACGGCCACCGAAGCTGGCAACGATCGGGCACGCATCGCCCAGTCGAGCGAGGACCGAGTCGCTTGCGGCCCCGTAGTTGACGCTGGCAGCCCCATATCCGCCGGTCGCCGCGAGAGCGAGCGCGTAGCTGCCTCCCATGCAGAATCCGACCACTCCGACGCGGCCGGTGCAGTCGTCGCGCTCAGCGAGCGCGCGGCGCACGGCCTCGATCTCTTCGAACGTTCGACCCTGACCGGCGGAGAAGTCGCGCATCGCGTGGAGCATGCACCGGATCCGTCCGCCATGATGGAAGAGGTCCGGTGCCACGGAGAGGTACCCGTTGCGGGCGAGCCAGTCGGCCTGATTGCGGAGATCTGTCGTCATCCCGAGCGCATCGTGGATCACCACCACACCCGGCCACGGACCGGGTCCGCCAGGCCTCGCCAGGAACGAGGGCACATCACCAACCTTCACGCGCCCCCCTTGGCGGGCGGCTCCGGGTCGTCGGCGCTCGCGGCGTGGCGCTTCCGGCGCCGCGCCGTCACCTTCGAGGGCGGGCTCCCGGTCGCGTCCTCGAGGGCCTGGATCGTGGTGCGGGCCGAGTCGCTCCGGGGGCATTCGAGTACGACGGGTTCGTCGTCGCCCGGGGTGAGGGTGATCCGGTAGTACCGGTTCGTCTCCGAGCCGCTGTTGGTCGAGCTGAACGCCGAGGTCTTCTCCGCGGCCTCGGTCGCCACGCGCAGGGCCCCCCGGGGCCACGTGCCCACCTCACGATCGGCGATCGGCGGCCAGCCGTGCGCGCGGCAGGTGAAGAGCCGGATCGAGGAGTCGGTGAGCACGAGCACGTCGCGCGCGGTCAGCCCGGATGCGCGACGTCCCCGTCCGAGCATCGCCTTCAGCGCACCGCCGAGCGTGCCTTCCTGGCTCCCGGCGGGTCCGACGATGAGGGCGCGGACGATCGGTTCGGCCACGCGGCCCTCGACCGCGGCCAGGGCGGCTTCCAGCTCGTAGTCCCGCGCCACGATGCCGACGCTACCCCTGCACGGCGTCGGAGCACCCGCTCGTTCGCTCGCCCGATCCCGATGCACGTGGCACGCTGAGACCGTGTCGATCCTCGAGCGCCGGCGCGTCGTCGCGGAACGTGCCCTGGGCGCGGTCTGACGGACGTCACGATGGACCTGGCGCCCGCGCGTCTCGAGGTGACGGTGGACGGCGAGTCGGGGTCGGCGCGGCTCGCAGCGCTCCCGGCGACCGTGGCCGTGGGTCCGATCGAGGTCGAGGTCGGCGGCTCCCCGCGCGCCGGCCTCACGTGGCGAGTCGCGAACCGCGGCGATGTCGGCGTGCGGGTCCGATCGGTCGCGTTGGTGCTCGAGCTCCTCGACGTCGTGGAGCCCGTCCGGATGTTCCGCAACGGCTACCAGTCGTGGTCGCCGACCGGTGTGGCGACGTTCGGGGTCGACCGTGACCCCTCGACGGTCGCGAACCTCGAGTTCCTACAGGCGGTGCATCACGCCGATCAGCGACGCGCGCTCGATGGCGAGCTGCGTTCCGAGTGGGTGACGTTGCTGGCCTCCGCAGTTGGAGGATCCACCGACGTGGCGCCGGTGCTCGTGGGCTTCGAGGCGGGCACGGAGCACGACGGGACGCTGCGCCTGCGCCGGGCCGCGAGTGCGGCGCATGGCCGCGGCGATGCCATCGAGCTGTGGGCCGAGGCGTTCCTGGGCGACGCCCTCCTCGCGGCGGGCGAGGCCCGTACCCTGCACCGCGTGGTCGTCGACGACCGCCACGACGCCGCCCCCGCGACCAAGCTCGACGCATGGGCTC
Source organism: uncultured Acidimicrobiia bacterium (assembly GCA_963809885.1). Taxonomy (GTDB): domain Bacteria; phylum Actinomycetota; class Acidimicrobiia; order IMCC26256; family PALSA-555; genus JALHSW01. The sequence continues at coordinate 267,362 of CAWELA010000002.1, read as the reverse complement.
GTACGGCGGGCCGCGCGAGCACGGCTCGGGTGCATGCCCCCTACCAGGTGGGGTGGTGCAGCTGGTACCACTACTTCGGTGCGGTCAGCGAACGTGACCTGCGCGCCAACCTGGCACTCGCGGGGGAATGGCCGTTCGACGTGTTCCAGCTCGACGACGGCTACCAGTCGGCGATCGGCGACTGGCTGCGCACCAACGAGCGGTTCCCGTCCTCGCTCGACGTCATCGCCGAGTCGATCACGCGGGCCGGACGCACTCCCGGGCTCTGGCTGGCGCCGTTCCTCGTCGCTCCCGACTCGGAGGTTGCGACGGCGCATCCGGAGTGGATCGCGCGCAACGTCGAGAACGGCGTGGACCGGGGACCGCTCTTCACGTGGTGGAACCCGGACTGGGGCGGCGGTCAGGAGGGGTTCATGTACGGCCTCGACACCACCCGCCCCGAGGTGCTCGCCCACCTCGAGCACGTCGCCCGCTCGATGGTCGACGCGGGATTTCGCTACCTCAAGCTCGACTTCACCTTCTCGCCGAGTGCCGACGGCGGGTACGCGGACGCGTCACGAACGCCGGCCCAGCGCGTGCGCGCCGGGTTCGACGCGATCCGGCGTGGTGCGGGCGAGGACACCTTCGTCCTCGGCTGCGGTGCGCCGCTCGCGAACGTGGTCGGGGTCGTCGACGGGAATCGCATCGGGCAGGACGTCGCGCCCCGGTGGGAACCGGGGGAAGCGATCGTCGCCGGCTACCGCGACGTCCAGCCCGCGACGAAGCTCGCGTACGCGAACACCGTGACCCGCGCGTTCATGCACCGCCGGCTGTGGTGCAACGATCCCGACTGTCTGATGCTGCGCACGACCCAGACGGCCCTGGCCCCGGAGGCCGCACGCACGTGGGCCCACACCGTGGCGCTGTCCGGGGGCATGGCGCTGGTGTCGGACGACCTGGCGCTGCTCGACGACCCTGCTCGGCGGCTCCTCGACGAGGTCCTCGAGATCGGCCGTGCCACCGACGCGGCGGCGTCGTCCCCCGACCGCCCACCGGCGGTGGCCGACGACCTGATGGACCACCCGATCCCGGGCAGCTTCGCTGCTGGCGGCTACCGACTCACCGTCGATGCGATGACCGCGTCGTCGACGCTGCACCGACCCTGAACGGACCCGCACGCGCGGAGGTGCGGAGGGACGGATCTGCAACGCCCGAACACTTCAGGAGTGATCCGCCGGAGTGAGCTCGTGGCGCAGCACCTTGCCGACCGAGCTCCGGGGCACCCGGTCCAGGAAGACGACCGAGTCCGGCACCTCGTGGGCCGCGAGCCGGGTCCGGCAGTGGTCGAGGAGCTCGTCCTCGTTCGCGGTACCGCCCGCCTCGAGCGCGACGAACGCTCGGGCCGCTGCCTCGTGGAGCGCGACCGCGACGTCCGCCACCGCGGGGTGTGCCGCAAGCACGCGTTCGACCACCGCCGGATACACCAGGTTCCCGGACGAACGGTACGCGTTCTCCACGCGGTCGAGGAACGCGGGATGGTTCGCCCCGAGCCAGCCGACGCGGTCGCCGCGCTCGACGCCGAGCCCCCGGAGCCCGTGGGCGAGGCGGCACACCCGGTCCGCGAGCTCGGCATAGGTGCGGCTCGTGTTGCCGTGGGTCAGGGCGACGTCGTCCGGCGCCGTGCGTGCCCGGCGCTCGACCCACGATCCGACTCCTCGGTCCCTCACACCGCACACACTGACCTGCGGTGCGCACGGGACTCAACCGTCGGGCGTTGCCCTGCGCTGGTGGGTCAGGCGCTCGCCGCGGCGCCCGCGTTTCGGCACCGTCCCGTGGAAAGGGGGGAGACGCGGCAGGTCTGCTAAGCACTCGGCCAGCGGAGGAGGCGCCCGATGGGGGAACTGGACGGCAAGGTCGCGGTCATCACCGGTGCCGGGTCGGGGATGGCCCGGGCCGCGGCCGAAGTGTTCGTGCGGGAAGGCGCCCGGGTCCTCGCGGCCGACGTCAGCGGCCGACAGGCGGACACGGCGGCCGCGCTCGGGGATGCCTGCGTTCCGTTCACGCTCGACGTGACCGACGAGGCTCAGGTCGAGGCCATGTTCGCCGCGGCCCTCGACGCGTTCGGAACGGTCGACGCGGTGCTCAACGTCGCCGGCGTGGGCGGCGCCGAGTCGCTGGCCGACATCACGCTCGACGAGTACGACCGTGTGATGGCAGTGGACCTCAAGGGGGTGATGCTCGGCACGAAGCACGGTGTCCGCACGATGCTCCCGACCGGCGGCGGTGTGATCCTGAACTGGTCGTCGATCGGCGGCATGAACGGATCCCGCCTCCCCACGAGCGTCTACTCCGCCGCGAAGGCCGGTGTGATCTCGTTCACGAAGGCGGCCGCCATCGAGTACGGCGAGCGCGGCATCCGTGCCAATGCCATCTGTCCCGGGTTCATCGAGACGGAGATGTCGGGCGGTCGCGGCGCGGCGGAGCGATTCCCCGGGCTCGTGCAGGGGTCGTGCTTGAAGCGGGGTGGCCAGCCCGAGGAGGTGGCCGAGCTCGCGTCGTTCCTGGCGTCGGACCGGGCCGCCTACATCACGGGTTGCGTCGTCCCGATCGATGGCGGCAGCACCTGCCTCCTGCCGAGCTGACGCAGCCCGGCGACGGCCGACCTAGCCGTCGGTCGCTCGATCAGCGGCGACGTGCGCCGTGGTCACTCATCGAAGCTCGGCGTCGCCGCAAGGAGGCGCTCCGAAACGTCACCGAGCTCTGCGGAGGGCCCGTCATACACGACCTTGCCGTGTTGCAGCAGCACCGCAGCGTCGGCGATCCGAAGCGCGTGGGTGACGTACTGCTCGATGATCAGCATCGTGGTGCCGGCTCGCCGCACCTGCTCGAGGGTCGCGTAGACCTCATCGACGATGATTGGCGCGAGGCCCAGCGACAGCTCGTCCACGACGAGCAGGCGCGGTGGCCGTACGAGCACGCGCGCGAGCGCGAGCATCCTCTGTTCACCGCCTGACAGCGTGCCCGCGAGCTGCTTTCGGCGCTCACCGAGGCGCGGGAAGAGCTCGAACGCGCGCGCTCGAGGCCGCCGGGGACGCCGCTGCGCCCGAGATTGCGCCGGAAGTCCAGGACGAGGTTCTCCTCGACGGTGAGGGAGCTGAACACCGAGCGACCTTCGGGCGCGTGCACGATCCCGAGCGGCGCGATGCGCCAGGGTTCCATGCCGCCGATCTCGTGACCGTCGAAGCGCACCTCGCCGGCGGTCACGCCGACCAATCCGGTGACGACGCGGGCGACGGTGGTCTTGCCGGCGCCGTTCCCGCCGAGGAGCGCGACAACCCTGCCTTCGGGTACCGAGAACGACACGCCGAACAGCGCCCGGAAGGGGCCATAGCCGGCGTTGACGTCGCGGAGCTCCAGCAACGGCGGAGCGGGGGTTGCCGGCTCGGCCGTTCGCTCGGGATGCGACGGTTGCGGGACCGGTTCGTTCGGTGCCGCCTCGGACTTCGTCGTCGTCAGCTCGCCCAGGTACGCCTTCTGGACCGTCGTATCGCTCAAGACCTCGCTCGTGGGGCCCTGCGCGATCAGGGTTCCGAAGTCGAGTACGTAGAGTCGGCTCGCGAACGCCTGCACCATGCCGATGTCGTGCTCCACGAGCAGGATCGCGGTGCCACGGTCGCGCTGGACCTCCTGGAGGGTCCGCACCAGGTCCTGCGTCTCGTGCTGGTCGAGGCCCGAGGACGGCTCGTCGAGCAGGAGCAGGAGCGGCTCGGTCATGAGCGCGCGGCCCAGCTCGACGAGTCGCCCGCGTCCGAGGCTGAGGGCTTCGATCTGGCGGTCGCCGACGTCGTCGAGTTCGAGCAGCTCGAGGGTGCGGTCGACGCGTTCGCGCTCCTCGTCGGTGGGCCCGGCGCGGTTGAGGCAGTCCTTCCAGAGGCTTCCGGTCCCGAGCCGGGCGCGCTCGGCGACCAAGAGATGATCACGAACGGTCATCCCGCCGAAGAGCTCGATGCGTTGGTACGTCCGGCCGAAGCCGAGGCGGGCACGCTTGTGGATCGGCAACCCGGAGATGTCCTTGCCGTCGAAGTGGACACGTCCCCGATCGGGTTTCAGCATGCCGAGCAGGCAGTTGAAGAAGGTCGTCTTCCCGGCGCCGTTCGGCCCGATGAGGCCCACCGCTTCGCCGCGCGCCACCTGGATCGACACCTCATCGAGCGCGGTGATCCCGGCGAAGCGCTTCGTGATCCCGCGGGCCTCGAGCAGCGTCATGACGGCACCTGTTCCGCGGCTTCCTCGGGCGCCGAGCCCGTCGCGGCCGGTGCGGGCTGGTCCGCCGGTTCGTCGTGGGCGTTGCGGTGGCGGCGGTCGAGCAAGCGCTGGATCGACTCGAGCTGCCGGCGCTTGCCGAACTCGACGAGGCCTTCGGGGTGCCGGGCGTAGGTGATCGCGGTCAGCCCGAAGAGCACGAACTGGAACCCGGCCGGTAGGCCGAGCAGCTCGAGCAGCTCCGGGAAGAGCGCGAAGGCGAGTCCGGCCACGATCGCACCTTCGACCGTCCGGGACCCGAGGGTCACGACGAGCACGACCCAGAACAGGCCGAAGAAGGGGCTGAAGTTCTTCCCGTAGTTCGCCTGTTCCTCGTAGATGGTGAGGAGGCCACCACCGAGCCCGGCGATGCCGGCCGAGAGCGCAAACGCGATCACCCGCGACCTTGCCTGGCTGATGCCCAACGAGGCCGCGGCAGTCTCACTCCCACGGAGTGCGTCGAGGAACTTCCCCGTCGTTCCGCGACGGATGAGGATGACGAAGATCGAGACGACAGCCAGCAACGCCGCGGCAAAGACGAAGAAGGCGCGGTCATTCTCGAGGAAGTCGGGCCGCGAGATCGCGGTGGGCAGCTGGCCGCCACCAACCGCCTTGATCGGCACGACGACACTGTCGAACATCAGTGCGAACGCGAGCGTTGCGAGCGCGAGGTAGAGCCCGCCGAGCCGGAGCGAGGGGAGTGCCAGGAGCGCGCCGACGACCATCGCGAAGATGACGCCGACGACCAGCGACAGGAGGGGGGAGCCCAAGTTGTCCGCGAGCTGCGCCGTGGCGAAGCCGCCGACAGCGGCGAAGCTCGCCTGGCACAGGGAGATCTGGCCGCCCATACCGGTGATCACCACGATCGACAGGAAGATCAGCGCATACACGACCGCTGTCGTCACGTTGCCGAGCCAGACGGTGTTGAGCGTGGTGAGCGTGACGACGAATGCGACCACGACGAACGTCGTGCCAACGGCGTGCGTCGTGATCGTGAGACCGCGGCTGCGCTCGGCGGCGGCGAGTCCCGGTGGTGGCGGGTCGACGCCCGAGAGCGGGTCGGTCAGCTCGGCCTTCTGGCGGAGCCCCGGCCAGAACAGCAACAGGAGGAACAGCGCGACGAACGGCAACGACGGGCGCAACCCCGTCGCGAGGATGCTCGCCGGCGGGAGGTAGCCGGCGAGGATCCCTTGCAGGATCCCGAGCAACAGTCCACCGAGCAGCGCGAGCGGGATGCTGGTGAGCCGTGCGAATGCGGCCGCCGCGATCGCAGCGACGAGCAAGGTCGTGAAGCTGTTGGGCTCCGTCTGCGCGAACAGCGGAGCGAGCAGCACGCCCGCCAGGCCGGCGATGAAGCTCGAGAGCATCCAGGCAAAGGCGCTGACGCGGTCGGGGTTGACGCCGACGAGGGCCGTCATGCGCGGGCTCTCGACCACCGCCCGCATCCGCAGGCCGATGGCCGAGTATCGGAACAACGCCGTCAACCCCACGACCACCAGGACCGTGATGATCATCGTGGCGGCCTGGTTGCCGTCCATCGCGTAGACCTTGCCCTGGAACAGGAGATCGAAGTCCCCGCCCGGCCAGATCGACGGCGGTGAGTACTTGGTGTCCGAGCCGAACCAGACCTGTCGGATGATCTCCGGGGCCGCGACGAGCAATCCGAGCGACGTGACCAGCTTGGCGAGCGTTGATGCGGTGCGCAGGTGGCGGAACAGGAACCGGTCGAGCACGAAGCCGATCAGCGGCGCGAGGACGACGACGGAGACGATGAACGCGGGGAGGATGCCCCATTCGTCGTCCTTCCGCAGCGTGTAGAAGGCCGCAGCCGAGGCGAACGCCTGGGCGGCGAATGCCAGGTTGAAGACGCCCGACGTCTTGTAGGTGAGGACGAGGCCGACCGCGAGGAGTCCGAACACGCAACCGAACGGGATCCCGCGGACGACGTAGCCGATGAGCTCGTCTACGTCAGCCGCACCCAGCGACATCAACGACTGCCATGGCACCAGGCAGGTGAGCCTACCCATCAGCGCCTCGGGCACGCCGCGGCGGCCAGAGTCGACTCGACCGCCGACGTCGACCAGGGGTGCCTGGTGATGAGGGACGGCAGATGAGAGGATGGAACTCGAACGCGGACTCACCCGGTCGCGTCAGGCGGGCGTGACCGAGCAGCAACGTCGTCAGGGGGGAAGCCATGTCACGTGCTCGTCGTCGCGTGGGACGAGGGATGGCGCTGCTCGTCGCGGTCTCCTTGTTTGCTGCCGGGTCGGCTGCGACCGCCGGTGCCCAAGATGATTCTCCGGCGGTCGATCAGCCAGGGGTGACCGACACCGAGATCCAGGTGGGTGGAGTGGTCACCGACACGATGAACGCGACCGGTGTCTCCTACGGGCCCGCCTTCGACGGCGTCGAGGCGTACTTCGACTACATCAACAAGACCGAAGGCGGCGTCTACGGCCGCAAGCTCGTGCTCGCCTCGAAGCGCGACGACCAGCTGGGCAAGAACCGTGAAGAGATCCAGGCGCTGCTCAGCGAGGATGACGTGTTCGCAGCGCTGCCGCTCGCCACGAGCCTCTTCACCGGTGCGCGACTCCTCGCCGAGGACGGCTTACCCGCCTTCGGGTGGCAGATCAACGCCGAGTGGGGATCCGAGAACAACACACCGGGGCCGTCGAACATGTTCGGGGCAGCGGGTTCGTTCAACTGCTTCACCTGCGCTCAGGCAAGCATCACCACCTGGTTGCCCACGAAGGAGAAGCTCAAGAACGTCGGGATCCTCGCGTACAACGTGCCGCAGTCAACGGACTGCGCGCTCGGTACCAAGAACGGCTTCGAGAAGTACAAGACGGCGAAGGTTGCCTTCGATGACGAGAGCCTCGCCTTCGGCAACCCCGACTTCAGCGCACAGGTCGCCCAGATGGTCGACGCAAATGTCGACTACATCATCGCGTGTATCGACTTCAACGGGATCATCAACTTGCGCAAGGAGATGCTGCGGCAGGGCCTGGAGGCGACGATGGTGCTGCCCAACGCCTACGAGCACGAGACGATCAAGGAGAACGCGGACTTTCTCGACGGGCTCTTCGTGCAGACGCTGTTCGCGCCGCTCGAGACGCGGCCCAAGCCGGAGGGCGTCAAGCTCTTCGAGAAGTGGATGAAGCGCACGGATGGTCGGGTCACCGAGAACGCGATCGTCGGCTGGATCAACGCCGACCTGTTCGTGGCAGGTCTGAAGGCCGCGGGCCCCGACTTCACCCGTCAGAAGGTCATTGACGCCATCAACGGGATGACGGACTTCACTGCCCACGGGTTCGTGCCGCCCGTCGACTGGACGACGGCGCACGAGAACGATCAGGACTGCATGGCACTCTTGAAGATCGTCGACGGCAAGTTCAAGCCGGTGTTCGGCGAGAAGGGGAAGCCGTTCCTCTGCTTCGGCGACGACGTCAAGACGATGCCGAAGAACCCCGAAGTGAAGTAGGACCGCGCGCCACGTCGCCACGAGCAACAAGCAAGTCGTGCAGCAGCCGTTGGCATGGGGTCCTGGCTCTGGGGCGTTGACCGGTCTGGGAGGCGGACCAGGAGGCTCACCCATGACCACGGATCGAGAAGTTTCGGTCGACGTCGTGGTCCTCGGGGTTGGGACCAGCGGCGAGGACCTTGCGCTGCAGCTGTCGGCCGCGGGTCTCGACGTCGTGGGAGTCACCGACGAGCTCCTCGGCGGCGAGTGCGCGTACTGGGCGTGCGTCCCGTCGAAGATGATGATCCGCGCCGCCAACCTCCTCCAGGAGGCCCGGCGCGTCGACGGCGTGGCCGGAACTGTCGACGTGAAGCCCGACTGGGCACCCGTGGCGGCTCGGATCCGCAACGAGGCCGCCGGCGGGTGGGATGACGCCACCGCCGTGGGTCGATTCGAGGCGCGGGGCGGTCGACTGGTGCGAGGGCGTGGGCGCCTCACGGGTCCCCGGACCGTCACCGTCGACGGCCGGCACTTCACTGCCCGCCGGGCGATCGTGATCGCGACCGGCTCGAAGCCGGTAGTTCCGCCGATCGCAGGGTTGAGCGACGTCGCCTTCTGGACCACCCACGACGCGATCCAGGTCGACCAGCTGCCTGGTTCGCTCGTCATCCTCGGCGGTGGCGCAGTGGGGTGCGAGCTCGGCCAGGTCTTCGCACGCTTCGGTGTCGACGTCACGATCGTCGAGGGAGCCGATCGTCTCCTGCCCGCCGAGGAACCGGAGGCGAGCGCCGTGGTGGCCGAAGCGTTCACCTCCGAGGGGATCGTCGTGCACACCGGCAACCGCGTGGACCGGGTTGCAGCACCGCGCGGCGACGCCGTGGTGATGACGCTGGAGGACGGCTCCTCGGTCACCGGCGACCGGTTGCTCCTCGCGACGGGCCGCGCTCCGGTGCTCGACGGGCTCGGGCTCGAATCGGCAGGCATCGACGGCTCCAGCGGGGTGATCCCGGTCGACGGGCACCTGCGCGCGACAGACGGCATCTGGGCGATGGGCGACGTCACGGGCCTCGCGATGTTCACGCACGTCGCCCTGGCGCAGGCGCGCATCGTGGTCGCCGACGTTCTCGGTGACGAGCCACCCGCCTTCAATGACCACGCGATTCCGAGGGTGACATTCACCGATCCCGAAGTCGGTGCAGTCGGCCTGACCGAGGCCCACGCGCGCGCCGCCGGTCTCGACGTCGCGGTCACCGTCAAGTCGGTCCCCGCGACGTTCCGCGGCTGGTTGCACGGTTCTGGGAGTACCGGGATCGTGAAGCTCGTCGCCGACCGCAGCACGGACGTGCTGGTTGGTGCGACCGCTGTGGGACCCGAGGGAGGCGAGGTGCTCGGGATGTTGAGCCTTGCGGTCCTCGCGGGGTCCCGCTGTCAGAGCTCCGAGGGATGGTGTACGCGTTCCCGACGTTCTACGGCGCGATCGGTGAGGCGCTCGGTGCGTACGGCCGCGGACTCCAGGACGTCCTCGATCCCGGTGGTGACCGCACCCTGCACGGCTGAGCACGAACGAGCAACATCAGCGCGGCCGCGAAGCGAGGGTGCGTGCTCGAGATCGTCGAGCTCGACTCTCGGGGGGGGGGGGGGGGAGAGAGATGCAGACGCTGACGCCGGAAGAGGCTGGGCCGGATCCCGTCAGACCGGCGCGTCGAACACGGACGGCAGCGCGTCGACCGGTGTCGCCTCCGGGTACACGCGGTCGAGCGCGTCCCGCAGGTCGGGGTCGTCGAGCCGCTCGAGGTCGAAGGCGATGCGTTCGCCCCGGCGGGCGAGGTCCCCCTCGAACGTGTCGGCGACGTCGCGCATCGACAGCGAGTCGGCGCAGCGCTGCGCGCGCTCGGCTTCGGTGCGATAGACGTCGGCCTTCCACAGCACGCTCACCCGGAACGCGTCCAGCGGTGCGCGGTGCACGACCTCGCCGTGATCGGTCACGACCCAGTCGCCGGCCCCGTCGCCCTCCGGTGCGAGCTCGGCGCTCGGGGTCACGCGCCGCGTGCCTTCGTCGAACGGGCCGACCGGGCAGACCTGGTGGAACATGCCGTGGTTGTCGCCGAGCAGCGCGGTGTTGGCCATGGCACCGCCGTGCTCGTGGGGCGGGCACTCGGGTCCGTCGGGCCAGTACCGCAGCGCCCCACCCTCGACGTCGTGCATCCACCAGATCGCGGTGGCCTGCACGATCTCGAACCGCTCGAACAGACCCGACCACAGCATCATCCGCAGCACCCACATCGGGGTGTTCGTGCGGTCACGGCCGTGGAACCGGGGGTTGTCGGTGTGCGCCGGTCCGCCCTCGGCGATCGCGGCCATGACGTTCACGTAGACGCTCTTCGGCTCGACGACCTCCGCGTCGTAGAACTGCTTCGCCTGCTCGACATAGCCGGGGTGATGCAGGAAGAGGTCGGATCCCGGGGCGGCGAAGTCGTCGTGCACCCAGTCGTTCTGGAACCACATCGGCCGGGTCCGCGGCGTGCGGGTCGGCGCCCGGGCTGTACCACCCCCCGAGCGGGGTGTACGGCGCCTGCGACTCGAGCAGACGCACGGCGTCACCGACGTCCGGGAGTACGTCGTGCAACAGCACCGGTCGATCGGAGTAGCGGACCATCGTGCACCTGCTCTGGCCACCGGGTGTTCCCGTCCGGCTCGTCGGGGAGATCCTACGGCACGCACGGCCGCAGCCGACGAGGGCGCGCGTCGCCTGACGCCTCGGTTCCGAAGCCGCGCGTCTTGGGTAGTAGGCGCGCGAGACTCATCCCGTGTCCAAGACCGACCAGCACGGCATCTTCGTCGGTGTCGACGGATCGGCCGCATCCGACGCCGCGCTCGCCTGGGCGTGCTCGGAAGCGCGGTTGCGGGCGAGCGTGGTCGTCGCGTTGCACGTCATCTCCATGCCGTACCAGCTGCCGCGAATCCCGATCGAGGAACCCGAGGGCAAGCTCGAGCTCGAGGGTCAGCGGGTGCTCGACGCGGCGCTCTCGCGCGCGTCCACCGAGGGCGTGGTCGTGGAGTCGCGATTGCTCGAAGGTGCGCCCGGAGAGCTGCTCGTGGAGGCCAGCGAGGACGCCGAGCTGGTCGTCGTGGGAACGCGCCGTCACGGTGGCCTTGCATCGTTCGTGCTGGGCTCGGTGAGCAACACCGTCGTGCACCATGCGCACTGCCCGGTGGTGGTCGTGCGGGGGTGAGCGGCAGCCTCGAGCTTCGCCGCGCTGAAGGGCGCTAGCTGATCGACTCCTCCGCGGCCGTCCCCTCGATGGGGCGGTAGACCTGGTGGAAGTCGAACTCGTAGTCGAAGTCGTCGAGCTCGAACTGACGGCCGCCGCGAATGTCCACGTTGTGGACGACGAGGAGCTCTTCGTTGAAGTGCGACGCCTGGACGAGCCCGATTCCCGAGGGTGCCCAGATCCCCGAGCCACCCCAGAAGGCGTCGCCGGTGATCCCGTGGCGTCCGACCGCGTTGCACGCGATGGTCCAGACCTGGTTCTGGGCCGAGGCAGCACCGAGCACGGAGTCCCAGAGCTCGCCGTAGTACAGCTCGGTTCTGACGTTCATCCCCGGGTACTCGCGGCTCGACACCGCCCGCCACGATGCGATCTGGACGATCGCGTCGACGCGATCGTCGAACGCGTAGCGTCGAAGGAGCTCGGTGAAGAGGTAGTCGTAGCAGGTCGTGAACCCGAACCTGCCGGGCCGGTCCACGCTGTCGACCACCAACCGGTCGTCGCCGCCCGGCGCCGTGAAGGTCTTCTCGATCCCGGGGAGGAAGATCTTGTCGTACGAGTGCTCGGCAGCGAGCGGGTCGTCGACGCGGGGGGAGACGATGATCGTCCGGTTCAGGTACTCGCCCGACGGTCCCGCGGTCAGGTTGTTGAGCACGATCGCGCGCAGCTCGCCCGTGCAGAGCGGGAGCAGCACCTCGGAGATCCAGTCGAGATGGTTCTCGGTCACCGCCTGGTCCATGTAGGCGCGACAGGCCGGTTCGTCGTCCCAGAAGTACCCCGAGAGCGAGAACTCGGGAAAGATCGCCACGTTGACGCCCAGCTCTGCGAAGATCCTCGCGGCGCGCTCGATCTTGGCCTTGTTCTCCTCGATGCCCGGCACGACCGCGTGGATGTTCGCAAGGCCGACGCTCGGCAGGTCGTCATGGTCGGAGTACGTTCGCTCCACGACCTGGAACCCGCCGATGACGGGTACGGAGCCCTGAGGTGCGCGATCCATCATCAACAGACTGGCAGCCCACGCGCCCTCGATCGCGTCATCTCGGCAAGGGCGCCCCGTTTCACGGGCTGAACCTCAACCAGCAGCCGCGACGAGCGCCACGATCCGCTGGCCCGGACGGACGTCGGGCGGACGGTCGCTCGCGGACACCCCCAGCTTGTCGTCGGCGACGAGGAAGAGCAGCGTGGCGTCCTCGCCGTAGCGCGTCCGGAAGTCGTCCATCGTGAACTGCTCGGTGATCTTCGTCGACTTCACGGTTGCTCCGGTCGCGAAGCGGGAGGCGAGGGACGAGAACGTCGCGTCGGGGGCGAAGAGGAGTCGGCCGCTCAGGTGAGCGGGAAGGCCACCTTCGCGGTCCCCTTCCTGCGGCGGGGGGAGCTGGTACGTGTTCTCCCGACCGAACAAGGGCGCGAACCGCTGCGCAGCGAGCGCGTTGAGCTCGTCGTTGGACGTCAGCGCCAACAGTCGGCCGATCCCCGCGAGATCGAGCTCGTCGAAGCGCGCGCGCCGAGAGCACGCTCCCGAAGTAGGTGGTGAAGCCTTCGAGGCGAGCGGCCGAGATGTTCTCCCAGCTGGTGTCGGCGAGCACCACGGGAAAGTCCGCGTCGACGAGGACACCGGCGAGCTCCCGTGACCATGGCTGCGCGCCGATGATCAACACTCCCTGCGGCGAGCGCTCGGACAGGTCCAGGCGCCGCGCGAGCCAGGGGGCTCCGATCCCGTAGACCAGGATCGTCCCCACGACCACGAGGAAGATCACCGAGGTGACGCGCTGCGCCTCTGCGTCTCCGGTCTCGGCGAGCCGTAGCCCGAAGACCGAGGCCGTTGCCGCGGCCACGATGCCACGCGGCGCCACCCCCGCGACGAAGGCGCGCTCGCGCAGATCGAGCCGGGAGCCCAGCGACGCAAGCCCGACGGCCAGGGGTCGGATCGCGACGATGAGAACCGCGAGGAACACGAGCGCCCGGACGCCGATGCCTTCGACGTCGGAAGAGTCGAGGCGAGCGGACAGGACGATGAAGAGCGCGGACACGACGAGCACACCGACCGATTCGCTGAACTCGACGATCGGTCGGATCGAGACCCAGCGTTGGGTCGCGAGCGCGATGCCGGTGACGGTGACCGTCAGGAGCCCGGCCTCTTCCTGGATCTGGTTGGCGAGCGTGAACGCCCCCAGCACGATCGCGATGGTCACCGCGCTTCCGAGGAAGTCGGGGACGAGGAAGCGGTGGAGCACCACCACGAGCAGCGCGGCGGCGAGCAGCCCGAGCGCGGTGCCGGCGGCGAGCGTGAGCAGCACGCCTCCGACGACGGTTCCGGTCGCGGCGCCCGGGTCCTCGCCGGCGAGCACCGCCTCGAACACGAGGACCGCGAGGGTCGCGCCGATGGCGTCGCTGAAGATCCCCTCGCCGCGCAGAACCGGGCCGACCGCGCCCGTCGGTCGGATCTGGGCCAGCAGCGGTCCGATCACCGTCGGACCCGTCACCACGACGATCGCGCCGACCAACAGCGCCAGCCCGACGGGCAGCTCGAGCACCACCGTGGCGGCGCCGGTCGCCGCGGCCCAGGTCACGAGCGCACCGACGGTCACCAGCGCCACGATGACCCGGCGTGCCTCCCGGAGCTGGTGGAGGTCCAGGCTCAGGCTGCCCTCGAAGAGCACGAGCCCGACGCCGAGCGAGACGACGGCGGGCAGGCTCGGTCCCAAGAGAGCGTCGGGTTCGACGACGCCGGTGACGGGGCCCACGAGGAAGCCGGCCACGAGGAGGAGCACGATCGCCGGAAGGCGCAGCCGCCACGCGAGCCACTGCGCGCCGATGCCGGCGACGACGATGACCCCGAGCTGGAGCACTGCATCGCTGCCCACGACGACGAGACGCTACCGGCCCCGGCGATGACGCTTGCGAGCGTCGAGGCCGCGACGAGTGGGTTCTCGAGGGCCATCACTGGTTCGAGTAGTTCGGATCGCGACGCTCGACGAAGGCAGAGAGTGCCTCGTGGAAGTCGCGGGTCTGCGTGCAGAGGATCTGCGTCCGGTTCTCGAGCTCGATCGCACTCTCGAGACTCGGTGCGTCGAGATTCGCCCACATTGCCTTCTTGGTCATTCGAACGGCGAACGGGCTGTTCCGCAGGATTCCGTTCGCGACCCGAACCGCCTCGTCGACGACCTCGCCATCGGGGACGACTCGCAGCACCAATCCTGAACGTGCCGCTTCTGCTGCATCGATGAGTCGTCCGCTGAGCATCATCTCGAACGCGAGGGTGGGGCTGACCACCCGAGGGAGCAGGTAGCTCACTCCGACATCGCAGCCCGAGATGCCGAGCCGCACGAAGGCGGCGTTGAAGTTGGCGGACTCGCTGCACACGCGTGTGTCGGCAGCCAGGGCGATGGCGAGGCCACCGCCGGCAGCCGGGCCGTTGACCGCGGCGATCACCGGTTGCGGCACCGCGTGCACCGCCTGCACGATGCCGGCGAAGGCCTCCTGCACGTGAGTGCCCTCGGGCACCGTGAAGCCGCCCTGCATCTCCGACAGGTCGTGCCCGGAGCAGAAGCCGCGTCCCGCACCGGTGATCACCACCGCACGGCAATCGTCGTCGCTCCCGACGACGTCCAGCACCGCATGGAGCTCGGCCACGAGCTCGAGGTTCATGGCGTTGAGGGTCTCGGGTCGATTGAGCGTCACGAGGGCGACGCCATCGGCGTTCCGCTCTACGAGCACATGTGGCACGACCTTCTCCTTGTGCCTCGAGGACCAGCCGAGCTCGCCGGGCGGTTCTGAGATCCTGCCAGGGGATGTCGTCGGTGATGGCGGTGTCGACGACCTCGGGTGGTCGGGACCGGTGAGCTTCCGGCGACGAGCCGACGAACATACCCGGGAATTCGTCGTGTGGTCCGGAGATCACGACGGCGGGTCGCCTGACACCAACCCCTACGCTGCCGCATTTCCGAACGCTGGGGTGGTGGACAGCGTTGTTCTTCGACGTCTCGCGCGCGATCTGGGTCAGTCGAGGTGTGCGCCTGGCCCGCCGACCGAGCGTCCATACTCCTCGGCCGTCGCTTGGTGTTAGGTTCTGCGCGGTTGTGGGGCGTCCGGTCCGGAGGGTAGAGATGCGACGGTTCGTGGTTCTTGCTGGCGTCGTCGCCTTGTCCGCCGGCGCGCTGTTGGTGGCGTTGGGTCCGTCGGTCGGCGCAGAGCCGCAGAGCCAGACGTTTGCGTCCACCCGTACCTCCCAGACGTTCACGGTGCCTGCGAACGTGTGCCAGGTGACGATCGAGGCGTTCGGTGGCGACGGGGGTTCGTTCCCCGTCGGGGCCCAGGGTGGTACCGGGGGCGGCGCGCGAGCGACGGTCGCGGTGGAGCCCGGCCAGCAGCTCGCGGTCGACGTCGGCAGCGTCGGAGGTCCTGGCGGCACGGCAACCCCCGGCACCGGCGGGAACAGCGGCCCGGTCGCGAGCGGCGGCGCCGGCGGCGCCGGCTACAGCGACAACAACCGCACTGGCGGCGGTGGGGGTGGCGCGACGAAGGTGAGCGGCCCGAACGGCCCGCTCGTGATCGCCGGCGGTGGCGGCGGCGCGGGCGCCGGCGAGACGGGTCCCGGTGGACCGGGCGGCGGCGCGCAGGGTGATCCGGGCGCCGACGGCGGTGTGACCGGTGGCGCGGGCGGCGGCGGCACCCAGGTCGGTCCGGGCGCCGGCGGCCCCGGGAACACTTCCCCCGGCGGCGACGGCCACACCGGAGTCGGCGGCGTGGGCGGGGCGGGCGGCGACGGCACCGTCTACGACGGGTTTGGCGATGGTGGTGGCGGTGGCGGTGGCGGCTACTTCGGTGGCGGTGGCGGTGGGAGCCGCGACGGCGGCTCAGCCTCGGGCGGTGGTGGGGGATCGGGCTTCGTCGCTGCCGGCGCGACCGGTGCCGCGCTCACGACGGGCACCAACACGAGTCCGAGCGGCGACGGTCAGGTCATCATCAGCTGGGACCCGGCCCTGCAGACCTGCCCGCTGGTCGTCGCACCCAGGTTCACGGGCTGAGCCTCGCACGACCGTGTCGGCGTCGGCGTGACTCCCCGCCTGTGACCGGACCGCGTTGGGTGGTTCACTCGATGTGCCCAGGGTTCTGTCGAGTCGGCTCGGACCCCGCCACCGACAGCAGCCCCGTACCCGCGTCCCCGGTCGCGCTCGCACCGCGCTTCACCGGCTGAGCGTTAGACCTCTAGGAACATCCCAGAACGTTGGGGTGCGTTGGGGTACCGCCCCTCGAAGTGGTGCTCAGGCTCTCGACGTATGTCAGCCGAGTTCTCCGGTTCCCGTCAGGGGTTGCAGCGCGGGCATCAAAGCGCCATGCTCCATTTCAACTCCTGCTCGCCGGAGTGGGGGGAAGGGGATTGCGATGCCTCTCTTCATGGACGTGCACAAGACGGATGGCCCAGTTTCCGCCGCCGACGTCGCGAAGGCCCACGCTGCGGACGTAGCGAAGCAGGGTGAGTACGGCGTGGATTACCGCCAGTATTGGGTCGACGAAGGGAGCGGCCGGATCTTCTGCCTGGTCGAAGCTCCTGATGCTGATTCGGCAGCCCGCGTGCATCGCGAAGCACATGGAATGGTTGCGGATGAGATCTTCGAGGTGAGCGAGGGCAGCTCCTAGAAGGAGGAAGCGGCTGTCGCCCTACGGTCGACGCCCGATCGTCGCGAGCGGTGGCAGGTGCAGAACCCACCTGGCGAATCGGCATCGTCGGGCCGCGCGGTTGCGTATTCGACGTGGGACCGGCAACAGGGCGACCGCCAACGGCAGCGCGATCCTCGCCGCGACGATCAGGACGTTCGGCTCGGTGTTCGTGAAGCCGGCGGCCACCGGGTCACTGTGCGCCGGAACCGCAACGTCGGCGGGGTTACACGGTCGGGCGGTTAGGGTTTCGGGCTATGCGGAGATTTGGTGGGGTTCTGTTCGGTGTGGTGTTGGTCGCGGCGGCGACGTTGGTCCCGATGGTTCCTGCAGCCGCAAATGGGTTCCCATCTGTGAGTCTTTCGATCGCTGCGTTCTGCAACCCGGCAACCGGCCAGCACCAACTGGACTACACCCTCGACACCCTGGATGCCGCCAGCATCGAGGTCACCTCGTTTGTCCAGACGCCGCCCGGTACCGACCTCGCGGCCTCGTTCAGTCCGAACCCGTTCACCAAGGATCAGCCGTCGAAGGCCACCGGGAACGTGCCCGGGAACGTGTTGCCGGTGTCGATTGCCATTGAACTCAAGAGCGGCGGCCTAACGCATGGTGAAAATTTCAATCTGATCTTCGTTGAACCGTGCGCGATGACCGCAGACCTTCAGGTCGACCCGACGACCGTCGCGGTCGGTGACACGGTGACGATCTCCGGCACTGGCTGCCTCCAACCCGTCGTCGGCACCGACGGGGCCAGCGTGCAAGGTGTCTCGGGCGGCGACATTGACGTGCAGGTCGTCGGCGACGACACCAGCGCGCTTGCGGACCCAGTCCCCGGGACGGTGAGCGGTACCGTGGGGTTCGATCCGCCGGTCGCGTTCGGGCCGATCGCTGCAGCCGCGGACGGCACCTGGAGCACCCAGGTCGTCGTTCCCCCAGGGACACCGCCCGGGACCTACCCCGTGGACGCGACCTGCACCTACCCGCCAGTCGCAGGGAACGGGGTGTCGGGCCAGGCGGTGACCGACACGAGCTTCGACTACCAGGCGAAGTCTGTGGTCGTGCCCGTCGTCCTCATCCCGAACTTCGCGGGCTAGTCCGCGATCCCGGCTGGTCGATCGGGGAGCGAGCCGGGATCGTTGTGACGAAGCGGGTCGAGGAGGGCTACGACCGAGAGTCGTGCCGACTCAGGCTCGACCCCGCAGGGCGGCGGCGTGCCGCACGAAGCGTCGCCACGGTTTCCGAGCAGAAGTAGATGACTGCGGCGAGGACGAAGAGCGCGAGCACGATCTGTGCCGACGCGCCGGGCCGAACGAAGCTCGTCGCGATGGCACCGGCTACGAGCACCCAGGGGATCGGCCGCAGCGCCCGACGCAGCCTGGGGGCGTGACTCGGGACGACGTCTCGGACCGAGTCGTCGATCAGCCAGCCGCCTCCGAGCAGCAGGGCCACGACGACGAACTGCAACGGCCACATCACGCCGACGAATGCGAGAGCGAGCAGCACGAGTGCTCGCCCGAGTCGGCCGAAGATCGGGAACACCGATCGCGGTGGTGCGTTCGACGCCGGCTCGATCGCCCGGGTGTGCACGACCGACGGCGGAGCGCCCACTGCGTGGTCCGCCGGCCGCTCCCACCGGACGAACTTCGCGTACTCGGGGACGAGGGGACTGATCCGAACTGACGACCCGCTCGCCGACCCCGGTGCAGCCCGGCGAACAACTCCAGCAGACGGCGGCGCAACGTCAGGCATCATCCACCTCGCTGAACTTTCGTCCTCTTCCACCCCCAGACTACGAAGCGACCGCACCGGCGGGCAGGGTCGAAGGTCCCAGCTTGCTAGGTGAGGACACGACGTCCTCGCTCGTGCCCGCCTCTACGTCGCGAAGTAGGGCTGTTCCGGCTAGCTCCGCGACCCCCGGCGTCGTTCGAAACGGAGATGGATGACGGCTGGCGTGGCGGTGTGCTCGACGCAGGTGTAGCCGGCCGGCGGGGACGACTCGGGGAAGGTTCGCTCGCCGGCACCGATGAGCATCGGAACGACGACGAGGTGGAGCTCGTCGATCAGACCGACGGCGAGGTACTGGCGAACGGTTGCGGCGCCGCCCATCAGCCGGACGTCCATTCCGTTGGCGGCGCCGAACGCTCGCTCGAGGGTGTCGTCGATCCCTTGCGTGGCGAAGTGGAAGGTCGTGCCTCCCTCCATGGGAAGAGGTTCTCGCGGATGGTGAGTGAGGACGAACGTCGGGGCGTGATACGGCGGGTTCGGACCCCACCAACCCTTCCAGCCGTCGTCGGTCCAGGGGCCGCGCGACGTCCCGAACATGTTGCGGCCCAGGATGACGGCACCGATGTTGTCGAAGCTGTGCGCGACGAAGGCGTCATCGGCGTTCTCTTCGCCGCCGTCGAGGCCCAGCATCTGACGCCCGCTACGGGTGGCGAACATCCAGTCCGTGAAGCCTTCAGTGTGGTCTCCGAACGGCTGCTCGATTCGCTGGTTGAGACCTGCGGCGAAGCCGTCGACCGACATCATGGAGCAGCGGACAACGAGCTTCTGGTTCTTCGTGGGCATTCGTTGGCTCCTTGCTGCGCAGCGGCACTTTTGTGACCTGAAGAGCAGAGCGGCCCTGCGGTCTCCGCGCCGGCGGGTGGGCGTGACGAGTCCCGGGCGGCGGCGGTCGTTCAGGCCTGGCGCTGCTCGAGCATTGCCCGCATCGCGTCGTGCACGGTGTTGATCGCCTGGAGCGGGCGGATCATCACCTTGAACTCGACGATCTTGCCGTCGTCGTCGCAGGTGATGAGGTCGACGCCGTTCACGTACTTGCCGCCCAGCTCGGTCTCGAACTCGAGGACCGCCCGGTTGCCCTGCAGCACCTCGCTGACGTAGTGGAACTTCCCGCCGGCCGCGGGCGCGCCGCCGGCCGTGCCCGGTGCTTCGGGGGCGTCACCGCCGCCGAGCGTCGCGAACGCCGCGTCGAGGTACATCGAGGTCACCGCCTTGCCCTGCTGGGGCGTGAACACGACGGGGGAGTAGAACACCACGTCGTCGTGGAGCAGCTCGTCGAGCCCGCCGGGCAGCTCGCCTCTGAGGTGCTGGTGCCAGCGGGCGATCGTCGTCTCGATCATGCTCGAGCCTTCCTCCGCGGGTTCGTTCGTCGTCCGGCCACGCTAGGGCGTCGGGGCGTCGACCGGCTCGAGCGAGGTGAGTGCGAAGCGCCCGTCCTCCTTATAGATGTCGGGGTGCTCCCGCTCGGCCCGAGCCCAGTCAGGTCGCCCGACGAGGCGGCCAGGGTACGAGGGTGGAGGTTCGTTTCGCGTAGGCGGCGAAGTTTGGGCGTCGCGCGCGGCTGCGGTCGTCGAGCATCGGGATCGAAGCGGCGAGGAACATCGTGACCATGGCCAACGGGCCGATCACTGTCCACCACCATGCCGGGTCGGCCGCGAGCGCGAAGAGCCAGAGAGACCACCAGAAGAGGATCTCGCCGAAGTAGTTCGGGTGGCGCGAGTAGCGCCACATCCCGCTGTCCATCACGTCTCCCGGCGACTTGGTACGCGCGAAGCGCCGCATCTGCTCGTCGGCGACGAACTCGATCGCCGCGGCGGCCACGCCGACGACGAGGGCGATCCAATCCAGCGCTCCCACCGATCGCGTCCCCCACACCAACGCGGGGACCAGCGGCAGCGATCCCAGGAACACGACGGAGCACGGGAAGAGGTGCACGGCCACCAGGCGGATGAGCGCCTTGGGTCCCTTGGTGTAGAGGTCGAGGTAGCGCCAGTCTTCGTGCTGCAGACCGGGCCAGTCGCGGGCCCAGTTGGTGGTGAGGCGCACAGCCCAGATCCACACCACGATCATCACCAAGGCGATGCGCAGCACGGGCACTCCCGCGGCGTGGCCGAACGCGAGCCACACCGCGGCGAAGGGTGGGAGCACGCTCCACCACGCGTCGAACATCGATCCGTTGTCGCACGCGAGCGACCACAAATAGATCACGAGTGCCGAAACCAGATAGCCCAGCCCCAGCGCCCACACCGGTCGCTCGGACCCGATCGCCGTCGCCACGACCCATGCCGCGGCGACCGCACTCAGATACGCCAGCGCAACCAGCACCAGCGAGCCGCCCCTGCCCAACTTCTCTCCGAGACCGCGACCGCTCATGGCCTCAGAGGCTGGCACGATTTCGCCGGGCGCGTCACCTGCGCCGAGAAGGAGAGTTGTCAAACCCGCGCGTCGCGCGACTCGCGGGGAGCGCAACCGCGCGTCAACTCGCGCCGGGCGGAAGACGACTTCTGCGTTCGCAACGTAGAAGTCGTGGGTTCACGTCCCATCACCTCCACCACGAAAGCCCTGGTAGTTGCGCTGCGACGCGCTGCGGCCGGGGGCTTCGTTCTTTGGCAGACCGCGGACAGACCACGCGTCGGTTTGGCCCAGCCCGTCGCCGGTGGCCTTGGTGTCGATGAGCGCCCGGGGATACGAGACTCGTGCTGGAGAGATTGCATCCGCCCAGGGCTCTTGCCTCCCGCCGTGAGGTTTGGTACCACTGAAGGGGCGGCCGTGGGCCGAGGGTGACCAGGGCCGGTCCAGCGACAGCGACGAGTGCCTGGGGGTGCGGGGATGAAGGCTCGACACGGTGGGTTCGCGGTGGTGGCCGCGCTGGCGTTGGTCCTTGGGTTGGCTGCGCCGGCAGGCGCGGGTAAGACGCCGAAGCTGAAGGTCAAGTTGATCGAGTTCGAGGTGAACCCGGCGCGTGACTTCATCAGCGAGGGCAAGACCAAGGTCGTTGCCAAGAACAACGGCACCGAGGAGCACGAGCTCGTCATCGTGAAGGGCGACGATCCTTTGGCGCTGCCCACCGATGCCGACGGCGCCGTCGACGAGGAGCAGATCCCCGAAGAAGACTTCATCGGCGAGATCGCAGAGTTCGAGGCCGGCAAGAAGAAGGGCAAGGCCTTCAAGCTCCCGGCCGGGAACTACGTCCTCTTCTGCAACATCACAGAAGAAGAGGATAACGGCGAGACCGTGAGTCACTTCGCGGAGGGCATGTACACCACGATCGACGCCAGCTGAGCACGCAAGGATCTCGCCACCTGCCGCGAAGCGGCGCGCGTTGCCGCACGCAAGATTGGGCGCCTCTTCGAGACGCGGGTCAGACTGCTGGCAGTCACGAACAAGCGGGTCTTCGTCCTCGCGAACAGATGGATCACTCTTCCCGTCGAGACGCACGTTCGCCGCGAGGCACCACCCCTCCCCGCTGGGAGCAAGCGAAACGAGTCACCTTCTGGTCTGACCCCTCGCAGCACGCGGGTCGTCTCGACGAGCAACTCTTAGGTCATCCCCCCGTCTCGGCCCTGATTCCGTCGACGATCTTGACGAGCCACTCCTCGTACTTGCCCTTCATGCCGGTCTTCGACCCAAGGCCGACTGCATCATTGGCACTCACGGTCACTGTCGTTTCGGTGCCCGCCGGAGCCATGGTGACAAGCGTGCGGACGGGGAGCGACTTGGCGGCGATGAACGCGCCGCCGAGGAGCCGCATCTTCGCCTGCGAGCCGTTCTTGAGTTCAAGTTCCTGGGGAGTGTCGGCCACAATGGTCGATGACCCGGCGTACTGAGTGAACCAGGCGAGGGTGCGTTCGCGAATCTCTGCCGGTGAACGTCGACTCGTGTAGTTAGCGCTGTGTCCGATGGATTTTGCCATCTCTAGACTCTCTTGTCGTTGCGGCCGCCTGGGTCGTACGCTACCTGAGGCCAAGAAGTGGCCGCTTGTATTGCGGCTGCACCATTGGACGACTCCGCACGGTTCGCCGAGGGGATCTCCGAGGCCGGGGTCCAGCGTTCGCGAGTGCAAGCACGTGGCGCCTGCGCGGAGTCGAACGGTGCCGCACGCAACGCGCGATTTGGGGCACGCGGCGCAGCGGACCGGCCGACAGGGGCACCTCCTCCGGGGGCGAGGTAGCGTCCGAGTATCGGGTCCGAGGTATCGGGTCCGAGGAGGACCATCAGTCGCAACGATGCGTCGATCGAGGAAGAGGTGGAGCGCAATGGCTTTGGGGATCTACTTCGAGCATGAAGGATTCACGCCAGAGAAGTACGACAGTGCAATCAAGAAGCTTGACGCTGCGGGTGCTGGCAACCCAAAGGGGCGCACTTACCACTGTGCGCTCGAATCGAACGGTGCCATCCAGGTCTTCGACATCTGGGAATCCCAAGCGGACTTTGACGCCTTCGGCCCGACTCTCATGCCGATCCTCGCCGAGTTGGGCGTCGGACTGAAGGAGCCGATGGTTGCCACCGTCCACAACGTGATCACCGGTTGAGCGTTCGGAGCCGATCTGTCAGGTCGTGAGGTGCAGCAACCCCAAGCCCCTTTTCGCGGAGCTCGGAACTGCCAGATGCCACCTCGCAGTTGACCTCGATTCGCTGGCCGATCCATCCGTTGGTACTTGAAGTCAGTTCTCGGCCGGATGGCTCGCGGTCGGCGAACCCGCGCGTCGCGTGACTCGCGTGCCTGTGTGGCGTGGGGCACGGTGGAGCGAGATTCAGCGCACTGTTCCGCCGACGCTCGGCGCCCCGCGCTTCCTCGCCGGTTACCAGGTCTCGCGCACGTCTTCGGCCAACACCCCGAAGACGTCACGGGACGAAACCACCCCGATGACATCGCCGCTTCGCGTGACGGCGAGGTGGCGGATGCCCTCGTCGATCATGCGGAAGGCGACGCGGAGGATCTCCTCGTCGGCGTCGGCCGTGACCAGGTCCGTGGTCATCACGTCCGCGGACCACACGGTCTCCGGATCGGCCTCCTCGGCGAGCGCTCGTACGACGTCGCGCTCGGACACGATCCCGACCGGCGTGTTGTCGTGGTGGACCAGCGCCACACCGACGTCGGCCGCGCTGAGCACGGCCGCGACGGAGCGTAGGGTCAGCTTCTCGTTGACGGTGACCGCTCCCTCGGTCACGAGCTCGCCGATCGAGTCCCGCGGGGTGATCGGTTGGCCGTTCGCCGTCGTCGCCATGGAGCAACCTCCTCGACTGGAGCACCATCGGAGTCGCGATGCGCGCACGTGCAGTCTTGGTCGCGGGCATTTCGATGCGGAAGGGCCCAAGGTCCCGGTCCGCGAGCCGGTGAGGCTCCGGCCGATCGGCGCAGCTCTTGACCAAGGATCGTCCATGGCTGTGTGGCCGACCGATTCGTGGGGTTTCGCATCTGCGAGTCGCATCTTCCTCTATAGAAGGGGTCGATTCGCGGGTTTCAAACCCGCGTGTCGCGCTACTCGCGGGGTAAGAGACCACGAGTCATCGCAGTCGACCCAGGACCTGCTGCTCACGCACCCGGCCTCGTCAAGGCTGGGACGCATCCTCGGCGTGGTCAGGCCATCCGCACGGTCGAGAACGAGTTGACCCGGACCGCCATGATCCGCATGTCGAGGACCCGCAGGACGCTGATCGACCCGGCGTTGCCCGAGTTGCACGTCAGCCGCACCGAGCTGGGACCCTCCGCGACTCCGAGCAGCGAGATGATCTCGTCGTCCTTGTTGTCGTGGCCCGGCTCCTCGACACTGGACTCGAGCGTCGTGTTGATCTCGTCGAGCACTGCGCCGCCGCTCTGGAGCTGGCACTTGACCGTCCCGGTCGATCCGCTGTCGTCGTTCTCGATGTGCGCCTTGGCGGTGAGCGCCCACTTGTCGGCGGACAACGAGAGGGTGGCGAGCGGCTGCTGCGCGGAGGTGTTGCCGATCTGGGCAAAGTCCTTGACTCCGTACTGCACGTCGGTCGTGTAGAAGCTGGGATCCAACCCGCCCAGGAGGCTCGAGTCGGTCGCGGTCTGGTCCTTCTCGAGGAACTTCGGCTCGGCACCGGCGACGCCCGCGCTTCCGAAGACCAGTCCGCTCAACAGCAGACCGAGGGTGAAGACTGCGATGGGGATCCGTGAACGCATCGGGAGACCTCGCTTCCGTGGGGCTCCGGGACCTGGGTCGGCGAGAGAACCCCAACGAGTCGGTGAAGGGCCCATGGTCCTCCGGCGCCCGGTCGGTGGCAAGACCTCCCCTGCTCCGCAACCCGCTTGGTGGTTGCGGTCCGACACAGCATCTTCCGCGTCGAACCGGCGATTCCCAGATGTGCAAGCGTGAGTCCATGGACGATGTCAGGCTCGAGGACCGCGCCCGGATCGAGGACCTCACGACGAGCTATGCGTACGCGGTCGACGGAGGTGATTGGGCGGCGTTCGAGGCTCTCTACGTTCCCGATGCGACGATCGACTACCGGGCGGCGGGCGGCATCGTGGGAACACCCGCAGAGGTGGCCGCCTGGATGGCGCAGGCGATGACCGCGTTCTCGTGGTCGATGCACTCGATGTCGACCCGCCGGATCGCTTTCACGAGCGCCGACGCTGCTCGGGGCTCTGTGCACGTGTTCGCCCGACATGGTGTGACCTGGGAGGGCGTCGAGCAGCTCGCGGACGCGGCGTCTCAGTGTTGTCGGCGTGTTCGCATGCCGGCGTCGTGAACGCCTGCCTCGGAGCGATGGAACTGTTCCCCGAGCTGCCGGTCGATGTTGTGCTCGGCGGCTACCACCTCGCAGGAGCAGCGATGGAGACCCGGATCGACGACACAGTCCGCGACCTCGTCGAGGTCATCGGCCCTCGCCTCGTTGCCCCTGGGCACTGCACCGGTTGGCGTGCCAATGCGGCACTCGCGGTTGCGTTCGCTCCAGGACGATACGCCCCCAGCGTCGTCGGTTCCCGCTACCTGCTCCACACCCAGGGCTGAGTGTGCTCGAACCTCCCCGACGTGCCGGACTGCCGCACGAGCAAGGGCCGTCCCCGAATGTCGTCCCCCAAGGCCCGGGGATGCAACGGACTGTTGAGGAACTTTTCGCGTTGCTCAGCTCTGAGAACAACGATGTGGCGAGCGATCACGGCAGTTGGTCTTCGGGAGGCCGCTTGACCGCAATGGCGAGGGTGCTGGCCCATGATTCGCACTAGGCGGGCAAAGACGCCCACCTGCGATCGGCGCACTCGCGCGTCGCGTGACTCGTGGGTCTGTGTGAGGCGTGGGGGACGGTGGAGCGAGATTCAGCGCACTTGTTCCACCGACGCGCTTCGCCTGGCGCTTCCTCGCCGGTTACCAGGTCTCGCGCACGTCTTCGGCCAACACCTCGAAGACGCCTTCGGCGGGGTCTCGCTGATTCCGGCATACTCCGGATGTGGGCGCGCGGTCGGTGCAGTATGCACGCAATGGCTCCGTCCGGCTCGCGTATCGGGTGTTCGGCGAGGCGGAGACGCCGCTGGTGTTCATCCCGGGATGGGTGAGCAACGTCGACACGTACGACGACCCGGCGTCGGGTTGGTCCGCGCTCGCAGAACAGCTCGCGTCATCTACCCGCCTGGTCGTGTGGGACAAGCGAGGTACCGGACTCTCCGACCCGGTGATCAGCGCGCCGTCGATCGACGAGCGGATGGACGACCTGCGTGCAGTCATGGACGCGGCCGAGGTGCAGGACGCGGCGCTCTTCGGAGCCTCCGAAGGCGGACCGATGAGCCTCCTCTTCGCGGCGACATACCCCGAGCGGGTCCGATGCCTCGTGGACTACGGGACCGCCGCTCGGTTCTCCTGCGATCCACCGTCGCATCCGTGGGGCTTCACTCAGGCACAGATCGACGCCCAGTTGCAGGAGATCGACGAGCAATGGGGTGAGGGGGCGTTGACCGAGCTGTTCCTGGGCTCGATCGCCGGCGTCGATGGCGTGCGCGAGTTCTTCGGTCGGTTCCAACGTTCAGGCGCGAGTCCCACGATGGCCGGCCTGCTCTGGCAGTCGCTCATGGAGATCGATGTGCGCGATGTGCTCGGCTCGGTCACGGCGCCGACGCTCGTCTTGCACCGCCGCGGGGATCGCGTCGCGTCGATCGAGGCGGCCGCAGCGATGGCCGCCGAGATCCCCAACGCCACGTTCCGGGAACTTCCGCCCGGCGACCACTTTCTTGTGGACATCACCGAAGTGCTCGCTTCAGAAGTCCTCAGGTTCGTCATCGGGGAGCAGCGCGCTGCGCCGCCGACCGAGCGCGTCCTCGCGACCGTGCTGTTCACGGACATCGTGAGATCGACCGAGGCGGTAAGTGCACGGGGTGACGAGCGATGGCGGCGCCAACTTGATGCCCACGACGACATCGTCGACCGCCAGGTCTCCGCCCACGGTGGTCGCAAGGTGAAGGACACCGGCGACGGAATGTTCGCGGTCTTCGACGGACCGACCAAGGCGGCTCGCTGCGCGCTGGCGCTCGTTGCCGCGCTCGCGACAAGGGGCCTCCACATCCGGGCGGGGATCCACACTGGGGAATGCGAGCGCCGCGGTGACGACTGGAGCGGTCTCGCGGTGCACGTTGGTGCGCGGGTCGGCTCGATGGCCGGCGCGGACGAGGTGCTGGTGAGTCGCACCGTTCGGGACCTGTCGGCGGGATCCGGCCTCGTGTTCGAAGACCGAGGGACCCATCAACTCAAGGGGGTCGACGAAGCAGCGCAGCTGTTCCGAGTCAGCACCGGCGCCTAGGTGCTGCGGAACTGGATACGGCGCGGCCAGGACTCATCGCCCCCGGCCCAGCTTGCTGTCACCGAACTTGTCACCAGTGGCGCGGGACTCGGCGATACCGGACCGGCTCCGTGGGACTGCGCGGACTCAGAGTCGGGCGTCTTGGGACTGGGCGGTACTCGGCGGTACCAGACGGACGGTTGTCAAGGCCCTGATAACCCGAAGAGTGAGGGTTCAAGGCCCCATGCCGGGCCCCATCGGGTCAGTCCATTGGCGCGACCCCGCTCCGTACTGTCACCAGTCGGATCGACGGGTCAAGCATTGGGTTGACGCCCAACGCCGCGAAACGCCGGGGGCGGTCATAGCCCAGCGTTTCCCGGTGCGAGTTCTTCCCATCTCCAGGTGCACGCGGTCAGCGAAACCGCGCGTCAGGTCCGCCCGTTCGCGCGGTTCAGGTGACGTGACGCTGGGGTGCCCTGGCAGATTGTCTCCGCGCGCCGGTGGCGGGGTGGGGTTATCCTGCGGCGGTCTGCATCCCTGGCTTTGGGGGGCGTGATGCGGCGAGTGGTGGCGGTGCTGGTGGCGCCGGGGTTGGTGCTGTTCGGCCTCGCGTTCGGTGGGGCACCCGCGGGCGCGGCGACGGTGGAGCTGTTCTCGTCCTCGACGCCGGCGTTCTCTCCGGACGCGGCCACGGTGCCGGCGGGGATCTGTTTCGTGACCATCACCGCCGATGGGGGTCATGGCGCGCCCGGCGCGGGCTTGGACTCGCAGGGGACGGGTGGGGCGGGGGCGTCGGTGCAGGCGCGGGTGCCGGTCGACCCTGAGACGGTGCTCACGGCGCTGGTCGCAGGCGCCGGGCTCACCGGCACCGACGCCACGTCCGGGCTGGGTGCGGGGGGGCTGGGCGGCGGCGGCGCCGGCGGCTTTGCCGGTTCCGGTGCGGGGTCTGGTGGGGGTGGGGGTGCGTCGGTGGTGACGACCGCGGCCGGTGCGGTGTTGGTGGTCGCCGGTGGCGGTGGCGGCGGCGGCCTCGCTGAGGCCGCGACGGCGGGTTCGGGTGGTGCGGGGGGTCTGTTGGGCGTGTCGGGGAGCGACGGCACCGACATGAGCTTCGTGAGTGGGAGTGGTGGGCGGGGCGGCACCGAGCGCGGGGGGCGGCGGCGCCGGCGGCGCCGGCACCGATTCCTTTGTCAACGCTGGGGGTGGTGGGGGTGGCGTCGCGACCTCCGGTGGTGGCAGCGCCGGGAATCCGAGCGCGGGCGACGGCCTTGGCGGCACCGGGCCGGGCGGGGTCGGCGGCGGCGGCGGCGGCGGCGGCGCCAGCGGCGGGATCGCGGGGACCGATGGTGGTGAGGGTGGCACCGGCACCGGCGCGGGGGGAACGAACACCAATTCGACCGCGACGGGTGGGGACGGCAACGACACCGGCGGCGACGGCGGCGACGGCGGCATCGGCGGCCTCACCACCCCGACGGGTGGCGGTGGCGGTGGCGGGGGTGTCGGCTTCGCCGGTGGTGGCGGCGCCGGAACGTCCGCTGGTGGTGGCGGTGGCGGGTACGGCGCCGGCGGCGGCGCCGGCCTTAGCGGGGGTGGCGGGGGTGGCTCGTCGTTCGTGACCACGGACGCGGCCTCCAGTTCGTCGGACCACAGTGCACGCGATGGCGACGGTGCAGTGCTCATCACGTACGACCCCGCGACCGACAGCTGCCCCGCGCCGGTCGTGCTCGCACCGCGCTTCACCGGCTGAGCGTCACACCTCTAGGAACATCTCCGAACACTGGGGTGGGGCGGCATGTCGTCGCCCGTCAACCGGAAGCCGCTGCATCACCGGCCGCCGGACGACCGTTGAGGAGGCCCGCCAGTCGCATCGCTGGCGGCAGTCCGAGCGTTTCGACGTCGAAGGCGCCATCGAGCATCCCCCGCGTCGGCCGGGGTTCGATCCGCAGGCCGCACTTGCACCCACCATCCAGCGCGGCAGAATGGGTTGCTCCCAGCGCGGGAGCGTCCGTGGCAGAGAAGAGGGCACGATGACCGACGCGCAGGAAGCTGCCGAGCTGCAGTTCGATCCGCCCGGGCCAGGCACCTGGAACCGTGACCCGGTGCACTTTCCCCGTCCGGTGACGAGCTATTGGGCCGAGATGCATCCCGAGTCGTTCGCCCGTGGCACGCACGACTTCGCCGAGTACTACGGGATGGTCATCGACGGTCTCGCGATGGGCTACGTGAACGGCTTCGCGTACAGCACGATGAAGCCCGCACCCGACGAGGCGATCCCGGCGCGCTTCGAGCGCGCCGAGCAGGTCTTCCCACAGAAGCTGTGGCGCGAGCAGCTGCGTGAGTGGGACGAGACGGCCAAGCCGACGGCGATCGCGACTCATCGGGAGATCCAGGCGATCGATCCCGACGCGCTCACCGACGACGAGCTGGCCGCGTACCTCCGCCGGTGCCACGACCACCACGCGGCGATGATCACCCAGCACATGCGGTTCACGGCCGGCGCGATGATCCCGACCGGCGACCTCCTCGCGCACGTCGGGCAGTGGACCAGCACGCCGCCCGCCGAGCTGCTCGGTCTGCTGCGGGGCGCGGCCCCGGTGTCGGCCGGCAGCTCCGACGAGCTCGAACAGTTCCTGGGCGCGATCCGGGACGACCCGGCCGCTCAGGACCTGCTGGCGTCGGACGGCGACGCGGCGACGGTGCTCACGGCCTTGCGGGGGCTGCCCGGCCCGGCCGGTTCGGCCGTCTCGGACTACCTCGACCTCGTCGGCTACCGGCCGCTCGACGGCTTCGACATCTCCGAGCCGGGCGCGCTCGAGCTGCCCGACTCCCTGCTGCGCGCCATGCGAACCGCGGCGTCGGGGCACAGCGGTACGGCGTCCGACGTCGACTCGGCGACCGCCGACATACGCGGCCGTGTGCCCGAGGAGCACCGCGCCGAGTTCGACGAGCTGCTCGGGGAGGCGCGCCTGATGTATCGGCTCCGCGACGAGCGCGGCGTCTACAGCGACGCCTGGGCGTCGGGGCTGATGCGTCGCGCCGCGCTCGGGGCCGGTCGTCGGGTCGCGGGCCGCGGCCGGATCCAGGCACCCGAGCACATGATCGACGCCGACATCGACGAGATGTGCGCGCTGGTCAGCGACTCCGGGGGGCCGTCGGCCGAGGAGCTGGCGGCGCGCGCCGCGTACCGAGCCACGTTCGGTGCGAGGAACGACGCACCGCCGTTCCTCGGCGATCCGCCCCAGCCGCCGCCCGACCCGTCGGGCCTCCCGCCGGGTCCGGCGCGCGTGATGACCGCGGTGGGCATCGCGATGGGCGAGCTCTTCGGGAGCTCGGAAGCCGAGCACGAGGTCGACCTCCTCCGCGGGCTGGCCGCGAGTCAGGGCGTGTACGAGGGCCCGGCACGGCTGATCTCCGGCCCGTCCGAGTTCAACCGGATCGCCCAGGGCGACGTGCTGGTGACGGGCGCGACCACCGAAGCATTCAACGTGCTGCTGCCACTGCTCGGCGCGATCGTGACCGACAGCGGCGGGCTGCTCTCGCACTCGGCGCTCGTCGCCCGCGAGTACGGGATCCCCGGAGTGGTCGGGACGCGTGAGGCGACCCAGCGCATCACCGACGGCGCGCGGGTGCGCGTCGACGGCATGGCCGGCGAGGTGGCACTGCTCGGATGACCCACGACATCGCCCCGCTCGAGCAGGCAAGCGACACCGCGATCTTCGGGTCGAAGGCGGTCGGGCTGGGCGACGCGCTGCGCGGGGGCCTCCCGGTCCCGCCCGGCGTCGCGCTGGCGGGCCCGGTGGTCGAAGCCGTCGCCTCCGAAGACGATGAGGTCATCGCACGCGTCCTCGAGGCGATCCGTGAGCTCCCGGTGCCGCTCGCGGTCCGTTCGTCCGCGGTCGACGAGGATGGCGCCGACGCGAGCTTCGCCGGCCAGCACCTCACGCTCCTCAACGTCGCGTCCGTCGACGACGTCCCGGACGCGCTACGGCAGGTCTGGTGGTCGGCGAACTCCGACTCGGCGATCACGTACCGCAAGCGCGTCGGGCTCTTCACCCGGCCGAGCATCGGCGTCGTCGTGCAGTCGCTGCTCGATCCCGATGCCGCCGGCGTCATGTTCACCCAGAACCCCGTCACCGGCGCGGACGAGACACTGATCGAGGCGAGCTGGGGGCTCGGCGAGGCGGTCGTCGCGGGCCTGGTCATCCCCGACAGCTTCCGGCTCGACCGCGCGGGCAACGTGCTCGACCGCACCGCGGGGCGCAAGCAGGTCGCGATCCGCACGCTCCCCGACGGCGGCACCGTCGAGGAGACGGTGCCGGCGGATCGCGTCGAGCTGCAATGCGTGAGCGAAGACCAGCTCCGGGCGCTCGGCGAGCTCGCGGCCAGGTGCGAGGAGATCTACGGCCCGGGCCGCGACATCGAGTGGGCCGTCGCCGACGGAACGCTCTACCTGCTGCAGTGCCGGGCCGTCACCGCGGGCACGACGACCGACGGCCAGGTCAAGAAGGCGCCTCCCGCGCCGGCGCCGGTCGAGAAGGTCGAGAAGGTGCCGTTCTTCGCCGGTCTCGACCGGCACGAGGTCGAGCAGATCGCCGAGCTCTTCAAGGAGCGCCGTTTCGCCGCGGGCGAGACGGTCGTCGTCGAGGGTTCTGCCGGCGCGGCGTTCTTCCTGATCGACTCGGGGGAGGCGACGGTCAGCAT
Source organism: uncultured Acidimicrobiia bacterium (assembly GCA_963809885.1). Classification (GTDB taxonomy): domain Bacteria; phylum Actinomycetota; class Acidimicrobiia; order IMCC26256; family PALSA-555; genus JALHSW01. The sequence continues at coordinate 235,472 of CAWELA010000002.1, read as the reverse complement.
CCATGGGGTCGAGACCGGGACCCTCGGCGACGGCGACTACTTCGGGGAGATCGCGCTGATCGACGAGGGGCCGCGCGCGGCGACCGTCACCGCGACGACCGACCTCGTTTGCCACGGGCTCACGTTCTGGGAGTTCCGGCCGTTGGTGGAGCGCAACGGCGTGATCGGATGGAAGCTCCTGCAATCGATGGCGAAGATGCTCCGCGACACAGGGCACAGGCTCGAGCAATCGAGCTAGCCGCGCAGCCTCGGCCGATCGCAGTTGAACCCGCCCGGGGTCGGCAGATCGGAGCGGAAGTCGCCTGCAACGACCGCCAAGCTCCGGCCACCTTTGTGGTTCTCGACGAGTCTTGACGCAGACCTGTCATAACCCGACGATCGAAAGGCTCGCGGCCTCCGACTCGCGATCGGTGGAACCGCTCGTCCGACGAATCGCGATCAAGGAGAACGCGCGGGGCCCTGGAAGGGTGTCGTGGGGCGAAGCGGGACCGTCATGTGGTCGCGACTCCGACGCTGTCGAGAAGAACGCGGACCCGCGTCCCGATCTCGTCCCGGATGGGGCGAACTGCCGCGACGTCTTGGCCGGCTGGGTCCTCGAGCTCCCAGTCCTCATAGCGCTTGCCCGGGTAGAGGGGGCACGCGTCGCCGCAGCCCATGGTGATGACGACATCGGCGGCCTTGACGATCTCTTCGGTCCAGGGCTTGGGGTACTCGCCGGTGATATCGATGCCGATCTCGGCCATCGCGGCGATCGCAGCGGGGTTGACTTCGTTGCCGGGCTCGGATCCACCCGACCAGGCGACGGCCCGGCCGCCCGCGAGGTGGTTGAACCAGCCCAGCGCCATCTGGCTTCGTCCCGCGTTGTGGACGCAGAGGAACAGCACGGTCGGCAGCCCGTCGTTGGACTTGCCTTCGACGCGCGCGAGGGCGCGGAGGCGTTGACGGGCGAACTTCTCGGCGAGGACGGAGAGGAAGTTCGTGGCGGTCGCGTTGCGTCGCGAACTGCTCGTAGCTGGAGTGGAGGAAGCGCTCGATCGTCTCGGTGTTGAAGGTGCCGTCGAACTGGGCCGCGAGCCGCTGGGCCGCGGATCGGAGCGAGAGCTGCTGGTCCGTGGTGAGGGTCGACTCGGTCACGGCTGCTCCCTGGTCGGCGCGGACTGGTGTCGGCAGGTGGGCCCTACTGGTACATTGGCGTTCGTCGATTGATCGATGGTTTCAGATCCATCGACATAAGTCAATCTCCAGGGGAGGGCCCTGATGACTGCAAGGCTTGCGCCGACCGAGTCGGAGGTGTGCTGTCCCTCGGTGCTCGCGGCGCCGCTCGATGAGCACGACGCCGAGGATCTGGCGCGAGTCTTTGCGGCGTTGGCCGATCCGGTGCGCCTGCGCTGTCTCAGCCTGATCGCGGATGCCGGTGACGTCTGTGCGTGTGATCTCCTTGCGCCACTGGATCGCAGCCAGCCGACGATCAGCCACCACACCAAGGTCTTGGCGGACGTCGGCTTGATCACTGGGGAGAAGCGTGGCCGGTGGGTTCACTGGTCGATCGTCCCCGCTCGGCTCGACGCGATCCGACAGGCGTTCAACAAGCGCTGACGTTCGCGTGCGTCACGTCTTCGGGTACCAGCGGCGGCGGGCCCAGAGCGAGACGTAGACGAGTCCGATGAGCGCGGGGACCTCGATGAGGGGGCCGATGGTGCCGGCGAGGGCTTGGCCGGAGGTCACGCCGAACACCGCGATCGAGACCGCGATGGCGAGCTCGAAGTTGTTGCCGGCCGCAGTGAACGCGATCGCCGCATTCCGTTCGTACGGGAACGACATGCGAACGCCGGCGACGAACGCGCCGCCCCACATCAGCGCGAAGTACACGAGGAGCGGGACCGCGACGCGCGCGACGTCGAGAGGGTTCGAGGTGATGCGGTCGCCCTGGAGCGCGAAGAGCACCACGATCGTAAACAGCAGTCCCCACAACGCGATCGGCGCGATGCGGGGAAGGAATCGCTGCTCGTACCACTCGGTGCCCTTGCGTCGCTCACCGATCGTGCGGGTGAGGTACCCGGCGAGGAGTGGGATGCCGAGGAAGATCAGCACTGACTTGGCGATGTCCCACATGGACACGTGCAGGCTTTGGGTGTCGAGCCCGAGCCACCCGGGGAGGACGGTGAGGTAGAACCAGCCGAGCACCGAGTACATGACGATCTGGAAGAGCGAGTTGATCGCCACGAGGACCGCGGCGAGCTCGCGGCTCCCGTTGGCGAGGTCGTTCCAGATGAGCACCATGGCGATGCAGCGCGCGAGCCCGACGATGATGAGCCCGGTCCGCAGCTCGGGGAGATCAGCGAGGAACAACCACGCAAGGGTGAACATGAGCAGGGGCCCGATCACCCAGTTCAGCAGCAGCGACAGGACGAGCGAGCGACGATCGGTGAGCTCATCGCCGATGTGTCGGTAGCGCACTTTGGCGAGCACCGGGTACATCATTGCCAGCAGCCCGATCGCGATCGGCAACGAGACCGTGTCGATCTTGATGCTCTCGAGCGAGCTGTTGAGATCAGGAACCGCCCGCCCGAGGAGCAGACCTCCGGCCATGGCCGCACCGATCCAGAAGGGAAGGAAGCGGTCGAGTGTCGAGAGCCGCGACGTGACCGGAGCCGTCTCGGCGGTCGCCGTGCCGTGCGGCTCGCTCACTGAACGTTCATGCCCGCCGGCTCCGGCTGCGCAGCACACCGCGGTGGCGGGGTCGCTGGGCACCTGGTTGGTCATCTGCTCGGCGTCGCCGGTCTTGACGTACCACTCCCAGCGGGCACCGTCGGGGTCCGAGACCCACGTCTCGGTCTTGTTGGCGTAGCAGCAGACGGTGTCGTCGACGCCGGTCGTGTCGAGACCTGTGTCGCTGAGGCGAGCCTCGGCGGCCACGACCTCCTCGGCCCGCTCGGTCTCGACGCCGAGGTGGTTGAGCGTGCCGCCTTCAGGGGCTTCGAAGAGGACGAGCTTGAGGGGCGGATCCGCGATCGCGAAGTTCGCGTAGCCCGGGCGACGCTTCGCCGGCTCGGAGTCGAAGAGCCGGGAGTAGAACGCCACCGCCTGGTCGAGATCGCTGACATTGAGGGCGAGCTGTACACGGGACACGGGGACCTCCAGAGGCGCTGCCGAATCGACAATGGTCGATATCGGCAATGTACGCAACCAATCGACAGATGTCAATACTTGGGGCCGGCTGGCTGAGACTCGTCCGAGGGTGGGCTTTGCGGGCGAGGCGTGAGCGGACGGGACTGGGCTTGCGATGAGCCAAGCCACGCGTCGCATCCTCTCTCTGGGTCACCGGCTGAGCGTCAGACCTCTAGGAACATCCCCGAACACTGGGGTGTCCGAGCGGATTCGTTCCCGAACCAGCTACGCGACCGGGGCAGTGTCCGACAGGGCCAACAGCGCAGCATTGACGATACTGCCGGCCGTGAGCTGGTGGACTCCGTACAAGGCGTCGATCGAACCCGACTGGCCGAACGTGTCGATCCCGAGTGCGATGGTCCGCGCACCGACGGTTGCGCCGAGCCACGCCAGGCTGTGCGGTGACGCGTCGTGCACCGTCACCATGGGTTCGCCGCCACACAGCAAGCCGCTCAGCGAGCGAGGTAACGGGTAGGCGAGCGCGTCCGCGATCGATCCGCGAATCGACTCCCTCCACGCGCCGAGCAGGCGATCGGGAGCGGTCACATCGATGACGTGTGCGGCGATGCCCTCGTCAGCCAGCATCGCTGCAGCGTCGACGATCTCTGGCATCACCGCACCGGAGCCCACGAGCTGCACGACTTGACCATCCGGCACCACGTCGCGACCGTCGATGAGTCGGTATCCACCGGCCAGCACCGCCTCGCGCAACGCGTCATCGCCGAGGCGCAGCGCGTACCGCCTCGAACGGCGCCTGATCGACCGGGCGGGTCGAGAGGCGGAAGTAGTGGCTGCCCGGGCGACGCGGATCGAGTGTTGCCGCGACCGCGTCGCAGAACAGCCAGTCGAAGGCGGTGACATAGGCCGGCTCGATGAAGGTGAGGCCGGGTAGCTCCGTCCCGACCGACGGCGTGATGATCGATTGGTGCGCGCCGCCCTCGTAGCTGAGGGTCACGCCCGATGGAGTGCCAACGACGATGAACGACGAACCGCAGTAGAGCGAGTAGACGAAGGCGTCGAGCCCTCGCAGCACAAAGGGGTCGTAGACGGTGCCGATGGGAACCAGCGGCTGACCGAGGGTGCGCCCCGCCAAGCCGAGCTGGCCGAGCAGCAAGAAGAGGTTCATCTCGGAGATGCCGAGCTCGATGTGCCGGCCCTCGGGGCTCTGACTCCAGGCGATCGACCGGTCGACGTCGTCGGCAGACTCGTGCATCTGCGGCGAGTAGACGCCGACGGCGTTGACCCAACCAGCGAGGTTCGTGGAGACGGTCACGTCGGGCGCCGAGCTCACGACGTGCTCGCCGACAGGTTCGCGGCTCAGCGCCCGTAGCGCCCTGCCGAACGCGGCCTGCGTAGACGTGGAAGTGACAGCCGAAAGGCCGAGCGCCGCGGGGACCGGAGGCGTCGCCACGGTCTGCACGCGCGAACGCTCCAGCCGGTGAGCAGTCGACGCGCAGACCGCGCCACACTCCGTGCCGTTTGCGAAGCGTGCCCACTCGTCGTCCGCCGGTACTTCGAGCTCGGCGCGCAGCCGATCGATCTGGTGCTCGCTCAGGAGCGCGGCATGGTTGAGCGGATCGCCGGCGAACGGCAGACCCCACCCCTTCACCGTGTAGGCGAAGATGATGCTCGGCCGTGTCGACCGGTCTGCCGCGTCGAGGCAGCGGAACAGCTCTCCGAAGTCGTGGCCACCGAGATCGCCGATGGTCGACGCGAGCTGGCCGTCGGGCACGCGCCGAAGGAGGGTGCGGACGTCATCCGGCGCTCCGTCAGTGAACCGCTCGCGCAACGCGTCTTCGTCGACGATCGAGAAGAGCGCTTGGTAGTTCTCGTTGCTCATGTTGTCCAGGTGGTCCCGCAACGCCGCGCCACCAGGGCACTCGAACAGCGCCTGGAGACGCCGGCCGTACTTCGCCTCGAGGACGCACCAGCCGTTCTCGGCGAACATCGACTCGAATCGACGCGCCTTGATACCGGGAACGACGCGATCGAGGCTCTGGCGGTTCAGGTCGACGACCCAGATCACGTCCTCGAGGCCGCTGGTCGATGGGTCAGCGATCGCTTCCCAGACGTTGCCCTCGTCGAGCTCGGCGTCGCCCAACGTCGAGATGAACCGCCCAGCCTGGGGGTGCCCGGTGTGGTCGCGCACGTAGCGGGCCGTGACGGCGCCGAACAGCGGCGCCGCGGCGCCCAACCCAACCGAGCCCGTCGAGAAGTCGATGGGATACGGATCCTTCGTGGAGCTCGGGTAGGCCTGCAGACCGCCGAACTCACGCAGCCGCGTCAGGTAGCTGCCGTCGAGGGAGCCAAGGAGATAGTGGATCGCGTGCAGCACAGGCGACGCGTGCGGCTTCACGGAGACGCGATCCTCGGCGCGCAGGAACCCGAACCACAGCGCGGTGAGCATCGTGACCATCGACGCCGACGAGGCCTGGTGCCCGCCCACCTTCATGCTTTGGGGCTCTGGCCGCTCTCGGTTCGCGTAGTCGACCATTCGGACGGCGAGCCACAAGACCCGGCGCTGGATCTCGTCGAGGATCCGAGGATCGCGGATCAGCTCGCTCACCCCCACCTCGTCGAGCGCTGAAGGCTACTCTGGGACAGATGTCCCAGAGTAGCAGCGATGGAGCTCCGGTCCGGAGGGCGTCGGGCCATGCACACTGGCCGACATGACACCCCGCGCGGCGCAGGCCACCGGTCCCGTCGAGCGGACGATGCTGATCCTCGAGGCATTCGCGGACCAACGCACGTGGGGAGTGCGGGAGCTCGCCGCGCACCTGCAGCTCACCAAGAGCGGTGTGCATCGAGCGCTCGGCGAACTGACGAGCGCGGGTGTGCTCACTGCGGAAGCCGACGGCACCTATGCCGCGGGGCCGGCGCTGGTGCGCATTGCAGCCCGGATCGTGTCCAGCACCGACTTCGTCACCACCTCCATGCCGCATCTCCTCGCGGCTCGTGACCGAACCGGCGAGACGGTGATCCTCACGGTCTACGACCCCGTTCGGCGCAAGTTCGCCGCCGTCGCCGCGGTCGAGTCCCAGAGTCCGATCCGCTACATCTGGCAGTCGCTCCAGGATTGGAGTGACCTCCACCTCGGATCGAGCGGTCGCAGCATTCTCGCCTTCCTGCCCAATGACGTCCGACGCGACGTCGTCGCGCACGCGCCATTCGGACGACGCGACCTGACGGCCCTCGAACAGGACCTTGACGACACGCGGGTACGGGGCTACGCGGCCAGCGTCGGCAGCCGATTTCCCGGGGCGCGCGGCGTCGGCGCGCCTGTGCTCGACGCGAACGCCCAGGTGGTCGGCGCGGTCGTCATCGGCTGGGCCGACCGAGCGGGGCCCGAAGAGGCCGCGCGGCAGGCCGAGCGTGGAGAGGTCTGCTGCGAGGCGGCCCGGAAGATCTCGGCCGACCTCGGGTGGCGCGCCGACGAACCCGCCACCGCCGCCACCTGAGCGGCATCCTCTCTGCACCTTCACGCTCCACGTGTTGCTTCGGTCTTCAAGAACCGCGTCCGACGACTCGCGAGTCGAGAGACCGCGCGTCGCGCGACAGGCGGGGAGCGGGACAGCGAGGCCGGTCTCGGCGTGGAGACCGGCGAAGCATTCGGCGCGGGGGCGGCTGCTCGGTCGCCCCGGCGTCAGTGTCCACTACGTCATCGTGAGATCCGGGTCACGGGCAGCCCGACGGCAGCCGGCCCCAGCCGCGAGGCCCGGCGCCAGGCTCACTTGGTCGGCGAGCGTCGAGCCAGCGTGTCGACCGCGTGCCGCACGCAGGCTTCGAACGCCTCCATGGCGACCACGACACGATCCGGACGTGCCTCGGCGCGAACCACCTGCGCGCTCGACGCGCGTACCGGGCCCTCCACCATCAGGTTGTCGACGAGTCCGAACGGTTCCACGAACATGCCGTCCGCTTCGACCCGATCCGCGTAGCTCGCAGTGATGCCCGTGTAGCCGAACACCGGCTTTCCGAGCGCGTGGACGTACCCGATCTCGACCGCGGTGCCGACATCCATGCTCGACCCGCGGAAGGGTGTCATATTCGCGAGCATCAGATCGCACGAGTCCATGTGCCCGATGCAGGCTCGAAAGACGGCCTGCGCCTGCTCGGCCGGCTCCAACGTGAAGATGTCACCCAGGTCTGCGTCGAGCGGGTACACGCCTTCGAGCCCGAGCTCGGTGCAGCAGCGCTTCTTGGCCGCGCCGATATCGAGCGCGTCGGACAGGAAGACGTCCGGGCCGGCGAGGTACGCACGGAGGGCCACCGGTCGAGCGTACCGCCGGCCGCTCAGGCCCGATCAGGCCGTTCGACCGGCCGCGTGGTCCGGAGTTGCAGCGCACCGGACGCCTAGGAGCCGATGCTAAGGGCGGCGAGGTCGTTGCTCGAGTTCCACCTCAAAGAGTGAAGATCGCGGGTCCCGAAGCCACACGTCGGACACTCGCGGGGAAAGAAGCCGCGCGTCAGCCGACAGGCGGGGAGCGGGACAGCGAGTCCGGTCTCGGCGTGGAGATCGGCGAAGCATTCGGCGAGGGGGCGGCTGCTCGGTCGCCCCGGCGTCAGTGTCCCACGACGTCATCGTGAGATCCGGGTCACGGGCAGCCCGACGGCAGCCGGCCCCGGCCGCGAGGCGCGGCGCCATAGCGGACCGGACGGCGACCCTCGATCCGACGGGGACACCCACCGTCGCCGAACGCTTCCTCGAAGCTGAGGCTCGGCCCGGCGGCGTAAGGATCAGCCAAGCGCTCCATCAGCAGCTCGACGAACTCCGGCCGAAGCTCTTCGTCGTCGTCGACGAAGTCCTCCTCGTCACCGTCCCAACCCGTCCGCGAACACGCCATGCCTCCTCAACCCCTCCGGCAGACAGCAAGTCGATCAGTGTCCGCCCGCTGTCAAGTCCCGCTCCGGCGTCAAGTGGGGACTCCCACGGATGTCCCACCCCTCGCGGAGGATGGAGCAATGATCGACCTCGCCCCGAGCGGTTCCGACACCGCAGCCCACCACTTCCGACCGGCTCGCCCGTCGGACGCATCCTTCTTCTTCGACCTGCGCGCCCGGGTGATCGGCCCGCACTGGCGCGCCGACGTCGACGACCCCGAGTGGATCGAGCGCCACCTGCACGGCCCGCCCTCGGACTTCGAGTGCGCACAGACCCGGATCGTGACGGTCAGCACCGAACGAGTCGGAGTGGTCGACCTCGGTTCGTGGAAGCGAGGGATCGTGTTCCGGTGGCTCATGCTCGAACCGGCCTTCCAAGGACGCGGGATCGGCACGCAGTTGGTGCAGCTGGTGCAGTCGGAGGCACGCGCGCAGGGCCGCTACGTGCTCCTCGACGTGCTGCACAGCAACGTCGACGCCCGCCGGCTCTACGAGCGGCTCGGGTTCGTCCCCTTCATCGATACTCCTCACGTCACCCAGATGTACTGGGGAACGAGTCGAGCCGAGCGAGCCGCACCTGCAAATCGGCGGCGAGAGGGGAGGACCGGATGACGGGGACAGTGCTCACAGTCGGCGCCGGCCGCGTGGACCGCCGACTCGACGATACGGAGGAGCTGCTCGTCGGGTATCGAACCGACGACGGTCTCCGCTACCTCTACTACGAGCCGGCTTCGTCGCCGGACCTCCTCGTGCCGGATGACCTTGCGGTCACCATCCTCATCAACTCCCGCGTGGCCGCGGCCGCCTTCAAGAGTGTGCAGGACCACGGCTCGGAGCTGGACCTGAAGTCCCTTCCCCGAAAGCCGCTCGAGAACCCAACGCCCCAGGAGCGCCGGAAGGTCGCCGAGGTGGTCGCCGAGATGGCGTCGTGGAAGGGACTCGCAGCCTCGGTCGCGACCAAGGTGCTCCACAAGAAGCGACCCGACCTCATCCCCGTTCTCGACAACCAAGCGATCTTCGGCGCCTACCTGAATCCGCGTTGGCCGGGGGAGCGGTCCTCGCAGGAGAGCGTCTATGCGGTCGACCGGATCGAGGAGGCGCTCGAGGGATCGCCACTGATCTCACGCGTGTGGAAAACGCGGAGGGATGGGAACGCCTCGCGATGGTCGAACCCAAGCGCTCACGGATTCAACTCTTCGACATGGTCTGGTGGACCTACTTTCGAAGGCTCGAGCCGGTCGCCTGACACCCAAAGCCGACGCTGCAGCACCAGTTCCCCGTCCGGGAGGTCGGGAAGCTCCACGAGTCGCGGTTGAAGTACGCGGTGCAGACGCGCTGACGCTTCATCGGGGATGAGGTCGTCAAGCATCGTTCCGACGGTGAAGACGGGCTCGTGGCGCGTGTGACGAGAGAACGCGCCGGTGCGATCACCGGCGCGTCCCCTGCTTACTGCCCGTCAGATCAGGGAGTTGTGAACGGCGGCGGCGCAGCGCCGTTGCCGCACAGGCCGGAGTTGTTCGCAGCCGTGGTTCCCCCACCAGTACCCGGGCGCTGCCAGTTGCTGGCCCCAGGTTCATCGTTGCTACCCAGGTTGTTGATTCCGAAGTCGTGGACGACGTCGCCGTTCGTGCCGAACGCGCCGAACGCGCCGTGCCCTGCACACGCGGTGTTGTCGTTGGCCTTGTCGAAGCCGGGCTGACTGCCGTACCCGCCCCCGGCGAATGCCGCGCCTGCCGGGATGAGGGACATCCCGGCTACGGCCAGAGCGACGAACAATGTCTTTCGCATGGCGAAACTCCTCTCGTCGTCGCGTGCCGGACGAAGCCCGGCACCACGCTGAGAGCGCAGCCCCCGCTCATTCCAGCGACCTGCAACCACGCCCGCCCGCCACCCTACGGAGAAAGCTTCGCCCTCGACTAGGGCCATTTCGACCCACCCCCGTGGCGGTATCACCCAGTCCCATTCGAGAGGTCGGGAGGCCACACGAATCGCGGTTGTCGAGAGTTCGCGACTCGCGGTTCCCTCGACCACGCGTCGCGCGCCGACGCGCAATCCAAGGCGTCGCGCGTCAGGCACCTCGGGTCACGTTTCGACGTCCAGGTCAGCTGCACGTCGGTCCGCTCCTACTTCCGCCCCTTGCGTTTCGGCGCCTTGCCGTGAGAGGTGTTCGGGGTCGACCGGTAGTGCGCAGGGACTTTCGTGCCGTCCGGCCGTGTGTATGCCTTGACGTGCACTTCCTTCTTCCCGCGTCGAGTCTCAGCCATCGCAGGTCCCCCTGTCCCGTTCGAGCTGTGCGATGCAGTCTCGCACTCGTCGGCGAAGCTGATGTGGGTCCCGGCGCGCCGCTATCCGCCGAGACCGACGAGCGTGGCGCTCGCGTCCCAGAAGCGCCGCGCCGCGAGGGCGTCCTGCGCGGCGGCCGAGAGCCTCGCCGGCTTGCGCTTCGCGTAGTACACAGCTCGTGGCGCGGCGCCCTCGGCGTCGGTGGCGAGCCACACCAGGGTGTCGGCGCCTTGCTCGGGTGTCTTCAGGACGATCCGTCCCGGCTTCATGAGCAACGCCATGGTCGAACCGCGGCCGAGCTCTGTCTTGACCGCACCCGGGTGGAGGCAGGTGGCGGGAAGGCCGCTGCGCCGGCTCAGCTCCTCGGTGAACCAGATGGTGGCGAGCTTCGAGCGGCCGTACGAGCGGAAGGCCCGCCAGTGGTTCTCGTATTGCAGGTCGTCGAAGTCGATGCGGCCCATCCGGTGCGCGACCGACGCGGTCGAGACGACCCGGCCGCCGCTGGAGCGCAAGCGGTCGACGAGCAGGTTGGTGAGCAGGAAGGGGGCCAGATGGTTCACCGCCAGCACGAGCTCGAAGCCGTCCGCCGAGACCTCGCGTCTGGTCGTCTGCAGCGCCGCGTTGTTCGCGAGCACGTCGAGCCGGGGGCAGCGTTGCAGGATCACCTCGGCGAGGCGACGCACCTCGGCCAGGTCGGCGAAGTCCGCGGCCACGGGATCGGGGACGGCGACGCCGTCGGGGGCTGCCGCCACCATCCGCTCGTGGACCGCGGCGAGCTTCTCGGGCGACCGTCCCGTCGCGAGCACCGAATGGCCCATCGAGGTCAGCAGCACGGCCGCGGCTGCGCCGATGCCCGCGCTGGCTCCGGTGACGACCATCGTTCCCACGGTGTCTCCTCTCACCGGGGCCTGACACCGCCCGCAATCGAGAGGCTAGAGAGTCAGCCGGTGAAGGTCGGGGCCGCGGGCAGCGCGACGGGGGCCGGACAGGTGAGGGGCGCGATCGCCATGGACACGACCGAGGTGGTCGGGTCCACCACGACGGGTCGGCTCGACACGACGGTCGGGCCGTTCGGGTCGATGCGCTGGATCACGGTCCCGTCGCCCACGGTCGGGCTCGCGAGGGCCCAAAGCGTGCCGTCGGCCTCGGTCGCGAGCTCGTTGGTGAAGGCATCGGGATCGAGCGGCCCGAGGTCGCCGAGCGCGCCGGAGGCGGTGTCGACGGCGGCCAGCTGCTGGGGTGGGACGCCGCGTGCGGTGACGACGCGCCCGTCGCACAGCCCGGCGAGCCCGCCCACGATCGTCTCGTTGCCGCCGCCACCGACGAAGGTCGTCGCCGCGTTCGTCGGGTCGATGCGGTACAGGCAGGAGAAGTCCGCACTGCAGTCGGCGTTCAGGCTCTCGAGGTACAGCCAGAGCGAACCGGCGCGGTCGAAGGCGAGACCGCCCGCACCGAGCAGTGTCGTGACCCCGATGGTGCCGACCGTCACGGCAACGCCGGTGGTCAGGTCGTAGCGCACCAGCAGCTGCTCACCGCCAGGGCCCGTGTCTCCGCTGAGGCCGAACAGGGTCCCGTCGGGTGCGAACGTGAGCGACCCGGCGCATGTCGCCCCACCGACCGTGCCGATCGTCGTGATCGTCCCGGTCCCGAGGTCGAGGCGCCCGAACGTGCACGTCTGGTCGGGGCCCTCCGTCGTCACGTACGCCGTCGGCTCTGCCCCGGCGACGCCGGAAGCGCCAGCGAGCCCGAGCGCGAGGACCGTCGTCGCGACGAGCGCCACCGCGCGCACGATCCCGACAGGTCGCATGCGGTGGATCCTGGCACAGGAGGGACTGTGAAACCCCGAGACGTGCCGGCCCGTGCGAAGATGGGCAGGTCGACCACACACGTGATCTGATGGGACGGGTGATGCGACGACGTTGTCGGCTCGCGATGCTGGTCGGGCTCGCGGCCGTGCTGCTGATCGGGGCGACCGGGGTGGGGAGCGTGGAGGCGGCCCGCGCCTTCGTCCCCAAGCCGCCGAAGCCCGCGGCCGACGGGCCGGGTGCACAGCAGTACCGGCAGATCGTCGACACCGCGGTGGCCCAGCTCGCAGCACAGCTCGGCGTCGCCCCGCTGAGCACGCCGCCGATCATCGAGCCACTCGCGTCGAAGCTCGCGGGCGGCGGGAAGTACGCGCACACCTGGGCCTACGGCGACCCCGTCGACGCCTGCCTGATCCAGATCCAGCCCGCGGGCCAACAGCTGGGCGCGACCGACCTGACCTTCGCGCTCACCCACGAGGTCGTGCACTGCTACCAGGCCCGCGAGACGAACGACACCGACGTGACCGACTGGGTCGAGGAGGGCGCCGCCATGTGGGCCGGGGCGAAGCTCGCGCCCGGGTCCAAGATCACGAAGGAGAAGTGGGGCCCGTACCTGAGCTCGACGACCAAGAGCCTGTTCAGCCGCTCCTATGACGGCATCGGCTTCTTCGGGCACCTGGAGGACGTCGGGGTCGACGTCTGGCATCGCATCATCCCGATGATGCTCGCCGACGACGACGCCGCCGCGTTCGAAGTCGGCGTCGCCGGGAGCAGCGCCGCGCTCGACGACTGGCCGTCGGGTCTCGCACGCGAACCGGGCTTCGGTCCCGCCTGGGAGACGGCCGGCCCCGACATCCCGGCGGCGAAGCCGCCGCGCGTCGCCAAGTCGGTCACGAACTCCACGAACTTCTCCACCACCGTGAACAAGGCCGCCAACATCGTGCTCGAGCTCGGCGTGAAGTCCGACGTGCTGGTCGTCGACGCCGGCGACACCACGCACGGACACCTGCGCGACTCCGCCGGCGCCGACCGGCTCCTCGCGGCGGTCTCGGGACGGCCGATGTGCGCGATGCCCAACGGGTGCGTGTGCCCCGACGGATCGCCCGGCGCGGGCATCGACCTGGAGGCGTTCGCACCCGGTACCGCCCTCCTCGGCGCAACCGGCGGCGTGCAGGCGGGCAAGGTCACGGTCCGGGGCCGGTCGCTCGACGACTTCTGCAAGAAGCCTGCGAAGGTCGATCCGTGCCTGGTGGGCCAGTGGGTGAGCACTGCGGTCGACATCAGCATCCCGGGGCTCGCGGCCGGCACCGGCGGGGCCGGGGGCACGCTCACGCTGGCCAAGAGCGGGGCCGCGAGCGTGGTGCTCGACGGCACGGCGCCCGTCGTCGTGACGGTCCAGGGCCTCACCGAGACGTTCCAGATGATGGGCGGCGTCTCGGGCATCGTGAACGCGAGCAACGGCCTGATGACCAGCCTGCAGACCGGCGCCCCGACCCTGAGCGTGCACGTCGAGATCCCCGGTCTGCTCAGCGAGACGATCCCCTTCTCGGACGGGAGCGCCACCGGCTCGCCCTTCGACGGCATCTACACCTGCTCGAAGACCACCCTCACCTACACCGCACCCGGGCTGGGTGGGAAGAGCACCTGGAAGCGCGCCTGAACGAGGTGGTCGTGTCCGGATGCGATGATCGGTCCATCGACGACACCTGGGACGCACTCCGCGCGGCGGTCGGCACCGACCTGGGTGCCTCGGAGCCGCAGACCATCGATCAGGCGATGGTCGATGCGCACGCGGCGACGACGGGCGACGCCCAGTGGATCCACAACGATCCCGAGCGTGCCCGCCGCGAGGGACCGTTCGGAGGACCGGTCGTCCAGGGGTTCCTGCTGCTCAGCCTGCTCACCCGCCACGGTGCCGCGTTGCACATCCCGGAGGCGGGCTCCGTCGCCATGCTCGTGAACTACGGGTTCGACCGGGTGCGCTTCGTGGCTCCGGTGCCGGTCGGTGCGGCCGTGCGCGTGCGCGGCCGTCTCGCCGACGTGCGACCGAAGGGACCCGACCGCGCGGTCATCGTGCTCGACGTCGTGATGGAAGCGCGCGCGGGCGAAGCCGAGCCGCTCGACGCGGTGGTCGCGCGCTGGTGCTTCCTGGCCGTGCGGGCGTGAGCCCGGCGGGCTCGCCTCAGTCTTCGTACTTGAACGACACCTTGAGCCTCGCTCGGTAGGCCTTCACCTTGCCGTCTTCGATCTGCAGGTCCAGCTCTGCGACCTCGGCGATCCGCAGATCGCGCAGACTGCCCGACGCCTTCGCGACCGCAGCAGCGGCCGCCTTCTCCCACGACTCGCTGCTCGTGCCGACGAGTTCGATGACCTTGTAGACGCTCTCAGCCACGGCGGAGGTCCTCTCCTCGGGAACGCACCCATCGTCCCTCCGGCACCTCCGCCCGTCAACGCCGACGCGCCGATAGGTGCGCTGAGCGAGGTCCACTGGAAGCACCGATCCGATGACACGACGAAACTCGCTCGCTGAGTGTCCCACCCGCGACGTACGGTGCACCTGCAGCTCATCCAGAGCGACCTGAGGGACCCGGCCCGATGAAGGTCCGGCAACCGGCGCAGCAGCGCACGGTGCCAACGCCGGGATCGATGAGGAGGAACCATGAGCACCGAAGCGTCCGGCACGTCACGCGCACCCAAGCGAACCCGCGTGCACCACGGTCAGGTCAGCCACGGGTTCACGGCCACGGCCGGGGCGTACCCCGGCCGACTCGTCGGGCTCGACGGCGCGACCGCCTCCGTCGAGCGTGCGCCCGACGGGCCGGTCGCCACGTTCGAGGTCGCGCTCCCCGACGAGCTGGTCACCACGCTCGGGCGTGACGACCTCACCCGGCTCGACGGTGCGCCGTTCGTCCTGGTCAGCCCGAGCTACGGAGTGCTGAGCATCGGTACCGGGCCGGCGACGGCGCCGTCGCGTCTGCGGGTGGTCTTCGTGTCCCGCCTGGAGGGTGGCCGTTCGGTCGAGATCCCGGCTTGCGACGATGACCAGCCGAGCTTCCAGCTGTTCGCGGTCCAGGCCCTGCCGGCATGAGAGTGGTGCAGAGCCGAGGAAGACCGGTCACCGCTCCAGCAGCTGCGGCGCGAGGAGCGGCCAACGCTCGAACAGGTGGCCGGTTCCCTGGCGGGCCGCGACGCCACGCTGCTTCCACTCGTCGTCGGGCCACGGCGGCTCGACGAGCCGGGCGCCGGGGATCAGCTCGGCGAGCCGCTCCGAGGTCGCGCGCGTGTGGTGCGGGTCGCTCTCGCCACTGCGGAACACCAGCGTCGGCACCGCGAGCGCACCGAGCTCGGCGTCGGTGATCCCCGGCACCGTCTGCCCCTGCGTCGGACAGTAGGCGAGCATCCACTGCTCGAGGGTCGCGATGAACTCCCGCGGGTCCTCCGCGAGGAAACGCTCGCGGTTGCGCGGGTTGCGCTCCAGCACCTCGGCCCACTCGGGGAGCTCGATCACCGCCTCCATCCCGTCCTGCCACGCGGCGCGGATCGACTCGCCGCAGTAATGCGTCGCAAGGAGCAGGAGGCCGTAGACGCCGCCGGAGATCCACACCATCGCGAGGCCGGACGCCACGTCGGGGTGGTGCGCGGCGGTCAGCAACGACACCCGCGCGCCGCCGGAGCCGCCGAAGATCACCGCGGGGGCCAGGTCGAGGTGACGCAGCAGGCCGGCGAGGTGGTCGGCCTGCATCGCGGACTCCGAGCTGCCGGTGAAGCACACGTCGGACGCCCCGCAGTTGGGGCGGTCCCAGATCAGCACCCGCCGGCCGTTCCCGGTGAGCGCCTCGGCGAGCTCGCGGATGCCCGGCTCGTCCTTGCCGAACCGCCCGCCGGGGGTGAGCACCCACGGCTCGCCGCCACCACCAACGGGTTCGATGATCTCGTAGGCGAGCAGCGTGCCGTCGATCTCGGCCGTGGCCATGCGAGCGCTCCCCCCGGAACGTGGACCGCCGAGCGCGATCCTCCCTACAGTGATCCTGCCCGACGCCTCGCCCCAGCGGCGAGCCCGTCCGGGCGAGGGGGAACGATGACGAGCACGCTAGACCCGGTCCGCCCGGCGGTGAAGGTCGTCGACGCCGACACGCACCTCACCGAGCGCCACGACCTGTGGACGAGCCGGGTGCCCGCGTCCCTCAAGGACCGCATGCCCCACGTCGCCGAGGTCGACGGCGAGCTGAGCTGGGTGATCGACGGCGCGGTGATGGGCCGGGCCGGCGCGGGCGGCGTCGTCGACAAGAACAACCACAAGGGCCGCTCCTTCGAAGCGCTCTACGAGTGGCACATCGAGCAGATCCACACCGCGGCGTGGGACCCGGTTGCGCGCCTCGAGATGATGGACGAGGCGGGCATCCACGCCCAGATCATCTTCCCGAACTCGGTCGGGCTCGGCGGGCAGGCCATCGCCGAGGCGGTGACCGATCTCGAGCACCGGCTCTTCTGCATGCAGGTCTACAACGACGCCAACGCGGAGATGCAGGAGGCGTCGGGGAACCGGCTGCTGCCGATGGCGGTGCTGCCGGCGTGGGACGTCGACTCGTGTGTGCGCGAGGCGCAGCGCTGCGGCGAGCTCGGCATGCGCGGCGTGAACATCACGTCGGACCCCCAGGACCAGGGCGCGCCCGACCTCGCGCACCACGACTGGGACGCGCTCTGGGAGGTGTGCGCCGACCTCCACCTCCCGGTGCACTTCCACATCGGCGCCAGCCTCACCACGATGACCTTCTTCGGGAACTACCCGTGGCCGTCGCACGACGAGGACACCGCGCTCGCGATCGGCGGCACCCTCCTGTTCGTCGGGAACGGCCGGGTGGTCGTGAACATCATCTGCTCGGGGATGCTCGAACGGTTCCCCGAGCTGAAGATCGTGTCGGTCGAGAGTGGCGCCGGGTGGATCCCGTTCATCCTCGAGGCGCTCGACTACGAGATGGACGAGAACGCGCCCGGGCTCAAGGACCGGCTGTCGCTCTCGCCCTCTGGCTACTTCAAGCGCCAGATGTACGCGACGACGTGGTTCGAGAAGACGAACATGCCCTCGCTCGTGCAGGCGGTGGGGGAGGACTCGATCATGTTCGAGACCGACTTCCCGCACCCCACGTGCCTCTACCCCGACCCGCTCGCCTCGGCGGCCGAGAACCTCAAGGAGCTGAGCGAGCCGGTGCGCAACAAGATCCTGGGTGGCAACGCCGCGGAGCTCTACCGGCTCTGAGCCAGAGCCCGAACCCTCCATCGCAACGCCGTCTCCTTCGCAACGCCGCTGCTCGAGGGTCGGGCGGTGACGCCGTTCGTGACGAGAGTGCGCTGACCGCGGCGCGATCGGCGCGACCATGGTGGTGTGCGACGCTCAGATGCGAGCTCGCGAACGCGGAGGGCGACCGGGATCACCCTCGGCCTGCTGGTCGCGTTCATCGTCGCGACGGTCGGCGTCTTCGTGCTCAGCCAGCGGGAAGACGGCACGAGCGGCGTGCACTCGGGGTCGGCTGCTTCCTCGAAGCGATCATCGACCAGTGCGCCCACCACCACGACGACGACCCGTCCGCCGATCGACTACACGGTGAAGGCGGGCGACACGCTGACGGCCCTCGCGAAGTACTTCGGCGTGTCGAAGACGGCCATCCTCGATGCGAACGAGATCCCCGATCCGGATCGCCTCGTCCCGGGACAGGTGTTCCAGATCCCGTCGCCGACGCCGGTGGGTCTCGTGATCCGGCCCGCCAAGGCGCGGACCGGCGGAACCGTCGAGATCCGGCTCACCGGGGCGCAGCCGGACGAGCTCGTCACGTTCCTGATCGTCTCGCCGGTCGGGATGTTCGCCGGCCCGCCGCACACCCCTGACACCCACGGAAGCATCACGACGACCTACCGACTCGGGATCGCCGACCCGCCGGGGGACTACGCCGTCGCCGCGCGCGGCGATCAGGTCACCCAGGCCGACGCCACCTTCCGCGTCGTCGCCGCGACGCCCTGATCGCTGGCCGGCTCCTCGTCCGGGACCGCCCCGAGCCTCGGCTCACCGCGCCGCGGCGGGCCCGCAGCATCGCGGCGCCGGCCGCCGGGACGCCCAGCGGCTCGAAGGCGTCGCTCAGCTCGGTCAGCTCGCTGAGCTCGTCGGCGGCCAGGTCGAGATCCGCGGCGGCCACGTTGTGGCGGAGCTGATCGAGCGAGCTCGCGCCCGGGATCGCCACGACGTTCGGCTTGGCGATCAACCACGCCGAGCGCGACCTGCGCGGGGGTGGCATCGTGCGCGCCGGCGATCCTCCGCAGGGCCTCGATCACCGGTGTCGCCCGCTCGAGGTTCTCGGCGAGACAGAGCGGGTTGTTGCGCCGGGCGGGCCCGGGCGGCAGGTGCTGGGCGTCGTAGCGACCGCCGAGGACGCCCTGCTCCAGTGGGCTGTAGGCGATCACGATCCGGTCACGGACCTGCGCGTGCTCGACGTTGCCGCGATCGGGCTTGCGCTGCAGCAGGCTGAAGTGCACCTGATTGGTCGCGACCGGGCGTCCGAGCTCCTGCTCGGCGCGCGCCCACCGGTCGGCCGAGAAGTTGCTGACGCCGACGGCGCCGATCACACCGTCGTCCTGGAGCCGGCGCATGCCCGCCATCGTCGAGCGCAGGGGGACGAGCGGGTTGGGCCAGTGCACCTGGTAGAGGTCGATCGTGGCGATCCCGAGCCGGAGCGCGGAGAGGCGGCCGTGCTCCACCACCCGGTTCGCCGTGGGCCAGATCGGCAGCACCTTGGTGGCCACGAACGCCTCGTCGCGCCGGCCCTCGAGCGCCCGCCCGACGATCGCCTCGGAGGCACCCCGGGCGTACACCTCGGCGGTGTCGATCAGGTTCACGCCGAGATCGAGCGCGGTGTGCACGAGGTCCACCGCCGTCGTCTCCCCGTACTCCTTGCCGTAGCCCCAGTCGGCCGAGCCGAACTGCCAGCACCCGAGCCCGATCGCCGAGACCCGCAGGCCGGCTGCCTCCACGTAGCGCATGGTGTCCTCCTCGTCACCCCAACCTTGGCACGCGGGGAAGTGCCGAGCGCCGGGGCACCGTCGTCGAGCAGGTGCGCGGGTCGAAGCCCGTCGGCGGGTGCCGGCGAGCTAGCCCCAGAAGGCGGCTTCGGCGTCGTCGTCCGTGGTCGTCACGTCGAGCCGGCAGACCTTGTCGCCCGAGAAGGTGAACTCGATGCTCTGGTCGAGGTCGAGGGTCTTGCCGTCGTGCGCGCCCTTCGCATGGTGGACCGTGACGACCTTGTCGCCCTGGGTCTTCACGCTCTTGAGCTCCACCGAGAAGCTCCCGCCGCAGCCTGGACCAGCACGCGTCCCGCCACAAGGGCTTCCGGGCGCGCCTACCCCTGGTGCGGGGCGTCCTCCGTGGTGGTGCCCGCGAACATCCGGAGGCCGACCCAGCCGATCGCGAGGACGACCAGCAGCGATGCCAGCACGACTGCGAGCAGGTTCGAACTGGTCTGCGGGGCCGCGACCCAGAAGACCTTGCGCGCGAGGAGCGCGGCAGGGTTGGAGCAGGAGACCTCGGCGACATGCCGTCCGGCGGCGAGGTCGCGTGTCTCGACGCCGAGGTCGAAGCTCCCGTCACTCTGCGTCGCGACCTTCCCGGTCAGCGCTCCGTCGAGACGCAGCTTCGGGAGACAGTCGGCTGGTGCGCTGCCCGCGACCCGGATGGCCTCACCGGCCACGAACGCTCGGCGAACGATGCTGGAGATCGCCCTGATCGCGATGGCTCGCTTGACCTCGACGGTTGCAGGAGTGACGACGGGCGGGTTCTGGCGCGGGGCGTCGGGTCCCGCGACCACCGGCGAGGCGCCCGGCGGCGGGGTCACGGGCGGGGGCTGCACCACCTCTGGGGGTGGTGGTGGCGGGGGCGGTGGGGGTGGTGGCGGTGGGGGTGGTGGAGGAGGAGCAGGAACGCACGGCTCATGGTTCCCGTGGGGATTCGACTGGTCTCCTTGACCGGGATGGGTGTCGGGGCCGCCGCACTGGTTGCCGTTCCCGGCCGCGAACGCCGGGAGCGCGACGAACACGCTGCCGACGAGCAGCACGACCGCAACGAACCCGGTCAGCGCTCGACTCGACCTGCGAGTCCACCTCCGCACCGAAACACTCCCTGGATGGCGTCGGCTACGAGGCTACTCGGGTGGCCCTCCCGGGGGTGATCGGGGAGCGCGCCAGAGCCGGGGTTCCGCTCGGCGAGCCTGTCGCGAACGCGAGGTCACACCGACCGAGATCGCATGTCCGCAGAGCTTGACGAACGAACATACGTTCGATACAGTACGTCGACTTCCCCCCGCATCGCTGCTCCTGCTCGCCCGGCCGCCGGCGCGAGGCCGGGTCCGCCGTGAACGACGTGGAAAGGGGAAGGACCGTGCTCGACGAGCTCCGCACTGCCGTCGCCTCACTCGAGGCGGTCGCGCGCGACTTCGAGCCCGGGTTGCTCGACGGGTCCGACGCCGCGGGGCTGGTCAGCGTGGTCGCACGCGGGGAGCACGTCTGCGCCGCGCTGAAGGCGCTGCTGGCGCGCCGGGTCGAGGAGACCGGCGCGTACCGCGACGGCGGCTACCGGTCCGCCGGCCACTGGCTCGCCTCGAAGACGGGCGTCACGGTCGGCGCCGCGGATGGCGCGCTGGCGACCGCGGCGTCGCTCGACGAGCTCCCCGAGACCGCGGCCGCGTTCCGCGCCGGTGAGCTCTCCGAGGCCCAGGCCCGCCGGATCACTGACGCCGCGGCCGACGACCCCACGTCCGAGACGCGCCTGCTGCGCGTCGCCCGCTCCTCCACCATGAAGGGCCTGAACGACCGGTGCCGTGAGGTGCGCGCCGCGGCCGAGCCCGACGACGTCGCGTGGGCGCGCCGCCTCCACGAGCAGCGCCACCTCCATCGTTGGATCGACGCGCACGACGGCACCTACTGCGGCGACTTCCGCCTCGCGCCCGCCGCTGGTGCGAACGCTGTTCCAGGCGCTCGACGACCACGCGGACCGCATCTTCCGCGAGGCCCGCTCGGCCGGGCGACGCGAGACGCGCGACGCCTACGAGGCCGACGCGCTGGTCGCGCTGGCCACCGACGGGCCGTGCAAGCCGGTCGATGTCCGCGTCGGCGTCTCCGCCGCCGCGCTCGTCCGCGGTCACGTCGTCGAGGGCGAGCAGTGCGAGATCACCGGCCGCGGTCCGATCCCGGTCCACGACGCCCGCGTCCTCATGAACGACGCCCGGGTCACCACGACTGCTGCGCGACGGGCCCGAGATCGTGTCGGTGTCGAGCCCGACGCGCACGATCCCGCACGACGCTGCGGCGCTGGGTCGAGGCCACCTACCCCGTGTGCGGTGTCGCGGGCTGCGACAACGGACGCGGCCTCGAGATCGACCACATCGTCCCGGTCGAGGCCGACGGCCCGACCGAGGCGGCGAACCTCTGGCGTCTGTGCCATCAGCACCACCTCCTCAAGACGCACTGCGAGTGGCGGGTCGTCGGCGGCCCGGGCGCGTGGGACCTGCGCCCGCCAACGCACCCCGATGATCCGGATCCGCCGTGACCGGCACGCGCTGATCGCTAGGGTCCCCGGCAGGTCCAGGGATCCCTGGTGGAGGTGCACCTGGGGAGTGGACGTCGCGACGCGGAGGTAGCGAGATGGCCGGGAAAGGTGGGGGCGGCGCAGCCGGTGCGGGGGCGATCTACGGCCTCGGCATCTTCGGCGCCTGGGTCTACTTCTTCGAGCACGCGAGCGGCTTCTGGGAGGGTGTGCTCGCGCTGTTCCAGGGCGTGTTCTGGCCGGCGTGGATGGTCTACGAGGCGTTCAACGCGCTGAACGCATGAGCGCCGCCGACCGCCGACGCCGCGCGACCGCCGGGTCGCGCTCGTCGCGAACACCGACTTCTACGTCGGGCCGCCGCTGGCCCGGCTGCTCGCCGAGCGCGGGCACGACCTGGTGGTCGGCGACCCCGAGCCCGGGCTCGTCGAGGAGCTCGAGGCCCTCGGCGCCGCGGTCGAGGTCGTCACCGGGGTGCAGGACCTGCGCGACCCGGCTGCCTCGGAGCGGCTGGTCGCCGCGGGGCTGGCGCGGTTCGGGCACCTCGACTCGGCGGCCGCGTTCTCGGGGCGGGTCGTCACCGGGCGGTTCCTCCAGTCCTCGATCGAGGACCTGCACAAGGTCGTCGCCGGGTGCCTCGAGGCGCCGTACCACTTCCTCAAGGCGGTCGTGCCGCCGATGGTCGAGCGGGGCGACGGCCAGGTGCTGCTCGTCACGAGCGCGTCCGGCGCGCGGGCGACGCCGGGTGCTCCGCTGTACTCGTCGGTGCGCGCTGCGGCCAACCACCTCGTGCGCAACGTGGCCGACGAGGTCGCCCGCAACAACGTGCAGGTGAACGCGCTCGGCACCAACTTCATGGACTTCCCGGAGTTCCTCCGCGCGACGGGTGCCACCGACCCGGAGGTGCGGGCCAAGATCGAGGCCGCGGTGCCGATGCGGCGGCTCGGCACCGTCGAGGAGTGCGCGGCGATGTGCGCGGTGTTCGTCGACGGCACGAGCAGATTCACGACCGGGCAGTTCGTCGCGTACGCCGGCGGCTGGGCGTGACGGCCGCAGCCGCTCACTGATCGCGCTCGCCCTGATGGAGCCGATGCCGACGTGACGACGGGTCCCGACGCCGCGGCCGGCTACTGGCCGAGCCGTTGGCCCGCGGAGGACGGCGGTCCGCGCCGCACGCAGGCGCCCCGGTTCGGCGCGGGGCTGGGCATCCGAGCCGGGGAGCGGCTGGAGGTGGTGTCGCGTGACGCGCTCGCGGCGACGATGGTGGTGCTGCGCGACCCCGACGAGGCCTACGTCCTGTGCCACACGATGGCGCCCGACGCCGTCTCGTGGGTCGAGCGCTTCGACCCCGAGTCGCTCGCGCCGATCGAGCGCTCGCCCGACCTTGCCGGCGGCCCGGCCTGGCCGGGCGGGATGGCCGTGCACGCGAACGGTTCGCTCTACGTGGTGTTCGGCCGTCACGCCCACCGCCTCGGCCCCGACTGCGCGCCGATCACGAGCCGCCGGCTCCCACGCGAGCGCCCCTACAACAGCTTCGTGGTGCTGCCCGACGGGTGCCTCGTCACGAAGGACTTCGGCGGCGCGCTGACCGACGGCGCGCCCGCGCCGAGCGAGCCAACCGAGCTGCTCGTCCTCGAACCCGAGGAGCTCGAGGTCGTCGCCCGCCTCGAGCTGCCCGAGCGCTCGATCGCCCGGCTCTCGGCCGACGGCGACGATGTGTACGTGGTGGGGGACTCGTCGCTCTTCCGAGTCCGCTGGGACGGCAGCGACCTCGCGCTCGACCCCGAGTTCGCGCCGCGGTACCGCACGCTCGACGGCCAGACCTACGGCTGGGACGTGGTCATCGACGCCGGCGCGGCGTGGTTCCTCGACAACGGGGAGGGGGCCGAGCGGTACGCGGGGACGTTCCGCGGCCGGGGCGTCTCGCGCGCGCCGCTGCACCTCGTGCGCGTCGACCTCGCGACCGGCGCGGTCACGCTCACCGAGATCTGCGGAGCACCGAACGGCATCGTCGCCAACCCGCCCGCGGTCGACCCGGAGCGGCAGATCACGGTCGGCTACGACAGCGGCAACGGGACGATGGCCGCGTTCTCGTTCGTGGGCGGCGGCGCGCTCGAACCCCTCTGGACCCGCACCCAGGATCACGCGTCGCACCCGCTGCGCTTCGGTGACACCGGCGAGCTGGTGACCGGCGACCACGACTCGACCCGCGGCATGGACCAGGTGGTCGTGCTCGACATCGCCACCGGCGACGAGGTCGCCCGGGCCGACACCGGCAGCCCGGTGCAGTCGGTGCTGTTCCCGTGCCCGGGCTTCGACCGCGACCTCTACCTGTGCTCGTTCACCACCCTCACACACGTCCGGGTGGTCTGAGATCCGACCCGACGAACCGATGCGCGCGGCGTGTGAGCCGTGCAGGCGAGCCGCGGCGACACTGGCGCATCCCACGACACCGGCCTCTGCGACACCGGGGGGCCCGAGGACAGGAGCAGCCCGTGGCCCGACTGATCGACGACGAGATGGTCGAGCCCGTCGTCCGGGCGTTGCTCGGCGCGATCGACGTCGACGACGGCCCGACCGACGAGCAGGTCGCGGTGCTCCGGGCGATCGTCCACGGCTACTGGCAACGCGACGATCTCGCGCTCGACGCGCTGGCACCGCTCGACCCGGCCGGCGCTGCGGCCGCGGTCACCGGCGCTCCGCAGCGCGATCGCCTCAAGGAGCTCCTCGTGCTGCTCGAGCTCTGCCGGCACCCGGGCTCCGACGCCCAGGTGCGCCGCGTCGACGAGTACGCCGCGGCCCTCGACGAGTCGGGGGCGGGCCTCGAGATGGCCCGCGCGCTCGTGCGCGAGGGCACCGACCACGCCATGGCCGACTACTACCGCTTCCTGGGCGCAGTCGGGCCCTCGATGCTCGAGCCATCACTGCGCGAGCGGTACGCACACACGCTCGACGCCCCCGACCCCGAGCTCGGCGCGCGCCTCGCGGCGCTCCACGACCTGCCCGCGGGGACGCTCGGCCACGCCTACGTCGAGTTCTACCGGCGTAACGGGCTCACGCTGCCGGGCGACGACCCCGACATGCCGGCGATGTTCGTCGCCCACGATATGAGCCACGTGATCGGGGGCTACGAGCCGATCGGACAGGGGGAGATCGCGCTCGGGGGGATGCAGCTCGCGATGGCTGACACCCCCGGGCACTGGGCGGCGTTCCTCGGCAACCTCGCCGTCCACGAGGCCGGGATCATCAGCAACATGTCGCTGACCGGCAAGACCGCGAGCCTGACGCGCGCCGGCGCACCCGAGATGCTCGCCCACGCGATGTGGCGCGGCGCCCAGTGCACCGACGACTTCACCACCGCGGACCATCTCGCGATGGCCGAGCGGGCGCTCGAGGACGTGCGCGCCCGCTTCGGCGTGCCGCCCCTCGAGGGATGAGCGCCGGACGGATGAGTGCTGAACGGACGGGTGGTCAGGACCGTCATGGCTGACGCGCCGGTGCTCGTCGAGATCAGCGGCGGGGTCGGCCGCCTGACGCTCGACCGACCCGACAACGCCAACGCGATCGATCTCGCCACGGCCCGGGCGCTCGCGGAGTCGGCCGGCACCCTTGCCCGCGATCGCTCGGTCCGCTCGGTGCTCCTGCGCGGTGCCGGCGACCGCTTCTGTGGCGGCGGCGACGTGAAGTCGTTCGCGGACGCCGGCGACGGCCTCGACGGGCGCCTGCGCGAGATCGTCACCCAGCTGCATGTCGCGATGGAAGCGCTCGCCTCCCTCGATGCCCCCGTCGTGGCCGCCGTGCAGGGGAGTGCGGCCGGCGCGGGGTTCGCCCTCGCCCTGGCCGCCGACCTCGTCCTCGCCGCCGAGTCGGCCCGCTTCGTCCTCGCCTACACCGGGATCGGCCTCACTCCCGACGGCGGGACCACCTGGTACCTCGAGCGCACGGTCGGTCGTCGGCGCGCGCTCGAGCTCGTGCTGACCAACCGGGCGCTGAGCGCGGCCGAGGCGCTCGACTGGGGACTCGTCACCCGCGTCGTGCCCGACGAGGAGCTCAAGGCCGCGGCCGAGGAGCTCGTCGCGCGAGCTCGCGAGCGGTCC
This sequence comes from uncultured Acidimicrobiia bacterium, assembly GCA_963809885.1. GTDB lineage: Bacteria > Actinomycetota > Acidimicrobiia > IMCC26256 > PALSA-555 > JALHSW01. The sequence continues at coordinate 209,658 of CAWELA010000002.1, read as the reverse complement.
GACCCGCGCGTTCGGTGCCGCCAAGCGCCTGGTGGACGTCGCACCGCGCGCCGAGCTGGCGGCGCAGCTGCGCGACGAGGCCGATGCGCTCACTCGGGCCGGTGCGTCCTCGGACGGTGTCGAGGGCGTGCGCGCGTTCACGGAGAAGCGGCGGCCCGCGTTCCGGGGCGACTGAGCTTTCGGGGGATCGAGCCGCGGATCAGCCGACCTGGCGATCGCGCCCCTCCCAGTAGAGGGCGCGCAGATCGCGCTTGAGGATCTTGCCCGAGGGGTTGCGGGGCAGCTCGTCCATCCAGTCGATCGAGGTGGGGCACTTGTAGCCGGCGAGCCGCTCCCGGCTGAACGCGAGGAGCTCCTGCTCGAACGCTGCGGCCGCGCCGTCACCGGCGCGGGCCGGCGCGGCCACGACGATCGCCTTCACCGTCTCACCCCAGCGTTCGTCGGGCACGCCGATCACCGCGACGTCGACGACGTCGGGATGGGTCATGAGCGCGCTCTCGACCTCGGCCGGGTACACGTTCTCGCCACCCGAGATCACCATGTCCTTCACCCGGTCGCGGATGAAGAGGTAGCCGTCGGCGTCGAGGCTGCCGGCGTCGCCCGAACGGAACCAGCCATCCGGTGAGAGCGCGTCCGCCGTCGCCTCCGGCAGGTTCCAGTAGCCGACCATCGTGCTCGGTGAGCGGATCCACACCTCACCCACCTCGCCCACCGGCAGGTCCGCGCCGTCGGCGTCGACGACGCGTACCTCCACGCCCTCCACGGGACGGCCCGCGGCGCGGAGCCGATGGGCGAGCGGACCGCCCGGATCGTGGTCCTCCGGGTAGAGCAGCACGACGCCGCCGGACGTCTCGGTGAGGCCGTAGGCCTGCACGAACGAGCACCCGAACCTTTCGATCGACGCGACCAGCACCTCCTCGGAGATCGGCGACGCGCCGTACACGATCATCTCCAGGGTCGAGAAGTCGACGGCCTCGACGTCGGGCATCGTCAGGAGGAACTGGAGGACGGCGGGCACGAACACCGCGTGCGTGATCCCGAACCGGGGGATCACGTCGAGGATGGCGTCGAGGTCGACGTCGCGCAGCATCACGTTGTGCGCGCCGCTCATCAGACCGTCGAGGGCCCACCCTGCGCCCGCCACGTGGAAGAGCGGCATCGCCACGAGGCTCACCGCGCGCGCGTCGAGCCCGAGCATCTCGCAGGCGGCCGGGACGAGCGCCCCCAGGTTCCGGCCGCTCAGCATCGCGCCCTTGGGCAGACCGGTCGTGCCCGACGTGTAGAACTGGACGGCCACATCCTCGACGCTCGTCTCGATGCCGGGATCCGGTCCGGCGTGCGCGTCGCGCCACGCCGCGTACTCGTCGTGGCGGGGATGCGCGCCCACGGTCAGGATGCGCGCCACCGTGTCGAGCTCGGGCTCGCACTGCTCGAGCACCGGGAAGAAGTCCGCACCGACCACCAGGACGCGGGCGCGCGCGTCGTTCACGATGTGGGTGACCTCGGGGGGCGTCAGGCGCCAGTTGACCGGGCAGATCACCGCGCCGACCTTGGCCGCGCCGAACATCAGCTCGAAGAACTCCGGTGTGTTGCGATCGAGGAACGCGACGCGGTCGCCACGGCCGACTCCCTCGGCAGCGCAGCGCGTTGGCGACGTGGTTCGAGGCGTCGTCGAGGTCGCGATAGGAGATGTCGCGGCCCTCGAAGCTGAAGGCGACCCGGTCCCCGATCTCGGCGCCGCGCGTCCGGATGATGTCGGCGACGGTCTCGACCTCAGGCATCGACGGCCTCGCAGATCGGCGGGTGGTGGTGCTGCCAGGGCCGCGCCTCTTCGAGGACGCACGCGAGGCGGATCAGCGTCGCCTCGTCGGCCGGTCGGCCGACGAGCTGCACCGAGACGGGCAGACCCTCGGCATCGAAGCCCGAGGGGATCGCGACGGCGGGTTGGCCGGTCATGTTCCAGGTCGGTGTGAAGGCGACGAGCTCGAGGAGTCGGAGCATCCCGTCCCAGTCCTCCTCGCCCATGATCTGCTCGCCGATGGCCGGTGGTCCGGCGGCGAGGGTCGGGGTCAGCAGCACGTCGTAGTCGTCGAAGCACGCCACGACGCGGCGGGTCTCGAGCTGCAGGGTCTGGAAGGCGCGCGCGAGGTCCAGGGCGCCCACCGCCTCGGAGAGCTGCACGAGCGTCCGGTTGGGGGCATCGAGGGTGTCGAGGTCGGGGAGGTCGGGGCGGACCGCGGTCGCGCTCGCGGGGATGAGTGCCAGCGCGCCGAGGTCGAGGGTCGGAGGGGTGACCTCCACCAGGTCGTGGCCCTGCTCGGCCAGCAGCTCGGCCGTGGCGCGCACCGCGTCGCGCCAGGCCGGCGCGACGTCCAGTGTTTGATTCGGGTGCTCGGCGCTCCACGCGATCCGGAGTCGGTCCGGCGGCGCGCCCACCTCCTGGGCGAAGGGCCGTGCCGGCGACGACAGCCACCAGGAGTCCCCGGTCGCGTAGCCCTCCATCACGTCGAGGAGCGCCGCCGCGTCCGCGACGGTTCGGGCCAACGGGCCGCTGGTGGAGTTCCAGCTCTGCGGGCCCGGCGCGCTCGAGACGCGTCCGCGCGACGGCTTGAGGCCGAAGACACCGCACCAGGCGGAGGGGATGCGGATGGATCCGCCGCCGTCGGACCCCTGCGCGACCGCACCGATCCCCGCCGCGACCGCCGCGCCCGCTCCACCCGAGGAGCCGCCGGGCGTGCGCGTGGGGTCCCACGGGTTGCGCGCGGTCGGGATAGCCCGGCGACTCGGTCGTCGACCTCGATCCGAACTCGGGCGTGTTCGTCTTCCCGACGATGACGAAGCCCGCGGCGCGGATGCGGGCGACAACCTCGTCGTCGGTGTCGGGGACCCGGTCGTGCCACGTCGCGGTGCCGTGCGTGGTGCGGATGCCCGCCGTGTCGTTGAGATCCTTGATGGAGATGGGCACGCCCAGGAACGGTGGCAGCTCGCCACCTTCCTGGAGGCGGGCCTCGGCGCTGCGTGCCGCGGCCCGGGCCTGGTCGGCGGCGACGGTGAGGAACGCGTCGAGGCTCGGGTTCAGCGCGTCGATCCGCGTCAGCGTGGCCTCGACGAGGTCGCTCGGCGACACCTCGCGTCGGCGGACGAGCGCGGCCTGCTCGAGCGCGGTCGTGAACGCGAGATCGTCGGCCATGGTCCCCCTCGTCGGCGCATTGACACCGAGGTGAACGCAGGTTAACTATGGCTCCGCCTCGGCGCCAGCGTGCGGCCGACGGCACGCGTCCGACGGCACGCGTGAGGGGAGCAGGCGGATGGACGAGCGGGCACTCGTCGAGGACCGGGTCGAGGAGCTCCTGGCGACCTGGGAACCCGGGAGCACGTCGCCGGCCGAGCTCTGGGGGGCGCAGTTCGACCTCGGTCTCGCCTGGATCCAGTTCCCCGAGGGCAAGGGAGGCCTGGGGCTCGATCCCGGCTTCCAGGACATCGTCGACGAACGCCTCCTCGCGGCGCACGCACCCTCGAACCTGCTCGTGAACATGATGGGTGTCGGCATGGCCGGGCCGACGCTGATCACGTTCGGCACCCCGCAGCAGCAGGAGCGGCTGCTGCGCCCGAACTTCACGTGCGACGAGATCTGGTGCCAGATGTTCAGCGAGCCCGGCGCGGGCTCCGACGTCGCGGCCCTCGCCACCCGGGCGGAGCGGGACGGCGACGACTGGGTGCTCAACGGCCAGAAGGTCTGGACCAGCATGGCCCACGTCGCCCGGTGGGGCCTGCTCCTCGCCCGCACCGATCCCGACGTGCCCAAGCACAAGGGCCTGTCGTACTTCTACGTCGACATGCACCAAGCCGGGGTCGAGGTCCGCCCCCTGCGACAGATGACGGGCGAAGCCGAGTTCAACGAGGTGTTCTTCACCGATGCGCGCATCCCGGATAGCCAACGCATCGGCGACGTCGGAGCCGGCTGGAACGTGGCCATCGCCACCCTGATGAACGAGCGTGTGATGCTCGGCCGGGTGGGCAAGCTCACCGGTCAGGAGGGCGGCGTGATCCGCCACGCGGTGCGCGTGTGGAACGAGCTGCCGCCGGAGCAGCGCGACCCCGTGCGCCGCGACGAGCTGATGGGGCTCTGGATCGAGAGCGAGCTCGTGCGCCTCACCATGCTGCGCGCCGAGCAGGCGCGCGGCCAGAGCACGCCCGGGCCCGAGGGCTCGATCGGACGCCTCATGGTCAGCGAGCACCAGCAGCACGTCTTCGCGTTCATCGTGAACCTCCTCGGCGCCGAAGGGATGCTCATCTCCGACTACGAGATGCGTCGTCCCGACGTGATCGGTGAGACCGCGCTCGGCAGCGACGACAAGGTCGACCTCCAGAAGGGCTTCCTGACGACGCGGGGCTCCACGATCGGCGGCGGGACGACCGAGATCTCGCGCAACATCCTGGGCGAGCGGGTGCTCGGGCTCCCGCGGGAGCCGGCCGTCGATCGCGACCTGCCGTGGAGCGAGCTCACCCGGCGCTGATCACCCGGCGCTCGACGGCAGCTCCCGGAAGGGCGTGGTCTTGGGCACTCCGGGCTCCTTGGGGAGGCCGAGCACGCGCTCCCCGATGATGTTGCGCTGGATCTCGTCGGACCCACCCGCGATGCGGACCGCGGGTGCGGCGAGGAACCCGCTGATCCACGCGTCGCTACCGACGGATCGGCCTCGGCCGCGGCGCCGGGGCCGAGGAGCGACATCGCGAGGTCGCTCGCCGTTCGCAGCATGTCGGCCATCGCGAGCTTGGCGATCGAGGCCTCCGGCCCGGGGAGGGCATTGTGGGAGAACGCGGAGACGATCCGCAGACCGACGTACCGCAGGATCTCGCCGCGGGTGTAGATGTCTGCGATCCGCTGCCGGACTCGCGGGTCGTCGACGCCGGGGCGTCCCTGCTCGGTGGCTGCGCGCGCCAGCTCGGCCAGGGCGAGCGCGGCGTTGCTCCCGCCGATGAGCTCCGCGATCGCGGCTCGTTCGTTGAGCAGCGTGGTCTGCGCGACGCGCCACCCGTCGTCGACGTCGCCGAGGCGATCCGTGTCGGGGATGCGCGTGTCGGTGAAGAACACCTCGTTGAAGTGCGCACCGCCCGTCATCTGGCGGAGGGGACGGATCTCGATCCCGGGAGCCTCCATGTCGATGAGGAAGTAGGTGATGCCCGCGTGCTTGGGGGCGTCGGGATCGGTGCGGGCCAGGAGCATCCCGCGGCGGGAGTAGTGCGCGCCCGACGACCAGACCTTCTGGCCGTTCACGACCCACTCGTCACCGTCGCGCACGGCGGTCGTGCGCAGCCCCGCGAGGTCCGAGCCGGCCCCCGGCTCGGAGAACAGCTGGCACCAGATCTCCTCGCCGGTCAGCAGCGGGGGGAGCCAGCGGGCGCGCTGCTCGTCGGTGCCGTGCGCGATGACGGTCGGTCCACCCATGGTGGTGCCGATGCGGAACACGTGATCGGGGACGTCGAACGCCTTCGCCTCGTCCCCCCACACCACCTGCTCGACGAAGGACGCGTCGCGGCCCCCGTACGCGCGCGGCCAGCCGATGGCGGCCCAACCGTCGGCCGCGGCGCGACGTTGGTAGTCGCGGGCGCGGGCGAGGGACTCGTCGCTGTCGATCTCCACACCCAGGACGCTCGTGACGCCGCCGCTCGCGTCCGCCGCCCGCGGGGCTGCGTTGGCACTGAGCCAGCGGCGGCACTCCGCTCGGAACGCCGAGGACTCGGGGCTGTCGATGAGGTCCATGGAGGTCGGCTCCGGTCGAGGTCCCGGGGGGTTCCCGGCGGGCAGGCGGCAGCAAGGACCGGCGTGGCAGCCGGGTCGGCCCGAGGTTAACCTGTGTTCACAATCGTGGGTACGGCTCGAGGCCCGCGGATCGCGCACGCGCATCGAGCACGCGGATCGAAGGTGACGACCGAGGGTGACGGCGACGTTGGAGCAACCCGGGGCCGCGGAGCTGCGCATCCGCCACGAGCTCGATCGGCTCGACCTCGGGTCGTTCGCCGACGAGCTCGACGAGGTCGGTCTCACCGTGGTGCCCGCCGAGCGCGTCGGTGGTGCCGAGCTCGCCGACCGAATGTTCGAGCGCGTGCTCGAGCTCATGGAGGAACGCAACGGGGTGCGGCCCGACGTCACGTCGGGAGCGACCCACGTCAACGTGTGCTTCCCGACCCTCTACTACCTCCTGTTCGCGGACGAGATGTTCCAGGAGTGGCTGCTCCACCCGGTGATGCGGGCCCTCGTGGAACACCTCCTCGGCGAGCAGTGCATCCTCCACGCGACGACGGTGTTCATGAAGGGGCCGAGCGAGCCGCCCGTGCCCGGCCTCCAGCTCGGTCTGCACAGCGACCAGCAGATGGTGCCCAACCCGTTCCCGCCGTACGCGCTGATCGCCGGCGCGACGCTGCTCCTCACGCGCTACACGCGGGAGGAGGGCGCGTTCGCCTACGTGCCCGGGAGCCATCGCGAGGCGCGGCACCCGGAACCGGGCGAGGCCGTCGAGCGCGCGGTGCCGGTGGAGGCGTCGCGGGGCTCGCTGCTCGTCCATCACGGCGCGTTGTGGCACGGATCGTTCGGACGAACCGTCCCGGGCCTCCGGGCCGGGCTCGCGTACGCCTACTCGCGCATGTTCGTCGCCCCACTCGAGGACTATCGCGGGCACACGCCCACGCATCCCGAGGCGTCGGGTTCGCCGAGGTTCGCCACCCTGCTGGGACGACACCTGCCCGGCGGCACGACCGAGGAAGGTCCCGACCTGACGAAGGTCGGCACCGCTGTGGCCCGGACGCCCTGGGACTGATTCGATGCCGCCGACGTCCGTCCCCATCGCTCCGGACCTGTTCACCTGGCCGTCCGACGATCCCCGGCTCCTCGGCACGCGCTGCACCGCGTGCGGCACCGTCGTGTTCCCCATGGCGTCGAGCTGCGCGCGTTGCGGGAGCAGTGAGGTGGAGCGGCACGAGCTCGGCCGGCGGGGAAGTCTCTGGACCTTCACCACGCAGGGCTTCCTGCCCAAGTGGCCGTACACGGGCCCGGAGACCGAGGCGACCTTCACCGGCTTCGGCCTCGGGTACGTGGAGCTCCCGGGTGAGGTCATGGTGGAGACGCGCCTGACCCTCTCCGATCCCGCCGACCTGACGATCGGGATGGAGCTGGAGCTGGTGATCGTGCCGTTCCGCACCGAACCGGACGGCACCGAGGTCATGACGTACGCGTTCGGTCCGGTGTCGGGAGGCTCGCCATGAACGTTGCCATCGTCGGTATCGGGATCCATCCCTTCGGTCGGTTCGACGGTCCGACCGGCCTCGACCTCGGCGCCCACGCGATCCGCCAGGCGATCGCCGACGCCGGGCTGACCTGGCCGGACATGCAGTTCGCGTTCGGCGGGAGCATGGGCGCCATGTTGGAGGGGAGCGAGGAGTCGAGCCAGGCTGACGCGCTCGTGAGCCAGCTCGGGCTCACCGGCATCCAGTTCACGAACGTGCACAACGGCTGCGCCACCGCCGGCAGCACGCTCGCGATGGGGGCCGCGATGATCGAGTCGGGCGCGTACGACCTCGGGGTCTGCGTGGGCTTCGACAAGCACGCGCGCGGTCACTTCAACGCGAAGCCCGAGCAGAGTGGTCTGCCGCACTGGTACGGAGACCTCGGGCTGATGATCACCACGCAGTTCTTCGCCATGAAGATCAACCGGTACATGCACGACTTCGACATCAGCCACGCCTCGCTCGCGCGAGTCGCGGCCAAGAACTTCCGCAACGGCGCGCGCAACCCGAACGCCTGGCGGCGGAAGCCGTTCAGCGAGGAGGAGATCCTCGAGGCACGGATGCTCAACTACCCGTTGACGCAGTACATGTTCTGCTCACCCGACGAGGGGGCGGCGGCCGTCGTGCTCTGCAGCGCCGAGCGCGCCGCGAGCTCACCGACCGGCCGGTCTACCTCCGATCGGTCGCCATCCGGACCCGGAAGTGGGGATCCTTCGAGGTGTTCGCGCCTTGGGTGTCGATCGATCGCGGGACCTCACCGACGGTGCAGGCGGCGCAAGCGTGCTTCGAGCAGGCCGGCATCGCACCCGAGGACGTCGACGTCGCACAGGTCCAGGACAGCGAGTCGGGTGCGGAGATCATGCACCTGGCCGAGACCGGGCTCTGCGCGGACGGCGAGCAGGAGCGGATGCTCGCCGCCGGCGAGACCGAGATCGGCGGGCGGCTCCCCGTGAACACCGACGGCGGGCTGATCGCCAACGGCGAACCGATCGGCGCGTCGGGGATGCGCCAGGTGCACGAGATCGTGCTCCAGCTCCGCGGCGACGGCGGCGAGCGCCAGGTGCCCGGCGACCCGAAGGTGGGCTTCACCCAGGTCTACGGCGCGCCCGGCGTGAGCGGGTGCACGCTGCTCAGCGTCTGAGCCGCGACTCAGGGCGCGCGCGCGGGATCGGGCCGCGCCGCGTGCAGGGGCGGTCGCCGGTCTCGCCACGGACGCGCCGTCTCGAGCTGGGCGGCGAGGCGCAGGAGCAGGTCCTCGCGCCCGTACGCACCCACCAGCATCACGCCGACGGGCAGGCCCTCGGCGCTCTCACCGAGGGGCAGGCTGATGGCGGGCTGGCCGGTCCAGTTCCACACCGAGCAGAACGGGCTGAACTCGACCATGTGCATGAGGGCGTCGGGATCCTCCCAGGACAGGTAGCCCAGGGGCGGGGGCGGGATGCCGAGCGTCGGGGTCATCAGCACGTCCCGGTCCGCCCACCAGCGCGCGATCCGGCGTGACCAGTCGATCACCAGCTCGAGGGCGAGCAGGACCTGTGGTGCGTCGAACCCGCGTCCGGACTCCACCTCGCCCCAGGTGCGGGCCTCGAAGTCGGCCGCGGTGACCGCCCGTCCGAGGTCGCGCGCGACCCGCTCCACCGACACCGCGGTGCCGGCGGCGTGGGCGGGCATGATGCCTTCGAACCCCGCGGTCGGATCGTCGATCGCCTCGGGCCACGAGCGCTCGACGTCGTGGCCCAGCTCCTCGAGCAGCCGGGCCACGTCCTCGACCGCGGCGACGCAGTCGGCGTGGACCGGACCCAGGAGCCCGTCGGTGCGGAAGCCCACGCGCAGCCGACCGGGATCGACCCCGACCTCGGCCGCGAACGGGCGTGCGGGTGCGGGCGCGACGACCGGGTCACCCGGCTCGGGACCGGCGAGGACGTCGAGGAGCGCCGCGGTGTCCCGGACGCTCGTGGTCAGACAGTGCTCCACCGAGTTCCCCCCGCCCGGCGCACCGCTGTGGGGGCCGGATGACACCCGCCCGCGCGAGACCTTGAGGCCGACGAGTCCGCACGCGCTCGCGGGCATGCGGATGGACCCGCCGCCGTCGCTCGCGCCCGCGGCCGGGACCATCCCCGCGCTCACCGCGGCAGCCGAGCCGCCACTGGAGCCGGCCGGCGTCCGCGTCGTGTCCCACGGATTGTGCGTCGGGCCATAGGCCTCCGGTTCCGTGGTGGCCGAGAACCCCAGCTCGGGGGTGTTCGTCTTCCCGATGATCGCGAACCCCGCGTCGCGCAGGCGCCGGACGACCGCGGAGTCGCCACCGCGGTACACGAAGCCGGCGTCGCGCAGCGCCCGGTTGCCGCGGTGGAACGGCGACCCGTCGAGCTGGCCGCTCGCACCCAGATCCTTCACGAGGTACGGCACGCCGGAGAACGGCGCGTCGCGGTGCGCGCCGGCGACCTCGGACCGGGCTTCGTCGAAGCGGCGGTGGATGACCGCGTTCAGCTCGGGATCGAGTCGTTCGACCGCGTCGATCGCCGCGTCGACGAGCTCGTCGCGCGGTGACCTCGCCTGCGCGCACGAGCTCGGCCTGGGCGGTCGCGTCGAGGAGGGCAACCTCTCGCATCGCTTGGACGCTATCGACGCCGTCGTTAGGGTGCAATCGATGGACGCCTGCAACCGGCGCGCGACGCGCTCGGCGACCGCCTGTACTCGTTGGTCGAGGAGTACGAGTCCTTCGGCGACCACCGCACCGGCACGGACGCCGACGACCGGACGCGCGCCTGGTTCTCGGACGCGCTGCGCGCCCGTGGTGCCGAGGTGCAGCGCCACCCGTACGACTTCGATCGCTACGACGCACGTTCCCGGGTCGAGATCGACGGTCGTGAAGTCGTGTCGCTCCCGCTGTCGTACTCGGGGCTCGGGACCCTCGACGTCGACGCGCCCTTCGTCGCCGAGGTCGACCCCGGTCGTGCGTTGGGGACCCATCTCGAGGAGGTCCTCGGCGCCGCGCTCGCGAGCGGCGGCGCGCGGCGCCGTCCTCGCGACCCGCCACGTCGACGGCCACCTCGTGGCGATGAACCGGCCGGCATCGCCGGGCGCGGGCCCGCCGGCGGTGCTCGTCGGTGGGGCCCAGACCGACTCGCTGCTCGCCGCCCCGGTCCACCTCGCGCTCGACGCGCGGCTCGTGCCCGGCCGGTCCGCCACGATCGTCGGTCGCTGGGGCGAGGACGACGCACCGGTCGTCGTGACCACGCCGCTCACCGGCTGGTTCGCGTGCGCCGGCGAACGCGGTACCGGCATCGCGATCGCGCTCGAGCTCGCGGCGACGCTCGCACGGGACCTGCCGGTCGTCCTGGTCGGGACGACCGGCCACGAGCTCGAGCACCTCGGCGCCCGATCGTTCCTGGCCGGCCACCCGCTCTCGCCGCGCGCGGTGATCCACCTCGGCGCGGGTCTCGCGGCCGCCGATCGCACCGCCGACGGATCGCTCGAGCTCGGGGACCTGCGCCTCGCGTTCGCGGGCGGCGGTGCAGGACCCGGTCGCCGCGGACCTCGGTCGGGTCCTCCGCCCGGCGTCGTTCACCGTGATGACGGGCCTGTCGAGCTGGCCCGGCGAGGGTGAGGAGTGGCGGACGCTCGGTGCCCCCGTCCTCTCCTTCGTCGGTGGCTTCACCGGTTCCACACGGCCGACGGACCGCGCGGCCGCGGTCACCTCGGGCGCGCTGCTCGCCCGAGTGCACGGGCCGTCCTCGACGCGGGCCGCCGCGTGGCGACGTCGGGCTGAGGGCGGTCGGCCGCTAGGCCTGGGCCTGGGTCGTCGCCGCCAGGGCGAGCAGCTTCGTGGCATCGGGCGAGTCGGCGACGGAGTCGTAGGGGAGGTCGACCCCGACGAGGCGGGTGAACCGGGCGTCGAGGGCGACGAGCCGCTCGACCTCCTCCGGTGTGTAGGCCTCGAACGCGCGCACGTGCGGTCTCGAGAACCCGGTGTGGAGTGCCACCCGCTGTCCGGGCGCGGTGCGCGCACCGCTGCGGTGCCAGGTGTGGCCGGACCAGACGACGATCGAGCCGGGCGCGGCGACGATCGGGATCGCCTCGTCGACGCCTTCGCCCGGGCGCGGGTGGCGGAAGCGGTGGTTGCTCCCCGGGACGATGTGCGTCGATCCCTCGTCGGCCCCGAACGGGTCGCAGCACCAGATGGCCGTCGCGACGTGCACCTGGCTCGGGAACGGGTCCGGGAAGAACTGGTTGTCCGCGTGCAGGGGACCCAGGCGCGAACCCTGCTCGAGGATGCTGCCCGTCGCGACCTGGGCGACGTACCCCTCGCCGAGCAGCGCGGCCATCAACGCCGTGAGCTTCGGCGTCAGCACGGCACGCGCGAACGCGTCGTGCCGGGCGAGCAGCCGGTAGACCATCGACGTGTTGGGGCCGAAGTTGAACGGCTCGACGCCGCGCGCTCGATGCTCGCGGGTGACGTCGACGATCGCGTCGCGGATCTCGTCGAACAGCGCTGGCGGTGCCGCTTCCGGGACGATCGTGTATCCCGTGCGCTCGAGCTCGGCGACGTTGTCCTCCAGGCCCAGCTCCTCGATGCGGCGGGTGACGCGCGCATGCGCCTCGGTCGCGGGTGCGGCCTGGGTGAACGTCCCGCGCTCGGTGATCTCGGCCATCACGGACCGACCTTCATCGCGTCGAGCCTGCATCGCCTCGAGCAGTGGTGCCGCCGGGGTCGAGTCGGCGTACTCGTCGAGGCGGATGATCGCACCCGCATCGTCGAGCCGTGCGACGAGGCACACCGGGATGCGGAGCTCCGCACCACCGTCGTGGTCGTGGCCGAGGTCGTGAGCTGGACCACGAAGCCGTCGGACGTCGGGTGGGTCCGGACGTCCACGAAGTCGAGTGTTCGGAGGTGTGCGCGCTCGACCCCGAGCATCGTGAGCCGGTCGTCCCGGGAGAGCTCGGCGGGCCCGATGTTGATCCAACAGCACGCGTGCGGGGCGATCATCGTCCGGAGTGCTTCGACGTCGGGACCGGCGAGGGCCTCGACGAATCGGGTGGCGACGGCGTCGGTCGTCATCGGCCCGCGAACCTTCCGGGCCGACGCTCCATGAAGGCCTGCACCGCCTCACGGTGATCCTCGGTGGTGAACAGCTCGGCGAGCGAGTGACCGACGAAGGTTGCCAGGTCGCCGAGCTCGTCACCGCTCGCGCCCGACTCCCAACCGCAGGCCCCGCTTGATGGCGCGGGTCGCCGAGCGGCGGGTTGGCCGCGATCCGCGCCGCGAGGGCACGGGCGTCGGCGACGAGCTCGTCGGCCGCGACGATGCGCGTGACGAGGCCGATGCGCAGCGCATCGTCGGCGGTGATCGTCGCTCCCGTCAGGAGCAGCTCGGCGGCGTTCGCCGCGCCGACGATCCGGGGGAGGAGCCAGTACCCGGTCACGTCGGCGCTCAGGCCCATCTTGACGAAGAGCTGGCCGAAGCGCGCCTCCTCCGAGGCGACGCGCACGTCGCTCAGCACCGCGAGGTCCATCCCGATCCCCAGGGCCACGCCGTTCACCGCCGCGACGATCGGCGTGTCGAGGTCGAGCATGCAGGCGAGCAGTGGGGTGAGTGGCGGCGTCGGTCCGGCGAGCTCGGCGAGCGTCGCCTCCATCCGCGGATCGCCCCAGGCCTTCTTCACGTCGTCGCCGGCGCAGAAGGCGCGTCCGGCGCCGGTGAGCACCAGGGCCCGGACGGCGTCGTCGGCGTCGGCGCGGGCGAACGCGTCCAGCAGCTCCTCCTCCATCTCGTAGGTCGCGGCGTTGAGCGCGTCGGGACGATCGAGGGTGATCACGGCGACGCCGTCGTCGCCCGGCTCGTAGCGGATGGTGGTGAACTGCACCGGTCGTCCTCCGGTCCCCGACGGCGCCCGGGATCCCGGGCGCCGGGATCGTTCCTTGACCCCGATGTGAACCGTAACTAACTTTCGGCACGGATTCACGCCACCGGTCGCGAGGGCCGGTCGACCCGGGGGGAGTCGCATGCGGGAAGCTCGAAGGACCAGGGGAGGCGCGCCGGCACGCGGGCGCGCGGATCGTCGGGGTGGCCGCGGTCGTCGCGCTCGCCCTCGGCGCCGTCGCGTCGCCGATCGCGGCGAGCGTGGCCGACAAGCCGAGTGGTGACCCGGTCAAGGTCATGGTCATCTACGAGAAGTCGGCCGGCGTCGCGAACCCCGAGATCCCGGACGGCGTGAAGGCCGCGGCGAAGGCGCTCAACAAGCAGGACGGCATCGGCGGCCGACCGGTCAAGGTCCTCGTCTGCGACACCAACAACGACCCGAACACTGCCGCGGACTGCGGGCGCACCGCCGTCGACGAGGGTGTCGCGGCGCTCATCGGTGTCCTCACGCCCCACTCGGGCAGCTTCATGCCGTTGATGGAGGAGAACAAGATCCCCTCGCTCGGTGTGATCGTCGCCAGCGCGGATGACTTCACGTCAACCGCGGCGTTCCCGATCACAGGTGGGCTCCCGGCGACGGCCGGCAACCTCCCGCGCTTCCTCGCCGATGACGGTGCGACGAAGATCAGCATCGCCCGCGTCGACCTCGCGGCAGCCGCCATCATCCCGAGCTTCGCCGAGGCGACGCTCGGGGCCGTCGGCCAGACCGTGAACAACGACGTTCCGGTGCCCCAGAACGCGCCGGACATGTCGAGCTACGTGGAGGCGGCACTCGCGAACGGGACGGATGGGATCCTCGTGGCGGTCAGCGGTCAGGACGCCGTCAACTTCGTCCAGGCCGCGAAGCAGGCCGACCCGAACGTGAAGCTGGCCGTGATCTCCACCGAGCCCGGCGTGTTCCGCGACGCGCTGGGGGCGGACGCGGCCGGGATCATCCAGGGTCCGGCGTACCTCCCGCCGCTCAGCGTCAAGACGCCGGAAGGCAAGCGCTTCCAGAAGGAGATGAAGGCGGCGGGCTACAAGGACACGACGGGCTTCCGGCTCAACTCCTGGGTCTCGATGCAGGTGCTGGCCAAGGTCGCGGACGGGCTCCCGGACGTGACGTCGGCGGCGATCTTCGACGCGTTGAACACCACGACCGGGCTCGAGACCGGGCTCACGCCGCCGCTGCAGTGGACGACGTCGGCCGACGTCGGCCTGCCCCTTCCCCGGATCTTCAATGCGTGCGAGCTCGCCGTGAAGCTGACCAAGAAGGGACAGACGGTGAAGCCGGTGACGGGCACGTTCTTCGACGCCTATTCGGATCAGGACTGCCCGACGCCCTGACACCGCGCCCGTCGGGTCGCCCGTGAGAGCACCCGGCGGGCGGATCGGGAGGACCTGGACGCGTGGCCCAAGACATCCTGCGGTTCGCGATCCTGGGGCTCGGCGCCGGTGCCGTCTACGCGATCACCGCGCTCGGTGTGGTGCTGGTGTACCGCGGCTCGGGCGTCGTGAACTTCGCCCACGGCGCGATCGGGATGGTCGGCGCCTTCATCTTCTACACCGAGCGCGAGGCGGGGACGGAGACCTGGGTGGCCTGGGTGCTCGCGCTCGGTTTCGCGGTCCTCCTCGGCGCCGCCATTCACCTCTTCGTGATGCGTCCGTTGCGGACGGCGCCCGCGATCTCGCGCCTGGTGGCGACGCTCGGGATCTTCGCGATCCTCTTCGCCTGGGCGCACAGCGAGTACGGGGACTCACCGCGCATCGTCGCCAAGCTGCTCCCGATCGGGACGATCGAGGTGCTGCCGGACACGATCATCGGCGAGGACCGCGCGATCCTCCTCGCGTTCGGCGTCGTGCTCACGATCGGGCTCACGCTCGTCTACCGCTTGACGCGCTTCGGGCTGGCGACGACGGCGGTCGCCGAGAACCGCCGTGCGACCGCAGCGCAAGGTGTCTCGCCCGACGTCATCGCGACGCTGAACTGGGCGCTCGGCTCGATGCTCGCCGTGCTCGCGGCGATCCTGGTGGTGAACATCGCCGGACTGTCGGTGATCGGGCTGACGCTGCTCATCGTGCCCGCCCTCGCCGCCGCGCTCGTCGGCGGCTTCCGTTCGTTCCCGCTGACCCTCCTCGGCGGGCTGCTGATCGGCGTGCTCCAGTCCGAGATCGCGTGGCTCCAGACCTACCTCACCCAGCAGCGCGGCGAGGTCGTCACCCTCGACGGTTGGGCCGAGTCGGTGCCGTTCCTCGTGATCATCCTGGTGCTGGTGGTCCTGGGCCGGTCGCTCCCCCTGCGGGGCGACGTCACCGAGCGGCCGCCGGCGGTGGGGTCCGGCCGCATCCGGCCGGCCATCCTCGTTCCCGTCCTCGCAGTCGGCGTGGTGCTGGTCGCCACCGTGTTCTCGACGACCGCGGTCGAAGCCGTGACCACGAGTGCCGCGTTCGGGATCATCGTGCTCTCCCTCGTGGTCGTGACCGGGTTCACCGGCCAGCTCTCGCTCGCCCAGTTCGCGCTCGCCGGCATCGGCGGGTGGATCGCCGCGTCGATGGTCGCGAACGAGGGAGCGTCGTTCGTCGTGGCCGTCCTCTGCGGCGTGCTCGGGGCGGTCCCGGTGGGTGTCCTCGTCGGCCTGCCGTCGCTGCGCACGCGCGGAGTGAACCTGGCCGTCGCGACGCTCGGGCTCGCCGTCGTGATCCAGGCCTGGGTGCTCGGAAACGCCGACCGGACCGGCGGCATCACCGGCCTGGAGATCGGGGAGCCCGATCTCTTGGGACTCGGCATCGATCCGTTGCACCATCCCGAGCGGTACGCGCTGTTCGCGCTCGGTCTGCTCACCGTCGCGGCGCTGATGGTCGCCAACCTCCGGCGCGGCCGATCGGGTCGTCGCCTCGTCGCCGTACGGTCCAACGAGCGCGCGGCGGCAGCCCTGGGCATCTCGGTGTTCGGCGCCAAGCTCTACGCCTTCGGCCTCAGCGCCGCGATCGCGGCGATCGGGGGCGTGCTCATCACCTTCCGCCGTCCGACCGCCGTGTTCCTCCCGACGTTCTCGATCTTCGAGTCGATCTTCGTCGCGATCTACGCCGTCATCGGCGGTGTCGGCTTCGTGCTCGGCTCGGTGATCGGTGGTGCGATCGCGCCGGGCGCGTCGGTCACGACGATCTTCGGCGACATCCTCGACGACACCGAGTCGGTGCAGGTGGCGTTGGGCTTCCTCCTGCTCGCGGTCCTGCTCCTGGTGCCGGACGGCTTCGCGTCGCTCCCGCACCGGATCGAGGCGTTCCTCCGCCGCCGCCGGGGGGCAACCCCGGTGCCGCTCGATGAATCGGAGATCCTCGCGGCGAGCGACCTGCGCACACGCGCACGACCCGGCGACGCTGGAGACGCGAGGACTCGGTGTCCACTTCGGTGGTGTGGTCGCGCTCGACGACGTCTCGATCACCGTGGGCCCGGGCGAGGTGGTCGGGCTGATCGGCCCGAACGGCGCGGGCAAGACCACGTTCATCGACGCCGTGACCGGGTTCGTCCGATCGTCGGGCGAGGTGCTCCTCGATGGCGAGCCGGCGGCGAAGTGGTCCGCTCGCCGGCGTGCCGCCGCCGGCCTCGGCCGCAGCTTCCAGACCCTCGAGCTCTTCGAGAGCCTCACGGTCCTCGAGAACCTGCGCGTCGCATCCGAGCCCCGCGATCGCCGCGCGTACGCGAGCGACCTGGTGTGGCCGCGACGGGCGCCGCTTGCCCCCGCGGCGGCCGCCGCGGTGGCCGAGTTCGGGCTGAGTCCCGACCTCGGCGCACGGCCCGAGGAGCTGCCGTTCGGACGGCGGCGGCTCGTCGCGATCGCCCGCGCGGTGGCGGCCATGCCGTCGGTGATCCTGCTCGACGAGCCCGCCGCCGGGCTGAGCGACGAGGAGAGTGCCGAGCTGGGCGCGCTCATCCGTCGTCTCGCCGCCGAGTGGGGGATCGGGGTCCTGCTCGTGGAGCACGACGTCGGGCTCGTGCTCGAGGTGTGCGACCGGGTCGTGGTGCTCGACGAGGGTCGGCTCCTGGCCGAGGGCCCGCCCGAGGAGATCCGTCGCTCCCCGGCCGTGGTGACGGCCTACCTGGGGGAGCCCGTCGATCCCGAGCCGACGACCGCGCACGTGAGCCGTGCCGTCAGCGTCGGGCGCCGATCCGCTCGTGTCCGTGCACGGCCTCGCGGCCGGGTACGGCGATCTCGCGGCGATCCGCGACCTCGATCTCGAGGTGCTCCCCGGCGAGGTGGTGGCGCTGCTCGGCCCGAACGGCGCGGGCAAGACCACGACGCTCCTCACGATCGCCGGCGAGCTGTCCCCGGTCGCCGGCGAGGTCCGGTGCCTCGACACCAGGGCCCGAGCGTCGCTGCAGCAACGCGTCCGACACGGCCTCGCGTTCGTGCCCGAGGAGCGCGCCGTGTTCACCTCGCTCAGCGTGGCCGGGAACCTCCGGCTCCGTCGCGGCGCGACGGACGAGGCGCTCGAGCTGTTCCCCGAGCTCGCTCCGCTCCTGCGCCGGCGGGCCGGACTGCTCTCGGGTGGGGAGCAGCAGATGCTCACCCTCGGGCGCGCGCTCGCCGGCGATCCGCGGCTCCTGCTCGTCGACGAGCTCTCGCTCGGCCTCGCGCCGCTCGTCGTGGCGCGCCTGCTCCGCGCGGTGCGCGCCGCCGCCGATCGTGGGGTCGGCGTCCTCCTCGTCGAGCAGCACGCGAGCGAGGCGCTCAGCATCGCGGATCGTGTCGTGGTGCTGCGCCGTGGCCGCGGTCGCGCTCGCAGGGCACCGCCGCGGAGCTCGGCGCGCACATGGCCGACCTCGAGCAGGCGTACCTGTCCGGAATCGACGACGACGAGCCACCCGCGACCCCGGTGCCGTCGTCAGGAGGACCAGGAGGACCGCATGGACGAGCGTGATCTCGCCTTCGCACCCGCACTCGAGCAGGCTGTGAGGCTCCGTCGACGCGACGTCACCGCGTCCGAGCTGACCGAGGTGTACCTCTCGCGGATCGAGGCGCTCAACCCGACGATCAACGCCTACGTGACCGTCGCCGCGGACTCGGCCCGGATCGACGCGGCGGCGGCCGACGAGGCCTTGGCCGGGGCCGGCCCGCACCCGCCGTTCCTCGGCGTACCGATCTCGATCAAGGACCTCAGCGACACCGCGGGGATCCGCTCCACCCACGGGACCGCGGAGTGGCGCGACCGGGTTCCCGCGCACGACGACGAGGTGGTGGCCCGGTGCCGACGCGCGGGCTTCGTCATCCTCGGCAAGACGATCGTGCCCGAGTTCGGGCCGCTGAACATCAGCGAGCCGCCGGGGTACCCACCGGGTCGCAACCCCTGGAACCCCGAGCTCACGTGCGGCGGCTCGTCGGGAGGTGCCGCGGCGGCGCTCGCGGCCGGGCTCTGTGCAGTCTCCCAGGGCTCCGACGGGGGTGGGTCCATCCGTAACCCGTCGGCGTGGTGCGGGGTCGTCGGCCTCAAGCCCCAGCGCGGTCGGGTCTCGGCCGCGCCCGGTGCGCAGCAGTTCTTCTCGATCAACGGCCCGCTCGCCCGGACGGTGGCCGATGCCGCCGCGCTGCTCGACGCGATGTCGGGGCCCGCGACCGGCGACGCGTGGTGGGCACCACCGCTCGCGCGACCCCTCGCCGAAGAGGCCCGACACCCGCCACGGCCGCTCCGCGTTGCGTTCCACCCGCACCCGGGTGTCGAGCGCGACGCCTGTGCCCCCGCCAATCGGGCCGCAGTCCAGGACGCGGCCGACGTCCTCGCGGCGCACGGTCACGCCGTCGAGGAAGCGGTCCCGCCGGGCTACGCCGAGGACATCGTGATGCAGTCGTCGGTGGTCTTCGCGGCGCAGCACGCCGCGGCGGCCGAGCGGATCCCGTACCCGGCGCCGGAGACCCTCGACCCGTGGATGCGCACCCTCGTGGAGATGGGCAAGTCGGTGAGTGCGGTCGACTTCGTCAATGCGCTCGAAGCGCTGCAGGCCCTGGCGCGTCGCACGGTCGAGTTCTTCGAGGACTACGACGTGTTCCTGTCGCCGACCGTGGCCGGTCCACCCCCGCCGATCGGATCGATGACCGACGCCGGCATCGAACGCGTGATGGAGTTCTGGGCGTTGACGCCCTTCACCGCACTCTGGAACACGACGGGCCAACCCGCAGTGTCGCTGCCGCTCGCGACCGACGACGCCGGCCTGCCGGTGGGCGTGCAGGTGGTCGGTGGGCCCGCCGACGAAGCCACGATCGTGCGCGTGGCCGCTGTGCTCGAGGCGGACCGCGCGTGGCTGGATCGTCGCCCACCGGTGTCGTGAGCCGCGTCGACGCTCGGCGTCGAGCCTTCCGAGCGGACGCACCCTACGGGTGGCGTCCGGCCTGGGTCCTCACCGCCGTGAACCTGGTCGACGGCGCCGAGGCGAGCGTCGTGATCGGCGCGCTGCCCCTGCTCCAGGACGAGTGGGGCTTCTCGGACACGTGGGCCGGCGCGATCGCGACCGCGGCGGCGATCGCCGGGCTGTTCGCGCTCGTACCCGGCGGCTGGCTGGCCGACCACCGCCCCCGGGGCCGGGTGCTCGGGCTCATCCTCGCGACCTGGGCACTGTGCACCACGGCGAGCGCGATCGCGATCGCGTTCTGGATGTTCTTCGCCTTCCGTGTCGTGCTCGGCCTGGCCACGCACCTCGACAACCCACCGGCGAGCAGCCTGCTCGCCGACTCCTACGCCCCGAGCCTGCGCGGCCGGGTCTACGCCGCCCAGCGTCTCGCGTACCTGGTCGGCGTCGGGATCGGGATCGGGGTCGGCGGGGTGGTCGGCGAGGCGTTCGGGTGGCGGGTCGCGTTCCTCGTGATGGTGGTGCCCGGACTCGTCGTGGCCGCGGCGTGCTGGCGGCTGCCCGAGCCGCCGCGTGGGGCGCTCGACCGGGCCGCCCTCGGGCCCGACGACGCGCCGGGCCCCGACGTCGAACCCGGGACCGAGACCGACCGTGCGCTGGAGGAGCTGGCGGTCGCGCCGCGGGAGGAGCTCGAGCGCCACGCCGGGGTGCGCGGTGAGCTCGCGCGGGTGCGGGCGACCCTCCGGATCCCGACCGTGCGGCGCCTCTACGTCGGGCTCACGGTGGCCTTCCTGGGCTTCAACGGCCTCGCCTTCTGGCTCCCGACGTTCCTGGAGCGGACGCACGACGTGAGCGAGTCGACCGCCAGCGGGCTGACCGCGATCGTGGCGCTCACCGCCGGGATCGGGGGCTCCGTGCTGGGCGGGGTGCTCGGCGACCGCCTCACGGCCCGCAACCCCGAGCATCGGATCGTGCTCGTGGGCGCGAGCCTCGTGCTCGGTGCGGGCGCCCTCCTCGCGGCGCTTGCGGTGTCCTCGCTGGGGCTCCAGGTGCTCGGGCTGACCCTCGCGGCGTTCCTGCTGACGCTCGGGTTCCCGAACTTCGCGGCGGCGACCGCCGACGTCCTGCCCGGTGCCAGTCGCGGCACGGGCTTCGCACTCTTCACCTTCCTGCTCACCCTCGGCAGCGCGCTCGGCCCCCTCGTCGTGGGCGGCGTCAGCGACGCCACCGGGTCACTCGGCGTGGCGCTCGCGATCTCCGTCCTCCCGACGATCCCGGGTGCGATCGTCGTCCTGCGGGCGCGGGGGACGATCGAGCGCGACACCACCCTCGCCCGCGCCTCGGTGGGGTCGGGGCCGTGACGCTCCCGGTCAGCGCCCGCGCCCGGGTCGGGCGCTCGTCGGTGGGCCCGCGAAGGCCTGCGCGACCGCGAGCCACTCGTGTGCACCGGCCCCCCGGACGTCGAGCTCCGTGTCGTCGGGGTGGGCGCGCTGGGTGACGACGCGGCAGAAGTCGAGCACCGGGCCGCGGACGGTCGCCTCGGTGCTCGTGCCCCAGGTCCAGGTGCTGCCGTCGGGCGCGGCCAGCTCGACGCGCACATCGTCATCGGGAGGCGAGAGCCCGTGGACGGCGTACGCGAAGCCTCTCGTGCGGACCCCGAGATCGGCGACGTGGCGCAGTCGCGGTGTGGCGCGGGTCTCGATGCCGAGCGCATCACGGACGTCGGTGCCGTGCGCCCAGGTCTCCATCAGACGGGCGGTGGCGAACGACTCGGCCGACATCCGACCCGCGACCCACGGCACCCGTTCCCGCGGGCCACGCGTGCGCAGCGCATCGAAGGTCGCGCGCCGCGCTTGGCGCCACCAGGCGAGGACGTCGTCGCCGGCCATCGACCGGCCGCGTTCGACGAGCGCGGCCTCGGCGTGCTCGAGGTCGGCGAGGTACGCGTCGAGCCGGCGGGCGAACCCGTCCGGATCCTCGAGCGCCAGCGCGGCGAGATCCTCCGACACCGCCAGGTGGGCGATGGCATCGCGGACGTCCCAGCCGTCCGCCGGCGTCGGTGTGGCCCACGCACCGGCGTCGAGCTGCCGCACGGTGGCGTCGAGATCCTCCTGCTCGGCGGCGAGGTCGCGCAGCAACGCCCTGTCCTGGGCCACGGCGCGGATGTTACCGTCCGTGAACGCTCGCTAACATTCGAGCTCCCACGACCTGAACCCCATGACTGAGCCCGACGACGGAGAACGGGAGGCCAGGCCACGATGCTCGAGCGCGATCACGTCCTGCCGCACCTGCTGGCGCGCCTGGCCGACGAACAGCCCGACGCCATCGCGATGCAGGACGTCGCCGGGCGCGAGCTGACGCGGCGCGAGCTGCACGAGGAGAACCTGCGCTGGGCGGACGCGTTCCGACGGGCGGGGGTGGCTCCCGGTGATCACGTCGTCACGATGCTGCCGAACTCGTTCGAGGCCTTCCACGCGTGGCTCGGCCTCGCCTGGCTCGGGGCCGTCGAGGTCCCGACGAACAACATGTACCGGGGCCAGATGCTCCGCTACCTGATCGACAACTCCGAGGCGACCACCCTCGTGCTGAGCGAGCGGTTCGTGCCCCAGCTGGCCGAGGTCGCAGCCGAGCTGGACGGGCTGAGCACCGTCGTGGTCCTCGACGCGGAGACGGCGCCGGACGGGCTGGCCGGGCGCGTGCTCACCGGAGCCGAGTTCTTCGCCGACGCGACGCCCGCGACCGACTTCGTGGGCCCGGACTACTGGGACATCGCCGCGATCATCTACACCTCGGGCACCACGGGCCCGTCGAAGGGCGTGCTCATGCCGTGGGGCACGCTGTGGTCCTTCGTGAGCGTCGCACCCGACGACTTCGTCCGGCCCGGTGAGGGCTTCTACGCGATGTACCCGGCGTTCCACGTGTCGGGGAAGTCGATGCTGTACCAGGCCGCTTTGTTCGAGGCCCGCATGGTGGTGCGGGAGCAGTTCTCGATCGAGCACTTCTGGGACGACGTGCGCGCGTTCGGCATCACCGGCGCCGGGCTCGTCGGGCCCATCGCGGCGTTCCTCCTGCTCCAGCCGGAACGGCCGGACGACGCGGACACGCCGCTGCGCCACGTGATGATGGGCCCGCTCGTTCCCGAGGTCGACCAGTTCAAGCAACGGTTCGGCGTCGAGGTCGGCACCGGCTACGGGATGACCGAGATCGGGGGACCGTTCGTCTCCGACGGCTACGCGCTCGCCGAACTCGACGAGCTGCGGGAAGCTGTGCAGCGGGTGGGCCGGGTACGAGGTGCGGATCGTCGACGAGCACGACCAGCCACTCGGCCCCGACGAAGTGGGCGAGCTCATCGTGCGGACGCGCGAGCCCTGGGTGCTCAACCAGGGCTACTTCGGCATGCCCGAGGTCACCGCCGAGGCGTGGCGCAACGGATGGTTCCACACCGGTGACGCGTTCCGGTACGACGCCGACGGCAACTACTACTTCGTGGACCGGATCAAGGATGCGATCCGCCGCCGCGGCGAGAACATCTCGTCGTTCGAGGTGGAGGCCCTGGTCGCCCAGCACCCCGAGGTGTCCGAGGCAGCGGCCGTCGCAGTGCCCTCCGAGTACATGGAGGACGAGGTGAAGGTCTGCGTCGTGCTGCGCGACGGGGCCGAGGTGAGCCATGGGGACCTGATCGAGTTCCTCGTGCCGCGGATGCCGAAGTTCATGGTGCCGCGGTACGTCGAGTTCGTCGGGTCGTTGCCCAAGACCGAGGCCACGATGCGCACGCAGAAGGTGAAGCTGCGCGAGCGCGCGCTGAACGAGACCACGTGGGACCGCGAAGCCGCAGCCTTCGTGACCGACTGACCGAACTGACCGAACTGACCGACCGGACCGACCGGCCGACCGGCCGACCGGAGGGGACGCACCGTGGAGTACGAGACCATCCTGGTCGACGTCGAAGGCGGCGTGGCGACCGTCACGCTCCATCGGCCCGAGGCTCGCAACGCGATCACGCTGTCGATGCAGGCCGAGATGCACGAGGCGATCTGGGCGCTCGACGCCGACGAGGACGTCAGGGCCATCGTGGTCACCGGCTCCGGGAAGGCGTTCTGCAGCGGGATCGACCTCACCGAGGGAGGCTTCGGCGCGGATTTCCAGGCTGAGCACGACCGCGCCCTCGGCGTGACGTCGGACAGCATCTGGGAGTCGGTTGCGTTCTGGCAGCTCGCGACACCGGTGCTCGGCGCGATCAACGGAGCTGCGGTCGGCGCCGGGCTCACGCTGCCGCTGCTCTTCGACTGCTGCTACGTGGCCGAGGACGCTCGGCTGCAGTTCATGTTCACGCGCCTCGGAGTGGCGCCCGACGCCAACTCGACCTGGCTCGTCCCGAGGATCGTCGGGCTCCCGAGAGCACTCGAGCTGCTGTTGTCCGGTCGTGCGTTCACCGGGGCCGAAGCGGCCGCGATCGGCCTCTGCGCGCGGGCGTTCCCGGCCGACCGGGTCCTCGCCGAGACCCTGGAGCTGGCCCACGACATCGCCGAGAACACCTCACCGCTCGCGGTCGCGGTGACCAAGCACCTCGTCCACGAGTTCGCCGACGCCGAGGAACGACCGGCCGCGATCTCGAGGGAGACGAGGTTGATCTGGTGGCTCGGGTCGCGCCCCGACGCGACGGAGGGTGTGATGGCCCGCATGGAGAAGCGCGCACCGAGCTGGAGCGACGGGAAGCACACGCCGCGTCCCGACGAGCTGGCCTAGGGGAGGACCGGCTCCTACGGGGCCTCGCTCGCGTCCGCACCGAGGAGCGCGGATCTCGCCATCGACGACAGCAACCGCTGGAGCGCCGGTTCGGGGAGGCTGCTCTCGCGGTTGGCGACCGAACGCATCAGCGCGCTCGCCGCGTAGACCGCCATGCGGGACTCGCTGGGTGTCAGGTCGGGGCGGACGGCGCGGAGGATCTTCGCGTAGGCCTCGATCAGCTCGCGCTGGACGCGCTCGAAGCGCCGCCGCCGCGCGGTCGGGAGGTTCCGCGACTCCTGCCAGTAGATGGCGGTGAGCTCCCGGTCCGCGATGCAGTCGGCGACCGTGTAGTCGACCAGACGGGCGAGCGCGTCCTCGGGCGAACGCGCTTCCTCGAGGGCGCGGGGGAGGATGGACTCCGACTGCTCGACGGCTCGCTCCAGCACGGCGACCAGCAGGGCGTCCTTGCTCGCGAAATGCCGGTACACCGCCGGCCCGGTGACGCCGACGGCTTCACCGATGTCGTCGATCCCGGTGTCGACGTACCCACGAGTGGAGAAGAGCTTGGCGGCCGCGTCGAGCATCGCCTCGCGCCGGGTGCCCCGGCCCGAGGTCGGAGCGGTTCTCGGAGCGGTCACCCTGCTGCGTCCTTCCCACGGGCCCACGTGGTCCGGGCCGTGCGTCCGGGCCTCGCCCGGTCCCGTGAACGGGACTCGGCTGGCGGCCGATGTGAGTCACAGTTTACCTTTCGGGGGTCCGGGATCGCCCGGCCGGAGCACCCGGCCCGACTCGAGGAGCGCCCCATATGGGTCTCGTCGCCATCGGCGTGTACCTGCCCGAGCAGCGGCTCGAGCGGAGCGCCATCGCCGCCGCACTGGGGACGCCCCCCGCGCCGGGGTCGAGATCCGTCGCCTCCTATGACGAGGACTCGACGACGATGGGCGCGGAGGCGGCCCGGAGCGTGCTCGCGGGCGTCCCGCACGAGCTGCGCCCGCGCCGTCTGCTGTTCGCGACGGCGTCGCCCCCCTATCTCGAGAAGACGAACGCCACGGCGATCCACGCCGCGCTCGGGCTCGACGCGGCCACGAGCGCGTACGACGTCGGCGGTGCCGTGCGGTCCGGGGCTGGCGCGATCCGCCTCGCGGCCGATGCCTCCGAGCCGACGCTGGTGGTGCTGTCCGATGTTCGCACGGGCCTGCCCGGGGGAGCCGACGAGCGTGACGGGGGCGACGGGGCGGCAGCCCTCCTGTTCGCGCCGGACGGCCCGAACGATCAAGCGCGACCGATCGGCTGGGGCGCGGCGACCCTGGAGTTCCTCGACCGGTGGAAGCTCCCCGGGGAGCCGGCCGCCCACGTCTGGGAGGAGCGCTTCGGTGAGCACGCGTACGTTCCCGTCGCGCAGGCTGCGTTCGCAGACGCCTGCAAGGCAGCCGATACGACGCCCGACGCGCTTGCGCACGTCGTGGTCACCGGCGTCCACGCCCGCGCCGCGCGCGTGGTCGCCCGATCGTTGGGGACCCGCGCCGAGGCGCTCGTCCCCGACCTCGGCACCGAGATCGGGAACACCGGGACCCCGCACGGCGCGCTGCTGCTCGCCGACGTCTTCGAGCGCGCTGCTCCCGGCGAGCGGGTGGCGATCGTGACCCTGGCCGACGGGGCCGACGTGATGATCATGGAGATGACCGACGCGCTCGGCGCGCACCAACCGCGCTGGTCGGTCGCCGACCAGCGCGCCGCGGGCCACACCGGGCTGTCGTACGAGACGTTCCTCACCTGGCGCGGGATGCTCGAGCGCGAGCCGCCGCGCCGGCCGGATCCCGTGGCCCCGGCGGCTCCCCCGTCGTTGCGACGTGACCCGTGGAAGTTCGCGTTCAGTGGTTCGGTGTGCGAGGAGTGCGGCGAGCGGCACCTGCCGCCCTCGCGGGTCTGCGCCCGTTGTGGTGCGGTGGACCGCATGCGCGAGGTCGCGATGGCCGATGTCCCGGCCACGGTTGCGACCTTCACGATCGACCGGCTCGCCTTCACCCCGAGCCCGCCGCTCGTGGCCGCGGTGCTCGACTTCGAGGGTGGCGGACGCTTCCGCTGCGCCCTCACCGACGTGGACCCGGACACGGTGGCGATCGGTGACCGCATCGAGATGACGTTCCGGCGGGTGAGCACCGCGCAGTCGGTGCACAACTACTTCTGGAAGGGTCGCCCGGAGCGCACTGCGGGCGGGACGGCTGTGTCCGGCGAGACGAAGCGAGGCGACTGATGGCGAGCCATGGAATTCGGGATCGCGTGGCGATCGTGGGGATGGGATGCACGCCGTTCGGCGAGCACTGGGACAAGAGCGCGGACGACCTGCTCGTCGATGCGGTGGGCGACGCGCTCACGTCGGCGGACGTCGCGAAGGAGGACGTCGACGCCTACTGGGTCGGCACGATGGGCTCGGGGATCTCGGGCCTCACCCTCTCCCGACCGTTGCGCATCGACTACAAGCCGGTGACGCGTGTCGAGAACATGTGCGCCACCGGGTCGGAGTCGTTCCGCAACGCCTGCTACACGGTGGCGTCGGGCGCGTTCGACGTCGCGATGGCCACCGGCGTGGAGAAGCTGAAGGACGGCGGGTTCTCGGGTCTCGTGGTCGAGCGCGCCGCCGGACGACGGCACCACGGCCGACCTGAGCGCGCCGGCGTTGTTCAGCCTCCTCGGACCCGCGTACTGCCGCAAGTACGGGGTCGACAGCGAGGAGTTCAAGGAGGTGCTGACGCGCATCGCGTGGAAGAACCACCAGAACGGGGCGCTGAACCCGCGAGCGCAGTTCCGCCGTGAGGTGGCGAAGGAGACCATCGCGTGCTCGCCGATCATGGCGGGGAACCTCGGCATCTTCGACTGCTCCGGGGTCTCCGACGGTGCCGCCGCGGCGGTCGTCGTGCGCGCCGAGGACGCGCACCGGTACACAGAGCACCCGCTGTACGTGAAGGGACTCTCGTTCGTCGCCGGACCGGCGACGGGCGTCGTCGACAGCGACTACGACTACACGTCGTTCCCGGAGGTCGTCGCGGCCGCGGCCGATGCCTACCGGCAAGCCGGCATCACCGACCCGCGGGCCGAGCTCGCGATGGCCGAGGTGCACGACTGCTTCACGCCGACCGAGCTGGTGCTGATGGAGGACCTCGGCTTCGCCGAGCGCGGCTTCGCCTGGAAGGAGGTCCTCGCGGGGACCTTCGACCGGGAGGGTGAGCTGCCGGTGAACCCCGATGGTGGGCTGAAGGCGTTCGGACACCCCATCGGCGCGTCGGGGCTCCGGATGCTCTTCGAGTGCTGGCTGCAGCTGCGGGACGAGGCGGGCGATCGCCAGGTGGGAACGGTCAGCGCAGGCAAGAAGCTCGCGCTCACCCACAACCTCGGCGGGTCGCCCGGCGAGTGCGTGAGCTTCGTGGGGGTCGTGGGCTCCGAGCCCGCGTCCTAGCTGCCCGAAGCACGGGCCGCCGCGATCAGCCGGTCAACACGTTCAGCCGGTGAAGGTGATCGGGAGCTCCTCGACGCACGGACGCACCGGTGCCACGGCGAGCGACCGGATGAAGGCGTCCTCGGGCAGACCGACCACGGCGGCGATCATCGTCGCGGCACCGGTACCCCGGTTCACCGTGTAGGTGGACTGGTCGACGGTGATCTGCGCGCCCGCGCCGTCGCTCGAGAACGGCTTGAGGATCTCGTCGATCCCGTAGAGCACCTGGTCGGCGCTGAAGTCGATGTGACCGACCTGGACCTGGTCCCCGTCGGGGCCGATGTCGGCGACCCGACCGTCGCTCGTCCCCAGGATCCCGAGGCGAAACTCCTCGGGCGGCGCCGGGAGCCCGTGCACCTCGTCGGGGGTGTCGGCAGTCCCGCTTGCGTCGTCGGTGCCGGTCGTCGCGGTGGTGCTGGTCGTCGCGCCCTGCACGAGGGGGGTCGTGTACTCCAGGTACACCTGCCCGGTGCACGCGCCCGCGAGGCTGTCGACGAACACGTTGTCGTCGGGCACGTCGGTGGTGACCTCGGCGACGAAGCCGGCCGCGCCGCTCGCGGGGTTCACCTGGTAGAGGCACGTGGAGAAGTCGCAGGTCTCGGCCTGCGCGTCGGGCGGTGTCTCGGCCGGGGATGGGCCGAAGGCTTCGGTGACCAGCCACAGCGCGCCGGCCGCGTCGAACGTGAGCCCACCGACCTCGATGCTGCTGGCCGAGGTGCCGAGGGGTCCGACCACCGTCGAGGTGCCGTAGCCGGCGGAGGCCGGGTCGGTGTCGTAGGTGAGCAGGTCGTGGTTCGGGCCGTCGACGCCGTAGAGCGTGCCGTCGGGGCCGAGCGCGAGGTCACCGGAGCAGATCCCCATGTTGGTGGAGATCTCGCTGAGCTGGCCGCTGGCCGGGTCGATGCGCGCGAGCAGGCACTCTCTCCCGGAGTCGAGACCGTCGAGCTGTACGAACGCGCCCGGCGCCGCCGCTGCGGGGCCCGCGCCCAGTGCTGCGAACGCGGTGCAGGCCAAGCCCACCACGGTCAGGATCACCACGACTCGCCGCATCTCGCCCCTCCGCCCGATCGGTGCCCATAGTTCTACCGCAGGCGGGGGAGCTGGGTCGATCCGTGCTCGCCCGCCACCCGCCCGGGACCTTCGACCCTGGACCGGCCCTGCCCTGCCCGCGAGAGTGCAAGGAGAGGTCGGAAAGAACGTGAAGCAGGACGAAGCGGAGAAGGAGGAGTGATGAACGTCGTCGTCGTCTACGAGTCGATGTACGGCAACACCCACCTGATCGCGGATGCGATCGGCCGGGGGATCGAGGACGCCGGCAACGAGGTCTTGGTGCTGCCGGTCGAGCGCGCCGACGCCGAGATGCTGGGCGACGCGGGACTCGTCGTCGTGGGAGGTCCCACCCACGTGCACGGCATGACCCGCGAGAGCACGCGCCAGGCCGCGGTCGAAGCAGCCGAGAAGCCCGACAGCGGGCTCGCGCTCGACCCCGACGCCGAGGGTGCAGGCCTGCGGGAGTGGTTCGACGACCTGCCCGACCTCTCGGCCCGGGCCGCGGCGTTCGACACCCGCATGGAGGGCCCCCCGTCCTTCACCGGGCGGGCATCGAAGGGCATCGCCAAGCGGCTCCGGAAGCACGGTTGCACCCTCGTCGTCGAGCCGGAGAGCTTCCTCGTCACCAAGGAGAACCGGCTCGAGGAAGACGAAGAGCGCCACGCGCTGCGCTGGGGCGCGCGCCTCGCGGAGCAGCTGCAGCGCCAGGCCGTCTCCTGAGATGGAGCGCCGTCGTTACCAGGTGAGCTTCAAGGAACGCGTCTCGGAGACGATCGCCGCGTCGCGCTACGAGGAGGGCGACGCGCTCGTCGAGTTCTTCGACGCCGACATCCCCGAAGACGAGTCGACGGGCACGCGTGTGTTCACGCGCTCGGCCGTCGTCGCCATCAAGGACCTGGGGCCGGCGACCGACGGGGAGGTCTGAGCGCTCGACGAGATCGAGCGGCTCCCGAGAACGCCCCGGTCGAGGTGACGTCGGAACAGCGAACCGGGCACACCGGGTGGCGGCGCAGTCAGCGCAGCTGCAGTATCGGGTTCTTCGTGATCCGCAGTGGCCGCGGGAGCCGCTCGTGGGCGACGAGGAGTCGCCGGAAGGTTCGGGGGTGGCGCAGCACCCTCAGCTTCCAGCGCGGCACGCGGCGTCGGCGGAGCCGGTTGAATGCGACGAGGTCCTCGTACGAGCGCGCCGCGGCGTCCCAGTCCTCGAAGGACACCGCCCGGAGGTAGTCGTCGAGTGAGGCGTCGAAGAACCGCGGCACGATGTGGTCGGAGAAGTAGTAGCGGCCCAGGCGCCGGTCGTCGACGATCGAGTCGCGGAGCTTCGCGCTGAAGCGGAGCCGACTCTCGGCGAAGCGACGGGTCGCGGAGTCCACGTCCGAGTGCACACGGTAGAGGGTCAGCGCCTCGGGTGTGAAGGCGAACCGGCCGCCGGCGCGGAACACCCGCACGTAGAGGTCATCGTCCTCGTACCCGCGCAGGGTCGCGTCGAAGCCGCCGAGCTGCTCGAACGCGTCGCGCCGCAGCACGCTGGCCGACGGGAGGACCATCAGGTCGCGCTCGATGCACGCGCGCAGGGTCTGCTTCGGGTGCTCGACGCGGTGCTCCCCCAGATATCGGCGGGTGACGACCTGCCCGTCGGTGTCGATCTCGTCGAAGTCGCTGTAGGACCACACGACGTCGGGATCGTCGCGGAGGGGTCGGCAGAGCGCCGCGAGGTGCTCGGGCTGCCAACGGTCGTCCTGGTCGAGGAACGCCACCAGCTCCCCGCTCGCGACGCGAACGCCCGCGTTGCGAGCAGCCGACTGCCCCGCGTTCGATTGGTGGACGACCCGGATCGAGAACGGTGCCGCGAGGAAGTCGAGGAAATCGAGGTCGCTCGCCGGCGAACCGTCGTTGACCACGACGAGCTCGTCGGGCGGCTCGGTCTGGTTGGCGAGGCTCTCCACCGCACCGCGCAGGTAGCGGCCACCGTCGAACACCGGCAGGATGGCGCTCACGCGCAGCGGGCTCCGCACCAGCGGGCGCGAGCAGCGGATCACCCTCGTCGAGGTCGAGGGTGTCGAGGTCGACGTGGTCGCGGAAGCCGGGGTCCTGGTACCCGCGTGCCCACCGTTGCGCACGTTCGGCGGCGCGCTCGGGGGTCTCCGTGACGAGGTCGCACTGGGAGCCCAGCGCTGTCGTGGTGGTGTCGGGCGCGGTGCACCAGCGGTGGCGCTCGGAGAGCCGGTCGGCCAGGTCGGTGAGGTTCGTCTCGACGGTCTCCCACAGGTCGGCGTGCAGCGCGGTGTCGGACCGCACTGCGAACGCGAGGTGCGTGAGGGTCGGCGACGCGAGCCGCAGCTCGAGCATCGCTTGGAAGCGCGCGGGGTCGAGCCACGGCGACAGCGTCTCGAAGGTGCCGGTCGGCCGCGACCGTGCGCCCGACCGGTCCATCGCGAAGGTCAGCCCCGATGTGAGCGGGAGGATGGCCAGACCGTCGGTCCGGTCGGGATCGGGACGACGGAAGTCGTCGCGGCGCGGTCGGTACGCGAAGTGCGGCACCGTCTGGGTGTCCTGCACCCAGCCGGTGGTCTCCTCGGCGTCGGACGACGCGAGGCCGCGCACGGCGGCCAGGCCGGGCGAGACGCTCAGGTCGCACGTGATCCCGGCGTCGTCGAGCTGCCGGGCGAGCGCGGTCGTGATGAACTCGTCACCCGCCTTGTGGACCCGGCAGGGCGCGCCGAACGCGTCGCGGTACCCCTCCAGCCCCACAGCCAGGCAGTGCGCGACCCACGCAGCGTCGGCGCGGTCCGAGACCCACCGTCCCAGCCACCGCCAGGTGTGCGGGTGCAGGCCGATCTCGTCGCCCGCGTCGCGGAAACCGTCGAGCTCGAGCGAGTACCGGTCGACGAGCGCGACCGGCGAGCCGTACACCTCGGTGATCTGTGGGTCGATGCGGATGCACCACGTGAAGCGCGCCGGTTCGCCCGACGCCTCGGACAGGCGATCGCGCAGCTCGGGGGCGATCTTCGCGAGGTGCTCGAACCCGGCGAGGGGTTCAGGCGTGCGGCCACGCAACGCCCGGGCATCCGGCTCGATGTCGAAGCAGAGCGTGACGGGGACGATCGACTCGGGGTTCACCGGATCCCATGCTCCCACGCGGTGTGGCCCGGGTCGACGCCAGGCGGGTGCAGGACCCGAACGGCGGTGACCGGGGCCATCAGTGCTTGACGGTGAGCGTCACGACCTTCGGTTCGGTGGGCTGCAGGAGCTTCGCGGCGGCCTTGTCGTTCGCGAGGTAGCGCTCGAGGAACCCGATCGTGTAGCGGTCGATCAGTTCGTGCGCGTGCTCGTGCGGGAGGAACTTCGGTGTGCACGCGTCGTCGGTGTACTCCTTGATCGTGTCGATCAGGAGCTGCGCGGTGCCGGGTGTCGCCGCGGCGAGGTCCTCGTAGTAGCAGACGTCGGTGTACGACTGGTGGCCGCCACCCTTCAGGTCGACGCGGTAGAGCGGGTCGCCGGGGATCTTCTTGGCCGCGCGCTGAGTCTGGGTCTTGATCGGCGTGGTGGTGTCGAGCGTGCCGCTGATCAGCATCACCGGGAGCTTCAGCCGCGCGAGCTCCCGGTCGCTCACCGGGTCGACGTAGGTGCCGAGGCCGACCACTGCCTTGACGCGCTCGTCGGCCGACACGCCGCTGTGACCCGATGCGGTCATCAGCACCCCGGTGCCGCCCGCGGAGTGGCCGATGAGGCCGACGTTCGCCGCGTCGACGGTGCCCGCGAACGGGCTCGCAGGGTCGGCGGTCTGCGTGGCCATCGTGTCGATCTCGGCCCGGATGTCGACCGGCCGGAGCCGGACGATCTCCTTGCGCGGCAGCGTCGTCTTGGTGAGCGCGTCGAGCGCGGTGTTCCCGGTGTGGTCGACCGACACGACCACGAAGCCCCGGGCGGCGAGGGCCTCGGTGATGTAGGCGGAGATGTAGCGCAGCCCACCCGAACCGTGGGAGTAGACGACGAGCGGGAACGGTCCGGCGGCCGACACCGGCGGTGAGTCGTACGCCTCGGTCGAGACGTAGGAGAGGCCGGGGAACTCATAGGTGGACTTGGGCACGCCGGCGACCGCGGCCTGGTCGGCCGGGTACCAGACGTCGGCGGTGAGGGTGCGTCCGGGCTCGGACTGCACCTCGATGGTGCGACGCCCGACCGCGTCAGGGGGTGTCCCCGGGCCGACGTCGCCGGGTGCCGGGGGTTGCGTGGTCGTGGCCCGGATCGGGGCGGTCGGCGCGACGGACGCAGCTGCGCTCCCGACGCCGATCGTCAGGACCGCGAGGAGGACGGCGAGTGGGGTACCGAGACGCGTGCGCATCCGGCGACGCTAGCCCTCAGCCGCGGCGATGCGACATCGCCGCGCCCCCGGCGTGACCCAAGATCGCCCCGAAAGGAATTCTCCGAACTTCTTCGCGGGAGGGCCTCCGAGCGGGGGTAGCTGTCACACCCGCCTGTCATCGTGAGGCCATGTTCAGCACCGACCTCGACGAGCTGCGCACGTGGCCCACGGAGCGCCTCCGGTCCGAGCGCGACGCCGCGCGGGTGGAGGAGCGCCGGTGGCGGCTGCGGCGCGTCGCGCTCGATCGCGTGCTCGACGAGCGCGGCGCCACCGGTGGCCGCGAGGCTGCCGAGTGGGTGCAGGGGCGCGACCAGGTGCGGCCGTCGACGGCACGAGCCGAGGTCGAGATCGCGCGCAGCCTGGAGTCGCTGCCGTGCGTCGCGGCGGCCGCCGAGGCGGGCGACCTCTCGTTCGACCAGCTCGAGCACATCGTCCAGCTGGCGACGCCCGACCGACGCGGAGTGGGCCGAGCGCGGCGCACGCGGCGCCGAGCGACCTCGCCGGTGGCCGCGCCAGCGGCGGTCAGCGGAGGAGATGCAGCAACGGCAGGACGCGGGGCTGCGCTGGTGGCGCCAGGGGAGTGGTTGCGGCTCAACGGGCAGATCCCCGACGTCAACGGCGCGCTGGTCGAAGCGGTCCTCGAGCACCTGGTGAACGGGATGAAGCCGCCGAAGGGCAACCCTGGGAGTCGGGCGACGTGGGCAGACGCCCTGGTCGAGCTGCCGGGCGCGCCAGTGCCGGGGCGCCGACCCTGCGAAGTCGGCGAAGCGTTGGATGCCGCGGTCGTGATCCACGTGGGATCCGACGCGCAGCCCGAGGTCAACGGCATGCCCATCGCCGTCGAGACCGTGCAGCAGCTGATCACCGACGGGGCCGCGGTGCGCGAGGTGCACGATGGCGACCCGCTCGCACCGGTGTCGGGCGACATGATCCCCGCTGCTCTGCGCGACCACCTCGTCGCCCGCGACCCGGAGTGTCGGGTCCCGGGATGTGAGCGGACGTTCGGGCTCGACGCGCACCACCTGGTGCCCCGCAGCCGGGGCGGACCGACCGAGAAGCGCAATCTGGCGATGATCTGCAAGGTCCATCACCGCCGGGCGGTGCCCCACGGCCCCTTCGTGCTCGAGGGCGATCCCGAACGACTCGACGGGCTGGCGTGGCATCGCATCGACGAGCCCGGCCGCGGCGCGGGTGAGGCGCGCGCCGGGCCCGCCGCCTGACGGACGCGCCACGCGCGCCGGCAGACGAGATCGAGCCTCCCCGACAGCTCCTTGACAACCGAAGAGCCGGGCGCGGCCTTCGTCCGCGCGACTCAGCGCAGGTGGGTCGCGAAGTGCGTGGTGAGGCGCTGCCACGCGTCGGTGGCCGACGCCTCGTGGTAGTCGCCGGAGCGGTCGCGCATGAAGCCGTGGCCGGCGTCGGGGTACACGACGGTGATGTCGGGATGCCGCGCCTGCACGGTCGCGATGTCCTCGGGCGAGATGTAGGGGTCGTGGCCACCGAAGCAGAGGATGGTGGGGCAGCGGGGCTCGCCCAGCCGCTGCGCGATGCCGCCGCCGTAGCACGCGAAGGCGGCGTCGATCTCGGGACCGGCGCCCTCGAGGTCGGCGCAAGCGGTGCGGTACGTGATGTTGCCGCCCATGCAGAACCCGGTCATGCCGATCTTGGTGCAGCCGAGCCGGCGGAGCTCGCCGACCGCGGCCGAGACGTCGTCGCCGATCTGTGCGGGCTGCAGCGCACCCATCAGCTTGGCGAAGTCCTCGGCCTCGGAGCCGCCGGAGCGCCAGAAGATGTCGGGCGCGATGGTGACGTAGCCCTCGCGCGCAAGCCGTTCACAGAAGCGCAGCACCTGGGGCGACATCCCGTTGCCCTCGTGGATGACGACGACGCCGGGCCGCGGCCCGTCACCCGCGGGCCGGGCGAGGAACCAGGGCGTGGTGAGCTCGG
This sequence comes from uncultured Acidimicrobiia bacterium, assembly GCA_963809885.1. Lineage (GTDB taxonomy): Bacteria > Actinomycetota > Acidimicrobiia > IMCC26256 > PALSA-555 > JALHSW01. The sequence continues at coordinate 174,545 of CAWELA010000002.1, read as the reverse complement.
CCATCGGCCCGGGAGCGTAGTGGCCGGCTCAGTGCGGCGTCGGCGTCGACTCGATCCGGAATGCGGGATGGTCGGGGGCGATCGCGAGCAGCTCCGCGTCGGACGCGTCGCCGTCGACACCGTCGAAGAACGCGCCGACCTCGGCCTTCCACCGCTTCAGGTACGCGCGGAGGACCGGCACCTTGTCGGCGTCGGCGAGCTCGGTGGCGGTGAACACCTGGACGCGGCGACCGACGCGCAGCTCGCCGGCGCCGGCGACCCGCAGGTTGCGCACCCATTGCGTCGTGCCACGGGGGGCGACGAGGTACTCGGTGCCGTCCAGGGTGAGGAGGTTGACCGGGTTCTTCCGCCACTCGCCGCTCTTCCGGCCGCGCACGCGCAGCTCGCGCGAGCCCCACACGCTCAGACCCATCCGCGTGAACAGCGCGATCGTCGGATTGAAGACGTGCTGGGTGAACCAGCCGGGCTCGACGTAGCGAGGCTGAGGGCTCGAGAGCGGCCATGGGGGACCTCTTCGCGGTGGCGACGATCATGCCCAGCATGCCCCACCAGCAGCGGATCTATACCCCTCCGGGTCCCCGGTCTTCGCCGGGTTCCCCGGTGGAAGACTGGGACCATGCGTCGCCGGGTGCTGCACGCCGTGGTCGTGGCGACCGTGGTGGCCACCGGGCTTCTCGGGTTCGGTGCCGCTGCAGGGGCGAGCGCGCCCCGAGCGTCGGTGCCCAAGCCCCCGGAACCGACCGCTGACTCGCCGGGCACCCAGGACCTCCGCCCGATCGTGGAAGCCGCGGTCACCGACCTCGCGGTGCGGCTCGGCGTCGCGCCGCTCGGGAAGGCGCCCTTCCTCCAGCTCCTCGACACGAAGCTCGCGGGCGGGGGCAAGTACGCCCACACCTGGACCTACGGCGACGATGCCGACACCTGCCTCATCCAGGTGCAGCCGAACGGCCAGCACCTCGCGTACACCGACACGAAGCTGGTCCTGTACCACGAGGTCGTCCACTGCTACCAGGCCCGCGCGACCGGTGGCGCCGACGTGACGGACTGGGTCGAGGAGGGATCCGCGATGTGGGCGGCCGCCGAGCTCGTGCCGGGGTCGTCGATCACGACGGAGAAGTGGGGGCCGTACCTCGGCGCGCCGAACAAGAGCCTCTTCGGGCGCGCGTACGACGGCATCGGGTTCTTCGGGCACCTCGAAGACGTCGGCATCGACGTCTGGCCCCGGCTGCTCCCCATGACCGAAGCCGAGGACGACGCGGCCGCATTCGCGATCGGCGTCGAGGGGAGCCCGGCCGCGCTCGACGACTGGCCCTCGGGCCTCGCTCGGGAGCCGTCGTTCGGCGCCGCGTGGGACACCAGTGGCCCCGACATTCCCGCCACGAAGCCGCCGCGTCTCGGGCGCGCCGTCGCGAACGGCAAGAGCGCGAGCGCGTCGGTGCCGAAGGCCGCGAACGCACTGCTCGACCTCGACGTGAGCGCCGACGTCGTCACGATCGCGACCAGCGCGGATGTTCACGGGCGGCTGCGCGACGCCGGCGGCATCGACCACCTGCTGGTCGACGTGTCGGGTCGCACCTTCTGCGCGCTGCCGCAGGGCTGCGCGTGCCCCGACGGCTCCGCAGGCGACGGGGTCGACCTGGACGCGATCGCGCCGGGCGCGGCGCTGCTCGGAGCCTCCGGTGGCGCGAAGGCCGCGCACGTCACGGTGCAGGGCCGGTCGCTCGACGACTTCTGCAAGCATCCGACGAAGGTCGACCCGTGCCTCGTCGGTACCTGGGTGAGCACCGAGGTGGTCGTTGACGTGCCCGGCACCGGCATCACCGGGTCGGGCGGCGCAGGCTCGGTGCTCATGCTGCGCAAGAACGGCACCGGGAGCGTCGACCTCGACGCGTCCACCCCGGTGATCACCACCCTGCCGGGTGGACTCACCGGGAGGTTCAAGCTCTCCGGCCACACGGGCGGGCTCGTGAGCGCGAGCAACGGGCTCGTGCGGACGCTCGCCCTCGGTGAGGTCACCGCGCAGATCCAGATCGACGTACCCGGCCTCGGCGGTCAGATCGTCCCGCTCTCCGGGGGCGGCTCCCCGTTCGACGGCACGTACACGTGCACGAAGACCACGCTCACCTACACCGCACCCGGCCTGGGCGGGCACGGCACCTGGGCGCGGTCCTGAGCGCGCGGCGCAGCCAGGTTCACCCGCCGCCGGGGATCGCGGCGACGACCACGAAGGCGAGCACGACGCTCAGCGCCACGTTGGCCACCACGACCCGGCGCCAGCGGTCCCGGTGGGCCTGTACAGCGGTCATCGTCGCGATCACGGCTTGTGCGAGGTAGTAGAGCGCGAACGCGCGCGACGCGATCGCCACGATCGAGAAGATGTCGGTCAGCCACACGATCGTGATCGCTCCGATGCCGACCACGAGGTAGCCGAAGTTCCCGTGACCGTGGTGCTGCTCCCCGGCCAGCATCTCGGCGCCGCCGGCGGTGTCGGCAGCCGCGGCCGAGAGCTGGCTCCCGATCGCGGCGAGGATCACCAGGGGCACGAGCAGCGGGGTCACCACCCTCGCCGCGTCGAGGATCGCCGTCTCCTGGGCGCCGTCGCCGAGATCCCCGAACAGCACGACGACCAGCCCGGCGAACACCACGTAGATCGCCCCGCTGATGAGCTGCCCGAGGCGCATCGTGCGCACCCGGGTCTCGGCCTCGTAGTACCGGCCGAGGTAGCGCGACGTCTCGAAGCCCTGGACCACCAGGAGCATCCCCGCAACCCGGCGCACCACGTCGAACGCGTCGTGGGAGATCGAATGGTGCTCGTAGGCATGCAGCACGTCCGCGCCGTGCACCAAGTTGTACACGAGCATCCCTGCGAGCAGACCGCCGATCACGACGAGCTTCAGGTCGACCGCAGGGATCTCGACCGACTCGATGCCTCGCAGGCCGTGCGTCGTGCCGATGAGCGTGAGCGTCGCGAGCACCAAGGTGGTCAGCGCGCGGGCAGCGATGTCGCTCTGGATGCCGACCCCGTCGAGCACGAACGACGCGAGCAGCCGGAGGTAGAACGCGACGGAGATCATGTACGCGATGCCGAGCGCGATCCGGCTCAGGCGGTCGATTGCCTGCAGGGCTCGCGGCGGTTCGTCGGCGTCCAGCAGGGGCTCGGCGTGGGCGATGTTGAAGCGGATCGACGCCCCGATCCCGTACGCGAGGGTGACCACCCCCAGGATCGCCAGCGGCGCCCAGGCGCCGACCGACGCGGCGAGCAGGGGAGCGAGCACGAGGAACCCGCTGCCGATGATCGAGGCGAGCGGCGTGGCCATCGCCCGCCACGTCGTCGACGTCCGGACGCGGGGCTGGAGGAGGAGGACGGCGGCTGCCGCCAGCCCGGCGACGACCGCGACGACCTCCATGCCCTCAGCCTCCCACCCGTCCACGCCTGAGCTGCAGAGGGCGGCGGACCGACTCGAAGCGCGGGTCGGATCAGACCGTGAACGTCACGCCGTCGACGTCGATCGCCGCGCCGACCAGCTCCTCGACCGTGGCCCGCTTCGCGACCTCGGCGTCCGCGCAGGACGCGAGGAAGCGCGTGCCGTCGGGCCGGTCACCGATCACCACGGCTCGCGCCGGCTCCATGCCCTCGTACGCGACGCTGACCGCAGCGACGGTCGCGGGGCCGGTGTGGCCCGACGACGCCTCCACCACGGGCGTCACCGCACGCGCCTCCTCGGCGAGGTCGCGGACGAGCAAGGGCGCCTCGCCCGGGTCGGTGGAGTAGACGCCGAGGCCGGGCTTGTTGAGGAGCCCGCTCACCGTGGTGACGAGGCCGCGCGACCCGCGCTCGGCACGCACGCGCTCGACCATGGCCGCGGTCATCTGCAGCACGAAGCTGTTCCACGGCCCACCGGCGAACGGTTCGCCGCCGGTGATCGTGGGCACGCCGTCGACCGGGAACCCGAGCGCGCGCTGGCCCACACGCACCGCCGCGGGGAAACAGCTGTAGATCTCGACGAGATCGAGCTCGGCGAGCGGGTGCCCGAGGTGTGCCTCGGCCGCCTTCCCCAGCACCTCGAGCGCCTGCCAGCGGTGGAGCACGGCGCGGCGCGACAGGGTGACGCAGTGGCTCGACTCCAGCCCGACGAGCGGGAACACGATCTGGTCGGGCTCGACGCCGAGGCGGACCGCGGTCTCGAGGGAGCACACGGTGATCGCCGCGGCCTGGTCGACGTTCATCTGCGCGCAGTGCCACTTGTTGTACGGGAAGGCGTACGGGCGGTTCTTCGCGCTCGGGTCGCGGATGAACGCCGCCGTCAGCGGTTCCGGGAACGCAGCGTGCTCGAACGTCCCCGCCACGTGGTTGAGCCCCGCGTAGAGGTTGGCGATGTCGTCGCGGTGCTGCTCGATCGAGGTGCCCTCGGCGTGGCGGAGCGCGCTGTCGATGAGTGCGAACGGCATCATCGCGGAGCCCATGCCGCCCTCGATCTCGACGCGACTGATGATCTCGTCGGTCGGGACCTGGAAGTCGTCGGGCGTGGTGTCCTGGGTGGAATCGACGACGGGTACGTTCGCGCCGACGCGCGGTCGAGGCCCGACGCGCCGCCTCCCCGCCGACGATCATCGCCACGTCGAGCGTGCCGGCGCGAATCGCGAGGTACGCGTCGTTCAGCAGCTTCTGCTGCGGGATCCCGACCTGCACGAGCACCGACTCGGCGTCGGGCGCGCCGATGCGCTCGGCGATCGCGCGGGACGGATCGGTGTAGGCCCACGACCCGTGGGGGACCGCGACCCGCTGCACCTCACGCAGGATGCTGCGCGCCCCGCAGTCACCGCCGGCGTTGTGGGCGGCGGTGACCATGAGCTCGAGCGCCTCGCTCCCCGCGCCGGGCTCGTCGAGGTGCTGGGAGGCGACGCTGACCCCGGCGATGACGGGCGTGCGCGGGTCGAGTGACTGCCAGGAGGTGGTGGCCATCCCGAGAGCCTGGCACGACCGGTCGGGCGGGCGGGAGCCGAGCCTGAGCAACCGAGCCTGAGCGGCCGGGTCAGAGCAGGGCGAGCAGCTCCTCACGGGTGGGCATGTCGAACGGTTCGGGGTCCTCGGCGTGCTCCAGCACCTTGTCGAGCACGCCGGCCTGCCCGACGACGTCGGCGGGCATCGCCAGCATCCCCCCGATCTCCGTGAGGCACCGCAGGAGGTCGGGATCGCTCCAGGCCCCGCGTTGCAGCGCGCTCCTGATCGCCTGCGCGGGGCCGTCGGGCTCGGCGGCGTCACCGTCGCGCAGCGCGACCATCTCGGCGTGGCGGCTGCGGTCGAGGTCGACGGTGGCGCGGTACCAGGGTTCGACCTCCGCGGTGGTGACCTCCTGGAAGGCGTTTGCGAGCGTGACGGGGTCGTCGATGCCGGGGTCCCGCAGCGTGTCGCGGAGCGCGAGCGCGTGCAGCGTGCCGATGGAGATCCCCCGCCCGACGGCCGGGTTCGTGCACGCCCACGAGTCGGCGACCGCGACCACACCGGTCGCGACCGGCACGTCGTCGACCACGAACGTCCGGATGCGGTCGGGGAGGTTCGCCATCACCGCGACGCCCTCGGAGATGGGTGTGCCGTCGAGCCAGTGCGCGACGACGGGCACCGAGCGCCAGACGCGCTCCCACGTGTCGACGTCCTTGATCGGCCGCATCACCTTGTCGCTCGAGGCGATGAGGATCCCGAGGCCCCAGGTGCCGTTGTCGGCGGGGAGCGTGAGCGTCGAGATCGTGCCGACGTTGGAGAGGACCGGGCCGCGCAGCTGCGGTACCGAACCGTCGGTCGAGCGGAAGTGGCGCCCGTAGTACACCAGGCCGGAATCGTCGCTCTCCTCGATCGGCGCCCGCGCGCCCGCCTCCTCCAGGAAGCGGGGGAGCGCGGAGCGGCGCCCCGACACGTCGACCACGAGATCCGCGCGCACCTCCTCTCCCGAGTCCGTGCGCACGCCCACGACGTGCGGGACGCCCGGCGCCGCCGACGCGCCGGTCACGAAACCGGTCACTGCGACGCCACGACGCACGGTCACGCCGGGCGCGCGCTCTGCGAGCCGGCCGACCGCGGTCTCGAGCATCGGGCGACGACCGGTGAGGGACACGTACCGCTCGTCGCCGGGACGGACGCCGCCGGTGTACTGCTCGGGGAGCACCGCCATCGGCTGGTGGCGGATCGCGCCGAGTCCGTCCATCTCCTTCGCGAGCTCGGGGAGATGCGTCTCGATCTCCTGGCGGAACCGCGGCTGGAGGTAGTGCAGCAACCGGAACTGGCCGACGCCTCGGCGCTCCCACTCGCGCCACGCCTCCTCCGCGTCTCGGGGTGGACCCATCGGGTCGCGCTCGAGCACCGTCACGGCGTGACCGTCGCCGGCGAGCAGCAAGGCGGTGACGAGCCCGCACATGCCGCCGCCCAGGACCAGGAGATCGGACATCGGGGTAGCCTCACCGCGCGAGTGTGCTGCACGCAACCACGCCAACGAGGGGGACCGATGGATCCGACCGAGGCCGTCGTCACGTACGGCGCCGCGTGGAACGAGCCCGACGACGCGAAGCGTGCGGCCCTGCTCGAACGAGCATGGACCGACGACGGCGTCTACCTCGACCCGACGGGGAGCGCCGAGGGGCGCGACGCGCTCGTCACCCACATCGGCGGGTTCCAGACGACGATGCCGGGCCACACGATCGACATGACGAGTGGCGTCGACGAGCACGACCGCGTGTTCCGGTTCGCGTGGGTGATGCGCAACGCCGGCGGTGACGTGCTCGAGGGCATGGACTACGGCGAGCTCGCCGACGACGGCCGCATCTCGCGCATCGTCGGCTTCTTCGGTCCGTTCCCCGACGCCGGCTGACCGAGCACCGCGCTACAGCGCGCCCAGCACCTCGCGGTCCAAGAGGTCGAGCATCTGCCATGCCGCCGCGGGGTCGATGCCGGCGAGGAGCGGGTTGAGCGAGACGCGTCCGTCGGGCCCGAGCCCGGTGATCAGCTCGACGGCTTCGTCGGGCGTCAGCACCTCGTACGCGCCGCCCTGGCGGAGCGACTCGACGTCGCGGGACGGCACGAACGGCCCCTGCGGCTCGCCGTAGGCGCGCTCGGTCCATGCCGCGTACGAGTCGATCTGGTGGCGGATGTGCGGCGCGAGGCGCGCCCAGACCTCCTCCTTGTCCTCGTCGGTGACCCACAGGAAGATCGGCCCGTGCGGGGGATACTCGCCGGGGTCGGGGCGCCCGGCGTCGACCGTGAGGCGGCGGTACCGGTTCCAGCCCGCGGGCATGCCGGGCGGAAGGTAGCCGTCGGCCAGCTCGACCGCTCGTTCGACACCCCGGCGGGATGCGCCGCCCACGAAGACCGGCATCGGGTCCTGCACCGGGCGGGGGGTCACCTGCACGGTGGTGCCTCGGTACTCGAACGGCTCGCCGGTCCAGGCCCGGCGGAGGAGCGGGATGAGCTCGTCGAGCTCGGCGCCACGGGTGTGGAAGTCCTTGCCGAACGCCGCGAAGTCGGCCTCCACGTACCCGACCCCGAGCCCGACGTCGAGGCGTCCGCCGAGGCAGAGATCCGCGACCGCGATCTCCTCGGCGAGACGAATCGGGTCGTAGAGCACCGCGAGCAGCACCGACACCTTCACGCGCACCTTCCGCGTGCACGCGCCGACCGCGCTGGCGAAGAGCAGCGGCGCCGGGAGGTAGCCGTCGGGTGATTGGTGGTGCTCGCCGAGTCCGATCGTCGCGAAGCCGCGCTCGTCGGCCCACGCGCACATGTCGAGCGCGGCGCGGTAGAGCTCGGCGCCCGTGGTCGTGAACTGCGACGGGTGCCGCAGGTCGAAGCTCATGCTCAGCACGGCCATGGCGGGCCTCAGCCTGTGAACGGGCTGGCGTGGGGCCGCGCGGGGGTGGTCGCGAGGAACGGCGCGACGAGCGTCGTCATCAGCTCGTCGAGCACCGGCGCGCACTCCGGGTCGGCGAGACGGTCGTGGTCCTCGGCCGGGTCGTCGTGGTGGTCGAAGAGCTGGCACGGCGCGCCCGCGTCCTCGTCGACGATCAGCCGGTACCGGTCGGTCTCGAACGACGCGAAGCCCCAGTTCTCGCTGATCGACACCGCACGAGGCGCGGGATCGTCACCCGCCAGGTAGCCGAGCAGGGAGCGCCCTTCGCTGTCGGGGAGCTCGGGCGCGCCGGCGATGGCCCGCACGGTCGCCGGCACGTCGAGGTGCTCGACGAGATCCGCGACGACGCGAGCGCCGGCTCCACCCGGCGGGCGGACGATGAGCGGCACCCGCACGGTCGGCTCGTACAGGACGCACTTCGACATCATCCCGTGGTTGCCGCCCATCTCGCCATGATCGCTCGTGTAGAGCATCCACGTGTTCTCGAGCAGACCGCGTGCCTCGAGCGCGACGAGGATCCGGCCCACCGCGTCGTCGATGACGGTCACGTTGGCCGAGTACGCGCGGCGCATGGCGCGGATCGCGTCGTCGGTCATCGTGTCGGTGTCGGAAAGCCCGAGGAACGCACGCAGCAGCTTCCCGTAGTTGCCGGTTCCCTCCGGGTCCGGGCGCTTCGTCGACGTCGGCATCGTCATGTCGACGCCGTCGTAGCGGTCGACCGCGGCCTGTGGCGCGTCCCACGGGTCGTGGGGACCGGGGAATCCGACGAACGCGAAGAACGGCTCGGCCCGGTCGTACTCCTCGATCCAGCGGACCGCGAGGTCACCGTGGAACACGTCGATGTACGCGTCGTAGGGAAGCGGCGACGGCGTGGAGTCCCACATCGGGATGCGCTTGGTGGCGTTCCGACCACTCTCGCCCTCGCCCTGGTAGGCACGGTCGCGGATGTGCCGCGCGTACACGTCGGCGAGCCCCCGCGCCGCGAGGAAGTCGTTGTACCGACTCGGCGGGCTGATCGTGAACTTGTCGCCGGTCTCGTGGACCTCGGCGAAGCCGCGCGCCTCGAGCAACGGGGCGAGCTGATCGACGTGGGTGATGCCGGGCTCGTCCTCGCGCGACAGGTGTGCCTTGCCGAGCTGGACCGTGTGGTACCCGGCATCGCGGAGCGCATGCAGGTAGGTCGGCGTACCGGGCGCGACCGCGGCCCAGTTGGTGGAGACGCCGTGGTCGCGCACGTAGCGCTCGGTGAGGAAGGAGGCGCGGGCCGGCATGCACAGTGGACCCTGGCAGCTCACGCGTGAGAACCGGGTGCCCTGCGCCGCGAGCCGGTCGAGGGTCGGGGTCTGCGCGGAGGCGTCGCCGGCGCACGCGAGCACGTCGGCACGGTGCTGGTCGGCCATGACGAGGACGATGTTGGGCGCCCCGGCCATCCTCAGACGCTCGCGGGCGCGGTGCCGACGGCCGGCGCGACCAGCGGCCAGGGGCGCTCCCGCTCGACGCTGAGCGCGACGTCGAAGAGCAGCTCGTCGGCGTGGTGGCGGGTGAGCACCTGCATCCCGACGGGCAGACCGTCGACGGTGCCGGCCGGGATCGAGATCGCCGGGTTGCCGTAGATGTTGGACACCATGGTGAGGCCACCCATGCGCACGAGCTCGGGGAAGCGCTCGCTCGCGCCCTTGATGAGCAGGGTCGGGAGCTTCGGCGCGACGACGGCCGCGAGGCGCGTGCCGAACAGCGCACTGCGGAACGCGTAGGTCGCGGGCGCGCTCGACTTGGCCCAGTCGATGAAGCTCTCCTCGCGGCTGCTCTGCTCGGCGTCCGCGGCGAACGCCGGCCCCGGGTTCGTGGCGGCGATCACGAAGTCGGCCTGCTCCAACGCGGCGGCCATCACGAGGTTCGTCTCCATGCGCAGGGCTTCGGCGACCGCGGCGGTGCGTAGGTTGTAGAGCGACTGCGCCATGTAGAGGCCGAGCGCGATGTCGGGCGTCATGTCAGGGGCGCAGGCCGGCCACCGGTCACCGAGATCGGCGAGCGCGACGGCCAGGTTGCCCATCATCCACTGCGCCGCCATGTTCGGGAGGTCGATCTGCACGTCGACCTGCACCATGCCGGTGGTGGCGATCAGCTCGGCGGCCTCGGCGCGCAGGTACTCCTCGACGCCGGGGTCGAGCGGCACGCCGCCGAGCGACGGCACGATCGCGACGCGCTTGCCGCGCAGGTCATGGGTCCCGAGCAGCGCCTCGTACCCGGGGTGCTTGGGCAGGCTGGTGGGGTCGGCCGGGTCGTAGCCGCTGCACACGTCGAAGTACCGGGCTGCGTCGCGCACCGAGCGGGCGAGGTTGCCGAGCACGACCGTGTTCGGACGCGTGTACGCACGCGGGCTGCGGGGGATGCGACCGAACGTGCCCTTCATGCCCACGAGCCCGCAGTAGCCGGCGGGGATCCGGATCGACCCGCCGCCGTCGCCGCCGCACGCCAGGCTCACGAGCCCGCCCGAGACGGCGGCGGCCGAGCCACCCGAGGACCCACCGACGGTCCGGCCGCGCAGCCACGGGTTGTGGGTGACGCCGTGGAGCTTGGTCTTGCTCACATTGAGCCCGCCGAACTCGCTCGCCGTCGTCTGACCGACCGGCACGACGCCGCCGAGATCGAAGAGCCGCTGGACGTGCGTGGTCGTGAAGTCCGCGACACGGTCGGCGAACACGAGCGACGCTTCGGTGTGGGGCCACCCGGCGACGGGCTCGAGCTCCTTGATCCCGGTCGGGACCCCGCCGAACGGTTTCGAGAGGTCGGCGGCCGCCGCCGCGGCGCGGGCGCGCTCGACGTCGAGGTGGGCGAACGCGTTCAGGCTGCTCGTGTCGATCGCCGCGAGCGACGCGTCGAGCTCCTCGACCGGGGAGCGCTCACCGGCCCGGAACGCGTCGACGAGCGAGCACGCGTCACTGGTCCACGGAGCATCAGCCATCGGACCAGCATCCCACCCGGCGGGTCAGCCGACCTTGCGCACCGTGTTGTGGTCGGTGTGCGCGAACGGGCCCTCGATCTCGTCCATCTGCAGCATCGTGGTCTCGTCGTAGGACCAGGAGCCGTCGTCGATGACGGTGATCGTCACCTCGTAGCTGAGCGTCGAGGCGTGCTGCGCGAGGTACTTGTTCTCGCCGATGTTGTACTGCGGGTCGCCGGCCTTCGCCGAGAGCTTGAACGACGTCGCGTCGGCGGCAGCGTTGCCACCGGCGAGCACGGTGATGCCGCGGGGCACGACGAAGCCGCGCAGGACCTCACCCGTCGCGCCGTCCCACAGCCAGTAGCCGACCTCGGTGTGGAACGGGTTGTCCTCGTCACCGCGCCACATGGCCGACTTGTAGTCGAGGCCGTAGAGGTGCTGCCTGCCGTTGTCGACGGGGCCGAACGGCTTCATGGTCAGCTTCTCGAGGTAGGGCGTGCCGAGCACCTTCTCCTCGGTGTGCGAGTAGGCGGTGTCGAGGCCGCCGCGGTCGCTCTCCCACTCACCGACGAGCGCTCCCAGGGGACCCCATTCGTCTGCCATCTCGATGCGTCCTCCGAACGTGCGACGTTGCCCGGCGCTCGCCGCCGTGCCGACCGGCGAAGCGTACCCAACCGGGTGCCCGCGGTCGCGCGGGAGCAGGCCCGGGTGCGGCGTCCCGGCGCGCGCCGGAACCGTCAGGCGGCGGTGATCGAGAACGCGCTCGAAGGTCGCGATCCCGGACGCGCCGTCCTGCACGTCGGTGATGAGGTAGGCCTCGGGTCCGATCTTCGACGGTGAGGTGCGGTCGACCGCGGACGCCACCCTCTCGTCGTTGACGAACAGGGTGACGCGGACCTTCTTCTTGCCGACGCTCGTGCACTCGGCTCGGACGTCGTTGGGTCCGGTCGCGTCCACGGCATCGGTTCGCTTGTTGTTCTTCGGATTCACGAGCCGCTTCGGTCCGTCCGGGGTGAGCGTCGCGATCGAGTAGTACCCGTCGAGGCCGATGAAGAACTGGTAGCCCAGGTCGTCGTCGAGGCTGCCCCGACAGACCACCCCCGCGGTCAGCGATGAGTCGCCCGCGGACGCGGCGATCGTCGTCTCCACGATCTGATCGTCCGGGAGGTCCCCGGTCCGGGGGCTGATCCAGAGGTTCGCGGCGCCGTCGAGGGCGACCGTGAGCGCACCGGGCTCCATGTTCAGGGCGTACCCGTCGCCGTACTCGGTGGTCGCGCCGCCCTGGAACTCCCAGACCGGCGCAGTGGTGGCGGGATCCGAGAAGTCGGTGGCGTAGATCGTGTCACCCGAGCCGGTGGAGCCGGCCGCGGCCGGGAGGGTCACGCTCCCCACCGTGGTCCCGGCGATCGCCAGCACCAGGAGCAGCGCTCGGGCGGATCGCACGGGTCGGCGGAACGTCGGTGTCTTCATCGGTGGAACCTATCGGCATCCGGTCCCGGCCGCTGGAGGGAACAGAGGTCCTTCGGCCCTGGTTCCGCCCTGGTTCCCGCGTCATCGTCGAGGGACGACACCGACGGAGGAACGATGTGGGAAGCATGCTGCTCGCGCAGATGGGGGACTGGGACGGCCACCACGACGGCGGTCACGGCTGGGGCTGGGTCGTGATGATCGTCCTGCTGCTGCTGATCATCGCGGTGACCGTGCTGCTCGTCCGTCATTTCAGCGACGGTGCTCGGCGCAGCGCCCGCGGCGCCGAGGACGTCCTGGCCGAGCGCTTCGCGCGTGGCGAGATCGACGACGAGGAGTACCGGACCCGCAGGGAAGCGCTGCGTTCCTGACCCTGCGCTACTTCGAGATCGGCGCCCAGACGAGCGCCTTCTTGGTCGGTCCCGACACCCGGTAGAGCGTGAAGACGTCGTGGGTCGTGTCGCCGAACTCGTCGAAGCCGATGGGGCCCGACGCACCGTCGTCGGTGGTGTCGGGGAGCAGGCTGCTCGTGATCGTCGCTCGGGCGTCGGGTGGGATCGCGGTCTGCCCGTCGAGCACCTCGGCCGCGGCGCCGATGAGGAGGTTCGCGGCGTCGTACGCGTAGGGGCCGTAGTCGGTCGGTGGCTTGTCGAAACCGGCCCTGCGGTACGCGGCGAGGAACTTCCGTGCCGTCTTGAGCTCGACGAGCGGCACACCCACCGAGCTGGCGAGCGTGCCCTTGGAGGCGGCACCCGCGTCGGTGATGAAGGAGTCGTCCTTGATCCCGTCGCCACCGACCAGCGGCCCCGTGAACTTCTCGGCCGTCGCCTGATCACGCAGCGACGCCGCGACCGGGTACTCGCCGCCGAAGAAGATCGCGTCGGGCTTGTCGGGGAGCGCGGCGTCGAGGAAGTCGGTGAAATCCGTCGCCCCGTCGGGGACGGTCTGCTGGACGGTGACCGTGCCGCCCTCGCCCTCGAACGCGGTGACGAACGCGTCGGCGAGCCCTTGGCTCACGGCCTTGGTCTCACTCACCACCGCGACGTCGCGCAGGCCACGGTCGTAGACCTGCTTGGCGAGGAACGGCGCTTGCAGCGCGTCCGACGCCACCATGCGGAAGTAGTTGTCGTACGGGCGGACGGGGTTCGCCGGGTCCGGACCGAGGGTGAGGCTCGACAGCGTGTTCGACGGTGAGACGAGCGCGAGGTTCGCGGCGTTGAGGACGGGGAGCGCAGCCTCGGCGACGCCCGAGTTGTACGGGCCGACGACGCCGACGACATCGGGGTCCGCGGCGAGCGTCTCGGCGGCCGCGGCACCCGTCGCCGGGTCGGAGGAGTCGTTCACCGCAACGAGCTCGATCTCGAAGCCGGGGATGCGGTTGTGCTTGTTCGCCTGGTCGACGGCTACCTGCACCGAGTTCCTGATGCCCTGCCCGAACTCGGTGAGCCCGGCGTCGAGCGGGGCGAGCACGCCGATCTTCACGACCGGCTTCGAGCCGCTCTGGGCGCCGGTAGAGGCTCCGATACCGGAGGAGCCGAGGATCGGGACGAGGGCGAGGGCGAGAGCCCCGGCGAGGACGGTGCGGCGGCGAAGGTTCATGGGGGCAAGCTAGTTGGCAGCGAGAGATGACGGACCCCCGAGCCGAATCCGGGTCGCATCGCTCACCGCTACCGTCGGTGACCGATGGGGACGGTGACGTGGTGGCGCGCGGGTGAGGGCGGGATCACGGTGTCGTTGCGGGTGCAGCCCGGCGCGAAGCGCAACGAGGTTCTCGACGCGTCGGGCGAGCGGCTGCGGGTGCGCGTCGCGGCGCCGGCCGTCGACGGGAAGGCCAACGCCGCGTTGGTGCGCTTCGTGGCCGAACTGTTCGGCGTGCGGCGATCGGCCGTCTCGCTGGTGCGGGGCGAGCGGTCGCGCGAGAAGGAGGTCCTGGTCCGCGGCATCGATCGACCGCCGCCCGACGGACCTGCGTCGCTGAACGTCGCATAGGAGGGTGGGAGACGCATCCCGGTCGTGGGGAGCTCGCGGCTCGGGTTCAGCGGCCGCGGCGCCCGCCCGGCCGGTTGCGCGGCGGTGGACCCTCGCCCCGGCCGCCGCCGGACGCGCGGGGACGCGGGGGCGGGGGCGGGACCGCCCGGGTCGGTGCGCCGGGTGCGGTCGGCGCCGCAGAGAGCGTGGCCAACGCCGAGATGGACGGCTGGAAGAAGTACTCGCCGCCCGTCGTCGTCACGAAGCGCTGCATGAGGGCGACGTGCTCCTGGCGTCCGCCCGGGAGCGTGAAGGAACCGGTCGCCGGATCCTGGGCGATGATCGGATCCTGGCCTGCGCCCGGCTCCGGGAAGTCGGGGTCGTTCACGAACTGCGCCTGCACGAACTCGAACTGGCGCGCGATCGACGTCTGGTAGCAGAGGAAGAGCAGGCCCCGGTCCTCGTCGGCCGCGCCCGACGACTCGTCGCCACGCGGCAGGGACCGGCCGTACGGGATCCCGCGCCGGAGCAGCCGGTGGGTCTGGGTGTCCTCTTCGCCACCGCCGGGGGTGTCCTCGTCGCGTGGGTACGCCTTGCGGATGTGCGCGGCGAGGGGCACCAGGGCGCCGTCGGGGTCGTCCTCCGCGAACTCGAAGTCATTGATGGCGGTGTCCGCGAGCAGCGTGGCGTCGGTGGCCCCGGGGTCGGCATCGCGTGCCCCGGTGATCGCGAGGGGCGCGCCGCTCCGATAGCGCCCGACGAGCTTGGCGCCGAGGAGGTCTTCGGAGACGCCCTGCGCCTCGGCCGTCGCGGTGACGAACTCGCGGAACGCGGCGACGTCCTGGCGGAGGCGCCGGAACACGAGGTACGAGCCGTTCGTGGTCCAGTCCGGCCCCGACCGCGCGACCGTGCCGGCGTCCTCGCCGCCGCCGACGCCGGGCTGCCCGGGGTAGCCGAGGACGAACTCGCCCGGCCACAGCAGGTCCTGCCCGGGCACTCCCTGGTTCTCGTCGTCCGGGTTGCGAGGTTCGGTGAACCCGCGCACCCCTGGCTGCGAGACGCCGTCGCGGAACCCGAAGTGCTCGTGACCGGGCTCGTCCGAGCGCGCGTCACCGCGCTGGACGAAGGCGACCTCGACGCCGGCGTCGCGCGCGAGCGTCTCCTGGCGCGCCACCTCGGCTTCGACGTCCGCGGCCCGGTCGGCCGCGACGATGACCACCGCGTGGAGGTCACGCCGGAACGGCTCGATCCAGGTGGACGGCGCGCTCGTGCCGGTATCCCCGACGACGCTCGCCCGCGCCCGCATGCCGACCCGGAAGTCCTCGGGGAACGACGCCAGCTCGTCCACCGGCCGACCGAGCTGGGCGAGGCCCACATGGCTCACCGCGACGTTCACCCAGGTCGCGGTCGGGGCGCTCCGCTCCGACCCGGTCCGGGCGACGGTGGAACGGAACGAATCGTTGAAGGCCGCGACCTCCGCGGCCGAGGCGACGTGCGACCCCACCTGGCCGAGCCAGCGGCGTCCGGCGTCGGCGGAGGCGAACTCGAGGAAGAGCAGCGCCTGGTGGTCCTTGTTGAAGCCCGCCAGGAGGTTGCCCTGGATGTCGTCGAGCGCGAGCTCGACCTCGGCCATCGCGGCGGCCTGGGCCTGCGCCTGCGCGGCCCGGGCCGCGGTGCCGGTGAGCACCGGCGCGCCCGCGAGCACCGCCGCGGTCGCGCCCACGCCGGTCAGGAAGCCGCGCCGGCTCACCCCTCGGGCGGGGTGGTTCGTCGAGACCGGGAGGTCGTCGGGGGTGGCGTCCATCGGCAGGCTCGCTCTCCTCGGTGTCGGCCCGATCGGGCAGACGCTCGAGTGACACCATCCTCAACTGGTGCTGAGAGAGCCCTGAGGTTGCGCCGAGCATCCCAGGTGGCGTCCAGGTCACGCTCAGGCGAGTCTCGACCTCAGTCCTGGTTCCAGGGTCCGGGCCCCGAGACCCGGTCGACCGCGATGTGCAGGACGACCCCCGGCGGCGGATCGGGGAAGTTCGGGAACACGGCCCGAGGTGAGGAGCTCCTTGGCTGCGGCGGGGATCTGCATGCGGCGAGAGTACGCAACCTCGGGAAGGACCGGCGCGGCGCCGGGGTTGATCACCGGCATCGGCGACTGCTCTGGCATCCACGACCGCTCGCGAGACCACGACCGGAAGGAGCCCGGACATGCCCCTCGAAGGTGAGTACGAACCGAGCCCCTGGGACCGCGCGGCCGATCAGGTTCGCCGCTACGAGGCGACCGACGGGAGGGAAGGCGGCGACAACCAGGGCAAGCCCGTCGTCATCCTGACGACCCGCGGCCGCAAGACCGGCAAGCTCCGCAAGACGCCGCTCATGACGGTCGAGCACGACGGGGAGTACGCGGTGGTCGCCTCGCTCGGCGGCGCGCCGAAGCACCCGGTCTGGTACCTCAACCTCCTCGAGGACCCCGACGTCACGCTCCAGGACGGCGCGAAGGTCATGGACCTTCGCGCCCGCACGGCGGCCCCGGAGGAGAAGGCCGAGTGGTGGCCCCGTGCGGTCGCAGCCTGGCCCGACTACGAGAGCTACCAGGCGTCGACCGATCGCGAGATCCCGGTGGTGCTGTTCGACCCGCGCTGAGCGAACGGCCCGTCCGGGTCGTAGCATTCGTCCCGTGCAGATCTCCCGATCGTCCCGAACCCGCCGCCGTTCGCTGCTCGTCGTCGCCACGCTCACGGCGACGACCTGCCTGCTCGTCACCGGCGGGAACCTCGCCGGCGCCTCCGTGCGTCCTGATGTGCCCCGCGCCAAGAGCGGGGGCGAGGTGACCTTCGGTCTCGAGGCGGAGAACACCGACTACTGCCTGAGTCGCGCCCAGATGGCGGCGTCGGGCATCCAGGTCGCGGCCGCGGTGTACGACACGCTGACCGTGCCGAACAGCAAAGGCGTCGCGGTGCCGTACCTCGCCAAGTCGGTGGAGCCCAACACCGATTTCACCCAGTGGACGATCACGTTGCGTGACGGGGTGCAGTTCCACGACGGCACGCCGCTCGACGCCGCCGCGGTGAAGCTCAACCTCGACGCGTACCGGGGCGCACCCGACGCGCCGAACAGTGGGCCGCTCTTCGCCAAGATCTTCGACTTCATCTCCGACGTGACGGTCGCCGACCCCGCGACCGTCCAGGTCACCTTGAACACGGCGGTGCCCGCGTTCCCGAGCTACCTCTTCAGTGACGGGCGCGTGGGGATCATGGCGCCGGCCCAGATCAACGCCGGTGAGGACTGTGCCACGAAGATGATCGGTACCGGGCCGTTCGAGCTCGACAGCTACGCGCAGAACGAGAAGACGGTCGTGACCAGGAACCCCGACTACTGGCAGCAGGGCTTCCCGAAGCTCGACAAGATCACGTTCGTCCCGGTGGTCGACGCGCAGGCTCGTGTGAACCAGCTGACGGGCGGCCAGCTCGACATCGTTGCCGCGTCGAGCGGCAACCAGTCGAAGGCCCTGCAGGATCTCGACCCGGGCACCGCGAAGACGCTCGTCCAGAAGCCCGGGTTCCGGGAGCTCAACTACTACGCGCTGCTCTCCGACACGAAGCCGCTCAGCAACCCCGATGCCCGCAAGGCCGTCGCCCTGGCGATCGACAAGAACAAGATCCAGCAGATCCGCACCCAGGGCATCTTCCCGGTCGCGAACAGCCTCATGGACGTGCAGGCGCCGGGCTACCTGAAGAACGCGGGCTACCCGAAGCACAACCTGGCGCAGGCCAAGAAGCTGGTCGCGAAGGTGAAGGCCGAGGAGGGCAGCTTCGACATCTCGCTCGGCGACACGCCCGAGCCGGAGAACTCCGCGCAGCTCCAGCTCGTGCAGGAGCAGCTGCAGCGGGCCGGCATCAACGCCACCATCACACTGTTCGACGAGGCGACCCTCATCAACAAGGCGCTGGCCGGCGACATCGATGTGCTGCAGTGGCGCAACCTGCATGGTGGCTACTCGAACGAGAACGATTCTGACGAGTACCCGTGGTGGTCGAACTACGACACCGGGAACTTCATCAACTTCAGCCACTTCTCGAACCCCGACACTCAGGCGCTCCTCGACCAGGGTCGGGGACAGTCGGCGATCGCCGAGATCGAGGCGACCTACAAGCAGTTCAACCAGGTGATGGCGAAGAACAACTACATCGTCCCGCTCTGGTTCGTGAACTGGACGATCGGCTACCAGCCGAACGTGAAGCTCACGCTGCCGCCGATCCCGGACGGCGCGGGCGCGCCACTCTTCGTCTACGGCCGCATCCCGGTCCTCGGGATCAGCACGTCCTGAACAGACGGGCGCGTCTCAGCGGGGTGCGCGCCACATCGTCCAGGTCGGCGGCCCGTCGGTCGCGGGGTACAGGGTGTCGACGAGCTCGAAGTGCTGGCGCGCGTAGTACGGGATGTTGCGCTCCTTGTCCGTCTCGAGGTAGGCGGCCTCGCCCGACTCGTCGATCCGCGGGAGCACCGCCTCGAGCAGCTGCGTCCCGATGCCCTGGCCCTGCATCGGAGGGTCGACGCCGAGGAACCCGAGGTACCAGTGCGGCTCCTTGGGGTGCTTCCGTTCGACCACTGCGAGGTACCGCAACGAGCGCGCCAGGCGCCGCGGGGCGATCGGGGCGACCGAGGCGAGCGCGGCGAGCTGCCGGACCGCGCGCAGGCCCGTCGCCGGGTAGCGGCCGGGCGGCAGCCACACCGCGCTCCCCACGACCGCGTCGTCGAGTGTCGTCACCCACACCTCGCCGAACGGCAGCGCGTCGTTGACCGCGGCCCCGAAGAACGCGCGCAGGCCGCGCGCGCGTGAGCGTTCGCCGGGCAGCAGGTAGCGCATGATGGGCGAGTCGTCGAAGGCCCGTACGAGCACGTCGGCCGCTCCGCGGCGCTGCCTGCGTTCGAGGAGGGCGATCGCCGGCCGCGGTGCTGGTGGCACGGCGCGTGACCCTAGCGATCGCCCGGCGTTCGGGCGGACGGGCGCGCCTTCCCGGTCACGGGGGCCCACGCCCGGATGCCGCGTGGCCCCCGAGGCCTATGTTGGAGGGGACGGATGGATCCCATGGCCGGGTCCGGAGGGGGAGACACGATGAACGTCGACGACCTGATCCTGGTGAGCGTGGACGACCACGCGGTCGAGCCGCCGGATCTCTTCGAGGGCCGCCTCGCCAAGAAGCACGCGGACCGGGCCCCGAAGCTGATTCGCAAGGACAACGGGACCGACGTGTGGTCCTTCCTCGGCCAGGAGCTCCCGAACATCGGGCTCAACGCGGTGGCCGGTCGGCCGCGCGAGGAGTACGCGATGGACCCGCAGTCCTTCGACGACATGCGTCCGGGTGCCTACGACATCGACGCGCGCATCAAGGAGATGGACGCCAACGGGATGCTCGGATCGATGTGCTTCCCGTCGTTCCCGCAGTTCACCGGGCAGCTCTTCGCGCGCACCGCCGAGGTCGATGCGGAGCTCGCCCTTGCGCTCGTGCAGGCCTACAACGACTGGCACATCGACGCGTGGTGTGGTGCGTACCCCGGCCGCTTCATCCCGCTCGCCATCCCACCACTGTGGGACCCGAACCTCATCTCCGCCGAGCTCGAGCGCGTCGCGGCAAAGGGCTGCCACGCGATGACGTGGTCCGAGAACGTCTCCTACCTCGGCCACCCGAGCATCCACAGCGACCATTGGGACCCGGCGTTCAAGACGGCCGAGGGGCTCGGCACCGTGCTGTGCGCCCATATCGGCTCGTCGTCGCGCATCGTGCTCACTGCCGACGACGCGCCGATGGACGTGCTGATCACGCTGTCGCCGATGAACATCGTCCAGGCCGCCGGCGACATCGTATGGTCGCCGGCAACGAAGAAGTTCCCGAACCTGAAGTTCGCCCTGTCGGAGGGTGGCATCGGTTGGGTGCCGTACTTCCGGGAGCGCGTCGACTCCACGTACATGAAGCACCGCTACTGGACGGGTCAGGACCTCGGCCATCGGACACCGAGCCAGGTGTTCGACGAGCAGGTCGTCCTCTGCTTCATCGAGGACCCGACTGGAGTCAAGAACCTCGCTGACATGAACGTCGACATGGTGTGCTGGGAGTGCGACTACCCGCACGCGGACTCGACGTGGCCGATGTCGCCCGAGACCTTCATGAAGGAGATCGAGCCCGCGAACCTCGACGACGCCACGATCAACAAGATCTCGCACGAGAACGCGATGCGGATCTTCGACTACGACCCGTTCTCGGTGATGCCGCGCGAGGAGTGCACCGCCGGTGCGTTGCGCAAGCGCGCGGCGGACTGGGACGTGAGCATCCAGTCGCGGGGCATCAAGGCCAGCGCGACGGGCGCGGCCGATCTGGCGAGGATGTCGGGCGCAGGCGACGACTGACGCTCGACGAGGGCTTCGCGCCTGAGCATGCCCTGGAGCGTCGCACGTTGCGTCGCGACCGCGCCTGTCCTGGTGCGTGCGGCAACGCCGAGGAGGCGCTCGCGTCGGTAGGGCGTTTCGCCGCCTCGAGGAGCGGGCAGACTTGGGCCCATGGGTCAGGTCGAACGCGTCCTCGCAAGCTCGCCGGTCACCTCGCTGAACGCCTACGAGGCGGGTGGTGGAGGTGCCGGGCTGCGTTCCGCGCGGGCGCTCCCGCCCGTCGAGGTGATCGAGCACATCGAGGCGTCCGGTTTGCGAGGACGCGGCGGCGGGGGATTCCCGACCGGGCGCAAGTGGCGCAAGGTCCACGACAACGAGGTCGCCGACGTTCCGGCGGCGGTCGTCGTGAACGGCGCGGAGGGGGAGCCTGGGTGCTTCAAGGACCGGGCCATGATCCGCGCCAACCCGTATGCCCTGCTCGAAGGTGCGCTCATCGCGGCGCACGCAGTCGACGCCGAGCAGGTGATCATCGGGCTGAAGCGGACGTTCACGACCGAGGTGCAGGTGCTCGACGCGGCCATCACCGAGCTGGCCCGGGCGGGCTGGAGCGACGGGGTCGAGATCGACCTGTTCGAGGGGCCGAGCGAGTACCTGTACGGGGAGGAGACCGCACTGCTCGAGGCGATCGACGGCCGGTACCCGTTCCCGCGCGTTGCGCCACCGTTTCGGCGCGGCGTCGACGAGATCGTCGAGGAGGCCGGGGACGTCACCGACTCGAGCTCGTCCGCGGCGCACGTGGAGATGGCCGGCCCGAGCGACGAGTCGGTCGCGCCACCGACGCTCGCCGAGAACGTCGAGACCCTCATGAACGTCGCGGCGATCATCGATCGCGGTGCGGACTGGTTCCGCAGCGTGGGTACGAAGGGTTCTCCGGGGACGATCGTCGCGACGGTGACCGGCCGGGTCCGACGCGCCGGCGTCGCCGAGTTCGCGCTCGGGACACCGCTGCGCGAGATCGTCACCTCGATCGGCGGAGGCCCCGAGGCGGGCAATCAGATCACTGCGGTGATGTCGGGTGTCTCGAACGCGATCATCCCGGCTGCCGCGCTCGACACGCCCGCGACCTACGAGGACCTCGCGAAGATCGGGAGCGGGCTCGGCACTGCCGGCTTCATCGTCTTCGATGACACCGTGGACCTCACCGCGGTGGCGGCCGGCGTCGCGCACTTCCTCGCGGTGGAGTCGTGCGGCCAGTGCCGCCACTGCAAGCAGGACGGACTGGAGCTCGCCGGGCACCTCGCAGATCTCAGCCGATCAGCAGCCGAACCATCGATGCGCCCTCGTCTCGACGAGCTGGTCGCAAGCGTCACCGAGGGCGCGCGTTGCAACCTGCCGTACCAGATCCAGGCTGTCGTCGGCAGCGTGCTCGAGCTCGCGCCCGCCCTCGTCGGCGCGCACCTGCACGGCAGCGCCCCAGCCGCAGAGCCCGAGTTCATCGCACCGCTCGTCAGCGTTGCCGACGGCAAGTCCGTCCTCGACGAGCACGCTCGGGGGAAGCAGCCCGACTGGAGCTACGGCGACGAGGACTCGGGCCAGTGGCCGGCCGACAGGTACGACGACCACCGGATGCACGACACGCGCTGAACGACGCACGGATCGTTCGTCGTCGCTCCCTGACCGTGGGCGAAGGTGGACGCCGTGGTGGCTCAGACGGCGAGCAGGCTGGTGACGTCGACCTCGTTGGAGGGGTGGCGCAGCTTCGACATCGCGCGGGCCTCGATCTGCCGGATGCGCTCGCGGGTGAGGTCGAAGTGCTCACCGACCTCCTCGAGCGTGCGCGGCTCGCCGCGATCGAGCCCGAAGCGCAGGGTGAGGATGCGGGCTTCGCGCGGCGCGAGGCCTGCGAGCAGCTTCTCGACCTCGGCCGGCAGCATCGCGACCGCCGCGGCCTCGAACGGGGACTCGGCACCACGGTCCTCGACGATGTCGCCGAGCACCGCGTCACCTTCCTCGCCCAGGGGCTGGGAGAGGGACAGCGGCGGGGCCGCGATGAGCGACGTCTCGCGCACCTTCTCCTCGGTGATCCCGAGCTCCTGCGCGAGCTCGGCGTGGGTGGCCTGACGACCGAACCGGAGCTCGAGGATGGAGCGGGCCTTCTGCAGGCGCACGAGGTTGTCGCCGGCGTGGACGGGCAGACGGATCGTGCGGCCGGTGTTCGCGATGCCGCGTGAGATCGCCTGGCGGATCCACCAGGTCGCGTACGTGGAGAACTTGAAGCCCTTCTTCCAATCGAACTTGTCGACTGCGTGGATGAGACCGAGGTTGCCCTCCTGGATGAGGTCGAGCAGGGGTACTCCCGACGCCTGGTAGCGCTTGGCGATCGACACCACGAGGCGCAGGTTCGCCTGGACGAACGTGAGGTGCGCCTCCTCGCCCCGGCGGATGCGCCGGCGCACGGCCCGGCGCTCGGTGGGACTGAGGTGGGCGTCGGCGTCCTCGAGCTGGGCGCGGGCGAGGTTGCCGTCCTCGATCTGCTGCGCGAGGCGGGCCTCGTCGTCCTTGGTGAGCAGCTCGTGGCGTCCGGCGTCGTCGAGGTAGAGCCGGATCAGGTCGGGATCTTCGTTGTTGACCTTGCGGTTCGGTGCAGCCATGGAGGGTCCTTCGCTGGGACGGCCGGCGCGTCGGCCGAATGGAGCAGGAAGCACAGCCAGGCTGGCTCCGGAGGGACGTTCGCAGCCGGGGAGGATCGTCCTCGCGTCCCCGCTCGGGGAGGGTTCGATCGACGCGGCGTCGAGACCCCAGTGTATCGGCTCTGGCGGACATTCCGTGCGTCGGGGCGCTCCTGGCAGGATCGGGGCCATGACCGGGGCACCCGACGTCGTGGTGGTCGGGGGTGGCGTCCTCGGTTCCTCGCTCGGCGACGAGCTCGCCGGGGCCGGGGCCCGCACCGTGCTCGTCGACCGGGCCGACCCGGGGTCTGCCACCAGTGCCGGCGCCGGGATCCTCGCCCCGGAGACCGCGTTCGACGACGACGTCCGCTTCGCGCTGTCGATGGCGGCTGGCGCGCACTACCGCACGCTCGTCCCCGCGCTCGCGGACGCGGGTGCGCCCGACACGGGGTTCGCGTCGTGTGGCGCGCTCGTGCTCGGAATGCAGGAGCACGACGACGATCTGTTCGAGCGCACCGCTGGGCTCGCGGCGCGGCGCTGCCCGGGGGTGCTCGAAGCCATCGACGAGCAGCAGGCCCGCGAGCGCTTCCCGCCGCTCGGAAGGGTACGCCGGGTGCTGCACAACCGGGCGGCCGCACGCGTCGACGGACGGCAGCTCGCCGGCGCCTTGCTGCACCGGGCGCGCGCACGCGGGCTCACCGTGCGCCACGGA
Organism: uncultured Acidimicrobiia bacterium; assembly: GCA_963809885.1. GTDB lineage: Bacteria > Actinomycetota > Acidimicrobiia > IMCC26256 > PALSA-555 > JALHSW01. Next base: position 150,514 of record CAWELA010000002.1, on the reverse strand, counting down.
TCGGTCACGGACGTCGTCGTCGATGGCTCCCGCGTGGTCGGGGTCCACGTGACGGACGAGCGCGGCGATCGCGAGCGCATCCACTGCGGCGCCGTCGTGCTCGCGGGCGGCGCCTGGACGCCCGAGATCGGCGCGCAGCTGGGGGTCGCGCTGCCGGTGTTCCCGGTGCGCGGCCAGATCCTGCACGCACGGATCGACGACGAGTCGACCGGCGACTGGCCGTTGCTGCAACCGGTCTTCGATCACTACCTCGTCACGTGGCCGGGTGGACGGCTGGTGCTGGGCGCGACGTTCGAGTCCGAGGCCGGCTTCGATGCGGGCACCACGCTCGCGGGAGTGCAGCAGCTCATCGCGGGAGTGGCCCGACTCGCGCCGAGTCTGCGCGATGCGCGCCTCGGTGAGATCCGCGTCGGTCTCCGGCCGGTGAGCGTCGACGATTCGCCGATCCTCGGCCCGGTGCCCGGCGTCGACGGCGCGTTCGTCGCGACCGGGCACGGTGCGAACGGCCTGCTGCTCGGGCCGCTGAGCGGCCGGCTGGTGGCCCAGACCGTCCTCGGGCAGCAGCCCGATCACGACCTCACACCCTTCGCGGCAGCGCGGTTCTGATGCCGCGCCCTCAGTGGCTGCGGGCGAAGTCGAGCATCTTGGCGTACACGCCCAGCACGTTCGCGGCGTAGGTGGGGCTGGTCGCCCAGTTCCCGTTCCCCATGTCGTTCCAGAGGGGGACCTTGCCCTTCAGGAAGAATCCGTCGTAGTTGGCCGCAGCCGCGGCCGGGTTCATGCCGAAGAGTGCAGGCTCCGGTGGGTGCGCCAGGTTCGCGGCGCGGCTGTCGGGGTCGGCGTAGCTGCGGAGGAGCTGGATCTGCGCGCGGATGCCGTCCTGCGGGGTGGGGAACACCAGGCCTTGGCCACCGCACGAGTCGCAGTTGCCGATCCCGGAGAAGTTGTTGCCCCGCGTCTCGCGGAACGACCCGGTCTCGAGCATGGACTGCGCGAACGCGAGGTCGGCGCGCACGCGCTCGGCGGCACCTTCCTCGACGTACATGCGGGCGACGTCGCCGATCGTGGTGCCGGCCGGCAGGTTCGCCTGGTTGCCGGTCCCGAGGTAGAACGCGGTCATCTGCTCCGGCGTCAGCACGGACTCGCCGGAGATCGGCACGCCACCGAGGTCGGCGAGCGTGGCGCCGAGCTGCTGGGCACGGGTCGCGAGTGCCGCCGCGCTCGTCGGCCAGCTCCGTGGCGTGCGCGGACGCCGCCTGCTGCTCGACCGCGGCGGCCTCGCGCTCGGCACTGCGCTTCAGCACGTCACCCCGCAGGGTGGTGACCTCGGCGTTGCCCACCCGCGCCGCGGCCTCCGCGTACTGGGTCACGGTCGCCAACGACTCGAGGCGATCGATGTTCAGGATCGGGTCCATCGGTGCCCCGCCGAGCTGGTACGAGCGCGCGGCCCGTCCGAGCAGCCGGTCGAGCGCGACCTGCAGGTCTGCCTGCGCGGTGGCGAGAGCCTGGGCCGCAACCTCCAGCGCTGCGTCGGCGGCGGTGAGGCGGGCGGCCGCTTCGGCCGACTCCCGATCGAGCTCGGCGAGCCGGGCGTTGGCCTGCGTGAGCGCGATCGCCACCTGGACCGCCCGGGCATTGGCGTCCGCCGGCGTGCCTTGGGCGCCCGCGGGTGCGGCGAGCGGGACTCCGGCGACCAGGGCGGCCACGAGAGCGAGCGCCGGCACGAGCCCGAGCACGCGCGCCGTCCGGGTGCCGCGTCCGATGAAGCCCACGGAAGGGATATCGGCTGGTCGACGACCCGGGTTGAACCCGTTCCCCGTCCGCTTCGCCGTCGGGAACAGTGCTGCGGACACCCCGCCCCGACGCCTGCGCCTCGTCGGGCGGCTCCGCCTTGCGATGCCGGCCGAGGAGGACCACGACGGCCCGCGGCGTCGCGGCTCCGCCCCGAGTCCTACGCTGGGCACGCCGGGCCGGATGCTCCCGTCCGGCGGCCCGGGGGGAGTCCGCATGAGCCAGCCGTCGCACCGCCGTCGGAGCGGGATCGCGCTCGTGGCCGCCGTGGTGCTGGTGGTGAGCGGCCTCGGCGTCAGCGCGGGTGCGAGCACCGGCACGTCTCGGGAAGCGGCGAAGGACCTGCCCGCTCCCCATGGGCTCCCCGCGTTCTACTCGGTGCCCCAGCCGCTCGAGGGCAAGCCCGGCACCCTGCTGAAGTCGCAGAAGGTGGACGCACCGGCGGTGCACGGGACCGTGTATCGGGTGATGTACCTGTCGAGCCCGCTCGTCGGCGACAAGCCGGTCGCGGTGACCGGCACCATCGCGGTGCCCGACGGCGCCCCGCCCAGGGGTGGGTTTCCCGTCGTCGCATGGGCGCACGGCACGAACGGCATGGCCGACGAGTGCGCGCCCTCACTGAAGCCCCAGGGGAACGCGAAGCTCGCGAACCTCCTGCTCGACGAGGGATGGATCATCAGCTCGACCGACTACCGGGGTGAGGGCACCCCGGGGATCCTCCCGTACATCGCGGGTGAGTCCGCGGCCCGCGACACGATCGACAGCGTGCGCGCCGCGCGTGATCTCCGGGCGGCACACGCGAGCAGGCGCTACCTCGTCTGGGGTCACTCCCAGGGTGGTCACACTGCGATGTTCGCCCACCACTTCGCCCAGGAGTATGCGCCGGACCTCGAGATCGAGGGTGTGGTCGCGGGCGCACCGCCATCACAGTTCAACCTGCTCTACAGCTTCCTGAAGACGAGCGACTTCCGCTACTACCTCCTCATGGCCGCCGGTGGACTCCACGAGGCGTACGGCGACAAGGCGGCGCCGCTCGACCAGGTGCTCACGCCGGCCGGGATCACCGCGCTCGAGGATCTCGACAAGGGTTGCTCGGGTGACCTGTCCGACAAGTACGGCACGGCCGACATCGCGGCGCTCACCACCGGTGACCCGTTCGCGTCGACCGCATGGGCGAAGATCTTCACCGAGAACGACCCGCAGTCGTTCGCCGAGCCGAGGGCGACACCACTGCTCATGATCCAGGGTGGTGAGGACGAGCAGATCCCGGTCGCCTCGACGAAGATCCTCGCCGACCACCTGTGCGGCATCGGCCAGGGGCTCGAACGCTGGATCTACCCCGGTCGCTCCCATGCCGGCGTGATCTCGGTGTCGTCGCCCGACATGATCAAGTGGATGGCGGCGCGCTTCGCGGGCGACGACGTCGGTGGGGTGACACCGAGCGGGGAGCCCGGCATCGAGGTCTCCGGGTGCGGCACGCAGACTCCGCAAGCTGCCCAGGAGTAGACGGGAAGGCCACGGCGCGCCCTTGGCGGGGTTGGGTGCCCATTCCCGACCCGGACGCAAGGGATCGGATCGGGTAGACCCTCGGGCACCGCTTCGAGAGGCAGGAGGCACCATGCCGGACACCGCCCGCGTCGCGACCTACCGGAGGCTCCGGGTCTTCAACCTCGTCGTCGGGGCGATCCTGGGCATCGAGGCGATCGCGATGCTCGTGCTGAGCAACGACCTCGCACTGCCGGTGTTCGCTTCGTACCTGCGCAGCGACCCGGTCAAGGCGCTGGGCGCGGCGCCGGCCGAGGAGCTCTTCACCATTGCCATCGGACCGGCAGTCGCCCTCTTCCTGGTCCTCGCTGCCGTCGACCACCTTCTCGTCGCCGCGCCGCGCGTGCACCGGTGGTACGAGTCGTGCCTCGACCGACGCACCAACTACGCGAGGTGGATCGAGTACTCGGTGAGCGCGTCGATCATGATCGTGCTCATCGCGATGTTCGTCGGCATCCGCGACATCGCCGCACTGATCGCCATCTTCGGCGTCAACACTGCGATGATCCTGTTCGGCCTGCTCATGGAGCGCCAACAGGAGCCGGGCACCGCCGACTGGAGCGCGTTCTGGTTCGGGTCCTTCGCGGGAGCCGTCCCGTGGGTCGCGATCTCGATCTATCTGCTCGCGGGACCGGCGTCACCACCCGGGTTCGTGTACGCGATCACCGTCGTCGAGCTCGTCCTCTTCTTCAGCTTCGCGGTGAACATGGTGCTGCAGTACCGCCAGGTCGGTCGCTGGCGTGACTACGTAGCGGGCGAGACGACGTACATCCTGCTCAGCCTGACCGCGAAGTCGCTGCTCGCCTGGCTGATCTTCGCCAACGTGCTGCGGGCGTGAGCGGGCCGTCGCAGACTCGAACGTGCCAGGATCCGGACCGAGCAGAGGGGGAAACCGGATGCTGGCAGAGGTCTTCGACCAGACCGGCCGAGTCGTGGTCATCACCGGCGGGGGGACCGGCATCGGCCGGGCGACCGCCCTGCTGTTCGCCGAGCTCGGCGCCGACGTCGTGCTCGCGAGTCGCAAGGTCGAGAACCTCGAGTCGGTCGCGACCGAGGTGCAGGCACTCGGGCGGAAAGCGATGGTGGCCCGGACCGACGTGCGCGTCGTCGAGGAGTGCGAGGCGCTGATCGACGGGGCGCTCGCTGAGATGGGGCGCATCGACGTGCTCGTGAACAACGCCGGCGGGAGCCACAACCACCCGTTCGAGGCGTGGACGCCGGACTACTACCAGAACATGCTCGACCTGAACCTGCGCAGCGTCTTCGTGCTGTCGCACCGGGTGGCGCCGCACATGCAGGAGCGCGGCTCCGGTGCGATCGTGAACGTGTCGTCGGGTGCTGCTGCGCAGGGCCTCCCCGACGTCGCGCCGTACGGCGCCGCGAAGGCGGGCGTCGAGAACCTCACGAAGAGCTTCGCCGCGGCACTCACACCGGGTGGGATCCGGGTGAACTGCGTGCGCGTCGGCGCGATCAAGAGTGAGGGGTTCGTGCGGGCGATGGCGAAGATCGGCCGCGATCCAGATGCCGTGGGCGGTGCGGCGAGCGCGACCGGACGGGCGGGCGATCCCGAGGAGATCGCGTGGCCGATCGTGTTCTTCGCATCCGAGGCATCGAGCTACATCTCCGGCGAGACGGTCTACGCCGGCGGCGGCCTGCGTGCGCCCGGGTCCCCGCTCGACGGCTGAGCGAGGGCCGGGTGTCGCCTGGGTGAACGCTGGGCCCCCGCGGTCGCGGTCGGGGGGCGGGTCGGTAGCCTGAGCGATTCCGTGTCCCCCGCGACATCTCCCTGCGAAAGGCTCGACGTGAAGTGCCTCGGTGCGGTCCTGATGACGATCGCGGTCTCGATCGGGTGTGTCGGAACGATTGCGCCGGCCGGAGCCGCGTCCGATCCACTGTCGAAGGTGAAGGTCGCGGGCGTCGTGGGACAACCGCCGACGCTCACGTTCGACCAGCCCTTCAAGGTGAAGAAGAGCACGAGCAAGCTCGTCCTCGAGGGCACAGGCGACAAGCTGGTCAAGGGCGACAAGATCTCCTTCGACTACCTGGCGGTCAACGGCCGGACCGGTGAGCAGATCGAGACCTCGTTCGGCAAGGCGCCGGCGACCATCACGCTGGACAAGGGCAAGGCGCTCGCCGGGCTGGTGGACGGGCTGGTCGGCGCGACCGTTGGCAGCCGCAGCCTGCTCGCGATGGCGCCGAGCGAGGGGATCGCGGCGCAGCTGGAGCAGCAGGGTGGGCCGGCCAAGAAGGGCGACACGATCCTGTTCGCCGTCGATGTCGTGAGCCTGCGCGACCCGCTGAAGAAGGCCAGCGGGGCTCCCGTCGAGCCCGCAGCCGGGCTCCCGACGGTCACGATCGCCAAGAGCGGGAAACCGACGATCAAGGTGCCGAAGAGCGACGCGCCGCCCAGCTCGTGGCGCAGCCGCTCATCACCGGCACCGGTCCGGTGGTGGAGGCCGGGCAGACGATCACCGTCCACTACACCGGCGTAATCTGGGCCTCCGGCAAGAAGTTCGACTCGTCGTGGGACCGCAAGCAGCCGATCGACTTCGGCATCGGGACCGGCGACGTCATCGCCGGGTGGGACGACGGGCTCGTCGGGCAGACCGTCGGCTCCCAGGTCCTGCTCGTGGTGCCGCCCGACCAGGGCTACGGCAGCGCCGGCCAGCCGAGCGCCGGCATCACGGGCACCGACACCCTGGTCTTCGTCGTCGACATCCTCGACGCCTACTGATCCGCCGAGAGCCGCGACCGAGCGGGCTCACGCCCCCGGCAACGGCACGAGCTCGATCCAACGGGCCGTGTTGAGCGAGTTGCGGCGGAACGTCCGGGGCTTCGCCTCGCTCACGTCTTCGCGCTTGTGCTGGATCGCCTGGTTGTCCCAGATGAGCAGGTCACGAGGGCGCCACTGGTGCTCATAGACGTGCTCGGGCGCGTACAGGTGTGCGAGCAGCTCCTCGAGGAGCTCGGCGCCGTCATCGTCGGAGAGGTCGGCGCCCGACGGCTGGTGGATCCGCTCGGCGTGCAGATCGGTGACGAACAGGATCTCGGTGCCCGTGCGCGGGTTGGGCCGCAGCACCGGGTGCGTCGCCCGGGTCGCAGTCGGACCGAGGTCGTGCTCGCGCGACTTGCTGTCGTCGCGTCCGGTCACGAACGTCCCGAGCGTGTGGGTGACCTCGAGGCCTTCGACGCGGGCCCGAAGAGCGGCGGGGAGGTCGGTGGCTGCGGCGGTCGCGTTCGCGAACCAGGTCGACGTGCCGCCCGGAGGGAGCTCCATCGCGTAGAGCGTGATCCCCATCACCGGCTGCGGGGTGAACGTGAGATCCGAGTGGAAGGGGAGTGGGCCGTCACCGGCCGCGTCGGGCTGCACGTTCGAGATGAATCCCGAGGCCTGGCCGTCACCGAGCTCGTCGATCGGCGGGCCGAACACGGCCGCGAAGCGCAGCTGCGCGTCCTCGCTGAGGTCCTGATCGCGGAACACCAGCAGGTGGTGCTCGTCGTACGCGCGGAGGAGCTCGTCGCCGTCGCGCGGGTCGAGCCGCGCCCCGCGTCGAAGTCGGTGACCTCGACGCCGAGCGCCGGTGAGAGTGGGCGGACCTGCACGAGCTTCCCCCTGATCCTGCGTGCGCACGCAACGGTGCCAGAGGCACCGGGAGTGCACAAGCACGTGATCTGGGACGTGATCCGGGTCTACAGGACGGCGCCGGACACCTTGAAGGTCACGATCTCGTCCCACGTGAAACCGAGCTCGGTGAGCACCTCGTCGGTGTGCTCACCGTGGCTCGGTGCACAGCGCAGCTCGTGGGGCTGCTCGTCGAACTGCACCGGGGCGCCGACCAGCTCGAAGTCGTTCCCGGCTGTGTCGGTGACCGGTCGGAGGTACCCGTTCGCGATCACCTGCTCGTCGGTTGCGAGCTCGGGGACCCGCTGCACCGGTGCCCACACGCCCTGCATGGTGGCCAACGCCTCCCGCCACTCCGAGAGCGGCCGCGAGGCGAACGTGCTGCGGATCTCCTCGACACAGGTGTCCCGGTGCTCCGCGCGCACGGTCGCGTCGCGGAAACGTTCGTCGTCGATGAGGTCGGGGCGTCCGAGGTGCGTGCAGAAGTCCGCCCAGAACTTGTCAGCCTGCATCATGTTCAAGAAGATCCACCGACCGTCCTGGGTCCGGTAGTTGCCGACCAGCGGATTCGCGATCGCGTTGTTCTTGAAGCGCACGATCTCGTCGAGCCCGTTGAGCCGCGTCATGACGATGTCGGGCTGGAGCTGCCACATGGCTGTGCCCATGAGCGAGGCGTCGACGACGGTCGCCTCGCCGGTCTTCTCCCGGTGGAACAGCGCGGCGGCGATCCCGCCGGCGAGGGTGAGCCCGCCCATCACGTCGCCGATCGCCGGCCGCATCCCGGCGGGTTCGTCGGTGTCCGGGGCGCGTAGCGTGTCCCCGACCCCGCCGCGCGACCAGTACGACGCGCCGTCGTACCCGCCCTTGCGGGCATCAGGCCCCTTCGCCCCCTGCCCGTGCCCGCGCGCGTAGATGATGTTCGGGTTCCGTGCCCGGATGTGCTCCACGTCGAACTGCAGGGACTCGCGCATGTCGGGCAAGGAGTTCGTGAGGAAGACGTCCGAGGTCTCGGCGAGCCGGTAGAGCAGCTCGCGTCCGTCGGCGGTCTTGAGGTCGATCGCGACGCTGCGCTTCCCCCGGTTCGGGATCTCGATCATGAAGTTCACCGCGGTGGGGTCGCCGAGCGAGACCCCCATCGTGGACAGTCCCCGCTGTGGATCACCGGTGGATGGATGCTCGATCTTCAGGACGTCGGCGCCCCAGTCGGCGAGGATCGCGCCGGCGGAGGGAACGAAGGTCCAGGCTGCGACTTCGAGGACGCGGGTGCCGCTGAGGATGCTGGTCACGAACCAGACTTGTACTCCGCATACGGCCGGTAGCGCCAGACGGACTCGACCTCGACCCGCTTGAGGATCCCGAGCCGCACTCCGGCCACGATGGTTGCGAGCACGAGGGTGATCAGCACCATGGTCGCGAACAGCACTCGCCACACGTTCGCGACGTTGTCGGTGAGCGCGGCGATCGTCGCGAGGTTCAGGAGTGCGTGCACGAGGACCGCGGGAAGCAGCGCGCCCGTCCGCAGCACTGCGTAAGCGAGGATGATGCCGAGGGCGACGAACGGCAGCGCGCGCGTCGTGCTGCTCATCTGAGCGACGTGTCCCGGCAGGAGCATGAACACGAAGCCCGACGCGAGCATCGCGATGAGTCCGGGTCCGAGTCCCCAGGTCTCCGGGTTGCGCCAGTTCCGGCGCAGGACGGCCGCACACCCGGCGCCGACCACGATCAGCACCGCGAGCCGGTACACGAGCTCCTCGTCGAGCGCGCCGAGCACGAGCCCGATGGCCTCCTGGAAACCGCCGACCTGCTCGCCGTACTGGAAGATCCCGTAGACGAGCACCGCGCCGCCGATGCCCAGGAACTCGCGCCACGCCATGAGGTTGGCGCGGTCCAGGCCGAGGCGGCGGAGGCCGACCATGCACGCGAGCACGATGCCGACGGGCAGCGCAGGGGACATCCCGACCCGGCCGAGGTGGCCCAGGTTCACGTCCTGCCAGGCCGTCATCACGTCGAGCGCGATGACCAGCGCGGCGACCGCGACGATCAGGAGCGTGAGATGCCAACGGGTCCAGCGCACCCAGACCCAGACTGCGCGCATACGTGGGTCATCGGACGCCCCGGGGCCCGACTCAAGGGCCTTCGCGGGCCTGGATCCGGACCGTGGTGAGCGGGGCGCTTGCCCCCGGCGGCGGCGTGCGGGAGGACGAGGGGTGACACCCCTGCGCTAGCTGTCGGGTGGCGCAGGAGGGCCGAGGACCACGGTGAAGGCGGCCCGCGCTCCGAGCTCGTAGTTCCCGGGCAGGTTGTCGATGAGGACGTAGGTGCCGGGCTCGAGTGTCAGGGTGAGCTGCTTCATCTTTCCCGGACCGAACTTCGGGATCTTCCCGACCTTCACCACCTGGTCGTCGAAGACGACCTTGTTGGTGTCGGGATCGACCGGGAGCTCGTCGTACGGCAGGTCGGTCTGTACGACGAAGAACGTGTGGTTCTGCTGGCCGGCGTTCTTCACCGTGAACTGGATCGAGCCGGCCGTCGTCTGCGTCGGGTCGGCGACGAGCGTCATCGGATCGTGCTCGTTGCCCTGGTCGTCGATCGTCACCGCGACCGGGATCTCGAACGGGTTCGTCGTCGTCGTGGTCGTGTCGGGCCCGGTCGACGTCGTGGTGGCCGGCGGCTTCGTGGTGGTGGTCGTCGGGGGCTGGGTCGGCGGCGAGGTCGGCGCGTTGACGCCCTGGACGGTGAGCTGTTGTCGCGCCGCGAGGTTGTCGGAACCGTTGGCGACGAGCGTGTAGTTGTGCTGCGAGTTGGCGCAGTTGAACAGCAGCGTGGTGCTACCGGTCGGCGGGTACGTGTTCGGCTGGGGGACGCCGTCGGTCTCGATCGTCACGGTGTTCGCGTGCTGGGTGGACCACTGGAGGCTGAGCGAGGGGTTCCCGCCGTTGCACGTGACGGGGGAAGGTGCGGCTGTGAACTGCCCGATGACGGGCTGCCCGGGTGCGACCGGCGCCGTCGTGGTCGTGCTGCTCGGGGTGCTGGTGCTCGACGTCGACGACGAGGGCGGGTTCGTGGGGGTCGTGACGCTGTCGTCGCCACTTCCGCTCGTGAGGAGGACGATGAGCCCGCCGATCAGCAGCGCGCCGACGAAGGCCCCGCCGATGATCCACCACCACTTGGTGGTGTCGGTGCCGCCGCCGCCCGGCGGCGTGGGCTCGAGCGGGGTCGGTTCGGTGGGGAGCGCCATCGAAGCAGCGTATTGCCCTCCGGACCTAGGGTCCGGGGATGGACGACCGCCTCGAGCGCTTCCTCGCCAAGGGCCTCACGGTCCACCAGTGGCTCTACGCGACGACCGACGGTCGTATCGGGCGGAGCCTCGGTGGCCGGCCGATGCTCCTCCTGCGGACGGTGGGCGCCAGGACGAAGCAGCCGCGCACCTCGGCGCTCCTCTACGTGCCGGCCGGTGACGGCTTCGCGGTGGTCGCCTCGAAGGGAGGCGACCCGCGCCATCCCGGTTGGTACCACAACCTCATGGCGGACCCGGACGTCGAGGTCCAGGTCGGGCGGGATCGGATCCCGGTGCGGGCGCGCGTCGCGGAGGGCGAGGAGCGCCGGCGACTCTGGGACCTCGCGAACGAGGTGAACAAGGGCGGGTACGACAGCTACCAGTCCCGCACCGACCGGAAGATCCCGGTGATCGTGTTGGACCGCCGCTGAGGCGCGGGCGCTAGGACGGCACGTCCACCTTCGTGCTCCCGTTGCTGGAGGGGACGTCGCCGACGGCGTCCGCCGCCACCCGCTCGTCGGGTTCCGACAGCTCGGGGTTCGACTGCTCGGGGCTCGGTTGCTCGGGGTCCGAGCCCCGGTGGCGGAGCGCCAGGTACACCCCGGCCGCGCCGGCCACGGCGACGATGATCAACCCGACCTCGACGGCGCGACGACGCCTACGGAGTCGCCGGCGCCGGTCGAGCGGCGTGTCGACGGGAAGGTGCTTCGCAAGTTGCTCGAGCTTGCGCCCGTGTCTGTGCTCGAGGCCCTGCACGTCCAGGTGCTGCAGGCTCCGTTCGGCCCGGTCCTTCACCGTGGCGAGCTCCATCGTGTTCCCCCTGCGTCCATGAGATCCCGAGAACAGGAACCTCTGCGGGAGCGTTACCCCGGAACGGCCGGGCACGAAACGAGTCCGCTCAGAGGTCCGCGAACTGGATGATCGCCTTGATGTCGTCGGGCCGGCGGGCCAGGGCGTCGGCGAACTTCGCCGGCTCGACCCGCCGGGTGATCAGGCGAGCCAACCAGTCGTGATCGGCGCGTTGCAGGGCCTGTGCCGCCTTGTAGTAGTGCCGCCGGTTCGCGTTGACGGAGCCGACGATGACCTTGTTCTGGAGCACGATCTCGTTGCCGAGCGGGGTCGTGGGGGCCGGCACCGGGGTGGGGTCGGCGCCGGCGATACCGGTGAGGCACAGCACCCCGCCGGAGGCGAGCTTTTCGACGCTGTCGAGGATGAGCGAGCGGACGCCGGTGCACTCGATCACGATGTCCGGCTCGAAGCCGAGATCGCCCACCGACCCGGTGTGGTACGTCGCGCCGAGTGCACGCACGAGGTCGGGCTTCGGGCCGGAGTCCGTGCGGTCGAGGACATGCACGTCGAGGCCTCGTTGCCTGCCGAGCATCGCGGCGAGGAGGCCGATCGGTCCGGCGCCGGTGACGAGTGCGGTGCTCGGCTCCCAGAAGGCGCGCAGGCCTGCCGCCCCGACCACCTCCCAGGCCTTGGCGACCACGGTGGTCGGCTCGAGGAGGACGCCGAGCAGCCCGAGCGCCGGGTCGACCTGCACGGCGTACTCGGGTTCGATCCGCCACCGCTCGGACATGTAGCCGTCGACCGCCTTGATCCCGCGCTCGGTGTACTGACCGTTGCGGCACATGTCCCACTCGCCCACGGCGCAGCTCGGGCACGGCACGGCGTCCGGTCGCCGGACGATGCCGACCACGAGGTCGCCCGCCGACAGCCCGCTCACGTGCCCGGGTTCGAGGACCCGGCCGAGCGACTCGTGTCCCAGCACCAGACGCTCGGCACCCGGCGGGCTCCACCCGTACGCGCCCGAGGTGATCTCGAGGTCGGTACCGCAGACGCCGACGGCGATCGCCTCGACGAGGACGGACCCGAGGTCGGGGTCGGGGTCGCCGACGTCGTCGAGGCGCGCGCTGTCCGCCTGGTGGGGAATGACCGTGATGGCTCGCATGATGCTCCTGTTCGGTGGGGACCCGAGGCTCCGGCGCCGCCGTGAGTCGTGTGCACCAGACTGTCAGTCGATGCGCGTCGTCGGGGTGAACTTGTGAGGATCATCGTGATCATGGGGCCGGCAGGCGCGGGCAAGACCACGGTGGGCCGGGTCCTGGCCCAACGCCTCGGCGTGCCGTTCGTGGACGGGGACGACTACCACTCCGCCTCGGCGGTGGCGCAGATGCGGGCGGGGCGTCCGCTCGACGACGCGGCCCGGATCCCCTGGCTCGACCGGCTCCACGGAGTCCTGATGGAGCACCGGGACTCCGGCGTCGTGCTGGCGTGCTCGGCACTGCGCGTGTCGTACCGCGATCGACTCGTGGGCGACCTGTCCGGCGTGGTCTTCCTCGCGCTCGTCGTCCCGCCCGGCGTGCTCGCCGACCGCCTCGCCGCCCGGACCGGGCACTACGCCGGTCCGGCGCTGCTCGCGTCACAGGTCGAGACGCTCGAGCTCGACGGCGCCGTGCGCCTCGACGGAGATCGGCCGGTCGAGGACGTGGTCGCGGCCGCGCTGGCGGTGCTGGACGGGGAATGAGACCGACCCCGTCGGGGAACAGCGGGTGACGCTTGGGGAACGCTCGCTCAGGCCGCGTGCTCGAGCGTCGTGATCTCGTACGCGCAACGACGGGCACCGGCCACCATGTGCTGGATCCGTTCGACCTCGGCGTCGGGGAGCACCGCCCGGATGAAGTCGAGCTCGCTCGTGCACGCCTGGCCGTACCGCTGCGCGACGGCCCAGATCGCGCAGTTGTGCTCCACGATCACGAACACGCCGGGGGAGGCCTCCTCGCAGGACGCGAAGTACCCGTCCTCGTCGAGGATCTTCGTGAGCTCCCCGACCTTCGCCTTCAGCGTGCGCTTCGACGCCAGTCGCGCCTTCGCGCCGGCGATGCGCTGCTCGCGACGCCGGGTGAACAGCTCGTCGAGGAGCGCGGTGTCGGTGTCGGCGACGTACCCGAGCAGCTCGTTGGTGAGCTCGCCGTACGCCTTCGGGAAGAACGCGTCGGCGGCCGGCGTCGCCGAGTACAGGAGGGTTCGCCGCCCACGCTTGGCTGCCTCCGGTGCGAGCTCGATCCATCTCCACGAGGCCGTCGTCGGCGAGCGCGCTGAGGTGCTGGCGAGCACCGCTCACCGTCATCCCGAGCTGCTCGGCGACCTGGTCCGCGGTCGCCTCGCCGCGGCGACGCACGGCGTACAGGACCGAGCGCCGGCCGGCGGGGAGAGTGGGCGGGGTGTCCGGACGAGGGCTCACCGATCCGTGCTCCGAGGGGATCGCATGATGCTCCGAGGGGATCGCATGATCAGGTGAGTATCGCCGAACTCGTGCCAGAGGTATCCCCGGTCGAGGGCCTGTCGGTACGCGCGCTCGAGGACGCTCGGGGTCGCGAAGGCCTGGAGCATCCACAGGTGGGTGGACTCGGGCTCGTGCCAGCCGGTCAGCAGCCCGTCGATCGACGCGAGGTCGGTGGTGCCCGTCACCACGACGTCGGTCCAGCCGTGCCCGGGGTGCACGCGCCCGTGGCCGTCCGTGACGGTCGCGAGGGCCCGGACGACGGTGGTGCCCGCCGCGATCACGCGGCCGCCGTGGCGATGCGTGTCGCGGATCGCGGCGGCGGTGGCCTCGGGCACGCGGTAGCGCTCGGGGTACGGGTGCTCGCCGCCTTCGAGTGACGAGACGCCGGTGTGCAGCACGAGCGGTGCGATGCCGACGCCGCGGGTCACCAGGTCGGTGACGAGCTCGGGGGTGAAGGGCCGGCTCGCGCTGGGCATCTCGGCGCTGCCCGGCACCGTGCCGAACACGGTCTGGTAGGCCGACAGCGGCCAGTCCCGGGTGACGTGCCGGTAGCGGACGGGGCGGCCGTGCCACCCCAGGTAGGACAGCGGGTCCTCGGCGGGCAGCTCGAGGGCGGCGATCCAGAGGCGCTGCGAGTCCTCGAAGCGGGTGAGCAGTCGCACCCGGCCGCCGTCGACGAGCGCGACGTCGAGGGCGTCCTCGAGGACCCACGCCACGGTGCTGCCATCGTGCGGGCGACGCACCTCGACGAGCCACACCCCGCCGGGGAGCGTGCCGGAGAGGTGGACGATCGCGGGCTCGCCGTCGGGGAGGCGGCCGTCGAGCGCCGCGGCGACGGTCGCGGAGGTGTTGACCACGAGCAGGTCGCCCGCGCGCAGGAGCTCTCCGAGGCGGTCGAAGCGCGTGTCGACGGGTGGCGTGTCCCCGTCGCTGACCAGCAGGCGCACCGCGTCGCGGGCGAGGCCACGGGCTTCGGGCGGCTCGTGCGCCTCGTTGCGGGGGCCGAGCGCGAAGTCGAGCGTGGTCGGCGTGCCGGTCGGTGCCGCGAGCGTCGTCACGCCCGGCCGCCTCCGGATGCGGCGCCCGCCAGGGCGCGTGCCTCGTACCGACCGCTGGGCTGTGTGCCGTCGATCAGCGCGACCAGCCCGGGCACGCTCGTGTCGGGTGTCGGGCGATCGGAGATGTCCTCACCCGGGAACGCGTCCTGGTGCATCTCGGTGCGCATGTCACCGGGATCGACCACGAGCACCCGTCGGTCGGGTCGCTCCGCGGCGAGCACGCGGCTGGCGTGTTCCAGCGCGGCCTTCGAGGCGCCGTACCCGCCCCAGCCCTCGTACGCCTCGACGCCGGCGTCCGACGTGATGTTCACGATCGTCGCGCCGGGCACGAACCCGTCGTCGAGCGCCTGCGCGAGTGCGATGGGCGCGACCAGGTTCACGTCGAAGACGCGGCGGAGCGTGTCGGCATCGATGCTGGCGAGCGAAGGCAGCGGGCTCGCCCCGAGCGTGCTCGCGTTGTTCACGAGCAGCCGCACCGGGCCGAGGGACGCGGCGGCGCGGGCGAGGGCCCGGCGGTGGTCGGGGTCGGCGACGTCGCCCGGGACGGAAACGACCGTGGTGCGGGCCGCGAGGCCGCGGGCGGCGGCGGCGAGCCGGTCGGCTCGGCGGGCGTCGAGCACGAGCGCCCACCCGTCGTCGGCGAGCCGGGTGGCCAGTGCGAGACCGAGCCCCTGGGAGGCTCCCGTGATCACGGCCACCGGTGCCGGCGGCCGGGCCGGGGAGTGGAACGAGCGGTCGTTCGGGGCGGTGCTCCGGTCGGTCATGGTGACCTCCTGCGGCGGACTTAAGAACAAGTAGATACTGTTTTTAAGTCGAACGCAAGGGGGTGTTCCCGCTCCGGCAGCGGGGCCTAGCCGATGTCGACGCCCCGCAGCCTGATCGTCACCTGGAGCTGGACCGCACCCCCGAGGTCGTCCCGGCGGCCGCCGGCGAAGGAGCCGGTGCCCTTGGCCCCGGTGAGCGCCGCGTTCCCGCCGATGACCTTCATCTTGGCGGCGAGGTCGGTGAGTCCATCGGAACCCTTGGCGGCCTGCCCTTCGAGGCGGAGGCCCACCGTCGAGAGCGAGGCGAACTGCAGCGTCATGAAGCCGAAGAAGGGCCCCTCCCCGTTCGTGTAGACGACGTTGCCGAGCAGCGTTACCCCGATGTCGCCCGACGCGTTCGACGCGGTGCCGGACAGCTGGTTCCACCCGTAGCTGGTGTCGCCGCCAACGCCGACCTGCTCGAGCACCGTCTGTTGCGAGGTCAGCGTGACCGTGAACTTGGTGGTCTGCGCGGCGCGCTTGGAGCCGCTCCCGCTCCCGCTGCGGGTGCCGGCGTCGGCGGACGCCGTGCCCACGGTCGTGGCCGCGAGGGTGCCGGCGAGGACGAGGACGGTGAGGATCCGGGGGATGTGCATGGCGCGCACGGTAGTGCCGCGCCGCTCGCGCTCCGCGGAACCAGGTGCCGACCTGCGAGGCTGCGGGGATGGATCGGGTGCTCGACGAGCTGGGGTTCTACGCGCTGGCCGGTCAGCCCAGAACGCCCCGCGACCTGATCGACGAGGTGCGCACGGGGGAGGCGATGGGCCTCGGGACGGCGTTCCTCTCGGAGCGGTACAACATCAAGGAGGCCGCGACGCTCTCCGGCGCGGCAGGCGCCGTCACCGAACGGATCAACATCGCGACGGCCGCGACGAACCACAACACCCGCCATCCGCTGGTGACCGCGTCGTACGCGACGACGATGCACCGGCTCACCCAGACCGTGGACGGCCGTGGTCGGTTCACCCTCGGGCTCGGGCGCGGGATCACGATGATGCAGGACGCGTTCGGGATCCCGCGCGTCACCACGGCCCAGCTCGAGGACTTCGCCGGGTTGATGCGGCGCCTCTGGCACGGCGAGACGATCATCGGGCACGACGGTCCCGCCGGCGCCTGGCCCGTCCTGCGGCTCGACCCCACCTTCGACGAGGACATTCCCCTCCTCCTCGTCGCGCTCGGGCCGAACTCGCTCGCCCTCGGCGGCCGGTGCTTCGACGATGTGGTGCTCCACACGTTCTTCACCGACGAGACGACTGCCCGCTGCGTCGCCACCGTGAAGCGCGCGGCCGAGGCTGCGGGACGTGACCCGGCATCCGTACGTGTCTGGTCGTGCTTCGCGACGATCGGCGACCACCTCGACCACGACCTCCGAATGAAGAAGACCGTCGGCCGCCTGGCGACGTACCTGCAGGGCTACGGAGAGCTGCTCGTCCGCACGAACGGCTGGGATCCCGCCGTGCTCGACCGCTTCCGATCCGACGAGCTGGTGGCGAGCTTCGCGGGAGGCTTCGACCAGACCGCGACCACCGAGCAGCTCGAGCACATCGCGACGCTCATCCCCGACGAGTGGCTCGCCCCCGCCGCGACCGGCACCCCCGACCAGTGTGTCGAAGCGATCCGCAACCAGCTCGCGCTCGGCTGCGACGCCGTGATCCTCCACGGCGCCACCCCGACCGAGCTCGCCCCCGTCGTCGCGGCGTACCGGGCGAGGGACTGAGCTCGCCGCCGGGTCAGGTCAGGAGGTCCAGGGCTTCGAGGTCGCGGATCTGAGTGGCGCTGCGCTCGGCCATCGCGACGAACATGTCGTCGCCGCGGGACGTGCGGCCGACGGCGATCGCACCGAGCATGGTGATGAACGGACCCTGGAAGGAACCGTGGCGCTCGTCGGCCACGACGTCGTCGAGCGTGGCGTCGCCCACGCCGAGCTCGATGAGGCGTTCGAGGTAGGCGGTGCGCACCTCGCCCTGCACCTCGCGGCGGAGCGCCGGCTCGACGCTGTTGCCGAGCAGGTATGCGAGGTCACGGCCCCCGCTGGCGATGCTCACGGTCTGCCAGTCGACGGCGGCGACCGGCTCGCCGTCAGCGCCATCCAGCGTCTCGTGGAACATGAGGTTGTCGAGGCGGTAGTCGCCATGGGCGATCGTGAACCGTGCCGGTTCGGCCGCGAGCCACCGCTCGATCCGGTCACCGAACGTCTCGAGCACCTGCACGGTCGAGGGGGTCAGCCGGTCCGCGTAGCGCTCGACGAACATGGGGGTGACGAGCTGGACGATGAGGACGGTCTGGTCGCCGAGGCTGCTCTGCATCCACGTCAGCTCGTGGAGGGACGGGTCGCACCAGCGTGGCGCGTGCAGGCCGGCGAGGTTGCGCGCCGCGTCGACGAGCTGCTCGCCCGAGCATCCCGCGAGCTGGTCGCCCTGCCGGGCCGGGGCGAGGTCCTCGAGTATCAGGGTGAACTCGGTGCTCTCGTCGTTCACCGCGCCGTACCAGCACCGTGGTGTGCGCACGGCGAGATCCGGGGCGAGGTCGGTGTAGAAGCGGACCTCGTTGCGGTAGCCCCCGGCTGCTCCCGCGGCCCGGCTCTCCTCGCTGGGTGACGGGAACTTCCCCACGAGCGACCGCGGCGCGTCCCCGGGGTCGCCGTCGTAGGTGAGGGTGAAGCGCTCGTTGTGCGCCATCTGTCCGGTGCCGACGGGCTCGGTGTCGACCCCGGTGACCGTGGCGTCGTGCCCCGACGCCCGGAGCACTTCGGTGAGCCAGCGCGGCGTGACGCCCGCCGGATCGGTGACGATCGCCGGCTCGGGTGCCACGGCTCAGTTCGCGAGGCAGCCGCGGAGGAAGTCGAGCATCCGCGGGAACCAGTGCGCGCCGACCGACGGGAGCGCGATGCACCCGTGCGGCGTGTCGGGGTACACGAGCAGCTCGGTCCGGTTCCCGGAGGCCTCCCAGCGTGACGCGAGGAACAGCGTGTCGTCGCGGAGGTGGTCATGCGTCCCGACCGTGAAGAGCGCAGGCGGGAGTCCCTGCAACGACGCGTACAGCGGAGAGATCTCCGGGTCACGTCGCTCCTCGCGGCTCATGCCCGGGGTGAACATCTCGGTGAAGCGCGCCGTGCCGTCGACGGTGAGGATGTCGGCGCCCGGAGGGATGTCGATGCCGCGCTGGCTGGGGGAGTGGCCGAGGTCGTAGACGCCGAAGACGAGGTTCGCACCGACGAACCGGTCGGCGGCCTGGTGACGATCGCGCATGCGGAGCAGCGTCAACGCCGAGAGGTGGCCGCCGGCCGACTCGCCACCGATGAGCAGCCGCGAGGTTCCGAACTCGCGCTCGGCGTGCTCGAGCAGCCAGACCGCCGCGGCCTCGCAGTCGTCGGGCCCGGCCGGGAACGGGTGCTCGGGCGCGAGGCGGTAGTCGACGCTGACGACGGCGACGTTGAGCGTGTCGGCGACCATCTCGTTGAGCAGGTCGGTCATCTCCGGCGACCCGATGAACCAGCCGCCGCCGTGGAGATGGAGGAAGACCGCGTCGAGCGTTCCCCCCTGCTCGGGCACGAACGTCCGGAGCCGGATCGGTCCGCCGGCGCCGTCGATGCTGCGGTCGATCGCCTTCTCGGAGCGGTGCGCGGACCCTTCGCGCTCGACGCGCGCCCGCGCGACCATCTCGGCCTGCGAGAGCGTCGGGTCCTCGGGCGGGACGTCCCAGGTCGCGAGGAACGCCGCCGACTCCTCACGCAGCTGCGGGCGCAGCGCCTCGAGCTCGTCGCTCCACAACGGCATCGCGGTCCCCCCTATCGATCGTGTGGGGGACGCTACCCGCCGATGGCGGGCCTCAGCCGGTGAACGTCGGGACGATCTCGACGGCGGGCGCGGCGCAGGTCCCGGCGATGCCCAACGAGTCCACGATGAGGTCGGCGTCGAGGTCGGCGACGAGCGTCGTCGCCCCGGTGGCCACGTCCACCGTGTAGAGCGAGACTCCCGACGCGTACTGCGGCTCGGCCGTCTGCTCGGCGGGCGGATCGGTCGTGGCCTCGTCGGGGACTGCTTCGGGGACCAGCGACTCGTGCGCGAGCAGGTACAGCGTGCCGGTGACCCGGTCGAACTCGAGGCCGGCCACGTCGAGGCCGGCGAAGAGGTCGGCGCCCGGGGCCGATGCGCCGGTGCCCGTGTTCCAGGAGGTGAGCCGCTGGCCGAAGTCCGCGGCCTGCACGTCGTCACCGAACGGGGCATTCTGCCCGGCTGCGGTGTTGTTGGCCTGGTCCTGCGTCGACAGGGTCGTGCCGCTGCATGCCGTGGTCAGGTAGAAGAAGCTCGTCTCCCCCTGGTTTTGGGGGCCGACGAGCGTGGATGTGAGTGTCGCCGGGTCGACCCGGTACAGGCAGACCGCGGCGTTGTCGCACCCCGCCTCGTCGGTGACCATGTGCACGAGCATCGTGCCGTCGGCCGCGAACGTGATCCCGCCCTTCTTGAGGGCCGAGTCCGTGAAGGTACCGGTGAGCACTCCGAGATCGGTGGGGGCACCCGTGGTGGTGTCGAAGCGGATGAGGTCCACGCCGAGCGCCAAGTCGTTCGGTTCGTACAACCCGTAGACCGTGCCGTCGGGCGCGACCGCGAGGTCGGCGACGCAGCTCTCGAGCGCGGTGGCGCCGATCCCGGCCACGGCGCCCGTCGTGAGGTCGATGGTGGACAGCTGACAGCCCCCCTGGTCGATCGCCACGATGGTGTAGCCCGACGTCTCGGCCGCGCCGGTCGGCGCGGCCCCCATCGCGACGACACCGACGCCGGCGGTGAGGGTGGTGACGGCCAGCACGGCCAGCAGCTTGCGAACGCGCATCAAGAGGTCCTCCGCCCGGAACCGGCCCCTACTGCCGGTCGCCCGATCGGGACACCCTAGGCGCTCGACGGGTCCGGGTGCCCGACCCGGACCCGTCGACGTGCAGCGGAGGTCCCGAACCACCGACTGCGTTCAGACGAACCCGGGTGATGGACGCTCGGTGGTGCCCGATCGGATGGCAGGCTGGGGCGCATGGACCGGAGCCCGATCGAGTCGATCAGTGCGGTGACCCTGGCGACCGCCGACCTCGCGACCGCGGTGGCGTTCTACGAGGCCCTCGGCTTCGACCCGGCCTCCGGGAACCTCGAGTCGGGGTTCGCGACGTTCCGGGTCGGGACCGGGTACCTCAACCTCCAGCGCGACCTCGAGCACGCGCCGCTGGCCGGCATCTGGGGTCGCGTGATCTTCTACGTGGACGATGTCGACGCGATGTACGAGCGGGTCGTCGCCGCTGGCGTTCGTCCCCTGACCGACCCGTGGGACGCGCCGTGGGGCGAGCGCTACTTCCACGTCCGCGACCCCGACGGTCACGAGCTGAGCTTCGCGAAACCCGTCAGCTCGTAGCTCAGGCCTCGGTGCCCTCGAGGGCGTCGCGGAGCCCGGCGGCGGCTTGGTCGCCGATGCGACCGAAGGCGAGGGCGAGGACCGGGGTCGCAAGCTTCGCGACGCCCCGCAGCGAGAGGTCGGCGTCGTAGGTCACGATGCTGCCGCCGTCCTCGCCGACCTCGACCGTGATGATGTCGAGCGAACGGAGGGACTTGGTCTCGGCCTGGGCAACGATCCGGCGGGGCGCGTCGAACTCGGTCGTCTCGTACCGCATCGTGATCTCGCGGCCCGCGGCCTTGACCACGAGGTCGTACGCTGCGCCCA
The DNA here is from genome assembly GCA_963809885.1 of uncultured Acidimicrobiia bacterium. GTDB lineage: Bacteria > Actinomycetota > Acidimicrobiia > IMCC26256 > PALSA-555 > JALHSW01. The sequence goes on along the minus strand of CAWELA010000002.1, from coordinate 129,432 downwards.
GCCCCGGCCCGTCGCCCACCACCCGCGTGGCGCGTTTCGTGCCCGGGTCCCACTCGTCGAAGTTCTCGAGATCCGACATGTAGGTGAAGGCGCGCGGCGGATCCCACGGGGTTCGGACGCGGGTGACGTATCTGGGCATGGCGACGACTCTCTGCTGGGCGAAGGGTCATAGGGTCCAACACCGTGGTCGACTGGTTGTTCCGCAATCACGAGACGGGCGAGCTCACCATCGCCCAGACGCCGAACGTCTCGATGATCGTGTTCGTGGTCGCCTGGCTGTCGCGTCGGATCCTCTCGCCCGCCGGTTGGGTCGGCACGCTGTTCGACGTCATCGTGGCGGGCGCGATCGTGTGGTGGGCCCTCGACGAGATCGTGCGCGGCGTGAACCCGTGGCGTCGGATCCTCGGGGCGATCGTGCTCGTCGTGGCGATCGTCCTGGCCGTTCGCTGAACGGGCTTGCGACGATCAGCCGACGCGTTCGAGCACGATCACCGGGATGACCCGGTCGGTCTTCGCCTCGTAGTCCGCGAACCCGGGCATCGCCTGCTTCTGCAGCTCGAAGAGGCGGTCGCGCTCGGCGCCCTCGATGATGACCGCGTCGGCGTCGTAGGTCTCGGTGCCCTGCTCGACCCGCACACGGGGATTCGCTCGCAGGTTGTGGAACCAGTCGGGGTCGGTGTCCGCGCCGGCTTTCGAGCCGAAGATCACCGTGCGGTCACCGTCGCGCAGGTACGCCAGTGGCGCCGTGCGCTGCTTGCCGCTCTTCGCGCCGGTCGTGGTGAGCAGGAGGAGCGGCGCGCCCTCGAAGCCGCCGCCGACCTTGCCGCCGTTCTGGCGGAACTCGTCGATGATCTGTGCGTTGAAGTCGTTCATGTCGGCCACGGCAAGCCCTCGTCTTCATCGGTGTCGCGTGTCGTACGGCCAACGCTACCGGCCTTGCCCCTCAGCACTCTCCGGGGACCGGCGCGAGCGAGCCGGGCTGAGCCAGGGTCGGCCCGCCGCTCGGTGCGGACGCCGGTGCCGCCGACGTCGAGGGCGTCGTGACGCCGCCGAAGCCGCGCCCGAGCACGACGGTCACGTCCGCACCCGAGACCGACGAGTCCTCGACGAGCTTCACCGGTCCACTGAGGTAGCTCGCGACCAGAGCCGCTTCGGCGTTCGCGCCGGACGCGTAGCGCACCTCGGTGGTCTGCAGCGCGGCATCGGCGTTCCCGGTGCCGCCGCCCTGGAAGCCGGCGTCCGTGAGCGCGGTCAGTGCCGTCGCAGCGGCACCGTCGGCGCCGGAGGCGTTGAGGATCTTCACCTTCGTGTCGCCGACCGATGCATCGCTCGCGTCCGGCGGCGCGTCGGGGACGACCGTGTTGAAGTCGCGCAGCCGGGCGATGAGCGCATCGGCCTCCGGCTGCTTCGCGAGGAGCACCGACTGACCGCCCTCGGTGCCGGGCGTGTTCGGCACCGTCAGGCTCTCGGGTCCGCTCGCGTCGTCGTCGGCGGCAAACGCGTCGACGAGTGCGAACACGTCGGCGCGACCGAAGTCCTGATCGAGCGTGAGGCGCCCCAACGCCCGGTCGATGACCTGGTTCCCCTTGATCGGGTTCGAGACCGCTGCGTTCATCGCCTGTCGCCCGAGCTCGCGCAGGAACGCCTGTTGGCGCGCGATGCGTCCGATGTCGGGGATGGCATCGGCGTCCTTCCACCGGCCGGTCGCGGGGTCGAGGAGCTGGAGGTGACGGGACCGGACGAACGACAGCGCCTGGGCGCCGTCGAGCTGGTTGCAGCCCGGGAACGGGACATCGAGGAGGGAGAGCGCGTCGCGGGCGGCGGCGGGGAAGTAGACGGGCACGGTGCCGATCGCGTCGACGATGTCGCGGAAGGACTCGAAGTTGACCTCGACGTAGTGCTGGATCGGCACGCCGAAGTCGCTGGAGAGCGTGTCGACGATCGCCTGCGGGCCGGCGTTGAACGCGGCATTGATCTTCGAGTTCCCGCGCCCGGGGATGTCGACCCACAGGTCGCGGGGGAACGAGACGAGGAGGCTCCGCTGCGAGTCGGGGTCGACGTGGAGCACCATGATCGTGTCGGAGCGCTGCCCGTCGGCCGCGCCGGTGCCACCGAAGGCCTTTTGGTCGTAGTCGGTCGACACGAACGACCGTGTGTCGGAACCGACGAGCAGGAAGTTGCCCCCACCGCCGTCGGGCGTGGATGCGAGCTGCAGATCGACGCGGTCGACCGACGCGAGCTTGGCCTCGACGAGCAGGTTGGTCCCGACGATCGTCGCGACGACGATGCTGAAGACCAGCCCGAGCGCGAGCAGGAATCGGCCCCGGAACCGGGCGAGGCCAGACGGGGGCTGGGGCATCGCATCGACGGTACCGGCCGCACCGGCAGTTTCCGGGTCAGGACGCCGGGTCAGGATGGGGTCTCGGGCGGGCTCACCATCCGAGCCGGTCGCTCGCACCGAACATCTCCGCATGACGATCGCCGACCAGCGCGCCGCCGGCAACGGACCACCCGGAAGCCAAGGGTCCGGGCGCTGGAAGTATGCCGTCGTCGCCCTCGCCCTGGTCGTGTTCGCCACCGCGGCCGTCGTGTTCGCGAGCGGCTCGGACCCGAGCTCGGTGACCGGCAAGGTCGACACCGCCGATCTCCCCGTGGGGCCACCCGCGCCCGGGCTCGACTCCGCCAAGGGCTGGGTGAACTCCGAGCCGCTGCGCGCGGGTGATCTCGCCGACAAGGTCGTCCTCTATGACTTCTGGACCTACTCGTGCGTGAACTGCGTCCGCACCCTGCCGCACCTGCGCGCGCTGTACGAGCGGTACGCGCCCGACGGGCTCGTCGTCGTCGGGATCCACTCGCCCGAGTTCGAGTTCGAGAAGGACCACGGCAACGTCGCCGACGCGGTGTCGCGCCTGAAGGTCGACTACCCGGTCGCGCTCGACGACGACATGGACATCTGGAGCGTGTTCGGAACCCAGTACTGGCCGCAGAAGTTCATCGCTGATCGCAAGGGGCGGCTCCGCTACGGGCACATCGGTGAAGGCGGCTACGACGAGACCGAAGCCGTCGTGCGCACGTTGCTCGGGATCCCGAAGTCCGCGCCGCACGCGGGCGAGGACCGCGCCGCCGAGCCGGAGCAGACCCAGCGGATCTCGCCGGAGACCTATCTCGGCCAGGAGCGCGGAAGCGGTGAGGCACAGCTGCGCGGCGCCTGGACCACGCAGCCCCAGTACGTCCGGGCCGATGCTGCCGGCGCAGCGATCGACCTCCAGTACTTCGCGCGCGAGGTCAACCTCGTGCTCGCGCCGGGGGAGCGGGGCGCACCCGCCCTCGACGTCACCGTCCAGCTCGACGGAGCCCCGCTCCCGCCCGAGTACCGCACCACCGACACGATGGTCGGCGCCGATGGCTCGACGTTCGTTCGGGTGAGGACGTCCGACCTCTACCGGCTCGTGCTGGCTCCGGCGATCGAGACGCACACGGTGACGCTCACCGCACGGAGCCCCGACCTCCGGGCGTTCGCGTTCACGTTCGGCGCCTGAGCCGGACCCGTGCTCCCCGAGCTGCTGGCGCTGTTCGGCGCCGGCGTCGCGTCGTTCCTCGCGCCGTGCATCGTGCCGCTGCTCCCCGCGTACCTGGGCATCATCGCCGGCGAGGCCGCCGACGCGCGCGATCCGGCACGCGCCGTCCCGGCGACCATCATCTTCATCCTCGGGTTCGCCGCCGTGTTCGCGGGTCTGGGTGCGGCCGCGGGGTTCGTCGGCTCCTCCTTGCGCGACGTCCAGGATGTGATCGAACGCGTCGGTGGTGTGATCGTGTTCGTGATGGGCCTCGCGCTGCTCGGGGTGCTGCGTGGCCCGTTCTCGCGTGAGCGGCGCCTCGTCCAGCGGCTGCCGTCGGGCGGGGGGCGGGCCCGGCCCTTCGTCGTCGGGGTCGCGTTCGGCGCGGCGTGGAGCCCGTGCGTCGGCCCGCTCCTCGCCGCGGCCCTCACCGTCGCTGCGCAGCAGGGCCAGGCCTGGCGGGGAGCCCTGCTCCTCCTGGCCTACTCCTTCGGCATCGGCGTGCCGTTCCTGCTCGCCGCGCTCGGGCTCGCGTCGTTCCCGGCGTTCGCGTCCTGGCTGCGCCGAGCGGGGCCCGTCATCGAACGGGTCGCGGGCGTGCTGCTCGTGATCCTCGGGCTGCTGCTCGCGACCGGGACATACGGGCACCTGACGTCGTACCTCGCACGGTTCACGCCGTCAGTCAGCGGGCTCTGAGCCCTCCGCCGCGAGGACGGTCTGCGCCGCGTCGAGGTCCTCCTCGAACACCAGCACCGGGTACCCGCCGGCCGCGGCGATGTTGGGGAGTGACCCGCTGCCGTCGTCGGCACCGCGCACCGCCTTGATGCCTGCGGCCTCGAGCTGGGCGACCGCGGCTCCGGCCTCGACGAAGCCCTCGAACACCGCGAGCTGGACGATCCGGCCCTCGGGGCGCGGCTCGGTTGCCATGGGATCCCGTTCCATCGTTCGAACTGCGTGGCCGCACGCAACCTACCGCGGCAACCTGGCCCTACCAGGGGGCGGTGTCGTCCTCGCCCGGCCAGGTCACGACGCCCCGGTCCTTGAGCGCGTCCTGCTCCTTGCCCGAGAAGCCGAGGTCCTCGAGGATCTCGCGGGAGTGCTCGCCGACGCGCGGCGCCGGGCCGCGGATGAGCCCCGGCGTCTCGGAGAAGTGGACGAGCTCGCCGAACTGGCGCATACGCCCCATCGTCGGGTGCTCGTACTCCGCGACCATCCCCAGGTCGACCAGGTCCGAGTCGAACAGCCCGATCATGCCGTTCTGGATGTCGAGCGTGATCTCGTTCGGCACGCCCGCGTCGTCGAGCGCGTGCGACCACATCACCGCGTTCTTGGTGCGCATGGCTGCCTCGATGGCCGGTGTCGGGTCCGCCTCCACCTGCGGGTCGACCCCCACCGCGGCGAGGAACGCGTCGCGGTGCTCGGCGGTGAGCGCGGCGACGCACACCCAGTTGTCGTCGGTCTCGTAGATCCGGTACGCCCACCCGAACCCGTGCTGGCCGGCGTCGAGCTTCGGTCGCATGGCCGGCGTCCCGTCCGGGAGCAGCAGCGTGTCGGACGAGAACACCGCACCGCCGTCCATCAGGCTGGTCCAGAGCTCCTGCCCCTCACCGGTGCGCTCTCGGTGCACGAGCGCCTCGAGCACACCGACGATCGACAGCAGTGCGTTGGCGGCGTCGCACATGCCGTAGCGGTAATAGAGAGGATCGTGCCCGTGGTTCGTCGCGCCGAGCTCGTGCTCGATCCCCGAGCTGGCCTGGTAGAGCGGGTCGAGCCCGCCGAAGTGCGAGAGCGGGCCCTCGAGGCCGTACGCGTACGTGTTGCAGTAGATGATGTCGTCGCGCGCGGCCTGGCACGCCGCGTAGTCGAGCTGCAGGCGAGATGCCGTGCCCTTCGTCATGTTGTGGTGGACGACGTCGGCCGTGCCGACCAACGCGAGGGCGATCTCGAGGCCCTCGGGTGACTTCAGGTCGAGTGCGAGGTCGCGCTTGCCGCGTTGACAGCCGAAGAACGGCGTGGCGGCCATGCGCATGCCGTCGCCGGTGACCGGCTCGACCTTCACCACGTCCATGCCGAGGTCGCCGAGGATCATCGGTCCGAACGGCCCGGCGAGGTACTGGCCGAAGTCGATGAGCCGGTACTTCCCGAGCGCGTGCGTGCTGCGGCGGGCCCGCATCCGGCAGGTCGAGGCGCGGCGACGCGCGTCACGGGGCGCGACGGCGCCGACTCGCCACCCGGACCGATCACCGCGGCGAGGGCGTCCCCCGAGATCCCGACCTCGCCCCACACCTCGGCGTCGTGCTCGCCGACGCGTGGCTGGCCGCCCTGGATCGCCCCGGGCGTCCCCAAGAGGTGGATGGGCACCCCGATCTGGGTGGTGGCACCGAGGTCCGGGTCCTCGACCGTCGCGACCATGCCGTTGGCCTGCAGCTGTGGGTGCGCGAACTGCTCCTCGGGCTCCACGATCTTCTCGGCGACCTGGTTGCACGCGATCAGCTCGGCGACCAGCTCGTCGCAGTCCCAACGGAGGAACGCCTCGCGCCGGGCCTCGTTCATCAGGTTCTGCTGCTGGAGCGGGAGCAGGCCCTCGAGGTCCTCGGCGGGCGGCGGCTGGGTGCCGAGGATCTCGTCGAGCGTCTTGGTGGGGGTCTTCCCGCTCATCACCGAGACGTGGACGAACTCACGGTCCGCGCACTCGAAGATCATCCCCTGGTGCACGCCGGGCGGGTGGCTCTTGGCCATCAAGCCGTACACCGCGGCCTCCGCGTGCTCGGCCCACTGCCAGATCTGCGTCGAGTACAGCCACACGCCCTGCAAGAGAGAGGTCTGCACGTGCTGCCCCCGCCCGGTCTCCTCGCGGGCGAGCAGTCCGGCGCACGCGCCGCTCGCGACGAGGAAGATCGCCCCGACGCTGGGCAACGGCATCGACAGGAAGATCGGGCCGGGGCGCCACCCGGGCTGCTCCCACTGCGCACCCGAGGCCGCCTGGACCAGCGCGTCGTGCCCGGGTCGGCTCGCGTTGCGGTGGCCGGCGGGGTAGCCCGGCACGGACACGAGGACGAGCCGCGGGTTCGTCTCGTGGAGCACGTCCCACCCGATGCCGAGCCGATCGAGCACCCCGGGCCGGTACGACTCGACCACCACGTCGGCGGTCTTCGCGAGCTCGAGGAACGCGGCGCGTCCGGCGTCGGACTTCAGGTTGCAGCGCACCGAGCGGCGCGACCGGGTCCAGACCTTGTAGCCGGCGTAGCCGTCGCCCTGCGCGGCGCGGAACGGGTCACCTTCGGGGGGCTCGACCTTGATGACGTCGGCACCCTGCTCGGCGAGGAGCAGCACGCCCAACGGTCCCGCCGATCCCCACGTGAGGTCGAGGATGCGAACCCCGTCCAGCGCTCCCGCCACCGCTGCCTCCTGCTCGTCCCTCGGTCCCCGTGCGGGCGCATCCTGGCACGAAGGCCGGACGATGTGTCCGAACGCGACGGCGTCTCGATCAGCTGAACCCGATGGTGACGGTCGAGCCCGTCGCCCAGGGCTCGATCCAGCCGGCCGACGTCCCCGCTCGCATCCCCGGGCGGGTCGACTCGGGGACTGGCCGCCCTTGTCGTCCGCCGCGGAGCACCCCACAATTGTCGGATGGGAACCGGCTCGTGGGGGCCGACCGACGGACCGGGCGGGTATCCGGCCGCCCGATCCACGGGGCGTCCGACGTCCCGGGCGAGCGGGCGGCGGCCCGCGCCTCGAGGCGACCCGCGACGGCGGGGCTCCGACGCGACGCAGCCGCAGGCCCGCGTGCGACGCCAGCCCGGCCGGGCGAAGCCGATGGTCCCGCTGGTCCCGACGCTCGTCGGGGCCGCCGTCGTGGTCGTCCTCGCGTTCGTCGCGGGACGGCTCAGCGCCGGGGACGGTGGGACCGAGGTGAGCGCGACGCCGAAGCGTGCCGCGACGACGACCACGTCCACCAGGACCCAGACGCACACCGTCGCCGCGGGGGAGAGCCTGCTCGCGATCGCGAGTCGTTACGGCGTGACCCTCGACGAGCTCGCGGCCGCGAACGGGATCACCAACGCGAACCACGTGTTCGTCGGCCAGGTGCTGACGATCCCGCCACCGACCATCGTGAGCACTCTGCCCGTCGCCTCGTCGACCACCTCCACCACGCGTGCGAAGAAGTGAGGCAGTTCGCCACCTGACGGCTCGTCAGGTCTGCGGTAGCGTCGAAGCCGAATCCGACGCAGGGAGAACGATCGTGGACGTGCGCGACCAGCTGTTCATCGGCGGCGAGTGGGTGGCACCCGAGGGCAAGGGCGTCATCGAGGTCATCTCGCCCCACACCGAAGAGGTCATCGGCAGCGTCCCCGACGCGTCGCCCGCCGACCTCGACAAGGCGATCGCCGCGGCCCGCCGCGCGTTCGACGAGGGTCCGTGGCCGCGCATGACCCCCGAGGAGCGGGCCGAGGGCATCAAGCGCCTCTCGGGTGCGCTGCAGTCGCGCGCGCAGGACATCGCCGACGTCATCTCGAACGAGAACGGGTCGCCCAAGTCGTGGTCGATCATGGGCCAGGTCTTCTCCTCCACGATGGTCCTCGACATGTACGCCGGGCTCGCGTCCGGCTACGAGTGGGTCGACGACCGCACCGGTGCGCTCGGCTCCCCGGTCCGCGTGCTGCGCGCGCCCGTCGGCGTCGCCGCAGGGATCATCCCGTGGAACGTCCCGCTGTTCATCAGCGCGCTGAAGCTCGGGCCCGCGATGGCAGCGGGGTGCCCGATCGTGCTCAAGCCCGCACCCGAGACGCCGCTCGACGCGTACCTCCTCGCCGACGCGGTCATCGAGGCCGACCTGCCGCCGGGCGTCATCAACATCGTCGCCGCCGGTCGCGAGACGGCCGAGCACATCCTCCGGCACCCGGGGGTCGACAAGGTGAGCTTCACCGGGTCGAGCGCGGTCGGGCGCCACATCGGTGAGGTGTGCGGCGGTCTGCTCAAGCGCGTCACCCTCGAGCTCGGCGGCAAGTCCGCGGCGATCGTGCTCGACGACGCGGAGCTCGACGAGGCCACGATGGGCAACCTCGTGATGTCCGGCCTCATGAACAACGGTCAGGTCTGCGGTGCGCAGAGCCGGATCCTCGTGAGCAAGCAGCGCTACGCCGAGGTCACCGAGGCGCTCGGCGCCGCGGTGGGCGCGCTGAAGGTCGGCGACCCGATGGACGACGAGGTCCAGGTCGGCCCGCTCGTCGCGGAGCGCCAGCGCGACCGCGTGGCGAGCTACCTGGAGGCCGGGAAGTCGGCCGGAGCCCGCGCGGTCGTGGGCGGCGGGCTCCCCGAGCACCTCGAGAAGGGCTGGTACGTCGAGCCGACGGTCTTCGCCGACGTCACCAACGACATGAAGATCGCCCAGGAGGAGATCTTCGGGCCGGTGCTCTCGGTGATCCCCTACGACGACGAGGCCCAGGCGATCCGGATCGCGAACGACTCTGACTACGGCCTCTGCGGTTCCGTGTGGACCACCGATGCCGAGCACGGCGCGGCGGTCGCCGCCCAGGTGCGCACCGGCGTCGTCGCGATCAACTCGTCGATGATCCTCGACTTCAACGCCCCGTTCGGCGGCTTCAAGCAGTCCGGCATCGGACGCGAGCTCGGACCCGAGGGCATCGCGCCGTACACGGAGCTGCAGACGATCATCCTGCCGCCGGGCTGAGCGACGCTCGTTCCCGACCGACGAGGATCACGAGGACACTGACATGGTGATGTCGATCGCGCGCTTCAACTGCGTACAGCCCGGTCTCGAGCCGGTCGAGATGGCCGCCCGGTACCAGGCGTTCGTGGAGATGGCGCGCTACGCCGACGAGCACGGCTTCGCGATGGTCACGCTCGAGGAGCACCACGGCGCCGACGATGGCTGGAGCCCGTCGCCGTTCGTGATGGCCGGGCTGGTCTTCGGAGCCACCAAGAACATCGGTATCTCCCTGTCGGCGTTGCTCGTTCCGCTGCACGACCCGCTCCGGGTCGCCGAGGACCTCGCCGTCCTCGACCTCGCGAGCGGTGGCCGCATGACGACGATCGCGGGGATCGGCTACCGGCCGTCCGAGTACGCGGCGCACGGCAAGGACTGGGCCGGGCGTGGCGCGCTGATGGACGAGTGCATCGACACGATCCTGAAGGCGTGGACCGGGGAACCGTTCGAATTCCGCGGCACCACGGTGCGGGTCACGCCGAAGCCGCTGACCCAGCCGCATCCGATGCTGCTCATCGGCGGGACGAGCAAGGTCGCGGCGCGGCGTGCTGCGCGCTTCGGGCTCCCGATGTTCCCGGCGGCCCATCTGCCCGAGCTCGAGGCGTACTACTACGAGCAGTGCAAGGAGCAGGGCACCCAGGGCTTCTGCATGATGCCGGGCGCGAGCACCACGATGGTCCACGTCGCAGAAGACCCCGAGAAGGCGTGGGCCGAGCTGGGACGGCATTTCTTCCACGAGGCGTCCACCTACCACTCGTGGCAGACACCCGACATCAAGTCGGCGGTGCACAGCTACGCCACGGATGTCGCGTCGCTGCGGGCCGAGGGCATCTACCAGGTGCTCAGCCCCGATGAGTGCGTCGCGCAGGCCACCGAGACCGGCGCCGTCAACCTCCACCCGCTGGTCGGCGGGATGCCGATCGATGCTGCCTGGGAGAGCCTGCGCCTGTACTGCGAGCAGGTGCTGCCCCGCGTGCCCTAGCAACGGTGGACGAGCGTGTGGCGCTGTGTGTGGGTCGAAGCACCCCTTTCACCTTGTGTGCAGAAGCATCACACTGCCGTCAGCCTTGGCCGGGGCTCAGGGGGCATGCGTGCGGGGCGACGAGGGCGAGGGCGGAGAGGATCTCGCGTCGCGACCGGCCGCCGCGTCCCAGGGTCCTCGTACCTTCCCGGACGTGCCGCGATCGTCACCGTCCGAACCCTCGCAGTCCGACGACGACGCCGTCGTCCGCGTGGCCTTGGTCTTCGCGTCGACGATCATGCGGTCCGGGTGCGCAGCGATCCTCGACGCCCGTCCGCAGGTGCAGGTCGTCTTCTCGGACGAGACGCTCGAAGGGCTCGGCTCCGACGAGGTGGACGTCGCGGTGGTGGGGGTCCGCCCGGGGATGCACGACGAGACGAACATCGTGGCCGTGCTGGCCGGTCGGGGAGTGTCCGTGCTCGCGGTGCTTCCACCCGGGCTCCGGGGGATGACGGCGATCGAGGCGGGCGCGCTGGCCACGGTCGCCGGAACGCACGTCACCGACGACGAGCTGACCGACGCCGTGCTCGCGCTCGGCCACGCATCGGCCGGCCGGCAGGGCGAGTGCGCGGGTGGTGACGAGTCGGCCCCGAGCGAGAGCGTGCTCCGGCGGCTCAGCAAGCGCGAACGCGAAGTCCTCGCGCAGGTCGCGAGCGGCCACACCGACCGTGAGGTCGGGGAGCGGCTGGGCATCTCGATGCGGACCGTGCAGTCGCACCTCGATCGGATCCGGGAGAAGTCCGGACGGCGCCGCCGCGCCGAGCTCACGGCGCTCGCGTACGAGCTCGGGCTCGTGATCCCGCATGAGTGACGTCATCCGAGTCGCGATCGTCGTGAGCAGCGACGTCGGTCGCCTGGGATTCGAGCAGATCGTGCTGCAGACGCCGGGCTTCGAGGTCGTCGCGTGCGGGAACCACGCGTCGACCGTTGCCGACGGGCCGCCCGCCGACGTCGCGATCGTCGGGTTCGGCGAACACATCTCCATGGGCGACCTGCGGGCGATCATCAGGATCTACCCGCGCGTCATGTGCTTCGCGCGGCCGGAATTCCGTGCGGGAGCGATCGATGCCGGGGTTTCCTCCTTCATGTCCGCAGCGAGCCACCGCGACCACATCGTCGAGGTCATGACACTGGTCGCGGCCGGAGGGACCTACCTGCCCGAGAGCGCGTTCCCCCGGACTTCCTGAGTCCACGCGAACGCCAGGTACTCGAGTGCGTCGCGACCGGCTGCACCGACCGTGAGATCGGCGAGCGGCTCGGCATCTCGATCCGGACCGCGCAGTCGCACCTCGACCGGATCCGTGAGAAGACCGGACGCCGGCGGCGGGCGGAGCTCACCGCCCTCGCGTTCGAGCTCGGGTTGGCCCGGGTCGCCTGACGGTTCGGCGCTCCCGCCGCCCGGTGCGATACTTGCGCCCGAACGACGACGACCCGGAGGCCAACCCATGGCGCGACGCGCGATCACATTGGTCACCGCCGTGGCCTTGGCCGGCGGCCTCGCCTTCGCCGCCGTGGCGGCCGCCACCGTCGATCGCAAGCCCCTGTCCGAGCACCAGTGGCGGAGGGCCACGAACAGCATCTGCGCGCAGAGCGACACCCTCCTCGAGGAAGCGAGCGCCACGGCATTCGCCGGCGTGCCGCAGGACGGGCAGCCGAGCATCGAGCAGATGGCCGCCTACGCGACGGCCGCCGAGCCGATCCTCCAGCAGCGCATCGACTCGATCGACGCGCTCAAGGAGCCGAAGAAGCTGCGGGCCAAGGTCAACAAGATGCTCAGGACCGCGCAGCGCGAGCTCGACGCCTTCGTGGCCGACCCGAGCCGCGGGTTCGAAGGCAACCCGTTCACCGACACGATCCTCGCGGCCGACAAGCTGAAGCTCAAGGCCTGCGGTTCTTGACCGAAGCACCCACGTTCGGCGTCGGCGAGCTCAACCAGGCGATCGCCGAGGCGCTGTCCGAGAGCTTCCCGCGGCAGGTCTGGGTGCGCGGTGAGATCGCGCAGTACCGGGTCACGGGCGCCGGACACGCGTACTTCGACCTGGTCGAGAAGGATCGTCGGCGCGACCACGTGCGGGCGAAGCTGTCGGTTGCCCTGTTCCGTCAGGACCGTGCGGGGGTGAACCGCACGCTGCGCGAAGCGGGCGCGACGCTCGCCGACGGCGCCGAGGTCCGGATCCGGGCCCGGGTCGACTTCTGGCCCCCTGCCGGCCGACTCCAGCTGATCATGAACAGCATCGACCCGCTGTTCACGGTCGGGAAGCTCGCGGCCGAACGGGCGCGCGTGCTCCAGCTGCTCACCTCCGAAGGGCTGCTCCGTCGTCAGGCCGAGCTCGCGCTCGCGCTCGTGCCCCTGCGGGTCGGCCTCGTCACGAGCGGCGGCAGCGCGGCGTACCACGACTTCGTGCAGGAGCTGGAGGCCAGTCCCCACGCGTTCCGGGTCGCGCACGTCGACGTGCGGGTGCAGGGCCAGGGCGCGTTCCGCCGCATCGTCTACGGGCTCCGGACGTTGTCCCGACTCGATCTCGACGTCATCGTCCTCGCGCGCGGCGGCGGGTCGCGGAGCGACCTGGCACCGTTCGACAGTGAGGCGGTCGCCACGGGTCATCGCGGAGTCCGCGGTGCCGGTGGTGACGGGCATCGGTCACGAGGTCGATCGAACGGTCGCTGACGAGGTGGCGCACACCTGCATGAAGACCCCGACGGCTGCCGCCGCGATGCTGGTCGATGCGGTCGACGCGTATTGCGAACGGCTCGCACGCATCTCGCACCGGGTCTCGCTCCGGGCCCGGTCCGCGTGCACGCTCGCGGGTCGGGAGCTGGCACGCTCGACGACGCGCCTGACCCGCGGCGTGCCGATCGCGCTCGAGCGTGAGCGGCGGTCCCTCCAGGGGTACCGGCGCCGCGCCATCGACGCCGGTCGCCGGCGGACGCGCGATGCGTCGGCGCGCACGGCGACGCATGGGCGCACGCTGGGTGCGGTGGCGAACCGGGGTCTGCGCAGCACCACGACCCGCGTGGAGACCGCCGAGGCGCGACTGCGGGCCCTCGATCCGCGGCGGGTGCTCGAGCGGGGCTACACGATCACGCGATCGGCCGACGGCAGCGTCCTGCGCGGGCCCGACGAGGTCGGTGTCGGCGACACCCTCGTCACCGAGACCGCGGGCGGCGACGTGCACAGTCGCGTCGAGGATCCCACATGAGCATCGAGGAGCATCGATGAGCGGCGAAGAGCTGGGCTACGCGGATGCGATGGCGGAGCTGGAGGAGATCCTCGAGGAGCTCGAGGGCGACGACCTCGACGTCGACGTGCTGGCGGAGCGGGTCCGACGGGCGAGCGAGCTCCTGACCACGTGCCGGACGCGCATCGCGCGTGCCCAGGCCGACGTGGACCGCATCGTCACCGATCTCGAGGAGTTCGAGAGCGCGGAGGCGGACGAGGATCCCGACGAGCTGTTCGCCGAGTAGGCCAGGAAGGCGGAGCTCCGGGTCAGGCCGGGTCGGACGCGACGAGCGACTGCACTGCCGCCGCGAGCGCGTCTTCCCACGGCCAGTTCTGCTCCAGGTGACGGTTGCCCTCGACCTGCATGTCGTACAGCCACCAGAAGTGGTACACGCCGCACGTCACGATGCTCACGACGATGCGCGCACCGTAGTTCTGCTTGCCCTTCACGCGTGAAGGGTCGGGGCTCGGGATCGATTGACCGAGCCGCGCGTAGATGGTCGTGAGCTCCGTCTCGAGCGCGCCCTCCGCTCGGTCGTGCGTGTCGAGGTCCTGGTCGATGAGGATGAACCCGACGATCTGTGCGATCCCGCTCGCGAACAGCGCGATGAGCAACCAGATCGCAGGATCCCGGAACTCCGTCGTCTGCCGTCGCATCGTCTCGAGGTGGACCGCGGTGCGCTCGAAGCTCGGCGTCAGCTCCGTCGCGAGCCCGGCCGCGTTCGCCCGCTCCCAGGCGAACGCGTTCGCTGCGTCGAGCAGCTGGTAGCGCCGGAGCAGGTGATCCTTGTCCCGACGCATCAGCTGGTAGAAGACGTAGAGGCCGAAGAGCCCGCAGGTGATGATCGTGAGAAAGATGTTCATGCCCGGACCCGTGAACACGTAGTCGCTCTGCGCGCCGCGCCTGGTAGGCGACGCGGACACGGTCGGCCGCCGAGCTCGGGGGTGCCTGCCAGCCCGGTCCCGGTGCCCCGGCCGATGGCGGTGGCGGTGGCGGAGGGGGCGGGGGCGGGGTGGCGGTCATGGCCCGACTGTATTGCGCGCTTGCCCGTGTTCCTTCCCACACGCGCAGCCACGCCGTATCGTGGTGCGGGGAGCCCGGGCCGTCCGGCACGGTTCCGGCGGGGAGGGGACCACCCGTGCCGCTCGTACTGGGAGTCGACTCGTCGCCCCATGCGACGACAGTGGAGCTGCGCGACTCCGACGACGGTCGGCTCTTCGGGTCCGGACGGGTCCCGCACCCGCCGGAGTCGATCGGGGCGGTCGACCAGGACCCGACCGTCTGGTGGCAGGCGCTCGTCGAGGCCCGCAACGACGCCGGCGGGGCGCTCGGCGTGGCCGCGGTCGCGGTCGCGGCGCAACAGCCGGGATTGGTGGTGCTCGACGAAGGAGGCCGCCTCGTCCGGGCTGCACGCGTGCGTGGGGACGACGCCGCCGACGGTCGACGCCGAACGGTTGCGTCGAGGCACTCGGCCCGGACGAGTGGGTGGCCGCGTGCGGCTCCGTGCCCGGCACCGTCGTCCACGATCTCGCAGCTGGCGTGGTTGCGCCGCACCGAGCCCGAGGCGTTCGCGCGCGTCGCCGCGGTGCTCCAGCCCCACGACTGGCTCACGTACCGACTGAGCCGGCGCGCGGTCACCGATCGTGGCGACGCTTCCGGGACCGGCTACTGGTCCCCGCGCGAGGAACGGTGGCGACCCGACCTGCTCGAGCTCGTCGAGCCCGAGAGGAACTGGGCCGCCTGCCTCCCGAAGGTGCTGGGTCCGTCGGAGCCCGCCGGTGACCGCGAAGGGGTCGTGATCGCGGCGGGAACCGGCGACGCGATGGGGGCCGCTCTGGGGCTGGCACTCGACCCGCACGACGTCGTCGTCGACCTCGGACCGAGCGGCAAGGTCTTCAGCGTTCGGGAGCGGCCGACCGAGGATCCCGTCCGGCTCGGTGATCGGTCTGGCCGATGCGACCGGTCGCTTCCTCCCACTCGTCGAGTCGCTCGACGTCGCCGTCGATCATCGAGTCGTTCGCGGGAGTGCTCGGGGTCGACCGCGGTCGCTTCGACCAGCTCGCGCTCGGCGCGCCTCCGGGTGCGGGCGGTCTCGTGCTCGTCCCCGCCCTCCACGGTCGGCTGTCGGGGCGGCGGTCGACGCGGGCGGTGTGCTGAGCGGCATCCGAGCCGACCTCACGCCCGGAGCTCGTGGCGCGCGCCGTCGTCGAAGGCGTGGCGTGCTCGATCCTCGATGCGATCGACGCTCTGCGCGCCGCCGACGTCCCGGTCGGCGGCCGGTGCTACCTCATGGGCCAGGGCGCCCGATCGCACGCGATCCAGGGTGCGCTCGCCGACCTCGGGGCACGACCGATCTCGGTGCCGAAGGGCGATCGGGTCGCGACCGGGGCCTGTGTGCAGGGTGCGGCGGTGCTGCTGGGCGTGTCCCCGACCGACATCGCCGCCGCGTGGCAGCTGCACGACGCCCGCGAGGTGGAACCGTCGCCGAACGTCGATGCCGAATCGGTCCGCGAGCGGTACCGCGCCGTACGAGCGCGCATGTGACCGGTCCGACGCGGTCCTCGGCACGCTGATCATTGTCCGGGAACAACCAGCGTGCCAAGAGTCCCGGGAGGCTAGGAGGAGGCTTCGGCCTCGCGGGCTCGCCGCTTGCGGTGCCACCCGAGTCCGCCCTCGAGTGCGGCGATCATCTCGTCGTTGTCGCGCGAGATCCTGCGGTGCACCCAGCGCTCGAGTCCGAGCCGACGCATCCACGGGTTGAACGTCTCGTACGTCTCACGGAAGTGGATGCGCGTCCGTCCGTCGCCGAGATCCTCGAGCCGGGTGAACCCCGTCGCACGTGACCAGAGCGGCTTGCCGATCGCGTCGTAGCGCCAGGAGATGGGGCGTTGCACGTCCGTGAGCCACTCCCATGACTGCGCGACGCCGCCGGAGCAGAGCAGCTTCGGCACCTTGAAGGAGCAGTGGCGCACGAGCCCTTCGCCCACTTCGTCGCCCGGGTGGAGGATCTCGATGCGTGTCACGCCGTCGCGCGGTTGCGGGCGGTCGGGCCCGCGGTACCAGAAGAGCTCCCACACCTCCTCGGGAGGTGCCGAGATGTCGACCGAGTACGAGTGATCCTGCATGGCGAGGAGGCTATGCCCGCCGGAGCGGAGGCTCGTTCAGGGTGAGCCGATCCGCCCGTCGCAGCATGCGCTCACGTCGACCGCGTCGACGGAGCCGTGGTTCCCGGTGGCCACTACCGTGGTACCCGTGCCCGAGCACGCCACGCCCCAGATCGCCGACTCGCTGCTCGATCTCGTCGGCAACACACCGCTCGTGCGACTCAAGCGCGTGGCGGCGCACCTCGCGTGCGACGTGGTCGCGAAGGTCGAGCTCTTCAACCCGGGTGGCAGCGTCAAGGACCGGCCGGCGATCGCGATGATCGACGAGGCCGAGCGACAGGGGCTCCTCCGGCCTGGCGGGACCATCGTCGAGCCCACGTCGGGCAACACCGGCGTCGGGCTCGCGATCGTCGCGGCGCAGCGCGGCTACCGCTGCGTGTTCGTGATGTCCGACAAGATGAGCGACGAGAAGGTGGCACTGCTCCGGGCCTATGGCGCCGAGGTGGTCGTGTGCCCGACCGCCGTGCCACCCGAGCACCCCGACTCCTACTACTCCGTCGCCGACCGGCTCACGAGCGAGATCCCGAACGCGTACCGCCCGAACCAGTACTACAACCAGGCCAACCCGGCCGAGCACGAGCGTTCGACGGGTCCGGAGATCTGGGCCCAGACCGCCGGCTCGGTCACGCACTTCGTCGCCGGCGTCGGCACCGGCGGGACGATCACCGGGGTCGCGCGGTACCTCAAGGCGCAGAACCCGGCCATGCAGATCATCGGCGCCGACCCCGAGGGATCGGTGTTCTCCGGTGGCACCGGTCGCCCGTACCTGGTGGAGGGGGTGGGGGAGGACTTCTGGCCACCCACCTACGACCCGGCGCTCATCGACCGCACGGTGATGGTGACCGACGCGGAGTCCTTCGCCGCGGCTCGCCGGGTCACGCGGGAGGAAGGGCTGCTCATCGGCGGCTCCTGCGGGACCGCGGTGCACGCGGCCCTCGTGGTCGGCGAGGACCTCGGCCCCGATGACCGGATCGTCGTGCTGCTCCCCGACTCCGGCCGCGGATACCTCTCGAAGATCTACAACGACGAGTGGATGATGCGCTTCGGGTTCCTGCGCGCGGAGGCGCCGACCGCCGGTGACGTCCTGGACGCGAAGCGCACGGCTGCAGGCGACGGACCGATCCCCGACCTCGTGCTCCTCTCGCCCGAAGAGCCGGCGCGGCGGGGGTTCTCGCTCATGCGCGACCTCGGCGTGTCGCAGCTCATCGTGAGCGTGAGCAAGGAGCTGCCGCTCGCGGCCAAGGAGGTCAGCGGAACGCTGTCCGAGCTCGAGCTGATGGACAAGGCCTTCCGCGATCCGTCGGTGCTCGACCGGCCCGCCGGCGAGATCATGGATCCGGCGATGCCCATGGTCGGGATCGGCGAGACCGTGAGCGACGTGGTCGACCGCCTCGATGCGGCGGCGTCCGTGCTCGTCCTCGACGGCGGACATCCGATCGGCGTGCTCACCCGATCCGACGTGCTGAGCTTCCTCGCCGCCCGCGCGCCTGGCTGAGATGAGCGAGTCGGCCGGGTTCGAGACCCGCGCGATCCACGTCGGGCAGGAGCCCGATCCGGTGACGGGTGCGGTGGTCACGCCGATCAGCCTCGCCACCACCTTCCGGCAGGACGAGGTCGGCAAGCACGGCGGCTTCGAGTACGCCCGCACCGGGAACCCGACGCGGCGTGCGCTCGAGGAGTGCATCGCCTCACTGGAGGGAGCAGCTCGCGGGCTCGCGTTCGCGAGTGGCATGGCTGCAGAGGACACGATCCTGCGCGCCCTGCTCTCGCCCGGCGATCACATCGTGATCCCGGACGACGCGTACGGCGGGACCTACCGCCTCGTCGCGAGCGTGTTGGCCGGCGCGGGGGTCGAGTGGACGGCGGTCGACCTCACCGATCCCGCGGCGCTCGCGGCCGCGTTCCGACCGAGCACGAAGGTCGTCTGGGTCGAGACGCCGACCAACCCGATGCTCACGGTCGTCGACATCAGCGCAGCCGCCGACGTCGTGCACGCGCACGACGCCCGACTCGTCGTCGACAACACGTTCGCGACTCCCTATCTCCAGACACCCCTCGCGCTCGGAGCCGACGTCGTCGTGCACTCGAGCACCAAGTACCTCGGCGGGCATTCCGACGTCGTCGGGGGCTTCGTCGCGACGAACAACGACGAGCTCGCGGTCCGGCTGGCGTTCCTGCAGAACGCGATCGGCGCGGTGCCGTCGCCCTTCGACTGCTACCTCGTCCTGCGCGGGGTCAAGACGCTCGGCGTGCGGATGGATCGCCACTCGGCGAACGCCCGCGCCGTCGTCGAGATGCTCGGTGCGAATCCCGCGGTGGACCGGGTCCTGTGGCCCGGGCTCGACGCGCACCCGGGCCACGAGGTCGCGGCGCGTCAGATGCGCGACTTCGGCGGGATGGTGAGCTTCCTCGCCGCGGGTGGTGAGGACGCCGCGGTGTCGCTCGTCGCCCGCACCACGGTGTTCACGCTCGCCGAGTCCCTCGGTGCCGTCGAGTCGCTCATCGAGCACCCGGCGCGCATGACGCACGCTTCGGCGGTCGATTCCCCGCTCGCGGTCGACCCTGCACTGGTGCGTCTGTCCGTCGGCCTCGAATCGATCGACGATCTCCTCGACGACCTCCGAGGAGCGTTGGCGTAATGCTCGGCGCGGCTACTTCTGGCCGGCGAGGCGACGCTGCTTGAACTGTGCCCTGACGTAGTCACGGTTGAGGAGCGCGATGAAGTCGATCGAGATCTCCTTCGGGCACGCGGCCTCGCACTCGCCGTGATTCGTGCACGAGCCGAACCACTCCTCCATCTCGTCGACCATCGCGATGGTCCGCTCCCACCGCTCCGGCTGGCCCTGCGGGAGGAGGTTGAGGTGCTGGAGCTTCGCGGCGGTGAAGAGCTGCGCCGCGCCGTTCGGGCACGCGGCGACGCATGCGCCGCACCCGATGCAGGCGGCGGCGTCCATCGCGCAGTCCGCGACCTCCTTGGGCACCAGGATGAGGTTGGCGTCCGGCGCGGTACCGGTCGGGACGGTGATGTAACCGCCTGCCTCGACGATGCGGTCGAGCGGCGAGCGGTCGACGCAGAGGTCCTTCACGATCGGGAACGCCTCCGCGCGCCACGGCTCGACCGTGATGTGGGCTCCGTCCTCGAACTTGCGCATGAACAGCTGGCAGGTCGCGGTCCCGGTCTCCGGACCGTGGGCCCGGCCGTTGATCATCATCGAGCACGAGCCGCAGATGCCCTCGCGGCAGTCGTGATCGAAGGCGATGGCCTCCGAGCCGTCACGCATGAGCTGTTCGTTCAGCGTGTCGAAGAGCTCGAGGAACGACATGTCGGGGCTGACGTCGTCGACCTCGTGGGTCTGGAACGCACCCTTCGCGTCCGGCCCGTCCTGACGCCACACCTTGAGCGTGACCTTCACTGCGCGTCTCCTACTTGTACGAGCGCTGTGTGAGCGCCACGTACTCGAAGTCGAGTGGTTCCTTGTGGAGCGTCGGGTTGGCGTTGTCGCCCGTGTACTCCCATGCCCCGACGTACGAGAAGTGCTCGTCGTCGCGCATCGCTTCACCTTCGTCGGTCTGGTGCTCGACGCGGAAGTGGCCGCCGCAGCTCTCCTCGCGGTGGAGGGCGTCGCGCACCATCAGCTCACCGAACTCCAGGAAGTCGGCCAGCCGACCGGCCTTCTCGAGCGACTGGTTGAGCGTCTCGCCGTCACCGAGGACGCGCACGTCCTTGTGGAACTCGTCGCGGAGCGCCGGGATCTCGGCGAGCGCCTTCTCGAGCGACGCCGCACTGCGCGCCATGCCGCAGTTGTCCCACAGGATCTTGCCCAGCTCCTGGTGGAACGAGTCGACGGTCCGGCTGCCGTTCACCGAGAGCAGGGCGTTGACCCGGTCGTGCACCTCTGCCTCGGCTTCCCGGAAGACCGGATCGTCGGTCGCGATCGGGTCGCTGCCGAGCAGCGGAGCGAGGTAGTCGCCGATCGTCGCCGGGAGCACGAAGTACCCGTCCGCGAGCCCCTGCATCAGGGCGCTCGCTCCGAGGCGGTTCGCGCCGTGGTCGGAGAAGTTCGCCTCGCCGAGGACGTACAGCCCGGGGACGTTGCTCATCAGGTTGTAGTCGACCCAGAGCCCGCCCATCGCGTAGTGGACGGCGGGATAGATCCGCATGGGCAGGACGTAGGGGTCCTCGCCCGTGATGCGGTCGTACATCTGGAAGAGGTTGTCGTAGCGCTCCTCGACGACATCACGCCCCAGTCGCCGGATCGCGTCGGCGAAGTCCAGGTACGCGCCGTTCTTCAGTGGCCCGACGCCGCGCCCGGCATCGACCTCGTGCTTGAGGGCTCGGGAGGCGACGTCGCGCGGCACGAGGTTGCCGAACGCGGGGTAGCGCCGTTCGAGGAAGTAGTCGCGCTCGGATTCGGGGATCTGGTTCGCCGGACGGGTGTCGTTCTCGTCGACGGGCACCCAGATGCGCCCGTCGTTGCGCAGCGACTCGCTCATCAGCGTGAGCTTCGATTGGAAGTCGTCGCTCGCCGGGATGCACGTGGGGTGGATCTGGGTGTAGCAGGGGTTCGCCATCGCGGCACCGCGTCGGTGCGCACGCCAGATCGCGCTCGCGTTCGACTGCATCGCGTTCGTGGAGAGGTAGAAGACGTTCCCGTACCCACCCGTCGCCAGTGCGACTGCGTGGCCGGAGAACGAGCGCACCGTGCCGTCGATCAGGTTGCGCGTGACCACCCCGACCGCCCGACCGTCCTTGATCACCAGGTCGAGCATCTCGGTCCGGTGGTGCAGCGTCACGTTGCCGAGGTGCACCTGCCGTGCGAGCGCCTGGTACGCGCCGAGCAGCAGCTGCTGACCCGTCTGGCCGCGGGCGTAGAAGGTGCGGGAGACCTGTGCGCCGCCGAAGCTCCGGTTGTCGAGCAGCCCGCCGTATTCGCGGGCGAACGGGACACCTTGCGCGACGCACTGGTCGATGATGTTCACGCTCACCTGCGCCAGGCGGTACACGTTTGCCTCGCGTGAGCGGTAGTCGCCGCCCTTGATCGTGTCGTAGAAGAGGCGGTGGACGCTGTCGCCGTCGTTCCGGTAGTTCTTCGCAGCGTTGATGCCGCCCTGGGCCGCGATGCTGTGGGCGCGGCGAGGCGAGTCGTGGAACGTGATCATCTCGACCTGGTAGCCGAGCTCGCCGAGCGTCGCAGCGGCCGAAGCGCCGGCGAGGCCGCTCCCCACCACGATGACCTTGAACTTCCGCTTGTTCGCGGGGTTCACGAGCTTGACCGCGAACTTGTGGTTGTCCCACTTGTCTTCGATCGGACCTTCAGGGATCCGAGCGTCGAGCGACGTGATGCTCACCTGGACACCGCCCCGGTTGTGATGAGGAGGGGCATGCTGACGTTGCCCACTGTGACGATGACTGCGAACGCGACGGCGAAGGTGCGCCGCCAGGAGTTCCACCGCGGGTTGTTCAGGCCCAGGCTCTGGAACATGGACCAGAGCCCGTGGAACAGGTGGAGACCAAGGGCGAGCATCGCGATGATGTAGACGATCGCGACCGGGACCCGCTCGAAGCTGTTGAAGAGGTTGTTGTACGGGTCGCCGCGCACGAAGTCGGGGTTCGCCTGACCCCACGTGAGATCCATCAGGTGGAAGATCACGAACAGTGCGACGATGATCCCGGTCCACCGCATCGTGCGGGACGCGAAGCTGGCGGCGACATAGTCGCGCTTCGACTGGTACCGCACAGGGCGGGCCTTCTGGTTCATCCGGGTCAGCTGGTACGCCGCGATGATGTGGACGGCCACGGCGACGATCAGACCGATGCGCAGGCCCCACAGCAACACCGTGCGGGGGAACGCGGGCTCGCCGACGTCGCGGAGCCACTCGGCGTACTCGTTCAGGTGGTCCATCCCGAGGAACACCTTGAGGTTGCCCACCATGTGGGCGACCACGAAGCCGAAGAGCGCGATGCCGCTCAGCGCCATCAGCCACTTCTTGCCGATCGCGGACCGGTAGAAGGTGACGAAGAACGGTGGTTCGCGGGGTGTGGGGGCCGGAGGCCCGGTGAAGCGGACCAGCCGATCGGCTGCGTCGGCGTCCTCGTGCTGGTCCTCGGTCGAGATCTCCCCCTCGGACCTGCCGTCGACCTTGGTCATCGTCCCTCCCCGGACCGGTGCCTCCGAACGGACGGGTGGAGGACCGGCGTGCCGACGCTATCGCCGCGGATCGCCGAAGCGCCGATTCGGGCCGGGTGTCCCGGGCCCGGTGTCGGCCCCCGGACGACCTCCCGGATCAGCTGCTCGTGGGGGGCGGGGCGGGGTCGTCCCGGCGCAGCTCCTTGTCCATCTGGCGCTGCTCCCAGCCCTTGACCCACGCACTGTGCTGGCCGAACACCGTCCACGCATGGACGAGCAGGCCGATGCCCCAGAAGAGGGTGACCCAGAGCCAGTCCCACCCCGCGACGAACAAGAAGACGACGTTGAAGACGACGTAGATGAGGAGGCTCGTGTAGAAGCCCTTCTTCGCGTTGACGCGTCGGCGCGCTTCCTCGTACCGCTGCTGCTCGGTCGGGGTGTCGGGCGTGTCGGCCATGGGGTTCCTCCTGCTCCAATCCGCATCTTCGCCGCGTCGGAACCCGGGAAAGTCGGCCTCCGGGTGGCGGGTACGCTGCGCGTTCGTGATCGATCCCGAGGTGCGCGCATGAGCGAGACAACGACTTCGCGCCCAGGAACGCTCGGCGACCTTCGCGCGAGCGGCTGGGTGTCCCGTCCGGTCAAGCAGGAGGTGCGGGAGAACGCGACCCGTCGCGTCCGCGCCGGGGAGCCGGTGGTCGAGGGCGTCGTCGGGTACGAGCAGACGGTGCTGCCGCAGCTGGAGAACGCGTTGCTCGCCGCCCACGACGTGATCTTCCTCGGCGAGCGCGGTCAGGCGAAGACGCGGATGATCCGCTCGGTCGTGAACCTCCTCGACGAGTGGATGCCGGTCGTGGCCGGCAGCGAGATCAACGACGATCCCTACGCGCCGATCTCACACCATGCACGGATGCTCGTCGCCGAGCGGGGCGACGAGACGCCCATCGAGTGGGTGCACCGCGAGCGGCGCTTCGGCGAGAAGCTGGCGACACCCGACACCTCGATCGCCGACCTCATCGGCGAGGTCGATCCGATCAAGGTTGCCGAGGGTCGCTATCTCTCCGACGAGCTCACCATCCACTACGGCCTCGTGCCGCGCACGAACCGCGGGATCTTCGCGATCAACGAGCTCCCCGACCTCGCAGAACGGATCCAGGTCGGGCTCCTCAACGTCCTCGAGGAGCGCGACGTCCAGATCCGGGGCTACAAGATCCGGCTGCCCCTGGACCTCATGCTGTTCGCGTCGGCGAACCCCGAGGACTACACGAACCGCGGCCGGATCATCACGCCGCTGAAGGACCGCTTCGGCTCGCAGATCCGCACGCACTACCCGCTCGACGTCGACGTCGAGATGGACGTCGTCGAGCAGGAGGCCGTGGTCGCGTCACCCGAGGGTCTGCGAGTCGCGGTCCCGGACTTCATGACCGAGGTCGTCGCCGCGATCAGCCAGCAGGCCCGACGGTCACCGCACGTGAACCAGCGTTCCGGAGTGTCCGTACGCATGTCGGTGGCGAACTACGAGACGATGGTGGCGAATGCGACCCGTCGAGCGCTGCGCAGCGGCGACGACGAGGTCGTCCCGCGCGTCAGCGACCTCGAGTCGCTCGTCGCGAGCACCGCGGGGAAGATCGAGTTCGAGACCGTCGACGACGGACGCGAGGAGCAGGTCCTCGACCGCATCGTGAAGGCCGCGACCCTCGAGACGTTCCGGAGCGTGTGCTCGCCGGAGAAGCTCACGCCGCTCGTGACCGCGTTCGACGGAGGACTCGTCGTGCACACCGGCGACGACGTGCCCGCCGCGGACTACGCCAAGCTGTTGACCGAGCTCCCCGGGCTGCCGGACGCGCTCGCCGAGCTCGAGGTGGGGGAGACGCCCGCGGGTGTCGCGTCGGCCGTCGAATTCATCCTCGAGGGCCTGCACCTCGCGAAGCGTCTCAACAAGGACGCGATCGGCGGGAAGGCCACCTACCGCGGACGCGGCTGAGGCTGCGCCGCGGGCGGTCAGATCCCGCTGTTGCGTTCGTACACGTTGCACGCGAGGTTGGCGTAGCGGTTCACGTTGCCCGCGGCCTCCTGGACCGTGGGATCGTCGATCACCGACAGGTCGCCGTCGGCGCGGCGCTGCATGGCATCGGCGAAGAGCTTCGCGTCGGATCGGACCTTCCGCGGCGCCGTCTGCGCGACCTCCGCGAGGAGCGGGGCTTGCCGGCCGGCCTCGGCCACGGACTGGTCGTTCCGCTTGATCGCACGGTTGACCTGGCGGTCGTACTCGTCGGCCGCCCGGCAGAACGCCCGTGACGCCGGTGGGGTCTCGGTGCTGCTGCACGCCAGCAGTCCGAACGCGAGCACGGCGACGATCGGCACGAGTCGGCGCATCTCGACATTCTTCCCGGCCGCCTTGGGCCATGCGCATCGGGCACGACCGGCTTCCGGAGCCGGTACCGTGGCCCACATGGGTCTGAGGCGTCGACGCAGGCAGGCGGACGCTCGGGGGTTCCGCTATTCCGCATGGGACGGGTCCCAGCGCGGGTTCGACCTCGACGCCGACGCGCTCCTCGACGAGATGACCGACGACCTCCTCTACCACGGGGACCTCCACGCGTCCTTGCGCCGGCTGATGCAACAGGGCATGCAGGACCGCAACGGCGAGGACCTCATGGGCCTGCGCGAGATGCTGCAGAAGCTCCGGGAGCAACGCCGCGAGATGCTCGACCGCTACGACCTGGGCGGCGTCTACGAGGACATCGCCGAGCAGCTCCGCGAGGTCGTCGACCAGGAACGCGAAGGGATCGAGCAGCGGATCGACGACGCGCAGTCCTCGGGCGACCGCCGTCGGCAGGAGATCGTCGAGGACCTGGCGAAGGAGCGGCGCGAGCAGCTGGATCGGCTCCCGCCCGATCTCGCCGGTCGGGTCCAGGAGCTGCAGCAGTACGACTGGATGGACGACGCCGCGCGGCAGCGCTTCGAGGAGCTGATGGAGCAGCTCAAGGAGCAGCTGCTGCAGAGCACCTTCAACCAGATGTCCGAGGGCATGCAGAACATGGACCCGGAGCGCATGGCGCGCATGAAGGACATGCTCAACGAGCTCAACCAGATGCTCGACCAGCGCGCCAACGGCGAGGAGCCCGACTTCGACGGCTTCATGGAGAAGTACGGCGACTTCTTCCCTGGCAACCCGCGGAACCTCGACGAGCTGCTCGAGCAGATGGCGCAGTCGATGGCGCAGATGCAGCAGATGCTCAACTCGATGACACCCGAGCAGCGCGCCCAGCTCCAGGCGCTGTCCGAGTCACTGCTCGAGGACATGGACCTGCGGTGGCAGGTCGACCAGCTCGCGCGGAACCTCCAACAGGCGTTCCCGAACCTGCCGTGGGAGGGTCAGCAGCAGTTCCGCGGCGACGACCCGCTCTCCATGGGCCAGATGCCGGGCCTCCTCGAGCAGCTCGGCGACATGGACGACCTGGAGCATCTGCTCCGCCAGGCCACGCAGCCCGGCGAGCTCGCCGAGGTCGACATCGACCGCGCCCGCGAGCTCATGGGCGACGACGCGGCGCGCAGCCTCGAACGCCTGGCCGAGCTCGCCAAGATGCTCGAGGAGGCCGGGCTGATCGAGCAGCGTGAAGGTCGACTCGAGCTGACCCCCCGCGGGATCCGGGCCATCGGGCAGAAGGCGCTCGGCGACCTGTTCCGGAAGCTCGTCAAGGACCGCGCCGGCCGTCACGACAACGAGCGTGAGGGCATCGGCCACGACCCCTCGTACGACCACAAGCCGTACGAGTGGGGCGACCCGTTCCGGCTCGACGTCCAGCAGACGATCAAGAACGCGATCTGGCGCAGCGGCGGGGGGACGCCGGTGCGTCTCACGCCCGACGACTTCGAGATCGAGCGCACCGAGCAGGTGACGCGCAGCTCGACGGTCCTCCTGCTCGACGTGTCGCTCTCGATGCCGATGCGCGACAACTTCCTCCCCGCGAAGAAGGTCGCGATGGCGCTGCACTCGCTCATCACGAGCCAGTACCCACGCGACTACTTCGGGCTCGTGAGCTTCGGGCGCGTCGCCCGAGAGGTGCCACCCGAACGCTTGCCCGAGATGAGCTGGGACTTCGAGTGGGGCACCAACATGCAGCACGCGATGCTGCTCGCCCGCAAGATGCTCCGCCGCCAGTCCGGCACGAAGCAGATCATCATGGTCACCGACGGTGAGCCGACGGCCCACATCGAGCACGGTGAGCCGTTCTTCTCGTATCCGCCGGCCGCGATCACGATCGAGGAGACGCTGAAGGAGGTGATGCGCTGCACGCGCGACGGCATCCGCATCAACACCTTCATGCTCGACGAGAGCCACTACCTCCGCGACTTCGTCGAGCGGATGATGCGCCTCAACGGTGGCAGGGCGTTCTTCACCACACCGGACACGCTCGGCGACTACGTGCTCGTCGACTTCCTCGAGCAGCGTCGGAGCAATCGCCGCGCCAGCTGATTTCTCGGTACGCTACGCAGTCGAGCGGAGGAGCGGGCGTGCGCGGCAGGATCGCCTCGAAGGGCATGGCTGGGATCTTCGTCGTGGCGCTCCTCGCGGCCGCGGCGACGCTCGGAGGAGCAACGCTGGGCAGCGGCTCGCCGCGGGCCTCGGCATCCCCGCCCGCCGCCGCGCCTGCAGCGACTCCGGAGCGCGCACCGGCCGCGCAGGACGTCGACGCCACGCTGTGCTGCTACTCCGAGCTCACGCAGCATCTCGTCGAGCGGACACCGCTCCCCGGCGGGGGTTGGCAGATCGTCATCGAGGCGACGCTCGACTCGAACGCGGTGTGCCACGTGTTCCTGCTGCAGTGCGTCGTCGAACCCGAGCTGTCGCCGGCCAACCTCACCCTCACCGATGTCGAGTGCCTCTCACCCGCCTGGAACCAGATCCAGATCACGCTGCCGTTCGTCGGCACGGTGGTCGACGTGTGCGCGCGCTTCGACCGCCACTCGGCAGGGCATGACCAGAAGTTCCGGTTCACCTACACCACCCCGTTGAACTCCGGAACCGTCACCGAGACCGCGAAGTTCTTCCGGTTCCCCGAGGAGTACTTCTTCGTCCGCGCCCAGGACACCATCACCGTCGACCTCTCGCCGGCCGCCGTCATCGTGCAGGACTGCCCTGATCTCGCCGAGATCGGAGCGTCGATCACCTGCCACACGACGGTGACGGTCGAGCCCGCGACGACCGTGCCCGACGCGAGCGTCGAGCTGTCCAGCGCCCCGGCCCAGCTGACGGTCACCTCCCTCACGCCCGACGCGTCCCCGGGTTCGTGGGACTGCGCGACCCTCCCGACCTGCACCTACACGGCGGGCGGCGGCACACTCCCACCGGGCACCTATGAGTTCACCTCGACCGCGACCGTCGCGGGGCCGGCGGGGGACGTCGACGACTGTGCCGTGGTCCGCACGCTGGCGACGCCGGTCGCCCAGGACTGCGATCCGGTGACCGTCTTCGAGGTGCAGGACACCTTCGTCGAGCTCTCCAAGGTGAGCACGACGTTCGACGCGAAGCCGGGGGCGCGCATCGCCTGGACGGTCACGCTCACCAACTCGGGTCCGGTCGCTGCGGAGAACATCCGCCTCTCCGAGGCGCCGCCGGCCCTGGTCGACGGTGCGACGATCCGGTTCGTGAGCGGCACCGGCGCCTGGACGTGCACGTCCACCGCGACCCTGCTCGAGTGCACCACCACCGATGCCTCGATGCCGGTGGGCGAGGCCACCTTCGAGGTGGTGGGCACCATCAGCCCGACGGCGCCGCCGGGCGCAGCCATCGTGAACGAGATCGAGGCCGACTACGACAACAACCCGTACGGACCCGAGGAGCCGGTGCGCGCCGGCGACATCGTCGAGGTCGCGGGCATCGCTGTCGCGCGGCCGACGTTCGCCGGCTGAGCTCAGGCTTCGCGGAGCGCGGTCTCGTAGGCGCCCGACGTGGTGGCGTCGAAGCACACGAAGCGGACGAGCTCGAGACCTTCGGCCGCTGCCTCGCGGCACGTGGCCACCGCCACGGCTGTCGCCGCCTCGATCGGGTACCCGTAGATCCCGGTGCTGATCGCCGGGAAGGCGATCGAGGCGGCGCCGAGCTCGTCGGCCACGGCGAGGGCCCGCCGATAGGCCGAGGCCAGCAGCTCGGGCTCCCCTCGGTCACCGCCCCGCCAGACCGGACCGACCGCGTGCACGATCCAGCGAGCGGGGAGCGCGAATCCCGGGGTCGCTACCGCGTCGCCGGTGCTGCAGCGGCCGATGGCGGCACAGGCTGCGTCGAGCCCCGGACCGGCGGCGGCGAAGATCGCGCCGCAGACACCACCGCCGCGGACCAGTCGGTCGTTGGCCGCGTTGACGATCGCATCGGTCGTCTCGGCCGTGATGTCGCCCGCGACGGCGGTGAGTCGTCGGTTCATGGCGTGTTTCGGCGGGAAATCACGAGAAATCTTCCTCCAGAACCCCCCCAAACCGGACAAAGAGGTCAGTCGGAGTGAGGTTCCCCTTGCGCAGAGCGGCGGTTGCCCGTCAGCATGACACTGATGTAATTCCACTGGCGTCGTTCAAAGGAGGATGCCGGTGAGTATCCAAGCATTCATGCAGATCGTGCACCAGGTCGAGGGCGACGAGGCCGGGCGGTGGCAAGAGCGCGCCAACTGCCTGGGCGTCGATCCCGACCTGTTCTTCCCCGAGCGCGGGGCTTCGACCCGCGAGGCGAAGGGGGTCTGCCGGGGATGTGAGGTCCGGGTCGACTGCCTCGAGTACGCCCTCGCCCACGGCGAGAAGTTCGGCATCTGGGGCGGGCTCTCGGAACGGGAGCGCCGCCGGGTGCGACGGGAGCGGGCGCTCGAGCGGCGCCGGCTCGCCTCGGCCTAGACCACACCAGGGGGGAGCACTCCGGGCCCCGGCCCGGAGTGCTCGGCCAGGCGGCCCTCGATCGCGAGGTCGTCGCCGAGCTCGGACCACGCACGGAACCCGTCGGTCCAGCGCCGAGCCTCTGCGCCCGGCACGAGGCCGACGATCTCGACCCGGGTGACGCCCCACCCGTCCTTGCGGGCCAGGCGCCGGACCTCGGTGCAGGCGTCCTCGACCCCCGTCACTGGCAGGTCGACGAGGTTCATCGACACCTGGACCACGTCCTCGGACGCCAGCAGGAGGCCGAGCGCCCGGACACCGGGCAGCCCCCCGTCACGCTCCCGGATGCGTCCGGCGATCCTCCGGGCGACCAGAACGTCGTTCGTGTCGAGCCAGCAGTTCACGGCGACGAGCGGAGGACGGGCGCCGACGGCGACCGCGCCCAGCGTGGGGTGGGTCATCGGTGGCCCCAGGTCGGGGAGTCGCTTCACGAACGCCTCGGCGCGCAGCTCCGGCAAGGAGCGGCGCAGCGGGTCGGCGTCGTCGTAGAGGAACACCGGGAGCTCGAGCTCGGCGGCGGCCCACTCGGCGAATCCGACGGCCGCCGACGCCGCCACCTCGTGGTCCTCGTCGAGCGCGACGAAGGGGACGACGTCGAGCACTCCGAACCGCGGGTGCACGCCCTCGTGATGGGTCAGGTCCAGCCTCGTGGCCACGGCCCGGGCGAGTGCCGCGACGGCGGTCTCGGCGTCGCGCCGGCCGGGGCCGGCGAGGGTGAAGACGGACCGGTGGTGGTCAGCGTCGGTGTGCACGTCGAGGAGCGACGCCCCGCAGCTCGCCGCGAGGGCATCGACCACGTCGAGCCGGCGGCCCTCGGCGACGTTCGGGACGCATTCGAGCATCGCAGCCAGGGTAGGCATCAATAGGCTGCGTCCATGCGCATCGGTCTCGCCCTCCCCCAGTACGACTACTCCGTCCCGGACGAGTCGCCGCTGACGTTCGCGACGCTCGCGGCCCACGCGGTGCGGGCCGAGACGCTGGGGTACGACTCGCTCTGGTTGTCCGATCACCTCTTCCTCGGCATCGCGAAGTACGGCGGCCGTGAGGAGCCGTACGGTGCATTCGAGCCGATCAGCACCCTGGGCGCGCTCGCCGGTGTCGTCTCGAAGCCGCGCCTCGGCACGCTGGTGCTGTGCGAGGCGTTGCGCCCGCCGGCGGTCGCGGCGAAGGCGCTCGCGACGCTGGACCGCATCTCGGGGGGCCGGCTCGACATCGGGCTGGGCGCGGGCTGGTACGAGCCCGAGTACGCCGCGATCGGCATGGAGATGCCGACGCCGGGGGTGCGCATCCGCCGGTTGCGGGAGCTCACCGAGATCGTCACGGGGCTCCTCGACGGGGAGCCGCTCACCTACTCGGGCGAGTTCTTCGAGACGGCCGGCGCGCGGGTCGACCCGCCCGCGCTGCAGCAGCCCCGCCCGCCCGTCTTCCTCGGCGGCAAGGGCGACAAGGTGCTGGCGACGGTCGCGGCCTGCGCCGACGGGTGGAACACCTGCTGGGCGTGGACCTTCGACGCGTACCGCGAACGCCTCGCCGTGCTCGAGCGTGCGTGCGAGGCCGTCGACCGCGACCCCGCGACGGTGTGGAAGAGCCTCGGCCTGTACGCGCTCGTCGGGGAGGACGAAGCCGATCTCGCGGCGCGCTTCGCTCGGCTCCAGGCCGTGACGCCGAAGGGCGTGCTCGACTCGACGAGCCTCGACGAGTGGCGGGTCGGTCGCCTCGTCGGGACCGCCGACGAGGTCCGGGAGCAGGCGAGCCGGTGGGAGGCGCTCGGGGTCGAGACGATCATCGTCGGCGCCGGTGCGGTGCCGTTCCAGGTCGGCGACCTCGACGACGTCGTGGCTCTCGCCGAGGTGCTCGGCTGCCGTCCGACCTGATCGAGGAGCGGACGGACCTCGTCCCCCCGGGGCGATTTCCGGGTGAAGTCGGGATAGCCTGAGATCCCTCGTCGCCGAAAGGACCCCGCCCATGTTCGGACTCGGCGCTCCGGAGCTGATCATCATCCTCGTCATCGTCCTCCTGGTCTTCGGGAGCTCCAAGCTGCCCAAGCTCGCCCGCTCCATGGGTGAGGCCCAGAAGGAGTTCAAGAAGGGCCTCGACGAGGGCGCGAAGGACGACGACAGCAGCGAGAAGGCCTAGCGCCGACTGCGTCCGCTTCCCGAGTCGCGACCACCTCGGGAACCCACCACCCTGACGCGTCGTTCTCATCCATGGCCGACGGCATACCCACCTGGGAAGAGGTCGCCCGCGAGCACGGGCGCTTCATGTACACGGTGGCCTACCGCCTGGCCGGCAATGACGACGACGCACAAGACCTCGTCCAAGAGGCGCTCCTCCGGGTCCGCAGGGGCCTCGAGCGCTACGAGCCGGGGTCCTTGGAAGGTTGGCTGGCCCGGATCGTGACGAACGTCTTCCTCGACGAGATGCGGCGCCGGAAGCGGCGACCGACCTCCGCGCTCCCCGACGATCCCGATCGCGTCGTCCCGCCGGCACCCGCCGCGGACACGGCCAGCCGCGAGCTGCCCGTTCACCTCCAGGAGGCGCTCGCCGCGCTGCCCGAGGACTTCCGGGTGCCCGTCGTGCTCTGCGACGTCGCGGACCAGTCCTACGAGCAGATCGCCGTCACGCTCTCGGTGCCGGTCGGCACCGTCCGATCCCGGATCCACCGGGGTCGTCGTCTCCTGCGCACGGCACTCGAAGGGGAGGAGGGCGCGGCGTGAGCGAGCTGACCGAAGATCTGCTCTCGGCGTACCTCGACGACGAGCTCGACGCGATCGAGCGCGCCGAGGTCGAGGAGCGCCTCGCCGGCTCGCCTGCGTGGCGGGCGATCCTCGACGAGGTCCGATCGACGCGCGACGCGCTGCGCGCCCTGCCCGAGGTCGACGGCTCGCCCGAGTTCTGGGCGCAGGTCATGGTCGGGGACCAGGTCGTCGATCTGGCCAAGGAGCGCCGCCGCCGATCCGTGCCCCGCTGGGCCGTCGCCGCTGCGGGTGCCGTCGCGGCGGCCGTGATCGTCGTCGGTGTGGTCGCGGTGCCGCAGGAGCAGAAGGTGCGGCCCGCGGTCGCGACGTTCACGGACGAGCATGCAGCCCGTTCGTCGATCGACGACGACGTCATCAGCAGCCTCGCCTCCGTCGGCGTCCCGACCCGGTTGGGCAAGTGACCGCGCCGCTCGGGAGTCGGATCGGTCGCCTGGCCGTGGTCTGCGTCCTCGCGGGCGTGGGGCTGCTCCTCGTCGGTCCCAGTGCGTCGGCCGGCGACGACCCCGAGGCGCTGCTCGAGAAGGCTCGCAGTGCCTCGGCCACCGGCGACGTCGCCGGGATCGTCGAGGTGCGGTGGGTCGACGGCGGTGAGCTGTTCGTCGAGCGCGTCGGTGCGCGCTCGCGTGGCGACGCCTACGTCGTCGGGCGGGGGAGTCACTTCGCCGTCGGCCGCGACGGGGCTCGCTACGCCGCGAACGACGGCGTCGCGACGCGCTCGGGGCGCGGAGTCGACCGCCGCCGCACCCGCGCCGGGTGCCGCATGGGACCTCGAGCTCGGTCAACCCGACCAGGTCGCCGGTCGTGCGACGTCGGTCGTGATCGCCCGGGACCGCGATGGCCGGGTCCGCGCGCGCTTCTACGTGGATCCCGACACGCACCTGATGCTCCGTCGCGACGTCCTCGACCAGGACGGGCACATGGTCCGTTCCGTCCGGTTCGTGCGCCTCAACACCGGCGTCGCGGCCGCGGTGCCCCAGGTGCCGACCGACGGCCCTGCCGTCTCGGCGACCGACGGGGTGCCCGACGGGTTCACCGCGCCCGAGACGTTGGGCGGCTTCCGGCTGCTCGGCCGGTACCTGCATCCCGACGGCACGCTGCAGCTCTTCTACGGCGACGGATTGTTCTCGCTGTCGGTGTTCGAACAGGACGGTCAGCTCGATTGGAGCGCGATGCCCGATGGCGGACGACGCTCCGAGGTCGAGGGGGAGCAGGCCCGGACCTACTCGACGGCGGCCGGCACGGTCGTCGTCTGGGGCGAGCAGGGCCTGGCGTTCACGGGCGTGTCCGACGCGCCGGTCGACACGCTGCGGTCCGTGCTCCCCGACGTCGCCGGCGACGACCGGAGCGCAGCGGACGACGTCCTCGACTTCGTGCTCGGCCCCTTCGGCTGGGAGTAGCTCGCAGCCTTGCTAGGGGAGTCCCGGGCGCGCTCGGAGCGGGTGCTCGACGAGGAGCGGGGCTCTAGGAGCGGGCGGCGGCGGTGAGGCGCCGCTGCCGCAGGATGCGGCGGCGCTCGCGCTCGCTGCAGCCACCCCAGACGCCGTGGTCGATGCGGTACGTGAGGGCGTACTCGAGGCACTCGGCCTTGACGGGGCAGCCGGCGCAGACCCGGCGGGCTCGCTCGACGCCCACCCCGTCGGACGGGAAGAACTCACCGGCGGACGCCTCGCGGCACAGGGCCTGTTGCATCCACGGCGGGGTGTGGTGGTCGGGGAGTGGGGTGTGCTCTTCCATGCTTGATGGGTTCAACGTCACCCGAGGGGTCGCGGTTCCCGGAACTTCTTCCCAGGCCTCGCTCAGGTGCGTCACAGTTCGATGGGGCAACCTGGGGTGCATGGAACCTTCCCTGTGGCGTGGGCGTTCACACGTTGAGAACGCCGATAGCCCGGTGCCGTTTCACCCCTCCCCCCAGGAGTCCTCGTGACCCATCCCACCCCGCCCGCCGGTCCTCCGTCCGGATCGGCGGACGACGCCGCGCCCACCGAGCCCGTCACGCCGCCGGCCCCCTCGGCACCACCCGCGCCTGCGCCTGCGGCCGACGCCGGCAGCCGCGGCCGTGGCGCCGTGGCCGCCGGCGACACCGCGCTCGCACCGGTCCGGCGGTATGCGGCACGCGCTCAGCGGTGCGCTCGTCGGCGGCCTCGTCGGCGCCCTGGCTGCAGGCGGTCTCGTCTTCGCGTTCGGGGGCAGCGACACGACCACGACCATCGTCAGCCGTCGTCGAGCAAGGCGGTCGTCACGCGCCCGTCGACCGAGATCGGCCCCGGCACCGACGTCGCCACGATCATCGCCAAGGACGAGCCCGCGATCGTCGCGGTCACGACGGACGACGGACCCGGGCAGCGGCAACGGCGGTGCGGGCACCGGCTTCGTGATCACCGCCGACGGCTACATCGTGACGAACAACCACGTCGCCGAAGGAGCGGCCAAGATCGAGGTCGCGTTCAACGACGGCCAGGTCGCGCGACGCGAAGACCGTCGGGGCGGACCCGTCCGCCGACCTCGCGGTGCTGAAGGTCGACCGCACGGGCCTCCCGGCCGTCGAGCTCGGTGACTCCGATGCCGCCCAGGTCGGTGACGAGGTCGTCGCGATCGGCAACGCCCTGGCGCTCGAGGGCGGGCTCAGCGTCACCCGCGGGATCATCTCCGGCACCGACCGCACCGTCGACACCGATGCCGGGTCCTCGCTCGTCGGGATGCTCCAGACCGACGCGGCGATCAATCCGGGGAACTCCGGTGGCCCCCTCCTCAACGCGCAGGGTCAGGTGATCGGCATCAACACCGCGATCGCCAACCCGGCGTCGGCCCAGAACGTGGGCTTCGCGATCCCGATCTCGAAGGCAAAGCCGATCATCGAGGACCTCCGCCTCGGCCGCGCCGCGGCGTTCCTCGGCGTCTCCACCCAGAACGTGACGCCCGCGCTCGCACGCGAGCTCGACCTCGAGGTCCAGTCGGGTGCGTACGTCGCCAAGGTCACCGCCGACACCCCGGCCAAGGACGCCGGCATCCAGGAGGGCGACGTGATCGTGGAGATCGGCGGCAAGGCGATCGAGGACTCGGCCGACGTGCAGACCGCGGTGCGTGAGCACCGTCCGGGCGACAAGGTCAGGTCGTCGTGAACCGCAAGGGTGACAAGAAGTCGTTCGACGGCGACGCTCGACCGAGCGTCCGGCCGCCTGATCGGGGTGGCCTGAAGTCGGCAGAAGCGGGCGAGCGGGTACCCTGGGGTCATGGCGATCAACTCCGAAGAGCTCGAGCAGCTGCCGCCCCAGGGGCACGTGAAGGTCATCTACCTCGGCCCCACGTCGCCGCACTGGGACGTCGCCGGCGTGTTCGGTGACGGTCGCCTGATCGACAGCTTCCGCCAGCGGGCGCTCGCCCGACTCCAGCTCCTCCCGCCCCACGACCCGCAGTTCCGCCGCAACCGCGAGCGTGTGAACCGCGACGCGGAGCGCGAGCGGCTCATCCTCGAGTGGGACCTCGGGTACCCCGAAGAGGAGTGACCCGCACCGTCCTCGCCTCGGCGGTGCGTAGCCGAGCGCTCAGGCGTCGTCCGCCGCGTTCCGGTCCGAGTACGAGCCGGTTGCCATGAAGATGACCCGGTCGGCGATGTTCACCGCGTGGTCGGCAATGCGCTCGTAGTGTCGGCCGACGAGCGCGAGCTGGACCGACTCGAGCAGACGGCTCTCGTCCGACGAGCCCTCCCGGGTGAGGATGTGGCGGAAGAGGCTCTTGGTGAGGTCGTCCATCACGTCGTCCATGTCGGAGAGCGCCATGGCCCGTGACGGGTCGCTGTCGGCGAACGCGTCGATGGCCAGGCGGGTCTCGTTCGCGGCCTGCCCACCCATCCGCGTGATGATCCCGCGGAGCTTCGGGTCGATCGACTGCGGGTAGAGCTGGCGGATCGACTTGACGACGCTCTTCATGAGGTCGCCGCTGCGTTCGAGCTCGTGGGCGATCCGCAGGACCGCGAGGACCACGCGCAGGTCGCTGGCCATGGGCTGCTGGCGGGCCAGCAACAGGAAGCACTGGTCCTCGATGGAGTAGGCGACCTGGTCGATCGCTTCATCGTCCGCGACCACCTGCTCCGCCATGACGAGGTCGCCGCCCAGCAGGGCCTGCGTCCCGGCGCCGATGGCCTCGGTGACGAGCGCGGCCAACCGGATGACGTCGATCCGCAGGTCGTTCAGCGCCTCGTGGAAGCTCTTCCGGGCCTCGTTCTCGACTTCGGGAGTCGTGCTCACCGGGTCCACCTCGTGTGTGCGCCGCGCGGAGACGACGACGATGGGGTCGTTTCGGACGCCCTCATCATTGTCGCGCTCGACGGAATCGTGTGCGTCGCCGCGCGTCGCTGCACTCATCCTTCACGGTTCGTTCACCGCGATGACACCTGCCGGCAGCGGTGTTGCCACCTGCCATCCCTAGGGTGCGCACGCGTTGCATGGATTTCCCTTCACAGGAGGCATGACCATATGAAGCTCCGATCGCATCGTCTGCGCTGGGCCTTCGTGCCCGTGCTGGCGGTCGGCCTGTTGACGACCGGCATCGCAGGTGCCGGCGCCGAGGTCGCGGCCAAGAAGCGTCCCCGATGCCACGCTCAACGGCTCGGGCTCCACCTTCCAACAGGCCTTCGACGAAGCCGCGATCGCGGGCTTCACCGACAAGAACTCCCAGGTCACCATCAACTACGCCGGCGGTGGGTCGGGGAAGGGCCGTCAGGACTTCGCGGACGAGGTCGTGGACTTCGCAGGCACCGACGCTCCGTACCCCTCGGCCGACCTGGCCGAGGTCAAGGGCGGCGAGTTCTCCTACATCCCGACTGTGGTCGGCCCGATCACCGTGGCCTTCAACCTCGAGGGCATCAAGAAGCTCAACCTGTCGGGCCCGACGCTCTCGAAGATCTTCCAGCGTCAGGTCACGACCTGGGACGACCCGGCCATCGCCAAGGAGAACCCGAAGGCGGATCTGCCGAGCACGTCCATCACGGTGGCCCGTCGCGCCGACAGCTCGGGGACGACGCAGAACTTCACCACCTTCCTGACGAAGTCCGACCCCAGCGGTTGGAAGCTCGGTGCGAGCTCCACCATCAGCTGGCCGTCCAACACGCAGGGCGGACAGGGGAACTCGGGTGTCGCCACGATCGTCTCGAGCACCGACGGCGCCATCGGCTACGTCGACTACGCGGACGCCAAGGCCGCGGCCCTGACCACCGCGTCGATCAAGAACCAGCTCGGCAAGTACGTCGCACCGACGCTCAAGGGTGCGTCGGAGGCCGCGGGTACGGTCGCGGTCAACCCCGACCTCACGTACGACCCGATCTGGGCGTCCGGTCCGACGGCGTACCCGATCACGTCGCCGACGTGGATCCTGGCCTACAACACCCAGAAGGACGCCGACAACGGCACGGCCCTCAAGGCGTTCCTGACCTACATGCTGACCAAGGGTCAGAAGCTGGCGCCGACGGTGGACTACGCACCGCTCCCGCCGTCGCTGACGAAGCAGGCCCTGGCCGCCGTCAAGGCGATCCAGGTCGGCTGATCCGGCGCACTCCTGTACCCAGGGAGGGGCACGGCGGGCATCCCCCCGTCCGCCGGCCCCTCCCTGGTACACCTCTTGCGAGCAACACCCGGGTGCCGCCCGCACCGGGGTACCGTCCCGACCCGGTCACCGGCCCGACTCGAGCGAGATGACGACCTCACACCTCAGCGCCGCTCGGCCCAAGCGCCTGAGCGAGGGCGACCGTCCTCCCGGGCTCGTCACCGACCGTGCCTTCCGCGTGCTCACGCTCGCGTCGGCGCTGGTCGTCCTGCTCATCCTCGCCCTGATCCTCGTCTCGACGGCCAATCAGGCCCGCCCGTGGTTCGAGGCCGAGGGCATCGACGCGATCATCAGCGACAACTGGGACCCCGCGTCCGGAAGCTACGGAGCGCTGGGCCTCATCTACGGGACCTTCCTCGTCGCTGCGATCGCCATGGCGATCGCAGTCCCGGTGAGCGTGGGCATCGCGCTGTTCGTGAACGAGGTCGCCCCGCGGTGGATGCGTCGTCCGATCATCTACACGATCGACCTGCTGGCCGCGATCCCGTCCGTCGTGTTCGGGCTCTGGATGCTCAAGGAGCTCGCCGACCCACTCTCGGGCCTCTACCCGAACCTGTCGGACGCTCTTCTCCGGGGTGCCGATCCTGGATGACATCTTCGGCCAGCCCAGCGCGTCCGGGCAGGCGTTCCTGACGGGTGGGATCGTGGTCGGCATCATGATCACGCCGATCGTCACCGCGATCACGCGTGAGGTCTACGCGACGTGTCCTGCCTCGCAGAAGGAGGCCGCACTTGCGATGGGCGCGACGCGTTGGGAGATGATCCGCGGCGCGGTGTTCCCGCACAGCCGAGGGGGTTCGGTGGCCGCGTTCGTCATCGGCTTCGGGCGCGGGGTCGGCGAGACGATCGCTGTCGCCCTCGTGATCGGCGCGTCGCCGCAGCTCACCGCCAACATCCTCGGACCCGGCGACACGATGGCGAGCATCATCGCCAACCAGTTCGGCGAGGCCAGCGGCACCCAACGCTCCGCGCTGATCGGTCTCGGACTGCTGCTCCTCGTCCTGACCGTCTTCATCGGGATGCTCGCCCGCGGGGTCATCGCTCGCTCCGACCGCAGGTTGGGGTCGCGGCGTGACGGTCGCGACGATTCCGCCGCCTGCGCCGCCGGCTCGCCCGTCGATCACCGGACCGGGCCACGCGTCCCGTGGTCGCAAGTTCCGCAACGCGCTCGCCACGTACCTGATCGTGGCCGCGGTCGTCTTGGCGATGATCCCGCTGGTCCTCGTCGTCGTCTTCGTGGTCCAGAAGGGCGGGGAGGTCTTCAGCTGGGACTTCCTGACGTCCGATATCCCGATCCAGTCGTTGTCACCCGGCGGGGGGATGTGGCCGGCGATCGTCGGGACGCTCGTCATCACCGCCGGCGCGACGCTCATGGCCGTGCCGCTCGGCGTGCTCGGCGGGATCTACCTCAACGAGTACGGCCAGACGAGCAAGTTCGCCGGCGTGATCCGCTTCCTGGCCGAGGTCATGACGGGCGTGCCCTCGATCGTCATGGGTCTGTTCGTGTACACGATCTGGGTCCTGCGCTTCAAGGAACAGACCGGTTTCGCCGGCGCGCTCGGCGTTGGCGTGCTCTGATGCTCCCGGTCGTGATCCGCACGACCGAGGAGATGCTGCGGCTCGTCCCGAGCGAACTGCGCGAGGGCAGCTACGCGCTCGGCTCGCGGAAGGTCCGCACGATCCGGACCGTCGTGTTGCCGGAGGCCGCGCCGGGGATCGTGAGCGGTGCGCTCCTGGCCGTGGCCCGAGCCGCTGGTGAGACCGCGCCGTTGCTCTTCACAATCGGGATCGTGACCGAGCCCAACTGGAACCTCTTCCAGGGCACCAACACCGCACTTTCGGTGCAGATCTTCCGCAACGCGACCTCGCCGTTCCCCGCGTCGCAGGGGCGTGCCTACGGCGCCGCCCTCACCTTGATCCTGATCGTGTTCGTCTTCACTGCGCTCGCACGGGTGTTCACCGCCGTCTACTCGCGCCGCGTGGCCGGAGGGAAGTGACATGGGAGTCGTCATGAGCGAAGGAACGACCGCTGCGACTGCGGGAGTCGCCACTACAGTCGGAGACGTGGCTACCCGCCCGCCGGCCGACGCGCCCGAGCCGACGGACTCGGCAGCGGAGCCTCGGCCCGAGCAACGCGAAGTCGTGTTCGAGCTCCGGGACGTGCACATCAGCTACTCCGGGACGACTGCGGTCCGCGACGTCACCCTCGATGTGATCGCCAACCAGATCACCGCGTTCATCGGGCCATCCGGCTGCGGCAAGACGACGGTGCTGCGCTCGCTCAACCGGATGCACGACATCACGCCGGGCGCGCGGGTCGCCGGGAGCATCACGTACCACGGTGAGGACCTCTACGGTCCCAAGGTCGACGCGGCCGAGGTCCGCCGGCGGATCGGGATGGTGTTCCAGAAGCCGAACCCGTTCCCGAAGTCGATCCACGACAACGTCGCCTACGGCCCGCGTATCAACGGCCAGAAGCGTGCCGGCATGGACGACCTGGTGCAGCGGGCCCTCGAGCAGGCCGCGCTCTGGGACGAGGTGAAGGACAAGCTGAAGAAGAGCGCGCTCAGCCTGTCCGGCGGACAGCAGCAGCGGCTGTGCATCGCCGCGCGCCATCGCGGTGCAGCCCGACGTGATCCTCATGGACGAGCCCTGCTCGGCGCTGGACCCGATCGCCACCGCACGCATCGAGGACCTCATGGAGGAGCTCAAGCACCAGTACACGATCGTGATCGTCACCCACAACATGCAGCAGGCCGCGCGCGTCTCCGACCGCACCGCGTTCTTCACCGCCGAGATGACCGACGGTCAGCGCATGGGCAAGCTCGTGGAGTTCGACGACACGGAGCAGATCTTCACCCAGCCCACCGATCCGCGGACCGAGGGCTACATCACCGGGCGGTTCGGTTGAAGCGACGCTCTGCCCTTCCCGGGCCGGCCGACGACGTGCCGGAGTCCTCAGAGCTTGCTGCCGCAGACCTCGATCTCGATCGCATGATCGGAGCCTTCGACGCGCTCACCGACGGTGCACTTGTCGTCGACGAGGCAGGGAACGAGATCGTGCGCAACCTCGCGGCCGAGCGCTACCGCGACGCGCGGCACGGCGATGCACTCGCGCAGCACGCGATCGAGCAGCTCCTCGCGGACGCGCGGGCGGGCGACGCGGGCAGCCAGGAGCTCTCGCTCTTCGGACCACCCCGCGAGGTGCTGCAGCTCAACGCGGTGCCTTTGCGAGACGCCGACGGAGGTGTCGTCGGCGCTGCCGCGTTCGTCCGCGACGTGACCGAGGCCCGACGCATCGAGAGCGTGCGACGCGACTTCGTCGCGAACGTCAGCCACGAGCTGAAGACGCCGGTCGGGGCGCTCGCGCTCCTCGCGGAGACGATCACCTCCAGCGACGACGCCGAGGTCACCCGGCA
Organism: uncultured Acidimicrobiia bacterium; assembly: GCA_963809885.1. GTDB lineage: Bacteria > Actinomycetota > Acidimicrobiia > IMCC26256 > PALSA-555 > JALHSW01. The sequence continues at coordinate 87,919 of CAWELA010000002.1, read as the reverse complement.
GCTCGCCGGGCGGTTGGTCAAGGAGGCGGAGCGGCTGGGCCGCATCGTCGACGACCTGCTCGACCTGAGCCTCATCGAGGCCCAGGAAGCACCGACCCGGGACCGGGTCGCCGTGCGCGTCCTGCTCGACGAGGCCGCCGACCGACTCGGCCCGATGGCGCTCGCGAACGGCATCCCGTTGCGGACGGCCGAGGTCGACGACGACTTCGTCGTGATCTGCGACCAGAACCAGATCGTCAGCGCGGTCACGAACCTGCTCGACAACGCCGTGAAGTACTCCGAGGCGGGCGAGGTCGTCGACCTCGGGGCGGAGCGGAGCGGCGACCGAGTGGTGATCAGCGTCCGGGACCACGGCGTCGGGATCCCCTCGAGCGACCTCGAGCGGATCTTCGAACGCTTCTACCGGGTCGACCGGGCCCGCAGCCGGGCCACCGGCGGGACCGGGCTCGGGCTGTCCATCGTGCGTCACGTCGCCCAGGTCCATGGCGGGGACGTGACCGTCGACTCCGTCGAGGGTGAGGGCTCGACGTTCCGCATGTCGCTCCCACTCGCCGACGCGCTCCCGGAGGCGACGGCGGAATCGCCGACGCGCGCTCCACAGCAGGAGATCCCCTGATGGCCGATCCTCCCACGATCCTCGTCGTCGACGACGAGCAGTCCTACCGGGACGCCCTGTCGGTCGCGCTCGAGCGCGAGGGGTTCATCGTCGAGACCGCAGCCGACGGCGCCGAGGCGATCGCGCGCTTCGACGCGGCGAAGCCGGCGCTCGTGCTGCTCGATGTGATGCTGCCGCAGATGTCCGGCGTCGACGTCTGCCGCGAGCTCCGGACCCGCTCCCAGGTCCCGATCATCATGGTGACCGCGCGCAACTCGGAGATCGACGCCGTCGTCGGGCTCGAGGTCGGCGCCGACGACTACGTCACCAAGCCGTTCCGGCTGCGTGAGCTCGTCGCGCGCGTGCGCGCCGCGCTCCGGCGGGCGCCGAACGGTGAGGGTCCCGAGCCCGAGGTCGACAGCATCGAGATCGGAGAGGTCCGCCTGGATGCCGGCCGGCACGAGGTCTTCGTGCGCGACGAGCTCGTGGCCATGCCCCTCAAGGAGTTCGAGCTGCTCGAGATGCTGCTCCTCAACTCCGGACGCGTGCTGACGCGCGATGTGCTGATCGACCGCGTCTGGGGGCCGAACTACTACGGCGACACCAAGACGCTCGACGTCCACGTGAAGCGGCTCCGGGCCAAGATCGAAGAGGACCCGGCACACCCCACAAGGCTCGTGACCGTGCGTGGCGTCGGGTACCGCTACGAGAGGGCCTGAGCCACCGCGTCGGTGAGCCCGGGCGCGGACTGCTCCGCGCCGAGGCCTCGTGAGGAGCGTCACCGCCGCGTAGCCGTCGTGCACGCAGGCGACGTCGGTGCCGGGTTCGACGTCGCGCAGGCGTCCCACGTATTCGAGCACGAGCTCTCCGGTACGGGTCTCAGCCTTCCATTCCTCGTTGAAGGGCGCGGGTTCGGCCGCCCGCACGCCGCGCACCTCGACGAGCGGGACGTTCGGGACGTTGAGGTTCACGACCCGAGGTGCGGGGGCCGGCTCGGCGGTCCACTCCAGCGCGGCAGCAGCCGAGGTCGCGGCGGTGTCGAAGTGGGAGTGGTCTCCCCATGCCGACGCTGACCGCGACCGCGGGCACCCCGAGCACGGCGGCCGTGAGCGCCGCTCCGACCGTGCCCGAGTGCAGCACGAGGTGGCCGTAGTTGAGACCGGGGTTCACGCCCGATGCGATGATGTCGGGCTTGGCACCGAACACGCCGAGGCACCCGGCGTACACCGTCGCAGCGGGTGGGAGATCGACGGAGTGCACCGCGACGCCGGGCAGGTCGGGCCAGTCGACCTCGGTCCACGCGACCGGCCCGCCGCGATGGAGGCGGCCGATCGCCGCGCCACTGCCGCTGCGCTCGCCGCTGGGGGCCACGACGACGACATCGTGCCCGAGCGCGGCGATCGCGGCTGCCAGCGCATGCACGCCGGGTGACTCGACTCCGTCGTCGTTGGTCACCAGCACTCGCACGACGCCGACGGTAGCCGCACCCCAGGCGGCATCCCGATGAACGTGGTGGCGGGTGGGTGAACGGCAGCGGAACCCTCCGAGCGGATCGACGAGCTCCCCGGCGTGGTGATCGGGCAGATGGTTCCCCTGACCGCTGCCTAGCTCCTGCGGGTCGCCAGGGCCTCCATCACCGGACGCCACGAGGCCAGCGTCGACGTGGCGCAGCCGGGCACCTTCGCGTCGTCGTCGGCGCGCCGGAGCGTGACGCACGCCCTGAAATCGCTGCCACGCTCGAACGTCTCGCACTCGGTCGGGCCCAGCAGCCCACCCTGTTCGACGAGCGTCTCGATGCTGCGTGCGCTGAGCCGGTCGCGATAGCCGGCGTCGACCGTCACGAGGTAGCGCTTCGCCTGGTCGTGCGCGGCCACGAGCGTGGCCACGCGGTCGCCGAGCAACGGGCGTACTGCATCCGCGCCGGTGATCGCATGGGTCGCGGGCCGGTCGGGGGCGAGCGCCGTGCCGATGTCGTGCACGAGCCCGGCGACCTGCAGCTCGAGGTCGTCGGGTGCTCGCTGGGCGAGGAGGTCGGCACACTGCAACGCATGCGCGAGCAGATTGATCGACTCACCGTCCCGGGCACGCGCGCCCGCCGCCAGCGTCGAGCAGCAACCCTCGACGTCGAGCGGTTGCGTCACCTCGGAGCAGGGATGTAGCGCGCCTTCGTGACCAGACCCGCGGTGAAGTCGAGCACCCAGGTCGAGGCCTTCTCGAGGCGGTCGCCGTCGAGGGCCACGCCGTGGGCTTCGCAGTAGCGGAGCAGGTCGCCGATCACGTCGCCGTGGCTGCAGAAGACCGTGTCCTCGTCCGCGTACTTCTCGAGCAGGTCCACCGCGTCGCCGACCGGCGCGCCCTCGGCGAGCGCGTCGGACAGGTCGATCGAGATCCCGAGCCGCTCGGCGAGTGGCTTCACGGTCTGGCAGCAGCGCACGTACGGGCTCGTGATGATCCTGGTCACGGTCGAAGTCGACCAGTGCCTCGGTGACCGCGGCGGTCTGCCGACGGCCGTTCTTGCTCAGGGGCCGCTGGTCGTCGGGGCCGTCCCACGCCGAGCGGCTCCCGGCCTTGGCGTGTCGCACCAGGTAGATCGTCATGGGCGTCGTCCCCGCACCTGCGCCAAGAGCACCCGGTCGTGCTCGTAGGTGAGGATTCTGCCCGCTTCGGCTGCCGTACACCACCGCAGCTCGTCGACCTCCCGGTTGGGGAGGAACTCCTCGCCGGTGGCACCCTCGGGCAGGGTCATGCGCCAGTAGCGGACGAGCTTGTTCCGGCCCTTGGCATCGCGGTACCAGGTAGACCCCAGCTCTTCGCCCAGGTCGCACGCGAAGCCCGTCTCCTCCTCGACCTCCCGGAGGGCGGTGGCCTCGTCGTCCTCGTCGTCGGCGTCGCGTTTGCCTTTGGGGAACGTCCAGTCGTCGTACCGGGGACGGTGGACGAGGGCGAGCTCTGTGCGGCGGCGGCCGGCATGGCGGCGGCGACGGACGAGGATGCCACCCGCGGCGCGGATGTCGGGCTCGGTCTCGGGGCTCACAGCCAACGCGCGCAGCTTCTTCCGGCTCGCGCGCCGCCACGCGTCGGCCCAGGATCCGCGCGACTGCTCGGCGGCCCGGTACTCGATCGCGGCCAGCAGACCGGCGGCGAACCCGGTGGACTCGTCGTCGGTCTGCGCCGCGGCGCGTCGCAACCACTCGGCCGCGACGACCGCATCCTGGTGCTCTCCGAGCACGTCCTGGAGGGCGGTGACCGCACGAGCGTAGATGCGGGCCGGCTTGCCGAACGCCGGGACGACCGCCTCGGCGGCGTAGCGGGCCCGCTTCGCGCGGATTCGGATGCCGTGGAGCTCGAGGTCGGGCGGGTCGTCACCGAGCCGGTCCACGCCTGCCGCGAGCTTGGTCCAGGGCTTGCGGACGATCTCGCGCAGGATCTCGGCGTCGTCCGTGTCGTCGACCCGTAGGAGGAAGCGCGGGCGGGCCGAGGCGACGAGCAGGCGATCCAGGAGCGCGTCGTAGCGCTCACTCCGCAGCGCACGCAACATCTGGTCGCGGCCGCGTTCCTGATCGGACCGCAGGTGGTCGAGGATCCGCTTGGCCGGCTCGCGGTCGACGTCGGGGATGAGTCGGATCTTCGGCTCGAGCCGATCCAAGAGCACGTCGGCGTCGCGCACGACCCCGAACACGTCACCGAGCCAGCGCAGCTCGTCGCTCAGCCGAGCGCGCCACTGCTCGTCGAGGAGCGACCGGAACGTCCGGAGATCGGAGCGCAGACGGCGGGTCGCGACCCGGGCCTGGTGGACGCCCTCGGGGTCATCACCGAGCCGCGCGGCGGGATCGTAGGTGACGAGGCGGTCGACCGACGATGCGATGGCGCGTTGCACGACGGCTTCGATGGTCGGGAACCCGTCGCCGAGTTCGGGGACCACGATGTCGGCGGATCGGGTCGCAGGGACACCCAGCGCCCGGACGATCTTCGGGGTGAGGTCGACCGTGGCCGCGCCGGAACTGCGCAACCGCGCGAGGATCGCGGCACGGTGCCCGTCGCGGGCAGCCTCGGTCAGCTCGAGCTCGACCTCGCCGAACTGCACCGGACCGGCATCGGACTCCGGGAAGGTCGCGGTGACGGCGTCGTCGACGACCTCGCCGATCGGTTGTCCCTGCGCGTCGTGGAGCGCGACCGTGGTTCTGATCGTCGACAGGGTGGCGACGGGAGCGATCGGGAGGCCCCGAGTGCGCGACCGGACCAGGTCGAGGGCGCTCTCGGGCACCGATCGGTGCTCGCCGCCGAGACGGTGCTCGTCGCGGGACAACACGGCCTCGTCCCCGTCGGCGCGCGGGAGCTTGACCGTCCAGCCCTCGGGGTCGCGGTAGCGCAGGCTTGCGCCGGCTCGGATGATGCGGAGATCCGTGGTGTCGTAGTAGGTCGCGACAAGCGTCGCGGTGGTCTCGGGGGACGCGAACACGCCGCCACCCGGATCGGTCAGCGGTGGGAGGCGGAACCCGGTCGAGGGCGCGAGCTTCGTCTCGCGCTCGGTGGTCGTCACCCGTGCGCAGGGGCACGCGCTTCGGCGAGCTCCCGCAATCGCAGGTGGGTCTCGACCCCGGACACGGTCTCGAGCTTGCGCCAGGTCCCGTCGGCATGCAGCTCCCATGCGAGGACGTCGTCGGCGAGGTCGACCTGCAGGATCTCCTCGAGCCGCTCCTTGAGGGCTGGTTCGGTGACCGCGCACAGGGCCTCGACACGACGGTCGAGATTCCGCGGCATCCAGTCCGCCGAACCGATCAGGTACTCCGCGTCGTTGCCGGGTGATCCGAAGGAGTAGATGCGTGAGTGCTCGAGGTACCGACCGATGATCGACCGGACGCGGATGTTCTCCGAGACGCCGGGAACCTGCGGGCGCAGGCAGCAGATGCCGCGCACGATGAGGTCGATCGGTGTGCCCGCGATCGAGGCTGCATACAGCTCGTCGATGAGATCGGCGTCGACGAGGCTGTTCATCTTGAGCACGATGCGTCCCGCCGGCCCTCGCGCGGCCTGGGCCCGGATCCGGTCGCGCAGCCCGTCACGCAGCGCCTCGGGGGCGACGAGCAGACGGCGGTATTGCGTGGGTCGGCTGTACCCGGTGAGGTGGTTGAACAGCTCGGTGAGGTCGGCGCCGATCGCCGGGTCGCTGGTGAGCAACCCGAGGTCCTCGTAGAGCGTCGCGGTCTTGGCGTTGTAGTTGCCGGTGCCGACGTGGCAGTACCGGCGGATGGACCCGTCTTCTTCCTGGCGCACGACGAGCAGGATCTTCGTGTGCGTCTTGAGCCCGACGAGGCCGTAGACCACGTGCGCGCCCGCCTCTTCCAGCAAGTGGGCGCGCTCGATGTTCACCTGCTCGTCGAAGCGGGCCTTCAGCTCGACGAGGGTGACCACCTGCTTGCCTTCGCGTGCGGCCTCGACGAGCGAGTTGACGATCGTGCTCTCGGCGTCGCCGGTGCGGTAGATCGTCTGCTTGATCGCGAGCACTCGCGGGTCGCGCGCGGCCTGGTACACGAACGCCTCGACCGACGTCGTGAACGAGTCGTACGGATGGTGCACCAGCACGTCGCCCCCGCGCAGGACGCGGAACAGGTCCACGGGCACGTCCTCGGAGCTCACGAGGTTGCCCTGGGTCACCGGCGTCCACGGCTCGTCCACCAGGTCGGGGCGATCGAGTGCGACGACGTCCCAGAGCCCGGTGAGGTCGATCGGACCGTCGACGACGACGGTTGCCCCCGCCGGGATCTTCAGCTCGTGGCTGAGGACCTCGAGCACCTCGTCGGACATCGTGTGGTCGATCTCGAGGCGCACCGCGGAGCCGAACTTGGTGCGACGGTGCAGGACCGTCTCGATGGCCTCGAGGAGGTCCTCGGCCTCGTCGTCGAGCTCGAAGTCGGCGTCGCGGGTGACCCGGAACGGATAGTGGGCGAGCACCTCCATGCCGGGGAAGAGCCGATCGAGGTGCGCGGCGATGAGCTGCTCGAGCGGGACGAAGCGCTCCCCGTCAGGAAGGGCGACGAAGCGAGGCAGGGTCGGCGGGACCTTCACGCGCGCGAACCGCTGCTCCCCGGTCGCGGGGTCGCGCACGACCACTGCGAGGCTCAGCGAGAGGTTCGAGATGTACGGGAACGGGTGCGACGGGTCGACGGCCAGGGGGGTCAGGACCGGGTAGACGCTCTCCTCGAAGGTGCGGCGGAGCGCGGCCCGGTCGTCGGCGTCGAGCTCGACCCACGCGGGGAACTGGATGCCGGCCTCGTCGAGCGCGGGCGCGATGTCCTTGGTGAAGATCGTCGACTGTCGATCGACCTGGGCTCGTACCTGCTCTCGGATGGCCCGGACCGTCTCGGCGGCGTCGAGCCCGTCAGGGGATCGCTTCCGGATGCCCAGCTCGGCCTGCTCGAGCAGACCGGAGACGCGGACCTGGAAGTACTCGTCGAGGTTCGACGAGAAGATCGCGAGGAACTTGGTGCGCTCGAGGAGGGGGCGCCCGTGGTCCTCGGCGAGGGCGAGGACGCGCGTGTTGAAGTCGAGCCAGGACAGCTCCCGGTTGAGGAACCGGTCGGGGTCGGACAGCCCAATCATGGAGCGATGCTACCGGGCACCCCCGGGGGGCCGCCCGGGGCTACGTTCGGCGCGGAGATGTCCGCGTCCCCCGACCCCCGTTTCCTCCCGCCGTCGCCGTTCTCCCGGCTCATGGCGACCCACGCGGCGAGCGTCTGCGCCGACGCGTGCGTGGCCGCGTCCCTGGCCGGCTCGTTGTTCTTCGCCCAGCCGACGAGCGCGGCCCGCGGCGACATCCTCCTCTTCCTCCTCCTCACGATGGCCCCGTTCGCGATCGTGGCACCGGTCATGGGTCCGGCGCTCGACCGGATCAAGGGCGGGCGCCGCATCATGGTCGTCACGGCGTGCCTCGGCCGCGGCCTCCTGTGCCTCGCGATGGCGCAGTTCATCACCAAGCCCACGCCCGAAGGGCTGATCATCTACCCGCTGGCCTTCGGCGTCCTCGTGCTCCAGAAGACCTACGCCGTCGCCCGCGCCGCGCTGGTGCCGGCCGTGGTGGAGGACGAGGAAGAGCTCGTGCGTGCCAACTCGCGCCTGGCGCTGGTGAGCCTGATCGCGAGCATGGTGGGCGGCGCACCGGCGTTCCTGCTCCAAACGGTCTTCAACGCGAGCTGGTCGCTCATCCTCGCGATGCTCGTGTTCGGTGTCGCGACGGTGCTCTCGACGCGCATCCCGCGCACACAGATCGTGCAGGACCCCGAAGAGGCGAAGCTCGAGGCGCAGGAGCTGCACCAGCCGAGCATCCAGATCGCGGGCAGCGCAATGGCGGTGATCCGGATCGCAGTCGGCGTGACCGTGTTCCTCTCCGCCTTCTCGTTCAAGGACGACAAGATCGAGCTCTTCATCGTGCTGGGCGCGTACGGCCTCGGGAGCTTCACCGGGAACCTGGTCGCGCCCTTCGCGCGCCGCCACGTCCGGGAGGAGGTCATCCTCGTCACCTGCCTCCTCGGTGCCGCGGTGTTCGTGCTCTTCGGTGCGCTGACCGGTGGTGGTGTCGGGGGTGCCGCGTTCGCGGGGCTCGCGGTCGCGACGGCGTCGGCCGCGGGCCGGGTCGGGTTCGACAGTCTGCTCCAACGGGACGGCCCCGACGCGGTGCGCGGCCGGGCGTTCGCGCGCTTCGAGACGCGCTTCCAGGTCGCGTGGGTGTTCGGCGCCCTGTTCGGGATCATCCCGTTCGGTGAGGGTGTCGGTCTCTTCGCGCTCGGCATGCTGCTGCTCTTCGCCGGCCTGTCGTACCTTGCTGCGCTGCGATCCGCGCGCACGCGCCCGCAGCGCACGACGCTGCGGCCCGAGGCCGTCGACCGCGCGTTCGGCAAGGCGAAGGGCGAGCTGAGCGAGCGCTATCGCCGGAACCGTGACGAACGCCGCAAGGATCGCGGCGAGCGTCGCAAGCGCGAGGACGACGACGTCGGGCGCCCTCCGAAGCCCACCCCTCCGAAGCCCACCCCTCCGAAGTCACCGAACGCGCCGAAGCCGCCGGCGCGTCGTCGACCGCGGTCGCGCTCGGCAGGGGACGGCCCCGAGCCGTTCCCCGGTGGGAGCTGAGCCAGGACGAAACCCCCGTGCGTGGGCCGCCGAGCCCGTGCGACCATCGCGTCGTGGACGTCACCGTGCGGGCGATCCGAACCGAGGAGATCCCGGCGTGGACGCGCACCGACGCGGCCGGGTTCGGTGAGTCCGCCGAGGAGCTCGGCAAGCGCGAGCGCTGGCTGGCCGAGGAGCTCGACCGGACGCGTGCGGCCTTCGAAGGGGACGACCTGGTCGCCACGAGCCGGAACCGCTCCTTCGAGCTCACCGTGCCCGGTGGTGCGACGATCCCCGCTTCGGGGGTGACCGCGGTCGCGGTCCTGCCGACGCACCGTCGTCGGGGCATCCTGCGCTCGATGATGACGGCGCTTCTCGACGAGTCGGTGGCGCGGGACGAGTCGGTGTCGATGCTCACCGCGAGCGAGGGCGGCATCTACGGTCGGTTCGGGTACGGGGCGTCCACCCTGGCGCTCGACGTCACGCTGGCGGTACGCGAGCTGGTGTTCGCGCTCCCGCGTCCGGGCGGCCGTCTCCGCATGGTCGAACGCGCGGAGCTCGACAAGGTCGCGCCGGCGGTGTTCGACCGGGTTCGCCGCGGTCGTCCCGGCGCGGTGTCGCGCCCCGAGGCCTGGTGGGCCGACATCCACGGGCCGCAGCAGTCCGAAGGCAATCGCTTCGACGTGCTCTTCGAGGGCCCGGACGGTCAGCCCGACGGGTTCGTCACGTACACGATCAAGGACAAATGGATCCCGAACCCGGAGCACGAGCTCCACGTGCACGACCTCGTCGCGGCATCACCCGTCGCCGAGCACGCCTTGTGGCGCTTCCTGTGCGAGGTCGACCTCGTGCGCACCCTGTTCGCGCCGCTCGTCCCGATGGATACGTCGCTCCCGTGGCTGCTCGCCTCACCGCGTGCCGCGCTGTTCCAGCCGTCGGCCGACTTCGTGTGGACGCGAGTCCTCGACGTTCCGGCAGCGCTCGGCGTCCGGACGTATCCCGTGCCGGGTCGACTGACCCTCGAGGTGCACGACCCGACGCGCCCGGGTGGTGCGGCCGACGGCACGTACGTCGTCGAGGGCGGCCCCGATGGTGCCGCAGTGACGCCGACGAGCGCGGCGCCCGACCTCACCTGCGACGTCGGGGTCCTGTCCACGGCCTGGCTCGGCGGCGTCCGCTGGTCGACCCTCGTCGCCGCGGGTCGAGCCGAGCAGCACACTGCGGGGAGCGCGGTTCGCGCCGACGCGATGTTCTCGTCGAGCCCACTGCCGTTCCCCTACACCTGGTTCTAGGACGCACCGGGGTCGGGCTACGACCAGCCGCCGGTGGCGCCCTGGACCATGCCGAAGGGGCCGGTGGGCCAGCGGTAGCAGTCGGTCATGAGCTGGTCGACCTGGTCGGGGGTCGCGATGCCGGCGTCGACCACGCGCTTGGCCTCCGCGATCATCGCGAAGTAGATGCGGTTCGCGACGTAGCCCCACGCGGTGGGTTCGTCGTTCACGACGACCGGGTGCTTCCCGCACGCGGCCGCGACTTCGCTGACGAGCGCGATCGTGGCGTCCGCCGTCTCGCGGGTCCGCACGATCTCGGCGAGTGCCATCACGGGGGCCGGCGAGGCCCAGTGCCACCCGAGCACGCGGTCAGGGCGGTCGGTCGCGGCGGCCAGTGCAGCGATCGGGTAGCCCGAGGAGTTCGAGGCGAGGATCGTCTCCGGTGGCGCGGCCCGGTCGAGTTCGCGGAACACGCGGATCTTGAGGTCGATGCGCTCCGGCACCGCCTCGACCACGATCGACGTGGCAGCGGCTTCGTCGAAGGACGACGAGAACGTGAGTCGCTCGAACGTCGCGTCGGCATCGTCGCGGGTGAGCTTGCCTCGCTCGACACCCCGATCGAGCCCGTAGCGACCGGTCGTCACGTGCTCGCGGCCCTTGGCGAGGGCCTCGGCGTCGATGTCGTAGCACACGGTCGGGTAGCCGGCGGTCGCGGTGACCTGCGCGATCCCGCTGCCCATCACGCCGGCGCCGAGCACTCCGATGGTCAAGTCGCTCACGCGGTGTCTCCTTGGTTCGCGCCGCCATCCGGGAGGTCGAGGTCGATGCGCGCGAGCCACAGACCCGGCGCAATCGAGCTCGTTCGGTGTGGGTTCCATCGCGGGGCTCTCCCACAACCGATTCAGACCCTCGGCGCCCGAGCGCTCCACGACGCCGCGACAGAACTCGGCGCCACGCTCGTAGTCGTCGCGGTCGGTTGCCAACCCGAGCAGCCCTTCGACGAACCGCTCGGCCTCGCCGCGTTCGATCCGGTGACGCGCCATCGCCTCGTGGATGCGGTCGAACGACGGGAGCAGGTTGCGGCCGACGCGCTCGAGCACACTGTCGGCATAGCCCTCGAGCACGGCATGGAAGACGCGGGCGCGCTCGAGGAGCGCGCGCTGGTGGTCACTTCGCAACGCGCCCAGGAGCTCCTCGGGGTGCTCGGCCAGGGCCTGGATCGAGGCCGGGTCGCTCGGATCGAGGTTCTCGAACATGCCGTCGCCGAGTCGTCCCTCGAGCACGGTCGGGTCGAGCTCGTACGACGACACGTACTCGGTCGCGAGCGACACCAGGCGCTCGCGCACCCAGGGGACCGAGCGCGTCGCGGCGTGGACGACCTCGTGGATCGCGACGTAGAAGCGGAGGTCCGCGCGCTCGAGCGACCAGGCGTCCTCGAACTCGTCGAGGTTGGGGACGACGAACGCGAGCGACGGTGCGTCCGCCGTGGGGAGGGGGAGGTCGTAGCGCCCGAGCGCGTGGCGGGCGAGGTAGCCGATCATCGAGCCGGCCTGCACACCGAGCAGGAGCGGCGCCATCATCGGCATGATCGCGGCCAGCTCCTCCGGACCGGGCATCCCCTCGGGGGTCTCGGTGAGCGAAGGGTCGACCTCGGCCATGCCACCGTCGAGCAGCTCTTGCATCGCGTCGGGGGAGAACGCCTGCCCGAGCGTGGTCGCCAGCGACTCCAGCACCGGCCGGAGTGCCACCAGGTGCAGCTCGGCCCACTCCCTCCGACCCATCGCGCGGACCGGGGTCGCGAAGGTCGCGGCGAGCCCGGTCTCGGCGACGACGTGGGTCAGCGCGGCCCGCGCGAGCTCGTCCATCTGGTGCTGGTCGTCGGCCTCGACCGGGCCCTCCTGCTCGCCGTCCGTGGCGACCGTGGTCGCGAGCTGGCTGGCGATCGCCCAGTTCACGGGGCCGGGGGACTGCAGGATGTTGAGCAGCTCGTTCATGTCGATCTTCGACAGATCGAGGCCCGGGATGACCGGGAACCCGGCGAACGCACCGCCTGCGCCGTGGGGCGCGAACGGGTCGTCCGGCAGGTCGTCGGGATCGCCGGGTTGAGCGGGTTCGTCCACGCGGCAAGTCTAGGGACATGGTCGCGATCGGCATCACCGGGGCAGCAGGGCTCGTGGGCACCGCGCTCGCGGGGGTGCTCGCCGAGTCGCCGGGGGTCGACCGCCTCGTCGGGCTCGACGTGCGTGAGCCGGCACGACGGGCGCGCGGGCTCGAGTTCCATCGCGCCGACGTCGCGCACACCGAGCTCAAGCCGCTGTTCGAAGGCCTCGACGTGCTCGTGCACCTCGCGTCCGTCGTGGACCCGATCCCCGACGAGTCGCTCATGGCGTCGGTGAACGTGGAGGGCACTCGGCGCGTGCTCGATGCCGCAGCCGCGGTCGGCGTTCGCAAAGTCGTGCGCGTGTCGAGTGCGGCGGCCTACGGCGCATGGGCGAACAACCGCGTGCCGCTCACCGAGGATGACCCGCTCCGACCCAACCCCGGCTTCTCCCCGGCGGTCCAGGCGGCCGAGGTCGAACGCCTGCTCGCTGAGTGGCGTGACGACCACCCCAGCGTCGTGGTGACCACGCTGCGCACGGCACCGGTGTTCGGACCGGGCGCCGAGCGGTTGCCCTCACGACTGGTGCTCGGTCACCCGCCGCTGCGCGTGCGCGGCGCGGCGCCGCCGGTGCAGGCCACCCACGTCGACGATCTCGTGCGCGCGCTCGACCTCGTCGTGGGTGAGGACCATCCCGGCACGTTCAACGTCGCCTCCGACGGCTGGCTCGACCATGCCACCGCGCGTGCGCTGCTCCCACCGAGCCCGACCCCCGCGCTCCCCGCGGAGCTCCTCGGGCGCATCCTCACGCGATCGTGGGACAGCGGACTCGGCGACGTCCCGCCCGGCGTCGTTCCCTACCTCGAGCACCCCTGGGTGATCGCGAACGACCGACTCAAAGCGCTCGGCTGGCACCCCACGCACACGAACGAACAAGCGATCCGGGAAGGCATCAGAACCCTCGGCCCCCAGAAGCCGCTCGTCCCGCGCGCGGTGCTCTTCGCGTTGACGCTGGTGTTCGGTGCTGCAGTCCTGACCTGGGTCACCACGCGCGCCGTCCGCCGCGCCCACCGTTCCAAGAGCGGCTGATCACGGGAACCCGCCGTCCCGTTCCGCAGCGATGCCTGGAGAACGGCGCCGCGGGTCAGGCGGCGGTGAGGTGTTCGGCGCGCCACTCGTCCCAGTCAGGAGTGAAGTAGCGCACGCGCGTCTTCTTGTACTCCTTGACCGACCACAGCAGCGTGTACTCGTCGATCCCGCTCTCGTCGCGGATCGCGGCGATCGTCTCTTCGCACTCGTGCGCGTTCATCCCGTGGACCATCGTGAACAACGAGTACGGCCAGTCGTCGTAGGTCGGACGGCGGTAGCAGTGGCTCACCCGGGCGAAGCCGGCCATCTTCGGGCCGAGCTCCTCGAGGCGATCCTCGGGGACAGCCCACACGCCCATCGCGTTGGCCTTGTACCCGGCGCTGCGGTGGTTCATGACCGCCGCGAAGCGGCGCATCAGCTTGCGCTCCTTGAACGAGACGAGCGCGTCGAGCACGTCGGACTCGGAGCAGCCGATGAGCTCGGCCTGTGCCGCGAAGGGCCGCTCGACGAGCGGGAGGTCCTCCTGGACCACGGAGATCGTGCGGGTCTCGAGGTCGGTCAGATCCGGGGCGGCCATCTCGGCCTTGCGCTCGGGGCGCTCGTGCTCGAGCACCTCGGACTTCGCGTCGGCGGCGGTGGCACCCGTCATGTCGAGCTTCACGCCGATCTTGTAGAGCTTCAGCGTGGGCAGCGGGCGGGTGACCAGCGCGCCCGACGCACGGTGCAGGACGTCGATGTGGTCCTGGAGCACGTCCCCCGGCGGGGACGCGATCGTGTACCAGAGGTTGTACGCGTGGTTGCGCTTGTAGTTGTGCGAGACGCCGGGGTGCTCGCTGATGATCGCCGCCGCTTCGTCGATGCGGGCGGGGTCGGTCTTCGCCGCGACGAGCGCCGAGCCGTAGCCGAGCGCGCGCGTGTCGAAGATCGCAGAGAGCTGCCGGAGGACGCCGGCGTCCTTCACGAACGCGACCCGCTCCCGCACCTTCGGCGCATCGACCCCGAGGCGCTCCGCCAGGGCGACATACGGCGCAGGGACCAGCGGGAAGTCCCACTGCACGGCGTTGAGCAGCTCGCGATCGAGATCGGTGAGGTCACTCATGGGTCCATGGTCGCACGCACGCGGCGCGCTCGCACACTCAGGGACCGACGGGTCCGTCCTCCAGGGTGCGCTCGGAGAGCTTGACGTCGATGCGGGTGCGGTTCTCGCCCCGCCGGACCGTGAGCGTGACGGGGTCGCCGGGCCGGCGCCGGGCGACCGCCGCGACGAGATCCGCGACGTCGGCGACGCGGTCGTCGCCGACCTGGGCCACGACGTCGCCGGCGAGCAGCCCCGCCGCCTCGCCGGGGCTCCCGGGCACGAGCCCCGAGATCCGCGCCCCGCCGCCTTCGACGTCGACGGCGTCGGCCGCGGTGACGCCGAGCCAGCCGTGGCGTGCGTGACCGCTCGCGCTCAGCTGCTCCGCGACGTCGCGCGCGACATCGATCGGCAGGGCGTGCCCGGGAGCCGACCGGCTCAGCACCGCGACGACCGCACCGCTCTCGTCGAGGAGGGGTCCGCCACCGGCGTTCGCTGTCGGGTCGACGTCGGTCGCGAGCAGCCCGGGGAGCATCGTCCCGTCCGGTGCGGCCACCAGCACGCCGACGCCGCTCACGACACCCTGGCTGGCCCATCGGCGCTCGCCGCCGGACGAGCCCACGGCGAGGACCCAGGACCCGACGGTGAGGTCGTCCGCGGTTCCCAGATGCGCCGCGGGCACTCGCGCCTCGTCGACCTCGAGCACGCTCAGGTCGCTCGCCGCATCGTTGCCGACCACCCTCGCGGCGAGCACGCGCCCGTCGGCGGTCGTGACGTTCACGGTCCCGGCGCCGACGACGAGGCTGGCGTTCGTGAGCACGCGATCGCTCCCGAGGGCGAAGCCGGAGCCGGTGGCGGTGCCGAGCGCGCTCGTGGCGCGCACGGCCATCACGCTCGCGCCGACGCTCGCGACCAGACCCGCGGTGTGATCGGTGCCGGCGAGCGCGGCGAAGGTGGGGGCGAGGGGAGAGGACGCGGCTTCGGTGCCCCCGTCGCCATCGAGGGCGCCCATGGCACCGAGCACGATCAATGTCACCACGACGCCGCACACGGCAGCTGCCGCGGCCAGGCTCCAGTCCCGGCGGGCGCGAGGCGGCGCAGTGCGGGTCGCGGTGACGCCACCGAGCTCGCTCGGGTGGAACCAGACCCGGTCCAGCTGGTGCGGAGGCAGCTCGGCGCGGTCCTCGTCGTCCGCTTCGTCGTGGGCGTCTCCGGGCATCGAACGAGTGTAAGGAGCGCCTCCGCCCGCGCGAGCGCGGCCTCGCTGCCTGGCTGCCGGCGCTGATCGGGCGTCCTGCCTGGGTCACCACACCGGGCACACCACTACCATTGGCGCTGTGCTCGAGGCGCCAGCAACGCCGGACTGGGTCGGGCTCACCGCCGACCCCCTGCCCGTGGCCGAGGTCATGGCGTGGGCCACGATGCCCGGATCGGGCGCGGTCGTCACCTTCCTGGGGGTCGTGCGCGACCACTCCGAGGGTCGACCCGGCGTCACCGGCCTCACGTACGAGGCGTACGAGGAGGAGGCCGAGCGCCGGCTCGCCGATGTCGCGGCCGAGGTCCGGCGCCGGTGGCCCGAGGTCGACCGCGTCGCGCTCCTCCATCGGACGGGTGCCCTCGCACTGTCGGAGGCCTCGGTCGCCGTGATCATCTCGTCCCCGCATCGTCCGGAGGCGTTCGATGCCGCCCGGTTCGCCATCGACACCCTCAAGGAGACCGTGCCGGTGTGGAAGCAGGAGCACTGGGCGGGGGGCGACGACTGGGGCCAGTGCGCCCACGACGTCCGTCCCGTCCGCGAGACCGCTGCGGCGGAGCGGTAGCGGCCTGTGTCACGCGACCTCGCGATCGACCTCGGCACCGCGAACACGCTCGTGTACGCAAGGGGCCAGGGCATCATCCTCAACGAGCCCACGGTCATCGCGCTCAACAGCCGCACCCAGGAGGTGCTGGCGATGGGGCACGAGGCCTGGCACATGATCGGGCGCACCCCGGGGCACATCGTTGCGGTCCGGCCGCTGCGCGGCGGCGCGATCACCGACTTCGAGATCACACAGCGCCTGATCCGCCTCATCTTCGCTCGCGCCGGCATCACGCGGCTCCAGCGGGCGCGGGTCCTCGTCTGTGTGCCGTCCGCGATCACCCACGTCGAGCAGCGTGCCGTGCTCGAGGCGACGCGACGCGCGGGCGCGGCGCAGACGTACCTCATCGAGCAGCCCATGGCCGCGGCGATCGGTGCGTCGCTCCCCATCCACGAGCCGCTGGGCAACATGGTGGTCGACATCGGGGGCGGCACGAGCGAGATGGCCGTCATCTCCCTCGGCGGCATCGTCGCGCTGCAGGCCGTGCGCGTCGGCGGCTTCGACCTCGACCATGCCATCCAGGCGTACCTCCGACGTGACCACGGGGTCGCGGTGGGGGAGCGCACCGCGGAGGAGATCAAGCTCGCGATCGGCTCGGCCTTCCCGACTGCCGACGAGTTCAAGGTCGAGGTGCGCGGTCGCGACCTCGATGAGCGGCTTGCCGCGCACGATCGTCCTCGAGCCCGAAGAGGTGCGCGGGGCGGTGGACGAGCCCGTCCAGGCCATCCTCGACGCCACCAAGCAGGCTCTCGCCGAGACGCCACCGGAGCTCGCGCAGGACCTCCTCGAGATGGGGATCCACCTCGTCGGTGGCTCCGCGCTGCTGAAGGGGATGGACAAGCGGATCGAGCACGAGACGGGCGTCCCGGTGCGGCTCACCGAGCACGCGCTCGAGACAGTCGTGCTCGGCGCCGGTCGCTGCCTCGAATCCTTCGACCGGCTGCGCGAGATGTTCATGGACCGCCCGCGGGGCTCGTCGCAGCGATACGGCGGGAACTAGCCGGAGCACCTCACTCGGCGGTCAGGTCCTCGGCGGCCTGGCGCACCTGCCAGTCACGATCGCCGCGCGCCGCCGCGAGGGCAGCGTCCACCTCCTCGCCCTCGAAGGGTGCGAGCGCCAGCACGGCCCGCCGGCGGATCGTCGGTCTGTCGTGACAGGCCGCGAGGATGGCCGGGAGTCCGCCAGCGTCACCCAGCGCGCCGAGCGCGGCGACCGCGGCCTCCCGTGCGAGCACCTCCGGGTGGCCCGTCGCGACGTCGGCGAGGGCCGGGACGGCGTCGCCGGCGACGGCAGTGGTGCCGAGCTCACCGAGGGCCCACGCCGCGGCATCGACGACCGTCACATCGGGGTCGTCGAGCAGCTCGAGCAGCGAAGGGACGAGGTTCGCGGCGTCACCGCGGGTCGCGAGCGTCGGTGCGAGCTCCGCCGCTCGCCGCCGGACCGCCGCATGCCGGTCATCGCGGGATCGCTGCCAGGCGGCCTCGGCCCGCGCCCGGCTCCCCACTCGCACCAGCGCGGCGAGCGCAGCGGTCCGGGCCCGCTCGTCCGGGTCGTCCACGACGGCCCCGACCAGGTCCTCCTGGATGGCGTCCGAGGGCACCGGACCGAACCCCGCCGCGGCGAACGCCGCGGCGCGGGCGACGGCCGGCTCACTGCGCCCGTCCGCTGTCCCCTCGCCCGCCCCGTGATCGGGCGACTCCGCCGGCCCGCTCATCCCCGCTCCGTCCGCTGATTCCCCCTCGAGGATCGCACGTCGGATGCCGACATCCCCAGTGTGGGACATGGTGCTGCTTGGCGACTCGGTGTGTCGCTCCGGGCCGGGCTCGGGGTCGTCCTCGTCGCGGCTGCGGTCGGTGTCGGCACCGTCGCGTTCGGACCGCGCAGCGGCGCGCTCGACACACCCACGACCCCTCACTCCATCCCGGTCGAGTCGGCACTGCTCGTCGCGGCGACCCCGCCCCCGCCCCCGCCCGTCCTCTCGACGCCCAGCGCGCCACCCGAGAACCCCTACGCCGACGTGCCCGTCGACACCATCGGGTCGATCGAGATCCCGCGGATCGGCATCGCACTGCCGGTCAACGAGGGGATCTGGCTCACGGTGATCGATCGCGGTCCCGGGCACTGGCCGGGCACCGCCGCGCCGGGTGGCTGGGGCAACGCGGTGATCGCCGCGCACCGCACGACGCACGGCGGCCCCTTCCGGCGCATCGCCGAGCTCGCGTCCGGGGACCAGATCATCCTGCGCGACGCGCGCGGTACGTACACGTACGTCGTGACCGGCGCCGAGATCGTGACTCCGGACGCGCTGTGGATCACGGACCAGCGCCCGGGCCGTTCGATCACGCTCTTCGCGTGCCACCCGATCGGGAGTGCGTCACAGCGCTACGTCGTGCACGGCGAGCTCGCCCGTACCGACCCCGCCTGACCGGCGGCGCGGGGTCAGATGCTGGCGTTCACGAGTGCCGCGAGCGCGGCCATGGCGATGGCGACGATCGCAGCGGTCCCGAGGCCCACGAGCACGATGAGCATCGCCCATCGAGACAGGGCCCATCCCTTCGTGAGCGCCTTGACGCCGGTGCCTCGGTCCCGATGCAGGTCGGGGTCGTCGGCGCGGTTGGCCCGACGGTCGTCGGGGCGCGCTCTGCCGTTGCCGGGTCGCATGGCAGGCTGAGGTCCGCGGTCCATCGTCCTCTCCGAGCGCCTCGAGTGATCGGCCGGATGGCAACCTTCGGCCGTCGTCTTCGTACTGTACGCCTCCCCCACCGGAGCCCAGATGCCGCCCGACCCCGAACCGCGCGAGCCGCCGCCGTCGACCACCCCCGCGGCTCCGTCCAGTGGGCCGCGGCGACGTCGTCGGTGGCCGGCGCTGCTGGCGACGTCGCTGCTCGCGGTGGCGGCGGTCGTCTTCACCGCCATGGCGTTCATCCACGTCCCCTACGTGATCATCTCCCCGGGGGAGGCGACCCCCCTCGGCGACCAGGTCGTCTCCGTCAGCGGCGCACCGACCTACGGGCATGCGGGCGACGTCCTCTACCTGACCGTCCGCGTGACCAATGACGATCCGAACGTGTGGCGCTACCTGTTCGCACAGCTCGACGACGACGTGAGCGTCGAGAAGCGCGAGGACATCATCGGGTGCGCGGACTACGAGGAGAGCGGGCTCCTCAACCAGGACCTCATGGTGCAGTCGCAGAACACCGCGAAGGCTGTCGCGCTCGAGCGACTCGGCTACACGGTCGAGGAATCGGGCGCGCAGGTCGTCATCGTGAACGTCGAGTGCGGCGGCCCGTCGGACGGCCGGCTCCGACTGGCCGATGTCGTCACCGCGGTCGACGGCACCGTCGTCACGACGGCCGAGGACGTTCGACCACTCGTCCAGGCACACCGACCCGGCGACACGGTGCGCTTCACGGTCGAGCGGGGTGGCAAGACGCGGCGAGGTGTCCGTCCGGCTCGGCAGGCGTGACGGCGTCGGGTACGTCGGGATCGCGACCCAGTCGTTCTCGAACTCGTCGTTCCCGGTCGACATCCAGATCGACACCGAGCGGGTGAGCGGGCCGTCCGCCGGTCTCGCGTTCACGCTGGCGATCATCGACGACATGACGCCTGGTGAGCTGACGGGCGGCAAGCGCGTCGCGGTCACGGGATCGATCCAACCCGGCGGGACCGTGGGCATCGTCGGCGGCGTCGAGCAGAAGGCGGTCACCGCGCGCGACGACGGCGCCCGCCTGATGATCGTTCCCGTCGGAGAGGCGAAAGCTGCCCGGGCCCACGCCGGATCCATGAAGGTGGTCGCGGTCCGCAACGTCGATGAAGCCCTGGCGGCCCTGGCCGCCAACGGGGGTGACCCCGTCCCACCTGCAGCCGGGGCGCCGACCGGCCAATAGCATCGGCCGCGATGGAGCAGGTCGCGAACGGGGGACCGGACCCCGACGACACCGCCGCCCCGACCAACGGCGGCGTGGGCGACGGCGCGTCGCCGGATGCGGAGACGACCGACACCCGTTCGAGCCAGCTCGAGATGCACGCGGCGGAGGTCATGCGCGCGGCCGAGGAGGCCGCGGCCGCGACGGGGCGCGCAATGGTCGCCGAGGCGCGCGGCGTGCGGCGGCGCATGCTCGAGGACGCGGAGCACCGTCGGCGCGAGCTGATCGCCGAGCTCGAGCGGGTTCGAAAGATGCTCGACGCGGCGATCGGCGCGCTGCGCGCCGAGGCACCGGTCGGCCAGGAGGCGGCGCCCCCACCCGATGCCCCGGCGCCCGGCGCGCGTGCCGATCATCCGACCGGCGGCGGCGAGCAGGTGGGTGCATTGTTCGAGCAGCTGCGCTCCGAGCCGCCCGTGACCCCGGCGCCGCGTCCGAAGTCGCCGTCGAAGCCGCGGACCCGGCCCGAGCCGGAGCCTGTGGTCGATCCCGAGGCGCCCGCTGCACCGGTCGACGCGATGCCGCCGGCCGCCGAAGCTGCCGCGCCCGACGATGGACCGGACGAAGCTGATGCAGATCCCGACGCCGGGCTCCGGCGACGGCGCGCAGCCGTGCTCGAGCCGCTCGTCCCGGCCGTCGTGCGAGGATCGAAGCGGTTGCTCCAGGACGAGCAGAACACCCTCCTCGACGCGGTGCGCCGTGCGCGGGGTCGCCACGAGGCGTCGCGGTTGCTGCCGGACCCCGAGCACCAGCGCGACGCCTGGGTCGAGGTGCTCGGTCCGGGGGTCGACGGCGCCTACCTCGGTGGGCGCGCCGCGGTCGGGAAGACCGGCCGGGTCACCAAGGCGCCGGCCCGGGTGGTCGCAGAGCTGGTCGCGGTGGTCGTGAAGCCGCTCCGGGAACGGCTGACGGCGACGATCGAGAGCGTCGTCGGCGACGGGCCGTACGAGTCGCCGGTCGAGCTGCAGCGGGTGATCGGCTCCGCGATCGGGGCCCGCTACCGCGAGTGGAAGGGCGGGGACCTCGAGACCCATGTGGTGGACGTGCTCTGCGCGGCGTACGCCCGAGGCTCCTTCGACGGTGCCGGCCCGGCCGCACCGTTGCGATGGGTCCCCGACGAGCCCGGCAGCTGCCCCGACTGCGATGACAACGCGCTCGAGCCGACGGCGAAGGGTGGGGCGTTCCCGACCGGGCAGACGCACCCACCGGCACACCCGGGCTGCCGGTGCCTCGTCGTGCTGGCGGGCGACGCTTCCGCGGAGACCCCCAGGGCCTAGGAGCGGCCGAGCGTCTCCGCAGGAGTGGCACCGGGTACCCCGGTGCCACGCGAGCGTGACCGGCATCTAGGCTCGTCTCGATGCGCGTCCCCACGGCAGAGCGCCGTCAGTTTCGCTTCCGCGGGTGGATCATCGCGCTGGCCGTGATCCTGCTGGTCCTGCTCTTCAGTCTGCGCGGACTCGCCGGCTTCTTCACCGACTACCTCTGGTTCGACTCCCTCGGGCAGGGTGACACCTGGGGTCGGCTGCTGACGGCCCGGGTCGTGCCCGCGCTGGTGTTCACGGTCATCTTCTTCACGATCATGCTCGCGAACCTCGTCATCGCCGACCGGCTGGCGCCGAAGTTCCGGGCGATGAACGCGCCGACGCCGGAGGACGAGCTGGTCAGCCGCTACCAGGAGGCCACCGCGCGCGTACCGGGGCCGGATCCGCGTCGGCGTGTCGCTGTTCTTCGCACTGATCGCCGGGATCGGGGTCTCGTCGCAGTGGCGGCAGTGGATCCTCTTCACGCATCGCGTCGAATTCGGGAAGACGGACCCGCAGTTCCACAAGGACATCGGCTTCTACGTCTTCCAGCTCCCCTTCATCAAGTTCATGATCGACTGGCTCTTCGCCGGGCTGGTGATCGTGCTGCTGGTGACCGCGGTCGCGCACTACCTCAACGGCGGCATCCGTTTCCAGAGCGCGGTGCAGCGGTTCACCCCGCACGTGAAGGCGCACCTCTCGGTGATCGTCGCAGTCATGGCGCTCGTGAAGACGGCCGGGTACTACTACTCGCGGTTCGAGCTCGACTTCTCGTCCCGCGGGGTCGTCGACGGCGCGAGCTACACCGACGTCAAGGCGCAGCTCCCCGCGCTCAACTTCCTGATCTTCGTCTCGATCATCGCGGCCGCGCTCTTCATCTGGAACATCTGGCGCCGCGGCTGGGTGCTGCCGGTCATCGCGGTCGGGCTGTGGGCGTTCGTCGCGCTCGTCGTGGGCACGATCTACCCCGCTGCGATCCAGAACTTCCGGGTGAAGCCGAACGAGTACGCGAGCGAGCGTCCGTACATCCAACGGAACATCGAAGCGACCAGGAGCTCGTTCAACCTCGACAAGGTCGACGTCAAGAACTTCGACTACACCGAGGATCTCCAGCCGGCGACCGTGGAAGCCAACCTCCCGACGATCAACAACGCCCGTCTGTGGGACCCGGGCGTGATCCGCTCGACGTACCAGACACTGCAGGCGCTGCAGACCTACTACCGGCTCAACGACGTCGACGTGGACCGCTACGACCTCAACGGGCAGACCACCCAGGTCCTGATCTCCGCACGGGAGCTGAACAGCAACGAGCTCCCGAGCCAATCGTGGGTCAACGAGCACATCGTGTACACGCACGGCTACGGCGCGGTCGCGGCACCGAGCAACCAGGCGAACTCCGACGGGTCGCCGGCCTTCGTGCTGAGCGATGTGCCACCGGTCGGCGACGGGATCTCGCTGACGAACCGCGGCGCGGAGATCTACTTGGGCGAGGGGCTCGACGGGTACGTGATCACGGGCGCAAAGCAGAAGGAGTTCAACTACGCGCAGCAAGGTGCGCTGGACAACTACACGCGGTACCAGCGGCAAGGACGGCGTCAAGCTCTCGAACTTCTTCCGCAAGGCCGCCTTCGCACTGAAGTTCGGGCAGCTCGATCCGCTGATCTCGGGCCAGATCACCAACGAGTCGAAGATCCTGTTCAATCGCGACATCAAGGCGCGTGTCGAGAAGCTGGCGCCGTTCCTCCAGTTCGACGCCGACCCGTATCCCGTGGTCGTCGACGGCAAGACGACGTGGATACTCGACGGATACACGACGTCCGACGAGTACCCGTACGCGCAGCAGTTCAGTGGCACCGGCGGCCTGTCCGGCGACTATCGCTACGTGCGCAACTCGGTGAAGGCCACCATCGACGCCTACCAGGGCACGGTCAACTTCTACGTCATCGACCCGAGTGACCCGATCATCCAGTCGTACCAGGAGGCGTTCCCCGATCTCTTCTCACCCTTCAAGGAGATGCCGAAGGCGCTCGTCTCACACCTGCGGTTCCCGGAGGACCTCTTCAAGGTCCAGGCGAACGTGTTCGCGAAGTACCACGTGACCGAGCCCCGCCGCTTCTACTCCGGCAACGAGCGGTGGTTGCTCTCACCAGACCCGAGCGCGGTGGTCGGTTCGATTCCGGCGGCCGCCTCGAGCAGCAACCGCGCGGCCGGCCGTTCCCCGGAGATCACCGCGGAGACGCAGCGCCAGGATCCCTACTACCTGTACATCCGCCTGCCGGGCGACGACCGTGAGAGCTTCCTCATCCTGCAACCGTTCGTGCCGGTGTCGAAGGACAACCAGCAGACGCGCCTCTCCTCGTTCATGACCGCGAAGTCCGATCCGCGCGACTACGGCGAGCTCGACGCGTTCGTGATTCCCCAGGGTGAACAGGTCCTCGGACCGGTCCAGGTCGCGGCCAACATCAACAAGGACAACGCCATCTCGCGCGACATCAGTCTGCTCGACCAACGCGGTTCGCGGGTCATCAGTGGGAACGTGCAGCTGATCCCCGTCGGCGACTCGATCGTGTACGTGCAGCCCATCTTCACGATCGCGGCCCAAGGGCCGAACCCGTTCCCGCAGTTCCAGTTCGTCGCCGTGCTCGTGCAGGGCAAGTCGCCGGTGAGGGCGCAGACCGTGAACGAGGGCCTCCTGAAGCTCTTCGGGGGGGATGGGGCCACGACGCCGGACACGACCGACACGACGCCCACGCCGACCGACCAGACGATCCAGCAGCTGCTCGACCAGGCCGCGGAGAAGTTCAACCAGGCCGAGGACGCGCTCCGCAACGGTGACCTCGGGACCTACCAGCGGCTGGTCAAGGAAGCCCAGGACCTGGTCAGCCAGGCGCAGTCGCAGCTCAGCGGCGAGGTGAGCCCCTCGACGGGCTCGTCCCCGACCTCGACGACCTCCACCACGACGCCGGCCTCCTCGGCCCTCCAGGCGTCCAACCGCTGAGGGGCGTCCCGCCGCCAAGCGGGGCGGGGATTGAGAACCGTCCGGCGAATTGTTACTATCGGCGTAGTGGAAATACCCCCGGTGGGCCCCCGCCACCGGGCCGCACCCTTCCCGGGAGCGCCGCATGGCCGTCAGCGACATCGATCTCGGCAAGTACAAGCTCGGCTGGCACGACTCGACCGACAACTACGTCTACGAGCCCAAGAAGGGCCTGAACGCGGACGTCGTCCGTGAGATCTCCGGGCACAAGGAAGAGCCCGAGTGGATGACGAAGTTCCGGCTCAACGCGCTGAAGCGCTTCGAAGCCAAGCCGATGCTCGAATGGTTCGCGAAGAACATGCCCGACATCGACTTCGACGACATCTACTACTACCTCAAGCCCACCGACGGGCAGGTCTCCGAGTGGGACGAGCTCCCCGACGAGATGCAGGCGACGTACGAGAAGCTCGGCATCCCCGAGGCGGAGCGGAAGTTCCTCGCCGGCGTCACTGCGCAGTACGACTCCGAGACCGTGTACCACCGCAACCGCGACGAGCTCGAGAAGACCGGTGTCATCTTCACCGACATGGACACCGCGGTGCGCGAGTACCCGGAGATCGTCCAGCAGCACTTCGCGACGGTGATCCCGCCGGGCGACAACAAGTTCGCCGCGCTCAACTCAGCGGCGTGGAGCGGTGGGTCCTTCATCTACGTGCCGCCCGGCGTCCACTGCGAGATGCCGCTGCAGGCGTACTTCCGCATCAACTCCAACAACGCGGGCCAGTTCGAGCGGACGCTCATCGTCGCCGACGAGGGCTCGTCGGTGCACTACGTCGAGGGGTGCTCTGCGCCGGTGTACTCGACGGACTCCCTGCACTCCGCGGTGGTGGAGCTGATCGCGAAGCCGGGCGCGCGCATCCGGTACACGACGATCCAGAACTGGTCGCCGAACGTCTACAACCTGGTGACGAAGCGTGCCCGTGCGGAGACCGAGGCGACGGTCGAGTGGATCGACGGCAACCTCGGTTCCAAGCTCACGATGAAGTACCCCGCGGTCGTCATGACCGGACCGAAGGCCCACGGCGAGGTGCTGTCGGTCGCGTACGCCGGGCCGGGCCAGCACCAGGACGCGGGCGCGAAGATGACCCACGCCGGCCCCGGAGACGACGTCGATCATCGACTCGAAATCGATCTCGAAGGACGGTGGGCGCACCACGTACCGCGGCCTCGTGAAGGTCGAGGAAGGTGCGCATGGCTGCAAGAGCCATGTGCGGTGCGACGCGCTTGATCCTCGACGACGAGAGCCGATCCGACACCTACCCGTACATGGAGATCGACGAGAAGGACGCGCGCATCGGTCACGAGGCCACGGTCTCGAAGGTCGGCGACGACCAGCTCTTCTACCTGATGTCCCGCGGGCTCACGGAGCAGCAGGCGACTGCGATGATCGTGAACGGCTTCATCGAGCCGATCACCAAGACGCTCCCCATGGAGTACGCGGTCGAGCTGAGCCGGCTCATCGAGCTGAACATGGAGGGTGCGGTCGGTTGACCGCCACCTCCGAGCATCGTCGTCCGTTCCGCCCGTGACGACCACGTTCACCCCGGACGCCGCGCGGCACTCGAAGGGCCCGACTGGCTCGTCGCCCGTCGCCTCGCCGCGGCCGAGCGGCTGGCCGACGTCGCGTGGCCGACGGCGGCCGAGGAGATCTGGCGCTACAGCCGGATCGACTCGCTCGACCTCGAGCGCTACCAGCCGGTGCCCGTCCAGGAGCTCGGCCCACCGGGCGTCGAGCCCGCTCCGGGCGGCGGCCCCTTCGCCGCCGAGGTGGGGGAGCACGCGGGGTTGGTCGTCGTCCGCAACGGCCGGGTCGTCCACCACGAGCTCGACCCTGCGCTGGAGGCCAAGGGCGTGTCGGTCTGCGGTCTCGCGACCTGCACGGAGGCCGAGGTGCGCGACGCGCTCGGCGTGTGCTCCGACGCGTCACCCGATGCGTTCACGGTCCTGCACGACGCGTTCCTCGCCGGCGGTGCGTGCATCCGTGTACCCGACGGGGTCGTCGTCGACCGCCCGGTCGTGGTCCTCCACTGGGCCGACGGCGAGGGGCTCGCCAGCTTTCCCCACACCCTGCTGTCCGCCGGCGACAATGCCGAGGTCACGCTCGTCGAGCGCTCGGGTTCTCCCGACCTCCCGCTCGGTGGAGCCGGTCATCTCGTCGACTCGGTCGTCGAGCTGCTCGTCGGCGACAACTCGCACGTCCGGTACGTGACGGTGCAGGAGCACGGTCCGCGCACCTGGCAGGTCGCGCTGCAGCGTGCGCACCTCGGCCGCGACTCATCGCTGCGGTCGTCGGCGGTCGCGCTCGGCGGGCACTACGCCCGATTGCGGAGCGAGTCGCTCCTTGCCGGCTCGGGTGCCCAGAGCGACCTCGTCGCCGTCTACTTCGGCGATCACGAGCAGATGCTCGACTTCCGCACGCTCCAGGACCACGACGCGCCCCACACCCACAGCGACCTGCTGTTCAAGGGCGCGGTCGAGGACGACGCGCGCTCGGTGTACTCGGGCCTCGTGCACCTCCGGCCCAACGCCGCGAAGGCGGAGGCGTACCAGACGAACCGCAACCTGGTGCTCACGGAGGGTGCCGGGGCGGAGTCGATCCCGAACCTCGAGATCGAGGCCAACGACGTGAAGTGCTCGCACGCGAGCACGGTCGGGCCGATCGACGAGGACCAGCTGTACTACCTGGAGTCGCGGGGGATCCCGCCCGAGGAGGCCGAGCGGCTCATCGTCCTCGGGTTCTTCGACGACGTGTTCGCACGACTGCCGGTGCCCGCGCTGGTCGAGCCGCTCCGGCGCAGTGTGATCGAGAAGATCGAGCATCGGATCGCCGGGTGATGGCGACCGAGGTGCGGGCGTGCGCGGTGGGTGATCTCGAGCCGGACTCGGCGCGTCGCTTCGACCTCGACGGCCACCGCGTCGCCGTCGTGCGGATCGGCGACGACTGGTACGCGATCGGCGACGAGTGCTCGCACCAGGACTACTCGCTGTCCGAGGGTGAGGTCTGGCCCGAGGAGTGCGAGCTCGAGTGCCCGAAGCACGGCTCGACCTTCTCCCTCCAGACGGGTGAGCCGCGAAGCCTGCCCGCGACCAAGCCCGTCCCCGTGTACGCGGTGCGCGTTGCGGGCGACGACGTCCTGGTGACCCTGCCGTGAGCAGCTTCGTCATCCGTGACCTGCACGCGACCGTTCCGGTGATCGGTGGTCCGGGGTTCGAGGTCCTGCGGGGTGTCGACCTCGAGATCGCGTCGGGAGAGGTGCACGCGCTCATGGGCCCGAACGGATCCGGGAAGTCGACGCTCTCGCACGTGCTCATGGGGCGCGGCGACTACGAGGTCACGCAGGGTTCGATGACCATCGATGGTGAGGAGCTCCTCGGCCTCCCGACGTGGCAGCGCGCCGACCGCGGGCTGTTCCTCGGGATGCAGTACCCGGTCGCGGTGCCGGGCGTGCCGGTCGGTGAGCTGCTGGCGGCCTCTGTGCGCTCCCGTGGCGGTGACGCCGCTGGTGTGGGCGCGACGCTCAGGACCGAGGCATCGCGCCTCGCCGTCCATGATGAGTTCCTCATCCGCGGGGTGAACGACGAGTTCTCGGGCGGTGAGCAGAAGCGGATGGAGACGCTGCAGCTCGCAGTGCTCAAGCCGAAGTTCGCAATCCTCGACGAGATCGACTCCGGACTCGACGTCGACGCGCTCCGTGACGTCTCGCGTCGGGTCGAGGCCATGACGTCCGAAGACGGGCTCGGCGTGCTCGCGATCACGCACTACGCGCGACTGCTCACCGAGCTGCGGCCCGACCGTGTGCACGTCCTGATGGGTGGACGCGTCGTCGCGAGCGGCGGACCCGAGCTGGCCGACTCGCTCGAGGAGACGGGCTACGAGGGGTTCGCGGCCGAGCTCGGCGTCGACACGCTGCGCGTCGAGCAGCCCGCGGAGGCCGATCCGTTCGCAGAGCCGGGCTTCTAGGTCAGTTGGTGCACTGCTCGGGGTCAGGACCCCTCGGAGTGCGCAGACAGAGGGGTCACGCGTAGACGTTCACGCCCTCGTCGAGGTCGAGCGTCGCGGGATCGGCCCGCCCGGTGGCCACGAGCGTGAACACGAGTGGGTCGCCGTCGATGCGTCGACCGCCTCCGCCGCTCACGGGGAACTCGGGGAGCCCCTCGAGCGCCAGCGGCTCGACGACCATCCTCACCCGCTCAGCGAACGAGGTGATCGACCCCCATTAGGGTGCGGTCCCGTGCCCGAGGTCTCCGACGCCCGCTTCGATGCCGCCGCCGCGCTGCGTGCCCTGGCGAACGCCTTCCACGCCCGCGAGGCGCCGGACGCGACGCTCGAGCGGTTGGCGGGGGCAGCGCGTGCGCTGACGGCGGAGCTCGACGAAGGTCCGCGGCGCGAACGGGTGATCCCGTCGTTCGACGAGATCGCCAAGCACTCGCCGGAGGACGTCGCTGACGGTCCGCGTTCTCAGGGCCTGGCCGACCGGGCGATCGTCGGCCAGGCGAACCCCGTTGCCGTCGACATCGAGACGAGCGTCGAGGGCGACGTCGCCGTCGCGCGGGTCGTGTTCGGTGCGGCGTTCGAAGGCGCGCCGGGGCGCGTCCACGGGGGGATGGTCGCCGCGGTGCTCGACGACATCTCGGGCTACGCGCTCGCATTCGTCGGCGAGCCGGGGTTCACCGGGACGCTCGAGGTGGTGTACCGGGCTCCGGTGCCGATCGAGCAGCTCATCGAGTTCCGCACGTGGGTGAGCGGGCGCGACGGACGCAAGCTCTACGTGGAGGCGGAGGGCCGGCTCGACGAGCGGGTGCTCGTGACCGCGAAGCTCACGATGATCCTCGTCGACCACGAGCACTTCCGGACGGCCGCGGCCGAGCTGCTCGGGGACCGCACCGCCGCGGCAGAGGGTTAGTGGACCTCGGTCGGAGCGGGGACCGCGACGGTCGTCGTCTCGACCTTCGCGCCACGGAGGGCGCGCGACTCATCGGGCTGCCCGTGCGTGGGTGACGTGCAGAGGAAGAGCGTGTGGCCGTCGGTTCCGCCGATCGCACAGGCGATCGCGTGGCGGCCCTCGACCGGGACGACGTCGGTGACCTCGCCACCCTCGCGGACGCGCACGAACCGGTCCGACGCCGGGCCCGGCGATCCAGATCGCGTCCTCGGCGTCGATGCAGATCCCGTCCGGGTAGTCACCTTCGGGGAGGTCGGCCCAGCGGCGCTGGTTGGTGAGCGTGCCGTCGTCCGCGAGGTCGAACGCGGTCAGGCAGCGGCCCGCGCTCTCGGCGGCGACGAGCGTGCGGCCGTCGGCGGTGATCACCATGCCGTTGGCCATGCGGAGCCCGTCGGTCGCCGGGTACACCGAGCCGCCCGGGTCGACGCGCAGCACGGGGGCCGCGACCAGCGGCTCGCCGCCATGGAAGTCGGATCCGAACTGGCTGACGAAGGCGTGGCCGTGGCGGTCGACGACCATGTCGTTGATCTCGTTGGGTGCGAGTGACGAGCAGTCGGCGGCTTCGGTGAGCGTGCCGTCGGGCTCGACGCGGAGCACGCGGCGATCGTCCATGGAGACGATGAGCATCCGTCCATCGGGGAGCCAACCCAGACCGGATGGTGCAGCGCCCAGGGCCGCGACCACGGTCGTCGACCCGTCGGGTTCGACGCGGAGGACCTCGTGGGCGTGCATGTCCGACACGTAGAGCGCGCCTCGCCCGTCCGCGTCCTCGTCCGCCATCGCGGCCCCTCGAGGAACGCCCGCCCACCCAGCAGTGTCTCCATGTCGCGAGACCCTAACCGTGGGGTCACAGGCCCGGTTCGACGGGTTCTCGGCACGCTAAGCGTTGTTGGACAACAACCAGCGTGCCGAGAACGGCGAGAACAGGAGGTCGTGGTGGACCATCGAACGTTGGGAGCACTCGCGCGGTCGCAGCACGCGTCCTGATCACTTGGGCGCAGGCGCGCGACTTGGGGTGCACGCCCGAAGAGATCCGCCAGCGAGTGAGTTCCGGCGCCTGGGAACGCATCCATCTCGGTGTCATCCGGATCGCCGGGGCACCGCCGAACTACGAGCAGTCGCTGGTTGCGGCGTGCCTCGCGATCGGGGCGGAGGCGGCGGCGTCGCACCGGTCGGCCGCGGTGCTGCATGGTCTTCTCGGTTTCCAGGACCCTCCGGTCGAGGTGACGACCGATCGGCGTCGATCGCCGGAGCTCGCGCAGGTCGCGGTGCATCGGCTTGCGGACTTCACCGAGCGCTGGGTCACGACCGTCGACGGCGTCCGCGTCACCACTGCGGCCCGGACACTGGTGGACCTCGGTGCTGTCTGCCGGCGGCGCCTCGTGGAAACCGCGTTGGACCGGGCGATCGGTCGTCGTCTCGTCACGCTCCGCGACGTTCGAGACGCCCTCGTGTCCGTGGCACGCCGGGGTCGGCGCGGTGTCGGGGTGCTCCGCCCGTTGCTCGATGAACGTCTGGGCGTTGCCGCCCCGGCGGGAGTGATGGAAGCTCGGATGGCGTCACTGCTGCAGCGGGCAGGGCTCGGCGGTGCGATCCCGGAGTTCATGGTCACCGACGACCACGGAGGCTTCGTCGCAGTGGTCGACTTCGCGTTTCCCGATGCCCGGCTCGCGATCGAGGTCGACGGCTACGAAGCGCACATCCCCCTCGCCGCGTTCCGCGACGGCATGGTTCAGAGATCGCCTGCTCATCGGTGTGGGCTGGTTGCCGCTCCACTTCTCGTGGCGCGAGGTGGATCGCCAGGAGCCCAGCGGTCGCAGCAGACATCCGTCGTGAAGTCCGTCGTCGCCGTTGATCCCCGGGTGTTCTTGGCACGCTGGTTGTTGCCCTACAACACTCAGCGTGCCGAGAAGCCCGACGAACCCGAGCGTAGACGGGGTTGCTGGAGACGATCTGTTCGCCGTTGGCAGGACCGCCGTCGACGTAGACGGGATCACCGTCGTGCACCAACGTGTGCCAGTAGGCGGCGATGTGCATCGGGATCCGCGAGCATCCGTGTGACGCCGGCTCGGTCGGCACCGAGTCGTACCCGTGGATCGCCCGACCCTTGAAGAAGTAGTACGGGTTGTAGAGCTTCCCGAGGTCGCCGTCCTGCCAGCCGTCGTAGAAGAAGTAGTACTGGTAGCGACCGTTCGGTGTCGTCGCCACCTCGCAGATGCGCTGCGTCGGCGCGCGCTTCGGCGTGACGTAGCAGAACGTCTGCCCGCTCGCGGTCGATGTCGTCGTGATCAGGCGCGGCTGGTAGTTCTCGTAGAGCGTGATGACCTGCTTCGAGATGTCGATCTCGGTGCGGTTCGGCTCCGCGTCGGGGTGGATCGGGATCGCGTATTGGAAGTTGGCGATGTAGGCGGCTTCCGCCGCACCGATGCGCCCGCCCCGCGGGAACCCTGCGAGCTTCTGGACTGCCTGCACCGCGTAGGTCGTCGCCTGGTCGTACTTGCCGTCGACGGGGCCCGGGTCGAACTTCAAGTCGGCGAGTCGCTGCTCGTACGGTGCCACGACCGCCGGGTCCGAGCCCGGACCGATCGTCGTCACGAAGCTGACCACGGGGAGGTTCGTGGCCGGAGCCGGCTGGATGATCCCGGGGATGGTCGGTGTCGTGACGGGGGGCAGCGTGGTCGTGGTCGTGGTGCGGGATGCTCGGTCGGTCGTCGTGGTCGGCTGCGGCGGAACCGGTCGCCGACGAACCCGTGCTGTCGTCGTTCCGCAGGACCGCACCGGCTGCGACCACGCCGCCGACGAGGACGAACGCGACGAAGATGCTCAACAGCACCCGGATGGGAAACGCCTTCCGCACCATGAAGGGAAGATGTTACCGGTTGCCCGGAGCGCCTCGACCGCGGTGGCTTAGGGTTGCGTCGTGCGGTGCTTCTCGTTCCACCTCATGCCCTACATCGGGCTCGACCCGGCGTACGAGGGTCCGGCCTGGGTGACCATCCCGAACACGCTGTACGACCCGAAGGTCGGGAGTCGGCTCTACAACCGCTACCTCGACGAGCTCGTCTACGCGGAGGAGCTCGGGTTCGACGGCGTGTGCGTCAACGAGCACCACCAGAACGCGTACGGGCTCATGCCGTCGCCGAATCTCATGGCGTCCGCCCTCGCGCGCGAGACGAGCCGCATGAAGATCGCCGTCGTCGGCAACGCCCTGCCGCTCTACGACCCGCCCACCCGCGTCGCCGAGGAGTTCGCGATCATCGACAACCTCAGCGACGGTCGGCTCATCGCCGGGATGGTGGTCGGTGGCGGGCCGGAGTACTACTCCTTCTCCGTCAACCCGGCCCACGCCCGCGAGCGCTTCGGCGAGGCGCACGACCTGATCCTCAAGGCGTGGACGACGCCGGGCCCCTTCGAGTGGGTGAGCAAGCACTACCGCATCCGTTACGTGAACCCGTGGCCGCGCCCGGTGCAGCAGCCGCACCCCGAGATCTGGATCCCGGGTGCGGGCTCGCTGGAGACGATGGAGTTCGTCGCTCGACACCGGTACGCGTACATGGGCATCCCGTACTTCCACCTCAGCGTCTTCGAGCGAACCTTCAAGATGTTCCGCGACGCCTGCGACGCCGAGGGCTACGCCGCGGACCCGCTCCAGTCCGGCTGGCTCGTCCCCATCTACGTCGCCGAGACCGACGAGCAGGCCCGTCGCGAGTACGAGGAGCACCTCTGGTACTTCGTGAAGCGGCTGCTCCCGGGCATCACGATCCAGCCCCCGGGGTACACCTCGGTGCGGTCGCTGGAGAACGTGCTCAAGGGTGCGGGATCGTTCATGGTCAACGTCGACTCGTGGGACGAGATCGTCGAGGGCCGCTACGCGATCGTCGGCTCCCCGGAGACGGTGGCCGAGCAACTCGGTGAGTGCATCGAGCGCCTCGGGGTCGGCAACCTGCTCGGGCTCTTCCAGCTCGGCAGCCTCCCGGCCGACCTCACCCGCCGCAACCTCGAGCTCTTCGCCGAGCAGGTCATGCCGAAGCTGCGCGGCGACGAGACGGCATCGTGATGCACGAGTCGCGCGTCTCGACGCCGCTCGGCGACGTGCAGCTCTTCCGCGGGGGCAGCGGTCCACCGCTCGTGTACCTGCACTCCGCCGGTGGCGAGGCCCAGCTCCCGTTCCTCGACGACCTGACCTCCGACTTCGACGTGCTCGTCCCGGTGCTCCCGGGGTTCGGCGAGTCCGAGGGCGTCGAGGAGATCGACGGGCCCGAGGACGTCGTCTTCCATCTCCTCGACGTGTGGGACGCGCTCGGCCTCGAGGCACCCCTCGTGGTCGGTTGCTCCCTGGGTGGCTGGATCGCCCTCGAGCTCGCGACCCGCTATCCGGACCGTGTCGGGCGGCTGGTGCTCGTCAACCCGGTCGGCCTGTACCTGGAGGGCGCGCCGATCGCCGAGATGTTCGGCCGGTCACCTGCCGAGCTCGCCGAGATGCTGTTCGCCGATCAGACGCACCCGATCGCCGCGGTCATGCACCAGATGGCCGAGTTCTCCGGAGATGTCGGCAAGCAGATGGACATCCCCGTCGAGCTCATCGTGCCCATGTGGAAGGCGATGGGTGCGACCGCGCGCATCGGCTGGGACCCGTACCTCCACAACCCGAAGCTCCGCGGCCGCCTCCACCGGGTCACCGCGCCGACGCTCGTCGTCGCCGGTGCGCAGGACGGGCTGGTCCCCGCCGTGCACGCGGAGACCTACGCCGCCGAGCTCCCCGACGCCCGTCTCGAGGTCCTCGAACGGGCCGCCCACTGGCTCATGGTCGAGCAGCCCGACGAGCTCGCGGCGCTCATCCGCGCGTTCGCGGCCGCCCCGGCGGCGGTCTGACCCCGCCCGTCGTACGCAGCGGCGGGTTACGCCTCGATGGTCACCGGGGTGCCGAGCGGCACCTGCTGGGCGACGATGGCGAGGATGCTGTCGTTCAGCATGCGGATGCACCCGTTCGACACGTCGGTGCCGAGCATGGACTCCCACGCGCCACCGTGGATCGCGATCTGGCCCGGTCCACCCTGGAACGTCTTCAGCACCTCGGAGTAGGCCGACAGGCCGAGTGCGTACGCGCCGTACGCACCGTTCGGGCGGGACTGCAGGTCCACCGGGTCGGTGATGTAGAAGCGACCGAGCGGGGTCGGCGTCTCGGATTTCCCGATCGCGACGGGCGGCATCGAGCACGGGCACACCGGCGTTGGTGAGCCAGAGGTGATGCTGCGAGAGGCTGATCTTGATCTCGAAGGGCGTCGACGCGATGGTCACGTCGGTGTCCTTGACCCATCCGGTCGCTCCGTTCGGGCGCATCGGGAGCAACGCATGCAGCCACCCGGGTTGCGTGTCGGTGACGAGCAGGGTGCGGGGCTGCAGGTACTCGGTCTGCGCGGTCAGCGTGGTCACGAGGTTCCCGGTGTCCGCAGGCGTGTCGTACACCTTGATGTCGCTCGCCCTTGGTCGCCGCGGTCGCGTAGGGCACGAACGCCGGGAGCGTCGACGTCGTCGTGGTCGGTGCCTTCCGCTGCGCGAAGGCCAGCGTCTTCTCCTCGCCCCCACCCGAGAGCAGCGCGAACGCGGTCCCACCGATCAGCAGCGCGCACACGGCGCCGATGGCAATGCTGCGACGACGACGCTTGCGACGCGCCGCCTCCTGGCGACGCGCGGCACGCGGCGTCAGCGTCGCGGTGGCCTCGGGAACAGGCTCGCGGGTCGGCTTCCGCTGCGAGGTCGCGCGTCGGCTTCGGCTTGGCGCGGCGCGGTGCGGGGTCGTCGGGCAGGGGCGGCGGGGGCCCTTCGAGGCCACCGCGTGCGGGCGGGGGTCCTTCGAGCCCGCCGCGCGGCGCGGGCCGTCGAGGGCGACCGTTGGGACCACGGGGGTCGTCCGGAGGTCGGGGAGGTCCTGGCATCGCGGGCAATCCTAGAGGCCGGAGAACCCGGCGCTCACCTCAGTCGAGCGAGGTGCTGCGTCCTCAGGACGGGGCGGGGGTGCTCGCGCCGAGATCGGCCGCCAGCAGCATCAGCCGCAGGTCGAGGAGGAGATCGGTCACCTCCGCCGCAGCTGACGAGGTCACGACCCCGGAACTGCTCCAGGGCTTCGTCGATGCGATCGGTGAACGCCGTCGGTTCCATCCTCGCCCCTCTCTCGTCGGGTGCTGGCTCCGTCCGGTGGTGCTGTAGTCAACGTAGCCGCGGCAGGCTCGTATGCCCGGCGCACCTTTGGTTGCGAGTCCGTGAACGCTCAGGCGGGCCGGGCCGCCTCGTCGAGACCCTGCTGGAGCGTGTTCCAGCCGAGGGTGGCGCACTTGATCCGGACCGGGAACTTCACGACGCCCTGCAGGGCCTCGAGGTCCCCGAGACGCACGCCCTGGAGCTCCTCGGCCTCCGCTCTCGGGGTCAGCAGCGGAACCACCCTCGAGCTGGGACTCGTGGATCGACATGAGGGCCTTGAAGGCCCGGATCAGCTGCCGGACCTCGTCGACGGACTTGCCCTTCACCGCGGCGCTCATCATCGACGTGGACGCCTGGCTGATGGAGCAGCCCTGACCGCCGGTGCGCACATCGGTGACGGTGGTGCCGTCGGCGTCCAGCTCGAGGTACAGGACGACCTCGTCGCCACAGAGCGGGTTGAAGCCCTCGACCTTGTGCGCGGGTGGCACGGGGAGCTCGCCGCGGTTCCGTGGCGCTCGGTAGTGGTCGAGGATGATCTCGCGGTAGAGGTCTTCGAGTCCGGCCATGCTTCCCTACTCCCGGGATCAGATCCCGAAGAACTGCTCGGCCCGGACGAGTGCTTCGACCAGGGCGTCGACATCGGCTTCGTCGTTGTACACGTAGAACGACGCCCGTGTCGTGGCGGGGACGCCGAGCACGCGCATGAGCGGCTTCGCGCAGTGGTGCCCCGCCCGCACGCAGACGCCCGCCTCGTCGACGACCTGGGAGATGTCGTGGGCGTGGATCCCTTCGAAGAGGAACGAGATCACGCCGCCGCGGTGGTCGAGGTCGGTCGGTCCGTAGGTCGTGAGGCGCTCGCCGAAGCGACCGTCGAGTGCGTCGAGCGCGTACGCGGTGAGCTCGCGCTCGTGCGCCCGGACCGCGGCGAGGCCGAGGCCCCGGAGGTAGTCGACGGCGGCGCCGAGCCCGATCACCTCGGCGATCGGGGGCGTGCCGGCCTCGAACTTCCAGGGGACGTCGTTGGTGGTGAACCCTGTCGTGGTGACGTCGCGGATCATCTCGCCGCCGCCGAGGAAGGGCGGCATCGCCTCGAGGATCTCGGGGCGTGACCAGAGGCCGCCCACCCCGCTCGGTCCCAGCATCTTGTGGCCGGTGAAGGCGACGAAGTCGGCACCCCACTCGGTCACGTCGACCTCGAGGTGGGGGACTGCCTGGGCGGCGTCCACGAGCGCCAGGGCGCCGACCGCGTGGGCGGCGTCGACGAGGGCGCGGACGTCGTTGATCGTGCCGAGCACGTTCGACACGGCGGCGACGGCGACGAGGCGGGCTCCCTCGAGGAGCTGGTCGAGGTTCGTCAGGTCGAGCTCGAACTCGGGGGTGACGGGGATGAAGCGGAGCTCGATGCCGCGCTCGGCCGCGAGGATCTGCCACGGCACGATGTTGGCGTGGTGCTCGAGCTCGGTGAGCACGACGACGTCACCGTCGCGGAGGTTCGCGCGTGCCCACGAGTACGCGACGAGGTTGATCGCCTCGGTGGCGTTCTTGGTGAAGACGATCTCGTTCGGTGAGCCGGCGTGGAGCAGCTGCGCGACCTTCGCGCGGCCACCCTCGAACGCGGCAGTGGTCTCCTCGGCGATGGTGTAGACGCCGCGGTGCACGTTCGCGTAGGAGTCGCGGTAGCACCGCTCCATCGCGTCGAGCACCTGCACGGGCTTCTGCGACGACGACGCGGAGTCGAGGTACACGAGGCGCGCATCGTTCACCTCCCGCTTGAGGATCGGGAAGTCGGCCTTGATGCGCGCGACGTCGAGCCCGCTCACGCGGCGGCTCCCGCCCGGAACGCGTCGAACCCGTCACGCTCGAGCCGGTCGGCGACCTCGGGGCCACCGGTCGCCACGATCCGGCCGTCGAGGAGGACGTGCACGCGGTCGGGGACGAGGTGCTGGAGGATGCGCCGGTAGTGCGTGATCAACAGGATCCCGAGGGTCGGTCGCGCGGCGCGGACCGTCGCGATGCCGTCGGCGACCACGCGCAGCGCGTCGATGTCGAGGCCGGAGTCGGTCTCGTCGAGCACCGCGACGATCGGCTCGAGCAGTGCCATCTGGAGGATCTCGTTGCGCTTCTTCTCACCGCCCGAGAAGCCCTCGTTGAGATACCGCTGCGTGAAGCGATCGTCCATCCCGAGCTTCTTGGTCCACTCGAGGAGCTCCATGCGCACCTCGAGGACCGAGAGGTCGGCGATGCCCTTGCGGGCGCCCATGGCCTGGCGGAGGAAGTTGAGGACGCTGACGCCGGGGATCTCCTCGGGATGCTGGAAGCCGAGGAACATGCCGCGTGCGGCGCGGTCGGCGGTGGACAGGGCGGTGACGTCCTCGCCGTCGAGGCGGATCTCGCCCGCCGTCACGGCGTACGCGGGATCACCCAGGAGGGTGCGAGCGAGCGTCGACTTCCCGGAGCCGTTCGGGCCCATGAGGGTGTGCACCTCGCCGGCGCCGACCGCCAGGGAGACGCCCTTGAGGATCTCGGTCCCGTCGATCGAGACGTGGAGGTCCTGGATCCCAGGTCGGGATCTCCGGCGTCGGGCGGCGTGCTCATGGCACCCAGTGTAATTCCACTATCCCCATAGGAGAAACTCGGACTTCGCTGGGCGGGGCCGGCCTCGACTTCGACGTGCTCGGCGCCGTCGAGTGAGCGGCGGAGCGCCCGGTAGACGGCGTCGGGGGTGAGGACGCCGACGAAGTGGTCGCCGTCGAGGACCGCGATCCAGCCGACGTCGGTGAGGAGCATCGCGGCGAGCGCGTCCTCGAGGTGGCTGTCGACGGCACCCACGACTCGATGCGCTCGATCCGGTCGGTGATCGGGCCCTCGCCCTGGCCCGCTCGCGGCGCACGTGACCGAGGAGCCGCTCGTCGGCGTCGACCACTGCGACCCACGCGCCGCTGCCGGCGGCGAGCGCGGCGCGGACTGCTTCGAGCGACGCGGTCGGGCGCGACGGTCGGCGGGTGCTCGAGGTCGCTCAGGTCGACCGGGGTGACCTTCAGCCGCTTCAGGCCACGGTCGGGACCGACGAAGTCGGCGACCATCGCGTTCGCAGGCTTCCCGAGGATCTCGGCCGGCGTGTCGTACTGCGCGAGGACGCCACCGACGTCGAGGATCGCGATGCGGTCGCCCATCTTCACGGCTTCCTCGATGTCGTGCGTGACGAACACCACGGTCTTGCGCACCTCGTGGTGCAGCCGGAGGAACTCGTCCTGCAGGCGGCGCGCGTCACCGGGTCGATCGCGCCGAACGGTTCGTCCATGAGCAGCACCGGTGGGTCGGCGGCGAGCGCGCGGGCGACGCCGACGCGCTGTCGCTGTCCGCCCGAGAGCTGCGCGGGGTAGCGGTCGCGGAACTCCGACGGGTCGAGACCGACGAGGTCGAGCAGCTCGTCGATTCGGCGCTTGATGCGGTCCTTCTTCCAACCGTCGAGGCGAGGCACGGTGCCCACGTTCGTGCCGATCGTCTGGTGCGGGAAGAGGCCGACCTGCTGGATGACGTACCCGATGCTGCGCCGAAGCTTGCACCGGGTCGGCATGGGTGACGTCCTCGTCGTCGAGGAAGATCCGACCGCCGCTGGGCTCGATGAGCCGGTTGATCATCTTGAGGGTGGTGGTCTTGCCGCATCCCGACGGGCCGACGAGCACGCAGATCTCGCCCTCCGGGACCTCGAGCGACAGCTCCCGCACCGCGACGTAGCCGTTCGGGAACGTCTTGTTGACGGCGTCGAGGCGGATCATCGCTGGCGTTCGCTCCCCGGCCGGTCGCCGTCGGCCACGTCGACTGATGGGTATCAGCTCCGCAATGACGCTAGTGCCGGCGGGGCCTACGCTCGGCACGTGGTGATCGTCGCCCCGCTCGCGTCGGCGTTCGGCACCGTGCGGGGTGACGACATCGGACCGAAATGGCTGTACTGGCCGTGGGTCACCGACCACCTCGACGACATCCGGGCGCGCCTCGGTGAGCACATCGAGCTGACCGTGCTCGCGGTCGGCATCGGCCTCCTGCTGGCGCTCCCGCTCGCACTCCTGTCCGTCCGCTACCGGCGGCTTGTACGGACCGGTCCTCGCCGTCACCGGGATCCTCTACACGATCCCGTCGCTGGCGCTCTTCGCGCTGCTGCTCCCGATCACCGGCCTGTCCCGGGGCACCGCGCTCATCCCGCTCGTCGGGTACACGCTCCTCATCCTCGTGCGGAACATCGTCACCGGGATCGACGCGGTGCCGGCCGAGGTCAAGGACGCGGCGGAGGGGATGGGCTACACCCGGCTGCGCCGGACGTTGCGGGTCGAGCTGCCGCTCGCGCTCCCGGCGATCGTCGCCGGCGTGCGGATCGCGACCGTGACGATCATCGGGCTGGTCGCCGTGACCGCGCTCATCGGACAGGGAGGCCTCGGCGACCTCATGCTCGACGGGTTCCAGCGCGACTTCCGTACCCCGCTCACGGTCGGCATCGTCCTGTCGCTCGCGCTCGCGATCGTCGCGGACCTGCTCCTCATCCTGTTCCTCCGGCTCGCGACGCCGTGGCGCCGCAAGGCCGTGCTGTGAGCACCGCAGCGGGAGGACGTCGATGGGCTTCCTGAACGACGTCGCGTCCTGGTTCGACAACGGCGACCACTGGCAGGGGCCCGAAGGGATCCCGAACCTGCATGCGCGAGCACCTCCAGCTCACGATCGTCTCGGTGCTCGTTGCCGCGTTGCTCGCGCTGCCGCTCGGCATCGTGCTCGGGCACCTCCGCAAGGGCGGCGCGATCGCGATCAACGTCGCGAACGTCGGCCGCGCGCTGCCGGCGCTCGCGCTCCTGATCCTCTCGGTGCAGTGGTTCGGGATCGCCGAGCCGACGGGAATCCTGTCTCCGGTGCATTCGATCCCGGCGTTCATCGCGATGGTCGCCCTCGCGGTCCCTCCGATGGTCGCGAACTCGTACGTCGGCATGGCCGGCGTCGACGACGAGGTGCGCGAGGCAGCGCGTGGCATGGGCATGAACGGCCGCCAGGTGGTCGGCCGCGTCGAGCTGCCGATCGCACTTCCGCTGGTGATGGCCGGGGTCCGCACGGCCGCGGTCGCGGTGGTTGCGACCGCGACGCTCGCGGCCTACGTCGACGCCGGTGGGCTCGGGCGATACATCGTCGACGGCTTCGCGGTGCAGGACAACGTGCGGGTCTTCGTCGGTGGGCTCCTCGTCGCGCTGCTCGCGGTCATCGTCGAGGTGTTCTTCAGCCTGCTCGAGCGGCTGCTGGTCTCGCGTGGCCTCCGGACCGGTGGGGAGCACATCGCCCGGGAGATCGACCGCGAGCAGGAGATGGAAGCCGGGCTCGACCCCGTGCTCATGTGACACAGTTGCGACTCGCAGGAATGACACATCTGAGATCTCGAAGGGGACGCGGCATGATCAAGGGACGGATCACGGGGCGCCGGGCACTGGTGGTGCTCGCCGCTCTCGGGATGGTGGTCGCGATGGCCGGAGGCGCTGCGGCGCAGTCGGGCAAGTCGATCACCGTCGGCTCGAAGGACTTCTCGGGCGCCGAGGTGCTCTCGGAGGTGTGGGGGCAGGCGCTCGCCGAGAGTGGGTACGACGTCACCGCCCAGAACGGGATCGGCCCGACCGAGGT
This sequence comes from uncultured Acidimicrobiia bacterium, assembly GCA_963809885.1. Classification (GTDB taxonomy): domain Bacteria; phylum Actinomycetota; class Acidimicrobiia; order IMCC26256; family PALSA-555; genus JALHSW01. Next base: position 46,774 of record CAWELA010000002.1, on the reverse strand, counting down.
CGTGTTCGAGGCCCTCAAGAACGGCGACATCGATGCCTACGCCGACTACCAGGGCACGTTGCTCACCTACCTCGGCGGCACGCCGAGCGGTGACTCGGCCACCAACTACAAGGACCTCCAGACGGCCCTCGAGGGGACGGGCGTCGTGGCGAGCAAGCCGGCTCCGGCGGTCGACGTCAACGGCTTCTACGTCACCAAGGCGACGGCCAAGAAGTACAAGCTGAAGAAGGTGTCGGACCTCAAGAAGGTCGACGACAAGCTCGTCTTCGGTGGTCCGGCCGAGTGCATCGAGCGTGACCTGTGCCTGGGCACGGTCTCGCAGCAGCTCTACGGCCTGAACTTCAAGGAGATCAAGAAGCTCGACCCGGGTGGTCCCATCACGGTGACGGCGCTCGAGGACGGCGACATCGACGTCGCGCTCCTCTTCACCGGCTCCAGCGTCATCCCGAAGGGCGCGGTGCTCCTGACCGACGACAAGGGCCTGCAGCCGGCCGACAACCCGGTGTTCCTGGTGCGGAAGGACGACGCGACCAAGTCGCTCCTGAAGACCGTGAACAAGGTCGGGGCGAAGATCACGACGGCGGAGTACAACAAGATGTCGCTGGCGGTGAGCGAGGACAAGGAAGACCCGGCGGACGTCGCGGCCAACTTCCTGAAGCAGAACAACCTGCCCTAGCGATCCCGAACGCACGACGACCGCGGCGCGGTCCGGTCACCTTCGGGCGGCCGGGCTGCGCCGCAGTCGCGTGCAGGTGCGTGCGCTCAGGCGCGGGTCGTCGGAGCGCCGGTCGTCGGGGAGCACGTCGCGGAACAGCTCCGCGTAGCGGTCGGGCGCGGGCGCGCGGAGCGGATGACGAGCGGCGCGGATCTCGGTGCTCGTCGGGCCGACGTGGTCGATCGCTCCGACGATCGCCGCGGCGAGCGCGCCCGCGTCACCCGGGGAGACCAGGGTGCCCGCACCGGCCCGGGAAGCCGCGACGATCTCGGGCAGGCCACCCGCGTCGCTCGCGATCACGGGCACCCCGCACGCGAGGGCCTCGACGGCCGAGAGTCCGTACGGCTCGGGCTCGGTCGACGGCACCACGACGACGTCGGCATCGGCGTAGAGGTCGGCGACGTCGTCGCGCGCCCCGAGCCAGTGCACGTCGGTGAGCGCACGCGCCCGACCCTCGAGGCGGTGGAACACGTCGGCCTTGCCGTCGACGGGCCCGCCGGCGACGACGAGGTGGAGGTCGGGGCGGGCTGCCTTCGCATCGGGCCAGGCGTCGAGCAGCACGTCGATGCCCTTCCAGGTGTCGATGCGGCCGGCGGTCGCCACGACGGGGACGTCGTCGGGCACGCCGACCCGCGGGCGGAACGCACCGGCGCGCGTCGGCGTGAACACGGCCGGGTCGGCGTTCTCGTGCACGACCACGACGTTGCGTGGGTCGAGCTGGGCCGCGACGGCGTGGGATGCCGCGATCACCAGCGCCGAGCGCCGCGCGAGCGATCGTTCGACCCGCAACGCCGCGCCCGACTGCACGACGATCTCGCGCGCGCTCCACACGTGCGGACGGCGGACCGCGGCGGCGACCGCCCAGCCGTACCAGGAGTGCAGGGAGTTGGTGTGGACGATGTCGGCGCGCACGTGCCGGGCCAGCCGGACGAGGCGCCCGACGGCGACGGGCCAGCCGGCCGCGTAGCCGGCCCACGTGCCGAGCCCGTGGCTCGTCGAGATCCGTCGCATCGGGACGACGTGGATCGTGGCCCCGACCGCCTCGAGCTCGGCGCGCAGCGGCGGTTCGGCCGGGACCACGACATGGCAGGCGTACGCTTCGGGTGGCAGGCTGCGAAGCATCCCAACGAGCGCCTGGTCCGACCCGCCGCGCTCGGCGACGGGTTGAATCGAAAGCAGCCGGATCATGCGTGTCGCCCTCAATGTCGAGCAGTTGCTCCAGCGCCCGCCCGGCGGGATCGGTCGGTACACGGCCGAGCTGGCGAGGCTACTGCCCAGCGTCCGGGACGGCGACGACGAGGCGGTCGAGCTCGTCCCGTTCGTGGCGCGTCACCGCCGTTCCACGGTCGAGGCCGCGCTGACCGGTTTCGGTCTGTCCGATCTCGACCCCGTGCGCCTGTCGCTGCCGCGCCCGCTCCTCTACGACACCTGGAACCTGTTCGGTGCCCCGCCGCTGGGCCTGCTCCACCGCGCGCTCCGTGGGATCGACCTCGTGCACGCCCCGTCGCTCGCGGTGCCGCCGTCGAGTGGGGTCCCGATCATCGTCACCGCGCACGACGCCGCCGCCATGGTGTTCCCGGAGACCTACACACGTCGCGGCCGGTGGTTCCACGAGAAGGGGAGCATCGCGGCGGCGAAGCGGGCCGAGATCGTCATCGCACCGACGCTCGCCGCCGCGGAGGAGATCACCGTCCACACGCCCATCTCGATGGAGAAGATCCGGATCGTGCCGCACGGTGTCGCGCAGGTCACGGTCGGCGACGGGCTGGTCGCGGCGACCCGGTCGACCCTCGGCATCGGCACCGAGCCGTACGTGCTCTGGGTCGGCACGCTCGAGCCGCGCAAGAACCTTCCGGTGCTGATCGAGTCCTTCCGGTCCGTCGTGCAGACGAAGGACCTGCCGCACCGTCTCGTGATCGTCGGGTCCGAGGGCTGGCTCCACACTGCCGAGGCCATCCGCGAGCCGGCGCGTGCGCTCGGCGACCGGATCCGCTTCACCGGCCCGATCCGCGCCGACCGGCTCGTCGCCCTGTACCACGGGGCGGAGCTGCTGGCGTTCCCGAGCCTGCACGAGGGGTTCGGCCTCCCCGTGCTGGAGGCGATGGCCCAGGAGACGGCGGTCCTCTGCTCGGACATCCCCGTGCTCCAGGAGGTCGGCGGCGAAGCCGCGCGCTACCTTCCGGCCGCCGACGTGGGCGCGTGGGGCGACACGCTCGTCGAGCTCCTCCGTGACGACACCGAGCGCGAGCGTCTCGCGAAGGCCGGCCGGGCGCGAGCCGACGGCTTCACCTGGGAGCGCTGCATCGAGCGCACCAAGGCCGTGTACCAGGAGGTGCTCGGTCGCTGACGCGAGCTACCAACCCCGGTCGTGCCACTCCTGGAGGTGGGGGCGCTCGGCGGCGATGGTCGTGTCGAGGCCGTGACCGGGGAGCACGAGGGTCTCGGGGGGCATCGTGAAGAGCCTCCGGTCGATCGAGGCCAGGATCTGCTCGAAGCTCGCGCCCGGGGTGGAGGTGTTGCCGGGGCCGCCGGGGAAGAGGGTGTCGCCGGTGAACAGCAGCGGCGTGCCCTCGAGCAGGAACGAGGTCGAACCCTTCGTGTGCCCCGGCGTGTGGACGGTGCGCAGGCGCAGGTCGCCGACGGCGTACACCTCGTCGTCGGGGATCACGAAGTCGTACGACGGCAGCATCTCGGCGTCGGCCGAGGCGATGCCGACCTCGATCCCGGCGTCGCGCATCGCGGTGACGGCCTGGATGTGGTCCCAGTGCCCGTGCGTCGTCAGGACGCGTCGGACGCCGGTGGCGCGGGACACCTCGAGCAGGAGCTCGTGCTCGTTGGCCGCGTCGAGGAGCACGGCGTCGCCGGTGCCCTTGCAGCGGACGACGAACACGTTGTTCTCGAACGGTCCGACGACGAGCTTGTCGACCCGGGCATCGGTCGTCTCGAAGTGCGCGGGACGGGGCATGCGCCCAGGGTACGCGGCACGATGACGACGACGGGCGGGCCCCACCTACCGACGGGTAACCTGCGCGCGTGATGGAGTTCGTGGATACCCCGGAAGAGGCGGCGTTCCGCGACGAGATCCGCACGTGGCTCTCCGAGCACCTCGTCGGTGACTTCGCGACCATCGGTGGTCGCGGCGGTCCGGCCGACGAGCACGGGTGGGACACCCGGGTCGAGTGGGAGAAGCTGCTCGGCAAGGACCGCTGGCTCGGCCTGTCGTGGCCGACGGAGTACGGCGGGCGCAACGCCAGCTTCGCGGAGCAGGTGATCTTCAACGAGGAGTACGCGAAGGCGAACGCGCCGGCACGCACCAGCTTCTTCGGGGAGGGGCTCTTCGCGCCGACGCTCCTCGCGTTCGGCACCGACGAGCAGAAGCAGCGGTTCCTGCCGAAGATCCAGTCGGTCGAGGAGATGTGGTGCCAGGGCTTCTCGGAGCCCAACGCCGGCTCCGACCTCGCGAACGTGCAGACGCGCGGCGAGCTCGACGGCGACCAGTGGGTCGTCAACGGGCAGAAGGTCTGGACGACGCTCGCGCACCGCGCCCAGTGGTGCTTCTGCGTGACGCGCACCGATCCGGAGTCCACGGGGAGCAAGGGCCTGTCGTACCTCCTCGATCCCGATGGACCAGCCCGGGCGTCGAGGTGCGGCCGCTGAAGCAGATGACCGGCACCGCGGAGTTCAACGAGGTGTTCTTCGACGACGCCCGCACCGACGCCGACCTGGTGCTCGGGCCGGTCGGTGAGGGCTGGAAGGTCGCGATGGCGACCCTCGGCTTCGAGCGCGGCACCGCGTTCCTCTCCCAGCAGCTCGCCTTCCAGCGCGAGCTCGAGGAGATCATCGACCTCGCCCGTGCCAACGGTGCCATCGAGCACCCGACCATCCGCCAGGAGCTGGCCGACTCCTACGTGGGCGTCCAGATCATGAAGTACAACGGCATGCGGATGCTCACGAGCCTGGTCCAGACGGGCGTGCTCGGGCCGGAGTCCAGCATCGGCAAGCTCTACTGGAGCAGCTGGCACCGCACCCTGGGAGAGCGGGCCATGCACGTGCTCGGCGCCGACGGCGGGATCGTCGAGGGGACACCCGGGGACGGGTCCGCCTACGCTCTGAGCGAGTTCCAGCGGATCTTCATGTTCAGCCGCTCCGAGACCATCTACGCCGGCTCGAGCGAGATCCAGCGCAACATCATCGGTGAGCGGGTGCTCGGGCTCCCGCGTGAACCCCGGTAGCTCCGGGGAAGAGGGAGAGACATGAACTTCGCGTTCTCCGAGGAGCAGGACCAGCTGCGTGACGCCGTCCGCAAGTTCATGGAGGCGAAGTCGCCCGAGGCCGAGGTGCGTCGCCTCATGGAGACGACCGAGGGGTACGACCCCGCGGTCTGGACGCAGATGGCCCAGGAGCTGGGGCTCCAGAGCCTGCACCTGCCCGAGAAGCACGGCGGGCAGGGCTTCACGTTCATCGAGCTGGGCATCGTGCTCGAGGAGATGGGTCGTGTGCTGCTGTGCGCGCCGTACTTCTCGACGGTGTGCCTCGCAGCGAACGCGATCATGAACGCGGGTGACGACGCCCAGCAGGCCGAGCTGCTGCCGGGGATCGCGTCGGGTGAGACGATCGCCGCGCTCGCGTTCACGGAGCCGAACGGCAAGTGGGACGCGTCGGGCATCACGATGGAGGCCAAGGGGAAGGGCGACTCCTACACGCTCGACGGCGAGAAGATGTTCGTGATCGACGGCCACCTCGCCAACAAGGTCGTGGTCGTCGCGCGTCAGGCCGGAACCTCGGGTGAGGACGGCATCGGGTTCTTCGTCGTCGAGGGCGACGCCAAGGGCCTGACCCGTACGCCGCTGGCGACGATGGACCAGACCCGCAAGCAGGCGAAGCTCGAGTTCGCCGGCGTGCAGGCGAAGCCGCTCGGCGACCCGGCCGGTGGGTGGGCTGCGCTGTCGAAGACGCTCGACCAGGCCGCGGTGTGTCTCGCGAACGAGATGGTCGGCGGCGCGCAGAAGGTGCTCGACATGGCCGTCGAGTACGCGAAGGTGCGCGTGCAGTTCGGTCGTCCGATCGGTTCGTTCCAGGCGATCAAGCACAAGTGCGCCGACATGCTGCTCGAGGTGGAGTCCGGGAAGTCCGCCGCGTACTACGCCGCGTGGGCGGCGGCCGAGGACAACGACGAGCTCCCGGTGGTCGCGAGCCTCGCCAAGGCGTACTGCTCCGACGCGTACTTCCACGCCGCGGCCGAGAACATCCAGATCCACGGCGGCATCGGCTTCACGTGGGAGCACCCGGCGCACCTCTACTTCAAGCGCGCGAAGAGCTCCGAGATCCTCCTCGGGGACGCGACGTATCACCGCGAGCTGTTGGCGCAGCGCATCGGCATCTGAGCCCCGGGTCCCGACGCCACGAGGCGCGGCGACGCCCTCCGTCTGATGCTCGGTCCGGCCCGACGCCTGGGTGACCGGGTCGCACGACGGATCGCACGCGAGGTCCATGCGGGTGGTCCGGTCGCCATCGCGGAGGCTTCCTCCAGGGAGCAGTACCTGGCGATCGCGATCCTGCGCGATCGGCGCACCACCGGCAGCGACGGGCTCTCCCCCAGCGAGCTCCGAGTCTTCTCCCAGAACGGCGAGGACGGCGTCCTGGCGGAGATCTTCGCCCGCATCGGTGTGGAGCGTCGGTTCTTCGTCGAGTTCGGGGTGCAGGACGGCGTGCAGTGCAACACCCGCTACCTGGCCGAGGTCCAGGGGTGGTCCGGGGTCTACTTCGAGGCGGACGAGGCGCAGTTCAGCGGGCTCGAACGCCGTCTCGCCAACCGTGACGACCTCGCTACCGTGCGGAGTTACGTCACGCCGGCGAACGTCGAGCAGCTGTTTCGTGACGCCGCGGTGCCCGACGACTTCGATCTCCTCTCGATCGACGTCGACGGCCAGGACTACTGGGTCTGGGAGGCGATCGACGAGCTCCGACCGCGCGTCGTGGTGATCGAGTACAACTCGGCGCTGCCGGCCGAGGAGCAGCTCGTCGAGCCGCGCGGGCGCTCCGCCGCGTTCACATTGTTCGACTTCTTCGGCGCGTCGCTCGGCGCGCTCCGAGCGCTCGGCGAGCACAAGCGGTACACCTTGGTCCACACGGAGCTCGCCGGCGTGAACGCGTTCTTCGTGCGCAACGATCTCGCCGGTCGGTTCGATGCCGCATCGCTTGGCCGAGGACCGAACTTCGACCTGCTCGGCGGGCACCACTTCCCGGCGGTCGGTGACGACGAGTACGAGACCGTCGCGCCCGGGAGTGAGCCGGCTCCGTCGACGGACGACCGCTAGTCGTGCCGACCTGATCGGAACTGCTCGAGGGCGTCGACGTCGGTGATGACCACAGGCTTCGAGCAGGGGCCTTGGCTGCCTGCTGCAGCGCGCGTGATCGAGCGTCGTTCGGCCGCGGGATCGGCGCCGGGTGGGTACACCTCGACCGCGGCGATCGCCGGGTGCCCGAGCTCGTCGGAGAAGCCGACCGCCGTGAACTCCGCTTGGCCCTGCTCGACCGCGCCGCGAAGCGCCTCGACGAGGTTGTCGCCCGGGGCCGGACGGAGCTGGCTGCGCTTCGCGGAGATCAGGTACGTACCACCGCGGGCCAGGTCCTCGGCCCACGGGATCAGTCGCGCCGAGTACTCGGGGTCGGAGAGCTCGGGAACCCACGTCTCGCGCAGCCGCGGCGAGTCGTCGGCGAGCACGGCGATGCCCGTGCGCATGCCCCAGTCGAGCACCTGGAAGAGCCGGTCGTCGCGCAGCTCGACGTAGCGGGCGGTGCAGTCGATCGCCCCGGACCAGTAGCCCCGCCCTCCCGTGTCGGTCAGGTGCCGGACGGACACGGCGTTCCAGTACCCCGCGAGCCCGAGGTAGAGCGCGAGGCTCCCGATGCCGAGCCATCGCCAGGCCCGGTGCCGAGGGGCGGCGACGGCCCACGCCACGATGCAGAGGACGACCACCTCGGGGATGAGGAGCACGAGGTGGTGCTGCTGGAGTACGTACCGGGTCGTCAGCATCTGGATGGCGAAGAGCGCGGTCGCGACACCGGCGATGCGGGCCCACTGGATGCGCCGTCGATTCGCGCAGTTGCCCCGATCGCGGAGCACGAACGCGAGCACCAACGCCGTCGCGACCACCCCCGCGACGAAGAGCTGCTGCCAGAGCGGGATCAGACCGACGCGGGAGAGGACCGACTGGGGGTGGCCGTCCCAGATCGCTCGGTGCTCGGCATCGCTGAGCAGCGCGTCGGGGAGGGCGCGCAGGCGCCCCTTCAACAGCTCCTGCGTCAGAGGTTCGGTCGGCAGGTAGTCGAGCGCGAACGACTTCCAACTGTTCTTCCGCTGGTAGGCGAGGAACGGGCCGAGCGCGAGCAGCGCTCCGAGGCCCGACATCGCCGTGAGGGTGAGCACTCGGCCGCGGTCAGTGCGGACGAGGGCGACGATCCGCCGGGCGAGCACGACAACGATCGCGATCGCGAGCGAAGCGAGCAGCCACAGCGCGTTGAGCTTGATCCAGACCAGCAACCCGATCGTGACGCCGAGCAGGAACGCACTCGTCTTCGAAGGCCGGCGCAGCGCTCGGTCGAGGGCCAACGCGAGGAGCCCGAGCCCGAACATCCAGACCGCGACCGGTCCGTTGTCGAAGACCACCTGGTCGATGTACGCAGGGTTCACGGCGAGCACCAGCGCGCACAACGCGCCGATGAGCGGCCCGAGCTGGTTCCGGGTGAGCCGACCGATGCCGTAGACGCCGACGGCCCCGAGAGCGACCGCGAGGAGTCGGCCGACGACGGGATCGGTCCCGAACAGCTGGTACGGGACGACCAGCAGCGCGTCCTTCACCGCGCCCGTGTACGGGACGACCATGAGCTTGAACGGAACCCCGAGCACGTGGATCCAGGTAGCAGGGTCGCTGCTCCCGGCGCGTGAGCCTCGATGCAGGATCTCCGCGGCGCCGACCTGGTGGAGCGCTTCGTCGTACTCCAACCCGACGTTGCTCAGCGCGTAGGGCAGGGAGATCAGTGCGAAGAGGAGGGTCGAGAGCCCGACCGATCGCTGCGCGCACCAGGCCCGCCAGCGCGGCCGCATCGGTGCCGCCTCCATCGGCACCGATGCTGCCACATTCGGGCCAGACCGCCCTCACCTAGTGTTTTCGTGTGACCGCACTCGGGAGACGTGATCGGGCTTCGGCGCGACCGACGCTGCCGCTCTCGATCGTGGTGGTCGCGTACGACATCGGGCGCGAGCTGCCGCGCACCCTGCAGTCACTCGCCGTCGGCTACCAGGAGGGGGTCGACGCGTCGGACTACGAGGTCGTCGTCGTCGACAACGGGTCGCCGACACCGGTGGACGAATCGCTCTTCCACGGACTCGATGGTCAGTTCCGTCTCATGCGAATCGACGACGCGTCGCCGTCGCCTGCGCCGGCGGTCAACCGTGGGCTCCGGGAAGCGCGGGGCTCGACCGTCGGGGTCATGGTCGACGGCGCGCGACTCGGTTCTCCGGGACTCGTCCGGTACGCGATCGCCGCGAGTCGGATCCACCCTCGGGCGGCGATCACGACGCTTGGCTGGTACCTCGGCTTCGACTTCCAGCGGTTCCAGCTCGATGCCGGGTGGACCAAGGACGACGAGGACCGCCTGCTGGAGTCGATCGACTGGCCGTCGGACGGGTATCGCCTCTACGAGATCTCGACGATGGACGAGTCCTGTTCGGGTGGCTGGTTCTTCGGGCAGTTCGAGTCGAATGCGCTGTTCCTCCCGGCCGGGGTGTGGGACGAGCTCGGCGGGTTCGACGAGCGCTTCGACACGCCGGGCGGCGGTCTCGTGAACCACGACGCGCTGGTGCGCGCGAGCCTGCTCGACGATCTCGAGTGGGTGATGCTGCTGGGGGAGGGCACGTTCCACCAGCTCCACGGCGGGGTCGCCACGAACGCCTCGGCCGACACCCACGAGATCGCGATGCAGCGGTGGAGTGCTGACTACGAGGCCATAGCAGGCCGGCCTGTGCAGCACCCTGCCATCGCGCTCCCGGTGTTCCTGGGGATCCTCCCGGCGCAGCTGCGCCAGCAGTACGCGCAAGAGCTCAACGCCAGGTTGGGGCACGAGCAGCTCTTCGAGTCCGGACCGCCGCCGCCCCCGGTTGCGCTCCCTGATCCGTCCACCGTGCCGGAGCCGATGGCCGCGGAGTGGGCGCGCCTGGCTGGCGACGCCGCACGTCGGGGGCTCAACGTCGAGACCACGTTATATGCACGCCGCGCGAGAAACGTCGCGTTGCACACCGCGCAGGTCGAGCGGGTCGTCGCGTCCCTCGCGAACATGGGCACGCTCGAGCAGATCGCGCCCGAGCGACGCATCCGCTTCAACCTCGACGCGGGCGACGCGTGTGAGCGCGTCGGGGATCTCGCGGCTGCGTCCGAACACTTCCGCGCGGTGCTGGCCGACGATCCGCTCAACGCTGACGCCTACCGCGGGTTGGCGCGGGTGCGGATGCCCGGACCTTCGTGGCAGGCGGTCCTGGGCCGAGTGCACGACCTCCTCAACCCTGCGACCTACCTCGAGCTCGGCGTGGGTTCGGGCGAGACGTTGCGGCTCGCACGTCCTCCGACCGTTGCGCTCGCGGTGGACCCGGAGCCGCGCGTCGAGCGCGCCGGTCGACGTCGAGTGCCACCTCTACCGCGAGTCCTCGACCGCGTTCTTCGAGCACCGCGACGTCAGGAAGTTGCTCGGAGGCCACGGCCCGTCGCTCGTGCTCCTCGACGGGCCGCGTGCGTTCGCGGCCGTGTTGGAAGACTTCTGGCGCGTCGAGGCGGTCGCCGATCCCGGGACCGTCCTCGCCATCCCCGACACCATCCCGTACGACGAGGTCACCCAGCGCGCCACGTGCACCTCGACCTTTCACTCCGGCGACGTCTGGAAGCTGCTGCACTGCCTCGCTGCGGTCAGGCCCGAGCTCTCGTGGTTCACGGTCCGAGCGGCTCCGTGCGGTCTGACCTTCGTGCACGGTCTCGATCCGGCGTCGACGGTGCTGCGCGACCGCTTCCCCGAGCTGCTCGAGCAGTTCGGTCTTCTGCCGTTCGAGGTGTCGCTCGATCCACCCGGTGCGATCCTCGAGAACGACTGGGACCTGGTTGCGGCCCGGCTGCAAGCCCGAGTGGTCGGTGCCGCGACCCCTGGGGGCGAGGTCGGACCCGAGATCGAGGGCTCGACCGAGAGCTCGCTGTCGCGGCGCGTCCGTGAGCTCGAGGAGCGCGAGCGGGCCCGGCGCGCCGAGGCCGAGGAGCTCGGGCGGGCGTTGGCCGCGGCGAACGAAGCGCTCCGAACACGGGACGCGACGGCGGAGGCGACGGCGGCCGAGCTCGAGGCGCTCCGGTCGACCAAGCTCTACCGCTGGACCCGACCGCTGCGTCGGGTGGTCGCTCGGGCGCGCCACCACGGCGAGGTCGCCTGACCCGTCGTGAAGCGCGCCTTGATCTTCAACCCTGCGTTCCCGGTCCTCGGGGGCGGCGAGCGGTACACCGTCGCACTCGGCAGCGTCATCGGCGAGACCCATGACGTCACGTATGCGTCCACGAACCAACCCGACCCGGATCGGCTCGACCAGCTGGGCTTCCCCCCGATCCAGGTCCGTCTGCTCGCGGTCCCCGAGGTCTCACGAGCGTCCGTCGACTATGACCTCACCGTGGTCGTCACGTCGGACGTCCCACCACCCAGCTTCTCGACCCACTCGCTCCTCGTGGTGCAGTTCCCGCGCGGCACGATCGCGGCGTCGAGCCGCCTTCGCCGCCGGCTCGCGATCGCGAAGCTGCGGCGCTACGACCGCGTCGTGTACTCGCAGTTCGTCCGGCGATGGTTGATCGACCGCTGGGGTGTCGACGGTGACGTGCTCATGCCGGGGATCGAGGTGCCCCACTCCCGTGGTGCCGCGAAGCAGCCGATGATCCTCTCGGTCGGACGGTTCGTCGGCGATCCGGAGCAGAACTGGACGAGCAAGCGCCAGGACGCGTTGATCGACGCGTTCGCCATGCTTCCGCCCGAGGTGCGCGCGGAGTGGCGGCTGGTGTTCGCCGGTGGGACCTCGCCGTCTCCGGAGATCGATCGCTACGTCGCGGATCTTCGCCGGCGCGCCGAGGGTCTGAACATCTCTTTCGAGCTGGACGTGACGGCCGCGCGCATGGCGGAGCTCCGGGACCAGGCGCGGCTGTTCTGGCACGCCTCCGGGTTCGAGCGCCCGGCGGCGGAACCCGAGCAAGCGGAGCACTTCGGGATGTCGACGGCGGAGGCGATGAGCAACGGTGCGATCCCGTTGGTGTACGCCGACGGCGGTCAGATCGAGATCGTCGACGATCGCGTCGGTCGCCAGTGGCGTTCGCTCCCCGAGCTCGTTGAGCAGACGGCCGCGCTCGTCGCGCTGCCGCCGAGTGCGCTCGACGCGATGGGAGACGCCGCCCACGCCGCGGGCGCGGCGTTCGGCAGGACGCGGTTCGAGAGCGAGGCGCGCGCGCTGCTCGATCGCGTCGGTGCAAGACGGCCGGAGCGAGGCCGTGCCGCGCAGGCCGCGACCCGAGCCGGCCGTCGCACGCGATGGCGGCTGTACCGGACCGCGGCGCAAGCGTTCGATCGGGTGACCCGGACGCGGCGGCGCTAGGGGAGCAGGAGCACGTCGCTGTAGCGACCGGGGTAGCTCGCCACCTCGGACGCGAACGCGGGGAGCTCGCCCATTGCTCGCGCCGCACCGCGGGTCCGGTCGGGCGAATCGAGCGCGTCGACGATCCGGAACCCGTGGCGGGACGCATCGATGAACCCGGTGAAGTGAGCGGACGCGGCCTCGAAGAACCGGTCGAGCCCGCCCTGCAGCTCGAGGCCATGGAGCCAGAACTCCGCGAACAGTGGAACGCCGGCAGCCCAGAGGTCGGCCCCGGTCTCGATGACCGCGGTCTCACTGCCCTGGGTGTCGGCCCACACGATCGCCACCGACGAGGGGTCGACGCCCGCCGCCGCGAGCGTCGCATCGAGGCGGAACGCCGGGACGCGGACCTCGGTCGCCCGGCCGTACTTGTCGTCGAACCCAGGCGTGTCCGAGGGCGATCCGATGACCTCCGAGTTGCCCAACGACGTGCTCACCGCGATCAGTACGTCGTCGACCCCGGTCGCGATCGCGCCCTCGATCACCCGGACGCGCTCGCGCAGGCCGTTGGCATCGATGTTCGTGTGCAGGAACCTGAGCGCGGCGGGCACGGGCTCGATCGCGAGCACGTGGAACCCCGATCTCGCGAAGGGGATCGTCGACGTCCCGATGTTCGCCCCGACGTCGACGATCCATCCGTGCGCGGGACGCTCGGCCGCGAGGTATGCGGCGATCGCGGCGAGGGTGCCGCCCGAGTACTCCCCTGAGTGGAACAGCTCCTCGGCGATGCCGTCGTGGCCCGGGGGGACGGTCCAGGTGACGCCGTCGCGCTCGAACGTGAGACCCACGTCGGTCCCCAAGAGGAGGAGCATCGCCCGCTCGAACGCGTCGTCGGCGCTCGGTGCTTCCGCAGGTGCCGCGGCCGGCGCGCTCGCCGCGTGGTACAGCGCGCGATACGCGCGCTTGGGGTGACGGGCGACGAGCGCTGCCGCGGCCGCGGCGCGGCGGATCTTGCTGACGTCGTCGACGGGACCCTCGGGCATCGCACCCCTTTCTACCGCCTGCGCCGTGGTGCAACCGAGCCGGTAGGCTCCCTCGCTGTGCAAACGCCCCTCCCTCCCTTTCCGCTACGAGAACGCGTCGGTGGTGGCGACTACTTCGAGGGGATCGGCGAGACGTCGCGGCGCGACTTCCTGGCGTTGCTGCCACCTTCGTTCGACTGGAGTGGTGCGCGGGTCCTCGACTTCGGGTGCGGCGTCGGCAGGACGTTGCGGTACTTCACCGAGGAAGCGTCGCGCGCCGCTGAGTTCTCCGGGTGCGACATCGACGAGGAGAGCATCGTCTGGGTCCAGGACCACCTGTGTCCGCCGTTCCGTGCCTTCCGCAACGAGGAGGTCCCGCCGCTGCCGTTCGCGGACGCGTCCCTCGACCTCGTGTACTGCATGTCGGTGTTCACGCATCTCGCCGACACGTGGAGCGCATGGTTGCTCGAGCTGCACCGCATCCTGCAGCCGGGCGGTCTGCTCCTCGCGACCACGATGGGTCCGGGCACGGTCGGTGATCTCGGCCGCGCCTGGGACGAGGACCGCATCGGGATGCTCGTGACGATCCCGAACGAGACCTTCGTCGGTGTGCGCAGCGGACCGGTCGTGTTCCACTCGGAGTGGTGGATCCGCGAGCACTGGGGCCGGGCATTCGAGGTCCTCGAGACCTGGTCCGACGGCTTCTGCCTGGGCGGCCCGCAACCGGTTCCGACGGGTCAGGGGTGCGTCGCGCTGAAGAAGCGGGAGGTCGCGCTCACGATGGCGGACCTCGAGGGACCCTCCGACGATCCCCGGGAGCTCGCCGCGCTCGAGGAGAACCTCTCGTTGCTGCACGACCGCGAGGCGGCGTGGCGGGCGCGGGCACAGGTTGCCGAGTCCGAGCTCGCCGCGATCTCCGCGACCCGGAGCTGGCGCCTCGCCCGGATGCTGGCCGCCGCAGGACGGCCGTTCGCCCGTCGTCCGCAGACGTGATGGCCGGCCGAGCCGACGCGCGGGCGAAGCACGCCGAGATCCGTGCGCGCCATCCGCGCTTCATCGACGCGGTGCTGGCCGACGCTCGGGTGAACGCCGCGTACCGTGCGGAACGGTTCGAGTTCGGCTCCAGGGCCGACGCGATCGTGCAGGCGCTGCGTCTGATGTGGGTGACGGATGCGTTCGCGGGGCAGGTGCTGTACCGCGCGAAGGCACGGATGCAGCAGCTCGGCATCCCGATCCTGCCGCGGATCGCGCACCGCCTCGCCATGGGCATCGCCCAGATCTGCATCGGGGATCCGGTCGTGGTGCACCCTGGCATCTACATCGCGCATGGGCAGGTGGTCGTCGACGGGTTCGTCGAGGTCAAGCCCGGTGCGGTGCTGTTCCCGTGGGTCACCGTGGGCTTGCGGGCCGGGAACTTCCAGGGGCCGACGCTCGAGAACGACGTCCACCTGGGGACGGGCTCGAAGGTGATCGGGCCGATCACGATCGGCGCCGGAGCGCGCATCGGTGCGAATGCGGTGGTCGTGGACGACGTGCCGCCGGGCGCGACGGTGGTCGGTGTCCCCGGACGAAGGGTCGAACCATGAGCTCGCTCCCCACACCGCTGCGCCGCCTCCGCTGGCGCGCCGTTGCCCGCGACGCGTCCGCTCCGGTGCTCCGCCGGGCCGACGCGCTGGCTGCGCTCGGGCACCCCGACGACGCGCTCGGACTGCTGATGGACGCGAACCGCGACGCGCCGGATCCGGAGGTCGAGCGGCGCATCGTCGACCTGCACTTCGACGTGCGGGGCGGGGGTAGGCGACCTCGGTCGCCGGCATCGTGGCCGCCGCCGGTCCCGGACCTGTTCCCGGGTGAGGTGGGCGTTCCCGAGGTCGCCGTCCGCGATCTCACGGTGGCCGCGCTGCAGAGCGGCATCCTGCACCACGGATGCCTGTTGGTCCGTGGCTACGTCGGCGCCGAGCGGGCGGCCGCGCTCAAGGATCGGCATCGACCGTGCATTCGCGGCGCACGACGCTTGGCGCCAGGGCACTGCCCTCGGTGAGCTGATGCCGTGGTTCAATCCACGCGACGAGATCGACTCCGCGGAGCGTCATTGGGTGCGCGAGGGCGGCGGCGTGCTCGCGGTTGAGTCACCGCAGGTCTTCTTCGACCTGATGGACGCTTATGAACAGGCCGGCCTCCGCGAGCTCGTCTCTGAGCACTTCGGGGAGCTCCCGCTGATGCTCGGGAACAAGTGGACGCTGCGGCGGGTCGCGCCGGATGTCGGGAACCCCGACTGGCACCAGGACGGCTCGTTCATGGGCGCGGACATCCGATCGCTCGACATCTGGCTCGCGGTCTCGGACTGTGGGACGACCGCGCCGGGGCTGGACGTCGTGCCGCGACGGTTCGATGACGTCGTCGAGACCGGTACTGGTGGCGCGGCCCTCGACTGGACCGTCGGACGCGAGGTGGTCGCACGCGTCGGCGAGGGGACCGTGCTCTCCCCGGACTTCGCGCCTGGCGACGCGATCTTCTTCGATCACCTCTTCCTGCATCGCACGGGGATCCACCCGGGGATGACGCACGATCGCTACGCGGTCGAAGCGTGGTTTGCGTCACCGTCCTCGTACCCGCCGGACCAGCTGCCGATCAGGTTCTGACGTGCCGTTGCCGCTCCCGCCGCTGCACCTGATGGAGCGCGTCGGCCGCCCTGCCTCGTCGTACGGTGAGATCGGGCGGGCCTGCCATCGCGACGTCCTGGCGCTGGTGCCGCCGTCGTTCGCGTGGGCCGGCGCACGCGTGCTCGACTTCGGTTGCGGCGCGGGCGAACGCTGCGGCACTTCGAGGTCGAGGCGCAGGCGGCGGACGCCTTCCTGGGCTGCGACATCGACGCCGAGAGCATCCAGTGGGCGCAGGACAACCTGTGTCCGCCGTTCGAGGTCTTCTGCAACGAAGCCGAGCCACCGCTGCCGCTGGACGCCTCGTCGCTCGACCTGGTCTACGCGTTCTCGGTGTTCACGCACCTGGCCGACACCTGGGCCCAGTGGCTGCTCGAGCTGCACCGTGTCCTGCGGCCGGGCGGGACCCTGATCGCTACCTTCCTCGGACCCGGTGGGCACGCGCAGCTCGGTCGGCCCTGGGACGAGGATCGCATCGGGATGCTCGTCACCATCCCGAACGAGACCTTCGTCGACAGCAGCGGCCCGGTGATCTACCACTCCGAATGGTGGTTGCGCGAGTACTGGGGCCGCGTGTTCGACATCGTCGAGTACCGACCCTGGGCGTACACCGACGACGGACCGGCTGCCGGGCCGTTCGGTCACGGGTGCGTCGCGCTGCGCAAGCGCGACGTCACGGTCACGCTCGCGGAGCTCGAGCGACACTCCGCGGATCCCAGGGAGTGGACCGCGATGCACGAGAACCTCGCGGTCCTCCACGAGCGCGAGGCCGCGTGGCGGGCACGCGCCACCGCGGCGGAGGCGGAGCTCGAAGCGATCCGTTCGAGTCGCAGCTGGCGTGCCGCGCAGGCAGTGGCAAAGGTCGCTCGCCCGGTCCGGCGCACTCGCACCTGACGGCGCGGAACTGCGCGAGCGCCCGCTTCCGCGTGATCGCCCCGACACCAATCACGGCCAGGGGCCACAGCAGATGCGGTCGGGCGGCTGCGGGTGAGCGAGGCCGCCGCCCGCCTGCGCATGGACATCCTCACCGACCGGATCCGCGACCTGGAGAGTGCCGTCGACACCCGGCGTTGCGGCGCGAGCTGCGGCGGTTCGCTTCGGCACGCCCCGATTCGAGTCCGAGGTCGGGGCAGCGCTCGACCGCAGTACGCCGGGCCCGGTTCAAGGCAGGAGCAGCAGATCGGGGACCGAACGGCTTCGCCTAGATCACCTTCCGCGCGTAGATGTACCAGCTCTTTCCGACGCGAACGTCGCGCGAATCGCACGACCCTACCAAGGCCTCGGCCGCGTTCGGCGCGCGCGACGTTCCGAGCCACGAGCGGATCCACCCATTGGTGATCGAGCATCAGGCCGGTCGGGTGGGCGTTGCTGCGCAGGCATGAGTGAACGATCCAGCTCAACGCTGGCTCGAAGTGCTCGGGTCGAGGCGGCATGGGATCGAATCCGTTGCGCTCGAGCCGCTGCAAGAGATCTGCCTTCTTGAAGATGCGAACGTGGGTGGCGTTGCTCATGTAGCGGGGATGGACTCGCGAGTACAGCGCCTCCGTGTATGAAGTCGGCACTGCTACGCACAGCGAACCGCGCGGCTTCAAGACTCGGTACGCCTCAGCAAGCACCTGGTCGGGATCCTCGACATGCTCGAGCACCTCGAGGGCAATCGCGCCGTCGACACACGCATCGCGCAACGGGAGCTGCTCGGCATCGCCTCGACACGACGAGAGTTGGAGCGCTGAAGTTCTCGTGGCGACTTCTCGTGCTAGGGCTTCGTCGAATTCGACAGCGACCAGCCGGCGGTGCCGCGCGAAGGCCTCGGTGATCCCGCCACCGCCTGGGCCGATGTCGAGCAAGAGAAACCCCGGGTCTTCGGGGAAGAACTGCTGGTCCAGCGCCACCATCGCGTCAGCAGCTCCAACATTGCTCTTCGGAGTTCACGTGGCTGGAATTGGCCAGCAGTACGGGAGCTTCGCCGAGGAACTCGGTCGCGAGCTCTCGGACACCCAGCTTCTCGAAGAGCTCCACGAGGTCGAAGAACGCCGGCGGGGACTCCACCGCCAGCACCTTGTCGGCCTCCCAGGCCAACTCGCGATGCTCGGGAGGAGGTCGGAGACCTCGGGTGGCCGGGCCGGCAGCGCTCGCTCGCGGGCAGGCTCGCGAACGCATCGAAGCGCAGATCGACGAGTCGTCGCTCGATCGCCGGATCTCGTTCATCGCGGTTCGCACGCTGCAGGATGTCGATCGCCCAGAAGCACCCGCCCCTCTGCGCGAGCTGCTGGGCGGTGTCGAGGTCGGGGCGGGTCGGCTGCTTCGTACGAAAGGCCATGGCGTTCCTCGCGGGACAGCGGTCTCGACCCGCGAACGCTAGTGCGAGTGCTGCGAACGTGTCGGTGCTGCACGCGAGGGAGAGGATCTGGATGACCGCGTCGGTGGGGGAGCGGAAGTCCGACCTGCGTCCCAGATGCGCCGCAGTTGCGCGCGGGTGCGCGACGACGGCCTCGAAGAAGCGTGGATGACCGGCTCGGACCGCGAGAAGATCGCGTCTCGGCTGGTCTCCTGCCGGGGATCGGGCTCGGCCATCAGATTGCGTTTGCCGTCGCCATCCGGGAAGGCAAAGTCGGCGGGTACCGGGACAATCCGGCGCGGGCGACCGGTATCCTCGCCCGCTGTGCCGACGGGGAGTTCACGCGAGTCCCGCAGTGCGACCACGGTGTTGGTGCTCGCCGACCGCGTACCCCGTCCCGGCCTTCGGTACGGCGACCACCGCCTGCTCCAGCTCCTGGCGGAGCTCGCGAGCTTCGATCCCGCGCCGCGGTGACGCTGCTGGTCGCCGACTGGTGCGCGCGGACGACCCGCGACGACCTCGTGGAGCGGCTCGGCGTGGCGACGGTCTCCCACGCGCCCGACTGGGGCGCATGGTTCGCAGCAGCAGGCCCCCGACGTCGTCGTGGTCCACGGGCCGACGGCAGCCCGCCGGTTCGCCGCGCACCTCGAGGCGCCTGCACGTCCCCGGCGCCTCCGCGGTCGTCGACACCACCGCGATCGGTGCGCTCGACGGCGACGCGCCGCTGGCCCCGCTCGCCGGTGACGATGCCGGTGCCGAGCGGTCACCGCAGACGACGCGCGCGAGTCGACGACCTGCACGGCTGCTCGCGTCGGCGTCGACCGTGCTCTGCGGGTCCGAGCACGAGGCCGCGCTGGTCCGAGCGCTCGTGCCGGGCGCGTCGACCGACCGTGCTCCGCACCCACGCGACCGCCGCCGGCGCTGCTGCTCCCGGCGTCGGCGCGGCGTGACGTCGCGATGCTCGGCAGCTTCGTCGAGGGATCGTGCTCGCCGGACGAAGCGGCGAGTCGCGGTTCGTCGTCGACGAGGTGTGGCCGCGCGTCCGCGAGCGAGGTCGACGCCACGCTGCACGTCGTCGGCGAGGACGCGAGCCCGGCGCTTCGCTCGCTCGGGCGACGGGCGTCGCGCTTCCACCTCGCCCGCGGTCCCGTGCTCACCGGCGCTCACGACGCGTGCGGGCCGTGCTCGCCGTGCGCCCGTACGGTCGGGGCGTGGATCGCGCCGGGCCGCTCGCCGCGGTCGAGGCCGGCGTGCCGCTCGTCGCGCGACGCGCCGTCGGCGCGACGCCTTCGACCTCCCGGACGGACCTCCGGTGCCGCGGACGGCGAGGGCGTCGATGCGCTGGTCGACGCCGTCGTCGCGTGTCTCGCGCGACGACGACGGCGTGGGACGCGCGGGCGCGCGCGACCCGCGGACTGGGCGCGACACCATCGGTCGCGACGCGTACCGGGCAGGCGCTCGTCGACCTGTTCGACGGACTGGGGGCTCGGCCGGCCGGGTCGCGCGCCTGAGCCGGGCCGCTCGAGGTCGCGTGGGCGGGCCGGGAGCACGGCCGTTGGGCGCTCGATCCTGACGCGCGGCGTCGCGCCGTCGGTGCCGCCGCTCCGGCTCGACCTCGCCGATCACGTGACGACCGATGGCGTGCCCGACCCCGAGGCGCTCCTCAGCTTTCCCGCTCGTCACGCCGTACCACGAGTGGATCCGCGCGCGTGAGCCAGTCCCCGCGGAGGCGCTGGGCGAACGTGGCGCGCGCCGCGTCGCTCCCGTACCAGCCGGTCGTCAGCGTCGTGGTTGTCACGCACGATACGTCGGCCGAGGCGCTGCGGACGACGATCGCCTCGCTGCAGGCGCAGGTGTACCCGCGGTGGGAGGCGTGCGTGGTCGACGACGGCTCGACCGACCTGGACACGCTTGGCGCGCTCACCCGCGCCGCCGCGGCGGACCCGCGGGTCCGACTCGTGCGCCTCGAGCCACCGGTCGGCGCAGCAGCCGCCGCGAATGCCGCACTCGGTCGCGCCCGCGGCGAGTTCGTCGCGTTCGTCCCGCCTGGCGACCACTTGGAACCGCTCGCGCTGCTCGAGGTCGTCGACCTCCTCAACCGGGCGCCGGAGCTCGACCTCCTCTACACCGACGAGCACGAGTACGACCCGGCCACCGGCCGGCGGGTCAACCCGTCGCTCAAGCCGTCGTGGTCGCCGGACCTCCTGCGCTCGACGAACTACGTCGGGCAGCTCGCCGTGTACCGGCGTGCCGCTGCGTCGAGGAGCTCGGCGGCCTCCGGGAGGAGTTCGCCGGCGCACTCGACTACGACCTCGTCCTGCGCGCGACCGCGATGCACCGATCGTGTCGGCCACGTCGCGCTGGCCGCTGTACCGCACGATGAGCCGGGCGAGCGCCCGAGCCCGACGCCGTCGATGCCGGCCGGCGGGCGCTCGCAGCCGCGATCGAGGACGACGAGATTCCCGCAACTGTCCAGGATCTCGACCGTCGCGGCGCGTACCGCGTCCGCTACGCGATCGTCGACGAACCGAAGGTCGGCATCGCGATCCCGACGCTCGACCGGTGCGACCTCCTGGCCGCCGCCGTCGCGTCGATCCGTGAGCGTTCGACCTACCGCAACCTCGAGATCACGATCATCGACAACCAGAGCTCGGACCCGGCGACCCTCGAGTACCTCGACCACCACGACGGTCCGGTGCTGCGCTACGACGCGCCGTTCAACTACGCGCGGATGATGAACCTCGCGCTCGCCGGCTGCGAGGCCGACCTCCTGCTCCTGCTCAACAACGACGTCGAGGTGTACCAGCGCGACTGGATCGAGGTCGCTCGTCGAGCACGCGCAGCGACCTTCGGTCGGCGCGGTCGGGACCCGGCTGTGGTTCCCGTCCGGGATGCCCCAGCACCAGGGCATCTTCGTTGGCGGCGGAGGCGGCGCGGTGCACGCCGATTTCGTCGGCTCGGAGTTCGCCGGCTCCGACCGACACTTCATCCGGACGCTGGGGAGTCGGGTCGCGAACTTCTCCGCCGTCACGGGTGCGTGCCTCATGGCACGGCCGTCGGTGCTCGCCGAGGTCGGCGGCTTCGACGAGCGGCTCCACGTCGCGTTCAACGACGTGGACCTGTGCCTCAAGCTGCGTGCCCGCGGCTACGACATCGTGTGCACGCCGTTCGCGTCGGTGGTGCACGAGGAGAGCGCGACGCGCGGCGACGGCACACCCGATGGAGAACGACGACTGGTTCCGCGCGCGGTGGCGCGCCGGCGACGACTTCGAGGACCCATACACCAATCCCAACTACGATCAGCATCAGCGCTTCGCGCTCAATCCCACCTGGGAGTAAGTCGTTCCGTGGAAGCACCCGACGTGGATTCATCAGGCGTGGAACTGTCCGACCCGCAGCTCTACGCCCTCGACGTCGAGATCGGTCCGCCGAACGCGCACACGTTCACGCTCGAGATGGTCGGCGCCGACCGCGACGTGCTCGAGCTCGGGTGCGGTGCCGGCGCCATGACGCGGGCGATGGCCGGTATCGGCTGCAAGGTCGTCGGCGTCGAGCTGCGACCCGGTCGCGGCCGAGCTCGCCCGTCCGCACGCCGATCAGGTGGTGGTCGGCGATCTCGTCATCGCTCGACCTCGCGGCGGAGCTCGGCGAGGGGCGATTCGACGTCCTCGTGTTCGGCGATGTGCTCGAGCACCTGCCCGACCCGCTCGCGGCGCTCCGCTCGACGCGCTCGTTGCTCCGCCCGGGTGGGCACATCGTCCTGTCCGTCCCGAACGTCGCGCACGGCGACGTCCGGCTCGCGTTGCTCGTCGGCCGGTTCCCGTACGCGGACCTCGGGCTGCTCGACTCGACGCACCTCCGCTTCTTCACCTGGGACACGCTGCGCACGATGCTGCGAGACGCTGGCTTCGTGGCGGTGGAGGTCCGGCGGGCCCGGCTGCCCCTCTTCGGGACCGAGATCGAGCTCGACCCCGCGGCGTACGATCCGGCCGTGGTGGAGCAGGTCCGCAACGACGACGAGTCGACGACCTACCAGTTCGTCGTGCGTGCCGTGCCGGCCGACGAGCACGAGGAGCTGCGGGCGCTCGTCGAGCGGGCGGAGACTGCCGAGGCGGAGGCCCGCACGCTGCGGGCCGAGCAGGGCGCAGACTGCCCGCCGGCTCGACGAGGCGCTCGACGAGGTCGGGCGGCTGCGGGTGAGCGAGGCCGACGCCCGCCTGCGCATGGACATCCTCACCGACCGGATCCGCGATCTCGAGAGTGCGGTCGACACCGTCACGATGCTGCGGGCCAGCAAGATCGTGAAGTGGACGGGGCCGCCCCGCCGCCTGGCCCGACGGGTCCGCCGCAGGATCAAGCCGCCGCCCCCGGGCCCGCACACCTGAGCTCTGAGGAGTTCCGGCGTCGCCGGGCACCTCCCATCCCGGCGTAGGCCGTGATGGGACGGCGGTGACAGAATCACGCGCCATGGCAGTGCTCGTCACCCTCCTCGCGGTCGTCGTCGCGCTGCTCGCCGTTCTCGTCGCGGGGCTCCTCCGCAGCCACGCCGAGATCCTGCGCTCGCTCCACGGGCTCGGTGTCGACCTCGATCCCGACGCGTCGGAGGGCGCCGCCCGGCCGGCGGGCATCACCGTGCCCCGACCCGAGGCGCGCGCCGAGGCCGCGTCAGGCCGCCGACGTCGCCGGCGTCACCCCGACGGGCGACGCGATCTCGGTCGCGGTCGTCGGGCGCGCAGCACTCGACCCTCCTCGCGTTCCTCACCTCGGGCTGCACGACGTGCGCGGACTTCTGGACCGCCTTCTCGTCGTCGTCCCGGCTGGCAGTGCCGGGCGACGCCCGGCTCGTCGTCGTCACGAAGGGTGCCGAGGCCGAGAGCCCGGGGCGCCTCCGCAAGTTCACGCCCCGCGACGTCCCCGTCGTGATGTCGAGCGAAGCCTGGGAGGCGTACGACGTGCCGGTCGCGCCGTACTTCGCGTTCGTCGACGGCCCGAGCGGCGAGGTCGTCGGCGAGGGCGCCGCGGCGACCTGGGAGCACCTCGCCGGGATGATGGAGCAGGCGCTGGTCGACGCCGGCATGGACCCGCAGCGCCCCGACGCGCGTCGCGAAGCGCCGCCGGCCGTCGCCGCCTCGACGGCCGGGCGCGCGAGGCGCATGGTCGACGGTCGACCTGCGCGCGGCCGGGATCGAGCCCGGCGACCCGAGCCTCTACCCGCGCACCGAGGCCGACCTGCAGGCACCGCCGGCGCAGGAGGCCGGCTGATGGCGGCGCTCGTCGCCCACGGGCATCACGGTCGCCCCACCCGCGGGATGGGAGGGCCGGATCTTCCGGCGCCCCGCCGCGGGCGAGACCGCGCCGACCGGGACGCCCCTCGGCGCGCAGGTCGTCGGCGCGGCCGCACCGGTGGGCGAGCTGTCGTTCCCGGTCGTGCAGGTCGCGACGATCCCGTTGCCCGCTCGACATGGCCGACTACGGCAGCGACGTGGTCGAGGACCTCGGGCGGCGCGACGCGCTCGTGATCCTCAAGGAGTTCGACCCGGTCGACCTCGGCACGCCCCTGTTCGAGCGCGAGGGGATGCCGCGGGCGCTCGTCGCCCGACGACTTCCGCTCCTCGATGCTGCAGCGCAACCTCGAGGGCCAGGGTGGCTACCAGGAGTTCTTCCACGAGGCCGGTCGCGTCTTCTGCCTCTACGTCGTGCTCGGCGACTTCGCGCAGCGGACCGCCGTCGTCCCGGTCGTGAACCAGGTGCTCGCCACCCTCGCGATCCAACCCGTGGCACCGTGACCCGACCCGACCGCCGCTCCCTCTATCGTCTGGCGTCATGACGATCGCGTCGGGCCCCTTCGTCGATCGCGGCGACCCTGCTCGTCCTCGGCGGCGCCCTCAAGGCGCTCCGCCCGGGCGACACGGCGAACGCGCTCCGCGGGGTCGGGATCCCGATGGATGCCGCTGCTCGTGCGGGTCGGCGGGGTGCTGGAGGCCGCGATCGGGATCTGGGCGCTGGTGACCGCCGACCGCGCCGCCGCGACCCTCGTCGCGGCCTCGTACCTCGGCGTTCACCGTCTTCGTGCTCGTCGCGTTGCTCCGTGACGCGCCGATCGCCTCGTGCGGGTGCTTCGGGAAGGAGGACACGCCGCCGAGCTGGGTGCACGTCGGCGTGAACCTCGTCGCCGTCGTCGCGGCGGCCGTCGTCGCGATCGATCCGGGTGCCGGGCTCTTCGACCTCCTGGCCGATCAGCCACTCGCCGGTGTCCCGTTCCTCCTGTTGGCGGCGACCGGGGTGCTCCTGGCATTCCTCGCGCTCGACCCTGCTCCCGCGTACCTTGGCGCTGGTGCGCACGTCGCTGGGGGCGTCCTGATGCGCGGACTCGCGTTGGCCGACTGGTTCGTCGACAAGGCGAGCGGCGCGCTCGGCCACAGGGTCTCCCGGCGGGGCTTCATCGCCAAGACGACGCTGGTGGGCACCGCGGTCGCGGCGTCCGGCTGCGCGGTCGTGACCCAGCCCGGCCCGCCGTACCAGCGCATCACGAGCTGTGGCGGCGGCGCGCTGTGCCGCGACGGCTACACCGAGTTCTGCTGCGTCATCAACAAGGGTGTCAACTTGTGTCCACCGGGATCGATCGCCTCGGGGTGGTGGCGGGCCGACTACTCCGTCTACTGCAACGGCACCCGCTACTACATCGACTGCAACGACTTCTCGGGCTACGCGCCGTGCGGATGCGCGGCCGGCTGCAACACGCGCAAGGTGTACTGCAACCACTTCCGCTACGGGCAGTGCAACCAGTGGATCGGCGGCACCGGGATCATCGCCTGCCGCATGGTGACCTGCGTGCCGCCGTACCAGCTCAACATCGGGTGTGGGCTCTCGGGGGCGGTCGACAACGCCACCGCGGGCCACAACGCGAACTGCGCGGCCTACACGCCCCCGCCACCCCCCCCACCTCCGCCACCGCCGGTACCCGCACGCCGTCTTGCCTGGGCTCGGTGGCGCGTTGTCGCTCGCCGCCGGCACCGTCATCGTCTTCGTGCGAGGTTCCGACGGCGCGGTCTGGCAGGAGTCGTTCGACGGGACGACCTGGGGTGGATGGGAGAGCCGAGGCGGCATCGCGAGGTCCCGGGTCAGCGTCAGCATGCCGGCGCCCGGCGAGATCGAGGTCGTCGCGTGCGCGCAGCCGACAGGACCGCCGCTGTGCAGCGGTACGCGACCGCGACGTGGGGAGCGTGGGAGTCTCTGGGGGCACGATGACGTCGGATCTCGTGGCCGCGACTCGTGGCTCGGTCCTGCATGTCGGTCGGGCGGGGCACGGACAATGCGGTCGTACACGCGCCGCTGGGACGGGTCGACCTGGTCGCCGTGGGAGTGGCTCGGCGGCGTGCTGACGTCCGATCCGGTGCTCATCGCCTTCGGTGGCCGTCTCTACTGCTTCGGCCGGGGCACCGACCGCCGGGTCTACCAGAACGTCTATGGCGGGTCATGGTCGGGCTGGCAGCCGCTCGGTGGGTCTCGGCACCTCATCGGTCGCCGCCGCGGCGACCTCCTCGGCGCTGCACGTGTTCGTGCGGGGGACCGACAATGCGCCGTGGACACGTCGGACGACATCGGAGGCGGGTACTCAGGGTGGGAGATGGTCAGCGGGTTGTCCATCGCGAGTGATCCGGTGGCCGTCGCCGACGGCGCGGATGTTTCGCTGTTCGCGAAGGGTGGCGACGGCATCCTGCGGCATGTCCGGCGTAGCGCCGGCGGATGGGGATCCTGGGAGTCGCTCGAACTCCCGATCAAGGCCGACCCGGCGGCTGTGAGCGACGGGACGAGCCTCTGGGTCTTCGCGCAGGGCACGGACGACCTTGTGCACGTCCGTCGTCGGCAGACGGGCGTCTGGGGCGCCTGGGAGCCCTCGCCGGCCTCACCGTGGCGCCCGTCGCGCGGCAACTCCTGAGCAGGGACCGTGTTCCTCGTCGCCGGCTTCCTCGTGTTTGGGCTCGTCGTCGCGATCGCCGCGGTGTTCGTCGTCCGCGAGGCAGGTCGCATCGGCGAGGCGCCGCCCGCCGCGATCTTCGATCCCGACGACGCGTTCGAGTGGGTCGTGGAGCACGTCCCCGACGACGTCGCCGCGACGCTGACGCCCGGTGACGTCCGCCGGATCCTCGACTTCCAGCTCGAGTTCTTCCAGCGCAAGGGTGTGTCGCAGAACGGGTCGAGCGGGAAGCCGCGGCGGGCCCGTCGTCGTGGGCGGCGCGGAGCAGGTCGCGTACATCCTCGAGCGTGTGCGAGTCGACCGGTGAGGCATACCTCCCCGAGCAGGTCCACGGCGTCGTCGAGACCCAGCTCTCCTACCTGCGGGCGATCGGCGCGATCGGGCCCCGGCCGCGCCCGGTGAGGGGCCCGGTGCAGGGTCCGGCGCGGAATCGCCGCGCGACTGAGGGTGCGACGTGCTAAATCTTGAGCACCAGAGAAGGGAGGTGGTCCATCACATGCATGATCAACATGGGACCCTGGAGGTGCGCGGCCGCTAGGCCCCACACCGCTGGACTGCCAAGCGGAGTATCACCGCAGCACCGGCACCGAGTCGGCGGGGGCTGGTCCCACCCGTATCCAACGATCCGGTGTTCCTATCGAAAGCAGTGTGCACGACGTGACGGACGGGGTGCCGATGCGCCCCGTCCGTTGCGCGTCCGCGATCGTCGGGTGGGCGGACGTTCGCTAGCGTTCGGGTTCGCCGAGGAGGACGACATGAGCAGACCGGTGCGCTTCGAGGACTTCCGCTACCTGGGTGACAAGCGCACCCAGCGCGTCTACGACCTCGACCACGCGGACGCGCCCGACGTCGCCGCGAAGATCGACGAGCTGCTCGCGTCCGAGCAGTTCGCGGCATTCGCCCCCGACACGTTGGCCGAGGCTCGCAACCGCGGCTACCGCCCGCACGGCTCCGTCCCGAGGGTCCGCGCAGACGACTGACGCCCGACCGTCAGGCGGGAGGCGTGAACTGCATCCCGAGGTCGTTCTCGATCAGGCCGACCCGGGCGATGAACGACTCATCGCTCAGGGCCGGCTCGCTCGCCACGGCCGAAGGGTCGTCGGGGAGCCGGTCCAGATCGACCCACGAGGTGCACCCGGCATACTCCTCGCGCCACGGCAGCGTGATCGGCTCGTCGAGGCGGTGCACGCGGAGAGCGAGGATCCACAACGCGTCGCGGCGCTTCCACTTGAGGCGCGACGCCGCATAGTCGCCGGTCCAGATCATCTTGCCGTCGATCTTCGCGAGGTCGTCGGGCTCGGTGACCGTGATCGTCCCCGTCGATGTCGGCCCAGCCCTCGACGTGGATCGCCCGGTCCGGCGGTGCCGCGGCGATCGTGTCGTCGATCCAGTGCCGGTACGCGGGCTTCAGCAGCTCGACCTTCTGGTGCTCGACGGTGGGGTAGAGCCAGCAGCGCGAAGACTGGACGCCGAAGTGGCGGCCCTCCTCGCGGATCCCGCCCTTGCGGACGTCGAGCAGCTGCTCACCCTCGAGCAGCGCGCGCACGACGACGGCCCATTCCTTGAGTGCCGGTACTCCCACGGCGTCGAGGATACTGGCGGTTCTGGACTCGACCTTCCTGAGCACCGACGGCACGCGCCTCGCCATGCACGTCGCCCGCCCGACCGGTCCCGGGCGGGCGCGAGGAGTCGTGCTGTGCCACGGGTTCCCGACGGGTCCGCGGGGCGCGACCGCATCGGCGTCGACGTTCCCCGAGCTCGCGGACCGGATCGCGCGTGAGACCGGGTGCGCCACGCTCACGCTCAACTTCCGCGGCACCGGGACGAGCGAGGGTAACTTCTCGGCCGCGGCGTGGTGTGCCGACATCGACGCGGCGGTGCGGGAGCTCGTCGAGACCGAGCACGTCGCGCGGGTCTGGCTCGTCGGGATCGCCGAGGGCGGCACGTTCGCACTGACCGCGGCGGCCGCGGATCCGCGGATCGGCGCGATCGCGACGATCGCCGCACCACGGTCGCTGCGCGACCTGTCACGCGAGCCGGGACGGGTCGCGGTGTGGGCGCGGCGCCAGGGCATGATCGCCCAGGCGGGCTACCCGGAGTCGCTGCAGGAGTGGGGCCGCGAGCTCGCGGCGATCGACGGCGAAGCCGCGGCGCGACGGCTCGACGGGCGTCCGCTCCTCGTGCTGCACGGCTCGAATGACCCGGTCGTCGGCGACGATGACGCCCGGGCCCTCGTCGCGGCGGCGGGGAGGAGCGGAGAGCTCCGCATCGTGCAGGCCGCCGGCCACGAGCTGCGCCACGACCCGCGTGCGATCGCTGCTCTGCTCGGCTGGATCGACCGTCTCCCCTGATTCGCGTTGCCCGAGCCCTCGCGACCAGGCAGGGAGATCAGCGGCCCGCCACGCGGTGGTAGAGCTCGACGAACTGCGGACCGGCGATCTCCCACGTGTAGCGGCGGACCCGCTCCGTGCCGCGCGCCACGAGCGTCGCGGCGGAGGTCCGCGTCGTTGACGACCCGGCGCAGCGCATCCGCGATCGAGTCGTCGTCGAACGGGTCGGGGAGCAACGCGGCGTCGCCGAGGACCTCGGGGATGGGCCCGGTGTCCGAGGCGACGACGGGGACACCCGACTGCATCGCCTCGAGTGGTGGCAGGCCGAATCCTTCGTAGATCGACGGGTACGCCAGCGCGGTCGCTCCCGCGAGGAGATCCGCGCGCTCCTCCTTGGTCACGTACCCGATGCGGTGGACGCGATCGGCGTGGTGCGCGGCTGCGAGCGCCTCGTGGAACGCCTCGATCCCCCAGCCGTCGGGGCCGACCATCACCAGGTGCAGGTCGGGTTCCACTGCGGCGACGGCGTCGAACGCCCGGACCATCGCCGGCAGGTTCTTCCGGGGCTCGATGGTGCTCAGCGTGATGAGGTAGCGGTCCGCTCCGGCACGCGCTCGTCCACGCGCTGCGTCACCGTGCAGCACCGGCTCGAGACCGCAGTAGATCTGCGCGACCTGGTCGGGGCCGAGCCCGAACTCCGCGCTGATCTCGTCGACGACGTAGTGGCTCGACGAGTGGATCACCGCTCCCGCGTCGATCGCGCGGCGCAGGTGCGCGCCGAAGGTCAGCGTGTCCTTCGTGCACATCTCCGGGAACCGCAGGAAGGTGAGGTCGTGCACCGTGACGAGGACCGGTGCCTTCGACGGTGGGGCGACGTAGTTCGTCGCGTGGACGAGGTCGACCTCGCCGGTCCAGTACTCCGCGCGTGGGTGCCCGATCGCGGGCCAGAGGATGCGGGTGAGGCGAGCGGGAAATGCGTGCGTCGACGCCCGCACACCGGCCGGCACCTCGGTGGGGAAGTCCTTGCGGCCGCGCCAGGTCACCGCGAAGGCCTCGATGTCGAGGGTCGGCTCGGCCTGGAGGGTTGCGAGCATCGCCGCCGTGACGTGGCCGATGCCGGTGCGCCGGCCGAGCAGGGAGGTCGCGTCGTACGCGACGCGCAGCGGTCGCGAGTCGGGCACGTCGTCAGATCTCGAGCGGCTCGTGCTCGATCTGCTCCACGAGCGCCGCCAAGCCGTCCTCCGGGATGCCCTGGCGCACCTGGAGGAACAGCATCACACCCATCGCCAGCGCGGCACTCCCGGTGCCCACGACGTATCCGAGCTCGACCCGCCGAAAGATGTCACCCGACGTCACGGCGGTGACGGCGATGAACATCGCGAGGCCGATGCTCCAAGCGACGAGCGCACGCCCGTGCCCGAGCAACGCGATGAGCGCCTGCGCAAGGGTGAGGGCAAGGATGAAGAGACCGCTGCCGGCCGCCAGCATCGCAAGGGCGCCGTTGCCGAGCTTGAACTTCGATCCGAACAGGATCTCGCCGACCGTCGGTCCCAGTGTGGCTGCGGCGATCACGCCGACGAGGGCGATGCCGGTCACCACGACGACGAGCTTCTTGACGCCGGCACGGAAGTCATCGAGCTG
Organism: uncultured Acidimicrobiia bacterium; assembly: GCA_963809885.1. GTDB lineage: Bacteria > Actinomycetota > Acidimicrobiia > IMCC26256 > PALSA-555 > JALHSW01. The sequence continues at coordinate 16,446 of CAWELA010000002.1, read as the reverse complement.
CCTGGTGCCCGCGAGGTGAGCGAGCTTGGGCAAGAGGGCCGCCTGGACCGCCTGGAACAGCAGGATCGGGATGCGGGCGAGGAAGAGACCCACGATGAAGTCGGCGACCAGATCCTTCTGGGAGGGCGACGCGAGGAGCTGGGCTCCGATGAACGGCGCGTAGCTGAGCGTCTGCGCGAGGAGCGAGCCGCCCAGGAGCAAGCCGAGGTTGGTGGAGAGCTCCGACCACGGCGCGTCGGGTCCGGGCTTGAGGAGTCCGTGCTGGCCGACCAGCGAGACGAGGCTGCCGAGCACCGGCGGGACCGCGAGGCAGAGCCCGTACCAGACGGGGTTCGAGACGCCCGCGACTGCGAGTACGGCGCACGGCAGGATGCGGATGATGCCTTCGGCACCCAGGATCGTCCCGTAGGGACGGAAGCGTCCGTTCCCCGACAGCGTCCCGCGGGTGACGTGTTGGAAGCAGTACGTGAACAGCGCGATGACGAGGCAGACGACGAGCCCTGCACTGCCCTCGAAGAGGTTGTCGATGAGGTCGGTCGTGGCGGCGAGGACGATGGCGGTCGTCGCCAGCCCGATCGTGAGCCAGAGGCCGAGCACGGCGGCCCGGCGGACCACCGGCCCGCCGCCGACGTCCCGTGCCCGGCGATCCGCGACCGCGCGCCCGACCTCCTGCTCCAGTGGGAGGAAGAACCCCGGTGCGAGCACGAACACGAACACCCACAGCGCGTTCAGGGCGGCGTAGTCGGCCTTGCTCAGCGCCCGGAACGACAGGATCTGAAAGGCGTAGGCGGTGATGCCGGCGATGACGAGGCCGGCGCCGACGACGAACGTCCCCTCGGGGAGCGCCCGGCGGGTGGCGTCGACGAGCCGTTGGGTGCGTTGCGCCATAGATCAGGGGTCCGAACGGGGGCTCAGCAGGGCTTGGGAAGCATAATGGCCGAACCTTATGAGCACCCGAATGCTCATCATCCTCGCGGCCCTGCTCGCGGTCGCGATCCTCGGCGCTTCCGCGGTGCAAATCCTCATCGCGCGCTAGTTACCTGCCGATAGGTACGAGTGCGACAATGGCGGTCTCGTGCCGAGGTCGGTGCGGGGGAAAGGTCGGGCAGCTGTGGCCGAGCACTACGACGTCGTCGTCCTGGGTGGTGGGCCCGGGGGGTATGGCTCCGCCCTCTACGGAGCGGCTGCGGGACTCAGCGTGGTCCTGGTCGAGGAGCGACGGGTGGGTGGGACGTGCCTGCACCAGGGCTGCGTCCCGGCCAAGGAGCTCCTCCAGACCGCCGAGGTGCTCCGCACCGTTCGGGGCGCGAAGGAGTTCGGTGTCGAAGCCGGTGAGCCGACGCTCGACCTCGCGCGCGAGTCAGAGCCGCAAGCAGCAGGTGGTCGACCGCCTCACCAAGGGCACCGAGTCACTGCTCAAGGGTCGAAAGGTCACGCTGCTCTCCGGTACCGGCACGATCACCGACGCCGCCGCCCACCGCGTGCGCGTCGACGACGGCACCGAGGTCGAGGGCGACGCACTCATCATCGCGACCGGTTCGTTCGTGAAGTCGCTCCCCGGCCTCGACTTCGACGGGACGCGCATCCTCTCTTCCGAACACGTGCTGGCGCTGGAAGAGGTCCCGCCACGCGTGGCAATCATCGGTGCCGGTGCCATCGGTTGTGAGTTCGCGTCCATGCTCGCCGACCTCGGGAGCGAGGTGGCGCTGCTCGAGGCGCTGCCCGCGATCCTTCCGGGCGTCGACGCCGACGCGTCCGCCGCGCTGGCACGCGCCTTCCGCAAACGGGGGATCGCCTCGCACGCAGGTGTGCGTGTCACCAGCATCGAGGGCACCCGCGAGCTGACCATCGGGTTCGAGGGCGCCGACGGCGAGAAGTCCGTCACGGTCGACAAGGTCATCGTGAGCATCGGGCGCGGACCCCGCACCGACGCCGCCGGGATCCCCGAGAGCGGGGTCGCCCTCGATGAGCAGGGGTACATCGTGGTCGACGAGCAGATGCGCACCAACATCCCCGGCGTCTACGCCGTGGGTGACGTCGTGCCGACACCACAGCTCGCACACATCGGGTTCGCGGAGGCGATCGTGGCGATCACCTCCATCAAGGGCGAGACGGTCACCCCGATCGCGTACGACAAGGTCCCGTGGGGCATCTACTGCCACCCGGAGGTCGGGTACGCGGGGCTCACCGAACAGCAGGCGCGCGACAAGGGCTACGACGTCGTCGTCTCGAAGCAACGGTTCATCGGCAACAGCCGGGCGCTCATCATCGGCGAGCCCGACGGACTCATGAAGATCGTCGCCGAGCGCGATGGCCCGGTGCTCGGCGTCCACATCGTCGGACCCTGGGCCACCGAGCTGATGGCCGAGGGGTACCTCGCCGTGAACTGGGAGGCGACGCCGGCGGAGATCGCCGCGCTGATCCATCCGCACCCGACGCTGAGCGAGCTGTTCGGGGAGTCGGCGCTCGCCATGACGGGCCGCGCGCTGCACTGATGACGGCGGGGACGAACGACGCCGCACGTGCCGGGGGGCATTCGACGAGGAGGATCCTGTGGACGTGACGATGCCCCAGCTGGGCGAGACGGTCACCGAGGGGACCATCACGCGCTGGTTGAAGCAGGTCGGCGACGCGGTGAGCGCCGACGAGCCCCTGTTCGAGGTCTCGACCGACAAGGTCGACTCGGAGGTGCCCGCGCCGAGCAGCGGCGTGCTGTCCGAGATCCGGATCGCCGAGGGCGACACCGCGCAGGTCGGCACGGTGCTCGCGGTGATCGCCGACTCCGCGGCCGCCGCACCGCCCGAACCCGCCGCAGCACCGACCCCCGCCGCGGACGCGCCGCCACCACGCTCTCCCGAGCCGCCGCTCGCACCTGTGGTGCCCATCGCCCCCGAGATGCCCGCTCCGGTCGCGCCGGTGGCCCCGGCACCGCCCGTGGCCCCGGCGCCACCGCCTGCTGCGGTGCCACCTCCCGCACCGGCGTCACCGTCACCACTGCCCGCGCCGGAGGCACCGCCCGCGGCCGGGGCCGGTGCGCTCACGTCGCCCGTCGTGCGGCGCCTCATCGCCGAGCACGGGCTCGACCCGGCCGCGATCACGGGCACCGGCGAAGGCGGGCGCATCACCCGCAAGGACGTGCTCGACGCCGCGGGCCACGCGCGCGACGAGACGCTGCCGCGCGGGGTCCCCGTCGTCGCGCCCGTGCCCGAGCCGCCCGCGCCCGCACCGGTCGCACCCGCGCCGGCACCGGCGCCCCCGCCCGCGTCGGCACCCCCGGCCGCGGCCCCGGCACCCGTGCCTCCGGTCGCAGCCCCGGTGGCACCGGCGCCCGAGCCGGCTCCCGCCTCCTCGCCGGTCGCGCCCGAGCCGGCTGCACCCGCCGCGGCGTCACGGGGCGACCTCGTCGTCCCGTTCAGCAACATGCGCCGGCGCACCGCCGAGCACATGATCCGCTCGAAGGCCACGAGCGCGCACGTCTACACGTCCGTCGAGGTCGACTTCGAGCGTGTCGAGCGAGTGCGCAAGGCGAACACCGCGGACTGGAAGCAGCGCGAGGGGTTCTCGCTCACGTACCTGCCGTTCATCGCGCGTGCGTTCTGCGACACGGTCGACGAGTTCCCGAATGTCAACGCGAGCATCGTCGACGAGACGCTGGTCGTGCACCGCGACGTGCACCTGGCGATCGCGGTCGACCTCGACTTCGAGGGCCTGATCGCGCCGGTGGTGCGTGGTGCCGACGGCAAGCGGCTGCGGGCGATCGCCCGGGAGATCCGCGACCTGGCGACCCGCGCGAAGGCGAAGCAGCTGATGCCCGACGAGGTGCTCGGCGGCACGTTCACGATCACGAACCCCGGGCCGTACGGGACGTTCCTGACGCTCCCGATCATCAACCAGCCGCAGGTCGCGATCCTCTCCACCGACGGGATCGCCAAGCAGGCCCGGGTCGTCGAAGGCGTCGACGGTGACGACCTGATCGCGGTGCGCCACGTCGGGATGCTGGCGCTCACGTGGGACCACCGTGCGTTCGACGGCGCGTACGCGGCCGCGTTCCTCAACGGCCTGAAGGCCCACCTCGAGGCCCACGACTGGACCCAAGAGCTCGATTGACCGCGCTCCCCGGGCCCACGGTCTGACCCGCATCCAGGGAGTCGGGGAATCGGGCGCCGGTAGGCTTTGCGCCATGGGCGTGACCATGACGGACGTGCACGCGTCGGGCGCCGCCGACGCACTCCGGGTCCGGTGGCTCGGCCGGGTCGCCTACGACGACGCCGACGCCCTCCAGCGCGGCCTCCACGCCCGCACCTCCGACGACTACCTGCTCCTCCTCGAGCATCCGCACGTCTACACGCTCGGCACCCGCGCGCAACCCGAGCACGTCCTCGTGCCGCCCGCCTCCGTCGGTGCCGACCTCGTCCACGTCGACCGGGGCGGCGACGTCACGTACCACGGTCCCGGTCAGCTCGTCGGCTACCCGATCCTCACGCTGCCCGAGTGGCGTGACGGCCAGCGCGACGTCGTCGCCTACGTCCGTTCGCTCGAGGACGTGCTGGTCGCGGTGCTCGCGGACCTCGGCATCGCGGGGGAGCGGCGCGATCGTCTGACCGGGGTGTGGGTCGGCGACGACAAGGTCGCCGCCATCGGCGTCAAGGTCGCCCGCGGTCGAACCCGGCACGGCTTCGCGCTCAACGTCGACCCGGACCTCTCGATGTTCGACCACATCGTCCCGTGCGGCATCGCCGACAAGGGCGTCACCTCGCTCGCCCGACTCCTCGGTGAGGCGCCGCGCGATGGCCGACGTCGTCGACCTCGTCGATCGCGCGCTTCGCCGAGCGCTTCCCCCACGCCACCCTCGACCGCGAAGCCGTCTCCGCTGCGGGCTCTCGGCACGTCGAGACGCGCGTCGCGCGTGCCGGCGTGCCGAGAACGCTCGAAGGTGAGGTGGGGGGAGCGAAGGCGACGCCGGTGCGGTTGCTGGGGCGGCTCGCGGACGCCGGGGTCGACGCACCCGAGCCCGGCGGGCGCCGCCCCGACTGGATGCGCGTCAAGGCGAACCTCGGCGAGGAGTTCCGCGCCACCCGACGTCTCATGCGCTCGCTCGAGCTCACGACGGTCTGCGAGGAGGCCGGCTGTCCGAACATCTATGAGTGCTGGGCCGACCGCACCGCGACGTTCATGATCCTCGGCGAGCGCTGCACCCGCGCCTGCGGCTTCTGCCTCGTCGACACCCGCAAGCCGCTCCCGCTCGACGTCGGCGAACCGTGCGCGCGTCGCCGATGCGGTCGTCACCCTCGGCCTCGAGCACGCGGTCGTCACGAGCGTCGCGCGTGACGACCTCGACGACGGGGGTGCGTCCGGCTTCGTCGCCACCATCGCCGCGATCCGCGCCCGCGCCCCGCGCACGCGCATCGAGGTCCTCGTCCCGGACTGCAAGGGTGACCCTGCCGCGCTCGACACCCTCTTCGCGGCACGCCCCGACGTCCTCAACCACAACCTCGAGACGGTGGCGCGCCTGCAACGCGCCGCACGGCCGTCCGCCGGGTACGCGCGCTCGCTCGCGCTCCTCGCCCGGGCGAAGGACGCCGGGCTCGTCACCAAGTCCGGTCTCATCGTGGGCATGGGCGAGACCGACGACGAGGTGCGCGCCGCGATCACCGACCTCCACAACGTCGGCGTCGACATCCTCACCGTCGGCCAGTACCTCCAGCCGTCACCCCGGCACCTCCCGGTCGTGCGCTGGTGGACGCCCGCGGAGCTCGACGCCGTCGGCGCGTTCGCCGAGGGCCTCGGCTTCGCCCACGTCGAGTCCGGTCCGCTCGTCCGCTCGAGCTACCACGCGAAGCGGGCCGTCGACGCGGCCGAGGACGCGACGAGCCCGCCTGCCGCGGTCGGTGTCTGATGGCGCGCGCCTTCGACGAGATCACCCCGCAGATCAGCGAGCTCCTCGCCGCCCAACACCTCTTCTTCGTCGCGACCGCACCCTCGGGCACCGAGGGGCACGTGAACCTCTCACCCAAGGGTCTCGACACGTTCGCAGTGCTCGGCCCGAACGAGGTCGCCTATCTCGACCTCACCGGCAGTGGCGCCGAGACGATCGCCCATCTCCGCGACAACGGTCGCATCACCCTCATGTTCTGCACCTTCGAGGGTCCGCCCAACATCGTCCGGCTCTACGGGCGCGGTGAGGCGATCCCGATCGCCGACTCCCCGCGCCCGCTGAGCTCGCCGCGGGATTCCCCGACTACCCGGGCGCACGCTCGATCATCCGGGTCGACGTCGAACGCGTCTCGACCTCCTGCGGCTACGCAGTGCCGCTCATGAGCTTCGTCGAGGACCGCTCTCGCCTCCTGGACTGGGCCGAGGGCAAGGGTCCCGACGGGCTCACCGAGTACCGGGCCGAGAAGAACGCCCGCAGCATCGACGGGCTGCCCGGCTCTCCGCGCCGACGCCTCGATCCCGGCGCCTCGGCGACCCCGGCCGACTGATGCACGCCGAGCGCCTCGCGCGTGCCCGCGCGCGCATGGACGAGCTCGGGATCGACGCGCTGCTCTGCTCCGTCGGCCCCGACCTCCCGTACCTCACCGGGTACGAGGCGATGCCGCTGGAGCGGCTCACGATGCTCGTCGTGCCACGCGACGGCGAGGCCGCGCTCGTCGTCCCTGCGCTCGAGGCCCCACGGGTCGAGCCGCACCCCGACATCTTCGCCATCGAACCGTGGGGTGAGACCGACGACCCGATCGCCCGCGTCGTCGCGCACGCCGCGGGCGCGCGCGAGGTCGCGATCGGTGATCACACCTGGTCCCGTTTCGTGCTCGCGCTGCCAGCACGCGATGCCGCACGCGCACTTCCGGAACGCCGCCGAGGTCACCGGTCCGCTCCGGATGGTCAAGGACGCCGCGGAGATCGAGTCGCTCCGCGCCGCCGCCCACATCGTCGACGACATCGCGCGCACGATGCGCGAACGGCCCTTCGCCGGGCGTACCGAGCGCGAGGTGCACCGCGAGCTCGTCGAGCGGATGCTCGACGGCGGTCACGAGCGCGCCAACTTCGCGATCGTCGCCGCCGGCCCGAACGCGGCCAGCCCGCACCATGACCCGACCGACCGGGTCATCGCGCCGGGAGAGGTCGTGCTCTGCGACTTCGGCGGGACGCGCCACGGCTACTGCTCCGACATCACTCGCATGTTCCACGTCGGCGAGCCCCCGGCCGAGGTGCGCGACGCCTACGACGCGCTGGTCGTCGCCCAGGAAGCCGGGGTCCGCGCCGCGACGGTCGGCACGACCTGCGAGGCGGTCGATGCAGCCGCGCGCTCGGTGCTCACCGACGCGGGCTTCGGCGACGCGTTCGTGCACCGCACCGGCCACGGCATCGGGGTCGAGGCGCACGAGGACCCGTACGTGGTGGCCGGCAACACCACCCCGCTGGTCGCCGGCCACGCGTTCAGCGTGGAGCCGGGCGTGTACCTCCCGACTCGCTTCGGGCTCCGGTTGGAGGACATCGTGGTCGCCACCGATGCCGGACCCGACCGTCTCAACCTCGCGCCCCGCGACCTCGCCGTCGTCGGCTGACGCCGTCGACCCTCGGCGGCCCGACATGACCGGATGATGGAGCTCGACCTCTCGAGCGTCCTCCTCCAGTGGGCCGCGGGCGGCCTGCTGGGTCTGTGGGTCACCGGGCGGCACCGCATGGTCGGGGTCGGCTACGGCTGGCTCGTGCGGGCATCGTTCGGCGTCATCGCCCTCGGTGGCATCGCCGCGGGCATCGCGGCCGACGACCGCGGCACCGGCGCCGCGGTCCGCAACGTCGCCGGCATGGTCATGGTGGTGATCGTCGCGATCGCGGTGGCGAACTCGGTCGTGCGACGCCAGGAACCCGACCGCATCCCGCCCACCCTCGACCTCCTCGCCGCGGTCGCCGGGTTCGTCGCGCTCCTGGGCGCGGCCGACGTGCTCGGTGGACCGTTCGCGCTCTCGGCCGCACGCCTGATCGTCGGGGCGATCTTCCTCGGCTTCGTGACCGACGCGATGCTGCTCGGCCACTGGTACCTCGTGCAGCCGGGCTTGACGCGCGAGCCGCTGAAGGAGCTCGTGCTCCTCGCCGCGATCGCGTGGCCGATCGAGGTCCTCCTGCTGCTGATCCCCACCGGCATGATCTCGGTGCTCGACGGCACCATCGACGACGGGTACGGCGGGTTGCTCGGGGTCACCTGGATCGTGAGCGCGCTCACCACGATCGTGCTGCTCGGCGTCGCGTGGAAGGCGCTCGCAGAGCCGTACTACTCGGCGGTCATGGCCGCGACCGGCCTGCTCTACCTCGCGATCCTCACCGCGTTCGGCACCGACGTGCTCGCACGGGCGTTGCTCGCGTCCTAGCGAGCGCTAACCCGCAGCTCGCCGTTCGAGCGCGGCGTCGACCGTGACGCGCAACCCGTCCTCGAGGCTGACCGACGGGACGTAGCCGAGGTCGGCCCGCGCCGCTGACAGATCGGCCTGGCTGTTCCGGACGTCGCCGGTGCGTTGCTCGTCGTGCACCGGATCTGGCGTGACGCCGGTGAGCTGCCCGACCAGGTCCAGCAGCTCCAGCACCGTCGCCGGCAGACCCCCCGAGACGTTGTAGACACGACCCGAGCACTGCTCGGCCGGCGCGTCCGCCGCCAGCAGGTTCGCGCGGGCCACGTCGGCGATGAAGGAGAAGTCCCGACGCTGCAGCCCGTCGCCGTGCACTGTGGGGCGCACCCCCTCGAGCAGCGCGTCGATGAACAGCGGCACCACGGCTGCGTACGCGGCATCGGGCCGCTGACGAGGTCCGAACACGTTGAAGTACCGGAGACAGACGGTTTCGATGCCCATCAGCTCCGCGTAGACGCGGCTGTAGTGCTCGAGCGCGACCTTGGTGACCGCGTACGGCGAGCGTGGCGAGGGCGGAAAGCTCTCGGAGCTCGGCAGCGGCGCCACCCCGCCGTAGACGCTGCTCGAGGACGCGGCAACCACCCTGCGGACGCCCGCCCGCCGCGCCGCTTCGAGGATGGCCAGCGACCCATGCACATTGGCGCGATCGGTGTTGAGCGGCGCTTCGACCGATCGTGCCACCGAACCCAGTGCGGCCTGGTGGAAGACCACCTCGACACCATCGACGGCGGACGCCGCTACGCGCCGGGTCCGAGACGTCGCCCTCGAGGAGCTCTGCCGCCGACGCGACGTTGTCGCGGAAGCCGGTCGAGAGGTCGTCGAGGACACGAACGGCGTGGCCCTCGGCGAGCAGCGCATCGACGACGTGCGACCCGATGAACCCGGCCCCTCCCGTGACGAGCGCGTTCATCGCGGTAGCGGTGAGCAATCCACCAGAGCAGCGTATTCGGCGAGGAGCCCACTAAGGTGCGCCAACGTGTCGGGGCGCCCGCGAGCACAGGAGCTGATCGCGTGACCGGGACAGTGCCCGACACCCCCGCGCTCGCCGCCGAAGCCCCCGTGAAGCGCGGCGCGCTCGAGCGGCTGGGGCCACGTGCTCCCGCGATGCTCGTCCTCGCGGTGCTGATCATCCTGCTCAACGGGGTCACCGTGTTTCGCGTGAGCTCGGTCTCGCGCATCGACGAGCGGTACTACATCGACGACCTCATCAAGGCGTCGGACTTCTCGGTGAACCAATCGGGGGACCGCCTGGCCCCCGAGACGCTGGTCGAGCTCTGCGAGCGGGGTGGGCAAGCGCCCCTCAGGTTCCCGCCGTGCACGGAGCACCCGAACGCGAAGGGGTTCGCCGTCGGCGGCGTGAACTGGCTCGAGTCAGTGCCGACGTACTTCTTCCTCACCGGGGTCCCCGCACGCGCGCTCCGCGCGCTGCCGATCGACCTCAGCCCGCGGGACAGCCTCGTCACCTGGGCACGTCTCCTCGGCACGGCGTGGCTGCTCCTCGGGTGCTACTTCACGCTCCGGATCGGCGACCTGCTCGGCGTCCGACGGCGCAACGTCGTGCTGGGTCTGCTCCTCGCGGTCGCCACGCCTGCGCTCCTGCACGCGTCCACGATCGTGAACCCCGATGCGACCGCGTTTGCGGCCGGCTCGGGCGTGCTCCTCGCGGTCCTCGCGTGGGAACGAAGGCACTGCGGGCTCTGGGTCCCGTTGCTCGCGGCGTTCGCCGCCGCGGCGGTGAAGCTGCCGAACACGGTTGGGATCATGGTCGCCCTCGCGTACGTCGCGATCCGCGCGGTGCGCACTCGCCTCGGTAAGGACGACGATGACCTTCGGTCGATCGTCGACTACGCGAAGGTTCTCATCGGCGTCGCCCTCGGCGCGGTCGTCGCGATCAAGGGTCTCGACGCGGTGTGGGACCAGGTGCGCCACCACATGATCGGCAAGCCCGACACCGACGTCTCGTCGGCTCCGGGCGTCGTCGCGCTGGCCAACCACTACAAGGTGGACAGCATCAGCGGAGACGACGTCATCGGTGCCACGACGATCTTCTCGATCTTCCCACCTGTCAACGACATCGCTCCGCCCGAAGCCAGGCTCGGCGGCTTGTACAACACCTTCGCCCAGGCGGCGGGTTACTTGATGATCGCTGCGCTCGTCGTCATCCCCCTCGCGGCGCGGCGCTTCACCGATCGGGTCGCGCAGCTCGGCGGCGCGACGTTGGCAGCGATGCTGATCACGCCGTCGCTCTTCGTCGTCTACTGGTATGTCTTCCTCGGGACGAACGACCTCGTCGTGCCACGCTACGGACTCAGCGCGATGCCCGCCGTCGTCATCGTGTTGGCGGCGGTCTCTTCGCGGGGCCGGATCGGGACGTGGCTGCTCGGATTTGCGGCAGCAGGGATGTACCTGACCGCGCTCGGCTCGACGTTCGTCTAGCCGGCCTGCGCCGCCGCGAGGAGATGGCGCAGACCCTCCTCCAAGGAGACGCGGGGTTCGAACCCGAGCTGCTTCCTGGACAGCGGAGAGGTCGGCTTCACTGCTTCGGACGTCGCCGGGTCGGGCCGCTTCGTGCTCCGGCTCGATCGAAATGCCGAGGATGCCCCCCATGACGTCGAGGAGCTCCAGCAGGTCGACGGACCGTCCGCCGCCCACGTTGAAGACCGAACCGCTCACCGCTTCGGCCGGAACGGTCGCAGCGAGCAGGTTTGCTGCCGCGACGTCACCGACGTACACGAAGTCGCGCCGCTGCAGGCCGTCGCCGTACACCGTCGGGGCGCGGCCGGCCAGCAGCGCCTCGGCGAAGCGGGGGATCGCAGCCGCGTAGCTCGAGTCGGCGCGCTGGCGAGGACCGAACACGTTGAAGAAGCGCAGGCTCACGGTCTCGACGCCCATGATCTCGGCGAAGACGCTGCAGTAGTGCTCTCCCGTGAGCTTCGTCACGGCATACGGCGACAACGGCGCAACCGGGTGGTCCTCGCGGAGCGGTGGCGCCGCCGCTCCGTAGACGCTGCATGACGATGCGAACACGACGCGTCGTACACCGGCCCGGCGAGCGCCGTCGAGCACCGCGAGCGTGCCGTGGACGTTGGAGCGGTCGGTCGAGAGTGGATCGTCGACCGAGTGCGCGACCGAGCCGTCCGCGGCGAGATGGAACACGACGTCAACACCCTCGGTGGCGTCGGCGACGCCGGCAGGGTCCGCGACGTCACCCTCGAAGAGCTCGGCGGCGGCAGGGACGTTCTCCCGGCGCCCGGTCGAGAGGTCGTCGAGGATTCGCACCGAGTGGCCGGCATCGAGGAGCGTGGTGACGAGATGCGATCCGATGAAGCCGGCGCCGCCGGTGACCAGGGTGTCCATGTGCCGGACTGTCTAGCCGACCGCCCCGGCCCCCGAGACCTCGGGGCTGCTCCGGTAGGATGACCTCGAATGCGCGTCCTCGTCACCGGCGGAGCCGGCTACCTCGGCTCCCATCTGGTCGATTCCCTCTGCGACGAGGGCCATGAGGTTCGGGTGCTCGACAACCTCTCGACCGGCCGCATCGACAACCTCCAGCACCGGCTCGACCAGATCGCGCTTCATCAACGGCTCGATCCTCGATCCCGACCTCGTCGATCGCCGAGGTCGGGGCCGTCGACCTCGTGTTCCACCTCGCCGCCGCGGTCGGGGTCCGCCACATCGTGGTGGACCCGCTCAACTCGCTGCTCACGAACACCCGGGGGACCGAGAACGTGCTCGGCGTCGTGCGCGTCCGCTACTGGCACAAGGTGGTCCTCGCCTAGCACCTCCGAGGTCTACGGCAAGACCCCCAAGGTCCCGATGAGCGAGGACGACGACCGCGTGCTCGGGCCGACCAGCGTGCACCGGTGGTCGTACTCGACCGCCAAGGCGATCGACGAGCACCTCGCGTTCGCCTACGCGCGAACAGGGGCTGCCCGTCGTGATCGTGCGCTACTTCAACTCCTACGGGCCCCGCATCGACGAGCGCGGCTACGGGTCGGTCGTCGCGAACTTCCTCCGCCAGGCGTTCGCGGGGGGTCCGCTCACCGTCCACGGCGACGGGCAGCAGACCCGCTGCTTCACCTACGTCGACGACACCGTCCGCGGCACGTTTCTCGCCGGCTTCACGTCGGCCGCGGACGGCAAGGTCATCAACCTCGGGACGCACGCGTGAGACCTCGATCCTCGAGCTGGCCGACCTGATCCGCGACGCGAGCGGGTGCGACGTACCGATCGAGACCGTCTCGTACGAGAGCTACTACGGGCCCGGCTTCGAGGACACCCGCCGGCGGGTTCCCGACAACCACCGCGCCAAGGAGCTCCTCGGCTGGGAGCCGACAGGTCTCGCTCGAGGACGGTCTGCGACCATCGAGTGGTGAAGTGGTGGCACGAGGTCAATGGCTGACTGACGACGTTCGCCGAACGCGGTCGCCGCGCGCGACGTCGTCAGGTCGGTGTCGTCGGCCTCGGCTACGTCGGGCTGCCGCTCGCGATCACGTACGCGGAGTCGGGTTTCACGACCGCTCGGGTTCGACGTCGACGCCGAGCGCGCCGCGCGCGCTCAACCGCGGCCAGAGCCACATCGACGACGTCGCCGAGCAGCGGGTCGCCACCATGGTCGAGGCGGGCCGCTTCGAGGCGACCGCGTCGGGCGACGACCTCGCCGACGCCGACGTCGGTCTTCATCTGCGTGCCCGACGCCCTTCGACAAGGCGAAGACGCCCGACCTCTCCTTCGTGCGCGCGGCGACACACCGGTCGCCGAGCGTGCTGCGCCCGGGAATGCTGGTCATCCTGCAGTCGACGACCTACCCGGGGACGACCACCGAGATCGTGCAGCCGGTGCTCGAGGAGCGCGGACTGCGCGCCGGCGTCGACTTCCACCTCGCGTTCTCGCCCGAGCGGGTCGATCCCGGGAACACGAAGTGGACGTTCCGCAACACGCCGAAGGTCGTGGGCGGGCTCACGCCGGCGTGCACCGAGCGCGCGCAGGCCCTGCTCGAAGCGGTGATGGACGATCCCGGGCTCGTGCACGTGGTGAGCACGCCCGGCCGCCGCGGAGATGGCCAAGCTGCTCGAGAACACCTACCGCGCCGTCAACATCGCGCTGGTGAACGAGCTCGCCGATGCTCGCGCACGAGATGGACATCGACGTCTGGGAGGTCATCGACGCCGCGGCGCACGAAGCCGTTCGGCTTCCAGGCCTTCTACCCGGGGATCGGCCCCGGTGGGCACTGCATCCCCGTCGACCCGCTACTACCTGTCGTGGAAGGCGCGGGAGTTCGACTTCCACACCAAGTTCATCGAGCTCGCCGCCGACATCGAACCTCGGGCATGGCCGAGCTACGTCGTGCGCCGCATCTACGCGTTCATGAACCGCCTCGGCAAGACGCTCAGCGGCGCACGCGTCCTCTGCCTGGGTGCGTCCTTCAAGACCGGGCGTGAGCGACATCCGCAACTCCCGGGCGATCCGGGTCATGGAGCTGCCTCGACCTCGCCGGCGCCCACGTCGAGTACGTCGACCCGCACGTGCCTGAGGTCTCGCTGCCCGGTGGCGAGCACAAGTCCCTGACGGCCGATGCGATCATCGACGACGCCTTCGATCTCGCGGTCGTCCTCGTCGCGAGCCCCCGCTGGCCGCTCGGCCAGATCGCCACCGCGGGGATCCCGGTCTTCGACGCGGTGAACGCCGCGGGACCACCCGGCGATGCAACCGACCACGAACGTCTCTGAGGCGCCTTGAAGATCCTCTTCGTCGCCCGCTCTCTCGAGCGAGGCGGCGCCGAGCGATATCTCACGACCCTGGCGACCGGGCTGCGAGCCGCCGGCCACGACGTCACGATCGCGGTCTTCTACGGCGGTGGTGCGTTCGAGGCCGAAGCGCGTGACGCGGGCGTCGATGTCGTCGACCTCCGGAAGCGCAGCCGTTGGGACATCGTCGGATTCGGAGCGCGGCTCACCAAGCTCGAGCGCGGCCTCCGTCCCGACGTCGTCTACGGCATCCTCACGATCGCCAGCATGGTGAGCCTGCCCGCCCGCTGGCTGGTTGGGGCCAAGGTCGTCTGGGGAGTCCAGAACACTGGGTACGACGCGGTGGCCACGGACTGGCTCGATCGTTGTCACCGGTCGGCTCGAGGTCGCCGCGGCCCGGCGCGCCGCAGCGGTCGTCGCCAACTCGGTCTCCGGTCGCGACGACCTCGTCGCGCCGAGGGATGCCGGCCGAGCAAGGTGCACGTCATCCCGAACGGCGTCGACCTCGCGCGTGTTCCACCCTGACGCCCAAGCTCGCGAGATCGAGTTCGTCGGGAGCTCGGCGCCGCGCCGACGGAACGGCTGGTCGGCATCGTCGGGCGGATCGATCCGGTCAAGGACCACGCGACGTTTCTCGACGCCGCCGCGGTCCGCGCGCGAAGCAACGGCCGATGCGACGTTCGTCGTGGTGGGTGCGGGCCCCGAAGACCTGGTCGCCGAGCTCCGCGCCCGGGCCACGTCGCTCGGCATCGCCGACCACGTGCGCTGGCTCGGCGCCCGAGACGATGTTCCGGCGGTCATGAACGCGCTCGATGTCGTCGTGTCGTCGTCGATCTCGGAGGGGATGCCGAACGTGCTCGTCGAGGCGATGGCGTGTGGCGTCCCGTGCGTCGTGACCGATGTCGGCGACTCGTGCGATCGTCGTCGGGCGCGACGGGGCTGTGCGTCCTCCGCGGCGATCCAGCCGCGCTCGCCGACGGGATCGTGGAGGTCCTCGATCGTCTCGACGCCGACGAGGCCGGGGTCCGGCCGCGGCACGGGCTCGGGTGGAGCAGGAGTTCAGCCTCGACCTCCTCGTGACCGAACCGAGGCGCTGCTTGCGAGCATCGGTCCCGACTGACACCGCACCGCTGAGCGGTTCGTCCATGCAAGCGCCTCCTATGATGAGCTGGTGCGAACCCGTCTGAGGAGTGCTCGTCGGTTCGCTGTGGGCAGGTTTCGCCGTGTTCGCGTGCGTCTTCGCGGCTCGGACGAGGCTTGGCGGGCAGGTCTCGACGACGAGATCGACTTCTGGACGCTGTGGTTCGCGACGCAGGGTCTCGAGTGGCCGAACGAGTACCGACGGAGGATCGACCCCGAGACCCCGTTGCAGCCCGAGCTCGAGCGTCTGCTGGCGACCTCGTCCGCTGCAGTGCTCGACGTTGGCGCCGGCCCTCTGACGGCGGTGGGCAAACGGCGGGCCGTCGGCGATGTCGAGATCACTGCGACCGACGCGTTGGCGTCGACCTACGACCAGATCCTCCGATCCGCCGGCGTGGATCCACCGGTTCGAACCGTCTCCTGCGAGGCAGAGAAGCTCGTCGAGCGTTTCGGGGTCGATGCGTTCGACCTCGCTCATGCAAGGAACTCGCTTGACCATGCGTACGACCCGATGACCGCGATCGAGCAGATGGTCGCCGTGGTCCGACCTGGCGGTATGTCGTGCTTCGTCACCGGGAGAACGAAGCCGAGACCGAGAACTACGTGGGCCTCCACCAGTGGAACTTCGCCGAGGACGCCGGCAGGTTCGTGCTCTGGCAGCCCGGGGCGCATGTCGACGTCGAACGTCGTCTCGCCCGGTGCGCAGAACGGGTGGAGAGCCCGCCCGATCCGGAAGGGTTGTTGACGGTGGTGTTCCGCAAGGTCGCAGCCGCCGCCGGATGAGCTGACCGATACGGCTATCAGTCGGATGCGTCGGAGCCGAGGATCGTCCGAACACAATCGGTGCCCGCGGATCGCTTGATCCTGATTGATGTACACGTAGTTCGCGAGTCTTCCCGCAGAGGTGCACCGGCACGGGCGTGGCGTCGACGATGTCCTGCTTGAGTTGGGCGTTGCGCCGTTAGTGTCGTTGATGGTCGCTATGGGGTAGTGGCGGAATTGTGCACCGGGGTACTCATCGCTCACGACCGTGGCGCCGATCCGCTGCTGCGTCGCGTGCCTTGTCTCGATCGTGCGGTCGTCCATCTGGGGAGTCCAGGACAGGAGCGTCGGCTTGTCGTCGCTGAGGTGCACGAGCGTTTGGACGCGGTGCT
>CAWELA010000001.1:0-11787 GCA_963809885.1 uncultured Acidimicrobiia bacterium | reverse complement strand
GATGAGGCGAAGCCGGAGTAGCGAAGTGGAAGCGGAGCGATAGCGATGGCCAGCGACAAGCGGGTGAAGGTCACCCTCGCCTGCGAGGACTGCAAGCGGCGGAACTACATCACCACGAAGAGCAAGATCAACGACCGTGAGCGGATCGAGATGAAGAAGTACTGCCGCTTCGACCGCAAGCACACCCTCCACAAGGAGACTCGCTAGCCTCTCGTCCCACGGCGGGCGCCGGTAGTCTCCCGCCCGTCGGCACTGGCGGGGGGAGACGTGACCGAGCTACCCACAGGGACGGTCACCTTCCTCTTCACCGACCTCGAGGGCTCCACCCGCCTCTGGGAGGAGTACCCCGAGGCGATGCGCGATGCGCTCGCCCGCCACGACGAGATCCTCCGGGATGCCGTCGAGAAGCGTGACGGGCAGGTCGTCAAGACCACCGGCGACGGCCTCCACGCCGCCTTCGCCGTCGCCGCCGACGCGGTGGCGGCTGCCCTCGACGCCCAGCACTGCCTCACCACCGAGGACTGGCTCCTGCCCGAGCCGCTCAAGGTCCGGATGGGCCTCCACACCGGTGTGGCCGAGCTGCGCGACGGCGACTACTACGGCACCGTCGTGAACCGCGCCGCCGCGCGATCGCGGCGGCCGGGCACGGCGGCCAGATCGTCGCCTCGGCCGCCACCGAGGAGCTCGTCCGCGACGAGCTCGCGCCCGAGGTCGCCCTCGTCGAGCTCGGGGAGCACCGCCTGCGCGACCTCGGTCGCCCCGAACGCATCGTGCAGCTCGCGCACCCGGATCTGCCCCGCGACTTCCCGCCCCTGCGCTCGCTCGACGCCTACCCGGGGAACCTGCCCGTGCAGCGCACCGCCTTCGTGGGCCGGGCCGAAGACCTCGCCGAGGTGCGCGCCGCACTCGACGAGTCCGCCGTCGTGACCCTCACCGGCGTCGGAGGCGTCGGCAAGACGCGCCTCGCGCTCCAAGTCGCGGCCGACGCGGTCGCCCGCTACTCCGACGGCGCGTGGTTCGTGGATCTGGGTCCCGTGCTCGACGGGGGCTTCGCCGCCGCCGCGTTCAGCACAGCCCTCGCGCTGCCCGAGCGGCGGCAGGGCACGATCGAGGACTCCGTCGTCGCGGCGCTCCGCGAGAAGCGGCTGCTCGTCGTCCTCGACAACTGCGAGCACGTCATCGACGCCGTCGCCGGCCTGGTCGACGCGATCGTCGAGTCCGCCCCCGGTGTCAGCGTGCTCGCGACGAGCCGAGAGGCGCTCGGGGTCGAGGGCGAGGACACCTACGAGGTCCGACCGTTCGCGATGACGGCTGCCGACGGCGACGTCGCCGACGCAACCTCCCTGATGGACAACGACGCGGTCCGACTGTTCGCCGAGCGGGCGCGATCGGCGAAGCGTGGCTTCACGCTGTCCCCCGACAACGCACCCGTGATCGCCGAGATCTGCCGGCGACTCGACGGCATCCCGCTCGCGATCGAGCTCGCCGCGGCGCGCCTCCAGCTGATGGCCCCGAGCGAGGTGCTCGCCCGACTCGACGAGCGCTTCGAGCTCCTTGCCGGTGGCCGGCGCACGGTCCTGGAGCGCCACCAGACGCTGCGGGGCGCCGTCGACTGGTCGTACGAGCTCCTCGAACCGGCAGAGCAGCTGTTGTTCGCCCGGCTCGCCGTCTTCGCCGGCGGGTTCACCCTCGACGCCGCCGAGGCGATCGGCGCCGGCGACGACGTCGCAGCGCGCCGCGTGCTCGCCCTCCTCGGGAGCCTGGTCGCCAAGTCGATGGTCGTCACCGACGACACCGGCGCGGGAACCCGCTACCGACTGCTCGACACGCTCCGCGAGTACGCGACCGAGCGGCTCGGTGATGTCGATGCCCTGGAGCGGGTGCAGGCCCGCCACGTCGAGCACTTCCTGGCCCTGGCCGAGGCCGTCGCCCCGAGGTGCAAGGGCCCCGACGACGAGGATGCGGTCGCACGGCTCTCCGCCGAGCAGGACAACCTCGCGCGCCGCGCTGGGCTGGGCCCGTGATCACGATCCCGACGCGTTCGTGCGGCTCGTGCACGGTCTCAACATCTTCTGGCACCGCAGCTGGAGCTACCGCGAGATGTACCAGTGGAACCGTGCAGCGCTGGAGCATGCCCCCGCGCTCCCGGCGGACACGCCGTGCCGAGCTCCTCGCCAACGCCGGTGCGGGAGCCAACTACGCGAACCGCTTCGAAGAGGCGTTGGCGCTCTATGAAGCGAGTCTCGCCTGCTCGCGGGACGCGGGGTTGGCACCGGTCGCGGTCGGGCTCGCGCAACTCGGGATCGCCGAGCTCGAGTCGAACCGTCCCGGGACGGCGATCTCGCGCTGTGAGGAAGCAGTTGCAGCTGCCCGCACGATCGGCGACCGGTTCTGGGAGCTGTTCAGTCTGGGGAACCTGTCGCTCGCCTGCAGCTTCGGCGGCGACGACGAGCGTGGTCGTCGAGTCGCCGACGAGCTCATGACCGCGGCTCGACGCCTCGGGAACCGCTTCCTGATCGGCACGGCGCTCCTCGACGGTGGGATCGCCCGCATCACGAGCGAGCCCGAGGTCGCCATCGAGCTCCTGGAGGAGTGCGTGCGGGTCGCGCCGAGCTCGACCACTCTCGGCCAGAGCTACTTCTTCCGGGGCGTCGCGCACCTCCGCCTGGGCCAGCCCGCCGAGGCGGCACGCGCGTTGCGAGAGGCGCTCCCACACATGCAGGAGACGGGGAGCGACTTCTTCACGGCGACGGTCATCGGCACCGTCTCGGGGGTGGTCGCGCGCCGCGCCCCCGGCACCGCCGCCGAGCTGCTCGCCGCCCTCGACCGCTTCCGGGTCGAGTCCGGCATCGAGGGCGCCCCGGGGGACGTCGAGGTCCAGCGTCGGACCCGGGCGCACCTCGAGGCATCGATGGATCCGGCGGAGCTCGCCGCGGCCTGGGCTCGGGGCGCAGTGCTGAGCATCGAGGAGGCCACCACCCTCGCCCGAGCCGAGCTCACGGAGCTCGAACGGTGAACGACTTGCGCTCGATCCACCCCGGGACGCCGCACAGACGGTGTTGACGCAGCGTTGACGCGGGATCTTGGCGCTACCGGCAGGTAACCCCGTAGCGTCCCCGCGAGTCATATGGATGCCAATCGCCAAGAGACCGACCGACCAGACATCGGGGCGCCCGACGAGCTGCAGACGCTCGTCGACGCGGCCCGCCGGGGGGACCGGGCCGCGTTCGACGAGCTGGTGCGCCGCACCTACGTCGACAGCTACACGCTCGCCGTCCGTCTCACCGGGAACGAGGAGGACGCACGAGACGTGGTGCAGGAGGCATACCTCCGAGCCTGGAAGGGCATCCGGCGCTTCCGCGGTGACGCCGCGTTCACGACGTGGCTGTACCGCATCACCGCCAACTCCTCGTACACGCTCGTCGAGCGGCGTCGCCGGCGCCGCACGGTCCACCTCGACGACGTGCCCGAGCAGGCCGACGTCCGGCTCGACGCCCGGCCCGACGACCTCGCCGCCTCGACCGCCGGGCTCGGTGACGTCGCGACCGCCCTCGACCAGCTGCCGCCGTCCATGCGCACGACCGTGATCCTCAAGGACGTCTACGGCCTGTCGCACGAGGCCATCGCCGCGGAGACGGGGATCTCGGTCGCGGCGGCCAAGGTCCGCCTGCACCGGGGCCGCAAGCGCCTGCGCGACCTGCTCGACGAGACGGAGGGCAGGTCGGCCCGTGCGGTGTGAAGAGGTCGCCCTCGTCCTGCCCGGGACCCTCGACGGTGACGCACCCGTCGCCCTGACGGTCCAGCGCCACGTCGAGTCGTGCCTGCGCTGCCAGGCCGAGCTCGCCCGCTACCGCCGGATGCTCCGGAGCCTCCAGCTCCTGCGCACCCAGTACCTCGAGCCGGCGCCCGGCGTGCTGAGCCAGACGCTCGCGGCGATCGGAGAGGCCTCCGAGCAGCGGGCGATCCGCTCCGTGCTCTCGGGCAAGCGCCTCGCCTACGTCGGTGCGATCGGCGGGGCCGCGGCCGCGGCCGGGGCCACCACCGCGGCGGTGCTCGTCGCCCGGGCCCGTCGGCGGGCCACCCGCGCCACGCTTGCCACCTGACCCGCCTCGGCCTGCCGCTCGGCTCCCGGCCTCGCCAGAAGACCGGCGGCATGCCGCTGCTATCCTCGAATGGTTCGGCGCCCGGTGCCGGAGGGCAGTAGCTCAATTGGTAGAGCACCGGTCTCCAAAACCGGTGGTTGGGGGTTCGAGTCCCTCCTGCCCTGCTCTGACCCCAGATCGAACGTGACGACGACGCCATGACACAGCCCATGAACCGTCAGACCAAGCGTCTGATGGCGAAGCAAGAGGCCAACAAGACCGCCGAGAAGCGGTCGCGCCCGGCGCCGGGTTCGGACGTCAAGCGTGAGAAGACCGGTCCTCGTCAGTTCTTCAGTGAGGTCAGGTCCGAGCTCAAGAAGGTCGCCTGGCCGACGCGCAAGGAGGTCGTCAACTCGACGATCGTCGTGCTCATCGCCGTCGTGTTCATGACCGCACTCATCTTCGGGTACGACTACGCGTCCTCGAAGTTCGTCCTCTTCCTCTTCGACTGAGACCCATGGCCATCGAATTCACTGACGAATCCACCGGCGCGAGCGAGTCGACCGGTTCGAGCGAGACCGTGGACGCGGGTGCTGCTGCGGCCTTCCTGGGGCTCGATCCGACGCCCGCGGCCGACGTGCCCGTCGACGCCGCGCCGGCCGACGAGGTCCTGGCCGAGGAGGTCGCCGTCGAGGAGGTCGCCGTCGAGGAGCCTGCCGCGGACGACTCGGCCGAAGCGCCCGCCCCGGCCGAGCCGAGCCCGTTCGACCGCGAGGGCGACTGGTACGTCGTCCACACGTACGCGGGCTACGAGAACAAGGTGAAGTCGAACCTGCTCAACCGCATCCGGTCGATGCACGTCGAGGAGCGCATCTTCGAGGTCGTCATCCCGATGGAGGACGTGATCGAGTTCAAGGGCGGTCAGCGGCGCGTCGTCCAGAAGAAGGTCTTCCCGGGCTACCTGCTCGTGCGGATGGACCTCGACGACGACTCCTGGTACGTCGTGCGCAACACGCCCGGCGTCACCGGCTTCGTCGGACCGAGCGGGTCCAAGCCCGTGCCGCTCTCGCGCAAGGAGGTCGAGGACATCCTCGGCGTCGCGAAGCCCGAGGGTGCACCGGTCGTCGAGAAGAAGGTCCGGCCGCGCGTCGAGTTCGAGGAGGGCGAGCAGGTCCGGGTCACCACCGGTCCGTTCGCCGAGTTCAACGGCGCGATCGCCGAGATCGACGTCGACCGCTCGAAGCTCAAGGTGCTCGTGAACATCTTCGGTCGCGAGACCCCCGTCGAGCTCGAGTTCGGCCAGGTCGCAAAGCTCTAGCCCCCGCTCGTCACGACAAGGATTCCGCTTTCCCATGGCCAAGAAGAAGCTCGTTGCGATCGTGAAGATCCAGATCCAGGCCGGACAGGCGACGCCCGCACCCCCCGTGGGGACGGCGCTCGGTCCGCACGGCATCAACATCATGGACTTCTGCAAGGCGTACAACGCCGCGACGGAGAACCAGCGCGGGATGGTGATCCCGGCCGAGATCTCGATCTTCGAGGACCGGACCTTCACCTTCATCACCAAGACGCCCCCGACACCGTTCCTGCTCCGGCAGGCGGCCGGCATCGAGAAGGGTGCGGCGAACCCGCGCACCGACGAGGCCGGAACCGTCACGAGCTCGCAGGTGCGTCAGATCGCCGAGACGAAGATGCCCGACCTCAACGCGATCGACCTCGAGGGTGCCATCCTCCAGATCGCCGGCACCGCCCGCTCGATGGGCATCAAGGTCACCGGCTGACGCGAGGCACCGACCAGCGCACGACCCAGCCCCCGGTGGAGGACCTCGCCGCCGGATCCGGGCCACCGACGAGGGAGGGAGCACCCCGATGACCAAGCACGGCAAGTCCTACGACGACGCGACCAAGCGGTACGACCGCGAACGGCTCCACAGCCCCACCGAGGCGCTCGAGCTGGTGAAGTCCTTCGCCAAGAGGAAGTTCGACGAGACGGTCGAGCTCGCGGTACGCCTCGGTGTCGATCCCCGCAAGGCCGACCAGATGATCCGCGGGACGGTCTCGCTGCCGAACGGCACCGGGAAGTCCGTGCGGGTCGCCGTCTTCGCGCAGGGCGACCAGGCCCGCGACGCCGAGGCGGCCGGCGCCGACGTGGTGGGTGCCGACGACCTCGTCAAGCGCATCGAGGGAGGGTTCCTCGACTTCGACGTCGCAATCTCGACCCCGGACCTCATGGGCCAGGTCGGGAAGCTCGGTCGCACGCTCGGGCCCCGCGGTCTGATGCCGAACCCGAAGACCGGCACCGTCACCAACGACATCGGCAAGGCGGTCTCGGAGTTCAAGGCCGGCAAGGTCGAGTACCGCACCGACCGGTACGGCAACGTGCACGTGCCGATCGGGAAGGCGAGCTTCGACGTGACGAAGCTGGTGGAGAACCTCCACTCGGTGCTCGACGAGATCAACCGGGCCAAGCCGGCGTCGGCGAAGGGCCGGTACCTGCGCACGGCGTCGGTGTCCTCCACGATGGGCCCCGGAGTGAAGATCGACCCCGCGGCCGCCGAGGACGACTCGCAGCAGGCGGTGCTCGCCGGGTAGCCTGCTTGGGCTACCACCAATCGTTGCCACAGACCTTCGGTCTCGACCGGGACGAGCTCCCGGGAGAGGTAATGGGTTCCACCCGCCGGACGAGGCGACCTCCGATCCAACCGGGGTGTCTCGCGTGTCTGGGGCGCCCCGTTTCGTTGTTTCGGAGTCCTTCATGGCGAGACCAGAGAAGACGGCAGCGGTCGAAGAGATCCGCACGAAGCTGACCGAGTCCGACGCCGCGGTCCTCACCGAGTACCGCGGGCTGAGCGTCACTGACCTCGCGGAGCTGCGCGGCGCGCTGCGCCCCGCCGGCACCGAGTACAAGGTGTTCAAGAACACCCTGGCTCGACGGGCCGTCGAGGCCGCCGGCCTCGAGGAGCTCCTGCCGATGCTCAGCGGTCCCACCGCGATCGCGTTCGTGCGCGGCGACGCCGTCGTGGCGGCCAAGGCGCTCAAGGACTTCGGCAAGGGCAACCCGTCGCTCGTGATCAAGGGTGGCCTGCTCGGTCCGCGGGTCCTGACCCGGGGCGAGGTCGAGTCGCTCGCCGAGATCGAGCCCCGCGACGTCCTGCTCGCCCGACTCGCGGGCGGGTTCCAGGCGCCGTTGGTGAAGGCGGCGGGCCTGTTCCAGGCGTTCACCCGGAACTTCGCCTACGGGGTCAAGGCCCTCGTCGACCAGCGCATCGAAGCCGGCGAGGTCCTCGAGCCTCCCGCCGCCGAACCGACCGAGGCCGAGGCTCCAGCGGCCGACGCCCCCGAGGACTCCGCCGCGGAGACTCCGGCGGCGGAAGCACCGACCACAACCGAGTCCGATGCGGAGCAAGCGCCCGCGGACGGGGTACCCCCGGCCGCAGCGAGCGACGCCGACAAGACGGACGAGACCGAGAACAGCACGGAGGAAAGCTGACAATGGCAACCATGGGCACGACTGAGCTGCTGGACGTCTTCAAGAACATGACGGTCCTCGAGCTGAACGACTTCCTGAAGGCGTTCGAGGAGGAGTTCGGCGTCACCGCCGCGGCACCCGTGGCCGTCGCCGGCCCCGCCGCCACCGGTGGTGGCGAGGCCGCGGGCGCCACCGAGGAGAAGGACGAGTTCGATGTCGTCCTCACCGCCGCGGGCGACGCGAAGATCCAGGTCATCAAGGAGGTCCGGTCGCTCACGAGCCTCGGGCTGAAGGAGGCCAAGGATCTCGTGGACAACGCGCCGAAGCCCGTCCTCGAGAAGGCCTCGAAGGAAGACGCCGAGAAGGCCAAGACGCAGCTCGAGGCCGCCGGCGCGAGCGTCGAGCTCAAGTAGCCCCTCACGTCGTCCCCGAGGGATTCGGGGGCAAGCCCCTCCGGGGCACCGACGCAGGCGGTGCGAACACGGCCCGAGGAGATGCTTGACCCGCGCGAGAGAGGGTCCTAGGGTCACCCCCGGCTGACCACAGGCCCCCGAGGGGGCCTGTCCGCTGACGTGTGTTTGCGGTCGGGCTTCGGCGCGTATATCATCTTTGAAGCCGTGTTGTTCCGCCCCGCCTTCTGCTGACCCCAATTTCGGGGTCCGCGCGCGCCCGTGTCTTCGCCGCTGCAATTTGAGGAGTCGCTAGTGCCTCGTCTCGCGTCCCGCGAACGTCTGTCCTTCTCCAAGCTCCCCGAGGTCCTCGAGCTCCCGGACCTCATCGCCGTCCAGCGCCTGTCCTTCAACCACTTCATCGAGGTGGGCATCGCCGAGGTCCTCGCGGACATCTCGCCGATCGAGGACTTCACCGGCACCCTCAAGCTCGAGCTCGCGGATCACGTCTTCGACCCGCCGAAGCACAGCGAGAAGGAGTGCCGCGACAAGGACATGACCTACGCGCGTCCGCTCTTCGTGACCGCGCGGTTCATGAACTCGACGACCGGTGAGATCAAGGAGCAGACGGTCTTCATGGGCGACTTCCCCATGATGACCGCGCGCGGCACCTTCATCATCAACGGCACCGAGCGCATCGTGGTCTCGCAGCTGGTCCGGTCGCCCGGGGTGTACTTCAACATCAGCCCGGACAAGACCCAGCCCGAGAAGGACGTCGTCGACGCCAAGATGATCCCGGGCCGTGGTGCGTGGCTCGAGTTCGAGGTCGACAAGAAGGACATCGTGTACGTCCGCGTCGACCGAAAGCGCAAGCAGCCGGTGACGGTCCTGCTCAAGGCGCTCGGCTTCGGCGAGACCGAGGAGGAGCTGCTCTCGCTCATCCTCGACCCGAACGGTGAGCCGTACGACTCGATGCGCAACACGCTCGCCAAGGACAACACGGCGAGCGCGGAAGAGGCGTTCATCGACATCTACCGGAAGCTGCGTCCGGGAGAGCCGCCGACGCCGGACTCCGCGCGCCAGCTCATCGAGAACCTCTTCTTCAACCCCAAGCGCTACGACATGGCCAAGGTCGGACGGCACAAGGTGTCGAAGAAGCTGGCCGACGAGTACGAGAAGCTCCCGCTCGCCAAGTACGAGCTCTCGATCCCGAACGCGGATCCCGACAAGGGTCCGGTCGACTACCAGCTGTCGAAGGCCGACATCCTCGCGACGGTGTCGTACCTGGTGAAGCTGCACTCGAACGACCAGCCCGACGACTACTTCCGCGACGACATCGACCACTTCGGCAACCGTCGTGTCCGTTCGGTCGGCGAGCTGATCCAGAACCAGGTGCGCGTCGGTCTGTCGCGCATGGAGCGCGTCGTGCGCGAGCGCATGACGACCCAGGACGTCGAGGCCATCACGCCCCAGACGCTCATCAACATCCGCCCGGTCGTCGCGGCCATCAAGGAGTTCTTCGGCTCCAGCCAGCTGAGCCAGTTCATGGACCAGACGAACCCGCTGGCCGGCCTCACGCACAAGCGGCGTCTCTCGGCACTCGGGCCCGGTGGGCTCTCGCGTGAGCGTGCGGGCTTCGAGGTCCGCGACGTGCACCCCAGCCACTACGGCCGGATGTGCCCGATCGAGACGCCGGAAGGCCCGAACATCGGCCTGATCGGCTACCTCGCGAGCTTCGCCCGGATCAACCCGTTCGGGTTCATCGAGACCCCGTACCGGAAGATGGAGAACGGCAAGGCGACGGGTCGCCTCGACTACCTCGCGGCCGACGACGAGGACCGCTACGTCATCGCGCAGGCGAACGCCGTGCTCGACGCGAACGGCAGGTTCGTCGACGACCGCGTGCTCGTCCGGGCCGAAGCGCGGCGAGCTCGCGTACGTCGACCCGAACGAGGTCGACTACATGGACGTGTCGCCGAAGCAGATCGTGTCGGTCGCGACGGCGCTGATCCCGTTCCTCGAGCACGACGACGCCAACCGAGCGCTGATGGGCGCCAACATGCAGCGCCAGGCCGTCCCCGTGCTGAAGCCCACGGCGCCGTTCATCGGCACCGGGGTCGAGGACCGTGCGGCGCGCGACGCCGGCGACGTCATCCTCGCCGAGGGCGACGGACGCGTCACCGACGTGTCCGGCGACGCGATCAGCGTCGAGTACGACGGCGGCTCCCGCAAGGGCAAGGTGACGTACGAGCTGTCGAAGTTCGTGCGCTCCAACCAGGGCACCTGCATCAACCAGAAGCCGCTCGTGAACACCGGAGACGAGATCAGGGAGGGCGACGTCCTCGGTGATGGTCCGTCCACCCACCAGGGCGAGCTCGCCCTCGGCAAGAACCTGCTCGTCGCGTTCATGTCGTGGAAGGGCCACAACTTCGAGGACGCGATCGTCCTCTCGGAGCGGCTCGTGAAGGACGACGTGCTCACGTCGATCCACATCGAGGAGCACGAGATCGACGCCCGTGACACGAAGCTCGGCGCGGAGGAGATCACGCGGGACATCCCGAACCTCTCCGAGGACATCCTCAAGGACCTCGACGAGAGCGGGATCATCCGAGTGGGTGCGGAGGTCGGCCCGGGCGACATCCTCGTCGGCAAGGTCACGCCGAAGGGTGAGACCGAGCTCACGCCGGAAGAGCGTCTGCTCCGTGCGATCTTCGGTGAGAAGGCGCGCGAGGTGCGCGACACGTCGCTGAAGGTGCCCCACGGCGAGACCGGCAAGATCATCGCGGTGCGGGAGTTCTCGCGCGACAAGGGCGACGAGCTCCCGCCGGGTGTGAACCAGCTGGTGCGGGTCTACGTCGGCCAGAAGCGGAAGATCAGCGAGGGCGACAAGCTCGCCGGCCGCCACGGCAACAAGGGCGTCATCTCCAAGATCCTCCCGATCGAGGACATGCCGTACCTCGCCGACGGGACGCCGGTCGACATCGTGCTGAACCCCCTCGGAGTGCCGAGCCGCATGAACGTGGGTCAGGTGCTCGAGGCGCACCTGGGCTACGCCGCACGGCACGGCTGGGAGGGCCAGCGTCGCGGCCCCCGCGTCGACACCAAGACGCGCACGCAGACCGAGCCCTCGGTGTGGGTCTCCACGCCGGTGTTCGACGGTGCCCACTGGGACGAGGTCGAGCAGTCGGGTCCGGAGGGCACGATCCTGCGGCTCTTCGAGACGCTCAACCCCGATGGCGACGACGGTCAGCGCATGGTCGGCAACGACGGCAAGGCGACCCTCTACGACGGTCGGACGGGTGAGCCGTTCGACGGCCCGGTGACGGTCGGCTACTCGTACATCCTGAAGCTGTCGCACCTCGTGGACGACAAGATCCACGCGCGCTCGACCGGCCCGTACTCGATGATCACGCAGCAGCCGCTGGGTGGGAAGGCGCAGTTCGGCGGTCAGCGCTTCGGTGAGATGGAGGTGTGGGCGCTCGAGGCCTACGGCGCCGCGTACGTGCTGCAGGAGATCCTCACCATCAAGTCCGACGACGTCCTCGGCCGCGTGAAGGTGTACGAAGCGATCGTCAAGGGCGAGAACATCCCCGAACCTGGTATCCCCGAGAGCTTCAAGGTGCTCATCAAGGAGATGCAGGCGCTCTGCCTGAACGTTCGCGTGATGAACGAGGACGGCCAGGAGGTCGAGATCCGCGAGCTCGACGAGGACGCCTTCCGCACCACCGAGGCCCTCGGCATCGACCTCTCCCGCCCAGCGCGGGACCGACGAAGAAGACGCAGCGCGCGGCGGAGCGCGCGCGGTCCGCACGGTATTGAACATCTTGGTATTGACTACCGGGTCGGT